>NZ_FNYD01000003.1 GCF_900109035.1 Cribrihabitans marinus
TCGGCGAGGCACCGGGCGCGGGCATCCGCGTCTCGGGTTCGACCCGGGTCATAAGCGGATGAGCTGCGGCGTTCGCGGTCAGGCAATGTGGTCTGCCCCCAATGAGAGGCGGCCAGATGAAGGTCGCATGGTCGGGCTCTGTCCCAACGGCCGCTTCGGTGAACGCAGCGAAATATCCTGCGGCTACCCGACCAGAGAAGCCCTTTGCGGCACATTCCCAAAGGCCTGGAATAGTCACATAGCGTCACCGACAAAGAATCTGGCCATGCAAGGGATAGAGATTTCCAACCAATTGGGAACACAAGAGCTGCATCTAGGCTGGTGTGAGCACGCTTGCTCTTGTTGGCGTCTACTCTGCTGGCGCGAAACCGGTGATCAATTGTTTTAACCCCAATGCGGCGCCTGCGAAGATAGACAGGAAGGTCACCGGTGCACTGAACGCCAAAAGCGAGAAGGCAGAGATGCCTTGGCCGACGCTGCATCCCACGGCAAGGATTGCCCCTGGTCCCATGATTGCGGCACCCATGATTTGCCGTCGCAATTCGCGTGGGTCATCGCAGGCTTCCCAGCGGAAGTGGCCTTTGGAATACGACCCCAATGCGGCGCCGACGACGACACCGAAAACTGATCCGACGCTAAACGACAGCGCGGTGCCAGAGGCCGTCATGGAATAGAAGATCGTGTCGCCAATGGGGGCTACGAAGGTGTGGGTTTCTATTGGCTCGGCTTCAAAACCGGCCATTGCGACCCAATAGGTGCCGATCCAGCCAGAGACAATCGCAAGGCCGACGACAGCGCCCCAGAATAAGTAGCCCGGTGCGCGGCGCATGTCGGACGAGGCCAGCGCCCATGCCAAAAGCGCCCCGCCGACAACGAGCCCGGTCGTGAGGGGGGCGATCCCGAACCCTTCGAACAGTTGTGTGAACCCCTGTGCCGAAGTGGAATCGGACTCGACTGGGAACAGCGTGACCCTGGGACGGGCGAGGGGCCCCGACATTACGAAATATGCGGACAGGCCCATGACCAGTACGATTACAAATGATCGCAAGTCGCCACCGCCCAGCCGAGCAAGCGCGCCGTAGCCGCAATTGCCGCTAAGCGCCATGCCATAGCCGAACATCAGCCCGCCGATGATCGTGCCAGCAGGGTTCCAGACCCGGTCAAGATATGCCGCCTCGGACGCGTCAAACATGCCGAATGACATGGCGACATGCGTGCCGATGACGGCGACACCGATGGCGATGGCCCACATCCGCATGCGTCGGTTATCCGAACCGTAAAGCGCGTCTTCGATCGCACCGAGGGTGCAAAAGCGGCCGATCCGTGCAGCAAGCCCAAGGGCGACCCCGCCGACAAACCCAATCAATGCAACGGCATTGGCTTCTCCAAGCAGTTCAAGCAACTGGGCTTCCTCCCGAAGACCGATCGCTGGCCAGGCGACCGGTCAGTCGTCGTCCCGGCAAAACAGGTCGTAGACGACCTCCATGATTTGCCTGGGTCGATCATCTGTCAAGCTGTAGTAGATCGCCTTGCCATCTCGGCGCGGTTTCACCAGCCCTTCGAGCCGCAATCGGGACAGCTGTTGCGACACAGCGGCCTGGCGGGCGGACAGCAATTCCTCGAGTTCCGTTACCGACTTTTCGCCCGAGGCCAGATGGCACAGGATCATCAAGCGCCCCTCGTGGCTGATCGCCTTGAGGAAGTTCGATGCTTCCTGCGCGTTGCGCATCATCTTTTCCATATCCTCGGTGCACATGCCGGCGTCGAAGACGGGCAGGCGCGACGGTTCATTCATCTGCTGATCCGGTTCACTTGTCATTTCAAGCGTCATAGCGGTCTAGTCCGTATTGTCCAAGGGAATGCCCGCGCGTTCGAACATCATTGTGAGCAGACTCCAGAAGAAATCCTCGCCCGGGTACCCTTCGATGCGGCCCACTTCAGTTCCGTCATGGATCAGGATGAAGGTCGGGGTGAAGCGAACCTTTTGCGCAAAGTCCACATCGGGTGCCGCGCCGTGAAGGTCATAACGTTGCAGCGGTGCGGTCCGGCCCTCTGCAGTTTTGGGATAGATGTGGGAAATCTCCTCGTTCCAGCGCGCGCACCAGGCGCAGCCGGCTTCTTCCGCCATGAGCAGATATGTCTGCGCAAAGGCGGGCAGGGGCAGGACCAGAAGCGCCGTGATCAGCCAGGCATTCAGTGTTTTCACGACCCACTCCAATTGACGCCGCTTCATTCTTCATCATAATCTAATTTGTGAATATCACAAGGCAAGGAACCGCCACGCCGTGTTTGATGTGACATATTTGGGCGCTTTGCTGGCGGGTCTGCTGTCTTTTCTATCGCCCTGCATCCTGCCCATCGTGCCGTTCTACCTGAGCTATCTGGCGGGGGTCAGCATGAACCAGATCTCGGCCGAGGCGGAGATCTCGCGCGCCGTGCGCCTGCGCGCATTTCTGGCGGCGTGCTGCTTTGCGCTGGGGGTGATCACGGTGTTTATCGGGCTGGGCGCGACGGCCACGGCCTTTGGCCAGATGGTGCGCGAATATTTCGACATTCTGCGCTGGGTTGCCGCCGCGATCATCATCGCGATGGGGCTGCATTTTCTGGGCGTTGTGCGCATTGGCATTCTCTACCGCCAATTCCGGGCGGATGCGGGCAGCACGTCGAATGTGGGGTTGCTGGGGGCCTTTGTCATCGGCCTTGCCTTTGCCTTCGGCTGGACACCGTGTGTGGGGCCGGTGCTGGCCGCCATTCTGTTCACGGCGGCAGGGCAGGAGAGTGCGGGGCAGGGGGCGAGCCTGCTGTTTGTCTATGGCCTGGGCATGACGCTGCCCTTCATAGCCGCGGCGCTGTTCATCGGGCCGTTCATGCGGTTCATGGCACGGTTCCGGCGTCACCTTGGTTTGGTTGAAAAGATCATGGGGGCGCTGCTGGTCCTGTTTGGCGTGCTGATCGCCACCAATTCCATCAACTACATCGCGCAATGGATGCTGGAGCACGTGCCGTGGTTCAGCGCCATTGGCTGACATCCACGGGAGGATACCATGTTTCGACGGATTGCACTGCTGACCGCGCTGAGCCTTGGCATTCCCGCGATGGCTGCCGAGCTGGGGGATGACGGGCTGCACAAGGCGCCGTGGATGCGCGACACGTTCAAGGACCTGGCCGAAGATCTGGATGAGGCGAATGCCGAAGGGAAGCGACTGATGATCATCGTGGAACAGCGCGGCTGCATTTATTGCAAGAAGATGCACGAAGAGGTTTTCGTCGTTCCCGAGGTCGCCGGATACATCGAAGACAACTTTTTCGTCGTGCAGATCAACATGTTCGGCGATGTGGAGGTGACCGACTTCGATGGCACGGTGTTGCCCGAAAAGGAAATGGTCAAACGCTGGGGCGCGCTGTTCACGCCCAGCATCTATTTCCTTCCCGAAGAGGTGGCGGACGATGTGATGGCCACGCAGGCCGCCGTGGTCAACATGCCGGGGGCTTTTGGCCGCTGGACCACCTTCAACATGCTGAACTGGGTGGTCGAAAAGGGATATGACGGCGATGAGCCGTTTCAGAAGTACCATGCGCGGAAATTCGCGGAGCAGGCGAACTGAATCATGCTGCAGGCGCGAGGAAAACATTGCGTGTCATGCTGCGCTTGCGAACAGATATAAAAATTCATGTAGTTGAATTTGATATTGCTCAATCATGAATGTGTACGATAGTGTTCCCCCAAGAGCGGACGGGAATCGTCCAAGGGAGGGCACATGAAATACAGAATTGGACTTGGCCTGGCCGCGATACTGGCGGCCACCGCAGCAAGCGCAGAGGCCGTAAAACCGACGCAGGTTGTGTTTGAGGACGGGGCGATTTCCGCGTCGCTGAGCGGGATGCCGGGCGATGCGGCCAATGGCGCGGCCCTGATGAACAAGGGGTCGGGCAACTGCATTGCCTGCCATTCGGTCAGCGCGCTGTCCGACCTGCCGTTCCACGGAGAGGTCGGCCCGCCGCTGGACGGTGCCGGTGACCGCTGGAGCGAGGCGGACCTGCGCGGGATCGTGGCCGACGCCAAGATGATGTTCGACGGCACCGTGATGCCATCGTTCTACAAGACGTCCGGGTTCACCCGCCTTGGCGATGCCTACACCGGCAAGGCCCATGGTGAGGACGAGGTGCAACCCCTGCTGACCGCTCAGGAGATCGAGGACGTCGTGGCGTTCCTTGTGACCCTGAAAGACGAGTAACACGAGAGATCTGGAGCGTTCTATGGAACTGACACGGCGAAAACTGCTCGCACTTGGCTCTGGCGCAATGGCGCTGTCGAGCCTGACCGGCCTTCCGGCCTTTGCCAGCATGATGGATGACGCGATTGCAAAGCTGACGGGCGGCGCGGACCTGGGCGAAGGTGCGGTGACCATCACCGCCCCCGAAATTGCCGAGAACGGCAACACTGTGCCGATCGAGGTATCGGCCCCCGGTGCCGTTGCGATCACGGTTTATGCAGATGGCAACCCGGTGCCCAACGTAGCCACTTTCAAGTTTGGCCCGCTGGCCGCCTCGCGCAGTGCGTCTACACGCATTCGTCTGGCCACCACGCAGAACGTCGTTGCCATCGCGCAGATGGAAGACGGGTCGTTCCAGAAGGCATCGGCCAACGTGAAAGTGACCATCGGCGGCTGCGGCGGCTGATCTGACAATCCGCCCAACCGCGCAGGGCGCGGCATTCGGGCACCATATATTGGAGAGAGAGCAAATGGCCTCCGGAGTAAAACCCCGCGTAAAAGTCCCCAAAACGGCTTCTGCCGGTGACACCGTCACCATCAAGACCCTGATCAGCCACAAGATGGAGAGCGGTCAACGCAAGGACGATGATGGCAACATCATCCCCCGGTCGATCATCAACCGCTTTACCGCCGACTTCAACGGCCAGAACGTGATTGACGTCACGCTGGAGCCTGCGATTTCGACCAACCCGTATTTCCAGTTCGAGGCCATCGTGCCCGAGTCCGGTGAGTTCCAGTTCACCTGGTACGACGATGACGGTGATGTCTACGAGGAAACCAAGAAGATCGAAGTCTCTTGAGAAGACAGGGATCTCGCCAGGGAGGGACACTTATGAACTTGAAACCATGGATGGCAGCCGCCTTTGTCGGGATGGCCGGGGTCGCGATTGCGCAGGATGACAGCACGCTGTCGATTGATGGCGAGGACTTCGTCACTGAAACCGCGGCACCCGCGCATGTGGAGAACCTGAGCACGATCTATTCGGGCTGGCGATTCCGCACGCCCGAGACCCAGGCTCTGCAGGAGGATGACTTTGACAACCCAGCCATGATCTTTGTCGATCAAGGCATGGATCTGTTCAATGCGGTCGATGGGGCTGAGGGCAAGTCCTGCGCCTCATGTCACAAGGGTGGTCCGGAGGAATTCGTCGGCCTGCATGCCACGATGCCCAAGGTTGTCGATGGCAAGCTGATCGTGATGGAAGACCTCATCAATACCCACCGGGTGGAAGTGATGGGGGCCGAGCCTTGGAAGTGGTCCGGTGCCGACATGCAGGCCATGGTCGCCTTGATCGGTCTGCAATCGCGCGGGATGCCCATGGAGGTGGCCATTGACGGCGAAGCCGCCCCATTCTGGGAGAAGGGCAAGGAGATCTACTATACCCGCTACGGTCAGCTCGAGTTGTCGTGCTCCAATTGCCATGAGGACAACTATGGCAACATGATACGGGCCGACCATCTGAGCCAGGGTATGATCAACGGCTTTCCGACCTACCGTCTGAAGCAGGCCAAGCTGATTTCGCGCCACAACCGGTTCCGGGGCTGTATCCGCGACACACGGGCCGAGACCTTTGCCGAAGGATCCGACGAGTTCAAGGCGCTGGAGCTTTACGTCGCAAGCCGTGCCAACGGGCTGGATGTCGAAACACCCGCCGTCAGGCAGTAAACCGGATCAAGGGGCGTGCCTGCGGGTGGCGCCCCTTTTTTCGACGTATATAAATTCACATATACGCATATGTAATGAGGGGCTGATCACATGATCTCGCGCAGGGACTTTCTTCAGGTTGGGATGGCGGCGTCCGCACTGTTGGGCACATCCGGCTTTGGCAACTGGGCGCGGCTTGCGGCGCAACAGAGGCTGACGCAGGACCAGCTTCTGCAGTTTGAAACGTTCGGGAACGTGTCGCTGATCCATGTCACGGATATTCATGCGCAGCTGAAGCCGATCTATTTCCGCGAACCATCGGTGAATATCGGGGTGGGCGGCAACAAGGGGGCCGTGCCGCATGTCACGGGGGCGGAGTTCCGCAAGCTCTACGGCATCGAGGATGGATCACCTTCGCACTACGCGCTGAGTTCGGGTGATTTTGCGTCGCTTGCCCAGGCCTATGGCCGGGTGGGCGGCATGGATCGTGTGGCGACCGTGATCAAGGCGATCCGCGCGGACCGGCCTGACGCGATCCTGCTTGATGGTGGGGACACGTGGCATGGCTCCTACACCTGTCTGAAGACGGAGGGGCAGGACATGGTCAACGTCATGAACGCGCTGGAACCGGACGCGATGACCTTCCACTGGGAGTTTACGCTAGGGTCGGACCGCGTGAAGGAACTGGTCGAAAGCCTGCCCTTTGCCGCCCTTGGTCAGAACATCTTTGACGCCGAGTGGGACGAGCCCACGGAGATTTTCCCGCCCTACAAGATGTTCGAGCGGGGCGGCACCAAGATTGCCGTGATCGGGCAGGCGTTTCCCTACATGCCCATCGCAAACCCGGGCTGGATGTTCCCCGAATATGCGTTCGGCATCCGGGACGAGAATATGCAGGCGATGGTCGACGAGGTCCGTGCGGCCGGTGCGGAGTGCGTTGTCGTCCTGAGCCACAACGGCTTTGACGTCGACAAGAAGATGGCCACCGTTGTCAGCGGAATTGATGTCATCCTGTCGGGCCACACGCATGATGCGTTGCCCGAACCCGCAGTGTCAGGCGAGACGCTGATTTTTCCGTCGGGATCCAACGGGAAGTTCGTGACGCGCATTGACCTTGATATCCGCGACGGTCGGATGATGGGCTACCGGTCGAAACTGATCCCGATCTTCTCTGACGTTATTTCTCCAGACGCTGATATGACGGCGCTGATCGATGAGCAGCGCGCGCCGTTTGAGGCGGACATGGCAGAGGTGATCGGGCAGACCGACAGCCTTCTCTACCGTCGCGGAAATTTCAACGGCACGTGGGATGATCTGATCTGCGACGCGTTGTTGGCCGAGCGCGACGCCGAGATTGCGCTGAGCCCCGGCGTGCGCTGGGGGCCGTCGCTGATCCCCGGTCAGGACATCACGCGCGAGGATATCTTCAACGTCACGTCTATGACCTATGGCAAGGCGTATCGCACGGAAATGACGGGTGAATTCCTGAAAGTCGTGCTGGAGGATGTGGCCGACAACATCTTCAACCCCGACCCCTATTACCAGCAGGGCGGGGACATGGTGCGGACGGGCGGCCTCGGCTACCACATCGACGTGCGCGAACCCCAGGGCAGCCGCATCGGCAACATGACATTGCTGAACACGGGCGAGCCGATTGATCCCGCGCGCAACTACGTGGTGGCCGGCTGGGCGTCGGTCAATGAGGACACGGAGGGGCCGCAGATCTGGGACGTGGTGGAAAGCCATATCGCAAAGATGGGCACCGTGACCGTCAATCGAGACAATAACAACAGCGTCGTCGTGACCGGCGTTTAACGAGGGGGAGTGTCAGACATGGATGATACGTTCAAACCATCCCGGCGGGCCTTCCTGCGCGGCTCTGCCGCTGTGGCGGCGGGGTCTGTGGCGGGGGCGGCTGCGGCCACCGGGCCTGATCCGCTGATCACTGAATTGCAGGACTGGACCAGCTATACCGGCGTCGGCGTGGATGAGACGCCATACGGCATGCCCATCAGTTTCGAGAGCCACGTTGTGCGCCGGAACGTCGAATGGCTGACGGCCTCGCCCATCTCGTCCATCAACTTCACGCCGATCCATGCGCTTGAGGGGACCATCACACCACAGGGCTGTGCGTTTGAACGCCACCATTCGGGTGCCATCGAGTTGGCGAAGCCCGATTATCGGTTGATGATCAATGGGCTGGTAGACCAGCCGCTGGTGTTCACCTATGACGATCTGGAACGCTTCCCGCGGGAAAACCACGTCTATTTCTGCGAATGCGCCGCCAACACCGGGATGGAGTGGGCGGGTGCGCAGCTGAACGGCGTGCAGTTCACTCACGGCATGATCCACAACATGGAATATACCGGCGTGCCCCTGCGCATCCTGCTGAACGAAGCGGGTGCCGACATGTCCGCGGACAAGTGGGTCTACGTCGAGGGGGCAGACGCGTCGTCGAACGGGCGGTCCATCCCGATGGAGAAGGCGTTGGACGACGTGCTGGTCGCCTTCAAGGCCAATGGCGAGGCGCTGCGCATGGAGCATGGATATCCCGTGCGCCTTGTGGTGCCGGGATGGGAAGGGAACATGTGGGTCAAGTGGCTGCGCCGCATCGAAGTGACCGACATGGCCGTGGAAAGCCGCGAGGAAACCAGCAAGTACACCGACGTGCTGGAGGATGGCACCGCGCGCAAATGGACGTGGGAGATGGACGCGAAATCGGTCATCACCTCGCCCAGCCCGCAGATGCCGATCAAACATGGCGCTGGCCCGCTGGTCATTTCGGGTTTGGCCTGGTCCGGTCATGGCAAGATCGCCCGCGTGGACGTGTCCAAGGACGGCGGTATCACCTGGGAGACCGCGCGTCTCGGCAAGCAGGGCGACACAAAGGCACTGACCCGGTTCTACCTGGATATGGAGTGGGATGGCGCGCCGATGCTGCTGCAATCCCGCGCGATGGACGACACCGGTTATGTCCAGCCGACCAAGGAGCAGCTGCGCGAGAAACGCGGCGAGAACTCCGTCTACCACAACAACTGCATCCAGACCTGGTATGTGAATTCACAAGGGATCGCCGAGAATGTCGAAGTCTCCTAATCTCTTCATCCCCGCAATTGGAAGTTCGGCTCTCGTCCTCTGGACGGCCTTTGCTCTGATGGACCGCGACCAGGTGGCTGGCGGGGTCGACACGCTCGAAACCCAAATCGGACAGGTGTCGGCGACGACCACCGCAGCAACCCTTGTGGCCGGCGGAACACCCGCCGAGCCTGCCCCGCAGATCGACAAGCGCTACGGTTTGGGTCGCGCCGCACATCCCGAAGAGATTGCCGCCTGGGACGTGGACATCCTGCCCGATGGGCGTGGTCTGCCAGAGGGAAGTGGTGACGTCTGGACCGGCGAAGAGGTCTATGTCGACTATTGCGCCTCCTGCCACGGCGATTTTGCAGAAGGGGTGGACAACTGGCCCGTGCTTGCGGGCGGGTTCGACACGCTGGGGAACAAGGATCCTGTCAAGACGGTCGGCAGCTACTGGCCCTATCTGTCGACGGTCTGGGACTATGTTCACCGCTCCATGCCCTTTGGCGCGGCAGGGACGCTGACGGTTGATGAGACATACGCCATCGTTGCCTACCTCCTTTATTCCAACGACATGGTGGACGACGACTTTGTGCTGAGCCGCGAGACGTTCACGGATGTCCAGATGCACAATGCCGACGGCTTCGTTGTCGATGACCGGGCCGAGGCCGAATACGCCGAATGGCGCGCCGAGCCGTGCATGGAGAATTGCAAGGACACGGTTGAGATCACCATGCGGTCGGTCTTTCTGGTCGAGACACCGCCCGAGGGTGGGTCGAATTCTGTGATGAATCCGGCCAAGGTCGAAGGGTTGCCGTCCTTCACCGCTGAGGGGCCGTCCTTTATTCCGGTCGCGGCGCCAAAGGCTGCGGAGGCGCCCGCGCCCGAGACAGCGGAGGTGGCGGCGGCAAGCGACGGTGATGCGTTGCTGGAACATGGGGAAAAGGTGTTCCGCAAATGCTCCGCCTGCCATGCGGTGGGTGACGGGGCCAGGAACAAGGTGGGTCCACACCTGAACGGCATCATGGGGCGCACCATGGGATCGGTCGAGGGATTCAAATACTCGGACGGTTTTGCCGATGCGAACGCCGAGGGAAAGGTGTGGACGACCGAGGAGATGGTCGCGTTCCTGGCGAAGCCCAAGTCCTACATGAAAGGCACAAAGATGGTCTTTGCCGGGCTGAAGAAGGACGAAGATCTGGAAGCCATCACCGCCTATCTCGCGAGCTTTTCGGAATAGCCGTGGTGCGCGCCCTGCGATCCCTTTTGCCATTGGCCCTGACCGGGCTGACGGCGTTGTCCGGCCATGCCGATACCGGTGACGCCCAGGCGGGGGAAAAGGTGTTTCAGCAATGCAAGGGCTGCCATCAGGTCGGGGCCGGGGCCACGCACCGGATCGGCCCGCATCTGAACGGCCTGTTCGGGCGCAAGGCGGCCAGTCTGGACGACTTCGAGTATTCCAAGAGCTTTGAGCGCGCGGGTGCCGGCGGGCTGGAATGGCACGCCGAAACGCTGGACGTTTTCCTTGAAAACCCGCGCGCCATAACCAGCGGCACGCGGATGAGCTTTCGCGGGGTGAAGGACGCACAGGATCGGGCGCATCTGATCGTGTATCTGCGCCAGTTCTCGGACAACCCCGCCGACATTCCAGAGGCGGACCCGACGGCGCAGGCCGTGGATCATGACCTTGACCCCGCCATCCTCGCCCTGACGGGCGACCCGGAATACGGCGCGTATCTGAGCGGTGAATGCACCACCTGCCATCAGACGGGGGGCAGTGACGAGGGCATTCCTTCCATCACGTTCTGGCCCGAGGATCAGTTCGTGGTGGCCATGCATGCCTACAAGAACAAGCAACGCAACCATCCGGTCATGCAGATGATTGCAGGCCGGTTGGGAGACGAGGAGATCGCAGCACTCGCGGCGTATTTCAAGGACCTCGAGAACTGAGGTCATCATCGGGAGGAGATTTATTGTGACCTTCAACAGGCGGACTTTTCTTGGAGCATCTGCGGTGGTGGCGGCCGGCCTTGCCGCACCGATGGTGCGCGCGCAGGGCAAACCGCGCGTCGTCGTGATCGGCGGCGGGGCAGGGGGCGCGACCGCCGCGCGCTATATCGCCAAGGACAGCAAGGGCGAGGTCGATGTGACCCTGATCGAACCGACGCGCACCTACTACACCTGTTTCTTCTCCAATCTCTATCTGGGCGGCTTCAAGGAGATGGACGATCTGGGCCATACCTATGGCGGTCTGGCCGCAGGTGGCGTGAATGTCGTGCATGACTGGGCCGTAGGCGTCGATCGTGATGCCAGGACCGTCAGCCTCGCGGGTGGGGCAAGCTTGCCATATGACAAGCTGATTCTGTCGCCCGGTATCGACTTTGTCGATGGTGCGGTCGAGGGCTGGGACCTGAGCGCGCAGAACGCGATGCCGCATGCCTACAAGGGCGGATCGCAGACCGAGTTGCTGAAGGCGCAGCTGAAGGCGATGCCCGAGGGCGGCACCTTTGCCATGGTGGCGCCGCCGAATCCCTATCGCTGCCCGCCCGGACCATACGAGCGCGTATCCATGGTGGCGCATTACCTGAAAGCCAACAACCCGACGGCCAAGATCATCGTGGCCGATCCCAAGGCGAAATTCTCGAAAATGGCGCTGTTTCAGGAAGGGTGGAACAACCACTATTCGGGAATGGTCGACTGGATCGGGGAAGATTTTGGCGGCGGGAACGTGTCCGTGGATCCCGCAGCCATGACCGTGACCATTGACGGCGAGGAAACCAAGGTCGATGTCTGCAATGTCATCCCCGCGATGAAGGCGGGCCGCATCGCGGAACTGGCTGGCGTGACCGATGGCAACTGGGCCCCGGTGAACGCCGCCGACATGTCCAGCAAGGCCGACCCGGACATCCATGTGCTGGGCGACGCGAGCCAGCAGGGTGACATGCCGAAATCGGGCTTCTCCGCCAACAGTCAGGCCAAGGTCTGCGCCAACGCGGTACGCGGTGCGCTGACCGGGTCCAAGGTGTTCCCGGCCAAATTCTCGAACACCTGCTGGTCGCTGATCGACGCCGATGACGGCGTCAAGGTTGGGGCCACCTACGAGGCGACCGAAGAGAAGATTGCCAAGGTCGACGGCTTCATCTCGCAAACCGGTGAATCCTCGGACGTGCGCAAGGCCACCTACGAGGAATCCGAAGGCTGGTACGCAGGCATCACCGCCGACATGTTCGGCGCATCTGTCTGAGACCACGGCGGGGCCTTGCCGTTTCTCAAGGCCCCGCCCTCACACGCATGCAATTCTGCGGCATGATCAGGAGGATATGATGAAACAGACCATTCTTGCCATTTTGCTGGGCCTTGGCAGCGCTGCCCATGCCGAAACCGCAATCACAGTGCCCTTCGACGGCAGTTTCGACGACGCCGCCTTTGCCGTGGAAAGCGCGATTGTCGGCAAGGGCCTTGTCATCGACTATGTAAGCCACACCGGCGAGATGCTGAATCGTACCGGAGCGGATGTCGGCAGTGATGCCGAGCTGTTCAAGGAGGCGGATATCTTCATCTTCTGCTCGGCCGTGGTATCGCGCGAGGTGATGGAAGCCGACCCGATGAACATCGCGCATTGCCCCTATGGCATCTTTGTCGCCGAAAACGCCGAGGGTGTCATGATCGGCTATCGTGAATACCCCGCAGGCGAGATGCAGAAGGTGCAGGCCTTGCTGGCCGACATCGTCGCGGACGCTGTGGAGAATTGATGAACTACACCGATTTTTTCCGATCCGAGCTGGACGCGCTTCGCGACAGCGGCAATTACCGTAACTTTGCAGAGCTTGAACGCCACTGCGGGGCCTTTCCCTCGGCCACATGCCACAATGGTCCGGGTGAGGTGACGATCTGGTGTTCGAACGACTATCTGGGCATGGGCCAGCACCCGCTTGTGCTGGACGCGATGCACGCAGCCCTTGATCGTACTGGAGCCGGAGCCGGGGGGACGCGCAACATCTCGGGCACCACACATGACCACGTTCGGCTTGAGGCGGAACTGGCTGATCTGCATGGGAAAGAGGCGGCGCTATTGTTCACGTCCGGTTACGTGTCGAACTGGGCGGCCCTGGGCACGTTGGGTGCGCGCATTCCCGGGCTGACCATCCTCTCGGATGCGCTCAACCATGCGTCGATGATTGAAGGCATCCGGCATTCCAAGGCCGCGCGCGTGATCTGGAAACACAACGATCAGGCCGATCTGGAGGCGAAACTGGCCTGCCTTCCGGCCAACGCGCCCAAGCTGATCGCCTTCGAGAGCGTCTATTCCATGGACGGCGACATCGCCCCCATTGCCGAGATCTGCGATCTGGCCGACCGCTACAACGCGATGACCTATCTGGATGAGGTGCATGCCGTGGGCCTTTACGGCCCGCGCGGCGGAGGCGTGGCCGAGCGCGAAGGGGTGATGGACCGGCTAACCGTCATCGAGGGGACGTTGGGCAAGGCCTTTGGCGTCATGGGCGGGTATATCGCCGCGTCGACCGAGCTGTGCGATTTCGTGCGATCCTTTGCCAGCGGGTTCATCTTTACCACCGCTTTGCCGCCTGCGGTTGCGGCAGGGGCTGCGGCGTCGATCCGGCATCTGAAGGCCAGCGGGGCCGAGCGTGAGGCCCAGCAGGCGCGGGTGGCGCAGGTGCGGGCGCGGCTGGATCAGATCGGCCTGCCCCATATCGACAATCCCAGCCATATCATTCCGGTGATGGTGGGCGATCCGGTCAAGTGCAAGTTCATCTCGGACACGCTGTTGCGCGACTACGGGATCTATATCCAGCCGATCAACTATCCCACTGTACCCAAATGGACCGAGCGCCTGCGCATCACGCCGTCGCCCGTGCACAGCGATGCGGATGTGGCCCAGCTGGTGGCCGCGCTGGAAAAGTTGTGGACCCAATGCCAGTTGGCGCGACGTCCGCTGGCGGCGCAGTAGGCGTCTCAGGCTGATTGTACCAGTTGCGGGCGTGATGACATCCAGCGATGGGTGATCATCGCCCCCACCCACATGCAGAACACGGCCACCCAAGCAGTCAGCGCCATGATGGACCCGCCCGCCATGCCCGCGCCAACGGCGCAGCCGCCCGCAAGCATGCTGCCAAAGCCCATGAGAACCCCGCCGACCAGATATCGCTCCATCGGGGTGTCGGCGTCAAAACGCTGAACGCGCGCCTCGCCCTTGATCAGTGCGGTCAGAAGGGCGCCGATGAACACACCGGGCACGAGGCCGAGACCAAAGCTGGGAATGACATCGGGAGCTGTGACCAGCGCCATGAGTGTGTCGGTGGAGGGCCCGGTGAAGGTGACGGACTGCACCGCGATCACTTCGAAAGACACCTGGGCGATGAGGTAGGTCACCAGCCAGCCCACGAAGACCGCAACGCCGACAAGGGTTGCCGCTGCAAGCTCGGTCACGGGCACACGGTGGACGCGACCGAAAACCAGTGCCCCCACGAAGGCAAGTGCCGCAAAGGTGGTCAGCACGGGCACTCCCATGCCCAGCATCCCCATCACGCTACGCGCGGACCCGCCCGGCACCGTCCACAGGAGCGCAAGTGTTTCGCGTAGCGGCGAAAGCACACCGCTGAGTGCGGCCTGTGCCACGATCGTGACGACAAGCCCGGTCACGATGGCCCGCAGGTTCCCGGTGGCCGACAGGACCAGCAGCCGGCTGACGCAGCCGCGGGCAAGGATCATCCCCGCACCGAACATCAGCCCGCCGATGATCGCGCCCGACAAGCTGCCCGTGGCGGCCAGCTGGCGCGCGTCACTGGTGTCCAGCGCGCCGGTCAGGATGGTGGCCTGCACCGTGACGAGTGCGGCAAAGAACGCCACCAGCCAGATGGCGAGGCGGGGGCCGGGCTGGCCTTCGGATACCTCGACCGTGGCGGCACGCAGGCAGAATTTGGAATGCAGGGCGGCCGCGCCGAACAGCAGACCCACAAAGACGCCAGCCGCGCACATCACCGCCGGGTCACCGAAACGGTCAATCAGGGCTTCCAGCACAGTGCGCTCCTGAGGTCATCGTTCTGTGGGTTATGCGCCCGCCTCGGGCCGTGCGCGTTGACCCGGCGCAAAAAGACGCGGTCATTCGAATTCCATCTGTTCATAGACGCGGCCCGCGTTCTTGGTCGCCAGCTCTTCGAATGTATCAAGGTGGGCGTAGGGCGACTGATCGACGTAGTACGCATCGGCCAGATCACCGCCTGCATCCAGATGCGCACCGACCTGCTCGCGCAGGTAGACAAGGTAGTCGCGCGTATAACGGCGCACCTGATCCATGTTGGTGGGATGGCCGTGGCCGGGGATCACGTAGGTGGCGTTCAGCGCCTCGAAACAGCATTCCCACGTGTCGATCCAGTCTGCTGTTATCGTGTCGGCAAAGATCGGCAGCATGCGCTCGTGAAACGCCATGTCGCCCGCGATCACGAGGCTTTGCTCCGGCAGCCAGACCTGGGTGTCGCCTGGGCCGTGGGCAGGGCCAAGGTGCAAGACCTCGATGCTGAAATCGCCCATTTCGATGACTTCGCGGTCTTCGAAGGTGCGTGTGGGCGGCGCGACGAAAGTGCCTTCGGCCTTGTCGCGGTTGTAGCCTTTCATGCCCTCAAGAATTCGGTGACCGTTTTCTTCGATCTCGTGCGCGGCGTCGACATGGGCGAGGATCGGCACGCCCTGTTCGGCCCAGTAGGAATTGCCAAGCATCGCGTGGCCTTGCCCGTTTTCGTCGATGACGAGCTTCACGGGCTGGTCGGTGATCGTCTTGATCTCGTCATGCAGTGCCTTGGCCAACAGGTAGGCGGCACCGCCGTTGATCACGATCACGCCGTCGCCCGTCACGATGAAGCTCAGGTTGTTGTTGTGCCCGCTGTTCTCATGGGTCGGCGGAGCGGTGGCCCCGATGGCGGACCAGACATGCGGGATCACCTCGACCGGTTTGGAGTAGAGCATCGAACCGGGGTACTGGTCCGCGATTTCCTCGCTTGCGAGGGCGGGCAGGGCGACGAGCGCGCCGAAGATTGCAAGCCACCGCATCATGTGTCACCCGGCACGAATACGTACCCCTCTGCACCCTTGTCCACGCGGCCCAAGCCGCCTCGCGGCAAGTGAAAGCCGACGATCCGCATCTGCTCGGACATGATGCGGTCAAACAGAACCTTGCGCGTGGCAGCCGCCATATCGCCGTCCTGATCCGACCCGCTGATCCAGCCAGGCTTGCGAAAAGCCACGTGGTGATTGCCGATGGCGTCCCCGATCACCAGTGCGCTATCGGACTCGTTGCGCACCTCGAAACTCATGTGGCCGGGCGTGTGACCGGGGGTTGGCACGGCCGAGATGCCGGGCAGGATCTCTTGCCCATCGTCGAAGAGCTGCACGCTGTCCTCGATCACTTCCATCCGGCGCCTGGCCCCCACGGCAAAGGCAGCGCGCGCGTCACCTATGGTGTCGACGGTGTCGGGATCCCACCAGTAATTCCATTCGTCGCGGCCCATCATGTAGGTGGCGTCGGGGAACAGCGGTTCGTCGAACTCGTCCAGCAGCCCCCAGATGTGATCGGGATGGGCGTGGGTGAACACGACATGGGTAATGTCCTCGGGCGCGCGGCCGGCCGCGTCCAGGCTGTCGAGAATGGTGCCTGCTGTCGGCATGAAGTCGGGCCCTGAGCCCACGTCAAAGAGCACGGTGTTCGTGCCATCGCGGTAGAGTGCGAGGTTGCATTCGGGCGTCAGCCGCTCGTCCGAAATGCCGTAGTCCATCAGGATCGGTGCCAGTTCGTCCTTGGGCATGGGTTCAAAGATGAAACTGCCGGGCAGCATCAGGCTGCCGTCGCTGACGGTTGTCAGGGTCGCTGATCCAAGGGAAATCTCTGCGGTCGCCAAGCGGGGCCAGGACCCGGCAAGAGGCACGGCGGCAGCTGTTTGCAAAAATCTGCGGCGTGACAACGACATGGTTACCCTCCCAATAAATTCTTGTATGCGAATATGAATGTATTTCCATCTCGGCGCAAGGATTTGTACGGTGCGCGCAGCGCAAGGTGCATAGGTCAGGTGTCAGGACTTGAATCCGACATAAGGTGCGAGAGACGGTGATCGACATCGGGTCAAACACCCGGACAGTTTCACGAATGCCCAGGTCAAAGGCCTAGGGGCTTGCCGAGCCTTCGAGCCGCGCCCATTTGCATCGAGGCACAGCCGAAAGAAACAAAGGTGACCGCAGGATGAGTATCGGCGATTGGACAGAGCGGTTTCAGGGCACGGCGTCCTTGCCGCGGCACGTACGTAACCGGCTTCTGGGAAGCGCCCGTATCGCCCGTATCCATGCTGGCAAGACAGTCTTTAGCCCGGACAATATTCCCGACAGCCTGATGTTCCTGGTCGAGGGGACGATCCGCGTGTCGCAATCGTCCGACAGCGGCCGCGAAATCGTTCTCTACCGCGTGGAGGCGGGTGAAAGCTGTGTCCTGACAACCGCCTGCATGCTGGCCGAAGAAGCCTACAATGCCGAAGGCATTGCCGAAACGGATGTCTTGGCCGTTACCTTGCCGCGCGTGTCCTTTGATCGCCTCGTTGCAGAAGAACCTGCGTTTCGTTCATTTGTTTTTGCCGCCTATTCGCGGCGCCTCATCGACCTCTTGCGCGTCGTGGATGATGTGGCGTTTGGGCGGATCGACGTGCGGCTGGCGGAGCGGCTGCTCGGATTGGCGCGGGATCTCAAGGAGATATCTGCCACTCACCAACAACTCGCCAGTGAGCTTGGTACGGCGCGGGAGGTGATCTCGCGCGTGTTGCAGGATTTTTCAAAACGCGGGCTGATCCGCCAGACACGTGGACGTATCACCATCGAAGACCGCGCAGCTTTGCGCACGATTGCGCAAAGCGACTAGGGCCGAACCCTCGTTGAAGAAAGTCTGCGCGCTCGGTGACATTATCACTGAACAGTGCGGCGGGCATTTGTATCCCGAGAGCAAGTCAATGCTCGCATGAGGTTTCAACATGTCCGTCAACGTCGGTACGATCGACCGCGTCATTCGCGCTGCTTTGGGTTTCTCCCTGCTTTATCTTGCGTTTCTCAGCGGGGTGTCATTGTTCGCGGCCCCCTTGTTCAAATTCGGCGCTGCTGTGATCGGCATCGTCATGCTGGCCACGTCCACGCTGAAACTGTGCCCGAACTATTCCATTCTTGGCCTCAAAAGCTGTGGGGACTGCTGAAATGGAAACGACATTCACACCTTTCACATCCTTTGGCGGCGGCCTCGCAATTGGGCTTGGCGCCGTGCTCTTGATGCTGGGCCTTGGGCGCGTGTTCGGGGCCACCGGTATCCTGTCTGGGGCCGTCTTTGTCGAAAGCCGGGACGACCTGTCATGGCGGCTCGCCCTGATCGTCGGCATGGTCTTGGCGCCCGGATTGATCTTTGTAATCATCGGGTCGATGCCCGAACTTAACGTTCCCATCAGCCCGGTCATGATTGTCGTCGGCGGGGTCATAGTCGGCCTCGGTGCAAGCCTCGGGTCGGGCTGCACGTCCGGGCACGGGGTTTGCGGCCTGTCGCGCCTGTCCGTTCGGTCGCTGGTTGCCGTTCCGACGTTCATGGCGACGGCTGCAATCACCGTCTTTCTGATCCGTCACGTGTTTGGAGGCTGAACCATGAAGCTTGTTTTCGCACTGATCACCGGCCTCGTTTTTGGCACCGGCATTGCCGTCTCGGGGATGATGGACCCGGCGAAGGTTCTGAACTTCTTTGACATTGCGGGCACGTGGGACCCAAGCCTTGCCTTCGTGATGGGCGGCGCGCTGGTCGTTACCTTCTTTGGCTACAGGTTCGCCTTCAAACGATCCGCGCCCCTGTTCGGCGGCCGGTTTCAGGTATCGAGCAGCACCGATATCGACCTGAAACTTGTGGGCGGTTCGGCTCTGTTCGGCATTGGATGGGGAATCGCCGGGTTCTGCCCCGGCGCTGCGATCCCGGCCCTTGGGACCGGACGTTGGGAAGTGGCCCTGTTCCTGGTGGCGGTTGTGGCCGGGTTTTTTCTGCGCCGTCTTGTGGCGCCAATTCGCCCCGCACAGGCCGCGCGATGAAGATGGAGGATATCATGATGACCCAATACCCCGTGAACATGGACATCAAACCCGCCGTTCAGGCGTTCTTTGACGAGGCGACAAACACGATCAGCTATATCGTGAAAGACCCGTCATCGAATGCTTGCGCCATCGTCGACAGCGTCATGGACATCGACTATGCCGCCGGTCGCATCACGTTTGACCATGCGGATGAGCTTATCCGTCAGGTCGAGGCGCAGGGCCTGAAGCTGGAGTGGGTCATCGAGACCCACGTCCATGCCGACCACCTGAGTGCGGCCCCCTACCTTCAGGAGAAACTGGGCGGCAAGATCGGTGTCGGGTCGAATATCACGGTCGTTCAGGACGTCTTTGGCAAGGTGTTCAACGAAGGCACCGAGTTCCAGCGTGACGGCAGCCAGTTCGATGCGTTGTTCGAGGATGGCGATACCTACATGATCGGCAACATGCAGGCCTTTGCCATGTACACGCCCGGCCACACGCCCGCGTGCATGGTGCATGTGATCGGTGATGCCGCTTTTGTCGGTGACACACTGTTCATGCCCGATGGCGGCTCTGCCCGCTGCGACTTCCCGGGCGGAAGTGCCGAAGAGCTGTACGAAAGCATCATGAAAGTGCTGGCGCTGCCCGATGAGACACGCCTCTTCATGTGCCACGATTACGGCCCGAGCGGGCGCGACATCGCGTGGGAAACCACCGTCGCCGAGGAGAAGGAACACAATATCCACGTCGGAGGTGGCAAGACGAAGGAAGACTTCATCAAGTTCCGTACCGAGCGTGACGCCCAGCTGGATATGCCCAAGCTGATCATTCCGTCGCTGCAAGTGAACATGCGGGCAGGCGAAGTGCCCAAGGATGCTGACGGCAACCCGATGCTGAAAGTGCCCGTAGACGCGCTTTGACCCCGGACATAGGAGCAGATCATGGACCTGAAGCACATCTCTGAAACCTTCACTGTAAGCCCGCAAGTGTCGCCCGGCGACATCGCGGCCCTCAAGGCGGCAGGGTTCAAGGCCATCATCTGCAACCGACCGGACGGGGAGGGAGCCGACCAGCCCACGTTCCCCGAGATCGAAACGGCGGCCAACGCCGCAGGACTCGAGGCGCGCTATGTGCCGGTGGAAGCGGGCAAGGTCAGTGACGACGATGTCGCCGCATTTGGTGTCGCGCTGAACAACCTGCCGCGCCCGGTTCTGGCCTATTGCCGGACCGGCACGCGATCCGCGACGCTGTGGTCCTTTCAAGAGGCCAAGACACGGCCCATGTCCGACATCCTCGCCGCGACGCAAGCGGCAGGCTATGACATGAACGGTGTCGCGCGGCGTATCGCGAACGGGGGCAAGACCCCCACCGACACCGGCGACGCCAAGTACGATGTTGTGATCGTGGGCGCGGGTGCAGGCGGGATTTCCGTGGCCGCCAGCCTGAAATCGCGCAAGCCGGGCCTGTCCATAGCGGTGATTGATCCGGCTGACATCCACTACTACCAGCCCGGCTGGACCATGGTGGGCGGAGGCATTTTCAAGGCACAGGATACCGCGAAAACCATGGGTTCGCTCATCCCGCGTGGTGTGAAGTGGATCAAGGCCGCTGTGGCCGCGTTCGAGCCAAACAACAATGCCGTGATCCTGGATGGCTGCCGGGTCGTGAAATACGACCGGCTGGTCGTGTGCCCTGGCCTCAAGCTGGATTGGCGCGCGGTCGAGGGGCTGGAAGAGACGCTGGGCCGCAACGGTGTGACATCGAACTACCGCTACGATCTGGCGCCCTACACCTGGCAGCTTGTGCAGGGGTTGAAGGAAGGGCGCGCGCTGTTCACGCAGCCTCCGATGCCGATCAAATGCGCCGGCGCGCCTCAAAAGGCGCTGTACCTTTCGGGAGATGCGTGGTTCCGCAATCGTGCGCTGAAGGATATCGACATCCAGTTCATGAATGCGGGCGGTGTGCTGTTCGGGGTCAAGGATTATGTCCCGGCGCTGATGGAGTATGTCGACAAGTATGACGCGATGCTGAACTTCTTTCACAACCTTGTCGCCATTGATGGCCCCGCCAGAACCGCGACCTTCAGGGTCGCCGCGCCGGATACGGACCCGCACGAGGTGACGGTGGATTTCGACATGATCCACGTTTGCCCGCCGCAGGTCGCACCCGACTTTATCCGGGTGTCACCGCTGGCCGATGCCGCGGGCTGGGTCGATGTGGATCAGGCCACGCTGCGCCACAAGAGCTACGACAATATCTGGTCGCTGGGCGACGTGATGAACGCGCCCAACGCCAAGACGGCGGCAGCGGCCCGAAAGCAGGCTCCGACCGTGGCCGACAACATTGTCGCCGACATCGCGGGCCGGGCGCCCACGGCCGCCTATGACGGCTATGGGTCCTGCCCCCTGACCGTCGAGCGGGGCAAGATCGTTCTGGCCGAGTTCGGGTATGGCGGCGTGATGAAACCCAGTTTTCCCACGGTCCTGCTGGACGGAACCAAACCCTCACGCGCGGCATGGTTCCTGAAGGAGCGGATGCTGCCGCCGATCTACTGGAAGGCGATGCTGCGCGGCAAGGAATGGCTGGCCAAGCCCGAAAAGCTGAAGGTCGCGGCTGAATAGCACAACGTCTCACGACATGATCCACCGCAGAGCGCGAACAGGATGCGGCGGACATCGCGTGCGGATCGCTTGTGGCCCGCGCGCTCCGGACTGAAAGAAACACACCCATGCGCATCGCACAGTATTTCCCGATCCTAGACTGGGGCCGCACCTATGACCGGGCGGCGCTGTCCAACGACTTGATCGCGGCGGTGATCGTGACGATCATGTTGATCCCGCAGTCGCTGGCCTATGCGCTCCTTGCGGGGCTGCCGCCCGAGGTGGGCATTTACGCGTCCATTGCGCCCATCATCCTTTACGCAATCTTTGGCACCAGCCGCGCGCTGGCCGTGGGCCCGGTGGCCGTTGTGTCGCTGCTCACGGCCTCTGCCATCGGGCAGGTGGCGGAACAGGGGACTGCGGGCTACGCCGTCGCGGCGCTGACGCTTGCGTTCTTGTCGGGTGGAATCCTGGTCCTGTTGGGGGTTCTGCGCCTTGGGTTTCTTGCCAATTTCCTCAGCCATCCCGTCATTTCCGGGTTCATCACCGCGTCGGGCATTCTGATCGCGACCAGCCAGCTCAAGCACGTTCTGGGCATAGACGCGCACGGTCACACCTTGCCCGAAATGATCGTGTCGGTCGTGGGTCACCTCGGGCAGGTCAACCCGATCACCGTTGCAATTGGCGTGAGCGCCACCGCCATTCTGTTCTGGGTTCGCCTGGGCCTGAAGCCGTTTTTGCGTAAGCTGGGTGCTTCACCGAAACTTGCAGATGTCGCGACCAAGGCCGGGCCGGTTGCAGCGGTCGTTGCCACGACCTTGGCTGTGTGGCTGTTCAGCTTGGATTCGGCGGGCGTCAGAACTGTCGGCGAAGTTCCGCAAAGCCTGCCGCCCCTGACCATGCCCGGGTTGTCGCCAGAATTGGTGCAGGCGCTGTTTGTGCCTGCCATCCTGATTTCCGTCATCGGCTTTGTGGAATCCGTGTCCGTGGCCCAAACACTGGCGGCAAAGAAGCGGCAGCGCATCGACCCTGATCAAGAACTGATCGGTCTTGGTGCCGCCAATATCGGCGCGGCCTTTACCGGTGGCTATCCCGTCACGGGCGGCTTCGCACGGTCGGTCGTGAATTTTGATGCCGGTGCGGAAACCCCCGCGGCGGGGGCCTATACAGCCCTTGGTCTTGCCATTGCCGCCGTCGCGCTGACACCGCTGGTCTACTATCTACCGAACGCAACGCTGGCCGCGACAATCATCGTCGCCGTTCTCAGCCTTGTCGATTTCAAGATCCTCAAGAAGATCTGGGGATATTCGAAATCGGATTTCACCGCAGTGACAGCCACGATCCTGCTGACGCTTGGCCTTGGTGTCGAGGTTGGCGTCGCGTCCGGCGTCGTCATCTCCGTCCTTCTGCATCTGTTCAAGACATCGCGCCCACATGTGGCCGAAGTCGGCCTTGTTTCCGGCAGCCAGCACTTTCGCAACATTCACCGCCACAAGGTCGAAACAAGTTCCCAGGTGCTGACCCTGCGGGTGGATGAAAGCCTGTATTTCATCAACGCCCGGTTCCTCGAGGACATGGTGCAAGCCCGCGTGGCCGAGGGGGGCAGCATCAAACATGTGATCCTCATGTTTTCTGCCGTGAACGAAGTCGATTTCTCCGCTCTCGAGAGCCTCGAGGCCATTAATGAACACTTGAAGGACATGAACGTCGGCTTGCACCTTTCCGAGGTCAAAGGCCCGGTGATGGATCGGCTCAAGCAATCCCATTTGCTGGAACATCTGAACGGGGACGTCTTTCTTTCCCAGTTTGATGCGTGGCAGGCGCTTGCTGGTCGCGCTCTTGTCGAACCGGCGGCTCAATGAGCCAAGCCGGCATAACCGAAAGACAGTTGAAATCCGGGGTCGACGCTATTTGCAGATTTAAACCGTCGAAATCCTGCGCGTCGACGTCATGCCAGTGCTGGGTATCCGTAGCCAGCCGGGTGTCAGCGGCACGAATGGCTGATTAGGTGCGCTGAAGGGTCCTTGGTAGCCGCTGCAGCATTTGGCATCGGGCTTTTTCCGGACATTCGCTGCGCGCTGCACAAGTTTCCGATCTTCAGGATCGGTGGTTGTGAGCGACATCCAGCATTGCAAATCGATTAATATCGATTCCGGAAACTGCATCGGCGTCGGCCCCGCCCAATCACCGCCGCAAGCCGGTCTTTGCACGGGGCAGGGTGGAAGAGCGGATGCCGTGTGCGTATGATGTGCGTTGCGGGTCCGTTCCGAATGCGACCGGCCCCGAGGAGACCGTTGAATGACCTTGAACGCAGCCACCAAGGCCGCGCGGCTGAGCGTGGCCCCTATGATGGGTGGTAGTGATTTATATGGTATGTCAGACGCTTACATAGTCCCGTGTGCAGCCAATGTTCATGTTTTGATCGCGTTGGCTCGTGCTATGTCGCGCTTGCTACGACAGGCTGGTCTATCCGCTGCCGAGCGACATTCTGCCTCGCTCGGCCCGAGATGGGATAGCGGCTGCGGTGAAGAATTGGCGACAAGGGGCAACTCTGCGTCATGTCCATTCCGTTCACAGAACAGGATTCCACCACCGCCTATTTCTTTTTGTGCTCGCCCAGATTTGTCAAGGTTTTGCCCTTCGTGAAGTCGGCTGTCGCAACGACCTTTTCCTTCACTTTCTTTGGCTTTTTTGCTTCTCTGTTTCCGCGTTTCTTGTCACCTTTTGACACGTCAGATCCTCCTGATCCAAGTTTCAGTTTCCAATGCCGTTTTCGTCTTTGGTCTTCGTCAGTTTTTGCGTTGGCGCCCCAAGGGCCCTGCCCATAGGGCGCTGCTGTTCACATCATTCCGCCCATTCCATCCATGTCGGACACTTCGCTGCGGGCACCGCCCTTCTCGGGCTTCTGCGCGACCATCGCTTCGGTCGTGATCAATAGCCCGGCAATGGACGCGGCGTTTTCGAGCGCGATACGGACGACTTTCGTCGGATCGATGACACCGGCCTTCAGCATGTCGACGTATTCTTCGGCCTGCGCGTCGAAACCGAAGCTGGGGCTGTCGTTCTCGATCACCTTTCCCACGACGACCGAACCGTCGACGCCCGCGTTGCCGGCGATCTGGCGCAGCGGCGCCTGGATCGCGCGGCGGACGATCTTGACGCCGGCATCCTGATCGCTGTTCTCACCCTTCAGCGTCGCAAGCACCTTGCCGGCATGAATCAGGGCCACGCCGCCACCGGGCACGACACCTTCCTGAACCGCGGCGCGGGTGGCGTTCAGCGCATCGTCCACACGGTCCTTGCGCTCCCTCACCTCGATCTCGGTCGCCCCGCCGACCCGGATTACAGCAATGCCGCCGGCAAGCTTGGCCAGCCGCTCCTGCAGCTTCTCCTTGTCGTAGTCCGAAGTGGTCTCCTCGATCTGCGCCCGGATCTGCGTGACGCGCGCCGCAATCGCGTCCTTGTCGCCGGCACCGTCGATGATCGTCGTGTCATCCTTGGTGATCGCGACCTTCTTCGCCGTGCCGAGCATATCCATTGTGACATTCTCCAGCTTGATGCCCATTTCCACGGAAATCACCTGACCGCCCGTGAGCACGGCAATGTCGTCCATCATCGCCTTGCGGCGGTCTCCGAAGCCGGGCGCCTTGACCGCCGCGACTTTCAGCCCGCCGCGCAGCTTGTTGACGACCAGCGTCGCCAACGCCTCGCCCTCGATGTCCTCGGCTACGATCAGCAGTTGCTTTTCGGCCTGCATTACAGCCTCCAGCAGCGGCACCATGGATACGAGAGAGCTCAGTTTCTTTTCGTGAAGCAGGATGACGCAGTCTTCCAGCTCGACGACCATCTTCTGAGCGTTCGTGATGAAATAGGGGCTCAGATAGCCGCGGTCGAACTGCATGCCCTCGACCACTTCGGTTTCGGTCTCCAGTCCCTTGTTTTCCTCGACGGTGATCACGCCTTCGTTGCCGACCTTGGCCATCGCATCTGCGATTTGACGGCCGATCGCGATTTCTCCGTTGGCCGAAATGGCGCCGACCTTCGCGATCTCGTCGCTGTCGCCGACGGGGCGGGACAGGGTCTTGATCTCGGCCACAACCGCAGCGACGGCCTTGTCGATCCCGCGCTTGAGATCCATCGGGTTCATGCCGGCCGCGACCGACTTCATGCCCTCCCGGACAATCGCATGGGCGAGCACGGTTGCGGTCGTGGTGCCGTCGCCGGCCTCGTCATTGGTGCGCTGCGCGACCTCCTTGACCATCTGCGCGCCCATGTTTTCGAAATGGTCCGACAGCTCGATTTCCTTGGCGACGGTCACACCGTCCTTGGTGATGCGCGGCGCACCCCAGGATTTGTCGAGGATGACGTTCCGGCCCTTCGGTCCAAGGGTGATCTTCACGGCGTTGGCCAGCGTGCTGATGCCTTTCAGCATGCGGTCACGGGCATCGGTACTGAATCTGACGTCTTTGGCGGACACGATCGTGTGCTCCTGAAAATGAAATTTCGGGGTCGATTTCGGGGTCAGGCCATGACGCCGAGAATATCGTTCTCCTTCATGATCATGAGATATTCGCCATCCAGTTTGATTTCGGTCCCGGACCATCTTCCGAACAGGATCCGGTCGCCCGCCTTAACGTCCATAACGATGTGTTCGCCATCCACGTCCTTGGCGCCAGCGCCGACCGCGACGATCTCACCCTCCTGCGGCTTCTCTTTTGCGGAGTCAGGGATGATGAGCCCGCCTGAGGTCTTCGCGTCGCCTTCGATGCGGCGGACGAGAACCCGGTCGTGGAGTGGGGTGAACGACACGAAAGTGCTCCTTCATCGGATTTCCAAGGGAGCATGGCGATGTTCGGAAGTGCTTTGGCACTCGCCACACCGGAGCGCCAATATAATCGAAATGATGGCTCGGCAGGGGTTCTACAATAGCGTCTCAAGAAATTCTTTCTTCTTCCGATCAATTGGTATCCACAAATGCTCCGGAACATCGTCAAAGCCCGACTTCACAAGCGACGAACGGCGTCACCGCCAGCAATGATCGCGTTGATCAAATCTGCCACGGCCCGGTGATTCTCCGTTTCGGGTCCGGCGCCGACGGCGTTCTCATGGGTCGCTGCGGCGTCGCGAAGAACCCCCACGATCTCGTGCTCCGGCAGCAACCCGCGATCGTTCAAGGCAAGCAGGAGCGCCTCGCAGATCGATAGGGCGGCCTGGCCTGCATGTTCTCTCGCCGTGGACATCCGGGCTTCCTTTCGTGGCATCGTGAACCCGGGAAAGGTGAGGTTCAAATGCATCCGTACTTTTCGCAGGAATTGGCTTATGCTGGACTGATCCAAAGCAGTGTTCGGGCCGATTTCCGCTCTTGGGTCACCACACGCCGGGAGACCCAATGACATTAGTTGAACACAGCCCCCTTACCCGCAAGCTTTCGGCCTTCGTCGCCTTGTCTGATGTCGAGCTGGCCGTGCTGGAGCGACTGCACCAGCGCCGCCGATCCTTCGTCGCGGGGCGCGATATGGTGCATCAGGGCCAGACGGCTCGAGCCGCGTATATTCTGTCCGCGGGTTGGGTCTGTTCCTACAAGCTACAGGCCGACGGGACGCGCCAGATCGTGGATTTCCAGGTGCCGGGGGATTTCCTGGGGCTGCGGAGCGTTCTCTTGCGCACTTCGGACCACAGCTTTGAACCCATCGTCGATATCGAGGCTGCCGAAGTGATGACGAGCGACCTGCTGGAAGCGTTCGCGCAGACGCCTCGGCTGGCGACCGCCATACTCTGGGCGGCGTCAAGGGACGAGGCGATGGTCGTGGAGCATCTCGTCGGGATCGGTCGGCGTGGCGCGGACGCCCGCATGGCGCATTTCCTGCTGGAGCTGGGATCGAGGCTTGCGCTGGTTGGCATGGGCAGCAAGGAAGGGTTCGAATGCCCGCTGACGCAGTATCACCTCGCCGATACGCTGGGGTTGAGCGCGGTCCATGTGAACCGCGTCTTGCGCCAGCTTCGCGAGAGTGGACTGGTGACCTTTCGGGACGGTCATGTGGCGTTCCACGACTATGGCGGGCTGGTGGAACTTGCCGAATTCGATCCGGCATATCTGGACCAGACCGGGCCGCTCCTGAAATAATTGCGCCGTTCTCCCTTGCTCGGCAGACGGTCGCGGTGATCAGGTCTGGCGCTGGCGGGCATGCGGGGGCGTGGGGCGCCGCATCGAGTTCCTTGTCGGACTCGGCGTCGTTCTTCGCCCTATGGGCCTTTTCTGCTGCCTGATAGTGTTTCAGCGCCGCATCCTTCTTCGGGCCGGAGGGCGCCTTGTCCTACACAGCCTTCATATTGTCGGCTGTCATTGTCTGTTCGGGAGCCATAGAGATTTTCGTTTCACGAACGTTCCGAAAAAAATAAGCGCGCCGACATGCCGACCATTTGCGGTTTGGTACGTCCACACGCTTCTCGGGTGCTCGGAAAACTGCGCCACTAAATTTTCGGCGGGCAGGTCTCACCTAATCGATGTTGGCATCCCGCCGCACTGACGTACGCTGGTTCCGCCGAAAGCGGCTGCGGATTTCTGCGGGTGCCCGGCGAGTTCGCAAACGGCTCGGTGGCGAGGACTAACCTGTGTCAGCGCAAGGCGAACGATCATGGGCTACAAGAGGGAAAGCGTTCGACTGATCGCGCCCGGAATCCAAGGGGCCGTCGACAGTGGTGAGCGACGAATCTGCCAACATCGCGGAGACCAGAGATGAACATGCGGTCAACCAGATCGACGGTGACGTTTTCGAACCCGTTCACCCTGTCGGGATACCTGGGCGAACTGCCCGCCGGAGACTACGAAGTTCTCGTCGAAGAAGAGCTTCTCCAGGGGCTGAGCTTCGAGGCCTACCGTTGGACGGCGACATATCTGACGGTGCGCGGCAGAGGCCGTCATGCGGGACGCTCCGAGTTGCGCGCAATTTCCGACAATGATCTGAAGGAGGCGCTGGGTCGGGATGCCGCCCAGAGCCAGACCAACAACCACAGCGAAGCGGTGCTTTCCCCGCTGGAGGATGGAACATGAACACTCCCGAATGGCTCAAACCCGGCATTTATGGCGCGCTGATCGGCGCAGTCTTCGTCGGCGTCGTCGGATTTTCGTGGGGCGGCTGGGTAACCGGCGGAACCGCAAATGACAGGGCGATGGCGATGTCCCGAGACGATGTTGTCGCCTCCATGGTACCGGTGTGCCTTGACATGGCCCGGTCCGACCCGGCACGGGCGGAGAAGCTTGAAACGATCCGGGCCGCCTCGACATATCAGCGGCGGGATGCCGTCATGGCGGCAGGCTGGGCGACGGTTCCGGGAGCCGATGCTCCTGACCGGGACATCGCGCAGGCCTGTCTTGCGGCCCTCGAGCTTTGAGCGGCAACGAAATGGCTCATGACAAGTCACTCAGAGCGGAACAGGCTGCGGTACAAGCGGAAACCTCGCCGGCACCGCCGCCGGAGAGAACCGATCCTGAAGGACGTGCAGGCGGCAATAAACCGACGAAACACCCGCTGGCACGATTGATTTCGAAGTTGGGGGTGGTCGCTGGTGTGGTCGCGTCCGTGGCCTTCCCCGCATTTGCGCAGGACGGCACCGGCCCGATGCCCGAGAACGCTCAGCCGCGCAGCTATGGCAGCGGATGGGTCTGCGATTTCGGTTACCGGGTGGAGGGCGCCGTATGCCTGGCGCTCGATATCCCCGAGCATGCCTATCCAACCGGCCGCTCCTACGGGGTGGGGTGGGCGTGCGACCGTGGGTATGAGGAAGTGAGCGGGACGTCTTGCAATCCCATCCCGGTGCCGGCCAACGCCTTCCTCCGGTCTTCCGGCTATGATTGGCAATGCGAACGCGGGTACCGGCAAGAGCGCGACGCATGTGTACGAATCGTCCTGCCAGACAACGCCTATCTCACCGACAACACGTCAGGCTCCGGTTGGACCTGCGAGCGCGGTTTCGCGGCCAGTTCCGGCGCCTGCGAGCCTATTGCTGTGCCAGCGAACGCATATCTGACCAATGCAGTCTATGGCGCCGCCTGGGCCTGCGAGAGAGGCTTTGCAAAGATCGATGACCGGTGCGACGCCATTATCCTGCCGGCGAACGCGTTTCTCGACCAAGCATCCTATGGACCGGGCTGGAGCTGTGAGCGTGGGTACGAGCCGCTGAGCGGCGCCTGCGTCGCTATCGATCTGCCGGAGAACGCCTATCTCGACCGATCCGGTAACCGGTGGACCTGCAATCGAGGCTTCCAGATTGCCGAAGGGGCGTGCGTCCTTGGACGGTGATCGTGACATGACAAGGAGAGGCCGTGTGTCCGGCATGCGGGTCAGCATAGGGTGTCGTCTGCGATACAGCTTCCCCCAGCCGACGCCGCTGCTCGCGCTGCTCAACGTCCACTACTCGCGCTTTGGCGATCTGGAGCGCGCCGACTACCTCGTCACGTCGCCGAGCGTGCCTCTCGAAAGCTACCGGGACGGCTTCGGCAACTGGTGTACGCGCCTCATGGCTCCGGCGGGTGACTTTTGCCTGTCGACGGATGGCATCTTCCGCGACACGGGCGGACCCGATCCCGTCTCTCCCGATGCGCAGCAGCACGCGGTTCAGGATCTGCCATTTGAGACCCTCGTGTTCCTGCAGGGGAGCCGGTATTGCGATACCGATCTTCTTTCGGATGAAGCCTGGCGTCTTTTCGAGACCACGGAACCCGGATGGCCCCGCGTTCAGGCGATCTGTGATTTCGTGCACGGGCATGTCCGCTTCGACTACATGCAGGCAAAAGCCACCCGCACAGCATCGCAGACCCTGGCCGAGCGACAGGGCGTCTGCCGCGACTTAGCCCATCTCGCCATCGCCCTGTGTCGCTGCATGAACATTCCGGCACGCTACTGCACCGGATATCTGAGCGACATCGGTGAGCCTCTTCCTCATCCGCCGGGGGATTTCGCCGCATGGATGGAGGTTTTTCTCGCTGGTGAATGGCACCTGTTCGACCCACGCAACAACAAGCCAAGGTTTGCGCGAATTCTGATCGCGCGCGGCCGCGATGCCGCCGATGTACCTTTGACCCAGACATTCGGTGAAAACACGTTGACGGAATTCAAGGTCTGGACGAATGAATTGGCCTGACTGATCTTGGTTTCCTTCGCGGTGCGCCATCGTAAATCAGGTCGCCAGTCCCCATATAGAGAACACCGATGTCAAGCATCCCGGTCCGTCACGGACGAGGAGTTGGCGCCGGCCAATCAAAGGATCGATGACATGTCCTTCAAGGACCTGACCGCGAGGGCTGCGGCGGCAATGAAGCCGAAGCCCGCCGAAACCCCAAAGTCCACCGCTAAAGAGGAAGAGCCCAAGGCCGCCGGCAAGGCAGCGCCAGCGAAATCCAAGACATCTTGAGCTTCGCACAGGTCGCGCGCCCCATTCTCAAACGGGGCGCGGACCACCCGCGTCAACAATGGAGAGAATCACGTCAATGGAAGATCTGACGAGCAAGACCGTTGCGGTTTTTTCCAGACCGTTCATGGTCCCGGGATTTAGCGAAACGCTGCCCGCGGGGGAGTACGACATCGAAACCGAGCTGGTTTCGCCTCCGGGCCACCTTGATCCCGAAGCCTGGAAAGCCTCCGTCGTGGTGAAGCTTCATCCCCGGATATCGCATCCCGGACTTGCGCGGACTCTGACGGTTTCCCTTGCCGAACTGGACCACGCACGTGCCAGGGACAAGCTGACGGGTAAGGCGCTATCCGACTTCTTCCTTGAGGAAATGCTGGCGGATCCGATGGTGCGCCTCGTGATGGAGGCCGACGGTGTTTCTGAGGCGCATCTGCGACATCTCTATTCAGGCCGCGGGACGCCTGATCCCGATCTGAATGTGCCGGCGTCGACGACGACCACTCAAAGGACCCGGGACGATGCGTCAATCCAGGCCGCCGAAAACGAAGGCATGCCTTCAATATCGGCAACACTGTCGCGATCGCTAGGTCGCCAAGTCGCGGGACAGACTTGATGTCGGACGAGGCCATGGCCGAAGGCGAACGGCCATACGTCATGACCGTTCGGGCCCGGCGCGACGTTCCGCAGGAACGCCAATGCCTGCGGTGCAGAACCCTTTTCTGGAGCGAAGGGTTCGGAGAGCGGATCTGTCGGCGCTGCAAGGGATTGAACGCCTGGCGAAACGCTGTGCCCGATAGCTCCCGGTCGTCGCGCCGCCGCTGATCCGCATCGACTTGCGTGCCGTCTTCCTCGAACCACACTGGACCCCCGTTTTGGCCTGCCTCGACATCCTTCACACGACAACCTACCGATACTGTCAGGCGGTCTCTCTCGGACCGCACAGGTTGATGCTGCGTCCCCGCGAAACGCGGGAACTGAGGCTTTTCTCACACGATCTGTCCATTACTCCGACAGCGACCGTAACCTGGGCGCATGATGTGGCCGGCAACGCGATCGCCACAGCCGTCTTTGACGGTCCAACAGATCATCTGGTGATCGAAAGCCGCGCAAGTCTGGAGATCACCGCGCCGGCCTGGCCCGTTTTTGCCATCTCCGCTTCTGCCATCGAGTACCCGTTCCTCTATTCAGCCGACGAATGGACGGATCTGGACGCGCTGACGGTTCCTCAGTACGGCGACCCCGACGGTCGATTTGCCCGATGGGTCGAAAGCTTTGTCATGAGACGACCAACAGACACGCTGTCTTTGCTGAAGGACATAAGCAATGGCGTGTTCACGCAGAATTCCTATCAGATGCGTGAGTCGGAGGGTGCCCAGACGCCTATCGAGACCCTCAACCGGGGATGGGGCTCGTGCCGCGATTTCGCGGTTTTGCTTGCAGAGGCAGCCCGCAAGCTTGCACTTGGGGCCCGCATCGTCTCCGGCTACTTGTTCGATCAAGAAGACAGCCTTATCGGGTCAGCAGGTACCGGGTCTACCCATGCCTGGGTCGAGATATACCTGCCCGGCGCAGGATGGATCGCCTTCGATCCAACGAACCGGAGCGTCGGGTCGCAGAACCTGATACCGGTCGCAGTCGGTCGCGACATCCACCAGGTCGTACCTGTCTCCGGGAGTTTTTCAGGAGGGCAGGGTGCACTTTGCGATCTCGTGGTCGAAGTTGCGGTTCGTCTCGCAATTCAGGATCATGCAGCGATTATGGAGGAACGGCGTGAAACGGACTTTGCACAGATAAGCTAGAGTTGGCCTGCACATGAATGCCACAGCGGTTTTCGGGCCTTCCGCTAGGTTCTGTGACGGTCGATTCTCGTCTTGGATAAGCGATTGAGCAAAGGAAGGTTTCTCAAACCTACCCAATTGCCGTCGTTTGCTTGTCTTTCCCCTCGGTGGGCTAGACTGGTCTAATTCGTGTGCGGTATGTGTGTTTTGAGGCCCCAAAGACCGGTTTTCGGGCCGCAGGAGAACAATGAATGCCCTTCAACGCAGCCACCGAGGCAGCGCGGTTGTCTATTGCGCCGATGATGGATTGGACCGACCGGCATTGCCGGTTTCTGCATCGGCAATTGTCGCGGCAGGCGTTGCTCTATACCGAGATGGTGACGGCGCCGGCTTTGGTGCGGGGTGGGGCGGTGCATTTGCTGGCGCATGATTCGGCCGAGCATCCGGTGGCCCTGCAACTGGGCGGCTCGGACCCGGGGGAGCTGGCGCAGGCGGCGCGGCTGGGGGCCGAGGCAGGGTATGACGAGATCAACCTCAACTGCGGCTGCCCGTCGGATCGGGTTCAGTCCGGCACCTTCGGCGCGGTTCTGATGAAACGTCCGGAACTGGTCGCAGACTGCGTTGCCGCCATGCGGGAGGCAGTGGATGTCGAGGTCACCGTGAAATGCCGCATCGGCGTGGATGACCAGGATCCGCACAAGGTTCTGCCCGACTTCCTGGACCGGATCGCCGCGGCGGGTTGCGCACGGGTCACGGTTCATGCCCGCAAGGCTTGGCTTCAGGGCCTCAGCCCCAAGGAAAACCGCGACATCCCGCCCCTGGACTACGACCTGGTGCACGAGATGAAGGGGCGGTTTCCGCAGCTGCACGTGTCGATCAACGGCGGCATCGACACGCTGGCAGAGGCCAGGGCCCATCTGGATGCCGGGCTGGACGGCGTGATGATCGGGCGGGCGGCCTATCATCGCCCGGCGGATATCCTGGCAGCGGCGGATCCCGAGATCTTCGGCACCGGAGAGGCGCGCAGCCCCGAACAGGCGGTTGACGCCATGCTGCCCTATATCGAGGCGCATCTGCGTGGTGGGGGGCGGTTGCACCAGGTCACGCGGCACATGCTGGGCCTGTTTGCCGGCCGGCCCGGCGCGCGCCAGTGGCGGCGCGTGCTGTCCGAGGGCGCCACGCGGCCCGGCGCCGGAACCGAGCTGGTGCTTCAGGCGCTGGACCGGGTGCGGCTGGAGGGCGGTGCGGGCGCGACTCGGCGTGCCGGGTGAACTTCAGGGCAGGTGGTAGCCGCGGAATTCCTTGACCGTGGCCAGGCTGAGCAGGGTCTTCATCTGGCTGACCGCGGGGATCGCGGACAGACGCTCGCGATAGAGCGCCTCGTAGTCGGTGGGCGAGCGCACGCAGACGCGGATCAGGAAGTCGAACTCGCCGGTGATCATGTGGCATTCCAGGATCTCGGGCATGGCGCGGATCGCCTGTTCGAAGGCCTCGAGGTCCTCGCGCCGCTGCGAGTTGAGCTTCACCTCGATGAAGACCTGTACCTCGAGACCCACGGCCTTGCGCGCCAGCTGCGCGGCATAACCGCGGATCGTGCCATCCGCCTCGAGCAGCTTGACGCGCCGGTGACAGGCTGACAACGACAGGCCGATGCGTTGCGACAGGGCGGCCATCGAGATCTGGCTGTCCACTTGCAGGATGGAAAGGATCTTGCGGTCGATGTCGTCCATTGTAAAATTTCCAGTTGAACACGGCGATGGCAAATATTTTCCGAAAAATTTCCGAAAAGAAAAGAAGTTTCGTAATTTCTGAGGCGCGCGGTAGTGTAGGTTGACGATGCGTCACTAAGACGCGCTACTCACTCCGAGGGAGAATGAAATGACAACAAGATTCGTCGTCGGATATGACGGCAGCACGGCGTCCCGCCGGGCGCTCGACTTTGCGCTTGAACGGGCCGAGGCGAGTGGCGCCGAGGTGCTGGTCGCCCATATCCTGGAATGGTCGCCCTATTCTTTCCTGACACCGAACGAACTGGAAGAGCGTCACATGCGCCGCAAAGAGGAGCTGGCGCGCGCCGAATCCGCGCTGATCGCGCCGCTCAAGAGCGAGCTTGAGGCAAGCCCGGTGCCGGTGGAGACCACGCTGAAATACGGCAATGTTGCCGACACGCTTTGCGCCCTGGCCAAGGATAGCGGCGCGACGCAGATCTTCATCGGCCGCAAGGGCGAGGGCGGCGGGTTCGCGGCGCGCGTCTTCGGCTCGGTCGCGGGCACGCTGGCGCAATGCGCGCCGGTTCCCTGCACCATCGTTCCGTAACCCAGACAGACGGTGAAATCATGAAATCCACTTATAAATCGACTGCCCTTGCGGCCTCGGCCCTGCTGGTCTCGGCGGCGCCGGCGCTGGCGCAGACCATCGACGAACAGGTCAACGCGCTTTTTGCCAGTTCGACCGGCTGGTTCGTCAGCTTCATCTTCAGCCCGTTCCCGGGCACGACCTTTCCATGGATCGTGGCCTGGCTGGTGGTGGCCGCGACGGTGTTCACCTTCTATTTCGGGCTGATCCAGTTCCGTGCGTTCCCGCATTCCATCGCCCTGGTCAAGGGCGACTATTCCGATCCCAACGACGCCGGCGAGGTCAGCCACTTCCAGGCTTTGGCCACGGCGCTGTCGGGCACCGTGGGCCTGGGCAACATCGCCGGTGTGGCGGTGGCCGTGGGCATCGGCGGGCCGGGCGCGACCTTCTGGATGATCCTCGCCGGCCTGATGGGCATGGCGTCGAAATTCACCGAATGTACGCTGGGCGTGAAATACCGCAACGAGTTCGAGGACGGCCATGTTTCGGGCGGTCCGATGTATTACATGACCAAGGGTTTCGCCGAGCGCGGCCTGCCGGCGGGCAAGTTCCTGGCGGTCATGTTCTCGATCTTCTGCATCCTGGGCGCCCTGGGCGGCGGCAATATGTTCCAGGCCAACCAGGCGCATGCGCAGATCACCAATGTGGTCGGTGATTACCCCGGCTGGATCACCGGCATTGTCTTTGCCGGCATCGTCTTTGCGGTGATCGTGGGCGGCCTGAAATCCATCGCCCGCGTGACCGAGAAGGTGGTGCCGTTCATGGGCGTGCTCTACGTGCTGACCGCCATCGTGATCCTGCTGCTCAACTATGACCGGATCGGCTGGGCCTTCGGCCAGATCTTCGAGGGCGCCTTCACCGGCCTCGGTGTGGCCGGCGGCATGGTCGGCGCGCTGATCCAGGGCTTCAAGCGGGCGGCCTTCTCGAACGAGGCGGGCGTCGGCTCGGCGGCCATCGCCCACTCGGCGGTGCGCACCAAGGAGCCGATCACCGAAGGGTTTGTGTCGCTGCTGGAGCCGTTCATCGACACCGTGGTGATCTGCACCATGACCGCGCTGGTGATCATCATCACCGGGCAGCTGGTCACCGATCCGGAAACCGGGCTCTATATCCTGGACGAGGCTGGCACCGCGATCCAGACCGTGGACGGCACTTCCGGTGTCGCGCTGACCTCGGCGGCGTTCTCGGCCTCCTTCGGGTGGTTCAAGTACGTGCTGGCGATCGCGGTGATCCTGTTCGCCTTCTCGACCATGATCAGCTGGTCCTATTACGGCCTCAAGGCCTGGACCTTCCTGTTCGGCGAGGGCGAGACCAAGGAACTGGTGTTCAAGATCATCTTCTGCATCTTCGTGGTGATCGGTGCCGCGGCCAGCCTCGGCCCGGTGATCGACTTCTCGGATGCGGCGATCTTTGCGATGGCGGTGGTTAACATCATCGCGCTCTACGTCCTGATGCCGATCGTCAAGCGCGAGCTGGAAAGCTACCTGACGCGGCTCAAGTCGGGCGAGATCCGCAAGTACGGCTGACGGGCCACTGGCTAGGCAACAAGACCGGGGCCGGCGTGCATGCGCCGGCCCCTTTCCGTTGCGGATTTGCATGTCGTCGCAGCGGCGTTAGATTGTTCGGATATCGCGTGATCCGCGAACGGCGCGACCCCGGAACGACATCCAAAGGAGTTGACGGCATGGAAGAAAAGCAGAGCTACGAGAAGAAGATGCAGGCCCAGCTGGACCAGTGGAAGGCCGAGATCGAAAAGATGAAGGCCCAGATGAAGGAATCGCAGGCCGACGCCGAGATCGAATACAAGGAACAGCTGGCCGAACTGCGCGCCAAGCGCGACCAGATGGAGGCCGAACTGACCAAGCTGCAGGCCTCGGGCACCGAGGCCTGGGCGGATTTCAAGGCCGGCGCCGACCGCGCCTGGGACGAGATGTCCGAGGCGATGAAACGCGCGTTCAACCGGTTCGGTTGACGCGGCTTCGGCTTCCCCTTTCGGCACGCGCGCTGTAACGAGGCAGGCGGACCGAAGGAGAGGCCGAGATGCCGGAAACCGCCCTGCTGCTGCAAATGCTCGCCCTGCTGATGGTGATCGGGGCGCTGGCCGGCGTGCTGGCGGGGCTTCTGGGGGTCGGCGGCGGGATCGTGCTGGTGCCGGCCTTTTTCTATGCCTTCCAGACGCTGGGCTATGACGGGCCGCAGCTGATGCAGATGTGCCTGGCCACCTCGCTGGCCACGATCATCGTCACCTCGGTGCGCTCGGTTCTCGGCCACAACCGCAAGGGCGCGGTGGATTGGGATATCCTGCGCGGCTGGGGGCCGGGCATCGTGCTGGGCGCCGTGCTGGGAGTGCTGGTGGCGTCCAGCCTGCGCTCGGTCGCGCTGCAGGCACTTTTCGGGGTTCTGGGCGTTGTTATCGGCGCCTATCTCGGGCTGGGACGGGCGCATTGGCGGCTGGGCGAGGCGATGCCGCGCGGGCTGCGCCGCGCCGTCCTGTCGCCGATGGTCGGTTTCCTGTCGGTGCTCATGGGCATCGGCGGCGGCAGTTTCGGCGTGCCTCTGATGAGCCTCTACGGCACGCCGATCCATCGTGCCGTGGCCACCGCCGCCGGGTTCGGCGTGATCATCGCGGTGCCCTCGGTGCTGGGCTTCCTGTTCCTGCAGATCGACCCGGCCAATCGGCCGCCGCTGACCATAGGCGCGGTCAACCTGGTGGCCTTCTTCGTGGTCATCGCCATGACCCTGTTCACCGCGCCGCTGGGCGTGAGGCTGGCCCATGCGATGGACCCGAAGCCGCTCAAGCGGGTCTTCGCGGTGTTCCTCACGCTGGTCGCGCTCAACATGCTGCGCAAGGCGCTGGGGTGGTAGAGGGCTTCGAAACCCGCGGCTGGGTCCGGTTTCCCTTCGACCCGGTGCTGGCCGACTGGGTGGCGCATGCGCGGCCCCGGGCGCGCGCGGCGCTCGACGATCCGGCGCTGGCCCATTGGCACGATTGCGACGGCACCTGGTTCGTCGGCGTCGACGCGCTGGACAATGACGCGCAAGGCAGGGTGGGCGGGTCGGACCCCCTGTCCGGTCAGGCGATGCGGTTCATTGCCGATCATCTTGGGATGCTGCCGCTGCACCGGGCACAGGTCTCGGTGCTTTGGCCGGGCTATCCGCGTCCGCGCCGCGGCGAGGGCGCGGCGGCGTTCCGCTACCGCCAGACCCGCGATGCGGCGCATGTGGACGGGCTCAAGCCCACCGGCCCCGATCGCCGGCGCAAGGTGCAGGAGTGCCATGCCTGGATCCTGGGCCTGCCGCTGACCGAGGCCGGCCCCGATGCCGCCCCGCTGGTGGTCTGGGAGGGCAGCCATCGCATCATCCGCGCCGCCCTGGCCGCAGCGCTTGCCGACCATCCGCGTGCGGGCTGGGCCGATGTCGATGTCACGGACGCCTACCAGGCGGCCCGCCGCGAGGTCTTCGACACCTGCCGCCGGGTGCCGCTGCCGGCGCGTCCTGGCGAGGCCTATGTGATTCATCGCCACGCGCTGCACGGCGTTGCCCCTTGGGCCGCGTCCGCCGATGCCGGCCCCGACGGGCGCATGATCGCCTATTTCCGACCCGAACTGCCGGGCGGCGTGGTGCAGTGGATCGACCCATCCTGACCGCACCGGGGGCTTCCCGCGCGCCGTGCCTGTCGTCAGCCCTTGAGCCGCGCCGCGCGCCCGCCGCGCCTGCGGGCCAGCCTGGGCGCGCGATCGGGCAACTCGTCCATCACAGCGCGGCGTTCCTCGGCGGTCATCTTCGACCAGTGGGTGATCTCGTCGATGGTGCGATAACAGCCTGTGCAGATACGCTCGGCGGGGTGCACCACGCAGATCTGCACACAGGGGCTCTCTACCTCGTTGCGTCTCCAGACCGGTTTGCTCATCTGGTGCGGGCTCCTAGAGATTGCGCAGGCGATCCAGCGCCCCTTGCAGGATATACGCCGCCGCCACGTGGTCGATCACCTCGGCGCGACGTTTCCGGGTCGTATCCGCCTCGAGCAGCGCCCGTTCCGCCGCCACCGTGCTCAGCCGCTCGTCCCAGAACCCGATGGGCAGCTCGGTCAGCCGGGACAGGTTGCGCGCAAAGGCGCGGGTCGACTGGCAGCGCGGCCCCTCGCTGCCGTCCATGTTGCGCGGCAGTCCCAGGATCAGCCCGCCGATCTCGCGTTCGGCCAGGATCTCCAGCAACCGCGCGGCGTCCAGCGTGAACTTGCGGCGCCGGATGGTCTCCAGCGGGCTGGCCACCCCGCGCATCCGGTCGGACACGGCGACGCCGATGGTCCGCTCGCCCAGGTCCAGCCCGGCCAGGCCGACCAGCGGCGGCAGGGCGGCGGCGAAGTTCTCGAAATCCTCGCAGATCACGGCGTGATCCCGGCCTGGCGCGCGGCGTCGCCAAGAAGTTCCAGAGCCTGTGGTGCGGCGGCAAAGCGGGTGCGCGATTCGTCATAGATCGCCTGCGCACGGTCGCGCTCGCCCAGAACGCCCAGGGCGCCGATCAGCCGGGCCCATTCCTCGGGCGTGCCGCCCTCGGTGGCCAGCCGGTCGGACAATCGTTCGACCATGCCGCGGATCATCTCGGCCCGCTCCTCGTTGTTCATCTCGCTGGCGGCGGCGATGTCGGCCGAACTTGGGCCGGGCGCGTCGGGCCCGCCCTCGGCGGGGCCCGCCGTCATTGGTGCCCCCGGCGGCGGCCGGTCGTATTCGACCCCGGCCAGCATGGCCAACTCGTCGATCTGCCGCCCGATGATCTGGGCCAGCGGCGAGTCCGGCGGCACGTCGCGCAGCAGCCCGTCCATGATGCGGAAGGCCAGGTCGGGGCGGCCGGTCTGCTCGTGCATCCTGGCCCAGTAGAACAGCGCCGCCTCGTGCCGCGAGTCGCGCTCAAGCGCGCGGCGCAGATCCGCCTCGGCCTCGGGCGAGACATAGCCGCCCGCCGCGGCGATCTTCATCTCGGCCAGCTCGGCATAGTCATGCCCCGTGGCCGCGTCGCCCTTGATCTCGATGACCCGCGCCTTGGCGGCACGGGCGGCGGCAAAATTGCCCAGGTTGGCTTCATGGCGCGCCAGCAATTCCTGGCCCCGAAGGTCGTCGGGCCGTTCGGCCACGGCCGCGCGCAGGCGCTTGATAAGTTCGGCATATTGCGCCTCGGGTTCGACCGGCACCGCGTCCGGCACGCGCGCCTCGGCGGTGGCCTGATCGGGGCGGTCGGCGCGCCGCTCCTCGGCCATTTCCATCCGCAGCGAGAGCGGCAGGTCGCCATATCCCGGCGCGCCGAGATCGCGGTAGAGCCACACGCCGCCGCCGAGCAGAACCGCCGCCAGCCCCAGGGCCACGCCCAGGCTCAGGGCGCGCGACTGAGCGCCGCCGCAGCGGCCGGCCTGCATCTGGGCATCGGCGGCCAGGATCCGGCGCGAGATCTCGGTGCGGGTGCGTTCGGCATCGGCCTCGGCGATCACGCCGCGCGCCAGGTCCTTGTCGACGGCGGCCAGCTGTTCGCGATAGACCTGCAGGTCATAGGCCGCCGCCGGCTCGGCCGTGCCGCGCGCCCGCAGCAGCGCCGTGGCCAGCACCGCCGCCACCGCCAGCGCCATGCCCGAGATCACAATCCAGAAAACCATGTCCGCTCCTGTTCGTCCCCTTCATCTAGCCCTCCGGACCGGCGGGCAAAAGGGCAAATCCCCGGCCGGGGATACCATGTCGCAACTGCGAGATATTGCGGCGCAAGGCTATGCGTCTATTCTGACCGGACGCTGCATAGAGATCCCAGTTCCGCAATCACCGGATTCGACCATGAGACATTACTCTGCCTTTGCCGTCGCCCGCGAGGCCCTGCGCCACCACACGGGGTGGGAGCGCGCCTGGCGTTCGCCCGAGCCGAAGCGGCGCTATGACGTCATCATCGTCGGCGCGGGAGGGCATGGCCTGGCCACCGCCTATTACCTGGGCAAGAACTACGGCATCCAGAATGTCGCGGTGATCGAAAAGGGATGGCTGGGCGGCGGCAATACCGGCCGCAACACGACCATCATCCGCTCGAACTACCTTCAGGATCCGTCCGCGGCGATCTACGAGAAGTCGCGCAGCCTCTACGAGCATCTCAGCCAGGATCTGAACTACAACCTGATGTTCAGCCCGCGCGGCGTGATGATGCTGGCCCAGACCCAGAACGAGGTGCGCGGCTACAAGCGCACCGCCCATGCCAACGCGCTGCAGGGGGTCACGACCGAGTGGATCTCGCCGCAGCGGGTCAAGGAACTGGTGCCGATCATCAATCTGGACGGCCCGCGCTATCCGGTCCTCGGTGCGCTCTGGCAGGCGCGGGCCGGCACTGCGCGCCACGATGCGCTGGCCTGGGGCTATGCGCGCGCCTGTTCGGCGATGGGCATGGACATCATCCAGCAATGCGAAGTGACCGGCGTGCGCTCGGACAACGGCCATGTGAAGGGGGTCGAGACCACGCGCGGCCCCATCGACTGCGACAAGCTGGGTATCGTGGTGGCGGGCCATTCCGGCGTGCTGGCCGAGATGGCCGGGTTCCGCCTGCCGATCGAATCCGTGGCGCTGCAGGCGCTGGTCAGCGAGCCGATCAAGCCCTGCATGGACGTGGTGGTGATGGCCAACACCGTGCATGGCTACATGAGCCAGTCCGACAAGGGCGAGATGGTGATCGGCGGCGGCGCGGACGGCTATAACAACTACACCCAGCGCGGGTCGTTCCACCATGTCGAGGAGACCGTGCGCGCCTTGGTCGAAACCTTCCCGATGATCTCGCGGCTGAAGATGCTGCGGCAATGGGGCGGAATCGTGGACATGACCGGCGACCGCTCGCCCATCCTCTCCAAGACCCCGCTGGGGGGGTGTTTCATCAATTGCGGCTGGGGCACCGGCGGCTTCAAGGCAATCCCCGGATCGGGCTGGGGCATGGCGCAGCTGATGGCGACGGGCCATTCGCCCCTGACCGAGGCCTTCACCCTCGACCGGTTCGCCGAGGGCCGGTTCATCGACGAAAGCGTGGCGGCAGGAGTGGCGCACTGATGCGTGCGGCGAAGCGGACATCCGGCACGTCGCGGGGCCAAACGCCGACAGGGCGCGACTGGTTCCCGCCGCAATGTCACGTTTTCGCCGGATCGGTGGCGAATGGCCTATTCGCAGCGCAGAGAATCGCGGGTTTTGGCGCAAATCCGGCGTCCGCATGTTCGTGCCCTGTTCCGGGTGCCGGGTCCCTCCTATTTTCAGTGCATGAAGAGGAGGACACGCCATGTCTGACTATATGCACTATGACTTCCCCAAGCGGCGCGATTTCCAGCAGCCCCGTAATTTCGATCTGCATGGAGAACGTCGGATCGGGTCCGGCTGGGGCGGCATCATCGCCGCGGCGGCGGCGCTTGTGCTTGTCCTGTCGCTCATCCTCATCGGTGGCGCGACCGGCGACAGCGCGTCCGAACCGCATCCGGGCGGTGCCGGAGCCCCGCCTGTCGCCGTGCCGCAGCAACAGCCTGCACCGGTCGACGAGGCCGCACCGCCGGCCCGCTAAGCCGCTTGAGGCCGCAACTCAGGGCGGGCGCCACGGCGCGCCCGCCTGCGCCACCCGCCACGCCGCCCGGACAAACGGGGGCGGGTGCTGATGGCCTATTCCGCACAGATGGCCGACACGATGCGCACCGACCTGGGCGGCGGGCACGTGTTCACCGAAAAGAAGATGTTCGGCGGGCTGTGCTTCTTCCTGCACGGCAACATGGTCTGCGGCGTCGGCGGGCAGGGCGCGCTCTACCGGCCGGGAAAGGCGTCAGAGGCCGAGGCGCTGGCGTTTGGCGGCGTTGCGCCGATGATCATGGGCGGCGCCCGCCGGATGGGCGGGTTTGTCCGGCTCGACAATGATCGGTTCAACGATGCCAGCCTGCGCGCCACGCTGACCGACCTGTCGCTGGCCCATGCCGCAGGCCTGCCACCCAAGGCGGCGACGCCATGAGCGGCGCCCGCACCATCGCTCTTCAACCGGCTGAAAATGGCCGGGCGCTTCGGGCGGTTCCGGCCAGCGTGCGCCGATCCGGGCCGGGGATTTCCGCCGATCTTGTTCGCGTCCTGTTCCCTGTCATCCTGTCCCTCCCACCATCGGAGGAGAAGACATGGACGACATCACTCAAAGACAGCATTACGCGCCGTCCCGTACGGCATCCGGCGGCGGCTGGATCATCATCGCCGTTGTCGTGGCCCTGGTGCTGTTCATCGCAGCCATCCTCAGCCTGGGCGACACGTCCGGCACCGTCGCCCCGGCCGATCCGGCGGCAACCGGCGCCACACCGGATGCCGGGCTGGTCACCGAACCCGCAGCCCCGGCGGCACCCGCCGACTGACACCATTCCGCGCGACCTGACCGGCGGGCGCCTCGTCGCGCCCGCCCCCGGCCGGTCCGCATCCCTCTTCCATCCCATCAGACCCGACGCCCGCCCGGCTACCCGGCGCGGGCCCGTGCGCGTGCGCGGTCCGGCCCCGGTGGCCGGCCCCGACCAAGGAGGCCCCTCATGCTGATCCTCAGATGCCCCTATTGCGGCAACGATGTCGACGAAACCGACCTGGCCCCGGGCGGCGAGGCGCATATCCGGCGGCACGGGCCAGGCTCGACCGACGCGGAGCTGACGGACTACCTGTTTCAGCGCGAGAACCCGCGCGGCGTGCATTTCGAACGCTGGCGCCACGCCGCCGGATGCGGCAAGTGGTTCCACGCCGCCCGCGCCACCGACACGCTCCAGGTCTTCGGCACCTACAGCGCCCAGACCACCGAACCGCCGCAGGAGATCCGCGACGCCATCACCAAGGCGCGTCCGGGCTGGTCCTGGAGGGAGTTCTCGTGATCTTCACCGTTTCTGAAATACTCCCGCCGGAGGCTCCGGCGGCTCCGCACGCGAAAGGTTCGAACGAATGAGCACGCGTCTGCCCAGCCACGGCCGGCTGATCGACCGCTCGGCCCAGGTCACCTTCACCTTCAACGGCGCGACCATGCGCGGCTATGCCGGCGACACGCTGGCCTCGGCGCTGCTGGCCAACGACCGGATGATGGTCGGCCGATCCTTCAAATATCACCGCCCGCGCGGCGTGGTCGCCAGCGGCGCGGAAGAGCCAAACGCCCTGGTCGGGCTGGGGCAGGGCAACAGGTTCGAGCCGAACCAGCGCGCCACCACCACCGAGCTTTTCGACGGGCTCACCGCGGTCAGCCAGAACCACTGGCCCAGCCTCGATTTCGACATCGGCGCGGTCAACACGGCGCTGGCCCGGTTCCTGCCGGCGGGCTTCTACTACAAGATGTTCATCCATCCGCAGCCGTTCTGGAAACATGTCTACGAGCCCTTCATCCGCAAGTCGGCGGGCCTGGGCCGCGCCCCGGACAGCGAGGCGCGCGATGCCGATACCTATGAGCATTTCCATGTCCAGACCGATATCCTGGTGATCGGCGGCGGGGTTGCGGGGCTGCTGGCGGCGCGCAATGCCGCGCTCAGCGGCGCGCGGGTGTTGCTGATCGAGCAGACCGCGCATTGGGGCGGACGCGCGCCGGTCGATGGCGGCACGGTCGATGGCGCGCCTGTGGACAAGTTCGTGGAACAAATCGTTTCCGAGTTGGAAACGATGGCCAACGTGACGATGCGCCTGCGCTGCATGGGGGCGGGGGTCTATGACCACGGCTATGCCCTGGGATATGAGCGGCTGACCGATCACGACCCGGATGCGCCGGGTCCGCGGCACCGGCTCTGGCGGATCCGCGCGCGGCGGATCGTGACCGCGACCGGCGCGATCGAACGGCCGCTCTCCTTTGCCGGCAACGACGTGCCCGGCGTGATGCTGGCCGGTGCGATGCGCGATTACGTGGTGAACTGGGGCGTCGCCCCCGGGCGCAGGGTGGTGGTGGCCACCAACAACGACGACGCCTACCGCACCGCGATCACGCTCAAGCAGGCGGGGGTCGACGTGGTGCGCGTGCTGGACGCCCGCGCGGCGGGCGGCGGCGCGCTGATGGAGGAGGCGCGCAGCCTCGGGATCCGCGTCGATCCCGGCCGCGCCATCGCCAAGGTGTCGGGCGGCAAGCGGGTCAAGAAAGTCGCGATCTGCAACCAGGACGGGATCGGCGGCGCGCGCGAGGACCTGTCCTGCGACGCGGTGGCGATGTCGGGCGGCTGGTCGCCGGTGGTGCACCTGTGGTCGCATTGCGGCGGCAAGCTGGCCTGGGACGAGGACCGCGCGCATTTCCGGCCCGACCCCGACCGCCCGCCGCTGGGCGCCGATGGCCGGGGCTTTGTGGTGACCGCGGGCGCGGCCTCGGGCGCGCTGGCGCTGGACGCGGTGCTGGATGATGCCGCCGCGGCCGGAAAGGCCGCCGCCAAGGCCGCCGGCCACAGCCCGCGCCGGGGCAAGACGCCCCGGGGCGAGACCACGCCCGAGGCTGCGATGGAGCCGGTCTGGCTGATGCCGGCCCGCGCCGACACGCCGCTGAGGATGAAGTCCTGGCTGGATTTCCAGAACGACGTGAAGGTCTCGGATGTGCAGCTGGCCGCGCGCGAGGGGTATGAAAGCGTCGAGCACACCAAGCGATACACCACGCTGGGCATGGCGACGGATCAGGGAAAACTGAGCAACATCAACGGCCTGGCGATCCTGGCCGACGCGCTGGAGGCCGAGATCCCCAAGGTCGGTACGACCACCTTCCGCCCGCCCTACACGCCGATCTCGATGGGCGCCATCGCCGGCGAGGCGCGCGGCGAGGTGTTCCAGCCGATCCGGCGCACGCCGATGCATGACTGGCACGAGAGGAACGGCGCGGATTGGGAGCCGGTCGGCCACTGGCGCCGCCCCTTCACCTATCTGCGCCCCGGTGAGACGGTGCATGACGCGGTGAACCGCGAGGTGAAGAACACCCGCGAGAACCTGGGCCTGCTCGATGCCTCGACACTGGGCAAGCTGGTGGTCAAGGGGCCGGATGCGGGCCGGTTCCTCGACATGATGTATACCAACATGATGTCCACTCTGAAGGTCGGCAAATGCCGCTACGGGTTGATGTGCTCGGAGAACGGCTTCCTGATCGACGACGGGGTGGTGGCCCGGATCGACGAGGACACCTGGCTGTGCCACACAACCACGGGCGGAGCCGAGCATATCCATGCCCATATGGAGGAATGGCTGCAGACCGAATGGTGGGACTGGAAGGTCCATGTCGCCAACCTGACCGAGCAATACGCCCAGGTCGCCGTGGTCGGCCCCAACGCCCGCAAGGTGCTGGAGACGCTGGGCGGCATGGACCTGTCGAAGGAGGCGCTGGCCTTCATGGAATGGAAGGACGGGCGGATCGGCGAATTCGACGCGCGGGTCTATCGCATCTCGTTCTCGGGCGAGTTGAGCTACGAGATCGCCGTGCCCGCATCAAAGGGCCAGGCGTTCTGGGACGCGCTGATTGAGGCGGGGCGCGCGTTCGGGGTGATGCCCTATGGCACCGAATGCCTGCACATCCTGCGCGCCGAGAAGGGGTTCATCATGATCGGCGACGAGACCGACGGCACGGTGATCCCGCAGGATCTGGGCCTGAGCTGGGCGATTTCCAAGAAGAAAGAGGACTTCCTGGGCAAGCGCGCACAGCAGCGCAGCCACATGACCGACCCCAATCGCTGGAAACTGGTGGGGCTGGAGACTGTGGACGGATCGGTGCTGCCCGATGGCGCCTATGCGGTCGGCGAGGGCGTGAATGCCAATGGTCAGCGCAACACGGTCGGGCGGGTGACCTCGACCTATCACTCGGCCAACCTGGGCCGGGGCATCGCCATGGGGCTGGTTCTGAACGGGCCCGACCGGATGGGCGAGGTGCTGGAGTTTCCGGGCACGGACGGGACGGTATTCAAGGCGAAAATCGTGGACCCAGTGGTCTATGACAAGGACGGGGAGAAGCAGAATGTCTGACGCGGTCAGCGCATTGGGTGGCGTGTCCTTCGATGGCATCGCCCGGATCGAGGAATGCGGGTTGCAGGGCATGATCACCCTGCGCGGCGATCTGTCCGACCAGGCGCTGGCCGCGGCCGTGACCAGGGCTACCGGGCAGAAGAAGCTGCCCGAAGCCAACCGCGCCCGGGTGGCGGGCGAGAGCGGGGTGTGCTGGATGTCGCCCGACGAGCTGCTGTTGCTGGTGCCCTATGAAGAGGTGGGCGGCAGGCTGGAGGCTTTGGTCGCGGCGCTGAAGGACAGCCACGCCCTGGCGGTGAACGTCTCGGACGCGCGGGCTGTCTTTCGCGTCACGGGCGACGCCGCGCGCGAGGTGCTGGCCAAGCTGGCGCCCGTCGACCTGTCGCGCGACGCCTTCCAGCCGGGCCGGTTCCGCCGCACGCGGCTGGCCCAGGTGCCGGCCGCGTTCTGGATGGAAGAGGACGAAAGCTTCCGCATCGTCTGTTTCCGGTCGGTGGCCGACTACGTGTTCAAGCTGCTCAAGGTGGCCGCCCAACCCGGCAGCAAGGTGGGCGTGCTCTGAACGGGCTTGGGGGCTCTGCCCCCGTCCGGCCGCGCGGCGGCCGGACTCCCCCGGAGTATTTCTGAAAAGATGAAGCCCGGGTGGTGGCTCAGGGCGTGAACAGGAAACTGGGAAATCCGGCCGTCGCCTCCGGTTTGGTGAAATCGGCCGCCGGGGCGCCGGGGCGGTCGCCGTAAAAGCCGAGCGCCCGGGCCAGATCGGCCATGCGCCCATCTCGTTGCTCTTCGGGCAGGAAGGGCGCGTGGGTCGAGAGGTAAAGCGCCGGGCGCTGCGTTTCGAGCCAGCCGGTCATGGTGGGAATGAGGTCGAACTCGGCGCCCTCGACATCCATCTTGACCAGGCTCACGCCCGACAGGTCGACCGCCGACGCGAACTGGTCCCAGGCTATCGTCAGCGCATCGGTGCCATGCGCGCCACTGTGCAAAAGCGAGGTCATGGAATCGCCCGCCTCGCCACCGAACGAGGCCATGCGCGCCACGCCGACCCCGTCCGACAGGGCAACGCAGAAGGCCGAGACGTTGGTCAGCCCGTTCATCTCGATGTTCCAGGCCAGGTGGCGGAAGGCCACCGGGTCGGGTTCGAAACACCAGACATGGCGGGCGCGGCGGGCGGCGTAGAGCACGGTGGGGCCGATCCAGGCACCGATATCGACATAATCGCGGTCGGGTGACAGGTGGCGGTCGAGCACCGCGAAGGTCTCGGGCTCCCAGTCGCCGCGCGACGCCTTGCGCCAGAATTTCGAATGGTAGGGATCGAGGCGAAACGGCGCTCCATTGAGCCGCCCGGCATAGTGCCCTCGGGCGCGGTAGAAGATTTTGCGCGCGCGGGTGAACAATTTCCGCCTCCATGCGTTGATTTGCCGTCCACCCTTGACCTGCCGGCAAGCCCGCCGCATGTAACCGGTGGAACCGCAACACTCATTCAAGACAGGGGGCCAAGATGGCTTTTGAACTTCCCGACCTTCCTTATGCACATGACGCGCTGGCATCCAAGGGCATGTCGGCGGAAACGCTGGAATTCCACCACGACATCCACCACAAGGCCTATGTCGACAACGGCAACAAGGCGATTGCCGGCACCGAGTGGGACGGCAAGTCGATGGAAGAGATCATCACCGGCACCTATGACAAGTCGGCCGTGGCCCAGAGCGGGATCTTCAACAACATCAGCCAGTTGTGGAACCACAACCAGTTCTGGGAGATGATGGGGCCGGGCGACTCGAAGATGCCGGGCGAGCTGGAGACGGCGCTGACCGAGGCCTTCGGTTCGGTGGACGAGTTCAAGTCGAAATTCGCCGCCGCCGGCGCGGGTCAGTTCGGGTCGGGCTGGGCCTGGCTGGTCAAGAAACCGGACGGCTCGCTGGACGTGACCAAGACCGAGAACGGGGTCAACCCGCTCTGCTTCGGCCAGACCGCGCTGCTGGGCTGCGACGTGTGGGAGCACAGCTACTACATTGATTTCCGCAACAAGCGTCCCGCCTACCTGGACAATTTCCTCAACAACCTGGTGAACTGGGAGAACGTCGCCTCGCGGATGTAACCGCCCTGGACCGACGAGATGTGACAGGGCCCGCCAGCTTGGCGGGCCTTTTTCCTTGCGGATCCGGGGCAGGGGGCGCTGCCCCCGTCCGCCCCTGGAGCGGACTCCCCCGGGATATTTGCGGCAAGAGGATGAGGCCGGTCAGGCCAGGTGGCGGCGCAGCGCGTCCATCGCGGTCTCGGGGCCGTCGACCCAGGTGAGGAAGCCCGCTAGCGAGGCGTCGGCGAAGCCCTGCGACACGGTCTGGTCAACCAGGGCGCGCAGCGGATCCCAGTAGCCGTCCACGTTCATCACCACGATGGGCTTGTCGTGCAGGCCCAGCTGGCGCCAGGTCAGCGCCTCGAACAGCTCGTCGAGCGAGCCGGCGCCGCCGGGGAGGACGACCACCGCGTCGGCGTTCATGATCATCACCTTCTTGCGCTCGTGCATGGTTTCAGTGACGACATAGCGGGTCAGGTCGGTCTTGCCGACCTCGCGCCGCACAAGGTGGTCGGGGATCACGCCGAAGGTCTCGCCGCCCGCAGACTGGGCGGCGCGGGCGACCTCTCCCATCAGTCCCACGTCGCCCGCACCGTAGACCAGGCGCCAGCCGGCGCGCGCCAGCAACATGCCGAAATTGCGGGCGGTTTCGGCATAGGCCGGGATTGCCCCGTTTCGGGATCCGCAATAGACACATATGGATTTCATCGGGGACGGGCCTCGCGCAGGAGCGTTCTGTGTTTTGACCGGTGATAGCGGGATTGCTAGGGTTGCTCAACCGGGCCCGTGCCCGGCTCATGGAAAGGACGCGCATGGCGGACAAGGCCGGCACCGGAGGGTCGGGAACCTTCGTTTGGGGGATCGTGGCCGGTGGCCTGGCGGTCGCCGCCGTGGCGGGGGGATATGTGCTGTGGTCTCGGGGCGATGACGCGCCGTCCGAGGCGGTGGCGGTTGCGCCTCCGGTCGAACCTGCCGGAGAGGCCGAGGGTGCTGAGCCGGGGGAGTCTGTTTCTGTTCCGGAGGTCGAACCGGACACCGCCGAAATGCCGGACACGGACAGCGCGACCGCGCCATCCCCGCCGGTCGAGGTCGAAACGACGGATCGTGCGCCTGCGCCCGAGACTTCGGCGCCGGAGACCGCCGCGCTGGACACGCCGGAGGCGCCGCCTGAGGTCGAGCCAGACGCCCCGGAAACGGCTGTCGAGACAGATCCGGTGGCGGGCTTGTCCGCGCCGCAGGTCGATCTGGTCCGGGTCGAGCCGGACGGGGCGGTGACGCTGGCCGGGCGCGCCGATCCGGGCAGCCGGGTGGTGGTGCTGCTGGACGGGACGGAAGTGCATGAGTTCGACGTGGATGACAGCGGCCAGTTCGCTGCCTTCTTCGACGTGCCCTTTGCCACCGATCCGCGCGCGCTGGCCCTGCAGGCGCGGCGCGAGGGGCAGGCGGCGCTGTCGGCGGATCTGGTGATTGCCGGGCTTCCCGCGCCGGCGCCCGAACCGGCGGCTCCGTCGGAGCCGACCGACACGGGCACATCGGCGGAGACCGATCCGCCTACACCCACGACCGATCCGGTGGAAGCGGCGCCCGCCACTCAGACCGCCACAGCGACACCGCCCGCCGAACTGGCCGATCCAGCAACACCCGCACAGGCGCCGCTGCGAACGGCCGAGGCGCAAGCGGTGACGCCCGATGCCGAACCGGCCCCCGTGACGAGCGAAGCGGACACGAGCACCGAAGTGGAGCCCGCGCCGGAGTCGTTGGCCGGGCTGACGCCCGAAGGCCCCGCTCCCGAGGCGACGCAGGTCACCGTGCAGCCCGCCGCGCCGGCGGCGTCCTCCGCGACCCCGGTGGCCGAGGCACAACCCAACGTCGCCGCCGGGCAACCGGCCCCGACCAGCCGACCGCTGGTGCTGCGCTCGGACGCGCAGGGCGTCGAGGTGTTGCAGGCGCCCGGCGATGGCACCGTGGCACGCGACCGGATCGCGCTGGACACGATCGGCTATTCCGCCGCCGGGGCCGTGCAGCTGACCGGCCGGTCGCGCACCGGGTCGGTGATCCGGATCTATCTCGACAACCGGGCGGTGTCCGATTTCACCGCCGATGCCGGCGGCCGCTGGCGCGGCGAGCTGGGCGACATCGCTCCGGGGGTCTATACCCTGCGCCTGGATGAGCTGGACTCCGACGGCGCGGTGCTGAGCCGGATCGAAACCCCGTTCCAGCGCGCCGCACCCGACGCGCTGCGCCCGGTGGCCAGCGGCGACGCGCCGGTGCAGGCCGCGCCGCAGGTGCGCGCCGTCACCGTGCAGCGCGGCGACACGCTCTGGGCGATCTCGCGCGAGCGCTATGGCGAGGGGCTGCTCTATGTGAAACTCTTCGAGGCCAACCGCGACGACATCCGTGACCCCGACCTGATCTATCCGGGCCAGGTCTTCACCGTTCCCGACTGAGGTTTGTCGCTGGTATCCCGGCCGTGACCGGGCTATCTGGGACGTCAGGCAAGGGACATCATGCGAAGACGCGCCCCCACCCATTCCGGCGACATCCCGCCCGAGGCCGAACGGCGCTCGGGCTTGCGGACGATCCGCAAGGTCGCGCCGTATCTCTGGCCCGACGGCAAACCCTGGGTCAAGCGCCGCGTGGTGCTGGCCATGGCGATGCTGGTGCTGGCCAAGGTGATCGCCGTCTATACGCCGATCCTCTACAAGGGGGCCGTCGATGCGCTGGCGGGCGAGGGCGTGCCGCCGCTGGCGCTGGGCGCGGTCGGGCTGACCGTGGCCTATGGCGTGGCGCGGATGATGACCGTGGGCTTTCAGCAGCTGCGCGACGCGCTTTTTGCGCCGGTGGGGCAGCGCGCGCTGCGGGCGCTGGCGCTGGAGACCTTCCGCCACATCCACCGCCTGTCCATGCGCTATCACATCACGCGGCGCACCGGCGGGCTGAGCCGGGTGATCGAGCGCGGGGTCAAGGGCGTCGACTTCCTGCTGCGCTTCCTGCTGTTCTCGATCGGTCCGCTGATTCTGGAATTGTTGATGGTCGCGGTGGTGCTGATGGTGCTGTTCGACGTCTGGTACCTGGTCGTTGTGGTGGTCACGATCGCGCTCTACACCTGGTTCACCTTTGCCGTGACCGAATGGCGGGTGAAGCTGCGCCGCGAGATGAACGACCAGGACACCGAGGCCAACCAGCGCGCCATCGACAGCCTCCTGAACTTCGAAACAGTCAAGTATTTCAGTGCGGAAGAGCGTGAAGCTCACCGTTACGACCAGTCGATGCAGGCCTATGAAGGGGCCGCGCTCAAGACCGCCTATTCGCTGGCCTTCCTGAATTTCGGCCAGTCCTTCCTGATCACCTGCGGGCTGATCGGAGTGATGGTTCTGGCCGCCGTCGGGGTCCAGTCGGGCGCCCTGACCGTGGGCGATTTCGTGATGGTCAACGCCTACATGATCCAGATCACCGTTCCGCTGAACTTCCTCGGCACCGTCTATCGCGAGATCCGCCAGGCCCTGGTGGACATGGGCGAGATGTTCACGCTGCTGGAACAGCCCGCCGAGGTTTCCGACCGGCCCGGCGCCCAGCCTCTGCAGGTCTCGGGCGGCGAGATCGCGCTGGAGGAGGTGCGGTTCGGCTATGACCCCGAGCGCGAGATCCTCAAGGGCGTCTCGCTGACCGTGCCGGCAGGCCAGACCGTGGCCATTGTCGGCGCCACAGGGTCGGGAAAGTCCACCATCGGGCGGCTGCTGTTCCGGTTCTACGACGTGACCGGCGGCGCGATGAAGATCGACGGCCAGGATCTGCGCGACGTCACCCAGGACAGCCTGCATGCCGCCATCGGTGTGGTGCCGCAGGATACCGTGCTCTTCAACGACACGATCCGCTACAACATCGCCTATGGGCAGGCCGAGGCCACCCTGGCGCAGATCGAGGAAGCCGCCCGCGCCGCCCAGATCCACGACTTCATCGTCTCGCTGCCCGAGGGCTATGACACGGCCGTCGGCGAACGCGGGCTGAAACTGTCGGGTGGCGAGAAGCAGCGGGTCGGCATCGCCCGCACCCTGCTCAAGAACCCGCCCATCCTGCTGCTGGACGAGGCGACCAGCGCGCTGGACACCGATACCGAACAGGAGATCCAGGAGGCGCTGGCCCTCGCCGGAGAGGGGCGGACGGTGATCACCATCGCGCATCGCCTCAGCACCGTGGCCGAGGCCGACCGCATCGTCGTGCTCGAGGACGGGCGCATCGTCGAGCAGGGCACCCATGCCGGGCTGCTGGAGCGGCGCGGACGCTATGCGCAGCTCTGGGCGCGCCAGCAACGTGAAGAGGATGCCGCCTGACGCCGCGGTTTTTTCGCCGGAGGTCCCCAACTTTGACACCTTTTCCCGCTTTAACCTGGCCGGCATTCTTTTGTCGACGGATCCACGGGCAGACGTGACGCATCGGTTCTACAGGTTGATTGCGCTCTTTGCGCTCGAGGTTCTGGCGATCATTCTGATCTTCCAGGTGTTTTCGTCTGTCGAGTGCCGGCTGACCGAGGTCGAGACAGCCTGTCGCGGTCTGCGCAGCGCGATGATCCGGGGGCTGTGCCTGTTCATAGGGTTGGGCCTGTTCGTCTGGTTCCGGCCCGGTTTGCGCGCGCGGCTTCTGCGCGCGTCCGAGGCCGGCGGGTATGAAGCACGGTTATGGGGGTTCGCCCATCTGGCGGGGCTCGGCCTGATTTTCCTGCCGTGGATGAGCGCGGATCCCGCCACGCTGAACCGCGACTTTCCGGTCTACATGCTGTCGCTCAGCCTGGGCGCGTTCCTGGCCGGGCTGGGCGCGCTGTTCCTGCTGGTGCCAAGGGGCGAGGTGCTGCCGCTTCTGCGGGCGGGCGGGCGTGGCCTGGTGGCGGTGGTCGTCGTGTCCCTGATCATTCCCGACCTGGCCGACGCGCTGGCGCCGCTGTGGTGGAGCTTTCGCTGGCTGCTGGTTGCGACCTTCTACGGGGTTGCGGTGCTCCTGGCGCTGCTGGGCAATCATGTCATCCTCAGCCCCGAGAGATCGACCATCGGCACCGGCGATTTCTTCGTCGAGATGGCCGGCAGCTGCTCGGGCATCGAGGGGTTCGCCCTGACCACCGGGTTCTTCGTGATCTACTCGGTCCTGATGCGCGACACGCTGCACCTGCGGCGGCTGTGGCTGATCGTGTTTCCGCTGGCGCTGCTGGTCAGCTGGCTGTTCAACGTCATCCGCATCTCGGCGCTGATCCTGATCGGTGACCGGGTGTCGCCGGAACTGGCGGTCAACGGCTTCCACAGTTTTGCCGGCTGGCTGTTCTTCACGATCCTGGCGCTGGGCGTTCTGTGGGTGGTGCAGGCGATACCGGCGCTGCACCGCGAACCGGCCGCCGCGCGGCCCCCGGCGGAGTTGCCGCCGCTGACCCACGATACGAACGCGGCGCTGATCGCGCCCTTCATCGTCTTCATGCTGTCCAGCCTTCTGGTGCAGAGCTTCTGGCAGGAGCCGGCGATGGCCTATCCGGTGCAGGCCGGGCTGGTCGCATTGGTGCTCTGGCTGTTCCGCCGGCCGCTCTTGCGGCTCGACTGGCGCCTGGACCCTGTGGCGTTTCTCGCCGGACTGGCGGTGGGGGCCGGCTGGCTGCTGAGCGCCGAACCCGGCGCGTCCCCGGCGGGACTGGCGCAACTGGGCAGCTGGGCACTGGCCGGCTGGGTGATTTGCCGGATCGTGGGCATCGCGATCCTGGTGCCGATCGTCGAAGAGGCGTTCTTTCGCGGCTACCTGCTGCGCCTGCTCGGCGGCGGGACTGCCTGGCGCACGGCACTGGCCGTGGGTGCCACCAGCCTGGCCTTTGCGTTCTTGCACGGGCGCATTATCGAGGCGGGGCTGGCCGGCGTGGTCTTTGCGCTGATCGCCCTGCGCCGCGACCGGCTGGGCGATGCAGTGCTCGCGCATGCGGTGGCGAATACCACGATTGCCATCGCCGCACTGGTCGGCGGCGACTGGTCACTGATCTGAAAGGTCAGGCGTCGCGCGTCAGCGCGCCTTGCGCCGGCGCCGGATCTCGCGCATCAAAAGCAGGCCCGCGGCAATCGCCGCAATCGCCAGCCCGCCGGTCGAGGCGTCGATTTCCGGCACGGCCGAACTTGTGGGACCGGTGCCGTGAGACCAACCGCCCCAATTGAACCAGTTGCCCCACCAATTGCTGAACCAACCGCCGCGCGACTGCGCCGCAACCGACCCGGCCGACATGACGGTGGCACCGAACGACGCAAGCGCCGTCACGAAAAGACGTGAATTCATCATTTAAAATCCCCCAGACATCCGCGCCAAGCGCGGCACACCCTGTGGGGCAAGAGTATGCCCGACGCCGGGCGCTGGAGCAAAAGAAAACCGGGTTTTGTCGTCAATCTTGAAACAGTGCCTTGATTGGCGCGCCACCGGCGCGATTTCCGGAACAATAGGGGCCGTGGTCCTGCCCTTCCGGGATCACTCCGCCGCCTTGAGCGGGCCGGGCACCAAGGGATTCGGTTCGTCGCCGTCCGTCTCGGGGCGCTCACCCGCGTTCTCGGGGCTGGGGCCGTCGGGCGCGTCCCACAGGATCTCGGTCGCCTGGATCCTGCGCGCGGCCCGGCGCAGCGCCATGTCGCGGGCGATCCGGCTGGACCGGCCGGCGGTGGCGCGCTGCAAGAGCCGCCCCAGCCAGATCGCATAAGTCGTCACCCAGACCCGAAGCGCCAGGAACGAGGGCGTCAGAACCAGCGTCAGCACCGTCGCGATGCCCAGCCCGAACACCACTGCCGTCGCCAGCTGTTTCCACCAGAGCGCGGTGGGCGAGTCGATGGAATAGCCGCCATTGATGAAATCCAGGCTGAGCCCGAACATCATCGGCGTCAGGCCCGCCATCGTGGTGATCGTGGTCAGCAGCACGGGCCGGATCCGCGCCTCGGCGGTGCGCACGATGGCCTCGATCCGCGGCATGTAGCGGCTGTATTCCTGATAGGTGTCGATCAGAACGATGTTGTTGTTCACCACGATGCCGGCCAGGGCCACGATGCCGGTGCCGGTCATGATGATCGAGAAGGGCTGGTTCATCACCATCATCCCGATCAGCACGCCGGTGGTCGACAGCACCACCGCCATCAGCACCAGGACCGAGTTGTAGAAGCTGTTGAACTGGGTCAGCAGGATGATGAACATCAGTCCCAGCGCCGCGGCAAAGGCCTTGGACAGGAAATCCTGACTCTCCTGCTGCTCCTCCTGATCGCCGGTCCATTCCCAGTCCAGCGTCTGGGGCAGGGCGCCGGTCTCCAGCCATTCGGTCAGGGCGGCGATGCGCTCGTTTGCATTGACCGGGGCGAACTGCGCCGCGTCCTCCTCAAGGGCGGTGCGCAGTTGGTCGATGCCCGTGGCCTCGACCATCGAGAACACCGAATAGAGCGGACCGTTCGGCCGCTGCAGCGTCGGCCCCTGCGGTTCGGCGCCCTCGGGCACCTCCTTGAGCATCGCCAGCACCTGCGGCGCCCCGTCCGGGCCCGGCGCGGTCAGCTTGGTCAGACCCGGTTCGACATCCGCCTTAACGTCGAAATAGCGTTGCTGGTCGACGCGGTTGATCTCGGCCAGTTTCTCGACCGGTTGGCGGGTGATGAAGTTCGACAGCGGCACCAGCCCGTCCGGTGTGCGCACCTTGAGCGTGTCCAGCGTCGACAGCACCCGGTCCTGCTCGGGCAGGCGCACGCGGATCTCGATCTCCTCGTCATTGCCCTCGGGGCGCATGTCGCCCAGCAGCACGCCGCGCGTGACCAGCTGCACCATCGCGCCCACCGTGGCCACGTCGGCGCCGAAGCGGCCGGCCTTGGCCACGTCCACGTCGATCTGCCAGTCGATGCCGGGCAGGGGCAGGCTGTCCTCGATCTTGATCAGCCCCGGCGTCTCGTCGAAGCGGGCGCGCGCAGTTTCGGTCGCGGCCAGCAGGTCCTGCCAGTCGTCGCCCTTGATGCGCAAATGCACCGGCTTGGCCGAGGCCGGGCCACGGCCCAGCGGATTGATCTCGGCCTCGAAGCCCGGCAGCTTGGCCAGTTCGGCATTCAGCTGCTCGATGACGAAATCACCGTCGTAGCGCGGGTCGATCACCTCGGTCTCGAAGCCCAGCCACCGGCCCAGCAGGCCGCCGGAGGTTTCGACCTCGTGCGGTCGATCCTCCCACGGGATGATCTCGAACTGCACCTGGCCCACCGTGTCGGGCGGGATCTGCGCGCCCGAGGCGTCGGTGTTCAGCCCGCCTTCGCCGGCAAAGGAGAAGACGTTGATGACCGCCGGGTGCTCGGCGATCACGTCCTCGGCGGCCTTGACCATCGCGTCCTTCTCGGCCAGCGACAGGTTGCCGCGTGCGCGAACATAGGTGGTGGCCTGCTCCGGCTCGCTCTCGACAAAGAACTCGACCCCGCGCGAATTGGCGGGAAACAGAACGGCGGCCACGTAGAAGACCCCGGCAAAGACCGCCGCGATGGTGACCAGCGGCATGATGGGATTGCCGGCGATGAACTGGATCAGCCGTCCGAACGGGCTGTGGCCCGATGTGCGCTCGACCCGGTTGTGCGGCCGCTCGATCCGGGCCGCGCCCAGCGTCACCGAGGCCGCGAAGGCCGCCAGCAGGAACAGCAGCGCGCCGACGATCTCGCCCAGCACCATATTGCCGCTGCCCGGCACAAGGTAGCTGGGGTTGAGCATCTGCATCGCGCCCAGGAACATTGCGTAAAGCGCGGGCGGCACCAGCGCCGCGCGCACCAGCCAGGGCGTGCGCGCCCGCAGCCAGTCCGACATCCGGTTGAAGGTCCGGCTCATCCGTCCCGACACGCCGCCCATGACCGGCAGATAGATCAGCGCCACGACCAGCGAGGCGCTGAGCACGAAAATCAGCGTGATCGGCAGCATGCCCATGAACTCGCCCGGCACGCCCGGCCAGAACAGCATCGGCAGGAAGGCGCAGAGCGTGGTGGCGGTCGAGGACACGATGGGCCAGAACATCCGCTGCGCCGCCTCGACATAGGCGTGCATCGGGCCGGTGCCCTGCCTGATGCGCTTGTCGGCGTATTCCACGACGACGATGGCCCCGTCCACCAGCATGCCCACCGCCAGGATCAGGCCGAACATCACGATGTTCGAAATCGACACGCCCATGATCGCCAGGAACACGAAACACAGCAGGAAAGATGTGGGAATCGCAAATCCCACCAGCAGCGCCGCGCGGCTGCCGAGCGCCGCCAGGACCACGATCATCACCAGCGCGATGGCGGTCAGGACGGACCCCTCGAGCTGCCTGACCATCGAGCCGACGACCCGGCTCTGGTCGTTCGACGTGCCGATCTCGACCGCCGCGCGCAGCTCTTCGGGCCAGGTCGCCTCGGACTTGGCCAGGGTCTGCTTCACCAGGTCCACGGTGTCGATGAGGTTGAAGCCCTTGCGCTTGACCACCTGCAGCGCGACGGTGTTCTCGCCGTCGAAGCGGGCGGTTCCGCGCCGGTCCTCGAAGGTGTAGTTGATCTGCGCAAGCTCGCCCAGCGTCACCACACGGTCGCCATTGACCTTGATCGGCAGGTCATAGACATCCCGCGCGCGCTTGAACGACGACGGGATCTTGACCGAGAAGCTGCCCTGGTCGCTGTCCACCTCGCCGGCGGCGATCAGTTGGTTGTTGTTCTGCACCACCGTGATCAGCTCGTTGGCGGTGACGTTGTAGGCCTCGAGCCGCAGCGGGTCGATCACCACCTCCAGCAACTCGTCGCGGTTGCCGGCGATCCCGGCCTCCAGCACCGCGTCCAGCGCCTCCAGGTCGTCCTGAAGGTCCTTGGCGATGCGCGCCATCGTGCGTTCCGGCACCTCGCCGGTCAGGTTCACGATCACGATGGGGAATTCCGAGAAATTGATCTCGGTCAGGGTGTATTGTTCGGCGCCCTCGGGAAATTCGGCCTGCGCGGTGTTCATCGCGTCGCGCACATCCGCGGTGATCGCGGTCTTGTCCCAGCCGAACTCGAATTCCAGCGCCACGCCGCCATAGCCCTCGGCGGCGGTCGCGCTCATGGTCTTGAGCCCGTCCAGATCGGCCAGTTCGGTCTCCATCGGGCGGACCAGAAGGTTCTCGGCATCCTCGGCCGAGATGCCGGGGAAGGGGACCGATACGAACAGCGCCGGGATCTCGATGTCCGGCTCGCCCTCCTTGGGCAGGCCGACATAGGCATAGCCGCCGACCAGCAGGGTGATCCCGATGAAGGCCAGGACCATCCGCGCCCGGGCGGCGGCCCAGTCGACGAGTCCCGTCATTGGGCGGCCTCCCGATAGGTCGGCGCGACGGCAACCCCCTCTGTCACGAAGTCCTGGCCGACCACGATCACGTCCACCGTGTCGGGCAGACCTGCAAGCCAGACGCCGTTGGTGTCGTCCCGGATCATCTCGACGGCGTGGAACTCGACGCGGTTGTCCGCGCCGACCGCCCGCACGCCAAGCTGACCCTCGTTGTTCAGCGTCAGCGCCGATTGCGGCAGCCGATGCGCCGTCGAGCCCGCCGAGGAGACCGAGATAGTCGCGGTCTGGCCGCTGCGGATCGCCAGGTCGGGGTTGGCGGCGGTGATCTCCACCTCGAAGGTGCGGGTGGTCTCGTCCGCCGACCGGCTGATGAAGGTGACCGTGCCCTCGACCGTCTGACCGGTGGCCAATTGCGCCTGCGCCGGGGCGCCGTTGGTGATCCGGCCCACTTCGGTCTCGGGCACATACCCGACCAGCTTGATCGGATCGAGCTGGATGACCGTGGCGCAGAGCGATCCCGGCTGCATCAGGCTGCCGAGTTCTGCCGTGTCGCTTTCCAGCAGCCCGTCGAACGGCGCCTCGATGGTCAGGCGGTCGATCTCGCGCTGGGCGGCGGCCACGGCGGCGGCGGCGGCCTCGATCCCCGCGCGCATCGATTCCAGCCCGGCCTCGGCGGATTTGATGCCGGCCTCGGCGCTGCGTACGGAGGCTTCGGTCGCCACACGCCGGGTTTCCGAGGCAAACCCGCCCTGCGACAGTTTCTGCGCTGCGTTGTTGTTGATCTCGGCCTCGCGCAGCCGGGCCTTGGCCTCGATCAGCCGGGCTTCGGCCTCGGGCAGGCGGGCCTTGGCCTCGCTTTCGCGGGCGCGCATCTCGGCCAGCTGCGCCGGGCGCGTGCCGGGGTCCAACTCGCAAAGCAGCTGGCCGGCCTCGACGAAGGCGCCCTTGCGCAGCGGCTCCGAGATCACCGGCGACGAGGTTTCCGAGCGCACTTCGACCTGGCGCATCGCCTCGGTCTCGCCCCGCAGGACCACGCCGGAATCGATTTCGCGCGCCTTCGAGCGGACCGCGACGACACCGATGGCCTTCTGTTCGGGCTTCTCGCTCTCGGCCGCGGCGTCCGTCGCGGCACCGTCATCGGGTTGTGCCGCGGCGGCCTCACCGGTGGCAAAGGCCAGCAGGGCGTCACGTTCGAACACGAGCATATACAAGGAAAAAGTCACCAAAACCGCGGTGATGAGGGGAATCAATCGCATCTCGCGTCTTTCTAAAATCCTGACATGGCCAGCAAGCAGGGCAGCTATGTGTGGGCGCACCGACCTTCACATGGGGTCATCTTTCTGAGATGTCTACTCTAAACTGACCAGTTCAGATTAGTTTTTTTCGACCAACAGTGCAAGTTGCGCGGATTTTGGCGCGGATCCGGCCCTTGGCTTGGCCCAAGGGGCGCGTTAAGAGGGGCGGCAGACGCGCAACGGGCCCGGGGGCAGGAATGAGCGACAGCGACAGTTTCATCGACGAAGTGACCGAAGAGGTTCGCCGGGACCGCCTGTTCCTTCTGCTGCGGCGCTGGGGCTGGATCGGTGCGCTGCTGATCGTGGCCGTGGTCGGCGGCGCGGCCTGGAAGGAATACCGCAAGGCGCAGGAGGCGGCGCGGTCGCAGGCGCTGGGCGACGGGATCATCGCGGCGCTGGCCGCCGACGACGCTGCCGCGCGGGCCGAGGCGCTGGAGCAGCTCTCGGCCGACAGCACCGGCGGGCAGGCAGTGCTGCGGATGATGACCGCCGGCGCCCTGACCGAGGCGGGCCGCACCGATGCGGCCGTGGCGGCGCTGCAGGCAGTGGCAGGCGATGGCGAGCTGCCGCAGGTTTATCGCCAGATCGCCGGCTTCAAGGCGCTGACGCTGCAGGGCGACACTCTGCCCGTAGCCGACCGGCGCCTGCAATTCGAGGCGCTGACCGCCCCGGGCGCGCCGCTGCGCCTGCTCGCCGAGGAGCAGCTGGCGCTGATCGACATCGAAGAGGGCGAGACCGATGCCGCCATTTCCCGCCTGCGGGCGATGGTGCAGGACGCCGAAGCGGGGCCGGACTTGCAACAGCGCGCCACTCAGTTGATTGTTGCGCTGGGCGGCTCGCTCGAGACGCAGCCCGGGCAGAACGGCTGATCCGCCGCCAGACGGCGGAGCGGCGAGGCGGAAACGGACAGACAGGTTCAACGATGGTTCAGTTCTCTATTTCCCGGGCCGGGATGACCCTTGCGGGCGGGGCGCTGCTGCTGCTGTCGGCCTGCACCGAGCCTGACGTCATCCTGCCCGGCCCGCGCGAGGATATCCGCCCCGACGCCACCGCGGCGACCGGCGCGGTGAGCAACGCGCCTGCCGCGCGGCTGCCCGCGCAGGTGACCAACGCGTCCTGGCCGCAGGGGGCCGGTACACCGGCCTTCCGCACCGACCATCCGGCGCTGCGCAGCACGCCGCAGCGGATCTGGTCGACCCAGATCGGCGAAGGCGACAGCCGCCGCCAGCGGATCACCGCCGCGCCGGTCGTGGCGGGTGGGCTGATCTACACGCTCGACGCCGGGGCCACCGTCACCGCCGTCTCGCAGGGCGGCGGCGTGGTCTGGAGCACCAGCCTGGTGCCGCCGGGCGAGGGCGACAACCAGGCGACGGGCGGCGGCATGGCCTATTCCGACGGCGTGCTCTATGTCTCGTCCGGCTTCGGCCGGCTGACCGCGCTGGATGCGCGTAGCGGCACCGTGCGCTGGCGGCAGCGCCTCAACGCCACAGGCAGCGGCATGCCCACGGTACGCGACGGGCTGGTCTACCTGGTGGCCGGCGACGACACCGGCTGGGCGATCCGCACTTCGAACGGGCGCATCGCCTGGCAAATCCAGGGCACCCCCAGCGTCGGCAACGTACTGGGCGCACCGGCGCCGGCCCTGACCGGCGACCTGGCGGTCTTTGCCTTCGCCTCGGGCGATATCGTGGCCAGTTTCCGCAAGGGCGGCCTGCGCCGCTGGACCGCCGCGGTCGCGGGGCAGCGCAAGGGCCGCGCGGTGGCCCGCATCGCTGATGTGACAGGCGGGCCGGTTGTGGTCGGCAACCGCATCTATGTCGGCAACCATTCCGGGCGGACCGTGGCCTTCGAAGCCGATTCGGGCGACCGCATCTGGACCGCCAACGAGGGCGCGCTGACCCCGGTCTGGCCGGCGGGCAACAGCGTCTACCTGATCTCGGATCGCAACCAGCTGATCCGCCTCGCTTCCTCTGACGGCAGCCTGATCTGGGCGCGCGAACTGCCGGGCTTCGTGCGCGACAAGCCGCGCAAGCGCGGGCGCAGCTATGCCCATTACGGCCCGCTTCTGGCCGGCGGGCGGATCGTCGTGGCCTCCAGCGACGGGTTGCTGCGCTTCTTCGACCCCACCGGCGGCGCGCTGGTGGGCACCGTCGAGGTGCCCGGCGGCGCCACCACGCAGCCGGTGGTGGCGGGCGGCACGCTCTACGTGGTCTCGACCGAGGGCGAACTGCACGCTTTCCGTTAGGCGCGCGATGCGTTACACGGCGCGTCTGAATCGCGAAAGAAAGCGCCATGTCCCTGACCCTCGCCATCGTGGGGCGCCCCAATGTGGGCAAATCCACCCTGTTCAACCGCCTTGTCGGCAAGCGGCTGGCACTGGTCGATGACCAGCCCGGCGTGACCCGCGACCTGCGCGAGGGGGCGGCGCGGCTGGGCGACCTGCGCTTCACCGTGATCGACACCGCGGGCCTGGAAGAGGCCACCGATGACAGCCTGCAGGGACGGATGCGCCGGCTGACCGAGCGCGCAGTGGACATGGCCGACATCTGCCTGTTCATGATCGACGCCCGCGTCGGCGTGACCCCGACCGACGAGGTGTTTGCCGAGATCCTGCGCAAACGCTCGGCCCATGTCATCCTGGCGGCCAACAAGGCCGAGGGCGCGGCCGCCGATGCCGGGCTGATCGAGGCCTACGCGCTGGGCCTGGGCGAGCCGGTGCGCCTCAGCGCGGAACATGGCGAGGGGCTGAACGAGCTCTACGAGCAACTCATGCCCATCGCCGACGCCCATGACGCGGCGGCCGAAAGCACCGCGCCAGAGACCGACGTGGCCGTGGACGAGGCCGGCGAGACCGAGGCGGGCGCCACCGAGATCACCGAGGCCAAGCCGCTTCAGGTCGCCGTGGTCGGCCGCCCCAATGCCGGCAAGTCCACGCTTATCAACAAAATCGTGGGCGAGGAGCGCCTGCTGACCGGCCCCGAGGCCGGGATCACCCGCGACGCCATCAGCCTGCGCAGCGACTGGCTCGGCACGCCGATGCGCATCTTCGACACCGCCGGGATGCGCAAGAAGGCCAAGGTGCAGGGAAAGCTCGAGAAACTCTCGGTCAGCGACGGGCTGCGCGCGGTCAAGTTCGCCGAGGTCGTGGTGGTGTTGCTGGATGCCGCCATACCCTTCGAGCAGCAGGACCTGCGCATCGCCGACCTGGCCGAGCGCGAGGGCCGCGCCGTGGTTGTCGCGGTCAACAAGTGGGACGTGGAAGAGCACAAGCAGCACAAGCTGCGCGACCTGAAAGAGGCCTTTGACCGCCTGTTGCCGCAGCTGCGCGGCGCGCCGCTGGTCACGGTCAGCGCCAGGACCGGCCGCGGCCTGGACCGGCTGCACGATGCCATCCTGCGCGCCCATGACGTGTGGAACCGCCGGGTGCCCACCGCGGCGCTGAACCGCTGGCTGACCGGGATGCTGGAACAGCACCCGCCGCCGGCGCCGCAGGGCCGCCGGATCAAGTTGCGCTACATGACCCAGGCCAAGACCCGGCCGCCGGGCTTCGTGGTGATGTGTTCCCATCCTGACAAGATGCCTGACAGCTATTCTCGATATCTTGTCAATGGCTTGCGCGACGACTTTGACATGCCCGGAACGCCGATCCGGCTGACGCTGCGCGGGCAGGGCGACAAGAACCCCTACAAGGGCCGCCGCAAGAAGAACGCCGGCGCGCTTGCCAAGCATCTCAAGGGACGCGGCTGAGGCCCGTTGGCCTCCGGTCGCCGTGCCAAGGCCCGCGAGAACCTAGCAGGCCGAGCCTTAGACAAATGCCGTCTCGTTCGGTTTCAGCCGGACATCATCCCGCCCGCAATTCGGCGAGCATGGGGCAGTCCACCGTGCCGGTGGCGCAATTTGCGGTCAATTCGGCCAGTGCTGCGTTCAGCTTGGTCAGCGCGTCGATTTTCCGGCGCACGCTCCGGATGTGATCCTCGGCAAGTTTCCTGACCGACTGGCAGTCGGCGCTGCGGCTTTCCGAAAGCGCGAGCAGCGTCCGCGCGTCGGCCAGCGGAAAGCCAAGGTCGCGGCATCTTTTGAGAAAGCGGAGGCGGCCGACATCCTGCGCGGAGTAGAGGCGCCGATTGTTCGCTGCACGCTCGGGTTCGGGAACGATCCCTTCGCGCTCGTAGTAGCGGATCGTCTCGATGCCGACGCCGCTTTGCCTTGATGCCTCTCCTATCGCGATCATGTGATATCGCCCCGCTTGATCCTGTAGTGGCTACAGAATGTATAGACCGGGTCGGATGCCGCTGCAATGCGACGGCCTGACTGCAAGGGGAAACAGGCATGAAGACATATCTTGGCCTCAGCTACCTGAGTTCGTTTTCCGCAATGGGGGTCGCCTCCTGTTGCGTGCTGCCGATGGCGATGATGTTGCTGGGCTTCGGTGGCAGTTGGCTTGCGGTCGTTGGAGCCATCGCGGGGGCCGCTTACCCGGTTTTGATTCTTTCCACGGCACTTGTTGCGGCGGCCTGGCTGGTGGCGCGACGACGCGGCACCCTGCGTTCGCTGAAATACTGGCTGGCCGGCAGCACTGCAACGACGGTCCTGGCCTGGGTCCTGTTTCTGAACGAGGCCGGGATCAACGACTATCTGATTTCGAGGATGTGAGACATGACCGAGCCGACAATCGTGCTGGAAAGCACGCTGACCTGTCCGAATTGCGCTCATGTCGAAACCGAGACGATGCCGACGGATGCCTGCCAGTGGTTCTATGAGTGCAGGACCTGCCGCGCCGTGCTCCGGCCCAGGGACGGCGACTGCTGCGTGTTCTGTTCCTATGCCACCGTGCCCTGTCCGCCGATCCAGCAAGGCCTGACCTGTTGCGAGCGGCCCGACGGCCCGCAGGCCACCGAGGCGTAAACACGCCATCTCACAGGATATTCCACCTCCGGGCGTGACAGTGCGGGGGGAGTCGCTCTATCATGGTGCACGGGGCGGGAATTCTGCTCGGCACCCCTTGATTGGCGACACCTTGTCGTTACGTAAACATTCGATATCTGAACCGGCCAATGGCACATTGGGGGCGGCATGGATCTGAGGGCTTACACGCGCAAATACGCGGTGCAGGACAACCGCCTCGCGGGCCTGAGCTATTTCGGCACCTTCGCGGTCTATTTCGCAGCGCTGTGGCTGGCAATCGCCTATGTCGACCAGTGGTTGGTGATGATCCCCGCCGGGGTCGTCTTCGCCTTTGCCGCCGTGCGCCTTTATGTGCTGCAGCACGATTGCGGGCATCATTCGCTGTTCGAGACCCGCGCCCAGAACGAGCTGGCAGGCCACGTGCTGTCGCCTTTCACCTTTGCGCCCTTCGAGGTGATGAAGCAGAACCACAACCTGCACCATGCCGGCATCGGCAATCTCGACCATCGCGATACCGGCGAGATCCACACCATGACGCTGCGCGAATGGAACGCCGCCGACTGGCGCACGCGGCTCTTCTACCGGCTGTATCGCAACCCGTTCATACTGGTGCCGCTGGGTGCGCTGTTCACCTATTTCATTCGCTATCGCTGGCCCAAGAACACCGCGCGGTTCGGCGTGGGCGGGGTGGTCGCGCACAATGCCTCGATCGTCGTGCTGCTGAGTGCCCTGTGGTGGGTCGCGGGCTGGACGGGTATCGGCGTCTGGCTGGCGTTTTCCTTCCTCGGCGGCATGTTGGGCGTGTTCCTGGTCTACCTGCAGCACAATTTCGAGGATACGTACTGGGACCGCCGCCCCGATCTCGATCCCCAGCTGGCGGCGCTGCAGGGGTCGTCGGCGCTGGATTTCGGCTGGTGGTTCGACTTGGCGGTGGCCTGCATCACGTTGCATGATATCCACCATTTCAACGCCCGCATCCCGTCCTACCGGCTGCGCGCCTGCCACTACAATCTGCCACCCGAGGTCGCCCCGCGCCGCATCGGCTTCCGCGAGGCGGTGGCGGCGCTGAACCTCAAGCTGTGGGACGAAGAGGCCAAGCGGCTGGTGCCGTTTCCGAAATCCCGTCGGTCGCCCGGCCTGGCGCAGGCGGGCTGAGCCCCGCGACCGCCTTGCCGGGCGCGGGGTCTGCGATGTAGACATATTGCCAGGTTTGTATCTGACACAGGAGCGCGCGCATGATCCCGCTGACCGACGTACTGGGGGTCGGAGAGTCCCTGGCCCACGCGCTTCGGTCGCACGGGTTCCACACCGCCCGGGATCTGGCCGCCGCCAAGCCCGAGGACCTGACCGCCGTGCCGCGCATCGGTTCGGTCCGCGCCGCGCTGCTGATCGCCTCGGCCCGCGAGGTCGTGGGCGCCCGCGGCAACGGAGCGGCCCCGGGTCAGGCGGACGAATTGGAGGCCGCCGAGGCCCGCGCCCGTGCCAAGGCGCGCAAGAAGGCCAAAGCGCGCGCCAAGGCCGAGAAGGCCGCGCGCAAGGCGGCCAGGCTCGAGGCCGAATTCCACAAGGCCAAGGAAAAGGTCAAGGCCAAGGCGCGCAAGGCCAAGGAGAAGCTGGGCAAGGACAAGTCCAAGAAAGACAAGGACAAGAAGGGCAAGAAGTCCAAGGACAAGAAGTCCAAGGGCAAGAAGAAATCCTGAACCCCTTGCCTCAGACCAGCGCCCCGTCCGTCCCCAGCGTCAGCTTGCCGCCCAGATAGGGCGCCAGCACCTCAGGCAGGGTGACGGTGCCGTCCTCGTTCTGGCCATTCTCCAGCACCGCGATCAGGCAGCGCCCCACCGCAAGGCCCGATCCGTTCAGGGTGTGCACATAGTCGGGCTTGCCGCCCCGCGGCCGGAACCGCGCATTCATGCGACGGGCCTGGAAATCGCCTGTGGTCGAGACGCTGGAGATCTCGCGATAGGCGTTCTGCCCCGGCAGCCAGGCCTCGATGTCGAAGGTGCGCCGCGCGCCGAAGCCCATGTCGCCGGTGCACAGGACCACCGTGCGATAGGGGATGCCCAGCGCCTCCAGGATGCCCTCGGCACAGCGCAGCATCCGTTTCTGCTCGGCGTCGGATTCGTCGGGATGGGTAATCGACACCATCTCGACCTTCTCGAACTGGTGCTGGCGCAACATGCCGGCGGTGTCTTTGCCGGCGCTGCCGGCTTCGGAACGGAAACAGACGGTGTGTGCGGTCAGCCGGATCGGCAGGTCCGCCGCGTCGAGGATCTCGCCCGCCACCGAATAGGTCAGCGGCACTTCGGAGGTCGGGATCAGCCACCAGCCATTGGTGGTCTGATAGCTGTCATCGCCGAATTTCGGCAGCTTGTCGGTGCCATACATCGCCTCGTCGCGGACCAGCACCGGGGTGGCGGTTTCGGTCAGCCCGTTCTTGTCCACATGCGTGTCCAGCATGAACTGCGCCAGCGCGCGGTGGATGCGCGCCACGCCCTTGCTGAGGTTCACGAAGCGGCTGCCGCTGGTCTTGGCGGCAGTCTCGAAATCCATCGCCCGGGCGACGGAGGCAATCTCGTAATGCTCCCTGGGCGGAAACCCGAACGCGCGCGGCTCGCCCCAGCGGTTGACCTCGACATTCTCGGTCTCGTCCGCCCCGTCCGGCACGTCCTCGGCGGGCAGGTTCGCGATCCGCGCCAGCATGTCGGTCAGCTGCGCGTCCAGCTCCTTGGCCTCGGCCTGCATCTCGGCGACCTGCGCCTTTTTCGCCGACACCTCGGCGCGCAGCCGCTCGAACTCGGCCTCGTCGCCCTTGGCCTTGGCCGCCCCGATCGCCTTGGCGGCCTTGTTCTGTTCGGCCTGCGCGGTCTCGGCCGCGAGGATCTTGGCCCGGCGCGCCTCGTCGAGTTTCAAGAGCTCCGCCGACACCGCCGCATCCCCGCGCCGCGCCAGAGCGGCATCGAAGGCGGCAGGGTTCTCGCGGATGGCGCGGATGTCGTGCATGGGCTTGGTCCCTCGGCTGAGAATCGGTTTCCGGCGTTATGCCGCAAGACGTTCCGGGGCGGTAGGGTGGCGTTGCATTCCGCGCCTCGGGCTGCCCACCCGCCACAGGCGCCGTGCAGGGCGGTTTCATGGCGAAACCTCGCCTTGCAAACCACCGGTTCTGCGCATAGGTTCCCGGCCAAATTCGCGGGTGTCTCCCGCCTCTCAGCACAAAGGACTGTCCCATGGAAGGTGGCGCATTCGCCCAGTTTCTCCCGCTCATCCTGATCTTCGCGATCATGTATTTCCTGCTGATCCGTCCGCAGCAGAAGAAGGTCAAGCAGCACCAGGCGATGGTCGAGGCGCTGCGCCGCGGTGACCAGGTGATCACCCAGGGCGGCCTGATCGGCAAGGTCACCAAGGTCAAGGAGGATGGCGAGATCGAGGTCGAGATCGCCGAGGGCGTCAAGGTCCGGGTCGTCAAGTCGACCGTCGCGCAGGTTCTCAACAAGACCGAGCCGGCCAAGTAAGGTCACGCTTCAACCCGCTGAAAAGGCAGGTATATGCTTCAAATCGACACCTGGAAACGGGTCCTGATCCTGCTGGTCTGTCTGGCCGGGCTGGTGCTGGCCCTGCCCAACGCCTTCTATACCCGCGTCGAGCAGTCCAACGACGCCAGGGCCGCGATCGAGCTGGGCAACGACACGCCGCAGATACAGGCCGAGGCCGGCGCCTGGCCGGAGTGGATGCCTTCGTCGCTGGTCAATCTGGGGCTGGACCTGCGCGGGGGGGCGCATCTGCTGGCCGAGGTTCAGGTCGGCGATGTCTATGCCTCGCGCATGGATGCGATGTGGCCCGATATCCGCGACGCGCTGCGCGGCGAGCGCGCGGCCATTGGCACGATCCGCAGGCAACCCTCTGATCCGCAAGAGATTCGCGTCCGCATCAGCCAGCCCGAGGGCATGTCGCGCGCGCAGCAGGTCCTGCGCGACCTGGCCCGTCCGATCCAGACGCTGACCGGTGCCGGCGCCACGGATATTGAGGTGACGGCGCAGGGCGACGAGATCCTGGTGCAACTCAGCGAGGCCGAGAAGCGCGCCACCGATGACCGCACCGTGCGCCAGGCGCTGGAGATCGTGCGCCGACGCATCGACGAGGTCGGCACCCGCGAGCCGACCATCCAGCGCCAGGGCGCCGACCGGATCCTGATCCAGGTGCCGGGCATCGGCAGCGCCTCGGAACTCAAGGAGATCATCGGCACGACCGCGCAGCTGACCTTCAACCCGGTGGTCTCGCGCGGGACCGATCCGGACGCCCGCACCGGCGTCGGAGAGAAGCTGATCCCGGCGATCGACGAGGAAAACGTCTTCTACACGCTCGAGGCCGCGCCCGTCGTGACCGGCGAGGAACTGGTCGACGCGCAGCCGTCCTTCGACCAGAACGGCCGCCCCGCGGTGACGTTCCGCTTCAACACCTCCGGCGCGCGCAAGTTCGGCGACTACACCCGTGACAATATCGGCGCGCCCTTCGCCATCGTGCTGGATGACGAGGTGATCTCGGCCCCGGTGATCCAGAGCCACATTCCCGGCGGTTCGGGCATCATCACCGGCAATTTCACCATTGAGGAAAGCACCAACCTGGCGGTCCTGCTGCGCGCCGGCGCCCTGCCGGCGGGTCTGGAATTCCTCGAGGAGCGCACCATCGGTCCCGAGCTGGGGCAGGACAGCATCGACGCGGGCAAGGTGGCGACCATCGTGGCTTTTGCGGCAGTGCTGGTCTTCATGGCGCTCAGCTACGGCTTGTTCGGGCTGTTCGCCAATCTTGCGCTGATTCTCAACATCGCGCTGATCTTCGGCCTGCTGTCGACCATCGGCGCGACGCTCACGCTGCCGGGCATCGCCGGGATCGTGCTGACCGTGGGCATGGCGGTTGATGCCAACGTGCTGGTCTTCGAGCGGATCCGAGAGGAGCTGAAGACCGCCAAGGGCCCCTCGCGCGCCATCGAGCTGGGCTATGAAAAGGCGCTGTCGGCGATCCTGGATGCCAATATCACCACCTTCATCACCGCGGTGATCCTGTTTGCCCTGGGCTCGGGCCCGGTGCGCGGCTTCGCCATCACGCTGGGGCTGGGGATCGTCACCTCGGTCTTCACCGCCATCTTCGTCACCCGGCTGATGATCATCACCTGGTACGAACGCCGCCGCCCGAAAACGATCGAGGTCTGACATGCGACTGAAACTGGTTCCCCGCGATACCTCCTTCGATTTCTTCGGCCACTGGAAGCTGTGGCTGGGCATCTCGGCGGCGCTGATGGTGCTGGCCTTCGGCTCCTTTCTGCTGCAGGGGCTGAACTATGGCATCGACTTCCGCGGCGGCACGACGATCCGCACCGAAAGCGCGCAGCCGGTGGATGTCGGGGCCTATCGCGACGCCATCGCCCCGCTGGAGCTGGGCGACGTGACGATCACCGAGGTGTTCGACCCCACCTTCGGCCCCGACCAGAATGTTGCGATGATCCGCATCCAGGCCCAGGACGGAGAAGAGGCTGTGACCGCCGAGATCATCGAGAATGTCGAGGCGGCGCTTCAGGCCGCGGTGCCGGACATCAAGTTCGTATCGGTGGAATCGGTCGGGCCCAAAGTGTCGGGCGAGCTGATCAAGACCGCGGTGATCGCCGTGGCGCTCGCCATCGGGGCGGTGCTGGTCTATATCTGGCTGCGCTTCGAATGGCAGTTCGCCCTGGGCGCGGTGGCCGCGCTGGTGCATGACGTGATCCTGACCATCGGCGTGTTTTCCGAGCTGCAGATCAAGTTCGACCTGGCCATCATCGCGGCCCTGCTGACCATCGTCGGGTATTCGCTGAACGACACCGTCGTCGTGTTCGACCGGGTGCGCGAGAACCTGCGGAAATACAAGAAGATCTCGCTCAAGGATGTGCTGAACCTGTCGATCAACGAGACCCTCAGCCGGACGGTGATGACCAGCGTCACGACACTGCTGGCGCTCATCTCGCTCTACGTGCTGGGCGGCGACGTGATCCGCGGCTTTGTCTTCGCGATGATCTGGGGCGTGATCGTGGGCACCTATTCCTCGGTCTTCGTGGCCTCGACCATCCTGCTCTGGTTGGGGGTCAAGCGCGACTGGTCCAAGCCGTCAAACACCGCCGGCAACCAGTTCGCCAATATCGATGCCTGAGGTGGCGCCATCGTGCGCCGCGACCTGGCCCTAGCGGGCCGGGCCGGGCGGCACCATCGTGGCGGACATGACGTCGCTCGCATCCTTCCTGACCGCCGAGACCGTACTTCTGGCCGCCGCGGCGCTGACGGCCGGCACGGTGCGCGGCTTTGCCGGGTTCGGCACGGCGCTGGTCTACCTGCCGCTGGCGGGCATGGTGCTGGATCCGGTCTCGGCCGTCCTTACGCTGGTTCTGATGGACGTGGTGGGGCCCCTGCCGATGCTGCCGCGCGCCGCCCGCCACGTGCATCGCGGCGACCTGGCGCGGCTGCTGGCGGGCACGGTCCTGGCCCTGCCGCTGGGGCTGGCGGCGCTCTTCGCGCTCGATCCGGGGCTGTTCCGCATCCTGGTCGCGGCGGTTTCGCTGGCGATGCTGACCGGGCTGATGCTGGGCTGGCGCTATGCCGGTCCGCTGCGGCCGCCGGCCGTGGTCGGCACCGGTGTGGCGGCGGGTTTCCTGGGTGGCGTCACCGGCATTCCCGGCCCGCCTGTAATCTTCGTCTACATGGCCAGCCCGCACCCGCCCCCGGTGATCCGCGCCAACATCACCTTCTACCTGTTCGGCTATGACTGGATGGTGGTGGCGATGATGGCTGTGGCCGGCCGGCTGGCGCCCGGGCCGGTGCTGATCGGGCTGGCGCTGATCGTGCCGAATATGCTTGGCACGATGCTGGGCTCGGCGTTATTCGTGCCGGGATACGAACGGGCCTATCGCCGGGCGGCCTATGCGCTGATCTTCGGTGCCGCGCTGGCGGGCCTGCCGATTTGGCAAGCAGGAGACTGACATGCGCCTGAACGAGATCGCCTTCACCGACGCCCGCCCGGTCGAGGGCTACGGCCCCGGCTTCTTCCGGATCGGCGGGCAGGTCCACCAGGGCGCGATTCTCACCGGTCCGGGCGGCACCAGCGCCTGGGGCGGCTATGAGGATGTCGATGCGCTCCTTGCGCTGGCGGGGCAGATCGATGTGCTGTTCGTCGGCACCGGGGCCGAGATCGGGTATCTGCCCGAGGCGTTTCGCAACCGGCTGGAAGAGGCGGGCGTGGGGGTCGAGGCGATGAACTCGCCGGCCGCCTGCCGGACCTACAACGTGCTGCTCTCCGAAGGCCGCCGGATCGCGCTGGCCGCCCTGCCGGTGTGACGCGGGCTGCTTCCTCTTGCCGGAAATATCCCGGGGGTGAATTGGCCGCAGGCCAAGAGGGGGCTGGCCCCCTTTCCGCCCTCCGTACCATACGGTAGGTGCAGCGCATGACCCTGACCGTCACCGATCTTGCCATCGCCCGCGGCGGCGTGCCCGTGCTCGAGGGGCTGAGCTTTACTCTGGCGCCCGGCCGTGCGCTGATCCTGCGCGGGCCGAACGGGATCGGCAAGACGACCCTGCTGCGCACCGTGGCGGGGTTGCAGCCGCCGCTGGCCGGCCGCGTCGAGGGCGCCGAAGAAACCATCGCCTATGCCGGCCATGCCGACGGGATCAAGCCGCCGCTTACCGTGACCGAGAACCTGAAGTTCTGGGCGCAGGTGTTCGGAACCGGCGATATCGCCCCGGCGCTCAAGGCCTTTGCGCTGACCGACCTGGCCGATCGCCAGGCCGGCAACCTCTCGGCCGGGCAGAAGCGCCGCCTGGGGCTGGCGCGGATGCTGGTCACAGGGCGGCCGATCTGGGCGCTGGACGAGCCGACCGTCTCGCTGGACCGCGACTCGGTGGCGATGTTCGCGGCGGCGGTGCGCGCGCATCTGGGGCAGGGCGGCGCGGCCCTGATCGCCACCCATATCGATCTGGGGCTGGAGGGCGAGGTGCTGGACGTTGGCCCCTACAAGGCCCGGCCCCGGCCGGTCGAGGATTTCGACGGAGGGTTCCTGTGACCGCCCTGCTTCTGCGTGACCTGCGCCTGGCCTTCCGCGCCGGTGGCGGCTTCGGCCTGGGGCTGGCCTTTTTCCTGATCGTCACCGTTCTCGTCCCCTTTGCGGTGGGGCCGCAATCGGCGCTGCTGTCGACCATCGCGCCGGGCGTGTTGTGGCTGGGTGCGCTGCTGGCCTGCCTTCTGTCACTCGACCGGCTGCTGGCGCTCGACTGGGAGGACGGCTCGCTCGACCTGCTGGCGACCGCGCCGCTGCCGCTGGAATCGGTGGTCACGATCAAGGCGCTGGCGCATTGGATCACCACCGGCCTGCCGCTGGTTCTGGCCGCGCCGTTTCTGGGCGTGCTGCTGAACCTTGCACCGCCGGGATTTCTCTGGCTGGTGGTCTCGCTTCTGGTGGGCACGCCCGCGCTCAGCGTCGTCGGCACGTTCGGCGCGGCGCTGACTGTCGGGCTGAAGCGCGGCGGGCTCTTGCTGTCGCTGCTTGTGCTGCCGCTTTACGTGCCGACGCTGATCTTCGGGGCCGAGGTGGCGCGGCGCGGCGCCGTCGGCATGGAGACCGCGACACCGCTGCTGTTTCTCGGCGGCATCACGGCGGCCTGCATCGCGCTGCTGCCCTTTGCCAGTGCCGCTGTCCTTCGTGTGAACCTGCGTTGATCGAAGTCAATTGAGGCCGGGGCCGACTCGGACTAGATACTGCCCATGAGCATCGCCGCCAAAGCCAACGCCCTTTGGGCCTACGCCAACCCCAAGAAGTTCCTGGCCACCACCGAACGGGTGCTGCCGTTCTTCTGGGCATCCGCTGCAATCAGCCTTGTGGTCGGGCTGGTCTGGGGCTTCTTCTTCACGCCGGATGACTACAAGCAGGGTTCGACGGTCAAGATCATCTACCTGCACGTGCCCGCTGCGCTGATGGCGATCAATGCATGGCTGATGATGCTGGTCACGTCGCTGGTCTGGCTGGTGCGCCGCCACCATGTCAGCGCCCTGGCCGCCCGCGCTGCCGCCCCGGTGGGCATCGTGATGACGCTGATCGCGCTGGCCACGGGGGCGATCTGGGGCCAGCCGATGTGGGGCACCTGGTGGGCCTGGGATCCGCGCCTGACCTCGTTCCTGATCCTGTTCCTGTTCTATTTGGGCTATGTGGCGCTGTGGGAGGCGATCGAGAACCCCGACACCGCCGCCGACCTGACCAGCGTGTTGTGCCTGGTCGGTTCGGTCTTTGCCCTGCTCAGCCGCTATGCGGTGAACTTCTGGAACCAGGGCTTGCACCAGGGGGCGTCGCTGAGCCTGGACAAGGAGGAGAACGTGGCCGACGTGTTCTTCTTCCCGTTGCTGGTGTGCATCGCGGGCTTCGTGCTGTTGTTCATCGCGCTGGTGTTCTACCGCACCGGCACCGAGATACGCGCGCGGCGCATCAAGGCGCTGCTGGCGCGGGAAAGGGTTGGATCATGATGCCGGACCTTGGAAAATACGCCGACACGGTGTTGTCGGCCTATGCCGCCTCGCTGGTGCTGCTGGCCGTGCTGGTGCTGGTCAGCCTGTGGCGCGGGCGCCGTGTCCGGGCCGAGCTGGAACGGCTGGAACAGAGGCTGACGCGCAATGGCTAGGGTCTCGCCCCTGATGCTGGCGCCACCGCTGATCTTCGGCGCCTTCGTTCTGCTGGCCGCGGTCGGCATGTTCCGCGAGGACCCCGACGCGCTGCCCTCGGCGCGCGAAGGGCAGACAGCGCCGCCGGTGGTGACGACCGAGTTTCCCGGCAAGGCGGGTTTCGACGATGACACGCTGCGCGACGGGCAGGTGAAGCTGGTCAACTACTGGGCCAGCTGGTGCGCGCCCTGCCGGGTGGAACATCCCAATCTGGACGCGCTGGCCAAAGAGGGCATCCCGATCTACGGCGTGAACTACAAGGACGCGCTGCCCAAGGCGCGCGCGTTTCTGGACGAGCTCGGCGATCCCTATGCCGGTGTGGGCCGCGACGAGACTGGGCGCATGGGGCTTGACTGGGGCGTCTACGGCGTGCCCGAGACCTATGTGATCGACGGCGAAGGCACCATTGTCCTGCGCTTTGCCGGCCCGGTGACGGACCGGGTGATCGAAAACACCATCCGTCCGGCGCTGAAAAAGGCGGCCGGAGGCTGACAGGAGCCCCATGGCTGGCGCGGTCCGTTTTGGCCGCGTCGGGAAGAGCGTATCGCGCGAAGCCCTAAGGGACCGCTAGGCCGCGCGCGTCCGTCCTGCGAAGCTCACTCCGGAGCCGCGACCTTGGCCACAGCACCCGGCCGCCGCGCCAGTTGCACCGCAAGGATCCCTGCCGTGGTGACCAGCACGCCGATCAGGTCGAGCAGCCCCAGCCGCTCTCCCAGCAACACCGCCGCGATGGCGACCCCGAAGGCCGGGTTGAGGAAGTGGAACGTCGCCGCGCGCACCGCGCCGATGCGGTCGAGCAGCCGGAACCAGATATAGGTCGCGGCGAGGCCGGGGATCAGCGTGGTATAGGTGAAGGCCGCGGCCAAGGGCCAGCTGGGGCTGACCCGTATGGTCTCGAAAACCGGCGCGGCCAGAAACAGAACCGCCGAGCCGACCAGCATCTGCAGCCCCACCACCATCATGAAATTGCCGCCCGATGTGGCTCCGCGCACCGCCAGCGTGGCGAAGGTCAGCGCCAGCGCGCCCAGCCCGCAAAGCAGGATGCCGAAAAGATCGACGCCCGCGCTGATCCGCGCGCCCATGATCAGGGACACGCCCACGAGACCGGCAAGCAGGCCCAGCACGCCCAGCGGGCGCAGCCGCTCGCCCAGCAGCGCCCAGCTGGCCAGGGCCACCAGAAGTGGCATGGTCGAGGCGATGATGGCCGCGACCGAGGCCTGCACCGTCTGCATGGCATAGAAATTCAGACCCAGATAGAGTGCGTTCTGGCAGATCCCGAACAGGATCGTCGCGCGCCATTGCGCCCGCGTCAGGCGCCAGCTCTGGCCCATCCGGCGTGCGATCAGCACGCCCAGAAGGCCGGAGATCAGAAACCGCAGGGCAAGCGAAAAGAGCGGCGAGGCATCGGCCACGATGATCCGCGCCGAACTGAACGCCGAGGACCACATCAGCGCGAAGGCCAGGCCCATTGCGATGGCGCGGATATCCAAGCGACCCCCTTGCCGGCATCAATGAAATGGCCCCGGCGCGGATGCTCCGGGGCCGTGCTTCAGGTTCGGCTCAGATCAAGACGCCTTGGCCAGGTTGCGCAGCACGTAGTGCAGCACGCCGCCATGCTCGATATACTCGATCTCGGGCGCGGTATCGATCCGGCATTTCAGCTGGATCGTCTTCTCGGTGCCGTCGCCATAGGTGATGGTGCAGGGCACCTCCTGCAGCGGCTTGATCGTGTCGAGGCCGCTGATCGAGACGGTCTCGTCGCCGGTCAGGTTCAGCGACTTGCGGGTGTCGCCGCCGGTGAACTCGAACGGGATCACGCCCATGCCGACCAGGTTCGAGCGGTGGATGCGCTCGAAGCTTTCGGCGATCACCGCCTTGACACCCAGCAGCGCGGTGCCCTTGGCCGCCCAGTCGCGGGACGAGCCGGCGCCGTATTGCTCGCCCCCGAACACAACCAGCGGCGTGCCCTGTTCCTGATAGGCCATCGAGGCGTCGTAGACACTGGCCTGTTCGCCGTCGGGGCCCTTGGTATAGCCGCCCTCGACCCCCTCCAGCATCTCGTTGCGGATGCGGATATTGGCGAAGGTGCCGCGCATCATGATCTCGTGGTTGCCGCGACGCGAGCCATAGGAGTTGAATTCGCGCGGTTGCACCTGGCGGTCCAGCAGGTACTGGCCGGCCGGCGATTTCGACGCGAACGAGCCCGCAGGCGAGATGTGGTCGGTCGTCACCATGTCGCCCAGGATCAGCAGCACCTTGGCGCCCTCGATATTCGAGATGGTGCCCGGCTCGGGGTCCATGTCCTTGAAATAGGGCGGGTTCTGGATATAGGTCGAGGTCGGCGGCCAGTCATAGGTCTCGGCATCCGTGGTCTCGACCGACTGCCATTTCTCGTCGCCCTTGAACACGTCGGCATATTTCGACTGGAACGCCTCGCGGGTGACGGTCTGTTCGACGAGGTCGGCGATTTCCTTCTGGGTCGGCCAGATGTCCTTCATGAAAACGTCGTTGCCGTCCTGGTCCTGGCCCAGCGGGTCGTTGACCAGGTCGACATTCATGTCGCCGGCCAGCGCATAGGCCACCACCAGCGGCGGACTGGCCAGGTAGTTGGCGCGCACGTCGGGGCTGATCCGGCCCTCGAAGTTGCGGTTGCCGCTGAGAACGCTGGCGGCCACAAGGTCTGCCTCGGCGATGGCCTCGCTCAACTCCTTCTGGATCGGGCCGGAATTGCCGATGCAGGTGGTGCAGCCATAGCCCACCAGGTTGAAGCCGATCGCGTCCAGATCCTCCTGCAGCCCGGCGGCCTCGAGGTAGTGCGATACGACCTGGGATCCCGGCGCGAGCGAGGTCTTGACCCAGGGCTTGCGGTTCAGGCCCTTCTCGCGCGCCTTGCGCGCCACCAGGCCGGCACCGATCATCACGTAGGGGTTCGAGGTGTTGGTGCAGGAGGTGATCGAGGCGATCACCACCGAGCCGTCGCGGATCTCGTAATCCTCGCCCTTGACCTTGACCGACTTGCGCGGATCGCGCTCCAGAACCGGGGTCGGGCCTTCTGCGGCCATGTCGGCGGCGCCGTTGTCGATGTCGATGCCGCGATAGTCGCTGACCACACCCATGAAGGCGCGCGCGGCCTGGTCCAGCGGGGTGTAGTCCTGCGGCCGCTTCGGCCCCGAGATCGCCGGCACGATGGTGCCCATGTCCAGGCTGAGCGTGTCGGTGTAGATCGGCGCATACGTCTCGTCGCGCCACAGGCCGTTTTCCTTGGCATAGGCCTCGACCAGCGCCAGACGGTCCTCGTCGCGGCCGGTGTTGCGCAGATAGCGGATCGTCTCGGCGTCGATCGGGAAGAAGCCGCAGGTGGCGCCGTATTCGGGGGCCATGTTGGCGATGGTCGCACGGTCGGCCAGCGGCAGAGTGTCCAGACCGTCGCCGTAGAATTCCACGAACTTGCCCACGACACCCTTGGCGCGCAGCATCTCGACCACCTTCAGCACCAGGTCGGTGCCGGTGGCGCCTTCGATCATCTTGCCGGTCAGTTCAAAGCCCACGACCTCGGGGATCAGCATCGAGATCGGCTGACCCAGCATCGCCGCCTCGGCCTCGATCCCGCCGACGCCCCAGCCCAGCACGGCGGCGCCGTTGACCATGGTGGTGTGGCTGTCGGTGCCCACCAGCGTGTCGGGATAGGCCACGGTCTCGCCGTTCTGATCCTCGTCGGACCAGATGGTCTGGGCCAGGTATTCCAGGTTCACCTGGTGGCAGATGCCGGTGCCCGGCGGCACCACGCGGAAGTTGTTGAACGCGCCCTGGCCCCATTTCAGGAATTGGTAGCGTTCCATGTTGCGCTCGTATTCACGATCCACGTTCATCTGGAACGCGCGGGGGTTGCCGAATTCGTCGATCATCACCGAGTGGTCGATGACCAGATCCACCGGGTTCAGCGGGTTGATCTTCTGCGCGTCGCCGCCCAGTGCCTTGATGCCGTCGCGCATCGCCGCCAGGTCGACCACCGCGGGCACGCCGGTGAAATCCTGCATCAGCACGCGGGCCGGGCGATAGGCGATCTCGCGCGGGTTCCTGCCCCCCTTTTCGGCCCATTCCGAGAAGGCCTTGATGTCGTCGACCGACACCGAGAACCCGTCATCCTCGAAGCGCAGCATGTTCTCCAGCACCACCTTCAGGGCGGCGGGCAGCTTGGAGAAGTCGCCCAGACCGGCCTCGGTGGCGGCGGGGATCGAATAGTACGCGATGGATTTTCCGTTCACGCTCAGGCTGCGGCGCGTCCTGGCGGTATCCTGTCCGACTTTGATGGGCATGTCTGGCCTCCCTGACAGATGGGTGGGTTGGGGTTGCTGCAGGCTTACTGCATCACGCGGGGCCTCTGTTCAAGCGTGATCAGGGCAGGTGCGGCGTTTTTGTATACTATTGCACACAAATCCGGGTCCGCGCGGCTCCGCAGCTTTCAACAAACCTTGATTGGCCAAGCCGGAACGGGCTGGCTAGGGTCGGGCGGGTTCGCAATCAGGAAGGCACCCGATCAATGAAATTCCTGTCCGTTCCGATCGCCTGCCTCGGCCTCATGCTTGCCACGGCGGCGCTGGCCGACGACCATCCGGTGGTGGTCGAGCTCTATACCTCGCAGGGATGCTCGTCCTGTCCGCCCGCGGACAAGATCCTGCACGAGCTGGCCGGGCGACGGGACGTGATCGCGCTGTCCCTGCACGTGGACTACTGGGACTATATCGGCTGGAAGGATCAATTCGCCCGGCCCGAGCACACCGCCCGGCAGAAGGCCTATGCCCGGGTGGGCGGGCGCACCATGATCTATACCCCTCAGATGATCGTCAACGGGCTGGACGCCATTGCCGGCGCGCGGGCCATGCAGCTGGCCGAGCGGATCGAGGCCCACCACGACAAAGCGGTCCGGGCCATTCTCACCACCCGCGTTGCCGGGGGGCGGGTGACGGCAACGGCCCGGCCGGCCGCGGGCGCTCAGCTGTCGGGTCCGTTCGTGGTTCAACTGGTGCGCTATGCGCCGCGGCGCAGCGTCACTATCACCCGGGGCGAACTGGCGGGGCAAAACCTCGACTATGCCAACGTGGTCGAGAGCTGGGACCGGATCGGCGAATGGGACGGGCAGGGCGAAGCGAACTGGAGCGCGCCGCTGCCCGGCGACTTGCCGGCCGCAATTCTGGTGCAGCAGGGCACGGCCGGACCCATCCTTGCCGCCGCGCGGGTGACCGCGCCCTAGCCGGTCTCGATCAGCTTCCAGCGCCGGTGGATCCAGAACCACTGTCCCATATGGCGGCGCACCATCGCTTCGAGGTCGTCGTTGAGCGCCTGGGTCATCGTCTCGGGGTCGCTGTGCGGGATCGGCGCGTGCATCTCGATGTCGAAGCTCAGCCCGTCGGGCTGCCGCACGCCGTAGATGGGGATCATCACCGCATCGTATTTCAGCGCCAGTTCCGCGTTCAGGACCGAGCTGGCGGCGGGTTTGCCGAAGAAGGCCAGCCGCTTGCCGTCGAGCGCATGCAGGTCCGAGACAATGGCGATGATGCCGCCGCCCCTGAGGTGGCGCACCATCTCCATCATGCCGCGCCGGCCCTGTTCGAACATCGGTTCGCCCATCTGGTGGAACCGCTCGACATAGCGGTCGTTGAAATAGGGGTTGGCCATGCGGCGGTAGAGCCCGCCGACCTCGTGCCCGCGGGCCTGCAGCGCCACGCGCGCAGCGGCGTAATTTCCGAAATGCCCGGTGATCAGCATGGTGGGCCGGTTCTCGGCCCGGGCGGCCTTGAACGCGGCCAGGCCGGGGCCGTGGATCGGGCTGTCGGCCACGTGCCGCACGAATTCGGGGGCCGAGAGATGCTCCATCATCGCGCGGCCGGCATTGTTCGCGACCGCGCGGCACAGGCGTCGCACCTCGTCGCGGGGCAGCTCCGGGCATGTCAGTGCCAGGTTCGCGCGCACCCGCTTGTCGAAGCCAACGACCGGCGCCACCGCGCTGGCAAGCGCGCCGGTAAAGCGCACCCGCGGGCCATAGGGCAGCAGCTTGATCGCGCCCAGCACGGTCTGCATGAACAGGTTGGTGAGGAAATACAGGCCGCGCCGCGGGGCGCTGAGTTCGGACTTTTCCGCGGGCATGGGGCTGGCTCACCGAATTTGCGTTTCGCGATGCCAGACATATAGCCCCGCCCCGGCGATCACAAGCGCGCCGCAGACGGTCCAGAGATCGGGCCATTCGGCGAAGAACACCGCGCTCCAGACCGCGGCGAACCCGAGGCCGAGATAGGCATAGGGCGCCAGCATCGCCGCCTCGCCGATGGTGAAGGCCCGGATCAGCAGCATCTGCGCGGCGGTGCCGAAGCCGGCCACCGAGGCGATCAGCATCCAGCCCTGCGGCCCGGGATCCTGCCAATGCGCGGGCGCCACCAGGCTCAGCAGGACGGTGCCCACCAGCCCGGTGTAGAAGAGCGAGGTCCAGGGATCCTCGTCCGCGCCCAGCCGGCGGGTCAGCAGCGCGTAGCCCGAGTAGCACAGGGCCGCGCCCAGCGGCAGGATGGCGGCAGGCTGGAAGGTGCCGGCGCCGGGGCGGATCACGATCAGCGCGCCGACCAGCGCCAGCGCGATCCCGGTCAATCGGCGCGGGCCCAGCGCCTCGCCCAGGAAGAGCGCCGCGCCCAGGGTGATCAGCACCGGGTTCAGGGCCATCAGCGCGGCGGCGTCGGTCAGCGGGATCCGGGTCAGCGCCAGGAAGAAGAACCCGGTCGCGCCCAAAAGCAGCAGGGAGCGCAGGAACTGCCGCACCGGGTACCGCGTCCGCGCCACCCGGGTCAGGCGTGGCAGGACCAGGATGATCACCAGCGCCATCTGGCCGGCATAGCGCACCCAGAGCGCCGGGAGCACGCCCACCTTCGGCGCCAGCGCCTTGACCGAAGCGTCCATCAGTGAAAAGCACAGGGTCGCGAGGATCATCAGCAGGATGGCCCGCTGCGTCACCGCGGCGGTGGGGGCCGAGAGGCTCATGCAAGCGGCCGCAGGCGCTGCGTCCGGTGCAGGGGGCGTGCCGGGACAGGGCCGCGACGGGGCCGGCCGGTCGGTAGGGGCAGGGCAGATGCGGGGATCATGACCGCCTGATACGCAAGCGCGTTCGCACTGTCCATCCGCAAGGCCGACCGGGGTTCAGCCCTTCTCCTCCTCCTCCTCGGGGGCAACCAGCGTAATCGTACCCTCTGCCACCTGCACGCGGATGGCGGTGACAACGGCCGTCATCGCGGCCTCGGCCTCGCCACGCCTTGGCGTTCCGCGTTCCGCGATTTCGTCGCGCAGACCGTCGGCCAGGCGGCTGGGCATATTGTCCAGCAGGAACGTTGCCGCCGCCGCTTCCTCCTCGGCCGTTGCACCCGCCAGGGCGGTGATCAGCTGGGCCTGGTCGACCGCGCGCATCGCGGCGGGCACGTCGCGCGGTGGCAGGCGGGCCGGAATGTCGGGGAAGGTGAACAAGGCCCGTCGCACGCCCGTGGCAAACCCCGCATCCTCGGCATCGAGCGCCGACAGCACCTCCTCACGCGTGGCGGTGGTGGAGTGGTTGAGGATGTCGCCGACCCTTTTCTCGGGCTCGTCCGTAAAGGCCCGGGGCGGTTGTCGGTCGAGCTGCGCCACCAGCGACCAGCCGATCCGGTCCACCGCCAGCGGCGTCACCTGCGTGGTCTGCGAGATCGCATAGGTGATCCGGCGCGCATCCGGGCCGGGGATCAGGCCCAGGATCTCGGCCGCCCGCGGCGTGTCCAGCTTGGACAGCAGCACCGCCGCCACCTCGGTGCTTTCAGCGAGCGTCATCTCGGCCAGTTTCGCCGCCGGCAGCTCGCGCAGGCGGGTCCAGGGATCGCCGATCTGGCGCACCCCGGCCTCGCGTCGCAGGCGCGCGGCGGTGTCGGGCGCGATCTTGCCGTCCATCGCCATCAGGGCGCCCACCAGACCGTGCGGAAAGGACAGGCCGACCGCATCCAGCGCCTCGGCGAACTCGGTGACCACCGCGCCCAGGGTCACGCGGTCGACAAGGCCCATGCGGCCCATCTGATGGGTCAGTTTTTCCTGCAGCGGGTCCGGCAGATCCTCGAGCGGCAGATCCGCCCCTTCGGTCAAGAGCAGCCGCACGATCACCGCCGCCTTCTCGCGCCCGCTCAGCCGGCGGGGCACCGGGCGTACCGGTTCCTCCGCCCCGGGCGTCCCATCCCCGACGCCAATGCCCGGCGTCACCAATGCCCTGTCGTTTCGCATGCGCCCCGCCCCGATTCCGTTTTCCTGACACGGGGCAGCCTAGCGGGCGGCGGGTAAAGAAAGCCTGAAGCTCAGTAGCTGTAGGTCAGCCCGGTCCGGATCGCCTGCCGCAGCGAGGTCTCGGGCCAGCCACCTTCGCCGCCGCGGGCCTTGATCTCGCGCCATTGCGCGACGGCCAGGTCGATCTCGCCTTCCTCGACGAAACCCTGGCCCATGTAGCTGCGGGCCAGCAGGTTGTCCGGGTTCACCGCGATCGCGCGCTCATAGAAGGCGTTGGCCAGCGCCACCTGGCCCATCTTGCGATAGGTGAAGCCCCAATAGGTCAGCACCCGGTCATCGGCCTGGTCGGGCATCGCGCGCAGCACGTCCTGCGCCGCCTTGAACTGGCCGTCATAGGCCAGCTCCCGCGCGGCCTGGTACAGTTGCTCCTCGGAGAAGTTGGTCTTGTCGGGCTTGACGCAGCGCCCCGCATTCGCGTCCCAAACCCGGCCGAACAGGCATTTCTTGGTGGTGCCTGTGGGCTTCGGCGGGTTGGAATCACCGCCTGCTGCAAGCGCCGCGGACGGGGTCAGTGCGACGGCGGCAACAAAGGCAAGGTACTTGATCATGAAAACTCTCCCGGGTCGTGGCACGTGTGACGTTGGGGCTACTCTAGGCCATGCTCGGCGCAGGTCCATGAAACAGTTCACACAATGACTGATCTGCGCGTGATCGCGCTCGGTCGCATGCGACACGCCCAATGGCCCGGACGCCCGCCCGGTGCTTCGCGACGCAGGGTCGGGGCGAACCCGTCAGCTGCTGGCCGATTCCACGCAGCTTTGGCTGACGGCATCCCACACGCTTCCGGGCGCGCAGGATTGCGACTGTTTCTCGTGACCGACACAGCCGGCAAAGGCCAGTGCGGGCGACAGGCTCAGGGCCAGGGCGCAGGCGATTGTCTTGAACTTCATCGTCGGACTCCTCTGCTTGCGTAGGGCGCAGTGTAGCGTGGACGCGGCAATCGGCAAAGCACGGCGGGCCCGGCACCGCGGAACCGGCGGGCGCGGGCCGGCCGGCGCCGGGTCTTGAGGTTCAATAGAGGGCCGCTAGTCCTTGAAAACGCGGGAAAAGATCGTGTCCACTTGCTTGGTATGGTAGCCGAGGTCGAACTTCTCCTCGATCTCCTCGGTGCCGAGTGCCGCCGTCACTTCCGGGTCGGCCAGCAATTCCGTCTTGAAATCAGCACCTTGCTCCCAAACCTTCATGGCGTTGTGCTGCACGAGGCGATAGGCATCCTCGCGGCTGACACCGGCCTGCGTCAGGGCCAGCAAGACCCGTTGGCTCATCACAAGGCCGCGGAATTTGTGCAGATTTTCCAGCATGGTCTCGGGATAGATCACCAGCTTCTCGACCACACCGGTCAGGCGGGACAGCGCGAAATCCAGCGTGATCGTGGCGTCGGGGCCGATATTGCGCTCGACCGAGCTGTGCGAGATGTCGCGCTCGTGCCACAGCGCCACGTTCTCCATCGCCGGGATCACCATGCCGCGCACCAGCCGGGCCAGACCGGTCAGGTTCTCGGTCAGCACCGGGTTGCGCTTGTGCGGCATGGCCGAGCTGCCCTTCTGGCCCTTGGAGAAGAACTCCTCGGCCTCCAGCACCTCGGTGCGCTGCATGTGGCGGATCTCGGTGGCGATGTTCTCGATGCTGCTGGCAACGACACCAAGCGCGGCAAAGAACGCCGCGTGGCGGTCGCGCGGGATGACCTGCGTGCTGATCGGCTCGGGCTCCAGCCCGAGCTGCTTGCACACATGCTCTTCGACGCGCGGGTCGATATTGGCGAAGGTGCCGACAGCGCCGGAAATCGCGCCGGTGGCGATCTCATAGCGCGCCTTTTCCAGCCGGTTCAGGTTGCGGTCCATCTCGGCATAGAACCGCGCGAAGGTCAGGCCCATGGTGGTGGGCTCGGCATGGATGCCGTGGCTGCGGCCGATGCGCACCGTGTCCTTGTGTTCGATCGCGCGTTTCTTCAGGGCCGCCAGCAGCGCCTTCATGTCCGCGATCAGGATGTCGCTGGCGCGCACCAGCTGCACGTTGAAACAGGTATCCAGAACGTCCGATGAGGTCATGCCCTGGTGCACGAAGCGCGCCTCGTCGCTGCCCACATGCTCGGCCAGATGGGTCAGGAAGGCGATCACGTCATGCTTGGTCACGGCCTCGATCTCGTCGATGCGGGCCACGTCGAATTCCACGTCCTTGGCCTTCCACACCGCCTCGGCATTCGCCTTCGGGATCACGCCGAGATCGGCCATGGCGTCGCAGGCATGGGCTTCGATCTCGTACCAGATCCGGAACTTGGTCTCGGGCGACCAGATGGCGACCATCTCGGGGCGGGAATAGCGGGGGATCATTGGCAGCGGCACCTTTTTGTGATTGGCAGGGACGGATGCGGCGGGGTTTAGCCGCGCGGCGGGTCATTCACAAGAACGGAGAGCGGGGATGAGACGGTTTGACCGCGGATCACGACAGCCGAAATCGGGCGCGCCATGACCCTGCCGGATGAGATCGCGGATTTCGAGGGGCGCTGGCAGCTTGCGCGCCGGATCGAGGATTTTCGAGTCGGGCAGGTGCTGGAGGGCCGGGGAACGGCCATCCTTCGGCCCGATGCGGACGGCCATGTCTATGACGAGCATCTGACCTTGCAGGTGCCCGGGCAGGCGCCGATGACCGCGACCCGTCGCTATCTCTGGCGGCAGGAGGCCGGCCGGATTGCGATCCGCTTCGACGACGGCAGGCCCTTTCACGTCCTTGCTTTGGGCCAGGTCCGCACGAGCAACCATCATGACTGCCCGCCTGACAGCTATGCCGCCGAGTACGATTTTACGGACTGGCCGTCATGGCGTGTCACCTGGACGGTGAAGGGGCCTCGCAAATCCTACGTTCTGCACAGCCGGTTCCGCCGGGCCGGGTAGATCCGCTGCCTTCAGCGGCGGGCCAGGATCTCTCGGTTCAGGCAGTAGTCGGGCGCCAGGTCCAGCCGTGGATTGGTGGACTGAAGCGCGGTGCAACCCGGCTGGTCGCTGCAGGCCGAGCAGCGCCGCACCATCGCGGCAAAGCGCGGCCCTTCGACATCGGGCGCGGCGGCGATCCGGTCGGACAGGCCGAAACCCAGACGCTCGGCCATTCCGTTGACCAGATCGGCACTGCGGTCCATTCTGCTGAATAGTTTCATGATATCGCCCTTTCCGAAATTCTTGTAACATGTAACTCCGAAAAAGTCGATCTCTCTTTGCGCTGGATCAAGTGGCGGGCCTAGTCGGCCAGCTCGGTCTCAATCTGCGAGGTGCTTTCCAGGGTGCGGTGCACCGGGCAGCGATCAGCGATCTCGAGCAGGCGCGCGCGCTGGTCGGCGCTCAGGTCGCCGGTCAGGCGGATGCGCCGCTTGAACCTGTCCACCTTGTCCGCGCTGCCGCCCGAGTCGGCATCCTGCGCATGCACATTGTCGTGGCAGATATCGACGCTCACCCCATCGAGAGGCCAGCCCTTGCGCCGGGCATACATGCGCAGCGTCATCGACGTGCAGGCGCCGAGTCCGGCCGAGACGAAGCCATAGGGTGACATCCCGCGGTCGGTGCCGCCATAGGAGGTCGGCTCGTCCGCGACCGCGTGGTGGTCGGGGCCCAACTGGATGTCCTGGGCAAAGCCGTCGGGGTCGGCCTCGGTCACGCGCACAACGCCCTCGGGCGCGCCCGGCGGCGGCGCGGGCGGGGTAAGCGGCACATAGTGCGACACCCATACGGCGATCACTTCGGCGGCGTATTCCGCGTCCTCGGCCCGGGTGATCAGGTGATCGGCTTCGTCCAGGGTGACGAAGCTCTTGGGGTGCTTGGCAGCCAGAAAGATTTCGGTGGCATTGTCGATGCCGACGGTTTCGTCGCGCGGGGCGTGCAGCACCAGCAGGGCGGCCTTCAGCCCGGCGATGGCCGGGGTCAGCTTCGCTGCGCGGATATCCTCGACAAAGCCCTTGCCGATGCGGAACGGCCGTCCTGCCAGCTGCACCTCGGCCGAGCCTTTCGCCTCGATCTCAGGCAAAGCGGCCTCGAAATGATGCGCGACATGGGACGGGTCGGACGGCGCGGCCAGCGTGACGACGGCCTTGACCGACCCGATTTCCGCCCGTGCACGCAGCACCGCGGCGCCGCCCAGCGAATGGCCGATCAACAACTCCGGCGCCATGTCGCGCCCATCGAGATAGCGCGCGGCGGCCGCCAGGTCCTCGACATTCGACGTGAACGAGGTGTTGGCGAACTCGCCCTTCGAATGGCCCAGACCGGTGAAGTCGAAGCGCAACACCGCGATGCCCATCGCCGACAGGCGCGCGGCAATGCGCCGAGCCGCCGGAATGTCCTTGGAACAGGTGAAGCAATGCGCGAAAAGCGCCGTGGCCAGAACCGGACCGTCCGGCAGGTCGAGCCGGGCGGCGAGGTCGTTGCCGTCATGGCCGGTGAAGGTGATGCGTTCGCTGGGCATGGCGGCTCCTTGGCTTGGTCCCCGGGGTCAAATACTGTGCACGGGGTGGGGCGCTCTCAACCCTTGTGTCAGGGGCGTCACGGGAAGGTGAGGATGGGGCAGGCAATCCTGAAGGCGGCGGCGGTCGTGTTGTCGGTGCTGGTCGCGGCGAGTTATGGCGGTGCGCTACATCCGGCCGGTGACAGTCTTGCGGTGTTCCGGCTGCCGATGGCCGCGATGCTGGCGCTGGCGGTGATCTGGACGGACTGGCCGCGCCGGCTGCGCTGGCCGGTGGCCGGTGCCTGCCTGGTGATCCTGGGCGCGATGGTCTGGGCCAAGACCGCCCGCCCGGAACCCGGTCCGGTCACGGTCTATCAGAAGAACCTGTGGTTCGGGCTGCGCAACGTCGAGCCGCTGGCCCGCGACATTCTGGCCCGCGCGCCGGACGTTGTGACGTTGCAGGAGGTGTCGTCGCGCAACCGTGCGCTGATGGATCGGCTGCGCGCGGCCTATCCGCACCGCGTGTTCTGCCCCTTCACCAGCTGGGCCGGGGTTGCGGTGCTGTCGCGCCACCCGGTGCGCGCCCGTCACTGCGAAGAAGGGCAGGGACTGGCGGCGCTGCAGCTGGACATGCCGCAAGGGCCGGTCTGGGCGGTGTCGCTGCATTTGCACTGGCCCTGGCCGCATGGGCAGGGGCCGCAGCGCGACAGGCTGTTGCAGGTAATCGCCGGGCTGGAAGGGCCAGTGGTGATCGGCGGCGATTTCAACATGGTGCCCTGGGGCTATTCCGTGCGGGCCATCGCCGCGGCCGGTGGGGCGCGTCGGACGCGTCCGGTGTCGCCGACCTTTACGATTCATGACCGCGACGTCCCGTTGCTCATCGACCACGTTCTGGCCCCGCGCGGCGGCGCGGCCGAGCGGTTGCCGCGGCTGGGCTCGGACCATTACGGTGTGTTGGGGCGGGTTTGGCTGTCGCGCGAGTGACTCAGTCGATGGGCCATGTGGTGCCATCGCCCAGCACGACGTGATCCATCGGGATATCCCAGGGCATCGGATAGATCGTGGGCATTGCCGCAAATTCCTGTCCGATGCCGATGGTCAGCGGCTTGGGATCCTGCACCGCCAGGGTCCGGTCGTAATAGCCGCCGCCATTGCCCAGCCGGTAACCCTGGGAATCGACCCCCAGCACCGGCGCGATCACGACATCCGGGGTCAGCCAGTCGCCGCCGGACGGGATCGGGATGTTCCACACCCCGCGTTCCATCGCGCAGCGCGGGGTCCATTCGCGGAAGCGGACCGGGGCGTCGCGCGTCACGACAACCGGCAGGGCGATCCGGGCGCCGGCGGACTGGGCCGACGCCATCCAGCCCCGCAGATCCAGCTCCGCGCGGATCGGCCAATAGGCGGCGATCACCAGCCCCGGTTTCGGCGAAACGATCCGGTCCAGCGCTTCGGCGATGGTTTCGGCCTGCCGGGCGCGCGCGTCCTGATCCTGGGCACGGCGCAAGTCCAGAAGCCGGGCGCGCTCGGCCTTGCGGAACCGGTTCACGTCGCGCCAGGTGGCGGGGTCGACGGGAAAACCGTTGACCAGATCATGAGCGAAGCAGGGGGCATCGCCCGGCATGTCATCATCCGTGGAGGTCATCTCACCCCGTCCGTCCAGCGCCGTCGCCGCAGCGTCGCCGGGATCGTGCCCAGGTGCAACCGGCAGAATTTTCATCACGATTCCTGATGTTATGGCGCACAAACATTCGATTTAATCATTTATCGGAAACGCCCATGTGGAGAGCTGCAACCACGTGAGCGAACAGGAGAGACGCCCATGACCTCGCAGACACAAACATCCCGCAGTCCGGGCTCCATGCCGATGTTGGCCGTCCTTCTGGCCGCCTTGGCCGGTTTCGCCGTCGGGCAGGGCTGGTCGGCCATGCCGCAATCGGATGGATACGATGCCCAACCCGCCGCGATCGCGCCGGTCGAGGACTGGCACGGCAACGTGCGGCGTTCGCATTGGGGCAGGTAGGCCGCGCGCGTCACGCCAACCCCATAAGCCTTTCGTCGAACGGGTAGGTGGAGAGGTTCTCGAAACCGTCCTCGGTGATCAGCACCTGATCCTCCAGCTTGATCGAGAAATCGCCGCCGACCTCGCCCACGGCGGCCTCGACGCACAGCACCATGCCCGGCTCCAGCGCATAGTCGAAGGCGCCGGGTACCGCCTTGTCGGGATAGGCCACCAGGGGCCACTCGTCGCACAGGCCGACCCCGTGCATCAGGCAGCCGTATTTCTGGGCCTGGAATTTCTCGTCCAGCCGGTGCGTGTTGGCCGTCAGCTCGGGGATCGTGACGCCGGGCCGCAGCATCTGCATGTTGGTCATGATGTGCTCATGGGCATGGCGCATGGCATAGACCATGTCGGGACGCGGAGGCCGGTCGCCGACCCACCAGGTGCGGCTGATGTCGATGCAGATGCCGTAGGCGCCGATCAGGTCGGTGTCGAAGGCGATGATCTCGTTGGCCCGGGTGATCCTTGGCCCGCATTCCTGGAACCACGGGTTGGTGCGCGGGCCGCTGGACAGAAGCCGCGTCTCGATCCATTCGCCGCCGCGGCGCACGTTCTCGGCATGCAGCACGGCCCAGATGTCGTTCTCGGTGGTGCGTCCGTCGCCGACATTGGCGCGGGCGAAATCCTCCATCGCACGCACCGCCGTCTCGCAGGCATGGTTGGCGCAACGCATGGCCAGGATCTCGTCGGGGCCCTTGACCGCGCGGGCCTTCTCGGTCAGCTCCTCGCCCTCCATGATCTCGAAGCCCTGCGCCTCGAGCGCGCGCAGCCCGTGCACCATGATCTTGTCGACGGCCAGCCGCCGGTTGCCGCCGCCATGCGCGCGGATCAGGTCCTGCACCTCGGCCGCGAAGTCCGATGCCGCCTGCATCCCCTTGTCGCCGGTGGAGAAATAGAACAGCGATGCACCCGAGCGTTGCTCGCGGACCAGCGGATTGAAGGTCGAGAGGAAGGGCGCGTTCTTGTAGTCCCAGATCACCATGTGGCCATCGGCACAGACCAGCACCGCGCGAAACGGATTGTGGGTGTTCCACAGCTGCATGTTGGTGGAGTCGGTGGCATAGCGGATGTTCAACGGGTCGAACATGAGAAGCCCGCCATAGTCCCGCGCCACGATGTGCCGGGTCAGCCTGTCCCAGCGATAGGTCCGCATCCGCTCGAGATTGGGCAGGTCCAGCCCGGCGGCGGCCCATTCGTCGAAGGCCCGCCGGGTCGGGCCGATCTCGATCCGGTCGCCGTCATTGGGGCTGCCGTCGCCCAGGGTGGCGCCCCGGGTCGGGTCGATCTTGCGGGTGTCGCGAAAATGGCGGTTCATGGCGGGCCCCTCGGGATGATCCGCTCAGACTGGCCCGGGCGCTGTGTGGCGTCGAATGTGAATGCGACCCCGGGCCATGTCGTTTTCGGGCCGACATGCGGGCGGGTGGGTGCTATGCGAGGGGAATGGCCGAGATCCTGCAGACCACGCTGCCCTATGACCCGTTCACGCCCCGCCCGCTGCCGGGGATTGCGCCGCTGGATCCGGGCGACTGGCTGCATCGGGACGAGGCCTTTGCCGGGCAATTGGCGCGCCGCGATGTCCTTCTAGCAGATCGCCGGGCCGAGGTCCTGGCGCTGGACCCCGAGGCTGCGGACCCGGCGCAGGAGGTTCTGGACCTGGCCCTGGAGCAGGCCTATCCGGGTGCCGGGGCGGGGGTTGTGCGGCCCGACGGTGTGCGAGTGGCTGTGGACCGCGCCGACCCGCTGGGCACGCTGGGACGGCTGGTGCAGGAGGATATCTGCATCCTGCAGAAGCGCGGTGACGAGCATGTGCTGACCGGCGCGGTGCTGTGTTTTCCGGCCAGTTGGACGCTGGAAGAGAAATTCCTGCGCCCGCTGACCGGCATCCACGAGCCGGTGGACAGCTATGACGCCGGGATCGCCCGGCGGGTGCAGCGGTTGTTCGACGGGGTACGGTCCGGGCGGCCGCTCTGGCGGTTCAACGCGCTGTGGTATGACGACCCCGAGCTGCATCAGCCGCGCAGCGCGGCGCAGAGGCGGGACCGGGTTGACCCCGAGCGCGCCGGATATCTACGTAGCGAACGTCAGTGCATCCTGCGTCTGCCGCGCAGCAACGCGGTGGTCTTCTCGATCCACACCTATGTCCTGGCGCGGGCCTCGCTGGCCGAGCGGCAATGAAAAACCGCCCTGCCGCAGTGGCAGGGCGGCGGGCCGTGCCCCGGCCGAAATCCCGGCTCAGAGCGGGATTGCTTGCATCACGCCTGCCACGGCGCCGGTGCTGTGCAGAACCACAATTGCGCTGGTGAACGAGAGCACCTGGGTGTTGAGGCGGAAATCCTCGCCCCGGATCAGGTTGACCGCGGCCATCGCGATCGCCACCGGCGCCGACAGAAATGCCAGGCATCCGGTCATGCCCCAGCTGCTCAGGCGCAGCAGGTCGCGTTCGGTCGGCTGCACCGTCGAGGCGTCGATCTCGGCGGGGTGCGGCTCGGACCGGAAGGCCAGCGCCAGCGCCTCTTCGTCGCTCAGCATGACAAGCCCGGTCTGGCCGCCATAGGGCGCGCTGCCCATGATCCGCTCGTAGCGGGTGTCGAGCGCGGGCTCGGTTTCCTCGATCGGGGCGAAGCGTTCGCCGTTGGCATAGAGGATCTGCTTGCAGCCGCGCACCTTGCGCGGGGTCACGTTGGAGAAGGCACCCAGGAACTGTTCGATGGTCAACTGGACATCGGGCTCCAGCCATTCGATCGCCTCGGCGGAGTAGATGTCGACCATGCGGTAGAGCATCACCACCAGAAGCAGTTCGGACACGTCACGATTGTCCAGTTCCTCGGCCACCGCGGTCAGGGTGATGACCGCCCGGCTCTGGCCGCTGGGCGGTTTCGGCCGGCGGTGACGGTTCAGCCCCGCGGCCTCGTCCAGCGCCACGACACGATCCTGTGCCGGGGTCTGGGTGTCCACGGTGATCCGGGCATGATACTGGCTGGTGACGATGCGGGCCTCGCGGTCGTCGGTGATCGACTGGCGGTCGACCGGGTGGCCGTAATCCTCCAGCGTGGCCGAGACGATCCGGCAGAAACGGTCCAGGGCGCCGTCCTCGTTGCCCTGGAAGACCAAGCCGCCGTGATAACTGCCTCCTTGTGTCACAGTTCTTCTCCTTTGCCTGTATCCCGGCGATCAGCCTAAGGGCCGATCACGGTGAGATTGGGGCCGAAACGGTTAATTCCGGGGGCAGTCCAGCCGGCGGGCAAAGATTGGCCACGGAACGGAAACCGGTGCATTTTATAGTTGTTTGCGTGAATTGCGGCGGGAATCGGGCAATGAGGTGCCGATCCTGCGGCGTCACCCGTCGATGCGGGCGGCCATGATGGCGATGGCCTGCTGGTAGACGGTGGCCGCATTCCACTGTTTTATAACGCTGAAATTGGGTTCTCCGGGCTGATATCCGGCCCCGGGGCGCCACCCCTTCTTGCGCAAGAAATTGCCGGTCGAGGCCAGGGCGTCGGTGATGTTGTAGAAATCGACCCGGCCATCTCCGGTTGCGTCCACGCCGTAGGTCAGGGCATTTCCGGGCAGGAACTGCGTGTGACCCAGCTCGCCATGCTTGGCGCCCAGTGTGGCCGAGGTGATCGTGCCGCGGTCGACCAGCTTCAGCGCGCCGATGGCGTGCGGGACGAAGAAATCCGAGCGGCGGCAATCATAGGCCAGCGTCACGATGGCCGAGACCAACTGGCTGTCGCCCATGAACCCGCCGAACCCCGTCTCCATGCCGTGAATGGCCAAAAGGATGCCGGCGGGAACACCGAACTGCCGTTCTAGCGCGGCATAGTATTGCGGATTGCGGGCCTTGCGGCTGCGTCCTTGCGCCACGATCGTGTCGGCACCCCGGATCTGCATGAATTTCTGCAGGCTGTAGCGAAAGCTCTTCTGGTTGCGGTCGGCGGCAATGGTGCGGCTGGCATAGCGTGCCTGCGCCAGCGCCTGAAGCCCGGCCCGGCCGACCCCGGCGCGCTGCGCCTCGGCGGCGAAGTCACGTTTCCAGGTCTCGAACCCGGCGCCGGTATTGCCGCAGGGGGCCGCAGCTGCGGCGCCGGCGCTCAGGCCGATGGTGAGGGTCAGGGAGGCAATCAGGCCGGTCAATCGCATCGGAACTCTCCGGAACAGGGGCAGGTCGGGTGGGATCAGCGCAGGGTGGGCGCGATGAGATACATCGCCTCGAGCGCCGGACCCGGGCGGATGCCGGGCAGCGCCTCGCGGAAGATCTCGCGCATGGTGCCATCGGCATAGAGCTCGGACAGGACGGTGTCGACGAACAGGCGGAACTCGGTATCGCCGCGCGCCATCGCCAGGCCCTGTTTCTCGACCGTCAGGATCTGGTCGGACATCTTGAACTCCTCGGACATCTGCGCCGAGACGAAATTGACCAGCAGGATCGACTGGTCCGCGAAATAGGCGTCCAGCGCGCCATCGATCATCGCCTGGAACCCGGCCGGGTGGGCCTGGAAGGGGATCAGCTCGGCCTCGATGCCCGCATTCTCGAAGGAATTGCGCACGGCTTCCTCGGTCGTAGTGCCGGAGCGGAACCCGACTCTCTTGCCGGCCAGGTCCGAGAGGTTCTCGCCGGCGTCCCTGGGTACCACCAGCGATGCGCCATCGACATAGACGGGCACCGAGAAATCCACGATCTCGCGCCGGGGCAGGGTGATGGTGGCGGCGCCGCACAGCAGGTCCAGTTCCCCGGACGCCACCTTGTCGAAACGCTCATCGGCGCTGACCGAGATGAAATTCGCGGTCAGCTCCTCGATCTCGAGCACATCTGCCAGGGCCTGGGCGATCCGGTCGCAGATCGCCGGGGTATAGCCGTCGGGCTGGCCATCGGCCCCGACGAAGGACAGTGGCGCGGCATCGGGGCGGATGCCGAAATTGACCGCGCCTGTCTGCTTGATCCGATCAAGCGTCTGGGCGGAAGCCCCGCAGGCCAGAAGCGTCGCGGCCAGGGCGAGAAGGGTCTTGCGCATCGATACCCCCGAGCTGGATCGTTCGCGACCAGCTTATTGACGCGGGGTGAAGTCACAAGGGGAAATGCGTGCGCGCCCCGCGGCACCGGTGCTAAACGAAAGGGGCGCCCCGCAAGGGACGCCCCGAAGCCATGTGATGCGGTGACCCGCCTAGCAGCTGTAATACAGGCCGTATTCCACCGGGTGCGGGGTGTGCTCGTAAAGCTCGACTTCTTCCATCTTGAGCGCGATGTAGCCGGCGATCTGGTCCTTGGTGAACACGTCGCCCTGCAGCAGGAAGTCGTGATCGGCGGCCAGCGCGTCCAGCGCCTCGCGCAGGGATCCGCAGACGGTGGGGATGCCCTCGAGCTCTTCGGCCGGCAGGTCGTAGAGGTTCTTGTCCATCGCCTCGCCGGGGTCGATCTTGTTCTTGATCCCGTCGAGCCCGGCCATCAGCAGCGCCGCGAAGGCCAGGTAGGGGTTGGCCGAGGGATCGGGGAACCGCGCCTCGACCCGCTTGGCCTTGGGGCTTTCGGTCCACGGGATGCGCACGCAGCCCGAGCGGTTGCGGGCCGAATAGGCGCGCAGCACCGGCGCCTCGAAGCCCGGGATCAGCCGCTTGTAGCTGTTGGTCGACGGGTTGGTGAAGGCGTTCAGCGTCTTGGCGTGCTTGAGGATGCCGCCGATGAAATAGAGCGCCTCGTCGCTGAGATCGGCATATTTGTCGCCCGCAAAGAGCGGCTTGCCGTCCTTCCAGATCGACATGTTCACATGCATGCCGGTGCCATTGTCGCCGGCGATGGGCTTGGGCATGAAGGTGGCCGACTTGCCATAGGCGTGGGCCACGTTGTGGATCACGTATTTGTATTTCTGCAGCTCGTCGGCCTGTTTGGTCAGGCTGTCGAAGATCAGCCCCAGCTCGTGCTGGCAGCTGGCGACCTCGTGGTGGTGCTTGTCCACCTTCATGCCGAGCCGCTTCATGGTGCTGAGCATCTCCGAGCGCAGGTCCTGGCTTTCGTCGGTCGGGTTCACCGGAAAATACCCGCCCTTGACGCCCGGGCGATGGCCCATGTTGCCCATCTCGTACTCGGTGTCGGTGTTCCACGAGGCGTCGGTGGCGTCGACCTCGTAGGAGACCTTGTTGATCGAGTTGGAGTAGCGCACGTCGTCGAACAGGAAGAACTCGGCCTCGGGGCCGAAGAACGCGCTGTCGCCGATGCCCGAGGACTTGAGATAGGCCTCGGCTTTTTCGGCGGTGCCGCGGGGATCGCGCTCGTAGGATTCGCCGGTATCGGGCTCGACCACCGAGCAATGCAGGCAGATGGTCTTTTCGGCATAGAACGGATCGACATAGGCGCTGTCGGTGTCGGGCATCAGCTTCATGTCCGAGGCCTCGATCGACTTCCACCCGGCGATCGAGGAGCCGTCGAACATGAAGCCCTCTTCCAGGAAGTCCTCGTCGACCAGATCGGCCACGATGGTCACGTGCTGCAGCTTGCCGCGCGGGTCGGTGAAGCGGATGTCGACATATTCCGCGTCTTCTTCCTTGATCAACTCAAGAACTGCGTCCTTGCTCATTTTTGTCGGTCCTTTTCGACTTAATTCGGAATTTCGGGGTTACAGCGCATCCGGGCCGGTCTCGCCGGTCCGGATGCGGATGGCCTGTTCGACAGTGGAGACGAAGATCTTGCCGTCGCCGATCTTGTCGGTCTTGGCGGCGTCCACGATGGCCTCGATGGCGGCGTCGACCTGATCGTCGTCCAGCACCACCTCGATCTTCACCTTGGGCAGGAAATCCACCACGTATTCGGCGCCGCGGTAGAGCTCGGTATGGCCCTTCTGGCGGCCGAAGCCCTTGACCTCGATCACGCTCAGCCCCTGGACGCCGACATCCTGCAAGGCCTCTTTGACCTCATCGAGCTTGAAGGGTTTTATGATCGCTTCGATCTTCTTCATGGCGGGCACTCCTCGCTGCCTTGTCGCGGTCGTCAAAACATGACCGAATGGGGCGCGACAATCCGATTGCGGCGCAGCGCCCGGCACCGCGCCGCGAAATCGGGCGGCCGGTGAGGAATTGGGCGGGTTGCACAAAAAACGGGCGGAAGTGAATCGAAGGGGATGCGAGGGGTCATGACGGAGGTGCTGAGCGCGGCCCAGATGCGGGCCATCGAAGGCGCGGCGATCGCGTCGGGCGAGGTCAGCGGGCTGCAGCTGATGGAGCAGGCCGGGTCGGGCGTCGTCGAGGCGGTGCTGGCGGCCTGGCCCGGGCTGGATCGCGGGCGGGGGCCAGCCCCCACACCCCCGGGATATTTCCAGCAAGAGGAAGCGGATGCGCCGCGGGTGCTGGTCCTGTGCGGGCCCGGCAACAATGGCGGCGACGGGTTCGTGGTGGCGCGGCTGCTGGCGCGACGCGGCTGGCGGGTCGCGCTGTTCCTGTTCGGCAATCCGCAGCGCCTGCCGCCCGATGCCAGGGCGAATTGCGACCGTTGGGCAGAGATCGGACCGATCGGCGATCTGTCGGCGCCCGACGCGCTGGCGGAGATCCCGGCGCCGGACCTGATCGTGGATGGCCTGTTCGGCACCGGCCTGGTCCGTCCCGTCGAAGGGGGGCTGGCGCAGGTGGTTCGGTCGCTGGCGGATCTGAAGGTGCGCGCGGGCGGCCGGGTCGTGGCGATCGACATCCCCTCGGGCCTTTGTGCCGACAGCGGGCGGGCGCTGGGAGAGTTGGTCACGGCGGACCTGACGGTGAGTTTCCATCGCGCCAAGCGCGGTCACTACCTGGACGAGGGGCCGGAACGGTGCGGTCGGGTCGTAGTATGCCCGATCGGTCTGGATCCGAAATGGGACGCGCAGGCGGAGGGCCCGCTGGTCCGGATCGCCGCGCCGGAGGTCTTGCGGCTGGGCAAGACAGCGGCGGGGCACAAGTACAGCCAGGGACATGCGTTGGTCCTGACCGGCGGCGCGGGAAAGACCGGCGCGGCGCGGCTGGCGGCGCGCGCGGCGCTTCGGGTCGGGGCCGGTCTGGTGACGCTGGGGGTGCCGCCCGCGGCACAGATGGAGGTGGCGAGCCAGATTTCGGCGCTGATGCTGCGGCGGGTGGACGGGCCGGACGGGTTGGACGCGGCGCTGCAGGACGCACGGGTCAACGCGATCTGCCTGGGGCCTGGCCTGGGCCTGGAGCGGGCGCGGGAGCTGGTGCCGACCGCGCTGCGCGTCCCGGCCGAAGAGCCGGGACCTCTGGTCGGCGACCCGGGGTCAGGTCCGGCGCGGGCGGTGGTTCTGGATGCGGATGCGCTGACCACCCATGCGGAGGCGCCCGAGGATCTGTTCGCGCTGCTCCACGGCGGCTGCGTCCTGACCCCGCATGGTGGCGAGTTCGCGCGGCTGTTTCCGGACATCGCCGAAAGGTTGCGCCGGCCGGCACCAAGGGGCCCGGCCTATTCCAAGGTCGATGCCACAACCGCGGCGGCCGCGCGGGCGGGATGTGTCGTTCTGTTAAAGGGGCCGGACACGGTGATCGCGGCGCCGGACGGGCGGTGCAGCATCCATTCGGCCCAGTATGATCGAGCCGCCCCTTGGCTGGCCACGGCGGGGTCGGGAGACGTGCTGGCGGGTCTTGTAACCGGGCTGTTGGCGCGTGGGTTCGATCCGTTCCGGGCGGCCGAGACCGGCGCCTGGCTGCACGTGCAATCCGCCTTGCGGTTCGGGCCGGGCCTGATCGCCGAGGACCTGCCCGAGCAATTGCCGGGGGTCTTTCGCGACCTCGGCGTTCAGGCCGCGACGGGCTGAGCCGCGCGGCCGGGCACGGACAGTTCCAGCCCGCCGGCATAGATCACGTGCGGGGCGTCGAACCGCAGCTCTGCCACGGCGATCTCGCGCAGGCCCAGATCCAGGACATATTCGCCATCGACCAGCGCACCGGCCGGCACCAGCGCGCGGTCGCGGCCGAACATCGCCCGTGCGCGCCAGTCGCGGATCAGGACCGGCTGACCCGCGGGCAGGATCAGATCGTGCTCGGGCCGCAGATCGCCCAGCGATCCCGCCGCGATCCGGACCGCGTGACATTGCCGGACGTGGTGCCGACAGTGCATGACTGACACCAGCCCCGCATCGCGGGTGATGATCCGCTGACCGGGCCGGATCCGCTCTACCGGAGTTTCGCCGGCCTGGGTGAGGACCTGCGTTCCGGCCAGCAGACCCGCCTCGGCACCTGTGCCGGCGGCGACTTCGGTCGCAGGGCGGGAATCGACGACTGTCGGGGCGGTTTCGGATCTCATGGCGGCCTCGCTGCGCTGCTTGACGCATACTTTCGCCGGAATGTGGCAGGACCATGCAGATCGGGTGGCAATTTGTGTGCGGATCCGCCCTCGCGGAGCGCCCTCGCGCGTCCAGAGCGGCGCTTTTCCCCTCGCGCTCGGCGGCGAGCTTTGCTATTCAGCGCGACACCTGACGGGCCAACGCCCGGAGGTTGCGTGCGGGTGTGGCGGAATTGGTAGACGCACCAGATTTAGGTTCTGGCGCCGCAAGGCGTGGGGGTTCAAGTCCCTTCACCCGCACCAGCTTGATTTCAATGAAAACCCCTTGTTTCCAGGTCATCCCCTGTCGGTCAAATATGCTGGTTTGGACGCTCGGCTAGACAATTTCGTGTTCTGTTCGCGGGTCTGGGGGGCCTTCGACATCCTTTGGACTCCCCGTTTCCGTCCTAGGCCGGCATCGCCTCCAGCGCCTTGGTAAGCTTCAGCGCACGTCCCTGGGCGTCCTTGGCCAAGCGGGTCAGTTCCGAAACCGTCTTCTCGAGGCCCTTGATCGCGGTGAACAACTCTGCATTGCGCTTGCCGTATTCGATCTTCACCTTGTTCGCCTTGGTTTTCAGTTCACGCACCGGATCCCAGGCCAGCGCTTCGCCGACTGATTTGCCGTTCCAGAGCGCGACGAGGCCCTTGGCCCAGAAGGAAGGGTTCATCACCGACATGCCGACCTCCGCCGCATAGGCGACGCGCTTTCCGACCTCGGACACGTCCTTGTCTTTGTTGAGGTATTCGATACCCTTTTTCGCTGCACTATCCTTGATCGGTTTCTTCGCCATGTCCTTGGCGATCCCCGCCGCCTCCTTGTTGATCGCAACCAGTTCCTTTCCGGTGGCCTTTGCGGCCAGCGACGACCGTCTGGCGATGGCACCGAGGCCCACGAACATGGTCGCCACCGTGTTGATGGTATCAACCGTGACGAGCAGTCCGTCGATGTCCTTCGCCGCCTTCTCGATTTCCTTCACCATCATGTCGCAGTATTTTTGGTTGTTCTTGTATTGCTTCATGGCGACGGCCGCCTTGCGCGACAAGTCGTCTGCCTTGATCAGAAGGCCCGCCGACAGGTCGCGTTCGGCCTGGGCCTGCGCGCGGTAGAGATCGACCTGCAGCATTTCCGCCTTGGTCTGCGGAATGACCAGAACATCCCCCGCCGCCAGCGCGTCAGGCGACTTGCGTTTTTTGCGCAGCACCTTGTTGTAGTCGTGGTACCAGATGTCGCCGCCAGAAGCGTGGCCATAGCCCTTCGCGATCTTTTCGAGGTTCTCGCCCTTCTTCACCTTGTGCTTGCGTTGCTTCGCCATGTGTCCTCCAAGGCCGGTACTTGTGCCAGGTGACGGGGATGAACAGCACTGCGTGTGTCGCGGCGGTTTTTTCCGCGTTGCATCGGTCTGGCGTCCCTTGCACTCCCCGGCACCGTCCAAATGCGGGCCAGATTGCGTCTCGCATCAGTCTATGCCTTGCCAGAATCGCCTGAATTGTAAAAACTGGCCATCGCTCGTGCCCGAGGCAGCGTAATCCCGGGGCAGAGGCGCTCCGGATCACACTGTTCAGCAGGGCAGCTTGTCATCGCCTCGCAGTGGCGACGTTGACGACATCGTATCCGGATGGAAACCGACACGGGCAAACACCATTCCCACCACCCGGAGGGTTGGCGGGCGCAACACTGGGACGAGTCCATGACGACGGCTCCCGATCTCTACAGGGTCTACCCGCCACATCCGGCGGTCGCATCTATTGTCGAGCGCTTCCTCTACGCAGACATCAATGACGGCGTGGATTACCAGATCCGGCCGTTCCCGACCGGGCGCTGTTTCATTGGCTTCGTGTTTCGCGATCCGATCTCATCCCAGCGCGGGACGCACATGACAAGCACCAGCGGGTTCCATTTCTGCGGTCATGTCGAAGAGGATGACATCAATGTGCACTACAGCGGTGAAATCGGTCATATCATGGCCGAACTCAAGCCCGCCGGCCTGATGCGGCTGTTCGGGATTCCAGCAATCGAGATCAATGGGCTTTCAGTCGATATCCGCGACTTTCTGCCTCGGCGCGCGGTCAGCCGAATGCTCGATCGTGTCGGCAGGGCGCGGAGCCGCGCCTCGCGTATCGCAGCTTTCTCCCGGATGCTGCTGGAACAGCTGGGTACTCAACCTGACAAGAGATCCATCATCGGTTCGGTGGCCGCCGAGATCGACCGCAAGCACGGGCGGATCAAGGTGAAGGATCTTGCCGACCGCTTCGAAATCCCGCAACGCACACTTACACGACAGTTCACGGAAACCGTCGGCCTCGCCCCAAAACGCTATGCGACCATCGCCCGGCTCAACGGTACGATACGTCAATTGAGCACCGGACGGCCTCCTACGCTCGCCAAGGTTGCGGCCGACAACGGATACTTTGACGAAGCGCATATGTCGCACGATTTCACCCGCTATTTCGGCATGAGCCCCGCGCGCTTTGTCGAAGCGCGCAACGCGATGATACTTTCCTATGCCGGGGCGACTCCACTGGACACACTCTAGGCAACAGCCCCGGGACTCAGGCCTGAGACGGGATAGGTTGGTAGCTGCGTCGGAAAAGACGGTGCCCGGGTTCAGAGTCCAGGGTTACTTCAGGACTACGGCTGTCGGCAGGGGAGTCCGCCGAACCGCAAAAGCGCTTCGCGGATAAGAAGCAGACAAAGCGTTCTGAGGGGTGCCGGCAACGCCGAAACCAGACAATCACCCGCGCAACTCTTTGTTTCGGCGTCTGGTTGAATTGGCAAGTCATTGAAAACATAGCTATCGCATGAGAGCGCAGGTTCCGCGCCGCAAGGTGTGGAGGTCAAGAATCCTTTTACGCGCATCAACGAATCGGCCGCTTGCCGGGTTTAGTAGTCCGAAACCAGCAGGCGGTCGGGCGCTGCGTCTTCCTCGACTTGGCTGAATCGCGGGATCGGTTGTTCGAACACGTTGTCGGTGCGGTCGTCGTTCACGGTCGAGACCTCGCCCACCAGGCAGTCGCCACCTTCGGCCCAGAAGGCGTGCCAGATGCCGGGCATCAGGGTCACGCTCTGCCCCGGTTTCAGCCGAAGATGGCCGCCGGCTTGCAGGGTCACGGGAACGCCGTCCGAGGGAACAGTCACGTCCGAGTGGCGGTCGATGCCGCCATTCTCGTCGGGCGCCCAGAGCTCCAGCACCAGGTCGCCGCCGCCGCGGTTGATGATGTCCTCGGCCTTGATGTTGTGGCGGTGCATCGGCGAGAGCTGACGATCGCGGGTGATCATGACCTTTTCGGCATAGAGCATGCCCTTGCCCGAGCCCAGATCGGCCACCGTGCCGTTGCGGATGGTGAACAGGAACAGTCCCATCTCGGCAAAGCGGCCCTGGCCGTAATCGGTGATGTCCCAGCCCAGGCCGCGGGCGCGGATCATCTCGGCCTCGGGTCCGCGCAGGCGTTCGGGGGACCAATAGGCGAAAGGCGGCAGGATCGCGCCGTGGCTGCGGATGAAGGCATCGCTTTCGGCGATGATCTCGTTGATTTCAGAGCGTTTCATGGAATGTGTCCCGGTGCGGTGTCATTGGCGGATCTCGTCGGCCCAGGGCGGGTTGGCCCCGGCGCGCGAGACCGTGACGGCCGCCGCGCCCGCGGCGAAGCCCAGGCAGTCGGCCAACTCGGCGTCGCTGGCGCCCAGAAGGGCCGCGCGGTCATCGAGGCCCAGCGCGGTTGCCCGTGCGAGGAAGCCTGCGTTGAACGTGTCGCCGGCGCCGACCGTGTCGACGACCTCGACGGGCGAGGCGGAGACATCGACCCGGCGCCCGCCGGTCAGAAGCGCCGAGGCGCCGTCGCCGCCGCGGGTCAGCAGCACGATGGCCGGCCCGTCGGCCAGCATCGCATCGGCCTGCTGTTCGGGGGTGGGCAGGTCGGGGTAGAGCCAGGCCAGATCCTCGTCCGAGGCCTTGACCACATCGGCCGCGGCGACCATCCGCGCCAGCCGTGCCCTCTGCTCACCGGGATCGGTGATGAAGCCGGGGCGGATGTTGGGATCGAGCATGATCACCCGGCGGCGGGCCTCGCGCTCGGCCAGGGTCACCAGGGTGTCGCAGAAGGGCGGATAGCACAGGCTGATGCCGCCGAAGAACAATGTCCGCACCCGGTCGGGCAGGTCCGGCAGGTCCTCGTCGTCGATCATGCGCGACGCCGAGCCTTCGTCGTGAAAGCTGTAGCTGGCGTGGCCGTCGGTCAGCTGCACGAAGGCCAGCGTGGTGGGCCGGTCGCTGATCACCGCATAGGTCGGGTTGACCCGGCTGCGCAGCAACTCGTCCTCGAGCATCCGGCCCCACATGTCGCGCGACAGGCCGGTCAGCAGTGCCGCCTCGACCTCCAGCCGGCCTAGGGCGATGGCGGTGTTGAAGACCGAGCCGCCGCAATGGGGCACGAACCCCTGCGCACCCTCCGCCATTGGGCGCGGCAGCATGTCGATCAGCGCCTCGCCGCAACACAGGATCATCGTCATTCCCCTTTTCAATCGGTTTTCCGACGCCGCCGGTGGCGCGGCGGGCGCGGGGCGTTGTCGTGGCTTTCCGGTTGGGCCCGAGGGAAAGCGCAAACCGGTCATCCTGTCAACTACGCATCCCCGGCGGCGGGCGGCGCGGGGCTGGGGCCTTGTCCTCGGAACGGCGGAGTCGCGCCTGAGGTGTGGCATATTCCGGCACCGACCCCGGATTCCCGCCTTGGGGCTGGACCAGCGCGGGCTGGTCTGGAACACTCCAATGGGGGCCGGACGCCGGGTTCGGTCGGACTTGCCTCCGCGTCCGTTCACTCAACTTCAAGGTGACTCCCATGACAGCGCAAATTCGAACCGTCTCCGCCCTGGCGCTTGCAGCGGCCGGGCTGGCCGCACCCGCGGCGGCAGAGTTTAAATACGAGAACGGATCGGGAGGGTCGGTGACGCTCTACGGACAGTTCAACCCGGCCATCATCTCGGTGGACGATGGCCAGCAGACCGAGACCAACCTGGTCGACAACGACCTGTCGCGCAGCCGGCTTGGGATTTTGGTGGATCAACCGCTGGGCGCAAACACCTTCGGGTTCCGGTTCGAGGCAGGGCTGGGGTTTCCGAATTCGACCGAATACAACCAGCTGGGATCGGACATCAGCGGCTGGACCCGGCAGGATATCCGGCATTTCGATTTCTGGCTGTCCGGCGATTGGGGCCAGGTCTCGCTGGGGCAGGGCAGCATGGCGTCGGACGGCGCGGCCGAGGCGAACCTGTCCTATGCGGGAACCGCGCTCTATGCCTATACCGCCGATACCAACGCGGCCTACCTGTTCCGCGATCCCTTCGGCGTGCTGAGCGGGCCGAGCGTCGGCAGCATGACCAGCGATTTCGATGGCGGGCGGCTGACCCGGCTGCGCTATGACACGCCGCGCTTCAGCGGCCTCAAGCTGAGCGCGGCCTGGGGGCGCAACGAGTTGGCCCAGAATGACGACCGGGATTACTATGACATCGCCGCCAGCTATTCGCGGTCGCTGGGCAATGCCGAGTTCAAGGCCGGGCTGGCCTATGCGGTGCGCGACGACAACGGGGTCAAGCGGTCGGACGTGATCGGGTCGGCGGCGGTTCTGCTGTCCAGCGGGTTGAGCTTTGCCGCGTCTGTGGGAACGCGCGACGACGACACGGCCGGCGCGTCGGATCCCGATTACTACTATCTCAATGTCGGGTACGAGGGCGACTGGCTGGCGGCCGGAAAGACCGGGTTCGGCGTGCATTACTATGACGGTGCCGATTTCAACCGCGACGGCTCGTCCTCGGAGGTGGTCGGCCTGGGCGTGGTGCAGCGTGTCGATGCGTGGAATGTCGATGCCTACCTGACCTATCAGACCTACAGCTACGAGGACGACGTGGCCGCCTATCAGGATCTGTCGACGGTGGCCCTGGGCGCGATCTGGAAATTCTGATCCGGCCCCTGCGGCCCGGTTCGCGGCGGCAAAGCCGGGCCGATGCGCCAGATGCCTCTTGAACCCGCGGATCAGGCCACTTAGAAGGCGACAAATTTGCACGGCGCGCGGTGCCCGGTCCCCGCGCGCCCCAACCTCATGGGGAATACCAGATGCAGGTCACCGAGACGCTGAACGAAGGTCTGAAACGCGGCTACAACATCACCGTCACGGCGGATGAGCTGGATGCCAAGGTCAACGAGAAACTCTCCGAGGCGCAGCCCGAGATCGAGATGAAGGGCTTTCGCAAGGGCAAGGTTCCGATGGCGCTGTTGAAGAAGCAGTTCGGCCAGCGCCTGCTGGGCGAGGCGATGCAGGAGAGCATCGACGGCGCCATGAACCAGCATTTCGAGGACAGCGGCGAACGCCCGGCGCTGCAGCCCGAGGTCAAGATGACCAACGAGGAGTGGAAGGAAGGCGACGACGTGCATGTCGCCATGTCCTACGAGGCGCTGCCCGAGATCCCCGAGGTGGACCTGAAGTCGCTGGAGCTGGAGAAGCTGGTGGCCAAGGCCGATGACGCCGCCGTGGACGAGGCGCTGGCGAACCTGGCCGAGACCGCGCAGGACTTCAAGTCGCGGCGCAAGGGGTCCAAGGCCAAGGACGGCGACCAGGTGGTGATCGACTTCGTCGGCAAGATCGACGGCGAGGCGTTCGAGGGCGGCTCGGCCGAGGACTATCCGCTGGTCCTGGGCTCCAACAGCTTCATCCCCGGATTCGAGGAGCAACTGGTCGGCGTGAAGGTCGACGAGGAGAAGGACGTGACCGTTTCCTTCCCCGAGGACTACCAGGCCGAGAACCTGGCCGGCAAGGACGCCGTGTTCTCCTGCACCGTGAAGGACGTGAAGGAGCCGGTTGCCGCCGAGGTGAACGACGAACTGGCCCAGAAGTTCGGGGCCGAGGATCTGGACGCGCTCAAGGGGCAGATCCGCGAGCGGCTGGAGGCCGAATATGCCGGCGCCGCCCGCGCGGTTCAGAAACGCGCGCTCTTGGACAAGCTGGACGAGATCGTCTCGTTTGACCTGCCGCCCAGCCTGGTCGAGGCCGAGGCCAAGCAGATCGCGCATCAGCTGTGGCACGAGGAAAACCCCGATGTCGAGGGACATGACCACCCCGAGATCGAACCCACCGACGAGCATAACAAGCTGGCCGAACGCCGCGTGCGGCTGGGCCTGCTGCTGGCCGAGCTGGGCCAGAAGGCCGAGGTCGAGGTCAGCGACGCCGAGATGACCCAGGCGATCATGAACCAGGCCCGGCAGTATCCGGGGCAGGAGCGGCAATTCTTCGAGTTCGTGCAGAAGAATGCCCAGATGCAGCAGCAGCTGCGCGCCCCGATCTTCGAGGACAAGGTCATCGACTATGTGTTCGAGCTGGCCCAGGTCACCGAGAAGGAGATCTCGAAGGACGAGCTGCAGAAGGCCGTCGAGGACCTGGACGAAGAATAAGCCGCCACAACCATGTGGCCGGAAAGACGGAGCCGCCCCGAGGGGCGGCTCCTTTTTTGCGCTTGTGTGTGAGGGGAGTGGGGGATCAGGCTTCCCGGGCCAGAGCCGCGGGGGCCTGCTTCAGCGCAAATTTCTGTTCCGGTGTGAGTGTTCCCGGAAGGGCGTCGATCAGGTCGATTACGGCCTGAACTTCGTCGGACGTGCGCGCCGCGCTCATCTGCTCGACGAAATAGCGTTCAAGCGCGCTGAGCGGTCGCGTGTCGTTGTTGGCCGAGGCGGCGTGAGCGGCCGTTTCGATCTCGACCGAGGTATGTCCCCGGGCGAACAGGTCGAGTGCCGCGTCCTCGGTCAGGAAGACGTCGTGGGCGATTCCGGCGAAGTCCCGGACACGGCCGATCCGCTCCTGCGTGCAGTCGAGCAACGCCGCAAGCGCCGGCACCTTGCCCATCGGGGCGGTCTTGCCGACATAGCCATAGGGGGCATTGTCCGAGCGCTTGAGTACGCGGTCCATGACCGGATCGATCACGGTGACGATGTCCCGGATACCCGACCTGCGGGCGAATTCCAGCGATCCGATCATCAGCTCGCACGTGGCATAGGAGACGGAATGGCGGTCCCTGCCGCGCCCCAGACGCTTGGTGTCGACGCAGAACCGCGTCGATTCCCACATCGTCGCGCTGCGGATCGGCGGTTCGCCGTCCAGGATTGCGTTGAACACGTCCGCCAGCATGTGCGGACCTGTTGTCTGCAAGGCACGAACCGCGGCGACCACATGTCCCTCGTCGTCCAGCCCAACGACGTAAGCGGGATCCAGGTGGTCGAATTGGTCGATTTCCTTGCCGTCCCGGATATCGACGTCCCATCCAAGACGATCCCCGAAGACGCGCGCTCTGAGTCTGTACATTTCGTCGAGAACCGCACCAAAACGGTGCCGGTTCAAGCCGTCGATCACAATTATCATTTGTTCCCCCTTATGAGTGGTTTGATCTGCGACCACTCTGGCCCAATTCAATGAGCGCTGCCATTGGGGGTTTCCCGTATGCGATTTGTCGCGGAATTCAGCCCGGATAGATCAGTCCGAGCCCGATCGCCCGGCCGACAGCCTGGGCGGTGGTGAGCGCGCAGAGCTTCTCGCGCCCCGAGCGCAGATGCACTTCGACGGTGCGGTGCGAGATCGACAGGATGTCGCCGACATCCTGCTGCGACTTGCCGGCGGCGACCCATTGCAGGATCTCGATCTCGCGCTTGGACAGGTTGGGATGCAGCAGGATATGGCTGAGTGCATCCGAACTCATCACCGTGTCGTGCAGGTGCACGGCCATCGACTGCAGGTCGGTGATGACATGGCCGATCAGCTTGTCCCATTTCGCCACGGGACAGTCGCGGGTGACGCTCAGCAGGCCGATCTCGCCATAGGGGCCGCGCACCGGGATGGTCAGACCCTGTTCGGTCAGTCCGAAATCCCGCGCATCGTGAAAGACGCGCTGGAAATCGGCGTTGCGCTCCAGCCGGCGCCAGTCGACGGGCGCGATGCTGCGCTGGCTCATGTGCAGGGTCGGGTCGATCATCTGAAGACCCTGGTTGGCGTAGTGCGCCTTCCACCCGTCGTCATAGGTCACGTGCCCGTGGATCGAACCGCCCACGGGATTCATGCCGGCATAGGCGGCATGATCCATTTCATACTTGTCGCAAATCTGGTTCAGAAAACCGGTATAGCGGTTCTCCGTGTCAGGCAGTGTTCCGAGGTCGACAATTTCCATTTACTCTCTGCGGAACTTTCGGTGTTTTCCACCCGGTCATGTCATCGCGTCCTGCGGTGAAGGCCTTCTATGGGCAGACATATCTTTGACAAGGGCAAGAACAGCACGCTTTTGGGCCGAAGGCAAGTCCGCAAAGATCTCGACCATCTGCACGGTTTCGCGGTCGGCCAGGAAGTCCTGCCGCAGTGCGGCACCGGCCGGGGCGGTGTCCTCGTCACCCTTCAGGGCATCCATGCCTTCGAAGAAATAGCTGATATGGACCTTGAGAAATTCCGCGACCGCCCAGAGCCGCGAGGCGCTGACCCGGTTGGCGCCGGATTCGTATTTCTGGACCTGCTGAAAGCGGACCCCCACCGCACTGCCAAGCTCGGCCTGGCTGTACCCCATTGCAATTCTTCGGGCCCGAATACGCTGGCCCACGATACTGTCAACCGTTTCCATACAAGTCACCTGTTGCTACTGACGCCGGCCGCCCGAGAACAAATGGCCGGGCGTCCGGATTAACGATTGCGACAGTGCAGTATCCTGAAAACCCGATCAACGGATTTCAGGTTAAGGTTGATTTCAATTGGGCATGAACGGCGCTTTGGCCGGTATTGTACGATCTTTTGGCACCACTTGTTTACTTCGGCGTAAACAAACCTTCCAAACACCGGTTTCTGTGTCCGATTTGGGGCGGCACGCAGCGGGCGCGGCGTCTCCGAATCACTTTCCGGGCGAGCGCATGGCGCGCCCTTCATTCATGTAGGTTGAGTCTGAGCGGGCGCCGGGCGCAACCCGGTTTCGACCAGCATGCCGCGCCGTTTCGCCTCGTAGTAGTAGCCGCGCGCATAATGCTGGATCGCCCGGTCCATGCTGCCATCCGACAGCAGCCAGGCGCCGCGCAGGTATTTTCCGGCGTATTTCAGGTTAGTGTCGGCATCCAGCAACCCCTGCGGCGCACCGCGATAGCCCATCGAGCGCGCGGTGGCGGGCAGGATCTGGAGCAGCCCGTAATAGGGCCGGGCCACCGCCCAGGGGCGGTGCGTGCTTTCGCGGATCGCCAGCCGGTGCACCAGCTGGCGGGGCAGTTCGTAATGGTCCGCCCATTTGTTGATCGAGGCCCGCAGCTCGGGCGTCTCGTTGGGATAGAGCGGTGGGTCGTAGGGCTCGTTTCGGGTGCTGGTGCGGGTGACGCTGGCGCCACAGGCGGGCAGGGCGGTCATTGCGGCGAGGCCCAGAATGGCGCTGCGGCGGGTGAACAGGGTCATTGCGAACTCCGATTTTTGCGCAACTCTAGGGCGGTGCGGCCACCGGCGAAACCGCCGCGACGCGCGATCGGCCGGATGTTGCCGAAACCGGGACCAAGAAAAAGCCGCGCAGGGATCCCCGCGCGGCTTTGCATCCCGGACCAGTCGGCCCGATCAGGACTTGGTTTCGTCGTCCTCGACCGGGTTCTCGCCGGTCTGCTCTTCGACAACCTCGGCCAGGGCCTCGTCCTCGGAGGCGGCGCTGCCGATGTCGTCGAACAGCTCGGCGATCTCGAACTCGGCCTCGGCCTCTTCCTCGGCGGCCAGCTGCTGAATCGACTTGCCCGATTCCTGCAGCTCGGCCTCTTCCGGCGAGCGGGCGACGTTCAGCGTGATGTTGACCATCACCTCGGGGTGCAGGTGCACTTCGACGTCGTGCAGGCCCAGTTCCTTGATCGGCTGACGGATCAGCACCTGCTTGCGGTCGATCGAATAGCCGGCCTCGGTCGCCACCATGGCGGCGTCGCGGGTGCTCACCGAACCGTAGAGGTTGCCACCGTCGGACGCCTGGCGGATCACCACGAACCGCTGACCGTCAAGACGCTCGGCCAGGGCCTCGGCTTCCTTGCGGGATTCCAGGTTGCGGGCTTCCAGCTGCGCTTTCTGGTCTTCGAAGGCGGCGATGTTCTCTTTCGAGGCGGTCAGCGCCTTGCCCTGCAGCAGCAGGTAGTTGCGGGCGAATCCGGCCTTGACGTCGACGACATCGCCCATCTGGCCCAGCTTGGCCACACGTTCCAGAAGGATAACTTGCATGATCGCTCTCCTTACTTCACGGCATAGGGCAGCAGGGCGAGGAAACGGGCGCGCTTGATCGCCCGGGCCAGCTCACGCTGCTTTTTCGACGACACGGCAGTGATGCGCGAGGGCACGATCTTGCCGCGCTCGGAAACGTAGCGTTGCAGCAGGCGCGTGTCCTTGTAGTCGATCTTGGGTGCATTGTCGCCCGAGAAGGGGCAGACCTTGCGGCGGCGGAAAAACGGTTTTGCAGCCATTGTCAGTTCCTTTCTTCAGGCGTGGGTCAGCGGCGGTCGCGGCGGCCGTCGCGCTCGTCGCGCTTCTGCATCTGGACCGAAGGGCCCTCGGCGTGCTCGTCGACCTTGATGGTCAGGACGCGCATCACGTCGTCATGCAGGCGCATCAGGCGCTCCATCTCCTGCACGGCGCCGGCGGGCGCGTCGGTGCGCAGGAAGGCATAGTGGCCCTTGCGGTTCTTGTTGATCTTGTAGGCCATCGTCTTGACGCCCCAGTATTCGCTGTCGACCAGCGAACCGCCGTTGTCGGCCAGAACGGTGCCGAAATGTTCGACCAGACCTTCGGCTTGCGTGTTGGACAGGTCCTGACGCGCAATCATGACATGCTCGTAAAGCGGCATGTGAACTCCTGTTTCTGTCAAGGCGCATTTCATAGGCAGGGTCTTTGGCCCTTTCGCGACCCGGCCACGAGAGACTGCGCGGAAAAACGAAAGATGCGAAGGGCCGTGCCCATATACACGCCTGCGCGCCACACGCAAGCCCCCGCGGCCCTTGTGACACCGCGTTCCGGCCTTGTGGCAGGAAGGTGGCGGCGCCGGTTGCGCCGGTCGTCCAATTACCCCCTGCCTGCCCCATTTCGGTCTTTTTGTTTACCGAAGGTTGAACGCGTCGGGACGAGATACCCGGCGTAACAAGAACAGCCTGACGGGACGCGAGAAAAATGACAGCCGTAAGACAGGACGTAATGAAGAACGCCGTGGCCCTGCCTTCCTTCGAGGAGTCGGTGCCGCTGACCATCACATTCGCGGCCAACTGGCCGGTGCGCAAGGTCCTGCTGCGGATCGTCGGGACCGCGCTGATCCTGGGATCGGCCGGGCTGTGGATCCTGCCGGGCTCCAGCGTGATGCCCGAGACCGCGCTGATGAAGCTGGGCGTCTCGGTCTTCTTCTTCCTGGTTGGCCTGGCCCTGCTGATGGTCCATCACGAGCACAACCAGCCCGACGCCTATTTCGACCCGATCCGCCGCGAGGTCCGGGTGTTGCAGAAGAATGCCCGGGGCCGGCCGCAGACGGTGCTGCGCCGGGGCTATGACAGCCTGGGCAGCGTCAAGTTCTCGGACTGCTTCATGGAGCTTTACGACATGGACGGCTCGGTGCTGATGCGCCTGCCGATCGAGACGCCGGAGATTCGCCACGCCCTGCGCACGCAGCTGAACGGGCTGGCACACTCGGCCGCCTGACACCTGTTCACCTGATCGTACAGGCTGTTGGCTGATGTGGACTTCGCGCCGCCTTCGGGCGGCGCATTTCTTGTGGGATGTCGCGGTGATTTCGGCCAGTCATGCAGCACCCGCCATCCAACAGGAGACCACGCAATCAAGTCCACCATGCTTGCCGCCGACCTGACCGCAGCCGACGCAACAACCGCCGGGCCATTGGTTCGGCGGTTTTCGTTTGCGGTTCCTGGTTCTAGGGCTTGCGGGCGGCGGTGAGGGCGACCTCGACCACCACCTGCATGCCCAGCGTCGCCGCGTCGCCGACCTGGGCGCCAACCCCGAAGTCGCGCCGGTCCAGCGTCAGGTTTCCGGCCATCGTCGCAACCCCGTCCTGAATCTGCAGATCGAACGGCAGGACGATGTCGACGCTTTGGTCGCGCAGGGTCAGGGGGCCGTGGGCCTCGTATCCGGTTTCGGTCTTCAGGATCTGGCCGATGAAGCGCGCGGTGGGAAACTGGCTGGCCTCGAGGAAGCCGGGCCCCAGCGCATCGGAGGTGACCGAGCCCAGCGACAGCGAGGCGATCGCGACCCTGACCTGCACCTGCCCTGCCGGGCCGGTGGTCGCAACGGGCTCGAACGTGATGTCCGCGGTCCAGTCGGAGAATTGTCCGGTGAGCGGGGTGCCCATCTGGGTCACGGTCATCGACAGTGTGCCATCCGTCACCTGCCAGTCCGAGGCGGATGCGGCCGGGCGGGCAGGCTCGGCAGCCTGAGCGGCGCCGCCGGAGACTGCGGGCGTTTGGTAGAGGCCCTGAGCGGCCCCGATTACGATCACCGCGGCCCAGACCGCCAGGGCGGCCAGGGCCGGCACTAGGCTGCGTGGCATCGGTGCGGGTTCGGGTGCGCCGCCGCCCGACAACATGCGCCCGAGCGTGGCGTCGCGGTCGATGAAGTGATGTTTCAGCGCGCCGGCCACGTGCAGCAGGATGGCCCCGGCCAGCGCCCAGATCAGCACACGGTGCAGCCCGCCGGTCAGCTTGGCCAGGGCCGGATCCTTTGGCACGAGCGGCAGGTCCTGACCCAGGGGCCACAGGATCGGCGCGAAACCGCTGGTTGCGGCATGCTGGATCCAGCCGCTGAGCGGAACCAGGACGAGCGAGCCATAGAGCAGCCAGTGCACGGTCTGCGCCAGCAGCACCTCGGGCCGCCTGTGGGCGTTGAGTGGGCCGGGATGTGTCTGCGTGATCGCCCAGAGGATGCGCGCGAGCGCCACCGCGAAGATCGCGACACCCAGCGTCTTGTGCAGCGAGAAGAGCAGCGCGGTGCGGGTCAGCAGCTCTTCGCTGGCCACTGTGGAAGGGTCGCGCAGCGACTGTGCCATGGTGTTTGCGATCTTCCCCAACGGCAGGTTGGTGAGGACCAGCAGGGCAGTCAGCCAGTGGAACCACTTGGCGACACTGCCATAGCTGCGGGTGGTGTTGGCAAGGGGCATTGCGGGCTCCGGGTCATTCTGCGCCGGGTCAGCTTGCCGGCGGGCTGGTGCCGCGGCAATGGGCGCGGCCGAACTGGCATTGTGCCGGCATGCAGATCTTGTGCGCCGCGCGCGGGTTGTCTACACGGGCGGGAACGTGGTTTTCGGACGGGTTGAGGCAAGGGGCAGCAATGACAGTCGCTTTCGTTTTTCCGGGGCAGGGGGCGCAGACCATTGGCATGGGGCGCGCGCTTGCCGAGGCATATCCCGCCGCGCGCGCGGTGTTCGACGAGGTCGATGCGGCGCTGGGCGAGGCGTTGAGCGCACTGATCTGGGAGGGCGACATCGCCGATCTGACCCTGACGCAGAACGCGCAGCCGGCGCTGATGGCGACCTCGGTGGCGGCGATGCGCGCGCTTGAGGCCGAGGGCGTGGCGGTGGACCGGGCGGCCTTCGTCGCCGGTCATTCGCTAGGCGAATATTCGGCCCTTGCGGCGGTGGGGGCGATCTCGCTGGCCGACACGGCGCGGCTGTTGCGCACACGCGGGCAGGCGATGCAAAGCGCGGTGCCGGTGGGCGAGGGTGCGATGGCGGCGATCCTGGGCCTGGACCTGGAGGCCGTGCGCGCCGTGGCCGAGGAGGCGGCCCAGGGCGAGGTGTGCCAGGCCGCCAATGACAACGATCCGACCCAGGTGGTCGTCTCGGGGGCCAAGGCGGCGGTGGAACGTGCCGCGACAATCGCCAAGGAGCGGGGCGCGAAGCGGGCGGTCATGCTGCCGGTGAGCGCGCCCTTCCACTGCGCGCTGATGCAGCCCGCCGCCGAGGAGATGGCCGCGGCGTTGGCCGATGTCTCGATCGCCGCGCCGGCGGTCCCGCTGGTGGCCAATGTGCGCGCCGAGGCGGTGAGCGATCCCGAGGTGATCCGCGGCTTGCTGGTCGAGCAGATCACCGGATCGGTGCGCTGGCGCGAGAGCGTGCAGTACATGGCGGCCCAGGGGGTCGACGAGGTCTGGGAAATCGGTGCCGGCAAGGCCCTGTCCGGCATGATCCGCAAGATTGACCGTACCATTGCCTGCAAAGCCGTGGGCACACCGGAAGATGTGCAAAGCGCGGCCGCCGGACCGGCGTGACGCGACCCTTATCTGCAAGCGAGAAGCCGCGGCGGCGGCGGGGAGACTGAAAGACATGTTCGATCTGAGTGGAAAGACGGCCCTGGTCACCGGCGCATCCGGCGGTATCGGGGCCGAGATCGCCCGCGGCCTGCACGCGGCGGGCGCCAGCGTCGGCCTGTCGGGCACGCGGCAGGAACCGCTGGAGGCGCTGGCGGCGGAACTGGGCGAACGCGCCCATGTGCTGCCGTGCAATCTGAGCGACGCCGACGCGGTCGAGGCGCTGCCGAAACAGGCGGCCGAGGCGATGGGGTCGGTGGGCATCCTGGTCAACAATGCCGGCATCACCCGCGACAACCTGTTCATGCGGATGTCGGACGACGAATGGGCGCAGGTGCTGGAAGTGAACCTGACCTCGGCCATGCGTCTGAGCCGGGGCGTTTTGCGCGGCATGATGAAGGCGCGCTGGGGCCGGATCGTGAACATCTCGTCCGTGGTGGGCTCGATCGGCAACCCCGGACAGGCGAATTATGCCGCGGCCAAGGCCGGTATGGCGGGCATGGGCAAGTCGCTGGCCTATGAGGTGGCGAGCCGGGGAATCACCGTCAATTCCGTCGCGCCGGGCTTTATCGAGACCGCGATGACCAGCAAGCTGACCGACGAGCAGAAGGCGGGTCTGATGGTCAAGATCCCGGCCGGCCGGATGGGTTCGGCCGGTGAGGTGGCCGCCGCCGTGGTCTACCTGGCCAGCCCCGAAGCGGGGTATGTTACCGGTGCGACCTTGCACGTAAACGGCGGCATGGCGATGCTGTAGGCAGCCGCGCCGGAGGCTGCGCGAAAGCGTTTGCCTCTGCTGCGGACTGTGCTATAGGCGGCGCATCTTTCGCAAGGGCAGGCCGGCACGGTCGTCCGAAAATCCCCGGTTCGCCGGGGTCCCAACCGCCCGGAACGGGCAACCAAGCCACCCCGTGCGGGCAAGGGCAGAACCGGGCCAGATCGGCCCCGCAGGAATGAGGAATTGACATGAGCGACGTCGCAGACCGCGTGAAGAAGATTGTGGTTGAGCACCTGGGCGTGGAAGAGGACAAGGTCACCGAGAACGCGTCCTTCATCGACGACCTCGGCGCCGACAGCCTGGATACCGTGGAACTGGTCATGGCCTTCGAAGAGGAATTCGGCATCGAGATTCCCGACGATGCGGCCGAAACCATCCAGACCTTCGGCGACGCCGTGAAGTTCATTAAGGAAGCGTCGTAAACGCAGCGCGACCGCAGTAATCGAAAACGGCGCCGCCTTCGGGAGGCGCCGTTTTTCTTTGCGGGGGTGCCCGGATGCGGGTGAATGCGCATCAGCCGGGACCGGACGCCGCGAAACGGGCTTGACCGACCGGCCCGGCTGCCGTCACGGTTCTCTTGAGGCAGAACACGGACCGGCGAGCAATGATCCGATCCATACCGATGATCAACACCGCGCGGCTGACGCTGAGCGGGATGCGGCCCGAGGATTTCGAGCGCTTTGCGCAGATCTGGTCGGACCCGGATGTCGTGCGCCAGATCGGCGTCAGCCCGAAAAGCCGCGGCGAGGCGTGGACCGCCTTTCTGCGCAACGCGGGCCATTGGCAGATGACCGGCTTTGGTCAATGGGCCATCGTGCGGCAGAGCGACCGGCGCATGGTGGGCCAGGCGGGGTTCTTCTTCGAGGACCGGTCGCTGGGCGACGATTTCGATCCCCATCCCGAGGCCGGCTGGGTGCTGAGCCCCGAGGCGCAGGGCGCCGGTCTGGGTTTCGAGGCGGCGCAGGCGGCGCATGACTGGTTCGACCGGGTGATTCCCGGCCCGCTGGTGGCGATGATCGATGCCGGCAATGCGCCGTCGAAGAAACTGGCGGAAAAGCTGGGCTATCGCCGGATGCGCGAGGCCGAATTTGCCGGGACGCCGGTGGAACTCCACTTTCGCAAGGGGCCGCCTGTCGGCGACTGACCGCGCAGGCCGCAAATCGATCGGAAGGTGCCGAAACTGACGCAGTGCGCGACTCGGTCCGCTGTATGCTAGGCTGGTCGAAGAACGGCGAGGCTAGCGGAGGAAGCGGCCGATGAGGATCTACCCCACGATGGAGCTCCGGAAGGGGCGTTGTGTGACTTTGGACAAGGGGCGGCTTGAGGCGGCCATGCTGTGGCATGTCGATCCGGTCGAGACCGCCCGCGCCTGGGCGGCGGCCGGGGCGGAATGGATGCACCTGACGGATTTCGACGCGATCGAGGGCAGCGATGCCAATGCGGACCTGGTCGAGGAGATCATCCGGTCGGTCGGCATACCGGTCCAGTTGGGCGGCGGCATGCGCCGGCGGGAGACGGTCGAGCATTGGATCGACCGTGGCGCGGGCCGCGTCGTTGTCGGAACGCTGGCGGCGCGCGATCCGGCGCTGGTCAAGGAATTGGCCAAGTGGCATCCCGATCAGATCGTCCTGGCGGTCGATGTCTGGAAGGGCAGCGTGATGACCGAGGGCTGGCGCACCGAAAGCGCCTTTGCGCCCGAAGCGTTCATCGACGCGTTCGAAGCGGCGCCCTTTGCCGCGATCATCGTCACCGACATCGACAGCGACATGGCCGAGGTCGAAGCGCAGCTGGGGCTGATTTCGGGTCTGGCGGCGCATTCCCGCACCCCGGTCATCGCCAGCGGCGTGGTTCGCAACGTCGACGACATTTCGCGACTGGCCTATATCCCGAATATCTCGGGCGCGCTTGTGGGCAGGGCGCTGTTCAACAAGTCGATCACGCTGGAACAGGCGCTGGAGGTGGCGGGATCGGCCCGCGAGCCGGTAGCGGAATTCCGCTGAGCGCGCCAGAACCAGCCATACGCGAAGGCACGGCGGCGGCATCCCGGCCCGGGCCGGCGGGCGCCGCTGAACGGTGCGGCCCCTTGCCCCCGGCCCCCCGGGCGCGGTAAGAGCGTTTCTCGTAAAGGCAAGCAGGCAAGAGGCACTTCATGCGCAGAGTCGTTGTTACCGGTCTGGGGCTCATCACCCCATTGGCCAGCGGGGTCGAGGAATCCTGGACGCGGCTTTTGGCCGGCCAGTCGGGGGCGGGCCCGATCACCCGTTTCGACGCGGTGGCGTCGGGCGTGACCACAACCTATGCCTGCGAGGTTCCGCGTGGGGACGGCAGCAACGGGACGTTCAATCCCGATGACTGGATGCCGCCCAAGGAACAGCGCAAGATCGAGGACTTCATCCTCTATTCCATCGCCGCGGCCGAAATGGCCTGCCGCGATGCCGATTGGACGCCCGAGGACGAGGCCGACCGGCTGCGGACCGGCGTTCTGATCGGGTCGGGCATCGGCGGGCTGGGCTCGATCGCCGACACCGCAGTGATGATCAAGGAGAAGGGTCCACGCCGGGTGTCGCCCTTCTTCATTCCCGGTGCGCTGATCAACCTGGCCTCGGGGCAGGTGTCGATCCGGTTCGGGTTCAAGGGGCCGAACCATTCGGTGGTGACGGCCTGTTCGACAGGCGCCCATGCCATCGGAGACGCCAGCCGGATCATCCGTGCCGGCGACGCCGACGTAATGATCGCCGGTGGCGGCGAGGGCTGCATCTGCGAGATCGGCATCGCCGGCTTCAATGCCTGCAAGGCGCTGAGCACAAAGTACGCCGACGACCCCAAGGCCGCGAGCCGCCCCTATGACCAGGACCGCGACGGGTTCGTGATGGGTGAGGGCGCCGGTGTCGTGGTGTTGGAGGATTACGAGCACGCCAAGGCGCGCGGTGCGAAGATCTATGCCGAGGTCAAGGGCTATGGCATGTCGGGCGACGCCTATCACATCACCGCACCCAGCGAGGATGGCGATGGCGCCGAGCGGTCGATGCGCGCGGCCCTGGCCAGTGCCGGGCTGGAACCCACGGATATCGACTATATCAATGCGCATGGCACCTCGACCATGGCCGACACGATCGAGCTGGGCGCTGTGGAGCGCATGCTGGGCGACCATGCCGGAAACGTGACCATGTCCTCGTCCAAATCCATGACCGGGCACCTTCTGGGTGCAGCCGGCGCGATCGAGGCGATCTTTTCGATCCTGGCGATCCGCGACCAGGTCGCCCCGCCGACGATCAACCTGGACAATCCGGCAGTCGAGACGCCGGTGGATCTGGCGCCCAACGCCAAGCGGGAGCGCAAGATCGACTTTGCGCTGTCGAACTCGTTTGGGTTCGGCGGCACCAATGCAAGCGTGATTTTCGGGAAGGTCAGCTGATGTGGCGGGCGCTGGCCTCGAACATGCTGACCGTCCTGGCGGTCGGCCTCTTTCTGCTGGCGGGGCTGCTGGTGTGGGGGCAGAATCAGTTCACCGCCAGCGGGCCGCTTGACGAGCCGATCTGCCTGCGGGTCGAGCGTGGCTCGACCATGACGCGGGTGAGCCGTGAATTGCAGGAGGATGGGGCGGTCAGCAGCGCCACGATCTTTCGACTGGGTGCGCAGTATTCGGACAAGACCGGGCAGTTGAAGGCGGGCAGTTTCCTGATCCGCGAAGGCTCGTCCATGGACGAGATCATCGAACAGATCACCCGCGCCGGTGCCAGCACATGCGGCACCGAGATCGTCTATCGCATCGGCGTCACCCGTCAGACCGCCGAGGTGCGCGAGCTGGACCCCGCCACGCAGGCCTATGTCGAGCTGGTCGAGTTCGATCCCAACGCCGAGGACATCCCGCCGGTCTATGCAGAAAAGCGCGAGAAGTCCGACACGCGGTATCGCATTTCCCTGGCCGAGGGGGTCACCAGCTGGCAGGTGGTCGAGGCGCTGAAGGCGTGGGACGCCCTGTCGGGAGAAGTGGCGGAGGTGCCCGCCGAGGGCATGCTGGCGCCCGACAGCTACGAGGTCGTGGATGGGGCCGAACGCGCCGCGCTTCTGGACCAGATGCAGAGCCGCCAGCGGGCGCGGATCGACGCGGCGTGGGAAACCCGGCAGTCTGATCTGCCGATCTCGACTCCCGAGGAGATGCTGATCCTGGCGTCGATCATCGAGAAGGAAACCGGCGTGCCGGAAGAGCGTGGCCAGGTGGCCAGCGTCTTTGTGAACCGCCTGCGCCAGGGCATGCGCCTGCAGACCGACCCGACGGTGATCTATGGGGTCACCAAGGGCCAGGGCGTGTTGGGGCGCGGGTTGAGGCAAAGTGAGCTGCGCCGTGCAACGCCCTGGAATACATATGTGATCGAAGGGTTGCCGCCAACGCCGATCGCCAATCCGGGGGTTGCGAGCCTGGAGGCTGCGGTGAACCCGGACGAGACGGAATACGTGTTCTTCGTGGCCGATGGCAGTGGCGGGCACGCCTTTGCCGAAACCCTGGAGGAACACAATCGCAACGTCGCCAAGTGGCGCCAGATCGAGGCCGAGCAGCAGAGTTCGGGCAACTGAGGCGGTCTGGCGGAGGCCTATCGCCGGGTATTCGTAAGAATTCGGTAATCATTCCGGACGGTTAAGTGTTGCGCCTGTTGCGGAAGAGCTTGACTCTGCGCGCCTTGTCGCGTATAGGTTGTGTCATGCTAGAGGACGTGGGCAAACGGCCCCGGGGGTGACCCCGGTGGCCGTTTTTTCATGTCTCTCGTGCGGAGATCACTCTCGCATGAGGTCACGAGCACACATGACTTTGATTACCCCGGAGGAGCGAATCCTCGAGACGGCCGAGTTGCTGCGGTCGATTCACGAGTCCATTCGAGGTCTGAGGCAAGCGGCAGAAGACCTGCGCCGTCAGATTGTGGCCGGGGAGGATGCTGAACTTGCTGGCGCAACAAAGCAGTTCGGACAGGTGCAGAGCCTGATCCGCAACTGCCAGACCGTGGAGGCGCAACTTGCCGAACAATACAACCGACAGGCCGGAATCGCACAGGGAGGATACGCGCTCGACCTTGACGCCGCCCGGGTTGAGGTCGGGTGCCGGCTGGCTCGCCTGCGCGCCTGCTGCGGTGCGCGACCGGTTTCTGAGTGACATCGGGGAGGGAGGGCTGTGTGCCCTCCCTTTCCTGTTCGAGTTTTGGGCGCTGCCGCATCAGCTGCCGCCCGAGGGGAATTGGCGGAGCTGGGTGATCCTGGGCGGCCGTGGCGCGGGCAAGACGCGCGCCGGGGCGGAATGGGTGCGCGATCAGGTCGAAGGCGCGCGCCCGCTGGACCGCGGCCGGTCGCGGCGCGTGGCGCTTGTGGGCGAGACCCATGACCAGGTGCGCGACGTGATGGTGTTCGGGGACAGCGGAATCCTGCAGTGCTCGCCCCCCGACCGCCGCCCGCGCTGGAAGGCCACCGAGCGCAAGCTGATCTGGCCCAATGGCGCCGAGGCGCAGGCCTTTTCGGCACAGGACCCGGAAGGGTTGCGCGGGCCGCAATTCGACGCGGCCTGGGTGGACGAGCTGGCCAAGTGGAAGAAGGGCGGTGAGACCTGGGACATGCTGCAATTTGCGTTGCGGCTGGGCGAGGATCCGCGGGTCTGCGTAACGACGACACCGCGCAACGTGAAAGTGTTGAAGGATCTGTTGGCCGTGCCTTCGACGGTGCAGACCCATGCGCCGACCGAGGCGAACCGGGCCAACCTGGCGGCGTCGTTCCTGGAGGAGGTGCGGGCGCGCTATGCCGGGACTCGGCTGGGGCGGCAGGAACTGGACGGCGTGCTGCTGGCTGATGCCGAGGGGGCGCTGTGGACCACGGCGATGCTGGAGGGCGCGCGGGTGGCGCGGGCGCCGGCGTTGGACCGGGTGGTGGTGGCGCTGGATCCGTCGGTAAGCGGTGATGCCCGGGCCGATGCCTGCGGGATCGTGGTCGTGGGGGCGCAGCTTCAGGGGCCGCCGCAGGACTGGCGGGCCTATGTGCTGGCCGATTGCACGGTGCAGGGCGTGGGGCCTGCGGGCTGGGCGCGCGCGGCCGTTGCGGCACGTGATCGGTTCGGGGCGGAACGGCTGGTGGCCGAGGTCAACCAGGGCGGCAAGCTGGTGGAAGAGGTGCTGCGGCAGGTCGATCCGCTGGTGCCTTACAAGGCGGTGCACGCGGCGCGGGGCAAGGTGGCGCGGGCCGAGCCGGTGGCGGCGCTCTATGAGCAGGGGCGGGTGCGGCACCTGGGCGGTCTGGCCGAGCTGGAAGAGCAGATGTGCCTGATGACCGCGCGCGGATACGAGGGGCCCGGCTCGCCCGACCGGGTCGATGCGCTGGTCTGGGCCCTGCACGAGCTGATGATCGCGCCGGCGGCGCGGATCCGGCAGCCGCGGGTGCGCGTGCTCTAATCTGGATCGAACAAGAGCCTGGCACGGAGCGGGCGTCCCTCGGGGCGCCCGTTTTTCGTTTTTCCGGGGCGTTGCGGCAGCGCCGTGCGGTGGCTTTCACCGGTGTCAACGTCTTTGCGGGATAACGATCCCAACACGCCGGATGGTGCGGTGGTGAGCAGATAGGAGCGTGACAGATGGTATTTGATTTCCTGCGGCGGGGCAGCAGCGACGCGGTGCCGGAGGCCAAGGCGAGCGCCTCTGGGCCGGTCGTGGCCCTGCAGGATTCCGGCCGGGTGGCCTGGTCTCCGCGCGACACCGGATCGCTGACACGCACGGGGTTTGCGGGCAACCCGGTCGGGTTCCGGTCGGTCAAGCTGATCTCGGAGGCGGCGGCGGCGCTGCCGCTGGTGTTGCAGGATGCCGCGCAGCGCTATGACACCCATCCGGTCCTGTCGTTGATCCGGCGGCCCAACGCCGCACAGGGCAAGGCCGAACTGCTGGAGGCGCTGTTCGGGCAGCTGCTGCTGTCGGGCAACGCCTATGTCGAGGCGGTGCCGGGCGAGACGGGGGTGCCGGTCGAGCTGCATGTACTGCGGTCGGACCGGATGCGGGTGGTGCCGGGCGACGATGGCTGGCCGGTCGGCTATGTCTATTCGGTCGGCGGCAAGTCGCACCGGTACGACCGTGATGCGATCTGCCATATCAAGTTTTTTCACCCCCAGGACGACCACTACGGCCTGTCGCCGATGCAGGCCGCTGCGATGGCACTGGACGTGCACAACAGCGCGTCGCGCTGGTCCAAGGCCTTGCTGGACAATGCCGCCCGGCCCTCGGGCGCGCTGGTCTGGACCGGTGGCGACGGGCAGGGCGCGATGGCCGAGGATCAGTTCCGCCGCCTGAGTGACGAGATCGAGGCCAACTATCGCGGTGCGCGCAATGCCGGGCGGCCGATGGTTCTGGAAGGCGGCCTGGACTGGAAGCCGATGGGCTTTTCGCCCTCGGACATGGAGTTTCAGAAGACCAAAGAAGCCGCCGCCCGCGAGATCGCGCTGGCCTTCGGTGTCCCACCGATACTGCTGGGGATCCCGGGTGACGCGACCTATTCGAACTACCAGGAGGCCAACCGGGCATTCTATCGCCTGACCGTCCTGCCCCTGGTGACGCGGGTGGCGGCGGCGCTGTCGGAGTGGTTGTCGGGGATCGCCGGCGCGGCGCTGGAGCTCAAGCCCGACCTGGACCAGGTGCCGGCGCTGGCGGCCGAGCGCGATGCGCAATGGGCGCGGGTTGCGGCGGCCGACTTCCTGAGCACTGCCGAGAAGCGCGCGCTGCTGGGCCTGCCGGCGCTGCCGGAGCCGGAGGATGGCTGATGGGCCCGGATACGCGCCGTTCGATTGTGCGCCGGGTCTGAAGCTGGCCGCGCATGAACGGGTGGTCGCGATCCAGCACGAGCACCTGTGCCGCAGGCTGGATCAGCTGGAGGCGGTGCTGGCGCGGCTGGAGAAGCGGCTGTGGCTGGCGGTCTATGGGGTCGTAGCAGTGGTCCTGGCCCAGGCGTTTCAGTCCCTTCTGGTCGTGACACCATGATATTTCAATGAGTTGTATGGAGGTGTTCAGGCGAATGGACACGGGACTGGAACACAAGTTCGCGCGGTTCGGAGACGGGCTGACCGTCACCGACGGAGCGGTGATCGAAGGGTATGCCAGCCTGTTCGGGCAGGCCGACCAGGGCGGTGACATCGTCGGGAAGGGCGCTTACCGCAGCTCGTTGCGGGCGCTGGGGCGGCTGGGGCAGCGGGTCAAGATGCTCTGGCAGCACGACCCGGCGCAACCCATCGGCGTGTGGGACGAGGTGCGCGAGGACGGCACGGGCCTGTGGGTCAAGGGCCGGCTGCTGGAGGCCACGCAGAAGGGGCGCGAGGCGGCCGCACTGATCGCCGCCGGCGCCATCGACGGGCTGTCCATCGGATACCGGACACGCAAGGCCGGCAAGGATGACAAGGGCCGCAGGCTCTTGACCGAACTGGAGCTTTGGGAGGTGTCGCTGGTGACGTTCCCGATGCTGCCCAGTGCGCGGGTGGCGGCAAAGGGCTGTGAGCCCGAGACCGACGACACCTGGCGCAGCATTGCCGAGGTGCTGAACGGGGCCCGGCAGGAATTGGCGCGGCGATAGCCCGCCGGAACACCGTCCAGGGAAAGGGATGTGCAGATGAGCAAGACCGAGCAGGCGGCCTTGGCCGGCGAGGATATGTCCCCGGTTCAGGAGGCGAAGCAGGCGATCAGCCGGTTCGTCAATGAATTCAAGGGGTTTCAAGGTGAAATCCAAAGCAGACTTCAACAAACGGAAGAGCGAGTGACCATGCTGGATCGAAAAACTCAAACCGCGGCGCGGCCGCACCTGGCCGCCGCGACCGATACCGGCGCGCCGCATCAGAAGGCGTTCAACGCCTATCTGCGCTCGGGCGACGATGACGGTCTGCGCGGCCTGGAACTGGAGGGCAAGTCGCTGTCCTCGGCGGTGAACAGCGATGGCGGCTATCTGGTCGATCCGCAGACCGCCGACACGGTCAAGTCGGTGCTGAAATCCACCGCGTCGATCCGGTCGATTGCCAGCGTCGCCAATGTCGAGGCCAACTCCTTCGACGTTCTGATCGACCATACGGATGTGGGCGCCGGCTGGGCCGATGAAACCAGCCCCGCCGCCGAGACCGGGACGCCGTCGATCGACCGCATCTCGATCCCGCTGCACGAGTTGAGCGCGCTGCCCAAGGCGAGCCAGCGCCTGCTGGATGACAGCGCCTTCGATATCGAGGGCTGGCTGGCCGGGCGCATCGCGGACAAGTTCGCGCGGGCTGAGGCCGACGCCTTCATCAATGGCGATGGCGTCAACAAGCCGCGCGGGTTCCTGACCCATGCCACGGTGGACAACGATGTCTGGAACTGGGGCAATCTGGGCTATGTCCCGACCGGAATCTCCGGCGGTGTCGATGCCGATGCCATCGTCGACATGGTTTATGCGCTGGGCGCGCAGTACCGCGCCAACGGCACATTCGTGATGAACTCGAAGACCGCGGGACACGTGCGCAAGCTGAAGGATGCCGATGGCCGCTTCCTGTGGTCCGATGGTCTGGCCGCCGGCGAGCCGGCGCGGCTGATGGGCTATCCGGTGGTGATCGCCGAGGACATGCCGGATGCCAGCGACGGCAGTTTCTCGATCGCGTTCGGGGATTTCCGCGCGGGATACACCATTGCGGAGCGGCCCGACCTGCGCGTTCTGCGCGACCCGTTCAGCGCCAAGCCGCATGTCCTGTTCTATGCCACCAAGCGCGTCGGCGGCGACGTGAGCGACTTCGCCGCGATCAAGCTGTTGAAATTCGGCACCGCCTAGGCGGGCCGGGCAGGGGCCGGGAAACCGGCCCCGGGTGCGGGCGCGTGTCGGGGTTCGGCCCCGCGTTGTCTAGCTGCTCCCCTCCGTCCGAGCAACGTGGGGTCCGGCAGGCGTCCGCAGTCAAGCAGAACAACAGGCGGCCCGGAGGGGCGCGCGCTTGCGGAGTGATTGGATGATGTTGATCGAAGAGACCACCGTACCCGATGCGGCGCTGCCGGTGGCCGAGTTCAAGGCGCATTTGCGGCTGGGATCGGGATTCGCCGAGGATGACGTGCAGGACGAGGTGCTGCGGGGCTTCCTGCGGGCGGCCATCGCGGCCATCGAGGCGCGCACCGGCAAGGTTCTGATCGAACGGGAGTTCTCCTGGACCCTGACCGGTTGGCGGGATCGTGCGGGCGTGCTGCTGCCGGTGGTGCCGGTTCGGTCTGTGGCAGGGATGGTTCTGGTGGATGCCCTGGGTGCCGAGACCGCTGTGGCGGCGTCTGCCTATCGGCTGGAGAAGGATAGCCAGCGGCCGCGCCTGCGCCCGACCGGTGCGCTGCTGCCGTCGGTGCCCCTGGGCGGCGAACTGCGCATCGGGCTGGTGGCCGGGATGGCGCCGGATTGGGGCGCATTGCCCGCCGATCTTGGCCAGGCTGTGCTGCTGCTGGCGGCGCATTACTACGAGTACCGGGCAGAGACGGCGCTGGGCGATGGCTGCATGCCGTTCGGTGTCACCAGCCTGATCCAGCGCTATCGGGTGCTGCGGTTTGGTCTGGGAGCGGCGCGATGAAGGCGCCGCATCTCAACCGCCGGCTGGTGCTGGAGGCCCCGACGCGGGTGCCGGATGGCGCGGGTGGCTATGTCGAAAGCTGGGCGCCCCTGGGCACGGTCTGGACCCACGTGAGTGTCCGCGGCAGCGGCGGTGAACGGGCGGAGGCCGGGATGCCGGTATCGCGCACGCGCTTCCGGATCGTGCTGCGCGGTGCGCCGGTGGGCTCGTCCATGCGGCCTGCGCCGGATCAACGTCTCACAGGAGACGGGCGGATCTATGTCATCCGGGCGGTGGCCGAGCACGACCCGGCGGGCCGCTACCTGACCTGTTTCGCGGACGAGGAGGTGGCGGCATGAGTTATGGCGTTTCGGCGGCGCTGCAGGCGGCGGTCTATCAGCATCTCATGGCGGATGCGGGCGTCGGCGATCAGGTCGGCGGTGCGATCTATGACGCGCTGCCGCCGGGCGAATTGCCGGCGACCTATGTGACGCTCGGTCCCGAGGAGGTGCGCGATGCGTCGGATGGCACCGGCGCCGCGGCGTGGCACCGGTTCACGGTGTCCGTGGTCACGGACGCGGCCGGGTTCGGCGCGGCCAAGACCCTGGCTGGCGCCATCTGCGATGCGCTGGAGGACGCGCCACTCGGCCTGAGCCGCGGGCGCCTCGTGGGGCTGCGGTTCGAACGCGCCTCGGCCCGGCGGACAGGGGCGGCGCGGCGGTTGCGGCGCATCGACCTGCGGTTTCGTGCCCGCGTGGAAGACAACTGATCAAATCCTAGGAGAGAGCATATGGGTGCCCAGAACGGAAAGGACCTGCTGGTCAAGGTCGACATGAATGGCGGCGGTCTGTTCGAGACCGTCGCGGGGCTGCGCGCGACGCGCGTGAGCTTCAACGCCGAGACCGTCGATGTCACCAGCCTGGAGAGCCAGGGCGGCTGGCGCGAGCTGCTGTCGGGGGCGGGTGTGAAATCGGCGGCGATCTCCGGCTCGGGCGTGTTCAAGGACGCCAATACCGACGAGCGGGCGCGGCAGCTGTTCTTTGACGGCGAGATGCCGGACTTTCAGGTCATCATCCCCGATTTCGGCGTGGTCGAGGGGCCGTTCCAGGTCACGGCGATCGAATATGCCGGCAGCCACAATGGCGAGGCGACCTATGAGATGTCGCTGGCCAGTGCCGGCGCGCTGACCTTCACGGCGCTTTGAGCCATGGCCAATCCGTGGACGGGTGAGGTGGCGCTGGTCATCGACGGGCGGCGGCGGGTGATGAAGCTGACGCTGGGCGCGCTGGCCGAGCTGGAGACGGCGCTGGAGAGCGGTTCCCTGGTCGAGTTGGTGCAGCGCTTCGAGGGCGGCGGGTTTTCCAGCCGCGATGTGCTGGCGCTGTTGCTGGCCGGGCTGCGCGGCGGTGGCGAGGAGGTGAGCCGCGAGGCGCTGATGACGGCCGAGATCGCGGGCGGCCCGGTGGCTGCGGCGCGGGCGGCGGCGGAACTGCTGGCGCGCGCCTTCACGGTGCCGGGCGCGGCATGAGCGGGCTGGACTGGACCGCGCTGATGCGGGCCGGGATGCAGGGGCTGCGGCTGAGGCCCGAGGCGTTCTGGCGCCTGACTCCGGCCGAGCTGCGGCTGCTTTTGGGCCAGGGTGGAGGGTCCGCGCCGCTGAATCGCGCCGGGCTGAACGCGCTGATGTCGGCCTGGCCGGATGAGAAACGAGGAGAGAGCGATGACGGATCGTGACGGGTTTTCCGACCTTCAGGACAGCGGCGAGGCCCTGGGCGACACGCTGGGCGACGCGGCGGCCATTGCGGCGGGGTTCGATGCGCAGCTGCGCCGGGTGCGCGACAGTTTCGCGGCCGCGGGCAAGGACGTCGAAGTGCTGGACCGCGGCCTGTCCAAGGGGCTGCGGCGGGCTTTCGACGGGGTCGTTCTGGACGGCATGAAACTGTCGGACGCGCTGGAGACGGTGGCGCGGTCGATGATCCAGACGACCTATTCCGCCGCGATAAAGCCGGTGACGGATCACGTGGGCGGGGTGCTCGCCAAGGGTGTCGGAGGTCTGTTCGAGGGGCTGTTGCCCTTTGCCGATGGCGGCAGTTTCTCGCAGGGGCGGGTGATGCCCTTCGCCAGGGGCGGCGTGGTCAGCGGGCCGGTCGCCTTTCCCATGCGCGGCGGCACCGGGCTGATGGGCGAGGCCGGGCCGGAGGCGATCATGCCGCTGGCCCGCGGACCCGATGGCAAGCTGGGCGTGCGCAATTCCGGCGGCGGCGGGCCGGTCAACGTGGTGATGAACATCTCGACGCCGGACGTCCAGGGATTCCGCCGCAGCCAGGGGCAGATCGCCGCACAGATGAGCCGCGCCCTGGGGCGTGGCAACCGCAACCGCTGAGGGGATGGCAATGAATTTTCACGAGGTGAGGTTTCCCGCCAATCTGAGCTTCGGCTCGGTCGGCGGGCCCGAGCGGCGCACGGATGTGGTGACGCTGGCCAACGGGCACGAAGAGCGCAACACGCCCTGGGCGCATTCGCGGCGCCGCTATGACGCCGGGCTGGGGCTGCGCTCGCTCGACGACATCGCGGCGCTGATCGCGTTCTTCGAGGCGCGGCGCGGGCAGATGTTCGGCTTCCGCTGGAAGGACTGGTCGGACTACAAGTCCTGCGCCGCATCGGGTGAGGTCGCGTTCGATGACCAGGTGATCGGCATGGGCGACGGGCAGGAGACCGACTTCGGTCTGGTCAAGATCTACCGTTCCGGCGACTTCAGCTATGTGCGCCCCATCGTCAAGCCGGTTGCCGGCACGGTGCGGGTCGGGGTCGAGCAGGACGCGCTGCGCGAAGGTGTGGACTATGCGCTTGACGCCGCGCGGGGGCGGGTGACCTTTGCCGACCCGCCGGCCGAGGGCATGGCGATCACGGCCGGGTTCGAGTTCGACGTGCCCGTGCGGTTCGATACCGACCGGATCCAGACCAGCGTGGCCAGTTTCCAGGCGGGCGAGGTGCCGAACGTCCCGGTGATCGAGGTGCGGGTCTGATGGGCGGGATGGACGCGGCGTTCCGGGCGCATGTGGAATCCGGCCTGACGACACTGGCGCGGTGCTGGGCGGTCACCCGGACGGACGGGCGGCAATTCGGGTTCACGGATCACGACGCCGATCTGCATTTCGAGGCCATCCGGTTTCGGGCCGATAGCGGCCTGACCGCGCTGGCCCTGCAGCAAAGCACCGGTCTGTCGGTGGACAACACCGAGGCACTGGGCCTGCTGAGCGATGCCTCGGTGACGGAAGCGGATATCGAGGCGGGCCGCTTCGACGGGGCCGAGGTGCGGGCCTGGCTGGTCAACTGGGCCGACCCGGCGGTGCGCTGGCTGCAGTTCCGGGGCACTATCGGGGAGTTGCGGCGCAAGGGTGCTGCGTTCGAGGCCGAACTGCGCGGGCTGACCGAGGTTCTGAACCGGCCGCAGGGGCGGACCTACCAGAAGCCCTGCACGGCGGTTCTGGGCGATGGGTCCTGCCGCTTTTCCCTGGACACGCCCGGCTTTTCGACCGAACGGCCGCTGGAGGTGGTCGAGGACCGGCGGATCTTTCGTTGGGCGGAGATGGACGATTTCGAACCCGGTTGGTTTCAACGCGGACGGTTGAGCGTGCTGGACGGCCCCGCTGCGGGGCTGTGGTCCTCGATCAAGCAGGACCGGATCCTGTCGGACGGGGCCCGCGAGATCGAGCTGTGGGAGCCGATCCGCGCCGAGGTGTCTGCGGGTGACATGGTGCGCCTGGAGGCCGGGTGCGACAAACGCATGGAGACCTGTCGCCTCAAGTTCAACAACCTTCTGAACTTTCAAGGGTTTCCCGACCTGCCCAGCGAGGATTGGGTGATGGCCGTTCCCCGGCGGAGTGGGGCCAACACTGGCGGGAGCCGGCGATGACGGGGGCGTCGGACAGGATCGTGCGGGCCGCGCGCGGCTGGATCGGAACACCCTACCGGCACCAGGCCTCCACGCGGGGCGCAGGCTGCGATTGCCTCGGGCTGGTGCGCGGGGTCTGGCGCGAGGTGTTCGGGCGGGAGCCCGAGGCGGCGCCCGCCTATTCTATGGACTGGTCCGAGCCGCAGGGCGAAGAGCGGCTCTGGGCGGCCGCGCGCCGCCATCTGAGGGTCTGCGGCGACGCCGCGCCCGCGCCGGGCGATGTCTTGCTGTTTCGGATGCGCGACGGGGCTGTGGCCAAGCACCTGGGCCTGCTGGCGAAGGTCGGATCGGCCCCCAGCTTCATCCATGCCTATTCCGGGCATGGCGTGGTCGAAAGCCCGCTGAGCGATCCGTGGAAACGCCGGATCGTGGCGCGGTTCCAATTTCCTTCGGAGGATACCTGATGGCGACAATCTTTCTTTCGGCGGCAGGCGCGGCCATCGGCGGGTCGATCGGCGGCTCGGTCCTGGGCCTGTCCTCGGTCGCCATCGGGCGCGCGGTGGGCGCGACCTTGGGCCGGGTGATCGACGACCGCCTTCTGGGCGGCAGCAGCGGCGGGTCCGAGGCGGTCGAGACCGGCAAGGTCGACCGGTTCCGGCTGACACGCACCGGCGAGGGCGCACCGGTCGCCCGCGTGTTCGGCCGGATGCGTGTGGGGGGGCAGGTGATCTGGGCCTCGGATTTCCGCGAGACCACGACGACCACGGTCACCGGGGGCGGCGGTGGCGGCAAGGGCGCGCCGCGTCCCACGCAGCCCGAGACCCGGGCCATGGAGTACAGCTATTCCGTGTCGCTGGCACTGGCGCTGTGCGAGGGCGAGATCCTCTCGGTTCCGCGGGTCTGGGCCAATGGCGAAGAGGTTGCGCCGCGCGATCTGAACATGCGCGTCTATCGCGGCACTGCCGACCAGTTGCCCGATCCGGCGATCGAGGCTGTCGAGGGCGCCGGGCAGGTTCCGGCCTATCGCGGCACCGCCTATGTGGTGATGGAGGATCTGCCGCTAGGTCCGTTCGGCAACCGGGTGCCGCAGTTCTCGTTCGAGGTGATGCGCGGCGAGCAATCCGACGACCCGGAATTTCCCGCACGGTTGAGCGAGATCGTCAAGGGCGTGGCCCTGATCCCGGGCACCGGCGAATACGCGCTGGCCTCCGAACAGGTGAACTATACCAGCGGGCCGGGCAGTTTCTGGGCCGCCAACATGCACAGCCGGTCGGGGCAGAGCGACCTGGTGACCTCGGCCACGGCGCTGGACGAGGAGCTGCCGGGCTGCGGCGCGGTCTCTCTCGTGGTGTCGTGGTTCGGGGGCGACCTGCGCTGCGGTTCATGCCGGTTGGAGCCCAAGGTCGAACGCCGCGAACACGATGGCGCCAACATGCCGTGGTCAGTCGCGGGGCTGGACCGGGCCGGTGCGGCAGAGGTGCCGCGTTGGGAGGGCGAGCCGATCTATGGCGGTACGCCGTCCGATGCCTCGGTGGTTCAGGCGATCCGCCATCTGCGCGGTGCCGGCAAGCGGGTGATGTTCTATCCCTTCATCCTGATGGATCAGCAGGAAGGCAACGGGTTGCCGGACCCCTGGACCGGGACGGTGGGGCAGCCGGCGCTGCCGTGGCGCGGGCGCATCACGCTGAGCGTCGCGCCGGGACAGGCAGGTTCGCCCGACGGCACGGCGGCGGCCGAGGCCGAGGCGCAGGCCTTCTTCGGTACCGCCTCGGCCGGCGACTTCAACATCGGTGACGGCACGGTCGCCTATTCCGGCCCGCCGGAATGGAGCCTGCGGCGCTTCATCCTGCACTATGCGGCGCTGTGCAAGGCGGCAGGCGGGGTCGACGCGTTCTGCATCGCCTCGGAGATGCGCGCGCTGACACAGATCCGCGGTGCGGCGGGCTTTCCCGCCGTGGCGCAGCTACGGGCGCTGGCGGCCGAGGTGCGGGCCATCCTGGGGCCGGGCACCAAGCTGGGCTATGCCGCCGACTGGTCGGAATACTTCGGCTATCAGCCGGCCAACGGGTCGGGCGACCGTTATTTTCATCTTGACCCGCTCTGGGCCGACACGGCGATCGACTTCGTGGGGATCGACAACTACATGCCGCTGTCGGACTGGCGCGAGGGCGAGGACCATCTCGACGCTGCGCGCGCGCGCAGCATCTACGAGCTCGGCTACCTGCGCGGGAATGTCGAGGGCGGCGAAGGATATGACTGGTTCTACCGGTCCGAACGCGCGCGCGCCCAACAGATCCGCACGCCGATCACCGATGACGCGCATGACGAGCCGTGGATCTGGCGCTACAAGGACCTGCGCAACTGGTGGGCCAATCCGCATCACGAGCGGATCGGCGGGATGCGCAGTGCCGAGCCCACGCAATGGGTGCCTCAATCGAAGCCGATCTGGTTCACCGAGCTGGGCTGCGCGGCCATCGACAAGGGCACCAACCAGCCCAACAAGTTCATCGACCCGAAATCCTCGGAATCGCGCCTGCCGCGGTTCTCGACCGGGCTGCGCGACGACCTGATCCAGATCCAGTATCTGCGCGCGGTGCTGGGCCACTGGTCCGATCCATCCGCCAACCCGGTCTCGGAGGTCTACGGCGCGCCGATGATCGACATGGCCAACGCCTATGTCTGGACCTGGGACAGCCGGCCCTATCCGGCCTTTCCGGCGATGCTGGAACAGTGGAGCGACGGGCGCAACTACGGCCGGGGCCATTGGCTCAACGGGCGCACCGGCAACCGCACGCTGGCCTCGGTCGTGGCCGAGATCTGCCTGCGGGCCGGGCTGCTGGAGTTCGACGTATCGCAGCTCTGGGGCGTTGTGCGCGGCTACACCATCGAAGAGGTGGGGGATGCCCGGGCAGCCTTGCAGCCGCTGATGCTGCGGCACGGGTTCGATGCGATCGAGCGGGATGGGCTGCTGGTCTTTCGCCCGCGCGACGGGCTGCGGCCGCGCGCGATCGAGGCCGAGCAGTTGGCCGACAGTCCGGACCTGGACGGCGACATCGAACATCTGCGCGAGGCAGAGGCGGCGATGACCGGCCGGGTGCGGTTGCGCTTCGTGCAGACCGGCGCGGATCATGACGTGGTGGCCGAAGAGGCGGTTCTGCCCGATGACACGACCCACGCGGTGGCCACCAGCGAAATCGCGCTGGCCCTGACCCGCGCCGAAGGGCGTCAGACCGTCGAGAGGTGGCTGGCCGAGGCCCGGGTCGCGCGCGAGACGGCGCGGTTCGCCCTGCCGCCCTCGGCAATGGAGCTTGGTGCGGGGGATGTCATCCGCATGCCGTCCGAGGCGGGCTCCGGCCTCTACCGGATCGACCGGGTCGAGCAGACCGACCTGCAACTGATCGAGGCGGTGCGGATCGAGCCCAATCTCTATCGGCCGACCGAGATGCCGGACGATCCGCCGGGGCTGCGCCACTTCACCGCGCCGGTTCCGGTTCTGCCGCTGTTTCTGGACCTGCCGCTCATGCGCGGCGACGAGGTGCCGCATGCGCCGCACCTGGCCGTGACGGCGCAGCCGTGGCCGGGATCCGTGGCGGTCTACGGCTCGATGAGCGACGACAGCTATACGCTCGACCAGATCGTCGCGGCGCGCGCGGTGGTCGGGACCACCGAAGCGCCAGTGCGGCGGGCCGAAAGCGGGCTTTGGGACGGGGCGAACCAGATCCAGGTCAAGCTGGTTGCCGGGGCGCTGGAATCGCGGCCGCGCGAGGCGGTGCTGAACGGGGCCAACCTGGCCGCCATCGGCGACGGCTCGCCGGGCAACTGGGAGCTGTTTCAGTTCTCGCAGGCGCAGCTGATCGCGCCGGACACCTATCTCTTGAGCGACCTGTTGCGCGGGCAGCTGGGCACGGATGCGACAATGCCCGAGGTCTGGCCGGCGGGGTCCAGCGTGGTGCTGATTGACGCCGCATTGGCCCAGGTTGACCGGCCCGGATCGGCGCGGCGGGTGGCGCGGCACTACCGGATCGGGCCGGCTGCGCGCGGATATGACGATCCCGCCTATCTGCACCGGGTGGAAGCCTTCGACGGGATCGGGTTGCGGCCCTATGCCCCGGTTCATCTGCGGGCCGAGGGCGGGCCGGCTGGCATCTGTGTCAGCTGGATCCGCCGGACCCGGATCGACGGCGACGACTGGACCAACCCCGATGTGCCGCTGGGCGAGGAGAGCGAGCGTTATCATGTGCGTGTGCGCAGTGGCGGCGGGATCCTGCGCGAAGAGAGCACCTCCACGCCAGACTGGCTCTATTCGACGGCGATGCAGGCCGAAGACGGGGCGGCGGCACCCTTCCGGATCGAGGTCGCGCAGGTCTCTGGGCGGTTCGGGCCGGGGCCGTTCCGGTCGGTCATCGTGGAGGGCTGACGCCATGCGGCCGGTTCTGCATGGCGACGTGGCCAGCGCGGCGCGCGCGCTTCTGGCCGTGCCGCGCGCGCAACGCGACGCGCTGTGCGTGCGAATGATCCGCGAGGCGGGTATCGCCTCGCGCCACGTGCAGCGCACCGGGCGGATACACCTGCTCTTCGGCAACGGCTCGCTGATGTCGGCGGCGCGCAAGCGTGTTCTGGCGGATGAGCCGGGTTTTGACGATGTCGAATACTGCCAGTGTTTCGAGACGGTTCTGCGGGCTGTGGTCCGCGCGCGCCTCAGCCGGACGCGCAGCTGACGCAGAGGGCGGCGGCGGGGTCGAGCTCCAGACGCGCCGGGGGCAGATCCTCGCCGCACCCGTCGCACCATCCGTATTCGCCCGCCTCGATCCGCCTGAGCGCACCTTCCAGCCGGCGGCGCTGGGCATCGCGGCGGGCCTGTTGGGCCTTGGCCATCGCCTGGTTCTGCAAGGCATCCATGCGGCTCAGCCGGCCCACCGATTGTTGGTCGAGCTGCACCACAGCCTGTCCGCCGGCGCCAAGCCGGTCCTCGGTATCGATCTGCTCCAGCCGCGCGCGGATCCGTTGCTCGAAGCGCGCGATCTCGGTTTCATTCATCCCGCTGATCCGGTCCTTCACAGGTTTGCGTTTGGCAAAATCGCCTCTGGACGCCTATGTTGCGATTGAACTAGATGCCAAGTCTACGGCGAAAGAAGGATGATTTGCCATGGCCCAGACGCGCCGAAACATTGCGCCCGTCGACCCGGTATGGGACCGGATCCGCCACGACGCCCAGGAGGCCGTGCGGCATGAGCCGCTGATGGGCGGGCTGGTCCATGCCTGCGTTCTGCACCACCGCAGCCTGGACAAGGCGCTGTCCTACCGGATTTCCGCGAAACTGGCCTCGAACGAGATGTCGATGGCGATCCTCCGCGAGGTCGCCGACGAGGCCTTTGCCGAGGCGCCGGAACTGACCGAGGCGGCGCGCACCGACCTGGTGGCCGTCTACGAACGCGACCCAGCCTGTCACCGGCTGTTGCAGCCGATCCTCTATTTCAAGGGCTACCAGGCGATCCAGGCTTATCGCGTCGGGCATTGGCTGTGGACGCGCGGGCAGCATGACCTGGCCTATTTCTTCCAGATGCGGATTTCCGAGATCTTCGGAATCGACATCCATCCCGCCGCGCGGATCGGCAAGGGCATCATGATCGACCACGCCCATTCCATCGTGATCGGCGAGACCGCGGTGGTGGGCGACAACGTGTCGATGCTGCACTCGGTCACGCTGGGCGGTACCGGCAAGGAGGAGGAGGACCGCCATCCCAAGATCGAGGACGGGGTCCTGATCGGAGCCGGCGCCAAGGTGCTGGGCAATATCCGTGTCGGCCATTGCAGCCGCATCGCCGCGGGATCGGTCGTGCTGTCCGACGTGCCGGCCTGCAAGACGGTGGCCGGGATCCCGGCCCGGATCGTGGGCGAGGCGGGATGCGATCAGCCCTCGATCAGTATGGACCACATGCTGGGCAAGGACGTGACCACCGATTGAGGATCGCCCGGCAAGAGATTGAAAACAAACGCCGCTCCGCAATTCTCGGCGGCGTTTTTCATGGCCGGCTCAGGCCAGCATCACCATCGGATTCTCCAGGTTGTCGACGATGGCCTGCAGCAGCTCGGCCCCCAGCGCCCCGTCGATGACCCGGTGATCGACGCTCAGCGTGACGCTCATCACCGTGGCGACGGTCAGGTCGCCATCCGCACCCACAACCGGTTTCTTCACGCCCGCGCCGACGGCCAGGATGGCGCCGTGCGGCGGGTTGATGACCGCATCGAAATTCTCGATGCCGAACATGCCGAGATTCGAGATGGCGAAGCTGCCGCCCAGGTATTCCTGCGGCGCAAGCTTGCGGTCGCGGGCGCGGGCGGCCAGGTCCTTCATCTCGGCCGAGAGCGCCGAAAGCGATTTCATCTCGGCATCCCTCAGGACCGGGGTGAACAGCCCACCCTCGATCGCCACGGCCACAGCCACGTCCGAGGGCGCAAGCTTCAGGATGCGATCGCCGGCCCAGACCGCGTTGGCGTCGGGCACCGATTGCAGCGCCAGCGCGCAGGCCTTGATGATGAAGTCGTTGACGCTGAGCTTCACGCCGCGGCTTTCCAGCTGCGTGTTCAACTCGCTCCGGAACTTCAGCAGGGCATCGAGGCGAATATTCCGGCGCAGGTAGAAATGCGGGATGGATTGCTTGGCCTCGGTCAGCCGCGCGGCGATGGTCTTGCGCATCCCGTCGAGCTTGACCTCCTCGAAGTCGCGATCCTCGTAGATGCGGGCTACGGCCTCGGCCGACGGACCTGCGGCCGGGGGGGCGGGCGCAGGCGCGTCCGGACGGGCCTGCTCGGCTGCGGGAGCGGCGGCCTGCGGCCCGGCACCCTCGACATCGGCCTTCACGATCCGCCCATGCGGGCCGGAACCGGTGATCTGCGCCAGGTCCAGCCCCTTGTCGGCGGCGATGCGGCGGGCCAGCGGCGAGGCGAAGATGCGCTTGCCGTCCTTTTCCGGCGCGGGCGGCGCGGCAGCAGCCGGGGCGGGCTCCGCGGAGCCCCCTGCGGGGGCCGCCTTGTCGCCCGCGTCGCCCGCCTGCGCGGTCTCCGGTGCCGGCGCCGAGGTCTCGCCAATGTCCGAGGCGTCCTCGCCCTCGTCCAGCAGAACCGCGATGGGCGTGTTGACCTTCACCCCCTCGGTGCCGCCCTCGACCAGGATCTTGCCGATCACGCCCTCGTCGACGGCCTCGAACTCCATCGTTGCCTTGTCGGTCTCGATCTCGGCCAGCAGGTCACCGGAGGCGACGCTGTCGCCCTCCTTGACCAGCCACTTGGCCAGAGTGCCTTCTTCCATCGTCGGTGACAGGGCGGGCATCAGGATTTCCGTTGGCATGTCAGTTGTCCTCGGCGAGCAGGATCTGGTCGTAGGGCGCGCGCAGCGGGCGGCCGCGCACCAGATCGGCAATGGATGTCTCGATCGCCGCCTTGCGCGCGGCGATCCCTTCATAGGCGGCCTGGTGAGAGGGGCGCTGGCCGGGACGGTCGGCGAACAGCCGTTCGGGCACATGCGCGATGACGCGCACGCCATCCACCTCGACGGCGATGCGATAGCTTTCCAGCCAGCTGTCGCGCCCCAGGATCTCCATCAGCGATAGGTGACCTTGCGCACCGCCTCGATCACCTCGTCGGTGGTGACCAGCGCCAGTTTTTCCAGGTTGGCCGCATAGGGCATCGGCACGTCCTTGCCGGTGCAGTTGATCACCGGCGCGTCCAGCCAGTCGAACGCCTCCTGCATCACCACCGCAGAGATGTAGGCGCCGACCGAGCCCTGCGGCCAGCCTTCCTCGACGGTGACCAGACGGTTGGTCTTGCGCACCGATTTCAGGATCGTGCCGGTGTCCATCGGGCGCAGGGTGCGCAGGTCGATCACTTCTGCCTCGATCCCGTCCTCGGCCAGCTTCTCGGCGGCGTCCAGCGCGTATTGCATGCCGATGCCGAAGCTGACGATGGTCACGTCATCGCCGCTGCGCCAGGTCCGGGCCTTGCCGAAAGGCACGGTGAAATCATCGAGCTCGGGCACGTCGAAGCTGCGCCCGTAGAGGATTTCGTTTTCCAGGAAGATCACCGGGTTGGGATCGCGGATCGCGGATTTCAGCAACCCCTTGGCATCCGAGGCCGAGTAGGGCATCGCAACCTTCAGCCCCGGCACCTGCATATACCAGGCGGCATAGTCCTGGCTGTGCTGGGCAGCCACCCGTGCCGCGGCGCCGTTGGGGCCGCGGAACACCATCGGGCAGCCCATTTGGCCGCCGGACATATAGAGCGTCTTGGCGGCGGAATTCACGATCTGGTCCATGGCCTGCATGGCGAAGTTGAAGGTCATGAACTCGACGATGGGGCGCAGCCCGCCAAAGGCCGCGCCGACGGCGATGCCGGTGAAGCCATGCTCGGTGATCGGCGTGTCGATCACCCGCTTGGCGCCGAACTCGTCCAGCAGGCCCTGGCTGATCTTGTAGGCGCCCTGGTACTCGGCCACCTCCTCGCCCATCAGGAACACGTCGCCGTCGCGGCGCATCTCCTCGGCCATGGCGTCGCGCAGGGCCTCGCGCACGGTCTGCGAGGCAAGCGTCGTGCCTTCGGGCCAGTCCGGGCTGTCATTGACCTGCGGCGCCTCGGGTCGGGCAGAGGCGGGGGCGGGCGCCTCGGAGCCTCCTGCGGAGGCCGCCTCGTTGCCCGCGTCGTCCGGGGCCTCCGCCCCGGCCTCCGGTGCCGGCTCGGGCAGGTCCGAGATGTCCTCCCCGTCCTCGGCCAGCACCGCGATCGGCGTGTTGACCTTCACCCCTTCGGTGCCTTCACCGATCAGGATCCTGCCGATCACGCCCTCGTCGACGGCCTCGAATTCCATCGTCGCCTTGTCGGTCTCGATCTCGGCCAGGATGTCGCCGGAATTGACGGTGTCGCCCTCCTTGACCAGCCATTTGGCCAGCGTGCCTTCCTCCATGGTGGGTGACAGCGCGGGCATCAGGATCTCGGTTGCCATGTTCAATCTCCCTCCTGGGCCGGGGCGATCATGCCCACCACGTTTCCCTGTCCGTCCTCGACATAGGCGCAGCGGCCGATGCCGGGATAGTCGGCGGGCGGCAGCGCCTCGGCGCCGCCATTGGCCAGCGCCCAGCCATAGCGCTCGTCGCAATCCGTCACGTCGAAGGTCATGGTGCCGCCGCGGATCGGATTGCCGGGGGCGGGGGTGTCGCCCATCCGGCGCATGAGGCCGCCGGTCAGCCCGTGCGCCATGCCGATATCGGCGCCTTCGATCAGGTGATAATCCATGTCCTCGCCGCCGGGCATCGCCTCGAACCGCCAGCCGAACAACCCGCCATAGAAGCGCTTGGCGGCCTCGACATCCGCGGCATGTATCTCGAAATGGGGCATCAGGCGTCCTCCACCTGCGGCACCTCGTCGGCGTAGATGTCGGTCCACAGCTCGTCGGTCCCGGGCTCGGGGCTTTCCTTGGCAAACTCGGCCGAGGCGTTCACGACCTCCTTGATCTCCTTGTCGATGGATTTCAGCTCGTCCTCGGACGCGTGCTTGCCCTCCAGCAGCATGGCGCGAACCTGTTCGATCGGGTCGCGCTCCTCGCGCATCTTCTGCACCTCTTCGCGGGTGCGATACTTGGCCGGGTCCGACATGGAATGGCCGCGATAGCGGTAGGTCTTGACCTCGAGGATATAGGGCCCCTTGCCGGACCGGCAGTGGGCGACCGCTTTCTGACCGGCCTCCTTGACCGACAGCACGTTCATGCCGTCGACCAGCTCGCCGGGAATGCCGAAGGGTTCGCCGCGCTTGTGGATCTCCTCGGTCGAGGTCGAGCGTTTCTGCGCGGTACCCATGGCGTACTGGTTGTTCTCGATCACGAAGACCACCGGCAGCTGCCACAGCGCGGCCATGTTGAAGGTCTCGTAGACCTGGCCCTGGTTGGCGGCGCCGTCGCCGAAATAGGTGAAGGTGACGCGGCCGTTCTCCTTGTACCTGTCGGCAAAGGCCAGCCCGGCGCCGATGGGAACCTGGGCACCGACGATGCCGTGGCCGCCATAGAAATGCTTCTCTTTCGAGAACATGTGCATCGAGCCGCCCTTGCCCTTGGAATAGCCGCCCTCGCGCCCGGTGAGTTCCGCCATCACCCCGTCGGGGTCCATTCCGCAGGCCAGCATGTGCCCGTGGTCGCGATAGGAGGTGACACGCTTGTCGCCCTCTTCGGCCGCGGCCTCCAGCCCGACAACGACCGCCTCCTGCCCGATATAGAGATGGCAGAACCCGCCGATCAGACCCATGCCGTAGAGCTGGCCGGCCTTCTCCTCGAACCGCCGGATCAGCAGCATCTCGCGGTAGTAATGCGTGAGTTCCTCGGCCGAGACATTGGGTTTTTTGGTGGATTTGCGTGCGGCCATTGCGGCGCCCTCCCCGTTGCCCGTCAATAGTTTAGCGTTAAACGAGGACTAGAACATTTTTCCCCACGAGGCGAGTGGGAATGTTGACCGTGGGGCAGGGCGTTCAGCGGATGACGATCTCGTCGGCGCGGAGCAGGCCCAGGACCGACCTGGCCTGCTGGTCCAGCAGGTCGAGGTCGAGATAGTCGTCGGACAGCCGGCGGGTCAGGTTCTCCATCCGCGCGATCTCGTCCTGCAGCCGCGCCAGGTCGCGGCTCAGCGCGTCGCGCTCGGCGGCGATCTCGACCCTACGGAAGAGGCCGAAATCGCCCTGCACCGCGGCGAAGGTGAAATAGACGCCCAGAACGAACATCGCGGCAAAGAAGGCGAAGGCGCCGAGGCTGGGTCGGGTGGGGCGGGACACCTGGAAATCCGTTTCTGATACTGCCTGTCACGCGCCCTTTCCGGGCGTCTCGGGGGACTATGGCACAGGCGATTCGCCCTGTGAATCCCCGTTTTTGCCGCCGGCATGTTTTTTCCGCACCGGGTGGTTTTTCAGGCGTGACGCCGCTCAGCCCTGCGCGATCACCACGCCGGCGAACTCCTCGCGCACGACCGCGCCGATCAGCGCGGCGAAATCCGCAAACGCGCGCGGCGTGCCGCTGGCCGCGCGCCAGGCCAGGCCGATGCTGCGGTGCATCCCGCGCAGGGGCATCACCGAGACATCGCCGCCACGCGCCTCGACCTCGGAGCGCACGTAAAGCCCCGGCAGCAGCGTCACCCCCATGTTCATCGACACCATCTGGCGCAGCGCGTCCAGGCTGGTGCCCTCGAAATCCGAGCGCAGGACCGCGCCGGTCTCGTCGCACAGATCGGCGACCTGCCGGTGCAGCGTATAGGCCGGGCCGAGGCTGAGCATCGGCAGGCCGCGCAGGTCGGCCCGGTCGATCCGTTTCGATCCGGCCAGCGGGTGCCCGGGTGCGACCGCAAGATGCAGCGGCTCGCGAAAGAGCGGCTGCACGCGAAAGCTGTCGCCGCGCACCGGCAGGTGGGTCAGAACCATGTCATGCGCGCCCGCCGCCAGGTCCTCGATCAGCTCGCGCGGGGCACCGTCGCGCACCACAAGCCGCAACTCGGGATGCGCCGCGTGCAGGCGCTGCAACACCCGCGGCAAAAGGTAGGGGCCGATCGTGGGCGTCGAGCCCAGCCGAAGGGTGCCGCGCAACCCGCCGCGCAGGGGGCTGGCCTGTTGCGCCAGGGCCTCGACCTCGCGCAGGACGCGCTCGGCCTGGGCCGCCGCGTCGCGCCCCTCGGGCGTCAGGATCAGCCCGTTGCGGTGACGCTCGACCAGGCGCTGGCCCAGCGTCTCTTCCAGCGCGCTGATCTGCAGGCTGAGCGAGGGCTGGCTGATGCCGAGCTGCCGGGCCGCGCGCCGGTACTGCCCGGCTCGCGCCAGCGTGTCGAAATATCGGATCTGGCGCAGCGTGATCTCGGCGGACATGGCGGGTGGCTCCGGGCGGTAAATAGGAAAATCCTATCTATAATCGTCGTTCCATTGCCTCGTTTAAAGGGCAGACTGGCCCATATTCTTCGTGACAAGCCAACCACCACGTGACCCCGACAGGAGGAACAATGCCCGAGAGCCCGCGTATCAAGTTGTTTTCGCTCAAGGTCCGCACCGCCACGCTGCGCCAGCGTCAGATCGAACTCAAGGCGCGGATTATGGAGGAATTGAAACGTCCTGCGCCGTGCAGCACCACGTTGCAGGGGCTCAAACGCCGCAAGCTGCGGATCAAGGACGATCTGGCCCGGCACGAGGGGATCCTGCGCACGCTGGAATCGATGGGCGGGCGGCGTCAGCCGATGGATGTCGCCTGAATTTCAGCGCGTAGAAGGAGGACAGAATGTTCGATATGGTCTTTCGAACCACCGGGCTGCGCTGGATGCACAGCACGGATCTCGATGACATGGCCGAGGCTGTTCTGGACGGCGACCACCGTCGCACGTCCGGACCCGGCAAGACTGACCGGATTGGTGCCGCTTCCGGCAAGGGCCGGGACGATCGAGACCGTCCCGCGCGGCGCTGACAGGTCCCGACGCGGAATAACCCCGCCCTCGAAAGGCCGCACAGACGGTGCCGCGACGTGGACCGGGCCCGGTGTCAGCCGTTCAATGCGGCGACGCCGGGCAATTCCTTGCCTTCCATCCACTCCAGGAACGCGCCGCCGGCGGTCGAGATATAGGAAAAGTCGTCCGCCACCCCGGCCTGGTTGAGCGCGGCGACCGTATCGCCGCCGCCGGCCACGCTGATCAGGCGCTTGGCCCGGGTCAGTTCGGCGGCCTTGCGCGCGGCGGCATTGGTCGCCGTGTCGAAGGGCGGGATCTCGAAGGCGCCCATCGGCCCGTTCCAGATCAGTGTTTTCGCACCCTCCAGAACAGCGGCCACGCGCGCCACCGTCTCGGGCCCGGCATCCAGGATCATCGCGTCGGAGGGGCAGGCATCGGCGGCGACGGTCTCGCTCGGGGCGCCGGCCCTGAACTCCCGCGCCACCACCACGTCCGAGGGCAGCAGGATGGTGCAACCCGCCGCCACGGCCTTGTCCATGATCTCGCGCGCGGTCTCCGCCAGCTCGTGCTCGCAGAGCGACTTGCCCACGTCGATGCCCTGCGCGGCCAGGAACGTGTTGGCCATGCCGCCACCGATCACCAGGTGATCCACCCTGGCCACCAGGTTGCCGAGCAGGTCCAGCTTGGTCGAGACCTTGGCGCCGCCCACGACCGCGACGACCGGGCGTTCGGGTTGGCCCAAGGCGGCCTCCAGCGCCGAAAGCTCGGCCTGCATCAGCCGCCCGGCGCAGGCCGGCAGCAACCGCGCCAGCGCCTCGGTCGAGGCATGGGCCCGGTGTGCGGCGGAAAACGCGTCATTGCAGTAGATGTCGCCCAGCTGGCTCCACTCGGTGGCCAGTTCGATGTCGTTCTTCTCCTCGCCGGGATAGAACCGCGTGTTCTCCAACAGCAGCACCGCGCCCTCGGCGAGGCTCGCCTCGGCCGCCTGCGCGGCGGGCCCACGGTTGTCGGCACAGAAGGCGACCGTGGCGCCCAGCACCTGTTCCAGCGCGGGCACCAGCGGGCGCAGCGACATCTCGGGCACGAACTGCCCCTTGGGGCGGCCGAAATGCGCCAGCAGGATCGGCTTGCCGCCGGCCTTCAGGATGTCGGTAATGGTCGGCTCGATCCGCCGGATGCGGGTGTCGTCGGTGACGCGCCCGTCCTCGACCGGCACGTTGATGTCCACGCGCACCAGCACACGCTTGCCCGCCAGATCCATGTCGTCGAGTGTCTTCCAGCTCATCTTCCGATCCCCTGTCGTTAGCGCCATCAATCGTGCACTTGCCCCGGAATCCGCCGCCCCGTCAATGCGTCACTTGGCTTTGCCCGCGCGGGCGCTTAGGTATGCGCGCAACAGCCAATGACAGGAGGGCCCGATGGCCGAAATCAAGGATCCCGAAAACACCATCCTCATGGAGCTCAAGGACGGCACCGTCACCATCGAGCTGCTGCCGGATGTCGCGCCCAAGCATTGCGAGCGGATGAAGGAACTGGCGCGGTCGGGCGAATACGACAACGTGGCCTTCCATAGAGTGATCGACGGCTTCATGGCCCAGACCGGCGACGTGCAGCATGGCGACATGGAAGACGGGTTCAACATCCGCATGGCGGGCACCGGCGGCTCCTCGCTGCCGAACCTGCCGGCGGAGTTCTCCAAGCTGCCGCATGACCGCGGCACGCTGGGCGCCGCGCGCTCGGCCAATCCCGACAGCGCCAATTCGCAGTTCTTCATCAATTTCAAGGACAACCACTTCCTCAACGGCCAGTATACCGTTTATGGCCGGGTTATCGAGGGGATGGAGCATGTCGATGCCATCACCAAGGGCGAGCCGCCGGCCGAGCCCGACCGCATGGTCAGCGTCAAGGTGGCCGCCGATGCGTAAACTGGCGATCGCATTCACCCTGCTGGCCGGTCCCGCGCTTGCGACCGGCCTGGAGATCGAGATCGAGGGCGAGGGCGCCAACGGCACCATCACTATCGACCTGCTGGAAGACGTGGCCCCCAACCATGTCGAGCAGATCACCGCCCTGGCGGCCGAGGGCGCCTATGACGGCGTGGTGTTCCACCGCGTCATCGACGGGTTCATGGCCCAGACCGGCGACGTGCAGTTCGGCAAGCTGGGCGGCGACATGCGCCAGGCCGGTCGCGGCGGCTCGGACAAGCCCGACCTGGCCGCCGAGTTCTCGGACGAGGCGTTCGAACGCGGCGTGGTCGGCATGGCCCGCGCGCAGGATCCCGACAGCGCCAACTCGCAATTCTTCATCATGTTCGAACCGGGCCCGTTCCTGAACGGCCAATACACCGTCGTCGGCAAGGTGACCGACGGCATGGACGTGGTCGACGCCATCAAGCGCGGCGAGGGCCCCAACGGCGCGGTGATCGGCCAGCCCGACGTGATGAAAACGGTGACCGTCACCGAATAACCGTGACCGCGCGGCCGGGCTCGTCTGGTGACAGCCACCGATCAGCCCGGCTTTCCTCTCGCTGGAAATACCTTGGGGGGTCGCCATTGGCGCGCCATTGGTTCGAGCGACAATGGCGACGGGGCAAAGCCCCCCGACCGGTCGCCGCCACAGGCGGCGACCCATCGCCCGGAGCCGCGCGCGACCCGCAAGCAATCGTTCTCTCGGGTCGTTGAACTCCCTTCACAAGCCCGTGGCGGGGGCTGGGCAACCGGACCGGCCATCGGTCAGGATGGGATCACCCCCAGGAGGTGATCCATGCGCATCCTCGCTCTCCTACTCACGCTGCTTGCAGCAACCGCGCTGGCCGCGCAACCCGAGCAATGGCGGTCGGAATGGCCGGAAACCGACTTTGCGAAAACCAGCATCACCAACTGGTCCGAGATCCGCTCGGGCGGGCCGCCCAGGGACGGCATCCCGGCGCTGAGCGATCCGAAATTCCTGCGCGCGGCCGATGCCCGGCGCATCGAGGGGCGCGAGCCGGTCATCACCGTCGAGATCGGTGAGGCCACGCCGCGGGCCTACCCGATCCGCTACCTGATCTGGCACGAGATCGTGAACGACACCGTGGGCGGCGTGCCGGTGGCGGTGACCTATTGCCCGCTGTGCAACTCGGCCATCACCTTCGACCGGCGCACCCGCGCCGGGGAGCTGACCTTCGGCGTGACCGGCAAGCTGCGCCATTCGGACATGGTGATGTTCGACCGCCAGACCGAGAGCTGGTGGCAGCAGGCACTCGGACAAGCCGTCGTCGGCAAGCTGACCGGCACGACGCTCAAGACCCTGCCCAGCTGGATGGAAAGCTGGGACCAGTTCCGCGCCCGCAACCCGCAGGGCCTGGTGATGGCCGAGCCGCCGCACAATCGCAACTATGGCAGCAATCCCTATCGCGGCTACGACACGGCGCGGCGGCCGTTTCTCTATTCCGGCGAGGATCCGCCGCACGGCATTTCACCGCTGATGCGGGTGGTGCGCGTGGGCGACCGCGCCTGGCCGCTGTCGCGGCTGAGCGACGCGGGCGAGATCACCGAGGCCGGGGTCACGATCAGCTGGGCGCCGGGCCAGGCCTCGGCGCTGGATTCGGGCCGCATCGCCAAGGGCCGCGACATCGGGTCGATCCGGGTCCGCGACGGGCGAGGGCGCGACGTGGCGCATGACCTGATGTTCGCCTTCGCCTTCCACGCCTTCTGGCCCGACGGGCGCTGGATGCTGGGCCGCTGAAAGGCCCGCACGGTCAGTCGTCGTCGGCCACCGCTTTCCACAGCAACCCGCCCAGCGCGCCGCCGATCAGCGGTGCGACCCAGAACAGCCACAGCTGCGCCAGCGCCGGCGCGTCGGCGAACAGCGCCATGCCGGTGGAGCGCGCGGGGTTGACCGACGTGTTGGTGATCGGGATCGACACAAGGTGGATCAGCGTCAGCGCCAGACCGATGGCGATCGGGGCAAAGCCCGGCGGTGCGCCCCTGGATGTCGCGCCGAGAATGATGAAGATGAAGAAGGCGGTCAGCACGATCTCGGCCACCAGGGCTGCCGCCATCGAATACCCGCCCGGAGACGCCGCGCCGTACCCGTTCGAGGCGAACCCGCCGACGCCCTCGAATTCCGGCCCGCCGGACACCATGATGTAGAGCACAAGCGCCGCGACAATGCCGCCCAGCACCTGCGCGATCCAGTAGGGGATCAGGTCCTTGCCCTCGAACTTTCCCGCCAGCATCAGGCCCAGGCTGACGGCGGGGTTGAAATGCCCGCCCGAGATATGGCCGACCGCATAGGCCATCGTCAGGACCGTCAGGCCGAAGGCCAGGCTGACGCCCAGCCAGCCGATCCCGACATTGGCGACCGAAGCGGCGAAGATGGCGCTGCCACAGCCCCCGAACACCAGCCAGAACGTGCCGAGAAACTCGGCGGAGAGTCTTTGAACCATCTTGGGATCCTCCCGATTTCACCCTGACGCCGAGTTTACGCGCGACTCCGGGTATTTGGGAAATTTTTTGCCCCCAGCAACGAGGGGTCTCGGCCCGGTCAAACGAAAACCGCCGCCCGGTGCGGGGCCGGCGGCGGTTTCGACATTCGGTCGGGCGTGGGCTCAGGCGTTCTCGGCCTTGGGCGCCACGGCCGGGTTCGCGCCCGAGCGGGTCGCGTTGCCGGGGTTCAGCGGATCGTCCTGGCGCTGCACCGAGCCTTCGAAATGCGCGCCGCTCTCGATGGCGATGGTCTTGTGGATGATGTCGCCCTCGACCCGCGCGGTCGATGTCAGGCGGACCTTGAGGCCGCGCACGCGGCCGACGATGCGCCCGTTGATCACCACGTCATCGGCGGTCACCTCGCCCTTGATCGTGGCCGATTCACCGATCGTCAGCAGATGCGCGCGGATGTCGCCCTCGACGGTGCCCTCGACCTGGATATCGCCCGAGGTCTTGAGGTTGCCGGTGATGTGCAGGTCGGTGGACAGAATCGATGCCGGCGGCTTGGCCTTCGGGGCCGAGGGCTTGCTGTCGCTCTTCGGGGCGGGGCTCGACGCCGCAGGAGCCGCGGGCGCGTCGGGCTTGGCCGGCTCGGGCGCCTTGGATGCGGGCTCGTTGATTTTGCTCTTAGAAAACATTTCGTGCAGCCTTGATGTAGGTCATGGGGTTAACAGGTCTTCCGTCTACCCGCACCTCATAGTGCAGATGCGTTCCGGTCGACCGTCCGGTGCTACCCATATCAGCAATATGTTCCCCGCGCGAGACCCTTTGACCGACCTTCACGCGCAGCTTGGAATTGTGCGCATAAAACGTCTCGATACCGAAGGCGTGGCGGATCTTGACCAGCCGGCCAAAGCCCGATTGCCAACCGGCATGGGTGACGACGCCATCGGCGGTGGCGAAGATGTCGGTGCCCTGCGACGCTGCGAAATCGGTGCCGTTGTGCATCCTGCGACCGCCGGTCTTGGGGTCACGGCGATTGCCGTAGCCGCTGGTGAAACGGAAGGCGGATTTCACCGGCACGGCAAAGGGCGCCTTCTCGGCGGCGATCCGGTAGAGGTTCAGCTGGTCCATCTGCTGCAAGAGCCGGTTGGCGCGGATCTCGTCGGCCGAGGGTTCCTCGCCGCGGGTGCTGAAGGACAGCGGCGTCAGCGGGCCGCCCTGGCCGCTGTAGCCGCTTCGCACCTGATCGAGGATGCGGTCGGGCGCCATGCCGGCCTGGCGGAACATCTTGTCCAGCGGCTCGACCGAGACGGTCATCGCCTCTTCCAGCTGGCGGAAGATCTGGTCGTTCTTCTCGCGCATCAGCTCGATTTCCAGTTCCAGCTCGTCGCGCTGGTCCAGCGCCGCCCTCGCGTCGGCGATCACCAGATCACGCTCGCGCGCGGTGCGCTCCAGCGCCATCGACAGGAAATCCGTCTGCACCGGTGCCACGGCCGCGACCAGGTGGTCGGCCTGGCCGTTCTCGGTGTCGTGCTTGAGCTGCGCATAGGCCGCGCGGGCCAGTTCCCGCTCGCGCATGGTTTCGCGCAGGGTGGTCTGGATCACCTCGATCCCGGTCTCCAGCTCGCGCCGGCGGGTTTCGGATTCCAGCAGTTCCGACTGCATCACCGAGATCTGTGCCAGCGCCGCGTTGAACCGCTGCTGCGCCGCCAGCGCCTCTTCGGCGCGGGCGTCGCGTTCGAAGGCCAGCGCGTTCAGACGCGCCTGGTAGGTCATCTGGTCGCGCTTGGCCTGCTCGCGGAAATTGCCCGATCCGATGCTGTCCATCAGCAGGATCGCGGTCGCCACGATGGTCCAGGCCACCACCAGCGCAACGCCGGAATAGGCCAGCACCTGCGTCTCGGGTCGCAATCGGATGAATTTGGTGTCGGAGTCGGATTTCAGGAAAACCCTGCGTTCCGGGAAATGCCGTTCCAGAAACGCATGAATCTTGATCGCCAGACGAGTTCGCACGCGCTGTCCCTTAGGTCGTTGTCACATCCAGAAGGCCGATCGGGCCGGAGCCCGAAAGCTTGGCCGTTTGCATACTAGCGCTGCGGCCGCCGGGCAAGTTTGTTGACCAAGAGCGTCGAATTCGTCGCGGTTCAGGCCCCGAATGCGCAAGATCTTGCCGATGACGTAGGGTCCGTGTCCTCTCTGCAACGGTCCGGAGCGCGCTGACGTCGCTCAACCACCGGGTGATTGCTGCCCCTCGGCAAGCGGCCAGTAGAAATCCGGCGGCAATCCCGCCTCGGCGCGTTTCTCCTCATTGAAGGGCGGCTTGAGCGGGCCGTGGAAATAGCGCCGCACCAGGTCGTGGAACACCTCCTTGGGGTCGCAATCCACGCGGCCGCAAAGGAAGTGGAACCATTTCGAGCCATAGGCGACATGGGCGACCTCTTCGGCATAGATCACCTCGAGCGCGGCCACCGCGCCGGCCGCACCGGCCTTGCGGAAGATCTCGATCATGCCTGGCGTCACGTCCAGGCCGCGCGCCTCCAGCACCATCGGCACCACGGCCAGCCGGCCCATCAGGTCGTCGGCGGTGTCCTCGGCGGCGCGCCACATGCCGGCATGGGCGGGCAGGGCGCCGTAGTGGCTGCCCATCGCCTCCAGGCAATCGCAGACCAGGCCGAAATGCTTGGATTCCTCGTCGGCGCATTTGACCCAGTCGTCGTAGAACCCGATCGGCATCGGCACATGGCCGAACCGCGCGATGATGTCCCAGTGCAGGTCGACCGCGTTCAGCTCGATATGCGCCACCGCATGCAGCAGCGCGATGCGCCCGGCGGGCGATCCGGGCCGGCGCCGCGGCACGTCGCGCGGGCTGAGCAGTTCGGGCCGGTCGGGGCGCGCGGGGTGCGACGGCGGGGCGGCCTGGCCCACGGCGATCGGTTCGCCCTTGCCGGCGCGGGTCGCGAACCAGGCGGCGGCATGGGCGCGCGACAGCGCGCACTTGGCGCGGCCATCGGCGGTGTTCAGCACCTCGGTAGCCATCTCGGCCAGTGTCGCGCTCACAGCGCGCGCACCGCGTCCAGCACCTCGTCGACATGGCCCGGCACCTTGACCTTGCGCCAGACCCGCGCGATGCGCCCCTCGGCGTCGATCACGAAGGTCGACCGCTCGATCCCCATCGACTTGCGGCCATACATGTTCTTCTCGACCCAGACGCCATAGCGCTCGCAGGTGTCGCCCTCGGCATCCGACAGCATCGTCGTGGTCAGCCCGTGCTTGGCGACGAACTTGTCATGCTTGGCGACCGTGTCCTTCGAGATCCCCAGCACCGCCGCGCCCGCCTCGGCAAAGGCTTGCAGGTTCTCGGAAAAGCCGATGGATTCCTTGGTGCAGCCCGGGGTATCATCGCGGGGATAGAAGAACAGGACGACGGGTTGGCCGCGCAGGTCGGACAGGGTGATCGTGCCGCCGCCGTCGCGGGGCAGGCTGAAATCCGGGGCGGGATCGGAAACGTCGGGCATATGTGCTCCTGCAGGTTTCGGGTTTCGGTCGGGGCGCATCATAGGGCGCGGCGGAGAAGTTGAAAGAGAGCCAGACCAGATCGGCCGAGCACAGCCAGCGCAGGCGGGCGCGCACGCGGTTCGTCCGCCGGGTGCGGCGTCGGCGGCGGGCCGGTCGTGCCAGCCTCTGGGCGTTTCGCGGGTTTCTCTACCTGCTGGTGCTGGCCGCCTTCTCGGCGCTGATGGTCGTGGGCCAGCGCATCCATGCGCCGGATTGGCTGCGCGAACGGGTCGCCTCGCGGATCGAGCGCGGGCTGGGCGGGCTGCAGCTGGAATTCGGCGACGTGAACCTGATCGTGCACGAGGGCTGGCGGCCCCGGCTGCGGCTGAGCGACGTGGTGCTGCGTAACGCCTCAGGCCAGGAGATCGCGCGGCTGAACGACGCCAGCGCCAGCGTTGCCATGCGTCCGCTGCTGCGCGGACGGCTGCAGCCCAAGCGGATCTCGCTCAGCGGGGCGTTCGTAACCCTGCGCCGCGACGCCGATGGCAACTTCGCTTTGGCCTTTCTCGACGGTGCCTCGCCGCTGCGCGAGGCGCCCAGCCTGACCCAGTTGATCGAGCAGGCCGACGGCCTGTTCCTGCGTCCGCAATTCTCGGCACTGAGCGCGCTGCGCGTCGATTCGGTTACTCTGGCCTACGAGGATGTCGGCCAGGGCCGGACCTGGACCGCCGATGGCGGCTTCGTTCAGGCGACGATCAACGACGGATCGCTGCGGGTCTCGACCGGCTTCTCGCTGCTGGGCGGGCGCTCCTATGCCAGCACGGTCGAGGCCAATTACACCAGCCGCATCGGCCTGCCTGACGCCCGGTTCGGTATCTCGATCGAGGATCTGCCCGCCCAGGACATTGCCGCACAGGCCCCGGCGCTGGCCTGGCTCGAGGTGCTGCGCGCGCCGATCTCGGGGGCGCTGCGCGGCAGCGTGGATGGCGCGGGTGCGCTGGGTCCGGTCTCTGCCACGCTTCAGATCGGTGCCGGCGTGTTGCAGCCCAACCCCCGCACCAAGCCGATCCCGTTCTCCGACGCGCGCACCTACTTCACCCTCGATCCGGCCGCTCAGGCGCTGGACTTCAACGAGGTCGCCATCAACTCGGACTGGGGCAGCGCCCGGGGCGAGGGGCGGGCCTATCTCGACGGGGTCGAGACCGGGCGGCTGGAAACGTTGGAAGCGCAGTTCCGCCTGACCGACCTTCAGATCAATCCCGACGACCTGTTCACCGACCCGTTGGCGCTGGAGCGCGCCGAGGTGGATTTCCAGCTCAAGCTGGATCCGTTCCGCCTGCGGGTGGGGCGCATGACGGTCTGGGACGAGGACCGAACCCTGCGGCTGTCCGGTGGCCTGCTGGCGCGTGAGGATGGCTGGCAGCTGTCGGCCGAAGGCAGCATGGACCGGATCACACCGGCGCAGCTTCTGGCCTATTGGCCGCCGCGCCTGGCGCCCAAGCCGCGCGACTGGGTGACCAAGAACCTGACGGCAGCCCAGGTCAGCGACATCGATCTCGCGCTGCGACTGGAGCCGGGCCAGTCCCCGGTGATGCATGCCGATTTCGAATTCGACGAGGCCACCGTCAGGTATTCCCGCCACCTGCCGCCGCTCACCGGGGCGGCGGGCCATGCCAGCCTGCTGGACACGCGATTTACGGTCATGGCCGAGCGCGGCCGGGTGATCACCGAGAGCGGCGACGAGATCGACGCGGCGGGCAGCGCCTTCATCATCCCCGATATCGGGATCAAGAAGGCCGCGCCCGGCATCCTGCGCCTGCAGGGGGCGGGGCCGGTGCGCGGGGTGATGTCGATGCTGGACGCGCCGCCCGATCCGATTCTGACCCGCGCCAACCTGCCGGTGGATCTGGCCGAGGGGCAGGTGACGCTGACCGGAACGCTGGCGCTTCCGCTCAAAAAGCGCGTGCAGCTGGAGGATATGGAGTTCCATTTCACCGGCGCCATCGACGATGTGCGCAGCGAGGTGCTGGTGCCGGGTCACGTGGTGCGCGCGCCACGCCTGTCGGTCGCGGGCGATCAGACCGGGGTGGTGCTGGAGGGCAACGCGTTTTTCGGCGAGGTGCCGCTCAGCGCGCGCTGGCGGCAGCCGATCGGCAAGGGGCCGGCCAGCCGCAGCCGCCTGACCGGACAGATCGAGGTCGGGCCGGAGCTGCTGCAGGAGCTGAACGTTGGCCTGCCGCCCGGCATGGTGCGGGGGCGCGGTGTGGCGGAGTTGTCGGTCGGCATCGGTGGCGGCGCGCCGGTGCGCATCGAGGCCGACTCGACGCTCCAGGGACTGGTGCTGGCGGTGCCGCAGCTGGGCTGGAGCAAGCCCGCGGGCCGGGCCGGGCAGTTCAGCCTGAGCGCGCAGCCCGGCCCCGGTGGCGGCATCGAGGCGATTTCCCTGCAGGCGGCGGGCCTGCGGCTGGCCGGGTCCATCGCCCTGGCCGATGGCGGCGGTCTGGAGCGGGCGCGCCTGTCACGCCTGACGCTGGGCAACTGGCTGGACGTTCCCATCGACCTCGTGGGCCGGGCGGGCGGCGGGCTGGACATCCGCGTGCGCGGCGGCCGGCTCGACCTGCGCGGCGCGACATTCGGGCCCGGCGGCGGGGGCGGCGGCGGCCCCGCCCCGCGGATCGACGCGGCGCTGGACCGGTTGCAGATCACCGAGAGCATCGCGCTGACCGGGTTCCGCGGCCGGTTCGAGACCGCAGGCGGGCTGGGCGGGCCGTTCTCGGGGCGGGTCAACGGCCAGACCGAGGTGCAGGGCCAGGTCGTGCCGCGCGGTACGCGCAGCGCCGTTGTCATCCAGTCCGGCGATGCCGGCGGCGTGTTCCGTGCCGGCGGCATCCTGAAACAGGCACGCGGCGGCAGCCTTCGGATCACGCTGGAACCGACCGGCGCGCCGGGCTTCTTCGACGGCCAGCTGCGGGCGCGCAACACCCGCATCCAGGACGCCCCGGCCATGGCCGCGCTGCTGAACGCAGTCAGCGTCGTGGGCCTCATTGACGAGATGTCCGGCCAGGGCATCCAGTTCGCCGAGATCGACGGGCGCTTCCGCCTCAGCCCCGGCCAGATCACCATCCGCGAGGGCAGCGCGGTCGGCCCGTCCATCGGCCTGTCGCTGGACGGCACGATCGACACCGTGCGCAAGCGGCTGAACCTGCGCGGGGTGATCTCGCCGGTCTACCTGCTCAATGCCATCGGCAGCGTCCTGACCCGGCGCGGCGAGGGGATGATCGGGTTCACCTACAGGCTGACGGGCTCGACCGCCCAGCCGCAGGTCTGGGTCAACCCGCTCTCCGGCCTGGCGCCCGGCCCCCTGCGCGAGATCTTCCGCGAACCGCCGCCCGCATCCGCGCCGGGCGACCCGGCACCGCCGGAGCGGCCCGACGAGCCGGACACGCCGTCGATCCTCGACAACCGACCGGGCGAGGACCGGTAGGCGCGGCGGCACTGGCCGAATCCGCGTATCCCTCCTATAGCGCGGCACATGAAGCTGAGCGATTTCGATTTCGACCTGCCCGATGAGCTGATCGCGACCCGGCCCGCGCGCCCGCGTTCGTCGGCGCGGATGCTGGTGGCCGAGGGCGACGCGATCCATGACGCGCGGGTGACGGACCTGCCGGGCTGGCTGCGACCGGGCGACCGTCTGGTGCTGAACGACACCAAGGTCATCCCGGCCCGGCTGAATGGCACTCGCACCCGCCAGAGCGCGCAGGGCGAGGTGCGCGCCCGGATCGAGGCGACGCTGCTGGAGCCGCGCGCCGATGGCTGCTGGGCAGCGCTGGTCAAGCCGCTCAAGAAGCTGAAGCCGGGCGAGGAGATCGTGTTCTCGGACCAGCTGTCGGCGGTGCTGGACCGTGTCGAGGGCGGCCAGGCGCTGCTGCGGTTCAACCGCACGGGCGAGGATTTCGACGCCGCGCTGGCGCAGGCCGGCGCCATGCCGCTGCCGCCCTATATCGCCGGCAAGCGGCCCGCCGACGCGCGCGACAAGGACGACTACCAGACGGTCTGGGCGCGGCATGCGGGGGCCGTGGCGGCGCCGACCGCCTCGCTGCATTTCGACGACGACCTGCTGGCGGCGCTGCAGGCGCGCGGCGTGGCGTTCACCCATGTCACGCTGCATGTGGGGGCGGGCACCTTCCTGCCGGTCAAGGTCGAGGACGTGACGACCCACAGGATGCACGCCGAATGGGGCCGCGTCAGTCCGCAGGCGGCCGACGAGATCGCCGCGACCCGTGCCCGCGGCGGCCGGATCATCCCGGTCGGCACCACCGCGCTGCGCCTGATCGAAAGCGCCGCGCGCGACGGCGGGATCGCGCCGTGGGAGGGCGAGACCGACATCTTCATCTATCCCGGCTTCCAGTTTCGCGTGACAGACGCCCTGATGACCAATTTCCACCTGCCGAAATCGACGCTGCTGATGCTGGTCTCGGCGCTGATGGGGCAGGACAGGATGAAGCGGGTCTATGCCCATGCGGTCGAAGCCCGGTATCGCTTCTTTTCCTATGGCGATGCGTCGCTGTTGCTGCCCGGGCCGTCGCATGCGACACGCGCCCCGGACCGCATGTCGTAGACAAGCGCGCCCGAGGGGGCGGTGCCGTGCCACTCCCGACCCGAGGCACAAGGCCGAGATCGGAGGCAATCGATGCTACAAGTGATGTCCAGCGCCTGGGCGCTGCTGCTGGGAATGATGCTTCTGCAGGTCGGCAACGGCATGCAGGGTACGCTTCTGGGGATTCGGGGCGCGATCGAGGGGTTCTCGACCTTCTCGATGTCCATCGTGATGTCGGCCTATTTCCTGGGCTTCCTGTTCGGGTCGCAGATGGCTACCGGCATGATCCGGCGGGTCGGGCATGTGCGCGTCTTCGCGGCGCTGGCCTCGCTGATTTCGGCGGTGATGATCCTCTACCCGACCTTCACCAGCCCCTGGGCCTGGATCGTCGGCCGGGTGGTCATCGGGTTCTGCTTCTCGGGCGTCTATGTCACCGCCGAAAGCTGGCTGAACAACGCCGCCAGCAACGAGACCCGCGGCCAGGCGCTGTCGCTTTACATGATCGTGCAGATGGTGGGTATCGTCTCGGCCCAGGCGCTGATCCCGTTCGGCGATCCGGCCGGGTTCGTCCTGTTCATCATCCCCTCGGTTCTGGTGTCGCTGGCCTTTGCGCCGATCCTTCTGTCGATCAGCCCGACACCGGCCTTCGACACCGCCAAGCCCCTGCCGCTGTCCAAGCTGTTCCAGATCTCGCCCCTGGCCTGTGTCGGCATGTTCCTGCTGGGCGGCGTGTTCTCGGCGCAATTCGGCATGGCGCCGGTCTATGCCGCCGAGGAGGGGCTGAGCGTCAGCCGCATCTCGATCTTCATCTCGACTTTCTTCATCGGCGCGATGGTGCTGCAATACCCGATCGGATGGCTGTCCGACCGGATGGACCGGCGGTTGCTGGTGCTCGCCGCCGCGCTGATATGCGGTCTGGGCGCGCTGATCGGGCTGTTCCTGGGCGGCAGTTTCGCGATGCTGCTGGTGGCCGGTGTGCTGATCGGGGGGATGTCGAACCCGCTCTATTCGCTGCTGATCGCCCATGCCAACGACTATCTCGACCATGACGACATGGCCGCCGCCTCGGCGGGGATGGTGCTGTTCAACGGGCTGGGCGCGGTGGCGGGGCCGCTGATCACCGGCTGGGTGATGGGTGTGGCGGGCCCGCGCGGCTTCTTCCTGTTCGTCGCCGTCTTGATCTTCGGCCTGGCGCTCTATGCCGCGTACCGCATGACCCGGCGCCCCGGGCCGTCGGTGGACGACACCAGCGCCTATGCCACGATGTATCCCACCGCCACCGCCGTCGCGATGGAGTTCGCCCAGGAGGTCGCCATCGAGGCCGCCGAGGAACAGGAGGAGACGGCCGAGGCCTGATTTCGGCCGCAACGGTGTGGCCCTGGCACAACCATCGTTGCAAAATCGGAAACGACCGGGTGGGGCCGGCGCGGCTGGGATCCCGCCGGGAACCCCGGTTTTTTCTGTCTAAATCCGCCGCAATGGTCGGATTTCCGCCAAATTCTCACGCATATGACGGGATCGGCGGAAATTGTCGTAAATCGTGACTGTTACAATTCCGTCAAAGACCCCAAGTTGAAATCAGCCTTTGGGGGGTATTTGAAAGGTGGAGTGAGGCCGATGGTAGGTCCCGAAGATGTATTGAGTTTCTGGCTGGACGAGGTTGGTCCCGCCGGGTGGTACAAGCAGGACGACGCGCTGGACGCGACGATCCGCGACCGTTTCCAGGAAACCTGGCAGGAGGCCCGTGACGGCGGGCTGTCGCTTTGGCTGACCTATCCGAGCGGATGCCTGGCCTATGTCATCCTGACCGACCAGTTCCCGCGCAACATGTTCCGGGGCGAGGCAAAGGCGTTTTCCACCGACCGGGCCGCGCTTGCGGTGGCGAAATGCGCGGTGGACCGGCGCTGGGATCTCAGGATCGACGAACCGGCGCGGCAGTTCTTCTACATGCCGATGATGCATTCCGAGAACCTGTGCGACCAGGAACGCTGCGTGCGCCTGATGTGCGAGCGGATGCCCGACAGTCGCGACAGCAGCCTGCTGCATGCCCGCGCCCATCGCGAGGTGATCCGGCAGTTCGGCCGGTTCCCCTATCGCAACCCGGCGCTGGAGCGGTCGCATACCGCGCTGGAGGCCGCCTATGTCGATGATGGCGGCTATGGCCGGACGGTACGCGAGCTGCAGGCCGCCGGCTAGGTCGCCGGCACGCAGCCGCGGATCGCCATGACACGCTGAGCGGCCGCATCCGCGGTCGTCTCGACGGCATGGTCGATCAACCGCTCGGGCGCGCCGCTCAGCGCGTTCAGGCGTTCGGCCGTCATGTCCAGCCGCTCCTCCAGCACCGCCAGCCGCGCCTGCACCTGTTGTGAAACCGCCGGCCCATCGCCGTCGCGCAGCCCCGCCAAATCCTGGCGCAGGCCTGTCAACTCGTCCTTCGTGTCCTGAACCGTGCCGCGCAGCGGGGCCAGATCGGCCAGCTCCTCGGACAGCCGGCCAGTGACGTCGCGCGCGGTGGATGCGACCTGCCAGGCCAGGAACAGGCAGAGGGCAATGAGGATCAGGGTGGCGTTGAGCAGCGCAAGCGCGAGATCCTTCAGCGTTTTGGCCATGCCGCATCCTTTCGTTTGGTTCGGTGCCGATCCCTTCTATGCCAATCCCCGCGCCGGGAAAATCCCCGTTCGCCCGGCCATTGATGCGCGGGTCGGCGCAAGCTAAGGGTAGGAACGGTCCGTATCAGCGCCGGGGAGTGTCATGGCAGCAAGAGAGTTCGACCTGATCGTGATCGGCGCGGGACCCGGCGGTTATGTCGCCGCGATCCGGGCCGCCCAGCTGGGCCTCAAGACCTGCGTGGTCGAGCGCGAGCACCTGGGCGGGATCTGCCTGAACTGGGGCTGCATCCCGACCAAGGCGCTGCTGCGCTCCTCCGAAGTGTTCCACCTGATGCACCGCGCCAAGGAATTCGGGCTCAAGGCGACGGGGGTGGATTACGATCTCGACGCCGTGGTGGACCGGTCGCGCGGCGTGGCCAAGCAGTTGGCCGGCGGTGTCGGGCATCTGCTGAAGAAGAACAAGGTCACGGTGGTGATGGGCGCGGCGACGCTGGCCGGCAAGGGCAAGGTCGGCGTCAAGACCGACAAGGGCCGCGAGGATCTGAGCGCCAAGCACATCATCCTCGCCACCGGGGCGCGGGCGCGCGAGTTGCCGGGGCTCGAGGCGGATGGCGAACGGGTCTGGACCTACAAGCACGCGCTGAAGCCGCCGCACATGCCGAAGAAGTTGCTGGTCATCGGCTCGGGCGCCATCGGCATCGAATTCGCCAGCTTCTACAACACGCTCGGCGCGCAGACCACGGTGGTCGAGGTGATGGACCGCATCCTGCCGGTCGAGGATGCCGAGATCAGCGCCTTCGCGAAAAAGGCGTTCGAGAAGCAGAAGATGACGATCATGGAAAAGGCCATGGTCAAGAAGCTGGACAGGGCCAAGGGCAAGGTCACGGCGCATATCGAGACCGGCGGCAAGGTCGAAAAGCACGAGTTCGACACGGTGATCTCGGCCGTCGGCATCGTCGGCAATACCGAGGGGTTGGGGCTGGACGACCTGGGCGTCAAGGTCGACCGCAGCCACGTGGTGACCGACGCCTATTGCCGCACCGGCGTCGAGGGGCTCTATGCCATCGGCGACGTGGCCGGGGCGCCCTGGCTGGCGCACAAGGCCAGCCACGAGGGCGTGATGGTGGCCGAGATGATCGCCGGCCGCGACGTGCACCCGGTCAAGCCCGACAGCATCGCCGGCTGCACCTATTGCCAGCCGCAGGTGGCCAGTGTCGGCCTGACCGAGGCGCAGGCCAAGGAGGCCGGGCACAAGGTCAAGGTCGGCCGCTTCCCCTTCATCGGCAACGGCAAGGCCATTGCCCTGGGCGAGGCCGAGGGGATGATCAAGACGGTCTTCGACGCCAAGACCGGCGAGTTGCTGGGCGCGCACATGGTCGGCGCCGAGGTGACCGAGCTGATCCAGGGCTATATCGTCGGGCGCCAGCTGGAAACCACCGAGGAGGACCTGATGCACACGGTCTTCCCGCATCCGACCCTGTCCGAAATGATGCATGAAAGCGTGCTCGACGCCTATGGGCGCGCGATCCACTTCTGAGCCCGCCGCGGTCTTCCTCTTGCCGGAAATACCTCGGGGGAGTCGCCGCAGGCGACGGGGGCAGCGCCCCCGCACCCGGGTGCCGGGGCGCGGCGCATGATGCCCGAGCGCACCCGCTGGGCACTCGTGCTGCTGATCTGGGTTGCCGGCCTGGCGGCGGCGGCGCAATACGGCAAGATCAGCGTGATCTTCGACCGGATCGGCGCGTTCTACCCGCAGGCCGGCGCCTGGCTGGGCTTCACCGTGTCGATGGTCGGTGTCCTTGGGATCCTGCTGGGCGCGGTGGCGGGCGCCTTCGTGGCCGCGATGGGATATCGCCGGATGCTGCTGGCCGCGCTGTGGATCGGTGCCGCCATGTCGGCGCTGCAGGCGCTGGGCCTGCCCTTCGCCCTGTTTCTGGCGACCCGCGGGATCGAGGGCTTGTCGCATCTGGGACTGGTGGTCGCGGCGCCGACCTTGATCGCCCAGATCAGCGCCGAGCGCGACCGGGGCGCGACCCTGACGCTGTGGTCCACCTTCTTCAGCGTGGCCTTCGCGCTGCTGGCCTGGCTGGGCATCCCGCTGGTCGAACGGTTCGGGGTGACCGCGCTGTTTGCCGCCCATGCCGCTCTGATGGCCCTGCTGGCGGTGCTGCTCAGGCCGGCGCTGGCCCGCGTCCCCGCGCCGGTGCGCCAGCCGATGCCGCGCCTGCGCGACCTGCCGGCGGTGCATCGGGAGATCTACCGCTCGCCGCACATCGGCGCGCCCGCGGCGGGCTGGCTGTTCTACACCTGCTGTTTCCTGGCGGCGCTCACGCTGCTGCCGGCGCATGTGGACCCGGGCCTGCGGGCGCTGGTGGCGGGGGCGATGCCGCTGGTCAGCATCGTGGTGTCGCTGACCTTTGGCGTCTGGCTGTTGCGTCACATGCCGGCCGTGACCGTGGTCGAGATCGGCTTCGGTCTCGGCACGCTGGCGGCGGCCTGGCTCTGGCTCAGCCCGGGCGGGCCGGCGGCCAGCCTGGGCCTGGCCGCGGCGCTGGGGCTGGTGCAGGGGGCGACCTTTGCCGCGGTGCCGCAGCTCAACGCCACCGCCGCGACCCGGGCGCAGGCCAACGGCGCGCTGGCGCAGGCCGGCAACCTGGGCAACACGCTGGGCACGCCGCTTTTGCTGGCCGCGACCTCGGTGGCGGGCTATGCCGGGATGATCGCGCTGATGGCGCTGTTGCTGCTGGCGGGGCTGGCGGTGCATCGCGGCTTGGCGGGCCTGCGCCGGGTCGTGTGATGTTCCGGTAACGTTCTCTTTTTTTAGTTGGAGACTCGGGCGCGGTTCACTATGTGTTAACCGGACATGAGGGGCACGAATGGCTGAGCTGAAACATATCGAGGTGCGCGGCGCGCGCGAGCACAACCTCAAGAGCATCGACGTGGACATTCCCCGCGACCGGCTGGTGGTGATCACCGGGCTTTCGGGGTCCGGCAAGTCCAGCCTTGCCTTCGACACGATCTATGCCGAGGGTCAGCGCCGCTATGTCGAAAGCCTCAGCGCCTATGCCCGCCAGTTCCTCGACATGATGGAAAAGCCGGATGTGGACCATATCAGCGGTCTCAGCCCGGCGATTTCCATCGAGCAGAAGACCACCAGCAAGAACCCGCGCTCGACCGTCGGCACGGTGACCGAGATCTACGATTACATGCGGCTGCTCTATGCCCGCGCCGGCACGCCCTACAGCCCGGCCACCGGCAAGCCCATCGAGGCGCAGCAGGTGCAGGACATGGTCGACCGGATCATGGCGCTGGAGGAGGGCACGCGCGGCTACCTGCTGGCGCCCATCGTGCGCGACCGCAAGGGCGAATACCGCAAGGAATTCCTGGAGCTGCGCAAGCAGGGCTTTCAGCGGGTCAAGGTGGATGGGCAGTTCCACGAGCTGGACGAGCCGCCGGAGCTGGACAAGAAGTTCCGCCACGACATCGACGTGGTGGTGGACCGGATCGTGGTGCGCGAGGGGATGGAGACGCGGCTGGCCGACAGCCTGCGCACCGCGCTGGACCTGGCCGACGGCATCGCCGTGCTGGAGACCGCACCGAAAGAGGGCGAGCCGGAACGCATCACATTCTCCGAGAACTTCGCCTGTCCGGTCTCGGGCTTCACCATCCCCGAGATCGAGCCGCGGCTGTTCTCCTTCAACGCGCCGTTCGGCGCCTGCCCGGATTGCGACGGGCTTGGGGTCGAGCTGTTCTTCGACGAACGCCTGGTGGTGCCGGACCAGTCGCTGCGCCTCTATGACGGGGCGCTGGCGCCCTGGCGCAAGGGCAAGTCGCCCTATTTCCTGCAAACCATCGAAGCCATCGCGCGGCATTACGAGTTCGACAAGAGCACGCCCTGGAAGGACCTGCCGGCCCATGTGCAGCAGGTCTTCCTGCATGGCTCGGGCGACGAGGAAATCCCGTTCCGCTATGACGAGGGCGGCCGCGTCTACCAGGTCACGCGCAGCTTCGAAGGCGTGATCCCCAACATGGAGCGGCGCTATCGCGAGACCGACTCGAGCTGGATCCGCGAGGAGTTCGAGCGCTACCAGAACAATCGGCCCTGCGGCAGCTGCGGCGGCTATCGTCTGCGTCCCGAGGCGCTGGCGGTCAAGATCGGTCCCGCTGACGGCGGGCCGGACAAGCTGTTGCATGTGGGCCATGTGGTGCAGATGTCGATCAAGGAGGCGTTCGACTGGACGCGGGAGGTGCCCGAGCATCTGAGCGCCCAGAAGAACGAGATCGCGCGGGCCATCCTCAAGGAGATCCGCGAGCGGCTTGGCTTCCTGAATAACGTGGGGTTGGAATACCTTACGCTGAGCCGTTCAAGCGGCACCCTGTCGGGCGGCGAAAGCCAGCGCATCCGCCTGGCCAGCCAGATCGGCAGCGGTCTGACCGGCGTGCTCTACGTGCTGGACGAGCCCAGCATCGGGCTGCACCAGCGCGACAACGACCGCCTGCTCGGCACGCTCAAGAACCTGCGCGACCAGGGCAACACGGTGATCGTGGTCGAACATGACGAAGAGGCGATCCGCGAGGCCGATTACGTGTTCGATATCGGCCCCGGCGCGGGCGTGCATGGCGGGCAGGTGGTCAGCCACGGAACCCCCGACCAGATCGCCGCCGACGCGGCCTCGATCACCGGGCAATACCTGTCGGGCAGCCGCGAGATCGCGATCCCCGCCAGCCGGCGCAAGGGCAACAGGAAGAAGGTGACCGTGGTCAAGGCCACCGGCAACAACCTCAAGGAGGTCACCGCCGCCTTCCCGCTGGGCAAGTTCGTCTGCGTCACCGGTGTCTCGGGCGGGGGCAAGTCCACGCTGACCATCGAGACGCTGTTCAAGACCGCCTCGATGCGGCTGAACGGCGCGCGCCAGACGCCCGCGCCCTGCGAGACCATCAAGGGGCTGGAGCATCTCGACAAGGTGATCGATATCGACCAGCGCCCGATCGGCCGGACTCCGCGTTCGAATCCAGCGACTTACACCGGCGCCTTCACGCCGATCCGCGACTGGTTCGCCGGTCTGCCCGAGGCCAAGGCGCGCGGCTACAAGCCGGGCCGGTTCAGCTTCAACGTCAAGGGCGGGCGCTGCGAGGCCTGCCAGGGCGACGGCGTCATCAAGATCGAGATGCACTTTCTGCCCGATGTCTATGTCACCTGCGAGACCTGCAAGGGCGCGCGTTACAACCGCGAGACATTGGAGATCAAATTCAAGGGCAAGAGCATCGCTGATGTGCTTGATATGACTGTGGAAGACGCGCAGGAATTCTTCAAGGCGGTGCCGTCGATCCGCGACAAGATGGACGCGCTGGCCCGTGTGGGCCTAGGCTATATCAAGGTCGGCCAGCAGGCCACGACGCTCTCGGGCGGCGAGGCGCAGCGAGTGAAGCTGTCCAAGGAGCTTTCCAAACGCTCGACCGGGCGCACGCTCTACATCCTCGACGAGCCGACCACGGGGCTGCATTTCGAGGACGTCAAGAAACTGCTCGAGGTGCTGCACGAACTGGTCGAGCAGGGCAATACGGTCATCGTGATCGAACACAATCTCGATGTCATCAAGACCGCCGACCACATCATCGACATCGGCCCCGAGGGCGGCGATGGCGGCGGCGAGATCGTGGCCGAGGGCACGCCGGAGCAGGTGGCCGACGAGGGACGCAGCCATACCGGCCGCTATCTCAAGCCGATGCTCGCGGCGCGCAAGGTGGCGGCGGAGTAATCAGCCGCCCCGGCGCGCACGGGCCTGGAGGTTGCGCTCGAGCACCTGCCGGAAGGCCCGGTTGCGCATCAGCCTTTCGCGGGCCGCCTGTGCCGCGGCGCGCTTGTTGCGGGCGCTCTGGATCTCGCGCAGCATGGCCCGCACATCCGAGGGCCGGCGGCCGATGAACTGATCGATGGAGTCCTGAACCGCGCCGTTGATCTGGTCGGCGGTCAATTGCCCGGACACGCCGCCCAACAGGTTGCCGCGGCGGATCTGGCGTTCGGCGGCGTCGGTGATCTCGTCCGACAGCGGCCCCATGAACTTGCCGACGATTGCGCCCAGCATGCCGTCGGCGACCGAGTCCAGCGCGTTGTTCACCACGTCCTCAACGGTCTCGTCCACCGTCACGGTCTCGCCGGCCATCGCCCGGCCCAGGCGGGTCGCGCTGTTCTCCATCTCGTTGATGATGAAGCTCGACGCCGCCGCCTGGATCAGCGCGGTGCCGGCCCCGGTGCCACCTGCCACCGCGGCGCTGGCCCCGGCAGTGGCGCCGCCCGACAGCAGCGCGGCACAGGCCTGCAGCGTCAGGAACGACCCGTCGCGTGTGATCTCCAGGACCCGGACGGTCGAGGTCGTGCCGCTGCGCACGCGGTCCATATAGGTGTTCATGTCGCGCGCGAACCGCGCCGCGTCGCGCTGCCAGCGGGCGAACTGGTTGTAGAAGTTGAGGATGCCGCTGGGGTTCAGCATCCGTTCAAGGCGCTGTTTCTGCGAATTCAGCCGGTTGGCCCGGCTTGCGGCGGGCAAGGTCGCGCTGCCCACGGTTTCGACGACCCAGAGGAACAGGTTCACCGCGTGACCGCGATTGTGGTAGGACCAGTTCTGGTAATGCTGCTCGAACCGGAATTTCGGCGAATTCCAGACATGCAACCGGGTCTGACGGATCAGCCGGCGCACAAGGTTGCGCGCCTCGCCATCCGTCAGCGTGACAAGCTGACCGTTGATTTCGACCGTGGGCATGGCGTCGGGTCCTCCGCATCGTTCCGCGCGCAGGGCCGGCGGCGGGAATCGACACGGTCTCGGACAGCCCTATCCGCCGGAGCGCGAACAGATCATCCCGATTCCGTTGGCGGATGTATATGAACTACGCCACAGTTCCGATGCGCGGGCCGGGTTGGCGCGCCAGCGCGCCGCCCGTTCGGCCTAGTTCAGGACGTTCACGACAGCGCCGATCAGGTCCAGAACCTCGCGCGTTTCGCGGTCGACACGATAGACATGGTCGCCGACGCGATAATAGGTCTGGCCGGGGTTCAGGCCATAGCGGCCCGGTGACCGGATGACGATGTAGTCGTCATTGATCCTGTCGCCGATGCCATAGATCTTCTTGGCCTGTCCCGGTGGCAGACAGCCGTTGTTCTTCTTGGCCAGGCCCGGCGGGCAGCCTTTCGGAGCGGCGGTCGATGTGGCGGGCAGGGCCGCGGCACCCAGGACAAGCGCGAGTGCGGCGATGGGTCTGATCATGTCGGCTCCGGGTTGCGTGGCTGTTTCCAGATCAGATGGGCCGTTTGGACGGCCCTGCCAAGAGGGCGCCCGAGATTGCGCGAGACCTTGCCGATCAGCCGCGCCCGCGTTTTTCGAACCTGGGCAGCATCGCCGAGAAATCGCGGCCGGCGCCGTCCTCCTCCTCGACGAAACGGGCGTAAAGCGCCTGCGCCAGCGCACCCATCGGCGTGTCGGCATCGGCGCTTTCGGCGGCTTGTTGCGACAGGCGCAGGTCCTTGAGCATCAGGTCGGCGGCGAAACCCGGCTTGTAGTCGTTGTCGGCCGGGCTTTGCGGGCCGATGCCGGGGGCGGGGCAATAGGCGTTCATCGTCCAGCTGTAGCCCGACGAGGTGCTGACCACGTCGAACATCTTCTGCCGGTCCAGCCCCAGCTTGTCGGCCAGCGCAAAGGCCTCGCAGGTGGCGATCATGGTAACGCCGAGGATCATGTTGTTGCAGATCTTTGCCGCCTGTCCGGCGCCCGCCTCGCCGCAATGCACCGCCTTCTGGCCCATAATGTCGAAGAGCGGCTCGGCCTTGGCAAATGCCACATCGGACCCGCCCGCCATGAAGGTCAGCGTGCCCCCGGCGGCCCCGCCGATGCCGCCCGAGACGGGGGCGTCCACAAAGAGAATCCCTGCCTTTTCAGTATCCTGCGCGACGGATTTCGCGCTGTCCACATCGACGGTCGAGCAATCGACCAGCGTCGCGCCCTTGGCCATGGCGGGGATCACCTCGGCGGCAACCAGCCGCAGGATCGCGCCGTTGGGCAGCATCGTGATGACCACCTCGGCGCCCTTGGCCGCCTCGGGGCCACTGGCGGCGGGGGTGACGTCCTCGACGGTGACGCCGGCAGTGTCGAACCCGGTGACCTCATGCCCGGCCTTGACCAGATTGGCGGCCATCGGCGCGCCCATGTTGCCCAGGCCAATGAACCCGATCTTCATGTCTCAGTCCTCCTCGAATGTCAGCGTGTGTTCGCCCAGCGGCTGCAGCATCTTGGACACCGCCACCGCGGGCACGTCACCGTCGGCGAACTGCCACTTGGGATTGCGGTCCTTGTCGATGATCTGCGCCCGGATCCCTTCGAGCAGGTCGCCATGTTCCATCGCACGGTGGGTAAAGCGGTATTCCATCTCCAGCGCCTTGCGGATGGTCAGCGAGGGGCCACGCAGGCGGTGGATCATCTCTATCGTGCAAGCCATTGAAATCGGGCAGTTCCGTTCGACGACCTTCAGTGCCTCCGTAACCAGGTCGCCACTCCCGGCGCGCAGATCGTTGCGGATATCGGTCAGGGTCTCGCCGCCGAAATACCGGTCGATGTCTTCGCTGCGATCCCGCAACGGCCCGCGCGGCGCGGGTTGCGCGTGGCGCTCGACATGCGCGGGGTCGCCCGATGCCTCGAGCAGTTCGATCAGGTCGGCCCAATCCGCGCGCGGGATGCAATGGTCGGCAAAGCCCGCGCAAATCGCGTCATCCGGCCCCATGCGCGTGCCGGTGATCCCGAGGTATTCGCCCAGCCGCCCCGGCGCCAGCGCCAACAGCAGCGATCCGCCCACATCCGGCACCAGCCCGATGCCGCATTCCGGCATCGCGATCTGCGAGCCCTCGCAGACGACGCGGTGGGTGCCGTGGCAGCCCAGCCCGACGCCGCCGCCCATGGTGAAGCCCTGCATCAGGCTGATCACCGGCTTGGGGTATTCGAAGATCCGCGCGTTCATCCGGTATTCGTCGCGCCAGAACCGTTGGGCATAGGCGAAATCGCCCTGCGTGCCGGTTTCGTAGAGCTCGGCGATGTCGCCGCCGGCACAGAACGCCTTGTCGCCCTCGGCATCCAGGATCACCAGCGCGATCTCATCATCCTCGCGCCAGTTGCGCAGGGCGGTATCCACGGCCAGGCACATCTCGTAGCTGAGCGCGTTCAGCGCCCTGGGGCGGGTCAGGGTGATCCGGCCGGCGCGGCCGGTGACGCGGATGTCGATGTTGCTCATGGCCTCCTCAGCGGTTGGCAAGCATGTGGCGGGCGGTGATCACCCGCATGATCTCGTTGGTGCCTTCCAGGATCTGGTGCACGCGCAGGTCGCGCACAAGCTTCTCGATTCCGTAATCGGCCAGGTAGCCATAGCCGCCATGCAGTTGCAGGCATTGGTCGACGACCTTGGAGCCGGTCTCGGTCACGAATTTCTTGGCCATGGCGCAGAACTTGGTGGCGTCCGGGGCGCCCTGGTCCAGCTTCCACGCCGCCTGGCGCAGGAAGGTGCGCGCGGCCTGAAGCTCTATCTCCATGTCGGCCAGGCGGAATTGCAGCCCCTGGAACTGGTCGATGCTCTGGCCGAAGGCCTTGCGCTCGCCCATGTAATCCAGCGTCAGGTTCAGCGCGGTCTGGGCCGCGCCCAGCGAGCAGGAGGCGATGTTGAGCCGTCCGCCATCCAGCCCGGCCATGGCGTATCTGAAGCCCTTGCCCTCTTCGCCCACCAGGTTTTCGGCGGGGATCCTGCAATCGTCGAACTGCACCTGCGCGGTGGGCTGGCTGCGCCATCCCATCTTGTCCTCGAGCGCGCCGAAGCTGAGGCCCTTGGTGCCGTCCTCGACATAGACGGTCGAGATGCCGCGTGGCCCGTCCTCGCCGGTGCGCACCATCACCACATAGGCATCCGAATAACCGCCTCCCGAGATGAAGGCCTTGGTGCCGTTGAGCGTATAGCCCTCGTTGCTGCGTTCCGCGCGGGTCTTGAGCGCGGCGGCGTCCGAGCCCGAGCCGGGTTCGGTCAGGCAATAGCTGAGCACGGTGTCGAGCGACAGGATGTCGGGCATGATCCGCGCCTTCATCTCGTCGCTGGCAAAGGTGTCCAGCATCTTGGCGCACATGTTGTGGATCGACAGGAACGCCGCGACGGACGGGCAGGCCATCGACAGCGCCTCGAAGACCAGCGTGGCGTCCAGCCGGCTGAGCCCCGAGCCGCCCGAATCCTCGGACACGTAGAGCCCGCCGAAACCCAGCTCGCCCACGCGCGGCCACAGGCCCTTGGGGATGGTTCCCTCGGCCTCCCACTGGCGGGCGAAGGGGGCGATCTGCTCCTGCCCAAAGGCATGGGCCATGTCAAAAATGGCGGTCTGTTCCTCGGTCAGTGCGAAATCCATGCGCGCCTCCTCGCTCGACGGGTTCGAGTAATTGAACAGTTGTTTATTTATAGCTTTGACGAATTGCGCGATCAAGTCATCATTGCCGCAAAGGCGCTTTGCGGAATTGCATGGGCGCCTACAGGTCCTCGTGAAACTCGTCGATCAGGTGCTGGACCACGGCGCGGCCCGGATCCTCGCCCTTGGACAGCGCCTCGGCATGGACCCGGCGTTGCCGCGTGGCCGAGGTGCCGTTCTCGGCGATGCGCCGCAGCGAGGCCAGCTCGTTCAGGCTGCCCAGCGCCTCGGCGTCCTCGGCCAGAATGCCCATCAGCTCATCCATCAGCACGCTCATCGGCTTGATCGAGCGGTCGCCGAAATCGATCAGGCCCTCGCCAACCCCGTAGCGCTGTGCGCGCCAGCGGTTCTCGGCAATCAGGAAGCGGTCGTAGTTGCGCCAGCGCAGGTTGCGCGCCTTGAGCCGGCACAGCATCCGCACGATGGCCTGGTTCAGCGCGGCCAGCGCCAGGGTGTGCTCCATCCGCGGCGAGACGTCCATGATCCGCGTCTCCAGCGTCGGGAAGCGGTGCGAGGGGCGCAGGTCCCACCAGATCTTGGTGCTGTCCTCGATCACGCCCATGTCGATCAGCGCGCCGGTGGTGCGCTCGTATTCCGCCCAGCTGGCAAAGCTGGGAGGCAGGCCGGTCCGAGGCAGGTTGTCGAACACGGTCAGCCGGTAGGAGCTGAGCCGCGTGTCCTCGCCCTTCCAGAACGGCGAGGAGGTCGAAAGAGCCAGCATGTGCGGCAGGAAATAGCTGAGCTGTGGCATCAGGTCGGCGCGCAGGGCGTCGTCCTCGATCCCCACATGCACATGCATTCCGCAGATCAGCATCCGGCGGGCCACGCCGCCCAGCGCGTGATGCAGCGCGTCATAGCGTTCCTTGTGCGTGTGATGCTGGTCGCGCCAGTTGGCCGACGGGTGGCACGAGACCGCGATGGGGGCCAGGTTGTGCTCGGCGGCGCGTTCCGAGACGCAGGCCCGCAGCCGCCTGAGATCTTCGCGCGCGCTGGACACGGTGCCGTGGACGCGGGTGCCGACCTCGATCTGGCATTGCAGGAATTCGGGGCTGACCTGGCCTTCGAAATCCGCCTGGCACGCGGTCATCAGGGCCTCGGGCGCCACCGCCAGTTCCAGCGAGTCGCGGTCGACCAGCAGGTATTCCTCTTCGATGCCGATGGTGAAGTCTGTCTGCATCGGGCCCTCCGCTTGCGATTTGCCCCAGAAAACAGCTTCGGCACCGCGCTGCCAAGAAAATTTCGCCGTGCGCATGGACTTGGAACCGGTGGAAAAGGCGGCTAAGCAGCGCAGGCGCAGCCAGCAGGAGATGCGGATGAAGCCCAAGACGCGCAAATTTCCCCGGATCAACGCGCTGCTCGATCCGCTCGACGTGAAACTGATCGACCGCAAGGACGAGATCGACGAGACCGCGCGGCTGCAGGCCTTCGAGCGGCGCGGCGGGCTCAAGGGGCCGGCCTATGCGCTGTCGCCGGGGATGGAGGGGTTCGACATCGCGCCGCTGGTCGAAGGCTATGGCGAACATGCCGAGGCGCTGCAGGCGCTGCGCGACCCCGGCCACAAGGGCGCAGGGTTCCGCATGGGCAACGGGTATTTCGACGCGCCGGATGCCGACGCGCTGTATCTGATGGTGCGCCGGTTCGCGCCCGCCCAGGTGATCGAGGTCGGCTGCGGCCACTCGACACGGGTGACGCGGCAGGCGGTGATCGATGGCGGGCTATCGACGCGCGTCACCGCCATCGACCCGTATCCCCGCGCCGACATCGCCGACGTGGTCGACCGGTTCGAGCAGTCACGGCTGGAGGAGGTGGATCCGGCGCGGTTCGCGTCGCTGGGCGACGGCGACATCCTGTTCATCGATTCCAGCCACCAGGTCCGGATCGGCAACGACGTGGCGCATCTCTTCTGCAGCATCATCCCGGCGCTGGCGCCGGGGGTGGTGATCCACGTGCATGACGTGTTCCTGCCCTACGAATACCCCAAGCGGTTCTTCTACGACTGTCCCGGCTGGGGCGAGCAATACCTGCTTCACGCACTGCTGCAATCGGGCGGCTTCGAGATCCTGTGGCCCGGCTACTACCTGCAGATGGAGCGGCCGGATGCGGTCGAGGCCCTGCCATTCCTGGGGCAGGGCCGGGCGCAATCCTTCTGGATGCGCAAGACCTGAGCGGCGCCGGTCAGAGAAGCAGCACCTTGGTGCCGATCTGCACCATCGGATAAAGTTCCTCTACATGCTGGTTGTAGAGACCGATGCAGCCCGACGAGCTTTGCCGGCCGATCTTGCGCGTGTCGTGGGTGCCATGCACCAGATAGGCCGGCCAGGCCAGATACATCGCGCGGGTCCCCAGAGGGTTGTCGGGACGACCGCCTTCGACACGCCTGGGCAGCGTGGGGTCGCGCTTGCGCATGTTGGCGGTGGGGGTCCAGCTGGGGTTCTCGGCCTTGCGCACGATCCGCGAGTAGCCGCGGCGCGTCAGCTCCTCGGTCATCGGCACTGACGAGGGATAGAGGCGGTAGGTCACGCCGTCGCCGCCCCAATAATGCACTGCGCGGCTGTCGATATCGGCCAGAAGGCATCCGACGCCCAGACTGTCGAAATGGTCCTGCCAGTTGCGCTTGCGGAACGACGAGATGTTGCGGCGCACCGGCAACTGGTCGCGGATCGCCGGTTCGCTCTGCGGGAAGGCGTCACTGGTCTGCGCGCGCAGCAGCGCCGGTGAGGCGAGCGTGGCCGCTGCCCCCAGGAGGGCGCCGCGCCGGGTCAATCTGGATCTGGTCACGTGAACCTCCGGACATTGAACGTTTGGCCGTAAAGATACGCTGCGGGCGCCGGATTTGCCAGCGCCCGTGTGTGAAAAATCCGTGATGGTGCCGGCGGAGTTCCGCCGGTCGCGGCCCCGTGTGTCGTGCCGGGGCCGGGCCGGAGGCTCAGTCCATGGCCTTGAAGTTGAATTCGCCGCCTTCCTTGATGCCCGACGGCCAGCGCGAGGTGATCGTCTTGGTGCGCGTGTAGAACTTGAACGCGTCGGGTCCGTGCTGGTTGAGATCGCCGAAGGCCGACTTCTTCCAGCCGCCGAAGGTGTGATAGGCCAGCGGCACCGGGATCGGCACGTTGATGCCCACCATGCCGATGTTGATCCGGTTGGCGAAATCGCGCGCCGCGTCGCCGTCGCGGGTGAAGATCGCGGTGCCGTTGCCGTATTCGTGGTCCATCGCCAGGCTCAGCGCGTCCTCGTAGGTCTGCGCGCGCACGGTGCTCAGGACCGGGCCAAAGATCTCCTTCTTGTAGATGTCCATCTCGGGCGTCACGTGGTCGAACAGGTGCGGGCCGACAAAGAAGCCGTCCTCGTAGCCCTGCAGCGAGAAGCCGCGGCCGTCGACCACCAGCTTGGCGCCCTGATCGACCCCGGACTGCACCAGCCGTTCGATATTGGCCTTGGCCGCGGCGGTGACAACGGGGCCATAATCCACGTCGTCGCCGGCGGTGTAGGGGCCGACCTTCAGCTTTTCGATGCGCGGCACCAGCTTGTCGATCAGCCGGTCGGCGGTCTCGTCGCCCACCGGAACCGCGACCGAGATCGCCATGCAACGCTCGCCCGCAGCCCCGTAACCCGCGCCGATCAGCGCATCGGCGGCCTGGTCCATGTCGGCGTCGGGCATCACGATCATGTGGTTCTTGGCGCCGCCGAAACACTGCACGCGCTTGCCGTTGGCGCAGCCGGTGCCATAGATGTATTCGGCGATCGGGGTGGAGCCCACGAAGCCGATCGACTGGATCACCGGGTGGTGCAGGATCGCGTCCACGGCCGCCTTGTCGCCGTTCACCACCTGCAGGATGCCCTTGGGCAGCCCGGCCTCTTCCATCAGCTCCGCCAGCATGAGCGGCACCGAGGGGTCGCGCTCGGACGGCTTGAGGATGAAGGCGTTGCCGCAGGCGATGGCGGGGGCGAACATCCACATCGGGATCATGGCGGGAAAGTTGAACGGGGTGATTCCGGCGCAGACGCCCAGCGGCTGGCGCATCGAATACATGTCGATGCCGGGGCCGGCGCTGTCGGTGAACTCGCCCTTCAGCATCTGCGGCGCGCCGATGCAATATTCCACCACTTCCAGACCGCGTTGCACATCGCCCTTGGCGTCGGGCAGGGTCTTGCCGTGCTCGCGGCTCAGCGCCTCGGCCAGCTTGTCCATGTCGCGGTTCAGCAAGTCAACGAATTTCATCAGAACCCGCGCCCGGCGCTGCGGGTTGGTGGCGCCCCAGGCCGGCTGCGCGGTGGCGGCGATCTCGACGGCCTTGTCGATCTCCTCAGAGGATGCCAGCGGCACCTTGGCCTGGACCTCGCCGGTGGCGGGGTTGAACACATCGGCGAACCGGCCGGACGTGCCGTTGACGTGCGCCCCGCCGAGATAGTGGGTTAGCTCTTGCATGACTGGTCCTCCATCGGGAATTTGCGAACAGGATAGGCTTGCACAAATCCCCTGAACAGAGGCAACATCTCAAAGGCGTTTTGCATTTTCGCAGGGAAGGGCCTAGGATTGGGCATGGATCCGCACTGGGACGACATGAAGGTCTTTCTGGCCGTGGCCCGCGAGGAAAGCCTGTCCGGGGCCGGACGGGTGCTCAAGCTGGACCCGGCCACGGTCGGCCGCCGCATCGCCCGGCTGGAGGGCGCCTTCGAAGCTCCGCTCTTCGTCAAGTCACCCCAGGGCTACACCATGACCGCCGCCGGCGAGCGGCTGCTGGCCCATGCCGAACAGGCCGAGGAGGCGATGCGCGGCGCCGCGGAATCGCTGACCGGCCCGGCCGACCGGCTGAGCGGGCAGATCCGCATCGGTGCGCCGGACGGCTGCGCCAATTTCATCCTGCCGCAGGTCTGCGCCCGGATCGGGCGCGATCACCCCGACCTGGACATCCAGATCCTGGCGCTTCCGCGGATCATCAACCTCAGCCGGCGCGAGGCGGACATGGCGATCACCGTCAGCCCGCCGACCGCCGGGCAGCTGCTGGTGCAGAAGATCACCGACTACAAGCTGCACCTGGTCGCCTCGCGCCGGTATCTGCGCCGCAATCCGCCGATCACCTCGGTCGAGGATCTCGTCGATCACCGGATCATCGGCTATATCCCCGACATGGTGTTCGACCGCGAACTGGACTATCTCAGCGACCTCGGCATCGAGCGGGTGGCGCTGGCGTCGAACTCGGTTGCGGTGCAGCTGCGGCTGGTGGCGCATGACACCGCTCTGTGCATCGCGCATGACTTCACGCTGGCCTTCAACGGGCGCCTGCGCAAGGTGCTGGCCGACCAGATCAGCCTGACCCGCAGCTTCTATCTGGTGCGCCACCAGGGCGACCGGCGCAGCGAACGCCTGAACCGCTTTGCCGAGACGCTGAGCCGCGGCATCCGTGACGAAGTCGCCCATCTGGAGGAACAGAGCGCCCCGGCGTCTTGACAGGGCAGGCCATTGCGGCAACCTTTTGATGACCGAAGGAAAAGATCGCCGGGGTATCGCATATGCTTGTCCAGTCCATTCTCAAGTCCAAGGCCGGCAGCGGCGTTGTCACGGTTCCGGCCAAGGCCAGCGTGGCCGAAGCGGCCAAGATCCTGGCCGAGAAACGGATCGGCACGGTGGTCGTCTCCGACGATGGCGAGACCGCGCTGGGGATCCTGTCCGAGCGCGACATCGTGCGCGAACTGGCGGCCAGCGGGGCCGACTGCCTGACCCGCGCGGTCAGCGACTACATGACCAAGGAGCTTGTCACCTGCACGGTCGAGACCACGGTCGAAAGCCTGATGTCGCAGATGACCGAGGGCCGGTTCCGGCACATGCCGGTGATCGAGGACGGCAAGCTGATCGGCATCGTCACGCTGGGCGACGTGGTCAAGGCGCAGCTCTCCGAACTGGCGATGGAAAAGGATGCCCTGCAGGGCATGATCATGGGTCACTGAACCCGTCCTCCGGGCCGGGCTTGCGCTGACCCGTCCGTTGTGCTTGCTGGCGCGGCAGAAACGTTGCGCAGGAGACCCCCGATGCGAATTGGTTTGTATCCCGGGACATTCGATCCGATCACGCATGGCCATCTCGACATCATCCGCCGGGCTGCGGCGCTGGTGGACAAGCTCGTCATCGGCGTGGCGATCAACCGCGACAAGGGGCCGCTGTTCCCGCTGGAAGAGCGCGTCGCCCTGATCGAGGCGGAATGCGAGGCGCTCTCGGCGCAGACCGGGACCGAGATCGTGGCGCATCCCTTCGAGAATCTGCTGATCGACTGCGCCAATGATGTGGGCGCACAGATCATCGTGCGCGGTCTGCGCGCGGTGTCCGATTTCGAATACGAATTCCAGATGGTCGGCATGAACCGCGCGCTGGACGATTCCGTCGAGACGGTGTTCCTGATGGCCGAGGCCGAGCACCAGGCGATCGCGTCGAAACTGGTCAAGGAGATCGCCAGGCTGGGCGGCGACGTGTCCAACTTCGTCACACCGCGGGTCGAGCAGGCCCTGAAGGACCGCCTGGCGCGCGCGGCCGGTTGAGCGGCTGGCGACGGATCACCACCCGCGCGGATTTCTGCGATGCGGTGGTCGACCGTGTGATCCTGGGCGACGGGCTCCGCTTCGTCATAGGCTCCGACGCCACGATCTCCGGGCAGGCCCATGGCGTGGCCCTGTCCGGCGTCTGGACCTGGAACGAGGGGTATTTCTGCCGCAATGCCCGCGTCGGGGAGGCAGAGACCGGAAAGGATTGCGAGGTGATCGAAGTGGCGCCGGGCCGGATGCGCTATACCCGCGACCGGGGCCGGGGCGCGTCGGTGGTCGTGACTATACCCGACGCCTGAGCCGCTAGCGCCAGAAGGCGACCCAGTCGATCAGGTCCATCAGCTTGCGGGTGAGAAACAGCAGGTGCTCGGTGCCGAAGAACGCAAAGTCCAGCATCAGCCCGCCGAGAATGAGAATCCCGAGCCAGAGGGCGATCTGATTGGTCATGGGGTCCTGCCGAAAATGAAATGCGCCCGCACCGGAGTAGCCGTGCAGGCGCGGCGTCGCAAGGGGGCAGGTCAGTTCAGGCGGCCCATCGCCACGGCGACATCGGCCATGCGCACGGAAAAGCCCCATTCGTTGTCATACCAGGCCAGCACCCGCACCATCCGGTCGCCGACCACCCGGGTCTGATCGGGCGCGAAGATCGAGCTCTGCTCGGTATGGTTGAAGTCGATCGACACCAGCGGCGCCGGTTCATAGCCCAGCACCCGGCCCATCGGGCCACGGGCGGCGTCGGCGACGATGGCGTTCACCTCGTCGGCGGTCACGTCGCGGGCAGCGCGGAAGGTCAGGTCGACAGCCGAGACATTCGGCGTCGGCACCCGGATCGCGGAGCCGTCCAGCTTGCCCTTGAGGCCCGGCAGCACCTCGCCCAGTGCCTTGGCCGCGCCCGTGCTGGTGGGGATCATCGCCATCGCCGCGGCGCGGGCGCGATACAGGTCGTTGTGGCGGCGGTCCAGCGTCGGCTGGTCGCCGGTATAGGCGTGAATGGTGGTCATGATACCCGACTCGATGCCGATGGCCTCGTCCAGCACCTTGGCCAGCGGGGCGAGGCAGTTCGTCGTACACGATCCGTTCGACACCATCCGGTCGTTGGCGCTCAGCTCCTCGTCATTGACGCCGAAGACCACGGTCTTGTCCACGTTCTTGCCCGGCGCCGACAGCAGCACCTTGCCGGCACCGCGTTCCAGATGGGCGCGGGCCTTCGCGCCGTCGTTGAATTTGCCGGTGCATTCCAGCACCACGTCGCAGCCGTCCCAGTCCAGCGCGTTCAGGTCGTAGGTCGAGAACATCTCCATCGGGCCGTGCCCCAGATCCATCGTGTTGGCGCCGACGATGATGTCGCGGGGGAACCGTCCGTGCACGCTGTCATATTTCAGAAGATGGGCGGCGGTCTCGATCGGGCCGGTCGCATTCACCTTGACCACTTCGATGTCGTTGCGGCCCGAGGCCGCGATGTGGGACAGGGTGCAGCGGCCGATGCGGCCGAATCCGTTGATGCCAACCTTGATGGTCATGACGTGCTCCGACAGGTGGTTTCCTGGCAGCCGTATAGCCTTGCTTAACGCGTTCAGGAAGGGCAAATACGCAATATTTTGAGTGCGTTAGCGCAAACTTGACGTGATTGCGCTAACGCTTGTGCTGACCGATCATTCCGCTAGGCTGGCAGGTCAGGAGAGCGCGAAAGGGTGCGGGATGAGCGGATTGCTGGCCTTGCTGGACGATGTTGCGGGGATCGCCAAGGTGGCGGCGGCCTCGGTCGACGACGTGGCGGCGGCGGCGGGCAAGGCCGGGGCCAAGACCGCGGGCGTCATCATCGACGACGCCGCGGTCACGCCGAAATACCTGCAGGGCTTTGCGCCGGCGCGCGAGTTGCCGATCATCTGGCGGATCGCGCGCGGCTCGCTTTTCAACAAGGTCATTTTGCTGCTGCCGGTGGCGATCCTGCTGGCCAATTTCGCGCCATGGATGATCACGCCGCTACTCATGCTGGGCGGCTGCTACCTGTGTTTCGAGGGCGCGGAAAAGATCTTTCACGCGCTGTTCCCGCATGGCAGCGCCGAGATCAAGAAGGACATGGATGTCCGTGATCCCGGCCACCTGGAGGAACAGAAGATCAAGGGCGCGATCAAGACCGACTTCATCCTGTCGGCCGAGATCATGACCATCGCGCTGGCCGCGATCGAGGCGCCGAATGTCTGGATGCAGACCGCGACGCTTGCGGTGGTGGGCATCGGCGTCACACTGGCGGTCTACGGATCCGTGGCGGTGATCGTGAAGATGGACGATGTCGGGCTCTTCATGGCGACACATGGCCGGACCGGACCCGGCCGCGCGCTGGGGCGGGGCCTGGTCAAGGCGATGCCAGCGCTTTTGAAGCTTCTGTCGGTGTTGGGCACCGCCGCGATGCTCTGGGTCGGCGGCTCGATCATCATCCACGGGCTCGAGGTGCTGGGCTTCGGCTGGCTGGGCCGTCACATCTACGACATCGCCAATGCGGCCGGCTACGCGGTGTCCGAGGGCTGGACCGGTGCGGTCAAGTGGATCGCCAAGGCCACGATGGACGGGGTGTTCGGGCTGATCCTGGGCTTCGTCCTGATCCCGCTGGCGACCAAACTGGTGATGCCGGCGGTCGCCCGTCTGCAAGCCGCGCGGCGCACCGGCTAGGCCCGTCCAAGGGGGTGCAACAGCCCCCTCATTCCTCTTGCCAAAAATATCCCGGAGCGCGAGGCAGAGCCTCGCATAGACCCCGGTTCCGCCGCGATCAGCCCAGCAGGTCGCGGACCCTTTCCGCGGCGGCCTGCGCCGTGATGCCGAAATGCTCGAACAGCTCGCCCGCCGGGGCCGAGGCGCCGAAGCCCGTCATGCCGACGAACCCGGCCTTGGCCTCGCGCCCGCGCTCGCCCAGAAGCAGCCGGTCCCAGCCGCCGTCGCGCACCGCCGCCTCGATGCCGACGCGCACCGGGCCGGCGGGCAGGACGCGCCTGCGATAGGTCTCGTCCTGTTCGGCGAAAAGCTCCATGCAGGGCATAGAGACGACGCGGGTGCCAATCCCCTCGGCCTCCAGAAGCGCCTTGGCCTCCATCGCCAGCGACACTTCGGACCCGGTGGCGATCAGGATCGCGCGGCGCTTGGCCTCGGCCTCGGCCAGCACATAGCCGCCCTGTGCGGTCAGATTCTTGGTCTTGTGATCGCCCCGCACCGTCGGCACGCCCTGACGGGTCAGCGCCAGGACCGAGGGGCTGGCGCGGAAGCTCAGCGCAAGCTCCCAGGCCTCGGCGGTCTCGACCATGTCGGCGGGACGGAAGACATAGGTGTTGGGCGTCGCGCGGCTGATCGCCAGGTGCTCGACCGGCTGGTGGGTCGGGCCGTCCTCGCCCAGGCCGATGCTGTCGTGGGTCATCACGAAGACCGAGGGAACCTTCATCAGCGCCGCCAGCCGCATGGCGGGCCGTGCATAGTCGGTGAAGGCCATGAACGTGCCGCCATACGGGCGGATGCCGCCATGCAGCGCCATGCCGTTCATCGCCGCGGCCATGCCGTGCTCGCGGATGCCGTAGTGGATGTACCGGCCCTTGCGGTTCTCGGGAAGGAACACGCCCAGGTCCGGCGTCTTGGTGTTGTTCGACCCGGTCAGGTCGGCCGAGCCGCCGATGGTCTCGGTGACCACCGGGTTGATGACCTCCAGCACCTTTTCCGAGGCCGCGCGGGTGGCCAGCTTGGGCTGCGTCTCGGCGGTCTGCTTTTTCAGCGCGCGGATGGTGGCGGCCAGCTTCTTCGGCGGCTCCAAGGCATGGGCGCGGTTGAACTCGGTCTGCTTTCGCTCGGACAGCTGGGCGAACCGCTCTTCCCACGCGCGGCGTTCGGACGCGCCGCGGCTGCCGATCGCCTCCCAGGCCGACTTGACCTCCGAGGGCACCTCGAAGGGCCCGTGCGCCCAGCCATAGGCGTCCTTGGCGGCGCGCAGCTGGTCGGCGTCGGTCAGCGCGCCGTGGCCCTTCGACGTGTCCTGCGCGGCGTGGCCCAGCGCGATATGCGTCTTGCAGGCGATCATCGAGGGCTTCTTGGACGACTTGGCCTTGGCGATGGCGGCTTCGATGGCCTGCGGGTCGTGGCCGTCGATCTCGATCACCTGCCAGCCGGCGGACTTGAAGCGCATGGGCTGGTCGGTGCGGTCGGCGATGTCGAGCGGGCCGTCGATGGTGATGTCGTTGTTGTCCCAGAACACGATCAGCTTGCCCAGTTCCAGCCGGCCGGCCAGCGTGATCGCCTCCTGGCTCACGCCTTCCATCAGGCAGCCGTCGCCCGCGATCACATAGGTGTGGTGATCCACCACCTTGCGGCCATAGCGCGCGCGCTGGGCCTCTTCGGCGATGGCGAAGCCCACGGAGTTGGCCAGCCCCTGGCCCAGCGGGCCGGTGGTGGTCTCGATGGCGTCGGCCATGAAGTTCTCGGGATGGCCGGCGGTGCGGGCGCCCAGCTGGCGGAAGTTGCGGATCTGGTCCAGCGTGATCTGCGCGTCACCGGTGAGATAAAGCAGCGAGTAGAGCAGCATCGAGCCATGCCCCGCGGACAGGATGAACCGGTCGCGGTCGGGCCAGTTCGGATGCGCCGCATCGAATTTCAGGTGCTTCTCGAACAGCACCGTGGCCACGTCCGCCATGCCCATCGGCATGCCGGAATGGCCCGAGTTCGCGGCGGCGACCGCGTCGAGCGTCAGGGCGCGGATCGCGGCGGCCTTGGTCCAGTGTTCGGGGTTGGCGTTGCGCAGCTCTGTCAGGTCCACGGGGCACGCTCCTTTGGGTTCTTGCCGGGTCGCAGGCTCAATACCATCCGCCCCCCAAAGTGCAAGCGGAACCCGGGATCGGCGGCGTCTTGCGGGTGAACTGCCGCGGGCAAGTGCTTGAAACCAATAGGGGGGTATTTTCCCGCCGCTTTCGCTAGACTAAGCCTATGGGAACCCGATCCCGATTCGGCGCGCGACGCTTGGCGGAGAACGGGACCGGGCAAGAACAACCAACCGAAGGATTGGGTGAGGCGCATGAGCCAGATCGAGGAACTCCAGAGCCGGATTTCAGCCGCGATGGACCGGATTGGCGCGGGGGTCGAGGTTCTCGGAACCGCCCGGCCCGGGGCCGCGCCGGAGGCCGATGCCGGGGCCGGTGACGCCGGGGCCGAACCCGATCCGGCGCTGCTGGAGGCGCTGGAAGAAGAGAAGATGGCCAACGCCCAGCTGGAGGAGCGGCTCAAGCGGCTCAAGTCCCGGCATGAGGAGGAACTGGCCGGGCTGCGCGAGAGCGGCGGCGAGGCGGATGGCGAAGAGCTGGCGGCGTTGCGCGCCGAGCTGGAAGAGCTGCGCGCCCGGACCGAGGCGCCGTCCGAGACGGGTGGCGAGGATGCGGATGGGGATCTGAGGGCGCAGCTGGCCGAGGCCAATGCCGCGCTGGCCGCCGCCGAGGCCGCGCGCGCCGCGCTGGAGGCGGAGCGGCAGGAGGGCGACGAGGCGGATCAACTCCGCCAGGAAATCGCGACGCTTTACGAACAGCTGGACGGGGTCGAGGATCCCGCGCCATTGCACGACGAGATCGCCACGTTGAAGGCGCAGCTTGAGACGGTCGAGGATCCGGCGCCGCTGCATGAAGAGATCACGGCCCTGTGTGCGCGGGCCGAGGCCCGCGAGGCCGAGGCCGGGGCGCTGCGCGACGAGCTGGAGGCGACGCGGGCCCGGCTGGCCGATACCGAGCGGCTGGAGGACCTGAACGCCGAGTTGGAGATGCTGCGCGCCGAGCGGTTGAGTCACGGCGAGGCGATGACGCGGCTGGACATGGACCTGCAGCGCCTGCGCAAGGCCAGCGCGCAGCTGCGCGAGGTCAACGAGGCGCTGCGCGAGGCCAATGCCGCGGGCCTGGCCGATCCCGGCCTGATCGACAGCGGATTGCAGGCCGAGCTGGAGGCGCTGCGCGCGGTGCGCGCCACCGACGCTGCCGAGGCGCAGGCGGTGTTGTCCCGGCTCGAACCGCTGCTGGCGCAGGCCAACCTTCCAGAAGGAGAGGATGAATAATGCCTGAGGTGACGATCAAGATCGGCGGACGCGGCTTCGAGGTGTCGTGCCAGTCCGGCGAGGAGGAATTCCTGCACGCCGCCGCCAAGATGCTCGACGACGAGGCGCAGGTCCTGTCGGACCAGATCGGCCGTATGCCCGAGGCGCGGATGCTGCTGATGGCCGGGTTGCTGCTGGCCGACAAGACCGCCGCCTACGAGGACAAGCTGCGCGCCATGGAAACCCGCCTGGCCGAGCGCGAGGGCGAGCTGAACCGGCTGCGCAACGCGCCGCCGCCCGATCCCGAGCGGGTCGAGGTGGCCGTCGTGCCGCCATCGGTGACCGACACGCTGGCGGAACTGGCCGCCCGCGCCGAGTCTCTGGCCGACGCGGTCGAGGAGAAGGTGCAGGGATGAGACATTCGATTTCCCTCGCCGTTGCCGCCATGCTGGCCGTCGCGGCCCCGGCCGCGGCGCAGGAACCCGAGTTGGTGCAAGTGACATATACCTGCGACCGAGGCGTCGAAGTGCCGGTGGTCTTCATCAACACCGAGACCGGGCCCGGGCAGGCGGTCATGCAGATCGAGGGCAAGCTGGTGGCGCTGCGCGCCGCGCCCACGGGATCGGGCGTGCGCTATGTGGCGGTGGACGAGCAGGACAGCTATCGCCTCTATACCAAGGGCGACGTCGCCATCATCGGCCACCTGGTGGCGGATCACACCGCCACCGAGACGGTCCTGTTCGAGGAATGCACCGCCGGGAACTGAGGCTTCGCGCCCTGTCGCCGGGCGATCAGGGCATGACCCGGCTCAGGCCCATGACCAGCTTTTCCGCCGCGCGAAGCTCGGTCTCGATGCGCTTTATCTCTTTTCCGGCCTTGGTGAGGTCCTGATACATGGCCTTGAGCGCGAGGTCGCGCTGGTCAACGGGGAGCTTCGCCCATTTCCTCTCGAGCGCGCGGGCTTTTTTCATCAGGTCACGATGAGCGAGCAGATGGACCGATCGCTGCAACTGGCGCCCGCGACATTCCGGTGAGATGTCGTTGCATTGGGTGTCGATCCGGTCGGCGCGGCGCAGATAGTCGGCGGCGGCCGCCTTGAATTCGGCGATTTTCTTTTCGTCCTTGTACCGGTCCCGGCTCCAGCCCGAGATGACCTTGACCAGCAATTTGCGGCTGGCGGACACCTCCTTGAGCGCCTTGGACAGCCGCGCGATCTTGGTGCGTTCGGCCTTGAGGCCGGCTGGCGGGAGCAGAGGGATGAAGAGCGGCGCGGCCTTGGGCAGCTTCGTCTTCGGCGAAGGTGCCAGCGCCTTGAACGCCTTGTTATAGGGCTTGTCGATCAGCTTCTGGTGCAGGGTTGCAGGCCAATCGAGACTTGCCAGCGCCTTCGCAGCCGTACCGTTCTTGGGAATCCTTTCGGACAGAAGGTAATCGTTCACGACACCTCCAGGTTGGAAGCGCAATGGCGACCGGCCCGCACTGTGCGGACCGGCCTCGGGACTTTACCACAAATCGTCAAATTTCGCGAACTGGGGGCCGGGGCGCGGCGCTCAGGCGTTGGCTTCGCGGATCTTCTCGGCCGCATCCTTGTCGAAAGTGACGCCGTTTTCGGAAAACAGCGTGTCCAGTTCGCCCGAGAGCGTCATCTCGGTGATGATGTCGCAACCGCCGACGAACTCGCCCTTCACGTAGAGCTGCGGGATGGTGGGCCAGTCGGAATAGTCCTTGATGCCCTGCCGGATCTCCTCGTCGGCCAGCACGTTCACGTCGGCGAAATCGACGCCCATGTAGTTCAGCACGCCGGCCACGCGCGAGGAGAACCCGCATTGCGGCATCTCCTTTGTGCCCTTCATGTAGAGCACGACGTCATGTGCCTTGACGGTTTCGTCGATCCGGGTCTTTGCGTCGGTCATCTGCGTTTCGTCCTTGTTCTGCGTGGTCTTCGGTGTCCGCAGCGCACTGTTCGGCCACGGCGTCGGTGTCGTCCTGCTGCTCGTTGACGGGTTCGAACTCCTCGGGGTCGAACCCGTCCTCGCCTTCGGCGAGCGCGCCCACATGGGTGGTGTTGGTTTCCGGGTCATAGGTCAACCCGTAGGATTTGGGACCTTCCTGCTTCCAGCGGCGGTATTCAAACCAGCCGGCATAGGCAAAGACGCCTACCGCCGGCAGCAGGATCAGCACGGCGAGGGTCGTCGCCTCCATCAAACCTCCTTCACTCGGGCGCCTTTGTGGTCAGCGCCAGCGCGTGCAGTTCACCCGCCGAGCCGTCCATCTTGCCCTTGAGCGCGGCATAGACCGCGCGTTGCTGTTGCACGCGGTTCTTGCCGCGAAAGCTCTCGTCGATCACCTCGGCGGCATAGTGGTTCCCGTCGCCCGCCAGGTCGGTGATAGTGATCCGGGCATCGGGAAAGGTCTCCCGGATCAGGGATTCGATTTCATGGGCCTGCATCGCCATGCGGATTTCTCCTGTGGTCTTTTGCCAAGATGTAGAGTGCGCCACCGGGCGGCGCAAGGGAGGGGGGTCAGGCCACGGCCGCCGCAAAGCTTGATCGGTAGAGCGCCGCCAGTTCAGACAGGGGCGCGGACGCGCCGCCGATGCGCACGCTGTCGCCGGTGAACTTGCCGACCGACTGGATCGGAACCCCGGCCTGGCCCGCGGCGATCATCAGCGCCTCGGCCTGGTCGAAATTGCACGCGACCAGATAGCGGCCCTGGTCCTCGCCGAACAGCATCTCGGTGGGGGCATCGTCCAGATGCAGACCGACACCTGCCGCCTCGGCCATCTCGAAGGCCGCCAGCGCCAGCCCGCCATCGGAGAGATCGGTGCAGGCGCGGATCAGCTCGCGGTTGGCGCGGATGAAGTCGCCATTGCGCCGCTCGGTGTCGAGGTCGACCACCGGCGCATCGCCATCCTCGCGGTTGAACACCTCGGCCAGCAGCGCGGACTGACCCAGGTGGCCGGCGGTCTCGCCCACCACCAGCGCCACATGGCCGTCGCGCACGTCGCAACCGATCACCTCGTCGGCCGAGCGCAGCAGACCCACCGCGCCGATGGTCGGCGTGGGCAGGATGCCCTGGCCGTCGGTTTCGTTGTAGAGCGAGACATTGCCCGACACGATGGGCATGTCCAGCGCCGAACAGGCCGCGCCGATCCCCTTGATGGCGCCGACGAACTGGCCCATGATCTCGGGCTTTTCGGGATTGCCGAAATTGAGGTTGTCGGTGCTGGCCAGGGGCAGGGCGCCCACGGCGGTCAGGTTGCGATAGGCCTCGGCCACCGCCTGCTTGCCGCCCTCCTCGGGGTTGGCGCGCACATAGCGCGGGGTCACGTCGCTGGTGAAGGCCAGCAGCTTGTCGGTGCCATGCACCCGCACCAGACCCGCGCCCAGGCCCGGGATTCGGGCGGTGTCGGCCATGACCATCGAGTCGTATTGCTCATAGACCCATTGCTTGCCGGCATGGTTGGGCGAGGCGATCAGCGCGCGCAGCCCGTCGATCGGGTCGATCTGCGGCACGTCGGCCAGCGGCTCGGGTATCGGTGTCGCCTCCCACGGGCGGTCATATTCGGGGGCGGACGAGGCCAGTTTCGACAGCGGCAGGTCGGCCACGGTCTCGCCATTGTGGACAATCAGGAAACGATCTTCTGCGATTGTTTCGCCAACGATGGCGAAGTCGAGATCCCACTTGTCGAACACCGCCTTGGCCTCGGCCTCCTTCTCGGGGCGCAGCACCATGAGCATGCGTTCCTGGCTTTCGCTGAGCATCATCTCATAGGCGGTCATCTCCGCCTCGCGCTGCGGCACGGCGTCGAGGTCGAGGCGGATGCCCAGGCCTCCCTTGTCGCCCATCTCGACCGCGGAACAGGTCAGCCCGGCGGCGCCCATGTCCTGGATCGAGATCACCGCGCCGGTGCGCATCAGTTCCAGGCAGGCTTCCATCAGCCGTTTCTCGGTGAACGGGTCGCCGACCTGCACCGTGGGGCGCTTTTCCTCGATCGTGTCGTCGAACTCGGCGCTGGCCATGGTGGCGCCGCCCACGCCGTCGCGCCCGGTCTTGGCGCCCAGATAGACCACCGGCATCCCGACACCCGAAGCGGCGGAGTAGAAGATCTTGTCGGCATCGGCGAGGCCCGCGGCAAAGGCATTGACCAGGCAATTGCCGTTATAGGCCGGGTGGAACCGCACCTCGCCGCCCACGGTGGGCACGCCGAAGCAATTGCCGTAGCCGCCGATCCCCTCGACCACGCCGTTGACCAGCTGACGGGTCTTGGGGTGCGACGGCTCGCCAAAGCTGAGCGCGTTCATCGCCGCGATGGGGCGCGCACCCATGGTGAAGACATCGCGCAGGATGCCCCCCACGCCGGTCGCAGCACCCTGATAGGGTTCGATATAGGAGGGGTGGTTGTGGCTCTCCATCTTGAACACGACAGCCTGCCCGTCGCCGATATCGACCACGCCCGCATTCTCGCCGGGGCCGCAGATCACCTGCGGGCCGTCGGTGGGCAGGGTGCGCAGCCATTTCTTGGAGGATTTGTAGGAACAATGCTCGTTCCACATGGCCGAGAAGATGCCCAGCTCGGTGAATGTCGGCTCGCGCCCGATGATCTGCAGGATCAGGTCGTATTCATCTGGCTTCAGCCCGTGTGCGTCGATCAGTTCGGGGCTAAGTGCGGGCTCTCGCATGTGGTGTCCTCCGCCGGATTGGCCGGTTGTCCGTCGCGGCTGTCTTTAGAACAGGCGGGCAGGGGGTGAAAGGGCAAAGGTGGCGCTTGCCGCTGCCACCGGCCGCACCCGTGACATGCGAAACGGGCCGCCCTGCGGAACAGGGCGGCCCGGATGCGTGCGGGCCTTGCGGCCCGCCTCGCCTTGGTCGGTTCCGTTATTTCACGATGACCTTGGCGGCCGATGCGCTGTTGGCGCCCGAGGTGCTCACCAGGCTGGCAAGCTCACCTTCGTCGGTGCCCAGGGCAACGCCCTTGTCGGTCACGGTGACCTTGCTGGGATCGGCGGTCACGATCAGAGTTTCGCTGTTCGAGCCCACGTTGGTCTCCAGGTCGATCTGCAGTTCCACCATCTCGTCCGCGTCGATGTGGACATCGGTGATGGTGCCCAGCTTGGTGCCGTCGGAATAGCTCACGGTGTGGCCTTCGGTGCGTTCGATGGCCATGGACATGTTCTCCATCGCGGCAAGGTTGTGGTCCGCGTCATACATCACGCCGTCGCCGGCGGCGAAGGCGGGGGCGGTGCCCAGTGCCAGGATGGTCGAGGTAATCATCAACGTCTTGCGTGTCATGATAGGATCTCCTTTCTGATCGCGTTGCGTTCACCATACCTACGCAACCCCCCCGCCCGGTGTTCCGAAAGTTTTTCAAGAAATTTCCTGCCGGGGCGTCCGCCGGGCGCGCGCCGCGTGCCGGTCAGAACCTCTGCCCGACATAGACATAGACCACGTCATCGCCCTCGTTGTTGCGCGACAGGTCGACCGAGAAATCCACCGGGAATTTCCGGGACACACGATAGCGCGCGCCCAGACCGACGGCACTGTGGGTGCCGTCCGCGTCGAGATTGCCAAAGCTGTCGCCGACCCGGCCGGCGCCGCCGAACAGCACCGCGCCGAAGCGGTCGCCGAAGCGGTGACGATATTCCAGCTGCGCCGAAACCGAGCGGCGGTCGAGGAACTGGGTGACCGAGAAACCGCGGAATCCGTCTGTGGCGCCCAGCGAGCACTGGTCGAAGAACGGTGTCTCATCCGACGCGCCGCAGGCCGACAGGCGCCCGGCCAGAACGCCGTTGCTGCCAATGGGGCGATAGGCCGAGAAATTGGCATAGCCCTTCAGGTAATCGCCGGTCAGCCCGGTCAGAGTGTGGTTCGACAGGGCCTCGGCATCGAGGACGAATCCGCGCGTGGGATAGATCGTGTCGTCGCGCCGATCCCAGGACGTCAACAGCCCGACACTGGCCACCTCGACGTTCAGGAACCGGTCGAATGGAGGGGGAATGGCCGGCAGGCCAGGGCCGTCGGGGGTGATGCTGGTGTCGAGATATCGGAGCGCCAGCCCGACCGAGAACTCTGGCGTGAACCCGTAGGAGAGGCTGGCGCGGGCGAAGCGCCCCTTCTGGCCGATCGGGATCTGGCCCAGACCGGTATAGAGATCATAGCGGATGTCGGCCTCGGCAAAGAGCGACTCGATCTTCCAGCGGTTGTTGTCGAAGTAGAAATTGGCGGCCAGCCCGGCACCGCGCGACCCGTTGTCCGAGCGCAGACCGGCTATGCCGACCATGGACGGGTCCGACCCGGGATCCAGCGAGAACAGGTATCCCGCGCCCAGCACCAGCCCCGAGCCGACCGTGGGGTTGGAGAAGGGGATCGGCGCGACGATGACCGAGCCGTTGCGAAAGCCGACCGTCTCCTCTTTCGACGCGTCGTTCATGCCGCCGGTCTGGCTGTCGATGACGCCTGTAGCCGGCTCGGCAAGCAGGGGCAGGGCCGCGAGGGTCATCACCCAGCCCAGCAGGAATCCGGCAGATACGGTTGCCCTGGTCATGCCCTCTCCTCGGCGGCTCCCGGTCTCGACGCCGCCGGGAACTCACGCCGGCCTGTCAGCCTTGCTGCTGCTGACTTGCCGCCGCGCCCCCGGCCGCGGCCGCCTTTTGCTCGTCGCTGAGGGATTCGGCATCCTCCAGCCCCGGTATGGCCACGCGCACCTCGCGGCGGGCAAAGTCGATGCCGGCCTCGTTGAAGGCGTTCTTGACCCGGTTGTAGATCTCCTTGCGGATGGTGAACTGGGTGCCCGGCTTGGCCATGAACTTGCCGCGGATGATCATGCCCACATCGTCGAAATCGAACACGCCCTGGCTCTTGAACGGTTGCAGGAACCCGTCCTTGTGCACCGGATCCTCGATCATTTCCGCGCCGATCTTCTTGAAGATCTTCTTGACCTTGTTGGGGTCGGTGTCGAAGGGCACGGTGAATTTCAGCTTCATGATCACCCAGTCGCGGCTGTAATTGGTCAGCTTCTGGATCTCGCCATAGGGGATCGTGTGCACCGCGCCGCGATGGTGGCGCAGTTGCATGGACCGGATCGAGATCTTCTCGACCGTGCCCATCGTGCCGCCCACATCGACATATTCGCCCACGCGGAAGGCATCGTCGATCAGGAAGAAGATGCCGCCGACGATGTCCGACACCAGCTTCTGCGCGCCGAAGCCGATGGCCAGACCCAGGATGCCGGCACCGGCCAGCAGCGGGGTGATGTCCAGCCCCAGCGCGCCCAGCGCGAGCAGGGTGAAGATGACCGCGATGGCCACCTGCGCGGTGATGCGCAGCAGCGGCAGGACCGTCGCCAGCCGCGAGCCGCCCGCGCCGCCACCTTCTCCGGCTTCCTCGTCCTGGGTCTGCGCCGCGGTCTGCTCCTTGGCGAGCCTGCGGTTGATCCAGAGCGAGACGACCTCGTTGAGGATATAGCCGAAGGCCAGGATCATCAGCGCCTGGATCACCGCCCCGCCGGACTCGGTGCCGGCCCCGGCGACATTGCGCAGGTCGATCTCCCAGGCGTTCGCGATCATCAGGATCACGAACACCCCGGCGATCACCCGGCCGATGCGGATATAGCTGCGCTTGGTGGATTTGTAGGCCCGCTCGGCCACCGGCCCGGTGCCGATCATCGGCGGCTGCAGGTGCCGCACCAGCCCGCGGATCAGCGTGTCGATGGCCGGCGCCATCAGCAACCAGAACATGGTGGTGAAATGCGGCGCCTTGAGCGCCAGCAGCTGCAGCGTCTGTGGGTTGCCCATGCCGATCAGCGTCTCGACCAGCAGCCAGGTCAGCGCGGTCACCACGAGCGCGAAGTAGGGATAGCTGTAGGCGACCTTCTCATCCCATTCCGTGCGGTCCGGGTCGCGGCCGCGCATCATGTCGCGCAGCCCGTCACGGGCGGTCCAGGCGATGATCCCGATATAGACATGGATCGAGGTGTTGAGCCAGAAGCCGAGCCGCATCTCGCCCGGCGGAACGCCGTTCAGCGCATTGAACCCAAGGATCCAGAGCGTGAAGCCGATCAGGAAGAACAGGCCGATCTGGTTTCGATGCAGGTAACTGGCCCAGTGATCGTCGATGCTCACCAGGCGGATGCTCGGCTGTTTCGGGGCCAGGATGAACCGGGAGATGGCGGCCCCGAGACGCGGCAGCAGGATCAGGTAGAAGACGAAGGGCGCGGCATAGGCGATTTCCTGCGCCGACAGGATCTGCCGCCCCACGACCCGCAGGACGACCCAGAAGACGATCAGGCCAAGCACTTCGCGGCACAGGCGGCGGAACAGGAACCGCAGGGCACCGCGCAGGTCCGAGTCGTCGGCGGGCTTGGCCCGGGTGTGCCAGTCCCGCGTGAGATAGACGGCCAGACGTTCCGCGGCATAACCCACCGCAAGGATCAGGGCGGTCAGCCCGAACAGGCGCAGCAATCCGCTGCCGCCGAAGGTCGACCCGAAATTGGCGAAGGACTCGCCCAGCTTGGCGAACAGGGTCGGCACGGCGGCCAGGGCGGCGGTCCAGTTGGCCAGCAGCGCGGTGCCGATTGCGCCGATCCGGGCGATCAGCCCCTCGTTCTCGGTCACGACCTCGGCGCGCTCGGCCGCGACCGCGTCCAGCCGGTCCAGCAGCAGCGCCCGCACCTGGTCATCCGACAGGCGGGCGACCAGACCATCCACCATCTCCGGTGTCAGATCCTCGGGAACGCTGGGCGCGGCGACGGTTTCCGAACCGGTGTCGGCAGTTTGCGCCAGCACCGGGGCGCATAGGCTCAGAGCCAGCAGAAGCGCTGCTACCCTGGAGAACAGTCGGATCATTTTTCGTCCCTCGGCATATTGTTTTGCCGCAGACGTTACTGGAGCGCTTTGTGTCTGCCTAGCCTTCGACCTGATTTGGCGAAAAAAAAGGCCGAGCACTAAGCTCGGCCGAAGTCCAACAGGGAGGTATGAAGATGATGAGCGTTTCCGCGTCATCGCCTTCACGGGACTAAATATGAGGCAGGAGTCGGACAATCAAGGTTTTTGACGTCGCACGGGAGGCATTTCGGATATGCGTTGCACGCATGGCTCAGGGGGTGGCCAACTCCTTGAGCTTCTTGCGATAGGCGATGATCTCTTCCTGCACGAAGTCGCGGAAGGTCGCGATGCGCTTGGAATGGCGCAGTTCCTCGGGGTAGGCCAGATAGACCGGCACCTCGGCCGAGGATATGTCGGGCAGGACCTGGACCAGGTTCGGAAAGCCCTGGGTGACATAGTCGGGCAGGACACCGATGCCGAGGTCGTTGATCGCCCCCTGGAGCACCCCGGCATAGTTGTTGACGGTCAGCAGCGACGAGGGGTTGTGCGTCATCAGGTGCTGCACCAGCGTGGCCGAGGCAGACACCTGCGCCGATGACGGGCTCTGGCAGACCAGGCGGTGGGCGCTGATGTCGCTGATGTCCTGCGGGGCGCCGAACCGCTCGATATAGCTGTTCGAGGCGTAAAGCTGGATGCGGACGCTCATCAGGCGCTTGCGCACCAGGTCGGCCTGGCTGGGCTCTTTCATGCGGATCGCCACATCGGCCTCGCGCATGGGCAGGTCGAGAACGCGCTCTTCCAGCATCAGGTCGACGCGCAGGTTGGGATATTTCTCGTAGAGTTTGGCCAGCCGCGGCGCCAGCCACAGCGTTCCGAACCCGTAGGTCGTGGTGACGCGCAGCTCGCCGAACACCTCTTCCTCGCTGTCGCGGATCCGCGCCGAGGCGGTGTCCAGCCGCCGGGACATGGCCGAGGTCGCGTCGAACAGCAATTCGCCCTGTTCGGTGAGAATCAGCCCCCGCGCATGGCGGTGGAACAGGGTGGCGTTGAGCGATTCCTCAAGCGCGCGGATCTGCCGGCTGACGGCGGGTTGCGACAGGTTCAGCTTGTCACCGGCATGGGTGAGGCTGCCGGCATCGGCCACCGCGTGGAATATTCTGAGCTTGTCCCAATCCATCCCTGAAACTTTCGATCTTTTGGCGCAGCCCTATATGAAAGGTATCGTCAAAGCCATATTCAACCGGGCCCGAATAGCGGAATAAATAAAATACCGGGTGGTAAGGTCAATATAGGTGACCTATTATCGGTGAAATTCCGCATGGCAATCCGACGTGGGAGGCGTCCGATGACTCAGCACAAGATCTCGCTCAATGACCGGTTCGATCTGGAGCAGTCGCCGGTCCTGCTCAACGGCACGCAGGCGCTGGTGCGGCTGATGCTGATGCAGAAGGCACGCGACACGTCCGCCGGGCTGAACACCGCCGGCCTCGTCACCGGGTATCGCGGCTCGCCGCTGGGCGCGGTGGACCTGCAGATGACCAAGGCGCGCAAGCACCTGGATGCAGCCGACGTCACCTTTCAATACGGTCTGAACGAGGATCTGGCGGCCACCGCGCTCTGGGGCAGCCAGCAGGCCGGGCTGCGCGGCGACGGCAAGTATGACGGCGTGTTCGGCCTGTGGTACGGCAAGGGGCCGGGCGTCGACCGTTCGGGCGACGTGATGCGCCACGCCAACATGGCCGGCACCGCCCAGCATGGCGGCGTGCTGATGGCGATGGGCGACGACCACACCGGCGAAAGCTCGACCGTGCTGCACCAGTCGGAATGGGCGCTGGTCGATGCGTATATGCCGGTGGTCAGCCCCGCCGGCGTGCAGGAGATCCTGGATTACGGCATCTACGGCTTCGCGCTCAGCCGGTTTTCCGGGCTGTGGGTCGGGCTGAAGACCATGAAGGACACGATCGAGGTGACCTCGGTGGTGGATGGCGACCCGAACCGGATGCAGCTGGTCGCGCCGGAGTTTGCCATGCCAGAGGGCGGACTGAACATCCGCCTGGGCGACACGCCGCACCTGCAGGAGGCGCGGATCATCGACCACAAGCGCTTTGCCGCCGAGGCGTTCAGCCGCGCAAACGGCATGGACAAGCGCGTCTGGGGCAAGCCGGGCGCCAAGATCGGCCTGGTCGCGGCCGGCAAGAACTGGCTCGACCTGGAACATGCGCTGAGGCTGCTGAACATCAGCGAGGGCGAGGCCGAGCGGCTGGGCATCACCACCTACAAGGTCGGCCAGACCTTTCCGCTGGACATGCAGGGCTTCCACGACTGGGCCGAGGGGCTGGACCTGATCGTCATCGTCGAGGAAAAGCGCAAGCTGATCGAGGTGCAGGTCAAGGAGGCCATCTTCGACGACCGCCGCGGCCGCCGGGTCTATGGCTGGTACAAGGGCGGCGCCGGGGGCATGCACCGCGACGAACTGTTCCCGACCCGCGGCGCGCTGGATCCGATCCTGATCGCCGAGAAGCTGGGCGAGATCCTGATCGAGGAGGGGCGCGAGACCGACGGGATCCGCGCGGGCCTGTCCACGCTGGCCGATGCGCGCCGCAACGACAATGCCGAGGAGATCGCCGCGCGGCTGCCCTATTTCTGCGCCGGCTGCCCGCATAACAGCTCGACCAAGCTGCCCGATGGCAGCCGCGCCTATGCCGGGATCGGCTGTCACTACATGGTGCAGTGGATGGACCGCGAGACGACCGGGTTCACCCATATGGGCGGCGAGGGCGTCAACTGGGTCGGCGAGGCGCCGTTCTCGACCACCGAGCACGTGTTCCAGAACCTGGGCGACGGCACCTACAACCATTCGGGCGTGCAGGCGATCCGGGCGGCGCTCGCCGCCGGCACCAACATCACCTACAAGATCCTGTTCAACGACGCCGTGGCGATGACCGGCGGCCAGCCCAACGAGGGCGACCTGAGCGCGCCGCAGATCGTCGCCGAGCTCAAGGCGATGGGCGTCAAGGAGATCGCGGTCGTCTATGACGACAAGGAGGACGTCGAGAAATCGGCCTTCCCCCCGGGCGTGCCGTTCCACGAGCGGGCCGGCCTGATGGAGGTCCAGGAGAAGTTTCGCGAAATCAAGGGCGTCTCGGCCATCGTCTACATCCAGACCTGTGCCGCCGAGAAGCGCCGCCGCCGCAAGCGCGGCACCTTCCCGGACCCCGACAAGCGCGTGTTCATCAACACCGATATCTGCGAGGGCTGTGGCGATTGCGGGGTTCAGTCGAACTGCGTCGCCATCGTGCCGAAAGAGACCGAGCTGGGCCGCAAGCGGGCCATCGACCAGTCGGCCTGCAACAAGGACTTCTCCTGCCTCAAGGGGTTCTGCCCGTCCTTCGTGACGCTGGAGGGTGCCAAGATCCGCAAGGAGGCCACGACCGACCTGGACCTGCCGCACCTGCCGCAGCCCGACCTGCCCGAGATCGACGGCACGCATAACGTGGTGATCACCGGCGTCGGCGGCACCGGGGTGGTGACCATCGGCGCGATCCTGGCGCAGGCCGCGCAGCTCGACGGCAAGGGCGCGGGCATGATGGAGATGGCCGGTCTGGCGCAGAAGGGCGGCGCGGTGCATATCCACTGCCGGCTGGCCGAGAAGCCCGGCGACATCAGCGCCATCCGCGTCGCCACCGGCGAGGCGCATGCGCTGATCGGCGGCGACCTGGTGGTGTCGGCCGGGGCCAAGACCCTGGGGCTGACCGCCACCGGCAAGACCGGCGCGGTTGTCAACAGCCACGAGATCATCACCGGGGATTTCACCCGCGACACCGAGTTCACCATCCCCGCCGACCGCCTGTCGCTGGCGCTTCAGGCGCGGATGAAGGACCGGGTGGACCTGTTCGACGCCTCGGAACTGGCGCGCGCGGTGATGGGCGATTCGATCTTCTCCAACATGATGATCTTCGGCGCGGCCTGGCAGCGCGGTCTGCTGCCGGTCAGCCACAAGGCGATCATGGACGCGATCGAGCTGAACGGCGCCGCGGTCGAGCGCAACATGCGCGCCTTCGAGATCGGCCGCTGGGCGGTGCTGCACCCGCAGGACGCCGAGAAGATCCTGACCCCCAACGTGGTGGACAAGCCCAGGACGCTGGACGAGCGCATCGCCTATCGCGCCGAACACCTGGAGGCGTATCAGGGCAAGCGTCTGGCCAAGCGCTATCTCAAGATGCTGGACGGCATCACCGACAAGGACCTGAAAGAGGCTGTCGCGCTGGGCTATCACAAGCTTCTGGCCTACAAGGACGAGTACGAGGTCGCCCGCCTGATGCTGGACAGCCGCGACAAGGCGCAGGCCGAGTTCGATGGCGATCTGAAGATGACCTTCCACCTGGCGCCGCCGATCCTTGGCGGCACCGGCCCGGACGGCCGCCCGAAGAAGCGCGAATTCGGCGAGTGGATGCTGCGGCCGATGAAGCTGCTGGCGCGGATGAAGGCATTGCGCGGCACGCCGCTGGACATCTTTGGCTATTCCGCGGAGCGCCGGATGGAACGCGCGCTGATCAAGCAATACGAGGCCGACATGGCCGAAGTGCTGCCCAAGGTCACGCCCGAGACGGTCGAGATCGCCGCCGCGCTGGCCCGCCTGCCGCTGGACATCCGCGGCTTCGGCCCGATCAAGCAGGCCAACGAGGCCAAGGCGGCAAAACGGCGCGAGGAACTGCTGGCGGCGTTCCGGCAGGGCGGAGGCGGTTTGCGCAAGGCGGCGGAGTGATCCGTCACGAAACCGTCACGGACCCTGTGCAATAGCTGAGGTCATTGCTAAACCTCGGGAAAACGCCCGGGTCCGGACCTGCCGATGCGCCGCCACATCGTTCGTGACATTACCTATGCCCATTCCGCCGCCACGCGCGGCGGACGGACGGTGATCCGGCTGATGGAAAACGCCACCGGACGGATCGGCCTGATCCGACGCGCGCAAGGCTATGAGGCGGACGTGGCCGCGGGGCACGATTTCTGGCAGGTCATGGTCGCCCGCTACGGCCTGCGCCTGGACGTGCTCGCCGGATCGCTGGGCAACATCCCGGCCACGGGCCCGGTGATCCTGATCGCCAACCATCCCTATGGCATCCTCGACGGGCTGATGATGGGGCATATCCTGTCGCGGACACGGGGCGATTTCCGCATCCTGGCCAACCAGGTGTTCCACCGGGCCGAGGATATCAGCCGGATCATCCTGCCGATCTCGTTCGACGACACCCGGGAGGCGCGGCGCGACAACCTGGCGACGCGGCGCGCGGCGCTGGACCATCTGGGGCAGGGCGGCGCCATCGGGATCTTTCCCGGCGGCACGGTCAGCACCGCGGCCCGGCCCTTTGCCCATCCGATGGACCCCGGCTGGCGCGGGTTCACCGCGCGGATGGTGGCCAAGTCGGACGCTGTGGTGGTACCGGTCTTCTTCGACGGCAGCACCAGCCGCCTGTTCCAGATCGCCAGCCATCTGCACCAGACCCTGCGCATGGGATTGCTGATCAAGGAGTTCCGAAAGCGCGTCGATACGCCCGTGCGTGTGGCGATCGGCGCGCCCCTGGGGCGCGACATTCTGGACCCGCTGGCGGGGGATGCGCGCAAGATGATGGATTTCCTGCGCGAAGCGACGTATGAGCTGTCTCCGACACCGCTGGAATCGCTTGATTACGGCTTCGAATTCGAGGAACGGCATCGCGCCTGAGGGATCATGGCAGTAGGTATTTTCGATTCCGGACTGGGCGGGCTGACCGTCCTGGAGGCGGCGCAGTCGCGCCTGCCGGAGGTGGAATTCCTCTACTATGCCGACAGCGCCCATGCGCCCTATGGCGTACGCGATGCCGATGACATTCACGGCCTGACCCGCAAGGCGGTGGGCGAACTGTGGGACCGGGGTTGTGACCTGGTGATCCTGGCCTGCAACACCGCCAGCGCCGCCGCGCTGCGCCGGATGCAGGAGGCGGGCGTGCCCGGGGGCAAGCGCGTCCTCGGCGTCTTCGTGCCGCTGATTGAGGCGCTGACCGAACGGCAATGGGGCGACAACAGCCCGCCGCGCGAGGTCGAGACCAAGCATGTGGCCCTGTTCGCCACGCCGGCCACCGTCTCCAGCCGCGCGTTCCAGCGCGAGCTGGCCTTTCGTGCCATCGGCGTCGATGTCGAGGCGCAGAGCTGCGGCGGCGTTGTCGATGCCATCGAGGAGGGCGACCTGATCCTGGCCGAGGCGCTGGTGCGGTCCCATGTCGATGCGCTGAGGCGCAAGATGCCGCATCCGCAGGCGGCGATCCTGGGCTGCACGCACTACCCGCTGATGCAGGACATCTTTCAGGACGCGCTGGGCGCCGATGTGAAGGTGTTCAGCCAGGGCCGGCTGGTGGCCGACAGCCTGGCCGACTATCTGGTTCGGCATCCCGACATGCTGGGCACCGGGTCGGGCGGGTTCGTGACCACCGGCGATCCGACGCGCGTGGGCCAGCGGGCGACGCAGTTCCTCCGACGACGGATCGCGTTCGAGGCGGCCTGACTTAGGTCAAGGCGCGCCGGTTGATCCTTTTCTATTCAGGTACCGTCCGGGGCGGTTCCACCCGATGACATGAGATGAAAGAGGTCCGAGATGACCCACAGAATCGCAATTCTGGGCGCCAGCGGCTATACCGGCGCGGAACTGGTGCGGCTGATTGCCGGGCACCCCAACATGAAGATCACGGCGCTGGCCGCCGAGCGCAAGGCGGGCCAGACCATGGCCCAGGTGTTTCCGCATCTGCGTCACCTCGATCTGCCAACCCTGTGCAAGATCGGCGAAATCGACTTCGGGCAGATCGATCTGTGTTTCTGCGCCCTGCCGCACAAGACCAGCCAGGAGATCATCCGCGAGCTGCCGAAGACGCTGAAGATCGTGGATCTGAGCGCCGATTTCCGGCTGCGCGATCCCGAGGCCTATCAGGAATGGTATGGCAACCCCCATGCCGCCGTCGCGATGCAGGAAGAGGCGGTCTATGGCCTGACCGAGTTCTACCGCAACGAGATCGCCGCCGCGCGGCTGGTGGCCGGCACGGGCTGCAACGCGGCCACCGGGCAATACGTGCTGCGCCCGCTGATCGCGGCCGGGGTGATCGACCTGGACGAGATCATCCTGGATCTGAAATGCGCGGTCTCGGGCGCCGGGCGGGCGCTCAAGGAGAACCTGCTGCATGCCGAGTTGAGCGAGGGCTATCACGCCTATGCCGTCGGCGGCACGCACCGGCATCTGGGCGAGTTCGACCAGGAATTCTCGAAGCTGGCCGGCCGGCCGGTGCGGATCCAGTTCACGCCGCACCTGATCCCGGTCAATCGCGGCATCCTGGCAACCGCCTATGTCCGGGGCGCGGCCGACGAGATACACGGCGCCCTGTCGCGGGCCTATGCGGACGAGCCGTTCCTGCAGGTGCTGCCGCTGGGCGAGACACCGTCCACCCACCATGTGCGCGGGTCCAATTTCTGCCATCTGGGCGTGGTCGCCGACCGGATCGCAGGGCGCTCGATCATTGTCGGCGCACTTGATAACCTGACAAAAGGTAGCAGCGGGCAGGCCTTGCAGAACGCCAACCTGATGTTACGTGAACCCGAGACCGAGGGCTTGTTGATGGCCCCGCTTTTCCCGTGAGGATGCCATGAAATCGCTCAAGAAACGCCGCAGGGTCCAGATCATCGTGCTGGCCGCCGTCGCGCTGGCGCTGTCCACCGCGCTGATCGGCTATGCCATGCGCGACGGTATCAACTTCTTCCGGTCGCCCAGCCAGGTGGTCGAGGAACCGCCGCAATCCTCGGAAGTGTTCCGCATCGGCGGGCTGGTCGAGGAGGGCTCGATCGAACGGGGACAGGGCAAGGCAGTGCGCTTCACCGTGACGGATGGCGGGGCCAGCGTGCCGGTGGTCTTTTCCGGCGTGCTGCCGGATCTGTTTGCCGAGAACCAGGGCATGGTGGGCACGGGATCCTACGTCGATGGTGTCTTCCAAGCCACGGAAATCCTTGCCAAACACGACGAAACCTACATGCCCAAGGAAGTCGTGGACGCGCTCAAGGAACAGGGCGTCTACCAGGAGGCGGAAGGCAGCTGAGCCCCGGCTCGGCAGAACCGCTCAGCGCAGGCCGACCAGGCGCCTGATCTCGCCCGGCGAGACACCCTCGCGGCGATACTTGGCGATGGCGCGCGCGTCGTCACGCTTGGCCAGGCGTTTTCCCTGTTCGTCCCGGATCAGCCGGTGATGGTGATAGACCGGCACCGGCAGGTTCAACAGCGTGAGCAGGATGACCTGGATCGCGGTGAAGTCGAACAGGTCCTCGCCACGGATGACATGGCTGATCCGCTGCTCGGCATCGTCCAACGCCGAGGCCAGGAAATAGGCGACGATGTTCTCGCCCTTGCGCGACAGGACCACGTCGCCGATGGTCTCCAGCGCCGTTGTGCGGTCGATCCGGTGCCGCCCCTCATGCGCGGGACCGGTTTCGGAGAACACGGGCAGGTCGGCGCCCAGCTGGTCGAGGGCACGCGCCAGGTCCAGCCGCAGGGCATCGCCCGGGCCACGATTCGACAGCGGGCGATGGCGGCAGGTGCCGGGATAGACCTCGTGCGGGCTGCCTTCCTGCGGGGCGGCGAGAGCCGCGCGGATATCCGCGCGGCTGCACCGGCACGGGTAGAGCAGGCCCATATCCGCAAGTGCATCAAGACGGGCGTTGTAGCCGTCCAGATGCTCTGACTGGCGCAGGACCGGCCCGTCCCAGGTCAGACCCAGCCAGGCCATGTCCTCGAGGATCAGCGCCTCCCATTCCGGCTTGCTGCGCTGCAGGTCCGTATCCTCCATCCGCAGCAGGAAACGCCCGCCAGCCGCACGCGCCATGTCATGTGCCAGGATCGCGGAATAGGCGTGCCCAAGATGCAGCGGACCCGTGGGCGACGGTGCGAAACGAGCGGTAAAAATCACGCCTTCTGAACAACATATACGTTGGAGTTCATGTCCTTCCCGGTCAGGTGCGGGCCGTAGTCCTTGCTGAGCAGATGCGCAGAACCGCAGTCCAGCCAGTCGTTCAGCCGCATCTCATAGCCGCGGTCGGCCAGCGTGTGATCGTTGAACGAGAACGCCAGGTAGCCCTGCGACGGCAGCGCCCGCATCAGCAGATCGAGGGTTTCCGGCGGCGCCGCGCCTGCACCGATCACGCCAATGGCGGTGATGATCCGATAGGCGTCCTGCGGCACCGGGTGGCTGTCATGGATGTCGATTTCGATCAGGTCGCGATAGACATCCTTGGCCCGCGCGCCCTCCAGCATCTCGGGCGAAGGGTCCATGCCGTCGATCACCTTGAACCCCGCCAACCGCAGAGCCAATCCCGAGAGGCCGGTGCCGCAGCCATAGTCCAACACCGGCGCGTCAGACGTGGGCGTCCGTGCCCAGAGCGCCTGCGCCACCCGTCCCGGCGTGACATAGCCGTTGTCGCCGACCTCGCTGTCATAGGACGTGGCCCAGCGGTCATAGAGGGCGCGGGTCTCGTCGGCGGATTTCAGGTTGTACACGTCATCCAGGAACTTTTCGGTCATACCCGCAGGATACCCGGCGGGATCAGGCCGCGTCCAGTGCCGACTGGTTCAGCCACGCGGTCCAGGCCGCCTTGGCGCGGTCGGTATAGGCCTTGTAGCGGTCCTTGCGGCCCCGGCGCCCGCCCTTGAGTCCGTCGACGGGGCGGAACAGGCCGAAATTGACGTTCATGGGCTGAAACGTCTTGGCCTCGGCCCCGCCGGTGATGTGGTGGATCAGGGCGCCCATGGCACTGTCCTGCGGCGCCGGCCGCAGCGTCCGGCCCAGGATCTCGGCGGCGGCCATGCGCCCCGCCAGAAGGCCCATCGCGGCGCTTTCGACATAGCCCTCGACCCCGGTGATCTGGCCCGCGAAGCGGATGTTCGGACGGCTGCGCAGGCGCATCTGTTCGTCCAGCAGCGTGGGCGAGTTGAGGAAGGTGTTGCGATGGATGCCGCCCAGCCGCGCGAAGCGGGCGTTTTCAAGCCCCGGGATCATGCGCAGGACCTCGGCCTGGGCGCCGTATTTCATCTTGGTCTGGAACCCCACGATGTTGAAGAGCGTGCCCAGCTTGTTGTCGCGGCGCAGCTGCACGATGGCATGCGGCTTGACCTGCGGCGCGTACGGATTGGTCAGGCCCACCGGCTTCATCGGGCCGTGGCGCAGGGTTTCGCGGCCGCGCTCGGCCATCACCTCGATCGGCAGGCAGCCGTCGAAATAGGGCGTGGCGTCGGGGGCCGAGCTGGCCTCGCCGTCGTGGAACTCGGTCTTGTCGGCGGCCAGCAGCGCGTCGATGAACGCCTCATAGGTGTCGCGGTCCATCGGACAGTTCAGATAGGCGGTGCGCTCCTCCTCGGTCTCGCCCTTGTCGTAACGCGACTGCATCCAGGCCTTGCTCATGTCGATGCTGTCGGCATGCACGATCGGGGCGATGGCGTCGAAGAAGGCCAGCGCCTCGGTGCCGGTCTCGGCCCGGATCGCGCGGCCCAGCGCGGGCGAGGTCAGCGGGCCGGTGGCAAAGATCCACTGGCCCTCGGGCGGCAGGTCGTCGATCTCGCCGGTCTCGACGGTGACGCGCGGATGGGCGCGCAGCGTGGCGGTGACCGATTCGGCAAACGGGTCGCGGTCCACCGCCAGGGCACCGCCTGCCGGCAGGCGGTGGCTGTCTGCGGCGGACATGATCAGCCCGTTTGCGGCGCGCATCTCCCAGTGCAGCAGGCCGACGGCGTTTTGCTCGTCATCGTCCGACCGGAAGGAATTGGAACAGACCATCTCGGCCAGGTGGCCGGTCTTGTGGGCAAAGGTGGCGACCTGGGGGCGCATCTCGTGGATGACCACGTCGACGCCCATCTGCGCGGCCTGCCACGCGGCCTCGGACCCGGCCATGCCGCCGCCCACGATATGCAATCTCTCGCTCATGCCGTGCGACATAGGGCAGGGGGCGACCGCTTGCAACGGCCCAGTCGCGCGCCGCGCACGTGCCGGGTTCCAGAACTGTCAGGGAGGTCTTGGGGTCGCCGCTGCGGGAATGTCGCGCCAGTGAGAGAAACTGGCCAGGAGGGACCTTCCGCCCACGGCGACCCAAAAGTCACGGGGCTTTCGCCCTGACAAATCATTGCCACACTCTTGCCCAGATTGAAACCCTGAAAATGGAAACAATTCAAATGATCGCCAGAAACGATACAGGGAGGGTGGTCAATGGGCCGGAAACCGACCCGAAACCGGCCCGGAGCTGCCTTGGGTCAGCGTTGCCACTCGGGCGCGCGTTTCTCAATAAAGGCAGCGATTCCCTCTTCGGTGTCGCGGTCCAGCATGTTCTCGACCATCACTTCGCCGGCATAGGCATAGGCCTGATCCATGGTCATTTCGGCCTGCGCATAGAACGCGGCCTTGCCGATGCGCACCGCGCTGTCCAGCTTGCCGGCCAGCGTGTCGGCCAATGCCTGCGTCTCGCCCGCCAGGGCGTCGGCGGGCACGACGCGGTTCACCAGCCCCAGTGCCTCGGCGCGGGTGGCGTCGATGAACTGGCCGGTGGTCAGCATCTCGAAGGCGTGCTTGCGCGGGATGTTCCGGCTGAGCGCAACCATGGGCGTCGAGCAGAACAGCCCGATATTCACGCCGTTGACCCCGAACCGCGTGCCCTCGGCGGCCACGGCTAGGTCGCAGGACGCGACCAGCTGGCAGCCGGCGGCGGTGGCGATGCCATGGACCTGCGCGATCACGGGCTGCGGCAGGTCGCGGATCGTGGTCATCATCCGTGCGCAGCGGGCGAAGAGGTCGGCGAAATAGGCCCGTCCGCCATCCTCGGCCTGCCGGCCCGCGGTCATCTGCTTGAGGTCATGGCCGGCGCAGAACGCCTTGCCCGCGCCGGAGAGGACTACGACGCGGATGTCCCGATCCTCGCGCAGTGTGTCCAGCTCGGACTGCAACGCCGCCAGCATTTCGTCGCTCAGCGCATTCAGCCGCTCGGGCGCGGTCATGGTCAGATGCGCGATTGCGCCGGTGTCGTGACGTTCCAGAATTGCCATCTTGCCCTCCGCCTTATTCCGGGGGCAACTCTAGGGCCAAAGCGAGGGGAGGAAAAGCATGGCGCTTGCATTCGACCGGGACGAATTGACCGCCTATCTGGCCGAGGTGTTTCCGCAGGTGCGCGACGATTTCGTCATCGATGCCCTGGCCGAGGATCACCTGACCCTGCGCCTGCGCACATCCGAGCGGCACCTGCGCCCGGGCGGCACCGTCTCGGGCCCGTCGATGTTCGCGCTGGCCGATTGCGCGGTCTATGCCATGGTCCTGGCGCGGGTCGGACGCCAGGCGCTGGCGGTGACGACCGGATGCTCGATGGATTTCATGCGCAAGCCCGAGGGTGGCGCGGACATGCTGGGCCGGTGCCGGCTGCTCAAGCTGGGGCGGACCCTGGCGGTGGGCGACGTGCTGCTCTACTCAGAGGGCGCGGAAAAGCCGGTGGCGCGCGCGACCATGACCTATTCGATCCCGCCGGCCGGCTCGGCGGCGGCGCGGGCGGGATGAAAAGGGCCGGGACGCGCGAGCGCCCCGGCCAGGTCAAGAATCCGGTGCGGATCCCGGGGAAGAGGTCAGGGTTGCCAGAACAGGCGCGCGGATTCCGTGCGCGCCTGATGACGGGTGAGGCCGACATCCGCCAGAATCCGGTCATCGAGCCGGCCCAGGTTCAGCCGCGTGCGGCGGCGTTTCTCCCAGGTCGTGACCATCACCGCAAAGCGCACGGCCAGCGACGCGATCAGCGGCAGCCGGGGGCTGGCGGTCAGCATCTGCAGGTGGCGGGTGTGTGCGGCGGGTGTCATGACGTGTTCCTTTAAATTGTATTGACACAAAGCGGAGTCGATTAGTACAAATAATTGGTACGCTCGAAATTGTGCGGCGGCAAAGGAAAGATTGTCATGAATACAATTTGGCCGCAGGCGCTGCCGGCCAGCCGCGGACCGAAATACGCCCTGGTTGCCGACATCATCCGGAAATCCATCGAAAACAAGTCGCTGGAGGTCGGGGCCAAGCTGCCTCCGGTGCGTGACCTGGCCTATCGGCTGGGCATCACGCCAGGCACGGTGGCGCGGGCCTATTCCATCCTGACCGACGAGGGGCTGGTCCAGGCCGAGGTCGGACGCGGCACATTCGTCGCGCCGCCGATGACGCCGATTGTGGATGACGTGTGGTCGCGTATGTCGGCCAGTGCCGAAGGCGAGGGTGGCGATGTCAGTCTGTTCAGCCCGCGCCTGGTTGACCGCGGGCAGGTCGCGCTGCTGAGCGAAGGGCTGACACGGCTGGCCCAGAGCGATCCATCGACCTTGCTGAACTACCCGACCCGCGACGGCGCGCGCCCGCTCCGCGAGGCGGTGGCGCGCTGGCTCGCCGACCTGCCGCTGGGGCCGTTCGACGCCGAGGACGTGGTAATCACCCACGGTGGCCAGAACGGAATCGGGGTGATCTTTCAGACGGTGCTGACCGGCCCGCGCCCGCGGATCCTGATCGAGGAGCTGACCTATGCCGGGTTCCGCCGCGCCGGCGAGTTGATGCGGGCGGATGTGCAGAGCGTCGAGATGGACGAATGGGGCATGGTGCCCGAGGCGCTGGATCACGCCGTGCGGAACGGCGGCGCGCAAATCGTGTGCCTGACGCCCGAGGTTCACAATCCCACCGGCGGGCATATGCCGCTGGAGCGTCGCAAGGCACTGGTCGCGGTGGCGCGGCGCCACGACCTGCAGATCCTCGAGGATGATTGTTACCGCGTGGGCGAGGCGCGGGTGAGTTGCTTCCGGGCGCTGGCCCCGGAACGCGCCTGGTATGTCACCTCGATCTCGAAGACCCTGACGCCGGCGCTGCGGGTGGGATTCGCCATCGCGCCGCAGGACCGGGCGGCCGAGCTGCGGCGTGCGGCTGAATACGGCTTTTTCGGTGTGGCCCAGCCTGTCGCCGAACTGACCCGGCTGCTGCTGAGCGATGCGCGCACGCCGGGCGTGGCGGCGCGGGTGCGGCAGGGCATGGCCGAATATGTGCGGGTGGCGGTGAACGTGCTGGGCCGATTCGACCTGGTCTGGGACCGCGAGGTGCCATTTGTCTGGCTGCGCCTGCCGTCGGGCTGGCGGTCGGCCGCGTTCTGCCGGGCGGCGGAACGGGCGGGGGTGCAGATCCGCTCGGCCGACGAGTTTGCCCTGCGCGACGGGCTGGCACCCAATGCGGTGCGGATCGCGGTGAACGGGCAGGTGTCGCTGGACCGGTTTCAGGACGCGATGGAGCGGCTGCGCGGGTTGCTGGACAACCCGCCGGAACAGATCAGCGTCTGAGGTTCGGTGTCACGCCAGCGGATCGGGGTCGCCGAAGAACCCGGCCAGCCGTGCGATCCGCCCGTCCGTGTCCAGCGTGGCCATGTCGTGGCCGCGGACCAGGATGGCGCCGTCCGGGCCGACCATGTGCCAGGTGAAATGCGCGACGTCGTGATGGGCGTTCGGGCGGCTGGTGATCTCGACCCTGCCGCCGGTGCTGGCGAGAACCTCGCCGATATGCGCGACGAGCGCCGCGCGACCCTCGACCCGCGCCATCGGATCGACATAGACCGCGTCATCCGCCCAGACGGTTTCCAACAATTCCAGACGCTTGGCGGGATCGGTTTCCCGCCAGGCGGCGCCATATGTGTCGACCGTCTCCTGCAATGTCGCCATGGTGCCCTCCGGCCGGTGTCGCCCAAGCCGAGCATGACAGGGACCGCGCTGCCGTGGCAAGCACTCGGATTTCTTGGGGTATATTGATACCCAATTTTCAAGCTATTGAAAATGAACAGTAAAACGCTTGCTTCGGCGCTTGACGCCACCGCGCTGCCCCCTTAGAACGCGTCCATCGAATTCGGGCCGGCCGTCTCTGGGCCGGTCTTTCACATCAAACAGGACCATCCTGCCATGAAAACCTTCTCTGCGACCCCTGCAGATATCGAGAAGAAGTGGATCCTGATCGACGCCGAGGGCGTCGTTCTGGGCCGTCTGGCCTCGATCGTCGCCATGCGCCTGCGTGGCAAGCACAAGCCGTCCTTCACGCCGAACATGGACATGGGCGACAACGTGATCGTCATCAATGCCGACAAGATCCAGATGACCGGCAAGAAGCGCGACGAGCACTTCTACTGGCATACCGGCCATCCGGGCGGCATCAAGTCGCGCACCAAGCAGCAGATCCTGGAAGGCGCGCATCCCGAGCGTGTCGTGTTCCAGGCCGTCAAGCGGATGCTGCCGGGCAACCGCCTGTCGCGCCAGCAGATGACCAACCTGCGCATCTATGCCGGGACCGAGCACCCGCATGATGCCCAGGCCCCCGAAGTTCTGGACGTGAAGTCCATGAACAAGAAAAACACCCGGAGCGCATGACGATGGCTGAACAGATCAACACACTCGAAGAGCTGGGCGCCGTCGCCGGCGTGGACCCCGTTGCCGAAGAGACCGTCTCGCGCGAGCCCGTGCGCGACGAGCTGGGCCGCTCCTATGCCACCGGCAAGCGCAAGGACGCGGTGGCCCGCGTCTGGATCAAGCCCGGATCGGGCAAGGTCACCGTGAACGGCAAGGAGCTGAACAAGTACTTCGCCCGCCCGGTGCTGCAGATGATCCTGCGCCAGCCGTTCACCGTGGCCGGTGTCGAAGGCGAGTTCGACGTTCTGGCGACCGTCAAGGGCGGTGGCCTGTCGGGTCAGGCCGGTGCGGTCAAGCACGGCATCTCGAAGGCGCTGCAGCTCTATGACCCCAGCCTGCGCGGCGCGCTCAAGGCCGCCGGCTTCCTGACCCGCGACAGCCGCGTGGTCGAACGGAAGAAATACGGCCGCCGCAAGGCCCGCCGCAGCTTCCAGTTCTCGAAGCGCTGATCGGCGTCAGCGACCACTTGCAGGAGGGCCGCCCCGAAAGGGAGCGGCCCTTTTCCTTGGGCAGATGTGATCCAATTGAGCGCCTTCGGCGCGCATTTCGGGCGCTGACGCGCGGTGCGAGGCTCTGCCTCGCGCTCCGAGGTATTTGCGGCGAGAGGAAGGGTGGGGGTCAGTCGTCGGGCGGAATCAGGCCGAGGCCGCGCAGGTAGATGCCGATGCCCGATTCCAGCAGGTCCTCGGGCGGGAAGGCCGAGGCGGTGCCGGTGTTGCGGGCGTAGAGCTCGACCACGCCGTGGCTCATCGCCCAGATATGGGCGCTGAACATCGAGGCCGGCGGGCGGCGGTCGGGCGGGATGTGCTGGCTGAGATCGGCGGCGGCCTGTTCCAGCACGCCGCGGGCACGGGCGGCGGCGGCGGCCAGTTCCGGCGTGCGGTTGACCGAGATGCCGCTTTCGAACATGGCGATATAGTGGCCGGGATGCTTGCGCGCGAAGGCCAGGTAGGCGCGCCCGGTCGCCTCGAACGCGGCCAGCGCCGAGGGCTGGCCCTTGTCATAGGCGTACTGGATCAGGTCGGCGAACATCTCGAAGCCCTGCCGCGCGCCTTCGGCGATCAGGTCGTCGCGCCCCTCGAAATGGCGGTAGACCGCCGCCGGGGTGACGCCGGCCTGCTTGGCGGCCTCGGACAGGGTGAAGCCGGTCGGGCCCTTGGCCTCGATCAGTTCCAGCGCCGCGTCGATCAGCGCCTGCCGCAGATTGCCGTGGTGGTAGCCGCGTTTAGCCATCCCAGATGTCGGGCCCCCCGCAGACCTTGCCGTCGACGGCGCCGATCGCCGAGGCATCCTTGTCGGCATAGTCCAGGCGGCTCAGCACATGGCGGATCGCCGCCAGGCGGGCGCGTTTCTTGTCGTCGGACCGGATCACCGTCCAGGGGCAGCGTTCGGAGTGGCTGCGTGTCAGGGTTTCGCGGATCGCCTCGGTGTAGGCGTCCCACCGGGCCAGCCCGGCGATGTCGATCGGGCTCAGCTTCCATTGCTTGAGCGGCGAGGTCTCGCGCTTGCGGAAACGGCGCAGCTGTTCGGCGCGGCCGACATTCAGCCAGAACTTGAAGAAGTGGATGCCGTCATCGACCAGCCCCTCTTCCAACGGCAGCACCTGGTTGAAGAAGCGTTCACGCTGGGCCGGGGTGCAGAAGCCGAACACGCGTTCGACGACGCCGCGGTTGTACCAGCTGCGGTCGAAGAAGGCGATCTCGCCGCCCGAAGGCAGGTGATCGACATAGCGTTGGAAATACCATTGGCTCTGTTCGGCCTCGGTGGGCTTGGGCAGGGCCACCACACGCGCGCCGCGCGGATTGAGGTTTTCGCGGAAGCGCTTGATCGTGCCGCCCTTGCCGGCGGCGTCGCGTCCCTCGAAGATGATCAGGACCCTCTGGCCGGTGCCCTTGACCCAGGCCTGCAGCTTGACCAGCTCGATCTGCAGGTCGTCCATCGCCTTGTCGTAATCCTTGCGCGACATGCGGTCGTCATAGGGGTAGTCGGGGTTGAGGATCTCGTCCTTGTCCGCCGAGGCGATGAGGTCGCGCAGCTCGGCCGGTGCGCCGGTCTCGATGAAGGCCGCGATCTCGCCCTGTTGCGCCCGTGCCATCCTGTGCCTCCCGTCGGTCATCTTGTTGCGGTCACTATGGAATGTGAATCGGGTTAACGCAAACCGGCGCGTGCGGCCGCGCGGTCGACCGCGGCGGCCACCGCGTCGGGTTCGACCTGGTGCGCCATGTGGCCGATCCCCTCCAGGCGGGTCAGCACGGCGCCGGGAACCGCCGCGAGCAGCGGCTGGGAATGGATCGACAGGCCGACCGTGGTGTCGGCGGTGCCGTGCACGATCTCGGTGGGCACGGCGATGTCGCCATATCGGCCGTGCAGGGCCTCGATCTCGGCCAGCAGGTTCGCGCGCTGGCGGGCGTTGGCGCGCATGGCGGTGCGGCGCAGCGACAGGCCGGGTCCGAAATGCGCGGCATAGCCCTCGGGCACGTCCTGCGGGTCGAAGACCGAGGCCAGCGTGGATTCGACGTAGGAATCCGGCACATAGGCGGTGAGCATCGGGATAACGACCGCCGAGCCCGGCGCCGAGGAGGTGACGCGATAGAGCGGATCGAGCGGCGTGTCCCAGGGGTGGGAGGGCGACGCGACCGGCACCAGCGCCGACAGCGCGTCGGGGTGGTTCACCGCCCAGGCCAGCGCCACGGCACCACCATAGCTGTGGCCCAGTACGATCGGGCGCTCCGCCCCCAGTTCCTGCGCGGCGCGCCGCAGCAGGTCGGCCTGCTGGGCGATGCTGGCGCCGCCCTGGCCGATCCGGTCGGTATAGCCCAGGCCGGGCCGGTCCAGGGCGATCACCCTGAACCGATCGGCCAGCGCCGGGGCGAGGCGGAAGGTCATGTCGCGCGTGCTGCCGCTGGAGCCGTGGATCAGCACCACGTCCGGCCCGCTGCCCGACACCACCGCATGCACCCGGGTGCCGTCGATCTCAAGGAACTGGCCGGTGGGCGGGAAGGCCGCCTCGGCGCGCGCCTCGTGGCGGGCGGCCCGCCAGAGGGTCACTGCCCAGAACAGGGCGGCGAGGACAAGCAGGATAACCAGCACGCGCATTCCCGGTCAGGCCCGCAGGTCGCTGGATTCAAGCCCGATCCGTTCGAGGTCGAAGGGCGTGGTCTCGTAGATCTCGCTGATCCAGTTGCCGTAGAGCAGGTGCGCGTGGCTGCGCCAGCGGTTCTGCGGCGTCTGGGCCGGATCGTCGTCGGGGTAGTAGTTCACCGGCACGTTGATGGGCGTGCCGTTCTCGACGTCGCGGTCATATTCCTGTTTCAGCGTGTCGCTGTCATATTCGAAATGGTTGAAGATAAAGAGCGCGCGATGGCCCGGATCCTCGATCAGGCAGGGGCCGACCTCGTCGCTGGCCAGCAGCGTGCGCAGGCCGGGGGCGGCGTCGATCTCGGCCTGTTTCATCTCGGTCCAGCGGCTGACCGGGATCACGCAATCATCCGAGAAACCGCGCAGGAAGGGCGAGGCGGGAACCATGTTGCGGTGCCGGAAACAGCCGAAGGCCTTGGCGTCCAGCATGTGTTTGCGCACGCCGTGGAAGTGGTTGATCATCGCCATCCCGCCCCAGCAGACGCCGAATGTGGAATGCACGTTGGTCTGGGTCCAGTCGAACACCGCGCGCATCTCGTCCCAATAGGTGACATCGCCGAAATCCAGGTGCTCGATCGGGGCGCCGGTGATGATGAGGCCGTCGAATTTCTCGTCCCGCACGTCCTGGAAGGGCCGGTAGAACTCGGCCATGTGCTCGGCGGCAGTGTTCCTGGTGCGGTGCTCGGACATGCGGATGAGGCTCAGCTCGATCTGCAGCGGGGTGGCGCCGATTAGGCGGGCGAACTGGTTCTCGGTCTGGATCTTCTTGGGCATCAGGTTGAGCAGCGCGATCCTGAGCGGCCGAATGTCCTGCCGGGCGGCCTGGTCCTCGGACATGACCATGACGCCCTCGCGGCTGAGCACGTCATAGGCGGGCAGGTCGGAGGGTATCTTGATCGGCATGATGCGCGGCTTTCGTTGTCGGACGTCAGGCCTAGATAGAGCGAGTGTGTCCCGGTGCCAAGGGCAGGACGGCTTGACAAGGCACCGGCCGTCGCAGCTTGATGGTTGCGGGGGCTGCTCGGGGAAGTGATTGATGCGACGTCTGTTTCCGCTTGTGCTGTTGTGGCTGGCCGGGCCGGCGTTGGCGCAGTCGGCCGACCCGATGGAGTTGCAGCGTTGCATCTGGCGCTGCCTGGCCGACAGCCCGGGTGCGCAAAGTCCGCAATACCACGCCTGCGTGAGCCGGATGTGCACCGCGCCGCCGCAACAACAGAGCCCGGCGCCGGCACCGGGCGGTGCCTGGACCGGCGGCGTGGCTTCGGACGGAGTGACACGCTTTGCCGGAATCGCCGAGCCCGCAGGGTCGGGGCGGGGGTTCTATTTCATGTGCGACGGGCGGGGCGACGGTTACCTGATGCTCTATGCGCTGGACCGCCGCGAGGGCCGGTATCAGCTGCGCATCGACGGGCGCAGCTTTCCGACGGTGTTCCACCGTGCGCGGCAGCAATTGACCGTCGATTTGCGGCCGGGGGCGCCGCTGCTCGACATTCTTGCGGGCGGCACCTGGATCGAGATCGTCGATCCCGACGGGATGCTGGCCCTTTCGCTCAGCCTGGCCGAGGCCGGCCCGGCGCTGGCCAATGTGCGGCAGGGTTGCAGGTTCTGAAGGCAACGCGGCCTCACGCCGCTTTCCGCTCCAGCGCCAGGGCGACCAGATCGACGAAATCATCCTTGTCGCGCAGCGCGCCGATCTCGTCTGCGGTCACGGTGACGCCCCAGTTCCGCGCCATCGCCTCGTAGAGCGGCTGCCGATGTGCCAGGGCGCGGGCATAGGTCCAGCGGATGAAGGCGTCGGGATCGACCTGCTCGGGTGCGATTCCGGTCTCGTCCAGATACTCCTGCCACATCCGGGCCAGGAAATCGGGGCGATAGGACATCGGCTTGGGCGCCTTGTCGAACCGGCGGATCAGCGCCTCGGTATGCGCCGCGTCGCCGCGGATCCAGATCATCAGCGTGTTGCGCGAAAGCTCGGTCAGGACCGGGTCCTTGGCGTCCTCGGGATCGACCCATTCGCAGATCGACCCGCCGGTGTCGCAGATGAAATGCGGATAGCCATAGAGCCGGCGGGCGCGGTCGATGAAGTATTCGGTGTCCAGAAGCGCGTGGATCTCGGCCAGGCGGAACTGTTCCTGCCGGCGGCGGTATTCCTCGATCGGCAGGCCGCCGCGGTCGGGATCGCCGGGCTTGCCCAGGTAGGTCGAGACCGGCTTTAGGTTCGAGAACGAGATGTTCGAGCCGATATAGATCGAGTCGGTCAGCAGCAGGTCGCGCAGGAAGGGCACCTTCATCGCCTGCGCCTTGGCGTTGTCGGTGATGTATTCGCCCATGTAGCGGGTGCCGATGCGGTAGTCGATCGAGTAGTGGAACCAGCCGCCGTGGTCGCGCAGGAGGGTGCTGGCATGGGTCTTGCCCAGCCCCGACATGCCGAAGAACAGCACCTTCTTGCGATCCGCCGCGCGCCATTCGCTGGCCGAGCCGTAGAGCATGATCCGATATCCCCGTTTTGCGACCTTGCTAGAACGGGCGGCCGGTGCGGTCAATCGCGGCGGTGCCGCGAGGCGATGTTCAGGATCAGCAGGCCCAGCGCCAGCAGCGCGAAGCCGGTGAAGGCGCGCGGCGGCAGCGCTTCGGCCCGGACGGCCGCGCCGAGCGCGATGGCGACCGGCGGGATCAGCAGCGTCACCAGCATCAGGTTGCCGCTGCCGGCCATCGCCAGGATCCGGTAGTAGAGCAGGTAGGCCCCGGCGGTGGCCACAAGGCCATAATAGCCGATCGCGGCCCAGGTCGCGGGTGCCAGCGCCAGCGAGGGTACGCCGTCGACCAGCAGCGTGGCCGGAACGATCAGCAGGGTCGATCCGGTCAGCATGCCCGCCGCGGCCACCAGCGGCGGCAGGCCGCCCAGGTTCAGCCGGGCCCAGACGCTGGCGCAGGCATAGGAGAACGCACCGCCCAGCACCGCCAGTTGTGCGCCGCTGCGCAGGTCCAGCTGGGCGAGATTGCCCAGCCCGATCGTCGTGACCACCCCGAAGAAGCCCAGGCCGACGCCGAGCAGGCGCGCGGGCGTCAGGCGCTCGTCGGCGAAGACGATGGCGGCCAGGGTCACGCCGAAGATCGCAGTGGCGGCGTTCAGGATCGCGGCCAGGCCGCTCTCGATATAGAGTTGACCCCAGGCCATCAGTCCGAAGGGGATCGCGTTGTTCAGCAGCCCCATCACCAGGAAGGCGCCCCAGACACGCGGGCTGCGCGGGATCGGCAGGCGGCGGGCGAGAACCACAGCCCAGAGCACCAGCATGGCCCAGAATGTGCGGTGCAGCACGGTCGTCAGGACCGGCAATTCGTCCAGCGCCACCCGGATGGCCAGGAAGGACGCGCCCCAGATCAGGCCGAGAAGCGTCAGTTCGGCCCAGGCGCGCAGCGATATGGATTTCTGATCGATCATGAAACGGGTCTAGCGCGGTAGTGCGGTGCTGTCCGATCCGTTTTCTGCGCAATGCCGCTGGCGGCAAAGAAAAAGGCCCCGCCGTGGGTGGCGGGGCCTTGAGTTCGTCAATGGCGGATCAGAAGTAGAAGCCGACCTTGAGGCCGAAGCTGACCGCGTCGTTGTCCTGGAAATCGGCCCGCGCGACATCCGGCGTTCCGGTTTCGGCGAAGGCATCGCCCAGATCGGTGTAACGGACACCGCCCGAGACCTTCATGTTGCCCTGGGTGTATTGCAGGCCCAGCGAAATGCTCTTGAACCCGTTGGTGGGCGCCAGCGGCGAGACCAGGTTATCGCTGTCGGCGTCCTCGTAGCCCAGCGAGACCGAGCCGGCCCAGTTCTCGGTGAACTGGCGCGCGACGCCGAGGTTGTAGGTGATGGTGTCGTTGAGATCGATGAGGTTCGCGCTCGGCAGGGTGCCAAAGGGCGTCGCAATGGCGGTGGTCAGCAACTGCGTCTCGCTGTGGTCGGCCCAGCGGATCGACCCGAACAGCAGCGTGTCCTCGGCAATGCCCGACTGGAAATCGAGGTTGACCGATTGCGGGGTCTTCACGTCCTTGACGCCCTGGATCGAACCCGGAAGGCCCGCCAGCGTCTCGGTGCTGGCAAAGTCATGCTCGATCTCGGACTGATAGGTCAGCGCGACACGCAGGGCGATGTCGGGGATCTCATAGGCGGCACCGGCAACCCAGCCGACCGCGGCATCCCGGTTCAGTCCGATGTCATACCCGTTGAACGGGCCATAGGCCGCGCCACGCAGACGGATGCGCCCGTCGATGCGCTGGTAGCGCAGACCGCCATGAACGCTCCAGGTGTCGTTGAACTGATACCGCACCAGGCCGGTCAGCGCGTCGGAATCGGCAAAGGCCTGGGTGCCGCCCAGCAGGAGCGAGCCGGGTGTGTTGGGGTTGGCGTCTGCGGTGGGATAGCTGATATCCGATCCCCAGGGCTGGTCGTAGATCAGCGCAAAGGATACCTGGTCGCTGAGCTGGTATTTCAGGCCGGCACCGAACTGGGAGAAATCCTGCGCGACGCCGCCCGACGGCGTGCCAAAGGGGTTCAGCGTGGCAACGTCGTTGCCGGTCACGTCCGGCTGCGCCCGTCCCACCGAGAACTCGGCATAGTTTCCCTTTTCGAACAGCAGGGTAATCGGCTGACCGGTGCGGTCCAGGCCGCCTGCGGCCGCTGCCGTTGCTGTCAAGCTGAAAGCGGCCACGCCGCCCATGATCGAACGCATATTCTGTCTCCTCCCGATGTGCCTTGGGCACTGCCCTGTGTGATCGTTGTTGCTTTCAAGGGGCAGAGTGGTCAATTCCTGACCACACGTAAAGCGGGCGCCGCGACGCAGGGTCACAATTGTCGCCGGGCGTTGCGGGATTCACTCAACACGTTAATGTAATTGCTTGCAAAAATGACGGCCGCGCCGACGAAGACCCAAGGATCCAGCGCCTCGTGGTAAAGCAGCATGCCCAGGATGGCGATGACTGGCAGACGAGCAAAATCGAAGGGAATGACCACCGAGGCCGGGGCGATGGACAGGGCGCTGGCGATGCAGAAATGCGCCATCAACCCGCCCAGGGCGATCAGCACCAGCCAGGGCGCCGTTGTCGCGTCAGGCAGCGCGATGTCGCCGTCGAATCCCGAGGCCGCCAGGCCCAGGAAAAGCTGCATCAGGGTCAGCCAGAACATGATGCAGCCCACGGTCTCGGTGCTGGTCAGCCGCTTGGTCTGGATGGTGGTGAGCGCAAAGAACACCGCCGCGCCGGCGGCGGCCAGGATGCCCGCGCTGATCGGGTCGGCGCCGGGGCGGGCGACGATCAGGATGCCCAGGAAACCCAGCAGCGCCGACAGCACCCGCAGCGGCGTCAACCGCTCGCCCAAAAGGAGCGGCGACAGGATGATGACCCACAGCGGCTGAGTGAATTCCAGCGCAAAGACCTGCGCCAGCGGGATCGACGCGATGGCATAGAACCACAGGTTCTGCCCGGTGAAATGCAGCACGTTGCGGATGCCGTGCTGGCCGATCTTTTGCCGCGAAACCTGGTGCAGCGTGCCGCGCAGCGCCAGGATAGCGACCACGATCACGAAGCCGATGGCGCTGCGATATGTCATGATTTCAAAGGTATCGAGCGCGAAGCTCACCTCGCGACCGGCAATGGCCATCGCCGAGAACGAGGCGATGGCGCCGGTCATCCACAGCGCCGCCCTGAGCGCCGGCGCTGGCTCGGCCGGGGGTGCGCTCACTCCCACTCGATGGTGCCGGGCGGCTTCGAGGTGATGTCATAGGTGCACCGGTTGATGCCCTTGACCTCGTTGATGATGCGGGTCGCGGTCTCGCCCAGGAAGTCGTGCGAGAAGGGGTAGTAGTCGGCCGTCATCCCGTCGACGCTGGTCACCGCGCGCAGCGCGCAGGCGAAGTCATAGGTGCGCCCGTCGCCCATCACGCCCACGGTCCGCACCGGCAGGATGGCGACGAAGGCCTGCCAGATCTCGTCATAGAGGCCGTGCCGGCGGATCTGGTCGATGAAGATCGCGTCCGCCTCGCGCAGGATCGCCAGTTTCTCGCGGGTGATCTCGCCCGGGCAGCGGATCGCCAGGCCGGGGCCGGGAAACGGATGGCGGCCGATGAAGCTGTCGGGCAGGCCCAGCTCGCGGCCCAGCTCGCGCACCTCGTCCTTGAACAGCTCGCGCAGCGGCTCGACCAGTTTCAGACCCATCTTCTCGGGCAGGCCGCCAACGTTGTGGTGCGATTTGATGGTGACCGAAGGCCCGCCCGAGAACGAGACGGATTCGATCACGTCGGGATAGAGCGTGCCCTGAGCCAGGAACTCGGCCCCCTCGATCGAATCCGCGTGTTTCTGGAACACGTCGATGAACAGCCGGCCGATGATCTTGCGCTTCGTCTCGGGATCGGACACGCCGTCCAGCTCGCCCAGGAACAGATCGCTCTCGTCGGCGTGGATCAGCGGAATGTTGTAGTTGTCGCGGAACATCGCGACCACTTCCTCGGCCTCGTTCTTGCGCAGGAGTCCGTGATCGACGAAGACGCAGGTCAGCTGATCGCCGATCGCCTCGTGGATCAGCACGGCGGCCACCGAACTGTCGACACCGCCGGACAGGCCGCAGATCACCTTGCGGTCGCCGACCTGCTCGCGGATCTTGCGGATCGCCTCTTCCTTGTAGGCATCCATCGTCCAGTCGCCGGTGAAACCCGCCAGGCGCACGAAGTTCTCATAGAGCGTCCGGCCGTTCGGCGTGTGGTGCACCTCGGGGTGGAACTGCACGGCGAAAAAGTTGCGCTCCAGGTCCGCGGTGATCGCAAAGGGCGCGTGCGGCGAAGTGCCGTAGACGCGGAAGCCGGAGGCAAGCTCGGACACGTGGTCGCCGTGGCTCATCCAGACCTGCTCGCGCTCTTCCAGGAACCAGCCGTTGAGCAGGGCGATACGTTCCTCGGTCGGGGCGACATAGGCGCGGCCGAACTCGGCGGTGCCGTGACCCGAGACGACCTGGCCGCCCAGCTGTTCCATCATCACCTGCTGGCCATAGCAGATGCCCAGGATCGGCACGCCGTAGTCGAAGATTTCCTGCGGCGCGCGCGGGCTGCCCTCGCGGGTGACGCTGTCGGGGCCGCCCGAGAAGATGATCGCCCTTGGCCCCATCTGACGCACCAGGTCCATGGTCACGTTCTGGTAGGGATGGATCTCGCAATAGACGTTCAGCTCGCGCAGGCGGCGGGCGATCAGCTGCGTTACCTGGCTGCCGAAATCGACGATCAGAAGGCGGTCATGGGATGTCTGGTTCATGGCGAAGCTACTAGGTTGCGTGTTGTGCGAGTGCAAGACTATTCATCGCTCCGAACCATCCCCGGAGGGCCTGAGGAATGACAACACCCATCCTGCGCGCCGCGCGGCCCGGGGAGGTCGCGGCGATCGACCGGGTGATCCGGCGCGCCTATGCGGCCGATCGGGCCCGGCTGGAGGATCTGCCGGATGTGACGGAGGGGCTGGCCGAGGAGGTGGCCCGCCGCACGGTGATAGTGGCCGATGCCGGTGCGGGTATCGCGGGCGTGGCGATCTGCGGGTCCGCGGCCGAGGGGTTCCGGATCTTCAACGTCGCGGTGGATCCCGGCTCTGCCGGGGCGGGACTGGGCCGGTCGCTGATGGCCGAGGCGGAACGGCTTGCCCGCGAAAACGGCCATAGGGTGATGCAGCTGACCACCCATGTCGGCATGGACCGCACGCGCGCCTTCTATGCGCGGATGGGCTGGGAGGAGACCGGGATTACCGGCAACGCCGTGGCGATGCGCAAGCGGCTGTGATCGCGGCGGGCGGTCACCCCATCGACGACGAACTTCCGTCGGCGCGGCGGGCCGACCGGTCCTGGTCCACCCGCCAACTCCAGAACGCGATGGCGGACCAGCAGGCGACATAGGCCAGCCCGGTCAGGACGATGATCTCGCCCGGCAGCGGGCCGACATTGGCGCGATCCAACGCCTGCGAGAGCGACTGAACCGGCGTGGGGTGGATGGCCAGCTTGCCGGCAAAGGCCAGCGACTGGATCAGCAGGATCCAGAGATAGTTGCGGCGGATGCGCCGGCCGATCGCGATCAGTAGGCTCACGTGATAGCGCGGTTGCACGTAGTCGCGGGCCAGCACCTTCTGCCAGTCCTCCTCCATATGCAGGTCGCCGTCATGCAGCAGCGGCGCATAGAAATGCGTCTCGAGCCAGCGCGCCCGCGCGCGCCAGACATTGAAATAGCGATAGCGCCGCGCTTCGAGCATCAGGAACAGGATGATCAGCACGCCGACCAGAACCAGCGGCAGCGGGGTGGCATTGGGCGAGGCGAAGGAGATGGACAGCGCGACGCCCAGGGTGACCACCGCCCAGTTGGTCGTAGTGTCCAGCCGGGTGCGCCAGATCGTGCTGCGATAGACCTCGCCGCGATAGAGATGCGCCACCGCGCCGATCTCGGCCGCGCTCAGCGTCTTGCGCTCGGTCTGGTCCTGGGAAATCGCCTTGTCCCCCCGCGCCTGTTCCCGGCCATGATGCCCGGCGGGCAACGTCGGGTCAAAGGCTTAGAGGTGTCGCGCGCATGTCGCTTTTTCCCCAAAGGCGCCGCAATCCATATCTGTCGGGCCTGCGCCATCCTGTAACAAGGGGGCGCAATTCACTCCTATCCGGGGATCAGACACCTATGGCTGACGCAAGCACGCGGCGCAGATCACGGGGCGGCGGCGGCGCCGCCCGCCGTGCGGAACGCACGGCGGTTTCCTTCGAGACCGCGAAATACATCGAGCGGAACATACCGAATTTCGAGGTTCTGAACGAAGAGGCGCTGGAGGTCATCGAGACCAACGCCGAAACGGTGCTGGAAGAGATCGGCGTCAACTTCGTCGAGAACCCCGCCGCCCTGGCGCGCTGGCGCGAGGCCGGTGCCGAGGTCGAGGGCGAGCGCGTGCGGATCCCGCGCGGCCTGGCGCGCAAGCTGTGCGCGACCGCCCCGTCGCAATTCACCCAGCACGCCCGCAACCCCGAGAAATCGGTGGTCATCGGCGGGCGCAACCTGGTGCTGGCCCCGGTCTATGGCCCGCCCTTCGTGCGCGACGCCTTCGGCGGCCGGCGCTATGCCACGATGGACGACTTCAAGAAGTTCGTGAAACTGGCCTACATGTCGAAATGGCTGCACCATTCCGGCGGCACCGTGTGCGAACCGACCGACATCCCGGTCAACAAGCGTCACCTGGACATGCTGTCGGCGCATATGACGCTGAGCGACAAGCCGTTCATGGGCTCGGTGACGGACCCGTCGCGGGCGCAGGATTCAGTGGACATGTGCGGCGTGCTGTTCGGCAAGGAGTTCGTGCAGGACAACACGGTGATGACCTCGCTGGTCAACATCAACTCGCCGATGACCTTCGACGAGGTGATGATGGGCGCGCTCGAGGTCTATGCGACCAACAACCAGGCCTGCATCGTCTCGCCCTTCATCGTCGGCGGCGCGATGGCACCGGTCTCGGTGGCGGGCACGCTTACGCAGGTTCTGGCCGAGGTGATGGCGGGGATCGCCTATTCACAGCTGATCCGGCCCGGCGCCCCGGTCATCTTCGGCGCCTTCGTGACCTCGATCGACATGAATTCCGGCGCGCCCACCTTCGGCACGCCGGAGGCCTCGCTGATCACCTATGGGGCCGGTCAGCTGGCCCGGCGCATGGGCCTGCCGTTCCGGTCGGCCGGCTCGTTCTGCGGCTCGAAACTGCCCGACGCGCAGGCGGCCTACGAGACCGCCAATTCTCTGAACATGGGGCTTCTGGCCGGCGTCAACTTCATGCTGCATGCCTGCGGCTGGCTGGAAGGCGGGCTGGTGGCCGATTTCGAGAAATTCGTGATGGATGCCGACCAGCTGGGCGCGCTGCATGGCCTGGCCAAGGGCGTCAACCATGACGAGAACGGCCAGGCGATGGACGCCATCCGCGAGGTCGGCCCCGGCGGGCACTATCTGGGCTGCGCCCATACCCAGGCGAATTTCAAATCCGCCTTCTGGAAGACGGATCTGCTCGACTACAAACCCTTCGAGACCTGGGAGGAAGAGGGCGGCCGCGACACGCGCATGCTGGCCTCGGCCCGGGTCGAGCGGCTGCTGTCCACCTATGAGCAGCCGGCGCTGGACCCGGCCATCGCCGAGGCGCTGGCGGCGTTCGTCGACGAGAAGAAGGCGTCGATGCCGGACGCCTTCATGTAGCGTCACTCCGGCGCGGTGCGGCTGGCTGCGAGCAGCTGCGCCTCGCCCATCATCGCGATCAACAGGTCCAGATGCCGGGTCAGCGAGTACCCGGCATCTTCCTGTTTGCGCTGGTCGTCCAGGCCGCGCTCCAACTCCATCAGGCGCATCAGCGCCGCCGCCGGGCGCGGCAGGGCGCCATAGCCCAGCACCCGCTGCAGGTGGCGGTCGCGGTTGTAGTCCTGCGCGCCGAAACGCGCCGCACGGATCAGCAGGCGGGGGCGGCGAAGCGTGGAGAGCATGGTCATCAGGTCTTGCATGGGCGGGGTTCCTTCGTTTGGTGACGTGGTTGCGTCGTTTCTGCCACAATCTTAGGTTGCGTTGCCGCTCTCATGCAATCAGCGCGCGATGGCTTTACCGCTGTTTATCCTTTCGAAACAATTATCAAGCGGCTGCCAGATCTTAACGAACAGGTAATCAATGCAATCTTAGGTAGATTTCGTGTTGAGCGGGGTTCGTGGGCGGCTGGGTCGAAATTGTCATCAGGGATGGAGTGTTATGGACAAGGTCACCGCAATTTCCGCGCCGGGTTGGGTTCCCGAGGGGGTGGCGCGCTATCTCGCGCATACCCATGCCGGGCGGCCGATCCGAGATCTGGCGCGCGCGGCCGGGTGCCATGCCTCGACCGTGCTGCGGCAGATCCGCAGGGTCGAGATGCGCCGCGACGATCCGCTTGTGGATGCGGCGCTGGACGCGCTGGCGCCGCAATTCGCCGCGCCCGGGCCCGTTGAGGGCGGTCCGGCGGACGCGCCCGATGCGACCGGCTTCGCCCAGGAGGCCCTGCGGGTTCTGCGGCGCTTGTGCGAAAGCGGTGCCGTGCTGGCGGTGGCCGAGGACATGGACCGCGCGGTGGTGGTGCGCGATGACGGGGCTGGCGGCAGCGCCCGCACGGCGGTGGTCGAGGCCTCGGTGGCGCAGGGGCTGGCGCTGCAGGACTGGATCGCCTGCAACGTGCCCGGACGGATCAGCCGCTATCACATCACCGCGTCGGGGCGGGCGGCGCTGGGTCGGCTGGTGGCCGAGGCCGAGAACCGCGCGCGGGTCCGCAAGGAGGACGGCTTTGCCGAGGCGCAGGCAGGGTTCGCGGGGCCTTCTGCCGCAGCGTCGGCCGCCGGCACCCGCCGCATGCGTTATGGCGTGGCGGAAAGCCCGTTGATCGCGCTGGCCCGGCGCCGGGACCGGGACGGGCAGCCATTCCTGGACGAGGCGCTGGTGCAGGCCGGCGAGCGCCTGCGCGAGGATTTCGAACTGGCGCAGCTGGGGCCGCAGGTGGCCCAGAACTGGGAGCGTTTCCTGACCGGCGGCGGCCGGGCCGGGTTCGGCTCGGACGGTCACGCCACCGCGGGGCCATCGGACGCGCGAACCCGCGTGGCAAGGGCGCTGGCGGATCTGGGGCCGGGGCTGAGCGACGTGGCGCTGCGCTGCTGCTGCTATCTCGAGGGGCTGGAACTGGCGGAGAAACGCATGGGCTGGTCGGCCCGCTCGGGCAAGATCGTCTTGCGGATCGCGCTGCAGCGGTTGCGCCGGCACTATGAGGGGGCGGCGGGGCAGGATCGGATGATCGGCTGATCCCCTCATAGGCGCTTGTTGTCGGAACCGGGTTTCGCGATAATGATCGCCGATGAAGTTCACCCTCCGCCAATTGCAATATTTCAAGGCGCTGGCCGATCACCGCAATTTCGGACGCGCCGCCCGCGCCTGCCATGTCTCGCAGCCCGCGCTGTCGGTTCAGATCCGCGCGCTGGAAGAGGCGATGGGTGGCCGGCTTGCCGAACGCCATGCGCGCGACGTGGTGCTGACGCCGCTGGGGCGCGATGTTCTGGCCGTGGCGCAGGAGGTGCTGGGCGCGGCCGACCGGCTGGACCGGCTGGCCCGGGACCGCAGCGGCGGGCGCCGGTCGCTGTCGCTGGGCCTGATCCCGACCATGGCGCCCTATCTGCTGCCCGGGGTTCTGGCGGCCCTGTGCGGCAGCGACCTGTCGTTGCGGGTTCGGGTCCGCGAAGCGCGCACCGAGCGGCTGCTCGAAGCCCTGCGCGCGGGCGAGGTGGATGCGGCGGTTCTGGCCCTGCCGGCGGGCGGAACCGATCTGGCGGAGTTTCCCCTGTTCGAGGACCGGTTCCTGCTGGCCGGATCGCGCGAGCGGCTGGCGGCACTGGCCGCCGGTCCCGAGACGCTGCGCCCCACCGACCTCAAGCCCGCGCAGCTGATGCTGCTGGAGGATGGCCACTGCCTGACCGACCAGGCGCTGGAGGTCTGCGGGCAGGACCGCAGCGGCGCCGGGATCAACATGGGCGCCTCTTCGCTGGCCACGCTGTCGCGGCTGGTGGCCGAGGGATTCGGGCTGACCCTGATGCCGGAGCTGGCCGCGCGCTCGGAATCCCGCGGCGTTGCGGGGATGACCCTGCTGCGGTTTCCCGCGCCCGAGCCGTTCCGCACCGTGGGCCTGGTCCTGCGCGCCTCGTCGCGCGGCGAGGACTGGGCCGGGGGGCTGGCGCAGGCGATCCGTGTGGTGGGCGAGGAAATCGTCCGTGACTGCCGCGAGCGGATCACCGACCTGCCGTGACTGTCGGACGGTCCCGCATCGCCACACAGAAAAAGGGCCCGCGCGATGCACGGGTCCCTCTGCGTCCCGCGGTCGGGATCAGGCCGGTTCCGGCATCTTCTTCTCGGCCAGGTAACCCAGCAGCGATTCGGGCGAGGAGACGCCATAGGGATCCTCGGGATGGTTGTCGCTCAGGCCCGGTTCCTCGAACCACGCCTCGACCACGCCGTTGTCGACGATGGCGGCATAGCGCCACGAGCGCATGCCGAAGCCCAGGTTGGACTTGTCCACCAGCATGCCCATCCTGCGGGTGAACTCGCCCGAGCCGTCGGGGATCACCTTGACGTTCTTCAGCGCCTGCGCCTCGGCCCATTTGTTCATGACGAAGCTGTCATTGACCGACATGCAGAAGATCTCGTCGATGCCCAGATCGCGGAACTCATCGCGGCGGTTCTCGAAACCCGGCAACTGGTAGGTCGAGCAGGTCGGCGTGAAGGCGCCCGGCAGCGAGAACAGCACCACGCGCTTGCCTGAAAACAGGTCGGAGGTGGTGACATCCTGCCAGCGATAGGGGTTCGGGCCGCCAAAGGCCTCGTCGCGCACGCGGGTGTGGAATGTCACCTCGGGAAGTCTTGCACCGGCTTTCATCATCGGGCTCCTGTGTCGTGGGAAAATGTTTCCCGCCCGAGTTAAGATGATTCCAAGGCGGCTTCAACCGACCGAATGCCGCAACGCAGTATCCGGTTTCATCGGTAAGCCGTTCGAAAGGTTGGGTTCAGGTTGGGGGATGCGGCACTGCGGCGCGCCGGGTCAGCTGTTGGCCTGCGCCTGCGCCGCGTCGATCTTCTCATCCAGTTCATCAAAGACCGCGTCGCATTTCCTGAAACTGTCATTGACCGATTTCATCAGCTTCACGATCGCCGCCTTGTCCTTGGACTCGGCGATCTCCTTGCGCATCTTCTTGGCGACCGAGGTGAACTCGTCATGGAGCTTCTCCAGCGGTTCCAGCTCCTTCTTGGCCATGTCGAGCGCCTTGGCGGCCTTTTTGATGTCCTTCTCCATGCCCGCTTCGGCCGCGCGGCAGTAATTCAGGACCTTGCGCTCATGGCCGGTGACCGTGCGCACGGTGCGCTTGCGCTGCTCGGGTTGCAGGGCCTTGGGAAACTCCTTGGGATCGGCCTTCTTCAGGGCCTGCTTGACGATCACCTCGACCGATTGCTGCAGCTTGCGGGCATAGAACACCACATGCACCGGCAGGTCGCTGCCGAAGGCGCCGGCCTTCTTCAGGTCGGGCAGGGCGCGCTTGGCCTCCTTCACGGTGGCCATGATCTTCATGTCCTTCATCCCGGTCTTGGACTTCTTGAGGTCCTTCTCGATGAATTCCGTGCGCCGGGCCAACTCGTCATGCAGGGCCTGCGCGTCGTTCGAGAACCCGGTCAACTCGTCGATATTGCCGTGATGCTTGACCACTGCCGCCTTCCAGTCCTTTAGGGCCTTGGCGACTGCCTTCTCCTTGATGAAATCGGCAGCCCGGGTGCCGGTGACGCCGGATTTCCGCGCCGCGACGATGGTGTCGGACAGCTTGTCCTCAAGCTTCCAGGTCTCGTCCAGCCAGGACAGGACCTGTTTCTTCATCTTGGTGCCCTGTGCGGCCGACAGGGCCTTGAGCTGCGGCTTGGTCTTCTTGAAGTCCTTTTCGAACTTCTCGCGTTCCTTGGTCATGTCCACCATGGCGGCTCCCCCCCCGGGCTTGGCCAATGTATCGGGGCAGTATCCGCGAGGGTCAGGGGCTTGGCAAGAAAAGCCTTTCGCAGGCTCGGCACCGCGTTCCGCATAGCGGCCATGCGTCGCTGGCGCTTCTTGCGACGTCACGTTATATGGTAGGCGCAAGTGATCCTGACCCAGTTCAAGGGACCGATATCCGTGCGCGATCTGAAACTGCCCGAGCAACGCCATCCCGAAAAGGCGCATCGCCCCGACCAGGCGCAGCCCAAGAAACCCGACTGGATCCGCGTCAAGGCGCCCGGCGGCAAGGGCTATGCCGACACACGCAAGATCATGCGCGACAACAACCTGGTCACCGTCTGCGAAGAGGCGGGATGCCCGAATGTCGGCGAGTGCTGGTCCCAGGGCCATGCCACGATGATGATCATGGGCGAGATCTGCACCCGCGGCTGCACCTTCTGCAACATCGCCACCGGGCGGCCCGACGCGCTGGACGTGTTCGAGCCGGGCCGCGTGGCCCATGCGGTCGAGAAGCTGGGGCTGAACCACGTGGTCATCACCAGCGTGGACCGTGACGACCTGGAGGATGGCGGCGCCGATCATTTCGCGCAGACCATCCGGGCGATCCGCCACCGCAGCCCCAAGACCACGATCGAGATCCTGACGCCCGATTTCCTGAAATGCGCGCCCTCGGTGCTTGAGACCGTCGTGGCGGCCAGGCCGGACGTGTTCAACCACAACCTCGAGACGGTGCCGGGGCTCTATCCCCAGGTGCGGCCCGGCGCGCGCTATTTCCACAGCTTGCGCCTGTTGCAGCGGGTCAAGGAGATGGATCCGTCGATCTTCACCAAGTCCGGCATCATGGTGGGCCTCGGCGAGGACAAGCAGGCGGTGCACCAGGTGATGGAGGACATGCGCGCGGCGGGTGTCGATTTCCTGACCATCGGCCAGTACCTGCAGCCCACGCCCAAGCATCACCGCGTGGACCGTTTCGTCACGCCCGAGGAGTTCGCGGGCTACGAGAAGGCGGCGTTCGGCAAGGGCTTCCTGATGGTTTCGGCCACGCCGCTCACGCGCTCGTCCTATCACGCGGGCGACGATTTCGCGCGGCTGCGCGCGGCCCGCGAGGCGCAGCTGGGCCGGGTATGACACCGGCCGACCTGGCACGTCTGACCGAGCTTCGCCACGACCTGCACCGCCAGCCCGAGCTTTCGGGGCAGGAGGCACGGACGGCCGCGCGGGTGGCCGCGCATCTCAATGACCTGCAACCCGACCACCTGCTGACCGGGATCGGCGGGCACGGGGTTGCCGCCGTGTTTCAGGGTGCGCATCCAGGCCCCACGGTTGCGGTACGTTGCGAGCTGGACGGTCTGCCGATCCAGGAGTTGTCCGAGCGCGATCATCGCTCGCAGGTTCCGGGCCGGGGGCATCTGTGCGGGCATGACGGGCACATGGTCACGGTTCTGGCGGTGGGTGAGACGCTGGCAAGGGCGCGTCCCGTACGCGGTCGCGCGGTCCTGATCTTTCAGCCGGCAGAGGAAACCGGCAAAGGCGCAGCGGCGTTTCGCGCCGATCCGCAATTCGCGTCCATCGCGCCGGACATGGTGTTTTCGCTGCACAACCTGCCGGGGCTGCCGCTGGGCCATGTGGAATTGGCCACTGGCGCGGCCAATTGCGCCTCGCGCGGGATGCGGATCAGGCTGACCGGCAAGACCGCCCATGCCGCGGCACCGGGGGACGGTCTGTCGCCGGCCGCGGCCATCGCACGGCTGTTGCCGGAGCTGGCCGCGCTGGGGCCGGGCGGTGCGCTGACCGAGGGCTTTTCGCTGACCACCGTGACCCATGCCTGGCTGGGCGAGCCGACTTTCGGCGTGGCACCCGGCGCGGGCGAAGTCTGGGTGACCCTGCGCACGGTGGGCGACGCGGCGATGGCCCGGCTGGTCGCGCGGGCGCGCGGCCTGGCCGAGACCGCCGCCGGCGAGGCCGGCTTGGGGCTGGAGATCGGGTTCGACGACGTGTTCGAGGCCTGCACCAATGCCCCTGCGCCGGTGGAGATCCTGCAAGCCGCCTGCGCAGCGCGCGACGTGCCGCTGTACCTGTCCGACCGCCCGCAATCCTTCTCCGAGGATTTCGGCCAGTTCGCCAAGGGCGCCGAGACGGCGATGTTCTGGCTGGGCGCCGGCGAAGATCACCCGCGGCTGCACAATCCCGACTACGACTTTCCCGACGCGCTGATCCTCATCGGTGCGGATGTGTTCGAGACCGCGATGCGCTCAGTTCTCGGCTGAGCCGCCCGGAAGCGCCTTGAGATAGGCCGCGACCGCCTCGCGATCTTCGGCGGGCAATTGCGCGAAATTCTCGATCACCGCCACCATGTGACCGCCGGCGGTGTCGTAATCGGGCGTGAACCCGGTTTCCAGGTAATAGGCGATGTCGCCCGCGCTCCAGTCCAGCTTTGCCGGGGTGAGCGGCGGGATCGTGCCCTTGCCCGCGGGATTCGGCGCCCCGGTCAGCCAGGCGTCGGTCCTGAGCCCGCCAAGGGGATTGCGCGGGGTGTGGCATTCGCCGCAATGGGCCAGCGCCTCGACCAGGACGCGCCCGCGCTCGACCTCGGGCGAGGGCGGCTCATCCAGCACCCAGCCGTCATCGAGGAACAGCAGTTTCCAGCCGCCCAGGCTGGCGCGGATGTTGAAGGGAAACCCGACCTGGTGCGGCTGGCTGGGCGTCGGGTCGGCCGGCAGGGTCTGCATAAAGGCCCAGAGATCGGCGATCTGCCGGTCGGTCATCCGGGTATAGGACGCATAGGGAAAGGCCGGGTAGTAATGCCGGCCCTCGGGCGAGGTGCCGTGGCGCAGGGCCGAGGCCAGGTCGACCAGTTCCCAACCGCCGATCCCGGCCTGCGGGTCGGTCGAGATGTTGGGCGCGACGAAGGCGCCGAATGGGCTGGGAAACACCTGGCCGCCGGCCAGGACCAGCTTGTCCTCGGAAGTGGGCGCATGGTGGCATGAGGCGCAGCCGGCGGCGGTGAACACCATCTCGCCGGCCTCGGCATCGCCCTCCATCGCGTCGAAACGCTGCGCATCCACCGTCCGGGGACGGGTGATCCACAGACCGGCGACCGCCAAGACAATGGCGGCCGCCAGAAGGCGCAGGAGCAGTCGTCTCATGTCCGGGTCTTATTCGGGCGCCCGGTAGTCGTCGTGGCAGGCCTTGCATCTGCCGCCAAGCTGGCCGATCGCGCCCTGGATGCCTTCCACGCCGGTGCCGGCGGCGGCCTGCATCGCTGTCGCGGCGGTTCCGAAATCCTCCCATTTCGACACCACGTCGGGCAGGTTCTCCCAAATCACCGGCAGCGCGCGCGTGTTCTCGACCGAGGCGTTGTCGGACCCTTCCGGCCAGTTGACCATCTGGTTGATGGTGGACACCGCGACCAGGTTGTCGGCAGCGATCTGCGCCAGTTCGGCATCGTAGTCGATCTCGCCCTTGGCCATGCCGCCCAGAACGCCGATGTTCAGCGCCATGATGCGGAATTGCCCCTGGCGGGCCTTGATCGCCGCGCCGGCGTCCTGCGCGTAGGCCGCGCCGGTCGTCAGCAGCAGGCCGGCGGCGATGGCACTTGCCGCGAGTTTGCCGGTCAGAGTCATGAGTTACCTCCTGTGGTTGCCTGGTTCTGTGAATCGATCCTACCTGTGATAAGACTAAAAGCCACTGCGCATTTCCGAGTCAGGGGGATGATTTTTGCACAGGCTGAATTGGGACGACCTGCAATTCGTTCTGGCCGTGGTCGAGGCGCAGAGCGTGGCCGGCGCCGCAAGGCGGCTGGGTGTGAACCATGCCACCGTGCTGCGGCGGGTGGCGGGGTTCGAGGAACAGATCGGCACGCAGCTCTTCGACCGCGGGCCGCAGGGCTACACGGTCCGTCCCGACCGGCTGCGGCTGATCGCGGCGGCGCAGGAGGTTGCCCAGGCCGTGACCTCGGTCGAACAGTTGGCCCGCGGCATCGACACGCCGCTTTCGGGAACCGTGCGGGTGACCTCGACCGACACGATCTGCCAATGCCTGATGCCGGTGATCCTGTCGGACCTGCGGCGGCGCTCGCCGCAGCTTCACCTGTCGATGATCTCGACCAACCTGCACCTGAACCTGGCCCGGCTCGAAGCCGAGATCACGGTGCGCCCGGCGACGGTGCTGCCCGAGGGGCTGGTGGGCGAATCGCCGGTGGCCATGCGTTTCGGAGTCTATGCCGCGCCCGGTCACGCGGATGCCGGCTGGCTGGGCATGGACGGGCCGATGCGGCGGTCGCGCGCCTGGGCCTGGCTGGAACGGCAGATCGGGCCGGGCGGCTGCGCGGCCTCGGCCGACAGTTTCCTTGTGCTGCGCGAACTGGCCGCGGTCGGCGCGGGCAAGGCCCTGCTGCCCTGTTTCGTGGCGCGCGGCGATCCCCGGCTGCAGCGGCTGCCCGCCGATTTGCCGGACGATCTGGCAACGCCGGTCTGGGTGGCCTGCCACGAGGATCTGGCGAATGTGCCCCGGCTCAACCGGCTGCGCCGCCTGCTCTGCGATGCGCTGGCCGAAAATGCCGCGCTTTTGGCGGCCGAGGACGGCGCCTGACCGGCGTCAGGCGCTCTGGGCCGCGTCCTCGAACCGCACCTTGCCGATGAAAGGCAGGTTGCGGTTTCGCTGTGCATAGTCGATGCCATAACCCACAACGAATTCATCGGGGATCTCGAACCCGGTCCAGTCGGCGCGGAAATCGACCTCGCGGCGGCTGGGCTTGTCCAGAAGCGCGATGGATTTCAGACGCGCGGGGTTGCGGCTGGCCAGCAGGCGGGTGACGTGGTTCAGCGTGTGGCCGGTATCGACGATATCCTCGACCACCAGCACGTCGCGCCCCTCGACCGCGCCGCGCAGATCCTTGAGGATGCGCACCTCGCGGCTCGATTCCATCGTGTCGCCATAGGATGACGCCTCGAGGAAATCGACCTCGATCGGCAGGTCCAACTCGCGCACCAGGTCGGCGATGAACACGAAACTGCCGCGCAGCAGGCCCACGACAATCAGCTTGTCGGTGCCCGAGAACTCGGCCTGGATCTCGCGGCACAGCGCCTCGATGCGGGCCGCGATGGCCTTGGCCGAGATCATCTCGTCGATCACATATGCCCGGTCGGTCATGACGCCCCCTTGATCTTTGGCGCGCAACATACGACATGAGCCGCCATTGTCATCCCATTTCCGCACCTCAGAAAACCGCGCCGCGCCAGGATCATGCCAACCCATTCCGAGACCCGACACTTGCCCTATACCGCACAGCAGATGTATGATCTGGTGGCCGATGTGGGCGCCTATCCCGAGTTCCTGCCGTGGTGCGCCGCGGCGCGGGTCCGCAAGGTCGTGCCGCAGGGCGAGGCCGAGGTGATGGAGGCCGACCTGGTAATCTCGTTCAAAGTGTTCCGCGAACGGTTCGGGAGCCGGGTCACGCTCTACCCCAAGGATCGCCGGATCGACACCGAGTATCTCGACGGGCCGTTCCGGCACATGAAATCGAACTGGTCCTTCGCCGAGGCCGGGGATGGGGGCTGCGACGTGTCGTTCTTCGTGGATTTCGAATTCAAGAACGCGATGCTCCAGCGCATCATCGGCGTGGTGTTCAACGAGGCCATGCGCCAGATCGTCCGCGCCTTCGAGAACCGGGCCGCCGCGCTTTACGGCTGAGCCTTTCCGCCGGTGCCGGCGGCGATGTCGCGCGCGGGCTTTACCGGGCGCAAAGCGCCGCTAGACTGCGGCCATGACCGACTTCACCTCTGCCCTGTGCCGGTTCGCCGCCGATCCCGTGACCACCACCGCAACGGCCCGTCTGGTGACCGCGCTGTCGGTTCTGGATTGGATGGCGGTTGGGCGCGCCGGGGTGGACGAGCCGGTGGCCCGCATCCTGCGCGGCATGGTGCTGGACGAGGCCGGGGCGGGGCAGGCGCAGCTCTTCGGGCAGGGCCGCGCGCCGCTGCGCAGCGCGGCGCTGGTGAACGGGACCACCTCGCATGCGCTGGACTATGACGACACGCATTTTGCCCATATCGGCCATCCTTCGGTCGCGGTCCTGCCGGCGGCGCTGGCGCTGGCCGAGCAGGAGGACCTGGCCCTGGTCGAGCTGCAGGAGGCCGCGCTGGTGGGCATGGAGATCTCGGTGCGCGTCGGCCTCTGGCTGGGGCGCGGGCACTACCAGACCGGTTTTCACCAGACCGCCACAGCCGGTGCCTTCGGCGCGGCCGCCGCGGCCGGGCGCCTGGCGGGGCTGAGCGCGGCGCAGATGGCGCAGGTCCTGGGCCTGGTCGCCACGCGAGCCGCCGGTCTCAAGGCGCAGTTCGGCACGATGGGCAAGCCCTTCAACGCCGGGATCGCCGCATCCGCCGGCATCGAGGCGGTGCAGCTGGTGCGCCGCGGCTTCGTGTCGAACCCGGCCGCCCTGGACGGCGCGCAGGGATTCGGCGCGACCCATCACGGCGAAGGCGATGCCGCTGCCGCGCTGCACGAGCTGGGCGCGCGCTGGATGTTCGAGGATGTGCGCCACAAGTTCCACGCCTGCTGCCACGGGCTGCACGCGGTGCTCGAAGCGGCCCGCACGCTCGACATCGCCGAGCCCGAGGTGGCCGAGATGGCGGTGCGCTCCCATCCCCGTTGGCTGAGCGTGTGCAACCAGCCCGCGCCCGAGACCGGTCTGGGCGCGAAATTCTCGTTCCGCACGGTGCTGGCGATGCACGCCACCGGCCGCGACACCGCGCGGCTGGACAGCTATTCCGAGGCGGTCTGTGCTGATCCACGGCTGCAGCGGCTGCGCGACCGGATCACCGTCGAGGGCGATGACAGCCTCTCCGAGACCCAGGCGCACCTGTCGGTGCTGCGCCGCGACGGCAAGCGCGTCGAGGCGCAGCACGACCTGCTGGCGCCGATGAGCCTGGCGCTACGCGAGGAGCGCGTGCGCAACAAGGCCGCCAAGCTGATCGGCGGGGCGCTGTCGGACGAGATCTGGGCGCTGTTGCGGCAGGGCGGTGCGGCGCGCGAGCTTGCGGCCCGGCTGGCAACCGGCGCCTGACCTGATCCGGAAAGCAGAAAAGCGGGCGCTTTCGCGTCCCGCTTTCCGGGCCCCTGGCGGGCCTGAGCAGCCCCTGGTGGGCTTGGCTGCTCATCTCTGGGATCGGGCCGGATTCTGCCGGATCGGACCGATCCATTCGGCAGCGCGTCTATACGCAGGGCGATCGCGGCCGCAACCCCCCAAGGTGCAGGTGGACGCAACGGCAACTTGTTGCGACCAGCAGGAGGCGGGCGCTACGGGGTTTCGCTCATCTGCAGGATGCCGTCTTTCAGCAGCGCCAGCGCATGATCGCGGGCCGCGCGGCGCACAGCCTCGCGCCCGCGCGCGCCGAACTCGACGGTCCCGGAGCGCGTGTCCAGGCCGCGACCGGCGAGCGCGAAACAGACCCGGCCCTCGGGCTTGTGCTCCGACCCGCCGGGGCCGGCGATGCCCGTGACCGAAACGGCCAGCTGCGCCTCGGAGTGCTCCAGCGCGCCTTCGGCCATTTCCCGCGCGACCTCCTCGGAGACCGCGCCGACCGCGTCCAGCGTTGCCGTGCGGACCCCCAGCATCTGCTGCTTTGAAGCGTTGGAATAGGTGACGAAGCCGCGCTCGACCACGTCGGAACTGCCGGGAATGTCCGTGAGCGCCGCGGCGACCAGGCCGCCGGTGCAGCTTTCCGCCGTGACGATCCGAAGGCCCCGATCGCGCGCGCGGTCCAGCAAATCGGCGACGTTCACCATCCCAGCAGCCCGTGGCTCACGCCGGCCAGCACAACGACGCCAACCGCCGCCATGATGCCGGCGATCACGTCATCCATCATCACCCCGGTCGCGCCCTTCTGCCGGTCGGCCCAGCCCACCGGCCCGACCTTCCACATGTCGAAGATGCGGAACAGGACGAAGGCCACGATCCAGCCCGGCCACAGCGCCAGGATGTCGATGTCATTGGCCCAGGCCGGGTAGGAGACCGCCCAGAGCGCGGTGAACTGGCCGGCCACCTCATCCATCACGAATTCGCGCGGGTCCATGTCCTCGCGGTCGCGGGTCATCGCCTCGGCGGCCCAGGTCCCGATGACAAGGGCCAGCACGGTCGCCAGCGCCAGCAGCAGGAAACCGCCCAGCTCGTGCAGCGCCCAGGCCATGGGCAGCGCCGCCAGCGACCCCCAGGTGCCGGGGGCAGGGCGCAGATAGCCGATGCCGCCCAGCGTGCCGATGAATTGCGCCAGCCTCATGCCGCCACCAGGCAGGCGGTCGCCAGCGCGGCGATGCCCTCCTCGCGGCCGGTGAAGCCCAGCCGTTCCGACGTCGTGGCCTTGACCGAGATGCGGTCGCCCGGCAGGTCCAGGATCCGCGCCATCTCGGCCTGCATCGCGGCGGCATGGGGGCCGACCCTGGGCTGTTCGCAGACCAGCGTGCAATCCACGTTCGAGATGCGGAACCCGCGCGCCGCGCTCAGCTCGGCGGCGTGGCGCAGGAAAACCTCGCTGGCCGCGCCCTTCCATTGCGGATCCGAGGGCGGGAAGTGCCGGCCGATATCGCCCTCGGCCAATGCGCCATAGATTGCGTCGGTGACAGCGTGCAGGCCGACATCGGCGTCGGAATGGCCATTGAGCCCCCGTCCGTGCGGCACTCGAACCCCGCAGAGCATCACGTAGTCGCCCGGCCCGAAACGGTGCACGTCATATCCATTACCTAGCCTGATATCCATGTCTCCCCGCAGGATGCGTTCGGCGCGGGCGAAATCCCCGGGCCGCGTGATCTTCAGATTGTCGGGATCGCCCGGCACGATGGCAACCTCGATGCCGGCGGCGCGGGCCACCTCGACGTCATCCGCGGCCCCGCCGGGATGTTCGGCATGGGCGGCCCGGATCGCGGCGAAGTGGAACCCCTGCGGGGTCTGCGCGGCAAAGAGCCCGGCGCGGTCCCGCGTGCCGCTTACCCGCCCGTCCGCGCCGGTCCAGAGCGCGTCGCTGACCTCCAGCCCGGGGGCCGCGGCCGCATGGGAGTCGAGCGCCTGCAGCACGTCGTCGATCAGCCGCGCGCCGACACAGGGGCGGGCCACGTCATGGATCAGCACCCGGTCGGGGGCAAGGGGCGCCAGCGCTTCGAGCCCGTTGCGGACGGATGCCGCGCGGGTCGGACCGCCCTCGGCAAGCAGGACGCCGCTGCCGGCAAACAGGTCGCGCGCCGCCGAGTCGCCGGCAGGCAGAACCAGAATCACATGATCGATAGCCGGATGCGCGAAGCGCGACAGCGTCCAGTCCGCGACGCGCCGCCCGGCCAGCATCCGCCACTGTTTCGGCACGCCCGCCCCGGCCCGGATACCCTGTCCGGCGGCAACGATAAGGGCGGCTGTGGTCATGCGGCGGTTCTCCGGGTTGCGCGCCCTCTGTTTATGGGGTGACGCGTGGCGAGGCAATTGCCCGTGGATACATGCCCAAAAAATGGGCGCCGGCGCCCACATGGTCGCCAGATGGTCCCGATTTCGTTGAGCTTTGCCTGGGCTTTCGCTACCAAGGGCGCAACTGCACAAGGATTAGGCAAGTTGACCCTGCGTCTGGCCGACAAGGAACTGACCCCGCCGGTGGTGCTGGCGCCGATGGCCGGAATCACCGACCGGCCGTTTCGGGACGTCGTGATGCGCTTCGGCGCAGGGCTGGTGGTCTCGGAAATGGTGGCCAGCCAGGAGATGGTGCAATCCAAGCCCGGTGTCCGCGAACGCGCCGAGCTGAGCGCCGATGTCGAGAACACCGCCGTGCAGCTGGCCGGGCGCGAGGCGCACTGGATGGCCGAGGCGGCACGGCAGGTGGCCGATCGCGGCGCGCGGGTGATCGACATCAACATGGGCTGTCCGGCCAAGAAGGTCACCAACGGTCTGTCCGGCTCGGCGCTGCTCAAGACACCGGATCACGCGCTGCGGCTGATCGAGGCGGTGGTGGGCGCGGTGGATGTGCCGGTCACGCTGAAAACCCGGCTGGGCTGGGACGACACGCTGCTGAACGCGCCCGGCGTGGCGCGGCGGGCCGAGGCCGCCGGGGTGCGGATGGTCACGATCCACGGGCGCACCCGCTGCCAGTTCTACAAGGGCCGGGCCGACTGGGCCGCGATCCGCGCCGTCAAGGCGGCGGTGGCGGTTCCGGTGATCGCCAATGGTGACATCACGTCCGAAGCGGCCGCCGCAACGGCTCTGGCACAATCCGGCGCCGATGGCGTGATGGTCGGGCGCGGCGCGCAGGGGCGGCCCTGGTTGCCAGCGCAGATCGCCCACACGCTGTTCGGCACGCCGGCGCCGGTTGTCCCGCAGGGCGCCGCGCTGGTGGACCTGGTGGGCGCGCATTACCAGGCCATGCTGTCCTTCTACGGGGCCGAGCTGGGCCTGCGCGTCGCGCGCAAGCATCTGGGCTGGTACATGGACGAGGCCGGAACCGGCGCGGAGTTGCGCCGCGCGGTCCTCACCGCCAGGGATCCGGCCCGGGTCATGGCGCTGCTGGAGCCGGCGCTGAGCGGCCCGGACGCCGCGGCGGCATGAGCGCGGAGGACGCCATCTGGGCCTCGCTGCCGGTGCCCGCCTTCCTGATCGACGCCTCCGACCGGGTGGCTGACGTGAACTCCGCCGCAGAGGGGTTCCTGAACGCCTCGCGCCGGTCGGTTGCCGGCAGCCCGGTCTGGGATCTGCTGGCGGTGGACGGTCCCATCGAGGAGGCGTTCGCCCGCTCGCGCGCAAACGGTACGCCGCTTTTCGTCAACGATATCGACGTGGGCTCGGGCAACCGGGCGCCGCTGCAATGCGGGATCCAGATCGCACCGGTGCAGGGGGCGCCCGACCGCATGATCATGCTGATCACCCCGCGCGAGCTGGCCGGTCGCATGACCCAGAGCCACACTGTCAAGTCGGCCGCGCAATCGGCCATCGGCATGGCCGAGATGCTGGCGCACGAAATCAAGAACCCGCTGGCCGGGATCACCGGCGCCGCGCAGCTTCTAAGCATGAACCTTGCGCCGGAAGACCTTGAACTTACGGATCTTATCGTCACCGAGAGTCGCCGAATCGTGAAGCTGCTGGAGCAGGTCGAGCAGTTCGGGAACCTGTCGCCGCCCGACCGAAGGCCGGTCAATATCCATGACGTCCTGGACCGCGCCCGGCGCTCGGCGCTGCTGGGGTTCGGGGCGCATATGACCATCGTCGAGGATTACGACCCCTCGCTGCCGCTGGCGCTGGGCGATCCGGACCAGCTGTTGCAGGTGGTCCTGAATCTGTTGAAGAACGCCTCGGAAGCGGCTGATGAAAAAGGTGGAACCATCCGTCTGCACACCTATTTCGAACATTCCTTCCGGCTGCGCCGGAGCGACGGGTCGGGGCATTCCCTGCCGTTGCAGATCGAGATCGTGGATGACGGGCCGGGCCTGCCGGACGAGATCCGCGGCGACATCTTCGACCCGTTCGTGTCGGGGCGCGAGAATGGCACCGGCCTGGGCCTGGCGCTGGTCAGCAAGATCCTGTCCGACCATGACGGCTGGATCTCTGTCGACTCGGTGCCCGGGCGAACGACCTTCCGGCTGTCGCTGCCGCGCGCGCCGCATGACTTTCCGCAAGAGGAGACTCCCTGATGGATGGCACCGTCCTTGTTGCCGATGACGACCGCACGATCCGCACGGTCCTGACCCAGGCGCTGACCCGGGCGGGCTGCAAGGTGCATGCCACCAGTTCGCTGACCACGCTGATGCGCTGGGTGGGCGAGGGCAAGGGCGATGTGGTGATCTCGGACGTGGTGATGCCGGACGGGAACGGGCTAGAGATGCTGCCCAAGATCGCCCAGGACCGCCCCGGGCTGCCGGTCATCGTGATTTCGGCGCAGAACACCATCATGACCGCGATCCAGGCCGCCGAGGCCGAGGCCTATGACTACCTGCCCAAGCCCTTCGACCTGCCCGACCTGATGAAGCGCACGTCGCGGGCGCTGTCGCAGCGTCAGCGCAGCCAGCCGGCGCCCGAGCGTGACGAGACCGAGCGCCCCGAGGATCTGCCGCTGGTCGGGCGGACACCGGTGATGCAGGCGCTCTACCGGGTGGTGGCGAAGGTGATGAACACCGATATCGCGGTGCTGGTCTCGGGTGAAAGTGGCACGGGCAAGTCCCTGATCGCGCGGGCAATTCACGACTTCTCTGACCGGCGCACCCTGCCGTTCGTGACGGTGACTGCGGCCGACCTGCAGGATATCGAGGGGCCGGCACGGGTGCTGGCACGGGTCAAGGGCGGGACGCTGCTGATCGAGGAGGTCCCGGACATCGACGACGAGATCCAGGCGCGGATCGTGCGCATGATGGACGCGCCCGGCGATCACGTCCCGCGATTCATGGCCACCAGCCAGACAGATCTCGCCGCGGCGATGGAGGACGGGCGGGTGCGCCAGGATCTCTACTACCGGCTCTGCGGGGCGATCCTGCACGTGCCCGGCCTGCGCGAACGGGTCGATGACATCCCGCTGCTGGCCGAACATTTCCTGACCCGCGCCGAGCGTGAGGGCGGCCCGAAGAGATGGCTGGGCAAGGAGGCGACGGAACTGGTGCGCCGCTATTCCTGGCCGGGCAACGTGCGGCAGCTGGAAAACGCGATGCGCGGTCTGTCCCTGACCAGCCGCGCCGAAGAAATCACGCGCGCCGAGGTCGAGGCTGTGCTTGGAAGCCAGCCGGCGGTGGAGCCGGCCCTGGGGGAAAGCGATACCGAAAAGCTCTCGGCCAGTGTCGCGCGGCATCTGCGACGCTATTTCGACCTGCATGGCAACATGCTGCCGTCGCCGGGCCTCTATCAGCGAATCCTGCGCGAGGTCGAGGCGCCGCTGATCGAAATCGCGCTGGATGCAACCGGCGGAAATCAGGCGAAATGCGCCGATCTGCTGGGCATCAACCGCAATACGCTGCGCAAAAAGATCACCGATCTGGATATAGAGGTTACACGACGCCGCAAACTGATGTAATATCGCCACACAAGTCGCGGCATCCGGGCTTTCTCCGGGGAACGATCACGACATATGGCGGTTTGCCGCGCGGGCGGCACATCAGGATGAGGAGAGCAGGTGGCAACCTGGTCACAGAGGCGGCGGATCCTGGGATTCAGCCAGTGGCGCAAGACGCGGAGGGCCCGAACCATCGGGACCCTGGGTCTTGTTGTCCTCGGCCCGATCCTGACTCTGGCGACCTATCTGGTCTTCGGTCCCTTCAACCTTGGCGCATCCGCCCCGGCCCTGCGGCTGATCCTGCTGGCCGACCTGGTCTATGTCCTGGTCCTGGCCGCGCTGGTCCTTGGGCAGGTGGGCCGGCTGATCGCGGCGCGGCGCGCCAAGTCGGCGGGCTCGCGACTGCACCTGCGGCTGATCGGCGTGTTCACGTCGCTGGCGCTGATGCCCACGGTGACGGTGGCCATTTTCGCCGGGCTGACGGTGAATATCGGGCTCGAGGGCTGGTTCTCGGACCGGGTGCGGCAGGTGGTCGGCAGTTCGCTCTCGGCGGCCGAGGCCTATGAGTTCGAGCATCGGCGCGACCTTCGCCAGGACGCGGTGGCTCTGGCGCGGTACCTGGATCAGGCCAGAAACGCCAATTTCTTCATAAGCGACGCAGAGTTGCGCGAACTTCTTTCGGCGGGTCAGGGGCAGATCCAGCGCGGGTTGCGCGAGGCCTATGTGGTCGACGGCACCGGAGAGATCCGGGCCCGCGGGGACCGGTCGTATCTGTTCGATTTCGAGCGGCCGTCGCCGGCCCAGATAAAGGAGGCCGGTGGGCAGCAGGCCCTGATCATCAAGGACTGGGACAATAACGAGTTTCGCGCGCTGGTGCCGCTGCAGGCCTATGTCGACCGGTATCTCTATGTCAGCCGCGACGTGGACGGCGCGCTGCTCAACCTGCTCGACGACACCAAGGAAACCGCGCATCTCTACCAGCAGCTCGAGCAGGAGCGCGGCCGGGTCCTGTTCGAATTCGGGCTGCTTTATCTGGGCTTCGCGATGATCCTGATCCTGGCCGCGGTCTGGCTGGGCCTGTGGTTCGCCGAGCGGCTCTCGCGCCCGATCGGGCGGCTGGCCACCGCAGCGCAGCGCGTGGGCGGCGGCGACCTGGGCGTGCAGGTGCCCGAGGAGAAGGGCGACGACGAGATCGCCATGATGGGGCGCTACTTCAACCAGATGACGCGACAGCTGAAGGGCCAGCGCGACACCCTGTTGCAGAACACGCGGCAGATCGAGCGGCGGCGGCGGCTGTTCGATTCGGTGCTCAGCTCGGTCACATCCGGGGTTGTCGGCCTCAATCCCGACGGGCGCGTGACCTTCGTGAACCGCTCGGCCGAGCGCCTGCTGGACTGGTCCGGCGACGAGCAGAGCCTGGCCCTGGGCATCGCGGTTCCGGAATTCCTGCCGCTTTTCGAGGCGCTCAGCACCGGGCCGGCCGAAACCGTCCAGGGCGAGGTCAAGGTGACGCGCAAGGGCAAGTTCGAGAACCTGCTGGTTCGCATGGCGACCCGGCGCGGCGAGGATGGCAACCTCGAGGGCTACGTGGTCGCCTTCGACGACGTGACCGACCTGGTCAGCGCGCAGCGCATGGCGGCATGGGGCGACGTGGCGCGGCGGATCGCGCATGAGATCAAGAACCCGCTGACGCCCATTCAACTGAGCGCTGAACGCATCAAGCGCAAGTTCTCGCGCAAGCTGGATGAGGGCGATGCCGCACAGCTGGATTCCATGACCGACGTGATCGTGCGCCAGACCACCGACCTGCGCCGCATCGTCGACGAGTTCTCGAAATTCGCGCGGATGCCCGAACCCGAGCGGCGCGAGGAGGATCTGACGCGGATCCTGCGCGACACGGTGCTGTTGCAGCAGTCCGGGCAGCCGGACGTCAAGGTCGCCGCGCGCATCCCCGATCATCCGGTCATGGCCGAGGTGGACGCGACGATGCTGGGACAGGCCCTGACCAACCTGGTCAAGAACGCTGGGGAAGCCATTGAAACACTTAAACAAAAGGGTGCACCAGGCAATTTGAAGCCAGAGATCCGGGTCGAACTGCACGAAGTCTCCGAGGGCATGATGATCACCATCGCCGACAATGGCGTCGGGCTGCCCGAGGATCGTTCGCGGCTGTTCGAACCCTACGTGACGACGCGCGACGCGGGCACCGGGCTGGGCCTGCCGATCGTGAAAAAGATCATCGAGGAACACGGCGGCAGCCTCAGCCTGGAGGATGCGCCGGTATTTGACGGGCAGGACCATTTCGGCGCCATGGCCGTGATCCGTCTGCCGGGGCCGGACCCGGCACATAACACGGCGCCGGATTTACAGGCGACGGGAACATAGGCGAAAGCAGGGCAAATGATATGAGCGACATTCTGATTGTAGACGACGAGCGCGACATTCGCGAACTGGTGTCGGACATCCTGGAGGACGAGGGCTATACCACGCGGCTTGCGGGCACCTCGGACGAGTGCATGGCGGCGATCAACGCCGAACCGCCGGGCCTGCTGGTGCTGGACATCTGGCTCAAGGACAGCCGGATGGACGGCATCGACATCCTCAAGACGGTCAAGCGCGACAACCCCGACGTGCCGGTGGTGATCATCTCGGGCCACGGCAATATCGAGATCGCGGTCGCCGCGATCAAGCAGGGCGCCTATGACTTCATCGAGAAGCCGTTCAACATCGACCAGCTGATGGTGGTGATCCGGCGCGCTATGGAGACCTCGCGCCTGCGCCGCGAGAACAGCGCGCTCAAGCGCCGCGAAGTGACCAGCGCCGAGATGATCGGAGAGTCGGCGGCGTTTAGGGCGATGGTCGGCCAGCTCGACAAGGTGACGAAATCGAACGGGCGCGTGATGCTGACCGGCCCGGCAGGTGCCGGCAAGGAAATCGCCGCGCGGTATATCCATGCCCATTCCAATCGGGCCAACGGCCCCTTCGTCACGGTGAACTGCGCCGGGATGGAGCCCGAGCGGATGGAAGAGGTGCTGTTCGGCCGCGAAACGCCCGAGCGCGGGGTCGAATCCGGGCTGCTGGAAGAGGCGCATGGCGGGGTGGTCTATTTCGACGAGGTGGCCGACATGCCGCCGGGCACACAGTCCAAGATCCTGCGGGTGCTGGTGGACCAGCAGTTCCAGCGGGTCGGCGGCGGCGACAAGGTGCGCGTCGACCTGCGGGTGATCTCCTCCACCAACCGCGACCTCGAGGCCGAGATCCGCGCTGATCGGTTCCGACAGGAATTGTACCACCGACTGAACGTGGTGCCGATCACGGTGCCGTCGCTGGAGGAGCGGCGCGAGGACATTCCCCTGCTGGCCGAGCATTTCATTGACGCCTGCCACCGCAACCAGGGCCTGCCGCAGCGCACGCTCAGCGATGAGGCGGTGGCGCTCTTGCAGACGATGTCCTGGCCCGGCAACGTGCGCCAGCTCAAGAATCTGGTCGAGCGGGTGCTGATCCTGGGCGAGGGCAGCGGTTCGATCGAGGCCCGCGAACTGCCGGGCGAGACCGCGCGCGAGGCCGAGGAAGGGCGCGTTGTGCTGTCCGGCACCCTGGCGACCCTGCCGCTGCGCGAGGCGCGCGAGGCGTTCGAGCGGGAATACCTGCTGACGCAGATCAACCGCTTCGGCGGCAATATCAGCCGCACCGCGTCTTTCGTGGGGATGGAGCGCAGCGCGCTGCACCGCAAGCTCAAGTCGCTGGGGGTGGTGACCAGCAACAAGGCCGGCGCGCGCGTGGCACATGTGGACGAGGCGGCCGAGGCGGCGGAATAGCGCGCTCAGCCGCCCTGGCTTGCAATGGGCGCGGTGACCGGGCTGATGATCCGGTAGCTGCCGTCCTCGTTGCGCAGGAAGCAGGAGGCAGGCGTCAGCCGGGGCAGGGTGGTCATGCGACCCAGCGGCACCTGCGACCGGATGCCCTGGCTGCAGGGCGGCAGGCTGACCGGGCGATAGCCTTTTTCGGCCATGCAAAGCTCGGTCGCGCGGTCGCGCAGGCCGCGATTGGCGTCGACGGTATAGACCGGGCCCGAGTCCCAATAGCCGGGGCCTGTCCAGCAGCGCCCGTCACGGCAATAGCGTCCGCCCGGACGGTAGATCGGCGCGCCCTGCCGGATCTGCGTGTTGACCGGCACATCCTTGAGCGCCGCCACCTCGCAGCGGGTCGTGTCGGCCTCGAGGCGGCTGACCTGGACCCCGGGCTTGTGGTAGATCGACAGCGGCGCGCAGCCGGTCAGAACAAGGGCCGCGACAGGGATCCAGGCAAGCGTTTTCATGCGCTTAGAATGGCAAGTCCGGGCGGCCATGACAATTGAATTGACCCGTCTGGGGGCTTCTGTCATTCAAAGGACCGGCAAGAAGAGGCCAGTTGCATGAAGGTCATCATCTGCGGCGCCGGACAGGTCGGTTGGCAGATCGCGCGGCATCTTTCGGGCGAGTTGAACGATGTCACCGTCGTGGACAACAATGCCGACCTGGTGCGGCGGGCGACCGAAACGCTGGACGTGCAGGGCATCGCCGGCTTTGCCAGCTATCCCGACGTACTGGACCGCGCCGGCGCCCGCGATGCCGATCTGGTCATCGCCGCGACCCATTCCGACGAGGTCAACATGGTCACCTGCCAGGTGGCCCATTCGGTCTTCGGAGTGCAGCGCAAGATCGCGCGGCTCAGGGCGCAATCCTATCTGACCGCGATCTATTCCGACCTCTACCGCCGCGACCATCTGCCCATCGACGTGGTGATCAGCCCCGAGCGCGAGGTGGCCTCGGCCGCGATGCGCCGGCTGTCCGCCCCGGCCGCCTTCGACACCGAGATGTTCATGGACGGGCAGGCGCAGCTGCTGGGCATCGCCGTGCACGAGGATTGCCCGATCGTGAACACGCCGCTGCGGCAGCTGACCGACCTGTTCTCGACCCTGCGCGCGATCGTGGTGGGTGTCCGGCGCGACGGCACCCTGTTCGCCCCGGAACCCGGCGACCAGATCCTGGTCGGTGACGAATGCTATGTCTTCAGCCATGTCGAGGATACAGAGCGCACGATGGAGGTCTTTGGCAAGACCCAGAAGAAGCAGGACCGCGTGGTGATCGTCGGCGGCGGCAATGTCGGGCTGGAAGTGGCGCGCGCGCTGGAGGGCGGCAAGAGCCGCATCCGCGCGAAGGTGATCGAGCGCGACCGGCGCTGCGCCGAGGTGGCGGCCGAGGCGCTGGAGCGGACCATCGTGCTGAATGGCGACGGGCTGGACGTGGCGCTCCTGCGCGAGGCCGGGATCCGGCGCGCGGATGCGATGCTGGCCGTCACCGATGACGACCGCACCAACCTGCTGGCCGCGGTGCGCGCGAAATCCGAGGGCTGCCCGCTGGCCATCGCGCTGATCAACGACCCCACGCTGGTGCCGATGATGCGGCCCCTGGGGATCGACGCCTATATCAATCCGCGCGCCACCACGGTCAGCTCGATCCTGCGCCATATCCGGCACGGCCGGGTGCGGCAGGTCTATTCCATCGGCGATGCCGAGGCCGAGGTGATCGAGGCCGAGGTGCTGTCGACCTCGCCCATGGCCGGAAAGAAGCTGCGTGACATCGATTTTCCCGAGGGCGTGCTGGTCGGTGCGGTGCGCAAGGGCGGCGAGGTCGTGCGCCCGACCGGCGGGCTGCGCATCGAGGAGGGCGACGTCGTGGCGATCTTCGCCATGGCCAACGACGTGCCGGAGGTCGAGCAGCTGATGCAGGTCTCGATAGACTTCTTCTGATGGCACGGGCGCAGGCGCAGATCGGTCCGCTGCGGACGATGCCGCTGATCCTGGTGATCTGGGGCATGGCGGCGCTGTCGATGTGGGTGCCGGCGATCTATGCGCTGGCCCTGGACAATCATCCCACGTCGCGGTCCTTCTTCTATTCCGGAATTCTCGGCCTGATCCTGGTGGCGATGATCGGGGTCGCCCTGTCCAGCCGGCGGCCGCGCCGGGGCGCCCTGGGCCAGTTGCTGGCGCTGATGGCGACCTTTACCCTGCTGCCGCTGTTCCTGGCGGTTCCGTTCCACGACGCGCTGCGCACCACGTCCTTTCTGAACGCCTATTTCGACATGGCCAGCGCCATCACAACCACCGGCGCCAACACCTTCCCCGATCCGGCGCGGCTGAGCCCGGCGTTGCACCTGTGGCGGGCACAGGTGGGCTGGATGGGTGGCCTGCTGATGTGGGTCGCGGCCTCGGCCATCCTGGCGCCGCTGTCGCTGGGCGGGTTCGAGATCACCGCCCGCGGCGAGCCCGGCCGCGCGGTTCCCGGCGCGGCCCAGAGCGAGGCCGCCGACCCGCGCGGGCGGCTGATCCGCGTGGCGCGCACCCTGGCGCCGATCTATGCCGGGTTGACCGCCGTGCTGTGGATCCTGCTGCTGATCGCGGGCGATCCCGGGCTCACGGCGCTGAGCCATGCGATGTCGGTGATGGCCACCTCGGGCATCTCGCCGGTGGGCGGCATGGCCGGCGCCCAGACCGGCATCACCGGCGAGGCGGTGCTGTTCCTGTTCATGTTCTTCGCGCTCTCGCGGCTGACCTTTTCGAGCGACACCGCGATGGCCGGGCAGGGGCGGCTCGACCGCGACCCCGAGTTCCGCATCGGCCTGCTGATCGTGATCGCGGTTCCGCTGATGCTGTTCCTGCGGCACTGGCTGGCGGCCTACGAGGTGGAGGCGTCCGAGAACCTGTGGCTCGGGCTCGAGGCGCTGTGGGGTTCGCTCTTTACGGTGATGTCGTTCCTGACCACCACCGGCTTCGAAAGCGCCAACTGGGACGAGGCCGCGCAATGGTCGGGCCTGGGCACGCCCGGCCTGATCCTGATGGGGCTTGCGGTGATCGGCGGTGGCGTCGCCACGACCGCCGGTGGCGTCAAGCTGCTTCGGGTGTTCGCGCTCTACCTCAACGGGCTGCGCGAGATGGAGCGGCTGGTGCATCCCTCGTCGGTCAGCCGCACCGGCGGCGGCAACCGGCGGATCCAGCGCGGCGGCGCCTTCATCGCCTGGATCTTCTTCATGCTTTTCGCGCTGTCGCTGGCGGCGATCAGCGTGGCGCTGGCGGCGCTCGGGATGAGTTTCGAGCAGGCGATTGTCATGAGCATCGCCGGGCTGTCCACTACCGGGCCACTGATGGAGACGGCGGTCCAGACGCCCATCCGCCTGGCCGATCTGGATGCCGGGCCCAAGCTGGTGTTGTGCGCCGCGATGGTGATCGGCCGGCTGGAGACGCTGGCCATCATCGCGCTGATCACGCCGGACCTGTGGCGCAGCTGACGCGGCATTCCCTTGCGTCACCTAAACGCTTTTTTCGGCTGGAATATCCTTGCGTCGCAATCCATACTCCGCCGGAGGGAGCGCGTTGGCCCGCAGCGCGTAACAAGAAAAAAAGGCGAGTTGACACATAATGGCTTCGGACAGACAGAACCTTCAGGACGCATTCCTGAATCACGTGCGCAAGACCAAGGTTCCGGTCACAATCTTTTTGATCAACGGTGTTAAACTGCAGGGCGTCATTACTTGGTTTGACAATTTCTGCGTGTTGTTGCGCCGGGATGGCCAATCGCAGCTTGTCTACAAGCATGCGATCTCGACCATCATGCCGGCCCAGCCGATCAACCTCTATGAGGGCGAAGACGCCTCTTGATGGAGCATGACAGGGCGCGCAGCCGGGCTTGGGTGCTGCATCCCGACATTCGATCCGACCCGGACCGGCGCGACGCCGGCCCGGCACTTGACGAGGCCGTGGCGCTGGCTGCGGCGCTGCCCGATCTGGACGTGATCGGGTCGGATGTCGTGCGCCTGCCGAAACCGCAGCCCGGCTATCTGTTCGGGTCGGGCAAGATCGACGAGCTGAAGGCGGTGTTCCAGGCCAACGAGATCGAGCTGGTGCTGATCGACGGGCCGGTCACGCCGGTGCAGCAGCGCAATCTCGAAAAGGCCTGGGGGCTGAAGATCCTCGACCGCACCGGGTTGATCCTGGAGATCTTCAGCGACCGCGCCGCCACCCGCGAAGGCGTGCTGCAGGTTGAGATGGCCGCGCTTTCCTATCAACGCACGCGGCTGGTGCGGGCCTGGACCCACCTGGAGCGCCAGCGCGGCGGGCTGGGATTCGTCGGCGGCCCGGGCGAGACCCAGATCGAGGCCGACCGCCGCGCCATCGACGACCAGCTGGTGCGCCTGCGGCGGCAGCTGGACAAGGTGGTCAAGACCCGCGAGTTGCACCGCCAGGCGCGCGCCAAGGTGCCCTATCCGATCGTGGCGCTGGTGGGGTACACGAATGCCGGCAAGTCCACGCTGTTCAACCGGCTGACCGGAGCCGAGGTGATGGCCGAGGACATGCTCTTTGCCACGCTGGATCCGACCATGCGCCGGATCGACCTGCCCGAAGGGCCAGAGGTGATCCTGTCGGACACGGTGGGCTTCATCTCGGACCTGCCGACCGAACTGGTCGCGGCCTTCCGCGCCACGCTCGAGGAAGTTCTGGCCGCCGACCTGATCGTGCATGTGCGCGACATCACCCATGCCGAGACCGAAGCCCAGGCCGCCGATGTCGAGGGCATCCTGGCCTCGCTGGGCGTGGACGAGGATCGCCCCAGGCTGGAGGTCTGGAACAAGATCGACCGTCTGGACCCCGAGGCCCGCGCCGCCGTGCGGACCCGGGCCGACCGCGACCCGGACGTGTTCGCGATCTCGGCCGTCTCGGGTGCGGGGCTCGAGGCGTTGCTGACCGAGATGGCGGACCGCCTGCAGGGCGCGCGGCACGAGACCGTCCTGCATCTGGACTTTGCCGACGGGCGACGCCGGGCCTGGCTCTTCGAGCAGGATATCGTGCAGTCCGAAGAGCAGACCGAGGACGGGTTCGTCCTGACCGTCCTGTGGACCGCCCGGCAGGAGGCCGAGTTCGCCGCGCTCTGACGCAGTTTGTACCCGGCGGGCGGCACCGCCCCGGACTTGATCCGGGGCCTCCAGGTCCGCGGAGCGGCGGGCTTCAGTCGCCGTCGATCTGACGTTGGTAGTCGGCGGCGTCGAACCACTTCAGCGAGCGCGCGATCTTGTAGTCGTCGGTCAGCTCCCACTCTTCCCAGCCGCCGGTGATGACCCGGTTGCCGGTCTGTGCATGGTGCCCCTCGAGCGTCCAGACGAAGATCGCGTGATCCCCGGCCCGGCGCATCAGGTCGCAGCGCACTTCGAGATCTGGAAAGTCGGCATAGAAGCCGCGCGCCATCTCGGCAATGGCCGCGCGCCCCTTGTGCGCCTCGCCCCGGTTGATCGAGATCTCGCCACCCTCGGCGAAAAAGCCGGCCACCGCGTCGGGATCATGCGAACTCCACGCGATGGCATAGGCCTGGGCCAACATCTGCAAACGGTCCTGGGCGGTTGCCATGCGGCCTCCTTGTGCATCGCGGTCCCGGCAGCGTATGCCAAAGCACCGGCCCGCGTCTATGGCCGTGGCGCGGGCCGGGCCGCGCGCGCGGCTACTCGCGCGGCAGCAGGCGGGTGACGCCCACCGAGGCGGCGCGGGCGAGGTCGGCATCCAGCGACATCGGGATGTATTCGCCCCGCCGCCACAGCTGCGCCATGTCGTCGTAATGGCGCGACAGGAAATGCCCCGACTGGCCGGTCGACAGGATGAACACCGAACTGTCGGGATCGGCGAAATCATAGACCCCGCGATAGCCCGCGCCATGCACGTTCTGGAACGGTTCGGGATCCTCGCCCGAGGTCAGCCCGCGCTGCAGCGTGTTGTCGCCGCCGCTGGTGGATTGGCGGATGTTCACGAAATGCCGCAGGATGGGGATCTCGCCCAGCACCGGGTGGTCATGCGCGGCCTGGTGCGCATCGCCCCAGCGCAGTGATTCCAGCGCGGTGCCATAGGTCTCGCCGATCCAGACCAGCGCGTCGTCCAGCGCCATGCGCGCGATCTCGGTGCAGGTCTCCTCGGGCGCGCTCTGACGCACGTCGCACCAGGCCGAGGCGCCGCCGATGTCGCGATAGACCCGTTCGATGAAGAGCGGCTCGACATGCTTGAACTCGGTGGCCAGCGGCCCAAGCTCGTCGGTGATCAGGCGTTTCTGCAGCGCCCGCAGCCAGGCGGCGTAGATCAGCGGCTCGGGCAGGTGCTCGTTCATCTCGCCGTTCCACTCCGCCAGAAGGGTCAGCGCGATCTGGCGCTGGCGTTCGGGCGTGCCCTCGGGCGCGGCGGCGCCGGTGAACCACAGGTCGGCCCCGATCAGCGGCAGCAGCGACCGCGCGGTGAAGCTGACCGGATCCAGCTGCGCCTCGATGAAGCTGTCGCGGGTGTGGACCTGCCGCGACTGCATCAGCCTCTGCCAGCGGTGCACGCGCTGGGTGTCGCCCCAGACAAAGGAGATATGGTTGGGAAACGGGCGTTCGACCATCTTGTTGTTGGTGTTGCCAAGCAACCCGCCCTTTGGCGAGACGAATTCGGGATTGGCCTCGTAGGCCGCGCGGCCCTGCCAGCGGTTCTCGGCCCGCCAGCCGGGGGCGGGGATGCGGCCCTGGCTCTGGTGGCGCGGGTCGCGCTTGGGCACCGCGCCGATCATCTTCATGGCGATGGTCTCGCGATCGGCAAGCGACAGGTTCTGGGCCGGCGCGATATAGGCCTCGGCGACGTCGATCGCCTCCTGCACGGTTTCCGCGCGCATCAGGCCCATCGCCGCGGTCATAGAGGTGTCCCGCGGGCTGAGCGCGGTCCAGCCCAGGGCGGCCACATGGCCCGGCGGCGTCACGGTGTTCAGCGCATAGTGGCTGCCCGGCAGAACCGGGCCGTTTTCGGTCCAGCGCAGGGTGAGGGTGATCGGCGGGGCGTCCTTGATCTCGATGATCGAGGGGCGCGAGTCGAATTCCTTATAACCGTCCGGGGTCAGGTATTCGCCCGGATTTTCGGGGTTCAGCTTCTCGATGAACACGTCCTGGTCGTCGAGATTGGCGGTGGTCAGCCCCCATCCCATCTGCTGGCTGCGGCCGGTCATGACCACGGGGACGCCCGGGATGGTGCCGCCAATCACCCCGCCCGTTTGCAACTCCAGCCGGGCCAGATACCAGATCGCGGGCGCGGTAAACCCCAGATGCGGGTCGTTGGCCAGCAGCGTGCCGCCGCTGGCGGAGCGCGAGGGCGCCGCGGTCCAGGCGTTGGACGCGCCGGCGAATCCGCGTTTCGGGAACGGCGACAGCGGCGTTTCGGGCATGGGGTCGGCGCGGGCATAGCGGGCGGCCTGCGGAAACAGTGCTGCATATTCGGGCAGGGCGGCGATGCCGCTGCCGGGCACGTCGGGCAGGATGTCGGCCAGCCGCGCGGGATCGTCCAGCATCAGCTGCGTGCGCGCGCGCAGGACCTCATTGTCGAGATGCCCGCTCAACCGCAGCGCCATCAGCTTGATGATCGCGATGCTGTCGCCGGGCTGCCAGGGCGCGACCGGCGTGCGGAACAGGAACATCTCGGGGGCGCCGCGGCCCAGCGCCTCTTCGTTGATCTGGTCGAGCCGCGCGTTCACCCCGGCGGCATAGGCCCGCAGCGCCGCCTTGGTGTAATCGTCCTGCACCTCGAAGGATTTCTGCGCCAGCCGGTAGAGGTCGAGCCGCCGCAGCAGCCGGTCGATGCGCAGGGTCCGCTCGCCGAAGACCTCGGACAGCCGGCCCTGCGCGGTGCGGCGCAGGATGGTCATCTGCCACAGGCGGTCCTGGGCATGGGCAAAGCCCAGCCCGAAATAGACATCCGGATCGCTTGCCCCGAAGACATGCGGCACGTTGGCATTGTCGCGCACGATCTCGACCGGCGCCGACGGGCCGCGCACCGAGATGTCGCGGTCATAGTCGGGCAGGGACTGGCTGGCCAGGTAGTAGGTCAGGATGACGGCGAGCACGACAAGCCCCACAAGCGCGGCCGCAAGGCGCAGGAGCCAGCGAAAGAGCAATGCCATGAACGGATCCGTCAGTCAGTGTTTCAGGTCGTGGCCAACCTAGAGGAACCGGCGGCGGGGGAAAAGGCGGGCCGTGGCATGACGGCCCCGCCTTCGGTCAGGGAATGATGCGGGTGTACTTGGTGCCTTCCAGCGTCGCGCCGAGGCGCAGACCGGCGCGGCCGAACACTGCCGCCAGGACCGGGGTGCGCAGGGTGGTGGTGTCGGTGGCAAGCGAGTCGCCCTGGTCGCTGACCACATATTCCAGGTCGGCGCCTGCGGCCCAGCCGGGCGAGCGGCGGAAATCGGCAAGCGCGTCGTCGGTCATGAAGAACAGCACGTGGGCATATTGCTGCGCGCCGATCTGCAGGCCGGCGCTGCCCTTGACGGCCGAGTAGTAATCGACCGTCGCCTCGTTCACCCGCAGTGCGCCGCGCCCATAGGCCCCGCCGAACCCGAACCCCGCCTCGGTAATCAGCGGCATGACCAGTATGCCGGCGGCCTTCTCCGAGATCTCGACGGTGTTGGGATAGAGCGAATACATCTGGTTCAGCGTGGCGTCGACGCGGGCGTCGATGGTGGAGGCATTGGAATTGCCGACGCCGTTGCCGCAGGCGGCGGTGAAGGTCAGCCCGGCCATGCCAAGGGCAAAGCCGCGACGGGTCAGTCGTGGGGAGTGCGTGCTGCTCATGTCATCTGTCTCTTGCAAGGTGCCTGAATTTGCCGGTTTTTCCGATCTTGGTGGCAACAATACGCCGAAAGTCGCCACCTGTCACGCGGGAAGGGTGGCGATTGCGCGGGAAGTCGCCCGGAAGGCCCGCTTGGTGACGCGGCGGGATGGCAGCGGAGTCCGGTGGTTTGGCTTGGATGGCGGGAGTGAGACCAGAGTGACCGATGCTGCACGTCGCACGATGGTCTGCCAGGGACGCCCAAAAACCATTGATGTTGCAGGACGCTCCTAAAACGCAATTCCCGCCAATCAGTTTCGCTGCCGGACAACTTGAAAAAGACCAACTCGGTCAGTCATTCCATCGACGCCTCTTACCAGCTCTTGACTAGTTCGACTTCGAACTATAAAAGTTCTATATCGAACTAAGAGGCTTATCATGAACCGTAGAAACTTCTTAAAGCTCGCTGGAGGCGGAGTCGTTCTGGCTGCTGGTGGGACTGGATTATTCGTAGCCACTCGGACACCGACCGCTGCGTTGGCCCCATGGGGGCTTGCGGGAGATTATGACGATCCTCGCAAGAATGCCCTTTCCCACGCAATTCTTGCTCCGAATCCACACAACCGACAGCCATGGATTGTCGCATTGGAGGGTGACGATGAACTGACACTTTTCTTTGATACCGAGAAGCAATTGCCGCACACCGACCCCTTTGATCGGCAACTGACCATTGGCTTGGGGTGTTTTCTTGAACTCATGCGGATGGCTGGCAATGCGGCGGGCTACAGTATCGATATCGCGTTGTTCCCGGAGGGAGAAGATGAGGCCGGGTTGGACAGCCGTCCGATTGCACGCGCCAAATTCACGCAGTCGAGTCCGATCATCGATCCGCTCTTTGAGCATGTGATGGCCCGCCGATCGAACAAAGAGCCCTTTGATACATCACGCGCTGTGCCGCCGGACGCATTGACACGCATACTCGCTGTTGGAGAGCATGCACAGATCGGTGGCTCAATCGATCAAGACGAGATCGCGTATTGGCGGGAGTTGACGACAGAGGCTCTCAGAATCGAAATCGAGACACCGCACACCTACAAGGAAAGCATCGATCTGATGCGCATCGGCAAGGCCGAAGTGAATGCGAACCCTGACGGGATTGATTTCAGCGGCGCTCTGTTCGAGACACTTGCGCTGGCTGGCGTCATGACCCGTGAAGCTTTGCTGGACCCTGATTCACTGGGGTTCAGAGAGGGTTTGAAAATCGTGACGGAAAACACTCGAACGGCCATGGGCCACCTTTGGATGGTGACATCAGGCAATTCACGCCGGGAACAGATTGCTGCGGGGGCCGACTGGTTGCGGGTCAATCTCGCCTGCACGGCAGAGGGCTTGGGCTTCCAGCCGCTCAGTCAAGCCCTGCAGGAGTACCCGGAAATGGCGGAGCTTTACGCCACAACGCACGGGAACCTGGCACCCGACGGAGGCACGGTTCAAATGTTGGCGCGCATCGGATACGGTCCAGACGTTCCGGTCAGCCCGCGTTGGCCGATAGATACCAAGATTGGAAGTGTGTGAGCAAGGACGACACCGCAGCCGAAGTCATCGGGTTTTTCACCGAGATCGGAATCATCAACCAGCTCTCGACAGCGATGCTGGCCAAGAGCCTTCCAGACGGTGTTCACCCCTCCCACTTCTCGATTCTGAACCACCTGTCACGCGTCGGCGACGGAAAATCGCCTTTGCGCATTGCGTCCGCAATGCAGGTCACGAAAAACACAATGACACATTCGCTCAAGGTTCTGAAGGATCGGGGATACGTCACCGTGGTTTCCGATCCGGAAGATGGGCGTGGCAAGCTGGTATATCTTACTGCCTCGGGACGCGATTTCCGCGATCAAGCTATTCTTCGGGTCAGTGACGCCTTTCGTCATGTTATTGGACCAGATCAATTGGACATCATGCGGCGAGTAGGCAGTGACCTTGCGGACATGCGAAAGCACCTTGATGAGAATAGGTAAGGCGTTTCGTTTTGCCGCCAGCCAGCGTCAGACGGAAAGCCGCCTTTGAAATCAAGGGCTCCTATGGCGGCTTTGTCCCGCAAGGCCGACCATGCACCCGCCGGGGCCGAGTTTGGTGCCCAAGCGCTTGTCGCGCGTGATGAAGCGAGCGTGCGCATAGCAAACACTCGTTTTATACGTCTGTCCCATGAGCAATCACTTTCAACAAGCTGCGTTGGATATCCTGACGATGCCCTGCAGATCAAAGGCTTCTTGAGGCCACAAAAGCGTCAAACGAAGATCACAGTTAAGCGCCAGATGGGCTGCGGATACTGGCCGTCAGACGTGGTGGGATCAGGCGATGTTGCGAGTTCTTGTTGTGTATTTCTTCGTTCTGGTAGCGAGTGCAGGGCCTTACCCCGTCCTGGCTCAACAGGGCGAGCCCGCGTCCAACTCAAGCACGGTGACAGAAGCGTTGGCCGACAAGACGATCCGTTTCGCTTCGGATGAGCTTGGTGCAGGTGTTCAGTTCTTCGGATCGGATGGCAGCACGTATCTATGGTTCCCCGGCCGATTGGAGATTGCCGAAGGTCGTTGGTCGGACAGAACGTTTCGTCTGGCGATGCCAACGTCACCTGGTTCGGAGCCGAAAATCCATACCACTGGTTTGGTCTGTTTCGAGTTTGATGGGGCCCCGCGTGGCAAGTTGACTGGCAAGCCATTCGGGCCGAACGAGTGCTTCAAACTGGACGACATCCAATCAGCGATACAAGAGGTAGCCGATGGCGACGTGCTGGACCTGAAGAACGGGAGAGCTCCTTGCCGGCTATGCCGTTCCGACATGCCTCTGTCGCGGTTGCGAAATCGGCTGGGTAGCTGACGGAGGGCCAGGCGCCTTCGGCTTGTTCCAGGCGAACCAGCGCTATGTTCGATCGGCGGTTTCATTCCGCGATCCCTATCTAGCAAACAGCAAGCCCACCTGCACCGGCATCGCCATACGTCGAACGGGAACGCATGGCTGCTCGCTACCCCTGCAAATACCGCGCCACCTCGGGCGCGAAATAGGTCAGCACCCCGTCGCAGCCGGCCCGGCGGAAGGCCATCAGGCTTTCCAGCATCGCCTTTTCGCCGTCGATCCAGCCGTTCTGCGCCGCCGCCCGGATCATCGCGTATTCGCCCGAGACCTGGTAGGCATAGGTCGGCGCGCCGAAGGCGTCCTTGACCCGGCGGCAGATGTCCAGATAGGGCATCCCCGGCTTGATCATCACCATGTCCGCCCCCTCGGACAGGTCGCGGGCGACCAGCCGCAGCGCCTCGTCGGAATTGGCCGGATCCATCTGATAGGTCTTCTTGTCGCCCTTCAGCGCCCCGGACGCGCCCACCGCGTCGCGGAACGGGCCATAGAAGGCGCTGGCGTATTTCGCGGCATAGGACAGGATCGACACGTTGTGATGGCCCGCGCGCTCCAGCGCGTCACGGATCGCGCCGATGCGGCCGTCCATCATGTCGCTGGGCCCGATGATGTCGGCCCCGGCCTCGGCCTGCGCCAGCGCCATTTTCACCAATGCCTCGACGGTGGCGTCGTTGACGATCTCGCCATCCACAACATACCCGTCATGGCCGTTGATGTTGTAGGGATCGAGCGCCACATCGGTCATCACCGCGATTTCGGGCGCGGCTTCCTTGATCGCCCGGATCGCCCGGTTGCTGAGGTTGTCGGGGTTCCACGCCTCGGCGCAATCCTCGGTCTTGAGGCCGGGATCGGTGTAGGGAAACAGGCAGATCGCGGGTATCCCCAGCGCCTGCGCCTCGGCCGCGGCCTGGGCGACCAGGTCGACGCTGCGCCGCACCACGCCGGGCATCGACGGCACCGGCTCCTCCTGACCTTCGCCGTCGCGCACGAAGACCGGCCAGATCAGGTCGTTCACCGACAATTCGTTTTGGCGCACCAGCGCCCGCAGCGCGGGCGTGGCGCGGGTGCGGCGCAGGCGCGTGGCCGGAAAGGGGGCCTGGGTCGGCGTCATCGGGCAAACCTCACGTCGTTCAGCGGATGCCTTCGGAATGCACCGCCCGTGCGCCCTTGTCCAGCCCCGCGCCGCAGCCGCCCTAGACCAGCCGCCCGGTATGCAGTTCGATCGGTTCCGGCACGCCGCGCCGCGCCAGGAAGTCGGGTCGCGGCCGGTCTGCCGCGAACGGATCCTGCAACCGGTTCGACACGGCGTTGTAGACGAAGAACGCGTTGGACCTCGGCTCGGGCGTGATGTTGCCGTTCGAGCCGTGGATCGTGTTGCTGTCGAACAGGATCAGCGTGCCGGTCGGCCCCTCGGCGTCGGTGATCCCGTGCTTGCGCGCCAGCCGGTCCAGGCTTTCGGGCGAAGGCGTGCCCACCTTCTGCGCCTGCAGCGAGCGTTTGTGGTTGTCCCGCGGCGTTGCGCCGGAACAGCTGACATAGGTGTTCTGCGAGCCGGGCATCAGCATCAGCGCGCCGTTATGCGCCCGGTTGTCGGTCAGCAGAAGCGAGGCCGACACCGCACGCATGCGCGGCATCCCGTCCTCGGCGTGCCAGGTCTCGAAATCCGAGTGCCAGTAGAATTCCTTGCCGGTGAAGCCCGACTTGTAGTTCAGGCGCGACTGGTGGACATAGACGTCGTCGCCCAGCAGGAACTGCGCGATCCCGGCCAGGCGGCGGTCGCAGGCCAGGCGCATCATCAGCGGGTCCTGCGTTTCGAGCCGGAAGATCGTGCGTACCTCGGCGCTGTCGGGCTCGGTCACCACATCCTCGCGGTTCAGGTTTTGCCCCTCGACGCGCAGATGTGCCGCGCGGTCGATCAGCGCCTGCACCTCGTCGGTCGAAAACAGGTCCCGAAGCACGAGAAACCCGTCGCGGTTGAAGCTTTCGGCCTGTCGCTGGGAAATCGGCGCATCCGGGGTCCATTCCGACCAGACCACCGGGTCGGCCCGGTTGATCCAGCGTTCCGGATCGCCCTGACGGGTGGGATAGATGTCTTCGGTCAGGTCGGGTGTCGTGGCATGCAGTTCGAAATCCAGTGACATGTCGTCTCCTCTTGTTGATGAAACTCATATCGTGTGAGCGGTAATGCCCGTGGCCGCGCCGAGGTTCCGGCGGTCGATTCCGCGCGGTCAAAACGCGCCGGGCCTCTGGGCATTCCCGAGGCACTGGGCTAGAACCTCCGGACAAGAATGACAAGGGATCGGTGCGCAGTGGACTGGTACACATCGATTTTCGAACTGATCGACATGCGCAGCTTTTCCAACCTCTGGTTCTGGATTGCGCTGGCGGTGGTCTGGTCGTCGGCCAGCCACTGGGTTCTGGGCGTGCCCTTCGACGTCGTGCTGCGCGCGCGGCGGGCCGGCGGGCAGGCCGAGGCGGACATGAACGACATCGCCCGCGTGCATGTGAACCGGCTTCTCTATATCGTCGATGTGGCCGGGCCGTGGCTGCTGGCCTTCGTCAGCTTCCTGCTGACCGGTCTTGCCATGCTGGGTTTCTACTACGGGATCGAGTTTGCGCAGGCGGTGTTCCTTCTGGGCTTTCCGATGACGCTGGTCGGACTGGTGCAGTTGCGCGCTGCGCGGCGGATCCGCGGCGAGGGAATGCAGGGCGAGGACCTGGCCCGCAGTCTTGCCCGGTGCCGGCTCTACACCCAGATCATCGGCATGGTGTCGATCTTTTTCACCGCGCTGTGGGGCATGTATCAGAATATGTCGATCGGTGTGCTGGGCTGAGAGCGGGCGGACGTGAACAGGAGTACGCATATCCAGGTCGGCGGCGCGCCCGAGGGCCATGACGCGCAGCTGATCCTGCGCGAGGTCTCCAGCGCCGGCGGGCCGGTCCTGCATGTCGCCCGCGACGACCGGCGGCTTGAGGCGATGCGCGCCGCACTGGCCTTCTTTGCACCCGACATGCCGGTCTTTGTCTTTCCCGGCTGGGATTGCCTGCCCTATGACCGGGTGTCGCCGCATGCCGACATCTCGGCCGCGCGCATGGCGACCCTGGCGGCGCTGGTGCACCAGATGCCGGAGCGGTTCGTGCTGCTCACCACGCTCAATGCCGCGACCCAGCGGGTGCCCGCGCGCGAGGTGCTGCGTGAGGCGGCCTTTACCGCGCGGGTGGGTGCGCGGGTGGATGAAGACGCGTTGCGCAACTTTTTGGTTCGAATGGGGTTTTCGCAAAGCCCGACGGTGATGGAGCCGGGCGATTACGCCATTCGCGGCGGCATCATCGACATCTATCCGCCCGGCGACAGCGGGCCGGTGCGGCTGGATTTCTTCGGCGACGTGCTGGACGGCGCGCGGCGCTTTGACCCGATCAGCCAGCGCACCACCGAAAAGCTCGACCTGGTGGAACTGGCCCCGGTCAGCGAGATCATCCTCGACGAGGCGGCGATCACCCGGTTCCGGCAGAATTACCGCATCGAATTCGGCGCGGCGGGCACCGACGATCCGCTCTACGAGGCGGTGAGCGCGGGCCGCAAGCATCAGGGGATGGAGCATTGGCTGCCCTTCTTCCACGCGCGGCTGGAGACCCTGTTCGACTACCTGCCCGACGCGACGGTCACGCTGGACGACCAGGTGACACCCGCGCGCCTGTCGCGGTGGGACGGGATCGTGGATCAATACGAGAACCGCACCGAGGCGCTGAAATCGCGGGCGCGGATGGACAGCGTCTACAAGCCCACGCCGCCGGGGCAGCTCTATCTCGATGACGCGGCCTGGACCGCGGCGGTGGCGGACCGGCGGGTGATGCAGTTCAACCCGTTGCCGCAGGCCAGCGGGCCGGGTGTGATCGACGCGGGCGGTCGCATCGGACGCAGCTTTGCGCCCGAGCGCCAACAGGAAAACATAAGCCTTTTCGGTGCATTGGCAGACCACATTCAGGCAAAGCTGGACAAGGGGCCGGTGCTGGTCGCCTCCTATTCCGAAGGCGCGCGCGAACGTCTGACCGGGCTGATCGAGGATGAGGGGCTGGCCGAGGCGATCCCCGTGACCGACGGCACCCGCATCGGCAAGCGCGGGCTGCACCTGGCGGTCTGGGCGCTGGAGGCCGGGTTCGAGACGCCCGACATGACAGTGATCTCGGAACAGGACGTGCTGGGCGACCGGCTGATCCGCCAGCCCCGCAAACGCCGCAAGGCCGAGAATTTCCTGACCGAGGCGCAATCGCTCAGCCCCGGCGACCTGGTGGTGCATGTGGATCACGGCATCGGCCGCTACCAGGGGCTCGAGGTGGTCACCGCCGCGGGCGCGGCGCATGAATGCCTGTTGCTGGAATATGCCGAGGGCGCCAAGCTCTACCTGCCGGTCGAGAATATCGAGCTGTTGTCGAAATACGGCCACGAGGAGGGGCTGCTCGACAAGCTCGGCGGCGGCGCCTGGCAGGCCAAGAAAGCCAAGCTCAAGGAGCGAATCCGCGAGATGGCCGACCGGCTCATCCGCATTGCCGCCGAACGCGCCCTGCGCAAGGCGCCCGTCCTCGACCCGCCGCCGCACGCCTGGGAGGAGTTCAGCGCCCGTTTCCCCTATCAGGAGACCGACGACCAGCTGCGCGCCATCGACGAGGTAATGGCCGACATGACCAGCGGCCAGCCGATGGACCGGCTGATCTGCGGCGATGTGGGCTTCGGCAAGACCGAGGTGGCGATGCGCGCGGCCTTTGTCGCGGCGATGTCCGGCGTGCAGGTGGCGGTGATCGCGCCGACCACGTTGCTGGCCCGCCAGCACGCGGCGTCCTTCAAGGACCGGTTCCGTGGATTTCCGTTGGAAGTCAGGCAATTGTCGCGCTTCATTGGTGCGAAGGAGGCGCAGAAGACCCGCGAGGGCCTGGCCAAGGGCACGATCGATATCGTCATCGGCACCCATGCGCTTCTGGCCAAGGGCATCCGGTTCCAGAATCTCGGCCTGCTGGTCATCGACGAGGAACAGCATTTCGGGGTTGCCCACAAGGAACGGCTCAAGGCGCTGCGCAGCGATGTGCATGTTCTGACGCTGACCGCCACGCCGATTCCGCGCACGCTGCAACTGTCGCTGACCGGGGTTCGGGATCTGTCGATCATCGGCACCCCGCCCATCGACCGGCTGTCGATCCGCACCTATGTCAGCGAATTCGACGCTATCACTATCCGCGAGGCGCTGCTGCGCGAGCATTACCGCGGCGGGCAGAGTTTCTATGTGGTGCCGCGCATCAGCGACCTGCCCGAGATCGAGGAATTCCTCCAGGATCAGCTGCCCGAGCTCACTTACGTCGTCGCGCATGGCCAGATGGCCGCCGGTGAGCTCGACGACCGGATGAACGCCTTTTACGACGGCAAGTTCGACGTGCTGCTGGCCACGACCATCGTGGAATCCGGTCTCGACATTCCGACCGCCAACACGATGGTCATCCACCGCGCGGACATGTTCGGGCTGGCCCAGCTCTATCAGATCCGCGGCCGCGTCGGCCGGTCCAAGACCCGCGCCTATGCCTATCTGACCACCAAGCCGCGCGCCCGGCTGACGGCAACGGCCGAGAAACGCCTGCGCGTTCTGGGTTCGCTCGACACGCTGGGGGCCGGGTTCACGCTGGCGTCCCAGGATCTCGACATCCGCGGCGCCGGCAACCTCTTGGGCGAGGAACAGTCGGGCCAGATGCGCGACGTGGGGTACGAGCTCTACCAGACGATGCTGGAGGAGGCGATCGCCAAGATCCGCAACGGCCAGATGGAAGGGCTGAGCGAGGCCGACGACCAATGGGCGCCGCAGATCAACCTGGGCGTGCCGGTTCTGATCCCAGAGGATTATGTGCCAGACCTGGACGTGCGGCTGGGATTGTATCGCCGTCTCAGTGGCTTGACGACCAAGGTTGAACTGGAGGGCTTTGCCGCAGAGCTGATCGACCGGTTCGGAAAGCTGCCCAAGGAGGTCAATACCCTTCTCCTGGTGGTGCGCATCAAGGCGATGTGCAAGCGCGCCGGCATCGCCAAGCTGGACGGTGGCCCCAAGGGTGCCACGATCCAGTTCCACAACGACAAGTTCGCCTCGCCCGAGGGGTTGGTGGAATTCATCCAGGCGCAGGATGGGCTGGCCAAGGTCAAGGACAACAAGATCGTGGTGCGGCGCGACTGGAAACGCGACGGCGACAAGATCAAGGGCGCTTTCGCCATCGCCCGCGACCTGGCAGAAAAGGTGGTCGACCAGGGCAAGCGCAAGGACGCGCGCAAGCAGCCGGCGCGCTAAAATCTGTACGAAACGGCCACAAACCTGTAAGTTGTGCTTATTACCAGTCCTCGCCTGAAAGGATTTTCGGCATGGAAGACAAGGGTGAAAAGCAATTTCAGCTTGAACTGACAACCTTCGGCAAGCGCAACAAGCAACGGTTCCGGATCATGGAAGACCTCACGCTGTCCTGCGACATGTGCAAGACGCCCGAGGCGACGCGTTCGATCCGCGAGATGACCGAACGCTATTTCCAGGAGCTGATGCGCGAACAGAACAGCCTGAACAAGCGCATCGACAAGATGCTGAAGGATGCCGCCAAGGGGGGCGACAAGAAGAGCGACAACAAGGCGCTGGAAAAGAACGCCAAGCGGATCATCGACCAGTTTACCTCGCTGCATCTGGGCGGGAACCGGCGGCTGAAGCTCAAGTTCAACGGGCTGAAGAAGCCGCCCTATATCATTTTCGAGATGAAATGGTAGACGGGTCCGACCACCCGCAACTGGAACCCTTTGACCGGCTGAACGGCGATCTGTCGCTCGACCGGATCGGCGACCAGTTCCGCGAGGCGATGGTGCAGTTGCCGCGGATCAACGAGAAACTGAAGCTGATGGAGGCGGCGCTGAACCGCGCGGCCGAGGGGGGCGCCGAACAGGAGGGCGTGCCCGACGGATCCTACAGCTATATCCCCATCGACGCCTGCCAGTTCCTCGACTGCCTGTTCGATCTGGAAACCGCGCTGTCGGCGGACAGCGACTATGCCGATCCGGACCTGCCGCATCGGCGCGTCGATTTCGTCGAGGCCGGCTGCGGGCCGGGGCGCAACGTGATGCTGGCGCAGTCCACCGACCGGTTCGAATTCCGGCGCGTGCACGGGTTCGACATCTCGCCCGAGGTGATCGACTGGGGGCGCAAGGTGTTCCGGCTGGGGGACACGATCGAGGTGGGCGATTGCAACACGTTCGACTTCTCGGAGTGGGACGTGGTCTATTTCTACCGGCCCTTCGCCGATCCAGACAAACAGACCGAGTTCGAGGACCGGCTGGTCAAGACCCTTCGAACCGGCGCCTATGTCATCGGCTGCGGCAATCTCAGCCTGCATGACGACCGGCGGCTGCTGTGCAAGGACGAGGTCGGCCAGCTCTACAAGAAGCTGCGCTGACCGGTTCGACGCCCTGCGTGCCTTACCCGGCTGCCGGCGACATCGCCGCCTGCGCACAGAAGCACGAGGCCGCGACGGCGCGGTCGGCGCGGGCCAGCGCCAGGTCCAGCCGTTGCCGGACATGGCCGATCTCGGCGGTCTCGCCACGCGCCACAAGACAGTCGTGCAAGCCCTTGAGGCTCCAGACATTGTCCGGATGCACGGTGGCACGGCTGCGTTGTCCGCCAAGGCCCAGATCCTCGCGATAGACCGCCTCGGCCTCGGCCGCTCGACCCTGTTCCATCAAGAGCGCCCCCAGCGCGTGACGGGCGGGCTGCATCCAGCCCCAGGGCTCGTCATAGGGCAGCGCATCCTCCAGAGCGACCGAGCGGCGTAGATGCGCAAAGGCGGCGTCGAAATTTCCGATCCGGTATTCGATCTCGCCGCGCAGCATCTCTCTGGCGACGGCCATCAGGTCGACCACGCGGTTGTTGTGCAAGAGCCGGCTTTCGGGCACCCGCCGGCAGGCGTCGAGAAAGGCGCGCTCCTGTTCCAGTGCGCGCTCCACCTCGCCGGTGGCGGCATGTCCCAGGGCGCGGGCGTAAAGCACCGTGGCGGCCAGCGTGCAGAACAGCGCGGGGTCCTCGGGCAGGTCCAGCGCCTTGCACGCCTCCCACCGGCCGAACCGGATCAGGATATGCGGCTCCATCGCCATGAAGCTTTCGAAATAGTCGGCCATCGGCGGGCTTTCGATGCGCAGCATCTCTTCGGGCGTGGTCTGCCAAAGGCCCTGGTTGGCGCGCAGGGCCGGTTCGATCTGGCCCAGGAACAGCGCGCCATAGATGACGAAATGGTAATTGTGCTGCCGGTAACCGGTGTAGATGTTGAAGGCGCCCTCGCGCTGGTAGTATTTCAGATCGGCCTCGATCGCGCGTTCGTTCCAGTGCACCACGTCGGTGTAATTCCCGCACAGAACGTCGATATGGGTCGCCATGTGGACCAGGTGCCCGGCATCCGGCACCAGCCGGCGCAGCGCATCGGCCGCCTTGAGCGCCTTTTCCGGCGTGGGCGACATCTCCATCAGGTGGACATAGAGGTGCAGGATGCCCGGATGCTCCATCCCGCCCGGCGCGGTTGCCATCGCCGCCTCCAGCGCCGCCTGCGCCTCCTGCGTGGCGGCGCCCTCGGCGGGAAGTCCGCTGGGCAGGTCCCACATCAGCCAGGGCGTCAGGTTCATCAGGCTTTCCACATGGATCGCGCGCAGATCCAGCTGGTCGGGCAGCGCGTGATGCGCGTCGCGCATGGCATCGGCGAAATCTTGGTCCCAGCTGCGCATTTCGTCCAGGGATGCCGGTTCGCGCTGCGGGTAGCGCGCGGGCAGGGCGCGGATCAGCGCCGCCTCGACGGGGCTGCAGCCGGACATGCGGCGCAGCGCCTCGTGCGTGGCGTCGAAGGCCGCCGCCAGCGCATCGGCGCGGCCGGCCTCGTCGAACAGCTCCCACGGCATGTTGTAGTTTGGGCCGACGGCATAGGCGATGCCCCAATAGGCCATCGCGCAGTCGGGGTCGTGTTTCAGCGCGCGGCGGAAACAGGCGACGGCCTCTTCGTGGTTGAACCCGTAGGTCCAGGCCAGGCCGCGGTCGAACCAGGCCTGCGCCTCGACAGAGGTCGTGGTGACGGGACAGCTGTGCCGGCCGAGATCATAGTCGTAGGTGTCCATCGCGTTGCCTCCCGCTGGCCCGAGACTAGCGGCAATCCCTGCCGCGCGGCAACTCCGGCCCTTGGGTCAGACCGGCAGGCGCGCCTCGACGCGGCCCATATGCAGCATCAGGGCGAAAGCGCAGGCGGACAGGGCCGTTATGCCGCCCGCCAGCGGCACCAGCGAGCCGTCGAAGAGCAGGCCGACCGGCGCCGCGATACAGGCCGCGCCGACGGTCGAGATCGCGCCGATCACGCTGGCGGCCATGCCGGCGACATGGCCCATCGGCTCCATCGCGATGGCGTTGAGGTTGCCCAGGGTCATCCCGGCCATGAAGAACAGGCTGGTCTGCCAGGCCACGAACAGGCCAAAGCCGGGCGCGGGCAGGACGGCCTGGCCGGCGCTGAGCAGCATGAAGCCCGACAGCAGGATCTGCACGCCCAGGGCCCAGGTCACCAGCCGACGCATGCCCACGCGCACCACGACGGCCGCGTTCAGCAGGCTGGCCGTGCCGGCCAGGATCGCCACCGCGCCGAACCAGAACGGAAAGCTCTCGGCGCGGTCATAGACCACGTCATAGACCGGCTGCACCATGGTCAGCATGGTGAACAGCATCCCAAGGCAGAGCGTCTGCACCACGATCGACAGGCGCACGGTCGGATGGCGCAGCGTCTCCTTCAGCGCGGCCCAGAGCGGGCGGGCGCGGAACGGCAGCCGCCGGTCCTCGGGCAGCGGCTCGGCCAGGCGCAGCCCCAGCCAGAGGGCGACCACCAGCGCGAAGATCACGAAGGCCGCGAAGATGCCGCGCCAATTGCTGATTGCGATGATGCCTGCGCCGATCGCCGGGGCCAGGGCAGGGAACAGGGTGAAGACCAGCATGGCGATGGACAGGATCCGCGCCATCTCGCGCCCCGAATAGAGATCGCGCATGATCGCCACGCCGACGATGCGCGGCGCGGCGGCGCCGATCCCCTGCAGCACCCGTGCGGCCAGCACCAGCTCCAGCGACGAGGCCGCCCAGGCCAGCCCGGCCCCCAGGACATAGAGCGCCAGCCCGGCCTGGATCACCGCCTTGCGTCCGAAGGCATCCGACAGCGGCCCGGTGAACAGCGTGCCCAGCCCCATGCCCAGCACGAAGGATGTCAGCACCAGCTGCGCGCGGTTGACCGTGGCGGGGCTAAGCTCGGTGCCGATCTCGGGCAGGGCCGGCAGCATCGCGTCGATGGAGAACGCGATGGTGGCGAACATCACGCCGATCAGCGCGATGAATTCGGCCTTGGACATGCGGTTCGCCATGACGTCTCCTTTGCCCGGTTGCGCTAGCACGCGCGGTCCCGGCGCGCCAGAGCCAAGCGGCGCACATTAGGCGGGTCAGATATGCACAGGCGGGAGTGGACGCGCCGGGCGGGTCAGTCGGAGATCTGCTCCATGATCTCGCCGATCACCTGTTTCCACAGTTCGGGCGGCTGCGCGCCCGGCACCGCGTGCTGGCTGGCGACGATGAAGGTCGGCACCGAGGTCACGCCCATCTCGCGCGAGTGTGCGTCGCGCTGGCCGATCTCCTCGCGGTCGGCATCCGAGGCCAGCAGGCGCCCGATCACAGACGCGTCCAGGCCGACGGAATCGGCGAGATCGGACAGCACCTCATGATCGCCGATGTCGCGCCCCGCGACGAAATAGGCGTCGAACAGCGCGTCGACCATCTCGGTCTGCTTGCGCTCGATCCCGGCCCAGTGGATCAGGCGGTGCGCGTCCAGCGTGTTGGGCGTGCGTTCCATCGCGTCCAGGTTCAGCGTCAGCCCGGCCTTCTCGGCATGTTCGGCGACCGGCGCATAGGCTTTCACCGCGCCGTCCTTGCCGCCGAACTTGGTCTCCAGGTAGGCGCGGCGGTCCATGCCCTCGGCGGGCATATCGGGGTTGAGCTGGAACGGGTGCCATTCGATCAAGAAGGGATGATCGGGGATCTCGGCCAGCGCCGCATCCAGCTGCGCCTTGCCGATATAGCACCACGGGCAGATCGGATCGGACAGGATATCGAGTTTCACGGTCTTTTCGGTCATGCGGAAGGTGCCTTGAAATAGGCCGGCAATGCGCGGCGCAGGAGCTTGCCGTTGCCGCCGGTGGGCAGTTCGGGCAAATGGATGAAGGCGCGCGGCTGCTTGTAGCGCGCCAGGTTGTCCTGGACATAGGCGCGAAGGTCGCCCTCGTCCAGCGGTTCGGGGCCGGTATAGAAGGCGGCGATGATGCTGGCATCCTCGCGGATGGCGACTTCGGCCACGCCCACCTGCACAATGCCGGGATGGCGCGCCAGCACCGCCTCGACCTCGAGCGGCGAGACCCGGAAGCCGCCGGCATTCATCATGTCGTCGTCGCGGCCGAGATAGCTGATCTGCCCGTCGGCGGCCATCACGCCCTGATCGCCGGTCAGGAACCAGTCGCCTTGCATCCGGGCGGCGGCCTCGTCGGGCGCGTTGAGATAACCCAGCATCAGGCCCGGATCGTCGCGGTGCACGGCGATCGTGCCTTCGGTGCCGCGCGGCACCGGCCCGTCGGGGCCCAGGATCGCCACCCGCCGGCCCGGCTGCGGCCGGCCCAGGGCATCGGCCCGCGCCGGGTGGTCCGGGCAGCCGGAAATGAAGGTCGAGCATTCCGACATGCCATAGGCTTCGAAAAGGTCGCGGCCGGTGGCCTGCATCCAGCGGTCGTGCAGGGGGCGGGCCAGCTTCTCGCCCGCGCTCAGCCCGTGGCGCAGGTCGGGCAGGTCCAGCCGGTCGCGGCCCTGAAGCATCTTGCGATAGACGCCCGGCGCGGCGGCGAAGATCGTCGCGCGGTGGCGGGCCAGCAGCTCGGGCAGGGTGGTCAGGTCTGTGCCCGGCTCGGGGATCAGGGCTGTGCCGCCGATGGTCCAGGGATCCATCAGCCCGGTGCCCAGCGTATAGGTCCAGTTGAACGCGCCGGCATGGCACAGCCGGTCTTCGGCGCGCAGCCCGTACCATCCGTCGACCATCATCTGCCGCGCCCAGATCGCCCGGTGCGCATGGGCCACCGCGCGCGGCCGGCCCGAAGTGCCCGAGGTATAGACCGCATAGGCCAGCCGGTCGGGATCGCCCAGGGCATAGCCGGCCGGCGGCAGCGCGCGCATCTCCTGCAGCGCGTCCAGCGTGATCTGGCGCGGATGCGCGGCGCAGGCCACGTCGGGGTCACGCAGGACCGCCGCCGGGGACAGCTCGTCGATCATCGCTTCGGTCTCGCGCTCGGTCAGCTGGGTCGAGGTCGGCACCGGCACGATGCCGGCGGCGATGGCGCCCAGATAGGCGATGGGAAAGGCCACGTCATTGCCCAGCCGCATGAGCACGATCTGCGCCGGTTCGATCCCCGCCTCCAGCAGCCCGGTGGCGGTGCCCCGGATCGCCGCCTGGACCTGGCCATAGGTCCAGTCCTGCGTACCGTTGCGGCCGATGACGCTCAGCGCACATTTCCCGGGCTGCGCATCGGCATGGCGCATCACATGGGCGGCCATGTTGAAGGGCGCGGGACAGGGCAACGGCGGCCCCTGATCGTGGATCGACTGCATGGCCACTGGCTATAGCGCGCCGGGACACGTTGCAAGCGGCGCCGGGCGGCCCTATAGACCGGTTGCATGGCAGACCGCGACCCCAGTTCCCTGATCCGGATCGCCCGCGCGGACGGTGGCGGGGACGCGGCCGAGCCGCTGGATCTGGGCGCGCGGGTGCGCGAGCTGCGCAAGGCGCGGAACTGGACGCTGGAACAGGCGGCGGGCAAGGCGGGTCTGGCCCGTTCGACCCTCAGCAAGATCGAGAACGGCCAGATGTCTCCGACCTACGAGGCGCTCAAGAAGCTGGCGGTGGGTCTGCAGATTTCGGTGCCGCAGCTCTTCACGCCGTCAAGCCGCGACCGGATCAACGGGCGCATGGCGGTCACCCGGTCCGGCGAGGGCAACGCGCAGGCCACCGCGACCTATGAACACGAGCTGTTGGCCGATACGCTCAGCCGCAAGCGGATGCTGCCCTATCGCACACAGGTGCGGGCGCGGTCCATGGACGAGTTCGACGGCTGGGTGCGCCATGACGGCGAGGAGTTCCTCTATGTCCTGACCGGCGTGATCCGCCTTTATACCGAGTTCTACGAACCCATCGAGATGCGGCGCGGCGACAGCGCCTATTACGACGCGGCGATGGGGCACAACGTGGTCTCGGTCAGCCCCGAGGACGCGACGATCCTGTGGGTGACATCGCTGAGCTGATCAGTGCCCGGCCTCGCGCGCGAGCGATTCCACGAACAGGAAATCGGCCAGCTCCTGCCGGGCCTCTTCCATCGTCAGGTGGTGGGTGCGGGCAAGATGCGCCTCGAATCGGGTGCGGTCCGTGCGCTCCTGCGAGGACAGGGCGTCGCCAAGGTTCGGGAAGCGCTGCTTGGCGAGGGGAAACGCCGTTTCCCAGTTCTGCGTGAATTCCGACCATTCCATGACGCGCATGTCCCTTGTCCCGGTGAATGCACCTCTTCCCTGCAAAGACGTTAAGGACTAAGCCGGATTATTGAGCACAGGACAAAATGTCGCACCCCGCACCTCCGCGGATCGTGCCGGTGTCGCAGATCGCCCAGATGGTGCGGTCGTTCACTCCGCCTCGTACCACCAGAACCCGGGCATGTAGTCCGGCCCGTCCCCATAGAGCGGGAAGGTCTCGGGGTGCTTCAACTCCTTGGCATGGGCGATGCGGCCGACCTCGAAGCTCCAGATCGGGATCACGTAGCGCCCGGCGGTGAGCACGCGGTCGAGCGCGCGGGTGGCGGCGATGAAATCCTCTCGGCTGTCCGAGGCCAGCATCGCGTCGATCATCGCGTCGGCGGCGGGCGAGGCCACCCCCATCAGGTTGCGCGTGCCCGGCGTGTCGGCGGCGTCGCTGCCCCAGTAGAGCTGCTGCTCGTTGCCCGGGGACAGCGACAGCGCCCGGCGATACGGGGTCATCTGGAAATCCAGTTCGTTGGTGCGGGCGGTGTATTGCGCGTCGTCCACCTTTTCCGTGCGCATGGTGATGCCCAGCCGTTCCAGGGCGCGGGCGAAGATGTCGACGGCCGCCTCGTTCTCGCTGTCGCCCTGGCGCAGCAACACGTCGACGGCAAAGGCCTGGCCCTGCTCATTGCGCAGGACCCCGTCCTCGATCGTCCATCCGGCCTCGGCCAGCAACTTGGCGGCGATGCGCAGGTTGCGGCGGTTGCGTTCGGTCCCGTCGCCCTGCGGCAGCGTGTAGCCGTCGATGGCGCCGGGGGGCAGGCTGCCGGCGAACGGCTCCAGCAGCTCGCGCACGCGGCCCTCGGCCGGGCCGGGGCGCATGGCCAGTTCCGAGCCCGAGTAATAGGAGGTAATACGGGGCAGCTTGCCGCCGGTCAGCGTGTCGTTGATGTATTCGAAGTTGAAGGCCAGCAGCATCGCCTCGCGCACGCGCCAATCGTCGAAGGGCGGCATCCGTGTGTTCATCGCGAAACCGGTGATGCCCGAGGGCTTCTGATGCGGGATCTCGGTCTTGACCACGTCGCCGCGCTGCACGGCGGGGAAATCGTATTGATTGTCCCATTTCTCGGCGTTGAACTCGCGCAGGGCGGTCAGTTCGCCGGCCTTGAACGCCTCGAACAGGACGGTCGCGTCGCCATAGAACTCGATCCGCATCTCGTCGAAATTCTGGGTGCCGCGGTTGAAGCTCAGATCCGCCCCCCAGTAATCGGGATTGCGGGTATAGGTGACGTGGCGTCCGGCCTCGTAGTCGCTGACCACATAGGCCCCGGTGCCGATGGGGATGTCGGCCAGCGCGGCATCGGCGAAATCCTTGCCGTCCCATTGCGCCTTTTTCAGGATCGGGCGCATCCCGGCGATCAGCGCCAGTTCCCGGTCGGCGGTGTTGAAAGTCAGCCGGACCTTGCGCGTGCCGGTCTGCTCGATGGCCGCGACCTTGGTCCAGAACCCGCGATAGCGCAGATGACCCTGAGTGCCCAACGTCTCGTAGGACCAGATCACGTCCTCGACCGTGACCGGGCTTCCGTCGGAGAAGCGCGCCTCGGGGCGCAGGGCAAACTCGACCCAGGAGCGGTCGGGCGCGGTCTCGACCGATTCGGCCAGCAGCCCGTAGAGCGTAAACGGCTCGTCCCAGGACCGGCCCATCAGGCTCTCGTAGCCCCAGAACCGCGATTGCCACGGCACGGTTCCCTTCTGGATGAAGGGGTTGAGGCTGTCGAAGCCGCCGGTATTGCCGAAAACGACACGCCCGCCCTTGGGCGCATCCGGGTTGGCATAGGGCAGCGACTCGAAGCCCGGCGGCAGGGCCGGTTCGCCATACATGGCGATTCCGTGGGCTGATTCTGCCTGTGCGGCCAAAGGCAGGCCGAACAGGGCGATTCCGGCCAGCAACGACCGGGCGGGGCGGAAATAATCAGCTAGCACTTTGGCAACAATCCTGCTCTGCCCTTATTTATTTGATGGATTCAGCGTAGCGGTGGATTCACGTCTTTTCAAACTTTTAGCTTGGATGACGGTGGGGAATTGCTTATAAAGGAGTCACTGCTCGATAGGTTTCTTGCCTGTATGAAACCTGCCTCAATAACTTAACGCCCGCTTCGTGCGGGCGTTTTTTTTGGCCTGCCGTCCGGGGCCCGGGGTGAGCGAATTGGCGTTTTCTTTGCACGTGCAGCATGGCAGGGTGCGGCCACGCCATGACAATGCAGGAGGATCTGGCTCATGTCGCTATCGGGAAAGACGGTCATCGTCACCGGATCGAATTCGGGGATCGGGCTGGGCATCGCGCGCGAGATGGCGCGGGCGGGGGCCGATGTGGTGCTGAACTCGTTCACCGACAGCGACGAGGATCACGCGCTGGCCGAGGAAATTGCAAAGGAGTTCGGGACCGACGCGCGCTATATCAAGGCGGACATGTCCAAGGGCGACGAGTGCCGGTCGCTGATCGAGCAGGCCGGACGCTGCGACGTGCTGATCAACAATGCCGGGATCCAGCATGTCGCGCCGATCGACGAGTTTCCGGCCGACAAGTGGGACGCGATCATCGCCATCAACCTGACCTCGGCCTTTCACACCACCGCCGCGGCGCTGCCGATGATGCGCAAGGCGGGCTGGGGCCGGGTGGTCAACATCGCCAGCGCCCACGGGCTGACCGCGTCGCCCTACAAATCCGCCTATATCGCCGCCAAGCACGGGATCGTCGGGCTGACCAAGACCGTGGCGCTGGAGACCGCCCGCGAGCCGATCACCGCCAACGCGATCTGTCCGGGCTATGTGCTGACGCCCATCGTCGAAAAGCAGATCCCCGACCAGATGAAGACCCACGGCATGAGCCGCGAGGAAGTGATCGAGAACGTCATGCTGTCGCGCCAGCCGTCCAAGGAATTCGCCACGGTCGAGCAGATGGGCGGCACTGCGGTCTTCCTGTGTTCGGACGCGGCGGCGCAGATCACCGGCACGACCATTTCGGTCGATGGCGGCTGGACGGCGCTGTGAGGTGACGGCGCGCAGAAAGCGGAAGGTGGTAAAGCGGATCAATCTGGCCCTGCAGGGCGGCGGCGCGCATGGCGCCTATACCTGGGGCGTTCTGGATCGCCTGCTGGAGGATGACGGCATCGAGATCGCCGCGATCACCGGCACCTCGGCCGGGGCGCTGAACGGGGCTGCGCTCAAGGCGGGCATGGTCGCCGGCGGGCGCGAGGGCGCGCGCGACACGCTGGACCGGCTGTGGGCGCGGATGGGCGCCATCGGCGACATGCGGCTGTCGGGCTGGATGTTCGCGCTCGAGCCGGCGCAGGTGGCGCAGGCGATGGAGTATTCGCTGCCGTTCTCCTTTGCCGACACCTGGTCGCGCATGGTGTCGCCCTATGCCTACGGGCCATTCTACCGCAACCCGCTGAGCCCTGTGGTCGAGGCGTTCGACTATGACAAGGTCTGCGCCGGCGAAGGGCCGGAGCTGTTCATCTGCGCCACGCGCGTGCGCACCGGCAAGATCCGCATCTTTTCCGGCGCCGAGATCTCGACCGAGGCAATCCTGGCCTCGGCCTGCCTGCCGACGGTGTTCCAGGCGGTCGAAATCGACGACCCGCGCACCGGCCGGCGCGAGGCCTACTGGGATGGCGGCTATACCGGCAATCCGGCGCTGTTTCCGCTGTTCAACACCGGGCTGCCGGATGACGTGGTGATCGTGAACATCAACCCGCTGGAACGCGATGAGTTGCCGAAGACGCCGCAGCAGATCCAGAACCGGATAAACGAGATCAGCTTCAACTCCTCGCTATTGCGCGAGTTGCGGGCGATCAGCTTCGTTGGCCGGTTGCTGGACGAGGGCGCGCTGGAACGCGGTCGGATGAGCCGGGTCCTGGTCCACATGATCGCCGATGACGCGCTGATGACGGGGCTGTCGGTGGCCACCAAGATGGTGCCGATGCCGACCGTGCTTCATGGGCTGAAGACCGCCGGGCGCGACGCTGCCGACCGGTTCCTGGCGGCGCATCGCGACGACCTGGGCGTGCGTGGCACGGTCGACCTGGCCGAAATGTTCAACTGATCATTCGGGCGGATCTTCGGGCTCGGGCGGCCGGGTCGGATCCTTCTCGTTGGGATAGACGAGACCCGCGGAGATCACCAGCTTGGCGGCCTCCTCGATGGTCATGTCCAGTTCGATCACGTCCTCGGCGGGAAAGAACAGCAGGAAGCCCGATGTGGGGTTCGGCGTGGTCGGCACGAAGATGCTGTAGAGCGTGCCGCCGGTCTCGGCCCGGCGGGCCACCTCGCCACGCGCGCTGGTCGAGATGAAGCCGATGGCCCAGATGCCCCGGCGCGGATACTGGATCAGGCAGGCCTTTTCGAAGCTGCGCTCGGACTGGGCAAAGACCGTCTCCGAGATCTGCTTGATCCCGGAATAGATCGAGCGGACCACCGGCATCCGGTTCACCAGGCTTTCGGCGAAATGGATCAGCGAGCGGCCGATCAGCCCCTTGGCGATCCAGCCGACGATCACCGTGAAGACCAGGAAGATGATGACCCCGAGGCCGCGCAGGTTGATGCCGATATACTGTTCGGGGCGGAACTGGTGCGGGATCAGGGGCAGGACGAACCCGTCGATCCAGCCGACCACCGACCAGATCAGCCAGATGGTCAGGCCGACCGGGGCAATGACCACCAGCCCGGTCAGGAAGGACGCCCGGAACCCGGACAGCATCCCCCCGCGCCGCTGCGGTTCCTCGTCGAATGGCGTGTTCATGGCGGTCCCAGATTGCTCCCCGTGGGAAATTAGGCATTTCCGCGGGCGGCTACAATGGCTTGTCGCCCCGGGGCGGCAACTATCGGGGCAGGGCGCCCAACGCGCGGGCAATCCGGGCCGCAAGCCGCGCATTGTTGCGCACCAGCGCGATATTGGCGTCCAGAGAGCGGCCCTTGGTGCGCTCGTAGATGCGCTGCAGCAGGTAGGGGGTCACTGCCTTGCCGGCGATGCGGTGGGTGGCGGCGTCGGCCTGCGCCTCGGCGATGATCGGCGCCAGCTCGGCGGCCGGGATCTGGTCGGCCGCCGGGATCGGGTTGGCGACCAGCTGCCCGCCGGGCAGGCCCAGCGCGCGCCGGGCGGCATGGGCGCGGGCAATCGCCTCGGGGTCGTCCATGCGCAGGGGCGCCTTCTGGTTCGATTGCGCCGACCAGAAGGCGGGAAAGGCATCCTGCCCGAAGGCGATGACCGGCACACCCAGGGTTTCCAGCACCTCCAGCGTCTTGGGCAGGTCCAGGATGGCCTTGGCGCCGGCGGCCACGACTGTCACCGGCGTCTGGGCCAGCTCATGCAGGTCGGCGGAGATGTCGAACGTGGCCTCGGCCCCCTTGTGCACGCCGCCGATGCCGCCGGTGGCGAAGACCTCGATGCCAGCGTGATGCGCGGCAATCATGGTGGCCGCCACCGTCGTCGCCCCGGTGCCGCCGCTGGCCAGGCAGGCCGCCATGTCGGCGCGGCTGAGCTTGGCGACGCCCTTGGCCCGGCCCAGGCTCTGCAGCTGGTCGGGTTCCAGCCCCACATGCAACCGGCCCTCGATCACCGCGACGGTAGCCGGCACCGCGCCGCCATCGCGGATGTCCTGCGCGACCTGCGCGGCCACCTCGACATTCTGCGGATGCGGCATGCCGTGGGTGATGATGGTGCTTTCCAGCGCGACGACGGGCTGGCCATTGGCGCGGGCCTGCCGCACCTCGTCCGAGAATTGAAGGTCGATCACAGCGGGGTCTCTCCTGATACGTATGTTGCGGCCGCGTGCAGGGCGCGATCCAGCGCGGCCTCGCGGTCGGTGCCCTCGGCCTCGGCTGCGATATGGGCTGCCATGAACGTGTCGCCGGCGCCGGTCACACGGGTCACCAGCACCTCGGGCGGAGTGCGCGAGATCACGCGCTCGGCGCTGGCCTCGGTCGCGTTGCGGCCGCCATCGGTGACCAGTGCGCGCAGGGCGCCGCGCTCGATCAGCCCGCGCGCGGCGCTGTCGGAGCCGTCGAACTCGGTCTGGCACAGCAGCCCGGCCTCTTCCAGATTGACATAGAGCGTGGCGCGCGCGTGCTGCAGGAACGGGCGCAGGCGTTCGGCCTTGCCGGGCGAGGCCGGGGCCACGCGCAGGTCGGCGCGGGCAAAGGCGGGGCTGGCGGCGATCTCTTCCAGAAGGGACTGCGTCAGGTTGCCGTCAAGTGCCACCAGTCCGTCATAGGGCGATGCCGCGCTGCCCAGCCGCCCGTCCTGCAGCGGCCGCAGGATCTTGGCGCCCGCCGCCTCGAGCGAGTGGGCATCGGCAATCGCCGCGATCAGCCCGTTGGCGCCCTCGACCGCCATGTAGCGGTCGGTGGGCAGATCCTCCGAGCGGTAGACATGGCCGGCATCCATCCCCAGCTGCAGGCAGGCGCGAACAAGCTCGTCGCCCTCGGCATCGCGCCCGATGGCGGTCAGCAGCACCGGGGTCATGCCGAAGCGCACCAGCGTCATGGCGATGTTCATCGCCACGCCGCCCGGCAGGCGGGTGATGCGCCCGGGCACGTCCGAGCCCTGCCGCATGTGGCTGGCCGAACGCCCGATCACGTCCCACAGCACCGAGCCGATGCACAGGATATCCGTCCTCGCGGTCATGCCAGCCTCATGCCGCCAATCGCGGCAGCGCGCAAGGGGCGGTGTCAGGGCACATGGAAGGTCAGCGAGGCCCAGAGCGATTCCCACACCTCGCGACGGCCCTCGAGCGGGCGCAGGACCACGGCGTTGAGCAGGTAATCGTGACCGGATGCCACCGGGATCAGCGCCTCGCCGCGCGCATCGGTGCGCAGGACCGAGCGCGTCACCGTGCCGTCCGGCGCGCGGGCAAAAACCTCGACCGGTACCTCGGCGCGCGGCGCATCGCGATAGAGCAGGCGCACCCGCATCCCCTCGCCGGGCGGGTCCGCGTAGGGGTTGTTGAGGGCCACGAACTCGGTCTCCATGCCGGCGGCGGCATCGGCCCCGCGGGCGGATCCCACGGCGACGAGGGACTTGGCGTGGCGCGTGTAGCTTTCGAAGAAGTCGGTCAGCGGAAGCCCGCGCGCAAGGTGCCGGCTGCGCAGATCGCCCAGCTCCTTTTCGTCGGTGAAGGCCTGGAATTTCTCCCAGGTCTTGTATTTGACCGAAGCCGGTTCCGTCTCGTGCAGGATGACAAGCAGGCCGTTCCTGACCTGCGCGCCCTGCAGCGCCGGGATGTCGCCCAGGCGGCCCTCATAGGGCGTGACGCGGCCGTCCTGCCGCAGCTCGAACCGCGCGACGGTGTTGGGAAAATACCCCAGCGAGATGCCTTCGAAATCCTGCCCGTTCCGGAGCGAGGCGGTCACGCCCCGGTCGCTTTCGACTTGATATTGCTCGGGGGCGATCCAAAACTCATGTCCAGCCGCCGGCAGTGCGGGGACGGCCGCGAGGCAAAACAGGACAAGGGTGCGTGGGTTCATGGTCAAGATCGGTCCTTTGGTGTTTCACAAGCTGCGTCTTGCACTGATCCTGTCAAGCCTTTGGATGGCCATGGGTCCCGCGGCCGCGCATGAGGTCACGCCGACGATCGGGGATTTCTCGGTCGAGGACGGCACGCTGCGGCTGGAACTGCGCATGAATGTCGAGGCCTTCCTGGCCGGCATCGACCTGGACGGGCTGGACGATACCGACGAGGCCGCGGAATCGCCGGATTATGACGCGCTGCGCAAGCTGGACGCGCCCCGGCTGCAGCCGCGCATCCGGGCCTTTGCGCTGGACTGGCTGGACCGGCTGGATGTGCAGGCCGGCGGCCCCGTCGCACTGTCCTACGAGGGGGCGAGCATCCCGGTGGTGGGCAACGCCGACCTGCCGCGCGCCTCGACACTGCTGTTCACCGGCCCGGTGCCCCCCGGCGCGCGGGCGCTGAGCCTGACCTGGCCCGATGGCGCGGGCGCGCTGGTGCTGCGCCAGCAGGGGGTCGAGGAGCCCTATACCGGTTACATCAACGGCGGCGAGACCAGCCCGGAGATCGCGCTGGCCGGGGGTGCGGCCAAGACCGGCTGGGAGACCTTCGTGGACTATATCCCGGTGGGGTTCGATCACATCCTGCCCAAGGGGCTGGATCACATCCTCTTCGTGCTGGGCCTGTTCTTCCTCAGCCCGCGCCTGCGCCCGCTGATCTGGCAGATCTCGGCCTTCACGCTGGCGCATACGGTGACGCTGGCGCTGGGGGCGCTGGGGGTGGTGCGGGTCGATCCGGGCATCGTCGAGCCGCTGATCGCGGCCTCGATCACCTTCGTCGCGCTGGAAAACGTGTTCGCGCGCCGGCTGCATGCCTGGCGGCCGCTGGTGGTGTTCGGCTTCGGCCTGCTTCACGGGCTGGGGTTCGCCTCGGTGCTGGGCGAGTTCGGCCTGCCGGACGCGCAGTTCCTGCCGGCGCTGATCGGGTTCAACATCGGGGTCGAGCTGGGGCAGCTGGCGGTGATCGCGCTGGCGTTTCTCAGCGTCGGGTTCTGGTTCCGCAACAAGTGGTGGTATCGCGGGCGCATCGCCATTCCCGCCTCGGTCACCATCGCGCTGATCGGCGCCTACTGGGTGGTCGAGCGGACCATGCTGGCTTAGGCCATCGCATCGGTGAGGCGGCGCAGCGCCGCGAGTGGATCCTCCTCCGACCAGATCTCGTCCCCGATGCCGAAAAAGTCGGTATGCGGCGCCAGGCTGCGGACCAGATCGGGCGTCAGGCCGCCCTCGGCCACCACCGGCACCTCGATCATCTCGGACCACCATTGGAACAGCTCGGCATCCGCGCGGGTGCCGTCGCCCAGGGTCGAGGCGCCCACCGGGCCGAAGCTGACGTAATCCGCTCCGGCCTCGCCCGCCGTCATGCCGTCATGGCGCGAGGCGCCGCAATGGCTGCCGACGATGGCGTCGGGCCCGAAGGTCTTGCGCGCGGCCCGCACCGAGCGGGCGGCATCGCTCAGGTGAACCCCGTCCAGTCCGTGCCGTTCGGCCAGCAGCACATGATCGGAGATCACCACCGCCACGTCGCGGGCATGGGCCACCTCGCGGCAGCTGTCGGCGGCACGTGCGATCCGCGCCTCGTCCTGCCCGGCCAGCGCCAGGCGGATGCAGGCGATCGCGGCCCCGTCCAGCACCCGCGCCAGCTGGTCTGCGAAGGTGTCAGGATCGAAGGCGGCCGGGGTGATCAGGTAGATCTGCGGCGTCTCGGGGGCGTCCATCGCGGCACTCCTGGTTGTGTCGCTGGCCGTTTAGCGGATCGCGTCGGGGAAGGAAACGGTCAAGCGGCGCGAAACCGGCCGGCTGGCCCCCGTGGTTCGGCTTGCCCCTGCGGCGCGCGCGGATTAGAGCGGGCACGCCAGTTTCGGAGACCCGCCGCCATGCCCAGCGACCAGCCCCAGCCCGCCCTCGTCCTCGTGCGCCCGCAGATGGGCGAGAATATCGGCGCGGCGGCGCGGGCGATGTGGAATTTCGGCCTGGACCGGATGCGCATCGTCGCCCCGCGCGACGGCTGGCCCAACCCCGCGGCGGTGGCGATGTCGAGCGGCGCCGGGCGACTGCTGGACGAGGCGCGGCTGAGCGATAAGCTCGCCGATGCGGTCGGCGATTGCAGCTATGTCTATGCCACCACCGCCCGGGGACGCGGGCTGACGAAGCCGGTGCTGAGCCCCGAGCGTGCGATGGCCGATGCCGCCGCGCGGATCGCGGCCGGAGAGAAGGTCGCGGTGCTGTTCGGCCCCGAGCGCGCGGGGCTGGAGAACGAGGATGTCGCGCGGGCCAACGCGATCATCTCGGTGCCGGTGAACCCCGAGTTCGCCTCGCTGAACCTGGCGCAATGCGTGCTGCTGGTCAGCTATGAATGGATGCGCGCGGCGGGTGAGGTGGTGCACGAGGCCGATGTTCCGGCCAAGGGCGACTGGGCCAGCGCGATCGAGATCGAGAAGCTGGCCACCCATTACGAGGACCGCCTGGGCGAGGCCGGGTTCTTCTACCCGCCCGAGAAGGCCGAAGGCATGAAGATCAACCTGCGCAATCTCTGGAGCCGTATGCGGCTGACCCGCGCCGACGTGCAGATGCTTCACGGCGTGATGCGGCAGATGGTGCGCTGGAAGGAACGCGACGGCAGCTGATACTGGACCTTGCCGGCGGCGGGCCCTAGCTTGCCGGCGAAGAATGGATGAGGACGGCATGAGCGGCAAGCGCAGCATCTTCGAGGAGGTCACCGAAGACACCCCCAAGGCCACGGCGCAGCCCGGCCTGATCGACCGTGGGCGCGGCGGTGCGCGGCGGGCGATCCGGGCCTGGCTGATGGTCCTGTTCGCCCTGGTCGTGGTGATGATCGCGGTGGGTGGCCTGACCCGGCTGACCGACAGCGGGCTGAGCATCACCGAATGGCGCCCGGTGACCGGAGCGATCCCGCCGACGAGCGCGGCCGACTGGGAGGCGGAGTTCGACAAGTATCGCCAGATCGACCAGTGGCGGATCCAGAACCAGTGGATGGAGCTGGCGGATTTCAAGGAGATCTACTGGTGGGAATGGGGCCACCGCCAACTGGGCCGGGTGATCGGCCTGGTCTGGGCGCTGGGGTTCCTGGGCTTCCTGGCCGCGCGGCAGATCCCGGCGGGCTGGACCGGGCGGCTGCTGCTGCCGGGACTGCTGGGCGGGTTGCAGGGCGCCGTGGGCTGGTGGATGGTCGCCTCGGGCGTGACCCAGGGCGAGGGCATGACCTCGGTCGCCAGCTACCGTCTGGCGGTGCATCTGGGCCTGGCCTTCGTGATCCTGGGCTTTCTTGGCTGGTATGTCCTCCTGCTGGGCCGAACCGAGCGTGACCTGATGCAGGCGCGCCGCGCGAAGGAGGCCAAGCTCTTCTCGCTCGGCACGGGGCTGATGCATTTCGCCTTCCTGCAGATCCTTCTGGGCGCGCTGGTGGCCGGCATCGACGCCGGGCGCAGCTTTACCGACTGGCCGCTGATGGGCGGTCAGATCCTGCCGCCGGATGCCCTGATCCTGGAACCGGCCTGGCGCAATTTCTTCGAGAATCCCGGGCTGGTTCAGTGGATCCACCGCGTGTCGGGGTATCTGTTGCTGATCTTCGGCATCGTGGCCTGGATGCGCGGCCGGCACAGCGCCCATGCCCGCACGCGCTTTGCCTTCAATGCGGTGTTCGCGGCCCTGTCGCTGCAGATCCTTGTGGGCATCGCCACCGTGATCTATGCCGCGCCGTGGCAGGTGGCCATTGTGCACCAGCTGATCGCGGTGCTGCTGTGGTCGCTGATCCTGCGGGCGCGCTTCCTGTCGGCCTACCCGGTTTCCACTTCTCTCAGGGACGTACCCAAATGACCGCATTCGACGACTTGATGGCGTTCCAGCGCGAGACCTCGGCGCTGGGACAGATCGCCGGCCGGCTGGGCTGGGACCAGGAAACGGTGATGCCGCGCGGTGCCGCGGCCCAGCGCAGCGAGGAGATGGCGGCGATCGAAGGCGTCCTGCACGCCCGTCGCTCCGATCCGCGGGTGGGCGAATGGCTGGCCGCGGCCGAGCCACCGGACGAGGCCGGTGCCGCGCAGCTGCGCGAGATCCGCCGCGCCTTCGAGCGGGCGCAAAAGGTGCCCGGCGCGCTGGCCGCGCAGATCGCCCGGACCACGTCGCGCGCGCAGGGGCTGTGGGCACAGGCCCGCGCCGACGAGGATGTGGCCGCCTTCCTGCCGGTGCTGGAGGAGGTCGTCGCGCTCAAGCGCGAGGAGGGGGCGGCGCTGGCGGCGGGCGGGTCGGTCTATGACGCGCTGGTCGAGGATTACGAGCCGCACACCACCGGCGACGACATCGCCGCGATCTTCGACGCGATGCGTCCCCGGCTGGTCGCGCTGCGGGCGGCGGTTCTGGACCGGCCGCAGCCGGCCGGCCTGACCGGCACCTATGACGAGGGCGCGCAGATGAAGCTGTCGCGCAAGATCGCCAAGGTCTTCGGCTACGACATGACGCGCGGGCGGGTGGACAAGGCGGTGCATCCGTTCAGCTCGGGCAGCGGCGCGGATGTGCGCATCACCACGCGCACCAACCCGTCCGATCCGTTCAACTGCCTCTATTCGACCATCCACGAGGTCGGCCACGCGGCCTATGAGCAGGGCGTCGATGCCGGGTTCGCGCTGAGCGCGCTGGGGCAGGGCGTGTCGATGGGCGTGCATGAAAGCCAGAGCCGGATCTACGAGAACCAGCTGGGCCGCTCGCGCGCCTTCACCGGCTGGCTGCTGGGCGAGATGCGCGCGGCGTTCGGCGATATCGGTATTGCCGATCCGGATGCCTTCTATGCAGCGGTGAACCGGGTGCATAACGGGTATATCCGCACCGAGGCGGACGAGCTGCAATACAACCTGCACATCATGCTGCGCTTTGACCTGGAGCGCGCGCTGATGGCCGGCGATCTGCAGGTCGCCGACCTGGAGACCGCGTGGAACGACCGGTTCGCCACCGATTTCGGGTATCCGGTGGACAAGCCCTCGAACGGGCTGCTGCAGGACGTGCACTGGTCGGTGGGCCTGTTCGGCTATTTCCCCACCTATGCGCTGGGCAATGTCTATGCCGGCTGCCTGCACGAGGCGCTGCGCAAGGCGGTTCCCGATCTCGACGCGCAGCTGGCGCAGGGCGATACCTCGGCCGCAACGCGCTGGCTGCGCGATGTCGTGCAGCGTCACGGCAGCCTCTACCTGCCGCGCGAGGTGATCGAACGGGCCAGCGGGCAGGTGCCGTCCGAGGGGCCGATCCTGAACTACCTCGAAGCGAAGTTCGGGGCGCTCTACGGTCTTTGATCGCTGCAAGGTCTTCTCTCAACGCATTGTCATTGCGATAGAAAAACGGATCCGACGCTTGATGCCGGTTCGCGGCGCGCGGCGGATTCCCGCCTGCCGTCCGAGACTTCCGGGGCCCTTATGGAACCGTCCGCATCGGGCGGCAGTTGTTGTGCCGTCACCCCGCTGGGGATCACAGGAACGGAGAATCGAGATGAAACGCCTGATGTATACGACGGCACTGCTGTGCGGCACTGCCCTGGCCGGTGCGGCCGCGGCCGAGACGATGGTCAAGGAAATCGAGGTCGAGGCAGACCTGTCTACCATCGAGAACTTCGAGGCTTCCAAGGTCTGGAGCACACTGCCCTCGGATCTGGAATCGAACATCGCCGAGCGGCTGTCCGACCGGTTGGGCGATGAAGGCGCCAAGATCGGCATCGACATCGACGAAGTGTCGCTGGCCAACGGCTTCGAGCAGGCGTCCGGCATCGCCAATTCGCAGCTCAAGGGTACGATCATCATCGAAATGCCCGTGGCCGGTCAGGACATGACCTATGACCTGACCGTGAACGCCGAACAGGCAAAGCTGCAATACCCGGACGGGACGGAGGAAACCGACCTGACCGTCGGCAGCGAGGTCTTCTACAACGCGATGATCGACGCCTTCGCCGACAATGTCGCATCGAAATTCAAGGAGGACATGTAACCATGAGGATCATTCTCGCACTCGTCGCCCTGACCGGTCTTGCGGCCTGCGAGACGGCCGAAGGGTTCGGACAGGACGTCTCGACCCTGGGCAATGAAATCACCGAGGAATCGCGCGAGGCGCAATGACCGCCTGAGCGGCCTGACACGCGGGACGCCCGGCCCATCTGGGGGCCGGGCGTTTTCATTCGTGCCGGTCAGGTCGACAAGGTCAGCCCTCGTCAGGCTCCTCGTCGCCCTGGTCGGCAATCCAGGCGACGCTGACGACCTCTTCGCCCTTGCCGGTGTTGAACACCTTGACGCCGCCGGCCGAGCGCGACCGGAACGAGATCCCCTCGACGGGAACCCGGATCGACTGCCCCTTGGAGGTGGCCAGCATGATCTGGTCGTCGGTCTCGACCGGGAAGGAAGCCACCAGCGTTCCGCCGCGCATCGCCTTGTCGATGGCCGCGACGCCCATGCCGCCGCGCCCCCGGACCGGGTAGTCGTGGCTGGAACTGAGCTTGCCCGTGCCCTTGGCGGTGATCGTCAGGATCAGGTTCTCGGCCGCCGACATCTCGGCATAGCGTTCCTGGCTGATCGTCGACATCGCGTCGCCCTCTTCCTCGTCGGGCATCTCGGCATCGTCGGCCAGACCCGCAACCGCGCGGCGCATCTTGAGATAGGCGGCGCGCTCGTCCGGGGTGGCCTCGAAATGCCGGATCACCGACATCGACACCACCCGGTCGCCGTTCTGCAGGCGGATGCCGCGCACGCCGGTCGACTCGCGCGAGTTGAAGACCCGCAGATCGGTGCTGCGGAAGCGGATGGCGCGGCCCGAGTCGGTGACCAGCATCACGTCGTCATCCTCGGAGCAGATCCGCGCATTCACCAGTTCGACATCCTCGGGCAGTTTCATCGCGATCTTGCCGTTGCGCCGGACATTGGTGAAATCCGACAGCCGGTTGCGGCGCACGTCGCCGGCCGAGGTGGCAAAGACCACCTGCAATTCGTCCCAGTGATCCTCGTCGCGGTCGATGGGCATGATGGCCGCGATCGACACGCCGGTCGGGATCGGCAGGATGTTAACGATGGCCTTGCCCTTGGACGTGCGCCCGCCTTGCGGCAGACGCCAGGTCTTGAGCTTGTAGACCATCCCGTCGGTGGTGAAGAACAGAAGCTGCGTATGGGTGTTGGCCACGAAGAGGGTCGTGACCACGTCCTCTTCCTTGGTGGCCATGCCCGACAGGCCCTTGCCGCCGCGTTTCTGCGCGCGGAAATCGACCAGCGGCGTGCGCTTGATGTAGCCGCCCGAGGTCACGGTCACAACCATGTCCTCGCGCTCGATCAGGTCCTCGTCCTCCATGTCGCCGGACCAGTCGACGATCTCGGTGCGGCGCGGCACGGCGAACTGCTCGCGCACCTCGCTCAACTCGTCGGAGATGATGCCCATGATGCGCTCGCGCGAGCCGAGGATCTCCAGGTATTCCTTGATCTTGCCGGCCAGCGATTCCAGCTCGTCGGTGACTTCCTTGACGCCGATCTGGGTCAGGCGCTGAAGCCGCAGGTCGAGGATGGCGCGGGCCTGCGCTTCGGACAGGTTATAGGTGCCGTCCTCGTTCATCGTGTGGGTCGGGTCGTCGATCAGCCGGATATAGTCGGCGATCTCGGACGCGGGCCAGCGCCGCGTCATCAGCTTTTCCCGCGCTTCCGCGGCATCGGCCGAGGCCCGGATGGTGGCAACCACCTCGTCCACGTTCGAGACAGCGACCGCCAGGCCGCACAGGATGTGGCTGCGCTCGCGCGCCTTGCGCAGGTCGAAGGCCGTGCGCCGCGCGACCACATCCTCGCGGAAATCGATGAAGGCGGTGAGAAAGCCGCGCAGGGTCAGCTGCTCGGGCCGGCCGCCATTGAGCGCCAGCATGTTGCAGCCGAACGAGGTCTGCATCGGCGTGAAGCGGAACAGCTGGTTCAGCACCACCTCGGCGGTGGCGTCGCGTTTCAGCTCGACCACCACCCGCACGCCGTTGCGGTCGGATTCGTCCTGCACATGGGCCACGCCTTCGATCCGCTTCTCGCGGACCTGCTCGGCGATCTTCTCGATCATCGAGGCCTTGTTCACCTGATAGGGGATCTCGTCGACGATGATGGCATAGCGGTCCTTGCGCAGCTCCTCGATCCGGGTCCGGGCGCGGATGATGACGCTGCCGCGGCCCTCCAGATAGGCCTTGCGCGCGCCCGACCGGCCCAGCATCACGCCGCCGGTGGGAAAGTCGGGGCCGGGCACATACTGGATCAGCTGTTCGCTGGTCAGGTCCGGATCCTCGATCAGCGCCAGCGTGGCGTCGCAGATTTCGCCCAGATTGTGCGGCGGGATGTTGGTGGCCATGCCGACGGCGATGCCGCCGGCGCCGTTGACCAGCATGTTGGGAAACCGCGCGGGCAGGACCGTGGGTTCGCGGTCCTTGCCGTCATAGTTGTCCTGGAAATCGACCGTTTCCTTTTCGATATCCGCCAGGATCGCGCCCGCCGGCTTGTCCATGCGCACCTCGGTATAGCGCATGGCCGCCGGGTTATCGCCGTCCATCGAGCCGAAATTGCCCTGGCCGTCGAGCAGGGGCAGCGACATCGAGAAATCCTGCGCCATCCGCACCAGCGCGTCATAGATCGCGCTGTCGCCGTGGGGGTGATATTTACCCATCACGTCGCCGACCGGGCGGGCCGATTTGCGATAGGATTTGTCGTGGGTGTTTCCGGTCTCGTGCATCGCGTAGAGGATGCGCCGATGCACCGGTTTCAACCCGTCCCGCAGATCGGGAATCGCACGGCTGACGATGACCGACATCGCATAGTCGAGATAGGACGTGCGCATCTCGGATTCGATGGAGACCGACGGCCCGTCATAAATGGGTCGTTCCGGCCCGGAATTGTTCTCGTTTTCAGGGGTTTCCGGTGTATCGCTCAACTTGGCCGCCCGTTTCTTGTGCAGGGTCTATATATTGTAGCGGTACCTTATCAGACCGCGCATATAAGGTGCAAGCGGAGTGCGCCGTTGCGGAAAATCTGCACTTCACGTCTTGCTAACGCATTGTTTCGAGGGTGATTAACCTTTTCCGTGCTAGCATGATCCGACCAACGCCTGTACCGGAGGTCGAGATGGAGCGATCCGAAACCGAATTGATGCTCAAGGGCTATGGCCTGACGACGGCCGAATTCTATTACCGCATGCCCGACCATATTCATGTTCTCAATACATTCATCTGGCAGGAATACGACCTTGCCCCGGACCACCCGAAACTGTTCGAGTTCGTCGAGTTCTGGCAACGCGAGATCGAGGGCCCTCTGCACTCGGTCCGCTTCACGCACCGCAAGATGATCTCGCCCGGAGAGTGGCGGAACTCGGTGGGTGAGTTCTACCTCAACTAGGCGGGCCTAGCCGGCCCGCCAGGCATAGACCGAACAACCTGTCGAGCCCGTTGCGGTATAGCTCTGGCCATCCGCGGCCATGCGGCCGCGCCATTTCACCGTCACGCCGGGGAAATAGTCGGTGCCGGTGATCTCGCGGCTATTGAGATAGACATCGCTGTTGGCGCGCTGGCCCAACGAATCCGCCAGCCGCCCGTGATAGGCGTTGGCCCCGGATTTCCGGAAGGTCACAGTGCCCGTCACCTTCACCACCAGCACGCAGTTCGCGCGGTATTTCCAGCTGCCGCTCAGGGTCAGGCCACCGGCCGCCGGTGCGGTCGCACTGGCCGATTGCGGGGCCTGCCGCGGGGCCGGCTTGCAGACGTTCCGTCCCGCCGCCTCGATCGCGCGCAGGGCGTCGACGCTGCCTAGGCCGTCCGGGTTCAGGCTCGCGCCGCTTGCGTCGATGAACCGGGCAAAGGCGCTGCGGGTGCGTGGCCCGATCACGCCATCGGCCCCGCCGGCAGAGCATCCGGCGGCGTTCAGCGCGGCCTGGGTCGCCCGGATCGTCGCCTTGGTTCCCTGCTGCCGGCGCTCTTCCTCGATGACTTCGGCATAGGGCACCGAGACCGCTGCCGGCTCGGCCGGAACCTCGTCCACCTGCGTGGCGCGCTTGGCCGGGGCGGCGGCCTCGGTGGACAGCCCCTCGCGCAGCTGCACGGCGACCTGATAGCTGTATTCGTCGGCGCGGTCCTCGTAGCGGTCGAGAAAGCCGTCCAGGGCGTCCACGGTTCCGATGCTGCGGGCCAGTTCCAGATCGGCGCGGATCGGATCGACCTCGGCCGCCTGCGCGGGCGCGGCGGTGGCCGGGGCCTTGGCGGCGGCCGGGATGAAGTAGAATTCGCCCAGCAACTCGTCGTAATAGGCCGGAACCTGGGTGTGGCTCACGGTGCGGGCCAGGTCGCGCACCTCGACCCGCAGGTCGGCGACCAGCGCGCGCAGCTCCAGACCCGGCTCGGATAGGCGCGGCAGCAGCGCGCGGGTGAAGACCGAGTTCTGCGCCGGATCCTCCTCGTGCAGCCCGTCCAGCGCCAGCTGCCCGGCCCCGGCCGAGAAGATCACGAAGGTGCCCTGCGGCGCGCTGATCCGCCCCAGCCCGCGGGTGCGCCCGATGCTGCGCCCGGCGACCGTCTCGAACGGGTTGTTGCGGCAGGCGTCGACGATGGTGATGGCGGTGCGGGCGCCGGTGGAGCGCACCCGGTCCAGCAGCGCCGAGAGGGCGATGGATTCGGATTTCACGAAATCGCTTTCGCCGGAGTCGGGGGCCACGATGTCGGTGGGCAACAGGTAGTTCTCGCCGTCGATCTCGACCCCGTGGCCGGCGAAGAAGACGAAGGCGGTGTCGCCGGGCTCCAGCCGGGCGGTGAATTCCGAGATGCGCCGGTTCATCATGCGGCGGTCAACGTCGATCCCCTCAAGGGTCTCGAACCCCATGCCGCGCAGCTTCGAGGCGATGGCGCGGGCGTCGGCGACGGCCTTGTCCAGCCTGGGCACGTGGTCATAGCTGTCATTGCCGATGACCAGCGCAAGCCGTTCCTGCGCCAGGGCGGGCAGGGCGGTGAGAATGAACAGGGCGGCGGCAAACATGCGCATCGAACTCTCCTTCATCGGTCGCGCCGCGCGAGTCCGACGCGGATCGGGCGGCCTTTGTCCCGATTTCTAGCGCATTCGCGCGGCGCTGTCCGTGAACTTGCTTACAGAGGTGGTGGGATCCGCCGGCTGCGGGCTCAGAGGGCAACTCTTGCCGTGGCGCCGCACGGGTCGTACAATTCCAGGCGGAGGAGGTGCGGAAAATGCCGAAATCCGATATCCCCGACTATCGCTCCGGCAAAAGCAAGGTTCTCAGGGAAATTGCCGACCGCAAGAAACGGTATGCCGACGCTCTGACCGAGATCGAGGATGGCATCGTCCGCTGTGACGAGATCATCGCGCATATCGACCAGAGCTGGGCCGAAATCCAGGGCTATTTCAAGGCGATGGAAGACAGCCACGTGCGGCTGTCGGCCTATGCGAAGAACATGATCGCCATCCGCGACAAGGCGGCAGTGGATTTCCTGCGCAAACCTGACGCCAAGATCCTGCAAAAGGCGTTCAAGTCGATCACCGCCCTGGAGAAGCAGCTGTTCGGCGAGATCGACAACTACAACGCGATCAGCGCCCAGCGGAAACTGATCGACACGCCGTATGACCAACTCACCGACAAGATCGTCAAGCTGCCCTGACAGGAGGACGTCTCATGCCCGATCTCGTGAAGAAGCCAAACGCGCGGTCCCAGCTTCTGGACAACGCGATCGAGGTGCCGGATGTGGCGGCGACGGCCTCCGAGGTGCTCTCCAAGGTGCAGAAGAACCGCAAGGCGGCGGACAGCTGGAAACGCCAGCATCAGAAGTCCCTGGCCAAGCTGAAATCCTACAAGAAGGAATTGGACGCCGCGCACAAGGACGTGGCCGGCACCAAGGCCCGCGACGAACGCCTGGCCAAGAAATGGACCGGGCTGGCCGACAAGATCATTCGCCTTCAGGCCGCCGCGAAATCGGGCAAGGGCGGCAAGGATCCCGAAAAGGAGATACGGGCGCTGCACACCCAGGCCGTGGCGGCCTATGACGAGATGGCGTCCCAGTTCGAAGCGCTGGCAAAGAAATACGAGAAGCTGTCGCGCAAGCTGCAGCGCGGGCTGAACAACCTTCCCTACTGATCCGGCTCCGGGCCGCACAAAAACCGGCACGGTGGTTGCGCTAACATTGGACAATGCTGGCTGGCTTGCAGTATGGACGGGTCATGGTGTTTCGCGTCATTCCCGTCGACCCGTTCGACCTGGTGATCTTCGGCGGGTCGGGCGACCTGGCGCGGCGCAAGATCCTGCCGGCGCTGTTCCGCAGGTTCCGCGCCGGACAGATGCCGCGCGGGGCGCGCATTGTCGGGGCCGGGCGGCGCGACCTGGGCCGGGACGGCTATCGCGCGGTGGTGGTCGAGGCGTTGCGGGACCATGCGGGCGAGGCGGCGCAGGACAAGGCTGCGCTTGGCGAGTTCCTTGACGCGGTGGATTACGCGACGCTCGATGCCGCCGGCACGCGCGGCTGGGACGGGTTGGCGGCACGGCTCGGCCCCGACCGGGTGCGGGCGTTCTATTTCTCGGTCGGCCCCGACCTCTTCGGCCCGCTGGCCGAGCGGATCCGGCGGCATGACCTGGCCGGGCCGGAGACGCGGGTCGTGGTCGAAAAACCCTTCGGCCGCGACCTGGCGACGGCGCGGGCGCTCAACGCGACGCTGGCGGCCTATTTCGAAGAGGGGCAGATCTATCGCATCGACCATTACCTGGGCAAGGAGACGGTGCAGAACCTGATGGCCGTGCGCTTCGGCAACATGCTGTTCGAGCCGCTGTGGAACAGCCAGTATGTCGATCACATCCAGATCACCGTGGCCGAGACCGTGGGCGTCGGCGGGCGCGGCGAATATTACGATCATGCCGGGGCCATGCGCGACATGATGCAGAATCACCTGATGCAGCTGCTCTGCCTGATCGCGATGGAACCGCCGGCCAAGTTCGACCCCGACGCGGTGCGCGACGAGAAGCTCAAGGTGATCCGCGCGCTGGACCCGGTTCTGCCGCACCATATCGTGCGCGGCCAGTATGACGCCGCAACCGGCGCGCCCGGCTATCGCGAGGAGGCCGGCGATCCGCGCTCGACCACCGAGAGCTATGTGGCGCTGCGTGCGCATGTCAGCAACTGGCGGTGGGCGGGCACGCCATTCTACCTGCGCACGGGCAAGCGGCTGGTGGCGCGCTCGTCGGTCATCAACGTGATGTTCAAGGACGCGCCGCATTCGATCTTCGGCGCCGAGGCGGGACGCCATGCCAACGTGCTGTCGATCCGGCTTCAGCCGAACGAGGGCATCACCCTCAAGGTCACGATCAAGGAGCCGGGGCCGGGCGGGATGCGGCTGGTGGACGTGCCGCTGGACATGAGCTTTGCCGAGGCGCTGGGGCCCGACAGCCACGAGGCCACGGATGCCTATGAGCGACTGATCATGGACGTGATCCGGGGCAACCAGACCCTGTTCATGCGCGATGACGAGGTCGAGGCCGCCTGGGCCTGGACCGACCCGGTAATCGCCGGCTGGCAGGGGCGCGGCGATGTCCCCAAGCCCTATGAGAGTTTCAGCACCGGACCGGGCGACGCCGAGCTGCTGATGAAACGCGACGGTCGCCGCTGGCAGGGAATCAAGCCATGAAGATTATCGAGTATGCCGACCGCGAGATGATGGCCATCGACGTGGCCAACGTGCTGGCCGGAGAGATCGAGGCCACGCTGCTGACCCATGACACCGCCTCGCTTGCGGTGCCGGGGGGAACCACGCCGGGGCCGGTCTTCGACGGGCTGTGCGCCGCCGACCTGGAATGGGACCGGGTGCATGTGCTGCCCACCGACGAACGTTGCGTGCCCGAGGATCACGAGCGCTCGAACGCGCGGCTCATCAAGGAGCGGCTGCTGGTCAACCGGGCCTCGAACGCGCGGTTCATGCCGCTCTACTATCCGGTGGACGACCCCGAGGAATGCCGGCCCGAGATCCAGACCATGCTGTCGCCGGAACTGCCCCTGTCGGTGCTGCTGCTGGGAATGGGCGACGACATGCACACCGCCTCGCTCTTTGCCGGTATGCCGGGGCTGGATGCTGCGCTGGGCGACGGTGCGCCGATCCTGGCTGTGGCGCGGCCCGAGACACAGCCCGAGGCGCGCATCACCCTGACCGCCCGGATCCTCGACGGGGCGATGTCGAAACACCTGCTGATCCAGGGCCAGTCTAAGCGCGACGCGCTGGAGCGCGCGCGCGGACTGCCGCCCGAGGAAGCCCCCATTGCCGCCGTGCTCGACGATTTGACCGTGCACTGGGCGGAATAGGAGAGACGCCATGTTCGAGACCCTCACACGGCTGCGGGACGCAGTGCGCGACCGCCGCATCACCGATCTTTTCGCCAAAGATCCCGACCGCGCCGCCCGGTTCACTTTGCAGACCGGCGACATGCGGCTGGACTGTTCCAAGACGCAGCTCGACGACGAGATCCGCGCGGCCCTGGTTGCCCTGTGTGACGCCTCGGACCTGGCCGGGCGGCGCGCGGCGATGTTCTCGGGGCAGGCGATCAACGAGACCGAGGGCCGGGCCGTGCTGCACACGGCGCTGCGCAATCTCGATGGCGGGCCGGTGACGGTCGAGGGGCGTGATGTCATGCCCGGCGTGCTGGACACGCTGGACCGGATGCGCCGCTTCAGCGACGGGCTGCGCGAGGGACGGATCGCCGGTGCCGGCGGGCCGATCACGGATGTCGTCAATATCGGCATCGGCGGCTCGGACCTGGGGCCGGCGATGGCGGTGCTGGCGCTGGCGCCCTGGCATGACGGGCCGCGCTGTCACTTCGTTTCGAACGTTGACGGGGCGCATATCGCCGACACGCTGCGCGGGCTCGACCCGACGCGGACGCTGGTGATCGTGGCCTCCAAGACCTTCACCACCATCGAGACGATGACCAATGCGCGCACCGCGCGGGCCTGGATGTCCGAGGGCGGCGGCGATCCGGCCCGGCAATTCGCCGCCCTCTCGACCGCGCAGGACAAGACAGGCGCCTTCGGCATTCCCGCCGATCACGTGTTCGGCTTCGACGACTGGGTCGGCGGGCGCTACTCGATGTGGGGGCCGATCGGCCTGTCGCTGATGATCGCCGTCGGGCCGCGGGCCTTCGACGCCTTCCTGCGCGGCGGGCAGGCGATGGACACCCATTTCCAAGCGGCGGAGTGGCACGAGAACATGCCGGTCATGCTGGCGCTTGTGGGGATCTGGCACCACCAGGTCTGTGGTTATCCCACCCGCGCGGTGCTGCCCTATGACCAGCGCCTGCTGCGCCTGCCGGCCTATTTCCAGCAGCTCGAGATGGAATCGAACGGCAAGCGCGTGGCGATGGACGGGCACACGCTCGAAATCGTATCGGGTCCGGTGGTCTGGGGCGAGCCCGGCACCAACGGGCAGCACGCCTTCTACCAGCTGATCCACCAGGGCACCACGCCCGTGCCCTGCGAATTCATGCTGGCCGCCGAGGGGCACGAGCCCGACCTGGCCCATCACCACCGCCTTCTGGTCGCCAATTGCCTGGCCCAGTCCGAGGCGCTGATGCGCGGCCGGTCGCTGGACGAGGCGCGCAAGAAGCTGCGCGGTGCGTTCCAGGGCGACGAGCTGGAGCGCCAGGCGCGGCACCGGGTGTTTCCGGGCAACCGCCCCTCGACAACGCTGGTCTATCCCAAGCTCACGCCCTTCGTGCTGGGCCAGATCATCGCGCTCTATGAACACCGGGTGTTCGTCGAGGGGGTGATCCTGGGCATCAATTCCTATGACCAGTGGGGCGTCGAGCTGGGCAAGGAGCTGGCGACATCGCTGGGTCCGGTCGTCGACGGCGAGCGCGATGCCTCGGACAAGGACGGCTCGACCGCGGCGCTGGTGGATTACGTGCTGCGCAACCGTGGCTAGGCGGGCTGCGCCCCGTCGCGCTCGCGGAACTCGGCCACAAGCGCCTCGGGCAGCGGATAGCGCCCGGACCCGTCGGGCAGGAGCGTGACCATCACGCCCGTCATCCTGGCCCGAAGGCTGCCGCCGGACCACAGCTGGTGCTCCATCACGAAGGAGGTGGTGCGATAGCCGGTCACCCGCACGGTGACGACGTAATCCTCGTCCATCACCATCTCCTGGACATAGTGGATATCGGCGTTGCGGATGACCATGCGCGGGGCCGGGCGACCCTCGTAATGATGCGCGCAGAGCTGCTTGAAATACGCCACCCGCACGGTTTCGAACCACTCCAGGTAGGCCTTGTTGTTGACGTGGTTGAGCGCGTCCAGCTCGGCAAAGCGGACGCGGTCGGCCACGGCAAAAGGCTGCGGGTGGTCCAGCCCCAGCTGGCGTTGCTGGGCGTCGGTGAGCGGAGTGTGATAGGGCAGGGTCATGGCCGGTCTGCTACGCCGCGCCGGGGCGGGCCGCAACCGGATTGTTGTCAAGCCACCCCAAGATCGCCAGAGTGGTCTTCGGAGCAGGCGCTAAAGCGCCGTGAGACATCGCAAATGGTGCGCATCGCAGGGCGGCCGCGCCGGACCGGAAGGGAGACGCCCGATGCTGGGTCAGATGATGGCGCAACCGCTGCTGATCTCGTCGTTGATCCGCCATGCGGCGCAATACCACGGCCAGACCGGGCTCTGGTCGGTCGAGACCGATGGCTCGACAACCGAGACGACCTGGGGCGGGGTGGCGGCCAATTCGGCCCGTGTGGCCTCGGCTCTGACCGCGCTGGACCTGCCGCCACAGGCGCGCATCGCCACGATCGCCTGGAACAACCGCCGGCACCTTGAGCTCTATTTCGGCGTCTCGGGGGCCGGGTTCGTCCTGCACACCGTCAACCCGCGGCTCTTCCCCGAGCAGCTGGTCTATATCCTCAACCATGCCGAAGACCGGGTGCTGTTCATCGACGCGACCTTCGTGCCGCTGGTCGCCGCCCTGCGCGACCAGTTCGAGACCGTCGAGCATGTGGTCCTGATGGGCCCCGCCGATACCGAAGCCGCGGCCCAGATCCCTGGGCTGAAATCCTATGACGACCTCATCTCGGGCGGCGATCCGGGATTCGACTGGCCGGAGTTCGACGAGAACACCGCCTCGAGCCTGTGTTACACATCGGGCACGACCGGCAATCCCAAGGGCGTGCTTTATTCGCACCGCACGACGCTTCTGCACAGTTTTGCGTCGAACACCCGCGACGTGATCGGCTATTCGGCGCGCGACGTGGTGCTGCCGGTGGTGCCGATGTTCCACGTCAATGCCTGGGGCTCGCCCTATGCCTGCGCGATGGCGGGCGCGCAGATGGTGCTGCCCGGCCCGGACCTGAGCGGCGCGGCGCTGACCGGGCTGATCGGGCGCTACGAGGTGACCCTGGCGATGGGCGTGCCGACGATCTGGCAGGGCCTTTTGCATCACGCGCGCAGCGCCGAGGTGCGGCTGGACAGCCTGCAGCGCACGGTGATCGGCGGCTCGGCCTGTCCGCCCTCGATGATCGCCGAGTTCCGCGACCGGCATGGCGTCGAGACGATCCATGCCTGGGGGATGACTGAAATGAGCCCGCTGGGCACAACCAACACGCCGCTGGCCAAGCATGCCGCGCTGGACGAGGAGGCGCGCCACCGCCTGCGCGAGAGCCAGGGCAGGCCGCCCTTCGGCGTGGAGATGAAGATCGTCGGGGATGACGGCGCCGAGCTGCCCGCCGACGGTGCCACCCAGGGCGACCTGCTGGTGCGCGGGCTCTGGGTGCTCGACAGCTATTTCCATCGGCAGGACGAGGAGATGCTGCGCGACGGCTGGTTCCCGACCGGCGATGTGGCGACGCTGGATCCCGATGGCTACATGACGATCCGCGACCGGTCCAAGGACATCATCAAGTCGGGCGGCGAATGGATCAGCTCGGTCGAGCTGGAGAATATCGCCGTGGGGCATCCGCAGCTGGCCGATGCGGCGGTGGTCGGCGTGCCGCATCGGAAATGGGATGAGCGCCCGGTCCTGGTGGCCGTGCCCGAGGATGGCGAGACCCCGGCCGAGGCCGAGCTGCTGGCCTTCTTCGAGGACCGGATCGCGCATTGGCAGATCCCCGACCGGGTGGTGTTCATCGACACCCTGCCGCGCAATGCCACCGGCAAGGTGCTCAAGCGGTCGCTGCGCGAGCAGTTCCGCGACCTGCTTCAGCCGGCCGGCTGAGCCGGACGCCGAGAGCGGATGGCAGCGGACAGCGATATCGCCCGGGCGGCCGAGGCCGTTGCAAGCGGGCAGGGCGGCCGCAACCCGGCGGTGCATCTTCTGTCGCTGAGCATGACCAAGGTGGCCGATGGGCTGATCCAGCCCAAGCTGGTGCTGACCTGGCTGCTGACCGCGCTGGGCGCACCCGGCTACCTGATCGGGGCGCTTGTGCCGGTGCGCGAGGCCGGGGCGCTGCTGCCGCAGGTGGCGCTGGCGGGACGGATCCAGGCCAGCGACCGGCGCCGGGTCTACTGGTCGCTTGGCGCGTTCTTCCAGGGCGTTGCGGCCTTTGCCATCGCGGTCGCGGTCCTGACCCTTGAGGGCGCGGCCGCCGGATGGGCGGTGCTGGCGGCGCTCGGCTGCCTGGCGGTCGCGCGCTCGGCCTGTTCGGTCAGCTACAAGGACGTTCTGGCCCGCACCGTCGAGACCGGGCTGCGCGGACGCCTCACCGGGGCGGCGGCCACGATCTCGGCGGCGCTGGTCTTTGCCTATGCCGCGCTTCTTGGCCTGGGCGTGATCCCGCGCGAGCCGGGCGTTCTGGCCGTTGCCATCGCCGGCGCCGGCCTGTTGTGGCTGGTGGCCTCGATGCTGTTTCTCACGCTGGACGAGCCACGGCGCCCGGACGGGGCGCCGGACGAGATGTCCGGGCTGTCCTTGTCGGAAATGGTCGCCCCGCTGCGCGAGGATCGCGAGTTCCGCCACTATATCGCGGTTCGGGCACTGTTCATCTCCACCGCACTGGCGCCGACCTTCCTGGTCATGCTGACCGGACAGGGCGATGGCGACACGCTGGGCAACCTGGGCACGATGATGGTCGCCGCCTCGCTGGCGGCGATCCTGTCGGGCTTTGTCTGGGGGTGGCTGTCGGACCGGTCCAGCCGCAAGGTGCTGATCCTGGCCGGGTCGATCTCGGCCGTGGCGCTGGCTGCGGCGGCGGGCTGGGCCCTGGTCCAGGACGGCCCCATAGGCTCGGTCGCCGCCGCCGGGGTCATCTTCGTCGCGCAGTTGGGCTATGAGGGTGTCCGGGCCGGCCGCAAGCTGCACCTGACCGACATGGACACCGGCGACCGCAAGGTGGCCTATACCGCGGTTTCCAACACGATGATCGGCGTACTTCTGATGGCGGGCGGCCTGTTCGGGCTGGCTGCCGACCTGATCGGCCCCGCGCTCGTGCTTGCCATGCTGGCCGGGCTCAGCGCCCTGGGCGCGGTCGCGGCAGTGACCCTGTCCGAGGTTCAGCGGGACGCGGACGGATAGATCGATCGGGGAGGGACTGGAGCGGGTGAAGGGAATCGAACCCTCGTCTTAAGCTTGGGAAGCTCCTGCTCTACCATTGAGCTACACCCGCAACGACAGACTGGATATCCGACGACACGGGCCTGTTCAACAGCAATTGTCGTGCCGGCCGCGGTCCGGTCAGAAACTCATGCCGATCCCGACGGAATACCCGTCATAGCCGTCGCCGAAGGCATAGGACACCATCAGGCGGGCCCGCGAGAGATAGGCGATGCCGGTATTCCGCGTGCCGATTTCCAGCCCCGCGCCGACGCGGCCCAGCCAATCGAGATCGACCGCGTCCCCCTGGTCTCCGGGAAGCACGGACAGGCTGGCCTGATAGACGGATCTGACCGGCGAATCCCACGTCTGCACGTGGCCCAGCGGCATCCGGAGCCGGCCCCAGGCGGTCACGGCCGAGGCCTGTGCGGTCGGGTTGAAATCCGGTGAGCTGTCCAGGGTCACGAACCGCATGTCGGTGTAGCGCAGCGAGAAGTCGATCTCGCGGGCCTCGGTATAGTCCTTGTGCACCAGCATCAGCGATCCGCCATATCCGCCCGCGATGATCTCGCCGCTGGTCAGGAACTCGGAGGTGCCGCCCGGATCCCCCGCCGGGGCCGCCATGCCAAGCTGGGCGTCGGCCGAGATCCGGCCCAGCGACAGGTTCAGCACGGGCCGGACCAACCACGTATCGTTGATCGGGACATCCCAACCCACACCGAAGGTGGAACTGACGGCCGTCCACCGGGCGTCGATGTCCCTGTCCCGGGCGGCGCTGTCGAGCAGGAACTCGGGCGCGTAGCGCTGATAGCCGGCAAAGCCTTCCAGGTAGAGCGGCAGGCCCTCGGCCGGGTTCAGCCCGCCGCCGATCTGTCCCGACCGCAAGGTGGCGCGCGCATCCTCGACCTGGGAGAAGGTCAGGAAGGTGGTCGAGGGGTTGGGGATGGCCACCAGCCCATAGGTGGCCAGTGCCCTCTGGGCCAGCGCCCGACCGTCCTCCTGCGCGGTGGCAGGGGCGGTTGGGCACAGCGCCGCGCCAAAGAGCAGAACGCGCAACCTGCTGTGCGATCCCAGCGCATGCCCGACTTGAAGAAGCGCCGAGAACCGCCCCCGGGGCGGAGGTCTGAACCCGGCAATCAATCGGAAAAAACCCGTCACGCGCATGATCTCGCCATGCGGGAAGCCTACGTTTCCGAGATGATCATGTCAAAAGTCAGCGTGTTTCCGCTTGGATCGGCGCCTTTGGTCATGACGACCGCGTCTACAGGGCGACGCGCGGCTGGCCCCCCGGACCTGACCGAGACCGTCGCCCGGATGGTGCGGCTCCTGCCGGGTCAGGGCTGGCTGGAGGCCGACCGCGCCGCAGGGTCTGCGCCCGCGTTCTGAGATACGGGCGGGCTCAGTCTTCGTTGGGTCGTTCCGCGCGGATCATCGCGTCGCCCGACGCGGTCAGCGCGATGCGAGTGCCCTCGTCGAACCGGACCCCGTCGATCAGTTGCAGGGCGTTGACGATCTGGCTCTCCAGGTTCATCGCGGCCACCCCGCAGACCTTCTCGGTCAGCTCGGCATCCCCGAACTCGACCGCGCCATTTTCGCCATAGCTGGCCTCGACCCCGAACCGGTTGCACCCGGCGAAACCGCCCAGGCCCTCTGGGTCGAAAACCAGAGTCGGAATCGCGCCATAGGGGATCTCGGCATCCGCAACTTCGGTGATGATCCACTTTCCCGACAGTTGTGCGGCAAGTTCTTCACCCGTCATCTCATCCATCCCGTTCTTGCCCAGGTTGCCGGCCACGGCGAGGGACACCGGCAGAAAAGCCGCCAAAATCAGCAGGATCCGAAGTCTGGCCATGGCTGCTCGCCTCTCGTTCCAACGAAAACGCATCCCGCGCGCCCGAACATAATGCGCCCATGTGGTGCCGAAAGGCAACGCCAAGCTGGACGGATGGGGTGTGATGGAGTCATGATTGAAGGCAATATTAGCCTCTGCGGAGGCACCATTTGCATTTTTGGACATACTGGAGAGTGACATGCCGCTGGACTCCGCTCGCAAGGATGAATTGAAAGCCCATCTGACTCTGGCCAAGAAGAAGGAGCTCGCCTTCGGGTTGTGCCTTGGCAAGAAGCCCGAGGGCACGGTGATCGTCTGCCACAAGAGCAAGAAGCCCGAGGCGATGATCCGCGACGCCCGCAAGATGGGCGAGACGCCCAAGGTGACCTGCGGCATGATGAAGGTCGAGGGCAAGGAACTGCATCTGACCTGCTTTGCCGACCCGCTTCCGAACCTGGCCAAGCGAACCCGCGACATGCTCAAGGCGGCGGGGATGAAATACAAGGTCAAGGTGTTCGACAAGGATGGCGGCGCGCTGGAATCCGACGGCGAGGACGAGGACGAAGACACCGGTGCCGAAACCCAGGGCGCCGGCGGGCCCGAGACGACCGAGGATCCGGTGGTCGCCGAATGGGAAGAGGCCCGTGACGAGATGGCCGCCCGGATGAAGTCGGCCGCCGAGCTGCCCGGCGGCGAAGATCTGGACAAGCTCTGGCAGATGGCACAGGGCCGCGGCGACAAGGATCCCCGCGCCGGGCTGATGGCGCTGGAGGAACTGGACCGCCGCCTGGTCGAGGCCGAGGAGAATGCCAAGCAGGCCCAGAGCGACCAGAAGAAGTGGGAGGCTTCGGTCGCCAAGATCGAACCCCTGGTCAAGGAGGTGGAAGCCATCAAGTCGCCGCCCGCCGCCAAGGCCGCCGTGGTCTGGAAATTCGCCAATGACAAGGTTAATGCCGACGTGCCGGACTATGCCGCCGGGTTCAAGGCGCTGTCGATGCTGGTCAAGCTGATCCAGGAGGCCAAGGCCGGTGCTGCCGAAATGGCGGATGCCGAGGTCGAGGAAGAAGCGACCGAGGGCGTCGAGGCCGGGCCGGGCGGTGGCAGCGGATCGACGGGAAAGACCGCCGCGCCGGATGGCGACGGCGAGAGCGGCGACACCGCGACAAAGGCGCCGGAGCCGTCCGCGCCCGAGCCGGTGGACGAGGCCGAGGCCGTCGAGACGACTGCCGAGGCGCCGGGCGCGCCGACCGATCCGGGGGCGGATGCGGGCGACAAGGAAAAGCTCGATCACGCGGATGCACAGCTGAAATACATCGACGAGTTGATCAAGCATTACATGGCGATCATCTCCGGCTCGGCCGAGACCGAGCCGGCGGCCTGGACAAAGGCCAAGTCCAAGGTTGATGCCATCCTCAAGCCGATGCGCGCCGACGAGACCAAGATCGACGTCAAGAAGATCAACGCGTCCCTGAAGGTGCTGGGCAAGCTCGCCTCCGAGATCATGGCGCTGAGCCAGCAGAAGGAGGAGTGGAAGAAGACGCTCGACATCGCAAACGTGATGCTGGTCCCGATCAAGCGCCACAAGCGCAAGGCGGCGGCCGAGATCGCGCCCAAGATCGCCGCGCTGGACGCGATCGTTGCCAAGGCGGTTGCCAAGGCCGACAAGCAGGACTTCAAGGGTGCCCACAAGGCGATCGACGGGTTCGGCAAGAAATGCGACGCGGTCGAGAAGCTGGCCGACGATTTCGCGCATTACTCTTCCGTCCACGGTCAGCGCCAGGGCGATGTGACCACGCATACCGCGTCGATGAGCGGCGAGAAGCCGGTCGAGAAGATCCAGAAGGCGATGAAGAAGCTGCTGGCCCGCGCCGAGAAGCTGGCCACTAAGGACAAGTTTGCGGACGCGGTCAAGAAGCTGGACGAGATCCCGCCGCTGGTCGACCAGTTCCGGCGGATGGAAAGGACGGTCCGCTCCTACAAATGGTGGGAAAACACCCTGAAGAACACCTTCGCCACGATCGACGCGCGTCCCGCCGACGAGCGCAAGCCGTTCCAGAAGAAGATCGACGCCTGGAAGAAGCAGTATTCCGACGGCAAGGTCTCGAAGACCAAGGATCACCGCAAGTCGCTGGCCAAATTCCAGGAGCTTGGTCGGATCGTCTATTCCAAGCCGCCGAATGTCGCGGCGGGCACGGCTGCGGTGCCGTCCTTTCTTGAAAAGGAGATGGATGCGAACAAGGCCTACATGGCCGCGCTCAAGGATTTCGACGTCCAGCACAAGGCGTTCGAGAAGCACAAGGGCCGAGCCGGAATCGAAGAGGAATTCCAGGCGATGGACGGCGACCTGACCCAGGCCAAGGCCGAGGCTGTGGCGAACAAGTTCAGCACCGCCACGGCGATCCTGGAACGGACGCGTTCGGACTGGCCGGCCTACAAGACTGCCGCCGACGAGTGCGAAGCCTATGTCACCAAGCGCGACGACGTGGCCAAGCTCATCGCCGAGCTCAAGAAGAAGCCGGCCGCGGCGGATCCGCTGGCGCAGGCCGAGGCGATGATGGCCGAGGCCGTGAAGCAGTCGCAGAACAAGGAGTTCAAGACCGCAAAGGCCACCGTCGAGGAGGCCGAGAAGCGCGCCAACGCCGCCAAGGCCGCGGCCGACGCCAAGGACGACCTGGACAAGCTCAAGGATGATGGCGCCCTGGGCAAGATCGCGGTGGATATCGACAAGGCGATCAAGGTCTATGACGACATGCGCGCCAATGTCGCCGGCAAGGACACCACCGGCAGTTTCGCGGGCGAGCTGACCCGCGCCGATGCCGAGGCGCAGAAGGCGCGCGACGAAAAGACCAATACGCCACCCGATTATGCCGAGGCGCGCAAGGCGCTGGATGCGGGGATCGCGATCCTCGAGGCGACGCTGCCCAAGGCGATGGCCGCCGGTCCCTGTGCAACACACCTGGCCGAGGCCAAGGCCCTGACGGCGGGGCTGGTCGCCACCGACAATGCCAATGACAACTGCATCAAGCCGCAGCTGGACAAGGCCAACAAGCTGATCTCGGATGCCGAGACGCTGGCCAAGACGCCCACCTTCGATTTCAAGGGCGCCGAGGACAAGCTGGTGCGCGCCCGGGCCATCGCCGAGAAAGCCACGGTCGACGTGACGCTGTGGAACCAGATCAAGACCGACAAGGCGGCAATCGCAACCGCCAAGACGAACATCTCGGGTGTTGCCGGGGCGACGGCGCTGATGGGGCCGACGATCAAGCGGCTGGATGATGCGGTCACGGCGGTCGACAACAAGGTCGCGGCCGAGGATTTCAAGGCCGCCTCGAAGCTGGCGGCCGACGCCAAGACCGCGGCGGCCAACACCGCCAAGGACCTCAAGTCGGTCAAGACCATCATCAAGGAATACAAGAAACGCTATACCGACGAGATCGCCAAGGTCACGGGGGCCGACAAGGACAAGTGGAAGAGCCAGCTGGACGAGTTGGCCAGCCGCAAGAAGAAGTATGAAGACGCGCTGGCGGCCGGCAATTACGACGCCGCCCGCAAGACCGTCTATACGCTGGGCTGGTCCATCGACACGGCCAAGCGCATCAAGGCCGAACACGCCAAGTACGAGACCGCGCGCGCCGCGGCAGAGATGAAGGTGCGCGCCGTTCCGCTGGTCGACAACGACGACATCAAGGCCGAGGCGGCGGCGCTCAAGAAGCGTTACGACGAGGGCGTGGCGCTGTCGGATGACGAAAAGAACCTGCCGGCCGAGAAGATCATGCTGGCCCTGCCGGCCGACTGTGACGCGCTGATCGACAAGGCGCGCAAATGGTCGGCCTATGACACCTCGCTGAAGGCGGCGCAGACCAAGATCACCGAGATGGAGGGCCACAAGCAGGCCGCGGCCATCCTGCCGATGATCAACGCCCTGCGCGGCAAGCTGACCGGCGCAGTCTCGCTTGCGGGCAAGGGCGACTATGACGGCGCCAAGGCCAGCCTCGACACCATCCCGGGCGAGGCCGACAAGGCGCTTGCCACCGCCAACGAGGCCGGCGCGGTCGCCGACGAGGCGGCCGACCTCGGGGACGAGGCGCCCGACGAGAAGCTGCTGAAGAAGGCCGAGGCGCTCTATGCGAAGCTGGAATCCGACAAGGATGCGGCGGCGGCCAAGGACGACCTCAAGATCGCGCGCGAACAGCTCGATACCGCCGGCTCCAAGGTGGCGACGCCCAAGGGTGCGCAGGAGGCGCTGAAACAGGCGATGGAGGCCTGCACGCGGGCCGAGGTCTCGATCAGTCGCCAGCAGATGGTGAACACGGCCATCGCCGAGACGCGGACCGAGCTTGCCACGCTCACCAGCCATGCGGAAAAGGACTATATCAAGCCCGAGACCGACGCCATCGACGCCGAGCTGAAGTCGATCGAGAAGGACATGGCGTCCAGCGGCCCAGATGTGGTGGGCAACCGGATCCGCACCCAGAACGAGCGGTGCGCGGCGGCCAAGGTGCTGGCCGACAAGCATGCCGAATATGTCGCGCTGCGGGACAAGCCCGAGGTCAAGCCGCGGCTCAAGGTGCTGGAGGAGCACGATCACCGCTACGCGATCAAGCCCTCGATCGACACGTTCCGCAAGAAGCTCGACGAGGCCAAGCAGAAGGTCGATGGCAAGGATCCCGAAGGCGCGATCCTGCGCCTGCAGGAGGGCCAGACCATCGCCCAGGCGGCCTGGGTGCTGGCCGAGATGCGGGCCAACAACCCGCCGACGCCGGCCGAAGTGGCCAAGCTGCTCGAGGGGCCGGGCGGGGACGACCAGCTGGACGCGATGATCGACCAGCTGGAGCCGGATGCGCAGCGCAAGGTGATCGAGGTCGCCTTCGAGGCACGGTTCGGCGTCAAGCTGGAGACCTATACCGCCTCGGACGCCAAGGACAAGCCGACCACGCAGATCGTGCCCGGTTCGGGCGGGGTGCAGGATGCCAAGGAGCTCAAGCGCTTCTACGACATCATGGTCAAGCTGCCCAAGGAGCATGTCGTCGACAATGACAGCATGCGGACCTTCACCCACAGGACCGACGGCAGCGGCAGCTATTACAGCGGCACCGAGAAGAACGTGGTGATGCGCGAAGGCGACGAGGCGCTCAGCGGATCCTACGGGTTCGGCCGCGACTTCGAGGTCGGCGGTGCGGATCCCGAATGCGAGCCGGCCAATGACGAGGAGGTGACATACTTCTCGTGGAACACGCTGCACGAGGTCGGCCATGCGGTCGACGACAAGAACGGGTTCATGGACAAGAACGGCAGCGGTGCCGCCTATGGCGGCTGGACCATGCACATGCGCGACACCCATACGATCGCCAAGGCCGTCGCGCCGCATTTCAAGTATGACGAGACCTATATCGGTCAGATCCTGTCGCGCAACGCCAGCCCGCCGGTCCCGCCCAAGCCCGAGACCGAGAAATGCTCGGACGAGGAATGGGACAGCCGGCGCGTGGCCTTCGAGGCCTGGGCCAAGCTGACCGAGACCGGCAACAAGCCCTGGACGGCCAATGCCACGGCCGAGAAGCTGGCCATCGGCGGCATGGTCTACCAGGAAAGCTATGGCAACAAGTGGACCAGCTATCAGCTGGCCGCGCGCAAGAAGGGCATGACCGGATACCAGTTCCGCGCGCCCGCCGAATGGTTCGCCGAGCTCTACGCGGCCTACCACTCGGGCAAGCTGAAGCCGGCGCATCCGGCGGTGTCCTGGTTGGAAAAGCTCTGATCGGCAGACCGGAAAGGAAACGACATGTCGCTATTTCATCCCGTCAACCTGGTCTGCCCGGCCTGCAACGCGGTATTCACAATGCCGGCCGTCGGCAGCGTGAATGCCGACCGCCGCCCGGACCTGCGCGACGATATCCTGAACGACAGTTTCCAGGATACGGTGTGCGAGGCCTGCGAGGCCGAATTCCGCCTGCAGCCCGAATTCAACTATCTCGACGTGGGCCGCGGCCAGTGGATCGCCGCCATGCCGGCCGGCCGGATGCCCGACTACCTGGAGGTCGAGGACCAGGTGTCGGAGGTGTTCGAGACCTCCTATGGCAGCAAGGCGCCGAAAGCCGCGCAGGAGATCGGCGACGGGCTGACCGTGCGCCTGACCTTCGGCTGGCCGGCGGTGCGCGAGAAGATCCTGACCAGGGAGGCCGGCATCGACGACGTGGCGCTGGAGATCCTCAAGCTGGACATGCTGCGCAACATGGAGAACGCGCGGATCGGCCCCGGCAACGAGTTGCGGCTGGTGGGCGACATGGGCGCGGACCTGGCCTTTGCCTGGATCGCGTCGGACAGCGAGGAATCCACGGGCGACGAGTTTCTGGTCGCACGCTACGCCTATGATACCATCGCTTCCGATCCCGAACCCTATGCCGCGCTGCGCGAGGACCTGACGGACGGGCCTTTCGTGGACATGCAGAAGCTCTATGTCGGGCGCGGGCGCGGCGCGCCGCCGCTGCCCGAGACCGATGTGGATGCGATTCTGGAAGAGGCCGACGAGGAATAGGGCACCGGCTTCCGGCCGGGTCAGGTCACGGTTGGCGCCGTGCCGGTCCAGCGCTTGTAGGCGCGGGTGAAGTTCGACGGGTCGGAATAGCCCAGTGCCAGCGCGACGCTGCCGACCCGCATGTCCGGTGAGGCCAGCAACTCCGCCGCCTTGACGCGCCGGATCCGGTCCAGGATGTCGCTGAAGCTCGTGCCTTCCTGCGACAGGGTGCGCTGCAGCGACCGGGTCGACAGGCCGAGCCGCTGCGCCACCGTTTCCACCCCGCAGCGGCCGGCCAGGAGTTCCAGTTGAATGCAGTCCTCGACCGCCGTGACCGCATGGAACGGCCGCACCCCGGCATGGGCAACCACATCCGACCGCGTGAGAGGCCGCGCGTCATGCGCAGCGGGGCCAACCGGCCGCGCGCGGTCCAGCACGGCCGAGGACACCGGGATCATGAGATACGGGCAGGCGAACCGAACCTCCGCACCGATCGCCTGCGCCAGGGCGCCGGCGCCCGGGTCGCCGGCATAGGGCAGGCCGACCCAGCCCGGGCGCCACGCCGCGCCGGCGAAGCGACGGACGATCTTGAGCATCGACGGCACAACGTGGTCAATATGCGCCCGCGGATCCACATTGGCAAAGCGCTGCACGCGGTAGCCGAAGATCCAGCGCCCCCGGAGGCGGGTCAGCAGCACCTCCGAGCCGGATTGGTGCAGGCCGACGCCCCATGAGAGCCTGCGGATCGCGCTCCGCAAGGTGCCGGCCTCCATCGCATGTTCGATCCAGAGCCCGTATGCGCTCGGGTTCATGGCCTGGCCGACCCGCAGCCCCAGCAGCCGGTCGCCCGCGATCTCGGCGCCCTGCGCGAACAGCCCGACCATCGCCTCGAGAGGCAGACGCATGCGGCGGTCATGGATCAGCGCCTCGGGCAGACCCGCGCGCCGGAAGGTCCGGCCCACGGCCGGTGCGCCGGAGGCGTCGGCGAGGATCTCGGGCAGGGGGCCGAAACCCGTCGCCGTGGTCATGGGAAGGACGGTCTGAGTCATGACTAGACTATAGTTGGCGCGAAATGACCGACAATACCATTTTGAGATTAAAGCGTTTCTTGGGATACTTCGCCGGCACGGACCGGTGCGCGACATTTCCGCGAACCGGCCGAAACAGCAGGGAGCCAATTCATGCGACTGAACATCTTGATGTCCGTCGCGTCCTGTGCCTCGCTCGCGATTGCGGGCGCGAGCTATGCACAGGACGCCTCGGGCGGGGAGAAACCCAACATCCTGGTGATCTGGGGTGACGACGTCGGTCAATCCAACATCTCGGCCTACACGATGGGCCTGATGGGATACCGCACCCCCAATATCGACCGCATCGCCGACGAGGGCATGATCTTTACCGATTACTACGGCGAGCAATCCTGCACCGCCGGCCGTTCGTCCTTCATCATGGGACAGTCGGTGTTCCGCACCGGGCTCAGCAAGGTGGGCCTGCCGGGCGCCGAGGAGGGGATGCAGGTCGAGGATCCGACCATCGCCGGGCTGCTCAAGGCCGAAGGCTATGCCACCGGCCAGTTCGGCAAGAACCACCTGGGCGACCGGGACGAGCATCTGCCGACCAATCACGGGTTCGACGAGTTCTTCGGCAATCTCTATCACCTGAACGCCGAGGAAGAGCCCGAGAACGAGGACTACCCCGGCGATCTGCTGCTGCCGGACGGCAGCACGTTCCGCGAGAGCTTCGGCCCGCGAGGTGTGATCAAGTCGTCGGCCGATGGCCAGATCGAGGATACCGGCCCGCTGACCAAGAAGCGCATGGAAACCGTGGATGACGAGACGGTTGCCGCGGCGCTGGACTTCATCGACCGCAAGGAAGCCGAGGGCACGCCCTGGTTCGTCTGGTGGTCGGGCACCCGGATGCACTTCCGCACCCATGTCAAGGACGAGTTGCGGGGCATCTCGGGCCAGGACGAATACGCCGACGGCATGGTCGAGCACGACATGCATATCGGCCAGTTCCTCGAAAAGCTCGATGAGATGGGTATCGCCGACAACACGATTGTATTCTATTCCACCGACAACGGTCCGCACATGAACACCTGGCCGGATGCCGGCATGACGCCGTTCTGGGGCGAGAAGAACACCCAGTGGGAAGGCGCATGGCGGGTGCCCGCCATGGTGCGCTGGCCCGGCAATATCCCTGAGGGCGCGGTGACCAACGAGATCGTGCACCACATGGACTGGCTGCCCACATTCCTGGCCGCGGCCGGAAATGAAACCGTCAAGGAGGATCTGCTGGACGGGATCACCGTGGCCGAAGTCGGCGGCGGCCGCGACTATCGCGTGCATCTGGACGGCTACAACATCCTTCCGCTGCTGACCGGCGAGACCGAGGAAAGCCCGCGCAGGGAGATCTTCTATTTCACCGATGACGGAGACCTGGCCGCGTTGCGCTATGGCGACTGGAAGATCACCTTCCTTGAGCAGAAGGCCTGGGCCACGTTCCGTGCCTGGATCGAGCCGCTGACACCCCTGCGGACGCCGCTGATCTTCAACCTGCGCCGCGATCCCTATGAACGCGCCTACAGGACCTCCAACACCTATTATGACTGGATGCTGGACCGGGCCTATATGCTGGTGCCCGCGCAGGCCTATGTCGGGCAGTTCCTGGAGACGTTCAAGGAATACCCGCCGCGGCAGGAAGCGGCATCCTTCAGCCTCGACAAGGTGATGGAGAAGCTGTCGTCGCCGCCGGGCACACCGTAGGCGCCGGCACTCTTGCAAGACATGGCCGGATCCGCCCGAGGGCGGGCCCGGCACACGGCCCTTCCTGTTTGAAGACCGCCCTGGGCCCGGTCGCAAGCCCCGGACCCGTGCACGGCACAGCCGGTTCCTGGATGAAAGGTTTCACATGCGTCTTCTTTTGTCATCTGCGGCCATCGCCTGCCTGTCCCTGCCGCTCCTGGCCGACCCGCTGCCGTCGTGGAACGCCACCGACACCAAGGCGCGCATCATCTCTTTCGTCGACGCGGTCACGGACCCCGACTCGCCCGACTACGTAAGGCCGGCCGACCGGATCGCCACGTTCGACAATGACGGCACGCTCTGGGGTGAGCAGCCGGTCTATTTCCAGGTGATCTATGCCGTGGACCAGGTCGCCAGGATGGCCGAGGCCGACCTGTCGATCCTGGACTCGGACGCGATGAAGGCCGCCGCCGCGGGCGACATGGCCGCACTCGTGGCCACCGGCAAGGAGGGTCTTGTGGAGGTCGTGACCGCGGCCCATTCCGGCATGAGCGTGTCGGAGTTCAAGGCCGATGTCGCCGCCTGGCTCGACACAGCGCGGCATCCCGACACCGGGCGGCCCTATGACGAGATGCTCTATCAGCCGATGCTGGAATTGCTGCGCTATCTGCGCGACGAGGGGTTTTCCACCTATATCGTCTCGGGCGGCGGCATCGACTTCATCCGCGTCTTCTCGGAAGCCGCCTATAACATCCCGCCCAACCAGGTCGTCGGCAGCTCGCTGGCCGGGGAATACAAGACCGATGGCGACGGGCCGCGGATCATGAAGATGCCCTCGCTGTTCTTCATCGACGACAAGGAGGGCAAGCCGGTGGCGATCAACCATCACATCGGCAAGCGCCCGATCCTGGCGGGCGGCAATTCGGACGGCGATTTCCAGATGCTGGAATGGACCACTTCCGGCGACGGCGCGCGGCTGGCGCTGATCGTTCATCACACCGATGCCGAGCGCGAATACGCCTATGACCGCGACAGCCATATCGGCGGGCTGGAGCGTGGCCTGGACGAGGCCGAGGCCCGTGGCTGGCTGCTGATCGACATGGCCGCGGACTGGGCGCGTGTCTGGCCGGAGTGACCCGGCGACACACGCCCCGAAGCAAGCAAGCAAAGGACTGAACCGCATGGACGCATCCGCCCAGGACACCCGCGCGGCCATCGACACGCTGCGCGACCGCATGGGCCAGGCCATCATCGGGCAGCGCGACGTGATCGAGCGGCTGCTGATCGGTCTTCTGGCCAATGGCAACCTGCTGGTCGAGGGCCTGCCGGGGCTGGCCAAGACCCGCGCGATCAAGGCGCTGGCCCGGAACCTGGAATGCGATTTCTCGCGCATCCAGTTCACCCCCGACCTGTTGCCCTCGGACGTCACCGGAACCGAGGTCTACTACCAGTCCGGCGAGGGGTCGGAGTTCCGTTTCGAGCCCGGGCCGATCTTTGCCAACATCGTCCTGGCCGACGAGATCAACCGCGCGCCGGCCAAGGTGCAGGCGGCGCTCCTGGAGGCGATGGAGGAGCGGCAGGTCACGGTTTCTGGCACCACGCACAGGATGGACCCGCTGTTCATGGTGATGGCGACCCAGAACCCGATCGAGCAGGAAGGCACCTATCCGCTGCCCGAGGCGCAGATGGACCGGTTCCTGATGCATGTGAACATCACCTATCCCCCGGTCGAGGACGAGGTCGAGGTGATCCGCCTGGTGCGCGCGGAAGAGACCGCCGCGCAGGCCTGGCCGGGCACGGCGCCGGCCGACACCCCGGCGCCGGTTTCGCAAGCGGCGGTGTTCGCCGCCCGGCGCGAGATCGCCGGCCTGCATGTCTCGCCCGAGATCGAACGCTACATGGCCGACCTCGTCAGCGCCACACGGATGCCGGAGGGGTTCGGCGACGACCTCAAGCGCTGGATCGAGGTCGGCGCCTCGCCGCGCGCCTCGCTGGCGCTGGATCGCTGCGGGCGGACCCATGCCTGGCTGAACGGCCGCGACTATGTCGATCCCGAGGATGTGCGCGCCATCGCGCCGGATGTGCTGCGTCACCGGCTGGGCCTGAGCTACGAGGCGCAGGGCGAGGCGGTCACACCGGATGCCGTGGTGGCCGAGATCCTGCGCCAGGTCGCCTTGCCCTGAGGAGCCGCCCATGCGCGACCGCGCTGCCAGAACCCGGACCGGCACCCTGCCAGGCCTGCCAGAGGCGGGTCCGGATCCGCGCGTGCGGGTCGATCTGGCGCATCTGCGGGGTCTGGAGGGGCGGGCGCGCGCGCTCAGCTTCCTGCCGCGGCAACCGGCGCGCTCGGTCCTGAACGGGCGGCACGCCTCGCGGCTGCGGGGGCGGGGGCTGAATTTCGAGGAGTTGCGCGACTATCTGCCCGGCGACGACATTCGCGCCATCGACTGGAAGGTCACGGCGCGCACCGGCACGCCGCATGTGCGGGTGATGACCGAAGAGCGGGACCGGCCCGCCCTGATCGTCGTGGACCAGCGCATGAGCATGTTCTTCGGCTCGGTCCTGAACATGAAATCGGTCACCGCCGCCGAGGCCGCGGCACTGGCCGCATTCCGCATCCTCGACCAGGGCGACCGGGTCGGCGGGCTGGTGATCGGTGAGGAGGTGCTGGCCGAGATCCGCCCGCAGCGCAGCCGTGCCGCGCTGCACCGGTTCCTCGCCACGCTGGTCCGGGCCAACGGGTTGCTGCGCGCCGATGCGCCCGATGTCGCGCCCATTGGCCTCGACCGCGTCCTGCGCGCGGTCGCCCGAATCGCGCCGCGCGACCACCTGGTGATCGTGCTGAGCGATTTCGACGGGATCGGGCCGGGCACCGACCGGATCGTGTCGGGCCTGGCGCGGCGCAACGACCTGGTGCTGGTGCCGGTGACCGACCCGATGGCCGGCGCGGTGCCCGCGGATCTGCGCATGGTGGTGTCCGACGGCAGCTTGCAGGCCGAGATCGACACGGGCGATGCGGCTGTCCGGCGCGACCTTTCGGCCTTTGCCCAGGGACGGCTGGCAGAGGTGCTGGACTGGCAGCGCCGCTTCGGCGTGCCGGTGCTGCCGCTGTCGGCGGGCGAGGAGACGCTGCCGCAACTGCGCCGCCTGATGGGGCTGGGCCCGCGATGAGCGGCGCGGCGGCCCAGACGACGGCGGACGAGGGCGCCGCCATGCCCGAGAACCTGGTCGACCTGATCGGGGCGCTGATCGATCCGCCGGAGCCCGCGCCGGTGCCGCTGACGCCGCAGACCGGGGGCTGGCTCGTGCTGGCGCTGCTGGTCGTCGTGCTGGCCGGTTGGCTGGTCCACCGTTGGATCGCCCGCCGCCGGGCCAATGCCTATCGGCGGGATGCGTTGGCACGTGTCGAGACGGCGCAGACCGCGGCCGAGATCGCCACGATCCTGCGCCGCGCCGCCCTTGCCGCCTATCCGCGCGGCGAGGTGGCGGGGCTGACCGGATCCGCATGGCTAACCTTTCTCGAGCGCACCGGGCGCGAGGGATTTCCCGCCGCTGCGGGGGCCGAACTGCGGTCCGCACCCTATCGGGCCGAGACCGCCGCGCCCTCGACGGCGCTCCGGGACGCGGCCGCCGCCTGGCTGCGCGGCCATTCCCGAACCGCCGGGGAGGGCGCGCGATGATCTCGCTGGCATCCCCCTGGCTTCTCCTGCTGCTGCCGCTTCCGCTTCTGGTCTGGCGCTTCGTGCCGCCGCATCGCGAGCGGCAGGCGGCGCTGCGCTTTCCCTTCTTCCGGCGCGTGACCGAGGTGGCGGGTGTCACGCCACGGCCCGGCGCGGTGGTGCGCATCCGACCGCGCGTGGCCACCATCGCGGCCATGCTGTGCTGGGGGCTCGTGGTCCTGTCCCTGGCGCGTCCCGAACGGCTGGGCCGCCCGGTCACCGTCGAACGGGCCGCTCGCGACGTCGTTCTGGCCATCGACATCTCGGGATCCATGGACACGAAGGATTTCGAGGCGCCGGACGGGACGCGCAAGCAGCGCCTGGCCGGGGTCCGCGAAGTCGTTTCCACTTTTGTCGCGGGGCGCGACGGCGACCGGATGGCCCTGATCGTCTTCGGCTCGGCGGCTTACCTGCAGGCCCCGCTGACCGATGACCTGGACACCATCGTGGATCTGCTGGCGCGCACCGAGGTCGGCATGGCCGGGCCGCACACCGCCCTGGGCGATGCCATCGGCCTGGCGATCCGGACCTTCGAGACCAGCGAGATCGAGCAGCGGCTGCTGATCCTGCTGTCGGATGGCAGCGACACCGCAAGCCGCATGAGCCCGGTGAACGCGGCCGAGATCGCGGCGGATCGCGGTGTCGAGATCCATGCCATCGCGGTCGGCGACCCCGAGGCCGTGGGCGAGGACCGGGTGGACACGGCCACACTTCAGGCGCTGGCCGGCCGCACCGGCGGGGCGTTCTTCTTCGCCGAGGACGAGGGCGCCTTGCAGGAAGTCTACAACCGGATCGACGCGCTGGCCCCGCGCGAGGTCGAAACCGTCTCGTACCGGCCCCGGCGCAGCCTGTCCTGGGTTGCGCTGGCCCTGGCGCTGGTCATCGGCACCGGTACGCTGGCCGGGATGCATCTGGCCGCGCGGCGGCGCGGGCGGGCGCATCCGGGCGCTTTGCGGGATGCGGAGGCGCCGACATGAGCGGGGCCTGGCTCTATCTCGAGGCTTTCCATTTCCTGCGGCCGGTCTGGTTGACGGTATTTCCGGTCATCGCGCTCTTGTGGTGGTCGGTGCGCCGTGGCGCGCGGCGGCAGGACATGGCCCCGTCCCGCATCGCGCCGCATCTGCGCGCGGCGCTTACCGTGGGGCAGACGGGGGCCGGGCGGATCCTGCCGATCGACGGTGTGGCGCTGACCCTGATGCTGGCCGCGCTGGGGGCGGCCGGACCGACCTGGTCGCGGCAACCCGATCCCTTCGCCGCGCAATCCGCGCCGGCGGTTCTGATCCTGGCGGTGACCCCGTCGATGCAGGAGAGCGACATCGCGCCCTCGCGGCTGGAGCGCGGCAAGCAGAAGATCCGCGACTTCCTGGAGCTGCGCGCCGGTGCGCGCACGGCCCTGGTGGCCTATTCCGGCAGCGCCCATGTGGTGCTGCCGATGACCGAGGATCCCTTGGTCATGGTGCCCTACCTGCAAGGGCTTTCGCCCGAGGTGATGCCGCGCGAGGGATCCGCCGCCGGTCCCGCTCTGGCCCTGGCCCAGCAGCTGCTGGCCGACGAGGACGCGCCCGGCGGCATCCTGTTCGTCACCGACGGCCTGGAGCCTGCGGATGCCCCCGCGCTCGACGCGTCTGCGGCGCCGGTTGCGGTCCTGGCCATGCGTCCCGGCGACAGCCGCGACCGAGGGCTGGACACGCTGAGCGTGCCGGTGGTGGCGGTCACGCCGGACGGCGCCGACATCCGCCGGATCGACGGATTGCTGAACGCGGCCTACCGGCGCGCGCAGCTTGACGATGCCGACCAGCCCTGGGAGGACCGCGCGCATTGGCTGGCCTGGCCCGCAGCGCTCCTGCTTCTGCTGTGGTTCCGGCGTGGCTGGACGATGCGGTGGGTGGTTTTCGCCGGATTGGTCACCGGTCTCGGCGCGGCCCCGGGACCGGCGCGGGCCGAGGGCATGGCCGACTGGTTCCTGACACCGGACCAGCAGGGGCGGCTGGCCTATGAGCGGCGCGACTTCGACCGGGCGGCCGAGCTCTTCGCCGATCCGCTCTGGCGCGGCTACGCGCTCTATCGCGACGGCCAGTATGAGGAGGCGGTCACGGTGCTGGACCGGGTCGAGACCGCGCAGACCGCGTTCATCCAGGGCATGGCCAACATCAAGTCGCGCGCCTATCGCGACGGCGTGCGCAGTTTCGAGACGGCGCTGGAGCGCGACCCGAACTATCCGGGCGCGGCCGAGAACCTGGCGCAGGCGCAACGCATCGTCGACTATATCGAGGATGTGCGCGAGCAATCCGACACCGGCGAGGAGCGGGGCGCCGGGGCCGACGAGGTGGTGTTCGACAACGAGGCGGAGCGTGGGGTCGAGACCGAGATCGACGCCGAACCCGAGGGCGACGGGGCCGGCCTGCTGACCGCCGATCAGTGGATGAGCACGGTCGAGACGCAGACCGCCGACTTCCTGCGCCTGCGTTTCGCGCTGGAGGACTCGGCGGCCTCGGACGCCGAGGACGGTGCGGAAACCGCCCCGGAGGCCGGCGAATGATCCGGATCCGCGCCCTTGTCGCCGCGTTCCTGATCTGCCTTGCGGGGATGGTCTCGGCCCAGGATGCGCCGGCGCAGGCCCCGCTGCTGCGCATGGACTTCCCCGAGACCGAAACGATCCCCGGCCAGCCGCTCAGCCTGCGCCTGACGGTCCTTGTGCCGACCTTCCTGCCGTCGCCGCCGGTCTGGCCCAACTTCGATGCGCCGAACCTGATGGTGCGCCTGCCGGAACGGTCGACCGGGCCGGTCTCGGAGCGGATCGGGAGCGAGACCTGGTCGGGGGTCAGCCGTCACTATCGGATCTCGCCGCTGGTGGCGGGCCAATTCACCCTGCCGCCGCAGGAGGTGATCGTGACCTGGAGCGACCCGGCGACCGACACGCCGGTCAAGGTCACGCTGACAACCGATCCGTTCGAATTCACCGGCACCGTGCCCGAGGGGGCCGAGGGTCTGGACCCGTTCATCGCCGCGACCGAGCTCAGCCTGACGCAGGCGATCGACGGCGATCCGGCGGCGATGGCGGCGGGCGACAGTTTCACCCGCATGGTGACGGCCCAGCTGCACGGCGCGCCGCCGATGGTCCTGCCGCAGCTGCTGGCGCCGGCGGACCTGCCGGGGCTGGCCGCCTATCCCGAGGATCCGGTGCTGAGCGATACCGATGATCGTGGCGTTCCCGGCGGCACCCGGATCGAGACGGTGACTTATGTAGCCGAGGGCGGCGGCGGTGGGATCCTGCCGGCGCTTTCGGTCGACTGGTTCAACACCGAGACGGGCCAGGTCGAGACCGCCGTGGCCGAGGCGGTTGAGGTTCAGGTCGCAGGACCGCCGCCGGTCTCGGCCGAGCCGCGCGACTGGCGGCTGTGGGCGGCTGTGGGACTTGGGGCGCTTGTCGTGGCACTGGCCGGGGCCTGGGGGTTGCGTCGGGTGTTGCCGCCGCTGCGGCGGGTGATTGCCGCAAGGCGAGCCCGCGCGCTGGCATCGGAACGCCATGCCTGGGGTCTGCTGCACCATGCGGTATCCAAACGTGACCGGGTTGCGCTGCACCCCGCTCTGGATCTGTGGGCCGGGCGCGTTCCGGACCGTGACCCGCGCCGGGATGCTTCGGTGCAGGCGGCGCTGCTTGCACTTGGGGCCGCTCGCTATGGCCCGGCGGGCGGGTCGCGTGAGGACAGCGCGGCCTGGGCCGATCTGGACAAGGCGCTGCGCGCGGCGCGAAGGGACCGGAGCCAACGAGATCCCGGCCAGGCGCTGCCGCCGCTCAACCCGACCGGCTGACACCCGTCGCCGTCTCGGGCGACGGCTGGGTCAGCACCTCGGCGAGCAACGGGTTGGGAAAGCGTCGGGCGAAGGTGACGGCATAGAACACCTCGGTCATGTCCGGCAGCGGGCGCATCTCGATCAGCAGGCCCGAGCGCAGCTCGTCGCGCACGACGATGGGCGGCACCACGGCCAGACCCGCATCCTCGCGCGCCAGCAGCCGGATCATCGCCATGTCGTCGGCCTCGGCCGCGATCATCGGCGTCACGCCCAGGCGCTGGACGAGCGCGTCGAACTCGGCGCGCATCGCGGTCTCCGGCGTCGGCAGGATCAGCGGCTGGGTCGCCAGCAGCTCGACCAGCGGGGCGCTGGCCTTGCCGCGCCCCGGGCGCCCGATCAGGCTGACCGGTTGTTCGGCGATCCGGTGCAGCAGAAAGCGCGAGGCGGCATCGCTGGGCGGCGTCAGGTTGGTCAGAACAACGTCATGCGCCATCGTTTCGAGCCCCAGCAGAAGCTGCGCCTGGCTGCCCGAACGCAAGACCACCTCGACATCATCGCGCCCCAGCAACGGCCGGAGGAACTGAAGCTGGAAGTTGCGCGAAAGCGTGGCCAGCGCCCCGACCCGCAACGCCCGTGCCGCGTGGCGGTTCTCACGCAAGAGCGAGGACAGGTCCTCGGCCGTGCGAAAGATCGAATCGGCATGATCGAGCGCGATGCGCCCGGCCTCGGTCAGCGCCAGCCCGCGCCCGATGCGCTCGAACAGGGGATGGCCGATATCGGCCTCCAGCGCCTTGATCTGCGCCGAGAGGGCCGAGGCCGAGAGATTCAGCCGCCGCGCCGCGCCGGTCAGCGTGCCGTCATGGGCGACCGCGTGAAAAAGACGGAGGTGATGCAGGTTGAGCGGCATGAATGTTTCATGAAACAGAATGGATATCCGCAAAATATGACATTTTTTACCGTTTTGCCAAGTGCTAACCACGGCCCGACGCAGGTCTTTTGGAGTCCCGAACATGCTCACGGTTTTTGCCCCGCTGCCCCTGTTGCTGATCGCCGCACTGTCCATCCGGATGCCGGGCCGCCGCCCGGATCCGCTGCCGCGCCTGTCGGAAGCGGCCGGCCTTTTGACCCTGCTGCTGGCCGCGGGCGGTGTGGTTCAGCTCCTGCTGGGTGGCGGTACTGCGCTGACATTCGGGCCGGCCTCGCTGGGCCTGTTGCTGCGGCTGGACGCGGTGTCGGCGGTCATGACGCTGCTGGTGGGTTTCGTCGGCTGGATCGTGCTGCGCTTCTCGCGCAGCTATCTGGATGGCGAGGATCGCGAAGGGTTGTTCCACGGGCTGATGCTGGCCACCATTGCCGCCGTTCTGGTGCTGGTGCAAAGCGGCGGGCTGGCGACAATGATCCTGGCCTTCGTGGCCGTCGGTGCGGGTCTGCGGCGGTTGCTGCTGTTCTATGCCGACCGGGCCGAGGCGCGCCGGGCCGCCGCCAAGTTCCGCCTGGTCTGGGCGGCGGGCGATCTGGCGCTGCTGGGCGCGGCGGTGCTGGTCTGGGCAGCGTTCGGAACGCTGGATTTCGGCGGTCTTTCAGTCGCTTCGGGCGCGCCCTTGAGGCGGACAGCAGGCGGAGCAATTGCGCTCATCGTTCTGGCCGCGCTGCTCAAGACCGCGGCCTTTCCCCTGCATGGCTGGCTGACCGAGGTCATGGAGGCGCCGACGCCGGTCTCCGCGCTGCTGCACGCGGGCATCATCAACGCGGGCGGTTTCGTGCTGATCCGCATGGCCGACCTGGTGCAGACTGCTCCGGGGGCAATGGCGGTGCTGGTGTTGGCGGGCGGGTTCACCGCGCTGTTCGGGGCGCTGGTGATGCTGACGCAGAGCGCGGTCAAGACCGGGCTGGCCTGGTCCACGGTGGCGCAGATGGGCTTCATGCTGCTGCAATGCGGGCTGGGGCTCTGGGCGCTGGCGCTGCTGCATATCGTGGCCCATTCGCTCTACAAGGCGCACAGCTTCCTGTCGTCGGGATCGGCCGTGCGCGCGGTGCTGGAGACCCGCCGGCCGGGCCCGGTCGCGGTGCCGGGGCTGCAGGCGGTGGCGCGGGCCTTCGTTCTGGCCATCGTGCTCTATGCCGGGGTGGCGACTGGTTTCTGGGCCGCGTTCGGACCCAAGACCCCGCAGGCGCTGGCGCTGGGTGCGATCCTGATCTTCGGGGTGGCCTATCTGGTGGCGCAGGGGCTGGCGGATGCGGCGCCGGCGGCCCTGACGCGGCGCACGGCGGTGGCTTCGACCGCGGCGGCGCTGGCCTATTTCGGGTTTCACGGGCTGGCCGGCTGGGCCTTCGGCGCAACGCTGCCCACAGCACCCGCGCCGGGCCCGCTGGAAACCGCGCTGGTCGTGCTGACGCTGGGCTCGTTCGGCGCCGTTGCCGTGGCGCAGAGCCTGTTTCCCCATTGGGCGCATCATCCGGCCTCGGCCGGACTGCGGGTCCATCTGGCAAATGGCCTTTATGCCAACGCCGTACTCGACCGGCTGATCGGCGGCTTCCGCGGGCCGAAATCCCTTTGACCCTGTTTGACCGACCCCGGGAGGGCCTCACCATGACCGACACAACCATCCAGATCGCGCCGCCGCAACGCTCGGCCATCCTGACCGCCGCCGAGGCGGCGCTGCGCCGGGTGCCGCCGGCCTTTCCGCTCGAGGCCACCGTGGCGGTCAACCCCTTCCTGGGGCAGACCGACGAGGACCTGGCCAGTGCCGCAGCCCGCCTGGGCCGTGTCGGCGGGGTGCGCATCCTGCGCGACCGCGCGGATTATGCCGCCCGGATCGCCGCGGGCGAGATCACCGATTCCGACTTGGCCGACGCGCTCGAGGCCTGCGCGGCAGCTGACCGGCCGGAGAGGCTGGCTGCGTTGAAGGCCGCGCTGGATGCGCCGAGTGTCACGCCCGAGGCGCTTCCCTGCGTGGCCGATCTGGCGGCCGAGGTCACCGGTACCGACTGGCCGGCGATCCTGGCGCGCAGCGTGGGACTGTGGGCGGCGGGCCATTTCGACCGCGGGCAGGCCCTGTGGACCCCGGCGCCGGGGCGGGACGCCTTTGCCGCCTGGCGGGAATGGGCCACGCATGACCTTACCCCGGAACTGGCCGGGCTGGACGGGTTCGCGGCGCATGTCGCCGCCTGTCCCGACACGTCGGAGCGCGCAATCCTGCGCGCCGCCGGGACGCTCGGCTTGTCCGGGGAGGCGGCGGAGGCGCTGTTTCACCGGCTGTTGCTGGATCTGGGCGGCTGGGCGCAGCATGCCCGCTGGCTGCTGTGGCAGGCCGAGCTTGCAGGCGACACCGATGCCAGCCTCATGGATCTGCTGGCGATCCGGCTGGTCTGGGAAGAGGCGCTGTTCGAACACTGCGGCGACCGGATCTCAGGCCGCTGGAACGAGGTGCTGGCCGCCTGCGCGGAACCGATGGCGCCCGGCCGCGAGCTTGTGATCGACGCGATCCTGCAGGAGGCCGCCGAGCGGGCGTATCAGCGCTGGTTGGCCGACGCACTGCCGGGGGTCGACGCCCAGGCGGACGCGCCACGCCCGGCGCTTCAGGGTGCGTTCTGCATCGACGTGCGCTCCGAGGTGTTCCGCCGGGCGCTGGAAAGCGTCGATGGCGGGATCGAGACCGTGGGCTTTGCCGGCTTCTTCGGCCTGCCGGTGTCGCACGCGCCGCAGGCCTCGGATGTCGAGGAGGCTCATCTGCCGGTCCTGCTAACGCCCGGGCTGCACACGACCTCGCAGGGCGACCCGGCCAGCGAGACCGCGCTCAGGATCGGCGCGCGGGCCCGCCGGGCCTGGGGTCGGTTCCGGCAGGCGGCGGTGTCGTCCTTTGCCTTTGTCGAGGCGGCGGGGCCGCTCTATGCCGGCAAGCTGGTGCGCGACGCTCTGGGGCTGGCCGCGCCGGCGCGGCGCGAGAGCCCGCCGTCACGGTTCCGCGAGGCCCTGACGCCCGCGCAGAAGGCCGAGACCGCCGCGGCGGTTCTGGGCGCGATGTCGATGCGGCAGGGGCATGCCCGGCTGGTGCTGCTGCTGGGGCATGGCGCCAATGTGACCAACAACCCGCATGAGAGCGCCTATCACTGCGGCGCCTGCGGTGGGCATACCGGCGAGGTGTCGGCGCGCCTTCTGGCACGGTTGCTCAACGATCCCGAGACGCGGCAGGGGCTGCCGGCGCATGGCATCGATCTGCCCGCGGACACGGTGTTTTTGGCCGGGTTACATGACACGACGACGGATGCCGTCACGCTCTATCCCGACGATCCTGCCCTGACGCACCGGGCCGATCTGGCGCAGGCGCGGTCCTGGCTGGACCAGGCCGCCGCGCTGGCCCGGGCCGAGCGTCGGGCGCGGTTGCCGCGCGGCGCGTCGCGGACGGTCGAGGCGCGGGCCAGCGACTGGGCCGAGCTGCGGCCGGAATGGGGGCTGGCCGGTTGCGCCGCCTTCATCTGTGCCCCGCGCGCGGCGACGGCGGGGGAGGATCTGGGCGGGCGGACCTTCCTGCATTCCTATGACTGGCGAGCGGACCGGGATTTCTCGGTGCTGGAGCTGATCCTGACCGCGCCGGTGGTGGTCGCCAGCTGGATCAGCCTGCAATATTACGGCTCGGCCACGGCGCCGGCGCTGTTCGGGTCGGGCAACAAGCTGATCCACAACGTGGTGGGCGGCATCGGGGTGGTGCAGGGCAACGGCGGAAAGCTGCGCGCCGGGTTGCCGTGGCAGTCGGTGCATGACGGCGAACGCCTGATGCACGACCCGCTGCGTCTGACCGTGATGGTCGAGGCGCCGACCGAGGCGATCACCGGGATCCTGTCGCGCCACGACGGGGTGCGGGCGCTGTTCGACAATGGATGGCTGCACCTGCTCGCGCTCGAAAGCGGCCGGGTGAGCGCGCGCTATCGTCCGGGCCTGCGCTGGGAACCCGTGGCCGGGCCGCAGCGCCGCGCGGCGTGATGCGAGCCAAAGGCACGGGCGGTGGCATGCTGCAGCTGCAAAGCAAGGCTTGACACCGGGGCAGGGATGGCCCACATCGGGCTGGACGCTGCGCAGCCGCGTGAGCATGCCGCGCCCCGGTCCGGGGCGCACCAGCGCAAAACCATACCTCCAGTTCCCACTCACGCAGGGTTCTTGACGCAAAGGCCGGACAGCGCGGGAGACGCCCGCGAGGTCCCGAGGCCGCGCCACACCCTGGTCCCGCGCAATCCTGCGCGGCGCTGGACATGAGTCCGGTCCGGTCTTTTGCCGGATGCGGTTACAAAGGATAAGACTTGTTCGATTTTGAAATGCTCGGCCTTGCGCCGGCCCTGAACGATGCGCTGTCGCGCATCGGATTCTCCCAACCCACGCCGATCCAGAACCAGGCGGTTCCGCTGGCGCTCGAAGGGCATGACGTGCTCGGCCTGGCCCAGACCGGCACCGGCAAGACGCTGGCCTTCGGCCTGCCGCTGGTCGATCACCTGCTGGCCGAGCCGGGCCGCCCGGCGCCCAAGACATCGAAGGCGCTGATCCTGGCGCCGACGCGCGAACTGGTGAACCAGATCGCCGACAGCCTGCGCACGCTGACCGAGGATACCAAGCTGCGCGTGACCACCGTGGTCGGCGGGCAGTCGATCAACCGGCAGATCAACGCGCTGGCCCGCGGCACCGACATCCTGGTCGCCACGCCGGGCCGCCTGATCGACCTGATGGACCGCCGCGACGTCGACCTGGGCCAGGTGCGCCACCTGGTGCTGGACGAGGCCGACCAGATGCTCGACCTGGGCTTCATCCACGCGCTGCGCAAGATCGCGGCGCGCCTGGGCACGCCGCGCCAGACCATGCTGTTCTCGGCCACCATGCCCAAGCAGATGGAGGAGCTGAGCCGCGCCTATCTGACCAATCCGCGCCGGGTGCAGGTGGCCCCGCCGGGCAAGGCGGCCGACAAGATCACCCAGTCGGTCCTGTTCATGGACAAGCCGGCCAAGCCGGGCCGGCTGCGCGAAATCCTGTCGCGGGACCTGGACGCGCTGACACTTGTCTTCGCGCGCACCAAGCATGGCGCCGAGAAGCTGATGAAGGGGCTGGTGGCCGATGGCTACAACGCCGCCTCGATCCACGGCAACAAGAGCCAGGGCCAGCGCGACCGTGCCATCAAGGCGTTCCGGGACGGCACCGTGAAGGTTCTGGTCGCCACCGACGTCGCGGCCCGCGGCATCGACATTCCGGACGTGGCCTATGTCATCAACTACGACCTGCCGGCCGTGCCCGACAATTATGTGCACCGCATCGGCCGCACCGCCCGCGCCGGGCGCGAGGGCGAGGCCATCGCTTTCTGCGCGCCGGACGAGGCGGATCTGCTGCGCCAGATCCAGAAGCTGATGAAGGTCGAGATTCCGGTCGCCGGGGGCACCAGCCCGCTGGCCGGCGATGCCGACGGCGCCGACCGGCGCCAGGGGCGTCCGGGCGGACGCAACCGCAAGCCCGGCGGCGGTGCTGCCGGCAAGCCCGCGGCACCCGGCCGGTCGCGCCGCCGCAGGTCGCGCGGACGCAAGGCGGCCTGAGCCGCCGTTGTCCGTCCCGCGCCGTCAGGGCGCGGCGTCGGGCGGCAGGTTGGTCAGAATCTCCCAGGCGTCGCGTGCCGCGGCGCGCTGGGGGGTTGCCAGCCGCAGCAGCCGGATCTCCAGCGGCACCTCCGGCCCGGCCCGGTGTGGTGAGACGAGGCGGCCCGAGACCAGGTCTTCGGCCACCATGGATTGCGGCAGCCAGGCCACGCCGATCCCGTCTTGCGCATAGCGGCAGGCCGCCAGGGTCAGCGCGGTTTCCGCCTTGCGCTGCAGGATCGTGCCAGGGGGCAGGGCGGGCCACACCTCCTGTTCGACGACCCGGCCCAGATAGACCTCGCGCGGATAGACGATGGCGGGCAGGCGACCCGCGTCCAGCGCGGGCAGGATCGCCGGCGCGCAGACCGGCAGCAGCCGTTCGGTGCCAAGCGTGACCGCCTCGAACGCGTCACCCGCCATGTCGGCGGACCGGAACGGGCGGTCGTAGCGCACCACCAGGTCGGCCTCTCCCGAGATCAGCTGCACCTGGCATTCGTCCCTGTTGCCCGAGCGGACCCGCACCGATCCCCAGCCCGCCACCGACAAGGCCCGCACAAGCCGCGGCGATACCGTCGTCGTGATCGCGTGCTGGCAGGCCAGCGAGACGCTGCGGCCGGACCCGTCGGCCGCCTCGCGCAGGGTCTCGGACAGGCTGCGCAGGTCGGCGGCCAGGCGGCGCATCTCGACCTCCTGTGCGCGCAGGGCAGGCAGCAGCGTCACCGGCTTGCGCGCGCGATCGAACAGCGGTGCGCCCAGCCCGGCCTCGATCGTGCGGATGCGGCGGGTAAAGGCCGACTGGCTGATGTTGCGGCGTTCGGCGGCGCGGACAAACGAGCCGGCATCGAGCACCGCGAGGATATCGTCCAGCCATTCCTGACGCATGGTGCCAGTTGATGTCCGCCGCTCTCAAAATGCAAGTCCTGCATGTCACCTTGCGCATTTCGCATTAGAACGGCGGCTTCAGCCGGTGTATGTGATAACACGCGCAACTTGGAAGGATCCCACCGATGCATCTGGCCCGTTTCCCCCGTCGATTTCTCGCCCATCTGCCCACGCCGCTGGAGCGGCTCGACCGGCTGAGCGCCGAGCTGGGCGGGCCCGAGATCTGGATCAAGCGCGACGACTGCACCGGCCTGTCCACCGGCGGCAACAAGACCCGCAAGCTGGAATTCCTGATGGCCGAGGCCGAGATGCAGGGCGCGGATATGGTGATGACCCAGGGCGCGACGCAGTCGAACCACGCCCGTCAGACCGCCGCCTTCGCCGCCAAGATGGGCCTCGCCTGCCACATCCTGCTCGAGGATCGCACCGGGTCGAACGATGCCAACTACAACAACAACGGCAACGTGTTGCTGGATCACCTGCACGGCGCCACCACCGAGAAACGGCCCGGCGGCGGCGACATGAATGCCGAGATGGAGGCCGTGGCCGACCGGTTCCGCGCCGAGGGGCGCAAGGTCTACACCATTCCCGGCGGCGGATCGAACCCGACCGGGGCGCTGGGATATGTGAATTGCGCCTTCGAGATGCTGGGCCAGTTCAACGAGCGCGGTCTCAGGGTGGATCACATCATTCACGCCACCGGCAGCGCGGGCACCCAGGCCGGGCTGATCACCGGGCTCAAGGCAATGAATGCCGGGATCCCGCTGCTGGGGATCGGGGTGCGTGCGCCCAGGGCGAAGCAGGAGGAAAACGTGTTCAACCTGGCCGTTGCCACCGCCGAAAAGCTGGGTTGCGCGGGCGTGGTCGACCGCGCGGATGTGGTGGCCAACACCGAGTACGTGGGCGAGGGTTATGGCATCCCGACCGAGGGCGGGATGCAGGCCATCGCCATGTTCGCCGAGCTCGAGGCGATCCTGCTCGATCCGGTCTATTCCGCCAAGGGTGCGGCGGGGTTCATCGACCTGATCCGCAAGGGCCACTTCAAGAAGGGCGAGCGGGTGGTGTTCCTGCATACCGGCGGGGCGGCGGCGCTGTTCGGATATGACCAGGCGTTCGATTTCGCGGGTCGCTGGCAGGCGGCCGGCTAGGCACCGGCCCAGCCCTTGCGCGAGAACGGGTCCGGCGGGGTGTTCAGGCGGAGATGGCGCATGAACACCCGCGCGGTGCGGGTCATGGGGCGGGTGTCGGACAGGATGAAGTAGCTGCGATAGCGCATGTCCGAGGCGAAAGGCACGAAGGCGAGGTCGTCCGACCGGTAGTGGAAGAGCGGAAAGGGATTTACCACGGCGATCCCGAGCCCCTCCTTTGCCAGGTCGACCGCGGCAAAGGATGTGGACACCTCGGCCACGATCCGCGGGATCGCGCGGGACTGGTGCAGCAGGCGCTCCAGCTGGCCGCGTCGGGCGTGGCGCCGGGTCAGCGCGATCAACGGCTGGTCATGCAGCTCCCGCGGGGTGATCCGGGGCTGTTCGGCCATCGGATGATCGCGCGGCATCGCGCAGACCGCCTCGGATTCCCGGTAGGGCAGCATCTTGACCCCGGCGCGGCTCTGCTCGACGCCGGTGATGCCCAGGTCGAACCGGTCATCGAGGATGCCGCGTGTCACCTCGTCCGATGTATTGACCTCGAGGCTCACGAAGAAGGCCGGGTTCATGCGCAGGAAGCTGCTGATCTGCGACACCAGGAACCGGTGCGCGTAAGAGGGCGGGGCGATGATCCTGAGCGTCTCCTGGACCGGCTCGGTGGGTCCGTCGATCCGGCCCAGCGCCTCGAAGAGCGGGTCGAGGCGCCGGTTCAGCCGCACCGCCTCCTGCGTCGGGCGCAACCGTCCTGCCTCGCGCTCGAAGAGCGGTGTGCCCAGGCGGTTCTCCAGACTGGCGACGGATCGGCTGACCGCCGATTGCGACAGGCCCAGCTGATGCGCGGCCCCGGTCGTGGTGCCGGCCTGCATCAGCGCGCGCAGGGCGAAATATTCCGGCAAGGAGTGCCATGTCGTGGTCTTGGCCATTGCCGCGCCTTCCCGAAAACCTGTTAGGTCTATGAGTTTCAGTCATATAGTTTTCCCTAACCCATGCAAATTTCTTTTCCTAAGGTTGCGGCAACCGAGGAAGGAGAGACGATGGCGGCCACGCAACCGGCGATCATCGACGGTCACAACGACGTTCTGCTCAAGCTCTACCGGGCCGGGGGGCCGGCGCGGGCGCAAGGGTTCCTCGACGGGCTCGACGGGGCGCTGGATCTGCCCAAGGCGCGCACCGGCGGCTTCGGCGGCGGGTTCTTCGCGGTCTACGTGCCGTCGCCCACCGACCGCGAGTTCAAGATGGAGGAGATGTCCAAGCCCAAATACGATCTGCCGCTGCCCGAGCCGATCGACTGGGAGGACGCGGTGCCCGTGGTGCTGAGCCAGGCCGCGACGCTGCTGGAGCTGGAACGCGCCGGCGCGCTGGTCGTCTGCCGCAGCGCCGCCGACATGCGCGCGGCGCTGCAGGCGGGGCGGTTGGCCGCCATCTTCCATATCGAAGGGGCCGAGGCGATCGACCCGGACCTGCACATGCTGGACGTGCTGCATGCCGCGGGGCTGCGCTCGCTGGGGCCGGTCTGGAGCCGGAGCACGATCTTCGGGCATGGCGTACCGTTCCGCTATCCGTCCAGCCCCGACATCGGCGCCGGGCTGACCGATCACGGCATCCGGCTGGTGCGGCGCTGCAACGCGCTGGGGATCATGCTGGATCTGTCGCATCTCAACGAAGCCGGGTTCTGGGACGTGGCGCGCCATTCCGACAAGCCGCTGGTGGCCACCCATTCCAACGCGCATGCGATCTGCCCGCATTCGCGCAACCTGACCGATGAACAGTTGCGCGCCATCGCGGAAAGCGATGGTATGGTGGGGGTGAACTTTGCTGCTGCCTTCCTGCGCCCGGACGGGCAGATGAACGCGAATGTCCCGATCTCGGTCATGCTGGACCATCTGGATCACCTGATGGGCATTCTGGGCGAGGACCGGGTGGGGCTGGGATCGGATTACGATGGTGCGGTGGTGCCCCAGATGCTGACCACCGTCGCGGATCTGCCGAAACTGCGGCAGGCCATGACAGAGCGCGGCTATGGCGACACGCTGATCGCCAAACTCTGTCACGAGAACTGGCTGCGCGTGCTGGAAAAGACCTGGGGGTCCTGACCGGGGCGCAAGGCCGAAACCAAGGAAAGAAACAGGAGAGGATGACAAAAATGAATGCCATGAACCGATTGCTGTCCGGCGCCGTGCTGGGCCTGGCGGTCGCGCTGACCGCGCCGATGAGCGCGGCCTGGGCCGAAACCCCGCCCAACATGCTGGTGATCGCCAACCGCATCGACGACATCACCACGCTGGACCCGGCCGAAAGTTTCGAGTTCGCCGGATCCGATGTCAGCCGCAACGTCTACATGAAGCTGGTGAATTTCGACCCCGCGAACCTGGATGCCGGATATCAGCCCGAAATCGCCGAAAGCTGGACCGTCAGCGATGACGGCAAGACGATCACCTTCACCATCCGCGAGGGGCTGACATTCCATTCCGGCAACCCGGTGACAGCGGCGGATGTCGAGTTCTCGCTGCGCCGCGCGGTGATCCTGAACAAGACGCCGGCCTTCATCCTGACCCAGTTCGGCTTTACCGCCGAGAATGTCGAAGAGACCATCGTGGCCGACGGCAACACGGTGACGATCACCACCGACAAGCCCTATGCGACTTCCTTCGTCCTGAACTGCCTGACCTCGACCATCGGCGGCATCGTCGACATGAAGACGGTGATGGAGAACGAGGTCGACGGCGACATGGGCAATACCTGGCTCAAGACCAACTCGGCCGGGTCCGGCGCCTACAAGCTGGTCAGCTGGAAGCCCAATGAAAGCGTGACGCTGGAGGCCAACCCCGACTTCTATCTCGGCGCGCCCAACATGGAGCGGGTGATCGTGCGTCACGTGCAGGAAAGCGCCAGCCAGCGGCTGCTGCTGGAGCGTGGAGATATCGACGTGGCCCGCAACCTCAACCCCGAGGACATTGCAGGCGCCGCCGAGGCCGAAGGCGTCAAGATCTATGACGAGCTGCGCGGGCGGCTGATGTATCTGGCCTTCAGCCAGAAACATCCCGAGCTGTCCAAGCCCGAGGTGCGCCAGGCGATGAAATACCTGGTCGACTACCAGGGCATGCAGGACAGTTTCCTGAGCGGTCAGTACACGATCCACCAGAACTTCCTGCCGCGCACCTTCCTGGGTGCGGTGGACGAAAACCCGTTCACCTATGATGTCGAAAAGGCCAAGGAACTGCTGGCCGCGGCCGGTGTGCCCGAAGGGCTGGAGATCGAGGCGGGCGTGCGCGAGGCGCAAGAGCGTATCGAGATCGCGCAGACCTATCAGAATGCGCTGGCGCAGGTGGGCATCAAGCTCAACATCACCGTGGGCACCGCCAAGCAGATCCTGGCCCGCTACCGTGCGCGGGAACTGGACGTCTATATCGGCGCCTGGGGGCCGGATTATCCCGACCCGCACACCAATGCCGGCACCTTTGCCTATAACCCCGACAACTCGGACGAGGCGCAGGCCACCGGCCTTCTGGCCTGGCGCAACAGCTGGGACACTGGCGGGCTGACCGAGAAGACCGCCGCCGCCGTGGTCGAGAACGACCGCGACAAGCGGGTCGAGATGTATGCGGAGATCCAGTCGCAGTTCCGCGAAACCTCGCCCTTTGCCATCATGTTCCAGAAGATTGAACAGGCGGCGATGCGCGAGAATGTCGAGAACCTGAACCTGGGCGGCGCGACCACCGCCGTATCCTACTGGCCCGTGACCAAGTAAATGGCACTGACCGAAGACAAAGGCGAGAGGCACCCCCGGGCGCCTCTCGCCCCTTGGTTGAGGGGCACGCTCGTCACGCTGGGCTCGATCAGCGTGACCATGCTGGGCCTGTTGCTGGTGACCTTCGTCATCGGCCGGGTGATGCCCATCGACCCCGTGCTGGCGATCGTGGGAGAGCGCGCCAGCCAGTCGACCTATGATGCGGTTTATGAGCAGCTTGGCCTCGACAAGCCGATCATCGTTCAATTCCTCTACTACCTCGGGGACGTGGTGCGCGGCGATTTCGGCATGTCGCTGCTGAACGCGCGGCCGGTGTCCGAGGATATCGCGCGGGTGTTTCCCGCCACGCTGGAACTGGCGACGCTGGGCACGCTGATCGGCGTGTTCCTGGGCGTGCCGCTGGGCGTGATCGCCGCCGTGCGCCGGGGCAGCTGGATCGACCAGATCGCCCGCGTCGTGGCGCTTGTGGGCTATTCCATGCCGATCTTCTGGCTGGGCCTGATGGGCTTGCTGATCTTCTACGGCATCCTGGGCTGGGTCGGCGGGCCGGGGCGGCTGGACATCTTCTACCAGGACATCGTGCCCTCGCGCACGGGCATGATCCTTCTGGACAGCGCCATCGCCGGTGAATGGGGCGTGTTCCGCAACGCGTTCAGCCATATCGTGCTGCCCGCCTCGCTGCTGGGCTATTACAGCCTGGCCTATATCAGCCGCATGACGCGCAGCTTCATGCTGGAACAGATGAGCGCCGAATATGTCACCACCGCCCGCGTCAAGGGCATGTCGGAACGCGCGGTGATCTGGGGGCATGCGTTCAAGAACATCCGGGTCCAGCTGATCACGGTGATCGCGCTGAGCTATGCCAACCTGCTGGAAGGCTCGGTCCTGACCGAGATCATCTTCAGCTGGCCGGGCATCGGAAGCTACATCACCACAGCACTTCTCAGCGCCGACATGAACGCGGTTCTGGGCGGCACCGTGGTGATCGGGCTGATCTTCATCTGTCTCAACATCTTTTCGGACCTTCTCTACAAGGTCTTCGACCCGAGGTCGAAATGAGCGACATGACCTTGCGCCAATGGCTGCTGACCGACGCGCCGACATCGCGCCGTCACGCGCGGCTGGCCAGCCTCTACAAGGGCTGGCTGTCCTTGCGGTCGAACACGATGGCGATGTTCGGACTGGGCATTCTGGTGGCGCTGCTGCTGATGGCCTTCCTGGCGCCGATTCTGGCCCCGCATGACCCCTATGCGCAGGACCTTGCCAACCGGCTGCTGCCGCTGGGGACCGAGGGGCATGTGCTGGGCACCGACAGCCTGGGCCGCGACATCCTCAGCCGGCTGATCCATGGCAGCCGCATCACCCTCTACATCGTGACGCTGGTGGCGCTGATCGCGCCGCTGGCGGGGCTGCTGGTGGGTACCATCGCTGGCTATACCGGCGGCTGGGCCGACGTGGTGCTGATGCGGATCACCGATATCTTCCTGGCCTTTCCGCGCCTCGTGCTGGCGCTGGCCTTCGTTGCGGCGCTGGGGGCGGGGATCGAGAACGCGGTGCTGGCGATCTCGCTGACCGCCTGGCCGCCCTATGCCCGGATCGCGCGGGCCGAGACGCTGACCATACGCTCGTCGGACTATATCAGCGCGGTGCGGCTGCAGGGCGCCAACCCGATCCGGATCATCACCAAGCATATCTGGCCCTTGTGCATCTCGTCGCTGATCGTGCGCGTGACGCTGGACATGGCGGGCATCATCCTGGCTGCTGCCGGCCTTGGGTTCCTGGGCCTCGGCGCGCAGCCGCCCAGCCCGGAATGGGGGGCGATGATCTCCGAGGGGCGCCGCTTCATCCTCGATCACTGGTGGGTGGCGACCATGCCGGGGCTGGCGATCTTCACCGTCAGCCTGGCCTTCAACCTGCTGGGCGACGGGCTGCGCGACGTGCTGGACCCGAAGGATGGTGGGCAATGACGCTGCTTGACGTGCAGGACCTGTGGGTCAAGTTCCCGACGCGCCAGGGGATCTTCGAGGCGGTGCGCGGGGTGTCCTTTACCCTGGGCAAGGAACGGCTTGGGATCGTGGGGGAAAGCGGCTCGGGCAAGTCGATGACGGGCCGGGCCATCCTGCGGCTCATCCGGCCGCCGGGCATCGTCGAGGCCGATCACGTGGCGCTTGAGGGCACCGACCTGCTGGGGCTGAGCGAAAAGCAGATGCGCAAGGTCCGTGGCGAGCGGATCTCGATGGTGATGCAGGATCCCAAGTTCTCGTTGAACCCGGTGATGCGCGTGGGCGACCAGATCATGGAGGCCTATCTGCTGCACAACCAGGTGGGCAAGGCCGAGGCCCGCGCCAAGTCGCTGGAGATGCTGCAGGCGGTGTCGATCCGCGACCCCGAACGGGTCATGCGCGCCTATCCGCACGAGATGTCGGGTGGCATGGGCCAGCGGATCATGATCGCCATGATGCTGATCCCCAACCCGCAGATCCTGATCGCCGACGAGCCGACCTCGGCGCTGGACGTGAGCGTGCAGCGGCAGGTTCTCAACATCATGGACGACCTGGTGAAGCAGCGTGGCATGGGACTGATCTTCATCAGCCACGACCTGAACCTGGTGTCGGAATTCTGCGACCGTGTGCTGATCATGTATGCCGGCCGCATCGTCGAGACCTGCGCCGCCGACCGCCTGCACGAGGCGCAGCATCCCTATACGCGCGGGCTGCTGAACTCGCTGCCGCGCCTGGATCAGCCGCGCCGCAAGCTGGACGTGCTGACCCGCGATCCCGCCTGGGCCGAGGTTCCGAGCGTGGGGGGCAAGGCATGAGCATGATCGAGATCGACGGGCTGAACGTGTGGTTCGGCCACGGCCCCGACCGGGTGGACGCAGTGAAGGGCGCGGCATTCACCGTCGAGCCGGGCGAAAGTTTCGGCCTGGTCGGTGAAAGCGGGTCCGGCAAATCCACCATCCTGCGCGCCATCACCGGGCTGGCGCCCGACTGGTCGGGGCGAATCTCGATCGGAGGGCGCGCGCTGACCGGGCACAAGCGCGACCGCGCGTTCTATCGCCAGGTGCAGATGGTGTTCCAGGATCCCTATGCCTCGTTGCATCCGCGTCATTCGGTCGACCAGGTGCTGTCGGAGACATTGCAACTGCACGGGTTCCGCGACATCGACGCGCGCGTCGTGCGGCTTTTGGACGATGTGGGGCTGGGCCAGAAATTCCGCTTCCGCTACCCGCACCAGCTTTCGGGCGGGCAGAGGCAGCGTGTGGCGATCGCCCGTGCGCTGGCCGGTGAGCCCGAGATCGTGCTGCTGGACGAGCCGACCTCGGCGCTGGATGTCAGCGTGCAGGCCGAGATCCTGAACTTGCTCACCGACCTGCGCGAGGAGCACAAGCTGACCTATCTGATGGTCAGCCACGACCTGCCGGTGATCGGGCATATGTGCGACCGGCTGGCGGTGATGAAGGATGGCGAGATCGTCGAGGTTATGGCGGTGGGCGCGCTGCGCGCGATGCAGGCGCAGCACCCCTATTCGCAATCCCTGCTGGAAGCGTCGATCGCGCCGGGCAGCCGGTCGGCCTGACCCCCGGCGCGGCCCGGGCGCCTATTGGGTCTCGTGCACCTTCTTCCAGCCGCCATTCTCGACCACGCTGACATAGACCGCGTCGGCGCCCTGGTGATCATCGGGGCCATAGTCGATGTCGTTGCCCACCAGGTCATCCGTGTAGTCCAGCGATTCCATCGCCGCGATGAAACTGTCATGAGTCAGGTCGGGACCCGCGGCCTCGAGCGCCATGACCATCATCTTGGCGGCGGAATAGCCCAGCATGGCAAAGCCCGCCGGATCCTCGCCATGCGCGGCGCGGTATTCCTCGATGAAGGCCTTGGGCGCGGGCTCGTCTGCGCGCGCCCACAGGTCCTGCCAGCTGGCAGCGGCATAGAAGCCGTCGGTCACGCCGCCGGGCACCTGCGCCACCACGGTCAGGAAGCTGGCCGAGGTGCCCAGGAACTTCATGTCGGTGAGGCCCATCTTCTTGGCGGTTCCAACGACCGTGATCGCCTGCCGCACACCCAGCGCGATGGTGACGATATCGCATCCCGCCTCGTTCAGCTTGCCCAGCGACCCAACGAAATCGGTTTCGTCGGGCTTGTGGGTGGTCTCGGCGGCGAATGTCAGCCCGGCCTCCTCGACGCCGGCCTTGGTACCCTCGAGGATCTCGGTGCCGAAATCGGTGGGCAGGTACATGGTGCAGACTTCGGTGCCGCCGAACTCGCCGGCCAGGTAGGTCACGCCCACGCGCGCCTGGTCGAAATAGGTCGAGAACGAGGTGAACTTGTTGCGCATCGGCTCCTGCAGCATCTGCCGCGCGGCGGTGAGCGGCGCGACATTGGGAATGCCCTTGGGATCGAGCAGCTTGAACCCGGCCAGGTTCATCGGCGTGCCGAGGCTTTGCAGCATGGCGAATACCTTGTCGCGGTTCAGCAGCTTGTTGTAGCCCTGCATGGCGCGCGGCATCTGATAGCCGTTGTCCTCGACGACATACCGGATCTGGCGGCCATGCACGCCGCCACCCGCGTTGATCTTGTCGAAAAAGAGGTTCGCGCCCTTGGTGGCGGGCACGCCCACGGCGGCGAAGATGCCGCTGAGGTCATTGACGGAGCCGATGACGACCTCGGTATCGCTGACCCCCTGGGTCTGGGCCAGCCCGGGCGCGGCCAGGCCGAGCAGCCCGACGGCGGCTGCGTTTCGGATGAAATGTTTCATGAAGTTCTCCCTTGAAGGTTATGATTATTCGTACATTTCCTCGATCAATGCGCTGTGACGGCGTTCGACATAGGCGCGCTTGAGCTTCATCGTCGCGGTGAGTTCCTCGTCCTCGGCGGTCAGCAGCACGTCGATCAGGCGGAAATCCTTGATCTGTTCGACCCGCGCGAATTCCCGGTTCACCTCGTCCAGTTCGGCCCCGATCAGCGCGCGCACCTCGGGGGCGGCGCATAGCGAGGCAAAGCTGGAGAACGGCACCTTGTTGTCCTGAGCGTATTTCTCGACATTCTCCTGATCAATCATGATCAGCGCGGTGAGGTATTTTCGTCGGTCGCCGATGATCACCGCGTCCGAGATGTAATGCGAGAATTTCAGCCGGCTCTCGATTTCGGCGGGTGTGATGTTCTTGCCGCCCGCGGTGATGATGATGTCCTTGAGCCGCCCGGTGATCGTGACATAGCCATCTTCGTCGATGCGGCCGATATCGCCGGTGCGCAGCCAGCCATCCTCGGTGAACGTCTCGGCTGTCTTGTCGTTGTTGCGCCAGTAGCCCTGGAAGTTGTTGAGGCCGAAGGTCTGGATCTCGCCATCCTCGGCGATGCGCATCCGGTATCCCGGCACCGCGCGCCCGATCGTGCCGATCCGGTTGTCCTGCGGCGTGTTGATCGAGGCGATGCCGGCGGTTTCGGTCATGCCGTAGCCCTCGACCAGCGGCACGCCGATGGCCCAGTACCAGCGCAGCAATTCGGGTGAGATCGGTGCCGCCCCGGTGCCGCCGCGCCGCATCCGGTCAAAGCCCAGCATCCGCCGCACGTTGCGCAGCACCAGCCAGTCCCACAGCCTGTAGTTCAGGGCGGTGATGGCGGGAAGCGGTTTGCCATCAGCCAGATAACCGGCACGCCTCATCCCCGCCTTCAGGGCCGCGCCGAAGGCCAGCCGGCCCAGCGGCGTGGCCTCCTGCGACAGGATGCGCACCTGTGAATAGATCTTCTCCCACACGCGCGGCACGGCGGTGAAGGTCGAGGGCGACACTTCCTGTAGGTTGGCAAAGACCGTCTCGGGGCTTTCGGCGAAATTCACCGTGGCCTTGGTGGCCAGCGGGAAATAGATCGACACGTCGCGTTCCAGGATATGGCAGAGCGGCAAGAAGCAGAGCTGTTCGTCCTCGGCCTGCGAGGGCAGCCCGTGCAGGCCGGCGGTGATCGCGGCCAGGATGTTCTCATGGCTCAGCATCGCGCCCTTGGGATTGCCGGTGGTCCCGGATGTATAGATCAGCAGCGCGGTGTCCTGCGGCTGTGCCTTGTCGATTTCGGCCTCGAAGGCACCGGGCGCCTCGGCTTCGGCCCGCTTGCCGATGTCATAGAGGGCCTCGACGGTCAGGCATTTGGGGTGATCCAGCTCGTGCAGCCCCTCGTCATCGAGGATGACCACATGCGACAGCCCCGGCATCCGCGTCTCGGCCTGCAGGAACTTGTCCAGCTGCTCCTCGTTCTCGACGACCAGCACCCGGCTGTCGCTGTCATTGACCAGATAGGCCAGTTGCTGCGCCGAATCCGTGGTGTAGACGCCCGAGGCGATGCCGCCGACGCATTGGATGCCCAGGTCGAACCACGGCCATTCCTTGCGGTCCTCGCTGAGGATCGAGACCACCTCGCCGCGCGTCAGGCCCAGGCGGCGCAGGGCCAGCCCGATCCACTTGGCGCGCTGCCAGTAATCCGCCCAGCTGTAGGCCTGCCAGATCCCCAGCTCCTTCTCGCGATGCGCCGTGCGCGGGCCCAGCGCCGCGCAGCGTTGCCGGAACAGGGTCACGATCGTGTCGGCGCCGTCCACCATCACCGGCTGTTGCACAGGGTCGGCATTGACGCTCACGCCGTTGATCACGGTCTGGTCGGGCAGGGGGCGTGCGGGCATCGTCACCTCCAGGTCTTCCGGCGCTTCCAGCGGCGGGCCTCGCGCGTCCCGTCCTCCTGCACGCCCAGATAGAAGTTCCGGATGTCCTGCGACTGCATCAGCGTGTCGGCGGGGCCGTCCATGACGATGCGGCCCAACTCCATCACATAGCCGTCATGGGCCAGCTCCAGCGCGGCGGCGGCGTTCTGCTCGACCAGCATCATGGTCATGCCCTGTTCGGCGTTCAGCCGCCGCAGGATCTCGAAGATTTCCTGAACCAGCAGCGGCGACAGGCCCAGGCTCGGTTCGTCCAGCAGCATGATGCGCGGCCCGGCCATCAGCCCGCGCCCGATGGCCAGCATCTGCTGCTGGCCGCCGGACAGGGTGCCGGCCTCCTGGTCGCGGCGCTCGGCCAGGATCGGGAAATAGGAGAACACCAGGTCGCGGTCGCGCATCACCTGCGCCTTGTCCCGCACCGAATAGCCGCCCAGCGTCAGGTTCTCGTTCACCGACAGGAGCGGAAACACCTCGCGGCCTTCGGGAACATGCACGATGCCGCGCTGCACGATCCGGTGCGGCTCCTGCCCCTGGATCTCGTCGCCGTCGAAGCTGATGGTGCCCTTTTCGGGATCCATGACGCCCGAGACGGTCTTCATCAACGTCGTCTTGCCAGCGCCATTGGCCCCCAGAATCGACACGATGCGCCCCTCGGCCACGTCCAGCGACACGCCGCGCAGCGCCATGATCGGGCCATAGAAGCTTTCGACATTGCGGATCTTCAGCACCGGGTCGCTCATGCCGGATGCCCCAGATAGGCCTCGATCACCGCCGGATGCGCCTGCACCTCGGCTGGCGTGCCCAAGGCCAGCTGCGCGCCGTCGGCCATCGCCAGAACCCGGTCGCAGACCTGGCCCACCAGCCCCATGTCGTGTTCCACCATCAGGACGGTGATGCCCATCTGCCGCCGGATGTCCTCGATCCACCAGCGCAGGTCGCTGGTCTCTTCCACCGAGAGCCCCGAGGCCGGCTCGTCCAGCAGCAGCAGCCGGGGATCGGTGGCCAGCGCGCGGGCCATCTCGACCACCTTGCGCACACCATAGGGCAGCCCCGCGATCATCTTGTCGCGATAGGGCTGAAGGTCGAGGAAGTCGATGATCTCCTCGACCCGCTCGCGGTTCTCGACCTCCTGGCGGCGCACGGCCGGGGTGAACAGAATCTCGGACAGGATATTGCTGCGGCGGTGGCGGTGGCGGCCGACCAGCAGGTTCTGCAACACCGTGGCATGGTCGAACAGCTCGATATTCTGGAAGGTGCGCGCGACGCCCAGGGCGGCCACATCGCTGGACCGCACCGCCAGCAGGTCATGCCCGTCGAAACGCAGCGCGCCGGATTGCGGCGTGTAGAAGCGCGAGATCAGGTTGAACACCGTGGACTTTCCCGCCCCGTTGGGCCCGACAATGGCAAAGATCTCGCCGGCGTCGACCGCGAAGGACAGGCGGTTCACGGCGGTCAGACCGCCGAATTTCAGGGTGACATCCTCGACCGCCAGCAGACTCATTTCAGCCGCTCCGTCCGCAGATAGGTCTTTTGCCGCTTGAACATGTCCTTGCGGTAGAAGGGAAACAGCTCGAACCAGGTGCGGATCTTGAGCCATCGGCCATAGAGCCCCATCGGCTCGAACAGCAGGAAGGCGATCAGGATCATGCCGAAGACGCCGAACTCGAGCCCCGGGATGGCGACGCTGCCGCCGCCGGTGAGCGGGGCCAGCCATTCCTTGGCGATGGACAGGAACTGCGGCAGGAAGCCGATGACGATGGCGCCCAGAAAGGCCCCGTGGATCGAGCCCAGCCCGCCGATCACGATCATCATCAGAAGCTGGATCGAGATCACCACGCTGAAGGTCTCGTTGTTGAAGGCGCCCGCGAACAGCCCCATCAGCGCACCGGCCCAGCCGGTGACCATGCAGCTGAGGCCGAAGGACACTGCCTTGGTGCGGGCGATGTCCACGCCCATCGCCTGTGCCGAGACCTCGCTGTCGCGCACCGCGATGAAGCTGCGGCCCAGCGGCGCGCGCAGCAGGTTGATGTAGCCCAGCGTGACCAGAACCACGACGGCAAGGGTCAGCCAGTAGAACGGCGCGGGGGTGCCCCAGCGGTCGACCATCACGCCGAAAAGGTTGATGGGTGGGGCGTATTTGCCCGAGACGCCGCCGGTCCAGGGCTCGCTGAGGACGATGATGTCGTCGGTCAGGATCGACAGGGCCAGGGTGAAGATCGCCAGATAGATGCCGTGCAGGCGCAGGGCCGGAATGGCAATGAGCGCGCCCACCACCCCGGTGACCAGCCCGGCCAGCGGAAAGGCCAGCAGGAACGGCAGCCCGGCCTCGAGCAGGATGATGTTGGCATAGCAGCCGCAGGCCAGGAACGCCGCGTGGCCCAGGCTGGCCTGCCCGGTATGGCCGGTCAGCACCATCAGGCCCAGCCCCGCGACGGCCCAGATCAGCACGTTGGTCAACTCGCCCAGATAGAAGGCGTCCAGCAGCCAGGGCGCCGCCACGGCCAGCGCCAGCAGGGCCAGGTAGAGGCCCAGTTGATACCGGTCCTTCCAGGGGCGGATGTCCTGCACGTAGTCGGTCTTGAAGACGATCCGCATGGGCTCAGACCTTCTTGCTGCGCATCTGGCTGAACAGCCCGTGCGGACGGAACACCAGCACTGCCATCAGAAGTGCATAGGGCACGACCTGGCTGTATCCCGCGGCGATGTAGCGGCTGGCGAAGGGTTCGATCACGCCCACGATCAGCCCGCCCAGCAGCGCGCCGGGCAGGCTGCCGAAGCCGCCGATCACGGCCGCGGCAAAGGCCTTGATCCCCATCAGCCCGGTGCTGGGATCGACCGCGCCCTTGGCCGCGAACAGGATGCCCGCGATGCAGGCCACGGCGCCGGCCAGCGCCCAGACCAGCCCCTGAACCCGGCGCACGGGGATGCCCATGTAGTAGGCGGCCAGCTGGTTCTGCGAGGCCGCCTGCATCGCCAGGCCCAGGCGCGTGCGACTGAAGAAGGCGAACAGGCTGCCGGTCAGCAGCAGCGTGACCACGATCACCGCCACGTCCTCCAGCCCCAGGACCAGCCCGGCAAGCGCCAGATCGCGACCGGCCAGCGGGTTCTGCAGGGTTTGCGGGTCATGGCCCCAGATCAGTCCGACGGCGAACCGGATCACGAAGCCCAGCGCGATGGTCAGGATCACCACGGCGGTCTGGCTCTGCCCGAACATCGGCCGGATCAGCAGCCGTTCCACCAGATAGCCGAACCCGGCCAGCAACGCGATCGAGACGGGCAGGGCGGCCCAGAAGGGCAGGCCCATATGCTCGGCATTGGTCAGCCCGATGGTGACGAAGGCGCCCAGCACCATGATGTCGCCCTGGGCGAAATTGACTGCCTCGGTCGCCTTGTAGATCAGCACGAAGCCCAGCGCGATCAGGCCGTAGACGCAGCCATTCGCCAGCCCGCTGATCAACAGCTGCAGAATCTCCAACACCGTCCTCCCTGTGGCGGCCGCTCTGCCCGCCGCCGCCACCCTCCCCGGTGGCCGCGCGCCCTAGCCCGGGACGATCATCACCTTTCCATCCGGTTTCTTCAACGATTCTGAAAGTTTGGCCACCACGTCCCGCAGCGGCAGCGTGTCGGACACGTCGGTGCGCCAGCGCCCGTCGGCAAAGCGAGCCTGCACCTCGCCCACGACGCGCATCTGCTCCTCCGGGGCTGTGTCCATCATCCAGCGGGTCAGCCAGAACCCCTCGATCCGCTTGCCCATGAAGATCAGCTGGCCGGTCTGGGTCAGTTCGGGATTCTCCGCGCCCAGCTTGCCATAGATGATCCAGCGCGCGCCGGAGGGCATGGCGGCAAAGACCTGCTCGGAAATCGGGTCCGCCACCGCATCGAGGAACACGCGCGGCTTGAGCGATCCGCACAGATCCGCCGCCTTGCGGGAAAACTGCGCATCGCCGGTCACCAGCACTTCATGCGCGCCAAGCGCCCGCAGCGGTTCGACCGCCTCCTCGCGTCGCACCATGGCAATCGGTTTCAGTTCAAGGTCGCGGCCCAGGCTGCACATCAGCTTGCCCAGCTGGCTGGTCGCGGCCGACAGGACGAATGCCTCGCCGGATTGGCGCGCGATGTCGACCATCGCCATCGCGGTCATCGGGTTGACGATCTGCGCGGCGCCGTCGGCATCCGAGATGTCGGGGCGCAGCGGGATGCAGGTTCGGGCGTCGGCCAGCGCATACTCGGCCCAGGCCCCGGCACCGGCGGCGACAAAGGCCACCCGCTGGTTCATCAGCGCCTCGGCGCCGTCACCGGTGGCCACCACGTCGCCGCAGCCCTCGAACCCGGCCGGCTGGTCCTTGACGCGCGGCTGGCCGTATTCGCCCTTGATGAAATGCAGGTCCGAGGGGTTGACCGATGCCATGCGCAGCCGGACCAGCACCTGGCCCGGTCCCGGCTCGGGCCGCGCGATCTCGCGCGCCTCCAGCCACTGGGCGGCATCCTCGATGGCCGGCCCGGTCGCGGTGTCCGAATATCCATCATGGCGCTGGACCAGGGCCAGCATCGTTTCGGGCAGGGCGCTCATGGGCGCACCTGCGATCGGATCTCGACGGTGATGTCTCGGGATATGATCGACATGGGCGCTCCACTGTTTCTCGGTTGGTGACGGCACGAGATCACGGGGCCGCGCGGGATGTCAAACCGTCCTGCGCGTAAATCGGCCAGCCCGTGCGAACGGGCCGGCCGATACAGGTCACGTCAGGCGTTGATCAGTTCCTTCAGCTTGGCCAGCGACTCGGCGAAGCTGTCGGGGTTGTCGCGCATCTCGGCCAGCAGCTCCTTGGCCCGGTCCATCACCTCGGAACTCAGGTCGCGCTCTTCGAGCATCGCCAGCGCCTTGTCATAGTCGAAGCCTTCCTTGGTGAAGGCGCCGATCTCGCCCAGCCCGCCGGTCAACCCGAGGCCGGGCTCGCCAAGGGTTCCGGTCGTCTGATCGGTGAGGCCGGCCAACGCGTCCGAGCCCTGGTCGATGGCGTCGCCGAGCGACTCGGACAATGTGTTCGTATCGGTCCCGGTTGCAGGCTCGGTTGCCTCACCCGCCGTGCTGGCCGTTTCGTCCGCGGCGCCCGCACCGGGCTCCGTCGTGTTTTCGGCCTGCGCGCCGTCTTGATCTGCCGTTTCGGAGACGGCGTCGGCAATGGAACCTGCGGCGTTGTCCGCGCTTTCGGTCACCTGATCCGCCGTCTCGGCCAGGGTGTCGGCGGCGATCTGCGCCGCTTCTTCCGCGCCGGTGGCAAGATCCTCGGCCGCTTCGCTGGCTTCCTGAGCGGCGGTTTCGGTGGCTTCGGCGGCGTCGTCGGCGGTGCCGCTGATCGCGTCCGAGGCGGATTCCGCCGCCTGCGTGGCCTGGTCGACAAGGCCCTGCGGTTCGGTCTCCACCGCGTCTTCGGCGGTTTCGGAAACCGTCTCGGTGGTGGTCTGCACGGCCTCCTCAAGGCTGGTGCCGGTCTCGTTGAGGTAGAAATAGCCGCCAATGCCCAGCACGGCGACCGCGATTACGGCTAGAACTGTCTTGTTCATGTCTGACTCCCGGACTTTCTTGTGTAACGGATATGGTTACGCTCCGGTTCCCGTTACAGCGGAAAATCTGGAAACCCGATTTCACGACCGATGGTTAGGCTGAATCCCGCTAAGGCCGATTGCCAGGCACGCGGGATCTCGCCAGTGTCCGGGCGGGCCGCTCATCGGTTCTGGTGAGGTGTCGGTTTTCGCTTGGCCTGTGTTCGCGGTCCAAGCGCCCGGCCGTCAGACCGTCGCACCCTTGTGCCGGATCGCGCAGCCGACCAGGGCGGCGGCGATGCCGACAGCGATGGCGATGGCATATTCCGGAAATGTCGCGTGGGTCGGGCGCATGCCGCCGAACAGCAGCATTTGAACCACGCCGATGCCGGCCCCGAGGATCACCGCGACGATCCAGTTGCGCGTCGCCATGCCAAGCGCGAGGCCGACAATCCCGGGCAGGCTGAGGATGTTGCCGCCGACGGTGCCGAGGAAGTCGAGAAAGCCGAGCATCTGTGTGAACCTTTCTTTTAGTAGTTCGCGCCGCCCCGACCGGGTCGGGGCGGCGGTGTCGCGTGGTCAGTCCTTGCCGATCGCAAGGTAGTCCCTGATGGCCGCGATATCGATCGTTGTCGGTGCCCCGACCGCGGCGCTCTGCTCGCCTGCGATCTCGTCCACGATCTTCTGGTATTCCTCCATGTAGCCGGGCGCGAGATCATGGGCGATGCCCTGGTGGCAGTCGATACAGGTCATGTTCTCGTCGATCGCCTTCTGGTGGCTTTCGCCGGCCCGCGTCTCCTGAAGGGTGAAGTCCATGTATTCCAAGGCGTGGCAGTTGCGGCATTCGCGGCTGTCGCTCGCCTTCATCTTGCGCCAGACCGCCGAGGCCATCTTGAGGCGGTGTTCCTCGTATTGTTCGGGCGTCGAGATGGTGCCGACCACCTCGTGATAGACGTCCTTGACCGCCATGATCTTGGCCTTGACCTTGTACTGCCATTCATGCGGCACGTGACAGTCCGAACAGATCGCGCGCACACCGGAATGGTTGTTGTAATGGACCGTCTCGCGATACTCGCCGAGGTTGGTCTCCATCGTGTGACACGAGACGCAGAACTCCTCGGTATTGGTCAGATCCATCGACCAGTTGAAGGCGCCCCAGAACAGGATGCCGGCAATGAACCCCGCGATCAGCAGGAAACCCATGCTGATTACCCCGGTCGGGCTCCAGAACCCGTTCCAGAGGCGGCGGATCAGGCCCTTGCGCGGCGGCTTGGGATCCGAAGGATTTGACATGGTGTTACCTCCCGCAATCTTTGGTCAGCGCGACACGTTGGACGGCTGGAATTCGTTTTCGACCAAGGCGGGTGCGTTGGCCTGCGGCACGTGGCACTGGCTGCAGAACCAGCGTGTGCCTGCAACCTTGTCGAGCTGGTTGCCGTCACGGTCGAGATAGTGGGTCATCGACAGGGTCGGGGCGCCGCGCTCGCCGGCATTGGTCCAGTCGTGACAGCTCAGGCACTGGTTGGTGCGCAGGTCGACCTGGTATTGCTCCATCGAATGCGGGATGAGCGGTGGCTGCTGGCGGTAGTTGCGCACTTCGCGCCCCTCCAGATGCTGATAGTTCGAGGCCGCCGGCCGCGTTTCGTCGAGATCGGCGCCGCGCAGGCTTTGAATGGGTCCCGAGGACTGTGCCAGGGCCAGCCCGGCAACGCCCAGTGTTGAGACGAAGGCTAGACCCCCCACTATGACCGGCAGTTTCATCTTGGCTCTCCCTTGATATGGCTCAGGCGGCGGTTTGTTCGGTCCGGCCGGCGGCCGGGGTTTCGGTGACACGGGTATCGAAGCGATGGGTGAAGGCGAAGACATCGACGGAACAGACGTCGATGCAACGCCCGCAATTGGTGCAGTCGGGCGAGAGGATCACCGGGCTTTGCCCGGGCTTGCCGCGCAGCGCCGGGGAAATGACCTGGTTCTCGGGGCAGACGGCGAAACAGTCCATGCAATCGTCGCAGGCCGCCCGGTTGACCGCCGAGACCCGGAGCAGGCTCTTGACGCCGAGCAGGCCGTAGAAGGCGCTGACCGGGCAGAGATGGCCGCACCAGCCGCGGCGCGAGACCACGAGGTCGAACAGAAAGACCGCGGCGACGAGCGCCCAGGCAAAGCCCATCCCGAAGACCAGCCCGCGATGCAGCATGGTGATGGGGTTGAGCAACTCCCAGGCGATGGTTCCGGTCAGGGCCGACACGGCCAGCACGGTGCCCAGGATCCAGTAGCGGGTTGCGCGTTTCGGCTGCCAGCCCTTGGGCAGGCCCAGCTTGTCATGCAGCCAGTGCGCGGCGTCGGTGACCGGGTTGATCGGGCAGACCCACGAGCAATAGACCCGCCCCCCGATCAGCGCATAGGCGGCCACCACGATCGCGGCGCCGATCAGCGCGGTCAGCCCCGGGAGGTGCCCGGCAACAACGCTTTGCAGCAGGATCAGCGGATCGGTGAGCGGCAGCAGGTCGAAGCTGCGCGAGCCGGCGAGATTTCCGGTGACCCACCAGATGCCGAACCACGGGCCGAGCAGGAAGAGCAGCAGAAAGAAGACCTGCGAGGCGCGGCGCAAGATCAGGTAGCGATGTGCGCCGTACCATCCCTTGGCCTCGATGGCCTCCTGACCGACGGCCAGATGCGTCCGGGCGCTCATTGGCTTGCCCCCGGCAGTTTGAAGGCGGGCTCGAAGCCGCCGGGCGTGGCCAGGTTGTCGGTGCCGGGCCCGGGCAGGCGGTCGGGCAGGTCGATGATGCCCTCGACCAGCGGCGCGCCCTTGGCATCCTTCTCCTCCCAGCCCTTGCGGTAATGGTCCGCCGAGCTGCCGCGCGCCAGGCGGGCGGGCAGCACCTTGATTGCGGCCTCGGGCAGCACGCAGCTCTTCTCGCAGACGCCGCAGCCGGTGCAGTGGTCGGCATGGACCGTGGGTGCAAAGAGCGCGTGGTGGCCCGAGCGGGGATTGTGCGACGCCTCCAGGGTGATCGCCTTGTCGATCACCGGGCAGACCCGGTAGCAGACGTCGCAACGCAGGCCGAGGAAGTTCAGGCAGTTCTCCTGGTCGACCAGCACCGCGGTGCCCATCTTCGCGTCGTCGATGTCGTCCAGCGCGGGATCGAGCGCGCCGGTCGGGCAGGCGGCGACACAGGGGATGTCGTCGCACATCTCGCAGGGCACGTCGCGCGCCGTGAAATAGGGGGTTCCGGTGGCCGGACCGTCCTCGCCCAGATCCGCAAGGCTGAGCGTGCCATAGGGGCAGTCGCGGACGCAGAGGCCGCAGCGGATGCAGGCCGAGAGAAATGCCTCCTCGTCAAGCGCACCGGGCGGGCGCAGAGCCTCGGCCGGGAGCGCGCGGGCATCCCGCGCCAGATAGGCGAGGGCGGAGCCCGCCACCGCGCAGCCGCCCGCCATCCGCGCGGTATCGATCAGAAACCGCCGGCGCTGGGGGGACATGGAGTGCGTGGTGACGGACATTCCGGACTTCCTCGGCGGTCAGATCAGGCCCGTTCGACCTTGCAGGCGCATTTCTTGAAATCCGTTTCCTTGGAAAGCGGACAGGTCGCGTCCAGCGTCAGCTTGTTGATCAGCTGGCCCTCGTCGAACCACGGCACGAAAACCAGACCCTTGGGCGGCTTGTTGCGGCCCCGGGTCTCCAGCCGGCTGAGCATCTCGCCCCGGCGCGTCGAGATCATGATCTCCTGGCCCCGGCGCAACCCGCGCGCGCTGGCGTCGTCGGGATGCATGAAGACCAGCGCCGAGGGGAAGGCCCGGTGCAGCTCGGGCACACGGCGGGTCATGGAGCCCGAGTGCCAATGCTCCAGCACGCGGCCGGTGCAGAGCCACAGGTCATAGGTCTCATCCGGTGCCTCGGCGGCCTCTTCGTAGGGCGCGAAGATGATGTTGGCCTTGCCGTCGGGCTTGCCATAGAACTCCACGCCCGCGCCTTCGGAAACGTAAGGGTCATAGCCCTCGCGGAAGCGGTAGAGCGTTTCCTTGCCGTCGACCACGGGCCAGCGCAGGCCGCGGGTCTTGTGATAGGTCTCGAACGGCGCCAGGTCGTGGGCGTAGCCGCGTCCGAACTCGGCATATTCCTCGAACAAGCCCTTCTGCACGTAGTAGCCGAAATGCTCGGCGTCGTCGTTGGCGAACCCTTCGGCCGTCTCCGACAGCGGATACTTGTCGACCACGCCGTTCGCGAACAGCACGTCATAGAGGGTCTTGCCGCGCAGCTCGGGCTTCTTGGCAAGCAGCTCCTCGCCCCACGCTTCCTCGACAGTGAAGCGCTTGGCGAATTCCATCACTTGCCACATATCCGATTTCGCCTCGCCCGGCGCCTTGACCTGCTGGCGCCAGAACTGGGTGCGGCGCTCGGCATTGCCATAGGCGCCTTCCTTCTCGACCCACATGGCGGTGGGCAGGATCAGGTCGGCGGCCATCGCGGTGACGGTCGGATAGGGGTCGGAAACGGTGATGAAGTTCTCGGGATTCCGGTAGCCGGGGAAACCCTCTTCGTTCATGTTGGCCGCGGCCTGCATGTTGTTGTTGCACTGGACCCAATAGGCGTTCAGATCGCCGTCGTTCAGCTTTCGGTTCTGCAGCACGGCGTGAAAGCCCGGCTTGGGCGGAATCGTGCCGGCGGGCACGTTCCAGGCGGTCTCGCAGATCTCGCGGTGCTTGTCGTTCATCACCACCATGTCGGCGGGCAGCCGGTGCGCGAAGGTTCCGACCTCGCGCGCGGTGCCGCAGGCCGAGGGCTGGCCGGTGAGCGAGAAGGGCGAGTTGCCCGGCTCCGAGATCTTGCCGGTCAGCAGGTGCACGTTGTACATCAGCCCGTTCACCCAGGAGCCGCGGGTGTGCTGGTTGAAGCCCATCGTCCACAGCGACATGACCTTGCGGTTCGGGTCGGCATATTGCCGGGCCAGGCTTTCCAGCTGCGCCTCCGGAATGCCCGACAGCTCGGACACGTATTCCGCGGTATACTCGGACACGGCGGCGGCATAGTCCTCGAAGCTCATCGGTTCGAGCTTTCCCGAGTTGGGGTTGGCCGCCTCCATCTGCAGCGGGTTGTTGTCGCGCAGGCCATAGCCGATATCGGTGGCCGTCCTGGTGATGTTGACGTGCTTGTCCATGAACTCCTGGTTCACGGCGTCGTTCTGGATGATGTAGTTGGCGATGTAGTTCAGGATCGCCAGGTCGGTCTGCGGCTTGAAGACCATGCCGTTGTCGGCCAGTTCGAACGAGCGGTGCTCGAAGGTCGAGAGCACATGCACCTCGCATCCCGGCTTGGTCAGGCGGGTGTCGGTCAGACGCGACCACAGGATCGGGTGCATCTCGGCCATGTTCGAACCCCAGAGCACGAACGTGTCGGCGTGCTCCAGGTCGTCATAGCAGCCCATCGGCTCGTCGATGCCGAAGGCGCGGATGAAGCCGACCACGGCCGAGGCCATGCAGTGCCGCGCGTTGGGGTCGATGTTGTTGGTGCGCAGGCCGGCCTTCATGAACTTGGCGGCGGCGTAACCCTCCCAGACGGTCCACTGGCCCGAGCCGAACATGCCGATCGAGGTCGGGCCCTTCTTGGCCAGCGCCTCTTTCCATTTCCGGGCCATGATGTCGAAGGCCTCGTCCCAGCTGACCGGTTCGAACTCGCCGTTCTTGTCATAGACACCGTTCGATTTCCGCAGAAGCGGCGTGGTCAGGCGGTCGGCGCCATACATGACCTTGGACAGGAAGTAGCCCTTGATGCAGTTCAGCCCGCGATTGACCGGCGCGTCGGGGTCGCCCTGGGTGGCGACGACGCGGCCTTCCTTGGTGCCGACCAGAACCGAGCAGCCGGTGCCGCAGAAGCGGCAGGGCGCCTTGTCCCATCGGATGTCGCCGCCCGAGGTCTGCGCCACGGCCTGCCCGGTGGCAAGCGGGATGCCGGCGGCGGCAGCGGTGCTGGCCGCGGCGGTGGCCTTCAGGAACGTCCGGCGGGATTCCGAAATTGTCATGGGTCAGTTCTCCGGCTGAAGCGCCGTGTCCGGCGCCTGTTGAGAAGGGTCTTCGAAATGATGGTAGTTGAGCGTCAACGAGAGGACGCCGGGTATCTGGTGCAGCGACATGATGAGGTTCGACGCGGATTCATTCGGAGTGTCCTCGACAACCACGACCAGGTGGCCGTCCTCGGATGTCGCGTGGACCTCCACGCCTTCGATCGCGTTCATCTGTTCGGCGACCCGCGTCACCGCATCCGGCGTGACATGGACCAGGCATCCGCAAATGTTCATGTCGTCACGGTCCTTTCACACGCTTGGGAAATCTCGAGACCAATTGCCAGTGCTGGGCAGACAAATGCACATTCGCCGCACCCGTTGCATTGATCCTGATCAATGACGGGAACCGCCCGGCCGGCGGTCATCAGTCGGAATCGGATGGCCCGGCGGTCGCAGGCATCCTCGCAGGCGCGGCAGGACACGCCCTGGAACGCGAGGCATTTCGCGCCCACCTCGGCGCGCCAGGGCCAGTCGGGAACCAGCGCCTCCTGCAGCGCGCCGGTGGGGCAGGCGCGGGCGCATTCGCCGCAGAAGGTGCAGCCGCCGCGCGAAAAGTCGACCACCGGGCCTCGGCTGGAGGAAATCAGAATAGCCTCGGGGCAGGCGTTGATGCAGTCGCCGCACTCATCGCAGATGTTCCCGAAGTCCGGTTGGGCGCCGGGCGGGTGGATGGCCGGTGTTTCGGTTTTCCGGAACCGGCCGCGCAACAGGTTTCGCCGGCTGTGTCTGGTGGCCATGTCGCTCCCCGTTGGCTGATTGGCTTCGGGCGCGGATGGAACGGCTTCGGATAACCGGACGCGCATCCATCCGCTTTGGTTGCGATGCGCTCAACCATTGACTGTTTTGCGGGCCTGGTTCTGGGGTCCAAAACGGCCCGTCATCTTGTGGAAGGATCACCGGACGCGGCGCGTTTTTCAAGTGTTTCCTTGGTTGTAGCCATGCTGCGGCGACGCGGGAAATCACCTTGGCTCAGTGAAACGCCGCTATGGGTGGGGTTTCGCGCGCGCCGCGGAATTCGATTTTTTGTGTGCCATTCCCCAGGGGGAATCCGGTCGGCCGTCGTGTTCCACATCCGAATCGAACGCCTGGTTCGGTCGGCCGACCTCCCGCAAAACGGGTGCGGCGGATCGGGACGACGGCCCCGCCGGACGTGTCGGTCAGGGAGAGACGCAGACCAGGCGCATGATCGTCTCGATGTTGAACTCCAGCCGTTCCTGCAGCGCCTCGGGCGCCATCAGGTCGCGTTGAAAGACGATGGAGCCGGTGAAGCGGTTGGTGATGTAGTAATACCCGATGGCCGCAATGGTGATGTTCAGCTGGACCGGATCGATGCCGGGGCGGAACACGCCTTCCTCGACGCCGCGGTCCAGCAGATCTCCAACCATGTCGACAAAGCGCCGGAACAGCTGTTCGATCTTTTCCGATTTCTTCAGGTGCCGCGCCTTGTGCAGGTTCTCGCTGTTCACCAGCGTGATGAATTCCGGGTTCTTGAGGTAATAGTCCCAGGTGAAGCGCACCAGTTTCTCCAACGCCTCGCGGGCGGGCAGATGCTCAAGCTCCAGGGTCTGTTCGGCGGTCCGGATATCGACATAGGCCTCTTCGACGACGATGCGGAACAGATCCTCCTTGTTGCCGAAATAGTGGTAGATCATCCGCTTGTTGGCCTTGGCGCGGTCGGCGATTTCATCGACCCGCGCGCCGCCCAGACCCCTTTTGGCGAACTCCTTTTTCGCCGCGGCCAGGATGCGGGCCCGCGTGGCGTCCGCATCGCGCATCTTCTTCGCTGATCCCGTCGCCATCGACCTCACCCATTCCCGTTCCTGCGGCGCGGTGCCGGTCACACATCCGGTCGCTTCACGCCAAAGAGTTGCTCTGGGCGCCGGCCGTGACAGGCGTGGCCCAAACCCACCATAGGGCTTGACGACTCCGCAGTAAAGAAAGTAACTAGTTAGTGCGTTGTTTGCTTCTATCCGGTGGAATCGAATCCAGGGCCGGACGTGTTCGAGAGGTGGACGGCACGTGGATCGATGACGACGGCTTCGCGCCGATTAGGGAGGAAAACCATGTCCACATTCATCAAGGATTTCATCGAAAGAGAGAAAATCAACCGCCGGAACTTTCTGTTCGCCTCGGCCTATGGGCTGGGTGGTGCGGCGGCCCTGGGCGCGCTGGGGCCAAGCATGGCGCGGGCCGCGCTGACCGATCCGACCATCGCCTGGTCCTATCGCAACCGCACCAATCCCTACTGGAACGAGATCGTGTCCGGCGGCGAGGCCTTCGTGGAAAGCCTGGGCATGTCCAGGGACGCATTGACCCACCTGATCAACGAGGGGTCCTCGGAAAAGTCGCTGGCCGATGTGAAGGCGATCCTGGCCAAGACCGACGGCAACCTGGCGCTGGCCATCGACACCAACGACGCACCCAACGCGCGTCCCGTGGTCGAGGCTGTGGCCGCATCCGGGGCCTATGTCTCGACCCTGTGGAACAAGACCGACGACCTGCACCCGTGGGATTTCGGCGACAACTACGTGAGCCATATGAGCTGGTCCGACGAAGGTCCCGCCGAGCAGACCGCGCGCATCCTGCTGGAGGCGATGGGCGGCAAGGGCGGCGTGGTGCATCTGGGCGGCATCGCGTCGAACAACCCGGCGATCGAACGCCTGCAGGGTCTCAAGAACGCGCTCAAGGACTATCCCGATGTCGAGCTGCTGGCCGCCGAGCCGGCGGATTGGGACACGCAGAAGGCCAACCAGGTCATGTCGGCCTTCCTGACCCGCTATGGCGACGAGATCACCGGCGTGCATTGCGCCAACGACACCATCGCCTACGGCGTGCTCGAGGCGCTGCGGGCCGAAGGCATCGAGGACATGCCCATCGTGTCCTATGACGGCAACCCGCAGGCGGTGCAGCTGGTGGCCGACAAGAAGATCCTGGCAACCGTGTTCACCAACCCGCATTGGGGCGGCGGCATCACCGCTTCGCTCGCCTATCACGCGGCCATTGGCCATTTCAAACCGTCCGAAGAGCCCAAAGAACACCGCGAGTTCTATGGCCCGACGATCCTGGTGCAGCCCGACGACGCGCTGGAGTTCAAGGCCAACTATCTCGACAGCGTGCCGACCTATGACTGGACCGACTTCTGGGGGCCGTCGAACGGCCCGATCGTCTACAAGTAGGATCCCGACAAGGCCGGCCGGGTCCCGTGCCCGGTCGGCCCGGTCCCACGCCCCGGGCAAGGGATCATTCATGCGCCGCCGCTTTGGGGAGACAGCAGCTTGGCCATCACCGAAACATCCGGAAAGACGCGCGTTTCCGCGGCACTGGGACGCGAAGCGCTGGTCAAGTGGGCGCCGCTGCTGGTTCTGCTGGTCCTCTGCGCCTTCTTCGCGCTGATGGAGCCGCGCTTCCTGTCGACCCGGAACTTCGCGCGCATCCTGATCGCCGCGTCGCCCGCGCTGATGGTGGCGATCGGCGTGACCTTCATCATCCTCATGGGCTCCATCGACCTGTCGATGGAGGGCACCGTGTCGGTCTGTGCCGTCACCTTCGCCTTCTGCTTCCTGTGGCTGGGCGGCACCTTGGCCAGCTGGGCCTGGCTGGCGATCCCGCTGGCCATGCTCGTGGGGGCGGCGCTGGGGTTCATCAACGGGCTTGTGCATGTCAAGCTGAAGATCCCCTCCTTCATGGCCTCGCTGGCGATGGGTTTTGTCGGAACCGGCCTGGCCATGGTGATGACCGGGGGCGACCGGATCCGCATCGAGGACGAGCTCTATCGCGGGCTTCTGACCGAGCGTGCGCTTGGCTTTCCGCTGATGGTCTATGTCGCCGGGCTGTTCCTGCTGGTGGCCTGGTTCATCCAGACGCGCACCACGCTGGGCCGCAACTTCTATGCCGTCGGCGGCGGCGAGGATCTGGCGACCGCCTCGGGCCTGAACGTCAATCGCGTCCGGATCATGGGCTTCACCCTCGCCGGCGTGTTCTTTTCCGTCGGGGCATTGCTGGCCGTGGGGCGCATCGGGATCGCCGAGACCGCGACCGGCAACAACTTCATGTTCCTGTCGATCACCGCGGTCGTCGTCGGCGGCACCGCGCTCTGGGGCGGGATCGGGGGCGTCTGGAACACGCTGGTCGGTGTGCTGATCGTCTTTGTCATCGGCAACGGCATGGTTGTGATCGGCCTGCCCGGATACGTGCAGGACGCGGTGCTGGGCATCCTGGTGATCCTCGCGGTGATCCTCTCGACCGACCGCCGGTCGATCAGCTTCGTGAAATAGGGGCGGGCGGATGTATCAACTCAACCAGGTCGACAAGCGGTTTCCCGGGGTCCATGCGCTCAAGGCTGTGGATTTCACCATCGGGCGCGGCGAGATTGTGGGGCTGGTCGGCGAGAACGGCGCCGGCAAGTCCACCCTGATGAAGGTGATCTATGGCGCCTATCAGCCGGATGGCGGCACCGTCACCATCGACGGCAAGACCGTGCGGTTCCAGAACCCCCGGCAGGCGATGGAGCATGGCATCGGCATGGTGTTCCAGGAACAGTCGCTGATCACCAACCTGACGGTGATGGAAAACATCTTTCTGGGCTTCGAACAGCAATTCGTGCGCTGGGGCGTGATCGACTGGAAGGCGATGGCCGAGGCCGCGCGCCACCAGCTGCGCAAGGTCAAGATGGATATCGACCCGTCCATGACGACCTCCAAGCTGTCCTTCGCGCAGCGCCAGCTTGTCGAACTGGCGAAGGTGCTGACGCTGGAAGAGCGGATCGACGGCGATCTGGTCATCCTGCTCGACGAGCCGACCTCGGTCCTGGCCAAGGAAGAGGTCGAGCTGCTGTTCGGACTGGTGCGCGAACTGACCAGCCGGGCCTCGTTCATCTTTGTGTCGCACCGGCTGGACGAGGTGCTTGAGCTCTCGGACCGGATCTATGTGATGAAGGATGGCGCGGTGGTCGACGTGGTGGCGCAGGGCACCGCCGAGGTCGACAGGATCCAGCACAAGATGGTCGGCCGCGATGTCGACAAGGAATACTATCGCGAGCAGAAGCAGAAGCCCTACGACCCCTCGCAAACCCTGGTCAGTTTCGACGGCGTCGGCGTAGCCGGAAAGTTCAGCGAGATCTCCTTCGATCTGCACCCGGGCGAGGTTCTGTGCCTGGTCGGCACGGAAGGGTCCGGGCGCGAGGCGATCCTGCGCACGATCTTCGGGCTGGAGCAGCCGAGCACCGGCACGGTTCTGGTCAAGGGCGCGCCCTATGCTCGGGCCAACGCCCAGCAGGCGGTCGCGCGCGGCGTCGGCTATGTCCCGCGCGAGCGCAAGGTCGAGGGCATCGTGAACGGCATGAACGTCTACGAGAACATGACGCTGAGCCAAATGCGCAGATACGCCTCGGGCGGCGTTTTGCGGATCGGCGAGGAAAAGGCGCTTGCGCAGCACTGGATCGACCGGCTGGGGATCAAGACGCCGGATGTCTACAAGGATTGCGGCGGCCTGTCGGGCGGCAACCAGCAGAAGGTCGTTTTGGCCAAGTGGCGCTCGGGCGGGTCCGACATCATCCTGCTGGATCACCCGACGCGCGGCCTCGATATCGGCGCAAAGGAGGATGTCTATGACATGGTGCGCGAGATGAGCGATGCCGGCGCCGGCATCGTCCTAGTGGCGGACACGCTGGAAGAGGCGATCGGCCTGAGCCACACCATCCTCGTGCTCAAGGACGGCATCTTCCAGAAGCGCTTTGACGGGTCTCCGGGCGACAAGCCCACGCTTTATGACCTCGTGCATCACATGATCTGAGGACCACGCGCCATGTCACTCGAAACCCTCAAGCCGTATTTCCCCTGGATCACGCTGGGCGCGCTGGTTCTGCTGGTCGGTGCGCTCAACCCGTCCTTTCTGAACCCGGCCAGCCTGGTGTCGGTGGTGGCGGACATCGTGCCGCTGTTCATCATGGCGCTTGGCATGACCTTCGCGATCTATATCGGCGGGATCGACCTGTCGGTGCAGCAGGTCGCCAACCTGGTGACGGTCGTGGCGACGGTCTACCTGGCGCAGTTCGGCGTGTTCGTCGCGGTCATCTGCGTCCTGGCCGGTTTCGCCATCGGCGCGGTTTCGGGCTGGGTCACGACGCGGCAGTTCGTGCCGTCCTTCGTGGCGACGCTGGCCATGGGCTTCATCGCCCTGTCCGGTGCGCGGTTCCTGTCGGGCGAGCGCGCCCTGTCGATGAATGCCGAGGCCCGCGATGCCAGCTTTGGCTGGATGTTCGGAACCACGGCCGGCGTGCCGCATGAGCTGGTGATCGCGGGGATCCTGCTGGCGCTGGCCTGGTTCCTGCAGACAAGGACCACCTTCGGCCGCGCGCTCAAGGCCGTGGGCGCCGGCGAGCTGGCCGCGGTATCCTCGGGCCTGAATGTGGATCGGATCAAGATCCTCGCCTTTGCGCTGTCGGGCACATTCGCGGCCATCGCCGGGCTGATGTTCTCGGTCAAGCTGTCGGGCGGGGATGCCAATCTGGCCAACGGCTTCCTGATCCTCGCCATCGTCGCCGTCCTGGTGGGCGGCACGCCGCTCACCGGCGGCGTCGGCGGCGTCATCAACACGCTTGTCGGCACGCTGATCGTGGTCGTGATCCGCACCGCGATGGTCTATCTCGAGGTCGATGCGACGATGCAGCAGATGATCTTCGGCATCATCCTGATCGTCGCCATCGCCATGACCATCGACCGCTCGAAGATGCGGATCGTGAAATGATGCAGGCGGCCGTTCTTGTCGAGCCGGGGCGTTTCGAGATCGAGGAGCGCCCGATCCCGAAGCCCGGGCCGGGCGAGGCGCTGATCAGGATTTCGCGGGTCGGCATCTGCGGAACCGACCTGCACATCTTCCACGGCCACTACGCGGCCGAGCAGTTGCCGATGGTCCCGGGCCATGAGTTCACCGGGACCATCGCGGCGCTCGGGCCGGATGTGACCGGGCTGACGCCGGGCGGCAAGGTGGTGGTCGACATGAATATCGGCTGCACCCGCTGCTTCTGGTGCCGGCGGAACGAGATCCTCAACTGTCCCGAGATGCGGCAGATGGGCATCACGATGGACGGCGCCTTTGCCGAACACATGGTGGTTCCCGCGCGGCTGGTCATTCCCGCGCCGGATCGGGTGTCCGATGCGGTTCTGGCCCTGACCGAACCGCTGGCCTGCGTCGTGCGCGCGGCGCGCAAGGCGCGAGTGAGCTTCGGGCAATCGGCCCTGGTCATCGGCGCGGGACCAATCGGAAACCTGCATGTGCAGCTTTTGCGCACGATCGGCGCGGCACCGATCATCGTCACCGACATCGCGGCGGATCGCGTGGCCCTGGCGCTGGACTGCGGCGCCGATATCGGCGTCAGCGATCCGGCCACGCTGCGGCAGACGGTTCTGGAGGCCACGCAGGGGCGCGGGGCCGACCTGGTGATCGAAAGCGTGGGGCAGGCGGATCTCTACCGGACCGGGCTGCGGCTGATGCGCAAGGGCGGGCACCTTGCGGCCTTCGGCCTGACCGGACCCGACGCCGAACTGGCGCTGCCGATCCTCGACACGATCCTGCAGGAAAACTCGGTCAAGGGCTCGGTCGCGGGCATGGGGCAGGACATGCATGACGCGCTGACGCTGCTGGTGTATGGCCGCATCGCAACCGATGCCTTCACCCGGGCCGCCTATCCGCTGGCGGAGATTCAGGCGGCCTTCGACTCCATCGCCGACAGGCCGGGCGATCTGAAGACGCAGATCGTGATGCCATCGTAAGGGAGGACACAGGATGCAGACCGAGGCCTATACATCACAGCCGCAGGGCAGGATCCCCAACAGCCGCTTTCCGCTGCTCGTGCATCGCGGAGCGGTGCCCGGCGGTGGCGCCGACGCGATCAAGGAGCGCTTTCGCTCGAACGGCTGGTCCAACAACTGGGATTATCCGGGCATCTACGAATACGCCCATTTCCATTCGACCACCCATGAATGCCTGGGCTGTGCCCAGGGCTGGATGGAGTTCAACCTGTCGGTGGGCGAGGGCGGCTGGACGCGGGTGCGCATCGAGGCGGGCGACGTGATCGTCATGCCCGCCGGCGTCAGCCACGAGATGGTGGCGCAGGCCGAGGACATCCACATGTGCGGCGGCTATCCGGACGGGCGCGACTGGGACGACATCCAGGAGGAATTCCTGTCGGAAGAGGACTACAAGCGCGCCTGCAAACGCATCATGATGCTGCCCATTCCGGCCAAGGATCCCGCCACCGGCCGGCCGATGCCGGAATGGCACGCCGCGCCGTCCTCGGTCGATGGCGGCTGGAACGACTGGCGGCATGCGCTGGACCGGCGGGCCTGAGCGAGGCGGCCATACCGGGCGCAAAAGGAGAGACTGATGGATCAGAACAGCACGCGGCTATCGCCGCCGGCCGAACCCCGCGATTTCGGCTTTTACGTCGATGGGAAGAGCGTTCCGGCGGGCGAGCGGGATGTGTTCCTGCGCAACTCGCCGGGACATGGCTGCCCGGTGACCCGGATTCCCAAATGCACGGCCGCCGACCTGGACAGGGCGGTGGATGCGGCCCGCGCGGCCTTCGAGGACCGGCGCTGGTCGGGGCTGAACGGGCAGGCCCGCGCCGCCGTCCTGCTCAGGGCCGGTGCGCTGATCCGGGAACGCGCCGACGAGATTGCGTACTGGGAAACGTTGGAGAACGGCAAGCCGATCAGCCAGGCGCGGGCCGAGGTGGGCGGCTGCGCGGACATGTTCGAATATGCCTCGGGCCTTGCGCGCAGCCTGCATGGCGACAGCTTCAACAATCTCGGTGACGGGATGTTCGGGTTGGTCACGCGAGAGCCGGTGGGCGTCGTGGGCCTCATCACGCCCTGGAACTTCCCCTTCCTGATCCTGTGCGAGCGGGTGCCCTATATCCTCGCCTCGGGCTGCACCATCGTCGCCAAACCCTCCGAGGTGACCAGCGCGACGACGCTGATCCTGGCCGGGATCCTGACCGAGGCAGGGCTGCCGGACGGGTGCATGAACGTGGTGACCGGATCCGGCGCGACCATCGGGCAGGCGCTGCTGGACCATCCGCGCGTCGATATGCTGTCGTTCACCGGCTCCACCGCGGTGGGGCGGCGCGTGGTCGAGGCCTCGGGCCGGTCGAACTTCAAGAAGCTCGGGCTGGAACTGGGGGGAAAGAACCCGCAGATCGTCTTTGCCGACGCCGATCTGGAGGATGCCGCCGACGGCGTGGCCTTCGGCATGGCCTTCAACACCGGCCAGTGCTGCGTCTCCGGCTCGCGCCTGATCGTGGAACGCGCGGTCGCGGATGATGTCACGCAGATGGTGCGCGACAAGCTGGCCCGTGCGGTGGTCGGCGATCCGCTGGACGAGGCGACGCAGATCGGCGCGATCACCACGGATGCGCAGAACAGCACGATCCTGGGCTATATCGAAAAGGGCAAGGCCGAGGGCGCGCGCCTGGTCTGCGGCGGGGAACCGGTCGATCTGGGGCAGGGGCAATTCATCGCGCCCACGGTCTTTGCCGATGTGACCCCGGAGATGGCCATCGCCCGCGAGGAGATCTTTGGACCGGTCCTGACGGTCCTGCCCTTCGACACGGTGGACGAGGCGATCACAATCGCCAACGACACCGAATACGGGCTTGCCGCCAGCGTCTGGACCAAGAATATCGACAAGGCGCTGACCGTGACCCGCCGGGTGCAGGCCGGGCGGTTCTGGGTCAACACCACGCTGGCGGGCGGGCCGGAACTGCCGCTGGGCGGGTTCAAGCAATCGGGCTGGGGCCGCGAGGCCGGGATCTATGGCGTCGAGGAGTATACCCAGGTCAAGTCTGTGCATATCGAGATCGGCAAACGCAGCCCGTGGATCGCGTGAGGTGATCGGCATGGCGGAGGGGTATGATTTCATCATCATCGGCGGCGGCTCGTCGGGATGCGTCCTGGCCAACCGGCTGACGCAGGATCCTGCCTGCCGGGTGTTGCTGCTGGAAGCGGGTGGCAAGGATTGGCACCCGCTGATCCACATGCCGGTCGGCTTCGCCAAGATGACCACCGGCCCCCTGACCTGGGGTCTGACCACCACGCCGCAGAAACACGCCAACAACCGCGAGATCCCCTATGCCCAGGCCCGCGTGATCGGGGGCGGATCCTCGATCAATGCCGAGGTGTTCACCCGCGGGCACCCGACGGATTTTGACCGCTGGGCGCGGGACGAGGGCGCCGATGGCTGGGCCTTCGAGGACATCCGGAAATTCTTCATCCGATCCGAGGGCAACACGGTCCTGGCCGGCGACTGGCACGGCACCGAGGGCGAGTTGAGCGTCTCGAACATTCCCGATCCGCAGCCGATGACCCGCGCCTTCGTGCAGGCCTGCCAGCAGCGCGGCATTCCCTACAATCCCGATTTCAACGGATCGGTGCAGGAAGGGGCGGGCGTCTACCAGACCACGACGAAGAACGGCAAACGCTGCTCGGCCGCCGTGGGCTACCTGCGCCCGGCGCTCAAGCGCGGCAACCTGAGCGTCCGGACCGGCTGTCTTGTGAACCGCATCGTGGTGGAGAACGGGCGGGCTGTGGGGGTGGAGTTTGCCGACAAGTCCGGCCGGCACACCGCGCGGGCGGAGTCCGAGGTGCTGCTGACCTCGGGGGCCATCGGGACGCCCAAGCTGATGATGCTGTCGGGACTGGGCCCCGCGGCGCATCTGCGCGCGCAGGGGATCGACGTGGTGGCGGACCTGCCGGGTGTGGGCGAGAACCTCAACGACCATTTCGGCATCGACATCGTGGCCGAGCTGAAGGGCCATGACAGCCTGGACAAATACAACAAGTGGCACTGGATGGCCTGGGCCGGCGCGCAATACTACCTGTTCGGCTCCGGCCCGGTCACCTCCAATGTGGTCGAGGGCGGGGCCTTCTGGCATTCCGATCCGTCGCAGGGGCAACAGGTTCCCGATCTGCAATTTCATTTCCTGGCCGGCGCCGGGGCCGAGGCCGGCGTGCCCAGCGTGCCGCCGGGGTCGTCGGGGATCACGCTCAACAGCTATACGGTGCGGCCCAAGGCGCGCGGGACGGTCCGGTTGCGCTCGTCCAGGCCAGAGGATGCGCCCGTTATCGACCCGAATTTCCTGGGCCATCCCGACGATCTGAAAACCTCGGTCGAGGGGGTCAAGACCAGCCGCGAGATCTTCGAACAGGCGGCGCTCGGGAAATACATCCGCAAGATCCGCTTTCCCGACGACGAGGTGCGGACGCAGGCCGACTATGAGGCCTATGCCCGGCAATACGGGCGGACCTCGTACCATCCGACCTGCACCTGCAAGATGGGCGCGGACGGCGATCCGATGGCCGTGGTCGACCCGCAGCTGCGCGTGCGCGGCGTCGATGGCCTGCGCATCTGCGACAGTTCGGTAATGCCCAGCCTGATCGGGTCGAACACCAACGCGCCGACGATCATGATCGGTGAAAAGGCCGCCGACCTCATTCGCGGCAACCGCTGACATCTTGCGATTTGCGTGCGGGGCGGCCTGCAAGCTGCCGCCTCGCGCTTGCTCAGTCGAAATCCGGGGCGAAGGGTACGAGATCCTTGCCGACGATCCGGTAGCCGGTCCGGGTCATCTCGTCGATCCGGTCCATGTCGATGGAGGAGAGGGTGAAATCCATGACGTCGAAATTCGCCCTTATGTTCTGCGGCTTGGTCGACATCGTGTTGATGCTCACGCCCTTCTGCAGGATCCAGCGCAGGACGACCTGGGCGGCGCTCTTGTCATAGGTTTCGCCGATCTCGGCAAAGATCGGGTGCTTGAAGACCGCGCCGCGCGCGACCGAGCAATAGGACGACAGCGGAATGCCGGTCTCGGTGGCGGCGGCCAGCAGCTTGTCCTGGTTCAGAAGCGGGTGAAACTCGACCTGGTTGGTGACCAGCGGCGCGTCCACGATGGCTCGGGCATCGCGCATCATCCGGACAGTATAGTTCGACACGCCGATATGTTTCGTAAGCCCGCGATCATGGGCCTGCTGGAGCAGTTGCAGGGATCGCTTGATGTCGCCGCCGGGCGTCGGCCAGTGCAGAAGGAGAACGTCGACCTGGCTGACCTGAAGTTTCCGCAGGCTGTCCTCGACCGAGGGGAGGAAGGCGTCGTCCGAGAAATTGGAGATGTTCACCTTGGTCGTGATCAGCACCTCGTCGCGCGGTAGGCCGGTTGCCTTCAGCGCCTCGCCCGTGTCGGATTCGTTTTCATACATCTGCGCGGTGTCGAAGGCGCGATAGCCGGTCTCGGCCGCGGCCTGGACCGCGTCGAACAAGTCCTGCCCCTTCAGCGGGAAGGTCCCGAAAGAGCGTTGGTAAGTCTTCTCGAAATATGGTTTCACCGGTCTGTCTCCCTGCGGTTCGTCCCGCCCGACCTGCCGAGGCGGGCGGGAATATTGGCCTTGATTGATGCGCGGCTTGCCGGCATATTAATAACCATTTAGTTACTAGGGAGCAACCGGATATGTCCAAGGTCGCAACCGCCGAACAGGCCGTAGCCCGGATCGGGGACGGCGCCATCGTGGCGGTGAACTCTTCCAGCGGCCTGTGCTGCCCCGATGCGGTGCTGGCGGCCCTGGGCGCACGCTTTGACGCCGAGGGCGCGCCGCGCAACCTGACCACGGTTCATCCCATCGCGGCCGGCGACATGTTCGGAACCAAGGGCGTCGATCACATCGCCAAGCCGGGCCTGCTGGCTCGGATCATCGGCGGGTCCTACCCGTCGGGTCCGACCAAGGCCGAGCCGCCGAAGATCTGGCAGATGATCACCGCCAACCAGGTCAGGGCCTATAACGTGCCGTCGGGCATCGTCTTCGACATCCTGCGCGAGGCGGCGGCGAAACGGCCCGGCGTGCTGACCAAGGTCGGGCTGGGAACCTTTGTCGATCCCGAGCTCGAGGGCTGCGCGATGAACGAGGCCGCGCGCGCCGAGCCGATCGTGTCGCATCGCGAGTTCGACGGCGAGGACTGGCTGTATTTCCGCTCCATCGCGCCCGATGTCGCGATCATCCGCGCCACGACATCAGACGAGCGGGGCAACCTGAGCTTTGAGCAGGAGGGCGCCTATCTGGGCGCGATGGAGATGGCGCTGGCCGCGCGGAACTCCGGCGGGCTGGTGATCGCCCAGGTCAAGCGCATCGCGCAGAACGGGTCGATCCGGCCCCATGACGTGCGCGTGCCGGGCATCCTGGTCGATGTTGTGGTCGAGGCCCCCGATCAGCTTCAGACGACCGCCACGCAATACGATCCGGCCATTTCGGGCGAGCTGATCCGGCCGCTGGAGAGCTTCCGCAATGCCGAGTTCAACGTGGGCAAGGTCATCGCCCGCCGTGTCGCGCAGGAGCTGCGCGATGGCTGGGCCGTCAATATCGGCTTCGGCATCTCGGCCAATGTCCCGCGGATCCTGGTCGAGGAAGGCCTGCACGGGGCGGTGACATGGATGATCGAGCAGGGCGCTGTCGGGGGTATTCCGCTGCTGGATTTCAAGTTCGGCTGTTCGGCCAACGCCGAGGCCTTTGTCGCGTCGCCGCATCAGTTCAGCTATTTCCAGGCCGGCGGCTTCGACGCCTCGCTTTTGTCCTTTCTCGAAGTCGGGCGTGACGGGTCGGTGAACGTCTCGCGCCTGTCGGCGGTGCCGCATCGCACCGCCGGGGCAGGCGGGTTCGTCGACATCACTGCGCGGTCGCGCAAGATCGTGTTTTCGGGGAATTTCAACGCAGGCGCCAAGCTGCGGATCGAGGATGGGTGCCTGAAGATCGATGCCGAGGGCAAGGTGGCGAAATTCGTGGACGCGGTCGATCAGGTCTCGTTCTCGGGCGCGCGCGCGCTGGCGCAGAGGCAGGACGTGACCTATGTGACCGAGCGTTGCGTCATCCGGCTTGTGGATGGCGCTCTGATGGTGACGGAGATCGCGCCCGGTCTGGACCTGCAGCGCGACATCCTGGACCAGGCCGCAACCGAACTGCGCGTGGCCGACGATCTGGCAACGATGGACGCGCGCCTCTTCCGGGAGGCGCCCATGCAACTGGCGCTGGCCAAGGCATGACGGGCAGGGATCCCTTCCTGCTGGAGGTCTCGGGCCGGGTCGGCATCCTGCGCATCGCCCGCGAGGACAAGCGCAACGCGCTCGATGCCGCGATGATGGATATGCTGGCGGACCTGTGCCGCGAGATCGAGCGGCGCGACGATATCGGCGTGTTGATCCTGACCGGATCCGGGCGGAGCTTTTGCGCGGGCGGCGACATCACCGCGTGGAGCGGCCAGAGCCCGGCCGAGTTCGCCCGCCACTGGGTGCGCGACGGGCACGAGGCCTTTGACCGGCTGGCCCGCTTGCGACAGCCGGTGATCGCGGTGCTGAACGGTCCTGCACTCGGGGGCGGGCTGGAGCTGGCCGCCTGCGCCGATTACCGCATCGCCGAGGATCACGTGACCTTCGGCCAGCCGGAATCCGGGCTGGGCATCATCGCCGGATGGTCGGGAACCCAGCGCGCCACCCGCCGCTTCGGCGCGCGACTGGTGCGGCGCATGGCGCTGTTCGGCGAGGTTCTGGACGCGCGCGCCGCGCTGGCCGAGGGCCTGGCGGACAAGGTGGTCGAGACGGGCGCGGGGCTGGAGGCGGGGCTGGACCTGGCACGCCAGGTGCTGAAGCGTGGGCCGCTGGCGACGGAATTGACCAAGATGCTGATCAACGCGGCCGAAGGCGAGGAGCGCGAGCGTGTCTTCGAGGCGCTGGCCGGGCGTATCGCCGCGGCCAGTGACGAGCTGCGCGAGGGCGTCGAGGCCTTCCGCGAGAAACGAAAGCCGGATTTCGGCGGCAAGGGAGAGTGAGCATGATCCGACACCTGGTGCATCTGCGGTTCAAGTCCGACACGGACGCCGCGACCAAGCAGTCGCTCTATGACCGCCTGTCGGATCTGCGATCGCGCATCGACGGGATCGAGGATTTCCAGACCCGCGCCAACCTGTCGGTGGAAACGCCGCTTGTCCGGGGCTTTCTGGACATGTTCTGGTTCGATTTCCGCGATGTCGCCGTGCGCGACGCCTATCTCGGCGACGAGGTGCATCAGGCCATCGGCGCCGACATCGTTTCCTGCCTCGACGGGGGTGCCGACGGGGTGTTTGTCTGTGATATCGAACTCTGATGACGCCTGAAGACCGATCCTTTCTGACCGGGCTGTTCGATGCCGCGGTGGCCGCCGCCGATCCGGCCGAGGCGTTGCGCCCGCATCTGCCGGAGCGGCCCGCCGGCCGCACGGTCGTCATCGGTGCGGGCAAGGGCGCCGCGCAACTGACCGCCGCCTTCGAAGACCTGTGGGACGATCCCGTCGAAGGGGTCGTGGTGACGCGCTACGGCTATGCCGTGCCCTGCCGCCATGTCCGGGTGCTCGAAGCCGCCCACCCGGTGCCGGACGCGGCGGGGCTGGCGGCAAGCGACGCCTTGCTGCGCGCGGTGTCCGGCCTGACCGAGGATGATCTGGTGGTGGCCCTGATATGCGGCGGTGGCTCGGCGCTCTTGCCCGCGCCGCCGGACGGGCTGACGCTGGAGGACGAACAGGCGCTGAACGCGGCGCTGCTGCGCTCGGGCGCGCCCATCGGCGTGATGAACGCCATCCGCAAACATGCCAGCCGGATCAAGGGCGGCAGGCTGGCCGCCGCCGCCTGGCCGGCGCGGGTGGTTTCGCTGGTCGTGTCCGATGTGCCGGGGGATGACCCGGCCGAGGTCGCCTCCGGCCCGACCGTGCCGTCCGCTATCGGCCTGGACGAAGTGCGGGCGTTGATCGCGAACCATGCAATCGACCTTCCCGACCGCATCCTGCGGCACCTGAACAGCGAGGCCGCCCGCGCGCCCGATCCGGGTGACGCCGTGTTTGGCCGGTCATCGACACGGGTGATCGCCTCGGCCCGCCTGTCGCTCGAGGCTGCGGCCGCACGGGCGGAGAAAGCCGGTATCACGCCGGTGATCCTGTCGGATGCCATCGAGGGCGAGGCGCGCGAGGTCGGCCGGGTCCTGGCTGCGCTGACGCGCGAGGTGCGGATGCGGAACAGGCCCTTCGTGCCGCCGGTTGTCCTGTTGTCGGGCGGCGAGACCACGGTGACGATCAGAAATACGGGCGGTCGCGGTGGCCGCAACAGCGAGTTGCTCCTGTCCTTTGCCAACGCGGTGGACGGGCTGGACGGCATCGCCGCGCTGGCCGCCGACACTGACGGGATCGACGGGTCCGAGGACAATGCCGGTGCCTTTGCCGATGGCCGGAGTGCCGGGCGGATGCGCGCCGCCGGGGTCGATCCCGTTGCGGCGCTGGCGGCCCATGATGCCTGGGGCGCGTTCGACGCTGTGGATGACCTGTTCGATCCGGGGCCGACAGGCACGAATGTCAACGATTTCAGGGCAATACTGGTCCGACCTCAGGCATAGATCATCAGCCGGTTGGTGCCGGTCTGCACCGTCGCGCCGGCCTGGTTCGTCACGGTGAAACCCAGCGTGGCGATGCCCCGCGCGCCATCGGAAGTGGGCCGCAAGTGGGTTACGGTGATCGTGGCCCGGATCTCGTCACCCGCCAGCACCGGTGCCTTGAATTGCCAGTCCCAGCCGAGCGATGCGATGGCCGCGAACTGCGCCGGCGTCCGGTTCTTGAGCCCGTCGACGACCGAGAGCACCAGCAGCCCATGCGCCACCCGGTCGGGGAAACCGTGGCGGCGGGCGGCGCCGGCGTCCATGTGGATCTCGAAACGGTCTCCGCTCAACTCGGCGAAGGCGTCGATCATCTGCGCGGTGATGCGGCGCGACGCGGTGCGGATGGTGTCTCCGACGGCCAGGTCGGCCAGGCCGTGCCGGCCCGGCGGCAGCACGCGCCCGGTCACGGTGTCGGCGCGTCCTCGCGCAGCAACCCCTTGGCCTTGAGATCGGCCCAGAACGGCTCCGGGATGGGATGGCTGAACCAGGCGAGGTTCTGTTGCAGCTGCTCGACCGTGCGCGTGCCCGCCATGAAGGTCGGAACCGCCGGGTGCGCCACGACGAATTGCAGCGCCGCCGCCGGCAGGGGAACGTCATGATCGGCACAAACGGCCTCGATCCTGCGAACCTTGTCCATGATGTCGTCGGGGGCGGGGGCATAGTTGTACTTGGCGCCTTCGCGGGCACCGGTGGCGAGGATGCCCGAGTTGAACCCGCCGCCCACGACCACCGCCGCGCCGCGCTCCTCGCAAAGCGGCAGGAACTCGTTCAGCGCATCCTGTTCCAGCAGCGTGTAGCGGCCGGCCAGCAGGAAACAGTCGAAGTCGCGCCGTTGCAGGGCGGCGTGGCAGACCTCCCATTCGTTCACGCCGACACCGATGGCCTTGACCACGCCCTGGTCGCGCAACTCGGACAGCGCCTTCCAGGCGCCGTTCATCGCCTGCTCGAATACCTCGGGCTGTTCTGTCCCGCGGGTGAAGACGTCGATGTCATGGATGAAGCAGATATCCATGCGCTCGAGGTTGAGCCGCTGAAGGCTGTCTTCGAAACTGCGCATCGTGCCGTCATAGCTGTAGTCGAAATGTATCGTGAACCGGCCCGCATTGGTCCAGGGCGCATAGTCGATATCCTGCTTGCGCGCGGGTTTCAGGATGCGGCCAACCTTGGAGGACAGCACGAGATCGTCGCGGTCCTTCCACCGCAGCGCGTGCCCGGTGCGCAGCTCGGACAGGCCGTGGCCATACATGGGCGCGGTGTCGAAATACCGCACGCCCCGGCCCCAGGCCTCCTGGATCATCGCCTCCGAGGTGTCCTCGTCGATCTCGCGAAATATGTTCCCGATCGGGGCCGTGCCGAAACCGAAGGGCGTCACCTCCAGATCGACGCGCCCGAATTTCACCTTGCTGTCCGGCTTCATCTTGCTCTCCCAAAAGTAACCATTCAGTTAATAAAGCCACAGTTGGTGGTTTGGATCAAGGGGCATCCGAGACTTGACCGGCCCCGGAAACCGGCCTATAAGTAACTAAACGGTTACTCACGGGGTGAAAATGTTCCTGACCGAAACCCATGAGCAGGTGCGCGACATGACGCGCCAGTTCGCGCAAGACGTCATCCGCCCCCTCGCCGAAGAGCTGGACCGGGAGGAACGCTTTCCTACCGAGCTCTACGACCAGATGGCCGAGCTGGGTCTGTTCGGCATCTGTGTGCCGGAAGAGATGGGCGGGCCGGGCTTCGACACCGTGACCTATGCCCTGGTCATGGAGGAGCTGTCGCGCGGCTACGCCTCGGTCGCGGATCAATGCGGGCTGGTCGAACTGATCTCGACCCTTCTGGTCCAGCACGGCACGCCGGCGCAGCGCGAAGCATGGCTGGGCGATGTGCTGGCCGCACGGAAACGGGCGGCCTATTGCATCACCGAAGCCGAGGCAGGTACGGATGTCTCGGGCATTCGCACCACCGCGCTGCGCGACGGGGATGGCTGGCGCCTGAATGGCGGCAAGATCTGGATTCACAACGCCCCGGTGGCCGATTTCGGTTTTGTTCTGGCCCGCACCGACCCCGAGGCCGGGCATCGCGGCATGTCGATCTTCATCGTCGACCTGCACGCCCAGGGCGTCTCGCGCGGGCCCAAGGAGTACAAGATGGGACAGCGCGCCAGCCAGGTCGGTGCGCTTGATTTCGACGACGTGCGGCTGCCCGCCGAGGCCCTGCTGGGTCAGGAGGGGCGCGGGTTCCACATGATGATGAGCGTTCTGGACAAGGGGCGCGTCGGCATCGCCGCCCTGGCCGTTGGCATCGGGCAGGCCGGGCTGGAAGCAGCCGTCGACTATGCCCGGCAGCGCAAGCAGTTCAAGAAGCCCATTGCCGAGTTCCAGGGCGTGCAATGGCTGCTGGCCGACATCGCCAAGGATGTCGAGGCCGCGCGCCTGCTGGTGCACAGCGCCGCGCACAAGCTCGATATCGGGGCAGATGCCACGCGCCATTGCTCGATGGCCAAGTGCTTTGCCGGTGACATGGCGGTGACACGTTCGGCGGATGCGGTTCAGGTCTTTGGCGGCTCGGGCTATATTCGGGGTTTCGAGGTGGAGCGGCTCTATCGCGACGCCAAGATCACGCAGATCTACGAGGGCACCAACCAGATCCAGCGCATGATCATCGCGCGCGAGCTTTTGGCAAAGGGGGCAACACCATGAGCGGGCAGGTCGCCCTGATCACCGGATCCAGCCGCGGGATCGGCCTGGCCGCCGCGGTCGCGCTGGCGCGCGAGGGGTTTGCCGTTGCCGTGAACGGGCCGGGTGACGACGACGAGCTGCGCGCCGCGGCGGATCGCGTCGCCGAGGAAGGCGGGGCCGTGCATGTGGCGCCTTTCGACGTGACGGACCTGTCGGCGCATGAGCGCGCCCTGAACGGTATCGAAGCGGCACTGGGACCATTGACCACGCTGGTCAACAACGCCGGCGTCGGTGTCATGGCCCGCGGCGATCCCCTGGACGTGAGCCAGGACAGCTATGACCGTTGCCAATCGGTCAATGCCCGGGCCCTGTTCTTTCTGACCCAGGCCTTCGCGCGCCGCCTGCTGGCCCGCAAAAGGGCGGCGAGCCTGTTTCACAGCGTGGTCAACGTCACCTCGTCGAATGCCGTCGCCGTCGCCGAGCCCCGGTCGGAATATTGCGTGTCCAAGGCCGCCGCGTCCATGGCCTCCAAGGCCTGGGCGGTGCGCTTGGGGCGCGAGGAGATTGCCGTCTACGATGTCCAGCCGGGCCTGATCGCCACCGACATGACCGCGCCGGTCATCGCGGATTACGAAGCGCGCGCAAGGGCGGGCCTGACGCTGATCCCGCGCGTCGGACAGCCGGAAGAGGTCGGCGACATCATCGCCGCTCTGGCCGCCGGCAAGCTGCCCTACACGACCGGACAGGCGATCTCGGCCGATGCCGGGATGCTGATTCCCCGTTTCTGAACCCGTTGCCGAGGACCGTTGATGAAGATTGCCCTGCCAGATGCACACGGCGCCTTGTCCGACTACACGCTGACCGGAACCCCGCTGCCCGAGGCGCGGCTTGCGCGCGATGCCGCCCGCGTGGTCTATTCCGCGGCGCATGTGGTGGCCGATCCCTTCGCCGCCAACGATCCAACCGGCCCGGCCAGGGTCGACTGGGATGCAACCATGCGCTTCCGGCACCACCTGCACGGGCTCGGCCTGGGCATTGCCGAGGCGATGGACACCGCGCAACGCGGCATGGGGCTGGACTGGGACGGTGCGCTGGAACTGATCCGGCGCACCCGCACCGAGTTGCCCGACGCCCTTGTGGCCAATGGCTGCGGCACCGATCACCTGGACCCGGCCGAGGCGCGCGGTCTCGACGATGTCCGGCGCGCCTATTGGCAACAGCTGGATGCCATCCAGGCGCTGGATGCGCGGGTGATCCTGATGGCCAGCCGTGCGATGGCCCGGGTCGCGACCGGGCCCGACGACTACATCAGGCTCTATGGCGAATTGCTGCAAGGCTGCGATCACTCCGCCATCCTGCATTGGCTGGGCGACATGTTCGACCCCGCCCTGGCCGGATACTGGGGCAGCGCAAGCTTCGACGAGGCGCTGGAAACCGTCCTGGCGATCATCGAGGGCAATGCCGACAAGGTCGACGGCATCAAGATCTCGCTGCTCGACAAGGACAAGGAGGTGATCCTGCGCCGCCGCCTGCCCGAGGGCGTGCGCATGTATACCGGTGACGACTTCAACTATCCCGAACTGATCGAGGGTGATGCGCAGGGCCATTCCGACGCGCTCCTTGGCATCTTCGACCCGCTGGCGCCCGCCGCCGCCCGGGCGGTGAGCCTGCTGGGGCAGGGGGATGCGGCCGGGTTTCGCGCAACGCTCGATCCCACGGTGCCGCTGGCCCGGCTGATCTTCCGGGCGCCCACGCAATACTACAAAACGGGCGTGGTCTTTCTGGCCTGGCTCAACGGGTTCCAGGATCATTTCATCATGCTGGGCGGCGCGCAGGCCGCGCGGCCGCTGCCCTATTTCACCGAGGTGTTCCGACTGGCCGATGGCTGTGGCCTCCTGCGCGATCCCGAATTGGCGACAGAGCGGATGAAACGGCTGCTGTCGCTCTATGGCGTGGCGTGATGCGGGACTTCACCTCGGACCATTCCGCCCTGGCGCTGAACACCGCGACGCTGGGCCACAATCTGGACGGGCCGGGCGCCGGCTGGTCCCCGGAACGCGTGATCGATGCCTGCGCCGCGCGCGGCTATGGCGGGCTGGTGTTCTGGCGGCGCGAGATCGGCGGCCGGGCGATCGAGATCGGCGAGCGTGTGCGGGCGGCGGGAATGCAGGTGGTGGGCCTGTGCCGGACACCTTACCTGACCGGGTCCGAAGCCGGCTCGGCTGACCAGGTGACCGCCAGCATCGACATGGCCGCCGCCCTGGGCGCCGGCGTTCTTACGATCGTGACCGGAGGCACGGATCCGGGAACCAAGGGAACGGGCGACAGCCGCAAGCGCCTGGCCGAGCGGGTGGCGGCCCATGCCGATCACGCGGCCCGGAATGGCGTTGCGCTGGCGCTGGAGCCGCTCAACCCGATGTTCGGCGGCAACCGAACCTGCCTCTTCACCGTGCGCGAGGCGCTGGAGCTGTGCCGGGCGATCGACAGGCCGAATGTCGGCATCGCGGTCGATGTTTATCATGTCTGGTGGGACTCGTGCCTGTCGGACAGCCTCGCCGCCGCCTCGGGGCGGATTCTTGGCTATCACCTCTGCGATTGGCTGGAGCATACATCCGACATGCTGCTCGACCGGGGCATGATGGGCGATGGGGTCGCCGACCTCCGCGCGATCCGCCGCGACGTCGAGGGAGCGGGCTATGCCGGCCTGTGCGAAGTCGAGATCTTCTCGGCCCAAAACTGGTGGAAACGCCCGCCCGAGCAGGTGCTCGACACGATTGTCGATCGGTTCCGCAGGTTTTGCTGACGGCCGGAAAAGCCCGGACAGCAATCCCGGGCGCGGCAGGGCTTTCCTCTCGCGGAAAATACCTCGGGGGAGTCGCCGCAGGCGACGGGGGCAGCGACCCCTCTATCCGCGCCGCCGGCGCCGGCGCCCGCCGGACGCCCCGCCTTCGCCGCCGGTGTTGAACGAGACCTGGGGCAGGGTCACCACCTTGGCCAGTTCCGGAAACCCGTCGGTCTTGTGCGGGATCGCGTTGGCGGCCACGAAATGCTCCTGGAATTTCGGCTCGATCGCGGTTTCGACCTTGGTGATCTTGCGCACGGTCTGTTCGATCTCGGCCCGGGCGCCGATATTGCTCAGCGCGATGCGCGCGCCGGTGCCGGCGGCGTTGCCCGCGCTCATCACCTTGTCGAGCGGCGCGTCGGGGATCATGCCCAGCACCATCGCGTGCTTGGTCGAGATATGCGCCCCGAACGCGCCCGCCAGCACCACGCGGTCCACTCGGTCGACCCCCATCTCGTCCATCAGCAGCCGGGCGCCGGCATAGAGCGCCGATTTCGCCAGCTGGATCGCGCGGATGTCGCCCTGGGTCACGCTGATGCGCGGCCCGCCCTCGGCGCTCGCATCGTGGATCAGATAGGAATGGGTGCGCCCCTCGGGGACGCAGCGCGTGGTTCCGGTCTGCTCGGCCGATCCGATCAGGCCGCTGTCGTCCAGCAGCCCGGCCATGCGCATCTCGGCCACGGCCTCGATGATGCCCGAGCCGCAGATGCCGGTGATCCCGGTGGCGGCGATCTCGGCGTCGAACCCGTCCTCGTCGGACCACAGATCGCAGCCGATCACGCGGAACCGAGGCTCGCGCGTCTCGGTGTCGATTTCCACGCGCTCGATAGCGCCGGGTGCGGCGCGCTGCCCGGAACTGATCTGCGCACCCTCGAAGGCCGGTCCGGTGGGCGAGGAACAGGCCAGCACGCGGCTGGTATTGCCCAGCAGGATCTCGGCATTGGTGCCGACATCCACGATCAGCACCAGGTCCTCTGACTTGCCGGGCTGCTCGCTCAGGGCTACCGCGGCGCAGTCGGCGCCGACATGGCCGGCGATGCAGGGCAGGATATAGACCTGCGCGCGCGGGTTCATCTCGGTCAGGTCCATCTCGCGCGCCGGTAGGGACAGGCTTTCGGACGTGGCCAGGGCAAAGGGCGCCTGGCCCAGCTCGACCGGGTCCAGGCCCAGCAGCAGGTGGTGCATGACCGGGTTGCAGACGAACACTGTCTCGAAGATCTGGTCGGTGGAGATCCCGGCCTCGTCGGCGATGGACCGGCACAGCCCGTTGATCGCCTCGCGCACCGCGGCGGTCATCTCGCGGTCGCCGCCGGGGTTCATCATGGCATAGCTGACCCGGCTCATCAGATCCTCGCCGAACCGGATCTGCGGGTTCATCACGCCGGACGAGACCGTCACGTCGCCATTGCGCAGGTCGCACAGATGCGCCGCGATGGTGGTCGAACCGAGGTCGATGGCCAGCCCATAGATCCTGTCCTCGTGAAACCCGGGCCAGATGTCGAGGATCCGGTGCGCGCCGCGCTCATGGGTGCGGTGCAGCGCGACGGTGACCTTCCAGCCGCCCTTGCGCAGCACCGGTTGCAGCTTGGACAAGAGCGACAGGTCGGCCGTGACCGCGTCGATCTCCCATTGCTCGCGCAGCGCCCGGCTCAGCCGTTCCAGATCGCCGGTGGGCTCGTGCATGTCGGGCTCGGCGACCTCGACATAGAAAAGATGCGTGGCCGGATCCATCGTGAGCGTGCGCACCGTCGCCGCCTTGCGCACCACCTGCCGGTGCACCTGGCTTTCGGGCGGCACGTCGATCACCACGTCGCCCTGCACCGTGGCCTGGCAACCCAACCGCCGCCCCGGTTTTAGCCCGCGCTTGTCGTCATAGCGCTGCTCGACTTTGTTCCATTCGCTCAGCGCGCCGTCGCGCACCGTGACGCCATGTTTCGAGAACTCGCCATAGGCCGGCGTGATTTGGCATTTCGAGCAGATCCCCCGCCCGCCGCAGACCGAGTCGAGATCGACCCCCAGTTGCCGCGCCGCGGTCAGGACCGGCGTGCCCACGGGAAACCGGCCGCGTTTGCCCGACGGGGTGAAGACGACAAGGGGGTCGCTGCTCATGGGATCATCCATCCTGCGCTGGTATTCGCATCTGGCGCCGACTATAGGGCCGCCGGCCGCGCCGACCGCACGTTCTGCGGCAATTTGCGGTGCATGGGCGTCATTACCGCCGGCGCGGGGCAGGGAACAGGGCCATTCGGCACATGATCTGGATGAGGCGGCTTCATCTTGCCCCGCGCTCTCTTTCCACTGCCGCGGATCCATGCCATAGGGTGACCGCCAAACGGGACGTTGCATGGGGAATGACGATGCAGATTCGTGAGGCGCTCACTTTCGACGATGTTCTTCTGGTTCCGGGGGCCTCTTCGGTGCTGCCGTCCACTGCCGACACCCGCACCCGAGTCACCCGCGAGATCGCGCTCAACATTCCGCTGCTCAGCTCGGCGATGGACACCGTGACCGAGTCGCGCATGGCGATCACCATGGCGCAGGCCGGCGGGATCGGCGTGATCCACAAGAACCTCGATGCCGAGACCCAGGCGCGCGAGGTGCGCAGGGTGAAGCGCTTTGAATCCGGCATCGTCTACAACCCGGTCACGCTGCGGCCGGATCAGACCCTGGCGGATGCCAAGGCTTTGGTGCAGCGCTACAACTTCACCGGCTTTCCCGTTGTCGACGAAGGCGGCCGGGTGGTCGGCATCGTCACCAACCGCGACATGCGCTTTGCCCGCGACGACGACACGCCGGTGCGGGTGATGATGACATCGGAAAGCCTGGCGATCCTGCGCGAACCGGCGGACCGGGACGAGGCCATCAGCCTGATGAAGTCGCGCCGGATCGAGAAGCTTCTGGTGGTCGATGGCGGCGGCAAGTTGACCGGGTTGCTGACGCTCAAGGACACCGAGCAATCGGTGCTCAACCCGACCGCCTGCAAGGATGCCCTGGGCCGATTGCGGGTGGCTGCGGCCTCCTCGGTCGGCGACAGCGGATTCGCCCGGACCGAGGCGCTGGTGGACGCGGGCGCCGACATCGTGGTGATCGACACCGCCCACGGCCATTCCGACGGCGTCATCGATGCCGTCAGGCGCGCCAAGCGGCTGTCCAACGAGGTGCAGATCATCGCCGGCAACGTGGCCACCGCCGATGCCACCCGTGCGCTGATCGACGCGGGTGCCGATGCGGTCAAGGTGGGCATCGGCCCGGGCTCGATCTGCACCACGCGGATGGTGGCGGGCGTCGGCGTGCCGCAGCTGACCGCGATCATGGATTGCTCGATCGCGGCGGGCGACGTGCCGGTGATCGCCGATGGCGGCATCAAGTTCTCGGGCGACTTCGCCAAGGCCATCGCCGCCGGGGCCTCCTGTGCCATGGTCGGCAGCATGATCGCCGGAACCGACGAGTCCCCCGGAGAAGTCATTCTGTATCAAGGCCGTAGCTTCAAGAGTTACCGCGGTATGGGCTCGCTGGGTGCGATGGCGCGCGGCTCGGCGGATCGCTATTTCCAGAAGGATGCGGCCAGCGACAAGCTGGTCCCCGAGGGGATCGAGGGGCAGGTGCCCTACAAGGGGTCGGCCTCGGCCGTGGTGCACCAGCTGGTGGGCGGGCTGCGCGCGGCAATGGGCTATACCGGTTGTGCCACGGTCGAGGAGATGCGGCGAAACTGCCACTTCGTGAAGATCACCGGCGCGGGCCTGAAGGAAAGCCATGTGCATGACGTGCAGATCACCCGCGAAAGTCCGAACTACCGGATTGGATAGGCTATAAAAATAAGGCGCTTCTGGGTTTTCCCTGGAGCGCCATTTTTTCCAAATGTCAGGGATTATCAGGAAGTATCGTCTGGTTTAGATGCAATGTAGATGCATGGACTTATGTGTTAGATGCAGTCTTCAGCGCCGGATTCCTCGGATCAATCCGACGTAATCGCCAGACTGCGAGGCGCAGAAAAATTCCTGGTCGGCGAGTGCGATTGTATTTGTGAGCGGCTGCCACCAGGCTGCCGTATGTGTTGCGTGTCATGTCAGCCTCCTTTTGCTGAATGGAATTAGTCCCGGTCCAGGTTGCAGAAAAATCCTGATCAGATGAGCGAGATCGGTGCCAGGGACACATCTCCTTCCTGAGAGCGGCTCTGCTTGCATCCGCCACTGAGACCCCATCAGGGGCCTGGCCTGGCAGTCTCCAGGACACGACCCGCGGACAGCCAGGGCCCGGAAGGGAACCGCGGAGTGCCACCCACGGGGTCAGCGAGAGCGATGAGGGCAACTGGATTCAACTGCGGCACGCTTCAGCGATGACCGCTTGCTCACAGTGCGCTGGGGTCGTTCCGATCGTCTAAGATCAAGTCGGTTCATTTGACTGCAAAGTGGGGCCTTTATAGACGAGAAGGCAGATCGGGTCCGATCCGATCTCATACAAGAGGGCGGGTCTCCGGATCCGCCCTCGGCAATTCAATTCAATGCTTCCGTTCACTCAGCATTCCCAGCAAATCAGCCTCATCTGCGGCCTCCGCGTCTGCATCCCCATGCGCTTCATCCCAAGCCGCCGCCTTGGCTTCCAGCAGCTTGAACACCTCACTACTCAGCAACACATAGTCAGCCCCATTCTCGCGCTCTACATGCACTGCACTCAGCGCCAGGGGGCTCTTCTCAAGCGGACCTGCAAAGACATCAACAGCCGCGCTCAATTGCTTGAACGCGGCCTCAAATTCATCATCATCTGACATGGAATATCCTCACAATTTTGACGGCTCTCATATCGAAGAGCCGTCAAATTTGCGAGGGTCATCTCACCCGCTGTTTTTGACGCGCCGTTTTAACCGGCGCCATCGCTCGCCCCATCTGCACGTCTTCTCGGTCGCGCTCGGCGTGAGACAGCATAATACCGCGCTGTATCTGCTTATCTACAAAAGCGGTCACGCCTTCATCTCTCAGCTCTCTCGCTGCTGACCTGAAATTCTCCGGAACACCTTTCGCGATTTCAATTCGATCATGCGCAGACAGCAGGCCACCTTTCATGTCGTTGCCCGTCATGAGCTTCCAGCCGTCCAGAAATTGTTTGGAGCGCAACTGAGCGGTCTTAATCTGCTCCGGCGTCGGCGTGTCATCGAAGCGCGCTGCGAGTTCTTGTCGAGCATACGCGTTATAGCCCCTCGTCAGCGCAGTCGGCCAATATGCATCTCGATCTCGGTCTGAGTAGCTATAGAAGCCACCACGATTGTAGAGATCATCGCGCGCATATGCGTAGACTGCTTCGCCGAATGTGCTTTTGAAAGTAGCGCCCGGAAGCTCCGCGAGCCGCTCAATTTCAACTTCACGCCATCCTTTTTCCGGATATTTTGCGTCAATTATTTCATCGGATTCGTATTGTATTGTCATGTGTAGTCTCCGTTACCGCCCGGCGGGGAGGCGGAGATTTGTGTGAATGATGTTGATTACCAGATGTCGCCGTTCAGCTTGGCTGTCTTTAACCGTTTCTTCTCAAGCAAGTTTTCGACATGAGACTGAAATCTACTCAAGAGCAATTCTGTTTCTGAAAGCTCAGTTTCATCCATCTGTGATAATTCGAAGTAGTTTGCTTCTTTACGAACAAAGTCGCAGCCCTCACGGGTGTAGTCCTGGTCATCGCAAAGATGTAGCTTGAAGATTGTTTTTTGCGTCATTTTCTTCTCCATTTCTGTGTGCATCGGGCACTGTGTGCCGCTCCGATACAGAGGAAATAGAGAGGGGATTCCCATTTCAAAAAGAAATCAGGAAATTTTTGATATTCGACTGAATAATTCTCTACGATCGTCGAATAGGTGTTGGGTCAGTTGTTTTTTGCACGACACCATTCCTGCGAATTGTTGTTGTTCTGACTGTTTCGATACCGCGATGTGCGACCTCAATGCCGACGCTATTAATTTCAGCATCTTCACCCCCAAAGCAACGATGCATAGCATCCAGGATACCCACGTCGCCGAGTGTGTTGACGCGGGGATTGGGGTTATTGCGAACGCTGGGCACGGTGCCAGGGAAAAGATAGATGCAGGGTGGGGGCAGTCGATAAGGACCGATATCCGTTAAGCGATCCTCAGCACCGCGCAGCTTGGGGCAGGGTCTTGCGGTTGTTCCGCAAATCCAATCCCAGACAACCAGGCCGTCGATGCGCTGGTTCCGGTCGATCATCTCCGCGCTGAGCCGAGTATGGATACCCGACCAGACGTTGTGCCTGGGGTCGGCGCCTGGATTGCTACACACACTCCATACAATGAACTCATCCGCGTGCGGAGGCCGTTCGAAGATGTTTGTGTTGTTGCCATCGAGACACCCCTTCAACTCGATGATAGCAGTCCGACCGTTATTCAGTTCGACAAAGTAGTCATGGCGATTGGCTTCACCCGCAGAACCCCAGTCAGCAATGTATCCGCCGTCTTGCATATGCGCCAAAACCAAAGCTACAAAATCGCGCTTCTCTCGCATTGATGCCGAAAACTGACCGCGAATGCGCTCAATCGTCCCGCGAAATAAACCGGACTGGTAAAAGTCCTGTTCATCAAGCCCGTGCTCACCAAGTTTATGAGCCTCAGTTTTCAGAACCTCAGCAAACTCAAGTATTTTCTGTCTTAATTCGGCGTTCTTTTCGCAGGGTATTTCGCTCACACTACTTCTCGACTTACAGTTGTTTCATGAGCAAGTAGTAGGGGTTGCAATACATGTTTGGCAATATGTCGAACAACCGGAACCGCAACTCCGTCTCCGGTAAGATGATATGCTTCATTGTAGCGATCTGGCAGCTCATATGAATCGGGCAGGCCCATCAGCCTTGCGGTTTCCCTCGTCGATATCAGCCTGGAGCGGATTTTCTCCCCTTCAATCACCATGATCAATTGTCGAGAGGATCCACCTGCAGGCGTCCGGAGACACCCGGCGATATCGTCGAACCGGATCTCGGCGCGCTGAACCTTGATACCGTGTTCGTGCCTTGTCCGCTTGTAGATCGTGCCAACCATGCGCTTCCTTGCAGCCTTCGCGGTCTCGACCTTGGCCAGGTTAACTTCCGACATCATACTCAAGAGTGTCGTGGTCTCTGCCTTCGTATGCCACTTGCATGATGCCGGATTCTCTTCGATGAGATCTCCAAAGCTTTGTTCACGCTTAGGGGGTTTCGGCATGCGCCACCAGATCCAACCCTCTTGAAGAACGTCAGGCAGGCGCTTGTAGGCATTCTTGAGACCTGTTGTGTGCCATGGTGCTAACGGTTCCTCAGAAGTCTGCACAGGAGGTGTCGAAATATCAGATCTGACGCCAATCACGAAGAGTCGCGGGCGGGATTGTGGGACGAATAGGGATGCATCAACAACCATAGCACCGTAGTTGTAGCCCAAATTCTTCAAGGCCTCGCAGATAGCAGCGAAATCCTTTCCGCTGTGCGATGTCAGTGTTCCCAGGACGTTCTCAAGGGCAATAATAGCAGGTGCTCGACCTTCATCTCTGAGCGACTGGATGTGGGAAATAAAGGGCCAGAAAGTTCCTGAGCGATCGCCGCGGAGGCCTGCGCCACCACCTGCCAAGGAAAGATCTTGGCAAGGAAAGGAGCCCCATACCAGATCAGGCTTACCCGGCATGTCTTCAGGTCCGATGTTGCGAATATCATCTACCACGAGATGATCATCACCCCAGTTTTTACCGTATGTCAGACCCTTTTTGCGGTCGAAATCGTTAGCAAGAAGACACTTCCAGCCGGATCCAAGCCCGGCACGAGCCATCCCGCCGCCTGCAAAGAATTCGTAGAATGTTCTTGACACGTTCCGCCTCCAGTTTTCTTCGATGTAGACCAGAAGAGGTGCCAAGTATCAAGTTTTCATTGACAGGATATTGAGAAAAGTGCAGCGCAGCACCCCAGAATTGGTAAGACCCAGGCTTTCACCTGGGTCTCATGCTCGTTCCAGTTCCGCATCGAAGAACCCGCGGTCAGAACTGGATTTTACGCGTCGAGCAAGCGCCACACCGCGGGTATTCTTGTATTAAAAAGGCACCTCGTCATCGACTTGTCCGCCGGAACTGGTGGGTTGCTGACTGCCGCCCTGGACCTTTGGTCCAAGGTCGACTTCCCCAACCCGGACCTCAAGAGCGGTGCGGGTCTGACCATCCTTTTCATACTCGCGCTGGCTCAGCTCGCCTGAGATGGCAACAAACTGGCCCTTGCTCAGCATTGGTGCCAGGGCCTCGGCGCGCTTGTTCCAGAGCGCGCAGGATAGCCAAAGCGTGCTCTTATGATTGCTGAACCCGACGTCGGATGCGACGCGGAAATTGAGGACCTTGTTGTCGCCGACCTGACGAACGCCGTCGTGATCTGCTACTACGCGACCGGTGAATGTAAATGTGTTCATGCCTGTTTTCCTGTTGTTATTATTGCGTGATGCCGCGAACAGCGCGCATGACAGCATCTTCGAGGTGCGTGCGCGCGAGAGCGAACTCGCGGGCCTTACCGCCATCGCCTTCGCAGTAGTGCTCCTGATAGAACGCGATCGCTTTCAGGAACTCGTCACCGAGATCCTTGATTTCGTCGATCGAGAACTTCTCCTGGTCGGAGAGCTTGCGATACGTTTTGCGGACACCGCTATTCTCGGTGCGCGCATCATCAGTGCTCTTGAAATCGTTCATGCCCGTTTTCCTTTTTGGATGGTTTGTTCTGCTGGATTGGAATTAGTCACGTGACGTCGACACAAAAACGAATTCGAAATTTTTCTGAAAAATCTTTCAGGGCTCTGAAAAAGGGGCGGAAATGTCCGCCCCTGGGATGCCGTGGTCAACCAGAAATTTGCGCATTCAGAGCATCGGCAGCGGCACCTGGATCATTTTTGACGTGATCCTCCGCAGCCTGCTCAACAGCCAGAATCTGATCGAGCAGGCCATTTCCAAGTTCGACCTTCATCTCATCGTCGATCTTTGCCCACGCATCTTCGACGCGCAGTTTCGGATCCTCTGCAACCTCAAGCAGTCGAGCGCGATACGCTTCCGCTTTGCTTCCGACCTTCGCTTGAACTTTAAGGGGTTGAACCGTGAAGTTCCCGCGGGCGTTGCGTGCCGTCGCAAGGTTCAGCTTCCTGGGTTGAGTCAAACCCTCCATGTGACTGACCCGGATGCCGCCGACATCCGCTCCTCCAAATCTGACTTTCTCGTCGCACCAGATCGTGCAATGAAGACCAACCCACTTTTCCGCATCGAGCCCCCAGACCATGCCGAGAATGCGGCGAACGGTCAGGGCTGGCTTCCAAGGTTTTCCTTCATCGCCGTCAAAGTATAGCGCAAGGGGCTGGTCCCCCTTGACAAGCTCTGCACTGCGGATCCGGATCGTGCGCGGACCAGACAGCAAGTCATATGCATTGAGTTGGTCGGTCTTGCCAACCATGGTTTTTGTGATGTCGATTGCCATTTTTATTATCCTTCTTCGGCTTCGTAAGATTCCCGACGCAGCACCCATTCTGGTAGTGAGATCGGCTCAATTTGGGGGGAATATGCGGGCCAGTCATCAGCGGTCAGACACTCTGCATATCGAGCCAGGTCTTCACGGTAATCGCGACGGCCGATGTCGACGCTCTCTGCGTCGAGCATGTAGACACCCACCGCGTAAGGCGCAGTCTTCTCAACTGCGACGAACACAAAGTGCGTAGGGGCCGGCATATTGAGCGGGTTTGGGCCTTGCTCCAAAGCAGCTTTAATGCCGTCAACATAGAAGGCGTGTTGGACATGGTAGCGCCAGTTGTAGATCGACTTCGAGAAACCCTCTGGGCTCGCATCCAGGCAGGTTTTGAGATCTACAATCAGCCCATCGCGTCGCCAAAAGTCAGGACGGCAACGGCATTGAACGCCAGTTTCCGGATCTTTCCAGTAGCAGCTCAACTCAGCAATACCCGCCTCGGGGTCGAGCAGTTTGCCAGCAACGGGGTGAGCCATGACTGATGCACGCACGGCCTCAGCCTGTGCAAGCTCCTCTTCAGTGAGTATCTCGCGGCCACCAACCTCATCGGCATAAGCAGCTTTGGCATCGTCAAGGAAAATGGCATCCGGGTCAGCTTCACGCAGTCTGTCAGTGATGGCAGCCTTTGCGCCGCTCACAGGCAGGCCAAGCTCTTTCAGGCGGGCTTTGATGTCATCGGCGGTTGCCAATGCACCCACAGGCGCCACAAACGGCCGGGCGTATTCTTTCCAAAAGTTTTCCGGTTCAAGTAGTATTGTGTGGTCAATCGTGCCAGTGCGTTGCGCCGCTGTCGGTGCCTTGCGCTCTACTGTCCGAGAGTGCAGGAAATGCGCCGGTGACTTGCGGATGACATCGAGGCTTGACTTGGAAACCTCTTCCTTGCCGCCGTGATATTTGGCATTACTCAAGCCTGGGTGCACTCCAATTTTCTTGGTGTCCGGATCGACAGCTTCGCACTGCTCAACGTCGAAATTTTCATGTTTCATCTGTTTAGTCCTGCCTCAACTTCTGTTTTTCTCTGAGCCGCTTTAGCGGCTTTCAGTTTGTTCATTTGTTCGACTATTTCCATTAGAGCGTCGCCAAGTTTCAGCACCTTGTATTCCAGCTCAGACTGCTCATTTGCGAGGTCGACGGCGGTCAAGAACAGCGCCGCATAATCCGGATTCTTCGGATCATGCTGCACGAGTTCTGCCGCTTCTTTGAATGTTGTGAGTTTTGTCATTTCTCCGTTTCCTTCCGTCCTGGAATGGACTTAGGGAAGCGGAATGGGCTGATCCAAATGCATTCATGCGAATTCGCGCTGTTTCAGTGCAATTTCAGATAGCATTTCGAATACACAGTCCTCGCAAGCCCCTTCCGGAGGGCAAGCGCAAAACACATCTGAAAGAAATTGGAGGCAGTTCCAGATGTCGTGTTCACACTCCCGTTGGTAGCCAGACACACGCTCTTTGTTTTGATAAACGTCCGAATAAATTCCACCGTCAAACGGCTTAACTTCGACGAGGTATTCACTGCCGTCTGTTGCTGTTACGTGAAAATCCAGGCCGTCTTTTTGGTATATTTCAATGCGAGTTTTTGTTGTCATTTAGTAGTTCCGTTTTCACTACCGCCCGGCGATCAGTGCGGTTTCTACGCATTACTTCGCTCTGACTTTCTGAGCGCGGAAATCGAACCTGCGAACTTTTTTTTAAGCCGCTGTTTTCAATTGATTTGTTTTTTGAGGATGCACGGGAAAGCCCCCGGCAGGGCGTCTGGGAGAGGTCCAGGAGAGGGGCAGCACGCGCGCCCCATCTCTTGGCGGAGAGGGGTCCAGGGGGTGTCGGCAGAGCCTCACTCCCGGCCGACAGGAAGTCCCGTCGGAGATGAGTGGAAGGGGTCCAGGGGAAGGGCGCGATAGCCCGGCCATTGGGAGCGGAGAAGTCCAGAAGAGGCGGCGCGACAGCCCCTCTTTTGCGTCCCCCGGAAAGGTCCCGCGGAAGGCGGCCCCCGGCAGGGCGAACGGTAACTCTGAAAAAGCGCAGCGGTCTGGACCCAGTCCAGATTTGCAGAGTTATTTAGTGAGATTTAGCCCACGTAGCATTTTCTCGGAGCGGCATGCGCAGCAGGGCCCCATCTCCCTCCCGAACAGGAGGATAATATATATGTCACACGCAGTCGTTTATCACATGGAAGGCTACTCTCCAGAGCAGTTGATCTATTTCCAAAAGCATCACAATCGAACGCACGGAGACCTTGAGCATTGCGCTCCCGACCGGTTCAAGCAGAACCGTGTCATTCACGGAAATCGAGAAACTTGGGCTACAGATTTTGTCGCAGAAGTTGAGGCATACAAAGAACTGAACATGCGGAACGAGGTTGCTGCGCTTTATGCTCGCGGTCGGCCCACGGAAGCAAAGCGACGGCACACTCGCGGCGGCATAGATCCCTGGAAAAAGAGCAGTGAACTGGGCGTCGCTCGCAGCATCCTTCTGTCTGCCCACGACGATTTCTTCAAACAGAAAGGCTTCGAAGATTTCGAAGGTGCGGACTTCCGAGATCCTGAAATCTGCGCCGCGTTTGAAGAGCTTGCCGAGACATTCGTTGAAGAGAAGATACCGAAGAAATACTGGCTATTTGCGGTGTGGGAGTATGATGAAAAATCACCCCATCTGCATCTCTACGCTCGCGCGTGGAACACGAAAGAGACGAAGACCAAAGGCGTCCAACGCATGCTGCAGCCAACGGATATGATCCACTTTCGCAATGCCGAGAAGGCGCAAGACGAGATCGGAGAATGGTTCGAAGGCATCGGGCTGACGCGCGGCAAGAAGACTGCAAAGGCTCGGCGTGAAGCTCGCGCGAAGGGCGAGATGCCACCGGACAAAGCGCGCCGACTTGAGCCTTGGCAATGGCGCCAGCAGCAGCGGATGGGTCTGATTGAAGCAGAGAAGAAATCCGTTGCGGCGGCCGATCTTGAAGAGAATAAGCGCCAGGAAGCCGAGGCCGAACGCGAGGCCGCACGAAAAGAGCGTGAAGCCCTTTCCCTTGCAATAATAGCAGAGGATCGGCGGCGCGAACGCGAGGAGCGCGAGCATTTGGCACGACTGAAGAAAGCCGATGAAGAGGCCGCAGAGCGCCGTCGTCTGACCGACACCGAGCGCACTGCACGCATAGCGGAGGAAGACAGACAGAGAGCTGAGCGCGACAAAAATCTTGATGCGAAAGCAGCAGAGGTCGAGCGCAAAACCGGCCTCCTGGTCAGTGCTTTGCGCGAGTTTGAAAATCTCGGGGAGGCGGTCAAAACCGCTGCGCGCAAGGTCGGGCTGGTCGATCATCCGCTCGTTCAAACGAGCGTCCGGGCGATTACAAGAATGCGGGAAATGATCGGCAACCTCGGCGGCGATCAGCGGCAGCGGTGACCGCCGGAACATACCTTGGGGCCACATCTCCAGGGTATGCAGCATGTTTCACTCAGGGATTATCAGGCGAAGATTGTCAGCGAAGTCTACTCCCACATTAGGGCCGGCCGTCGCCGCATTCTCGTGCAGTCCCCAGTCGGGTCCGGCAAGACCAGGACGGCCGCGCGCTTTGTCCATGACGGTCTGTCCCGTGCACTGAATATCCTGTTCGCCGCTCACAGAAAAGAGCTGGTCACGCAGCCTCGCGACACGTTCGCGGCGTTCGATATGCGCGCTGGGATCGTCAAAGCCGGGTTCGATTTCGAGCCCGACCTACCGCTCCAGATCGCTTCGGTGCAGACTCTCGTCGGCAAGCTCGACGCGATCACCACTCCAAACCTGATCATTCTTGATGAAGCGCACCACGCGACTGCAGGGATGTGGGCGGCGATCCTTGCCGAGTATCCGGACGCCATCGTCATTGGTCTCTCTGGCACGCCCGAGCGTGCTGATGGAACTGGCCTATCTGATATCTTTGAGGTGATGGTCGAAGGTCCATCTATACCCTGGCTCATTGAGCGCGGCTATCTTGTGGATTGCGATGTATTCGGTGCGCCAGATCGGCTCATTCTATCTAAACCAAGGGGTTCAGATTACGATCCGTCAAAGATCATAAAGGCTCTCGAAAGAAAGGGTAGGGACGGCGATCCTCTTGTCCGCTTCCAGGCGCAGCACAAGCCAGGCAAACGCGGCGTGGGATTTGGTCCTTCTGTCGAATTCTGTGAACATCAAGCAGAGCGATTTCAATCTGCTGGCTTCAAAGCTTTCTGTCTTTCGGCGGCGACCCCGGATGATGATAGAGATGCGATCCTTGCTGGATACGAGACCGGCGACACCGATTTTGTCTGGAATGTAGACGTTATAGGAGAGGGGACAGATATCCCCGACCTGGAGATTCTTATCGACTGCGCAAAGACCATGTCGATTGTCAGATACATCCAGCGAGCAGGCCGGATACTTCGCCCGGCTGATGGCAAGATATGCGGCATCTATGAAGACTTGGTCGGGAATGTCGCCGAGCACGGACACCCGTGCATTGCGCGAAAATTCTCACTGCAGGGTTCAGCGGGCCGGGTCAAAGCATCTGAAGTCACGGAAGACGGTGAGCATCTATCGACGCGTCAGTGCAACACATGCTTCCAGCATTATCCTACGGCACCGGTTTGCAAATACTGCGGCGCGGACAACGGGCCTGATAAGCGCATCTCGAAAGAGCGTGCGGCAGAGATCCGTAAGCTCGAAAAGGAAGAACTCGCAGCTGCCAAGAAAGAGGCCGCCAAGGTGCGCCTCGACGAGGAGCGAGCCTGTGGAAGCCTGCAGGAGCTCCAGGCACTTGGCACGCGCCGTGGCTACGCCCCTGGATGGGCATTCAAGAGATGGAAGACCATGGGAGGCCGGCCAAAGCCTGCCGGGCCAAAGTTCGGCCTGGACGGCTGGCCGACATGACCCGAAAGACAGACAGATCCAAGCGCCGGGACCGGCCGGAATCGGTAATCCTGAAAGAATGCTTGGTCATGATCTCCGCGGCCGGACTGGGCATATGCTGGCGACAGAATGCAGGGAAGATCCAGTCCGCATCCGGACACTGGATTGAACTCGGACCTGAAGGCATCGCAGATATCGTCGGATTTCTTCCAGACGGCCAGATCTACTTTGTCGAGTGCAAGAAACGCACCGGGAAGCAACGTGAGGCTCAAAAGCGATGGCAGACGGCCGTCGAGAAGATGGGTGCGATCTATGTCCTCGCCAGATCAGGTCAGGAGGCCGTGGATGGCATTATAGCGGTGGCAGGTGACCCAGCCGCCGATTGCTGTCGCAGTCATTGAGATGCTGGATCATGGCCATTCGACCGACAATTCGCATGTTTCGCTGCATCGTAGGCAGCGTGACTGATCTAAATATGACCTGCACCATCACGTCCAAACCCAAAAACCGTATCCGCTGCTCATCCGTCATCCCGTTCATCTGCAGGATCCGATGGTTCGAAACCCCGGCGGCGACGTAATCTGCGTCGGTCAAATCCTTCATTACCAGGCACTTCACAGCAAATCCTCCAGGCTTAGTCCGCGCTTTTGCAATGCAACCTTCAGGTCGGACATCGCCGCGACTTCGACTTGTCGGATACGCTCACGCGAAATGCTGAACTCTGCTGCCAAAACGTCGAGTGACACAAATCCTTCTTCAAAAAAACGGGCTTCAACGATGCGACGGGCCCGAGGCTCAAGTGCATCGACGATCTCACGCAATATCTGCGTCACTCGCGGCGCGTCGATCACTTCAGCCATGTCGATCCCATCGGCTGCCAACTGGACTCCATGCTCGCCGGCCTCTATGTCCTCAATAATCGCTTTTCCCTTGCGGACGCTAATGGCGTCAGCAGCGTGCTCTTCGGTGATGTTCAGCTCCAACGCTGCGTATTGAAGTGCTTCGCGATCCGTAAAGCCGACTGCCTCGGCTTCTGACATTAGACCAAAGATCTTGCGCTGCACGCGCTCTTCTTTACGAGAGTTTGAAAATGATACCGGCATTCCTTGCCGCTGGGCGCAGCGTAGAACGTTGTCGCGGATATAGACTGCAGCACATCCGGAGAAAGGCTTGCCACGTAGCGCATTAAATGCCTTTGCTGCACGCATAATGCCGAGAACACCCTCCGAAACCAGGTCATCTCGCTCTACAGGTGACCATTTTTTCGCGCGGCCGACTTCGCGATACACCAAACCCATGCATGAGTCGATCAGGTGCGACATGGCTTGTTCATCGCCTGCGGTTTGCCATGCGGCGATCCACGCAGCTTGAAACTCTTTTCTCTGTCTGTCTTTCATTGCCTGAGCCCTGCATTTTTATCGTTATGCAGGGGACATAGGTTCGCAATCTGCGGCTCTGAAATTAGGCCCAATTATTTTCTCGGCCCATAATGCTTGCCGAACATAGAGCTGACGCCGCCATTGCGCTCGCCGATATACCCCTTCTTCGCACGCTGCCGCTCACGCTCGCACTCACGACAGTTGCCGCGTGTCATACGAACGCCGTCGACATACTTCTTTGTTGGAAATTCGCTGTCAGGCTGTTCTACGCCGCACTGAGTGCACTTCTTGAACCACACCCCTTCAACCCATCTGTGCCCCATATGCAGACGCTTGTGCGTGACGGTATCGACGCATTCCAGGTTTTCCAGGCGGTTGTCTGTGCGGTCATGGTTGCGATGATGAATTTGGAAGCCATCAGGGATTGGGCCATGGGCTTCTTCCCAGACAATTCTGTGCTCGCCGATCAGACCACCATCATCCTGAATGACGAAGACGTAGCCGGTCGATCCGATGAACTTGAAGCCAGGGGGCTGAGTGTTCTTTGTTTGTGTCATGCAGGGGAATTAGTCCCCTGCAGCTATTCCAAAAAATCAGTCGAAATAGTGCCTGATGTCTTCATACAGAGCGGTCTCCAGGTTCTCCCGAATCTTCTCTTCGCTATTCCATTCCATGACAATCTGGAATCTACTCTCACCAGTTTTTTCGATGAATGCGCAGGGCTTTGTGTCTGTCGGTGATGAGATGTAAAGTCGGTTGCCCACCGCTCCACGGCCAGCCATGTCCTCGTCAAACATGCTGTATGCAAGGCTTTCAAAGCTGTCGATTTCACCGTCAATTCGTGACTGCATCTGCTCAACGACTGTCTCAAATGCCCAGTCTTCTGCTTCTGTTACTGCCAAAGCTGTTCCTTTCCGGTAGTTGTCATGCTCGGAGTAGGGGTTAAATGTGAAGGAAAGGTAGCATTCAGGATCTTCGGTGGTGATCGCTTCCCAAACCGTGAACGATAACTATACAGTTTACATCAGACTGCGCTGGTTACAGTCTTCAAACAAAGAAATTCAACGACTTGGTGGTTTTGATGTGCTCGACGCGCGCGGAATATTTGCTGGAAATCTCTCAAGAGCTTGCGAGATTTAACATTGAGTGGCGGCGACAATTCCGCTGTCCGACATGTCTTAGAGACTACCCACTGGATAGCAAGGAAATCACGGAGGAGCACATCATTCCGGTTTCTCAGGGCGGTAAGGTTACGACCTTCTTGTGCAAATCCTGCAACAGCATGTTCGGAGCAAAGCAAACGAGATGGCTGTCTGATTGGATTGATCTGAATGAAGGTGGCACCCCATTCCATGGTGACCCCAGGAAACAGAAGGTCAAGGTGTCATCAAATGGAAACACTCTTACTGCCAGCTTGTCGATGGGCGAAGACGGAGGAATTGATATCTTTCCAGACAAGTCGAGATCGGATCCGAAGCAATACGAAGCATATTGGAAAGATAAGACTGCGACGAACATCAAGATAGATATTCAAACACCAGTCTTTGCGAACGAAGATGCGCTCGGTGTTGGCTTTCTCACGGCAGCGTATGGTTTGTTTTTCAAGCACTTTGGCTATTCATTCATTTTTCAGACAATCTTGGACCCAGTGCGTGAGCAAATTCTCAATCCAGATAAGCTCATCATAAAATGGAACTACTTGCTTGAAATACCAAAGCCATGGATTCTGGAGCCGGGCGTTGGTCTAATGAGATTCGGAGACGATATTTTTCCAGTCGCAATAATCTACGATCATATCGTCATCCTGCCGAATTCAAAAAAACTTCATCCAGACACAACTTCGTCAGAAAATACTTCTACAAAGATCATATCTCTGGATCCGTCGGCCGCTTCACGGTTTCAAGGACGCTGCCTCGGCCCCGCGATTGTGCTGTGCGACTTCCAGCCCCTCATTGAACCTGACTTCGTGCGTAAAGCTACCGTCCCTCCACAACACATTTGGATTGACGGCTGGTAAGAAGAAGTATGTTCAACATGTTGAGCATGTCTGCTCGATCCGCCTGGGAGGCAATATATGCAACTATTCACTGATCGCGAACAAGCGCCCAAAGCTCGAACAAAAACGGTCATGGATCGCCGAGAGGAGCGGGCGATCGCGGCGGCAATTCGCGGGCTCTATGCACAAGACGCATTCGGTATCGACTTTCCGTCCACCTGTCCGGACGGTGCTGGTTTCGATGGCACTGACGCGCACACATTTGAAGGCGCTCTTTTGGGTGCTGTGCCTGAGATGGATGGTTGGCTGGAGCGAGCAGTCATCCCGTATGATGGCGACGAGCCTATTGCTCCCACAGGAGCTATCTTGGACGCTATCGAATGGTTGGCGATGCATGTCGGTAAGCCACTGAAAGGAAACTGGCACAAATATTATGATCATCACCACCTGTCTTGGAGCCGCGATGAAGGTCAAAAGGAGTTCCGCGAGGCGATCAATGCGGTTCTCGGCCGAAATGGCCTTGCCTACGAAATGGATCCAAGTTGTCGGATCCTCCGTGTGGTAGAAGGTCCGGATGCAAAGCTACTTGCTCAGGCTCGGTTCAAAACAGGGGACCAAGCTCTTGATGGCCTACTGGAGACGGCGCGTCGGCGCTTTTTCGATAGAGATCAAGACGCCGGGCAGCGAGCCATAGAAGCATTATGGGATGGCTTCGAACGGCTCAAGACACAGGACGATCCAAGCAATAAGAAGAAATCTGTCGAAGCGATGATCGCGATAGTTGCTCAAAGCGATGAAGCGAAGCAGATGATCAACATGGAAATGAGGGCGCTGACAGATATCGGAAATACTTGGCGCATCAGGCATCATGAGGTTGGAAAAACAGAACTCGGCGAAGGCACACACATGCGAGATTATCTGTTCCTTAGAATGTTTAGTGTCATCCGGTTTTTGCTCGGACCGCGCGGAATGCTACTATAAAGAAAAGACCCCTCCGGAGAGGGGCCAGTTGATACGGGTCGAGACCATTGCCCGACTGACAGGTATTCATTCGGCGGCGACAGCCTTATCCGCCTCAATCAGTCGATGGGCGGCAATGTCGCGATCCTGCCGGGGCTTCTGAATTTCCAAAGCTGCCTTCCGCCATGTCATGCCGCCATACGCAAGTGACAGGATTTCCTTTTGGGCATTCTGGAGTTCATCCAAGTCTCTAACGGCCCAAACTCGGACCTGCTTGCCGCCAGTGACGCGCGGCTTGCCCAGGTCGCCGCCGCCCACCTTCTTGAGGAACTGCCCGATTTGCTGCACAGAAATCCGGGGTGCCCCCTTGATCTCGCCGAAAACGGCAACGGCTTCGCGAAGGTTTATCACATCGCGGTCGAATGGCGCCGCATTGCTGTCCCACGCATCCTGAAGGAAAGCTTCCCAACCTGCCTTGGTCGCCGCTCTCACAGTGTCCTTGTATTCGGTATGAGGAGCATTGGCTTTCGGGTTGAAATTCGACAGGTCACGATGCTTGAGAAACCATGCAAACCCTGCGATCCCATCGCCTTCGATATACTCATACAGCGCGTCATAGTATTCCGGCACATGCGGCTTCGATTTGCAGATGATGACAAGGTGCCTGCGATCGCCATCCTCGATATAAGCGGCGTTCTCGTGGTTTGAAAACATAGCCACATTGGCGCGGTTTGGCGTGAAATAGGGCTTCTGGTTCTTCTCGTTGATGCGGACCACGGGCTGCGTAATGATCGGCTTCATTTTGTTCGAGACATCTCGGCGATCGCCGCACATGACCTCGGGAACGACAACAAGCTGAGCGCGCTTCATGTATTCGTTGCGGCCTTCAGCGATGGCGTCATCGTCAATGAACGGGACGTTCTCTTCGCCAAGCAGGCGGGCCATGGCCAGCGCAAGCGTGTCTTTTCCGACGCCTTGGTAGCCGGAGATGATCAGCAAGGCATAGTTAATCTTTTTGCCGGGGTTCTGGTAAGCGTAGGCGAGCCAGTCGACGATCATTCCTGCATGCTCTTTGTTGCCATTGCAAAGATATAGGATGTGGTCGAGCATGATCTTGGCTGAACCCTTCACGGCCTTCACCTTTGGTGGCACCCATGTGTTCAGCCACTCAACGCCAGGTTTATCTGCTACCTCGACAATTTCGCGCTCATCGCCGGGCACAAACTGCTCATTGTGCACACGGGCCGCATACTCGTCGCCTCGAAGAAGCTTGAATGCGTCACGGCGCTCTCCGAAATCATCAAACGGCATGCGGTGTGCTTCAGCATTTGTCAGGGATTGCGTTGAAATCCAATCTTTAGCGCGGCGGTCCCAGAGCTCATTTCGAAAGGATGCATAGACATACCGGCTGCGCAGATACTTCAGAGCCTTAATCAGGTCGCCGTCCTCTTGCTCCGTGTCATCAACAAGCCCCAATTCAGCAGCCTGAGCGGCTTCCAAGTCTCGATTTGCCAAAATCCACCACACATGAGTTGGCTCGACTGAAGAGACTGATGCGAGGAACTCTCGCGCGTCTGTATAATCTGCGTCTTCCTCGGCATCTTCATCTGCGTCATCGTCACCGACCGCGAGCACGCGCTCTACAGCTTCACTGGTGACGCCAGTCGCTTTCTTTCGAACGGCCTCAATAACGGGCTTTTTCAATCCAGAAGGCGTGCGTGCGAGAGATGGGAGTTTCTTTTTCATTTCCTGTATCCACTTTTTTTATTGTCCTATCTTCCTCCTGGGCCGCCCCCGGGGATCAATCCGGGGGCTATTAGGACCAGTGGAAGCGCGGTTTTCTCAACCGCAAAGAGGAAATAGGTCCCGGCATTCGCGTTCGTGAAATGAAATTCGAAAAAAGATTGACTTTATATGAGATTTCTGGGGTGTGAGACAGATGGGACGGATTAAGTGCGCCTGGGACAGATGCTCTGTCCCGCTTTAAGCTTCTGTATTTTATGGAGAATTATGTCGTGGGACAGATGGGACACTTCTGTCACCACTCACTCTTATACATGCACATACATAGTTGTTAATTCACAGGCACAACTATGTATGTCTTTCGTGTGTTATTAATATTAATTATCTGTCCCATCTGTCCCAAAGGGATATTAAGTATATAAAATAGGGGCTTAGGGTGGGACAGATACCTTTTTTCGATCTGTCCCAAAGTGTACCATCTGTCCCATAGCCACTGACCAGGAAATTTCCCCTTCGCCGCAGCACACTCCGGCCAATGTTCTCCCGCAAAAGGAGACTGAAGTGCTAAACGAAGACAAACTGGAAGATGATCTCACCCATGTTGCAGCGTGGTGCGAGTATCAATTCCCGCACATTGAAAATCTGAACTTGTTTGCTGCTGCTCAGAAAACGCCTGTTCCTGACCAGCTGGCTGTGGCGGTTGCAGATACGCTCAGAACTACGAAATTGGATGGTCCTGTTGTTGCAGAAGCCAGGAGAGCGCTCATAGCCCTCGGCTATTCGTTCGACTGGATAAAGAGCGGCGACATTTACTTCATGGTGCAAGTCAGCGCTCAAGAGCTGTCAGCACATGAACGCATGCAGGCCATCGCGATCTTCAAAGGATTGGGTCTGACATGAGCCGTTTTTTGATAAATCCCGACCATCTGTCTGTCTTTCGTGCTGACAACGAAAAGCGCACGCACGTCTCATACTGCGGTGTTCCGGTGCCGGGGCTTGATGTCTCCGACGATGACGCCGCGTGGGCTCTCGAATGCTACCTGAATGAGCTGTCGGGGCATGAGCGTTTAGCTCTGATCGGCAAGTTTCTCGATGCGCGACATCGAAAAATTGGGTGATCGTTTTGGATCAGCGATCAGGGGCGTAATTCCGAAGGAGAAAGACAAACAGACAGGAGAAGATGAATGAAGAATGATATCGCAATAGGACAAATGCAGGGGTTGAGATGGGCTTCGAACGAAGCCAGGCGCATCGCATCGTTGTATCCGCCGTCGAGTGACGGACAGAATACGTTCGCTCTTCATGCAGATGCCTGCGACCGCGAGGCCGAACGTGTGACCGCAGATTTGATCGAGTGGGAAGGCGGTGAGGTATGACCCACGAACTCTACGTAGCAATGTTTGTGCTTTGCGTGATCGGTGGGTTTGTCACTGGATATGAACTCGTCAAAGAAACGATGCGGATTTTGAGGGAGAAGCGCAATGACTGATCAACCAGCACCGGAGAAGATTAAGGCATACCTGGATGAGATAGTTGGCGCATCATATCGTCACGGCATTTCGATCGATGGAAGTAGTCCTGGCTTTCCAAACCTCATCGCCACGAAGGATGATTTTGCTGGATACATAGCTGGCTGTGATGAAAACGGGTGGGCATTCTTTCCGGCTACTGATCTGACTATCTCTGCGCCAGGACGTGCTTTTGGTTTTGATGAAGGCTGTCATACTAAAAGCATCGATCTCACCAAACTCTCCAATCACGAGCGCATCAAGATCCATGGCACCAAGTCCCCGGATATCGCGCAGATGATGCGGGATGCGTTTATGGCTGGCGCCAGGGCGGTCGTTGAGCATCGTAAGGATGTATATACCGAAGAGTGGTGGTGGGATGGTTACGAGGGTAACGTCGAAGACGAGGCTCCGGAATACGCGGCAAAGATCATAGGAGGGCAGGGGTGATGCGTTGGATTGGACACGCCCTGATCGCCGCGGCGCTAATCTGGATGGCAGGTTCGCTCTACTGGAATATGGATGTTGAAGGCTTTGGACGCGGCTTCTGCGCGGCACTGGCTTTCGCTTATCTTGCCCGAGAGGGAAGGGCGTTCTTGGACGATGATGAGGGAGGGCAGGGCTGATGCTACCTGAGTGCCGAATATTCGAGAAAGTAGAGCGCGACAAACTGCTCGCCCACAGCACCTCTGAAGTCTTTCAGGGATGCGTCAATTGTTCTCGGGCCCTATTTCAACACGGCCTTGTCGAGCAGAGGGAGTATTATGCGATCCGCAATATTGCGTTCCGAGATCTGCGTCGTCGGAAGAAGGGAGAACAAGACCAATGAAGCTCTACCGTCTCGACCCGCCTCCTGAATTCGATGAAGATGGCTATGCTATCATGTGGTCTCGTCCGGTCCGATTAGAATGCACCGCGCCGACACACGAGGCGATGCGTATGCTGCTGGATGGCTGGTGGATTTGTGGACCAGGTCGGGATGTCGCCGTCGAACGATAGACAGAGGCCACATCTACCGACTGTCAGGGATCGAAGCCATGCAATCTTCCTTTCTCAAGAGATCAGGCGTTTGCGCGCCTGATCTCTTCTCGTTCCGGCACGCGATTTGATGCATGAGACCACATCTCCTGTGCATGGCAAAAAAAGCATCAGGACAATGGAAAGGGCAAGACCGCCGAGGCAGTGCCTCTCAGCGCGGCTATGGTGCGCCCTGGCGCCGTTTGCGTAAGCGGATACTCCAGCGCGACCTGCACCTCTGTCAGCCCTGTCTCAGCCGCTCTCGCACCACTGCTGCCGATGCTGTCGACCACATCATCAACAAAGCCAGCGCCACCGCAGATGAGATGATCACTCTCGACGGTGTGCGCATGCACTTCGACGATGAGCGCAACCTCCAGGCGATCTGCAATGAGTGCCACAAGGCCAAGACAGCACGCGAGGGCAATGGCGGAAAACCAAAGCCAGAAATCGGCATTGACGGCTGGCCGCTGACTTAACGCGCGAAGCCGCTCACGAGGCCACATCTCCCTAATAACCACAGATTTTCCGCTTTTCGGGGAGGGGGTGGGTCAATCTCTGGAGCCCTATTCTTAGGGACCGGCAGGGGGACCTTTTTTCTCGCAATGTCAAAATAGAAAGGTTTTTGTTCCAATGTCTAAAGGGCGCAAGCGCACACCTGAGCATCTTAAGGTAGTTCGGGGCACGGATCGGGCGGATCGTCGAAATGACGATGCACCGGTGTGCGATGTCGCGCGTCCCGCGATGCCTGAAACCCTCTCAACAACTGCTCAGGAAAACTGGGACCGGTTCTGCGGCGTGCTTGAAGGCATGGGCGTATTGTCTCTCGCCGACGACATGGCACTGGAGATCTTGGTCGAAACCTACGCCCAGGTGCGCGAGGCCCAGGAGATCATCGACGCCGAGGGCACGCACTACGAAACAACCAGCTCTACTGGCGGCACGATGATCCGTCAGCATCCGGCTGTGGCAATGAGATCTGATGCCTCTCGTCGCTTTCAGTCACTCATGTCGGAGTTTGGTCTGACACCAGCAAGTAGATCTCGTGTCAGCGCTACCGATGGTGGGGCGAAGCAAGACGATCCGGCCGCGAAATATGGCTTCTGAAGCACGCGATCCTGTTCGGAAATACGCCAAGGCGGTGGTTTCCGGGAAAGAGATCGCCGGCCCGCACGTCCGCGCCGCTTGTCAGCGCCATCTGGATGACCTTGAGAACGGGCAAAAGCGTGGGCTTTGGTTCGATCATGAAGCTGCACAGCGGGCGATGGATTTTTTCCCTGACATCTTGCGCCTTAACGGTGGACAGTTTGAGGGTGTCCCGTTCAAGCTCCACCCGTCCCAGGAGTTTATCATCGGATCTCTGTTCGGCTGGAAGATGGCCTCTGGCGTCCGTCGCTTCCGAACCTCCTACATCGAGATGGGAAAGGGTAACGGAAAGTCACCGCTGGCCGGCGGGATCGGTCTCTACATGATGCTCGCCGACAATGAAGCCGGTGCCCAGATCTACGCGGCCGCAACGAAGACCGACCAGGCAAGGATCCTCTTCGATGATGCTGTGAAAATGGTGAAGCAGAGCCCGGCGTTGATGCGCGCTCTGGATTTGTCAGGTGCCAATCCGGTTCATACCATTTCGCACCTGCCGACCTCTGGTTTCTTCAAGCCGATCTCAAAGGAATCCGGGAAGACAGGATCCGGTCCGCGGCCGCATTGCGGATTGATTGACGAACTTCATGAGCATCCAAACCGCGACATCACGGAGATGATCGAGCGTGGGTTCAAGTTCCGTCAGAATCCTCTTCTTTTCCAGATCACCAACTCCGGCTCTGACCGCAGCAGCTACTGCTACGAACAGCACGAGCTGGCCGTGAAAGCTGCGCACCGGTCGCATGAAGAAAGCGATCTCGCAGCCTTCGACCGCCTGTTCTCGTATGTCTGTGCGCTTGATGAGGAAGACGATCCTCTTTGGATCGGAGAAAATGGAGAGCTGCCGGTCGATGTTTGGAAAAAGGCAAACCCACTTCTCGGCGTAATTCTCACTGAAGAATATCTCGCCGACAATGCAGCCCAGGCGCGGGCCGCAAAGGGCAAGGCAAACGGCATCAAACGTCTCCATTTTTGTATGTGGACTGATGCGGCATCGGCATGGCTTCCATTCAATTTGTGGGTCGCCGCTGAGGATCCCGACATGATCGAAGATGAAATGACCGAAGGCTGCAAGATTGGTCTCGATCTCTCAGCAAAGCAGGACCTCACCGGCATGGCTCGCTGCTATCCGGACGGATTTACACCGGAAGGCCACCCCAAATTTTCTCTCTTCGTGACCGGCTATACGCCGGAAGACAGCCTGCAAGAGAGGGCAAAGAGGGACAAGGCCAAGTATGTCGAATGGGCCGAGGATGGGCACCTGATCGCGACTCCTGGAAAGGTCGTGAAGTTCGAGCAGATTGTCAGGGACATTGATGAGCTGGGAAGCCGTGTTCCGATCGACGCGATCGTCTACGACAATTTTCTCTTCAACAAGTTCGAGGAGACCATGGAAGACCTTGGCGTCGACTACCCGAGGATGGAACACCCCCAGGGTCCCCGTCGTCGACAGAACAGCCCGCTCTGCATGAACGATAGCATCGAGGCGTTCGAGGAGCTTTTGCTGGAAGGCCGCATCAGGATTGCCATCAATCCAGCCCTGAGATCGGCCGTCGCGTCTGCGGTCGTTGTATCCAGCCCATCAGAGCAGAGGTATCTCGACAAGAAGAAAAGCACGGCCAGGATCGACTTGGCAGTTGCCTCCATCATGGCTGTTGGCGCAGCCGTCGAAGGAGCCGTCGAGGCCACATCTCCTTCTTATCTGGAAGAAGAAGAGATGATGTTTATATGAACCTGAATCCGCTCACTTGGCTAAAAAAGTCCTCCGCGATGTCATTGGATCAGGTTGCGGATCTATTTGGCTTCGCTGGATACTCTCGTGCTGGCAGCAAGACAGTGAATGAAACCACCGCCATGGAGGTTTCTGCCGTATTTTGTGCTGTCAGAGTTATCGCTGAGGGAGTGGCCTCAATGCCGCTGGCATTGAAAGAAGACACATATGGCTCCGATGACCTGAAAAGGACAAGGGTTCTGCGGGATCACTGGGCACATAAGCTGCTCAATGACCGCCCAAATCCTTGGATGACCTCATATGAGTTCGTCGAGTGGATGACTATGCAGGCGGCACTCGGAAAGGCTGCATTGGCGGTCAAGAACACTGTCCGTGACGAAGTCCGAGAGCTTATACCCGTGCCGCATGGTGCCTGGTCTGTTGAGCAGACTTCATCTTCAGGTCTTGTTTATCGCGTCACCTTCATTGACGGCACGAGTGAAGTGTTCTCTGAAAGGCAGGTTTTTGTAGTTCGCGGTCCATCGCTGGATGGATACTCAGCTCTGCCAGCGGTCAAGGCGGCTGGCGATGCGATCGCTCTGGCAATGGTAACAGAGCAGCAGCAAAAGAGCTTTGTTGCAGGCGGTATAAATCCGTCGGGCTTTTTGACTATTGAGCCAGGCGTTAAGCCTGAGGTTCGTGAAAAGCTCAAGAATAGCTTCTCAACGCAGTTTCGTGCAGGTGGAGACGGCGGAATTGGACTGCTCGATTTCGGCGCGAAATTTGAGCCGATGACAATGACCTCGGTTGATGCCCAGCTTTTAGAAACTCGGCGCTTTCAAATCGAAGAGATCGCCCGCGCATTCCGTGTCCAACCGATAATGCTGATGCAAGCTGATAAGGCGGCAACATATGCCAGTGCGGAGCAAATGTTCCGGATGCACGTCACTCACACGCTCATGCCCTGGGTGCGTCGCTGGGAAGAAGCATTGCGCCGCGACATTCTCGGATTGAGCAACAGCCTGTATTTCGATTTTGACGAGAGATCACTGCTGCGCGGTGATCACAAGGACCAAGCCGAATATTACACCAAAGCACTTGGCGCAGGCGGGCAGGGCGCCTGGATGAAGCCCAATGAGGTTCGTGTCGACATGGGCTTAAACCCCGTTGACGAGCCCTGGGCAAATGAATTGTCACGAGGCGCAATGGAAGCGCGCGAAGCCGCCACCGGGGCCACATCTCCTTCTCAAGACGAATGAGAATGCGGTGATATGGAAAAACGGTTTTTCGATTTTGAGGTAAAAGCAGCCGGTGAGGGTCGCAAGATCTCCGGCTATGGCTCCGTGTTTGGCAGCCGCGATCTCGGCGGGGATGTTGTAATGCCGGGCGCTTTTGCGAAATCCATCGCGTCCGGTCGCAAGGTCCGGATGCTCTTCCAGCATGACTCGAACAAGGTCATCGGAAAATGGACCAAGGCATACGAAGACGAAAACGGGCTGCACCTCGAAGGTGAGCTGGCCGACACGCCGCGCGGAAACGAGATCCACACCCTTCTGAAAATGGATGCGATCTCGGGCCTTTCGATCGGCTATCGCACCGTCAAAGACGAATGGCGCGACAACTCCCGGCTCCTTCACGAGCTGGATCTGATGGAAGTCAGCGTCGTGACCTTCCCGATGAACGAACTCTCCAATGTCGACGCGGTTAAAGCCGCGACCATGGAGAAGAAAGATTTCGAGGAAAAACTCACGCGTGACGCTGGGCTTTCTCGGGGAGTTGCCAGGGCTTTGCTCAGCGGCGGCTTCGACGCGGTCAAGTCCATGCCTGGCGCTGGAAATGACGGTGAGCGTGAGATGATCGAGATGCTGAAGTCTTGGTCGAAAAAATAACAAAAAGAGGAATGAGCAGTAATGACTCCTGAAACAAAACAAGCATTTGATGAGGCAACGAAGGCGGTTCACGATCTTCGAGCTGAAGTCGATGCGCTGAAAGGCAAGTCCGCTGACGTCATTGACGCAGCTAAGCTTGCAAAGGCTGAGGCTGATCTGGCTACCAAATTCGATGCCGAGCAGAAAGCCATCGCCGAGCGTCTCGACAAGATCGAAACCGCAGCCAACCGCCCTGGCGTGGCAGGTAATGCAGAGAAAGAAGACAAGCACGCCGAAATGATTGACGCCTATCTTCGTAAAGGCGCCGAGCCTGATGAGCTGAAGGCGATGGCGAGCAACAGCCAGACCGACGGCGGCGTTATGATCCACTCCGCAATGCGCGAAGGCATCCAAACCCGTCTGCGCCGGAGCTCTGCAATCCGCGAGCTGGCCTCCGTAATCACTTTCGATGGTGGTTCTTACGATATCTTGGTCGAGCGTGGCGATGCCGGCTACGAATGGGCCGGAGAAACGCAGGAGCGGAATGAGACGGGCACCCCGACAATCAATCGGATTTCCATCTCGACGCACGAACTGTCCGCGATGCCGAAGGTTTCGCAATTCCTCCTGAACAACGCCAGCTTCGACCTGGAATCTTTCCTGGTCAACAAAGTCACAGATCGTTTCATCCGCGCTGAAGAAGGTTCGTTCCTGAACGGCAATGGCGTCAACAAGCCCAAAGGCCTGCTGACCTATGCGATGACTGCTCAAAATGACGCTGAGCGCGCTGCTGAGAAGTTCCAGTTCCGGAACAGTGGCGCCAACGGCGACATCGACGGCGATGTTCTGGTGAAGGCCTTCTACGACCTCCAGGGCGCATACCAAGCCAACGCAACCTGGCTGATGAAGAACAGCACGGCTGCCCGTGTTGCGACTCTGAAAGATGGTGACGGCAACTTCATGCTGCGCGAAATCCTGAACGGCGACGGCAACGTCACCCGCACGATCCAGGGTCGCCCGATCTCCATCGCTGACGACATGCCTGCGCTTGCCGCTGGTTCTCTGTCGCTCGCCGTTGGTGACATCGCCTCCGCCTATACCATCGTCGATGGCAAGTCGGTCACTGTTCTGCGCGACCCGTTCTCGGCCAAGCCGAATGTCCTGTTTTACTGCACCAAGCGTGTCGGTGGCGGGGCTACGGATTTCGACGCGGTCAAGTTCATCAAGGCCTCGGTCTGAGGCCTGCAAGGGAAGGAATAAGAATATGCGTATGACTGACATTCGCTCTGCGACCACGGTCGCACAAGGTATCGTTGCAACGCTGGCGGATGGAAATCCGCTGGCAGGCAACATTGTAGACATGGCCGACTATGGCCATGCCGTCCTGGTCACCGGTGCCGGCACTGCTGGCGTCACCTTTGAAGTCCAGGAAAGCGACACCAAGGCAGATGCTGATTTCGCGGCTGTCGCTGCTGATGAGCTGCTCGGTTCCATCACGGCCTCCGACGCAACCGGATCGGTCGGTTATGTCGGCTACAAGCGGTATGTCCGCGTTGTTGCAACCGGTGCGGCTGATGCCGTGGTTTCCGCAGCCTGGGTTCTTCAGGCACCTCGCTACATGCCTGCCGCCGTTTCGGCCCAAGACATCGCCGCCGAGTAATCCATGATGGGGCGGCTTCGGCCGCCCTTTTCATTTCACGGAGAGTACCATGCCCAAACTCAAGAGAGATTTTCACGCCGTTCCGGACGGTGAGATCTACCCGCGCTGGTTCGTCGCAGGCGAGGAAGTGACTGGTTCGGTTGCGATTGCAGCTGGCCAGGAAGGTTTCCTGTTGGATGAGCAGAACTCCAAAAAATCCGCTTCACGCCGCAAGGCCCTGAAGGCTGCCCCCGAAAACAAGGCTGACTGACATGTTGACGCTCGACGAAGCAAAGGTGCATCTGCGTGTCGATGGCAGTGATGAGGACTCGTATATCGAAGGCCTGGTCGCGGTTGCGTCCGAGTATGTTCAAGGCATGGTGACTCCTGCTGCGGCTGACGGCGCAGAGCCTGTCGTGCCGGCAGTGAATGAGACACAGCGGCATGCAGCGCGTCTTCTTGTCGGGCACTGGTATGAGAACCGCGAAGCAGTTGCGCAGGGCACGATCGTTCCGAAAGTTCCATTCGCAGTAGAGATGCTCCTGACATTCAATCGCCCGGCGGAGTCCTTCTTCTAATGGCCGCCGGAAAACTCGATCGCCGCATAACGCTCCAGCGCGCCACCGTCACCGATGACGGCTTTTCATCTGACGGGGAAATCTCCTGGTCTGACATCGCGACAGTTTGGGCATCTGCCACGCCTGTGCGCGACGCAGAGAAGATCGCCGCCGGCCAGGTTCTCGCGACAATCATGTATCGTTTCGAGATCCGGTTTTCTTCGACTGTTGCGGACCTCGGCCCCGCCGATCGCGTCATCTTTGATGGTAAGGATTTCAACATCCTTGGCGTCAAGCCGCTCGGCCGCCGTGAGGGATTTGAAATCACTGCAGCTGCGGAGTTGGGCTGATGGCAAGAGATGGCGTCAGTTTTAAGGTCGATGGTTTCAAAGAACTCGACAATGCTCTGAAAGAACTCGGAAATAGCCAAGGAAAGCAAGTCGTGCGCCGCTCATTGAAGCAGCTCGGCAATCCAATTGCTGAAGAAGCTAAAGACCTGGCGCCGATCGACAACACGCGCGATGACGGACCGCATCTCTATGAACAGATCGCGGTCAGTTCCAGTCTTGATCCACAACATCGCCGCCGGCTCGCGAAGTCCAAAGGGACCGTCGACATATTTGTTGGGCCCGGAAAAAAGGCTTTTCACGCGCACTTGCAGGAGTTCGGAACAGAGCATCACGCAGCGCAGCCGTTCATGCGACCTGCATGGGACCGACACAAGGGCGCGCTGATGGTGCGACTGAAGAGCCTGCTTTGGGAGAACATTCAGCGCCGCTTAAGATTGAACGCCGCAGCTGCAGCCCGAGCTGCCAAGAAAGGCAAATGAGATGAAACAGGAACTTAGAACTCTGATCTCCGCAGCAGTAACGGCATCAGTTGACTGGGGGTCTCGCATTCAAGGCGCGAAGTATCCAGGTGTCGTGTTGCAGTCCGTTTCGAAAAACGGAAGTCACACATTCGACGGTCCCGACGGAACGTTTGTGTCTCGTGTCCAGGTCGATGTTTACGCGGAGAAATACCGCGAAGCAGAGACTATCTCCCAGGAGATCCTCAATCAAATTGACGGATACAGAGGCGGAAAAATCATGATGATTTTCTTCCGTGCCGAGCGAGACGGTCGCGAAGCCGGCGACACGAAGCGCCCATTCCGCATTTCTCAGGACTTCGAAATCCACTGGCGCCTTTGACGCGCGAACTCTGGCTGCGGGCCACATCTCCTGAATAACGAATATTCAAACCAGGAGAGCTTAAATGCCCGCAGAAAAGCCGGATATCGGCCACGGATCCACCGCTGAGATTTCGGTCGACGGCGGCACCACATTCATTTCCGTCGACAGAATGGAAGGTATCGAGTTTCCAAACCCTACCTTCGATGATGTTGACGTTACTCACTTTAGCTCACCAAATCGCACGCGAGAATTCATCGCTGGACTCGGTGATAACGGAGAGGTCACGATCTCTTTCCAACACCTCCCCGGTTCAACTCTTGATGTCGCACTGCGCGCTGCCCTCGGCTCCAATGCTGTGCTGCGCCTCGTCGAGAACGGTGGCGTTGCGGAAGACTTCGACGTGGTCGTGAAGGGTTATCAGCGCAACATCCCGATGGATGACAAGATGACTGCTGCACTGACGCTGCGCGTTGGTGGTGAGTGGGAGTCCGTATAATGGCAAAAGGGAACAGGATCCGGGGTGAAGCCTCTGTCGTGATCGAGGGCAAGACCTACACGATCGTCATCGACATGAACGCGATCGCTGGCGTCGAAGATGCAACCAACAGCTCATGGGCTCTGATCGCCGGCCGTATGGCAAACGACCTCGGTCGCTTCTCTGACATGCGCCACATTCTTCATCAGGGACTGCTTCGCAATCATCCGGACGCCACTCTGACTCTGGCCGGTGACATTCTCTCTTACGATGATGGAATGGAAGCCGTCTCCAAGGCGATCGCGGCTGCATTTCCTCAAGAGGAAAATTCAGATGGTGAGTCGGGAAACGCGATACCCGCGGCGAAATAAGTCGCGGGTGGGACTGGGACGCCATGATCGAGGCAGGGATCTCGGTTGGCGTCTGTGAGGATGAGTTCTGGCTTATGACCCCGCGCCAGTATTGGCGCCGACTGAAAGGGGAAGGGGGCAGGCTCAAGCGTGAAAATGAAGCCAGGATCGAGCAGGTATGGCTCGGCGAGGTTCTGCATCGCGTCAAGAAAGTGCCGAAACTCGAAAAGCTCCTCGGCAAAGAAAAGCCGGAAAAGGTCAGTATCTCCGAAGGATTTGCTCGGATCCGAGAAATGGCAATGAAAGCAAAGCAGGCCAGGGAGGCCGAAACGAAATGATGATCGGCGGCCTCTTTGCCAAGCTTAGCTTGAACACTGCGTCATTCGAAAAGGGCGTTAAAAACGCTCGTCAGACGATGGCTCGGATGGCACGGGACATGAAGGTGGCGGCCGTCGGTGCCGCTGCTGCTGGTGCTGCTCTCGGAACGATGGGGGCTGCCGCAGTTCAGTCAGCGCGGGAGGTCGAGCGTCTGTCTCAGATGGCCGGTGCCGCGCCGCGAGACCTGCAGCGTTGGAGTGCTGCCAGCCGCAAAGTTGGTATTGACCAGGAAAAGCTCGCTGACATTCTGAAAGACGTGAATGATCGCGTCGGTGACTTTGCTGCGACCGGCGGCGGGCCTATGAAAGATTTCTTTGAGAATATTGGGCCAAAGGTCGGCGTGACTGCCGATATGTTCAAGGACCTGTCCGGACCTGATGCTCTGCAGCTCTATGTGTCGAGCCTTGAAAAAGCCGGCCTGAACCAGCAGCAGATGACCTTCTATATGGAAGCGATGGCGAGCGATGCCACGCTGCTCCTGCCACTTCTGAGAAATGGCGGCATCGAGATGGAGCGTCTCGGCGACGCCGCTGAAGCTGCAGGCCTGGTAATGTCCAAGGAGATGATCGGAAACCTGACCGCAGCCGGTGCTGCTGTCGATGGCGTTCGCAACACATTCGTCGGAATGCGAAACACTATCATGTCTGAAATGGCACCCGCATTTACTCGACTTGCAGGTGCCATACGGGAGTCGATGAAAGAGGGCGGTGCTATCCGCGTTGTCTTTGAAGCTATTGCGAATAACGCGGGACGGATTTCTTCATATGTCATGGCCGCTGCTGGCGCATTCGGTATCTATGCTGGTGCCGTAGCTGTGGCGACAGCAATGACGATGGGCTTCAAGCGTCTGCTTGTGCGCACTGGAATAGGAGCGCTGGTAGTTCTTCTTGGCGAAGCAACTCATCAATTCATGCGCGTCGCCGGAGCCGTTGGCTCTGTCGGTGAGGCATTCGGACTTTTCAAGGACTTGGCCAAGGGTGCTGTCAACTACGCCGTTGAGGCGTTCTTTTGGTTTGGTAATAGAGCGATTGGAGTGATGCGTGGGCTGGTTCTCGCATCCAAGCAGATCTTCCTGGGCTTCGGAGATGCCGTGAAAGCCGGCGTGGTCGTAGCGATGAACGGAATGATCCGCATCATTACAGGTGCAATCAACGCTGTCATCGGTCAGATCCGCTCTGTCCAGTTCGCAATCAATGCTGCGATGAACAAGCTTCCAGGCTTCGACGGCAAGGTGATCGAATACACCCCGTTTCTCAAAGCTGAGAACATCGGAATGGAGTACATCGGGAATGCAGTCGAAGCTGGCAAGAAAGTCGGCGAGGCGTTCATGAAAGGACTGAACACAGACACCGCTGCTGCTCCCAAAATCTTCGACGTACCGACAATCTCAGAGCAGGTCGCGAAAATCGGCGGCATCCTTCGCGGCGCAGAAGCTCGCACGAAAGCCGCGAACTCCGCCGCCTCAGATCTGAACACCACCCTTGCAAGTCTGGGTGACACGAATGACGGCGGTGCAGCCGGTGGTGCAAAAGAAGCTTCTGACGCGATCAAGGCACTCGAAGAGCAGATCCGGACAACGAAGTCGAATGTTGGCCAGATGCGTGATGCGTTCGCAGGTGCATTCTCTTCGATTGTTACGAAGTCTGCGACAGCGGGCGAGGCTGTCGGACGGCTGCTATCAAGGTTTGCTGACATGCTTGCGAACAAAGCATTCCAGGGCCTCTGGAACGGCACCCTCGGAAGCGGTGTCAATGCGGGCGGTGGCTCGAACTGGCTCGGTCAGATCGGCAATGCGATCTTTGGCAGCCTGCCTGGCTTCGCGACCGGCACGCCGTTCGCGCCGGGTGGCCTGGCCATGGTCGGCGAGCGTGGCCCCGAGCTTGTGAACCTGCCGCGCGGATCGCGTGTGTTCGATGCGCAGCGCACACAAGGCCTGGTCGATGGCGGCACCCGCGGCCAGCTCGCAATCGCCCTGGCAGACGGTCTCAAGGCAGAGTGGATCGGCGAAGCTGGTGCGCAGAGCGTTCAGATCGTTCAGTCCGGAATTCAGCAATACGACCGCCAAATGCCTGGCCGTCTTAATCAAATCGCATCAGACCCGAGGACACGCGGATGAGCTTCATTTTTCCACTGCAATTCAGAGAGTTCGCAGCCGGACTTCGTGTAAATTCGCAAGAGTTTGATCTGTCGGAAAGTCTCCGCGTCACAGAAGACGGCGGAGGCCGGATGCTTGTTTCTGAATCTGGCCCGCGGCTGTGGCAGGGGTCGTTGACAATCACGACGGATACACATGTCGCACAAGACCAGGCACAGGCGCTGGCACAAGTTATGCGCTCTGCCGGCGCTTCATTCTTGATCGGAAACCTGAAAAGGAAATTTCCAAAGGCCGATCCCATGGGTTCTATCCTGGGCGCGGCTTCGGTGACACTGTCTGCGCCTATTACCGGATCGAACACGATCAGTCTGTCTGGTTTACCGTCCGGATATGTTCTGACGGCAGGCGATTATCTTTCCTTCGCATACGGCGACGAAGACGAAAAAGTAGCTCTTCACCAGGTCACGGTTGGCGGCGTTGCGGAGACTGACGGCACGCTGACTGTCGGCGTGGTTTCCCGCGTTCGCCCTGGAGCTTTCGACGGTGCTGCGGTGACGCTCATCGGTGCTGCGTGTAAGGCGATTATCGTACCAGGATCTTTCAAAGCCGGTCGCATCGGTCTCGCGTCGACATCTGGCTTCTCATTCTCATTCAAGCAGACGTTGAGGTGATAGGGTGTTGATTTCAAACAAGATGCAATTGGCGCTTCAAACCGGCGCGGTTATCCCAAGATGGCTTGTTTGGGTTTGCGCAAAAGACGAAAGTACAGGAGAGCTGCAGAAGTTCGGACTCTGGTCCGGAGATGATGATGCGTCTTTTGAAATTGATGGTGAAGTGCGTGAATACCTTGCCTCCGGCGGCTTTATCACGATGAGTGACCCGACATATGAAGCCGGAACAAATGTTCAGAAACAACGACTTACTTTCAGTATGTTATCTGATGAAGTTAAGGCCGCAGTTCAGCAATACTCACTGCGTCTTGCTCCTGTCGAAATCCATCTGACTTTGCATGACGTTGAAACATGGGAAATCGTTGATGTCGCCAGAGCGTTCAAAGGAACCGTCGAAGACCCCGCCATAAGCGACAGCGCGAAATCAGACTCCGGCACCTCATCTTCCACGCTCGAACTGTCGCTTGTTTCGACTTCTCGTGCAGGAACTCGAACACTTGCCGCGAAGAAAAGTGCGGCGTCACTCCGACTGCGAAATGAATCTGACAGGGGGCGTGCGTATGCTGATCTTGCGGGTGCTGATATCGATGTCGAGTGGGGAGAGGAAGACAGTTCAGGTTATTTTGTCCGCCGGTAGCGGCGGGCAGGCCACATCTCCTGAGTATGGAATATTATTCAATTCAGCCTGTTGAACTAACTGCGCCGCTCGTCGAGGTCAGCGGCGGAATTGCGACTGACTATACAGATGAAAATGGCGTAGATTTTACGCTTGTCGAGATAAAGAATACTGAACTCATTGAAGTTTCGGTATCCGGATGGATTGAAGTTGAGTCTGTCGGAGGATCGGGGGGTGGCGGCAGCGGTCGTTCTTCCGAATTCGGAGAAGGCGGTGGCGGCGGTGGCGGCGCAGGTGGTGTTTCTTGTGTGAGGATTTTTGTTTTTGCGGGGACTTACGAAGCGATAATCGGTAGCGGCGGCGCGACGGAAGGAAATGGCTCTGCGAGCTCTATTTTTGGAGTTGTTGGGAGAGGCGGCGGCGGAGCAACAACTGCAAGTAACGGTCAGCAACAGCTGACTTCCCAATCTGGCGGGTCCGGCGGCGGGGCTTCTCGGAGGCTCACTAATTCATACGGTGCAAATTCAACTCAGTGCGAGGAGCCGTTCAGCGGTCGGGGCGGATCGGGCGGTCATTCGTCAACGGGTGGCGGTGGCGGCGGTGGCGGCGCAGGTGGAAATGGTGGTACCAGTTACAGTATGGCACCAGGCGCAGGCGGCGCAGGCGCTTACAGCATGTTGACAGAGACGCCGGTTCTTCAAGCTGCCGGGGGTCCGGGGGGTGCTGGGCTCGGTGACGCAGCGAACGGTCAGAGCGGCGCGCAAAATTCAGGCAACGGCGGTGGTGGCGGTGATAACGGCCCAGGCGGTGGCCTTGGCGGTAATGGTGCGTCCGGAATTATCCGCCTCAGATTTGAAAGGTAGTAGTCAAAAATGGCAAACTACGCAGTAATCTCAAGGACGCCTGTCGACTATCTTCCCGTCGCACATGAAGTGCAGCGCGTTCTTGTTGTCGATAATGAACTCCTGCTCGATGAAGGCGGCGTTGAGCAGTCACAGCGCGGAGTAGACTGGCTGAAATGGCTTCTCAATGTCGACGCTGTTCAAACATCATACACTTCATCAATTCGGCACCGCTATGCGTCTCCCGGTATGCTCTACTACGACCAGCTCGACATCTTCATTGAAGCCCGGCCGTATCCGTCATGGACGCTCGATGCATCCGGAAATTGGCAGCCCCCGATGCCCATGCCAGATGACGGCAAAGAATACGAGTGGAATGAAGAGACCAATTCCTGGATTTAACTGACCGCCGAATAACACCCCCAGGCCACATCTCCTCTCTATGAGTAGATTGCTAAATTGGCGCTCGCGCCTTCACACATATCTTGCAAACAACGCAAGAACTCCGTTCCAGCCGGGATTCTTCGACTGCAGTCTGATGCCCGCTGCCGCGCTCGATGCAATGACCGGGACAGATCCGGCTGCTGCATATCGTGGCAACTATTCGACTGTTGAGGAAGGGTTGGCTCTTCTTCAGGCGGACGGCTTCGAAGACCAAGTCGCACTTGTCGCATCTATCTACCCAGAAATTCCAGTTCTACATGCAACGGAAGGCGATGTCGCAGTTGTGAAGCAGGGTCGCGATCTCGGCCTCGGAATTGTTCTCGGTGCGTCCGTCGCTGTCACAGCTCGGCGCGGCATTGCTCAGCTCCCTCTCACTGCCGCTTCCAGAATTTTCCAGGTGTCAGCATGAATTTTCGCAAAGTTTTCCCGTGGGCTGTTCTTGCAGCGATAGCTGCCAGCCCTGTTCATGCTGACCCGATTACAGCTGCTGTCACCGCGATCGGCGGATTTTTCTCTACTGTCGGTGGAACTGCCGTCGGTGGATTTCTTTTGCGCACGGCGGCGTCAGTTGGCTTGTCTGCGCTTGCCACTGCACTGTCTCCGAATAAAGGCCAGCAACAGCAGCGCGGTATTTCGACGTCTACTACAACTGCCGGCGGCACACAGCCTCAAACCGTTGTTCTCGGCCGATACGCTACCGCCGGTCATCACGAATGCCCGCCGATGACGCACGGTCTGTCCGGTTCAGATCAGGTCAAATACATGACGTATGTTATCTCCCTGTCTGACTACCTGATTTCAGATATCGCATGGGTCATCGTGAACGGTAACCGCACGCGCTTCACAACTCAGCGCGCGGATGGCGACGGCTACTGCGGCATGACCGACAACGGCGGCAAATACATAGATCGTGCGTGGCTGCGCTGGCACGACGGAACGCAGACAGTTGCCGATGAGATGCTTGTCGAAACATACGGCGGGTATGAGCGACCCTGGACAGAAGATCATATTTTGACCGGCGTTGCTTATGCGGCGATGACATTTAAGTGGGATTCCGGATACACGCAGTTTCCGGAGGTCCTGTTCGAAGTTGACGGAGCGCCGCTTTATGACCCCCGTCAGGATACATCTGTCGGCGGCGATGGAGATCAAATTTGGGATGACGTGAGCACTCACGCGTTCACCGAAAACCCTGTTGTGATGATCTACAATATTCTGCGTGGCCTGCGTCTCGCAGACGGCACTCTATACGGCCTCGGCGTAGATGCGGAAGACCTGCCACTTGATCGGTGGGTCGCAGCTATGAACACATGCGATGAAGCGGCGAGTTCCGGCGGCGGGCAGCGTCGTGAAAAGCGTTACAAAGCCGGCATCGAATTCACGCTTGAGACTGAGCCTCTTTCCGTCATTGAAGACTTATTGAAGTCCTGCGGCGGTCGCGTCGCAGAGTGCGGTGGTTTCTGGAATATTTCGCTCGGCCCTGCACCGTTCGCGCGTGCTCACATTGATGATGAAGACTTGATCGTCTCTGATCCGCGCGAGACTGCACCATTTCGCGGGCTCAAAGATACATACAATAGCATTCATGCAAGCCATCTGGACCGGTATAGAAATTGGGTGTCTCGCGATGCTCCAACTTTCTACAAAGATGGGTGGATTCAAGAAGATGACGGCCGCAGTCTTGTTGCAGAGCTGAACCTGACAACTGTCACGCAATACGGCCAGGTTCAGCGCCTGATGCAGGAGTTGGTTACAGACAACAGGCTTATGATAACACATTCGCTGACACTGCCGCCGACCGCACTCGGACTGCTACCGCTCGATACTTTGACATGGACAAGTGATGAGCACGGATACGAGGCGAAACTGTTTGAAATTCAGAGCAAGGTCATCGACCCTGCGACACTGAATGTCAAAGTTGCACTGCGTGAGCGCAGCCCTGATGAGTATGTCTACGAATATTACGGCGGAACTGACTATGAAGAAACCCCAGGATACCCCGAGGGCATTGATGACGGCAGTCCAGATCCGGAAGACAATCCGACCGACGAGAAATACACAGATCCAGTCACCGGTGATCCGCTGTCGCCTGTGCGCCCTGTCGCCAGCCTTGGCGATGTGATCGCGCTGCATGACGGAGCTGTGTCGCGCTCGACAGATGGCGGTGCCGAATGGGTCCGGCTGCCGGGGACGTTCGGACCGGCGCGGGAAATTTCCGCGATCGACGGGCAGGGGTTCCTTGTCTGGACTGCAGGTTCTGAAATCGCTTACTCATCGGCGTTGCGGCGCTGGAATACTCTGACACCGAATGGGTTCTCGACTGAAAGCCTGGCGATTACGAATGGTGATTTTGAGGCTGGCAGTTTGTCGGGCTGGACTGTGAATTCCGGGGCCCCAAGCGTGCTCGATACAGCACAACCACCGCAACAAGGCGGTAAATTTTATCTGGCGTCCAATGAAGTTTTCGAAGCGATGCAAGTTGTTTCACTTCCTCCTGCGGTAAATACGAGTAAGCTTTTCTTGCGTGCTGATGTATATTCTCCGGACGCAACAGCTCAGATTGAGGTGCGCTCAAATTGGAATGGTGCCTCTTACACTTTGCCAGATGTTCGGCTTTATCCAGAAGATCCGTTTAACACAAATTATCAGTCTGACAGTCTTGCTGAAATACGCGTCAGCGGAGACGGAGCGTCACTCATTGGCGACTTGATCAACATTGAAGCAAGAATTGATACGGGTGACGATGAGCGGCTCGGCTTCAGATTCAAAGATATTGAAGGTCTTCGATACTGGTCGGGAAGTGTTGGCAATAACATCTCCAGTCAGTCTGATTTGATTTACATATCACCACCGTACGGAGAAACGCTAAAAGACATCACTATAAACTTGAGCAGTCCGGACCGCCCTGGTCTTTCAGTTCAGCTTGAAATTCCAGCGGGATGGCGTCCGCCGATCGGACTAAATAACGTGAATCCTGGCTATTACAGTATCGACGCGAGACATGTTTCAAGTCAAACGCACTTGTCTATACCATCACTGAATCCAGTCGGCTTGATTGAGACGCGGAATGCGTCTGGACTTAGCATCTGGGAAACAATTGAAATCGAGCTGCCGTCTAATTTGGGAGCGCAAGTTGAACTGTTTTTGCGGGGTAGTGACGGTGACTACGTAGATAACGTTCGCGCAGAAGTCATAAGTGAAGGCGACTCCTCCGTACGTTGCATCGCCCGCGACCTGGCAGCCAGGCGCCACCTGGTCGCGACAGACACTGGCATTCATGCTGTGGTCGACGGCGCGGCATCGCAGCTTTGCGAGACGCCTTTTGCCGCTGACTTCTTGGCTGGGAATGATGACATGCTGGTCATTGCTTCCGGGGCTGACATTGCGATTTCAGAAGACAACGGCGCGTCCTGGTCGCAGCACACCGCCGCCGGATCTGTTGTTGATCTGCATGCGCGTCCCGATGCTGTTGCTGTGCTCTTCGACGGCAGCGTCATTTCGATCGCAGGGGCAGGGCTGACAGAGGTTTCAAATCTCGGATCGTCTCACAAGCTCGCATATGACGCGCGCGGCCGACGGTGGATTGCGGTGTCAGAGAGCGGCGAGGTGCAATCGAGCGCGGACCTCGCGGCCTGGACGCCGGCGCCAGATATGCCGATATCTACGGCGGCCGGTGAACGCACCCTGATACCTCTCGACATCGGTCGTTTTATCGGCCGCGCCGGCGCATCCAAGGACTTGTTCTGGAAAGATCGAGCATCTGGAAGCTGGAGCGTTGGGCCCAGCCTGACATCGCAAATTCGAGACATGACAGAAGTCAAGTAAGGCTGACTTCGGCGCGCGAGAGTGAGCGTCGGGCCACATCTCCTTGTAAGATAAGACAGGGATATTTGGCATGCGCGTTGCGCTCGAAATTGGACACAGCACGAGAGACGGCGGCGCAGTTCGTGTGACTGATGGCGTCCAAGAATACGAATGGAACAAAGACCTGGCGCATCGGATTTACGATCTCGATCCCCAGATGTTTGAGATATTCCACCGTCGGCCGGATCTCGGATACACATCTGCCATCGGCGATCTTTACGGTCGCATAGATGATTGGGGGTGTGATCTCTCAATCTCAATGCATTTCAACTCATTTTACAAAGCATCTGCATCATACACATCAACGCTGTCATCCGGTTCGAAGGGATCCCTGAAGGCGGCGGATGCCGTTCAGTCAGCCATGGTGGATGTGATGGGGTTGCACGATTCCGGAGTGAAAGTCCGCAATCGTCGCACCGGTGGGCGTGGCTGGGAGATGCTATCATTCGGACGCGCACCTGCAATCCTGATCGAACCGTATTTTGGAAGCAATCCGAGCGATTGCCGTCGCGCTGATGAGTGTAAACAAGAATTGGCTGAAGCGATCTGTCATGTGGTGGGGTCGCTCAGGTGAAAGAAGTGATACAGGGGGCGGCATCTAAGACAGCATCAATCGCAGCGGGGGACATTTCAAGGGACTGGGTAACACCACTTCTTGCCGGCCTCGGCGTGACCTTTTCCGGTGCAGAATGGATCGGCGGAGTTCTCCTTGCAATCGCGGGCGGGATCATCGCGGCGCGGTTTGAGACCGGACTCGATACTCGACACGCACGTCAAGCTTTTTGGCTGACTGTGCTTGCTGCTTTCCTCGTTGCTCATGTCGCAGGCTTAGTTTCCTACGCTTTTTGGCCGTCAGTTCCGCCGCAGATAGCGATGGTTGGAGCGGGCTTTGCGTCTCGCTTCGTGATCCGGTTTCTTCTGCGCGGACTTGAAAGGTTCGAAAGTCGCGGTGACGAAGCAGCCGACCGAATTTTTGACCGTGCTTTTCCTGGCGACGGTGACGAAAAGTAATGCGCGCCTTTACCCTTTTCTTGGCGCTTCTCTTGGCGTCCTGCGGCTCCATCACTGGGACAGCGGTCAAAACAGTCGCAGGTGCCGCCCTGGGCGTCGACGGCGGGCCATCCCTGTCAGCGAATGTTCAAGCGGGCAAAAACAACGCGCGATCGACCGTCGGCAACTCAAGAAATACAGACATAAAAGTTGCGCCCGTTCTGCGTGAGAATGCGATTGAGAGTCTGAACCAGGATAACCGGACCTCGGCCGATGAGCGCACGGTAACGGCCGATCGCGTTGAGACTGTTTTCGTAACTCAAAACCAAGTGCCGGCGTGGCTCCTGGCCGTAATGGGCGGCCTGGTAATCCTTTTCGGTGCTGTCGGCTGGCTCTCCCCACAGCCCGCATGGCTTCGACGCCGGCTGGACTACACAGAACCCTGAACTAAAAATTTCTGCGCTCAGACAAAGAGATGCATCTCCTCAAAAATGAGGAGCTTATCACGTGTCTTTCGAACCAAAACCTACTGAATTTTCAGTCGCTTATCCAGCCATCATGACCGAACCCGAAGCCGCTAAATTTCTGCGCATTGGGCTGACCAAACTCCGAGAGTTGCGTCGTGCTGAGCTTGTTCCGCACAATCCGAAAAAGCCAATCCGCTACATCAGGGAGTCCCTACTGGACTGGATGAAAGAGCAAGAGGTGCCGGTTAAGAAGCCTGACCCAGCACCTCCGAAGTCGCAAGCGAAGCGCAGCACAAGCTATAAACCAAGCCACGACAAAGCGGCTCTGCGGGCAGGAATTCTTAAACGTTGACCTTGGCCACTGCATCTATAGACGTGTGTGAAAGCCACGGAGACAGATGCACACATGAAAACGCTCGAACGGATCGGACAATTTACGGTCGCGCAGAACCGAAACACTTACCATCTGAGATGGACAAATAAGAACACAGGAAAGCAAGAGTCAGAAAGCTTCGGGCGAGACCGCGCGCGCGCTGAGAGTGAGGCGTGGCGCCGGATGGCAGCCCTTGTTTCTCCGGATGATCTTATCGAGCGGCCAAACAATCCGACATTCGAAGAGCTCTGGCACTTCTATTGCCGTGAGAAGAAGCCGAACTTGTCTGAGGGTCGGGTCAAAAGACTGGATGAAGCCTACAAGTTATACTTCAAGCCTTCATTGGCAAAAGTCCCAGCAAGTGATCTACCTGACGCTATCCGCGCGATGCGTGATCGCATGCTCGGTGGTTGGACCGGCGACGGCCGAGACAATAGCCGCGGCGCAAGACACAAACCCCTTCACCCGAACACCGTTGAAGATGTCATCAATATCGCCAGAGCGACACTGAACTTTCTTCTCGAAGAAAGGATCATCGTCGGACCAAATCCAATCCCAACAATTCGTGTGGCGGGGCGGACCGCTGCGATTGATCGGGAGCCGAAAGGCCGTCATGTCAGCTTTGAGGAAATTGGCAAGCTGATCGACGCGTGTCACTTCCCACATCACTTGAACATGATGTTGCTTGAGTTGGGCTCCGCGACACGAAGCGGCGTATTCCCGGAGATGCTGACAGACCAAATTCTGTGGGATCTCGATGCAATTGATACGCTCCCAGTCGGTAAGAAACAGACTACGAAATACAGACCTGTCATTCCAGTGACGGGCCCGATGAGGTGGGCCGCTGCGCAAGCTGTCATGACGGCAGGTCCAGACAAACACCTCGTTCACTTCCGTAGCCAGGGCCTGACCGGTCGCAACGGCACGCAAATTATACATCGCATTGCGAAGCGGGCGCTTGTCGACCAGTCGACAAAAGTGAACTGGTATAGTATTCGACATACCCTGATTGACTGGCTTGAGATGCGAGTGCCGCAGAAGAGCCTTTCGATGCTGGCCGGCCACATCTCTGCTTTCGACACTAAAGAACGGCGCCAATTCCGTCAGAACGACGGAAGCAGGACAACGCTCATTTATCTCAAACAAAAACTCGTGCATCTCGATCCGATCCGGAAAGCCCTTGAAGAAGAGTGGTGGCCAGAGATACAGATGCACTGCAAATTAGACCTGCGACTCGGCGATCCGAAAGTGAATGACGAATGGTCCGAAGCGCGAAAAATGATCAAAAAGTAGATGCAGGGTAGATGCAAATGTCCGGTAAGTATTTGAAAGTAATGGCGTGATATGTGTGTGCATGACGTGCAGATCACCCGCGAAAGCCCGAATTACGGGATCATGTGAGGCTGGCGTGAGGCGCGCGCGATGACCCCGCAGGCGCGTGTGCAGGCGGCCATCGAGATCCTCGACCGGATCCTGGAGGGGCAACCTGCCGAGCAGGCCCTGACCGGCTGGGCACGCCGCGCGCGTTATGCCGGGTCGGGAGATCGGGCGGCGATCCGCGACCATGTGTTCGACGCGCTGCGGCGCAAGCGGTCGCTGGCCGCCCGGGGCGGCGCGGATACCGGGCGCGGGCTGATGCTGGGCGCGGTGCGCGACGCGGGACAGGATCCGGACCAGGTATTCACCGGTGCACGCCACGCCCCACCTGCTCTGGCAGGCGACGAGCGCGGCGCCGGTCGCAGACCCAGCGAGGGCGCCGAGGCGCTGGACCTTCCCGACTGGCTTTGGCCCGAGTTCAGCCGCTCCCTCGGGGCCGACGCGGCGCGCGCGGGCGCGGCGCTGCAAGGTCGCGCGCCGGTGTTCCTGCGGGTGAACTCGGGGCGGACGGATCGCGCTACGGTGATGGCGGCACTTGCCGAGGAGGGGATCGAAACCGCCCCGCATCAAACGGTGCCGACCGCGTTGCGCGTGCTGTCCGGCGCACGGCGCATCGCGCGCAGCACACCCTATGAGACGGGCCAGGTCGAGCTGCAGGACGCCTCCAGCCAGGCTGTGACACTGTCGATCCCGATCGAGCCGGGGATGCGGGTTCTGGATTATTGCGCCGGGGGCGGCGGCAAGTCGCTGGCGCTGGCCGCGCGCGGTGCCCGCGTCTGGGCCCATGATGCCGATCCCGGGAGGATGGCCGACCTGCCGCAGCGTGCGCGGCATGCCGGTGTCGACATCGGGGTTCTGGCAGACGGCGTGCCGCCCGGCGCGGAGCCGTTCGACGTCGTGCTGATCGACGTGCCCTGTTCGGGCAGCGGTGCCTGGCGCCGGTCGCCGGCCGGGAAATGGTCGCTGACCGCCGAACAGCTGGCAGGCCTGCAACGCATCCAGGCCGGACTCCTGCGCGATACCAGCCGGCTCGTCGCCGGGAATGGCTGCCTGGCCTATGCCACCTGCTCTGTGCTCAGGGGTGAGAATTCCGAGCAGATAGAAACGTTTATGGCGGATAGTTCAGGCTGGAAGATGCAGTTCACCCGGCAGTGGCCGGTGGATGAGGATGGAGACGGTTTCTTTGCGGCGCACTTGACGCGAAAGCAGATTGCAAACAACCATAGGTAGAGTTGTCGCGCATTAAGCCGGGCTTAACCCCTGGTGCGCGAAATGGTCTGCAAACGCGTTTCTGGAGCAGTGTGCGCCCGTGTCAAGCCTGTCGGAACCGACCCTTCCCGTTGCAGCCGGCCCGCCGGCCATGCGTCTGCGCAGTCTCGCCCTGCTCGCCGTGGCGGCGGGCCTTCTGTCCAGCGCGGGGTTCGCACCCGTGGACCCGATGCTGCGGAACCTGTTCCTTGCGGCCGGTGGGGCGATGCTGCTGGTGCTGGCCGTGCACACAGCCACGGGGTGGCGGATGCGCGGTGCCGCGGAACTGGCGCAGGAGATGCTGGCGGGGTTTATCGAAAAGGATGCCGCCCCCAGTTTCGTGACCGATCCCGACGGGCGGATCACGGCCCGCAATTCGGCCGCCTCGGTCCGGTTCAGCGCCGCGGGCGACGGGACGCTGGCCGCCGCGCTGCGGTCGGTCCTGGCCAGCCCGTCGTCGGTGCTCTACCGCCTGCAGTGCCGTGCCAGGATCGACGGCAACGCCCGCGAGGACGTTGTGACCGCGCGGGGCCATGTGCGGCTGGCGGTGCATGTGCTCAGGGGCGGCGCATTCCTGTGGCGTTTCGAGGACATCCTGGAGCGCGGCCCGGGCGGCCGGACCCATTGCGCGGTGCCCCTGCCGATGCTGACGGTTGGGCGGTCGGGCGCGATCCTGTTCATGAACGACGCCGCCCGCCGCCTGGTGGGGGATCGTGCCCTGACCCTGGACCGGCTGTTTCTGGAGGCAGCGCCCGTTTCGGGCCGGATCCACACGCTGACCACGGCGAAGGGACCCGTCGACGTGCTGGTTCGCGAGGTCGCCGGTCCGGCCGCCCGGCGCGAGATGTTCCTGATCCCGGTCGAGGATATTCGCGGTGCCGGGGCCGGCAACGATTTCGACAGCCTTCCGGTGCCGATGATGCGCCTGAGCGACGCCGGCGAGATCCGCGAGATCAACCGCCTGGCCGTGAAACTCGTCGGTGCCGACGTTCAGGCCGGAGGGAGTTTGCCGGACATCATGCAGGGGCTCGGGCGCCCGATCTCGGACTGGCTGCGCGAAACGGTCGAGGGCAGCGCCAAGCAGCGCTCGGAATTCCTTCGGCTGGCACGGCGCGACAAGGAAGTGTTCGTGCAGGTCACCCTGACCCGCGTGGCCGAGGACGGGGCCGGCGGGCTGGTGGCCGTTCTCAACGATGCCACCGAACTCAAGACGCTGGAGGCCCAGTTCGTCCAGAGCCAGAAGATGCAGGCCATCGGCCAGCTTGCTGGCGGGGTCGCGCATGACTTCAACAACTTGCTGACGGCGATTTCGGGCCATTGCGATCTGCTGCTGCTGCGCCATGACCAGGGCGATCCGGATTATGGCGATCTGGTCCAGATCCACCAGAACGCCAACCGCGCCGCGGCCCTGGTCAGCCAGTTGCTGGCCTTTTCCCGCAAGCAGACGCTGCGCCCGGAACTGCTCGACCTGCGGGACACGTTGTCGGACCTCACGCATCTTCTCAACCGGCTGGTGGGCGAGAAGGTGACGCTGACGCTCAGCCACGACCCTGTGCTCAAGCCGGTTCGCGCCGACAAGCGGCAGCTGGAGCAGGTTCTGATGAATTTGGTGGTGAACGCCCGGGATGCGATGCCGCAGGGCGGCGAGATCCGGATCGAGACCGGGGTCGTCACGCTGGACTGCCCGCTGGAACGCGACCGGGCCATCGTGCCGCCGGGAGACTACGTGACCGTCAAGGTGTCGGACAAGGGGGTGGGAATCGCCCCCGACGCGCTGCAGAAGGTCTTTGAGCCGTTCTATACGACCAAGCGGACCGGCGAGGGAACCGGGCTGGGCCTGTCGACGGTCTATGGCATCGTCAAGCAGACGGGCGGTTACATCTTCGTCGACAGCGTGGTGGGCGAGGGCTCGGACTTCGTTCTCTTTTTCCCGGCTGACAAGCTGGTCGAGGTCGAACCCGCGATCGAACCCGCCCCGGAGCCGACATCGACGCCGCGGCAAGGGGATGGCGTGGTGCTGCTGGTCGAGGACGAGGCCCCGGTCCGCGCCTTTGCGTCCCGGGCCCTTCGGTTGCGCGGCTATACCGTGCTGGAGGCGGATTCGGCCGAAGAAGCGTTGCGGACGCTGGAGGATTCCGAGCTGAGCGTGGATGTGTTCGTCACCGACGTCGTGATGCCGGGGCTGGACGGGCCGACCTGGGTTCGTCAGGCCATGCAGGACCGGCCGGACGTGCGTGTGGTCTTCGTCTCGGGATATGCCGAAGGCGCCTTTGGCGAGGCGGAGCTGAGCCTGCCCAACTCCGTCTTCCTGCCCAAGCCGTTTTCGCTGAACCAGCTGACCGAGACCGTTCATCGCCAGATGCACTGAGCGCCAGATGGGGAGGATTGCTTCGGCGTGTCAGCCGGCGCTCTCGTAGACGTCGAACTCGGCCCGGCAGACCTGCCTGAGCCGGACCTCGACTTCCGGCGAGATGGTCAGGGCCATCGCCGGCGACTCGTTCTCGCGCCGCATGTTGACTTTGGTCTGCAACCGGTCCTCGAGAAACGCGGTCATCCGGTCCAGCCGGTCATAGCGGAACAGGTGCTCCAGGCGCGTGCCGTTGGGGCGGGGTTCGACGAATTTCGCCTGGCTGCCGACATTGGCGAAAGACGGTCTCTTGTCCTGCATGTAGGCTTCGAGAAACCCGTCGAAGTCGACATGGTGCGTCCCGTTGCGGTGGCCCTTCATCTCGGGGCGCCGGCGATAGCGATACCAGCTGCCCAGCCAGTCCAGAGGCTCGCGCACCACGGCTATGGTCTCCATCTGCGCATCGAGCACCTTCTCGAACATCGGCCGCATGAACCGGTTGTAGCGGAACAGCGGCATGTGCTTGAGTTCGGGCGGGGCCGACACCACCATGTCGGCGCGGTCGCGCAAAGCCGATTCGAAAGCGGTGGACCCGGTCTTGGGCACCGAGAGGAAAACCAGCCTTTCCCGAAAAAACACAAGCATCGCGCCACCGCCCCCGACCATTCCGGTGACAAGACACCTGCCGTAAACCACTCCTTAACTCAATTGCCAAAAACTGACCGAAGCGAAGAAATTCATTGAAATGTTCTCTTTTTGTATCCATAAGGAACAAGAGGCGAACAAAGCAGCGATTGCCGCCCGCAACGGCGTGTGACAAAAGGAAAGCGACAGGACAATGGCGGATCTTCTGACGATGAGCAGCAAACAGAACGCGGACAAGCAGAAGGCGCTGGACAGCGCCCTGGCCCAGATCGAACGGCAGTTCGGCAAGGGCTCGATCATGAAAATGGGCGGCGAGAATGCCATCCAGGAGATCGAGGCCAGTTCCACAGGTTCGCTGGGGCTGGACATCGCCCTGGGAATCGGCGGGCTGCCGATGGGTCGTATCGTCGAGATCTACGGGCCCGAAAGCTCGGGCAAGACGACGCTCACCCTGCACTGCATCGCCGAGCAGCAGAAGCGTGGCGGCGTCTGCGCCTTCGTCGACGCCGAACATGCGCTGGACCCGCTCTATGCCCGCAAGCTGGGCGTCGATCTGGACGAGTTGCTGATCAGCCAGCCCGACACCGGCGAACAGGCGCTGGAGATCACCGACACGCTGGTCCGCTCGGGCGCGGTGAACATGGTGGTGGTCGACTCGGTCGCGGCGCTGACGCCGAAATCCGAGCTTGAGGGCGACATGGGCGACAGCAGCGTCGGCGTGCAGGCCCGCCTGATGAGCCAGGCGATGCGGAAGCTGACCGCCTCGATCAGCCGCAGCAAGTGCATGGTCGTCTTCATCAACCAGATCCGCATGAAGATCGGCGTGATGTTCGGCAGCCCCGAGACGACCTCGGGCGGCAACGCGCTGAAATTCTACTCCTCGGTGCGCCTGGACATCCGCCGCATCGGCTCGATCAAGGACCGCGACGAGGTGGTGGGCAACCAGACCCGCGTGAAGGTGGTCAAGAACAAGGTCGCGCCGCCCTTCAAGCAGGTGGAATTCGACATCATGTATGGCGAGGGCATCTCGAAGATGGGCGAGCTGCTGGACCTGGGCGTCAAGGCCGGCGTGGTCGAGAAGTCGGGCTCGTGGTTCAGCTATGGCGACGAGCGGATCGGGCAGGGGCGTGAGAACGCCAAGCAGTTCCTGCGCGGCAACACACGGGTCGCGCTGGAGATCGAGGACAAGATCCGCGCAGCCCACGGCCTGGATTTCGACATGCCCCCGGGCGCGCAGGAGGATGACATCCTCGAGGCTTGAGCCGCAAGCCCGACAGCGACGCAGACGGGAGCTGCAGAAATCCCCCGGCAACCGCCTGGCCGCCGGGAATATCCGGGACAGGGCGGCGCTGCGGCGTCGCCTTGTTTCGTTTCGGGCCGGCCGGTGCGGATGTGCTGTGGACAGTGGCCGGGTGCGCAGCTAAACCGGCCTCGTCCCACGAAAAAGCGCGCCGAGAGAGCCGATGCCCACGCTGAACGAAATCCGATCGACCTTTCTGAACTATTTCGCCCGCAACGGCCATGAGATCGTGCCCTCCTCGCCTCTGGTGCCGCGGAACGATCCGACCTTGATGTTCACCAATTCCGGCATGGTTCAGTTCAAGAACCTGTTCACCGGTGTCGAGACGCGCGACTACAAGCGCGCGACCACCTCGCAGAAATGCGTGCGCGCCGGCGGCAAGCACAATGACCTGGACAATGTGGGCTATACCGCCCGCCATCACACCTTCTTTGAAATGCTGGGGAATTTCAGCTTCGGCGACTATTTCAAGGAGGAGGCCATCGCATTCGCCTGGGAATTGATCACCCGCGAATTCGGCATCGATCCCGCCCGCCTGCTGACCACGGTCTATCACACCGATGATGAGGCGTTCGAGATCTGGAAGAAGGTCGGCGTGCCCGAGGACCGGATCATCCGCATCGCCACATCCGACAATTTCTGGCAGATGGGCCCGACCGGCCCCTGCGGCCCCTGCACCGAGATCTTCTATGACCACGGCGACCAAATCTGGGGCGGCCCGCCGGGCAGCGCCGAGGAGGATGGCGACCGGTTCATCGAGATCTGGAACATCGTGTTCATGCAGAACGAGCAGTTCGAGGACGGCTCGATGACCGAGCTGGACATGCAGTCGATCGACACCGGCATGGGGCTGGAGCGGATCGGCGCGCTTTTGCAGGGCAGCCACGACAATTACGACACCGACACGATGCGGGCGCTGATCGAGGCCAGTGCCGAGGCCACCGGGGTCGATCCCTATGGCGACCAGAATGTGCATCACCGGGTGATCGCGGACCACCTGCGGTCGACCTCGTTCCTGATCGCCGATGGGGTGATGCCCAGCAATGACGGGCGCGGCTATGTGCTGCGCCGGATCATGCGCCGGGCGATGCGGCACGCGCATCTTCTGGGGGCGAAGGATCCGGTGATGCACCGGCTGGTGCCGGCGCTGGTGCAGCAGATGGGCGCGGCCTTCCGCGAACTGGGCCGCGCGCAGCCGCTGATCGAGGAGACGCTGAAACTGGAAGAGACCCGGTTCCAGCAGACCCTGGACCGCGGTTTGAAACTTCTGGACGAGGAACTTGCGGGGCTGCCGGAAGATGCGCCGCTGCCCGGGCGGGCGGCGTTCAAGCTCTATGACACCTACGGGTTCCCGCTGGACCTGACGCAGGACGCGCTGCGCGAGAAGGGCCGGGGCGTCGACACCGAGGGCTTTGACGCTGCGATGGCCGAGCAGAAGGCCAAGGCGCGCGCCGCCTGGGCGGGCTCGGGCGAGGCGGCCGACAGCGCGATCTGGTTCGACATCGCCGACGGGCAGGGGGCCACCGATTTCCTGGGCTATGACACCGAGAAGGCCGAGGGCCAGGTGCTGGCGGTCGTCGTGGACGGCAAGCTTGCCAACCGGCTTGAGACCGGGGGCGAAGGCTGGGTGGTCACCAACCAGACCCCGTTCTACGGCGAGGCCGGCGGCCAGGTCGGCGATACCGGCGTGATCCGGCGGATCGACAACCGCGACGAGGTGAGCCTGGTCTCGGACGTCCAGCGTTTTGCGGACGGGCGCGTGTTTGCCCATAAGGTCACCGTTGAACGCGGCGCGCTTGCCGTTGGCGATCCGGTCGAGCTGGAGGTCGATCACGCCCGCCGCAGGGCGATCCGGGCGAACCACTCGGCGACGCATCTGCTGCACGAGGCGTTACGGGTCGCTCTTGGCGATCACGTGGCGCAGCGCGGCTCGCTCAACGCGCCGGATCGGCTGCGCTTCGATTTCAGCCACGGCAAGGCGCTGACGCTGGATGAGTTGAAACAGGTCGAGGAAGAGGTCAACGCCTTCATCCGCCAGAACTCCAGGGTCGAGACCCGGATCATGACCCCCGACGATGCCCGCGCCATCGGGGCGCAGGCGCTGTTCGGCGAGAAATACGGCGATGAGGTGCGCGTGGTGTCGATGGGGCGGGCCGATACCGGCAAGGGCTTCGACGGTGATACCTGGTCGATCGAGCTGTGCGGCGGCACCCATGTGGAGCGCACCGGCGATATCGGTCTCCTCGTGACACTGGGCGACAGCGCCAGCAGCGCCGGGGTGCGGCGGATCGAGGCGCTGACCGGCGATGCGGCCTTCCGCTATCTCAGCGCGCAGGATCACCGCCTGGCCGAGACCGCGCTGGAATTGAAGGCCCAGGCCGAGGAGGTTCCGGCCCGGGTGCGCGCCCTGCTGGACGAACGTAAGGCCCTGCAGAACGAGCTGGCGCAGCTGCGCCGCGACCTTGCGATGTCGGGCGGCGGCCAGGCCGCGCCCGCGGCGCGCGAGGTCAACGGAATCAAGCTGATTGCACAGGTGTTGTCGGGCGTGACCGGCAAGGATCTGCCGGCGCTGATCGACGCGTACAAGTCGCAGATCGGTTCGGGCGCGGTGCTGTTGATCGCCGATGCCGGTGGCAAGGCGGCGGTGGCCGCCGGCGTGACAGGCGACCTGACGGACCGGGTGTCGGCGGTCGATCTGGTCAAGGCGGCGGTGGCCGAACTGGGCGGCAAGGGCGGCGGAGGCCGTCCCGACATGGCGCAGGGCGGGGGCCGTGATGCGGGGAATGCCGAGGCCGCGATCGCGGCGGTAGAACAGGTATTGGGAGGCTAGATCATGGGAGCACTCTGGATCGCGCATGTCACAGTGACGGACGCCGATGCATACGGAAAATACGCGGAACTCGCGGGACCAGCGATCGCCAAGCACGGCGGCACGTTCATCGCCCGCGGCGGTCGGTTCGTGCAGCTCGAGGGCAAGGAGCGTCCGCGCAACGTCGTGGCGCGCTTTCCCTCGGTCGAGGCGGCGGTCGCCTGCTACAACTCGCCCGAGTACCAGGCGGCGCTGGACCACGCACGCGGCGCGTCCGAGCGCGAGTTGATGGTGGTCGAAACCTCGGAGTGAGATTGCCGCGCACGGCAAGCCCGCTGCTCAATTCGGACCAAAACGCCCCAATTTCAGGCGTATTTCCGCCGTAATGATCGGCACACTGGGATCAGTTCGCCGGAATCGGTTGCATTGTCGCGGGACAACAATCAATCCGGGCGAGACATGAAACCCCGAACCGGAGGCTGCCATGCCACTGGATTTCACACGCAAACCTCAGAAAAAGCGCCGCATGGGCGTGACCAAGATCGTCTTTGCCACACTGGTCATCGTGCTGGTCGCGGGACTGCTGCCGCCCGCCCTGCTGGCGGCGGACTGGACGATGCGCGAGGCCGCGAAGGCCCCGCTGGAACGGCTGCAGCCCTGGTGAGCCTCAGCTGGCCGCGCGGGACTGCCGCTTGCGCTCATGCGGGTCGAGGAACCGCTTGCGCAAGCGGATGGCGTTCGGCGTGACCTCGACAAGCTCGTCGTCGTCGATATAGGCGATGGCCTCTTCCAGGCTGAACTGCACATGCGGCGTCAGCCGCACCGCGTCATCCGACCCGCTGGCCCGCACGTTGGTCAGCTTCTTGCCCTTGAGCGGGTTCACTTCGAGATCGTTGTCGCGGCTGTGCTCGCCGATGATCATGCCCTGGTAGACATCGGCCTGCGGGCCGATGAACATGCGCCCGCGCTCTTCCAGGTTCCACAGCGCATAGGCCACCGACTGGCCCTTTTCCATCGAGATCAGAACGCCCGCGCGACGGCCGGGGATGGTGCCCTTGTGCGGCGACCAGCCGTGGAACACCCGGTTCAGCACGCCGGTGCCGCGGGTGTCGGTCAGGAACTCGCCGTGATAGCCGATCAACCCGCGCGAGGGCACATGGGCGATGATCCGTGTCTTGCCGGCGCCGGCGGGCTTCATCTCGGCCAGTTCGCCCTTGCGCGGGCCGGTGATCTTCTCGATCACCGCGCCGGTGAACTCGTCATCGACGTCGATAGTGACTTCCTCGATCGGCTCGAGGCGCTGACCGCCCTCGTCGCGCAGCAGGACCTGGGGCCGCGAGATGCTCAGCTCGAACCCCTCGCGGCGCATGTTCTCGATCAGAACGCCCATCTGCAATTCGCCGCGGCCCGCGACCTCGAAGGCCTCGCCGCCGGGCGTGTCGGACACGTGGATGGCCACGTTCGATTCAGCCTCTTTCATCAGGCGGTCGCGGATGACCCGGGATTGCACCTTCTTGCCGTCGCGGCCGGCCAGCGGGCTGTCGTTGATGCCGAATGTCACGCTGATCGTCGGCGGGTCGATGGGCTGGGCGGGCAGGGCCTCGGTCACTTGCGGGGCGACCAGGGAATCAGCCACCGTGGCCTTGCTCATGCCGGCCAGGGTGACGATGTCGCCGGCCTCGGCCAGGTCGATGGGCTGCTGGCCCAGCCCGCGAAAGGCCAGGATCTTGGAGGCGCGGAAGGTCTCTATCTGGGTGCCGTCGCGGCTGAGCGCCTTGACGGTGTCGCCGGTCTTGAGCGTGCCGCTTTCCACCCGGCCGGTCAGGATGCGCCCGATGAACGGGTCGGCGCCCAGTGTGGTCGCCAGCATGCGGAAGGGCGCGTCCTTGTGTTCGGCCTGGGACGGGGCGGGCACGTGGCGCACCACCAGGTCGAACAGCGCGGTCAGGTCCTTGCGTGGCCCGTCGAGTTCGGCATCCGCCCAGCCGCTGCGCCCCGAGGCGTAGAGATGCGGGAAGTCCAGCTGGTCGTCGTCGGCGCCCAGGTTGGCGAAGAGGTCGAAACACTCGTCCAGCGCCCGGTCGGGCTCGGCATCGGGCTTGTCGACCTTGTTGAGCACCACGATCGGCCGCAGCCCCAGCGCCAGAGCCTTGGAGGTGACAAACTTGGTCTGCGGCATCGGCCCTTCGGCGGCATCGACCAGCAGGACGACACCGTCCACCATGCTCAGGATCCGCTCCACCTCGCCGCCGAAATCGGCGTGACCGGGCGTGTCGACGATGTTGATGCGGGTGCCGTTCCATTCCACGCTGGTGGCCTTGGCCAGGATCGTGATCCCACGCTCGCGCTCCAGGTCGTTGCTGTCCATCGCGCGTTCGGCGACGCTCTGGTTCTCGCGGAACGCGCCCGATTGCTTGAGCAGTTCGTCCACGAGCGTGGTCTTGCCGTGGTCGACATGAGCAATGATGGCGATGTTGCGCAGTTCCATGAGGGCGTGGCCTTTGTGATGCGGGAAGGTGCACGGCGCTTAACCTGCCCGCGCCGGGAGTTCCAGCAAAATCGGGGGGCCGCCGCGCGGCACCGGCAAATGCCCGAACGGGCTTGCCCCGGATGGTGGATCGGTGTTTGTGATCCGGGCGGCGACCGGGCCGCGCAAACCCTTGGGAGGCCGGCGTGACCAACACCTACCTGATCCTGTTCCTGGCCGTCGTCGCCGAGACGATCGGCACATCCGCCCTTCAGGCCAGCCAGCAATTCACCCGGCTGTGGCCCACGGTAACCGTCGTCGTGGCTTATGGGCTGGCCTTCTTTCTGCTGGGCTGGGCACTCAAGGCGATTCCCGTTGGCATCGCTTATGCGATCTGGTCGGGCCTGGGTATCGTGATGATCGCGCTGATCGGTTTCCTTGTCTTCGGACAGCGGCTGGACGCACCGGCGGTGCTGGGGCTGGCGATGATCCTGGCCGGGATCCTGGTCATCCACCTGTTCTCGAACACCGCCACGCACTGAACCGGCGCGCCTGTGTTGCGCCTGGGCACCGAGCCGCGAAGGTCATGGAAACCCGACTTTCCGGGCAGCGCGGTTTGATGTATCGTTTTGACATTATTTGTTGTTTCGATGTGAGTGTTTGGAATGAACAAGTCATTTGTCAAATCGGTCATTCTGGCGGCGGCCACGATCGTCGCGCTTGGTGTTCTGGCCGGCACCGCGACAACCGGAACCGACAGCGGCTCGACGCGTCCGCTCGAGGCGGACTGAGGGCGACCCAAGCGGGGCGCCCAAGTGCGCCCCGCGTTGCAGGCCGGTTGCGACCACGTCCGGGGGACGGAGTTCAGCCGGCCAGCGCCTTGCCGAGGTTCTCGTCGATCTTCTCGAGAAAGCCCATCGTGGTCAGCCAGCCCTGGTCGGGACCGACGAGCAGGGCCAGGTCCTTGGTCATGTGGCCGCTTTCCACGGTATCGACGATCACCTTCTCCAGCGTTTCGGCGAAGTTCATCAGCGCGTCGTTGCCATCCAGCTTGGCGCGGTGCTTCAGCCCGCCGGTCCAGGCATAGATCGACGCGATCGAGTTGGTCGAGGTCTGCTCGCCCGCCTGGTGCTGGCGATAGTGGCGGGTGACGGTTCCGTGGGCGGCCTCGGATTCGACGATGCCGCCATCCGGCGTCATCAGGATCGAGGTCATCAGCCCGAGGCTGCCGAAGCCCTGCGCCACGGTGTCGGACTGAACGTCACCGTCGTAGTTCTTGCAGGCCCAGACATAGCCGCCCGACCATTTCAGCGAGCTGGCCACCATGTCGTCGATCAGCCGGTGTTCGTACCAGATCTTCCTGGCTTCGAACTTTTCCTTGAACTCAGTCTCGTAAACCTCTGAAAAGATGTCCTTGAACCGGCCGTCATAGGCCTTGAGAATTGTGTTCTTGGTCGACAGGTAGACCGGCCAGCCCAGGTTGAGGCCATAATTCAGCGAGGCGCGCGCGAAGTCGTAGATCGACTTGTCGAGATTGTACATCGACAGGGCAACGCCGGCCTCGGGGGCGTCGAACACCTCGCGCTCGATCACCTGGCCGTCGGCGCCCTCGAATTTCAGGGTCAGCTTGCCGGGGCCGGGAAAGGTGAAGTCGGTGGCGCGATACTGGTCGCCATAGGCGTGACGGCCGACGACGATGGGCTTGGTCCAGCCGGGCACCAGCCGGGGCACGTTGCGACAGATGATCGGCTGGCGAAAGATCACCCCGCCCAGGATGTTGCGGATGGTGCCGTTGGGGCTGCGCCACATCTTCTTGAGGCCGAACTCCTCGACGCGGGCCTCGTCGGGGGTGATGGTGGCGCATTTCACGGCCACGCCGACCTCGCGGGTCTTTTCGGCGGCGTCGATGGTGATCTGGTCCTCGGTGCGGTCGCGCTCCTCGATGCCGAGATCGTAGTAGAGCAGGTCGATATTCAGATAGGGCAGGATCAGCTTGTCCTTGATGAACTGCCACATGATCCGGGTCATCTCGTCGCCGTCCATCTCGACGATGGGATTATCAACCTTGATCTTGGTCATGGCTCTGTCGCCCTCTGCTGGTTTCGCTCCGGCGCCGGTCTAGCGCAAAGGCAGGCGCGGCGAAAGCCTGCATGCCGCGGCATACCGGCGTGGCTCACCCTTTTGCGGCCCGTTCGAAGAAGGCGGTCAGTTGCGGCCGCAGCCAGGCCCAGATACCGGGCGCGCCGCGGCCGATTGGCCGGCCCACGCGCAGGTCCAGGTCCGGCATCGACACGCCGAACTGGGTCCATGTGCCGCCGCCATTGGCCAGGTTGGCAATCGGTGTCTGCAGGCGGTCGATGCATTTGGCAAAGACCGCGTCGGGTGTCTCGGCCGCCTCGAACTCGTCCCAGAGCGCGCGAAACGCGGCCCCCTGGTCGGCGGGCAGCAGGCCGAAGAGGCGCTCGGCGGCGGCGGCCTCCTTGGCGGCCATGGCCGCGTGATCGACCTCGCCGTGAATCGGCGCGTCGCCTGCGTCGATCTCCACCAGGTCGTGAATCAGCAGCATGCGCAGCACGCGGTCGATGGACACGTCCGGCCCGGCCTGGTCCGCCAGGACCAGCGCATAGAGCATGATGTGCCAGGAATGCTCGGCCGAATTCTCGCGCCGCGAGTCGTCGAGCAACCTCGAGGCCCGCAGCACGGATTTGAGCTGATCCGCCTCTTTCAGGAACGCGATCTGGGCGGACAGGCGGTCGCTCATCCGGCGTCGCTCGGGGACTTGTCCGACTTGGCGGCGAGCTGTGCCAGCTTGGCGTTGAGAACCGCGCGGGCCTTGCGCTCGGCCAGGCGTACGCGGATCTCGGTCAGATAGGCCTCTTCCAGCGACTGCGAGGCGGCGCCCAGAACGGTGCCGACCTCGACGAAAAACCGCTCCTCGCCGGACTTGTCCATGATGTCCAGCGTGTCTTCGGCCAGCTTGGCGGCCAGCGTCTCGATCGTGCCGGCCATCAGCGCGTGGTCTCCGTCAGGCGGCGCTTGACGTAGTCGCTGACCGAGTCGATCAGCGTGTCCATGTGCCGGTCCTGGAAGAAATGGTCGGCGCCCTCGACCTCGGTGTGCGTGATGGTGATGCCCTTCTGCTCGTGCAGCTTGTCGACCAGGACGCTGGTGTCGGCGGGCGGCGCGACGCGGTCGGAGGTGCCGTTGATCACCAGCCCCGAGCTGGGGCAGGGCGCGAGGAACGAGAAATCATACATGTTCGCCGGCGGCGAGACCGAGATGAAACCGGTGATCTCGGGCCGGCGCATCAGCAGCTGCATGCCGATCCAGGCCCCGAAGCTGAAACCGGCGACCCAGCAATGCTTGGAATTGCTGTTCATGGATTGCAGGTAGTCGAGCGCGGAGGCGGCATCGCTCAGCTCGCCCACGCCCTGGTCGTACTCGCCCTGGCTGCGCCCGACACCGCGGAAGTTGAAGCGCAGAACGGTGAATCCCATGTTGTAGAACGCATAGTGCAGGTTGTAGACGACCTTGTTGTTCATCGTCCCGCCGAATTGCGGATGCGGGTGCAGCACGATGGCGATCGGCGCGTCCCTTTCCTTCTGCGGGTGGTAGCGGCCTTCGAGCCGGCCTTCCGGTCCGGGAAATATCACCTCGGGCATGTTGCGTGTCGGTCCTGTCTCGTTTCTCGCAGGTGTCGCGGGGTTCTTGACGGATTCCCTCGGGCACCTTAGAACGGTTCTAATCAAAGCGCATCGAATTGTCGCGCCGCCCGTGCGAGATACGCATTGGCAGCGGGAAGGTCAATGTTTACCCGAGGCTTGTGTCACAAGGGGGCGGGCATGAAACTCTCGACGAAAGGCCGATACGCGATGGTGGCGCTGGCCGACATCGCGTTGCAGCCCCAGGACACGCTGGTGACTCTGGGCGAAATCTCGGCCCGGCAGAGCATTTCGCTGCCCTATCTCGAACAGCTTTTCGTCAAGCTGCGCCGCGCCGAGCTGGTGGCGTCGGTGCGCGGGCCGGGCGGCGGCTACCGGCTGGCGCGCCCGGCGGCCGAGATCCGGGTGGTCGAGGTGCTGGCGGCGGTGGACGAGACGGTCGATGCCATGCATGTGGGCGCCGGGGCCTCGGGCGGGTTGTCGGGCAGTCGTGCGCAGTCGCTGACCAACCGCTTGTGGCAATCGCTCAGCGCGCAGGTCTATGTCTTTCTCCACCAGACGCGCTTGTCGGACGTGATCGAGAACGAACTGGCGCCATGCCCGGCGGTGCCGACCCTGTTCGCCGTGGTGGACGAGCCATGAGCGGCGCGCCGGATCGGGGGCGCTGCCCCCGTCGCGCGATGCGCGACTCCCCCGAGGTATTTTTGGCGAAAGGAAAGCGGGGGCGCGGGTGAGGCGGGTCTACCTGGATCATAATGCCACCGCGCCACTGCGGCCCGAGGCGCGCGATGCGATGATCGCGGCGATGGATGTGGCGGGCAACCCGTCCTCGGTCCATGCCGAGGGCCGTGCGGCCAAGGCGCTGGTCGAGCGGGCGCGCGGCGAGATCGCAGCGGCATTTGGCGCGGACGGGGCCGATGTGATCTTCACCTCGGGCGCGACCGAGGCGGCCGCGCTGGCGATGGCGGGGCGGAACCTGGCCGGCGCTGGCGTTGAACATGATGCCGTAAGAGCCTGGATCGGTGAGGAATTGCCGGTTGATGCCCAGGGGCGCGTGGCGGTTTCCGACCCGTCGCACAGCGTGGTGCAGATGGCCAATTCCGAGACCGGCATCCTGCAGAGCCTGCCCGAGGGTTTGGCCGTCACCGACGCGACCCAGGCCTTTGGCAAACTGCCGGTGGCGTTCAACTGGTCCGGCGCGCAGATGGCGCTGATCTCGGCGCACAAGCTGGGCGGGCCCAAGGGCATCGGCGCCCTGGTGGTCCGGCGCGGCACCGAGCTGGACGCGCAGATCCGCGGCGGCGGGCAGGAGATGGGCCGCCGGTCGGGCACCGAGAATGTCATCGGCATCGCCGGGTTTGGCGCCGCGGCAAGGGCGGCGGCGCGGGATCTGGCCGATGGGGTCTGGTCCCGGGTCGAGGAACTTAGAAATATTCTAGAAAAGGCCCTTGCGGCTGACGCTCACCAGACTATTTTTGTCGGGAAAGACGGGCCGCGCCTGCCCAACACCGCTTGTTTCGCCACGCCCGGCTGGAAGGGCGAGACCCAGGTGATGCAGATGGATCTTGCCGGATTCGCGATCAGTGCGGGATCGGCCTGTTCCAGCGGAAAGGTGCGGGCCAGTGCGGTCCTGACGGCGATGGGATATGACGAGGCCACGGCGGCCGGCGCGATACGCGTTTCGCTGGGACCCGAGACGACAGAGACGGATGTGCTGCGCTTTGCCGAGGCGTGGCTGGACAAGCAAAAGAAGCATCGCGCGCGCGCCGCGTGAGCGCATGGAGGAAGCATCATGGCCGCAGTCGACCAGGTTCAGGTCAAGGAAGGCGTCGATCAGGAAACCGTGGACGCGGTACGCGAGGTCGGCGGCGCCTACAAATACGGCTGGGAAACCGATATCGAGATGGAATACGCCCCCAAGGGGCTGACCCCGGATATCGTGCGGCTGATCTCGGAGAAGAACGAGGAACCGCAGTGGATGACCGACTGGCGGATGGAGGCGTATGAGCGTTGGCTGACCAAGAAGGAACCCACCTGGGCGATGGTCGACTATCCGCAGATCGACTTTCAGAACCAGTATTACTATGCCCGCCCCAAGAGCATGGAGGTCAAGCCCAAGTCGCTGGACGAGGTCGACCCCAAGCTGCTGGAAACCTATGAAAAGCTTGGCATCCCGCTCAAGGAGCAGATGATCCTGGCCGGTGTCGAGGGCGCCGAGAGCGCACCCGCCGAGGGCCGCAAGGTGGCGGTCGATGCGGTGTTCGATTCCGTCAGCGTGGGCACCACCTTCCAGGCGGAACTTAAAAAGGCGGGCGTGATCTTCTGCTCGATCTCCGAGGCGATCCGCGAGCATCCCGAGTTGGTGAAGAAATACCTCGGCAGCGTCGTGCCGGTCAGCGACAATTTCTACGCCACGCTGAACTCGGCGGTCTTTTCCGACGGCTCCTTCGTCTATGTGCCGCCGGGGGTGCGCTGCCCGATGGAGCTGAGCACCTATTTCCGGATCAACGCCGAGAACACGGGCCAGTTCGAGCGCACGCTGATCATCGCCGACAAGGGCTCCTATGTGTCCTATCTGGAAGGCTGCACCGCGCCGCAGCGCGATATCGCGCAGCTGCACGCGGCGGTGGTCGAGATCATCGTCGAGGAAGATGCCGAGGTGAAATATTCCACGGTGCAGAACTGGTATCCGGGCGACGAGAACGGCAAGGGCGGCATCTACAACTTCGTGACCAAGCGCGCCGATTGCCGGGGCGACCGCGCGAAATGCATGTGGACGCAGGTGGAAACCGGTTCGGCCGTGACCTGGAAATACCCCAGCTGCATCCTGCGCGGGGATGACAGCCAGGGCGAGTTCTACTCGATCGCCATCACCAACAACATGCAGCAGGCCGACACCGGCACCAAGATGGTGCATCTGGGCAAACGCACCCGGTCGCGGATCGTCAGCAAGGGGATCAGCGCGGGCCGCGCGCAGAACACCTATCGCGGGTTGGTCTCGATGCATCCCAAGGCGAAGGAATCGCGCAACTATACCCAGTGCGACAGCCTGCTGATCGGCGACAAGTGCGGGGCGCACACGGTGCCCTATATCGAGGTCCGCAACAATTCCAGCCGGGTCGAGCACGAGGCCACGACCTCCAAGGTGGATGACGACCAGATGTTCTATTGCCGCCAGCGCGGCATGGACGAGGAAGAGGCGGTGGCCCTGGTGGTCAACGGGTTCTGCAAGGACGTGCTGCAGGCCCTGCCGATGGAGTTCGCCATGGAGGCGCAGCAACTGGTCGCGATCAGCCTGGAAGGCAGCGTGGGCTGACCGCTCGGTGCGGGCGATGCAGGCACGAATGAGCAGTGGCCATGAGCAATCTGGACGACAGGCAGAAGCAGGCGTTTCAGGATCGGCTGGCGCGGATCTCGGCGAATGCCGGGCAGGCGGCGCCGGTCTCGGGGCGCGATGCGAAACGGCGGACGCGCGGCGGTCGGGCCGGTCCGGTCAAGGCGCGCGGCCGCATTGCGCCCGGCGCCATCCTGGGTGGAATACTGGGTGGGGGTGTGTTTCTGGCCTCGAAGGTGATCGCGCATGGCCTGACCCTGTCGCCGCCGGGGCAGGGCGACGTGTTCCAGAAGACGATGCTCGCCATCGGCCCGTTCGGCATGACCGCGGCGGGGCTGTTCGTGCTGATGATCGGGCTTGGCCTGCGCGACAAGCCGCATCTTCTGGGGATCTGCGTGGCGCTGCCGGTCCTGCATTTCGGCGAGCCGTATCTGGCCGCACTCATGCCCGATCTGTGGACGCAACTCTTTTCACCGCAATATGTCGAGAACCTGCTGATCCAGGCCGGTCTGATGACGCCGCCACCGGCACTTTGACCCGCACAGGAAGGGGCTGGAAGACACCATGAAGACAGGCACGGACAAGATCGCGTCGGCCGTTCCCTATGTTCTGCCCGTTCTGGGCGGGCTGCTGGGGGTCGCCTATGTGAACCTCAACCCCTGGGCCTTCGTGAACCCGGTCCTGGCGATCGGGCTGGGTGTGCTGCTGGGATGGGGCGCGTCGCGTCTGATCCTCGGGCTGCTCGGGCGTCGGGGGCGCTGAGCAATGCGCGGACCCCGAGACATCATCCAGCGCGCGTGCGTCCGGCACGCCGGTCGGGGAGTCTCGGCATGAGTGTGGACAGCCAAGCCCCGATCCGCCTGTTCTGGTGGAAGGCGCAGCCGAATTTCGGTGATGAGCTGTCGCCGCGCGTGGTCGCGCATCTGTCCGGCCGCCCGGTCGTGCATGCCGCGCCGGGAGATTGCGAGATGCTGGCGCTGGGGTCGCTCCTTCAGGTGATGAGCCGCAACTTCGCCCGTCCGCGCGCGTATGGATCGAAACCGGTGATCTGGGGCGCGGGGCTGCTGCACCCGGCGCCGAAGCGCTTTGTCGGGAATGTCGAGATCGCACTGCTGCGCGGTCCGGTGTCAGCGGCGCTGCTGGACATCCCGGCCCGCGGCTTCGGCGATCCCGGCCTGCTGGCCGATGAGGTGTTCCCGGCCAGCACCCCGCGCCGGGACCGGATCGCGCTGGTGCCGCATCACTCGATGATGGGCGACCCGGCGCTGGAGCGCGTGGTGGCCTCGAACCCGGCGCTGCATCTCGTCGATCCGCGCGCCGATGCAGAGAGCGTCTGTGCCGCGATCTCGGGCAGTTGTCACGTGATCTCGGCCAGCCTGCACGGGCTGGTCGTGGCCGATGCCTATGGCGTGCCGTCCACATGGCTGCGGCCCGGCGCGCAATCGCACCTGAAGTTCCACGACTATGCCGCCTCGGTGGGGCGCGCGATGGTCGCCCCGATCGAGCTGGACGAGGTTCCGGCCGCGCTGGGGGGGCTGTCGCAATCCGATCACCTGCCGCACGAGGACGGAATCGCCCGGGCCAGATCCGACCTGAAGGACAGTTTTCCGGCGCGGTTCCGCGCCGTCACCGACACCGCGCGCCGGACTGTGCGCGCCTGATTGAAGAGGAATGAAAATGCTTGAAATCAAGAACCTGCACGTGAAACTTGAGGAAGAGGACAAGCGTATCCTCAAGGGTGTCGATCTGAGTGTCGAGGCCGGTTCGGTGCATGCGATCATGGGGCCGAACGGCTCGGGCAAGTCGACCTTGTCCTATGTGCTGTCGGGGCGCGACGGCTATGAGGTGTCCGAGGGGTCCGCCACGCTGGAAGGCGCGGATCTGCTCGGGATGGAGCCCGAGGAACGCGCCGCCGCGGGCCTCTTCCTTGCGTTTCAATACCCTGTCGAGATCCCCGGCGTGGGCAACATGACGTTTCTGCGCACCGCGGTGAATGCGCAGCGCAAGGCGCGCGGGCAGGACGAGCTGTCGGCCAGTGACTTCCTCAAGCAGGTGCGCGAACGGGCCAAGGAGCTGAAGATCGACGCCGAGATGCTGAAGCGGTCGGTCAATGTGGGTTTCTCGGGCGGTGAGAAGAAGCGGAACGAGATCCTGCAAATGGCTGTTCTGGAGCCGAAAATGTGCATCCTGGACGAGACCGACTCGGGCCTGGACGTGGACGCGATGAAACTTGTCGCGGACGGCGTGAACGCGCTGCGTGACGCCGGTCGCGCGTTCCTGGTGATCACCCACTACCAGCGCCTGCTGGATCACATCAAACCCGATGTCGTGCATATCATGGCCGACGGGCGCATCGTGAAATCGGGCGGCCCCGAGCTGGCGCTGGAGGTCGAGCACAACGGCTATGGCGACATCCTGGCAGAGGTGGAATGATGGCATTGCCGCAAGCAAAACAGACCGCGACCGAGGCGCGGATCGACGCGCTGCAGCTGCCCGAGGGCGGTTGCACCCAGGCGGCGCGCGAGGCGGCGCTGGCCCGGCTTCGTCAGATGGGGCTGCCGGGGCGGCGCGACGAATACTGGAAATACACGCGGCCCGACACTTTGGTGCAGCCCGATGCACCCGAGGCGGCGATACTGGACACCGGCGAGGCGCCGGTCTTCGACGCGTTCGACCGGCTGCGCATCGTCTTTGTGGACGGGGTTTTCGACGCCGAGGCGTCCGATGACCTGCAGATGGAGGGGGTCGAGATCGACCGCATCCACGACATCTGCACCCGGGACATCCACTGGGCCAAGGATCTCTATGGCACGCTCGAGGCGCGCGGACAGACCCCGGTGCCGCGCCCGCTGGCGGCGCTGAACACGGCGTTTGCCAGAGATGGCGTGGCGATCCGCGTCACCGGCCGGCCGTCGCGGCCGATCAACCTGATCTACACTCACAGCGACACGGCGTCCGACGCCATCCTGCACCACGTGGTCCGGGTGGAAAGCGGGGCCGAGGCGACCATCCTGGAGAACGGCCCGGCGGCCTCGCGGTTCAACAAGTGCATGGAGATCGACATTGCCGACACCGGCTCGCTGCACCATGTCCGGGCGCAGGGGCGCGACCATGAACGCCGCGCGGCCACGCATATGTTCACCCGGCTGGGGCGGGAATCGGCCTACAAGTCGTTCACCCTGACGGTGAACGGCGTGCTGACCCGCAACGAGCAGGTCGTGGAGCTGACCGGCGACGATGCCGTGGCGCATGTGGCTGGCGCCTGCGTCGGCGACGGCGACTTTCACCACGACGACACCGTCTTCATCACCCATGACGCGGTGAATTGCGAAAGCCGCCAGGTGTTCAAGAAGGTGCTGCGCAACGGCGCCACCGGCGTGTTCCAGGGCAAGATCCTGGTCAAGGAAGGCGCGCAGAAGACCGATGGCTACCAGATCAGCCAGTCGCTTCTGCTGGACGATGACAGCCAGTTCCTGGCCAAGCCCGAGCTTGAGATCTATGCCGACGACGTGGCCTGTTCGCATGGCTCGACCTCGGGGGCGATCGACGAGACCGCACTGTTCTACCTGCGCGCGCGCGGCATCCCCGAGAAGGAGGCGACCGACCTGCTGACCCTGGCCTTCCTGGCCGAGGCGGTCGAGGAGGTCGAGGACCGCGACATCGCCGCTGATATCGTGGCCCGGCTCGAAGCCTGGTTGTCGCGACACAGCTGATGCCGGTCACGTCGGACATCACGGCCACCTATCGGGGGCCGGGCCGTGTCATGCGCCGGCTCTTGTCGATGGGCCAGCGCGAGGATCGCGCGCTGGCCATTCTCATGTCGGCCTGTGTGCTGGTCTTTGTCGCGCAGATGCCCCGCCTGGCGCGCGAGGCGCATGTGACCGGGCAGGAGCTGAACATGCTGCTGGGCGGCACGCTGCTGGCCTGGGTCATCATCGCGCCCTTGCTGCTTTATGTCATCGCGGCGCTCAGCCATGTCGTCGCCCGCCTGTTCGGCGGGCGCGGCGACTGGTATGGTGCGCGGCTGGCGCTGTTCTGGTCACTTCTCGCCGCGTCGCCGCTTCTGCTGCTGCATGGGTTGGTGGCCGGCTTAATCGGGCCGGGGCCGGCGCTGCAGGGGGTTGGCTTTCTGTGGCTGGTGGTGTTTGGCTGGTTCTGGATATCAAGCCTGAGACAAGCGGAAAGGCCCCCGGAATGATCACCGCAGATTGGCGCGCGCTCGCCGTTTTGACGGTCAAGGATCCGGCCGAGGCGGCCCGGCGGGTCCTGGCGCTGAACCTGCCGGCCGAGGTGTGCTGGCTGGGGCTGGCGCTGGCCGTGGTGCTGGACACGCTGCTCTATATCGTATCGAACATGGCCCTGCCGCCGGTCGAGTCGCCGTTCTATGGCCTGATCGCGACGCCGGTCGGCTATGGCGCGGTGGTGGGCGGCGGATTGGTCGTCACGATCATCGCGATCCACCGGGTCGGCCGCGTGTTCGGCGGCGAGGGCGGCTTTGGCGAGATCCTGTCGCTGATGGTCTGGCTGCAACTGCTCAGCGTCGTGGCGCAGGCGGCGGTGTTCGTGCTGGTGCTGGTGGTGCCGCTCCTGGCGATGATCCTCAGCTTCGCCGCGACCTTCCTGGGCATCTACATCTTCCTTCACTTCGTCGACCAGGCCCATCGCCTGGGATCGCTCTGGCGGGCGGCGGGCGTGCTTGTCGCCGCCGTTCTGGCGATTTCGCTGGCCTTCATGATCCTGCTGTCCCTGATCGGGGCACCGCTTTCGGGAACCCTGCAGAATGTATGACGTGCAAAAGATCCGCGCCGATTTCCCCATTCTCGGACGAGAGGTGAACGGCAAGCCCTTGACCTACCTGGACAATGGCGCCTCGGCGCAGAAGCCGCAGGCGGTGATCGACGCGGTGACGCGGGCCTATGCCGAGGAGTATTCCAACGTCCACCGGGGCCTGCATTTCCTGTCGAATCTGTCCACCGAGCGATACGAGGCGGTGCGCGGCACCGTCGCGCGCTTCCTCGGCGCGGGCAGCGAGGACGAGATCGTCCTGAACTCCGGCACCACCGAGGGCATCAACCTCGTCGCCTATGGCTGGGCCATGCCGCACATGCAGGCGGGCGACGAGATCGTGCTGAGCGTGATGGAGCATCACGCCAACATCGTGCCCTGGCATTTCCTGCGCGAGCGGATGGGCGTGGTGCTGAAATGGGTCGATGTGGAGGCCGATGGAAGGCTGGACCCGCAGGCGGTGCTGGACGCCATCACGCCACGGACGAAACTCGTGGCCGTTACCCAGTGCTCGAACGTTCTGGGCACCGTTGTCGACGTGAAGGCGATCACTGCCGGCGCCCATGAACAGGGCGTTCCGGTGCTGGTCGACGGCAGCCAGGGCGCGGTGCACATGCCCGTGGACGTGGCCGATATCGGCTGCGATTTCTACGTGATCACCGGGCACAAGCTCTATGGTCCGTCCGCCTCGGGCGCGATCTATATCCGGTCCGAGCGGATGGCCGAGATGCGCCCCTTCATCGGCGGCGGCGACATGATCCGCGAGGTGCACAAGGATTCTGTCACGTATAACGACCCGCCGATGAAATTCGAGGCCGGCACGCCGGGCATCGTGCAGATCATCGGGCTGGGCGCGGCGCTGGACTACATGATGGACCTCGGGATGGAAGACATCGCCGCCCACGAGGCGGACCTGCGCGACTATGCGCTGGCGCGGCTTGGCGGGCTGAACTGGCTGCAATTGCAGGGCACCCGGCCCGACAAGGCGGCGATCTTCTCCTTCACGCTGGACGGCGCGGCGCATGCCCACGACATCTCGACCATCCTCGACAAGAAGGGCGTGGCGGTGCGCGCCGGGCATCACTGCGCCGGGCCGCTGATGGACCATCTGGGCGTGACGGCGACCTGCCGCGCCAGTTTCGGTCTGTACAACACGCGCGCGGAAGTCGACACGCTGGTCGAGGCGCTGGAACTGGCGCACGAGCTGTTCGCCTGAGGGATCGGCGACTTCCGGCGCCCCACAAGGCGATTTCCGATTGCGGGCCGTCCGCCGATATCATATAGCCCGGATTAGGCACCTGTAGCTCAGCTGGATAGAGCGCTGCCCTCCGAAGGCAGAGGCCATAGGTTCGAATCCTATCAGGTGCGCCACCTTTTCCGATGATCGGCACAGGCCCGGCACGCGGGCTCAGCCGGCGGCGCGGCCCTCGCCAATATAGAGTTTCTGGACATCGCAGAACACGCGATCCTCGAGAACCGCGCGCATCTGCGCCCAGGCGTCAGGCGCCTCGAGGATACTGTCATAGAGGCTGCGCGGCGCGATCAGGGTCTCGACGGTTTCGCCGGTCAGGTTGTCCTGCCATTCGAAGGCCATGTCGCCGGTCTCGGGCGAGACGTTGAGCAGGCGCATCTCGGTGCCCGCGCGCAGAGGCGCGCCGGGCAGGCCGCGGATCATCGCCAGCTTGGTCAGCTCGACCGTGGCATCGTCCAGCCCGGCCTCGCCGATCAGCAGCTTCTCGCGCAGCGCGGCCCATCCGAAGACCAGCCGCGGCGAGAGGCTGTCGCCGATCTCGCGCGCCTGCGGCGAGGCCTGTTCGCCATAGGCCAGATCGAAGGTCGCGATGGCCTCGTCCTCCAGCGCCAGCCAGTCGCCCAACAGGCTCAGAGGCTGGATCGAGAACCACTGGCCTCGGCCCATGTCGAGATAGTTGAACTGCGGATCCAGCAGGAACTCGGCCTCGCAGTCGCCGCATTGCTGCACCTGGAACGTGCCTGCGATGATCTCGTCGCGCAAGTCGGGGCGGCGGTCGGCGTTCACGCTTTCCACGGCGGTGACGGTGATCTGCGCCTCGCAGGAGGGGCAGGTGACCGTGACATCGTTCATGATCGACATAACCGCGATCCTCCTACTGGCTCATGTCTTTTTCCAGCCACTCGCGGGCCGGGTGCTTGGGGTTCATCTTGCCGCTGTGGAAGGCGGCATAGACCTCGGCGAACCATTCGCCGGGCGCGCGGAACTGATAGCCCCGGACCCCCTGCGAGCGGGCGGCGAAGTCATAGCTGACCCATTTGCCGTCATAGGCCTCCTGATAGACCCGGCCGCCGATCTTCAGGCGCTTGGTCTCGGAGGCGCTGTACCAGATCGAGTTCGCCTTGCGGATCGAATCGCACCAGGCCTCGGCCTCAAGCCGGCGCTGGTCCCATTCCTCGGGCGATGCGCCGCCTTCGGGCTCGGGATGCGGATAGTTTCCGCCGGGCTTGGACAGGTAGGACGCGATATAGTCCTTGGAATAGTTGAACTCCTCCGCCGCCTTCCGCGCGATTTCCGAGACGTCGCCGCCATATTCCTTCCACGCCCCGTACTTGGCGCTGGTGCCGTTGCGGTCCATGACGCCGTACTTGTCGTCGACCGCGTGGCCGATCTCGTGCAGGGTCGTCCACGAGAATTTCTGCGCCGGCGCGTCGTCGGCGGGCTTGCAGTTCTCGTCGATCTCGCCCAGCTCCCATTCCTGGCCGATGACGGTTTCTTCGGGCATCTCGGCCCGGCCGATGCGCAGCTTGATGTTCTTCTTCACCTGCTTGTTCGGATCGTCCCATTCCCACCCGAAGGAGGACGAACCCTTTTGCGTGCCGAACCGCTGCACCAGCCCCATCGAGGGATTGTCCACCGTGTGCGCGTCATCCAGCCCCGCCATCACCCCGAACAGGCGGGTGACATTGGGCGCGGGCACGTCGGTCGCGGTGTCGGGGATGTTGCCGGCCGAGTCGGTGGTCTGTTTCAGCTCGATGCCGAACCGCATCTCCAGCGCCTTCTTGCAGGCCTTGCGCTGCACCTGTGGATCCAGCTTCTTGAAGATTTCGTCCATGCGCTCGGGCCCGCCCGGCGCATCGAGCAGCGCCTTGAGCTTGTCCTCGTCGGGTTCCTCGTTGGCGTGCATGTCCGCCTCGACCTCGGCCTCGGACAGGAGTGTCGCGCATTTCTTCAGGTCATCGAGCGCCTCCTTGGGCTCCAGCGCCTCGGCCTTCTCGGCCGCGGCCACCATGTAGAGCCGCGCCTCGTCGATATCGTCCGAGACGGCATAGCGCGCGTCGTGCTTGTTCAGGGCCGCAAGGCGCGGGGCCAGCTTGTCGCGCTCGGCCGTATAGCCGCGATGCGCCTCGCCGATGGCGGTGGCCTTGTCGAGATCCGTGCGGGCCGAGTTCAGCTCGTTCAGCGCCTGGTCGAACAGGCCGCGGTCGATCGACCCCCGCGCGGCCAGGATCATCCGGTTGGCGGCGTCGAACAGCTCGGCCAGCTTCGAGGGTTCCTTGTTGAGCGCCTTCATGTCCGTGTGGCGCTTGGTCAGGTTCTTCAGGTCAGTGTCCATCTGCGCGACCTGCCGGGCCTGTTCGTTGGCGCGCGCCAGCGCCTCGGCGGCCTTGGCCAGCTTGTCCCGCGCGGCCGGCACGTCGCCCGCATCATTGAACTCGGTCTCGGACTCGTCGAGCATCCGGCCGATCCGGTCGGTCTCGGTGGTGATCTGGCGCGCATCCGCGCCGGGCTGGCCCCTGAGCTTCTCAAGCCCCGCGCGGATCGCGCCCAGCTGCTTGTCGAACCCGGCGGTCTCGGTGGGGCCAGCCTCGGCCAGCATCTTGGCGGCCTGGTCCAGATTGGCCTGGGTCGCCGCCTCGGCGGCCTCGGCCCGGGCGGCGTCGGCGATGCTCTGGGCCTCGACCTTGCAGGCGGGGAAGTCGCGCTTGGCCTCCATACCGGTGAGCGCTTTCATGCGGCGGTCAAGCTCGGCCAGGTGCAGGCGCACGGCCTCGTCCGATCCGTGATCCTTGCGCAGCGTCTCGACCGCGGTCAGGGCATCCTCCTTGACCGGCGCGTAGTCCTTGTAGTCCTTGCCGATCTGGGTGGGTTCGGTGCAGAGCGGGGCGATGGTGTCCACGATCTTGAGCGCGTTGGGATAGGTGCGCGCCGCGATCTCGGCATCGACCTGCGCCAGCAGCTTCTCGACCCGTTCGACATCCGGCTCTACCGCCGGGCAGCGTTCCGCCTTGAGCGCGTCGATGGCGTCCGACGCTGCCTGGCGCTTGGGTCGCAGCGCGGCCTCGCGGGTCTGGATGTCGCGGGCCAACGCGATCTCCAGCTGAACGGTGGTCGCCAGAGCGATCGCCTGGTCGTACTGCCGATCGGTGATCAGCGCGTCGACCTTGTCGATTTTCGGCTCGATCTTCTTGTAATGGGTGTCCATTTCGGGATCGGTGTGCAGCGTGCCTAGGAAATCGGTGATCCGCGACTTTCGGATGTTCTTGGCGCGCTTGTAATCGGCGAACATGCGCTTGTAGAGATCGCCGGTCTTCTTGGCCTCCTGCAGCTTCTCCAGCGCGGTCTTCCATTCCTTCTTGCCGGCCTCGGTGGCCGCTTCGGTCTTCTTCTTGCCATAGTCCGCGAATTCGGTGTCCAGCACGTCCTTGGGCGTGCCGAATCCGGCCTGCGCCGCCGCGAACCAGGTGTCCAGCGCGGCGATGTCGCCCTCCAGAAGGGTCTTGTGGTCATCGTAGGACTTGGCGTTCTGTTCCAACTCCTTGAGCAGGACGACGACCTTGGCGATCTCGGCCTCGGCGGTCTCGTTGTCCTTGCGGTCGGCGGCCTGCTTGGCGGCGGTGAAGGCCGCGTCGATCGGGTCGGTCTGCGGCTTGAGCGCGTCGCCGCGCGCGGTGGCGACGATGCCGTCATATTCCGACTTCACGTCGGCGGCGATGTCCTCGTAGATCTTGCGCCGCTGCGCCTCGAAGAACGCATAGTGCAGGTTGCCGCGCGCCGATTCCAGGTCGGCCTTGGCGCCGGCCTCGTCTGGCGTCTTTCCGGCCAGCTTCTTCTGCGCGTCCTGGATCTGGCCTTCGGCCGTTGCGATGTCGTCGGCATAAGTGCTTTCGGTATCAGCGCTTTCCGCCTTGGTCTTCAACTGTTCCAGTTTGGCAATGACCGCCGACATATCGCCGCTGGCCGAGGTGATGTCACCCTTGGCCCCGTCGAATTCCTGCCCGGCCTGTTTCTGGATGTCGATCTGGTCGCGGGCATCGTTGGCATAGAGGATGGCGTCCTGGATGTGCTTGTCGGCCAGCTTGTACTCCTCGTTGCCCACCGCCGAGGTCGCTTCGCCCTCGAGCCGCGTCACCTGGTCGACCAGTTCCTGCGCAAAGGCCTGCCAGGTCGTGTCCCAGCTGTCCTTGGCGGTCTTGAGCGTCTTCTTGGAATCCAGGTAGGTCTTGTAGTCGTCGGCCAGTGTCTCGACCTTGGCGCTGTCGGTCACGATCTGGTCGCAGATCTTCTTGGCCAGCAGGAACTCCATCAGGTCGCGCTTGGCCTCCGAGCGGGTCAGATCGCCCTTGAGCCGGGTGATATGCCCGGTGATCCCGGCCTTGCCGGCATGGGCCTCCAGCGCCTTGATCTTGTCGCTGGCCGCCTTGTGCGACTTCTTGAACTCGGTGTTCAGCTTGACCGTCTTGTAGAGCGTGCTGCCCAGGTCCGAGGCGCGGTCAAGCAGCGAAATCGACTTCACGAAGCTCTTGGTCTTGGCTACATCGGACGCCGCGTAGAGGTCGCGCAGCTTTGTCAGAAAGGTCTGCACATCCGCGACCTCGGGATGTTTCGCGCGGCGCTTGATCATCTTGTCGGTCTTGTCGCGCTTGTCGGCATACTGGCCGGCGCGTTCGCCGCGCCACATGGCGTCCTGGGTGCGTTTGGCCATCGGCTGCAGCAGATCCGTGGCGGCCTCGTAGTCGGGCGTGGCGCCTGTTCCCAGCCCCTCGGCCTTGTCGAAATCCTCCTTGATCTTGCGGATCACGCCCTTGACCAGATCGTGCACCGCACCCCCGGTCAGCGGGTAGGCCGCGATCAGGTCGTCGACCCGCTTGCGGCGGTCTTCCAGGATCGACTTGAAATGCGCGCATTCGTCCGCGTAGTCCTCGGCCTCGTCGCAGGTCTTGGCCAGCTCCAGCAGCGCGGCCAGTGCGGCGGCATAGTCATGCGCGGCGGCCTGGGTCTTGATCTTGGCCAGTTCCACATCCAGGGCCTCGATCCGGGATTTGACCGCAGGTTCATCCTTTTGCGCGTGACTCTTCAACGCGGCAAGCCGGGTTTCGAACAGCGCGAGCTGGGCGTCGAACTTGGCCTTTTCGGCCACCAGTGCCGCCAGCGCCTTCTCGACCTGTTCCAACAGGGTCAGTGCGGCGGCAACAGCCGTCTTGACCGCATCGGGATCGTCCCCGTCGCAGCCCTCGAGATCGGATTTCGCCTTGTCCAGCGGATCGGACAGCGACGCCGGCGGCGGGCCCTCCAGCCGGTCGGTGGCGTCCTGGCGCATGTCGCGGACATAGCCCAGCACCCGGCGCAGCTCGTCATTGGCCGCGTCGATCTCGACCGCGCGTTCGGCGCCCTGGTTGACGATCCGGTCCAGCGCATCGGCGGCGCGCCGGGCCAGGTCCAGCCCGCCGGAATCGCTCAGCCCGGTGATGTTGTCGATCAGCCCGCCGATCTCGGACGCCTTGTCCTTGAGCACGCGCTTGGCGGTGTCCAGCCCGTCGGACAGGCCCGAAAGCCGCTTCTCCAATGCCGCCTTGATCTTGTCGATCTGGTCGCCACCGGCGCCCTCGCTGTCGGGCGGCGGCGCGGATCCCGCTGGGGCGGGTTCGGCCGGGCTTACGCTGTCGATCAGCCGCTGCATGGTCGGCAACAGCTTCTGCGCCTTGGCCATCGCCTTGTCCCATTGCTCGCCATCGGCCAGCGAGGTGATCTGCTCCCACGCGGTCTCCAGCTTGGCCTTGGCCGAGGGCACGGCGGCCGTGGCCTGGCCCAGCAGGCCTTCTGCCTCGGCGCGCAGCTTCTCCCACTGGGCGCCCAGCGCGCCGGCGGTGGTGTCCTCGTCATCCTTGTCGCCGTCCTCGCTGGACGACGAAGCGGGCGCGGCGGCGCCATTCAGCTTGTCCAGCGCCTGTCCGACCTTTTCGATGCCGGCCTCGAGCCGCGGCAGATCGCCGGCCTTGAGATATTCCACCAGCTGCTTGTAGGGCTTGGCCAGCGGGGCGGCCTGGCCACCCAGTTCCTGGATACGCTGGCCAAGCGCCTTGAGTTGCGCCTTCAGCTCCCCGGTGTCGCGGCCCGCGGGGGCGTCTTCGCTGTCCTCGTCATCTTCGGCATCGGCGTCGCCTTCATCCGACATCGCCGAGCTTGGCCCGGCGTCCTGCGCGGCGCCGGGCGTCTCGTCGGCCCCGTTGGGGCGGGCGGTTCCGGCCTCTTCCTCTTCGTCGGCATCGGACTCCAGTTCCGAGCCGTCGGCGGCCAGCACCCGGATGTTGAGGGTGACCTTTTCGGTCTTCAGGTATTTCCTGAGTTTCTTGGCCATGGCCGGAACTTCCTTGGTGCAGGTCAGTTCCAGCACCTTTCCGTCCACCTGGCAGGTGCCAAAGGCCACCTTCTTGCCCGCACCCTCGGCCCGGGCCTTTTTCATGATCTGTTCGGGCGTCTTGCGCCGGTCGATCCCGAAATAATCGTCCTTCGGGCCGCTGCCGGGGTTATAGGCAAAGGCGACGGGTTGCTTCCGCGCCAGTTTGATCAGGTTCTTGAGGTCGGATCCCCGAACATCGAATTCGCCCATGCCAATATCCTCCCGCGGCGGGTCTCGACGCGCGATGCAATGCGTCAATCTGTTGAATTGACGTTAGGGCAGGATGAGGGGTTTAGGCAACACTCACGTTGCCTGCGCCTGCTCGGCATGGTGACAGGCGACCCGGCCCGTGCCGAAGCTGCGCATCTCCGGCCGTTCGATCCGGCACAGGTCGGTGGCCAGCGCGCAGCGCGGGTTGAAGGGGCAGCCGGTGGGTGGGTTTATCGGGTCTGGGATCTCGCCCTGCGGCGGATCCTCGTCACGGCCGAACCGGTCCAGCGCGGGCGCCGCGTCCAGCAGCATCTGGGTATAGGGATGCGCCGGGGCGTTGAACAGCGCTTCGGGGTCGGCCTCTTCGACCAGCTGGCCCAGATAGAGCACTCCGATCCGGTCGGCCATGTGCCGCACCACCGTCAGGTCGTGGCTGATGAACAGGTAGGTGAGGCCGAAGTTTTCCTTGAGGTCCGACATCAGGTTCAGCACTTGTGCCTGCACCGACACGTCCAGCGCCGAGGTCGGCTCGTCGCAGACGATCAGCCGCGGTTCCGAGGCCAGCGCGCGGGCCACGCAGATCCTCTGTCGCTGCCCGCCCGAGAACTGGTGCGGGAACTTGACCGCGTCCAGCGCCGACAGCCCGACCTGCTCCAGCAGTTTTTCGGCAAGCCCATCGGTGTCGCCGCCGCGGGCGCGCACCGGTTCCACGATGATGTCGCGCACCCGCCAGCGCGGATTGAGCGAGGCGAAGGGATCCTGAAAGATCATCTGGATGTTGCTGCGCAGCTCGGCGCGCACCGCCGCATCGGCCTCGGTGGCCAGGTCGATATCCTCGACCCGCACGGTGCCCGAACTGGGGGGCAGCAGGCCGACCAGGATCTTGCCGATGGTGGACTTGCCCGAGCCGGATTCGCCCACCAGCGCATAGACGGTCTGCGCCTCGATATCGAACGAGACGTCCGAGACGGCGGTCAGCACCTGTTTCGGGAGCCGCTCCAGCGCCCGGTTCAGCCACGGTTTGGAGACATCGAAGGTGCGGCGGAGGTTGCGGATCTCGACCATGCTCATGCGGGCTCTCCCAGCGGGAACCAGCAGGCGGCGCCGTTCTCGATCTGCGGGCGCGGATCGTGGCGGCAGCGGTCCTGCGCCTGCGGGCAGCGTGGATTGAAGGCGCAGCCGCTCGGGATCGCGGTCAGCCGCGGCATCGTGCCAGGGATCTGGCGCAGGCGGGCCTGCCCGTGGCTGTTGGCGGGCATCGAGCCGACCAGACCGTCGGTATAGGGGTGGCGCGGCGTGGTCAGAACCTTCTGCACCGGGCCGATCTCGGCCAATTGCCCGGCATACATCACCGCCACGCGGTCGGCGGCCTCGGCAATGACGCCCATGTCATGGGTGACCAGGATCACCGAGGTTCCGTGGTCGCGGCACAGCCGCTTGAGCAGGGCGATGATCTGCGCTTGCACACTGACATCGAGCGCCGTGGTTGGCTCGTCCGCGATCACCAGCGACGGTTCGGCACAGAGCGCCAGCGCGATCACCACCCGTTGCCGCATCCCGCCGGAGAACTCGTGCGGATAGCTGTCCAGCCGGTCGGCGGCGGCGGGGATGCCCACCTCTTCGAGCGCGGCCAGCGCGCGGCGGCGCGCCTGGCTGTGCGAGACGCCCAGATGGGTCTCGATGGTCTCGCTCAGCTGGTCGCCGATCGGCAGCAACGGGTTGAGTGAGGTCAGCGGGTCCTGGAAAACCATGCCGATTTCCTTGCCGCGGATGCGCCGCATCCGTGAGCGTGGCAGGTTGTCGATGCGCTGGCCCTTCAGCAGGATCTCGCCGCCGGCGATATGCGCGGGCCGGTCCAGCAGGCCGATCACCGCGTTGCCGGTCATCGACTTGCCGGCCCCGGATTCGCCGACGACACCCAGGATCTCGCCGGGCGCGAGGTCATAGCTGACGTGATCGACCGGGCGCAGCACGCCGTGACGTGTGGGAATTTCCACGACCAGGTCGCGGACGGACAGAACAGGTTCCATCGAAGTCACCGCAGTTTCGGATTGAGCGCGTCGCGCAGCCAGTCGCCCAGCAGGTTCACGCTCAGCGCCAGTGCCAGCAGGGTCACGGCCGGGAAGAACAGGATCCACCATTCGCCCGAGAACAGATAGCCTTGGCCGATGCGGATCAGCGTGCCCAGCGACGGCTGTGTCGGCGGGGCGCCGACGCCCAGGAAGCTGAGCGTCGCCTCGGCGATGATCGCCAGCGCCAGGCTGATCGTGGCGATGACCAGGACCGGGCTGAGGATGTTGGGCAGGATGTGGCGCATCATGATCGCTGGGCCGCTGCGCCCGATCATCCGCGCGGCCTGCACGTATTCGCGGTTCTTCTCGACCAGTGCCGCGCCGCGCACGACGCGGGCGAACTGCACCCAGTCGGACAGGGCGATGGCCACGATCAGCACCCAGATCGCCATCTCGTTGCGGTATTCGGGCGGCGTGAACCCCTTGGCGATGCCGAAGATCAGCATCGCCACCAGGATCGCGGGAAAGGTCAACTGCACGTCGGCCACGCGCATGATGATGGTCTCGACCCAGCCGCCGAGATAGGCCGCGACCAGCCCAAGGATGACGCCCAGCACCATCGCCAGGAACACCGCGGCGGCGCCCACGAAGAGCGAGATGCGCAGCCCGTAGAGGATGGTCGAGAACACGTCGCGGCCCTGGTCGTCGGTGCCCAGCAGAAACACCTCCTGGGTGAAGGCGTTGGGCTCGCCCGGCGGGGTGAACCCGTTCATCAGGTTCAGCGTTGCGGGATCGAACGGGTTGTGCGGCGCGATCAGCGGCGCAAACAGGGCCGACAGCACCAGGATCAGCACCACCACCAGCGCCACGATTGCGACCGGGGAATGGCGGAAGGACCAGACGAAATCGCTCTCCCATACCTCCTTCAGCCGCGAAGGGGTCGCCGGGGCAGGGGTCTTGCCTGCGGTGTCGGTCATGCGGTCCTCCCGTCCACGCGCAGGCGCGGGTCGATGGCGTAATAGAGCAGGTCGACGATCAGGTTGATGGTCACGAACAGCACCGAGATCAGCATCAGGTAGGCGGCCATCACGGGGATGTCGACGAACTGGACCGCGTTGATGAAGAGCAGCCCGACGCCGGGCCACTGGAACACCGTTTCGGTGATGATGGCAAAGGCGATGATCGCGCCCAGCTGCAGGCCGGTGACGGTGATCACGGGCACCAGCGTGTTGCGCAGCGCGTGGCGGAAATTGACCGTGCGCTCGCTCAGGCCGCGGGCGCGGGCAAAGCGGATGTAGTCGGCGCGCAGCACCTCGAGCATCTCGGAGCGCACCAGCCGCATGATCAGGGTCATCTGGTAGAGGCCCAGCGTGATCGATGGCAGGATCAGCGCCTTGATGCCCGAGGTCGTGAGGAACCCGGTCGACCAGTTGCCGACCATGACCGTGTCGCCGCGGCCGAAACTTGGCAGCCAGTCCAGTTCGACCGAGAACACATAGATCAACAGGATGCCGATCAGGAAGGTGGGCAGCGACACGCCGATCAGGCTGAGGGTCATGATGACGTTTGCCGCCACGCCTTGTCGTCGGATCGCGGTGAAGACGCCCAGCGCGATACCGAGGCTGATCGCGAACAGGCCCGAGACGAAGGCCAGCTCTAGCGTGGCGGGCGCGCGCTCGGCGATGATGGTGGCGACCGGCCGACCCTGCCGGTAGGAAACCCCGAAATTGCCTTGAACCGCGCCCTGCAGGAACTTGAAATACTGGACCGGGAACGGCTGATCCAGTCCCAGGTCGGTGCGCAGCCGCTCGATATCGGCCTGTGTACGCTCCTGGCCCAGCATGTTGTCCACCGGATCGCCCACGAATCGGAACATCGAAAACGCCACCAGCCCCACGACAAGCAGGACGATGACGGACTGGAACATTCGTCTGATGATATAGGCGAGCATGGCGTCTCCGCTGTGATCCTCTGTCTTCGCAGCCCGACCCGGCGAGGTCAAGCAACCGCGTCGCGCCTAGAGGACGGCCCGCAGGAACGCGGCGGTGCGCGCATGTTCTGGCCGTTCGAACAATTGCGCGGGCGGGCCTTGTTCCAGGATGTGACCGTCGGAAAGAAAACACACCTTGTCAGCAACTTCGCGGGCAAAGCTCATCTCGTGCGTGGCCATCACCATCGTCATGCCCTCGGATTTGAGCTGCCGCAGCACGTCCAGCACCTCGCCCACCAGCTCGGGATCCAGCGCCGAGGTAATCTCGTCGAACAGCATGATCTCGGGCCGCATCGCCAGCGCGCGGATGATCGCCACTCGCTGCTGCTGGCCGCCCGACAGCTGATCGGGATAGTGGCCCATCCGGTCGTCCAGGCCGAAGCGCGCGAAGAGCGCGGCGATCTCGGGGCGCAGCGCCTCGCGGCCTTGCCGCTTGATCCGGCGCGGCGCCAGCATGACGTTCTCTTCGGCGGTCATGTGGGGAAACAGGTTGAAGCTCTGGAACACCAGCCCGATCCGCTGGCGGACCGGTTGCGGGTCCAGTTCGGGGGCCGAGATGTCCTGGCCGTCCAGCCGGATCTCGCCATCGTCGATGGGATCCAGCAGGTTGATGCAGCGCAGCAGGGTGGACTTGCCCGAGCCCGAGGCGCCGATCAGGCACACCATGTCGCCGTTATCGACGCTCAGGTCCAGCCCGCGCAACACATCGGCCCCGCGAAACCGCTTCTGAACCCCCCGAAGCTCCAGCTTGGCCATCAGCTGCGCGCCCTGTTCTGTTTCGCGATCAGGTAATCGGCATAGCGGGTGGCCGGAATGGTGACGCAGAGAAAGATAATGGCCGCAACGACATAGGGCGTGAAGTTCGCCAGAAGGGACTTGTAGACCCCGGCCTGGCGCAGCACCTCGACCGGGCCGATGAACGACAGAAGCGCCACGTCCTTCTGCAGCGCGATCAGCATGTTCATGTTGGCCGGCACAACCCGCCGGATCGCCTGCGGCAGCACCACGAACCGCATCATGTCGGCCCGGCTGAGCCCCAGAGACAGGGCGGCGGCGCGCTGGCTGGCATGCACGGATTCGATGCCCGAGCGGTAGATCTCGGCGACATAGGCCGAATAGGTCAGGATCAGCGCCAGCGACCCCCAGATATAGGGCGAGTTCCATGGCCGCTGCAGGCCCAGCCCGGGGATGCCGAAGCCGATCAGGTAGACGATCAGGATGACCGGGATGCCCCGGAAGATGTCGGTGTAGATCACCGCGAAGAGGCGCAGCGGGTAGAGCGCCGGGCTGCGCACGTCACGCGCCAGGGCAATCACCAGCGCCCAGATCGCGATGATCGGCGCGCACCAGGCGAAAATCGCGACATCCAGCAGGAACGCCTGCAGGAGGCCCGGAAAGGTGCGGGCAAAGATCTCGGCGTTGAAGAAGCTCTTCTTGACGGCCTCCCAGCCCGGCGCCAGCGGGATCAGCACCACCAGCGCCAGCAGCACCGCCACGGTCGAGCCCAGCGCGATCGCGCTGCCGCGGCGGCGGGCGCGGGCCTCGTATCGTTCGCGCCGGGTGGGGCCCGGCGCGCCGTGGGTCGCGGTCATGAACGGCCTATTCGATGACCGGAACGCCGGTGGTTTCCGACAGCCACTTGGCCTCGATCTGCGCGAGCGTACCGTCCTGCGCCATCTCGTCCAGCGCCGCGTTCACACAGTCGCGCAGCGGGTTGCCTTCCTCCATCAGCATACCGAACCGGTCGGGGTTCTCGGTCCGGTCGGCGGGGAACTGGCCAAGGACCACACCATCCTCCAGCACCACGGCGGACAGGTAGAGCGCTGTGGGCAGGTCGAAGATGGCGGCGTCGATCTGGTTCGACTTCATCGCCTCGATCACGTCGGGGTTGTCGTTGTAGAGCAGCGGATCGTCCTCGGGATCGACAAGGCCGGTCAGCATCGGCACGGCGGTGGTGGTGGCCACGGCGCCCCATTTGAGGGCCTTGAGCGACTCCAGCGTCGGTTCGGCGCCGTTCTCGACCACCGGCTGGCGCACCAGAACGGCCATCGCGGCGGAATAGTAGGGCGAGGAGAAATCCACGACCTTCTCGCGATCCTCGGTGATCGAGAACTGCTGCAGGTTGACGTCGAAATTCTTGGCGCCGGGCTGGATCGATTCATCGAAGCTGGTGCGGGTCCAGGTCACGTTTTCGGCCTCGAACCCCATGCGTTCGGCCATCGCATAGGCCACGGCGGCCTCGAACCCTTCGCCGCTTTCGGGCGCGTCATCCATGACCCAGGGGTAGTAGGCGGGATTGCCGGTGGCGATGGTCAGCGTGCCGTCGGTGATGGTCTTGCCGGCGGCGCAGTCTTTGGCGGCCAGGGCCGGGCCGGCGGCGAGGGTCAGCGCGGCACTCAACGTCATCAGGCGCATGTCGGGATCTCCTGTGCGGATCAACGGTTTGCCCCGGCCCGCAACCGGGCCGGGGCCGCGCGTCCTACTTGAACGCGATATACTTGAACTTGGGCGAATCCTCGGGATCGACGATCGAGTCGATGCCGGATTTCATGCCCCAGTTCAGCACCTGGTGGTGGATCGGGATATAGAGCTGTTCCTCCTGCACCACCTGCCAGATCTCGTTGATCATCTCGTTGCGCTTGGGCAGGTCGGTCTCGCTGGCCAGGCCCTGGATCTTGGCATCCAGCTCCGGGTTCGAATAGCCGGTGCCGTTCCACGAGCCGTACTTGTCGCCGCGTGTATGGACCAGGAAGTTGAAGATGTATTCCGAATCATAGGTCGGAACGCCCCAGCCCAGCATATAGAAATCGGTCTCGCCGTTGCTGATCAGCGGGAAGTGCTGCGCCTTGGGCTTGGCGTCGAGGTTCACCGTGACGCCGATCTGCGCCAGCATCCCGACCGCGGCCTGACAGATCGCCTCGTCGTTGACATAGCGGTCATTGGGACAGTCGAGCTGGATCGAGAAGCCGTCGGCATATCCCGCTTCCTCCATCAGCGCCTTGGCGGCGGCGATGTCGGTCTTGGACGCGCTGTCCATCTCCTGGTTCCAGCCGTTGACGAAGGGCGGGGCGATCATGCCGGCCGGCTGGCTCTGGCCGCGCATCACCACCTGCTTGATGGCGTCGCGGTTGATCGCCATCGACATGGCCTGGCGCACGCGGACATCTGCCAGCGGGTTCTTGCCGTCGACGTTGTCGTTGTCCAGATCCTCGGCACCCATGTTCATGCCGAAAAAGATCACCCGGTTCTGCGGCGCGGTGCGCACGTCCAGCCCGTCGGCCTGGGCCACGCGCTGAAGGTCCTGCACCGGCACGTCCTGGATGAAGTCGACCTCGCCCGACAGCAGCGCGGCCACGCGGGTGGCGGCGTTCTGGATCGGGGTATAGATGATCTCGGTCACCTCCATCGGGAACTCGTCCATGCCCCAGTAATTCTCGTTCAGGGCCAGAACGGTTTTCACGTCGGGCTCGCGACTGACCAGCTTGTAGGGGCCGGTGCCGTTGGCGTTCTTGGCCGCGAAGGTGTCCTCGCCGCCTTCGTAATCCTGCACTTCGACCGCGCCGTTCGCCTCGGTCCAGTCCTTGTCCATGATGAACAGGTTGGTCAGGTTGTTGGCCATGATCGGGTTCGGCCCGTCGGTCACGATCTCGACGGTATACTGATCCGGGGCACGCACTTCCTTGACCGAGGAGAGCAGCTCCTTCATGTCCGAATCCTCGGTCATCGCGCGGTTGATCGAGAACACCACGTCCTCGCTGTCGAAGGCCGCGCCGTCATGGAAGGTGACGCCTTCGCGCAGCTTGAACACCCAGACGTTGGGATCCTCTTCCGAGGGCGACCACTCGGTCGCCAGCGCCGGCACCATCGAGCCGGTCATGTCGCGGATGATCAGCGGTTCCATGATCTGATGCGCCAGCGCGTGGGTCGGCCCCTCGTTCTGGGCATGCGGGTCCAGCGTCAGCGAGTCGCCGGCGCGCGCCCAGCGCAGCGTTTCGGCCGAGGCCGCCGAGGCGACCAGAGCGGTGGCGCTGACGGCCAGAAGCAGATGTTTCATTGTCATGATAGTCTCCCTGTTGTCTTGTGGTATCCGCGCCGTCCGGGCGCGGGACCGGTTCGCCCGGCCTTCCTGGCCGGTATCTTTGTTATCCCGGGCCGGCAATGCAAGGCCCCGTGCACGGGTTTTCCCCTGCGTCAGCCCTCGTCGTCCTCGCCGTAGCCGGTCATTTCGAGATATCCTTTGCCCGAATGGCTTCCGCTGATGCGCACCGGTCCCTCCCAGTAGAGAAAGCTGGTCTCCATCCAGGCATCGGGATTCATCGCCTCGATCCGCAGGTCGAGATCGCGTTCGGGCAGGACCAGCGACCAGGTTGTCGGGATCCTCCGGTTCGGTGGTCCGGTCCGCTCCAACGGCTGAAGCCGGATCGCGCCGTCGGGCAGGGCGGTGGCGCGGCCATTGGCCTCGATCCAGGTGCCCGAGGTGAAATCGCCGCGCCCGCCGCGCAGTCGGAACGCCATCAGCCTTGTGCCGTCCTCGAATCCCAGAGAGAACCAATCCCATCCTGTCTGGTCCGGGCTGAGCGGCTGGCTGGACCATTCCCGGTCCAGCCAGGCCGTGCCGGTCACTTGGGTCTCGCCATCCGGCAGCGACAGGGTGCCCGTCACCGCATAGGCGGGTTGCGAATAATAGTGGCTGGCCTGTCCGTCGGCGGACTTGACCGAATGGCCGTCGCGCCCATGCAGGACCAGCGGCCCTTGCGCCTGCAGTGACAGGTCATAGGCGAAGTCATCGCTTGCAGCACGCAGGCGCAGCGTGTCGAAATCCTGCCCCCGCATGCGCCAGTCGTCGATCCAGGCGTCGAACGGTTGCGCGGTCACCCCGGCCTGTCCGATCCCGCCGCGGGCGAGGCGTTCGGCAGAATAATGCGCCTCGGTCGTTGTCGCCGCGGCATGGCCCATCCAGATCTGCGGGCTGGCCCAGCCCTCGGCCTCGCCGGGTTTCAGGGCGGATCGGAACAGCGTCCACTGGATACCGTAGTCGCTGCCGTCGGGGCCGGTGAGGTTGGCGGTGACATACCACCATTCGATCCGGAACGCGGGATGCGGGCCGTGATCCTCGGGGAAGCGCAGGCGATAGTCCGGATCGGGCAGGGCGAATCCTTCGGCCTCGGTACCCAGCCCGGCAAAGCCCTGCGGCAGCGCGGCCGAGGGCAGCATCAGCATGAGCGCAAACAGGCAGGCGCAGAATCTATCGTTCATTCGAGAACACCTTGAGCAAGCCCGCCGGCGGCAGGCGCGACAGCCGCCGCGCCGGCCACAGCGCGGCCAGACCGGCCGCCAGCAATGCCAGCGCGAACAGGCGCAGCCAGTCCAGCGGGAACAGGAACATCGGCAGGCGCCAGCCGAACGCCTCGACATTGACCACCGCCAGCAGCGCCCAGGCCAGCACCAACCCCAACGGCAGCGCCGCCAGCGCGGTCAGCGCCGCCAGCGCGAGGCTGCGCAACAGTTCCAGCCGCGCCAGCCGCGCCCGCGTCAGACCCATCGCCCAGAGCGGCGCCACCTGCGGCAGGCGCTGGGTCCACAGGGTCAAGAGGCTGGTGAGCATGGCAAAGGCCGCCACGCCCAGGGTCAGCACGTTCAGCGCGCCGGTGACCAGGAAGGTCTTGTCGAACACCGCCATCGACTGCGCCTTGAGCGCGGCCTGATCGACCAGCGCGCCGGGCGGCAGGTCGAAGTCGGCGCGCAGGTCCCGGGCGAGGTCGTCCACCTGGTCCGGCGCGATGCGGATGCCGAAGCGCTGGTTGGGCAGGTTCGGCACCCGCTCGAGCAGCGCGGGCAGCGCGGTGATCGCCTGCGCCGTGGGATTGCCGTAGTCGGAATAGACCCCGGCCACGCGCAAGGGCCAGTCGGGCAGCACGCTGACCGTATCCCCCGGCCACAGGTCGTCGCGGCGGGCCATCTGTTCGTTGATCAGCACCGCCTCGCCCCGGGCCAGCGCGTCCCAGACGCCAGGGCTTTCGGCGATCAGCGGCCAGTTGTCGCGATAGGTCGGGTCATCGACGATTCCATAGACGAAGATCGGCGCGCCGTTGTGCCGGCGCTCGACCGACCGGCTCGGCAGCACGGCATCTGCCCGGTCCCCAAGCCACGTGGCCATCCGCGCGCCCTGTGCATCGTCCCGGGCAGCGACATAGAGTTCGGAGGCCAGCCGCTGGTCCAGCCATCCAGTAAAGGTCAGCCGAAAGCTGGACACCATCGTGCCGACGCCGATATTGGCCGCCAGCGCCAGCAAGAGCGCCATCAGCGCCAGTGACAGGCCGGGCAGCTGCGCGCGCATGTCGGCCCAGACCCATTGCGCCAGCGGCCCCCGGGCCATCCGCGCGCCCATCGCCAGGATCACCGACAGCAGCGGCGGCAGCAGGAGCGCCGCGCCGGTCAGCACCCCGCCGAGCAGGAGGAACCCGCCCAGCAGGCCCCCCGGCAGCCATGTCGCGAGCGCGCCGGCCAGGATCAGCGCCACACCGGCGGCCACCATCGCCCGCATCGCGGCGGCGCTTCCGCCCCAGGCCCGCATACCGGGCGCGGCCAGCAGAGGGAGATGCGCCACCCGCCACAGCGCCCGGGCGCTGGCCAGACCGGTGCCGGCCAGCGCCATTCCAAGGCCCGAGAGCACCCAGCCGGGCCGCAGGCTCAGCGTGCCCTCGACCGGCGCGCCGTAGAGCCCGCGCAGGCTGCTGGCCACATCCGGTAGCAGCGCGCCCGCCACCGCATAGCCCAGGATCAGGCCCGCGCCGCCGCCCAGCAAGGCCAGCAGCGCCAGTTCAGCCAGCATCAGCCGCGCAAGCAGCCCCAGGGGCAGGCCCATCGCGCGCAGGCTGCGGATCATGCCGCGGCGCTGCTCGAAGGACAGACCGACCGTGCCATGCACGATGAACATCCCCACGGCAAAGGACAGCAGGCCGAAGGCGGTGAGGTTGAGGTGAAAGCTGTCGGTCAGCCGCGCGATGTCGCCGCTGCCGCGCGCCGCGACCCGGTCCAGGTCGGGGGCCAGTTCGGACAGGGGCGGCAGGCCGGGCGGTGGTGGTTCGAGGATCAGCAGCCGCGACAGCGTGCCGGGCCGGTCCAGCAGGCGTTCGGCCACGGCGATGTCGGTCAGCAGGGTTCCCGGTGGCACCGCGTCGCTGGGCAGGACCGGCGGCAGGTCGGTGTTCCCTTCCAGCCGCGCCGCCAGGCCGGGGTCCGCGAAGAGCCGTCCGGGCGGGGTCAGCACCTCGACCGGTGCCAGGCCATCGCCACCTTCCGCCGCCTCGACCGCGGGCAGGGCGGGATGGGTCAGCAGGCCCACGCCCATCACCGTCACCGACCGGCCGGCCAGGCGCAGGTTGCCCTCGAGCACCGGGGCCAGACGCCACCCCGTGCGCCGCAGCGACACGTAGGTCTCCAGCGGAATGTCAGCACCGGCGCGGGGGCGCAGTTCGGGCCATTGCCCGGCGCCCAGCTGCGCCGCCGCCCGGTCATAGCTGGCCCGCGCCTCGCCATTGATGGCCTGCACCGCCGACCACAGGCCGGTGGCCAGCGCAAGCCCGGCCAGCAGCGTCGCCAGCTGCAGCTTGTGCCGCCGCCAATGCGACCAGAGCGCCAGGCAGGCCGCGCCGATCATGCGATCCGGCCGCCGGCCAGATGCGCGCGCCGGTCCAGCCGGGCGGCGATGGCTTCGGAATGGGTGACGAGCAACAAGGCGGTGCCGCTTTCACGCACAAGCTCCAGCATCAGGTCCAGCACCGACGTGCTTGCGGTCTCGTCCAGGTTGCCGGTGGGCTCGTCGGCCAACAGAAGCGCCGGACGCACCGCCAGCGCCCGGCCGATCGCAACGCGCTGCTGCTGGCCGCCGGACAGGTCCTCGGGGTGGCGCGACAGCAGATCGCCCAGCCCCAGCCGCTCGGCCAGCCGGTCCAGCCAAGCCGCATCCCGCCGCCCGGCCAGCCGCGCGTGGAATTCCAGGTTCCGGGCCGCGGTCAGTGAGGGGATCAGGTTGAACTGCTGGAATACCAGCGCGACTCGGTCGCGGCGCAGCGCGGCCCGGCCGGCATCGTCCAGCCCGGCGTAGGCAGTGTCACCCAGCCGGATTTCGCCCGCGTCGGCCACGTCCAGCGCCCCGATCAGGTTCAGAAGCGTGCTCTTGCCGCTGCCGCTCTCTCCGGTCAGGGCCAGCGTCTGCCCGGCGTCCAGCGTCAGGCTGACCTCGCGCAGGACCGGGCGGCCGCCGGCATAGGTCTTGCTGACACGATCGACGGAAAGAAGCATGAAATGGCACCTTGTCGGGCGGCAGGGGGTTGCCGCTCCAATCTGGCCTTGCGGGCGGCGCTGTCCAGCCCCCAATCGGGCCAAAGCTGCATTCCGCCGCAGCCCCCGGCATTGACCGGCGGCTGCGTTTGCGACACCAAGTCCGCGCAGCCGACACGGAGATCCGCGATGGTCGTGACGCAACAGATCCTCTGGGGAAGCCTGTTCATGGCGGGCTGCCTGCTGATCGAGATCGGCCTGCTGGTCTGGTGCACGTTGATGCTGAGGGCGCAGCGCGGGCGCTGGTCGCATTTCTCGCGGGCCCTGCGCGCGGGTGCGCCGGTTGCGCTGGCGCTGCTCTTCATCATCGCCGCGCATACGGTGCAGGTCTGGATCTGGGCCGGCGCCCTGTTGGCCGCGCAGGCGGTGCCGGATCTGAACACGGCGCTCTATTTCTCGCTGGCCTCCTACACGACGCTTGGATACGGCGACATCATCCTGGGCGAGGAACTGCGGATCTTCGGGGCGTTCTCGGCCGTGGCGGGCCTGCTGGCTTTCGGTCTGTCCACCGCTTATCTGGTTGCGCTGATGACGCGTCTGTTCGAGACCCACATGCTGGGCGACTGATGGACCCGCCGTCAGAGAACCGGCGCCAGCAGCCGCGCCAGCGGCGCGCCGTAGCGGATATGCGGCGGCTGCAAGTCCAGCGTCTTGAGCAGCTCGTAGCTCAGGGCGAAATCCTGCGTCAGCATGTCGGCCACGGCCTCGGCCGCGCGAGGATCGAAGACCAGCGCCATCGCTTCGAAATTCAGGCGGAACGAGCGGTTGTCGAGGTTGCTGGTGCCCACGGCGGCCAGGGTGTCGTCGACCAGAAACACCTTCTGGTGCATGAACCCGCCCGTATAGCGGAAGACCTTGACCCCGGCCTCGCAGACCTCGTCGAAATAGGCGAAGGCAGCGAGCCACGGCGCGCGGTGGTCGATCATGTCGGGCACCAGAAGCCGCACGTCGATGCCGCGCATGGCGGCATGTTTCAGCGCGCTGAGGATGTCGAGATCGGGCACGAAATAGGGCGAGGCGACCCAGATCCGCTCCTGTGCGGCGGCGATGGCCGAGAAGAACATCATCGACCCGCTCTCGGTCCGGTCGCTGGGGCCGGTGGCCACGATCAGCGCATCCATGCCGCCCTCGAACGGCTCGACCTGCCAGTAGAGGTCATCCAGGATGTCCTCGTCGCGCGCCCAGTGCCAGTCCTCGGCAAAGATCAGCTGCAGCTGGTTCGTGACCGGCCCCTCGAGCTGAACATGGGTGTCGCGCCAATGGCCGAAATCGGGATCCTCGCCCAGGTATTCGCAGCCGACATTGTGCCCGCCGATGAAGCCCACCAGCCCGTCGATGATCACCGTCTTGCGGTGGTTGCGATAGTTGATCTGGAACCGCCAGTTGGGGCCGCGCTGCTGGTGCGGGTCGGCCACGTCGATGCCGTGGTCGGACATGTGCTCGTAGAACGCGCCCGACAGCTGGTAGCTGCCGATGGCGTCGGTCATGAAGCGCACATGCACGCCGCGCGCGGCGGCCTGGATCAACCGGTCGCGCAGGGTCCGGCCCAGCCGGTCGTCACGCACGATGTAGAACTGCACCAGGATATAGCTCTGCGCCGAATCGATCGCAGCCAGGATCGCGTCGAAGGTCTCGGTCCCGTCCACCAGCAGTTTCGCGGAATTGCCCCGCACCACCGGCATTCCGGCCAGATCCTCGAAGGGGCGGGGGTCGGGGCGGATCGATCCGGCGGTCGGGGCGACCTGTTTCGACAGCGCGCGGATGCCGGCCACGACCCGCTGGCTTTCGGTCCGGGCGATGCGATAGCCTTTGAACCGGTGGTGGCCCAGCACCAGGTAGGCCGGCACCGCGAAGAAGGGCGCGGCCAGCAGGAACACCACCCAGCCCACGGCGCCCTGCGGCGTGCGCGCGGTCTGCGCTGCGCGGATGCCGAAGAAGACCGCCACGCCATAGAGCACCACGACGGATGAGCTTACCAGGAAGGTCCACATGGTATTCCGGCTCCTCTCCCGGTCTCTATACGCGCAGGTGGCGCGGGCTGCAAAGCGCGGTCACGGAGATCACGCCCAGGCCCTGAGCCGGCCGGCCAGCCGGGTCACGCCGTCCCGGACCTCTTCCCGGACCGGGCCGTGGCGGGGCGCGTCGCGCAGGGTAGTGTGCCAGTGCTCGGGCGGCATGCGCCCGGCGCGGCGGGTCCAGCTGAGCCCACGCAGGATGTCCGCCACGGCATCGGGCAGGCGATCCGGCACCTACTGGCCCGACAATGTCGCCCAGACCCCGGACCAGAGTCGAGCCACGGTCCAGGGATTGTAGCCGCCGCCGCCCAGCACCAGAAGCCGCGGGGCGAGCGCCTTCAGGGCCGCCACCGCGCGCCAATGGGCGTTGTTCGAGAGCGCCAGCCGCGACAGTGGATCTTCCTCGACCGCGTCCGCGCCGCATTGCAGGACAATCGCATCGGGCGCAAAGCCCGAGACGGCGGGCAGGATCAGGTCATGGAGGACAAGATCGAACTCGCTGTCGTTGAAGCCGCGCGGAACCGGCAGGTTGAAGGCGGCGCCGCCCGCCCGATCCTCGAGCGCGCCGGTGAAGGGCCAGCGCCGGGCCTCGTGCACCGACACCAGGCGCACATCGCCGGCGCCGTCAAAGGCGGCCTCGACCCCGTCGCCGTGATGCGCGTCGAAATCCACATAGGCGATCCGCCGCAGGCCCAGCCGCCGCAGGGTCAGGATCGCCAGCACCGGATCGTTGAGATAGCAGAACCCGCTGGCCCGGTCCGCCAGCCCGTGATGGGTTCCGCCGCCGGGATTGAAGACCGTGCCGCCACCCGCCACCATCTCGGCGCCCAGCATCGAGCCGCCCGCCGCGGTGGCGGGCCTGCGGAACATCTCGGGGAAAACCGGGTTCGATGCGGTGCCCAGCCCGTGTCGCCGCCGCGTGTGCTCGGTCACGTCCTGTTGCCGCTCGGCCTCCTGCAGCGCGGCCACGTAGGCGGGGCTGTGGAACAGGCCCAGGGCCGCCGACTTGGCCCTTGGGCTGGCGCGATACCGTCCGGGCGGCAGCCATCCCAGCGCCCGGCACAGGTCCATCACCGTCGACACCCGCGGGATCGCAAGCGGGTGATGACGACCATAGCTCGATCCCCGGTAGATCTCGGAGCCGATGAAGGTCGGCGCGCGCGTCACTCCTTGCGGCTGCGCAGGAAGGCGCTGATCAGCGGCATCAGCAGGGCGGGCAGGGCCGAGCCCAGCGGATCGCGCGCCATGCGCCCGACATTCTCGGTCAGCGTCTTGGCGCTTTCGGCGGCGGCGGTCACGTCATCCTCCAGCTCGGCCAGTGCTGTGTCGCGGATCTCGGTCGCGGGCTCCAGTTCGCGCTCGGCCGACATGCGCAGCGCGGTCAGCGCCAGCAGGGCGGCCACGCCCAGGTCGATCAGCGCCACGATCAGCGCGGCAACCTGCGGCGAGTGGATTGCGGCCAGCGCCCAATAGGCCGCCACGTTCAGCATGACGAAGCCGATCACCCCGATCAGCCCGGCGGCGGCCAGGATACCGGTCTGCTTGCGCATGACCTCGATCTGACGGCGCGCGATCAGGCGTTCGGTGCGATAGACGATGGACAGGTTTCGGCTGATCCGGTTCATTGCGGGTTCCTTGTGTTCAGGACTTGGACATCCGGCCCAGCACGAAGCCGAGACCAAAGGCGGCGATGGCCGTCATCAACGGCTTGTCGCGCGGCACATCGGCGATCTGTTGGCGAAAGTCGGACCACAACGCCTCGATCTCGTCCGGTTGGATGCCCTGCGCTTCCAGCAAATTGCGAAACCCGTCCTTCAACTCGTCCTTGTCGGGCACCTCGATCTTGCGCGGATCGGGCACCTTTTCCGTGGCTTTCGCCTTGAGTTGGCTGATTTCCTTTTCAAGTTCGGCCTTGGTCGGCATCACCGTCCTCCAAATTGTCTTTCCGGGTTTCGTTCGCGGCGGCCTCAGTCGGACTTGCGCGCGCGCTCGAACGCCTCTTTCAGCTTCAGCCCGAGATTGCGCGCGGCCTCGCCCACCTCGTCGGCGGATTTCTCCAGCTGCGCCTTCTCGACGAACCGGTCCCATTCGCTCACCGCCTGTTCCCAGTCGTCGCGCGCGTCCTTGCCCGCCAGGTGCAGCTTCACCCGCAGCTCGTCGCGCTTCTGCCGCATCTCGGCGATCAGGTCATCCAGGTCTGACATCGGATCACTCCTTGGTTTTCCGTATCTTACAGATATGGGAGCGCGGGGGTCCGCGTCCACCGGCAAGCTGTCGGTCCGGGTCCGCATCAAGCCCGGCAAGATTGTAAACGCGCGAGGGGGCGCTAGGGTTGCATCCATGATGAAGATCGCGAATCTCCGGTCCAATGCCTCGCTGCGCGTGATCGCGAAAACGCTGAAGCGGTTCGACGCCAAGAACGGCTGGATCATGTCGAGCCATGTGGCCATGTCGATGATGATGGCATTGTTCCCGTTTCTGCTGTTCACCGTCGCGCTGGCCGGGACATTGTCGCAGGACTATGTGACCAACGACCTGATCGACCTCGTCTTTGGTTCCTGGCCCGAGGCGGTGGCCGACCCTCTGGTCACCGAATTGCGCCGGGTTCTGTCCAACGCGGGTTCGGGCGTGATGACGCTGGGCGGGGTGCTGGCCGTCTATTTCGCCTCGAACGGGGTCGATGCGGTGCGCACCGCGATGTCGCGCGCCTATCACGACACCGACACGCGCCCGTTCTGGAAGACACGTCTGCTGGCCATCGGGCTGGTGATCGCCGGCGGCGCGCTCCTGCTGGTGGCGGCGGCGGTCGAGGTTGTGCTGCCGCTATATTTCCAGCTGGTCAGCAGCGTGCTGCCCAGCGAGGCGCTGGCCTGGGTCAACTCGGACTGGGTTACGACCAGCGGGCTGAGCTGGCTCTTTGTCACGCTGTTTCCCGCAGGCGCAGTGCTGGCCTGCCACGCCCTGCTGCCCGCGCGCCGGCACCATGTCCGCGAGGTCTTGCCCGGTGTGCTGCTCACCCTGGGACTGTGGGCGGCGGCGGGGCTGGGATTTTCCTTCTACATCGCCAAGTTCGCCAGCTACAGCGCCACCTATGCCGGGCTGGCCGGGGCGATGTCGGCGCTGATCTTCCTCTACCTGATCGCGGCGATCCTGATCCTGGGGGCCGAATTCAACGGCGTGCTGATGGAGGAGCGCAGGCAGGCCGAGGCGGAGGGCGAGGGCTGAGCGCGCCATTTTTGGGCCGTATTCCGGCCATCACCAGTGCAGATTTTCCGTTCAGACCGGTCTCCGGAAACGGAGAGCTGCCATGTCCCATCCGACACCCCGCCACGCGCGGCTGTTCGAGCTGCTGCGCCAGGAAACGGCCGCGGAACACGCGAAATCGACCAGGACGGCCGCCATGTCCCGGCTGGGCCGGGGGGATGCGATGGTGATCAAGTCCCGCGCGCTCGAATCGCTGCGCGCGGCGCAGGCCGGGAGCAGGCCCGGCGCCTAGCCACGGAAGCCGGTCGCCACCACGAATTTCTCGGAACTGTCCGACCGAGACGCCGGCGGTTTGACATGCGCGACCTTGGTGAATTTCTGCTTGAGCAGTTTCTGCAGATCACCCTCGGCGCCGCCGGCCAGGACCTTGGCCACGAAGGTGCCGCCCTCGTCCAGAACGTCGAAGGCGAAATGCGCCGCCGCCTCGCACAGCGCCATGATGCGCAGGTGATCGGTCTGCTTGTGGCCCGAGGCTGCCGCGGCCATGTCCGACATCACCACGTCGGCCTTGCCGTCCAGCCAGGTCTTGACCCGGTCGTCGGCCTCGTCCGCCATGAAATCCAGCACGTGGATCTCGGTCCCGGCCACCGGCTCGACCTCCTGCAGGTCGATGCCCAGCACACTGCCGACCCGCTTGCCCGGCTTCTCGCCCAGCGCGTTGACGCGCGCCACGGCGACCTGGCACCAGCCGCCGGGCGCGCAGCCCAGATCGACAACGCGGGCGCCGGGCACCAGAAAGCGGAACTTGTCGTCCAGCTCGAGGATCTTGAACGCGGCCCGGCCGCGATAGCCCTCGGCCTGGGCGCGCTTCACATAGGGGTCGTTCAGCTGCCGCTGCAGCCAGCGCGTCGAGCTGAGCTTGCGCCCGCGCGCGGTCTTGACCTGGACCTTGAGGTCGCGCTGTCCGCGCCCGGATGTGTTCTTGGCCATGTCTCCGCTCCCGTCTGCGGGTTCCGATGCCTGGGACGATCCTGTTACAGACTTCCGCGCCGAAAGGCGAGGGGGCGATACGTGCGCGCTCGGACGCAGGCTCAGACCACGCCGCCCTCGAGCACGCCATCGGCGCTCATCTGGGCATAGAGCAGCCCCTCGCGCAGACCCCGGTCGGCCACCGAGAGGCGGTCGGTGGGCCAGACCCGCAGCAGCGCCTGCAATATCGCCGATCCGGACATGATCAGTGCCTGCCGGTCCTCGCCGATGCGCGGGTCGCGCCGCCGCCCGGCGGGGCCCAGATCGAGATACCCCCGGATCACCTTGTCGATCTGGTCGCTGGTCATGCGAAGCCCGTCAACCTTGGTCCGGTCATAGCGCTTGAGCCCCAGGTGGCTGGCCGCGACCGTGGTGACGGTTCCGCTGGTGCCGACGATCTGGAAGCCCTCGCGCAATTGCTCGTCCTTGTAGGGCGCGAAATTGGCCAGGTTCTCCTCGAAGAACCAGCTCATCAGCGCGAACCGGGCCGAGTCGTCCTCGACATCCGAGAACTGGTCGCGCAGCGTCGCCACCCCGAGCGGCACGCTGATCCAGTCCACCACCTTGGCGGCGGGAAAGGGGCTTTCCGGCGGGTGGAACCCGGCATGCAGGCGCATGATCGCCGCCGGCCGGTCCTGCCGCGGCACGCTGCTCAGGTCGATCCAGACCAGTTCGGTCGAACCGCCGCCGATATCGACCACCAGCAGCTGCTCGGTCTTGACCGACACCAGCGGCGCGCAGGAGATCACGGCAAGCCGCGCCTCCTCCTCGGGCTGGATGATCTCCAGCGCCAGGCCGGTCTCGCGCTGGACCTGGCGGATGAAATCCCGCGCGTTGCGGGCCCGACGGCAGGCCTCGGTCGTGACCAGGCGCATGCGCTGGACCTTGTTGCGCTTGAGCTTCTGCTGGCAGATACGCAGGGCCTGCACCGTACGCGCCATCGAGGCGCGCGACAATCGGCCGGTCCGTTCCAGACCGGTGCCCAGCTGCACCGATTTCGAGAAACTGTCGACCACGTGGAACCCGCCGCCCTTGGGCTGCGCGATCAGCATGCGACAACTGTTCGTGCCGAGATCCAGCGCGGCATAGAGCGCGTCGGGATCCGGCCTGGACGGCACGGGGCTTTCGACCGGTTTCGGGAACGCGCCCGCACCTTTGGGACGCCTGGGCGCCATTGCTCACGCCCTCCGATATCGAGTTGCCTCGACCATAGGTTGGGGCGCGCGGCGGCGCAAGCGGCTCATCAAGTTGTTGAGAATTTCGGGCGCCGGGCAGGGTGGCCAAACGGGGCGGGGCGGCATAATCCTTGTGCACAGTGCAAAAGGTCGCTGCAACGCCGGATCAAGTCGAAATCCGACCTAAGACGGCACCGCATGGCCTGTAGAACCGGCTCACCGGATCGAGGAGGAATCACCGCAGATGCCCGACGTCACCATCGTCTACTGGCGCGACATCCCGGCCCAGGTCATCGTGGGCAAGGGCCGCCGCGGGTCCAAGCGCCCGCTCGAGGAACGGTTCGAGCAGGCCATCGACCGCGCGGCGATGAAGGTTGGTGCGCGCGACAGCGATGCTTATCTGTCGGAATGGCGCAAGGCCGCGCCCTATGCGTGTGACGGCGAGCCCTCGGAGATTGCCGAGGCCGAGGCCCGGCGGCTGGAGAACGAATACGATCAGGCCCGGATCAAGGCCCTGATCGACAATGACGGTTGGGCATGCGCCTGAATGCACTATGGGAGGCCGCTATGGCTTTGCTGAACTTCAAGAAACGCGACATGGCCGGGGGTCGGCCGGTCAACCCGACCGTCGAGGCCTTCCTGCAGGGCTATTCGATCGAGGTGATGCCGCGCACCGCCGAGAAGGTCGAGGATTTCCGCGACCTGCTGCCCGAAGGCACGCGCGTCTACATCGCCCATATCGACGGCACGCCGATCGCCGACATGGTGGCCACCGCGCGGCGGCTGGCCGAGGCGGGATACCCGGTGATGCCGCATTTCCCGGCACGGATCATCAAGGATGCCGCCACGCTGGAGAACTGGATCGCCATGTACCAGGGCGAGGCCGGCGTCGACCAGGCGCTGGTGCTGGCCGGTGGTGTCGACCGTCCGCAGGGCGAGTTCCACTCGTCGATGCAACTGCTGGAAACCGGGCTGTTCGACAAGGCGGGTTTCAAGCGGCTGCATGTCGCCGGCCACCCCGAGGGCAACCGCGACATCGACCCCTCGGGCGGGATGAAGACCGTCACCGAAGCGCTTCACTGGAAACAGAAATTCAGCGAGACGACCGATGCCGATTTGGCCATCGCGACGCAGTTCGCCTTTGACGCCAAGCCGATCATCGCCTGGGCGGACAGCCTCAAGGCGGCGGGGATCGACCTGCCGATCCATATCGGGATCGCCGGGCCGGCCAAGCTGCAGACGCTGATCAAGTTCGCCATCGCCTGCGGTGTCGGCCCGTCGCTGAAGGTGCTGCAGAAGCGGGCGATGGATGTCTCCAAGCTGCTGCTGCCCTATGAGCCGACCGAGGTTCTGACCGCGCTGGCCGAGCACAAGGCGGCCAACCCGGATTTCAACGTGACCAACGTGCATTTCTTTCCGCTGGGCGGGATCAAGACCAACGCCAACTGGGCCATCGAGAACGGCGGCGAGAGCGCGCGCCCGGCCAGCGCGGTCTAGGAATGCCCCGGGCCCTCCTGTTCGATCTCGACGGCACGCTGCTGCACTCGGACCCGATCCACGAGACGGTGTTCGAGGAGCTGTGGGCCGCGCGCGGACTGGAGGCGCCCGAGGGGTTCTACATGACCCATATCCACGGCCGGCTGAATGTCGATGTCTTTGCCGAGTTCCTGCCCGACGAGCCCGATCCACAGGGTTTGAGCGAGTGGAAGGAGGCGCAGTTTCGCGACCGGCTGCCGCGCCCCTATCCGGCGACGCCGGGCGCGGCCGCGCTGATCGGGCGGGCCGAGACCGAGGGCTGGCGCATGGCCGTCGTGACCAACGCCATGCGCCTGAACGCCGAGGCGATGCTGCAGGCGATCGGCTTGCGCGGCGCCTTCGAAACCATCGTGATCGGCGAGGAATGCAGCCGCGCCAAGCCGCATCCAGACCCCTACCTGGCCGCCATGCGCGACCTCGGTGTCGCGCCGTCCGATTGCGTGGCTTTCGAGGACAGCCCCTCGGGCCTCAGGTCCGCGGCGGCGTCGGGTGCCTTCACCATCGGGGTCCGCTCGGGGCTCGATGACGCTGCCCTGCGCGCCGCCGGCGCCCGGGCCACCATCCAAGATTTCAATGATCCCGCGCTGCCGGACCTGCTGGAGCGCGCAGAAGGAGTGACTGCATGACCCGCACCATCGTCGAGTCGAAAACGAAAACCGCCATCATCGGGTTCGACCAGCCCTTCTGCGTGATCGGCGAGCGGATCAACCCCACGGGCCGCAAGAAGCTGGCGGCCGAACTGGAGGCCGGCGATTTCTCGACCGTCGAGAAGGACGCGGTGGCGCAGGTGGCGGCGGGCGCCACCGTTCTCGATATCAATGCGGGCGTGGTTTACAACTCGAACCCCAACCCCAACGAGACCGAGCCGCCGCTGATGCGCAAGATCATCGAGCTGGTGCAGGGGCTGGTCGACGTGCCGCTCTGCATCGACAGTTCGGTGCCTGGCGCGCTCGAGGCGGGGCTGGAGGTCTGCGAGGGCCGGCCGCTGCTGAACTCGGTCACCGGCGAGGAGGAGCGGCTGGAACAGATCCTGCCGCTGGTCAAGAAATACAATGTCCCGGTCGTGGCCATCTCGAACGACGATACCGGCATTTCCGAGGATCCCGACGTGCGCTTTGCCGTCGCCAGGAAGATCGTCGAACATGCCGCCGATTACGGCATCCCGGCCCATGACATCGTGGTCGATCCGCTGGTGATGCCGATCGGCGCCATGTCGACCGCCGGGCTGCAGGTCTTTGCCCTGGTGCGCCGTCTGCGCGAAGAGCTGGGCGTGAACACCACCTGCGGCGCCTCGAACATCTCGTTCGGCCTGCCCAACCGGCACGGCATCAACAACGCCTTCCTGCCGATGGCGATGGGGGCCGGCATGACCAGCGCGATCATGAACCCGGTTGCCCTGCCAGTGACGCAGAAGGCGATCTCCGAGAAGAAGGCCGCGGTCGAAGCGGCGGGCATCGTCCTGCCGCCGGATCTGGACGACGAGACCTTCGTGCAGCTGTTCGGTCTGGGATCGACCAAGCCGCGCGCCGGCAAGGAAATGGAGGCGATCCGTGCTGCCAACCTGCTGACCGACAACGACGCGCATGGCGGCGCGTGGATCCGGTTCAACAAACCGCCCGGCGAGCTAGGCGCCGAGGAAGGCGGCCGGGGTCGCCGCGGGGGTGGACGCCGCCGCCGCGCCTGATCCGGCAGGTGGAACGATTGCGAAAGCCGGGCCAGCGCCCGGCTTTCCGTTGTCCGAGTGCCGATCCTTAAAGCAGGAAGAACGCCGCCGTCATCGCCGCACCGTCCGCGCCGACGAAGATGCGCAGCAGATCGGTGCGCTTGGTCCTGCGGCTGTGATGCGGCCCGGGCTTCCGCCCAGCGTGGCGCAGACCGCCATCACCAGAGCCTGTTCCCAGGCGATCAGCCCCGCCACGATGAAGGTGAGCGCGGAGATCAGCGAGAAGCGCCGAGTGAAGGTTCTTCAACCCGTTCAAGCCGTGCAGGTCGACATAGCCCGGCAGGCCGAAAGCCGCCAGCAGCATGATGCCCAGTGTTTCAGCACGGAACCTGCGTCGAATGTACGCGACGATAAAGCCTAGAAGGCCGCAGGTGGCTTCGTTTTTCGACCAATGGACGCGAAGGTTGGACTGGAATAAGTGCCTCAAGACCGCCTCGGACGATCTCAAGAAAGACAAGGATAATCAGATCAAGATCGATGTTCTGCGCAGCGTGTCGTTTACACTGTCCTGGGGTTCTACGCAGTGGGCTTCATCTCATTGTCACTGCCTGGCATAGCCTTCACCAGTCGTGTTCCGTGCACCGTGTGGCTTGATCTCGGCACGGCTCGGCAGTGATTTGCCCAAGACGGTAAGAATCTGCAGTGCCTATTCTGTGTTCGGAACCCGAGGGTCAGCACTCAAGCAAGCCTAAGTCATTGATTTTTATGGCTCCGGCGGTAGGGGGCTCTCCGGAACGTCAAAAGCCTATGATTTCAAAGGAAAATTCCGGTGCGTTCTTGAGCGGTTGGCACGCGGATTCCAGAATGTGCACGGAGTCGTGACGTACTTCGGGCATCAATTCAAGCACTAACTACCGCGAGATTTGGTGGATTGAGGATGCACTCTGCCAGCTCGTTTTTTTGGAGGAGATCGAGGTCCGCCATTTCCACCGCCAACGAGACGTATCTATCTTGCAACCATGGCTGTGAAGTTTTGCCAGTTCACCAGACGTTCCCATCTCTTCTTCGTCTCCGGTCGAACACTGCCGCCGCGCAGGCGGCTGAGAAGAACAGACCGACGGTTTCCAGTCAGGGACCGAGGTCTCAATAAGCCGCCGAACAGGCGGTTGAGAGATGGGAGCTTGCTGGTCCGCCGCTCGACCCCACCTCGGTTCATCGCACCGCGTTGGTCAATTTGAAATCGGGGCGTAACTGCGGTAGCGCGCCGTGCCTGGTCCCAGGCGTGTCGCGGTCCTCGGAGGCAACGGCCCAAACCGGCCATTCGATTTCAGTTCGCGCCGCATTGCAGTTTCCCGAAACCAGACGTTCGTACTCCACGCAGCATTTTCGAGATGCGAATGGCGGCAACGCAGACTTTTCCGCCTTTCACTCGAGACAAGTCATCCACCGCTTTCGGCCCTCAGTGGTGCCTTGTCGAAAGAGAAGCGAGCGACCCGTTGACCGCCTTACTTGCCGTTCTGATCCTTTCTCAAATCCCTCTCAACCCCCTTGACCTCTTCGAAGACCAGTTCAGGCACAACGACTTCCCAATTCGCGCGTTTCAGCAGGTGGTGGAAGCGCTCATCTGCATCCTCTTTACGCCAATGTATAATGGCCGCGATCTCGCCGGCGACAAAACTTGTGCCAATTGGCGGTGCGAATGCTTTTGACATCCGCCCGAGGGACCGCCCTCGAGCATCTTCGATCTGCCAGCGATCGCCGACAGTGGAGAGCCTGACTGGATCGCCGACCTGTGCTTCGGCGATCGCGTCATGAACAATGTGCCGATCACCTTGGCGTCCTGCAAATGACAGGTCGACCATCTTCATTTCAGGCGATTGAAAGAACCGGCGTGGGCCGGGGACTGTCGTCAAGTCGGGCACCACGTGTCGCGTGACCACGGAAGGCGACTCGGTGGGAAGGTATTCGTGATTGTCGTTGCTCATGACGATCAAATTGCGCCGCGCGCGCGTCATGGCGACATAGAACAATCGCCTCGGCGCGTCCTGATCTTCTTTTCGCGAGGGCCGCTCCCAACCACCATCCATGATCACGACATCGTCGAATTCGAGACCCTTCGCGCGGTGAGCCGTCAACAATTTAAGGCCGCGCTGCACCCCCCAAGAATCCTTCGACCATTCAGCAAACCATTCGACCACATCAGGGGTCGGAAGCGCCTTGCCATCAACTTCTCGCGCAAGCTGGCCAAGGCCCTCGCCAATCCGGTCGGTCCAACAACTTGCGGGTATCGCGTTCAGAATTTCGGTCAGGTCGCCCAAGCCGACCATGGCCCCCTGCCTGTCGCGCAGACTGCCGACAAATCTCTGCATCTCACGAGTGCGCCACACACTTGGCAAGTTCTCGTTCGCCATCTCGACTGGAATTCCATGCGCCTCAGCAAAGTCGCGGACCGGCAGAAGCTTGCGCCAATCACGAGAAATGATTGCCGCACCTTTCCAACTCCAATCCGGGATCATTTTTGACAGTCGGACCATCTCGTTGATCGCAGCAAGGGCCTGAGCTTCATTTCCGGCTGGGCAGCCAAGGATTTGAACCCGCCCCTGCGCGACCGTGTCGAGGCTTTCCATGATCCCTCCGGCCGGGTCTTTCTGCCGCGATTGGTCGACGGTAATGCCGTGCCCCGTTTTCATTCGCTCGCGCGATCCTTCGATCACGGCGTTCGCCGCCGCGACGATGTTCTTCGAAGAGCGGTAATTGTCGGTCAAAAAGACCGGCTTAGCGGAGTAATCCTGTTCGAACTGCCTGATGTGGCGCACTGATGCACCGGCAAACGCATAGATGTTCTGGTCGTCATCGCCGACCGCGAAGAGGCTGATCCTTTGGTCCGGGTCGTCGATGCTGCGCCCGGCCACGGCGGCGATCAAAGCGTATTCCTCAGGGCCTACGTCCTGATATTCGTCGACGAGTATCCAGCGGAACCCCTGGATCAAAGTCTCTCGCAAGGCTTCGGCCTCGACCTTGTCCATCCCGTCGCCGCGCAACAGACGCGCTGCATCGGTCAGAAGCGTATCGAAATCAGGCGCATCTGCCCCGGCTCGACCGGCAAAACTCGCCCCGACCAGGCGCATGGCCAGGGCATGGATCGTCAGAACCGTCACGAACCGCGCGTCGTCGCCGATCAACCGCCGCAAGCGCTCCCGGATCTCGGCGGCCGCGTGGCGATTATAGGCAAGAACCAGAATGCCGTTGGGATCCTCGCGCCTGATCCGGACCAAGTAGGCGACACGATGGACCAACACACGCGTCTTGCCCGAGCCCGGACCCGCAAGCACCAGTACATTGGTCTGTTCGCGGTCGTCACGCACGATATGCTCTTGGATCTTGTTGCCCAGATTATCGACAATCTCCGCATAGGATCGGGGCGTAGCCTGCCGCCTAAACTCTGACATCCGCCCCGGCATCCAAGCCTTCATGAAGTCGGATTGATCCAGTGCGAAATAATCGTGCGCGAGACGCTGGGCCTGATCGATATCGTCGATGCCTTTGGTCGCGTAGGCCGCCATCACGTGAGTCTGGACGGTTTGTTCGCTGTAGTGGTCTTCGAGCGGCGCGAAATGCTGGGTGGTAAAACCGCCGCCTTCCGGATTGATGTGCAACGTCATGGCCGAGCGAAACACGGACAAGCCCTTACCCAGAATCACCACCTGCTGTTCGTGCAGCCACAGAAGCGCACGGTCCATCAGCTTCGACGGATCATTGACGGACGCTCGCAAGAACGCATCGCTACTGATCGCCGCCAGAAGGTCACCAAGGGTGGTCTCAACAGGAACGTCCTTGCCGCGCAGGCCGGCCTGAACCTGGTCGATCAAATGAGACACCAACCGCTCCGCCGCCTGCCTCCGAAGCTGAGCGGACTGCTCGACGACCGCCCACGATCTTTGTAGGCGCACCAAGAGGCTGCCTTTAGAGGCTTTGCGCAGGCCAATATTGCCCCGCCCGCCATCCATGTCGCGGCCGTCTTGCGCCATGCCGCGGAGCAGTCCCTCGACGATGTCAGGCCGCACAGAGGCGTGGCCCCGTTCCCGCAGGGCTTGCGCAACCGAGGTCAGATGACAAGGCAAAACCTCGTCGATCTCCGCGTCGGGCGCCTGCTCTCTCAGAATCGCGATCAGGTCGGCTTCCAGCCGGGATGCCGCATCGAAGCGTTTCGACGATGCATTCTCGACACGGACATGCACGAAAATGGTGATGTTCGTGTCGTCCTTTGCGATGCCGAGCGCCTCGAGGTCCACCAGAGCCTTTCGAACGCCCGACACCGTCAGCCCACTGACCCCGCATAACTCGTCCGTGGTGATGCCTTCTTCCTGCGGCGCGTTGATGATATGCTGCACTATAGCTGCCAGATCCTCTCGCCGCCGTTCTGTGATCTCGGCAGATGCGAGGATTTCGCGAACCTCCTTCATGCTCTTGACCCGTAGCGACGCAGGAAACACCTGCACCCGATTTTCCTCGCGGTTCAGAAGGTGCGCTTCTTCCAGCCAGGCGACGGCCGTCTTCACCCGCGTATCATCGGTATTGCTGTCTCGCTGGAAATCCCGGTCTTTTTCCTCATGCACGATCTCACCCGGCGTAGCGACGATTTCACCGCCCTTTCCGGTTCGTGTGTCAAGCCGACGAAGCGCTTTCAGGATCGCGCCGATCTCGTGCCGCGCGAGTCGAGACCGCGCGCTGAGGCTGAACTGACGATTTACGTCTTCGGTATTGAACAGAAGGACGCAGTTTGCAGGCTCGCGGTCCCGTCCGGCCCGCCCGGCCTCTTGCAGGTAGTTTTCCAGCGACCCCGGCACGTCCCCGTGAACCACCAGACGAATGTCCGGCTTGTCGACCCCCATCCCAAAGGCGTTAGTGGCCGAGATCACGCGCAGATTGCCGACGCGGAAGTCCTCCTGGATCTCACGTTTGTCATCGGCGCTAAGGCCCGCATGATACCGTTCCGCGGCGATGCCCTGTTGTTTCAAGAACTCCGCCACGCGCTCGGTGGCGTTTCGGGTCGCACAATAGACGACCGCTCCTGACGCCCCCTCACGCGGAAGTCGGGCCTCGATTGTGTCGAGGATATCGGTCATCTTGGTTGCCCGCTGCGTTGGCAGCACCTGGAAGCTCAGGTTCGACCGCGATGCCCCACCGTCGATCAACGCCAGCTCGGACCCCAACCGCTCTTTGAAATGACTGCGGATATCTTGCACCACGTCCGGCTTTGCCGTTGCGGTCAAGCAAAGTACCGGAGCGGGTTCATCGCCTGAGCTCTCCTTGATGAACCGCGAAACATAGCGATAGTCGGGTCGGAAATCGTGCCCCCATTTCGATACGCAGTGCGCCTCGTCCAGCACCCACAGCCCCACCTCGCGCTGAGCCAGAACGGACCGAACTGTTGTGCTGCGCAGTTGTTCTGGCGAAATCAAAAGGATTGCGGCATCCCCAAGCCGCACCTTGTCGAGCACATCCTGACGCTCGGGCAATGACAACAGCCCGTTAATCGTAACCGCCGAGGAAATTCCGGCCCTTACCAAGCCCTGAACCTGATCCGCCATCAGCGCGACAAGCGGCGATATGACGACGGTCAAGGCCCCGGTTTTGTCGAACCGAGACAGCGCGGGGATCTGATAGCAGATGGATTTGCCTGTGCCCGTCGGCAGGATGCCCAAAAGGTTGTCACCTTCCATGGCCGTCGTCACGATCTTTTCCTGAAGCGGGCGTCCGTCTTCGTCGACCGGTTCTGGACGGAAATTTGGGAAGCCAAACCACCGCTCGAGCGCACGGGCAGGATCTTTATGCTCTGCGCAGTAGCCACATTGCGAATTACGACAATTCGTGTCCCTCAACTCTTTGACGAGCCGTGCGGCATCACGGAACTGCGCCCGCACCCAAGGCGGCATGACAGAATCCCCACCAGAAACCGAAATCCAGGCAAGGGCATAGGCCATCGGCCAGCCCAACCCAGTGTCCGAGAGCCGCTCGAGCACAGCCTCCACCTGCACACCGCAGGCTACCTCTTTTAGCAGCGTCTGAATGGCTCCGTGCGCTTCGGCTTCCGTCGGGATGGACGCCCCGCGCATGTCGCTGAACAACCGATCAAAGCCGTCGCTACCAGGCCCTCGGGAGCAAAGCCAGTGATAGGCCATCATCGTCTCTGGCGACGACGTGTTCAGCGATACGAAGGCGTCAATCTGGTTGCGAAGGACCTCGAACACGAGCCGCGCGTCGAACTCAGGATCATTGATGTGACCACTTTGCAGCCGCCCATCGCGGTAGTGTTTCACCAGATGGTGGTAGGGGTTGCGCGGGAACGCCAATGGGTTGAGCCACAGCGTGTCAATCGGTCCCTCTGCGAGATTTGCGAAGCGCGGCGAGACCGCCATGAGATGCGGAAGGTCATGGCGCAGAATATTGTGCCCAATGACATGTGCGAAACCGGCGCAAAACAGGTCCAGCTTTTCGAACGCGGCCTTCGGGTCACCTTTCCGATGAACAATTCCTTCTCCATTGCCTCCTGGCACTGCGGCAAAGGCGAATATCCGGGCTTCTTTGGGATCAACCTCCAGATCAATCGACAGACAGCGCGACAGGATTTCGGATTGGCCTCGCGCCATTTGAGTTTTGTCAATTTCCGGGAGATCAGTCTTTGGTTTTTCGGGCTGCAATGGTCGGCTACGGCCAAGGGCTTTCGATATGCCGCGGGAAATTATGTTTTTCATACTGGCAGGTTAGTGTTTAATCCCAAGGAGCGGGACATTCGGAAGCCATTTGACCAAAGATATTCTCTCGATGCCATGCCAGATTTGCCGGGTGGGGCCAGTTTCTCTTGTCTTTGGGCTTCCTGATCGTTCCATCCGGACCTAAAAGCCGGTCGACGACATCACCCGGCACCTTGTTGCGAGACACGAGGATTGTTTCATTGTCATCGGCGACCGAGATCAGCCCACGATCGAACATCCAATGCAATGTACCTGACAGTGCCAGCCCGTTTCTTACGGAATCGCTGCCGTTGTGTTCGACCGGGCGGATATGGGCCGCTTGCACCTCCGGGCGCCCTCCGCCGTTTCTGAGCTTCAGTCCGGACATGGCGCAGCGGTAGTCGTAAGCCTCGCGCACCTTCCGGCGGAACGCGACGTCCCGGTATGGACGCCGTGTGAGACGTTCCAGAACCGGACGCTCGAAAATCGCCGCCTCCTCGGCCATCTCAGATCCGGCCGGATCGTATCGTGCCGCCTCTTGTCTCTTGAGATCTTCAGGAAGCCCCAATCGCACGATCCGAGCGAAGTCCTCTTCCGGCAGACGCCGTACCGCGAGCTGGACGGCACCACCCTCCTTCGGGGTTCCATCTGGTTCCGTGAGCGCCTGTTCCATTGGACTGCCGTCGATCAGCCTTGGAACTTCTGTGTCGAGCGGCAGGAAGCTGCCCGGCTCAATCATGGCGAGGAAACGACCCTCAACTCCGGGCTTTGGGATCACCTGCTCGATCTTCGCAACCGCGAAATACCCACGCGGCCCAGCCTTCACGGGCTCATAGTAAATGACCCAGTCGCCAACGGCCTCCTGGACAGCTTTGAGGTAGCTGCGCGGAAAGTCGTACACGACGTCAGGTTCGTCGTCGTAGATAGAGTCTGCCTTGTGAAGCAGCACAAGCTTTGTCATGATTACAGAGAATATGATCCTGGGCAGAACGCAAGCGATCAATCGATGTAAATCAGCCATTTGAGCGTACAGTAGCGAACGATTGCTTTTCGCTGATATTGTGTCGAAAAACGCCCGTTCGCTGGCGCAGAATATCGACGGCTGAACATGGTGCGAGTGCCTATCTTGTCAGACGTTTCGCGGTTGCTGCGGTGCGGGAAGGGTGAGCTAATGGGATGAACTGCCTTCCCACCAACCCGCTGCTACCGTGGCGGGCATAGGTGGAGAGAGGAGCATCTGATGGACATCAAGGTTCTGGGC
>NZ_FNYD01000021.1 GCF_900109035.1 Cribrihabitans marinus
GACGGTCATCCCAGAAGCCGCATCGACGATCTCATGCCCTGGAACTTTGCGGCCGCGTCAAGCCGCGCCGCGTAGGGGATCGCCGAGGCGCTTACATCTGATCAGCGTGCCGTTGCAATAAAATTACAATGATGGATGTGGCCCCAATGGGCAGGGGCAGCAGAGCTATCTCAACATTCAGCCGGTGATCCCGATCTCGATCAGCCCGAACTGGAATCTGATCTCGCGCACTATCATACCGCTGGTCGACCAGGACGGGGTCGTTCCGGAGGCGGGCGGTCAATCCGGAATTGGCAACATCACACAGAGCTTCTTCTTCTCGCCAAAGTCCCCGACCAAGGGCGGCTTGGTCTGGGGGATCGGTCCGGTGATCCAGATCCCTACGGCGAGCGATGACATTGCTCCCGACCAATGGGGCGCCGGCGTAACTGGTGTGGTGCTGAAACAATCCGGCCCCTGGACTGTCGGCGCGCTGGCCAACCATCTCTGGTCGATAAGCGACAATGACCGGTATGGCAAACAGTCGGGCACCTTCCTGCAGCCGTTCCTGTCCTACACGACACCCAAGGCCACCTCGTTCACGATCAACACCGAAAGCACCTATAACTGGGAGACCGAGGACTGGTCAGTACCGATCAACTTCACGGTCGGGCAGGTCGTGAAACTTGGCGATCAGCCGGTACAGCTCAGCCTTGGCGCCCGGTACTGGGCCGAGAGTCCCGAATTCGGCCCCGACGGCTGGGGCGCGCGTTTTCAAGTGACGTGCCTGTTCTCCGAAGTAGCCCACAAACGGTTTCGACGCATTTTTTTAGCGGCCCTGCCCCTTTCAGATTCCCATCCGTCACGCATTTCCTAAATGAATAAATCTACTGACCAATTAGTGAGCTCGCATGGATCAGCACATCCGGCTGGATAGCACCAGGTGCCACGTAGGGATTCACAAGCGCGTAGATCAGGAACAGGGTAATTCCATTGTATGCACCGAACAAGGAAACAAACGCGAGATTGACACCAGAAGGCGCGAAGGCGAAGTAACTGACGGAGATAATGACCAGCCCCGCGATTGCCGCGAACCAGAATGCGATCTGGTTTGAACCGCCAGCAATATTCAGGCGCTTGTTCCGTAGGGTCTCCAACGCCCTTGCCTTGGCCACAAGATTGTCGTGCAGCATTTTTTGGACGGCAGTTTCCGAGTTTAGGTTCAGTGTCTGTTTGTAGATCTTCAACCAAGCAACGCGCCCGGCAGACCCTTCGGCCTTGGCTGAGGCAAAATCCTGCCATTCGTGATTTACGACAGCATCGACATAATCCTTGGTTCCAGAGATAATGCCGTCCGCTCCTTCTCCACCGTGCAACCGGGCATCCGTGACAATCTGTATGACCGTGTCGGCTTCGGATCCGAGATCCTTCTGCAAAACCCGATAGTCCAGCGCCAGTTGCGCAAAGACCAGTCCGAGTATCAACGCATGCAGCGCAGAAACCCGACCGAGTATTGAACCCGACAGTTCCTTGGAAGCAGTTTCAGGCTTCGGCCCAACCAACCAGTGGGACACCCGATAAAACAGCAGGGCTACGACCACCGTGCTCGCGATGATGACGATGGCAGCCAGAAAGGTCTCGTTCATCAGATCCACTCAGTCTTCCGGGAATCGTTTCTGCGAGGATGGACACTAGCATGGTCTCACGGTGTTCACGCAAATTGGGTGTCAGCGCCGTTTGAACAACCCTAGATCATGCCAGACCATTAAGACCCGATCCTCACAAGTGCAGGATAGCTGCCCCCTGTTTGCCGCAACAGCAAAGGTTTGCGCGTCGTGTGGGCATCCCAGCGGGATCTGCGTCACTTAGGGCAGCCGGTATGTGTCGCTCCGACAAATCGAACGCCTGGCCGCTTCAGCGATCGTACCGTTGATTCACAGCGCCGGTGAAGGGAAAAACATCTTGGCCGAAGCCGTATTTCGAAGCGTTTTGCATGAAAGCTCGAATCGCGGGACTGGGTTTCATAGTTTTGCGACTACCCTTCACGGCTTGTCTGCCCTCCTCAATTCGCGACCACTGAAAGGGCTTCAGGTCGCGTGGGTATATCAAGCGGATTGTCCTACGACCGACGCACGCCGCTCGGTGTGTCGGATGTCCACCGACGCATTGCGCGGGACAGGCTCGACTGTGCGCTGAAACCCAGGTCTGCAGAGATTGCGCCAATGGATTCCTCACCCTTCGTCAGTTTTTGCAGTGCCGTGTCGCGCCGCGTTTGATCGATCAAGCTGCTCAACGTCACTCCTTCCGCAGCGAGACGGCGTTGAAGTGTTCGCGGGCTGGTACCCGCAAGTTCCGCGAGTTCTGCGACAGTTGGTGTGCCATCGTGGAGCATCGTGGGCAGGGTCGCTCGAAGCGACGACGTCAGCGTGCCGTCGCCATTGATCGGCGTGTGTTTGCCCGTCTTATTCTTTTGCAACTTCCAGCGCCAGTCATACGGCTTGTCGAGGACGGATGCCGGGATTTCGATCCGCAGCACGCGGTCCCTGGCCGACTTGATCCCGACACCGTGAATTTCCTGGAAATGCGCAAAGCCATGCGCGCGGTGAGGAACCATCGATATGGCAGATAATGGTCGCTCGATCTGCCTATCACCCAACACGATGGAGCGTACCATTGCCAGCACATATTGCTGGCATGTATGCAGGCTCTCGTCGTCCATCGGAGCCATGAACCTGTGATAGATCGTGGCACCGGCTTGATGCGGCTGCATATGGAAGATCTCATGTGACGAGTGAACCGCGTAGGCCTGCGCCATACGCAGCAGCGCCTGGCGTGGCGTTTCCGAGTCCAGTGTGGCGCGACCGAGCAGGCCCAGGCTCGCAACGCTGTGCTCGGATACCGAGAGTGTCCCGACATTTGGCCCATACTCACGGGTCAAGTCCATCAGAATGCGAACCGCGGCGAGCAGCGGGATCGGCCGGGTGGGTTCATCCAGCAGATGCAGAGACAGGCCCGCTTTCAGGATGTAACGGTCGTGGGCGATGCCATTTTTGCCCATCCAGTTCAGAACAGGGCTCAATGCCACGGGCTGAATCAAAGGGATCATGTTTGGCATGAAGATCCGCCCTTTGCGCCGTGGCCGACAACATCGGAGATCAAGTGATCCCTCGCCACCAACTGGTTCATAGAAGCCAATTTGGCGCGCTCGGTCAAATTCTCGTTCGGGAATCGGCTAAGATGATCACGGAACCTTGGTCCATCAGGAGCTAAAAATGCGCCGCCGCCTTCATCCGACACTACTTGGTCTCACTGCTGGGTTTTCCCTCTCCTTATTCGCTGTCGCTACGGCCAGCGCCCAGAACAGCACCGGCGAGCCGGGATCGCCTTCGGCGACGGCCACAATCCCGGGCAATCAGTTGCCACCGCCGACGCCGATCTTTGGCGGACAGATCGAAACCAATGCTGCCGGCTCGAAAACATGGTGGGCGCCGCGTGTTGTCCCGCCCGAAAGCGCTCCCAATGTGCTGTTGATCATGACCGACGATTCCGGCTTCGGAGTGCCGAGCACTTTCGGCGGAGTCGTGCCCTATCCCACGATGGATGCGCTGGCCCAGGACGGCATTGCCTTCACCAATATCCATTCGACGGCGCTGTGCTCGCCGACCCGCGCGGCTTTGATCACCGGGCGAAACCACCACAATGTGGGCTTTGGCGTCATTTCCGAACAGGCGACCGGCTTCCCAGGCTACAACAGCATCATAACAAAGGACAAAGCGACCGTCGGGCGGGTGCTGCGGGACAATGGGTTCAGCACGTCGTGGTTTGGGAAGAACCACAACACGCCGTCCTTCGCCGCAAGCCAATCCGGTCCGTTCGACCAATGGCCGACCGGGCTGGGATTCGAGTATTTTTATGGGTTCGTCGGGGGGGATGCCAACCAGTGGCAGCCCAATCTCTATCGCAACACCACACCGATCTACCCGTTCCGGGACCAACCCGGTTGGAACCTGGTGACCGGTATGGCCGATGACGCGATCGGCTGGATCACGCAGATGAATCAGATCAATCCATCAAAGCCGTTCTTCGTCAAATACGCGCCAGGCGCCACGCACGCCCCGCATCATCCCACGCCGGAGTGGATCGAGAAGATCGAAGCGATGGGTCTCTTCGATGACGGCTGGAACGCCCTGCAGGACCAGATCTTCGCGAACCAGAAGAACCTGGGGTTGTTTCCGGACGACCTTCAGATGAACCCCTGGCCATCCGACACGATCAAGGATTGGCAGCAGTTGAGCGACGATGAAAAGAAGCTTTTTATCCGGCAGGTCGAGGTGTTCGCGGCCTATTCGGCTTACTCGGATCACGAGATAGGACGCATCATACAGGCGTTGAAGGACATCGGCGAATACGACAACACGCTGATCATCTACATCAACGGCGACAACGGAACGAGTGCAGAAGGCGGCTTGCTTGGAACACCGAACGAGGTCGCGTTCTTCAACGGCGTGACGGAAATTCCCGTCGAGAAGCAACTGGAACTCTATGACGAATGGGGAAGCGAGCACACCTATAACCACATGTCTGCCGGCTGGTCCTGGGCGTTCGACACGCCTTTCCCGTGGTTCAAGCAGAATGCCTCGCAGCTGGGCGGGATCAAGCAGAACATGGTTGTGTCATGGCCGAACGGGATCTCTGACAAGGGTACGCGGCGTGACCAGTTTCTGCATGTCATCGATGTGATGCCCACAATCCTGGATGTAGTCGGTGTCGACGCCCCTCAGACCGTCGATGGCATCCCCCAGGCACCGCTGGATGGCGAAAGCTTTGCCTATCTATTCGATGCCGAGAACGCCAAGGCCGATCCGCCGCGGGATACCCAGTATTTCGAGATGATGGGCCAATGGGCGCTCTGGCAGGATGGATGGTTTCTGGCCACCGAGGTCAACCGGGCCCCGTGGGTATCGAACGCTTCGCCAAATCCCGATCCCCTCAACAATCAGGTGTTCGAGCTCTACAATCTGACCACGGACCCGGCGCAAGCCAACAACATCGCAAAGGACCACCCGGACCGGGTGCGGGACATGCGGCAGACCTTCATTCGCGAAGCGGCAAAGTATCAAGTGTTCCCCATGGATGCCTCCTTTACGACGCGTCTCGCGCAACCCCGCCCCAACATCACGGCCGGGCGCAAGGAGTTCGTCTACACCCGGCCAATGACCGGCCTGCCGCAGGGGGACTCGCCGTCAATCCTGAATACCTCGTACACGATCACGGCCGAGATCGAGGTACCCGAAGGCGGCGCCGAGGGCATGATCCTGACCTCCGGCGGCCGCTTCACCGGCTATGGTTTCTACCTGCTCGACAGCAAGCCGGTGTTCTTGTGGAACATGCTCGACCTGAACCGGGTTAAGTGGCAAGGCAGCGAAGCGCTCCCCGCCGGCAAGCACACCATCGAGTTCGACTTCGAATACGAAGGGCTGGGAGGTCAGACGCTGGCTTACAACAGCATGTCGGGACTTGGACAGGCCGGGACGGGCACCCTGAAGGTAAATGGCGAGACGGTGGACAGCAAGAAGCTGGACAAGACCATACCCGTCATTCTGCAATGGGATGAGGCTTTTGACATCGGGTCCGATACGCTGACAGGCGTGAACGACGATGACTACAAGCCTCCGTTTGCCTTGACCGCCAAGCTCGACAAGCTGACGATCGCAGTAGATCCGCCGAAGCTGAGCGATGCGGACCGCAAGCGGCTAGAAGACGCCATGAAACGTGCGAGCGACTAGGATCCGCCCGGGTGGCGCCATTTCTCAGGGCGTCACCCTATGGAAGCCTGCTACCGGGTCTGGTTGGCTGGCTCGTACAAAGCCGATCCATGAACGTCATCCGATTGGGCCTTGGCCCGCAACCAACAAACATATCAAAAAAAAACTTGCAATTCAATGCGATCCAACAGTCTGGAAACCTTGTTTTTTTGCGGCTTATGTTGAAACCTATGTTTCAAGTCGTTCGCCGGTGAACTGCAAACAATGAAAACCCCTTTTGTCCGAGCAGCCCATCTGAAGGTCTACGCTGATGTGCTGCACAAGATGGGTGCACCAGTCAATCGTCATCTGGCAGCCGCTGGCCTTCCGCCGTTTTCGGAAGAGGATCAAGAGCAATATCTTTGCGTCCCGCGCGTTCTTGACTTTGTTTCCAAGGCAAGTCGCGACGCGAGCGTGATCGAACTCGGCTTTCTGGCAGCTCAGAAATCCGACCTTTCGACTTTGAGCCCGGCCTTCCAGCGCGCCCTCCTGGCTGCCCCGAATGGTCTGCAACGGTTGCGACAGGTGTTGCGGTTCGACCGGGTTGAGGATGGCGCGCTCCGCTCCGCTGTCATCCGACGGTCAGGGTTTCTGCGCGTTATCTGCAATCTCGAAGACTTCAGGGGCAGCGATGCGCTTGCCTATTCGGAATGGCTCCAGATTCAGGGAATGGTCTCGATCGTGCGCAGCGTTGCCGGTTCGGGATGGTGCCCGCCCGAGGTGACATTCATCTCGGGCGAGAAATGTTCGCCTCTGGCGCGGGAATCCTTTGGCAACGCCCGCATGCTGTTCGCCCAGCCGAACACCTCGATCCTTGTCCCGCTCGATATTCTGGCGCGACCATGTGCCGACGCCGATTCAGCGACGCAAGATCCCGGTCGTGCAGGGATGCCGGAGAATCTCGTGTCCTTTCTGAAAAAGGCGATCAGACCGCATCTGGCAGGGGCATCGCCTGGGGTCTGCCTTGCGGCCGAATGGTCTGGAATGAGCCGGCGGAGCTTTCAACGCAAGCTTGCGCGCCTCGACCGCAGTTATTCCGAAGTCCTCGCGGAAGTCCGGTACGAGACCGCTGCAGCGCTGCTCAGTAACAGCACGGCGAAAATCATCGAGATCGCTTACGAAACCGGCTATGAAAACCCGGAGCATTTTTCGCGCGCCTTTCGCCGGATGGCCGGTATAAGCCCCCGTGAGTACAGAAAATCTCTATCCCACAGGTGATCGGCACGTTGGCTCGATGCCGTGCGATGGGCGCCAGCCCGCCTATGAACGGTCCGTGCCGAAAATAGGTCAGTGCGAAAGATGCATTTGGCGCGAAATGGTAGGAAATGCCGGCGACGACGGAGCTAAGATCGGGGGGGCAACCAGCCTCTATTACCTGATGCGAGTGATCCGGATTTGCACCGCACACCCGCAAATCTCCCGTTTGGCATTTTCATTGCCGCGACCAGATTGAAGCAAGTGAAGTGAGTACACCCACATGAGATTGTTCAGCTCTGCCACCATCTACGCCTGTGCCATTGCGATTGCCGGGGCTACAGCGCAGGCCGATCCGGTGAAAGTCAACGTGATGAACTACATCACCGCGCAGACCGCCATGCAGTTTGCGACCTACCAGAAACAGGCTGGTGGCGTGAACAAGGTCCTCAACGAACGCGAGCCTGTGCCCGTCGACAATCAGCCCACGATCCGAATGAATCGAGACACGCTCTACAGTTTCATTGTCGTTGATATCAGCGAGGGCGCGACGGTCACGTTACCCGACGCCGGAAAGCGATATCGCTCGATGATGGTCGTGAACGAAGACAATTATATTAACGCCGTCTATCTTGACTCCGGCATTCACGAACTGACGAAAGAGCAATTCGGATCCGATCATGTCTGGATTGGAATCCGTACCTTGGTTGATTCCAACTCGGCGGACGACATCAAGGCGGTTCATGATCTACAGGACGGGATCAAGGTCGAGGCAAAATCGGCCAATCCTTTCCAAGCACAAGACTATGACCAGGCCAGTTACAAGGCCACACTCGACGCCCTGCTTGAACTCGGCAAGGGCGTCCCCGATTCCAAAGGGTGGTTTGGATCAAAGGAAGACACCACTCCGATCGGGCATCTCATTGGAACGGCGGTTGGATTTGGAGGCTTGCCGCAGAAGCATGCGTTCTACCTGAACGTAAATCCGGGGCTGCCGGTCGGCGAATACCAGCTGACCGCGAAAGACGTTCCTGTCCGGGCGTTTTGGTCCGTCAGCCTCTACAACGACAAGGGCTATTTTCAGAAGAACAAGCAGGGCGCCTATAATTTCAACAGCGTGAACGCGACCAAGAACCAGGATGGTTCGATCACGATCCACTTTGGCGGATGCGATGACGGGCGCGTCAACTGTCTGCCGATCATGAAGGGGTGGAACTACGGCGTTCGCCTTTACGAACCGGAGCAGGCAATTCTGGATGGAAGTTTCGTCTTTCCGTCCGTCGAAGCGGTCAAGAAATGAGAGCCGCCGGCGGGATGGATCCGCCTGTTTTTTCTGGTCAAGACGCGGGAATTTTCAAATGACAGGAGTATCCTGATGAAGCTTCGCAAGCACGTTTCGGCATTGGCGATTGGACTTGGCGCGGCAGCAACGGGCCTTCTGCCCGGCCCGGCTGCCGCTCAGCAAGCCGTGACACCGAAGGAAGCCAAGGCCATCGCTGAGGAGGCCGCGATTTACGGACTGCCGATGCTGATGAATTACAGCGTGATGTACCAGTTCGCGATCGATCAGGAGAGCAGCCAGTACAAGGCGCCGTTCAACCAGATCAAGAACGAAGCTCACTTGGCATCGCCGAAAGACACCGCCATCGTGACGCCGAACAGCGACACGATCTATTCCTTCATCTGGATGGACCTGCGTGCCGAGCCGGTGGTTATCTGTGTGCCTGAAATCGAGAAATCCAGGTACTATTCCGTTCAGCTCGTCAACCTCTACACCTACAACTACGGATACATCGGAAGCCGGACAACGGGCAACGGTGCCGGCTGTTATGCGATCGCCGGCCCCCGCTGGAGCGGCGACAAGCCGGCGGGGATCGACAAGGTCATTCACTCCAGCACCGAGTTCGGATTCGCCAACTTTCGCACTCAGGTCTTTGGTCCCTCAGATCTTGCGGCCGCCAAGGGCGTGCAGGCAGGCTACAAGGTTTCGACACTGTCGAAATTCGCGAAGACCGAAGCGCCGGCACCGGCACCGGCAGTGGATTGGATGAAATTCGACAAGGATACTGCGAAAAAGGACCCGCTGAGCTATCTGGCCTTCATCCTGCAATTCGCACCAGCAATCGGCGAAGCTGAAGTGGAAAAACCGCTGCGCGAGCGGTTTGCACGAATAGGGATTGAGCCGGGCAAGCCCTTTCCCTCCGTCGAACTCTCCGACGACGTTAAATCCGCGATCACCGAAGGCTTGGAGGCTGGTGCCAAGAAGGCCGAAGCAAAGAAAGCTGACGTAGGCAAAGTGGTCAACGGCTGGCAAATCTCCCAAGGGCTGTTCGGTAACCGCGCGATGCTGAAGGACGACTACCTGATGCGGGCGGCGGCCGCCCTTGTCGGCCTTTATGGCAACGATTCCGCAGAAGCGTTCTATCCGCTCACCCGGCAGGACGGTAACGGCAAGGATATGGATGGCAGCAGCAGCAACTACACGCTGACCTTTCCGGCAAACGCGTTTCCTCCCGTAAATGCCTTCTGGTCTGTAACGATGTATGACGGGAAGACCCAGCTTCTCGTGGACAATCCCATCGACCGATACCTCATCAATTCCCCTATGCTGCCGGACATGCAGCAGAACGAAGACGGATCGCTTACACTGTACATTCAACGCGAAGAACCGACGGACGCGAAGAAAAAGGCGAACTGGCTTCCGGCACCGGACGGACCGATCTACATGGTCATGCGCTTGTACTGGCCCGCTAAAGCGGCACTGGACGGGGAGTGGCAGCCGCCCGGTATCAAGGCCACGAACTAAAGCGGAGGACGGGCGAAGGAGCAACTTGTTTCTGAAGGGTTGCATCCCCTTGTTTTATGAGTTTCGCGTGCCACAATCAGGAACGAGCTAGAGTGGCAGGCTTGGCGAGCCTGTCGCTGTCACCAACTGGGTCCTTCGACGATCCGATAGGCTGTTCGCGCGAATTCTTCCTTGCCCCGAAAGTAGTCTGACATCGACTATGCGGATTATGGAGGTTTTCGACGCGGGATCGGAACAGACAGGCCAAGTCGTCGGCGCCGTGAACCATCAGGTCAATGACGGGTTTTTCCTGTCCGCTGGCTACCACGTGTTAGATGTCGATTATCAAGACGCGGGCGTGAGGGTCTCTCGGCATATCTTTCAGCCCAATAGGGATGTGCCAAGAACCGTCCAATGTCCTGATCCGCTGCGTCGAAAGTGAATGCCACGAGTTGGCGAGCCATGTCGTCATCTTCAAAGCGCGCCCGGGCAACTGTCGTTCGGTAGGTGTAAAAGAACCATTCGCGTGGAGGATCAACTTCCTGCCAACTGACCTCCACGGTCTTGCCATCGCCACGATTGCCCGTGATCGTTCCGATCGCCTTGATGCTCATCGCACTGACGGCGCGCCCCCGGTTCTCGAATGGCACATCGTGCTTGCGGGTGTAGGTCGCCTTGATGGCGATCCGGTCTCCTTGCTTCATCTGGCGGACATGCTCGGAAAACTTGTCGTCGTAGCCGTTCTGCCAGATGCCCTCTTCGAGAAAACGCGGCGTCTGATCGCCTTCGTCCCACGCAGCCCCGACGAACCAGTAGTTTACTCCGTCCGGAACAATCTCGCCCTCTGGTGCCTGATCTTCGTCCTCGTCAGCTTTGAGTGCCGAATGCTCGCGCCGAAAGATATCCACAGCGAGCTCATCGGTCATTTTCGCCGATCGACCGGCTTCGGTTAAGGCCCACACTCCACGCTTCGGGGAATACAAAAGCCCGGCCTTGACCCGATAGAACCTTGCCCATGCAACGCGGTTGTTGAACTTTGGCTGCCCGTTTTTGTTGGTCTGGCTCAGGAAATCTTGCGGGACGTCATGCCGTTTCGCGATTTCTTCGAAGACTTGCTTGGGTCGAGCCTGTCCCCCAAGATCAAGAACCACCTCCAGCACCGGTGAGAAATAGCTGACAAACTGCGGAACACCTTCAATCTTTTGCTCAAAGAGACTCACATTTGATCCTCTGATCTGGAATGGTTCCCGCATTACAACTGATACCGGTCGCATTCGCAATCTTTGCACCATGTGTAGTGGCGTCGCGAGCGATTGATGAACATGACAAGCCGGTGCCAGGAAGTTCCGCTATGCGACAAGCCACTGCAGCATTTGGTTTCTGTGTGAAACGTCGGCTCAAGACCGAGCGCGCCAGCGCTCCGTGACGCAGGGAGCACGGTGACGTGCCGTATGCCGCGACGACTATGAATTCACGCAACGCGCTGTCCGCGAGCACTCATCCCATTCTGTACAAATAGCTGCTGGGTCGTACCCCAACTCATGTCACGCGCTTTTCTGGAGCTTGGCTTTGCCATCACAGTCTGGATAGCGGACACAGCCAAGAAACGCTCCATAGCGGCCTCGCCTTTCTACGAGCCACCCCCCTTCGCAACTGGGGCAGGCCCGTTGCGTCTCGCCGCAATCACTGCAAACCAGATCCCCACTGGTTTGGGAATGGACTGGAAGGCCGACACCGCAAGCTGGACAAGCCGGCATGCGACTGCCGCAGAGTTTCACATGCTCGCAGCGATACCAGTCGCGACCGTCCTTGCCTGGCATATGCAGCAGGCGCCCACCGCAACTTGGACAGATGTGGGTGTGCTTCTGGGCTTCCGCAGGCACGACCACGCCGAACTCCGGTTCTTTCATCAGCTCTTCGACGAAGACGGAGGGGCGCGCTTCGGATGCAAGGATGGTCACGGTCCACCGCGCCCGGGTCATGGCGACGTACATAACGCGCCGTTCTTCGGCATTCGAGTATGGCTCGGCCTCGGGCGAGACGAGGCTGAGCAGTGGGTCGTCGACGATCATCGACGGGAACCCCATCTTGGCGTTGTCGGCACCGAGTATGATGACGTGATCGGCCTCCAAGCCCTTCGATGCGTGAATGGTTTTGACGGTGATCGTTGCCCCGGGGTTTTGACGCTGTAGCCGACCGACATCCGGCCTCAGGAACCGATATCGACCGAGGATCAGGATGGACGGCTTCCCGTCAGTGGCAGCAAGAGCAGACACGGCTTCGTTCAACGTCTGCTCGCCAGTTTCACGGCGCGTCCAGGCGATCCTGATCGAAGGCTCGTCCGTCTCGCCCGCGGGGATCACCGTCTTGGTGATCTGTGCCGGATTGCGCAGAACGAAACGACAGGCGGCCAGTGCGATCTTGTCGACGGATCGGAAGGTCCGGCCGAGGTCGACGGTGCGATGGACACCAGCGGCTCCTGCATAGGTGCCCCCGAACTCCGCGCCGAAGTTCCGCATGATGTGGATGTCCGACCCGGCAAAGCGGTATATCGACTGCCAGTCATCGCCGACGGCAAACACCTTGGCATCGGAATGCTGGCGCTTGAGGGCCTGGATCAGCTTCGCCCGCCCGGTGGAGATATCCTGGAACTCGTCGACGGGGATATGTCGGAATGGGCTCTGATAGCGCCCGCTTTCGACGAGGGCCGTGGCGCGGTTCACCATGTCCTCGAAGTCGATCCGGTCGCCCAGGCGCGCCTGATACTCCCGGAACACGGCGCCGAAGATCTTCAGGAATGCTTCGGCACGCTTCCCCATCTTCAGCGTTTGCGCCTTGTCGGAGCAGTCCTCGGCCCGGTAGCCGCCGTTCTTGAAGTGACGCAGGAAGGTGCCCATTAGCGAGGTAAAGCTGTCGACCACGCCGACCTCGGCCACACGGTCGTAGATCTGGATGTCTGGGATCGGCCGCAGCGTGACGTGGGGTTTGAGCTTTTCGGCAAGAGCCTCGAGCAGTCGCCCCTCTTCACGCTCCCAGCTGTAGGTTTCGACCAGAATCGTCTCGTGCTCAGCATGGACTTGCCGCTTCCAATCCATGCCCTCAAGGTATTCATCGCGGTCGACATAGGGCGCCGTCGTCAACTCCTCCTTACCATCCCTGCCGCGTTTCTTGCGTACGCCGAAATGCTCGATGTAGACGCCGCTTTCTGTCAGCCGGAAATCTGGCGTGTAGACGCGACGCCCGGTCTTCTGGAGCTTGTGCTCGTAGCTCGGCTCGTATTCGTAGGCGATGCCGTTCCGGAACAGCCAGTTTGCGATCAGCAGCTCTTCGAAGCTGTTCACCGTCTCCCCTTGCAGCGTCCGCAGGTTGCGGCTCTCGATCTGCGCATACCATTCGTGCTTCGTCTTGAAGTCCCACTCTGTCGGGAAGTCGTCGAAGAATCCGGCGAACCATCCGATCACGGTCTGCGCGATGTCACTGGCGGTCGCCACGATGTGCCGAAGGATCTCCTTCATGAGCGATAGGAAGGCCTTGTCGTCCGTCGCGGTCGGCGCCAAGGGGGGCTTCTCCCCTTCCACTTCGCCGATGATCTCGTAGGCCAATGCGTGGAAGGTGCGCGCCGCCACGGGGACCCCGCACCGCGCCTCGATGCGCTCGGACATCTCGGTTGCAGCATCTTTGGCGAAGGCCAGGAGCAGGAGCTCGCTTGGCTTCCGTATCTCCGCCTTCACCAGGTATGCGGCCTTGGCCGTGATAACGCTGGTCTTGCCGGACCCCGCGCCGGCCAGAACCAACGTTGCGTCCTCGTCGACGACCACCGACAGGCGCTGTTCCGGTGTCAGCGGCATGGATTCGACCGTGTCGAAGAAATCTTTCCATCGGACGAGCTGCGCCTCGACGAACTCTGCAATGGACGCATCACGGACGGCATTCGGGTCTGATGCGAACGCCTTGATGGGGGCAATTCGGGACATCACCTTGTTTCCAACCGCTTCAGCATTCAGCTTGGACAGCACGCGGCTGTTCAGGTTAGCAGCATCGCGCACCAATGGTTCTACATGGCATGCTGCTGGGTAGACATCCGGAACCTTGAGCGCATCGAGCGCTTGCAGGAGGCGCTTGACCGCAGCTTCCTCAGCTTCGAGCTCCGCCCGGTTGTAATCCGTCCAGGCGGTCGCAGCCGCATCTGCGAAGGTTCTGGCCGCGGAGGCATCCACCGCTGGCAAGGTCAGATGCCGACCGCCGCCGAGATCGAGTAGTAACGACGACGAGAAAATGCCCTTCTTCACTGAAGGGCGCGTCGCGATGCGTTCGAGCCCTATCCAGGGGGACCCCGCCCCGCGTGCCGCAATACCCTTGTCTTGCAGTGTTAGGCACCTTGGATGTCGGCCGAGAGGGTCAACCAGAAACCCGACGAAGGATTTTGAGGCGAGTTTCATGTGTACCGATTTGCCATTCTTTTCCGAAGTTTAGCAGATATCGGACAGCAAGGAACCTCATCAGGCGTATTTCGGGCGCGATTGGACACTTACTTCGTTCATGTGTTCTCGACAATGCAGTTGAAGCAGGTGAACATTGGGCGGAGACCGGCCATTCTCCGCATCTGTGAGATTTTCAGGGGCTTCATGTGAAAGTTGACGTTCAAAATGCCGCCGGAACGGCCCTCTCCCTGCACCGCCGCAAGGCAGCTTCGAGCCCACAGGAGACCGATGTCGAACCAGGTTAGGATCTACCTTCCGGCAAGACGCCGATCCCAATGAAAGTTGCAAAGAGACCAGCCAGTGGGTTTGCCCACGCTAGGCGACGAGTTTCTTTTGCACCGCGAAAGGACTCAGTCCGAGCCAACTCTGCATGGAATCGGCGATACTGCGAGAGCCGTTGAATTCAAACATTTCCCCTTCTGCAGAGACTTTGGCGACTCCCATCCAGATTGCTGTCATGGTCCGAAGATCAACTGTCACATAGAGATCAACCTCGAACCCGGGGTCCGACCAGCAAAGATCGACGTCGCCGTTGGGCTCCACGACGAGCCACCAATCACGCTTTGACGCCGGTTGGTCGTGGTACACAAACTGAATAACGGTGCGCTTGTTTGGCAGCGGGTCGGGGTTCAGATTTCGACGCATGTCCCACATAAGCAATGATGCGTCGAGGTTTCCGAGGGACAGCGAGGACTCGACCCATTTCTGACCCCACATTCCCATCGCAATCACAACGTCGTGCAGATCCCGCCCGGCTTTCGTCAGACGATACTCAGAAACGCCGCGCTCCGACGGCACGGCCACCTTCTCGACGACACCTGCAGCCTCCAGATCCTTCAACCGCTGCGACAGAAGCGTCGGCGACATCTTCGGCACGCCGCGTCGCAGATCGTTGAACCGAGTCGACCCCGCGATCAACTCGCGCACGAGAACCATCGTCCACCGCGTGCATAGCACTTCGGCGGCCATGGCGAGCGGGCAGAACTGCTTGTATCCGGCTTGTGACATCGTATCCCCCTTTTTTTGTTCCTGTAGCCTAACACAGACGTGCATCTGGCCAAGTCCAGTTTCTGTATCGCCCGATTCAGTTTCGTGACTAGAGACGACCACGGCCCCTCGGCCAGACTTGCCCCATCCAGCGCGGCATCCGTTCTGCACAGGAATCGACCCACCCTTGACCCAACGGTCGGGGACAACTGAAACAAGGGAGACTTATGATGAGCGCCAAGACAGCAAGTGAACTCCGGGACCAGATTCACGGAGACGTCATTTCCCCGGACGACGACGCCTTTGAGGAGGCGCGCAAGGTTCACAACGGCATGATCGACAAACGGCCCGCCGTGATCGTCCGGGCAACGAACGCGGGCGACGTCATGACGACCGTCAACTTCGCGCGCGACAACGGCCACAACCTGTCAGTCCGCGGCGGCGGCCACAGCGGTCCGGGCTTCGGCACCAACGATGGCGGTGTCGTTCTGGATATGTCGCGAATGCGTGGCGTCAGGGTCGATCCCCGCGCGCAGACCGTCCGCGCCGAAGGCGGCGCGACCTGGGGCGACTTCAATACCGCCACCCACGCGTTCGGTCTGGCGACCACCGGGGGTATCATTTCAACCACCGGAATCGCCGGACTCACACTTGGCGGCGGGATCGGATACCTCTCGCGCGGGAGCGGCCTGTCGCTCGACAACCTGATTTCCGCGGACGTCGTGACCGCCGACGGGCAGATGCAGATCGCCAGCGAAGACGAAAACCCCGACCTGTTCTGGGCGATCCGCGGCGGTGGCGGCAACTTTGGCGTCGTGACCTCGTTCGAATACAAACTGCAACCGGTCGAGACGGTCTATTGGGGACCGATGTTCTACGAGATCGAAGACACCGAAACGATCTTCAAATTCTACCGCGAATACATCAAGGACGCCCCCCGCGAAATGGGCGCCTTTCCGGCCTTCCAGATCGCGCCGCCCTTGCCGTTCATCCCCGAAGACCGGCACGGCGACATGTTCTGCGCCATCGTCGCGTGCTGGTCTGGCGACCCCTCCGAAGGTGAAAAGCAGTTCAAGGCCTTCCACGACGTCGCGGAGGTCAAGGCCGAACACGTCGGCCCGGTGCCTTATCCGGCGATCAACGCGGCATTCGACGGGCTGTTTCCGACCGGCATCCGGCAATACTGGAAGGGCAATTTCGTGAAAGACCTGACCGACGAGGCGATAGCAGCCCACGTGCAGCATGGACCGAACGCACCCACGGTCAGCTCGACTATGCACCTCTACCCGATCAATGGTGCCTGCCATGACGTCGACGCCGACGCCACCGCCTTCGGACATCGGGACGCGAACTTCTCGATGGTCGTACTTGCCGCCTCCGACGATCCGGCCCACGATTCCGCCCACACCAAATGGGTGCGCGATTATTCCGACGCTGTCGCGCCGCACTCTGAAACTGGCGGCTACATCAACTTCATGGACGACGACGACATCGGGCGCGTCGCGGACAACTACGGAGGCAACTACGACCGCCTGCTCAAACTCAAGCGCCAGTATGATCCGGACAACTTTTTCCGGCACAATCAGAATATCGCGCCGTAGCCTTTCGTGAACTTTGCTTGGTAGCGAATTGGTTTGCGCTTTAGCACATGGCCGCTTGAGACCGTATCTCGGGCGGCCCAAGGGCATCTTTTCGCCACTCGGTGCTTTAGGCTGGACGAGAAAATTGCGAGTTAAAGTTGGCCAACAGCAACGTCCGTTCCGTCCGCGTTTTTCCAGTTCATGCGCCACGCAGCGAATGGCGCTGTTTCCCGAACCGGTCACTCGTGAACAGCGCGGCGAAGGTGGCCATGGCATTCAAGCTGATGATGTCAGCGCAGGGAAAATGGCGCAAACTCGACGGCCGGAACCGCCTCCCTCAGATCATCGAAGGGGATGAGTTCCGCGACGGTCTTCGTCAACTTCAAACCGCCGCCTGATCACGCGTCACCAACTTCTGCGCATATCTCGCGATGCGAGGTCAGATACTGCAATTGAGCGGTTTCGTCCTCATCCGCGTCCCAGTCAACGCCCTTTGAGATTTCGCCACAGAACGCAGGAATGATTGGTACGCTTACACTCTCGACCGGAACTAACGTTGTCGGCGTCCTTGGAGCACTTGCTGCGCCGTTTCAGCCTGGCGGATCACTGTTCCCGGAATGCTTGAGTGGACCGTCCCTGATTGCGAGCAATGCATCAGCGACCTTTTGGGATGCTCGGATCTGGTCGGCCATGATGTAGTGGGCCTCGGTCGTGTCATTGCGCCGATGCCCCAACAGCGGTCGTGCACGCAGCGCGTCTTCCGGGGATGATTCTGCGAGGAAGGTAGCTGCAATGGTCCGGAATGTGTGCGGATTGACGGCTGTGCCAAAGAGGCGTTCGGACGTGCGCATGACGCGGGCATAGATTGTTGTCTCTGCCATAGGCGCGCGCTTTGCACTGATCCAGAGACGATCAGTGAGCTCCGCGCCAGGAAATGCCGGACGCACATGGCGCATATACGTTTCGACATGGCACTCAAGCGCATCTGGCAACACCAGGTGCAACGGTTGGTGGGTCTTGGTTTCGTGACCGGCGAATCGCAGATGCCATTCGTCACCTTGCTTTTCCAACTGCTCGCCGACGCGGATCATGGCGAGGTTGCGGAGGCGTAACGGGGCGCAGATCAACATTGCGACCAGAAGCGTGTCGCGATACGCAAGTGTCGCACGGGGAGACCGAAAGCCGTTTTCGGTCAGCCGAGCCAATTCTTCGAGGGCTGTTCGGAACATGTCATGGGCAGGCAGACCTTGCGGGCGTCGAATTCGAACAGGCTGCGCCCAGGATTTCAATCGGCAGGTCATGTCCATCAGCCAGCGACAATCGCGGTCCGGCGACATCGCTTTGGTCACAACTTTCAGATCCCGCAGATAGGATGACACCGTAATAGGGGCGACCGCGCGCCCCAGGTCCCGGACATAAGCTCTGACCCGTGACGGTGTCACGCGGTCAGCAGGAGCGACCGCCCAGTCCAGACCGCCTGTTGCCTGCAGCCACCCGAGCCATCCGGCGTAGTGTTTGAGATTGGTTCGGCGCGTGGCTTCCGACCAGCGCGCGCCCGCCCCGCATCCGTCCAGTACATCGCCATTCCGCATCAGCGCCTCCCATTCGGCGCGATCACCTTCCGGCCAATGCTCGAATGGCAGATTGCTCCAGCCGCGGGTCATTGCCTTTTGTCCCCATCGTCACGCAGACCGGTCAACAAGGTGTTGATGCGCCGACTGGCGGCCGGGCCTTCAGTGCCAAGATAGGACTGATAGGTGGTGTTGACCGATTTATGACCAAGCCGTCGACTTACATCCAGTGCCAGTTCAGGTCGGCGTTCCACTACGATCTTGGCGATGATGTGCCGGTAAAGATGCGGCGACAGACGGATGCCGGCATGTCTCCACAGCGGCTTGCTCAGCGCATCCCTCATGGCGCTGTAGGACCGCGCCAGCCCGGTCCCACCAGGAAAGAGATATGGGCTGTCAGCTCCTGGAATAAGCCCGCGATGCTCGGCCAGAAAGAGGCCAAGTAGCTCAATGGTTTCGCAAGGCAGCTCCAACTCCAGCGACGTATGGGTTTTGGCCTCATCCTGCGCGATCCGGACAAACACCCGATGCCCGCTGCGACGGATGTTCTGATCCAACCGCAATTGCCGCAGGTTCTTGACCCTGAGCCCGGTGAAAATCGCAAGCGAGATTGCCAGTGCCCGCTCGACGCCCTTGGCGCGCCGGACTGGGTTTGCAATCTTCAGTGCCCGCCCCAGTTCTTCCCGTGGAAAGCCAAGCAGCCGCACAACAACGGCCTCGTCATCGAACTGCGCCAGCAGCGCGCGATTGCGCTCGCCCATGCTCGGGCCATGCGCTGGTTTCAGTCTTTGGACAATCGCTTGGAAAGGCGCCAGCTCGCTCTCGTCCAGTCCGAGATGCTGTTTTCCCGCCGAGAGCAGTTGCGTTGCCATCTTATGGGCGTATCCATCGGTTTTGACTCTCTCGCCCTTGAGAAAGGGCCGCAGTGCAGCTTTGAAGTTTTCCTCGGTGAAGAACACGTCCAGACCGGTTACGTGCTCCATCGGCACCAGGCCGGAACGGACCAGCGCCGTCGCCAGCCGACGGAAGGTGAAACGATAACCTTGCAGCGTGTCTGGCCGGCACGCACGCACTGGTGCTTTCGGGTCAAGCGGATCAGGATTGCGCATCCGCGTCTCCCAGTTCCCAATGTCCTGCTGGAAGCTCTCAGGAAAAGCCTCGAGTGTCAGCATGTAAGGCGCTGTCTTGAATGGCGACGACAGCCTTGTTTTCGGCCAGCCAGGCACGGACCTGCGGCAGTGGTTCCAGCAGGAGATGGTACGTTTGAGCAGGTTGCGCGGGTCTTTTGAGACCGCTTCGGCCTCAAGCGCCGCAAAGAGTCCGCGCAGAGTCTCAACAGTCACGGCCTCCGGAACGATCCCTTTGACCGAGCAATAGCAGGCCAGTCGGCTGAGACCCCAGCGATACTGCTGGTCATCGGCGATCTGATCCAGCAGAACCTGCCATTCCGGCGCCGGCGCAATCTCGCTTGTGATCCAGGTCCGGGGCTGACCATAGCGCCGCGCAGCCTGTGTCACGCTCGAGCAGATGTTGGCGAAGCGTTTCTCGCCGACGCCAAGGCTCACCGGCCGCAACCCCGAGAAGATGTCCCGCAGGATTGTCGGAGTGGCGATAGCACAGCCTAGATCGATGCCAACGCGCCGTTCCAGAGCGCGAAACGCCGAGCGCGTGTCGCGCAATGCTGAGCCCGTGTACTCTTTCTCAACGCGGGCAAGGACATCAGCCAGGGTGATCCGGGGCGCTTGCGTGAAGACCTCGGCATCGGGGATGAATTTTCGATCATGTTGCATGTCGGGATCCATTCTTGTGGACAGGGGAGACCTCGGGAAGACACGATGGGACAAAACGCCAGATTCGGGAAACCGTACCAGATCTTCCTCCGCTCAAACTGAGGGGGACGGCTTCCCGACGGCGACCAAATCTAAGACACATCAATACATTAGAGGACATGACGGGTCAGCCTTCCCGCCGCAGTCTGATGTAGCGTTCAAGGTCATCGGGGTGCACCCGAACCATGCCGCCATCCCGGATAACAGGCAGATCACCCGACGCAATCCGGCGCTGAACTGTCTTTTCAGAACAGCCAAGCACAGTGCTCACCTGCGCGACTGTGAGAAGGTTTTGAAAAGTAGAATGGGTGGAAGACTTGCCCATTACCGGTCTCCCTGCCTGACATGTAAGAGCGACCCTTCCGGTCCGTAGTCGACAAGACTCTCAATCCAGGCATCAACATCGCTGGCACGGTAACGAACCATCTTGGAGGTGATCTTGACAACCGGAGGACCCTGTCCCTTGCTGGAAGCGACCTCCAGCCAGCGCTTACTGATACCATAGATCGATGCCACTTCACCGCGTGAGAGAAGGCGGTTGGCGCTTTCAACAGTCTCGTTTTCAGGATCACTATGCATTTCACCTGCCCACTCAATTTACGCGATGGTGGCGTTCCATGATGTGGTGAAATGTTGCATTAGTGTGGTCGCCTGTAATGGACCCAAAAATAGGCGATTATATATTTGACAAACCCGCTAGCTGTCTCGATGTTGCTTAAGTCCGTCTTTTGCAAGTTGCTCAACATCGACGTGATAGTCCGCGTCGTCCCATCCCTGATCCTTAGCGAAACGCCTGAATCCAAGACACAAAGATTGGCGATTGTATATTTGACAAACCCAACTGAGATTCCTATTTTGGAGTCAAGAAGTTGAGGATCACGCCATGTCTGTTCTTTCCGCCCCTTACA
>NZ_FNYD01000030.1 GCF_900109035.1 Cribrihabitans marinus
CGTCCATTTTGCCGTCCAGTCCTCTGCCTAATCTCGACAGCAGGACTCGCACAGACAGCCTCAGAGCGGCAGGAGGGGATCGGCGAGGCGCTTACTTATGGACGGCCCACAACGTACATCCAAGCAACGCGCAGAAAACGACCGCTTTGAGCCCAACCCGTGAATTCGTTTTATTTCGCTGCGTGCGCACGCATCAGGATCCGTGTCGAAGACACACCATCTCGAACACTGCAACGCAGCACCAAGAGCGACCATTCGTACCTAGTGCAGCACAATTTCGTCAGGGAATGGACGAGATGCGGTACTTTGGAGTTCCCACATAAAATGAGGGCCTATCGCTGGCTGCAGACAGGCTGAACGCATCGAGCGTTTCTTCAACACCAGCAATTTCGAGTTTTTTGTGGCTCTCCCATTTGTAATCGGAGCCAATCGCCGTTTTTGTCTCCACGTCTACCAAAACTGACTCGCCCAGCTTCTTGCATTGACCTTCCAACCGAGCTGCCAGGTTAACAGCGTCACCATAGACCGTAAAAGTTTGCCGTATTTCCGTGCCTATCGTTCCAGTCACGAGGGCGCCACTTGCAATGCCAATACGCACACAGAAGCCATGGTTTTGAGCGATGTTAAGCAATCTCATCGCCGCTTGTATTGCCGCTTCCTCTGGGTTGTCGATCCCAACCGGCGCATTGAATGTGACAAGAAAACCATCGCCGAGGTATGACATGACAATACCGCCCTCTTTCGAAACGGCGTCTGTCGCGTCCGCCAGAAATGCGTCGAGGACGGCGATGACATGCTCCGGGGAATGTGCAGCGGAAAAACGAGTGAACTCCGCGATGTCCATAACCAGTGCGACGCCGCGACTGCGCTGTGGCTGCAATGGCGCTTCGCTCGCGATCAGCTTATGCGCGATTTCTTCCGGGACGTACTTACCTAAGAGGTCACTCACACGCTCACGCACTGAACGCTCGCGGCGCCATTCCAAGTCGGCGGCCACTTGAGCAAAGAAGACTGAACGCGCACGATACACCGCAACAGCAAGGCTGAGTGCGGCAAACATCAACATTGCGGTTTCCTCGATTCTGTTCCCACGCCCGATAAAGTCGATGGACAGGAAGACTTGTTCATAGTCAGCACGGGTCGCATTTGGTGGAATGTCAGCCCAAGAAAACGTCTCTGTCATCTGCGACGCCACCCAGACAAACGCTGCCCACCAGCCAACGACGCACATTGCGCCGGTCCAGATCACCAACCGCCAGGACAGGCTGAGGCAGGAGACGGCCACCAAAGGAAAGAGATAGTAAATCCCGTACGCGCGGAATGCGATGATCTGGGGAACATCATCCGCACGACTGATCGGGATCAGTGCGAAGGTGGCGCAAATCGAAAGCGTATCCACCGCATAGACCAAGTACTTAATCCACCAGCGGTCAAACCGGGTGCCGATCACGCACAAATGTGCAACGCCCATCGCCGTAAAAAGAAGCAAGACGATGATCGCCGCGAAACGCGGCTCAAATTTTGTGAAAACAATCGGTGCGCCGACGTACCAGGCAAAGGCGAGGCCAGTGACAAGCGTGCGACAGGCAATCGCAAGGCGCAGGCCGCGTTGCTCAGCCAACGCCAAACGCCTGGCAGATTCCGTTGCAAAGAGGTCGTCTGCATTAGTCTGCATTGTTTAGTCCTGCGAATTTGCGAAGTTGACCTGAATGTAAGCGCCTCGCCGATCCCCTCCTGCCGCTCTGAGGCTGTCTGTGCGAGTCCTGCTGTCGAGATTAGGCAGAGGACTGGACGGCAAAATGGAC
>NZ_FNYD01000001.1 GCF_900109035.1 Cribrihabitans marinus
TGTAAGGGGCGGAAAGAACAGACATGGCGTGATCCTCAACTTCTTGACTCCAAAATAGGAATCTCAGTTGGGTTTGTCAAATATACAATCGCCAAAAAGAAAAGTCCTAACCCGAGGGCGCGAAGGGCGGCATGATCCGGCCCTGGCCCTGGCCGCGCGTGCTGCGCGCACTAAGTGAATGCGTCAGGGTATCAGGGAGATAGCGCATGTTTCGCAAGTTGTTTCCGATCATTGTGTCACTGGCGGCGGGATTTGCCGGGCCGGTGACGGCGCAGGAGTTGCAGAGCGCGGCCGGGCCGCTGCGGTTGGAACGCGTGGTCAGCGGGCTTGACGCGCCGTGGGGGCTGGGCCTGCTCCCGGGCGGAGGGGTCCTGGTCAGCGAGCGCGGCGGCCGGTTGCTGCTGGTCGCGGACGGGCAGGCCCGCCCGGTGGCCGGCGTGCCGAAAGTCCGTGCGCAGGGGCAAGGCGGGTTGCTGGACGTGACCGTGGCCCGGGATTTCGCGCAGAGCCGCGAGGTGTTCCTGACCTTCGCCAAGGCGCAGCCCGGCGGCGCCGGTGGCACGGCGCTGGCCGTGGGGCGACTGAGCGCGTCGGGCGACCGGCTGGAGTCGGTCCGGATCCTTTTCGAGGCGGCGGATGGCGGTAGCGGCGGGCGGCATTTCGGCAGCCGCGTGGTCGAGGCGCCGGATGGCAAGCTTTTCGTGACCATCGGCGATCGCGGCAAGCGCGACCTGGCCCAGGACCTGTCGACCCACAACGGCACCGTGATCCGCATCAACCGGGACGGAAGTGTGCCCGCCGACAACCCCTTTGTGGGTCAGTCCGGCGCCCGGCCCGAGATCTGGTCCTATGGCCATCGCAATCCGCAGGGCGCCGGGCTGGACGGCCAGGGGCGGCTGTGGATCTCGGAACATGGCGCGCGGGGCGGTGACGAGGTGAACCGGATCCGCAAGGGCGCGAATTACGGCTGGCCGGTGATCTCCTACGGGCGGCACTATTCCGGCGCGAAGATCGGCGAAGGCACCGCCAAGCCGGGCATGGAACAGCCCGCGCACTACTGGGACCCCTCCATCGCGCCCTCGGGCCTTATGGTCTATTCCGGCAAGCTCTGGCCCGAATGGCGCGGCGACATCTTTGTCGGAGCGCTGAAATTCGACCATATCGCCCGGCTCGAAGGCACGCCGCTGCGCGAGGTCGAGCAGATCTCGGGGCCTGAGACCGAACGGCTGCGCGACATCGTCGAGGCGCCGGACGGGTCGATCTGGTTCATCTCGGTCGGGCAGGGGGCCGTTTACCGGATGACGCCGGGCGGCTAGCCTGAATGCACCGGAATGGGTTTGAGAGGACGGACGGATGCAAGGGATCAAACGGGCCGCGATCGCGGTGGCGCTGGTCACGTCGTTCTGGATCGGCGGCGCGGCCGCACAGGTCCGCGACAGCGTGTTCACGGATTACGACAGCTACTCAAGCTATGTGGATCGTTCGATCATGTCCCGCCAGTTCGGCCCCTTCATCCAGGCCATGGGCGGGCGCGACGAATACACATCCGAGCAATTGGCCGGCGTCGAGCGGCAGTTCACCCAGATCTATCCGGTCGATTTCGAAGAAGGCGGCACCTTCAACCGGCGTGAGCTGGGCAGCGGCATCATGCAGGAGGGGCGCTATTTCCGAACCGGCGACCGGTACGTGTATTACTACGCGCTGTTGCACCAGCGCGACGACAGCCTGATCGTCCTGGAATTCGCGCTGAACTCGGATGCCGAAGTCATCATGAACAAGTTCTGACGTTCCTGGGCGGCACTTACACCGACAGGCGCGCGCCCTGTGCCCCGCGTTCACGGTAAGGCGTCGTGTTGTAATGCGCCCGGTAGCATTTCGAGAAATGGCTGGGCGAGGCGAAGCCGCAGGCCAGCGCCACGTTGATCACGCTCATGTCGGTCTGCATCAGCAGGTTGCGCGCCTTCTGCAGGCGCAGCTCCATGTAATACCGCTTGGGGCTGCGGTTCAGGTAGCGCCGGAACAGCCGTTCCAGCTGGCGCGTGGACATGCCGACATCCTTGGCCAGGATCGACGGGCTGATCGGCTCCTCGATGTTCTTCTCCATCATCTGGATCACCTGGCTCAGCTTGGGATGGCGTACGCCGATGCGGGTGGGCGTCGACAGACGCTGGGTGTCCTGGTCGGTGCGGATCGAGGAATAGATCAGCTGATCGGCCACCGCATTGGCCAGGTCCTCGCCGTGATCGTTGGCGACGATCTTCAGCATCAGGTCGATCGACGAGGTGCCGCCGGCCGTCGTCATCCGGTTGCCGTCGATGCGGAACACCGACTTGGTCAGCTGGACCTCTTCGAACTCTTCGGCAAAGCTGTCGGTGTTCTCCCAGTGGATCGTGGCCTGCTTGCCGTCGAGCAGCCCCGCCCGCGCAAGCGTATAGGCGGCGGTGCACAGCCCGCCGATGGTCAACCCCTTGCGCGCCTCGCGCCGAAGCCAGCCCAGAAGCCGTTTGGTGGTGGCCCCCTGCACGTCGATGCCGCTGCACAGCATGACCACGTCATCGCGCTGCAGCTCGTCCAGATCGCCGTCCAGCTGAAACGTGGTGCCGGCGGAACAGGACAGCGTGCCGCCGCCTTCACCGATCAGCCGCCAGACATAGAGCTCGCGATTGGCCATCCGGTTGGCAATGCGCAGGCATTCCAGAGCCGAAGCGAAAGAGAGCAGGCTGAAATGCTCCAGCAGGACAAACACGAACCGGCGCGGCTTGACCGCATCGCTGATCGGCGGGGGGGTATGGCGTTGCTCTGGCATGCTCTCGTCGTTCCGGGCTCGGGCCATGTCCCCGGGGGCATGGCGTGACCGATCCGATGACCTTGCTCAGAGGATGAATCCGGCGTCAAGTGCCGCATTTCGCATATGGTCCTTGTTCCACGCATTTTGTATAGAGGCCTCTGACGGGATACGCAGCGGAGACAAGAGCGATGACCGAGTGGCAGAAATCGAACTGGCGCAACAAGCCGCGGGTTCAGATGCCCGACTATACCGACGCGGCCGAACTGGCCGCCGTCGAGGCGCAATTGTCGAACTATCCGCCGCTGGTCTTTGCCGGCGAGGCGCGCCGGCTCAAGCGGCATCTGGGTGCCGCCGGCCGGGGCGAGGCGTTCCTGCTGCAGGGCGGCGACTGCGCCGAAAGCTTCGAGCAGTTCAGCGCCGACGCCATCCGTGACACGTTCAAGGTCATGCTGCAGATGGCGATGGTGCTGACCTATGGCGCCAAGGTTCCGGTGGTCAAGGTGGGCCGCATGGCCGGCCAGTTCGCCAAGCCGCGCAGCGCGCCGACCGAGACTGTGGATGGCGTGGAGCTGCCCAGTTATCGTGGCGACATCATCAACGAGCTGGACTTCACGCCCCAGGCGCGCATCCCAGATCCGCGCAAGATGCTGCAGGCCTATACCCAGGCGGCGGCGACGCTGAACCTGCTGCGGGCGTTTTCCACGGGTGGTTTCGCGGATATGAGCCGGGTGCATTCCTGGACCCTGGGTTTCACCGACGGGCAGGAGATCGAGAAATACACCGAGGTCGCCACCCGCATCCAGGACACGATCGACTTCATGCACGCCGCCGGCATCACCGCCGACACCACGCATGAATTCTCGTCGGTGGAGTTCTACACCAGCCACGAGGGCCTGCTGCTGGAATACGAGGAGGCGCTGACGCGGCTCGATTCCACCTCCGGCAACTGGCTGGCGGGGTCCGGGCACATGATCTGGATCGGCGACCGCACCCGCCAGCCCGATGGCGCGCATGTGGAGTTCTGCCGCGGGGTGCTGAATCCGATCGGGCTGAAATGCGGGCCGACCACATCGCCCGAGGATCTCAAGGTTCTGATGGAGCGTCTGAACCCCGAGAACGAGGAAGGCCGCCTGACGCTGATCGCGCGCTTCGGCGCGGGCAAGGTGGGCGAGCATCTGCCGCGCCTGATCCAGACAGTGAAGGATGCGGGCGCCAAGGTCACATGGGTCTGCGACCCGATGCACGGCAACACGATCAAGTCGTCGAGCGGCTACAAGACCCGCCCCTTCGATTCGGTGCTGCGCGAGGTGCGCGAGTTCTTCGCGGTGCACCAGGCCGAGGGCACGATCCCCGGCGGCGTGCATTTCGAGATGACCGGCCAGGACGTCACCGAATGCACCGGCGGCGTGCGCGCAGTGACCGACGAGGATCTGAGCGACCGCTATCACACGGCCTGCGATCCCCGGCTGAACGCCAGCCAGTCGCTGGAACTGGCCTTCCTGGTCGCCGAGGAACTGACCAAGCGCCGGGCGGCCGGCGCGGATCGCGCCGTCGGCTGAGGCTCTGGACGCGCTGACCTGTGACAAAAACGGCGGGCTTTGGCCCGCCGTTTTCCGTTTGTCCGGCCGGTTTCGCGCGCCGGCTCAATCGGGTCGCGCGGCCACCAGCCGCAGGCTGCGCCTGCGCGAAGGATCAACCTCGGGGCGCGCGGCAAGATCGGTGATCTGCGTGCCCGTGATGGTGAGCCGGCAGGGCGGCAGGGCGTCGCGGTCCCCGTCGACCACGAGCACCCCCAGGGCGCGGCTGACGGCGCCCGCGTTGTCGCGCAGCGGCAGAAGGGCCATACCCGCCGACTGCCTGTCACCGCAGCGTGCCGCGCCCACCGCCAAGGACAGATGCGCCGATCCCGGCCCATCGAACACCGAGCGCAGCACGTCGCTGAACCCGGCGCGCGAACGCGCATCGAAAAGCGCCGTCATCGGCATCCCGCGCAGGTCCATCCCCGCCAGGCCGTGCAGGACCCGGCCGGCCAGCCGCACCCGCGCCAGACCGGGCGCGATGCGCTCCAGGAGGAGTGTCTGATCGAGGATGTTCCCAAGCCCACGCGGATCCAGGTCCGAGCGGCGCGGGATCGCTCCCGGTCCGCCCATCGCGGTCCAATAGGCCTCGGCCTGCCGGATCGGCGACAGGCTCTGCCCGGTTCCCAGCCGACGCAGCGGAACGACATTGCCGTGCCGGTCTGCGTCTGTCCGGCTCCTTGTTCGGGCTTGTGGCGTCGATCCCATCTCATCTCCTCCCGCCTGTCGCCCGACCGGCCACGGGCCACGGGCGAAATCTCCCGAAAGCAAGCCTGACACGGTTTGAGGCAAATTTTGAGGATTTCCTTAACCCTTGGTTAATCCCGTAAAACTTGAACCAAATCGGCGGGTCTTGCCCTGAGGCGCCGATTGGCATTAGGTGCGGCAACCGCTCCGGCACCCGGCCGCAATCGCGAAAGGACCCCGATGATCCGATCCATGACCGCATTCGCCTCGGCCAAGGGCGCCTTGCCGCCCCATGCCTGGAGTTGGGAGCTGCGCAGCGTCAACGCCAAGGGGCTCGACCTGCGGATCCGCGTGCCGGACTGGATCGAAGGGCTGGAGGCCGCGTTGCGCGCCGACCTGGGCAAGCGCATGGCCCGCGGCAGCGTCACCCTCTCCCTGCGGATGAGCCGTCAGGACGAGGCGGCGGCGCTGGCGCTGAACCCGGCGGCGGTGGAGGCCGCGCTGGACGCGGTGACCGAGGTCGAGGCCCGCGCGGCCCGGCGCGGCCTGCCGCTGGCGCCGTCGCGCGCGGCGGATCTGCTGGGGCTGCGCGGCATGTTCGACACCGCCGGGGCCGAGGAGGATACCGCACCGCTGCTGGCGCGGCTGCGCAGCGAACTCGCCCCCCTGATCGACGCCTTTCTCGACATGCGCCAGTCCGAGGGCGCGGCCCTTGCGGTTGTCCTGAACGAACAGCTGGATCGCGTCGCGGCGCTGGCCGGGCAGGCGGCGACACTGGCGGAGGCCCGCAAGGCGGCGATGGCCGAGACCCTGCGCGCCAACCTCGCGCGCGTCCTGGACAATACCGAAGGCGCCGATCCCGACCGCGTGGCGCAGGAACTGGCACTGATCGCGGTCAAGGCCGATGTCACCGAAGAGCTGGACCGCCTGTCCGCCCATGTCGACGCCGCCCGCACCCTGCTGGCCGAAGGCGGCGCGGTGGGCCGGCGGCTGGATTTCCTGATGCAGGAGTTCAACCGCGAGGCCAACACCCTGTGCTCGAAATCCCAGAATGCCGAGCTGACGGCGGTGGGGCTCGAGCTCAAGGCGGTGATCGACCAGATGCGCGAACAGGCTCAGAACGTGGAATGACGGACGGGGACGCAAACGGCATGGCAAATCGCAGGGGACTGCTCATCATCCTGTCATCGCCTTCGGGCGCCGGGAAATCCACGCTGGCCCGGCGTCTGCGCGACTGGGATGACAGCATCGTCTTTTCAGTCAGCGCCACCACCCGCGCGCCGCGTTCGGGCGAGGTCGAGGGCAAGGATTACCACTTCATCTCCGAGGCCGCGTTCAAGACCGCCGTGGCCGAGGGGCAGATGCTGGAACATGCCCATGTATTCGGCAATTTCTACGGCTCGCCGCGCGGCCCGGTGCAGGATGCCATCGACCACGGCCGCGACGTGCTGTTCGACATCGACTGGCAGGGCGCGCAGCAGATCCGCAACTCGGCCCTGGGGCAGCACACGCTGTCGATCTTCCTGCTGCCGCCTTCGATCACCGAGCTGCGCCGCAGGCTGGAGAGCCGGGGCCAGGACGACGCCGAGACCATCGCGCGCCGGATGCAGAAAAGCTGGGACGAGATCAGCCATTGGGACGGCTATGACCACGTGCTGATCAACGACGATCTGGATGCGACCGAGGATCGGCTCAAGACCATCATCACCGCAACCCGCCTGCGCCGCATCCAGCAGCCCAGCCTGACCGAGCATGTGCGCACCCTGCAGACCGAGTTCGAGGATCTGACATGACACTTTATACATTGGATGGCCAAGCGCCCGACATCGCCGAGGACAGCTGGGTCGCGCCCGATGCCAACCTGATCGGAAACGTCGTGCTCGAGGAGGGCGCAAGCGTCTGGTTCGGCAGCACGCTGCGCGGAGACAACGAGGAGATCCGCATCGGCGCCGGCAGCAACGTGCAGGAGAACAGCGTCATGCACACCGACCCGGGCTATCCGCTGACGGTGGGGCAGAACTGCACCATCGGGCACAAGGCGATGCTGCACGGCTGCACGATCGGGGACAATTCGCTGATCGGGATGGGTGCCACGGTGCTGAACGGCGCCCGGATCGGGCGTAACTGCCTGATCGGGGCCGGCGCGCTGGTGACCGAGGGCAAGGAGATCCCGGACAATTCGCTCGTGATGGGCGCCCCCGGCAAGGTGGTGCGTCAGATCGACGAGGCCGGCGCGCGCGGCCTGACGCTCAGCGCCCAGCACTACCAGGACAACATGCGCCGGTTCCGCGCCGGGCTGAAGGAGGTCGAATGACCCGCAATTCGCGCGGCTCGCTGGTCCGCCCGCATCCGCTGCCCGACAGCGCCTCGCACCCGGTGGTGACACCGCTCAGCCCCTCGGTGGTCTATGCCTCGGACACGCCCGACGCGCTGGACGCCCAGTACGAGGGGCGCGTGCACGGCTATACCTATTCGCGCGAGGGCCATCCCAACGCCGATGTCGTGGCCCGGCGCCTCGACGCGATGGAGGGGGCCGAAGGCGGCGTCGTCACCGGCTCGGGCATGGCAGCGGTCTCGACCGTGCTTCTTGGGCTGCTCAAGGCGGGCGATCACGTGGTCGGCGGCAACCAGCTTTACGGCCGGTCGCTGCGGATGATGGCCGAGGACCTGCCGCGGCTGGGCATCGCCACCACACTGGCCGATCCCGGTGACGTGGCCGGGGTCGCCGCCGCGCTGCGCCCCGAAACCCGGCTGGTGCTGGTCGAGGCGGTGTCGAACCCGACCCTGCGCCTCGCCGATATCGACGGGCTGGCCACGCTCTGCCGTGAACGGGGGATCCTGCTGGCGGTGGACAACACTTTCACCACGCCGCGCGCCTTCCGGCCCTTCGATCACGGGGCGGATATCGTCATCCACTCGATCACCAAGCTGCTGGCGGGCCATTCCGACGTGATGCTGGGCTATGCCGCCGCCCGCGATTCAGACCTGACCGAGCGGATGCGGGTATTCGCCGTCACCGCCGGGCTGACGCCCAGCCCGTTCGATTGCTGGCTGGCCGAGCGCGGGATGCTCAGTTTCGACCTGCGCTTCGACCGGGCGCAGGCCACCGCCGCCGCGCTGGCCGATCACCTGGCCGGGCTGAGAGGCGTGCGGCAGGTTCTCTATCCCACGCGGGCCGATCACCCCGACGCCACGCGCGCCAATGCGCTGCTGGGCGGGCAGGGCTGCAACATGGTCAGCTTCGAGCTCGACGGCGGCCGGGCCGCCGCCAACGCCTTCACCCGCGCCGCCGAGGGGCTGAGCTTTGCCCCGACGCTGGGCGATGTGGGAACCACGCTGTCGCATCCCGCGTCCTCCTCGCACCGGGCGCTGAGCGCGGAAACCCGAGCCGAGCTGGGGCTGTCCGAGGGTTTTTTCCGCGTCTCGGTCGGGCTGGAGGATCCCGAGCGTCTGGCCGCGATCTTTACCGAGGCGGTGGCCCAGGCCACGAGCGGCTGAGCCGGACCGATGGCGGATGCGCTCATTGACGCGATTCTGGCCGCCACGCCCTTGCCCGCCATTCTGGTCGGGTCCGACGAGCGGATCGCCGGGGCCAATGCCGAGGCGCAAGCGCTTCTGGGGGCGGCGCTGACGGGTCGCCATTTCGCCGCCATCCTGCGCCAGCCGCCGCTGGTCGAGGCGATCGAGCGCTGCATTGCGGAACGAAGCCCGCAAACCGCGCGGCACCTGTCGCGGGACGGCGCGCATGACACCACCTACGAGGTGCATTGTCGGCCGCTTCCGGGATTGGGTGCGGGGCAGGGCGATGCGGTGTTCGTGAGTTTCGTGGACCTCACGCAGATGGAACAGGCCGGCCAGATGCGCCGCGATTTCGTCGCCAATGTCAGCCACGAGCTGCGCACGCCGCTGACCGCACTGATGGGCTTCATCGAGACCCTGCGCGGCGCGGCGCGCGACGACGCCAAGGCGCGCGACCGGTTCCTGGGCATCATGGAGGCCGAGGCCAACCGGATGAACCGGCTGGTCGGGGATCTCCTGTCGCTCAACCGCGTCGAGAGCGAGGAACGGGTGCGCCCCGCCAAGCGGCTCGATCTCGGTACGCTGCTGAGCTCGGCGCTGGCGACCCTGCGCCCGCTGGCGGACGAGGCCGGCGTCGAGCTGAACCTGACCGTCGGACAGGATCCCGTCGAGGTACCGGGCGAGCCCGACCAGCTGCGCCAGGTGGTCGTGAACCTGGTGGAAAATGCCATCAAATATGGCGGTGCAGGCGGCTCGGTGGATGTCGCTCTTACGGTGCTGGACCATGACGCGGCGATGCGCGGGCCTGCCGCGCGGATCGAGGTCACGGATCACGGCCCCGGCATCGACCCGGTGCACCTGCCGCGTCTGACCGAGCGGTTCTATCGGGTCGACAGCCACCGCTCGCGCGAGATGGGAGGAACCGGGCTGGGCCTGGCAATCGTCAAGCATATCCTCAACCGGCACCGCGGCCGCCTTCGTGTGGACAGCGCGCCGAGCAAGGGCGCGACCTTCACGGTGATCCTGCCACGCTGAGGCGCTCAGCGCGGCAGCCCGTCCTCGGGCTCGGCCTTGCCGGCGAGCCAGTGGCGAAAGGTGGTCAGCGCGGGGTCGCGCGCCTTTTCATGGGGCCAGACCAGGTAATAGGCGCCGCGCGCCTCGATCGGGCCGCCATGCGCGCGCCGCAGCCGCCCCGTCGCCAGGTCCTGCTCGGCCAGGTATTCCGGCAGCAGCGCCAGACCAAGACCGTGCAGCGCCGCCTGTATGATGGTCGAGAACTGATCGTGGATCGTGCCGGGCAGGGGGCCTTGCAGCGTAACGCCATGCGCGGTGAACCAGTCCTGCCAGGCATCGGGCCGGGTCTGGATGTGCAAAAGCGGCCGACGCAGCAGGTCGCGGGCCTGCGGCAGGCCACCCTGGGGCAGCATCCCGGGCGCGCCCACCGCTTCGACCCGCTCGCCGCGCAGCAGCAGCGCGTCGGTCCCGGGCCAGTCCGTTTTTCCGAAATGCAAAGCCGCATCAAAGGGTTCTCGGGCAAAGCTGAACGGGCGCAGCTGCGTCGTCATGTTGATCGTGACATCCGGGTGCAGCCGCGCGAAATCGGGTAGGCGGGGCATCAGCCACCGCATGCCGAAGGCGGGCAGGATCGCCAGGTTCAGCGTGCCGCCTGCCGGTTTCACCTGCAGCGACAGCGAGGCCTGCGCGATGCGGTTCAGCGCCGGGCGCACCTCGGCCAGGTAATCCCGCGCCGAAGGCGTCAGCGCCAGCCGCTTGCGGTCGCGCTGGATCAACCCGACCCCCATCTGCGCCTCGAGCGCCTGCAACTGCCGGCTCACCGCGCTTTGCGTCAGCGACAGTTCTTCGGCCACGGCCGAGGCCGAACCGAGCCGGTCCAGCGCTTCGAGCGCGCGCAGGGCCGCAAGCGAGGGCAGGAGGCGTCTGTTCGGGTTCATCCATGCCAAATACTCATGGAAACCCGCGAAAGTCTCGCTGTTTTTTGCGCTTTGCTCAGATTATGCTGCGCAGGATTTCCAGATTGAGGAGCCATGCCATGAACGCCCCCGAGACCAAGCCTGCATTGCGCGCCAAGGATGCACCGGATCTGGGCCGCTTCGACTGGGAGGATCCGTTCCGCCTGTCGGACCAACTGTCCGAAGAGGAACGCATGATAGCGCAAAGCGCGCGGTCCTATGCCAGGGAAAAGCTGATGCCGCGCATCACCGACGCCTTCCGGAACGAGGAAACCGACCCCGAGATTTTTCGCGAGATGGGCGATATGGGGCTGCTGGGCACCACCATCCCCGAGGAATATGGCGGGCTGGGGTCCGGCTACGTGTCCTACGGGCTGGTCGCGCGCGAGGTCGAGCGCGTGGATTCGGGCTACCGCTCGATGATGTCGGTGCAAAGTTCGCTGGTGATGTACCCGATCTATGCCTACGGCTCGGAGGAGCAGCGCCGGAAATACCTGCCGAAACTGGCCAGCGGCGAATGGATCGGCTGTTTCGGCCTGACCGAGCCGGATGCCGGCAGCGACCCGGCCGGCATGAAGACCCGCGCCGAAAGGACCGAAGGCGGATATCGCCTGACCGGCAGCAAGATGTGGATCTCGAACGCACCGATTGCCGATGTCTTCGTCGTCTGGGCCAAGTCCGACGCCCATGACGGGCGCATCCGCGGCTTTGTGCTGGACAAGGGCGCCAAGGGGCTGAGCGCGCCGAAGATCGAGAACAAGCTGTCGCTGCGCGCCTCGATCACCGGCGAAATCGTGCTCGATGGCGTCGAGGTGGGCGATGAGGCGCTGCTGCCGCATGTTTCGGGCCTCAAGGGGCCGTTCGGATGCCTCAACCGCGCGCGCTATGGCATCAGCTGGGGCGCGATGGGCGCGGCCGAGGCCTGCTGGCACGGCGCCCGCCAATACGGGCTGGACCGGCAACAGTTCAACCGGCCGCTGGCGCAGACCCAGCTGTTCCAGCGCAAGCTGGCCGACATGCAGACCGAGATCGCGCTGGGGCTGCAGGCGTCACTGCGCGTCGGGCGGCTGATGGACGAGGCCAATGCCGCGCCCGAGATGATCTCGATCGTCAAGCGCAACAACTGCGGCAAGGCGCTGGACATCGCGCGCATGGCCCGCGACATGCATGGCGGCAACGGCATCAGCCTGGAGTTCCACGTCATCCGGCACATGGTGAACCTGGAGACGGTGAACACCTACGAGGGCACCCACGACGTGCATGCCCTGATCCTGGGCCGGGCCCAGACCGGCTTGCAGGCGTTCTTCTAAGCTCGCAAGCGGGCGCGGGCCGGAGACGGCCCGTGCCCGGCCCATTGTCCGATATTCTCATAATCTGTATTATGGTAACATCTTTGCTGTAGGCGAACGGCCCCCGGGTACGCACGCGCACTCCCTGGTGAGACTAGCGCTCCAGGGCCCTCAACCCCATCTGGGCGAAGGTCGGCACGTAACCCCCCAGCTTGAAACCATGTTCCGGGTTCGACGCGTTGCCGTCCAGGGCGCGCTTGTAGACACCTTGCAGGATCCCGGCCATGCGGAAGAACGCGAAGGACAGGTAGAAGCCGAACCGCTCGATCCCGGCGATGTCGCGGCGGCGGCAATAGGCCTCGATGAATGCGGCGTCCTCGGGCAGCCCGAACTCCGCCCTCCGGATGCCGGCCAGGCCGCGACCCTCGCGCCCGGGCGGCAGCTGCCATTGCATGATCACCGCCGCCAGATCGGCATAAGGATGGCCGATCGTCGACAGCTCCCAGTCCAGCACGCCCAGACATCCCGTGCCGTCGCGCCGGAACATCAGGTTGTCGATGCGATAGTCGCCGTGGACAAGCGTGCGTTGGCCGTCATCACCCGGCAAGGCCGCGGGCAACGCGGCGATCAGTTCCTCCATCTCGGGCAAGCTCTGCGTCTCGGCCGCGCGGTATTGCTTGGTCCAGCGCGCGATCTGGCGTTCGAAGTAATTCCCGCCGGGTCCGAAATCGTCCAGCCCGGCAGCCTCGATATCGACCTCGTGCAATGCGGCAAGAACGCGGTTCATCTCGTCGATGACCGCACCACGCGCCTCGGCGTCGAGATCCGGCATCAGAGGTTCGGCGAAGTTGCGACCGTCCAGGTGCTCCATCACGTAGAAGGCCGAACCGATCACCTCCGGATCCTCGCACAGCAGATGCATACGCGGGACCGGCACCTGGGTTCCGCCCAGCGCCTGCTGCACGCGAAACTCTCGTTCGACTGCATGCGCGGATTTCAGGATGGCACCCATCGGCTTGCGCCGCAGGACATAGCGCTGACCGGGCGTTTCCAGCAGGTAGGTCGGATTGGATTGACCGGTTTCGAACTTGCGCGCGGCAACCGGGCCACGAAACCCCTCGAGCCGGTTTTCCAGGTAGGCCGCCACTGCATCGGTATCGAGGTCCTGACCGCCCTGCCCCAAAACGTCCGATTCTTGCGCCATTCGCACTCTCCCGCCGCATAGTCGCCCAAGAGGCCGGATCAGGATCGCACCGGCCGTTCGGATTGGCAACGGGGCCGTCGGCAGCCTCTTTCCGGCGGATTCCCGCGTGCTATGCACAAATGGTTGACGCAGCGGCATCACGCTTCCGCGAACCGTGGAAGCCCATCTGGACAAAGCGCGGCGAGGGCCTGTATCAGAATCGCGTCTATGGGGATGCAAGTGAATGGCACGAGTTCTGGTTCTGAACGGGCCCAACCTCAACTTGTTGGGCATCCGGCAGCCCGAGGTATACGGAGCGACCACACTTGAAATGATCGACGCCGCCTGCCATGCGCATGGCGAGGCTAGCGGGCTGGCGATCACTTGCCGGCAAAGCAACCACGAAGGCGTGCTTGTCGACGCCATTCACGAAGCCCGCGGGACGCAGGACGGTATCGTCCTGAACGCGGGCGCCTATACCCACAGCTCGATCGCCCTGCGCGATGCCATTTCGTCGGTTGCGCTTCCGGTGGTCGAGGTGCACCTGTCCAACATCCACGCGCGCGAGGCGTTCCGCCACCAATCGCATATCGCGCCTGTGGCCCTAGGGCAGATCTGCGGCTTCGGGGCGCAGGGCTATATCCTGGCGCTAGACGCGCTGGCCGCGCATCTTGATGGCGGGACGAGCGCCCCATGAAACTGACCGACTACCTGACCTTCCTCAGCTACTCCAAGACACTCGAGGAGCTGTGGGCCGCCCATACCGAGCAGATGGCCGAGTACGGCTTCGTCCGCCTTCTCTACGGGTTCACGCAGTTTCGCACCGCCACATCTCTGGGCGACCCCGAGGATTTCGTCATCCTCACCAACCATTGCCAGGATTACATCGACGGGTTTATCAACTCGGGGCTGTATTTCCATGCGCCGATGCTGCGATGGGCGCTCGAGAACGAGGGCGCCGGCAGCTGGCGCATGATCTCGGAACTGATGGTGACCGAAGCCGCCGATTGCCCGAAAATGCGCGAGGTTCACGCGTTCAACGCCCGGTTCGGGGTCAAGGCCGGCTACACGGTCAGCTTCAACTCGGTCTCGCCGCGGGCCAAGGGGGCGATCTCGCTCTGCGCGGCCAAACATCTGGACCAGGCCGCGGTCGATGCGATCTGGGCCGAGCACGGCCAGGATTTGCTACTGATGAACAACATGGCGCATCTCAAGATCCTGACCCTGCCCTATACCGCGCCGAACCGCGCGCTGACCCGGCGGCAGCGCGAGGCGCTGCAATGGGTGGGCGACGGCAAGACCATCCAGGACATCGCCATGTTGATGGGCCTGACTTCCGCGACGGTTGAAAAGCACCTGCGCCTTGCCCGCGAATCGCTGGCGGTCGAGACCACGGCCCAGGCGGTTCTCAAGGCGACTTTGCAGAACCAAATGTTCTTGGTCGAAGCCTGACGGCGTCTATATCTTGTCCAATCCCAAAGAAAGTGACCTAAGGTAAGGAAAACATGACTTTCGGATGTGCCCCCATTTGCGCAATATGGTGATGTTCCGTGAGTGGTGGCTTTGGCCTGGGAACCTAGGGAAAGAACCCCTGCGATATCAGGGCTCTTCTGACCGTCCGTAGCAGATGTGTATTTTCCGCGTCTGACGAAGGAGCTTATGGGGGACCCCAACCATCCCCATCGATGGGGTTGTCCTGTTAACGACGGCGGTGCTGGTTCAGTCCGGCACCGCCGTTTTCATTTGCGCCCCCGGTCAAAGGAAAACCGGCCACCCGAGGGGGCGGCCGGCGTTACCATACCGAAATATAAAGGCGTTTCCGCCTTACCCCTGGGCCGCCTTGGCGACCTCTTCGGCAAAGTTCTCTTCCTTCTTCTCGATGCCTTCGCCCACTTCCAGCCGGATGAAACCGGTGATGGTGGCGCCCGCTTCCTTGGCGGCGGCTTCGACGGTCAGGTCCGGGTTCACCACGAACTGCTGGTTGAGCAGCGTCGATTCGGCGACGAACTTCTTCATGCGCCCCTCGATCATCTTCTCGATCACCTGCTCGGGCTTGCCCGACTCGCGCGCGATGTCCATCTGGACCTGCTTTTCCTTCTCGACGACCGAGGCGTCCATGTCGGCCTCGCTCAGCGCGGCGGGGTTGACCGCGGCGATGTGCATGGCGATCTGTTTGCCGATCGCGTCGTCGCCGCCCGACAGGGCGACCAGCACGCCGATCTTGCCCATCCCGGGCGCAGCGGCGTTGTGAACATAGGACACGACCGTGTCGCCCTGGATCTTGGCCATCCGGCGCAGGGTCATGTTCTCGCCAACGGTGGCGATCTTGTCGGTCATGGTGTCGGCCACGCTCTTGCCGCCCAGATCCGCCTGCGCCAGCGCGTCGACGTCATCGACCTTGAGCGCGGCGGTGGCGATGCCCGAGACCATGTCCTGGAACTCGGCATTCTTGGCGACGAAATCGGTCTCGGCGTTGACCTCGACGGCCACGCCGGTTCCGCCGTCGACCACGACCGCGACCAGGCCCTCGGCCGCCGTGCGGCCGGATTTCTTGGCCGCCTTTGCCAGGCCCTTGGTGCGCAGCCAGTCGACCGCGGCCTGCATGTCGCCGGCGGTTTCGGTCAGCGCCTTCTTGGCGTCCATCATGCCGGCGCCGGTTGCGTCGCGCAGTTCCTTCACGAGTGCAGCTGTGATTGCCATCTCTCGGCTCTCCTCAAATCAAACGGGTCTGGGGCAGGATATCCCCTGCCCCGGTAATGCAGTTCCGTGACCGGGCGGTTACGCCTCGGCCGGGCTGTCCTCGGTGGCGGCGGGGGCGTCTGCCTCGGCCACGGCCTCCTCGGCGGGGGCCTCTTCCAGCGCGCCCAGGTCGACGCCGGCGGCGCCCAGCTGTGCCGACATGCCCTCGAGCGCCGCGCGCGAGGCCAGGTCGCAATAGAGCGAAATGGCGCGGGCCGCGTCGTCGTTGCCCGGAATGATGTATTCCACCCCGTCGGGCGAACAGTTGGTGTCGACAACGGCAACCACAGGAATGCCCAGCTTCTTGGCCTCGGCAATGGCCAGCGCCTCTTTCTTGACGTCGATCACAAAGAGGAGATCCGGCGTGCCGCCCATCTCGCGGATGCCGCCCAGCGACGCTTCCAGCTTCTGCTGGTCGCGCTCCATGCCCAGGCGTTCCTTCTTGGTCAGGCCCTCGGCGCCACCGGCCATCGCCTCGTCGATCTGCTTGAGGCGGTTGATCGACTGCGAAACGGTTTTCCAGTTGGTCAGCGTGCCGCCCAGCCAACGGTGGTTCATGTAATACTGCGCCGACTTCTCGGCGGCTTCGGCGATCGGCTGGCTGGCCTGGCGCTTGGTGCCCACGAACAGCACGCGGCCGCCCTTGGCCACGGTGTCGCGAATGACCTGCAGCGCCTGGTCCAGCATCGGGACGGTCTGGGTCAGGTCCATGATGTGGATGCCGTTGCGCTCGCCATAGATGAAGGGCGACATGCGCGGGTTCCAGCGCTGGGTCTGGTGGCCGAAGTGAACGCCGGCTTCGAGCAGCTGGCGCATGGTGAACTCGGGAAGAGCCATGCAGTTTTTCCTTTCCGGTTTACGCCTCGGCGGGGGTGTAAGCGCGAAGTTGCCTCCGAGCCAACCGGCGGTCTGTCGGGGATGTCTCCCCCGAACAGGCCAAACCCCGCCTGCGGGATGAATGGCGCGCGTATAGGCCAGCGGCGCAGGCAGCGCAACCCCTATTCCGGCCGCGCGGTCGCCGCCCGGTGGCCGCGGCGGACCTGGCTCTCCAGATGCGCGGCCACCGCCTTGCGGTCGGCGAAATCCGCGACCTTCACCGGCGGGTGATAGATCAGCAGGACCGATCCCTGGCGCCGCGCCGCCAGCGTCTTGAGCAGGTGCGGCGCGAACGCCATGTCGCCCCACCAGCCATAGAACCGCGCCGACTGGCCCTTCGGCGCGCGATAGACCACCGACACCGCCTGCACCTGCATGAAATCGCGCAATTCCTCCGAAAAGAAGGCGGCAAACAGCGTCGTCTTGAACGGCAGCACCCTGAGCCCGTCGGTCGATGTGCCCTCGGGAAAGAACAGCAGTTTGTGCCCGGCCTTCAGCCGATCCTCGAACAAGCGGGTCTGCGCGCGCGCCTGCCGGCGGTCACGTTCGATGAAGACCGTGCCGGTGGCGCGGGCCAGCAGGCCGATGCCGGGCCAGCGGGCGACCTCGGCCTTGGAGACGAAATAGACCCGTTTGCGCGCGTTCAGCGCGAAGATGTCCAGCCATGACGAATGATTGGCCACCACCGCACCGCGCGCTTTCATCAGCGTCCCGCGGGTGCGGTAGCCCATGCCCAGGATGCGAAACGCGTTGCGGCACACGAACTGGGTGATGAAAGGCGTCACCGGCCGGCGCAGGCCGAAAAGCGGCGCCTCGACCAGGCGCACTGCCATCAGCACGACCAGACACACCAGGATCAGCACGATCAGCGCCGCACCGCGCAGAACCACGCGGACCCAGCCACCCGGCCCGATCCTGAACGCGTCGGGCGCCTCGTCGCTGTCCCAGGTCGGCGTCATCGCGAATACAGCCGTTTCTGCCGGGCGTTCATCCGGGCGGTGTCCAGAACCAGGCAGACATCGGTGGTGTTGAACGCATGATCGACAAAGGCCCCCTCGCCCACATGGCCGCCCAGCCGCAGATAGGCCTTGATCAGCGCCGGCACCCGCAGCATCGCCGCGCGCCGGTCCAGCGCCTCGGGCGGCACAAGGTCCATGTCCTGAAAATGCCGCGCATGGGCCCGCACGCGCAGTTCCGGCGGGGCCAGATGCGCATGGTGCAGCAACGACAGCGGTTGCGCCAGCGCCTGCGGGTCGGTGCCGTGGAAACTGGCCACGCCGAACAGAATCTCGATGCCGTGCCGTTCCACATAATCGGCGAGGCCCGACCACAGGTGGAACATCGCCGTGCCGCCGCGATAGTCGGGATGCAGGCAGGACCGGCCCAGTTCCAGCAGCCGCCGGCCGCTTTTCCTGAGCACGCCCAGGTCGTACTCGTCCTCGGAATAGAACTGACCCAGCTCGGCGGCGCGCTCGCCCCGCAGCAGGCGATAGACGCCCACCACCTCGCCGCTCGCTGCATCGCACGCGATCATGTGGTCGAAGAACGGGTCGAACCGATCCCGTTCCAGACCGCGCGCGTGATCCACCATCGCGCCACCGCTGCCCAGTTCGCGCACGAACACGTCATAGCGCAACCGCTGGGCGGCGCGCAGCTCGTCCTCGGTCTCGGCGATCTTGACGATAAAGCTCTGGCCGTTGTCGGGCATGGGTTCCGGGCCGGTGGTGAAAGGGTCAGGGCGCTGATACCGCAGCCGTTGCGGACATGGCAACATGGCGCCGCGCCCAATCGCCGGCGTTAACCTTTCGTTTACTCATTTCCCGGATCAAGGACCGGCATCAGGGCAATTCGTGCGCCGTCGATCACCACTTTCCCCTGCTCGCGGAAATTCACGGTGATCTTGCCGCCGATATTGGACTGGACCTGGCCGGTACCCCACTCGGGACGGTCGGGATGGCGCACGAACATGCCCGGTGCAAGGATGGCATTCAGATCCGTCATGTGTGGCCCTCGCCCTGCGGGGCCGGTGGCGGCCCGCAAAGAGAGGTATCGCATGAGCGAACACAGCGTCAACCTGGCCGCCCTGATCGGCTCGCGCATCTGCCACGACCTGATCAGCCCGATCGGGGCCATCACCAACGGGTTGGAATTGCTGGACATGTCCGGCGCCCCGCGCAATCCCGAGATGGACCTGATCGCGGACAGCGTCGACAATGCCGGGCTGCGCATCCGGTTCTTCCGCATCGCCTATGGCATGGCGGGCGATCAGATGCTGGGCCGCGAAGAGGTGGCGGGTTTGCTCGCCGATCTCGGCCGCGAGGCGCGGGTCAAGGCGGACTGGCGCTCCGAGGGCGCGGTGCCGCGGAGCGAGGTGCGGCTGGCCCTCCTGGCGCTGCAATGCTGCGAGACGGCGCTGCCCCTGGGCGGGCGGGTTGAGATCGACCGCCGCGACGGGCGCTGGTTCGTTGCGGCCACCGGACCGAAACTGGCGCTGCACCCCGAGCTTTGGGACGGGCTGAGCGACCCCGCCCGACAAGCAGACGTGACCCCCGCGCAGGTCCAGTTCGCACTGCTGCCGGCGCTGGCCGCCGAGCAGGACCGGCGCGTACATGTCACCGCCGACGAGGCGGGCGTCGGCGTCGCGTTCTGACCCCCAGGCGCCGGGGCGGTCACCCCCGCACCGTCCCGTCGCCGGTCACGATATACTTGAAACTGGTCAGCTGCGCCGCGCCCACCGGTCCGCGCGCATGCAGCTTGCCCGTGGCGATGCCGATCTCGGCCCCCATCCCGAACTCGCCGCCATCGGCGAACTGGGTCGAGGCGTTGCGCATCAGGATGGCGCTGTCCAGCCGTTCGAAGAACCGGGCGGCGGCCGCGTCATCCTCGGTCAGGATACAGTCGGTATGGCCCGAGCCATGCGCGCGGATATGCGCGATCGCCGTGTCGATATCGTCCACGGGTCTGGCCGCGATGATGCTGTCCAGGTATTCGCGGCCCCAGTCGTCGCCACCGGCGGCCACCGTGCCGTCCAGCGCCAGCGCGCCCTCGGCCCGCACCTCGACCCCGGCCTCCAGAAGCGCTTGCACCAGATCCGCGCCCAGCGTCTCGGCCACGTCGCGATGCACCAGCAGGCATTCGGCCGCGCCGCAGATCCCGGTGCGCCGCGTCTTGGCGTTCAGAACCACGGCCAGCGCCTTGGCCGGATCGGCCGCCTTGTCGACATAGACATGCACGATGCCTTCGAGATGGGCAAAGACCGGCACCCGCGCCTCGCGCTGCACCAGGCCCACCAGCCCCTTGCCGCCGCGCGGCACGATCACGTCGATGCTGTCGGTCAGCGTCAGCATCTCCTGCACCGCCGCGCGGTCGCGCGTCGGCACAAGCTGGATCGCCGCCTCGGGCAGGTTCGCGGCCCGCAGACCCTCGACGAGGCAGGCATGGATCGCCTGTGAGGAATGGAAGCTCTCGGAGCCACCGCGCAGGATCACCGCGTTGCCAGATTTCAGGCACAGCGCGCCCGCATCCGCGGTCACGTTGGGGCGGCTTTCGTAGATCACGCCGATCACGCCCAGCGGCGTGCGCACCCGCTCGATATGCAGGCCCGAGGGCATATCCCAGGACGCCAGAACCTCGCCCACCGGATCGGCCTGTTCGGCCACGGCGCGCAGCCCGTCGACCATGCCGCGCACCCGGTCCTCGTCCAGCAGCAGGCGGTCCATCATCGCCGGGCTCAGCCCCTTGTCGCGGCCATACTCCAGATCCCTGGCATTGGCCGCGATGATCTCGGCCCGCCGGGCCCAGAGCGCATCGGCGGCGGCGATCAGAGCGGCATGCTTGCGCTCGGCGCTGGCAAAGGCCAGGTCCTGCGCCGCGGTCCTTGCCTGCCTGCCCAACTCGGCCATGACGGCGGGAATGTTGTCGAGATCCTTCATGGTCTGTGCCTTCTACGAATGGGGAGCGTCGCGGTCAAACTAGCAGCAAGACCCGTCACAACGCCATATCGTCGCGATGGATCAGCGCCGCACGGCCCGGATAACCCAGCGTCGGCTCGATCTCGGCCGAACGCCGGCCCTTGATCGCATCCGCCTCGTCGGATGTATAGCGGGTGAGGCCCTGCCCCAGCGGACGCGACTGCGCGTCGAGGATCGCCACCGGGTCGCCGCGCCCGAAGGCGCCGGAAACCCCGGTGACGCCGGCTGGCAGCAGGCTCTTGCCGTTGCACAGGGCCCGCGCCGCGCCCTCATCCACCGTCAGGCTGCCGCGCGGCTTCATCGCCGCGATCCAGCGCTTGCGCGCCGAGGCCGGATCCAGCGTCGCCGGAAACCAGGTTCCGTTGGCGCCATTTTCCAATGCCTGCAAGGGGTTGAGCGTCGATCCTTCGGTAATCGCCATGCTGCAGCCGCCGGCCGTGGCCAGTTGCGCCGCCATCAGCTTGGTCTTCATCCCGCCCTTGGACAGGCCCGATCCCGCATCCCCCGCCATCGCCACGATCTCGGGCGTGATCTCGTCGATCACCTCGAAGCGCGTGGCGTCGGGGTCGCTGGTGGGGTTGCCGGAATAGAACCCGTCGACATCCGACAGCAGGATCAACTGGTCGGCCCCCACGGTCACCGCGACCTGCGCCGCCAGCCGGTCATTATCGCCATAGCGGATCTCGTCGGTCGCGATGGTGTCGTTTTCGTTCACGATGGGCACGACGCCGAGGCTCAGCAGCGTTTCCATCGTGGCGCGGGAATTGAGGTAGCGCCGGCGGTCAGCGCTGTCCTCGAGCGTGACCAGAACCTGCGCGGTTGTGATGCCATGCGGCGCCAGCGCCTCTTCATAGGCGCGCGCCAGCCGGATTTGGCCCACTGCGGCGGCGGCCTGCGACTTCTCCAGCGGCAATGTCGTGGCGGGAAGGCCCAGGACCCCGCGCCCCAGCGCAATCGACCCCGACGAGACCAGGATCACGTCGCTGCCCCGCGCCTTGAGCCGGGCCACGTCCTCGGCCAGCGCGTGCAGCCAGTCGGCCCGGAGGCGGCCGCTGTTGCGATCCACCAGAAGCGCCGAGCCGATCTTGACGACCAGCCGCCGCGCCGCGCTCAGGGCTGCCACGGCTCTGCCTCGCGCGCGGGCCTGTGGCGCAACCGGTCGGCGTCGATCTGCGTGCGCAGGGCGCGCAGAACCTCGGTCACGCCCTGACCGGCCACGCCGGACATGGTCATGACCGGCGCGCCGCAAGCCGCCTCAAGTGCCGCTTGCGCCTCGGCCAGCCGGTCGGGATCCAGCGCGTCGATCTTGTTGAGGACGGTGACACGCGGCTTGTCGGCCAGGTGGCCGCCATAGGCCTCCAGCTCTCCGATAATGGTGCGATAATCCTCGCCCACGGTGTCCGAGGTGCCGTCCACCAGGTGCAACAGCACCGCGCAGCGTTCGACATGGCCCAGAAACCGGTCACCGATCCCCCTGCCCTCATGCGCGCCGGCGATCAGGCCGGGGATGTCGGCCACCACAAATTCCACGTTGTCCACGCCGACCACGCCCAGGTTGGGATGCAGCGTGGTGAAGGGATAATCGGCAATCTTGGGCCGCGCATTCGAGGTCGCCGCCAAGAAAGTGGACTTGCCCGCGTTGGGCAGGCCCAGCAGACCGACATCGGCGATCAGCTTCAGCCGCAGCCATATCGTGCGCTCGACCCCCTCCTGCCCAGGATTGGCGCGGCGCGGGGCCTGGTTGGTCGAGGACTTGAAATGCAGGTTGCCCCAGCCGCCATTGCCGCCGCGGGCCAGCTGCACGCGTTGGCCGACCTCGGTCATGTCGGCGATCACCGTCTCCTGGTCCTCGTCCAGGATCTCGGTGCCCACCGGCACCCGCAGCACGATGTCGTCCCCATCCTTGCCGGTGCGCTGCTGGCCGCGGCCCTGCTGGCCGCTTTTGGCAAAGAAATGCTGCTGATAGCGGAAGTCGATCAGCGTGTTCAGGCCCTCGACCGCCTCGGCCCAGACCGAACCGCCGGTGCCGCCGTCGCCGCCATCGGGTCCGCCGAACTCGATATACTTCTCGCGGCGGAAACTGATGCAGCCGTTCCCGCCGCCGCCCGAGCGGATATAGACCTTTGCGAGATCGAGAAATTTCATGACTGTTCCCTAGTGCAAAGGCCGCGGCGCGCCAAGTCAGAGTTTTCGGCTGTAGGTCCAGGTCGGCACGGTGGCGTTGCGCGCCAGAGAGAAGCTCTCGGCATCGCCCAGATATTCGAACCCGCAATGGGTCAGCACCCGCGCCGAGGCCGGGTTGTCCTGGAACACGCTGGCGAACATCGTCTGGTTGCCCAGCGGATTGGCCTCGACCAGCGCCGCGACGGCCATCGAGGCGATGCCCGAGTTCCAGAAGATCGGCGCCACCCAGTATCCGACCTCGGACTGGTTGCGGTCCATCCGCATCAGCGAGATCAGACCCATCAGCTCCGGCCCGCCATCCTTGAGCCCGTCGATGGCCCAGACATCCTCGTCCCGGTCCGGCGACATGGCGCGGGTCACGAAGGCTTCGGTCATGCCGGGCGGCACCGGATGCGGGATCGAAGTGGTCATGCGCGCGACACGCTCGTCGCCGGCGTAATGCTCGATCAGTCCCATGTCGGACTTGCGCAGCGGGCGCAGGTCGAACCGGTCCGCCGCAACGACGGGCTGGTTGATGATGGTGTCCAATTTCATCTGCGTGCTCCTCCTCCGAACACGGCGATCCCGGATGGGCGACGGCGCGTCGCCCGGTCCCGCTCCGCAAAGATATTTACCGCCTCGGCCCGGTGCAATGTCGCGCCCCGGTCAAACCCGCCGAAGGGATGAAAAACCGCCTCCTAAACCCCCGATTTCCCGACAATACCAGCCCGTGGGTCAGGATTGTTCCCGCCGCGGTCAACTTGCCGTGAAACGAGAAAGGGGACCGGCACTTCGCCGGTCCCCCTGAATGTCCATTCGTCCGGGTCGCGGCTTACTCTGCGGCCTCTGCCGCCGGCAGTACCGAAATGAAGGTTCGGCCCTTGAGACCCTTGTGGAAGGTCACGGCGCCGTCGGCGGTCGCAAAGATCGTGTGATCCTTGCCCATGCCCACGCCTTGACCCGGCCAGAACTTGGTGCCGCGCTGGCGCACGATGATGTTGCCCGCGATGGCGGCCTGGCCGCCATAGAGTTTCACGCCAAGGCGACGACCCGCGGAGTCGCGGCCGTTGCGGGAGGAACCGCCAGCTTTCTTATGTGCCATTCTCTCTCTCCTTAGCCTTTGGCCAGTTCTTTGGCCTGGTCGATCCAGCCTTCACGCTCGATCCGGCCCTTGAACGACAGTTTCTCGTCCATATCAGCCACATCCGCATCCGTCCATGCCGCGATCTGGGCAAAGGTGGTGATACCGGCGTCATGCAGCTTCTTCTCGAGCGCCGGGCCGACGCCCGACAGCTTCTTGAGGTCGTCGCCACCGGCGGCCGGGGCCGCGGCGGGCTTGGCCTTGGTCGCGGCCTTCTTGGCCGGTGCCTTATTGGGCGCAGCCGCTTCGACGGTGGAGCCCGAAACCGAGCCAGCACCGATCGCGGCCTTCACGCCCGACTTGTCCGCGCCCGAGGGCAGGATGTCGGTGATCTTGACCAGCGTCAGCTTCTGCCGGTGTCCGACGGTGCGCTTGGAGCTGTGCTTGCGGCGGCGCTTGACGAACTTGATGACCTTGTCACCCTTGATCTGGTCCAGGATCTCGGCCTGGACGCCCGCGCCCTTCACGAAGGGGGCGCCGACCGACGGCTTGTCGCCACCCAGCATCAGGATGTCGTTGAATTGAACCGTTTCGCCGGCGTCAGCTGCCAGTTTCTCGACGCGCAGAATATCGCCCGCCTGAACCTTGTACTGCTTGCCGCCGGTCTTGAGGACCGCAAACATGCGTCATTCCTTTTCTCTGCCGCGTTCTGTGGTCCCCGCCATGCGGGCGTTTCGGCCTTGGCCACCGTCGAACAGCGCGCCCCGTCCGGGGCGAATTGATAACGAAACCCAGCAGGGAAACCCGGCCGGAATGCGGGCTTATCAGAGGATTTCGTGCCGATGTCAACCGCCGTTTCCGGACATTTCCTTGCAATCGTCACCGGCGGACCGGCGGGCGCCTAGAGTTCGCTTGCCCCCATCGCACGGGCGACCGCCTGACCCAGGTCATAGGAGATGCGGTCATAGAGCCGATCGAACCCCTCGAACAGCGCCGCGTTCAGCGCCTGACCGGCGGGGCTGGCCGAGAACGCGATGTTCTCGCGCATCTCCGCCTCGCTCAGCGGCTGATAGGCCAGCGACAGGAAGCCATAGAGCCAATCCTCGGTCTCGGCCCGGGTCTCGTCGCGGCGCGAGAACAGATCGGACAGCATCATCCGGTCGTCGCGCCGGCCCTGACGCCCGTCCGCCAACCCCCGGTAGAAGCTGTAATCTGAACTGATCGCCCCCTCGACATTGCGTTCGATCAACTGGTTGGTGCGGATGTATTCCCCGATCAGCGCAATCCGGGGATCATCGCGCCCCGCCGCCTCGACCCTGTCGCGCATCGTCTCCTCGACCTCGGGATCGGAAAAAGCGCGCCGGGCCGAGTTTTCGAGCGACAGGATGGTCTGGCCAAGCTCGCCGGCGAAGAATTGCGCGGTCTGGTCGATCTGCGCCTCGGTCATCGTGTCGGCCAGCGCGCCGCGCATGGTCTCGACCATCGGCCCGGTGGCATAGATCTGCTCGACCCGCTGGCGGAAGAACGCCCCGCCCTCGCCGCCCAGCATGTCGGCATCCAGCGACTCGCCATAGGCCAGCCCTTCGTCATGCAGGATCTCGGCCACCTCCTGCAGGCGCAGCACCTCGGCCAGCTCGGCCGCCGCCTCGCGTGCCGGAACCGGACCGGCCGACAGGAGCGCGACCCCCGCCGCCGCGATCAACGACCGCAGCATCACAGCTCCTGCGCGGGATGAAGATCGGCCATCCGCGCCGCCAGGACCTCGAACCGGTTGGCCATGATCTCGTATTGCACCGCGTTCAGAAGCTCGTAAACCTCCTGCATCGGTGGCTGCTCCAGCGCCTCGGTATAGGCCGCGACCTCGGCATCCGTGAAATCCTGATAGGTATAGGCAGCCCCCGCCAGCGCCGACATCTGCAGCGCGCTGCGCATGGCACCCTCGTTGGCCTGCATCATCGCGCGCATCTCTTCGGGGCCAACCTTGAGCTCGATCACCCCAGCAGCGCTGGCGGCCATCAGGAAGCGCAGCTGGATCTCCTGCAGGGCGCGCAGCGAGGTGCCCGAGGCGTCGATCGCCGCGTTCATCCGCTTGAGCGTCTCCACACGGTCCGACCCGTCACGCACCAGCTCGGCGACGATCGCCTTGCCCTCTTCCTGCTTGGCGGCGTCGTCTTCGATCATGTGCGAGGCGTTCTCGGCCTCGACCAGCCGCTGGCCCAGGTCGCTGGCATAGAATTCCACCGCATGGTTCAGCGCCTCGTCGCTCAGCGTCTGTTCCAGGATATCCAGCGCGATGCCGCGCATCACCTCGGTGTCGAACACGTCGTCCACCGTCCGGGTCCAGGATTGCCCGAAGGCTCCGGGGTCGATGCCCAGCATCTCGGGCGCCGAGGAGGAGGCGAAGGCGATGCTGTCGAGCGCCACATCGAAACCGGTGGTGGCAAGGAATGCCTCGATCCTCTCGCGCTCGGCCGCCTGGGCGCGCGGGGCCAGCGGCAGGCCGATGGCCAGGGCCATCATGAGAACGGCGAAAATCGGGGCGGCGGCGATCTGTCGAAACTGCGTCATGATACGAATCCTAAGTGTTTTGACCGCATGGGCAATGGAAAATCCTGCAGGCGGGAAAATCGGGAATTTTATGCTTGCACCACGTTTCGTTCCTGACTACATCCCGCCCCCACAGACCCCCGCGGAGAGGTGCCGGAGTGGTCGAACGGGGCGGTCTCGAAAACCGTTGACCCTTCACGGGGTCCCAGGGTTCGAATCCCTGTCTCTCCGCCATGACTGTTCAGCAACAATCTGTTTTTATTGAATAATCGAGTATACGGGGAAGCTGCGTCCCCCATTTTGTCCCCCAGATTGACAGCGCTTGCCCTTGAGCGTTTCGATACCTCTCAGTTCTTTGTGCCCGGCCTAGCCCTGCGTTGTCGCCCAGCAGTATTTCAGCGGTAAACGCGAAAGTGTTACTTGTAGAAGCATATGGATCTGGAATTGATCTGCCACGGCAGCGAAAAAACCAATCTCCGCACCAAAAGCGCCGCTTCCCTGACACCTCGGGCCTTCACCCGCTCAAGCAAGAACCGATTGGGGCGAAAAACTCGGCATTGACACGGCGCTGTCGGGGAACCTGTTTGGCAACATTGCTAACAGTAGCCATGGGAAAATTGCGGATAGCTTCAGCATGAGCAAACGTTGACTGGCACCCCCGAGTTAGGCGGCAGCCGCACCGAACTCCTTCAGTGCGCACGCGGCAGTCATTATAGACCTCACCACGCGGCTCTGAACATAGGTTCGTCGAGGCAAGATCCTTTTCGTCTCATCCGCCCCGTTTGATCCAAGCTCGCTCAATACCACACCATTGCCGCCCATCCGGCCCATGCCTTTCCCAGGCACTCAATTCGCGCCAATTTTCCAGCGACACGACTCGGCCTGTCCAAGTGAGCGGGCGACCTGCGTGAGACACACAATACTGTGCATCACCATCTTTGGGATTTCGCTCCAGAGGCGGGACAGCACATATGTGTTCGGAAGTATGAAGGGCCTTGGATCGGCAAAGTGCCGCGATACTCGTGGCTTGGACAATGACAGCGGCTGTCGCACGCCTGCCACCGGAACCCGCCGTCGTGCTCGTCTCTCCTTCGGACAAAACTGACGTAACTGACGAAACACTCTTCGAATGAAGATTTGTCGGTTGTGTCAGTTGTGTCCCGGCCTGTTGCGCCTGCCTTGCCGCTGACAGCCAGCGTGTCATGGCTGGTTCTCATGCACCGCCGGGTTCACGGTATAGTGGCGCTGGGGCCTGCCGCCCTGCGGGGACGGAGGGGCGATCACTTGGCGGATGCACTCGCCATCCTCGAGCGCAGCAAGAGCCGGGTCCAGCACTTCCTTGTTTCCTAACTCCGGACGATTTAGCCGCATTACCTGCCGCGTGCTGAACGTGTGCCAGCCTTGTTCTCGAAGAATGCTCACCAATCGCCGTGCGGCCCTGTCGATCTTCGGTGTTGCGGCTTCAGAATAGGCGCGTTGGGCCATCGGCAGGATGTATGCTTCGACCAGATGTGCGCCGCGACCAAACTCCGAGGCAGTGATCCGTGCAGGTTCATCCGCCTCGCCTGCCGCGAAGTCGAGGTAGCCCAGCACCAAAGAAAGCCGCACTGCCAACCCCGGCAGCTTCCCGATGAAAGACAGCATTAATCCCTCCGAATCCGCTTCCCATCCTCGCACTGCCTGGCGAAACTCTTCCAACAGGTCACAAGCGTCGTCTGCGAAAGGCAGAACCAAAGGACGGGATTCGTCATGCTCATCTGTCACAAGATCGAGCGACAAGAGGCGCTCAACCGCCTGATCGATCAGTGCCTCATCCGCCCAGGCTCTCGGGCGTCGCAACGGAGCTGGTTCAGGCCAGATCGGTATGAATCGCGCCAGCAGTCCATCATCGTCTGATTTGAACAACAGGCTCTTCAATCGATCCGGCTGGATCCCGCCAACAGCACCGATTGTCAGGCGGTCAATGGTCAGGGGTGGTCGTCCCATGCGCTCAACTGAAAAACCACGTCCGCCATAGGCCTCAAGCCAGAAAGGACGGTCACTGCCGCTAGAATACCGCGCCATATTCTCGAGCCATCCAGCCAGTTCATCGCGCACTTGCAAAATCCCGCGCGGCTGGCGCGCCAGTATTTCCGTAAGCCTTTCGATCGTGGCGTCGCTCACCGCTAGCCGGGGAATATGCGGGGCGGGGCCGATGTCGCAGCCCTTTGGTCTCTCTGGCGGCGTTTCACCCGCCTTGATTGCCGCTTTCGCAGCTTCCTTCCAAGTAGATTCCATCAGCTTGGCCACTTCGGCTTTTTCGGTCCACTCCGCCATCGAGGTTTCGGCTTCTCCGCGGCGCGCGCGTTCAGCCTTGCGCAAAGGAGACAATACAGCGTCCAAGGCAGGGCTCTTGCCAGAGCTCGGCAAGCCAATAAGAGCGACCCACATGATGGGTGGTTCCTGCCAGCCGCTCCACGGAGAAACCCATCGGGAGTTGCCAATGATCGATCCAGCGACCGCCAGCAACGCCGAAAATATGTAATCGGCAGGCGCCCCCTTGGCTTCTGCGGCTTGCTCCACCCAATGTGCTAATCGAGGATTCAGGACGTCGCGCAATGGCAACTCGGGGGCTGGCGGCAGTTCGAGGCGCAAAAAGCGCGGATTCGGTTCCGGCCAGTCCGGTGCGAAGTGAGTTGGCTGGGGCGCGGTCATGTCAGTTCCCCTTTCATGTTCAGGATGTCGTTCCAATCGCGCCCTTCCGGCGCGGGTAGCAGCGACACGGCCCAACCAGCGCCGTGCGCCCGTTCGGCCAGCGCGTGCGCAGCTTCCAGGCCTGCAGTGTCGCCGTCCGGCGCGATGATCAGGCGGCCCGTCTCAAGCGGCAGGCGCAATCCGCGCAATCCGGATGTGGACAGCGCCGCCCAAATGGCTGCAGGAACTCGCAGCAAACCGCAGGCGAGAGACAGGGCGGTTTCTATCCCCTCTGCTACAGCCAGCACGCTGGGGCCTTCTGTGAGCCTGACAGCGCCTCCAGCGCAGCGCCCAAGCATCGCCTTGGCCGGTTCGAGATCCGCCTTGCCGGAGCCATCGGCGCGAAGGTAGGTGCGATGCACCGCGAATCCGTCGCCGTCTTCCACCTTGGCGACAAGCGCGGGATGCCGTGACGCAGTCGGCCCGTGCCAACATGCAGGATGAAAGCGCAGTGTTTCCGGCAACGGGCAGATGATTCCGCGCCTGTGCAGATAGGCTTCTGCCACCGTACCCACAATGAGCCCAGATTCCTGCCAACAGCGTCTGGCCTGCTTTGCTCGCCTGGCGGCTCCCGCACGCCTTTCCGCCTTGCGCCGCCTGCATTCCTCGGTGTCGGGTGGACAATAATCACCGGGCGCGATGTGCGCCGCGGCCAGAATGTCCAGGAAACTGCATCCAGCCCGTTTGCAATGGGCCAGAAGCCGACCGTCGTCGCCATCGGAGATCGTCAGGGCATTCTGATCATTGCGCCGCTCGGGTTGGCAGCTTGGGCAGGGCGCGGTGCCATAGCTGCCAAACCAGCGCCCGCCGAGCGAATGGGAAAATTCACAAGCTGTCATTGATCAAGTCTCCCGCTGAATTTTTCGAGATCGGCATGTGCTGGAGGACAAAGCCATGCACGAGGGTTTGGCGGTTCATCGCGATCGCCAATGAACAACGCCGCGCCGAGCCGGCTTGTCTAATGCTCGGCACAGTATTTGTGTGGTTCACGGCTCGATGTCGTCTTGAGAGCGCGAGTCCAGCCATTCGCTGACGTCGCTTTCCCTCCACCCGACGGCGCGAGCGCCAATCTTGATGGGCTGCGGGAAGTCGCCGTCCGCGATCATTTTGTAGATCGTGCTACGCGACAACCCGATGATGAGTTCAATGTCGCGGCGGCGAAGAATTTTCAAATTGCTGAGTTCTGTCATTGCCTTCGGCCCCTTGTGCTGACAGGTCAGGGGCGAATGCAAACAAGCGCAAAGCTGTCGGCTCCATCGCCCCATTCCTGGGGTGGTGAAAAAGCCTCGAGCATCTTGCGCGAGCGGTGCCGGATCTATCCGGCCTAATTGGACTCTTACCGGAAGATATGAGGACCTACAAGAAAAATATCAACATTTAGTCATCGAAGCCGGAAACCGACCCAAATGTAGATCAGGTCTTGGGCCTCCTCGTGCTATGGAGAGCGGTACAGAATGTGGCTTGGAGGCGGCGGGCCTATTGTCTCATTGCCTGAGAACCAGCACGTTGTTCCAGGTTTGAGCTTTCAGATATAGGAGGCAAAACTCGCAAAGAAGCGAGGACAGAGACGATCGGTGGCAATCTGAAGTCCGAAGTAGACGCGATACGAATGCCATGGCCTACAACCTGGCCACCTTCCTGCGCTGCATCGAACTGCCCGAGGCCATGGCCGACTTGTCGCTGACCAGCCTGCAACTCAAGCTGATCAAGTTCGGCGCCCGTGTCGTGCGTCACGCCCGCACCATCACCTTCCAGTTGGCCGAGGTGGCCGTCACCGGCCCGATGGTACGCGCCATCCTCGCTGCCATCCGCCGATCGCGAGCGCCACCGTCATGCGCATGACTGCAATCTGGACCGAAACCGAACGAAACCGGCTCGACAGGTCTGCCCGCTGCGCTGAAAAACATCACCGTCGAGCCAGAACACGGCGGCTTCGCGGTCTGATCCGCTCTGTTCCAGCAGCCGGCCCGGCCGCAGGCGCCGCTCAGAACGGAAAAGGCTTGTCCAGCAGGCAAAATTCGGCGACTTTTACGTCAGCCAGCATGCCACTTGGGGAATGTAGGTTATGATCCCCCTAGGCTCCCAGCAATTTTTCTGCTGCCTCAAGCAGAAAGGCAGTTCTTTCTGATCTGCGACTGATGAATGACCTGTTGATGCCCCTTCAAGTTGGCAATCTGATCTGCAACATTTCCTCCAGAGAGTGTGGAAACCGGCAAACCTAGGAAGATGACCCCGGCAGTATCATTTGCGCGAGCTTTGTTCTGTTGCTCTGCGGCTCTGGTGTAGGCCGCGTCCAAGCGGCGACCTTCCGCGTTGAGCTGACTGCAGGACCATCCATGATAAGTTGAGGGTGACACATAAGCAGCGGAGACAGCTTCTGGCTTTTGAGCGCACGCCGCAATAGGAACAAGTAGCCCCAAAACAACAACAAGCTTCTTCATATTGACCTCTTTGACCGTCGGCGGATAATTGCCGATGCCGAATTGAAATTTACTTCGCTAGGGTGTTCAACGGGTCAATTAGTCTTCCGGAACGGGTGTTGCTGTTTTGCACGGGATGCGACATTGAACCGCCCTGCATCAAACCGACAATTAACCTTCGGAAGAAGATACAAAATTCTTCAAACTGTCGATAATTGTGCACGGCCCCATTGGCCGGGACGCCGACTAGGAACCATTCTCTGGTAAATCCAATCTGAAGGCTCGCGACTAGAGACCCTTCTATTGCAATACGCTAAAAGACCGGAAACTGTGCGCGGACGAGGAGTAGTCGAATCGCCGCCCGGAATGACCAGTCAGAATTTTGATCACCTCAAAGAGATCGATCCACCTTTGGCTGTTCTGGCATCCCACGCCGAGAGTTACTTCGTCGACGATGCCAACACCGCGTTGATCAAGACCCGGCAATTCGCGGAGCGCTTGACGCGGGTCATCGCGGAGAACACGGGTGCCGACGTCTCCGCTGAAGACACTCTCTCCGACATGCTTCGCAGCATCCGGCGAGATGACCTTGTGCCGCGCGAGATCCTGGACATCCTCCACCGGTTGCGCATCGACGGCAATGACGCAGTCCATGGACACGATGGCGAGCGCCGCATCGCCTTCGAAGCGTTGAAGCTCTGCCACCGTCTTGGCGTATGGCTCCGCGCATCCACGACACGTCAACCTCGACTGACCATACCGTTCGTGCCGCCTAGGCTAGCAGAGAACGACGCGAGCGATCTCAAAGCGCAGGTGTCGGCACTCAGGTCAGAATTGAAGGAACGGTCAGCAGAAGTAGCTCGCCTCGCAGATGAGGCAGAAAATGCGAGAAGCGCCGCACTGAATGCGGAGGACAGGGCCCGACTCGCCGAGGAAGAGCGCGCGATCTACGAGGAATTGGCCGAGAACGCTGAAAGGCGGGCTGTAAGCCCAGTCGAGCGCGCGGCGGCAAAGACATTTATCAAAGCCGCCTTCGCCTCGGCAAAGGACATGGACTTCGACGAAGCGGACACCCGACTCCTAGTGGACGAACAGCTCCGCCAATCGGGGTGGGATGTCGACAGTGCAACGCTGCGCCACTCCAAGGGAACCAGGCCGGAAAGGAACCGGAACATGGCCATTGCCGAATGGCCGACATCCTCGGGACCTGCAGACTACGCGCTTTTCACCGGTCGGACACTGGTCGGCGTCGTGGAGGCGAAGCGCAAACGCAAGAACGTGATGTCGGCGCTTGACGCTCAGGCGACGCGATACTCTCGCGATATTGAACCGGACGATAGCTTTGACATTGCAGGAGGCCCGTGGGGCCAGCACAAGGCGCCCTTCATCTTCGCTACGAACGGCCGAAGCTACTATCCGGCCATGGCAACGCAGAGCGGGATCTGGTTCCGCGACACGCGCGACGAAACGAATGCCTCTCGCGCCCTGGAAGGGTGGTTCACTCCCAAGGGTCTCATCGAAAGGCTCGAGGTCGATCGTCGAGCCGCGGAAAAGGAATTGGACGACAAACCGTTCAATTTCGGCTTCGACCTGCGCCCCTATCAGAAGAACGCGATCAAAGCTGTCGAGAAAGGTGTTTCCGAAGGTCAGCGGGAAATGCTCATCGCGATGGCCACCGGCACCGGTAAGACGAAGCTGGCGATAGCCATGATCTACCGTCTCCTGGAAGCCAAGCGCTTCCTGCGGGTCTGCTTCGTGGTGGACCGTAGCGCCCTCGGTGAGCAAGCCGAAAGCGCCTTTGAGACCACCCGAATGGTGGGCGCAAAAACCTTCGCTGAGATCTTCGGGCTCCGGGGGCTCGACGCCCAGGAAATCGACCGAGACGCCAAGATACACATCTGCACCGTGCAGAGCCTTGTGAAGCGCGTGCTCGAGCGCGAACCTGGAGAGAGGCCCCCGGTTGACCAATATGACCTGATCCTGATTGACGAATGCCACAGGGGCTATTTACTCGACCGTGAGATGAGCGAGGCCGAGACGACGTTTCGCGATCAGAACGACTACGTGTCGAAGTATCGCCGCGTGGTCGAGTATTTCGACTCAGTGAAGGTGGGTCTTACGGCAACCCCGGCGCTGCACACTGCACAGATCTTTGGTGATCCGATCTACCGGTACAGCTACAGGGAGGCAGTGATCGACGGCTGGTTGATCGATCATGATCCACCGCACCTGATCAAGACAGCGCTCAGCGAGGCAGGCATCACGATCGAGGCGGGCGAAACCATCGACGTGCTCGACCCCCGCACCGGCGAGATCGACACCGCCACGCTCCCGGATCAACTGGACTTCACGGTCGAGCACTTCAATCGACGCGTCCGGGCACCGAAGTTCAACCAGGTCGTAGCCGCAGAGATTGCGCGCCGGATCGACATCATGTCGCCCGATGCCGGCAAGACGCTGGTCTTCGCCACGTCCGACGATCACGCCGATGAGGTCGTTCAGTATCTGCGCCAGGCCTACCGGGACGAGGGTCTGGAGATCCGAGAAGACATGATCCAGAAGATCACCGGCTCGGTCGACAAGCCGGGCCAGCTGATCCTAAAATACAAGAACGAGGCCGACCCCAGGATCGCTGTGACGGTCGATCTGCTGACCACGGGCATCGACGTCCCCGCGATCACCAATCTGGTGTTTCTCCGCCGGGTAAATTCCCGGATCCTTTATGACCAGATGATCGGCCGGGCGACCCGCAAATGCGACGAGATCGGCAAGGAGGCCTTCCAGATCTACGATGCGGTGGATCTCTACCCGAACCTCCAGGCCATGACCGAGATGCGCCCGGTCGTGGTCGATCCGAAGGTGTCCTTCGAAACCCTTTTCGACGGTTTCGAGAACGCTGGCGACGCCTCCCACCAGGAGGAAATCCTCGACCAGATCATCGTGAAGCTGTCTCGCAAGGTCAGAAAGATGAATGCCGAGATCCGGGAGCAATACACAGCCCAGGCCGGTGAGACGCCCGAACAGACGCTGGAGCGCTTCCGCGGCGGCCCCGCGCCCGAAGTCCGTCAATGGACCCAGTCTCGCCCGGGGCTGGGCAAGTTCTTCGACTTCAAGGGTGACCGAGGTGCCCCGCCGATCATCCCGATCTACACCGGCGATGACACCGTCACCGGCGTCACGCGCGGTTACGGCGAGGGCGTCCGCCCCGCCGACTTCATCGATGCCTTCGAGACATTCGTCCGCAACAATGCCAACAAGATCGACGCCCTGAACCTCGTCGTCACGCGCCCCCGCGACCTGACCCGCGAGAGCCTGCGTGATCTCCGCCTGGCCCTCGATGCACGCCACTTCACCGAAAGCGCCCTGCGCACCGCTTGGCGGGATCGCACGAACGAGGACATCGCCGCCTCCATCATCGGTTTCATCCGCCAGGCCGCCCTGGGCGACCCACTGGTCCCCTATGCCGATCGCGTCGATGCGGCCATCAGGAAGGTTGCATCGGCTCACGATCTCGACGACGTTCAGCGACGCTGGCTCGATCGGATCGGAGACGAGATGAAGAGTCAGGTTGTCATCGATCGACAGGCCTTCGATGACCCGCCCTTCGCGCAGCAGGGTGGCTACAGACGCCTCAACAAGATCTTCGGGGGTGAGCTCGACGCCATCCTCGAAGAGATAAGAACCGAGACATGGGAGCCCGCCGCATGAGCGCCACGCAGGACATCGTCGCCAAGCTCTGGAAACTCTGTGACGTCCTCCGCGACGACGGGGTGACTTACTCCGAATATGTCACCGAGCTGACCTTTCTTCTCTTCCTCAAGATGATGGCCGAGACCGGGCAGGAGCGCCGCATCCCCGCGGAATACCGATGGGACACACTCGCAAGGCGGGAGGGGCTCGACCAGCTCTCCCACTACAAGCACCTTCTAACCTCCCTGGGTGACCCAGAGGAAAAAGACTCCGACGGCAAGCCCAAGGCCGCCAAGGATCCGCTCGTCCTTGCGATCTTCGAGAATGCCCAGACCCGCCTCCGCAAGCCCGCCAACCTGAAAAGCCTCACCACCGCCATCGACGACCTCGACTGGTTCGATGCGCGCGAGGAGGGCCTTGGCGACCTCTACGAGGGCCTCCTCCAGAAGAACGCCGAGGACAAGAAATCCGGCGCCGGCCAGTATTTCACGCCGCGCCCGCTGATCGACAGCATCATCCGCCTGACCAAGCCCCAGCTGGGCGAGCGCATCCAGGACCCGGCGGCCGGCACCGGCGGCTTCATCGTCGCCGCGCATCGGCGCATCTACGAGGAGAACAACGAGCTCTACGGCCTGCCCGACGGCGCGGCCGAGAAGCAGATTCGCGACTGCTACACCCTCTCGGAGCTGGTCCCGGATACGCACCGCCTCTGCCTCATGAACATCATGCTCCACGGCATCGAGGGCGACGCGCAGTCCATGGACACGTTGACCGACGAGGGCGCCCACCTGCCCAAGGCCGACCTCATCCTCTCCAACCCGCCCTTCGGCACCAAGAAGGGCGGCGGGCGGCCGCAACGGGGCGACTTCTCGACCACCGCCGGCACCTCGAACAAGCAGCTGGCTTTCGTCGAGCACATCATCCGCGGCCTCGCCCCGGGGGGGCGTGCCGCAGTGGTCGTGCCCGATAACGTGCTTTTCGAGGACGGCACAGGCCGCGCCTTGCGTCAGATGCTGATGAACTGGTGCGACCTGCACACCATCCTGCGCCTGCCCACAGGCATTTTCTATGCCCAGGGGGTCAAGACCAACGTCATCTTCTTCACCCGCAATGCAGACCGCAGTGAGAGCGGCGGGACAGAGGTCGTCTGGGTCTACGACATGCGCTCAGGCGCGCCCTCCTACGGCAAGACGCGGCCCCTGCGGGCCGAGGACTTCGCGGAGTTCGAGGCAGCCTTCGGGGACGATCCCCATGGCCGCGCCGAGCGGCAGGACCAGTGCGAGGAATGCCGGTTCCGCCGCTTCACTCGCGAGGACATCGCCGCGCGCGGGGACAACCTCGACATCTCCTGGCTGCGCGATGGCGAGGAAGAGGCCGAGGACGGCCTGACCGACCCAGACGACATCACGGCAGCCATCCTCGGCCACCTGCGCGAAGCCACGCGCGAGATCGAGGCGCTGGTGCTGGAACTGGACGGCGAAGAAGAGGACCCGACCCCGGCGGCAGTGGCAGCGGAATGAGCTTTTTGGAAAATGTAGCCGATCTCGTTCAACGCTCGGAGTCGGACCTTGTGAAAAAGGCCGAGATATGGCCGCGCGTTCCAATAGGTGATTTCGTCGAGGTATTGAACGGATTTCCCTTCAAGTCTGGGCAGTTCAGCGATGCCGATGGAGCACCCATCATCCGTATCCGTGATGTGACTGCCGGACATACCAAGACCTACTATCGAGGTGAGATTCCAGAGGGATATTGGGTCCGCGAAGGTGATCTGGTCGTTGGCATGGACGGTGATTTCAATTCGCGGGTATGGCAGTCATCAGCAGGGCTGCTGAACCAGCGTGTCTGCAAACTTTCTCCCAACCCCGCGGTGATGGAGGTGCAGTTCCTCGCCCAAATTTTGCCGGGTTACCTCCGCTTGATCAACGAAGCTACCCCGTCCGTCACCGTGAAACACCTCTCGTCGAAGACGCTCAAGGAAACCCCGGTCCCTGTCCCCCCACTCCCCGAGCAGCGGCGGATCGTGGCGAAGCTGGACCGGCTCTCGGAGCGCTCGGCCGCCGCGCGCGACCACCTCGCCCGCACCATCAAACTCGCCACCCGCGCCAAGCAGGCAGCCCTCCAGGCTGCGTTCCAGGGGCGTCTGACCGAGAAATGGCGGGCCAGGCACCTGGACAGGGAAGCCGCGACAGACCTCGTCACGCGCACGCCGGAGCCAGAGCAAAGCCGGGGCGGCCGCGGGGCCACCACCGATGTCGTCGAGGGCGTTGGCGGCATCGCCGTGAACGATCCCGGCACGTCGCTGCCAGATGGCTGGGCATGGGTCAGCCTTCGGCGCCTCGCCCGCCAGGAAACCGGACATACTCCGAGCCGAAGGCACCCTGAGTGGTGGGGCGGTGATGTTCCATGGATCGGCATCAAGGACGCCAACATTCACCACGGGCGGATCATTCACGAGACCCTTCAGACGACCAACGAAGACGGGCTTGCGAACTCCTCAGCGCGGCTCCTGCCAGAAGGCACCGTGTGCCTCTCGAGAACGGCCTCGGTCGGTTACGTCACCATGATGGGGCGCCCCATGGCCACCAGCCAGGACTTCGCAACCTGGACCTGTTCCGAGGCGCTTGATCCAGCGTATCTCATGTATGCCCTCATGTCGGAGGGCGAAGACATCCGGCGCTTCGGCGAAGGCTCGACGCATACCACGATCTATTTCCCCGAGATCCGCGCCTTCCACATCAAGCTGGCGCCACTGGAGGAGCAGAAGGAGATCGTCAGAAAGGTCCGCACGGCCTTCGCCCGCATCGACCGGATGACCGTGGACGCCAGCCGCGCCGCCCATCTCCTCGACCGGCTCGACGAGCGCCTGCTGGCCAAGGCCATCCGCGGAGAGCTCGTCCCCCAAAACCCCGACGACGAACCCGCCGAAGCCCTCCTCACCCGCATCCGCGAAGCCCGCGCCGCCGCCCCGAAGGCGAAGCGGGGAAGAAGAAAGGCCAGATGACATGAACAAGAGATTCAGCGAAGCTCTCGCCCCTCTAGCCGCTCGCATGCCGAGGGCCGTGAAGGACATAGAAATCCTGCGGGTAGCAGCCCAGCTCGATGGCGAGAACTATGAGGCGGCGATGGACAGCGCTCGGCGCGAGGTGCTCGGTTGGGCCAAGAACCGCGCAGGCGGTCCACTTCCCCCCGAGGCCTGGCAACTTCAGGAGTTCGATCTCCCGCGCGGCGGCAGGAACAGCTCTGCTGTGCGCATTTCGAATGACGAGATGGACCTCTGGGCGCTCCGTGCAGAGGATCCGGATCGAAACGTGGCTGACCGAGCAGGCAAGTTGCGCTGCCCTTCTCCTCGACCGCCTCGAGAAGTGGCGTCGGACTTGGGCCTTCCGCAGTGATCTCGTTACCCAGGGCCTCAAGGACGAAACCGCCGAAACCGGGCTGAAAGAAGCCATGATGGAAGTGGCCTCACCTGACAACAATTTACAACAATACAATCGCTCCAACATGAGCCGAAGAACGCAGATTTGCTCCTCGGAGGTCAGATTGGGATCGGATTCAGAACGCCGCTACTTTGACAACGTTGTCCGGCCTCGCGGCCTCGCCCCGCAGGAAGGATGCCCAAGCCGTCATCATGTCGCGCCGCCGGTCAAGCATGTCGCTGCGCTGATAGGCGCGCTCCACCTCTGAGCCAATGAAGTGGGCAAGCGCGATTTCGGCCATGTCGCGGGGATAGCCCCGTTCCGCCGCCCATTGCCGGAAAGATGAGCGCAACCCGTGTGGCACGGCGGGGCGTTTGCTTGCCGGGTCGAGATACCCCTCATTGCCCTGCTTCTCCTGGGCGGCCTGCATTCGGCGCATGACGGCGGAAATACTCATATCCGACAGCACCCCGCCACGCGGGGCAAAGAAGACATTAGGTGAGCCGTTTAGGCGCGGCAGCGACGCCAGTAGGGCAACCGCCTCTGGCGTTAGCGGCACTCTATGTGGCCTCCCGTTCTTCATGCGCGATGCCGAGATGGTCCAGACTGCGCGTGTAGCGGATGTAGCAGGAGTAGCAGAGGTCCCGGTGTCAATTTCGTCCCAGGTCATGCCGCGAACCTCACCAGACCGTGCGGCGGTCAGTGCCAGAAACTCGAGCGCACGCGCGGCCATGCCGTCACGCTGGCCAAGATCGACCCACCAGCGCGACACGTCGGCAAGCGCGAGTGCCGGTTGATTGTTGCCCTTTGCAACCTTCGCTGGCTTGGGCAGGATCTCTGACAGGTTGCCCTTCCAGCGGGCCGGATTGTCGCCAGAGCGATGCCCCGCAACGGTCGCCCATGAAAGAACGCTTTCAATTCGGCCGCGAAGGCGTGACGCGGTTTCAGTCTTTTCCATCCAAATGGGGTCCAGGACACGCAGCACGTCTTGAACCATGATTTCCGAAACGAGCTTTTGCCCCAGTACCGGAGCGGCGTAGGTGTCGAGTGTCGAGCGCCATTGCTTCCGGTGTTTTTCGTTTCTGAACTCTGACAGCTTCGCGGAAAGGCACTTGTCCACGGCGTCCGAGAACGTCATGCCCTCACGGGCCTTGCGCTTGTCAGCGAGTGGGTCACCCCCAAGCATGGCCTTGCCCCGGTTTTCCAACGCCTGCTTGCGCGCTGCAGCCAGCGACACTGCGGGCGGGCTTCCCAGACCGATTTCACACCTTTTGCCGCGGATAGTGATGCGCTGCACCCATTGCTTCGCGCCGTTCTTCGCGACGCGCAGCATCAACCCCTGCCCATCAAAGTATTTCCCGGGTTTCGTTACTATATCCACGAATCGTGCTGATAGCGGCCGTGTCGGTCTTCTACAACTCTCTTGCACCATCTCATCCCCCATATTATCCCCCACCTTGACGTGGAATACGTAAGACTATGCCGGAACTCCCTGCACTATAGAAGGTATTGAATGCCTATACTACAAAGACATATAGGGTATCTCCAGGAATCAATCGGACATGTCAATGGCGGCCTGTCTCTCCGCCACCCAGGGTTCAATGCTGCCCATCCCGAAATATTTTCCTCCCCCACTGAAGTGTTCCACCTCAATGCTTGCGGCAGTGGTGGGCCACGATGACCCGGAGGGACTCGGAACGAAGCTTCGGCAGTTTGATCTGCATGTGACAATGGCGCTCTACGACCGCGTTCTGGGCAGCGACGTGACATGCCGCGCACCGTTTTCGAGGACTGCATGACCTTCGGGTCGGTCGCGCCACGCCGGTTCCAGTCGGCTCGTTTGGCGACGTTCCTGCTTTGCACTGCCAGTGACGTTTCTACCCGGTTTCAACAGATGGAATGATGCGATTTCCTGATATTGTGCGACCCGCGGAGATTGCGGCCGCACCTCGGATCAGGCCGCAGGTCGTCAGCGTATGAAAGGGAACAGCTCACGGATCGCGGCGTCTTGCGCCGGTGACAGATAGTCGGGGTGGTGCGAGGTCAGGATCTCGCGGGCGCGGTCGCGCGCCACCGACCAGGCGTCGGGCGATCCCTTGTCGGTCCAGGTGACCGGCGCTTCGCGATCGGCGAGGCTGGGGTAGAAATAGTCGCGCTCCATCGCCGCATAGGTATGCTGCGCGCCCAGGAAGTGCCCGTCGCCCAGCACGGATTGGCAAATGGCCTCGAAGCCGAGGTTCTCCTCGGTGACCTCGATCCCGCGCAGGGCGCGGTAGGTCGCCGAGTGCATCTCGTCATCCAGCACGAAGGCCTCGAAGCTGGCGCCCAGAAGCGAGGCCGTCATGCCCGACGATTCGTAGATCAGATTGCCGCCCGCCAGCGCGGCCGCCAGCGAGGTGATGCCCTTTTCCGCCCCGTATTGCGCGTCGATCGCCTTGGCATCGGTCATCGAGGCGGCCACGCCGGATGGCAGGCCAAGCCAGTTCGAAAGCTGCGCCGAGGCCGCGTTCATCACCGCGATCTCGCCGCCCCCGCCGGCAAAGGATCCGGTGCGCAGGTCGACCACCAGCGGCCAGTTGGAGAACACCATGGGAAAACCGGGCGAAATGACGTTGACCATCACCAGGCTGGCAAGGGTTTCGGCCAGCGACTGCGCCAGGAACCCCGCCAGCGTCGCCGGGGCCGTCGCCCCTGATTGCGCGGCTGTGATGCAGGACATGGGCATGTTGTGCGCGATGCAGGCATAGACCACCTCCACCGCGTCCTCACCGAAGCGCATGGGAGAGATCACCGGGCTGATATGGGCCTTGACGAAGGGGCGGCGGGCGAAGCCCCCCTCGCCGCCTGCAACGATGTCGAACATCCGCACGATCGGCGCAACGTGATCGGCCAGGGTAAAGGCGGTGGCCACCGGCTTGGTGGTGTTGCGCATCAGCGCGTAGGCGGTGTTCACGTCCAACTCGAAACTGTCGGCCACGTCCGTGGCGATGCAGCACCGGGTGAACCAGCTGACATTGACCAACGCGTCCTGAAGCCGGGTGAAATCATGCAGGTCCCGCAAGGTCGAAGGCCGGTAGGCGCCGCTGTCGATATCCAGGGTCTGCACCGCCGCGCCGCCGGTCCCGAAATACACCCGTTCGCCGCCGACCTCGATCGAGCGCGCGGGGTCGCGGCCATGCAGGACAAAGCTCTTGGCGGCCCGGGCGATCATCTCTTCGGTCATCGCGCGCGGAAACAACAGGCGCCCGGCGCCGGTGTCCACCGCACCGGCCGCAAGCAGATCGCGGGCCAAGCGGTCGGGCACCTCGCCCATGCCGAGTTCGGACAGGAGCCGCAGAGCGGTGTTGTAGATCGCGGCAAGGTCATGGTCGCTCAGGGGGCGGTAGCTGCCGCCGCGCTGTCCCGGGGCGGCCGGATTGAAGACCGGCTTTGCCGCGCGTTGCGCCAGCCGGTCCCGGCGTCCCTTACGCTTGTTGGTCGCCGGTGCAGCTTTCATCGTCGTCAGTCTCCTGCGGACCGGGCCTCGGGCGAAGGCCATGCGCGGCACTTCCCCGGGGCCGGAACAAGGGGTCCTTGTGATGAATACGCCAAAACGCCGAATTTGTGTTTGGGAATCTGACACTCTGCCGGCAAGTATCCGGAGGACGGCGAAACACCGGAGAGGATTGCCATGAAAACCCACACCAAGGTCGCCGTCATCGGCGGGGGTATCGCCGGATGTTCCACCCTCTACCACCTCACCCGGGAAGGCTGGAGCGATGTCGTCCTGATCGAGCGGGACGAGCTGACCTCGGGCACGACCTGGCATTCCGCCGCGCAGGTCACGAATTTCGGCATGAACCAGACGATGGTCGGGCTCAAGTCGCACTCCATCGCACTCTACAAGACGCTGCGCGATGACCCGGACTATCCGGTCGGCTACCACCACGGGGACGGCGGCATCCGGCTGGCCAATACCGAGGCGCAGATGCAGGGCTATCGCCATTTCGCCTCGATGGCCCGCGGCATGGGGGTGACCTTCGAGGTGATCGACGCCGCGGAATGCGCCCGGCGGCATCCGCTTATATCGACCGAAAACCTGCTGGGCGGGCTCTGGGATGGCGAGGACGGGGATATCGACCCCGCGCAGCTCTGCCAGGCGCTGGCGTTTCACGCGCGCCGGGCGGGCGCCGAGATATACCGCCACACGCCGGTGACGGCCCTCACCCAGCGCGCCGACGACACCTGGACGGTCCACACCGACAAGGGCGAGATCGACGCCGATATCGTGGTGAACGCCTGCGGTTACCGGGTGAACGAGCTGGGCGCGATGATGGGTGTTCATCACCCCGTCGCGTCGATGGAGCACCAGTATTTCGTGACCGAGGACATCCCGGCCATCGCGGCGGCCGGCCACCGCATGCCGCTGTTGCGCTGCCCGATCTCGGACTACTATGCGCGCCAGGAAAAGGGCGGCCTGCTGGTCGGCTTCTACGAACAGGCCTGCAGGACCTGGGGCCTGGACGGGATCAGCCCGGATTTCAGCAACGACCTGTGCCCCGATGACCTGGACCGCGTGATGGACGTGCTGGAGGGCGCGTTCGAGCGGATGCCGGTGCTGGCCGAGGTCGGCATCAAGCGGGTGGTGAACGGCCCGATCACCTATACCATCGACGGCGCGCCGCTGGTCGGGCCGATCCCGGGCAGGCGCAACGCGTTCTGCATCATCGGCCTGCGCGCCGGCCTTGGCGAGGGCGGCGGGCATGGCTGGCTCCTGGCGCAGCAGATCGTGCACGGAGAGGCCTGCCATGACACCTGGGCCATCGATCCGCGCCGGTTCACGGGCCATGCGAATGTGGAACTGACCGCGCTCAAGGCCATCGAGGATTACCGGAACGAGTTCCGGTTCCACTTCCCGCACGAACACCGCCCCGCCGGCCGACCCGCCAAGACCACACCGCTCACGCCGCTTCTGGCCGCCGAGGGGGCGGAGTTCACCGTGGTGAACGGCTGGGAGCGGGTGGACTACATCAAGCCCGACCCGGATTTTCACCCGACCTTGGGCTTCGATTTCGACGAGACTTTCGGCGTCGTGGCGGCCGAGGTGCGCAACCTGTCCAAAGGCGTGGGCCTGTGCGAGGTCAACGGCTTCAACCGCATCGAGATCACCGGCACGGACCGCCATGCCTTCCTGAACCGGATGATCTGCGGCGCGGTGACGAGACGCGATGGGCGCGTCGGGTTGGGCTATCTGCTGAACCCTCACGGCATGGTCAAATCCGAGGCAACCGTCGCCAACCTGCCCGCCTCGGACCGTGGGCCGGCACGGGTCTGGTACGGATCCGCCGCGGCCAGCGAATATCACGACATGGACTGGCTGCGCCAACACCTGCGCGCCGACGAGGATGTGCGGATCCGCAGCCTGACCAACGACCAGACCAGTCTTGTTCTGGCTGGCCCGAGGGCGCGCGACGTGCTGTCGGCCTGCGCGCGCGGCGACTGGAGCCGGGAGGCGTTTCCCTGGCTGTCGGTGCGCGAGGCCTATGTCGGCTTTGCGCCGGCCACGATTCTGGGCGTCAGCTTCTCCGGCGAGTTGGCCTATGAGATCCACATCCCCAACGCGTCGCTTCATGCGGCTTACCTGGCGTTGCGCGAGGCCGGTGCGGCACATGGGCTGAAGCTCTTCGGGGCACGCGCGGTCGAGTCGATGCGCCTGGAGATGGGGTTTCTGCACTGGAAGGCCGACCTGCTGACCGAGTTCGACCCGTTCGAGACCGGGCTGGACCGGTTCGTGAAGCTGGACAAGGGGGATTTCCTCGGCCAATCCGCGCTGGTCCGGCGCCACGCAGAGGGGCCGCGCAAGAAGCTGGTGACGCTCCGGATCGACAGCAAGACCGCACCGGCCCATGGCGGAGCGTCCCTGATGCGGAACGGCAAGGTCGTGGGCACCGTCACTTCGGGTGCCTGGGGCCACCGCGTCGCCATGAACCTGGCCTACGCTTTCGTGGAACCTGGCCTGTCGGCGCAGGGCAGCACCATGATGCTGGATCTGTGCGGCAACATGGTCGGCGCCGAGGTGATCGCGCCCGCCCCCTACGATCCCGAATTCGCGCGCATGCGGAGTTGAGGCGGCGAGGTGTGCGGAGCAGCGCGGTGGGTCGAAGTCGGGCTTGACCGACAGAGCTCGAACGCACGGAAATAGTCGCGTTTTGACAATGTGGCGATCGCACCGCCCGGATTTTTTCGGCAGCGATTGGAAGCTGGAAATCAAAGCCTCCGAATGCGGGCGAGCGTCGTGGAGCTGCAAGCACTACCGGATAGAGCGCCACCTCGAGACCGAACAGCAGCCGCATGCCGCCTGGTCGCGGGATATGGAGGCCCCGCGATTGAGCATACCATCGCGTCGCTTCCGGTCAGGTCGAAGACGGCGTAGCCGTCCGGGCTTCAGCGTTCCGATCGTGTTGTTACAGATGGAAGTCGACAGAGTGCTCGGCATCCGACCCCATCACGTCGATCTTGCCAAGCGGCGAGGCGTCCAGGATGCCCGCGGCCGCCGTTGATGATGATGTGGTATCGCTTGCCAGGTGTCGGCGTGCGCCACGCCGGCGTCCAGCCGGATTGCCCGCACAGCCCCTGGCAAAACAGCCTGAGCGCGGAATAGCGGCTCATGATCGCGCGTCCATAGCCAACGCGTAGGCCGCGAATTCGGCGATGATGTCCGGTTGCGCGTCCTGGCCGGTGAACCCCCTGAGAAACCCCTCCAGGCGCCCCATCCGAAGCTCCATCGGTTCGCGCACTTCGAGCGCGTGATAGCCCAGCTGCATGAAATAGAGGATGCGGGCGCGGGTATCCGCATCCGACTTTTCATATCCGTAGCGAACGAACATCGCCTGCGCCGCCTCCAGCCGCGCCGCATCCGCCCTGTCGATCCGCAGACGCAGGGACCCATCGCGCCGCGCCCATTCGCGCACCGCGAAATCGAGCCCCTGGTCGAACAGCGCGGGGTCGATGAAGCAGCGAAAGAAATTGCAGACCGCCGCGTTGATGCAGTCGGCGGGCCGGGCACAGTATTCGACGATGGTGCGCGTGTTGCGCGCCTCCCATTCGTCGAGCAGGGCATCGAGAAGATCCGCCCGATCCTTGAAATACCAGTAGAAGCTCGACCGGGACACGGCCAACCGGTTGCTCAGGCCGAGTATCTTGAGCTCTCCCACCCCCTCATGCACCAAAACGTCGCGCGCAAGGTTCAACCAGTCTTCGCGGGTGACTTTGACATTGCCGGTCAAGGGCTCCTTGTCCGGATCCTCGCGGTTCAGAAGCGGAGTGCCGCGTGTGCTCATCGCTCAGCTTTCCGGCGGCGCGCCGCCTTCGGCGGTGCGTTTCTCGACAAAGGCGCGCAGGGCCGCCAATTCGCCCGGAGACGCCAGGACGCCGGGCGGTTCCGCAAGGATCCTCTCCCAAACCCCGGTCGCCCGGGAATTGGCATCAAGAGCCCCGCGCTCGGTCCAGGTGCCGAAATTGGCATAGTCATGCACGACGGGTTCGTAGAATTCGGTATCGTAGCGCTCCATCGTCTGCGGCGCGGCAAAGAAGTGACCCGAGGGCGCCACATGGGCCAGCGCGTTGGCGAAACCGATCTCGTCGGCGCCCGCCCTGTTGCCGGCGCAAAGTTCGGCCACCATGTTCAGCACGTCGACATCCGTGACCAGTTTCTCGTAGGATACGGTCAATCCGCCTTCGAGCCAGCCCGCCGAATGGATGATGACCGTGGCCCCCGACAGAAGACAGCCCCAGAGGCCAAGCTGGTTTTCATTCGCCGCCTGCACGTCGTTGATGTTGGAGGCCGATCCAGCCGCCGACCGCCACGGCAGGCCCAACAGGCGCGCCATCTGCCCCGCGGCCAGCGACGCCTGGAAATGCGTGGGTGTGCCGAAGGCCGGCGCTCCGGATTTCATGTCCACGTTCGAGGTGAACGTGCCGTAGCAGACCGGCGCCCCTTCTCTGACTAGCTGGGTCAACGTTATCGCGGCCAGGCATTCGGCATGGCTGAGCGTGATGGCACCCGCCACCGTGATCGGCGCCATGGCCCCCATCAGCGTGAAGGGCGTCACGATGGACAGCTGGCCGTTACGGGCAAAGTCGATCAAGCCCTGCGCCATGGGAATATCGAGCGTGCGCGGAGAGTTGGTGTTGATGATCGTATAGGCGTGCACGCCGTTCAGGAACGCCTCTTCATCCAGACCGCGGGCGATGCGCAGCATCTCGAAATTGTCCATCGTCTGCGGCGTGCCGCGCGAGAACAGGAACGGCAGCTTGTCGGTCAGCGTCAGCTGCGCCTCGGTAGTGAAAAAGTGGCGCAGATTGATCGCGATGTCCTGAGGCTCGACCGAGGGCGACATCATCTGGAACACGTCGAAATGATGCGCGAGACGCGTGTATTCGCGATAGTCCCGCGCCGATCCGGGGCGGCGGCCGCGTTTGAGATCCGTGGCATGCGGCGCACCCGCGCCGGGCTGAAACGCCAGGGTGCCCAGTTCCAGCGTCACGTCGCGCTTGGGCCCTCCGGCGTGGCAATGGATGGATTTCGGCGCAGTGGCAACCGCAGCCTCGACGATCTCGCGCCCGATATAGACCATGTCGCCGTCGACCCGCGCGCCGGCCGCGGCATAGATCTTGACCGCCTCGGGCAGCAGAACGCGCATGCCCAGCTCTTCGAGTGTCGTCAGCGCGGTCTCGTGCATGTTCGCGGCTTCGTCATCCGAAAAGACGGACATCACCGGGAACGGGTTGCGAAGTTGGCGGTAGTTCGGGGTCCGTTTGGATACCGTCTCGGCCGCCCCGCGCCTGCGCCCCTTGCGGCGCGGTTGCGCGCTGTCTTTGTCGCGCGTTGTCATGCGCGCATCGCTTGCCCTTGCGGGTCATAGGGTGAAGGCGCGATGACCTCGGCCGCCCGTTCGGCGCCGACAATATGCACGCTCAACACCGTGCCCTCCACCGCCAGGTCCCGGTCGATCATGGCCATGGCAAGCGAGCTGCCGACGGTGTGACCAAAGCCGCCCGAAGTGACGAAACCAACGCGTCTGCCATCCTGCCAGACCGGCTCGTACCCGCTGGCATCGGCGTCTTCCGCGTCGATCTTCAGCGTGGCGATGACCTGATCCGGGCCATTGCCGTCGCGCTCGGCCAGGGCCGCGTCGCGGCCAAGGAAATCGCCCTTGTCCCAGGCGATCCAGCGGTCCATGCCAGTCTGCCCCGGGGTATAGCCTTGGGTGAATTCCGCGCTCCAGATGCCAAAGCTCTTCTCCAGCCGCAGGCTGAGCAGCGCGTTGAACCCGATCTCGCGCATGCCGAGACCCTCGCCCGCCTTCAGCAGCAGCTTGCGCAGGCCGATATGCTCGGCCGCGCCGCAGTGGATTTCATAGCCCAGCTCTCCGGTCACGGACAGCCGCCCGACCTTGGCCCGGATCAGGCCCAGGTCGAAACTGCCGCAGCCCATGAAAGGCAAGTCGGCTATCGGGCCGTCGGTCAGTCTTTCCATCACAGCGCGGCTGTTCGGCCCCGAGAGGCTGAACCCGACGGTCGCGTCCGAGATATCCCGAATTCCGACGCCCGCATCCATGTGATCGTGGAACCACCGCATATGCCATTCGCGCAGGTAGTAGCTGCCCATGATCCACCAGGTGCCGTCGCCCCAGTTGAACACGGTCAGGTCGCCCTTGAGCTTGCCTTCGGCGCTGAGCATCGGTGCCAGCCTTGCCCGGCCCGGCCCCGGCAGTGTGGACGCCATGATGCGGTCGAGCCATGCCCCGGCCCCATCCCCGGACAGTTCGAAGCGGGAAAAGCCGGAAATGTCCAACAGCCCGACGCCCTCGCGCACCGCGCGGCATTCCTCGGCCACCAGATCGAAGGCGTTCGATCGCTTGAGGGTCGGCGTCTCCTCGAACCCCTCGGGCGCGAAATAGAGCGGCACCTCGAGCCCCCAGCTGGCGCCCCACCGGCACCCGGCGGACGTCATGTCGGAATAGGCCCCCGCCATCCTGAGCGGCCGCCCCGCGGGCAGCTGCTCGTTCGGATAGGTCATAACGAAGCGACGCGTATAGAATTGCCCGGTCGTTTCCTTGATGAAACGCTTGTTCCCTGCGTAGTCGCCGTAGCGCGCCACATCCATGCCGAAGACGTCGGCTTCCGGTTCGCCGTGGATCATCCATTCGGCCAGGGACTTGCCGACGCCGCCGCCCTGCAGGAAACCCGCCATCACCGCACAGGCGCACCAATAGCCGGGCTTGCCGCGCACCGGCCCGACCAGCGGGTTGCCATCGGGCGAGAAGGTGAAGGCGCCATTGACCCAGGTCTTGACGCCGACATTCTGCAGAACGGGGTAGCGTTCAAAGCCCAGCGTGAGTTCGCGTTCGATCCGGTCGGGATCTTCCTGCTGCAGCTCGAACCCGTATTCCCAGGGCGCGCCGTCCATCATCCAGTGCTGGTGATCGACCTCGTAAATCCCAAGCAGCATCCCCTTCTGGTCCTGGCGGACATAGGTGAACCCCTCCAGATCGACGGTCAGCGGAATCTCGTAGTCCAGCGCCTCGATCTCCGGAATCGTGTCCGAGATCAGGTAATGATGGTTCAGTGGCGACACCGGCAGCTCGATCCCGGCCATGCGCCCCACCTGCTTGGCCCAGAGACCGGCGGCATTGATCACATGCTCGGTCTGGATCGTGCCCTTTTCGGTCACGACCTCCCACCCGTCGGCAGTCTGGTTCAGTTCCAGCACGCGGTTGCGCTCGATCACCTCGGCCCCGTATTTCTTGGCCGCCCCGGCATAGGCATGGACCGTACCGGTGGTGTCCACATACCCCTCGCGGTCGGCCCACATGCCGCCCAGAATGCCATGCGTCGACATGATCGGGCAGCGCTCGCCGGCCTCTTCGGGGGTAATCAGGTGCACGTCCTCGATGCCGATGGATTGGAACGTCCGGTATGCCGATTGCAGCCATTCCCAGCGATCGGGCGTGCCCGCAAGCGTCATCCCGCCGGTCATGTGCATCCCGACCGAGTGGCCCGATTCCCGTTCGATCTCGCTGAGCAGGTCGATGGTATAGGCCTGCAGGCTGGCAATGTTGGGATCGGCGTTCAAGGCATGAAAGCCGCCGGCCGCGTGCCAGCTGGATCCGGCAGTGAGCACGTTCCGCTCGATCAGGCAAACGTCTTTCCAGCCGAACTTGCTGAGGTGGTACAGCACGGACGCGCCGACGACCCCGCCCCCGATCACAACGGCCCTGTAATGTGTTTTCATACTTCCCTGCTCCTGCTTCCGACGCGAGACCAAGACGGGCCGCAGCGGCATTGGACACATGTGTCCATTCAGGACAACAGTAATGGACACACTTGTCCAGTAAAATCCGGATGCCACCCCGCCGCGAAGGACGTGCCGGCACACGCGCCCGGTCTTACCGGCCGGGACGACACATTTCGCGTCCCGGACGCGGTTCTTCGTCCCGATCTGGTCGGTCCGGACCGGACACCGAGTTTTCGTGTCGGTGTGAGATGCCGACCGGAGTCGAAACCCTCTCGGATCAAACCGAAGCCAATGGCCCGGCCGGGTCCAGGGGCGAGATGCGGCAGGGAAAAAGCCCCGGGCTGGCGACCGGGATTACCGTTGCCGCGATCGGTTCGAACGCCGCGCGAAAATGGGCCGTGCTCTTGACGCAGACGATCCGGGCCGCGGCGGGATCGAGGCCAAAATGCGCGAAATGGCCCAGGTCGAGGCACTGGTTTCGGATGCTGGTGACGACAATGCGGATGCCGGTCCCGATGGGGGACAGCACGGCGCTCGGCCCCAGCGTCGCCGTGCCGCCGCCATACATCTCGCCGGTGTAGCGGCATTGACCGTGGCTCAGGGCCTCGACATGGAAATTTCCCGCAAAAGGACTGTCGCCCCGAACACCGGAACGGCCGCCCAACGCGCCCTCGATCTCGGCGCCTGTTCCCGCCTCATGTGCCCGTGCCGCCAAGGTCGGATCATGGAAGAGCCCCATAAGAACATCGCCGGCCCCCGCCGCGACAAGTGCACGCAACAGGCCGGTCGTGTCGGAACTGGCCCCGGCGCCCGGATTGTCCTGGACATCCACCAGGACCACCGGGCCCCGGCCGGAATGCGCCATCGCGGCCCGAACCGCCTCGCCTGCATCAAGGAGCGTGGTGTCGAAAAAGCCGCGCGCCTCATTGAGCGCAGCAAAGGTGGTTTCGACCAACGCGTCCGCTTGACCCTGGGTTTGGGCGTAAGCGAGGACCGAAGGCACCCGGTCCGGAGTGTCGCCAGCGGAAAATCCAAGCGCCAATTCCACATGCGCTGCAGCGTCGTCGTACAGCCTTGCATAGAGGCTGCGCGCCGGCTCGGCGCCTGTGTGCTGGGCGTGCAGCGGGACGATGAAATCGGCTTTCCGAAAGGCTTTTTGGGGCCTGCCCGACCGAAAGCACGCCATCAGGCGGGCGAAGGCGCGTGCGCCGGTCTCGGCCATGTCCAGATGCGGATAGGTTCGGAAGATGCAGATCGTATCGGCCAGGTCCACCATGCGGGCCGACACGTTGGCGTGCAGATCGAGGCTGACCCCGATCGGCAGTTTCGACCCGAACTCGGCCCGCAGCCGGACCAGAAGCGCGCCCTCCCCGTCGGCATCTGATTGCGTGATCATCGCACCGTGAAGGTCGAGGTAGAGCATGTCGATATCGCCGGCCGCATGGACCCCGGCCACGATCCGGCCGGCAATCTCGTCAAACGCGGTGTCGCTTACGTGCCCGGCCGGCTCTGCGGCGCACCAGAGGATCGGGATGAGGTCTGCGCCGGCCGCACGCGCCGCCTCGGCAAATCCCGCAATGGGCAGGTTCATCCCCCGCGTTTGCGTAATCACGTCCTCGCCCGTCAGGAGCCCGGGCCAGGAATCCGCCATTTCGAAGGCGGCGAGATCCGTCATCACCGGAGACAGGCTGTTGGTTTCATGCTGGAATCCGGCAATCGCGATACGCGGCATTCAGGACCGATCCACCGTGGCATCGAGGATCTCGCGCAGCTTGCCGGCCACGATCTCGGGCCGGTGGCGCACCATCGAGACATGGCCCAGCCCCTCGATCTCGTGGAAGGTGCCGTCGGGGACGAGGTCCGCAACCAGCCGGCACATCGAGGGCGGCGTCTGCACGTCTTGCGAAAACGCGATGACATGAAACGGGACCGGGCAGGATTTCAGCGCTTCTCGACAGTCGAAATCGAGACAGGCCTGCCACTGGTCGATGGTGTCCTGCGGGTCGCGGTCGCGGAATCGGACAGTGTAGCTTTCCTTCACCTGCGCCCAGAGCGCCGGATCGGCCAGTGCCTTCGCCGGAAAGGCATAGACGGCGTAATGCGGCGCCAGGAAATAGTCCGGCAGACGAAGGCCGTCGCGCCGCAGATTGATCTCGGCCTGCATCCAGTCCCGGGTGAAGCCGTCGATATGGGCCGCCGTCCCCATCGGGATCGCAAGCCGCACCTTGGAGGCAAAGTCGATCGCCGTGGCCTGCGTCACCAGCCCACCGAGCGACAGGCCGGTCACCGCAGCCCGCCCATCCGCGAACGCGTCGATCACCGCGGCGCAATCGCGCGCGTAGTCGGCCATCGTCCAGGGCGGTGACGGGGCCGTGGTCTGCCCCGCACCGCGGGGATCGTAGGAGATGCAGCGATAGCCGTCCGATAGCCGCGCGAACTGCTCGGAATAGGCCTCGGCCGTCTGGTCGCCGCCGGGCACGAACACCAGCGCGGGACCGGAGCCGGCGGTCACGACCCGCATCGTGACGCCATCGTCGGTGGTCAGCTCATGGGACCGCGCCTCGGCGCCGAATTCCGGAAAGACACCCACCCGCTCAGACCCCGTCGCGCGGGATTGTCTCGTCCCAGTCCCGGACCAAAACCATCCCGTCGGCATCGCGCGCCTCCAGGCGTGCGGTCACATGCCAGGCGTCGCGCAGCGCTCGCATCGTGACCGTCGTCTCAAGCTCGGCCATCCAATCGCCGCGCGCGTAACGTTTGCGCCATTGGCTCGTCATCGTGGCCGTGGTCGGATCGTCGGGATGGATGCGGTACGTATCGGTGTTGCCGTAACCCACCGTCAGACCGGTATGCAGGTGGCGATGCGTACCGGTGTCCATCGCTCGCGTCGTGGTCTCGACGCCGGTGGCAAGGTCTATCTCGCGGATCCGCCGCGATGTACCGGGGCTGATCTCCTCCGACCGAAGCGGGGCGGCCCCTTCCGCCGGGCCGAAAGGCGCGAGGTCCGGACCGTCGCGGGCCGGGTCGTGAAGCGGCAGGGTGAGCGTCGCCCCGGTGAGCGAAAGCACCGCCCTTTCCGGCGATGGCCAGATCATCGGCCAATAGGCAGAGGACACAGCCAGCCGCAGGCGGTATCCGGCCGGCACTTTCTGACCGATGACGTTCAGTTGCACCGTCACCGGCACGGCCCGGTCTTCGGGCATCGGTTCGGGCGTGGCGTGGCCGCCCCGATGGGCCAGGTTCAGGATGCCGAAGCTGACCAGCCGGGCGCGGCCATCCGGGGCCACCATCGACAGCACGGCGGCAAGATTGGCCTGTGGCGTGCTGCTGCGGACCTGTGCGTGCAGGATCGGAAAGCCGAAGATCTCCAGTTCCTCCGCCAGCGGCTCCGTCTCGAACGAGCACATCAGCCCCGTCTCGCCGTTCTGGTCCAGCGGACCGTCGGGATCGAGCCCGTAGATGCACCAGGTCTGGGCTGTCCACCCGGCCGTTTCCGGCGACGCAACCGGGATCGGCTCTTCGGCGTCGACCGGCGACGGGCCGAGCCCTTGGCGCGAGAGATGAAGCACCTGAACATCGGCGCCCGCGACCGGCCAGCCGCCCGCGCCGATCCAGCGCCCGGGTCGAGGGATCGCGTGCGGCGACGGCGGGGCGGGATCCTGCATCCAGGCGCGGATCATCGGCTCGTCCATGATGCCCGTGTCGATGCCCTTGAGGTGCTGGTCCCACCAGCGCAGGCATTCCTGAAGGAAGCCGATCCGGGGTTCCGGCGTGGCGAAATGCGGATATTTGTGGGCCCAGGGACCGACCAGCGCCTTTTTCGACCCCGGCAGGTGCTCCATCATGCGAAAGATCGGATTGGTATAACCGTCCGCATAGCCGCCCACCGCATAGACCGGCACACGCACCGCGCTCCAGTCCTCGCAGATCGAGCCATGCCGGTAGAAGTCGTCGCGGCGCTGATGGCGCACCCAGTCGAGAAACCACAACCCGTTGTTTTCCATCCTCTCGACCCACATTTCGCGCCAGCGGTCGCCCACGATGGCCGGATCGGGCGGGGTGTTCGAAATGGCGAAGGCCGTGCCGCCCCAGGCAAGCTTGTCGGTCAGCATGGCCCCGCCCATGAAATGGATGTCGTCGGCATAGCGATCGTCGGTCGAGCACAGCGTGATCACCGCGCCCAGGGCCTCGGGTCCCCGCGCGGCGATCTGAAGCCCGTTGAACCCGCCCCAGCTGATCCCGATCATGCCTACCTTGCCGGAGCACCACGGCTGCGCGGCCAGCCACTCGATGACCGCCACCCCGTCGTCCTGTTCCTGCGCAAGGTATTCGCCCAGGCACACGCCTTCGCTGTCGCCGGTGCCGCGCATGTCCACCCGCACACCTGCATAGCCATATCCGGCGAAGTAGGGATGGGTCGTGTGATCGCGCTCCACCGTTCCGTCGCGCTTGCGATAGGGAAGGTATTCCAGGATCGCCGGCACCGGGTCGTCCTCGGCATCGACCGGCAGCCAGATGCGGGCGGCCAGACGGGTGCCGTCGGGCATCGGGATCCAGGTGTTCTCGATCTCGCGCACCCGGCGCGGAAAGTCCGTTCTTGTCGCGATATCCGCCATCACATGCCGTTCCTTGGTATCGTGAAGGTCTCTTCGTTTTCGAAAAAGACGTCGTCGCCGTCCCAGCAGGTGATGCGGGCGGTCAGGTGAAACTCCGTCGTGGTCGCGGTCTGTTCCGAGATGGTATGGATCTTCGCGGTCCAGTCGTCGCGCGTGAAGCTGGCGGTCTGCTCCATCGTGGCCCGGGCGCTCAGCGGGTCGTCGGCGTGGATCGTGTAGCGACGGTCGGAGATGTCGCTGAGCACCGTGCCGATATCGTCAAGGCGCATGTCGCCCACGGGGCCGAAGACGCCGCCGTCGCTGAAAAAGCGGTGCAATGTCGCACCATCGGTCAGATCGGTGTGGAACGACCGCTCCATCGAGCCGTCGCGCACATGCGTCAGCGGACGCCTGCCGCCGCGCCTGGGCGGCTCGGGCAAAGAGCGCGGCTCCGGGGCATCGGGTGTCTCGACCCGCAGAGGAAGGTGCAGGGCCGAGCTTCCCGGCCGGATCGTCAGCGTCACCGGTTCCGGCGCCGGCCAGAGGATCGGCCAGTAGGCCGAGGCGATCTGCACGACCAGCCGGTGCCCGGCAAGAACCCGGTAGCCGGTGCCATAGAGCGGAACGCTCAGGCGCATCTCCTCGCCCGGCACCACGGGCGAGGGCTCGGTGTCGCTGTCTCGATGGGTGAGATTGCAGAACCCCCGCGCCACAAGGGTCTGTGCCCCATCGGGCGCTTCGTCCACGAGAAGAGCGGCGACAAAGCCTTGCTTGCGGTCGGCCGCCGCCGTCAACTCGATCCGGGGCTGGCCGAGGATTTCCAGCGGAGCGTCCAGCACCCCACCCCGGAACTGCAGCGCGCCACCGGCGTCGATCCGGCAATCCGCCGGCATGTCGCCGGGGATCGCAAAGCTGCACATGTCGCCCCCGGCCGCCCCGAAGGTCTGCGGGGAGCAGATCGACAGGGCCGGCCCCTGCCCCGCTGCCCCTTCCAGGGTTTCGTTGTTCAGCCAGAGCACCGTCTCGGCGACGTTGGGCGAAGGCCAGGAGACCTCCTCGACCCATCGGCCCGGCCGGTGCATTATGGTTCCCGAGGGCGGCGCGCTGTCCTGCAGGTAGAAGCGCAGCGGGGGTTCGTCCATCAACCCGGTGTCGATGCCCTTCAGCCAATGGTCCCAGAACCGGATCACCTCGGCCACGAAATCCGCCCGCGGCCCCGGCGCGCCCTCATGCGGAAACAGATGCGCCCAGGGGCCCATCATCACCTTGACCGGCCCCGTCAGGTGTTCGGCAATGCGGAACGGCGTGTCGCGGAAAAGATCGGCCCAGCCGCCGAAGAAATAGACCGGCACCTCGACATCGCCGTACTCCTCGCAGATCGAGCCGCGCCGCCACATCTCGTCATGGGTCTGATGCTCGAGCCACATCGCGGGCCAGAACCGCGCCCCTTCAAGCCGCTCCCGCCACATCTCGCGCCAGGTGTCGCCGACGATCGCGGGATCGGGCGGCATGGCGTTGTAGAGCTGCATGATCGAGCCCCACCAGAAATTGTCGTTGGCCAGGCAACCGCCATAGAAATGGATATCCTCGCGCCAGCGGTCATCGGTGCCCATCACGGGGGCGATGGCCTTCAGCGCCGGAGGCCGCGTCGCGGCAACCTGGAAGGCGTTGTAGGCGCCCCAACTCTTACCGAACATGCCGACATTGCCGTCGCACCAATCCTGACCGGCGATCCACTGGACGATATCGTGACCGTCCCGGATCTCCTGGTGGGAATACTCGTCCTCGGCCAGCCCGTCGCTGTCGCCATATCCGCGAATGTCCACCCGTATTGCGGCATAGCCCGCCTCGGCGAAATGCGGGTGCATGCTTTCGTCGCGCATCCGCGTCCGGTCGCGGCGGCGATAGGGGATGTATTCCAGGATACAGGGAACCGGGGTCTCGCGGGCGCCATCGGGCAGCCAAAGCCGCGCCGCAAGACGGGCTCCGTCCGGCATCGGGATCCAGACGGTTTCGATCACTTCGGTCATCGGGCGGACTCCAATTCGGGTGGCCTGGCGCCGGGCGCCAGCGGGAAATGGCAGGTCACGTCGCCCGGTGGCGGCGGAACCGTCTTGCATGTCTCCTGCGCCCAGGGGCAGCGGGTGTGGAATTCGCAGCCCGATGGCCGCGACAGGAGCGAGGGAACCTCGGCGGGCAGCGTGATCCGGTCGTGTACCTTGTCGGGATCGGGCTCGGGGTTCGCCGACAGAAGCGCCGCAGTATAAGGATGGCAGGGGGCGGAGAACATCGCCTCGGTCTCGCCCTTCTCGACGAAGCGGCCCAGATACATCACCGCCGTCCGGTCGGCCACGTGATGCACCACATGCAGGTTGTGGGTGATGATCACCATCGCAAGGCCCAAGCGTTCGCGCAGATCGTTGAGCAGGTTCAGAACCTCGCCCTGCACGGACACGTCCAGCCCCGCAGTCGGCTCGTCCGCGATGACCAGCGCGGGGTCGAGCGCGATGGCCCGCGCCACGCCGACACGCCGCGCCTGCCCGCCCGAGAGCTGATGCGGATAGCGCGATGCGAAATTCGCCGGCAGACCGACAAGCGACAGAAGCCGCTCGGTCTCGGCCCGAAGATCACGCCCGTCGGAACCGTGGATCCGGTAGGGCTCGGTCACCAGATCCCCCACGGTCATCCGCGGAGAAAGCGAGCCCACCGGGTCCTGGAACATCATCGACATGCGCTTGCGGATCGGCTTCATCTCGCGCTTGCCGAGCCTGTCGATGCGCCCGCCCTCGAAGGTGATCGAACCCGCGCTGATTTCCTGCAACCCGTTGATGGCGCGGGCCAGCGTGGTCTTGCCGGATCCGCTTTCGCCCACCAGCGCGAAGGTCTCGCCGGGGCGGACCTGAAAGCTGACGCCCGCGACCCCGAGAATGGCGCTTCTGCTCGCCAGGCCGCCGACCGGAAAGGAAACCTGAACGTCATCGACGGAAAGGATCGGATCGTCGCTCATGCGCTTTCTCCCTCTGCCGCCGATTGATCGACCAGATTGCACCGCGCGGCGTGGCCAGGCGCAACCATCCGCTCGCTCTGGGCCATGTCGCATCCCGGATGCCGTTCCAGGCAACGGGGCGCAAAGACACAGCCCTCGGGCCGATGGCGCAGATCGGGGATTTCGCCGGGGATCGTCGGCAGCACCCGCGTGCGTTCGGTCTGCCGCGCGGGATCGCATTCCAGAAGCCTGCGGGTATAGGGGTGGCGGGGGTCGTGGAAGACATCGCGCACGGTGCCACGTTCGACGACTTCGCCGGCATACATGACAACCACGTCCTGGCACAGTTCCGCAATCACCCCCAGATGGTGCGAGATGAACATCACCGAACAGCCGATCTGCTCCTGAAGATCCTGCAAGAGCTCGATCGTTGCGACCTCGAGCGTCGCGTCGAGCGCCGTGGTCGGTTCATCGGCGATCAGAAGCGCGGGCTCCATCATCAGCGACATGGCAATCGCGATCCGCTGCTTCATGCCGCCCGAGAACTGGTGCGGATACCGGTTCAACGCGCTGTCGGCATCGGGGATGCGCACCAGCTTGAGCATCTCGATGGCACGGGCGGCTTTTTCGGCCTTCGACTGGCCCGAGCGGTACTGAATGTTGATCATCTGCTCGCCCACGGACAGGACCGGGTTCAGCGCCCCCATCGGGTCCTGAAACACGGTGGATATGCGCGGGCCGCGCAAGTCCTGCATCTCGCGCCGGGTGAGTTTCGTCAGGTCGCTCTGCCCCTCGAACAGGATCTCGCCGTTGCGGATTTCTCCGTTGTCGGCCAAAAGCCCGAGGATCGCGTTGATCAGCGTACTCTTGCCGCAGCCCGATTCCCCCACGATTCCGACGATGCGGCGTTCGGGAATATCGAACGTCACGTCCTTGAGCGCGTGCAGCGGTCCGTCCTCTGTCGAGAACCAGACATTCAGGCCGGATACGGAGAGGGTTGTCATCAGCGCCCTTTCAGCCGCGGGTCGAACACGTCCCGCAGCGTTTCGCCAAGGAAAGTGAAGCCCAGCGTCGTGATGATGATCGGCAGGCCGCCCGCGATGGCGATCCAGGCGGTGTCCCTGATCTGGCTGAAGCCGTCATTCAGGATCGAACCCCAACTGGGGGTCGGCGGGCGCACGCCAAGACCCAGAAAGCTCATCCCTGCCTCGATGGCGATGACCACCGGGATGTCCATCGAGGCAAGGATCACCAGCGGCCCGATCACGTTGGGCATGATGTGGACACCGAGGATGCGGGCATTGGACGCGCCCATGCTCTGGGCCGCGGTCACGAATTCCGACGATTTGATCGCAATCGTCTGGGTTCGGATGATGCGGGCATATCCCGGCACGTTGACGATGATGACGACAACGACCACGGCCGTCAGCGACGGGCCGACGATGGTGACAAGCGCCAGCGCCAGCATCACGGTGGGAAAGCTCTTGGTGGCGTCGAAGAGCAGGATCATCAGGTTGTCCAGCCAGCGCGGCCCGTAGCCCGCGATCAGCCCCAACACGATCCCGATCGCCAGCGAGATCGCGGTCGAGACCAGCGCCACGTAGAGCGCGATCCGCCCGCCGTGTAGAACACGGGCAAACAGGTCACGGCCAAGCTGATCCGTTCCCAGAAGGTGTTCGCCGGAGGGGCCGAGGAACCGGTCGCGCGGATTGATCCGGGTCGGATCCCATTGGGTCAGGACATCGGCAAAAACCGCCGCCAGGATGACGAGGACGACCAGCGACAGGCCGAAAACGCCGAGCGGCTCGCGCAGGAGCCTGCGAAAGGATTTCCACAGCTCGGACCGTGCGGCGGCGGGCGGGTTAGAAGCTGCTTCTGACACGGGGGTCCAATGCTCCTACGATAAGGTCCGCGACGAGGTTCAGAAGAACGAAGATCACGGTGGTGACGAGGACGGCGCCGGTGACCACGGGGAAGTTCCGGGTCAGGATGGCGTCATAGACCAGCTTGCCGACGCCCGGCCGGGCAAAAACGATTTCGGCGAACACGGCCGAGGACAGCATCTGCCCGATGCCGACGCCCAGCAGCGTGATGGTGGGCAGGATCGCGATGGTCAGCGCATAGCGATAGGTGATCATGTTCTCCGGCAGGCCGAAGGCCCGCGCGGTGCGAATATGGCTTGCCTCCAGCACTTCCAGCATGGATGCGCGCACCATGCGCGCGATATAGCCGACCCAGCCCAGCCCCACGGCAAGCGACGGCAGGATCAGGTGGACAATCTGGTCCCCGAGGTGACCGGGCTCACCGGCCCCGATGGCCGGCAGCCAGCGCAGCGAGACGGAAAATATGAGAAGCGCGTAGATCGCGATCACGAAGGACGGTACCGCGATCACCGCAACCGACAGGATGCCCACCAGCCGGTCGGCGAAACTGCCCCGGTTGATCGCGGCCCAGCAGCCCAGCGGGATGCCGATGGCCACCGACCAGGTGATCCCGCCGGCGATCAGGGCCAGCGTGAAGGGCAGCTGTTCAAGGACGACATCGAGAACCGGGCGGCCCGACAGCACCTCCTGGCCCAGATCACCCGTCCAGGCCCCCGAGAAGAAATTCCAGAACTGTACCCAGATCGGCTGGTCGAGGCCCATCTTGACGCGAAGCGCCTCCTTCATCGCATCGGTGGCCCTTGGCCCGAGGGCGACCGAGGCGGGATCGCCCGGCACGAGATAGATCATGCAAAAGAGCAGGAACATCGCGACCGACACGATGGCCACGGCCAGGCCCAACCGCTTGACGGCGTAGTTCAGCATGCTGGACCCTCCGCGGGGAAAGGGGACGGGCCGCTCGGCCCGCCCGATGGCGCTATGCCGGCTTGAAATCCGCCAGCAGGGATTCCCCGTTCGGCTTGAGGCCCGGTTCGATCGTGTCCTTGTGGATAGCGCCGACAACCTCGTGGGTCAGAAAGACATAACAGCCGCTTTCATCCATCAGCGCCTGCATCTTCTTGTAGATCTCGTCGCGCTTGGCCGGGTCGCTTTCGACAAGTCCCGCCTCGTGCAACTCCTTGTATTCGGCACTGTCGAAGCGTTCCCAGTTCCACACGCCGATCTGTTCCGGCGTGAACCACACGGTGGCCCAGCTCGGGTCCGGTTGCATCGAATATCGGCCGAGAACCAGTTGCAGCTCCAGGAAGTAGTCACCCTCTTTTGAGCCCAGGGACCAGAATGTGCCGCTGTCGTTCTGCTTGATCTCGCAGTTGATGCCCACATCGGCGAGGTTCGCCTGGATCACCTGCGCGGCCGTCAGGCGCTCGGTCTGGTTCAGGATGTCCAGCGTCACGCTAAGCCCTTCGGCGCCCGCTTCGGCCAGAAGCTCGCGCGCGCGGTCGGGATCGTAGTCGTAGGTCACGCTGTCGCGGTTGCCGGGCAGACCCGGCGCGATGATCCCGTTGCCGACGGAGGCGGCCCCGAAATAGGCGGCATCGACGACGACTTCGCGGTCGATGGCGTGCTGGATCGCGCGACGGATGCGCACATCCTTGAGCGCTTCGTTGTCCTTGTTCATGCCCAGCCAGACATAAGCGAGCGACGGCTTTTCAAGAACGACGCTGCCGGCCGGCGGGCTTTCCTTCAGACGTGGCAGAGAGGACACCGATGTCCAGGTATAGTCCAGATCGCCCGCCTCGAACCCGCGCTCGGCCGTCGCCGGGTCCTCGATCGGAATGATGTGGATTTCCTCGAACCCGCCCGGTTCATGCGCCCAGTCGGGGTTGCGCTTCAGGATGGTCCTTTGCTTGGGCACCCATTCGGTCAACAGGTATTGGCCCGACTGCGCCACGGGTGTCGTCTCGATCTTGCCGCCGATCTCCTCGACCGCCTTCCGGGACACGATGCACGAGGCCGGCGTCGGCAGGGTCGTCGTCCAGAGGGGGACGAACTTGTTCTTGAGGTGAATGAGTCCCGAGAGCCTGTCCTTGACCTCAACCTCCTTCAAAGCCGACCAGTCGCCGGCATAGGGGCTTTCATTGGCCGGGTCGGCAATGCGTTCGATCGAGAATTTCACATCGTCCGCGGTCACCTCGCCATAGCCGTCGGTGAAGCCCATGTTGTCCTTCAGCGTGAACGCGACGGTCAGACCGTCAAGCTGTTCGATCGAGGCCGCGGCTACCATCTTCCATTGCCATACATCACCCGCGACCGGTTCGATCAGCGGCGGGTATATCGCCCGGATGATATCCTCTTCGGGCAGCGACAGGCGGAAAGCCGGATCAAGGAGCTGCAGATCCGAATAGGATCGCACGGTCAGGATCTTGCCGTCCTGGCTGATCGCCATCCGGGGATAGGCAAGACTCGCGGCGCCGAAGGCACCCGCGCTCGCCAGGAGAGAACGGCGCGACAGGCCGTTGGTCTTTTGGGGGTTCATGGTCGTCTCCCTGTTCTTGTTTCTTGTTTCGGTCCGCCCGGCAGCAGGCGGTTCCATTCGGTTGTTGTTCAGGTACCGGATTTCTTGGTTCTCGCGGCCTGCTCCGGTGTGCTCTCTGTCTTATCGAGAACCGCGTATTTCGGTATGATCACGGGCGAATTCGCCCAGATCAGGCGGGCGGGATGCGCGCTTTTGTTGCGCGTGCTGTGCAGAACCTCGCCGGGAAAGCTGAAGCTGTCGCCCGCGCGAACGGTGATCTCCTCATCTTCCAGGCGCAGGACCAATTCCCCCTCCAGGACGAAACCGTGCTGTTCGCCTTCGCGGGAATAGAGCTCGTCCATGACCGCTTCGCTGTAGGGCGGGTAGTCGGATAACCCCATGTGAAACCCGCCGCCGATGGACGAGGACAGCAGCGCATCGGAATAGCCGGCTTCCTCGACTGTCTCGCCGTAAAGAAGGTTCAGATTGCGCCGATGTCCGCTGCGCACGACATACCGCCGTTCCAGCGCCCCCGAGCCCGGTCGGAACGAGAAAAACCACTCCTCGGGCACACCGAGCGCCTCCGCGATCCTTGTGATCTTGCCGAGGGTCGGATTCACGGTACCGCGCTCTATGGCGCTCAGATGGCTGATCGAGACCCCGCTGGCCTCGGCCAGGTTGGCCAGCGTCATCTGGCGGGCCTTGCGCAATTCGCGCACTTCGGCCCCGAAGGTGGCGACACCCTCGTCCCGGGTCAGACGTTTGTTTCCGGCAGTCGGTGGCACCTTTGCGAATCCCCCAAGAGTGCTTTCCGTTACGGAAGTCTACCGCAGAATTTATTCAACACGGGAAAATTCTGCAAAAATTCCCGCCGAATCCCCGAACAAGCGAACGCCGGCCGTTTCACCACCGAAGCCCGATCCGCAACGCGTCATAGATTGCCGCATGGATGTTGCGGGAGGCCACCGCATCGCCGATGCGATACAGATCGAACGCGCCACCGGGATTTCGTACCGTGAAGACCGGACCGGCGGACGAGACCAGCGCCACCTGGTCCACCTCGCCGCGATTGCGCGACCGCGGCTTGAGCTCGAAATAGAGGTCGTCGAGCGGCAGGGTGCCCTGGTTCACGACCACCTGATCGAAGCTCCGGGTCTCGACAAAACCGGAATAGTCTGTCCCGATCACAGCGGACAGCCTGTTGCCGTCGCGCCGGATGGACTTGAGCGTGCGGGCGACCGTGAACACGGCGTCCTTGTCCTGCAGCGCGCGCATGTAGGGGACCAGGTTCATCGCCATGATCTCGGGCGCGAAACTGCGGTCGCGGGTCATCACTTCGACATGGCCGCCCGCCTCGGCCACGACCTCGGCCGCCATCAAGGCCGGGTGGTCGCCGGCATCGTCATAGATCAGCACCCGCTCGCCCGGCTTGACGTCTCCTGAAATCAGGTCCCAGGCCGAAATTCCCAGCTCCCCGCCGTCCTCCAGAATCGTCGTTTCCGGCAGACCGCCGGTGGCGATCACGACGACATCGGGTCTCAGCGCGGTCACATCCTCGGCAGTTGCGAAGCTGTTGAAGTGAAAGGCCACGTCGCGGGCCGCACATTGCGCCATGCGCCAGTCGATGATGCCGATCATCTCGGCCCGCCGCCGGGACCGCGCGGTCAGCCGGACCTGCCCGCCGGGATCGCTCGCGGCCTCGAACACCGTGACCGAGTGCCCGCGTTCCGCCGCCACCCGTGCGGCCTCCAGCCCCGCGGGGCCGGCCCCGACCACGACAACCCGTTTCGAATGATCGGCAGGCGGCACCTCGTGCGGCAGCGTCAACTCGCGCCCCGTGGCCGGGTTGTGGATGCACAGCGCGTCGCCGGCCTGGTAAATCCGGTCAAGGCAATAGGTGGCCCCGACGCATGGCCTGATGTCGTCCTCGCGCCCGTTCACGATCTTCTGCACGATCAGCGGATCGGCCATGTGCGCACGGGTCATCCCGACCATGTCGAGAAGACCGTTCGAGATCGCGTGCCGCGCGGTCGCCACATCGGGAATGCGCGCGGCGTGGAAGGTGGGCATGCCCGTTTCGGCCCGGACGCGGCCTGCGAAATCGAGATGCGGCGCGCTTTTCATTCCCTGCACGGGAATCACGTCGGTCATCGCCGGGTCGGTATGGATACGGCCCCGGATCACGTTCAGGAAATCGACCTGGCCCGTGTCGCGCAGGCGGCGGGCGATCTCCAGCCCTTCGGCCTCGGTGATCCCGCCCGCCTCGGTCTCGTCCGCCGTAAAGCGCACGCCCAGGATGAAATCGGGGCCGACCCGGTCGCGGATCGCGCCGATCACCTCCAACCCGAAGCGCAGGCGGTCATCGAACGTGCCGCCATATGGCGCGTCCATCCTGTTGGTCAGCCCAGACCAGAACTGGTCGATCAGGTGGCCATAGGCCTGCAGCTCGATCCCGTCGAGACCGGCGGCCTGCATCCGCTCGGCCGCATCGGCATAGTCCGTCAGGATCCGCGCGATGTCGAAATCCTCGATCCGTTTCGGAAAGGCCCGGTGCGCGGGCTCGCGAAAGTGCGACGCCGACACCGAGGGCAGCCAGTCGCCCTTGTTCCAGCCGGTCCGGCGACCGAGGTGGGTCAGCTGGATCATCACCGCGCAGCCATGCTGGTGGCAGGCATCGGCCAGGTCCGCCAGCCACGGGACGACCTCGTCCTTGTAGGCAAGGATGTTGTTGAAGACCGGCGGGCTGTCGCGGCTGACCGTGGCGGAACCGGCCGTCATCGTCAGCGCCACGCCGGCCCTGGCGCGGGTCTCGTGATAGGCGCGGTAGCGCTCCTTGGGCATTCCGTCTTCCGGATAAGCCGGTTCATGCGCGGTCGTCATGACCCTGTTCTTCAGGGTCAGATGCTTCAGCCGGTACGGCTGCAGCAGCGGGTCGCGGGTCATTTCCGGGTTCCTTCGGCAAGGGGCGCCTCCGCCTCGACGCTTTTCGGGATCACGACCGGCGACACGGCCCACACGAGGCGACAGACCTGATCCGTCCGGTTGCGGGCATGATGCGAGATCCGGGCGTCGAAGCTGTAGCTGTCTCCGGCGCGCAGCGTGACCGTCTCATCCCCGATCCGCATCTCAAGCTCGCCCTCCAGGACAATCCCGTGCTCTTCGCCCTCGTGTTCGTGAAGCGCGGCCGCAGGCCGCTCGGCATAGGGCGCATAGACCGCAAGCCCCATGTAGAACTGCCCGCCAATGGAACTGGACAGCAGGCTGTCGTCATAGCCCAGCTCGGCCAGTCCCTGCCCGTACAGCGTGTTCAGGTTGCGTCGGTTCTGACTCCGCACCACATGCGCCCGCTCCATCGGGCCGGCGCCCGGTCGGCGGGCGAAGAACCAGTCTGGCGTCACATCAAGGCCGCCGGCAATGCACCCCAGCACATCGACCGAAGGCTTGGACGCACCACGCTCGATCGCGGACAGGTGGCTGAGCGAGATACCGGCCTGACGGCTCAACGCCTTCAGCGTCAGCCCGCGTGCCTTGCGCAACTGGCGCACTTCGCCGCCCAGCGACTGAAGGCTGTCGGCCATCGCCACGACATTCTCGGATTGGGACATGGGCCATCTCCCGAAATCGGTCATAGTGGTTTCCTTGATTGAAAGTGTGGTCAGAAAAGAATTATTCTGTCAAATTCAATTTCAGTCGCAGAATTTCGCCTGACATCCATTGTTCGCTGCAATGTTTCAAGGAAAGTCGGATGGCAGATTTCGTAGAGCCGCGCTCCTTCACAGAGATCGAGCATCTGTGGATCCCGATGCCCGACGGCATCCGGCTTGCCGCGCGGCTTTGGCTGCCCGACGGCGCGGACCGCGATCCGGTGCCCGCTCTCCTGGAGTATATCCCCTATCGCAAGGCCGACATGGTTCGGGCCCGCGATGCGCGCAATCACCCGTATTTCGCGGCCAACGGCTATGCATGCCTCAGGGTCGACATGCGCGGATCTGGTGACAGCGAAGGCGTGATGGAGGACATGTATTCAGATCACGAACTGGCGGATGCACGCCACGTGATCGACTGGATCGCAGCGCAGCCCTGGTGTTCGGGCGCGGTCGGGATGTTCGGCACCTCTTGGGGCGGGACGGCCGCGCTCCAGGCCAATGTCGATGCGCCCGACGCGCTCAAGGCGGTCATCGCGGTCTGCGCGACCCATGACCGCTACGAGGACGACATCCACCACATGGGCGGCTGCCTGCTGACCGATACGCTGGAATGGGGCGCAACCTTGCCCGCGATCCTTGCCGCACCTCCGACGCCGAGCGTCGGGATGGACTGGATGGCCAGATGGCGGTACCGGCTGGACAATCTTGCCTTTCCTCTCGAGCCCTGGATCCGCGAGGAAGCAAGGGGGGTCTATTGGCGGCACGGTTCGGTGACCCACCAGGCAGACCGGCTGTCGCGTCCGATCCTTGCCATCGGTGGATGGGCGGACCGTTATTCCAATTCGGTCATGGCGCTTGTCTCGGCCCGGCCGGATCTGACCTGGGGCGTGGTCGGCCCCTGGGGCCATCACTATCCCGACCACGGCCATCCCGGCCCCGCGATTGGGTTTCAGGCACTTGCGCTGGCGTGGTGGGACCACTGGCTGAAGGCTGACGCCGCCCCGCCTGACTGGCCGCGGTTGCGGGTATGGCTGCGCGAATATGACCGGCCGGCCGACGCGCTCGATACGCGACGCGGAGGCTGGTTGGCGACGGATGCGCCCCAAAGCTGCACCGAGCCGAGGATCTGGACGCTGGGCGCAGGCGGTCTTGGATCCAGGCCGCAGGCGGACGGAGACTGGGTGGTCCCGGACGACCTACGCATCGGCCGTGCGGCCGGAGATACCGGGTATTTCGGCCGGTATGGCGGGCTGCCGCTCGATCAGGCCCGGGATGACGCCCTGTCCCTGGAATTTACGTCACCGCCTCTGGCCGAGGACCGCATCCTCTTCGGTGCAGCCACGCTGGGGCTGACGATATCGACCGAGGATGGACGCGGACAGATCACAGCGCGGCTGGTCGATGTCGCACCTGACGGCACCACCGCCCTGATTTCGCGCACCACTCGCAACCTGGCACTTGACGCGGCCTTCGAGACGCCGGCAGCGGGCCCCGCGACCGGCCGCCGCGAACTGAGGCTCGTGTTCCCGACAACGGCCTATCGGCTGGCGCAGGGCCACCGGCTTCGGGTGTCGCTGTCATCGTCCTACTGGCCGATGATCTGGCCATCGCAAGCAGCGGCGCCACCGCGGATCATCAACGGCGATCTGGACGTTCCGGAATTCGCCAATGCGCCAACCGATTGCGCGGCATCCTTGCCGGCCGTGACCGACCTGCCCCGCCACAAGCCGTTTGAACTGCTGTCCGCCCCGCCACTCGCACGGATGTCGGAGCTCACTTCCGACGGAACGCGCCGCGATGGCTGGCACCAGCCTGAGACGGCCCTCCACCTGACCGATGTTGCCACGACATTCGCCTTCACCACCCGCGCGGACCATAGCGTCTTGTTGGGAAGCCCCTTGTCCGCCCGGTCCACAGTCCGGCACCGCGCCGAATACCGCCGACCGGACGGAACCGCGAAGGTCGAGAGCACGCTGACGATGCGGGCCGATACCGCGCATTTCAGTGTCGACGCACGGCTGATCGTCCTTTGGAACGATCAGGAAGTCTCTGCCCGTCACACCGAGATCCAGGTGCCGCGATGGCACGGATAATTGCCCGATCGGCTGCGCGGTCGCAACGCAGCCTTGGCGTATCTGTCCCGCAAGGGGTCCTTCCGTTCCAACGAATGGATCGCACCATCAAACCCTGGGAACAGACACCTAGGCGCCGATTTCTTCATGCTCGGTCAGGCATTCGGAATGGTCTCGCAGCACCTCGAGCACGCGGCAATCGGAAGTCTGCCCGCCGCTGCACTCAAGCACCATCCGCTTCAGCTCCGTGCGCAGCGCCTCGAGCCGCGCCAGTCGTTGCTCGACCTGTTTGAGTTGCCGACGGGCGATTGCATCCGCCTCGGAACAGGACTTTCCCGGATGATCGCTGAGATCGAGGAGTTCACGGATTGCGCCCAGCGAAAACCCCAGCTGCCGTGCGTGCCTGACGAACGACAGACGGTCGAGCTCGGCCTCGCCATAGCGGCGTTGGCCGCCCTCGGTCCTGCCGGGCTCCGGCATGAGCCCGATCTGCTCGTAATACCGGATGGTTTGCACTTTCGTTCCGGTCTTCTTCGCAAGCGACCCAATCGTCAACATTTCGGGCCCTCCAAATTACCTACAGTGGGTGTAGCTTTATGCGGCGCGCATCACAAGCTTCACCTGGGTTTCACAGGTCGGCGATTGTCGCCCGACCGATGGCAATCACGCTTGAATCTGCAGTCACAAGAGGACTTAGGCACACAAATTACAGAAGCAACTTCGGACCGGGACCAGGCACGCTTGCCTTCCCGGGCGGGGCGGTCGTCCCCGTGACAAACCGCCAATAGTTCTTCTTTCCGGGCGATGTCGTCGACGACCAGTTTCGGCCCGACCGGATCTTCAACGCCACCAACGTGGCCGGGTTCGGGCCAGATCTCGGAATTGCCTCGATATCCTTCAGTATGCGGCGGTGACCTGCATCGCCTTCGGACTTGTTGCCCGGTCCGCAACCATCCTTCTGTCGCAGAGTCCCGGCTGGTCAAAATTGCGCTTGTCCGAACGTTTCAGACGCGTGAAGGCCCGGCACGGAAACGACGGAACGGGTGCCGCGGCATGCTCATTTCTGATTGAGCCGTCTCTCGAACGCCTCCAATGTCGTCCCGCTGACGTGATGCTCGATCCCCTCCGCATCCCGTTCCGCGGTCTCTTCGTCGATCCCGAGGCTCAGGAGAAACGCGACGACGATCCTGTGACGCCTGCTACAGGTCTCGGCCAATTTCTGCCCCGCGTCGGTCAGGAATATCGCGCGGTAAGGTTCCCGCCGCACCAGACCGGCAGCCTTGAGCCGCGAGATGTTCTTGGTCACGGTCGGCGGCTTCACGCCAAGCCGTTCGGCGATCTCGACCGGTCTGGCCTCTCCGCGTGTCTCGATCAGTTCCGCGATCAGTTCGACGTAATCCTCCGCCATCTCGCTTTCATGTGCCTGACGCACGGTCGCAAAGCCTTCGGCCTGCGCCTCGGGAGCCCTGTCGACAGCCTCGAATGGCTCACGCCCATGTGATTGCAGCTTTGTCATACTTGGGACTTTGCAGCGAAACAGCGGGATTGACAACTTGTTTGCTTCGGGTAGATAAGTTAGCCATGTCTAACTTTTTACCTTGGAGGCCGTGGTGATGCGAAATACTATGAGAGTGCTGCTCGCCACACTCGCAAGTGCGCTCGTCCTGACCGGACCCGTCGCCGCGACGCCGGCCAAGGAGGCTCCCTGGCTTCCCGAGGCGGCGGCCTACCGACTGACGCTCTTTCTTGGAGGTCTCGAGCCCCTGCCCTGGGACGACATCGAGACCGCCTGGTCCGAACCCTATCGGGGTTCGGAATACTCGACCGGTGCGGTGGAATGGCTGGACCGCGAAAGCGATATCGAGCCTGACGGTCTTCTGAACGCGACGATGCGCGAGGACCGGCAAGCGGTCTTCGCCGAGGCGACACGGCTCATCGCGCTCAGGATCGAAGAGGAACTGGACCGGGTTCTCGCGGCTGACGACCCGGCGGCAGCGCAACTGGCGGTGCAGACGGCGCGCGAACTCTACCGTGCGTTCCAGGACGGCATCGCGGCCGCCGATCCCGAGGCTGCAAGGCGCATCGGCCTCGCCTGGCTGGAACTCAACAGCAGCACGGGTTCCGCCGGTGTCCTCGGCGCTGGCGCCACATCCGCGGACCGCGAGACCATGCAAGCCGCCCGTGCATTCATCTCCGGCTATCTTGCGGAGAACTACCTCCTGGACAGTTTCGCTCCGCGCCGGACGCTGAGCGCCCTGCCGGAAACAGCTGTGCTCAGCGGAAAGGCCATCGAGGTGCCGCCAAGCCTGCCGCCTGGGTCCGACATCTTCGATCAGGACCCGCTGCCGCTGCTCGTGCTCAATTTCGAGGAACAGGGCATCGACGAGACCGATCTGCCGCTCGTCGCTTACGGCGACATGCTGTTCGACAGCGCGCAGATCTTCGGAAGCCCGGCGCGGGATCTGAGAATTACCTGCTCGACCTGTCACAACCGCTCGGACATCAACCAGAGGCTGTTCATTCCGGGTGCCAGCCACCAGCCGGGCGCGATCGATGTGGACGGGGCCTTCTTCAACCCGATCTTCAACGACCGGCGTGACGATCCGATCGACATTCCCAGCCTGCGCGGCTTGCGTTTTACCGGGCCATACGGCCGGGACGGCCGCTTCGCCTCCCTGCGCGACTTCACCCGAAACGTGATCGTGGGCGAATTCGGCGGGGAGGAACCGACCCCCTTCATGCTGGACGCTCTCGTTGCCTACATGCTCGAGTTCGACTTCCTGCCGAATTCCATGCTGACGACTGATGGCCGCCTGACCGACGCGGCCCCGGAGGCCGCCCGGCGCGGCGAGGAGATCTTCAACCGGCCCTTCGCCGGGCTCGGCGACCGCTCCTGCGCCGGTTGCCATGTGCCGGACGCGAACTTCCTAGACCGGCAGGCGCACGACATCGGCTCCGTCGCGCCGGGCTACGAGGGGGCCCGCGCCGGTGCGCTGGACACACCGACACTGCTCGGGACCGCCTATACCGCGCCCTATTTCCACGACGGCTCGCTGCCGACGCTGGCCGCTGTCGTGGACTGGTTCGACGAGACGAAGTCGCTCGGGCTGACCGGGGCGGAACGGGCGGACCTGACTGCCTATCTGGAGACAGTGGGCGCAGCGGACGAGCCCTTTGAGGCATTCGATGCCGAGAACACCGCTTTCCGGCTGGCATTTGCCGAACTGACAACCTTCGCATCGACGCTCGACACGCTGCTGCCGCGGCGGGACGCGGAGCATATCCTACTGCTGACCGACACCGTGGCCGCGGACCTTTCGGCCGACGCCAGCACCATGTCGAACCTTGCTGCGCGGCCCGAGGTCTATGCGCTGGCCGAACGTCTGGCCGAGGTCGGCGCCGCCGTCCGTGCCGATGACTGGGCGGCCGCCCAAGCAGGCTGGACCGCGTTCAAGTCCGAAGCCGCCGCAATCGAAGAGAGGGCATTCTGATGCCAGTCCATCTGACCCGCAGAACGATGCTGGTGCTGGCCGGCGCAGGCGCGGTGTCGCTGGCGGCACCTCTGGCCGCGCAGGGCGATGCACTGCGACTTGCCTTCATCCCGCAGGAGAACCCCGAGAAGCTCTTGGGCGATATCGAGGCCATCACCGGCTGGCTGGCCAGTGAGATCGGCGTCCCAGTCGAGGGCTTCGTCACCATCGACCACGCGGCGGCGGTCGAGGCGCTGCGCAACGGTGACGCGGATATTTCCTTCATGGGGGCCCTGCCCTTCGTTCTGGCCGAGGCCGAGATCGGTGCCGTGCCGCTCCTGTCCGAGGTCTATCGCGATGCGCCGAGTTACACGGGCCGCATCTTCGTGCGGCGCGACAGTGGCATCGATGCGCTCGCCGACCTGCAAGGGCGCGACATCGCATTCGCCGATCCGATCTCGGAATCGGGCTACCTCTATCCGCTCGCCGAATTCGTCGAGGCCGGGCTGATCGAGGGTCCCGGTGCGGCGGAGGCCTTCTTCGGCCGCGTCTTCTTCGCGGGCGGCTACCAGCAGGCCATGCAGGCGATGGCCGAAGGCCTGGTCGATGCCGCAGGCGCCAGCCAGTATGCCGATCTTCTTCTCACGCCGCAGCAGCAGGCGGAGGTGACGTGGATCGCGGAAAGCGCGCCGATACCGAGCCATCTTGTGATCGCACGACCGGGGCTCGACGCCGACCTGCAGGACCGGTTTGTCGACGCGATGCTGCGGCTCAACGAGCCGGAGCACCGCAACAAGCTGCGCTATCTTTACGGTCCGGACGGCTATGTCAGGGCCGACTCCGCCGCCTATGACGGTGTGCGCGACATGGCGCGGCGATACAGGCTGTTGGAATGAGCACTGCCGCCCGAATCGACGATCTGAGCTTTGCTCACCAGGGCGCGGACCTCCGAGCGCTGGAGCGGGTTTCGCTTGTGATTCCGACGGGTGAAAACATCGCCTTGCTGGGCCCGTCCGGGGCGGGCAAAACGACCCTGCTGGCGCTGCTCGACGGCAGGCTCCAGGGCTGGCGTGGGCGGGTATCGGTTCTGGGGGCGCCGCTCGATCCCGATCATCCGCCGCCGCGCGCGATCCGACCGGAAACCGGTTTCGTGTTTCAGGAGTTCGCGTTGGTCGAACGCTCCACGGTTCTGCGCAACGTCCTCAACGGTCGCCTGGGACGCATGTCGCCACTGCGGGCACTGCTGGGATCACCGACCAAGCATGATCTGGAGATTGCGCGAACGGCACTTGCCGATTGCGGCATTGCCGATCTCGCGGACCGCAGGGTCGACAGTCTCAGCGGCGGGCAGCGGCAGCGCGTCGCCATCGCGCGGTGTCTGGCGCAGGAACCGCGTCTGATCCTCGCCGACGAGCCGGTCAGCAATCTCGACCCCACCCGCGCCGGCGAGATCCTGTCGCTGCTGACCGGAGCGGCACGTGCGCGCGGGGCGACGGCGCTGTTTTCGTCGCACCAACCCGACCTGGCGCGGCGTTTCGCGCAGCGCATCATCGGAATTCGTGGCGGGCGGATCGTCTTCGATGTGCCGACCTCCGAGTTGAGCGAGGACGCGACAGCGGAGCTCTATCGCGATGCGGAGCCAATGCCCGGTCTCGGCCTCAGGGCGGTGTCCTGATGCGGTTGCGCGGGTTCGGCGGCTTCGCGACCAGCGCCCTGATCGCCGGTGCGATCCTGTGGTCCTTCGCAACGACCGAGGTCGAGTTGTCGCGTCTCATGTCGGCCGGCCCGCGGATCGCCGATTTCCTCGGCCGTATGTTCCCGCCGGACCCGTCGGTGATGGCCGAGATCAGGAAGGGCAGCGCGGAAACGCTGAGGATCGCGATTCTCGGCTCTCTCGGCGCGGTGATCCTGTCCGTTCCCCTCGGCATTCTCGCCTCCGAGACGATGGTATCGCCTGCGGTGTTCCGGCCGATCCGAACGCTGCTGGCCTTCATCAGAGCAATTCCGCTGATCCTCGTGGCCATGCTCATGGTGGGCGCTGTCGGCCTCGGTCCGTTGCCCGGCATCATCGCGATCGCCTTTCATGCGACGGGGATGCTTGCCAAGTTCTATGCCGAGGCGATCGACGGCGTGTCCCGCGCGCCCATCGCCGCACTGGAAAGCGCGGGCGCCGGACCGCTGGTGCGGCTCAGGCACGCGATCTGGCCGCAGATGGCGCCGGTCGTCGCCCGGGACACGATCTTCCGGTTCGAGTTGAACCTGCGCGAGTCGCTGATCCTCGGGATTGTCGGCGCGGGCGGGATCGGGTTTTACATCCAGACCTACGTGCGATCCTTCCAGTATGACAAGGCCGCCAGCGTCACGATTGCCGTTGTCGTCATGGTCATCGCAATCGAAGCCATCAACGTCGCGCTGCGCCGTCGATTTGCCTGATCCTCAGGCGTATATGTCGATGGGTGTCCCGTCCCTGACCATGGCGTAGATATCCTCGATCTGTCGGTCCGGGACAGAGATGCAGCCTGCGGTCCAGTCGCGCTTGTTCATCGGGTCGATCCCCTTGCGCGGTCCGCCATGGATGAAGATGTCGCCACCCGGCGATTTTCCTTGCGCCGCCGCGAAGGCGATGTCTGCCTCATTCGGATAGGAAATGCCGATGGAAAGGTGAAAGAGGCTGTTGGGGTTGCGCCGGTCAATTGTGTAGGAGCCTTCGGGTGTGCGGCCGTCCCCCTCGAATTGCTTGTGGCCTTCGGGCGCGAAGCCCAATCCGATGGGATAGGTCCGCAGAATATCTTCCGCCCCGTCCAGGACCAGCAGGCGCTGTGCCTTGTAGACGCGCAGCCGGGTCACTTCGGGTCCGTTATACGACCGGAACTTGCTGGCACAGGCGGAAAGGAAGGCGGCCAATCCGCCCAACAGAAAGACCCGTCGTGGAAATCTGGTATTCATCGCTGCTCGAAGCCCCTTTTGCGAGGTCTGGTTAAGACGTTACTCGACCGTGCGCGCCGAATCAATGACCATGCGCCAGTGCTCCCTTCGCCATCTGCTCGCCCACCGGTTCACCACCCGAAGGCCCGGCCTTGACACGGTGGCCGTTCAGCAGCCGAAGCGCATTGGCGACCACCAGAAGGGACACGCCCACATCCGCGGCGATGGCACCCCACATCGAGGCCATGCCGAACGCGGTCAGCCCGACGAACAGCGCCTTGGTCGCCAGCGATATGCCGATATTCTGGTGGATGATCGTCATGGCCCGGCGCGAATGGCCGATGAGCCAGGGCACCTTGCCGATATCGTCCGTCATCAGCGCGATATCGGCCGTCTCGATGGCCGCGTCCGATCCGACAGCCCCCATTGCGATGGCATAATGCGCCCGCGCCATGGCCGGCGCATCGTTCACGCCGTCGCCGATCATCGCCACCATGTCGTGGCTTTCGACCAGTTCCTCGATGGCCGTCACCTTGTCCTCGGGCAGAAGTCCCGCCCGCACCTCGTCGATACCGACCTCGGCCGCCACTGCGCGCGCGGTGCGCTCGTTGTCGCCCGTCAGCATGACGATGGTCTTCACACCCTGCGCGTGCAGCCGCGCAACGACCCCCTTGGCATCGGGTCGGATGCGGTCGCGAAGCTCCAGTACGCCGGTCACGCCGGTCTCGTCCCCCACGGCCACGAGAGTGCTCCCCGCCCCTTCGATCCGGTCCCGCAGATCCGCCGGGATGGCATTGCCGAACCCCTTCTCTTCGGCGAACCGGTCCGAACCGAGCCAGATTGAGCGCCCGTCGGCGCGTCCTTCCAGACCGCGCCCGGGCACGGTGCGGGTGCCTTCGGCGGCGGATACGGCGATGCCGTCCGTTTCGGCACGCGCCAGGATGGCCCGCGCCAGCGGGTGCGAGGACCGCGCTTCCAGACTTGCCGCCAGTGTCATGAGATTGCGTTCGGAGGCACGGCCAAGCGGGTGAACTGCCGCCACCTCCGGCTCGCCCATGGTGATCGTTCCGGTCTTGTCCATCGCCAGCGCCGTGGTCCGCCCCGGCGCCTCGACATAGGCGCCGCCCTTGATGAGCACCCCCGCCCGTGCCGACGCGGTCAGCGCCGCCACGATGGAAACCGGCGTAGAAATGACCAGCGCGCAAGGACATGCGATGACCAGAAGGACCAGAGCATTGTAGACCCAGTAGTCCCAGGCGCCGCCCAGCAGCAGCGGCGGCACCAGCGCGATGGCAATCGCCAGCGCCATCACGATGGGCGTGTAGATGCGCGCGAACTTGGCGACCCATTGCTCGACCGGCGCGCGGCGGGCATGGGCATCGCCGACCATACGGATGATCTTGGCCAGCACTGTGTCCGAGGCGGGTTTGGTCGCGCGGATCGTCAATGTGCCTTCGCCATTGATCGTACCGGCATAGACTTCATCGCCCGGCTCCTTGGGCACCAGAGCGCTTTCGCCGGTGATCGGGGCCTGATCGACCGCCCCAGCGCCCTCCACGACCTCGCCGTCGAGGGGAATACGGTCGCCGCCGCGCACGATGAAGCGGTCGTCCACGGCAACCTCTGCCGCCGGAACGTCCGCCTCTGTGCCATCCGGCCGGATCAGTCGCGCCGTGGCCGGTGCAAGATCGAGAAGCGCCGAAACGGCATTGCGCGCGCGCCCGACGCTCCAGCTTTCGAGGTAAAGGGAGAGAGAGAAGAAAAACGCGACCGTGGCGGCCTCGAAGAACTCGCCGAGTCCGATGGCGCCGGCCACGGCGACCACCATCAAAAAGTTCATGTCAGGAGAAAACCGCCGAGCAGAAGACCAGGCCTTGGGCGCGACAAGCCAGACGCCGAAGAGGATCGCGACGGCGAAGAGCCCCGCTTCCGCCATGGGCATCGGCACTTCGCCATGCCCCACGAAAAGCCCGAGCGCGCCGCCCATGCCGGTCTCGACGATGTGATAGAGAAACCCTGCCGCCCAGAATCCACCGCTCAACGCTGTAAAGCCCCTTTGACGTGCCAGATGTGCCGCCTGGTCCTCTGCTGCGTTGTCGGCATCCCATGGCTTCGCGCTCATGCCGGTGGTTGCGACCAACTGCGTGACGTCTTCGTCCGGTATCTTCTTGGCGCTGTCGAGGATGGTCATTCGTCCGTTGATGACGTCGAACGCCAGGTGTTCGGTTCCGCCCACTTTCGGCCCGACGACCCGGTTCAGGATCGCCACCTCCTCGGCACAGTCGAGTCCGGAGACCTGAAAGCTCCTTCCGCCGGACGGCGCCGTGGACGCGACGTGTTTGCTGGCATCGCAACAGGATTTGCCTGTTGCGTGAGATTGCTCTTGATGACTCGGATGGCCGTGATCGTGGGGGTGGTCGTCGGAAGACATCGATTGACCTCGGGATTCATTGATTCCACATTGACATAGCCTCTACAGTAACTAGAGCTTCAAGGGCCCAAATGGATTTTCGTCCAGCAAGTAAAGTGCCATGCGGTGACTTGAATTTCGCCGCCCCCTTTAAACGACGCGGCTGAAGGAACCCATGCCGGGACGGCGCGATCAGAATGAGTGAGGTAGACATGCAGAAACGAAACGTGCCGATCATCGCGGCAGTACTGGTGCTTGCTGGCTGCGCGGGGTCAACGCTGGACGGCGGCGGCGCTCGGACCAAGGTGGGAAATGTTCCCGAGGCCGTCACCGCCCTTGCCGCACCTGGCCAGGATCTCACCACGGCCCGGCTTGTTGAGGAGGACGGCTGCTATTGGTATCAGCACAGCGGCCCGGTGGAAAACACCTTGGTTCCGCTGCGCTCGGCAGGCGGCAACCCCATCTGCATCGCGCGCCAGTCCTGATCCGCCCATGGATGCGTCGGGCCGGCGCGAGGCACGTGACGCGCCGGTCAGCTTCTCGGGGTCACGCTGTCCTCGGCGGAGTACAGGAAAGCCGTCGACCCGATCTGGACGTTGGGATAAAGATCGTTGATGTGCGCCATGACCATTCGGACGCAGCCGGAACTCGCTCGGCCGCCGATGCTTCTCGGTTGAGGCGTGCCGTGAATGCGTAGATAAGTGTCGCGGTTCCCGACAAAGAGATAGAGGGCGCGCGATCCGAGCGCGTTCGCAGGTCCGGGTTCCACACCGTCGGCGGAATCGGCGTAGAGTTCGGGATCGCGTTTGATCATGTTCTGCGTCGGTTTCCAATGCGGCCATTCGACTTTGCGCTTGATCGTATACGTGCCCGGTTCGTACAGTTTGCCGCGGGCGATCGCCACGCCATAGCGCATTGCCGTGCCGCCCTCTTCGATGTGGTAGAGATAGCGCGCAATGGCATCGACATGGATGTCACCGGGGACAAGCCCGTCCTTCGCGGCGACCCGCTGTGGCAGGAAGCGAGAGTGCAGGCCCCAAGGGTTGGTCGTGGCCGGGTCGTAGCCAGGCGGTGTGACCTGTGCGTCCCAAGCGGCCTTTTGCGCGTCGGTGGGCCATGTGTCCGCAAGGAGCGGGCTGGATATCGACGCCGAAAACAGCGCGGTGGTCGTTTGGATGAAATGGCGTCTTGTCAGCATCTTTTCTGATCCCTTCACAAATTTCACAGCGGCCCGAACCCTGCCCTGAACGCATTGACGTTCGTCCAGGAAAGCTTGCGGACAGAACTTGTACGTGCCCAGGTGCCGCTCCTTGTCGGTCGTCATAACCCCTACAGCTGCTGGAGGCTCAAGAAAAATCTTTGTTACCAGGATCTGTCACTGGCGTTTGGAGGCATTCACGACACGTTCAATGCTCATGAGCGGCCTGCGGCGCGAGCCATCGGGACAAGTACAACCGCTCGAGGATAAAGACCGCCACAATTCCGGAAACTGCGTAGAGCACGATGGCCGGGTCGCTCTGGAGCTTCATCGCCGTGAAAGCCACCAGCACCACCGCGTCGAGCGTCAGGGCGGTCAGCAGCACGAGGCCGGACGCTCCGATTTCTTCACGCCGGTAGCGGAAGACGCCCCAGTGCACCACCATATCCATGACGAGATAGAAGAAGGCGCCGAGCGAGGCGATCCGGCCCAGATCGAAGAACACCGCGAGCGTCGAAGCGATGACAACGGTATAGACCAGGGTGTGCCGCTGGATCGGTCCGGACATTCCGAAATGGCTGTGCGGGATCATCTTCATGTCGGTCAGCATCGCCAGCATCCGCGACACCGCGAACACGCTGGCCAGCACACCGGACGCGGTGGCGACCGCTGCAAGTATGACGGTCAGAAGGAAGCCTGTCTGACCCAGTGCGGGCTCTGCCGCCTCGGCCAGCGAATAGTCGCGCGCCGCGACGATCTCGTCGATCGTCAGACTCGATCCGACGCCGAAGGCCACCAGCAGATAGACGGCCACGCAAATCCCGATCGAAAGCATTATCGCCCGACCCACGTTGCGGTTCGGCTCGGTAATCTCGGACCCGCTGTTGGTGATCGTGGTGAAGCCCTTGAAGGCCAGGATCGCGAAGGCCATCGAGGCGATGAACCCGGTCACACCATAGGCTTGCGCCGGGTCGGATGCGGCCGCGAACCGAAAGCCGCTGGACCAGATCGCGGCAATGCCGAACAGCCCGATGCCGCCGATCTTGATCGCCGCCATGACCAGCGAAAACAGCCCGACCGACCGATTGCCCGCGATGTTCACGACGTAGGCGAATACGATGACACCCACGGCGAGGATTGGCACCAGTGGCCCACCATCGATATCGAAGGGGCGCAGGACGTAGGTCGCGAAAGTCCGGGCGACGAGACTCTCAGCGATCACCATGCTGAGTGCCATCAACAGCGCGGCCCCGGCCGCAACAGCCCCGGGACCATAGCATTTCTGCAGGATCATCGCGATTCCGCCGGAGGAGGGCCACTTGTTCGACATCCGGATGTAGCTGTAGGCGCTGAAACCGGTGACGATTGCGCCCGCGATGAAGGCCAGCGGGAAAAGTGGTCCGGCCAGCTGTGCGATCTGCCCGGTCAGCGCGAATATGCCGGCCCCGATCATCACGCCGGTTCCCATTGCGACAGCCCCTCCAAGGGTAATCGAGCCTTCGCGGTAGGTGTCGCTTCTATTTTCGTTGTCCATTAGACCTGCTTTGCCAATCGGCTTGTTTGTTGTGGGGCCGCTGATGCTGGCAGGCGCGCCGGATGTCCGCGCCGCGGCCCTGCCCCGAAATCATGTTTCGGCTGCCCGCCGGTTTCGTCGATCTCACGTCGCGGCCCGCCTGTGCCGCTGGGCGCGCCATGTCTTTATCGTTGCCGCCAGCTGCAACGCCAGTATGGCGCCGACAAGGGCCATGAAGGGCCATTGCGCCCAATTCGGCTCGGGGGTCCGGCGATGAAAGTCGAGAAAGTGAATGAAAAGGAAGTAGGCCGTGTGCAACACAGTCAGCCACCACAAGACGTAGGTGCCCTGCTGGATGTATTTCCAGACCGATGCACCAAGGCGATTCTGGCTGAAATCGTTCGATGTGGCCGCAAGCACGATGCCGTAAAGAAGCGCCGCGATTCCGAGGATGTTGCCAAGTGCAAACCCGTGCTGCACCATCACGTAGCGTTGCAGTGTCGGGTGATACTCAAAGCCGAACAAACGGGCGAAATCCAGTTCGACCCAGCCGAACAGGATGATGATCGTGTGCACGATCGCCGCAAGAACGGCATAGATGCCAAGTTCCCGACGGTAGGGCAGAAGTTTCCGGATGAGTCGAGCCGTGGAAAGTCGCGCAAGCGGACCCAGCGACATGGCCATGGCGATCAGCAGTAGCGAAAGATCTCCCAGGGCACGGTTGTAGCGATGCATTTCCGACCACTCGGCCCGAGAGTCCAGCAAAAGATATCCGGCCAAACCGGATAACCCGAGGACGAGTCCATGTCTGAAGAGCGTGGGTTTCCTGTTCATGGTGTCGGACATCTCCAGATTGAAGGAAAACCGGTGTTTCGGTGTTTCGAGTTGGGTGTGAAAAGCCACATTGTCGAATGGTTTCCTTGGTCGCCTGATGAAGTTGGCATGCTCCTGCGAAATCAATGCTCCAAGGCCGGGACTACGAAGGTGCCGGGGCATGTCGCTCTGCCCGCGCCGTTCCGGCATGCCAGCGAAAATCACAAAGATCATGGCCGCCGGCAATGGTCTTGGGCCGCACGAGCCTTCCGCCCCACTTTTCGGCGACCGGGAAATCGAGCGCGCACCACGTCGCGGTGCAAAGCTCCGCGTTGTCGTGATGGGCGAAGAACTCGGCCACCGGGCACTTCGTGCAGTCGAACGCGACGACATCCTCACCCGCTTCGACATCCCGCCATCCGTAGCCCGGCGGTCCGAACGGGAAGCGACGGAACATCTCGGTCGCGATCCGCAGCCGTTTTGCCGGATCTGCGGTGATCGTGCGAGCCAGGTCCCAGGGGGGATCGGCCATTCGGCGGTAGATGTCCCAGCCGATCGCATGGATCAGCGCGTGGCTCTGCGCGGGCGACCGGCCGTGCGAGACAAGGGTCCGGTGCAGCGCCAGGGTCAGAGCCGCAAGATGCGTGGTCAGGATCGCGCCGATGTTCGGCTGAAGCGGAAGATCGGCCTCCAGAACATCGTATGTGGCCCAGGTCTCCGCAAGCAATCGCTCCGTCTCCTGTCCCAGATGGCGCTGCGAGAATTGGTGAAACAGCACTGCAAGCCCGACTCGCCCGAGGCCCCTGTCCGGCGGCCCGAATGCACTCAAGACGCTCTCCCACATGCCGCGGGTCGATGAGCTGTCACAGCTTTCGTCAATCGCTTCGGCGGGCGGCATGGCACCCGTCAGCAGAAGTTCGGGAAGAACCTGGGAGATGCGCCCCAGCGGATCGCTTGCGGCAAGCCTTGCAGCCACCTCTCGCGCGATGAAGGGCCGCGAGATTTCGTCGAAGCGGGCGTCGGGTGCCAGTTTGAACAGAAGCGCCTCGGCCGTCGTCAGCGCCTTGGCGTGAAGCATGAGCGAGGCGGGAAAGACGAACCCGGCGCGATAGCCCGCGCGCATCATCGCGAGGTATGTCCGCGCAAGGCTGGCTTGGCGCGAGGGTGCTGCATAGAACCGGGCGGCCAGGTCGTCGAAACTTTGCCGGAAGCGGGCGTGATCCGCGTCCGGCAGCGGCTTGGTCTGCTGGCTGAAATGATGGTATGCGCGCCGGGTCTGCCGCTGCGCCACGGCCATCCAGTAGAGCACGAAACGATCCCGCTCGGCCGCGTTCAGTTCGCCATACATGCCAAAGTCGAGCAACGTGAACGTGCCATCGGAGTGAAAGACGATGTTGCCGGGATGCAGGTCGGCGTGAAACAGGCCGTCCGAGACGAACATCCCCAGCAGCATGGACACCAGCCGGTCGACCAATGCGGATCGGGTTGATCCCGAAAGAGTGGCCGCCGCCTCGGACAGGCGCATGCCCGCGACCCAGCCCATCGTCAGCACGCGGGCCGTCGTATGGTCGGGGAAGGCCCTGGGGACTCGCACACCTTCCTGTCCGGCGAGATTCGACCGAAACCGCTCCATGACGCGGGCTTCGGCCTGAAAATCCAGTTCCCCCATCGAATAGCGCCGGAATTCCGAGAGAAACGCCGGCAGGTTCGTGCGGCGAAGCCGCCGCGGCGCCAGCACACGCAGGAGGCGAAGCCCGAACTCCAGTGCATCGAGGTCGCGGCGGAACAGCGCGTCCAGCCCCGGGCGCTGCACCTTGACGGCAACGGTTGTTCCGTCCGCCAGCCGCGCCTTGTGCACTTGTGCAAGCGACGCGGCGGCGACGGGCACGGGTTCGAAACTGTCGAAGGCCGTCTCCAGCGGCGCCCCGAGTTCGGCCTCGACAACGCCCCGGATCGTCGCGAAATCCATCTCGGGCACACGCTCCTGCAACTCCGCCAGCCTTGCGATGTAGCTTTCGGGCAGGATGTCCGGGCGGGTGCTCAGGATCTGCCCGAGCTTCACGAAGACCGGCCCTAGCGCAATCAGGTTCCGCGCAAAGCGGTCCGGGGCGCGCCTGTCGCGGCCATCGGGGTCGTTGCGCCGAAGCGCCCGGATGTCCGGCGACAGGGTGGTGATAATCCGGACAAGCCGGAGCAGGTTGCCGACTGGCCTCATGCCCGATCTCCCGCCGTGCCGCTGGACCACGCCTCGATCGGCATGTCGGGAAGGAGCTGGTGCAAGGCGTCGAATGCCTCGGTCAGCGTCAAGTGGTCGACGATGGTCGTGGAGCCGCGCTGTGGTTGCTCTTCTGCGTTGAGCGCACGGATTGCCGCAAGGATCATCGCGGCCGTGACCTCTGCCTGATCGCCGGCCGCGAGATGCCGGGCTGCCAGAATGCCGCCGTCCGGCCCCTGCGCCTCGACCGCGATCCGGGTGCCGACGCGTCCCAGGGGTGGCAGCCGCATCAAGATGCGCGTCAGTCCGCGCTTGTGCCGCGCCAGGATGGGCCCGAGGCCCAGGCGCAGGAGCAGGCCGGTCAGATGCGTCGCATAAGGCGGATGGAGCGCCAGAAAGGTGCGGACCTGGACAGGCGGGCGCCTCTCCGATCGTTCCACGATACCCTGCTGCGCGAAGCCGACACCGAGCGCCCTTCGCGACCTCCCGCCCCGATCGAAGGCAAAGCGGCGGCGCAGGTCCCCGGGCCGCACCGTTGTGCTCGGGACACCGGGAACCTGGTACTGGTCGCCCAGGGCGCCGATCGACCATTCCGTCGCGGCGCTGCCGTAGTGGCGCCCCATGCCGAGTTCCAGACCGATGTCGATGCTCGCGCATCCTTCGGTTTGCCCGGCATCCGCAGCCATCAACGTGCTGAGGCCCGGCGCGGCGCCGACGCAGACGACGCCGGTGCCCGCGCCGCCGGTCGCCGACACCTCCTGTCGGATCAACTCGACATAGTCCGGCGAGGCCGAGGTTTCGAGGAAATTTCCGCCTGCGCGAACGACATCGGCCGCGACCAATGGTGGAGTGGCCTCTGTCAGGTTGACCACTGTCGCGCCAAGCGGAATTCCTGCGGCAGCATCGGGGGCCGCGATGTTCAGGCGAAGTGCCTTCACCCGATCATCCGACGCCCCGCCACGGCGCGAGACAACCAGAACGCTGGCCGCCGTGTGATCCAGCAGCAGGGATACCAATCGACTGCCGACATCGCCCGTGCCGCCGATCAGCACGATCGTCCCCGAGGTCTCCATTGCCGGATCGACGCGCCGCGCCATCACTCGATTCCGTTGGCGCGTTGCAACTCGCGGATGTAGGTGACGATCAGGGCGACGGTTTCATCCGTCATCCCCTCGACGGGCGGCATATCACCGAAACCCCAGTGATGCGCCTGCACCCCGGTCATGGCGGCCCTGAGGAAGGCCGTATCGCCGTGATGACCGGGTTCGTAGATTGGATGGACCAACGGCGGGCCATTGCCGGTTCCGCCGGCTGCGTTGATGCCGTGGCAGGACGCACAGGAGCGTTCGAATGCAACCTGGCCGAAATAGCCGGGCGCACTCAGGGTTTCCGGCACCTTGACGGTCTCGGGGTCAGGTGCCGGGCGTCCTGCGTCGGCCCCGTGCATCTGCGTGCTGACCCGTGGCCGCTCGCCTGCGTCATCGGACTGGGCAAGAGCGTACGGCGCAACAACGCCAGAAATGAACACTGAAATCACGATTGTCTTTACAGCCCGTCTTTGCATCTGTTCCGTTCCATCCCAATTGTCACCGAGCAATACGCCAAACCCTGTTCGCCCAACCGGAGACGTCCGTTTGGGCCATCGTCATGTGCCATCCGGGCCGTCGCAACCAGGATCAGGCCGACGGCAATGTGGCCGTACGCCTGCCTAGTCGTGGGCTTCCTCTTCCTGGTGTTCCATCAGTTCCTCCAGTTCTTCCGGAATGTCCGATTCGGAAAACTTTTCCTGTTCGTCGGGATCGTGAACAAAGGCAATGATGTCGGCAAGTTCCTGGCCGGTAAGGTCGATCTGATATCCCAATTCGTCCTCCTGCGCCTCGATCATGAACGGGGCGCCGCGCCACATGCGGGCCGCGAAATCGAACGGATTCATCGGCAGGTCCATGAATTCGGCATCCAGCATCGATGCGTCCACTCCGCCGACGCCGTTGATCGAATGGCAGACGACGCAGCCCTTGGAGGCAAATAACAGCCGACCCCTGGACGAATCCATGGACGGGATCACGATCCCGGGGCTCATCATGGTCATGTCGTCGCCGTGAGATGCACCGAAAGCGGCTGGTGCCACAGAAATCGTGACAATGGCTGCAAGCGAAACTGCAAATTGCTTCATCGCATATTCCTTTCAGGTTGCTTGGGGTTCAGCGAGCATCGGTCCCGCGCACCGAGCTTGCGAATTTGGGGATGAACGCGGGCACCCTGTTGACGTAGCTTGAATAGGTCTCGCCAAAACGGGCGTAACTGTCCTCCTCTTCGCTGCGGGCAAGGCGGGCGTACATCCAGACCAGAACCGGAAACATCGCGAGCGTCAGGATGGTTGGCCATTGCACCAGAAAGCCCAACATGATGAGAACGAATCCCACGTATTGGGGGTGGCGAATACGGGCATAGGGACCTGTCGTGGCCAGCCGCCCCTGCCTTTGCGCCGACCAGAGATGGTGCCAGGCGACGGATATCAGCCAGAAGCCGCTTCCGATCAGCGCGAAACTCAGGATATGGAAGGGGCCGAAATGCGGGTTCGACTGCCATCCGAACATCATTTCAGGCAGATGTCCGCTATCGTGGGCCAGCCAATCGACATCCGGCCAGGTCGATTGCAGCCAGCCGGACAGGACGAAGATCGTCAACGGGAACCCGTACATCTCGGTGAAGAGCGCCACGACGAAGGCGCTGAACGCCCCGAAACTCCGCCAGTCGCGTTTGGTCTGCGGCTTGAAGAAGCTGAACGCGAAGATGATGAAGACCGCCGAATTGACGAACACCAGCAGCCAAAGGCCGTATGAGGCACCGGCATCGTCCATTATTCATCGTTCCCCTTGCCGTGACTGCCATGCCCTCCGTGGCCCCCGTGCATGAAGAAGTGCATCCCAACGCAGAGCAGCAAGGGCAGCCAGATCAGCAATCCGCTGCCCAGGATGTGCACGCGATGCTCGTAACCCAGAAGGAGGCCACCTGCCGCCAGGGCAACGATCAGATAGATGCCGGCGCGTGACCGCCAGAACGACGGGGGCGCGATCGGCTCGGAGTCTCCGTCCGAGCCGTCCAGTTTTTCCGGGTCTTCGGGGGCAACGTCAGAAACGAGCCTTGGATCTTCTTTCATCGAGTATTCTCCTGCCAGTCAATGCCACTCGCGGTATCGGCGAGAGCGGTCTCCAGCGCCACGCGCGGCGAGATCCCGTCAAGCGGACGGATCGCGGCATCCAGCCGCCGGGCGGCGTTATAGCCCCGCGCCGCCGCCTCGGTCGGCGCCGAGCCGTAGCCACTGCGGTAGCGCGCGGCAAAGCTGTCCGTGTCGTCCTCGGTCGCCCAGCCGTTCGGAAGCGCGCCGGGACGCAGCACGACGCCGGCGAAATCAAGCGATGCGACCGCGGCGGATGCCTCCGGCTCCGGCCCCATCACGACCAGGACATCGGGCCGTGTACGAGGCGTCCCGATCAATCCGGCGACCCGCCCGGCTGCGTCAGCAGGCAGCGGCAGAACCTGCACATCCACCCCCCCGAGATGGCCATCGGATGTTTCGGCGGGATGCCCGTCGCGCTCGTCTGCTGCCAGAAGGAAGCCGTTGACCGCCTGGGCGAGTCGCGCCTCCTGTTTCTCACCGGTCACGAGAAGCGCTGCGGTGAACTCGTGCGCAATCGCCGCATTCGCGGTGATGGTGAACCCCAAAGCAACCAGTGCGCCTCGAACGATGTCAGGTCTCATACCCTTGCACCTCTCAGCCGCAGGGAATTGAGCACCACCGAGATCGATGAGGCGCTCATGGCGAAGGCGGCAAACATCGGGCTGATGAGGATGCCGAAGACGGGAAACAGAACGCCCGCCGCGACCGGCACGCCGGAGGCGTTGTAGATCAGCGCAAAGAACAGGTTCTGGCGGATGTTGCGCATCGTGGCCCGGGCCAGCCGCCGCGCGCGCACGATGCCGTCGAGGTTGCCCTTGACCAGCGTGATGCCCGCGCTTTCGATGGCCACATCCGCGCCGGTGCCCATGGCGATGCCGACATCGGCCTGCGCGAGCGCGGGGGCGTCGTTGACGCCATCCCCGGCCATGGCGACCTTGCGGCCCTCGGCCTGCAATTCCTTGATGATCCGCGCCTTGTCCTCGGGCAGCACGTCGGCCCGGATCTCGTCGATGCCGAGCCGTGCGCCTATGGCCTTGGCCGTGCGCTCGTTGTCGCCGGTCGCCATGATGACGCGGAACCCCAGTTCATGCAGATTCTCGATGGCGGCGGGTGTGGTCTCCTTCACCGGGTCGGCGACAGCGACAAGACCGGCGATCTCGCCATCCAGCACCACGAACATCACCGTCTCGCCCTCGTCGCGGCGGGCATTGGCCTTGGCGGTCAGGTCGCCCGCCTCGAGCCCCAGTTCGCGGATCATCGCCAGATTGCCGAGCGCGACCGCCTTGCCGTCGACGACCCCCTTGACGCCCTTGCCGGTGACCGCCTCGAAGTCGTCGGCATTCGCCATCTTCACACTTCGCTCCTCGGCACCCCTGACGATCGCTTCGGCCAGAGGGTGTTCCGATCCGCGCTCGAGCGATGCGGCGAGACGCAGGACCTCCGCCTCGTCGTGACCGCGCTCGGGCAGGACGGCGACAAGCTGTGGTTTGCCCATCGTCAGCGTCCCCGTCTTGTCGACGATCAGGGTATCGACCTTCTCGAACCGCTCCAGAGCCTCGGCGTTCTTGATAAGTACCCCGGCCTGGGCCCCCCGCCCCGTCGCCGTCATGATCGACATCGGGGTTGCAAGCCCAAGGGCACAGGGACAGGCGATGATCAGAACCGCAACGGCGGAGACGAGCGCATAGGACAGTGCGGGCGCCGGCCCCCAGATCGCCCAGGCGATGAAGGACAGAATTGCGATACCGATCACGGCCGGAACGAAAAGGCCCGCCACCCTGTCGGCATATTTCTGGATCGGTGCACGCGAGCGTTGCGCGTTCGAGACCATCTCGACGATCTGCGCCAGCATCGTGTCGGATCCGACCCGCGTCGCCTCCATCACCAGGCTGCCGGTGCCGTTGATCGTGGCACCGGTCAGCGGGTCGCCCTCGGTCTTCTCGACCGGCACGGGTTCACCGGAGATCATGCTTTCGTCGACCGAGGACCGGCCGTCCAGTACCACGCCATCGACCGGCACCTTGTCGCCGGGGCGCACGCGCAGACGGTCTCCGACCTGCACATCCTCCAGCGGGATCTCCTCCTCGGCGCCATCGTCCCGGATCACCCGCGCGGTCTTGGCCGCCATGTCCAGCAGCGCGCGGATCGCCTTGCCGGTCCCTTCACGGGCGCGCAGTTCCATCACCTGGCCGAGCAGCACCAGCGTCACGATCACCGCCGCCGCCTCGAAATAGACGCCGACATGACCTTCCTCGTCGCGAAACCCGTCGGGGAAAATGCCGGGTGAGAGAACGGCGACGACGCTGAAGATCCACGCCGCCATCACGCCCATGCTTATGAGCGAGAACATGTTGAGGTTCATCGTCTTGAACGAATTCCAGCCGCGCACCATGAAGGGCCAGCCGCACCAGAGAACCACCGGGGTTCCGAGCACAAGCTCGATCCACAGGGTTGTGCGCTCCCCGAACACCTCGCGCACCCCGGGAAACCCGACATAGGGCGCCATGGTGAGGATCAGAAGCGGAATGGTCAGGACCGTGCCGACCCAGAAACGACGGGTAAAATCGACAAGCTCCGGGTTCGGACCGTCCGCCGCCATCGCCGCCGATTCAAGCTCCAGCCCCATGCCGCAGATCGGGCAGGATCCCGGCTCGGTCTGGCGGACGGTCGGGTGCATCGGACAGGTGTAGACGGCCCCGTCATGGCCGTCGGGGACGGTATCGTATCTGCCGTCCGCCGGAGCGGCGCTCGCGTGGTGGTCGTGGGCGTGGTGCTCATGCCCGGCATGGGCGGCAACGTCAGCTTCGGGCACGAGATGCATACCGCATTTCGGGCAATCGCCCGGACCGTTCTGCCGCACCTCCGGGTGCATCGGGCAGACGTAAATGACTGTTTCTGTGCCGGATGTCGCACGGGTTGCTTGGTCGTTCATTCGGATGTCCTCTCAGCGGGATTCGGTGCCAACCTAGGTGTTCCAGCGGCTGGAAGGTCAAGGCCTGCCGCAAGCGACCGGAGCGCGTCGGTCAGCACACCGGCAATTCCGATCGCATTCGTTGAATGGGGTATGGTGTCGGTCGAAACGACCCGTGCCGCTCCGGCCGACAGGATGGCGTCATGGGCGCCATCCGCAAAGACTGCATGGATGACCAGGCAGACAGGTGCCGGCGTCCCGGCGTCAAGCAACCGTTCGACGGCGCGCGCCATCGTGGTCCCGGAGGATGCGATATCGTCGAGGATCACCGGTGTGCCTGACTGCAATGCCGCACTTTCGGGCACGCTGACGTCGACGCTGCGGTCGCCGGACCTCACCTTGCGCAGGACTTCATGGGGCCGTCCGGCGAGCCGGGCCACCTCGGCCACCCATTGCTGGCTTTCGCTGTCGGGGCCCAGAAGTACGGCGTCTGGCAGGTTCGTCTCGATCCAGCTTGCCAACAGCGGGGCGGACACGGCGCGCATCGCCGGAATCGGGAAGACATCGTCCAGCCGCGCGATGCGGTGCAGATGCGGATCGACCGTCACCAGCCAGTCGAAGCTTTGCCCCAGGAACTGCGCGAACAGCGGCGCGCTGACCGCCTGCCCGGCTTCGAAACGGCGGTCCTGCCGCATGTAGCCGAGATAGGGGGCGATCAATCCGACGCGGCGCGCGCCCATCTCGCGGGCCGTCGCCGCGGCGAAGCGCAATGGCAGGGCAAGGCGGTCGGGATCGCGCAGTGTCGCCAGCAGCGCCACGTCGGCCCCGTCCAGCTTGCCGGGCAGCGAGATCAGGCTTTCGCCATCGGGGAAACGGTGCCAGTCGAGTTCGCGCAGGTCCGCCCCGATCGCGGGGGCCAGATCTTCGGCCAGCGGTCTCATCTCGGGAAACGTAACAAGGATCATGACACCTCCTCGGACAGCGTGAGCACGCCGGTTTGGGACTCGGCATAGGCGAGGGCATAGGCCAGTTCGCCCGGTGTCTCGGCATGGAGTACATAGAGCGGCTGGCCCTTGTCCACACGATCACCGATACGCGCCAGCAGGCGAATGCCGGCGCTCTTCTGACGCGGGGCACCGGCCAGCTTGGCGATGCGCGCGATGCGTCGGTTGTCGATAGCGGTCAGCTGGCCCGCATGAGGGGCGCGTATGTCGATGCGCTGTTCCGCGCTTCCGGGTTCGCGGAAACCGCCCTGTGCCGCGCAGATTGCCATGAACTTGGCCTCCGCCGCGCCACTGTCGAGAAGGGCCTGAGCGCGATCCCGTCCCTGCCCCGCCGCGGCGTCCGGCGCGAGGTCCAGAAGATGCCCGGCCAGGTCCAGCGACCGTTCGCGCAGATCCACAGGCGCGTCCGGCGTGCGCCGCAGAACCGCCAGAACGTCCAGGGCCTCCAGCGCCGGGCCGATGCCCCGTCCCACGGGGGCCACACCGTCGCTGATGTGCAGCGCCAGGTTCAGACCCAACGCCTTGGCCACCGATGACAGCCGGGCACCGAGGGCTTCGGCGGCCCCGGCCGACCGCACCTTGGCCGTAGGTCCGACCGGCAGGTCGATCAGAACGTGCGTGGCACCGGCCGCGCTCTTTTTCGACAGTACACTCGCCACGAGCTGACCGGTGGAGTCGAAATCGAGCGGGCGTTCGACACGGATGAAATGATCGTCGGCGGGGCTGAGCGCGAGCCCGCCACCCCAGACGATGCAGCCGCCCTCGGCTTCGACCACCCGGCGCAGCGCGGCGGTGTCAAGCGCCACTGGCGCCATGACCTCCATCGTGTCGGCCGTCCCCGCCGGCGAGGTGATCGCCCTGCTGGATGTCTTGGGGATCAGATACCCCGCTGCTGCGACGATGGCGACGACGATCGGTGTCGTCCGGTTGCCCGGCAATCCGCCGACGCAATGCTTGTCGAGTACGGCCCGGTCCCCCCAGTCGAGCGTCTGGCCGGCATCCCTCATGGCACGGGTCAGGGCCACGGTCTCGGCCTCGTCCAGCCGGTCGCCCGCGCAGGCGGTGACGAATGCGGCAAGGTCGAGATCCGAAAGCCGGCTGTTGAGCGTGTCGCTGACGATGCCCGCGAAACCCGCCTGATCCAGCCGCTCGCCATAGGCCTTCGCCCGGATCATCGACGCCGAGGCGGGCGGTTCGGGATGCGAAAACGTCGCGCGGTCCCCTGCCCGCGCGCCAAGCGCTGCCCAGGCGGAGGCGGACAATGCCGCCTGGTCAACGGCAAGCCATTCCCCTCGGCCGACGACATTCAGCGTGGCGATGATCCAGCGGTCCCTCAGGTCGATCCGTATGCGGGTTTGCGCGGCAAAGCCTTCGGCGCGGCAGACATGGCAGTCTTCGTGCATATAAACGACCGGCTGACGGTAAGTGTCGATGCCGGAGGGAACAAGAGCAAGGGTTTCGGTCATTGAGGCCGGTCCAGATAGACGGATTCGAGGTGCTCCGGGACGCGCGCGGGTCGCCCAAGCTCATGCTCGACGCGAAATCGCAATGTGTCCGCGGCGGCAGGCTCTCCATGGGTCAGATAGGTCATCGCCGGGGCGGGACCGGCGGACATCCAGCGCATGATCTCACCGGCATCGGCGTGCCCGGAAAAGGACTGGAGCTGAACCACCTCGGCCTCGATCGGGAACTCACGACCGAACATGCGCAAACTCCGCGTCCCCCCGGCCAGCGCCGCGCCACGCGTTCCGCCGGCCTGAAAGCCCGACAGCAGGATCGTGTTGCGCCGATCCCCGCCGAAGCTGGCCAGATGGTGCAGGATGCGCCCGCCGGTCAACATTCCGCTGGCGGAGACGATGATCATCGGACCCTGGCGGGTGTTCAGATCCTTCGATTGCTCGACCGTGTTCACGCGCTTGGCGATCTCGAACATCGCCACGCAGTCTTCGCGGCTGACGTGATGTTCGTCGTGGTGGCGGTGATAGATCTCGGTCGCGTCCACCGCCATCGGACTGTTGAGGAACACCGGAACATAGGGGATGTCGCCCCGTCCCATCAATCGCGCGATATGCAGCATCAGCCCTTGCGCCCGTCCGACAGCGAAGGACGGGATCAGCACCGTGCCACCGCGGGCGAAGGTGCGTTTCAGGACCGGGGCCAGTTCGGCCTCGGGGTCCGTATCGGGATGGGCCCGGTTGCCGTAGGTGGATTCGCAGACCAGCACATCGGCCCCGCCGAACGGTCTTGGCGGTCGCATCAGCGGATCGGTCTCGTGGCCCAGATCGCCGCTGAAATGGACGACGCGGCTGCCGATCTCCAGCCGGATCTGCGCCGCCCCAAGCAGGTGCCCAGCCGGAAGGAAGCTGGCCGCGATGCCGTCGCCCAGATCGATCTTCTGGTCGAAAGGCTGCGGCTCAAAGCGATCCAGCGCAGCCTTTGCGTCCTTGAGCGTGTAGAGCGGTCTTGGGTTCTTGTGACTGGAATATCCCTTTCTGGCGGCATAGCGCGCCTCTTCCTCCTGGATATGCCCGCTGTCGGGCAGAATAAGTCCGCAAAGATCCACCGTTGCCTCGGTGCAACGCACCCGCCCGCGAAACCCCGCCCGGATCAGTGCCGGCAGATATCCCGAATGATCCAGATGGGCATGTGTCAACAACACGGTATCGATCGTGTTGACCCTGACGGGGAACGGCTTGCGATTGCGCGCACGGAGCTGCTTGAAGCCCTGAAACAGGCCGCAATCGACGAGGATGCGCCGTCCCATGGCCTCGATCAGGTAGCGCGATCCTGTCACCGTTCCGGCGGCACCGAGAAAGCGCAGTTTGGGACGTGCGGTCGGGATCATGCCCCTGCTCCCCTGCCCGCGATGGCGTTGTAGAGCCCACCGAAGATCAGCGCGGCGTACCAGCCGTAAAGAAAGCTCTCGACCAGGCCGATGATGAAGCCCACCGGGGTCAGCCAAACGAATCCGGGCAGCAGGCCGGACCAGACCTCGTACATCGCGTAGCCGGGAAAGATCAGATCGAAGGCGATGCACACGAGGTAGGTCAGCACCAGAAACAGGCTCAGCGCCCAACCCAGCGGCACGATGGGCAGATACGCGCGCCCTGTCCCGTCATTCGCGCCCATGACGCAGGCCCCGCACGTCATGCGCAGGGCCAGGAAAAGGATCGCCGCGACGGCGGTGAAATAGAGGATGGGCATCATGGCTTGCTCCATTCTTGTAAATCATCAACCCGGAGTGCGAGTGCGCCCGCCGGACGTCCCCGCTTCAGGATGGGCGCGACTGGTGCAAGACGCCCATCCTGCGAAACATCGCTTCAGTTCCGGCCGCAGCAGCAGCCGGATTTGGCCGGTCTTGCCTCGGCGGTTTGCGAGATCTGCGGTTCGACATTCGGTTTCGGTTGCGCCTGGGCCTTGCCACCGCAACATCCGGTCGGCTTTGAGGCGGATGTATCTTGTGTCTTGGGATCGGTACGGCTGTTCATCTGGGCTCCCTTTCGTTTGGGTTCATCCTGTAGACGCCACTGGCCGGCGAGCATTACACGCATCGGAACCTGCCAGGCCGTCCAGTGACGGATGAGGCGGTGTCATCGACGGAAAGAAGACGACCGCATTCGAGGGAAACGACGCTGACCCGAGGAATCGTGCGTCTTGACGCGAAAACTGCCCTGCAACCCGGAGCTTCGCTCAGCCAGGGTCCATCGACCGCACGTGCGAACGTCAGATACCGTAGGCCCAAGCTGGCAGCCGGCCCATATGGACCTCCACCCTGCGGACGCCGGGCACGTTCTCCACGGCAACGCGAACGGCATTTTCCTGGAAATCGCTATCGGCGACACCCCAGACGGAGACATTGCCGTTTTCCACCGTGTAGTTGATCAGGTTGACCGCTGCACCGGGCACTTCCTTCAGTGCCTCTTTGATCTTCGCACGAAGCACGCGGTCGTCCTCCGACGGCTCCGGCAGCACCCCTTCCTTGAGTGCCGACAAGGCATGGAGCAGGTTCGCCCGGCTGACAATGCCGACCACTTGACCGGATCGCAGCACCGGCACCCGCTTGATCCTGTGCTTTTCCAGAAGGCGCGCGATCTCGGCGACAGTCGTGTCTTCCTCGACGGAAACGACATCGCGTGTCATCACATCCTCAACGTGGTGGCTTTTGAGTTTCACGAAATCCCGGGTGGAATCGCTCGATCCGCCCAGGACTTCGAGCCACCAGGACCGGCGTGGGCCGTCGGTTTCGCGGACACGCCGCATGAGATCGCCTTCGCTGACAAGTCCCTTGAGGCCGCCCTCTGCGTCGACGACGGGCAGCGCGCTGATGTGGTGGTCCAGCATCAGGCGCACCGCGTCCTCGACTTGTCCCTCCAGCGGGACCGAGATCACGGATGTTGTCATGATATCCTTGGCTTGCATGTCGTGGTCTCCTTCTTGGACTATTGGACGATTCTTCGGTCAGGTGCCGATGACGAGTTGCAGGTCTTCGCCCAGCGTGTAGGGCGGGATGTCGAGGTTGCGCGGTGCCGGCCCTTTCCGTATCCGACCCGAAGTATCGTAATGCGACCCGTGGCACGGGCAGAACCACCCGCCGAACTCGCCCACCGCCGCCCCATCCTGGCCCAGGGGAATACAGCCCAGATGCGTGCAGACCCCGATGACGATCAGCCATTCACCATCCTCCCCCGCCGCGCGGTTTTCATCCAGTGCCGGCTCTTCGCCACTTAGATTGGGATTCTCGCCCGTTTCATCAACAGGATCGGGAAGCTCGTCGAGATCGACGGCACGTGCAGCCTCGATTGCCGCTGGAGACCTGCGCCAGGCGAAGACCGGGCGCCCCTGCCACTTCACGGTAATACGCTGGCCCGGTTCGACGCCGGAAAGATCGACCCTGACCGTCCCGGCGGCGGCTACGTCGGCTGAGGGGTTCATCGAATTGATCAAGGGCCAGACGGCAGCGCCGGTGGCAACCGCTCCGGTAGAAACCGTTGCATAGTAGAGGAAATCGCGTCGCTCCGACGCGGGTTCCTGATCGGGGTGGTCATTCGTCTGGCTCATCATGACTCCTCCGGTTTGTCGTTTGTCTCGGCTGCAAGGACCGGGCTTTCGATATGAACACCCGCATCCACATGCAGCACCTCGCCCGTGATGCCGCTGGTATAGTCACTGGCGAACAGCAGGGCGGCTCGGCCCACCTCGTCGGCCTCGATGTTTCTCCGCAGGGGCGCGGCACGCGCCGTCGCGCCCAGAAGTCCGGTAAAACCGGTCAATCCCGACGCCGCACGGGTCCGCACCGGCCCGGCCGAAATGGCGTTGACGCGGATACTGGCGGGGCCCAGTTCATGCGCAAGATAGCGTACCGTGGCTTCGAGCGCGGCCTTGACCGGCCCCATCACGTTGTAGTTCTCCACGACACGTTCCCCGCCGAGATAACTCAGCGTGATCAGGCTGCCGCCGCTGGTCATCAGGGGTTCGGCCAGACGGGCCATCCGGACAAGGGAATGGACCGACACATCCATCGCTTCGGTGAATCCTTCGGCCGAGCAATCGGTCAGGCGGCCATGAAGGTCGGCGGGCGGCACGCTGCCCACGGCATGAAGGATGAAATCCAGCTTTCCCCAGCGTTCGGTGATGGCCTCAAAAACGGCCGCGAGTTCGTGCGGCGCCGCGACATTGCAGGGCAGCAGGATCGGAGCGTCCAGCCGCGCGGCCAGTGGTGCGACATGGGGTTTGGTGCGCTCGCCGACATAGGTGATGGCCAGCTCCGCACCCGCCTGACGAAAATGCAGGGCGGCGGGCCACGCCAGGCTGCGATCATTGGCGATGCCGACGACCAGACCCTTGCGACCGGACAGATCCAGCAATTCCGCAGGGTCGCAGCATTCGCGAAAGTCGGGCATGGGCCATCTCCCTTGACATGAGGCCGACGAGGTGTCTGGCGTCTGCCGCCGGCGAACTAGCTCTCGCTGCACGGCTCACGCTGCCAGGCCCGTTTCAGAGGATGCGCCCGGGATCTCACCCTCGCGATGGCGACGGGTTTCAGCCGGGTCATCTGCTTTCTGGCGCGGCCATGCTCGAACAGATGCATCGCCGCCAGCCCGCTGAACACGAGAACCGGAACCCAGTTTTCAAAAAGCCATTCCATATTCGTTCACTCCTTGTTTATTTGGCCTCCGGACGGTCCGCCTGTGCGGGTGCCGTGGTGACGGGGAAAGTGCCGAACATCGCGCCGAAGACATGGGTGATCCATGCGTCGCGCCCCTTGCGCCAGGCCGCCAGGCTCTCGCCGGTGCGCGCCAACAGCGCGCGTTCGGCCAGGATCGCGGGATGCTCGTCCGGCAACGGGTCGCGCGTCTCGCGCAGCGTTTCGGCGGTGGACTTGACCAGCGCCATCCACGGATTCGCCCGCTCGGAAAACATCGTCCGCGTCCAGCGCATGGGATGCAGGGCGCGCAGGGCCTCGGCGCTGGCCGGGGTGGTTGCGGCCCGCAGCCACGGGCTGACGAACGCCGAATAGGCCGCCTCGTTGATCCGCGAAATCTGCGCCACCTGCTTCAAGGCCGCATCGTCCGAGGCAATGCCCAGATCATCGACCTCGCGCGGCTCGAACCGCACCGTGAAATCGCCGGTCTCGCAATCCGGGTCGCCCGCGGGGGTGTCGATCACCATCTCGTAGAGCCCCGGCGCCAGTGCCTCGACCTCGTCCAGGCTTTCCAGGATCGCCCGGTGCTGAAGCCGCGCGACCGAGCCCGAGACGAAGATGCCCAGATGCCCGACATGCTCGTGCGTCATGTAGACGATGCGTTGCCCGGCCGCCTTGAGCGCATCGGTGTCGGGATAGAGTTTCGCGATCCAGCCCAAAGCCTGTTCGGGCGGCGTGATGTTGTCGCCCTCCGAGGCGAAGATGATGAGCGGGTTGCCGATCCGCCTGAGGTCGATGGTGCAATGCGCGTCCAGTTGCATCTCTCCCAGTTCCAGCCGGTTGCCGATGAACAGGTTCTGCGTGATGCCGAGGATTTCCTCGCGGCTGAGCGTGTAGTAGCCGTTCCACCAGCGCTCGAATTCCAGGAACCGCTCACGCTCGGTATCGGCATGGGCAAAGAGGGTTGCGTATTTGTCCCAGATCGCCTTTTCCGGTTGCAGGCTTTCAAAGTTTTGCGCCAGCCAGGCCCCGTCAAAGCGCCCGTCGCCCAGATCCGAGACCATTTGCGCAGCCCATGAGCCGCCGGTCAGCGCACCCATCATCCGCATGGGGCTGCTTGCCGCCTCGCCCGACCAGTAGCTCAGCGGCGAGCCGTTCAGCACGATCGGCCCGGTGAGACCCTCGCAATCCGCCGCCAGCAGCGTCGCCGCCCAGCCGGCCTGGCAATTGCCATACAGCACGGGGGCCATGTCCGGGTGGCGGCGCGCGACCTCGGAGACGAAATCGCGCAAGGCATAATGCACATCCGCCAGGGTCTGGCCGGGCACGGGCTCGGGAAAGAAGATCACGAAATAGACCGGGTGGCCCTCGTGCATCGCCATGCCGACCTCGCTGTCGCGCTTGAAGCCGCCGATGCCCGGTCCGTGCCCGGCGCGCGGGTCGATGATGATCACAGGCGGCTTGGCCTCATCGACGCAATCGTCCCAGCAATCCTCTCCCACCCGCGTGATCCTCAGCAGCGCATAGTTGGCCGGCCGGTTGAAAGTGCGTGCGTCGCGCAGAAGCTCGTAGTCGAAATCAAGCAGCGGCGGCATGCCCTGCCGCTCATGCGCGATCATGTTGTCGGCGCGTTCGCGCAGCGTATCGAGAAACAGCACCCAGCGTTCGAAGGCGTCTTGCGCATAGGGCACGTGCGCGCCTGTCTTTGCGTCCCTTGATGCAGGTGCGGCGGCGTGCTCGGGCACAACCTTCGCAAGGCGCAGGCTCTTATTCATCGCTGATTCCCCTCTCATGGGTGGTCTCTTTGGGCGGGCGGTTCGTCCCCAGCAGAAGCACGAATTCCCTCACGACATCCTCGCGCAAACCGGCAAGGAGGTAGGCGGCATCGCCAGGCTTGATGCCCAGTGCGCGTGCCGCCAGTTCCGGGTGTTGCTTCATCTCTTCCACACGGCGGAACAAGGCCCGGGCCATCGGGGCGTCTGCGTGCTCGGCGGTCTCTGCACATGCACAGGTCATCCGGGCAACAAGGACGCGAAGGTCGACATCCCCTGATGGCTGGGCCGTTGTTCCCCGGCAACAGTTCGTAGTAGTCCGTGGCATTGTCGAAATAGCCCTCCTGTAGCGCCCTCGGGCACGATCACAGAAGAAGACGCCGGTCGGCGGAAATCGTTACAGAACCGGCCGCATCGCGATCAGGATATCTGCTCTTCCAGTTCGCAATTCGTCTCGTGTCGATTGTTCCCGCAGCCTTCGGGCGGGCAGGAACAATCGTCGCGGTCCTCCCGGCAGCATTCGCCGCAGTGGTTCATCAGCGCCTCGCGCAAAGCGGTACGTGCCCGGTGCAGCCGGACGCCCAGAGCGTTGCGGCTCAGACCCAGATCAGCCGCCACCATTCCCCGATCCTCTTCACCAAAGTCGATCCGCCGGATCAGCTCCGCATCGACCGGGCGCAGTTCGGAAATCAGCCTGCCATGGCAGGTGCAAAGCCGCGCCATCTGTGTCGGCGCATCGGCGACCCATTCCTCGGGTTCGCGTGCCGCCGCTGCCGCCAGTCGGCTACGCCGGGTCCCTTTGCGGTAGTGGTCGTTCAATGTGGACCGCAGGATCGTGTAGAGCCAGGCATCCATCCGTTCGACGTCTCGAAGTTGATCCTTGCGCGTCAGCACCCGAATGCAGAACTCTTGCAACACATCCTCGGCATCGGCCCAGTTGCCAAGCCGTTTTGCGAGGAAGCCAAGAAAGGCTCGCCGGCCCTCGATCAGTGCGGTCTCGGTGGATGTTTCGCAGTTCCGGTTTTCGATGTTGTTGCTCATTCCAATTCCTCCTTGTCGAGATCCATCCGGATTACGCGACGGTATTTGGCCTCCGGTTGGCTGGGCTTGCGGAACGCCTGAGCGAGTACAGAACAAGGGCCAACCCGGTCAGAATCATCGGCGCGGACAGAAGCTGACCCATCGTCAGCCCCCAATCGCCGAAATGAAGTGCATGTCCGATCGGGTTTTCGGCCGTCGCGAATTGCATGTCCGGCTGCCGGAACAGCTCCACGAAGCTTCGGGCAAGCCCGTAGCCGGTCAGGAACACGCCCGTCAGAGCCCCGGGCATCCTCAGCCAGCCGCGGCGCCAGGCGAGGTAGAGCAGAAGGGTTCCAAGCAGCAGCCCCTCAAGAAGCGCTTCGTAAAGCTGCGAGGGATGGCGGGCGCAAAGACCGACAACGCCTGCACAGGCCTGTGCGGCCTCGCCCGGAAAGATCACCGCCCAGGGTACTTCCGTCGGTCGGCCCCAAAGCTCGTTGTTGGTGAAATTCGCCAGCCGCCCCAGAAACAGCCCGGGCGGAGTTGCGATTGCAAGCAAGTCCGCGGTGCTGAGCATGGGCGCATTCTGACGCAGGCAGAAAATCAGCGATGCGACGACGACACCCGCAAAACCACCGTGGAACGACATGCCGCCCTGCCATACCTTGAGGATTTCCAGGGGGTTCGCCATGTAGTAGTCGGGCTGATAAAACAGCACGAAGCCCAGGCGTCCGCCGATGATCACGCCCAGGATGATCCATGTCAGAAGGTTCTCGATCTGCAGGCGATCAAGTGGCGGCCCGGCCGATGGCCAGAGTGCCGGGCGACGAACAGCCGCGAGGCAGATGCGCCATCCGATGAGGATGCCGACGATATAGGCAAGCGCGTACCATCGCAGCGCAAAGGTGAAACCGCCGATCTCGATCGAGAACAGGTCGGTTCCAATATCGGGAAACTGTATCGCTGCGGTCAGCATGGATGGAACCCTTGTCTATTGATACGGGATTGAGGATTGAATTGCGCGGGACGCGGCGTCCACGGCGCAGGTACGGGAGGATGGGAGGCGGTGCGATCAGTCATGGCTCAATCCACGTCTTTGCCAGTCCCTGACACCGATGACGACGAGTGGGGTCAGGGTCAGGGCACCCAGTCCGATCGTGGCCCAGGCCGCGCGTGAGGTGTCTCCGCTGACGGCTTCGTTGCCGAAATGCGCGAGCACGAAACTGGCGGGAATGATCCCGGCCAGGGTGGCCAGTCCGAAACGCCAGAAATGCAACCGGCTTAGCCCGGCGGCATAGCTGACGATATCGAATGAAACGAATGGCAACAGGCGACTGATGAATACCGTGGACGTCAGTGCGTTTTGAGAGCCGAGCCAGCCGGCATCCACCTTGTCGCCGAACCACCGTCGCAGCACGTCTCGACCCAAGAACCGCGCGAGCCCGAAGGCCGCAAGTGCGCCGATTTCGGCACCGAGAACGATGTAGACCGTTCCGAGCGTGTGCCCGTAAGCCGCGCCCGCGGCCAAGGCGATGGGCGCACTTGGGATCGGCGTGGCCACGATCGCCGTTGTCATCAACCCCACGATCACGATTGGTCCCCAGATGCCTGCGGCCGCGACCCATGCGGATATCCTGTCCCTGTCCAGACCGGCCAGGGTGTCGGACAGGGGTCCGAAGGCAAGCGCCAGCAGGACGGCCACAAGGACCAGCGCGGCGGCGGCCTTGAGAACAGGTGGAACGGTTTGGCCGCGGTTCATCTGCGCCTCATGTCAGGTCAGCGGCAAACAGAAAGTTCGCCCTTGGGCTTTGCCTCGATCCCGCTTGATCCGATTCTGTGCCAATATGGCAATTCCAGCCACTGGAAGGTCAATAGCGCCGCGAGCAAAAATCAGACTGCGTGCAAGGCCGACCGGAGCAAGTCGCGGACCTGGCCGGCCAACGCGTCCAGGTCGGCGTTCTCGACCGCTTGCATCGACGCCACGGGGTCAACGGCGCTGATTTCGGTGTCTGCGCCTATTTGGCGCAGAATAACGTTGCAGGGCAGCATCGCGCCGATGCGCGGCTCGATCTCGATGGCCTTGTGGGCCATGCCCGGATTGCAGGCGCCGAGGATGCGATAGGGCGCCATCTCCACGTCCAGCTTGCTTTTCATCGTCGCCTTCACGTCGATCTCGGTCAGCACGCCGAAGCCCTCTTCTGCCAATGCGTCTCGAACACGCAACTCGGCGTCGTCCATGGCGACATCTTTCAAGACGCGATCATAGGTATAAGCCAATTCGGTTTTCTCCGTTTCGGATTTGAGGTGGTTGCCGGTCTTTGGCTGGACGTCGCAATTCCGAACACGGTCCGGAATTCGCGTCCGGATGCCTCGCAGGTCGGACGTTTTGGGAGTCGGCGCCGGCCAGAGCCGGCGCCGAACCGCTCAATTGTCGTTCATCATGGTTCCGTCGCCCATGCCCTGGCCATTGTCGGGCTGAACCGGCGGTTGTGCCATGTTCGACCGCATCATCTGCCTCCGTTCCATCATTTCGGCGGGTGCCGTCATCTCTTCCGCCGTCACCGCGCCGTCACCGTCAGCATCGAGATGCTGGAAGCGATCGACCATCTTCTCGCGGATCATCGCGCTGTGAAGGGTTTCGAACTCGGCAATCGAAAGGGTCCCGTCGCCGTCGCTGTCGAATTCGGCGAGCTTGGCCTGCAGTTGTGAGCGCAACTCGTCGGGCGTGACTTTGCCATCGCCGTCGGCGTCGAACATCTGCATCATGCCGCCGCCCATCGGGCCCATACCGCCCATCATGCCGCCGGCCATCGGGCCCTTGCCGCCCATCATGCCGCCGCCCATCATGTTGCCATGCATGCGCTGCATCATGCCCATCATTCCGTCCATGCCCCCCATCATGCCGGGGCCACCGCTCTGCATCATGCCAGGCCTCGACTTGGCACCGGGTTGCCCGCCGTGTCCGTGATGGGGATCCGCGAAAGCGGCACCGCCAAGGACGGTCGCTGTCAGGGTCATTGCAGCGAAGAAAGTATTGCGGTTCATTCAGGTCACCTCGTGTCAGTGTTGCGATGATCAATATATGGCAGGTGATTGTCGCCACGGAATGCCGGGCAGTCCGGTGTTTTGTATCGCCGGGTCACAAACGCGGTGCCTGTTACACTTCGTGACAAATCTCTTCGGGACGGCACCCCGCATTCGTCTAAAGGAAGGGTCATGAGCGAACCGCCGCACATTCTTGTTGTCGATGACCACCGCGAAATCCGCGATGCCGTGACGCGCTATCTCGAGAAGAACGGGATGCGTGCGACCTCGGCGTGCGATGCGGTCGAAATGGATGCGAAGCTCGCGAACGGCCAATTCGACCTGATCGTTCTCGACGTCATGATGCCGGGAGAAGACGGTCTGTCCGTGTGCCGGCGGCTGTCCGCCACCGGAGCGGTTCCGATTCTGATGCTGACCGCGCTCGGGGAGGAAACCGATCGGATCATCGGCCTCGAAATCGGCGCTGATGACTATCTGGCGAAACCCTTCAACCCGCGCGAGCTGGTCGCCCGGATCAAGGCCATCCTGCGCCGTTCGACAAAAACCGAGCCCTATGCAGGCACACTTTCGGGCCGACGCATCGCGTTCGCCCATTGGATCCTGGACACGGACAGTCGGGTGCTGTCGAACGAGGACGGTGAGCAAATCGACCTGACCAGCGCGGAATTCAAGCTTTTGACCGTCCTGCTGGAACGTCCTCGCTTTGTCCTCAGCCGCGATCAGTTGCTCGATCTGACGGCAGGCCGTGCTGCGTCGGTATTCGACCGGACCATAGACAACCAGATCAGCCGACTGCGCCGGAAGATCGAGCTTGACGCGTCGCGTCCGCGCATCGTCACAACCGTGCGCGGCGGCGGCTATTGCCTGGCTGCCGATGTCCACGAGTTGAGCTGATGCCGCGGCCCTTCGATAGTCTTCGTGGTCAGCTGGTGCTGCTGATCGTCGCGGCACTTGCCGTTGCACAGACGATCAGCCTGTGGCTGTTCGTGGACGAGCGTGGCCTCGCCGTGCGCGCCGCCCTGGGTTTCGAGGCGGCAGCCCGGGCCGCGAATGTCGCGCTGTTGCTCGACGAGGCGCCGGAATCCTTGCAGCCGGCCATCCTTAGAGCGGCGAATTCCCCTTTGGTGCGCTTCGACCTGTCGGACATTCCCGCCGTTGAGCAAGGGACCCATGCCGACGGCGGAGCTGTGGAAGCACGCGTTCGCGGACTACTGGGCGGCGCGCAAGATCGGGAAATCCGCGTGGAATTGCACGAGGTCGATCACGGCGTTCTGCCGATGCCGCACCTCGCGCCGGAGATGGCCGAAATGCATCTCGCGATGATGCGGGGCGAGTTATCCGCGATCGAAATGCAGCTGTCGATCGCCCTGTCGGACGGACAATGGCTGAATGTCGGGACGCGGTTCGAACGGCCCCCGTTGCAATGGCCCTGGACGTCATTCGTCAGTTTCGGGATCACGGCGGCCATCATTCTGGTCGCGGCCTGCTGGTTTCTTCTGACCCGGCTGACCGGACCGCTTCTGCGCGTTTCGCGCGCAGCCGACCGGCTTGGAAGGGGCGAAGCCGTCGATCCGTTGCCGCTGATCGGCCCCAGCGAGGTCCGCGGCCTTACACGGGCCTTCAACCGGATGCAGGCGAGGCTGACGCGTTTCGTTGCGGATAGGACAAGGCTTCTTGCGGCATTGGGCCATGATCTGCGCTCTCCGCTGACCGCCATGCGGGTGCGGGCAGAGATGGTCGAGGAGGAAGAAACACGCGAGAGTCTCGTCGCCTCAATCGAGGAAATGCAGGAGATGGTCGAAGCAACGCTCGCCTTTGCACGTGGCATGGCCAGCGCCGAAGCCTATGAGACGGTGGATCTCGGTGCCTACCTGAGGCAGCTGCAAGCCGACATGATCGACGGCTTCACCCTGAATGCGGTCGACAGCTTGCGGGTACGGCTGCGTCCGCAATCGGTCCGACGCGCCCTGCGGAATATCATCGAGAACGCTCAGCGCTACGGCGGAGGGGCCGAGGTCACCTTCCGGCATGACGCCGAGCACGTCCAGATACACGTGGCCGACAACGGTCCCGGAATCCCCGAACCCGAACTCGAACAGGTGTTCGAGCCGTTCTTTCGGCTTGAGAAATCCCGCTCGCGCGAAACGGGCGGTACCGGTCTTGGCCTGTCGATCGCGCGAACGATCGTGCGGGCTCACGGCGGCGACGTAGCTTTGTCGAACCGCGCCGAAGGCGGTCTTCTCGTGACCGTCACTTTACCACTCGAAACAGAACCTGATCAGCAAGAAAGGAGCATCTCATGACAAAATGGATGTCCGTCGCAACCCCGTCAGCTCTTGTAGTGCCGGCCGGAGCCGCGCTCGCCGATTCGTCGGACACTTGGGGCGATGGTTTCGGTCACATAATGTGGGGAGGCGGGTTCGGCATGGCCGGCGGTTTGATGATGCTGTTGTTCTGGGGGGCGATCATCGCATTGATCGTATTCGCCGTCCGCGGCTTTTCCGCCGGATCCGGTTCGGGCGGCAATTCGGACGCGGCCGAGATACTGCGCGAACGCTATGCCAAGGGTGAAATCGACGACGAGGAGTACGAGCACCGCAAGGCACAGCTGGAGAAATGACCGGTGCGCTCGGTTGACCGACAGTTCGGAGCCGCAACGGCACCGCGCCGCCGCTGTGTCCGCAAGCGACTGGTTGCGCACGTGCCTGGAGGGTTTGTCCTTGGGTACAAACCGGTCGCGGGCCGCGACGGGCGCCCGATTTGTCGCAGACTGTAACCTGGGCCCGTCCTGACACAGTGGGATACACGAATGGACGCCTCCCGGTCTTGCAGGTGCCGCCTGCGCCCTTAATCTCGTCACATGCGAAAAACAAAATATGAAAGGACAATCGATGAGACGTTTTCTTCTTTCAACTGCTGCCGTCCTGATCACGAGTGCCGCGGCGCAGGCGGACGTCTATATCCCTGAAGGAATGGACGGAACGGTTCTGCATCTGGACAAGAATTTCAATGTCGTGGAGCGGATCGGCGGACTCGACAACGTGCATGGGCTGGCAGGCGCCCCCAAGCGTGGTCTGCTGGTTGCCGGCAGCTTGTCCGAAGCAGATCCGGGCATGGTCGAAAAACCGGAGGCCGTATCCGAAGAGGACCATGAAGCGCACCACGGTGGCGGCGCCGCCCCGGCACCCGGCTCGGTCAGCCTGGTCACCCTGGTGGATGCAGAAAGCCATGAGATCCTGCGCCGGATCGAAGTGCCCGGCATCGTGCATCACGTCGAGGTTTCAGCAGACGAGCGTTTTGCCGTGGTCACCCATCCGGCACTCGGCTCGGTCTCGATCATCGACCTCGATGCCGGCGAAGTAACAGCGACCGTCGCCACCGGGCCGATACCTGAATACGCCACAGCCGACCCGACGACAGGTCGGTTCTTCGTCTCGAACGCCGGCAACGATACGGTCAGCGATGTCGACCCCGAAACCGGAATCGTGACACGAAACTTCAGGTTGCAAGGCGCACCCAAGCACATGCTGATCGATGCGGATGCGCGACAGCTGATCGTCAGTGAGGCCGAGGCCGGTACAGTCGCAATCATCGACGCCGATTCCGGCGAAACGCTCGATCGGTTCGACATCGGTGGCGGCTTGCACGGCGTCGCAGCCGACAGCGGCACGGTCTGGTCGAGCGCCCGCGAGCGTGATCGCGTGGTGCGTATCGATCGTGCCAATGGCCAGCGCCTCGAGGCCGAGATCGGTGACGAACCGTACCATATGGCCCGGGTCGGTGACGCACTCATCGTGAGCAGCGCCGCCGAGGATGTGGTCTGGATTCTCGATCCGAGCACGCTGGAACTTCGTGAAACCATCGAGACCGCAAGCACAGGGCATCAGTTCGTGGAAATGAACTGAGGCCGTTTTCAGCCGGCGGCGGGAAATCCCCCGCCGCCGGTATTGCCGCAGCCGATCCAACACGGTCAGGAGTCGCCATGCCGGGACACTCAGCCCGATCCGAGCCCGAAACGCCGGTGGTTGCCATCACCGAAGGCAAGCTGCACGTGACCGTTCCAACCCGGAACGGCCCCGCAACAATCAGTCGCATTCAGGACACCGAGAACGAGATTTCCGGCTATTGGGCGCGCACTTCCCGCCCCTGCCCGAAGTCATGCATCCAGCCGATGCGACCGGTAGACGGAATTGTCCCGATCGGCGAACTCGAACTTCTCGACATGTTGTGCGATGCGGGGACCCTCGTGCTTGACAGTCGCACCGCCGACTGGTTCGAGGCCGGTTCGATCCCCGGCGCAATCAACCTGCCATTCACCGAGGCCGCTGACCGATTGGACGAGTTGGGATGCCGGCGCGATGGAGACGGCTGGGACTGCGCGAGCGCTGCCACGGTCGCATTGTTCTGCAATGGCCCCTGGTGCGGTCAGTCGCCGACGGCGATCCGCGACATGGTTGCCGCCGGATTTCCTGCGGGCCGAATCCATTACTACCGCGACGGGATGCAGGGGTGGCATATGTTTGGTCTTACGACCACTCGGTCGGCATGATACGGCGTCTGCGAAACGGTGTGGGTGCGGCGGCCCGCCTTGATACGGTGAAAATACCATACGTGCGGCCTTTCTACCGGTTGACCTTCCCGCGTTGGAAGCCCGGAAGAACCATGATGAAATCGGAACGCACCAGGAGGTGATCGTGTTTCCTGAAATCGGACAATTTGCCCTCGCCCTCGCGCTCGGGACCGCACTGGTCCAAAGCGTGCTTCCCATGCTCGGTGCGTCCCGCGGCAATGTGCTGTGGATGCGCTGCGCGCGGAGTTCATCAATCGCGCAACTGGTCTTCATCGGCATCGCCTTCGCGGCGCTGATGCAGGCCTTCGTGGTCAGCGATTTCACCGTGGCGAACGTTGTCGAGAACTCGCATTCGCTCAAACCGATGCTCTACAAGATCGCGGGCACCTGGGGCAGCCATGAGGGCTCCCTTCTGCTCTGGGTGCTGATCCTGGCGGCCTTCGGCGCGGGTGTGGCGCTTTTCGGGTCCAACATACCGGATGCTTTGAAAGCCCGGACGCTGTCGGTGCAGGCGTGGATCAGCACCGGTTTCCTGTCGTTCCTGCTGCTGACATCGAACCCGTTCGAGCGCGTGTTTCCGCCTCCTCTGGACGGCAATGACCTCAACCCGTTGTTGCAGGATGTCGGGCTCGCGATGCACCCGCCTCTGCTGTATTTCGGCTATGTCGGCTTTTCCATCGTGTTTTCCTTTGCAGTCGCCGCGCTGATCGAGGGGCGGATCGACGCGGCATGGGCACGCTGGGTCCGGCCATGGACACTGGCGGCGTGGATGAGCCTGACGGCCGGGATCGCGCTCGGATCGTGGTGGGCCTACTATGAACTGGGCTGGGGCGGCTGGTGGTTCTGGGATCCCGTCGAGAATGTGAGCTTCATGCCCTGGCTGCTCGGTACGGCGCTTCTGCATTCGGCGATCGTCACCGAGAAGCGCGATGCCTTCAAGAGCTGGACGATACTTCTGGCGATCCTCACCTTTTCGCTCTCCCTGCTGGGTACGTTCATCGTGCGGTCAGGTCTTCTGACATCGGTTCATGCCTTCGCGGTCGATCCGGAACGCGGCCTCTACATCCTCGGGCTGCTCGGGATCTCGATCGGAGGCTCGCTCACGCTCTATGCCTGGCGCGCTCCGGCGATGGAGGGCGGCGGCCTGTTTGCGCCCGTCAGCCGCGAGGCCGGATTGCTCATCAACAACCTGCTTCTGGCGACGGCGACTGGAACCGTGTTGTTCGGAACCCTCTATCCGCTCTTCATGGAGGCGCTCACGGGCGACAAGGTCTCGGTCGGACCACCATTCTTCAACGCAACTTTCATTCCGATGATGCTGCCACTGGTCGTGGTGATGGGCATCGGACCTTTCCTGTCGTGGAAGCGCGCCGATCTGAAGGGTGTCTTTCAACGCCTTCGATTCATCGCGCTGCTCGCGGGACTGGCCGCTCTTGCAACGTGGTATGTCGCGCGGGGCGGGCCCGCTCTCGCCTACCTGTCGGTCGCGATCACCGTATGGCTGCTCTTTGCCACGCTGCGCGAATGGGCGGTTCGGATCAGGCTCTTCGACGTGCCCCTGGCCGAAACGATACGGCGTGCCCGTAATCTGCCCCGCGCCGCCCATGGCATGACGCTCGCTCATGCAGGACTGGCGGTTGCGATGTTCGGCTTTATCGGCTCGAGCGCGTGGAAATCGGAGGAGATCGTATTCGTGCAACCGGGTTCCGTCATCGAAATCGCGGGCTTCGATGTCCGCTTTGATGGTGTCGAGCGCGTACGCGGACCCAACTACATTGCCGATCGGGGCACGCTTGCGGTCAGCCGGGAAGGTGAATTCGTGACGACGCTTTACCCAGAACGGCGCTCGTACCCCGTTGCGCAGAGCACGACGACCGAGTCGGCGATACGATCCACGCTTGCGGGCGATCTCTATGCGTCCTTGGCCGAACCCGCTTCCGAGACGGCCGCCGACACGGGCGCGTGGACGCTTCGCATCCTCTACGAGCCTCTCGTGAATCTCATCTGGATTGGCTCGACGATGCTGATTCTCGGGGGCGGTATGTCCCTATCCGACAGGCGTCTGCGTGTCGGTGTCCCACGTCGGGCTTCGCGGAGCGGACCCGTCGCAACACCGGCGGAGTAGGACGACATGAAACGTGCCATCGCGGCCCTTCCCGTCCTGATCGTCCTGGTATTCGGGGCGTTCTTCCTCTGGGGGCTGAACCCCGATCGCGATCCGAACGCGATACCGTCGGTCCTGATCTCGCAACCGGCACCGGAGTTCGACTTGCCTGCTGTTGAAGGTGTCGGTGTTCCGGGCCTGTCGCGCGACAATCTGTTCGGGAACTCTGACCCCGTGGTGGTCAACGTCTTCGCCTCGTGGTGTGTGCCGTGCCGGGCCGAGCACGCCGTTCTGACCCGGATGGTCGAACGGGACGGTGTCCGGCTCTTCGGCATCAACTACAAGGACAAGCCGGAAGACGCGCGGGGCTGGCTGGAAAAACTCGGAAACCCGTACGAGCGGATCGGTTCGGACCTGAACGGCCGGGCCGGCATCGAATGGGGGATATCGGGCGTGCCGGAGACCTTCATCGTCGCGGGTGATGGAACGGTGCTTTATCGCTATGTCGGCCCGGTCGTAGGCGCCGAGGCCGAAGAGAAATTTGCGACGGCCCTGGCGCAGGCCAGGACTCGGAACGGAGCCAACTCATGAAATGGAAAACTCTGGCGGTGGCGGTGATGCTGGCCGCCCTCCCCTTCGCAGCAGGAGCAGTCGAGCCCGACGAGATCCTGGACGATCCGGCGCTGGAGGCGCGGGCGCGAGAGATCTCGAAGGATCTGCGCTGTGTCGTCTGCCAGAACCAGGACATCGACAGTTCGAACGCTGGCGTTGCCCGCGACCTGCGGTTGCTGGTGCGCGAGAGGCTTGTGGCCGGTGATACCGATGCGGAGGTCATAGAGTACGTTCGGGCACGTTATGGCGACTACGTGCTCCTGAAGCCTCCGTTCAAACCCGAAACCTACGCGCTTTGGCTGGCTCCGGCGCTTCTTGTCCTGTTCGGTGTGGGCACTGTCATCGTCGTTCTGCGAAGCAGCCGGAAGCGGCAAGTCGCCGAGAGGCTGAGCGAGGAGGATGAACGGTTGGTCGCCGAAATACTGGCTGCCGAGAAGGAGGGCAGATCGTGATGCTTTGGGTCTTTTTTGCGGTCCTCGCAATGTCTGCTGTCGCCATGCTGCTCTATCCTTTGCTGAGGTCCGGGGCCGTCGAAACCGACCGGCAGGCCGGGGCGGTGGCCGTCCTTGCCGACCAGTTGCATGAGGTCGACAGGGATGCCGAACGCGGATTGATTTCGAGCGATGAGGCCGAGGCGGCCAAAAGCGAGATCAAACGGCGGCTGCTGAAGCTGAACCGCGGTGGTTCTGCCAAAGGCCGCTCGGTCACCGGAGCACGCTCTGCGTTGTGGATATCGGCACTGCTGGTTCCGCTGTTCGCGGGGCTTCTCTATACACAGCTCGGTTCGCCGGGAGTTCCTGCCGTGCCCTTCGCCGACCGGCAGGATGAACAGGCCGAACAGGTACGGATTACCGAATTGACCGGGCGGTTGCTGGACCGGCTTGAGAATGATCCCGAAGGTGGTCCGACAGAGGGCTGGATGCTGCTCGGACAGACCTACATGCGCATGGGCCGGTATGCTGACGCCGCCTCGGCCATGGAAAACGTCATCGAACGTGACGACGCGGTTTCGGCAATGGTCTCGCAATATGCCGAAGCGCTTATCTCGGCCGAGGACGGCATCGTAACGCCGCAGGCACGGAAAGCGATCCGGCGGGCACTGGACATGGATTCGTCAAACCCCGCCGCCTCATACTACGAGGCCATCGCGCTCGATCAGGCCGGTGATAGCGAGGACGCCCACGATCTGCTGATTTCCCGCCTGGAGCAGGCTGCGGGTCCGGCCCCCTGGATGGAGATATTCATCGCCCAGGCCAACCGGATCGGTGAAGCGATCGGCCGCGAACCGGTGAGCCTCGCCGCTTTCGCACCCATGGCCGGGGGCGCGCCAGGACCGACCCGGGATGATGTCGCAGCGGCGTCCGAGATGAGCGAGGACGACAGGGCCGCCTTTATCCGTTCGATGGTGGATCGTCTGGCCGATCGTCTGGCCGAAGACCCCGACGATCTGGACGGATGGTTGCGCCTTGGAAACGCGTATGGTGTCCTGGGTGAGGCAGACAAGGCCCGTGAAGCCTACGAGGCCGCGGACGAGCTGGCCGCTGACTTGCCATCCGATGACCCGAGAAAGCAGTCGATCCGCGAGGCGCTATCCGAACTTGGAGGATAGCGGAGACAGGGCCATCACACCGGATCGGCCCTGGTCGCGGCGAGGTCGATTTCCTCGGCTCCGGCTTCATCGAGACAGCTGGTCTCGATCTGCAAAGTCACGAAATAGAATCCGTAGCGCGACTTCAGCAAGTCGTGGGCATCTTTCAGAATGGCCCCGCTGTCGATATCTTCGCGAACACGCAAATGTGCGGAGAAGACGTTCCGACCGCTGGTCAGCGCCCAGGCATGGGCGTGGTGTAGATCCTTGACCCCGTCGAGGCCGGAAAGCGCATCCACTGCTTCCTCCAGATCGATTTCTTTCGGCGTACCGTCCATCAGCAGCCGCGCCGCATCACGAAGGATGCCCCAGCTCGCCCAGATCAGGACGAATCCGAAGGCCATTCCGAGGATCGGGTCAATGAGCAGGAAGCCCGTGAATTCAATCACCAGCGCCGTCACGATGATCAGCAGGCTGCCGACGAAGGTCTGCAAGATGTGCCAAAGCGCGCCGCGGGTGTTGAGGTCGCTACGGCTCTGTTTCCAGATGAGGCCGAGAGATATGAACTCCGTCAGCAGGCCACCCGCGGCGGCCAACAGCATCGGGCCGGTCGGCAGATCGACCGGCGCCCCGAGCCGCATCGAGGCCATGTAGATCACGACGAGCGCCATGCCGAGAAGAAATCCGCCGTTTACAAGCGCGCCGAGTATCTCCGACCGGAACCAGCCGAAGCTGAAATCCGGGCTGGCTGGCCGTCGCGCCATTCGAGCCGCGCCAATGGCGACCAGCACACCACCCACCGCAGAGAAGGTATGAAAGGCGTCCGATATCACGGCGATCGACCCTGTCCACAGGCCGATCGCAAGCTCGATCACGAAGTAGATGCCGGTCAGCCAGGCCGAAATCGCCAGGCCGCGCCCGCTTGTCGGCATGTGCCCGGCATGAACATTGGCAGTTGTTTCTTCTTGTGCGCTCATCGAACGACCCTTTCCCGGCCGAGGCAAAGCACAGATGACTTCTGTCGCTGAGCGCCGACCCGCTATTGCTTCGAGGCGACCCGACCCGATCCGGCGTCCGACAGAGCTTCGAGCACGGCCTCTGTCGACAGCAGTTCCGGCAGGACGATTCCGTCCGGGGCACCGGGACCATATACGGCGTTGAACGGTATGCCGAAGCGCCCGAAGCTCTCCAGGTAGCGCGAGATGGATTCGTCGGGCCGCGTCCAGTCCGCCTGCATGGCGACGATATTCGGCTCCCGGAGCCGTGAAACGACAGGCTCTCGGTCAAGAACCAGCGTCTTGTTCGCCTTGCAGGTCAAGCACCAGTCGGCAGTCACGTCCACGAAAACGACCTGGCCGGTCGAGACAAGCCGCGCAATCTCGGATCTTTCGAACTCGACCCAGTCGGCTCCCGCGGTCGGGGCGGATTGGTCCGCCTCCGACAGGTACCCTGACAGCGCGATCGCGAAGGCAGCCAGTGCCGTGGCCCCTGTGATTCTCGGACCAACGGGAACCCGTTGAACCGACAGAAGCGCCACCGCGCCGATACTGGCCAGTCCGGCCCAGAGGGCCGCTGTCTGGCCCGCCACCCCGCTCAGAACCCAGAACAACCAGAGCGCGGTGGCCGTCAGTGCAATGCCGAGAACAACCTTCAGCACGACCATCCACGGGCCCGGTCGTGGCAGGCGCCGCACGAGTTGCGGAAAGACCGCGACCACGAGATAGGGAAGCGACAGTCCCACCCCGAGCGCTGTGAAGATCACCGCGATGTCGATGGCACGGCCGGCGAGCGCGAAGGCAATCGCCGTGCCGAGGAAAGGGGCCGAACACGGCGTTGCCAGAATGGCGGCGAAGGCGCCGGTCGCGAAATCGCCGCCATAGCCCGCGCCCCCGCCGGCGCGCGCCAGGCGGGTCTGCCACGAGGATGGCAGCGAGATCTCGAACAGGCCGAACAGGTTGGCCGAAAAGATCACCATGACGACCAGCATCACTGCCAGGAAGATCGGGTTCTGGAACTGCAGGCCCCATCCGACCGTCAGCCCGAAACCCCGCGCGGCAATCGTCGCTCCGGCGAGCACCCACATGAACGCCAGGACGCCGAGTGCGGAGACGGCAAATCCGGTGCGGATGCGGGCCGGGGACAGTCCGCCGGACTTGATTGCGGAAGAAAGCTTGATGGACAGCACCGGCAGAACGCAAGGCATCACGTTCAGGATCAGCCCACCGAGAAAGGCCACGGCGGCGATCCATACCAGTTCGCCCAGATCCGGCACGACCGCGGCGATGTTGAAGGGCGGCACGGGTGCATCTTCGGCAAACGCGGGCTTCAGCGTGGCCGCGCGGGTGCCGTCTGTGACCGTCACCTGAAACTCGCCCGGATCGGATGCGGCGGCCAATACCGGCAGCCGGGCCCAGACCAACCGCCCCCCTTCCCCCATCCGTATATCCGGCTTGCCGAACGCGGTCCCCTCGCCCAGTTCGGGGAAGACATCGGGCGCTTCGAATGGCTCATCGCTTCTTGCGGTCAGCGTCAGGGCCGTCCTTGCGTCATCCAGATGGGCGGAGGTGATCGAGATTCCGGTGTCCGAGCCATCATCGGGTACACGGGCCGCATAGGCCGAAATCAGCCCTGCTGCCTCGGTATCGATCCCGCTGACCCTGGGCAGATCCAGCGCGAGATCGAACTCCTGCGGAACGCAGACCGTCGAGCAGGTCAGCAGGCTCACTCGCGCGCGCAGCGCGACGGGCATACCGGGCTCCGAAAGCACGATCCGGATCGGAAAGACGACCTCGTCGTGATAGCCGAAGTTCTCGATCCCGAATGCCGTGAACCGCTCGGGCGCGGGCCAAAGAAACTCGGCCTCCTCGATATTTTCGGAGCCTGCCCAGTCGATCGATGGCGGCTGGCCGACTTCGCCCGGTGAGCGCCAGTAGGTCTTCCAGTCTTCGCCGAGTTGCAGATGGAGGCCCGCCGAGATCGACGTTGCGTCCGGATTGATGCCGTTCTCCACAGTGATCAGGCGGGCATCGACGGCCGGATTCCTGAAACTGTCCGATCCTGCGGCCACAACCGACGTTGCTGTCACGAGGCTCGCGGCCAAAACAAGAACCAGGCGGCGGGAAACCCGACAAAGACGGGTCGAAATCCTCTCTCTCAAGTTTGCCGACATATCGAAGCCCAGCCTTCCTCTCGTTCTCGCTCGACCAGATCCTGAATGGATCACTCGCTGTTTTCCCCTTGGATCAAGGTCCGGCCGATCGCCATTGCCGGGGTGCCGATGAAATCAGGGATACGCGCTGGCGCGGTACTGTCTTGCAGGTTCCGCCGCCAGCCGACGGAACCCAACCGGATCGTCAACCGCTTCAAAGACGAGATCATCACGCGCTAACCCAGGGTCACTTCGATTGCCAGCATACAAAAGCACCGGTCCGGAAACGATCAGAATTGTCCCTGGTCTCCGAGATGTCATTTCGCCGCGTCCGCCGATATTCCGGAGCGGCTCGCTTCCTGGTCTGACTCTGCACCGACCATGAAGCCCACGCGGCCGCCCCCACAGTCGAGAACCGCCAGTCCGTTCGCGCCGGTTTCGGTTACCACGCAACCTTGCGGGACCAGCGATTGGCTTCCGCTGGTTGACAGGCGCGTCGTGTCATTCGCGAAGCACTCCCTCGGTGTCGTAGAACACCCGCCCACCACAGCAAGGAGGAGGACGGGAGTGCCTCGGAACAGCAACGCGCGGCGTCTATTCGGCCGCAATTCTCGCGCCTGCTCGGTCTTCGGGCGCCTCGTTCTTGTCGTCATCGACACGCGCCTTTCCATGACAGGATTTTCCCATGTAGCGATGCATGACCAAATGGACCCCGACACAGAGAAGGAGCGGCGCGAATGTGATGAGGCTGCTGGACACGCCGGCCCCCCGCCCCGCCGCGAGAAAGGCAATGATCGGCAGGACCATTACCGCGCAGCATGCCCACATCCCGTATTTCATAAGCCTCTCCGATCCGGGTTGGACAGCCTTCTTGTCTTCCATGATTTCTCCGCTCGCTTCTCTGGGAATATGTGCGGTTTGGCTACCGGCTTCCAGCACGGGAAGGTCAACATTACAAACCGTTACAAAAATCACCGTTATGTCAGAGAGACCCTGCTTGACCCTCCAGCGCTGGAAGGTGGTCTACGCTCGCCAACAGGCAAGAAACCAGGAGCACTCAGGCAATGTCCGAGCAGGCATCAATTGCGATTGATCGTCGGCGTTTTCTCGTGGCCGCCACCGGCGTCACTATCGCCTTGGCCGCGCCGTCGATTCTTCGGGCACAGGAAGCGGCTCCGACGCGTCGCAACATATCGTCGTTTCGAACACACGAGTGGCAGGACCACTTTGATACTCTGGACAAGGGCATCATCATTTCGGACACGACCACGAAGGTGCTTCAGCACTGGACCGCCGACGGCGAGATGCGCATCTATCCGACATCGGTTCCCCTGACGGATGAATTGACGAAGCGGGGTTATACCGAGGTTGTCGAGAAACGACGGAACCCCAGCTGGGCGCCGACGCCGTCGATGCGCGAGCGAAACCCCGAATGGCCAGCGCGCATTGCGGGCGGAGACCCCACGAATCCGCTGGGCACCCGCGCGCTCTATCTGTCCTGGCAGTACTACCGGATCCACGGAACACAGGATACGCGAAAGATTGGGCGCAGGTCGTCGAACGGTTGTATCGGCCTCTACAACGAACATATCGAGGAGGTCTTCGACAGAACGCCGGTGGGAACGCGGGTGAAGTTGATTTGAGTCGAGCAGATGCTCGCGAGGGACTGTTAAAGAATGAACAAGACGCTTTTGGCCATTGTCGCATTTCTCTTGATCGGCGGCTTTGCCGTTTATTGGAACGCGTCCCAATCCGCTCAAGACTCCGGCGGTCACTCGATGGTGCCGCCGGATACAAGCGCTGTTGAGCAGGGTGCGCCCATCGTAGAGGTCTCGCTGCCGGCGGAGCTGTCGCCCGAAGCGCAAATCGGCAAGCGCGCCTTCGAGGCGAAATGCGCAGATTGCCACGGCGCAAACGCCGCGGGCCAGAATGGTGTTGCACCACCGCTCGTACACAAGATCTATGAGCCTTCGCATCATTCCGACATGGCCTTCGTGCTCGCCGCGAAGAACGGGGTCAGGGCCCATCATTGGGAATTCGGGAACATGCCGCCGGTAGAGGGCCTTACCGATGCCGATGTGAAAATGATCGCGCGCTATGTGCGCGAATTGCAGCGGGAAAACGGGATCAACTGATGCGCGCGGCACTGACAGAACGTCCTTGGCGGGATTTCGTCGGCGCGGTGTTGCTCGTGCTTTACGTCACGTTTTCCGCCATGGCGACCGCCGGGACCGAGGCAGTACCCGGTGATCATCAGGACCACGCAACGGCGGAATACCTCGATGGTTCCGCTCCTGCCGCGACGTCCGGACACGATCTGCCGGAGAGCCATTGCCACTCGGGGCTTGACTGTTTCCTGATCGCCATACTGGCGCCCGAACCGATGTTCCGGATGTCCCAGCTTGTCCAGCGGACCCGAAAAATCTGGCCTGAGGAAAGGCCTGGCTCCATCACGTTTTCGCCTCGAACGCCGCCTCCGCGACCGTCCGCAGAGGCCTGAAAGCAGGCAAATGGAACGTGAAACTATGGAGTAGAAAGATGCAGTATAAAACCACCCTTAGCACCGCACTGGCCGCTTGCGCGCTTGCGGTATCCTCGTCGTTCGCCCTGGCGAGCCCCGGTCACGGCGAAAAACCCGATATCGGCCAGGCCGGAGACGTTTCGAAAATCGACCAGGTGATCGAAGTCGGCATGACCGAGATGGCGTTCGATCCGGAAGAGATCGAGATCGAGAAAGGTACGACCGTCAAATTCATCGTGACGAATGACGGGCGCGCCGTGCATGAGTTCAATCTCGGCACCGAATCCATGTGGGACGACCACAGGGGCGAGATGCGCGAGATGATGAAGAAGGGCCTGATGACCATGCGCAAATTGCGCCATGACAAGATGATGGAGGCCGGGATGATGCATGACGATGCCAACAGCGTCCTGCTGGAGCCGGGTGAAACCGCCGAGATCATCTGGACCTTCAGCGGTGAAGAAGAGGTCGGCTTCGCCTGCAACGTCCCGGGACATCGCGAGGCGGGCATGGTCGGCTCTTTCAAATTCGGTGGCGAAGAAGTCAGCGGCTGACCGCAGCGGCGGAACGGTCTACTGGCCGTTCCGCCCAGTTGCGCAGGACCAGAGGGCAAGGTGGCACGAACACACGGTCGTGACGTGCAGGTCGGCCACGAGACTGCCAAAAACGTTTCGAGTTGCCACGTGTTCAAGTATCGTTGGGTCCACGGAAATCTTCTCGGAGGTACGAAGCACATGACTTGCGCGAAAATTGGAAACTGGCCCACCCTGGCGGTTGTGGGGTTTCTTGCGGGAGCGGGCGCGGCAAACGCGTCCCCAGGCCACGGTGAGGATGCGAATATCGGCCAGACAGGTGATATTTCGCACATCGACAGGGAGATCGAAGTCGAATTGGGGGAGATGTATTTCGACCCCGACGACTTCGAAATCGAGAAGGGCGAAACGGTGAAATTCGTGCTCACGAACGTGGGGCGCGTGGTCCATGAATTCGCAATCGCCACTGATGACATGCACGATGCACATGCCAACGAAATGCGGGCGATGATGAAGGGCGGGATGATGACGACGCGCCGCCTAGACCATGACAAGATGCGCAGCCAGGGCATGATGCATACCGACGCGAATGCCCGGCTTCTGGAACCCGGTGAAGCAACCGAGTTGGTCTGGACCTTCAGCGGCGATGCCGAGGATATCCTGATCGCGTGCAACGTGCCCGGCCACCGCGCCGGGGGCATGGAAGCCAGCATTGTCTTCACTGGCGACCATTCCTGACGCCGCACTCGATGCCCCGCGGCGCGCAATCCGCCGCGGGCCGCGGACACATTCTCGCCGAGCTGGCCGGTAACAGGGAAGGAAAGGACACGATGACGACTCGGCGGGATTTCCTTTCGCACAGCGCGGCGGCGGCCGTAGCCTTTGGGTTGCCGAGAACCGCGCGCGCCGTGGCGCCGCAGTTTCACGAATTGAAAGCCCGACCGGCTGCAGTCCAGCTGGCGCCACCGTCCTATCCGAAGACGGAAATCTGGGGCTATGACGGCGTGATGCCCGGCCCGGAGCTGCGGATCTCGCAGGGCGAACGGGTTCAGCGAAGATTCCTGAACGAGTTGCCACAGGCAAGCTCTGTCCACTGGCACGGAATCCGGATCGACAACGCGATGGATGGCGTCGCAGGGCTGACCCAGGCCGGCGTCGAACCGGGCGAGAGCTTCGATTACGACTTTGTCGCACCCGATGCCGGGACCTATTGGTATCACGCGCACAACAGGTCGGTCGAACAGGTCGCCCGCGGACTTTACGGCGCGCTGATCGTCGAGGAGGCCGAGGCTCCGGACGTGGATCGCGAAGAGGTTCTGATCCTGGACGATTGGCTTCTCGATCCCGAGACCGCGCAGATCGATCCCGATTTCACGTCGCGGCATGATCGCAGTCACGCGGGCCGGCGCGGCAACTTCATCGCGACGAACGGAAAATACGATTTGGCGCTTGATGTGCGGCAGAACGAACGCCTGCGCCTGCGGTTGATCAATGCCGCCAATGCGCGGATCTTCGTCCTGTCGCTCGCGGGCATGGAAGGCTGGACCATTGCCCTTGACGGGATGCCGTTGGGCGCGGCGAAGCCGTTGGACGACGTTCTCATTCTCGGTCCCGGCCAGCGCGCTGACCTGATCGTCGACGTGACCGCCGAGCCGGGAGAGACAGCGCATCTGTTGCGGAGCGATGACCAGGAAGACATGTCGCAAGTGGCCTTTCCCGTGAGCGGTCAGGCATTGGCCTCGCGCCGCGTCCCCCCTGCCGCCCTGCCCCGAAATCCGAAAATGGAGGTGTCGGGTCTCGAAAGCGCCGTTTCCGTGCGACTGAACATGCAGGGTGGCGCGATGGGAACGCTGGATGCAGCGACCTTGAACGGCGTACGCAAGACGTTCCGACAACTTGTCGAGGCCAACGAATTCTGGGCCTTCAATGGCGCGATCGGAATGACCGAAACACCGCTTGCCGATGTGGCGGCTGGACAGACGGTGAAGCTCGAGATCTATAACGACACGTCCTTTCCCCATGCGATGCACTTGCATGGACTGCATTTCCGCGAGATTGGACAAGACGGTACCTTTGGCCCGCTCCGTGACACGTTGCTGATGTTCGGCGGCGAGACTCGGACAATCGGCTTCGTGGCCGACAATCCGGGCGACTGGCTGTTTCACTGCCACATGTTGAGTCATGCCGCCTCCGGCATGATGACCTGGGTGAGAGTGACGTGATGCGAAAGTACCTGATAATATCGGTGATCGTTCTGGCTGCCGCAGGAGCCGGTGGCTGGCTCCTGAGCACGGCCGGCGCACAGACCGAAACCGTGCCGGAAAACGTCGATATTGCTCAGGGCGAGAAGCTTTACGGTGAATTCTGCGCCTCCTGCCACGGGGCCGACCTGGAAGGTCAGCCGGACTGGCGATCACCCGGACCAGACGGCATTCTGCCTGCCCCCCCGCATGACGTGACCGGGCATACCTGGCATCACCCCGATCGCGTGCTGTTCAACTACACCAAGCTGGGCGGCGAGGCGACGCTCGCTCTTCAGGGGGTAGAGTTCGAAAGCGGAATGCCCGGGTTCGGCGACCAGCTTTCGGACGCTGAAATCTGGAATATCATCGCCTACATCAAATCAACCTGGCCCGAGCGTCAGCGCGCTGTTCAGGCCGAACGTAGTGCTGCACAGCGACAGCAGGAAGGAAACTGAAATGCGTCGTTTTCCGACAACGGTAATGGCAATTGGACTGGCGATCGCGCCCTTCGCGTCAATTGCGCAAGATCTGACGGACGAGCGGATCAAGGAGCTTGCCCTGCAGGCCATTCGGGAGAATCCGCAGATCATCATGGAAGCGGTGCAGATCCTGGAGGCCGAGCAGGCCGCCGCTCAGGCCCAAGCGCAATCCGAGGTTCTGAGTGACCAGCGCCAATTGCTCGAACAGGATCCGAATGCGCCGGTTCTTGGAAACCCGGACGGGGATGTGACCGTGGTCGAGTTCTTCGACTACAACTGCCCCTATTGCAAACGTGCCATGCCAGAGGTTCAGGGGCTGCTGGACGCCGATGACAACGTCAGGCTGGTCTATCGGGAATGGCCCATCCTCGGCGACGGATCGGTCTTCGCCGCCAAGGCTGCCTTGGCCTCGCGGGAGCAAGGCAAGTACGAGGAGTTCCACTGGGCTCTGATGGGTATGCAAGGGCGCGCTGAGGAAGCTTCCGTCATGAAAACTGCGGAGGAAATCGGCCTGGATGTCGAACGGCTGCGCGAAGACATGGAGGCCCCCGAGATCCAGGAGCATATCGCGACCTCCATGCGCCTGACACAGGCGCTTGGATTCAGCGGCACGCCGTCCTTCGTGATCGGGGACAACCTTGTGCCCGGCCTGGTCGAAGTGGACCAGCTCATTGCATTGGTCGAGGAGGCGCGCGAGGCGGCCGAATAGCATGACTGCGCGGAAACGGCGCCGCCTATTCCGGCGCCGGTCGCGCCTCAGGTCGCAGCCGGCGCTGCCACATCGTATCCCGCATCGCGGATCGCTTCGGAGACTGCCCGGTCGCTGAGAAAACTCTCGACCGCAACAGTTCGCGCTCCAACGTCGCACGAAACGGTCGCGGTGGGATCGATTGCCTTGATCGCCTTCTCGATGGCCGCGGTGCAATGCCCGCAACTCATTTCCGGAACACTGAAGTTGCTCATATCCGTCTCCTTCATTCGCATCGTCAGGTGATTGCTTCCAGTGTGGGAAGGTCAAGGGCGAAAAAAAAAGCGCCCCAGAAAGGTTGACCTTCCAGCAAGGGGAAGCCCTAGATATCATCCCCAGAGACGAAGGAGACCTTCATGCAAACCACACAAGACCTGCGGGTCTCTGTCCAGAACATGTCCTGCGCGTCCTGCGTCGGACGGGTCGAACGCACGCTCTTGGCCGTGCCCGGAATCGAGGAGGTGAGCGTGAACCTCGCGACCGAGACGGTGCAGGCCAGGATCGATTCCGCTCAGCGCCTGCCCGACGCGATCGACGCGCTTGAGCGGGCCGGCTATCCAGCCCGTACGCAGACCGTGCGCCTGAACGTTTCTTCCATGTCCTGCGCCTCCTGCGTCGGCCGTGTCGACAAGGCGCTGGCGGCGGTGCCCGGAGTTCTGGAGGTCGACGTCAATCTCGCCTCCGAGACCGCAACCGTGAACTATGTCGAGGGCGCGGTAGAGCTCTCTGATCTGCTGACAGCCGCCGGAGAGGCCGGCTATCCGGCAGAGGTGGCTGACGAGACATCCGCAGAGGATCGAGACGCACGCAAGGAAGGAGAGGCGCGCGATCTGGCCAGAAAGACAGCGTTCGCGGCGATCCTGGCTCTGCCTGTCTTCCTGCTCGAGATGGGAGCGCATCTGGTGCCGGGGATGCACGAAATGATCGGTCGCACGATCGGGCACCAGGCAAGCTGGATGATCCAGTTCGTGCTCACGACCATCGTGCTGTTCTGGCCCGGGCGCCACTTCTACACCAAGGGGTTCCCCGCGCTCTGGAAGGGTGCGCCGGATATGAACAGCCTCGTGGCCGTCGGCACCGGGGCGGCGTACCTCTATTCCGTGACCGCGCTCGTCGCACCCGCGTTGCTGCCCGAAGCCGCCCGCGCCGTCTATTTCGAGGCCGCGGCGGTGATCGTCGTGCTGATCCTTCTGGGCCGCTGGATGGAAGCGCGCGCCAAGGGCCGCACCGGTGCCGCGATTCAGAAACTGCTCGGTCTTCAGGCCCGCACCGCAAGGGTTCTGGTCGATGGCGAGCCTCAGGACGTTGCCATCGAGCAGATCCGCGCGGGCGATATCCTGGTTGTCCGGCCGGGCGAGCGTATCGCCGTGGACGGCGAGGTGACGGAGGGCACCGCGCATGTGGACGAGAGCATGATCACCGGGGAACCGGTTCCGGTCGCCAAGGCGCAGGGCGACCCCGTGACCGGCGGCACCGTCAACGGAACCGGCAGCTTCCAGTTCCGGGCTACACGTGTCGGTGCCGACACAACGCTGGCCCAGATCATCCGCATGGTGGAACAGGCGCAGGGCGCCAAGCTGCCTATCCAGGGCCTGGTGGACCGTATCACGCTGTGGTTCGTGCCGGCGGTCATGGGACTGGCCGCCGTGACCGTTCTGGTCTGGCTGCTTTTCGGCCCCTCCCCCGCTTTGTCCTACGCGCTGGTGGCGGGCGTGTCGGTCCTGATCATCGCCTGCCCCTGTGCCATGGGCCTTGCCACGCCAACCTCGATCATGGTGGGCACCGGGCGCGCGGCCGAGATGGGCGTGCTCTTTCGAAAGGGCGATGCGCTGCAACAACTGACCTCGGTGGATGTCGTCGCGCTGGACAAGACCGGCACCGTGACCCAAGGCCGCCCCGAACTGACCGACCTCGTTCTGGCCGACGGGTTCGAACGGGCCGAGGTGCTGGCGCTGGTCGCCGCGGTCGAAGCGCAGTCCGAACATCCCATTGCAGAAGCAATCGTTCGGGCGGGTGAGGCCGAGGGCGCTGCACGCCTCGATGTCGCAGGCTTCGCGTCATATACCGGCTACGGCGTGCAAGCCACGGTCTCCGGACGCGAGGTGCTGGTCGGCGCCGACCGCCTGATGGTCCGCGAAGGGCTGAGCATCAAGGAACTGGCAGACTCCGAGCGGCACCTTGCGCAGCAGGGTCGCACCGCGCTGTTTGCGGCTGTCGACGGGAAGGTCGCGGCGGTCATCGGCGTGGCCGATCCGGTGAAGCCCGCCAGCGCCGCCGCCATCGCCGCGCTGCACGGCCTCGGCCTGAAGGTCGCGATGATCACCGGGGACAAGCGCGAAACGGCCGAAGCAATTGCGCAGGAAACCAGCATCGATCACGTGATCGCGGGTGTCCTGCCCGATGGAAAGGTGGCCGCGCTGGACGCCCTGCGCGGCAACGGCGAACAGGTCGCCTTCGTCGGCGACGGCATCAACGACGCGCCCGCTCTGGCCCATGCGGATGTCGGGATAGCCATCGGCACGGGGACCGATGTGGCCATCGAATCCGCCGATGTGGTGCTGATGTCCGGAGATCTGCGCGGCGTGGTCAACGCCTTCGAAGTATCCCGCCGGACCATGCGCAATATCCGCCAGAACCTGTTCTGGGCCTTTGGCTACAACGTCGCGCTGATCCCCGTGGCGGCAGGCGTGCTCTTTCCGGCATTCGGGCTGTTGCTGTCGCCGGTGCTGGCTGCGGGCGCCATGGCGCTCAGTTCCGTCTTTGTGCTGACGAACGCCCTGCGGTTGCGCCGGGTCCGCCCCGTCATGGATGAAACCAATGCGTCAGATCGTGATGCGTCGGCTTCGCTGTCCCCGACGCCTGTCGCCGCTGAATAAGGAGGACCAAAATGAACATTGGAGATGTCGCCGCCCTTTCGGGTCTGCCGGCCAAAACGATCCGCTACTACGAGGATATCGGACTCGTGAAACCCCTGCGAAGTGCGAACGGCTATCGCACATTCCGTGAAAGCGACGCGCACAAGCTCGCGTTTCTCGGCCGGTCCCGTGCGCTCGGCTTCAGCATTGAGGACTGCCGCAATCTCCTTGCTCTCTATGAGGACGAAAAACGCGCCAGCGCCGAGGTCAAGGAGATCGCCGAGCAACATCTCAAACGGATCGACGAGAAGATCGCGGAACTTAAGGAAATGCGCGCGACCCTGGCTCACCTGGTGGACGCCTGTGCCGGGGACCACCGCCCGGATTGTCCGATCCTCGCCGATTTGGCAACGAAACAAAAAGACGAAGAGCATCTCAAGAAAACGGCCTAGCCGGATATTTGGGTTTGGCCTGGGCGATCCTCTTCGCGGTTGTGCTCTTCGGTTTGAGCGGACTTGTGCATGTCCGTGCGATGACTTTCGCAATGACGGCAACCAAGCGCGCTCCGTTCACGGCGCCGGGCCGCCTCTTGATTGCACTCTATACGCTCGGGACCGCCCACGTGGTTGAAGCCGGGCTCTACGCAGTGGGTTTCGGCCTGGGCGAGATCTTGGGTATCGGCGGTTTTGCTCAGGCGAACGTCGATACGTTCATGGACGTTTTCTATTTCTCTGTCGTGAATTACTCGTCCTTGGGATTGGGCGATATCTATCCGACCGGGCACCTACGATTCCTTGCGGGCGTCGAGGCCCTGAATGGCTTTCTCCTGATCAGCTGCTCTGCTTCCACGATCTTTCTCGTTGTCACAAGGGGGAAGGAGTAAGAGCGCCACGCGATCTGATACACAAGAAACGAGGTGGCACGGTGCTGTCAGACAGGTTCCAACCGGTCTCAGGTCCTCGGGAACAATGGGGCAGGTCAAGGCGTGTCGTACTCGTCTTTCAATGCCTTCAGCCGCTTGGCGTCCGAACCGACAATCAGCCGCCGAACCTAGGGCAAGCGCTGCAATGTTGGGGGATGTCGCGGGGACCGGCTTTTCATTCCATCAAGATTTCGATGAACACCAATCGTCTACAAGGGTCGGTGGCGGAGAGGAAGGGATTCGAACCCTCGAGACGGTTTCCCGCCTACACACTTTCCAGGCGTGCGCCTTCGACCACTCGGCCACCTCTCCGCCGGCGGGTCTATCCAATAACCCAGGGCCAGCGCAAGAGGGTTGGTTCAGAAAATCCGCACGCTGGCGACGAATGGCAGGTGGTCCGAGACCTCCTGCTTGAACCGCTCCCGGCCCATGCCGGGATGCTCGCTGTCGGTGTTCATCGTCCAGTGCATCGGGAACAGGCGCAGCGACCCGCGCACATAGTCCCGCGACCAGGTGCGCGAGATGGCGAAACCGTCCAGAAGGTTGGCCCGGCCCCGGTCGAGGATGTGCGAGAACCGGTCCTGCAGATCCCAGCACGAGATGAAATCCATCACGTCATCGCCGCCCAGAAGGTGGAAATTGCTGACATCCTGGCCGGGGATCATGTTGAAATCGCCCATCAGCATCAGTGTGTGGTGGCCCAGGCCTGGCGTGTCGCGCACGGTCGAGAGGTACTGCCCGATCACCGCACATTGGCTGTCGCGCAGGACCTGGTCGGCCTTGTCGCGGCCCGATTTCAGGTGCACGCCGACCACCACGGCCTTGAACCCGCCGATGCGGACCCGGGCGGCCAGGGCCAGCCGTCCGTCGGCGTAGGCCCCGTTCGAGCCCGGGATAAACCCGATGTCGGTCAGCTCGACGCCCGGTTTGTAGAGAAAGCCGATGTTGAGATGCGAGGCCGGCTGCGGCAGGATCGCCACCTGGTAGGCGACGCCATAGTCATCGCGCAGACGGTCGGCCAGATTCTGGATATGCTCGATCGGGCGCACTTCGACCAGCGTGACCAGTTCGGCATCGAGCAGCGCCAGCCCTTCGGCCTGCCGGGCGGCGCGGGTGTCCGAGGTGGTCTGGAACCCGGCCAGGTTCCACACCGCGACCCGGGCGATGGCATGTTGGAACTGCGGCATGGCGGGCCCTTTGCGTCGGGGAATCCGGTGCCAGCATGACACAACCGCAAGGCGCAATCCAGCGCGGGCGTGGCTCAGCCCAGGTGCAGGTAGACGCGGCGGTTCTGGCGCCCCTTCTTCTCGATCCTGCCGAGGCGGATCCGGCCGATCTCACCCGTGCGCGCGACATGGGTGCCGCCGCAGGGCTGCAGGTCGACCTGGTCCGCGCCCTGCCCGATCCGGATCAGGCGGACCCGGCCCGCACCGCGCGGGGGCTGGACAGACATCGTCTTGACCAGGCCGGGATTGGCGTCCAGCTCGGCCTCGGTGATCCAGTCCTCGGTCACCGGCAGGTCACGGTCGATCAGCACCTGCAGGCGCGCCTGCAGCGCCGCCTTGTCGTCCGGCGCCTCGGGCATGTTGAAATCCAGCCGCCCCTTGTCGGCGCCGACCGATCCGCCGGTGACCTCGAGCGGGATCACCACGGACAGTAGGTGCAGCGCGGTGTGAACCCGCATGTGGCCAAGGCGCCGGTCCCAGTCGATTGTCTGCGCCACGGAGGTCCCAACCGGCGGCGGGGCATCGTCGCCGGCCGGCATCAGCACGATGGCGCCGTCCTCGCCCTTGACGGCGGCTGCCACTTCGAACCGGCCGCCGTCCCAGTCCAGTGCGCCACTGTCGCCCGGCTGGCCGCCTCCGGTCGGGTAGAACAGCGCACGGTCGAGAATGACGCCGCCCTCATCGGTACGGGCCAGAACCGTCCCCGTCGCCTGACGGCCATAGGGATCCCTGAGGTAAAGCGGCTCAGATCTCATCGCCCTCGCCCTGATCGAGATCGGACTCGGTCATGCCCACGGGACGGGATTTCTGCCGGTCGCCCGAGGCGGTGGCATTGTCTTCGTCCGCGACCGGCGCCGTGTCCTCGCGCCCGGTGCGCAGCACCTCGGGGTTGCGCAGCCACAGGTCGCGCTGCGCGAACGGAATCTCCAGGCCGGCCTCGGCAAAGCGCTTCGCGATGTCGTGGTTCATGTCCGACTTCACCGACAGCACCCAGTTGACGTCGCGCAGCACCGCGCGGATCTCGAAATCCAGGCTGTCCGCGCCGAAGCCCTGGAACACGACCGAGGGTGCGGGGTTGGCCAGGACCATCGGGTGGTCATTGGCGATCTCGTCCAGGATCTTCTCGACCTGCCGGGTGTCCGAGCCGTAGGCCACGCCCACCGGAACGATCACACGGCCCACGGTGTTGCCGCGGGTATAATTGGTGACCGAACCCGAGATCAGGTCCGAGTTCGGAATGATGACGTCGCTGCGGTCGAAGGTCTCGATCCGGGTCGAGCGTACCGAGATGTCGCGGACATATCCCATCTGCCCGTTCACGTCGATCCAGTCGCCCTTGGAGATCGGGCGCTCGATCAGCAGGATGATACCAGAGACGAAATTCGACACGATGGTCTGCAGGCCGAAACCGATACCCACGGACAGGGCACCGGCGACGATGGCCAGCGACGACAGGTCAAAACCCGCCCAGGTGATTGCGATCACGGCCGCCAGGAAGATCCCGACATAGCCGGTGCCGGCAACGATGGCGTTCTGCCCGCCGGGATCGATGCGCGTCTTGGGCAGGAGCGAGGCGCGCAGCCCGCCCTGCAACAGGCGGGTCAGCGTATAGCCCACGGCAAAGACGACCACAAAAACCATGAAATTGCTGGGCGATATGGTGACCCCGCCAATGTCGAACCCGGCCATCAGGCGCGACCACATCTCGGTCAGGTCCGCCTCGCGCGCGCCCCAGTAGAGCGCCAGGAGCGGCAAAGCCAGGGCGGCAAGGACAAAGCCCACCATGACCGAGAACAGCGACTCGCGCGCCGAGTCCCCCTTGCGGGTGATCCACCCGTAGAGGTTGGTCAGGAACCGGTGCACGATCACCAGTGCTGCGATCAGAGCAAGCGACTTGACCGACGGGTAGACGATGGCCTCGGCGGCAAACACATACCCGGCCGCGGCCAGAACCGGAGACAGCGCGCCGAGGATGAACAGGATCCTGCGCACCAGTTCCGCGGCACTTCCAAAACCGGGAAGCGCGCCGTCATCGTCGTCACCCTCCTCGGCGGCTTCGCGCAGGCCGCGGCGGCGGATCTGCAGCAGCCGCAGCAGGAGCAGCCCCGTCACCAGGATCACCGGGAAGGCGATTACCGAGCGCGTGGCGTCCGAAATCTGCTCGATCTTCTCGAACAGCTGGACGAATTCGTGCAGCACCAGCATGCTGGCCAGCAGGCCCACATAGGTCCGCATCTCGATCAGGCGGGCGGGCGACAGGCTGCCCTTCCCGTCGGCCAGCCGCATCACGTAGAGCTGCCGCCAGATCCAGTCGAAATAGAAAATGATGGCCGCCCAATAGGGCACGTTTTCCAGGATCAGCGAGCCGCGCACACCCGGAATTCCGCTCAGGAGCGCCGCAACGACCAGCGCCAGCACGCCCATCCACGGCAGCAGGATCCGCGTGAGCGATACCGCGAAGGTCCACACGCCCGAGCCGTTGCCGCCCAATTGACGCAGGTAGTCGCCCATGCGCTCGGACCCGCGCCGGCCGAAAGCGATCAGCAGCAAACCCACAACAACCAGTCCAATCAGAACCGGGAGCCGCTCGTTGATCTGCTCGCGGGTGGTCGCGCTCTTCATGTTCGTCGTGGTTTCGTGCCAGAGCGCCGTCATGGCCTGGCTCACGTCGCCGAAGGCGGTCGGCCAATGCACCGGATTCAGCGGCGATGGCGCGCGCGACAGGAACTCCTTGGTGTTGCGGCCCCGGATGATCTGGTCGATCTCCGAGATCAGCCCGTTGGCCCGGCTGTGGGCCTCTTCAGAGACGACCCGCGGCACCCTCAGCTTGGTCAGCTGTTCGTTGAGGTTTTTCCGAAGCTCGGCGATGTCGGGCGCCTCTGTCTCGCCCTCTTCGGGCGGCGGTCCCAGCGCATCGATCTGGGCCTGCAGAGTCTCGATGCGCTCGCTGTTCTGCTTGCGGGCCCGGTTGAAGACCTCGCGGTATTCGTCGATATCGGATCGCAACTGCTCCAGCGCTGCGCTCGACGCGCGGTCGGCCTCGATCACCGTCTCGGCGCGCTCGGCCAGCTTGAGCCAGTCCTGGTAGTAGTCGCGGTTGCGCTCGGACAGCTGCGCATCGGCGGCACCGGCCAGAGCGAATGTCAGGCCGGCAAGCAGGACCAACAGGAGGCGCCGCGCCATTGGCACGTCAGGTGTCCTCGAACACGCCGGGGATCGAGCGCGGCGCTTCGGTCATCCAGTCCGGCACCGGCAGCTCCTTCTCGCGCAGGAAGTCGGGATTGAAGAGCTTGGACTGATAGCGCGTGCCATAGTCGCACAGGATGGTCACGATGGTGTGGCCCGGCCCCAGCTCACGCGCCAGGCGCACCGCGCCGGCGATGTTGATCGCGGTCGAGCCGCCCTGGACCAGCCCCTCGTGACGCAGCAGGTCGAACACATAGGGCAGCGCCTCGGTGTCGCTCACCTGCCAGGCGAAATCGGGCGTGAACCCTTCCAGGTTGCGCGTGATCCGCACCTGCCCGATCCCCTCGGCGATCGAGCCGCCCTCGGTCTTCAACTCGCCGGTGGTGTAGTAGGAATAGAGCGCGGCGCCCATCGGGTCGGCCAGACCGATCTTGACGCCCTTGGGCTGCAGCACCTCGGCCACTCCCGCCAGGGTGCCGCCCGAGCCCACGGCGCAGACGAACCCGTCGACCTTGCCGCCGGTCTGCTCCCAGATCTCGGGACCGGTGGTTTCCACATGCGCCTGCCGGTTGGCCACGTTGTCGAACTGGTTGGCCCAGATCGCGCCGTTGGGCTCGGACTCGTTGAGCTGTTCGGCCAGGCGGCGAGAGTAATGCACGAAGTTGTTGGGGTTGCGATAAGGCGCCGCCGGCACCTGCACCAGCTGTGCGCCCGCCAGGCGCAGCATGTCCTTCTTTTCCTCGGACTGGGTTTCGGGGATCACGATCACCGTCTTGAATCCCATCGCCGCACCCACCAGCGCCAGGCCGATCCCGGTATTGCCGGCCGTGCCCTCGACGATCACGCCGCCGGGCTTGAGCGCGCCGCGCGCCAGCGCGTCACGGATGATATAGAGCGCCGCCCGGTCCTTGACCGATTGGCCGGGATTCATGAATTCCGCCTTGCCCAGGATCTCGCACCCGGTTTCCTCGCTGACCTGGCGCAGCCGGATCAGAGGTGTGTTGCCGACCGCGTCGGCCAGGTCGCGTGCGATGCGCATGGTGCCCCCTTATGTCACGTGACCCTGATGTAGCCCCCTGCCCGCGCAACCTCAAGCCAAGACCTGAGGCGCCCGCGTTCAACCGCCGGCGCGCAGGCGGTCGCGGTGACGGGCCAGCCAGTTGGCCAGAGCGACCAGCGGCATGTCGTTGACCTCGAACGCATCGAGACGCCGCATGAGGTCCGCGAAGGGCACGATCGCGCTGCGGATATCCTCGCCCTCGCTCTCCACCCCGCCGTTTTCGGTGGTCTCGGTCAGATCGGCCAGACCGACGAACAGGTGCAGGAATTCGGTCGAGGATCCGGTGGAGGAATAGGCCCGGCCCGCAGGCTCCAGCCGCCCCAGTTCCAGGTGCGCCTCTTCCAGCGCCTCGCGGCGGGCGGCCTGCTCGGGCGTCTCGCCGGGATCGACCATGCCGGCCACGGGCTCCCAGATCCAGGGCGCCGGGTCGCCGATCATGTAGACCGGGGCGCGGAACTGCTCGACCAGAAGAACCGTGTCGCGGACCGGATCATAGGGCAGAACCACCGCCGCCTGCCCCTGCATCAAGGCGGCGCGGGTCAGTCGCTCGGTCAAACCGCCGCTGTTGCGCCGGTGGCGGAGCTCTATCTCGTCCAACCCGAAATAGTTCAGATAGGCGCGGTCGTGGCGATCGACCACAACATCGCGCGCAAAGTCGCGCTCAGGGTCGGCAGGTCGCGCCTCGGCCGCCAGCCGCGCCGCGGCGCGGGTCCGGATGGCCGGAAAGCTGCGCGCGATCTCGGCGGCGCTGCGTCGGCCGAAGAACGCCATGACCTCGCGCGCGGCGTGCAATGTCATCGGCCCCCAATCCCGCACCCAGTCCTCGAGCACCCAGGGTGGACCGGCGGGATACTTGCCCTCGGGCGGGAAGAAGACCCGCGCCTGCGCCTCGGTGCCGTCGTCCCGCCGCACGGTGCAGATGCGCAGGTCATAGTCGAACCCGCCCTCGTAATAGGCCAGCCGCGCCAGGTCGGTTTCGGACAGGTCGCGGACAAGCAGACCCCGGGCACTTGCCTCGGGATCGGCCACGATCATCGGAAAGGGCTGGTCGCGCACGCTCAGAACCGCGTGGCCGGGCAATGCGACCTCGGCCATGTCGACCTCGGCCGCGGGTCGACCCAGGACGATCTCCAGCAGCGGGGCAAAGCACAACGTGCCGTAAAAAGCCAGGTCCATCGGCCCGATGCTCCTATGCGCGCGGGGTCAGCGCCACTGGCGCCAGGCGAATTCGGTCGCCAGACCGCTTATCACGCCGCCGATCAGCAGGGTCATCAGGATGGTGACGGTCATGGTCGCAAAGCCGTATTCGATGCCGATCTTGAAACTGTCCAGTATGGCCTCGAACGGGCCGTCATAGCGGTTGCGCAGCGCGTTCTGGACCATCGCATAGACACCCTGCACGAACAGCCCCCAGAACAGCAGCGCCACGACGCCGGTCAGCCCGTTGTTGACAGCGGCGCCCCAGCCCTTGCCGGCCCGCTTGCCCATCACGATCCAGCCGCAAAGCACGCCCAGCAGGATGTTGACATAGGTGAAATACCCGAAATCGGTGATCTCCTCCATCACGGCCATCACCTGGCCCGACACGATGAAGGCGATCAGCGCCAGGCTCACGGCGGCAACAAGGCGTGCAGCGTCGGGCATTCTGGATTGTCTCTGCTCAGTTGGGTCTTGCCACGGTCACTTGTCTCACGTCGCAGCATCCCGTGTCAAAGGCGGCACCGCAAGAGGTGAGGTAGAAATTCCACATCCTGCGGAACCGCTCGTCAAAGCCCAGGGCGGCGATCCGGTCCCATTGCTCGTTGAAGGTCTCGTGCCAGCGCCGCAGCGTCAGGTCATAGCTCCTGGCGAATTCCTTGTGCCGGACATAATCCAGTCCGGCGCGGCCAACCTGCTCGCGCAACACCGAGGGCGATGGCAGCATGCCGCCGGGAAAGATGTATTTCTGAATGAAGTCGATGCCGTTGCGATAGATCTCCCAGCGGCGATCGGCCACGGTGATGATCTGCAATGTCGCGCGCTTGCCGGGCTTCAACCGGTCGCGCACGGTGTCGAAATAGACCGGCCAGTATTGCTGTCCCACCGCCTCGAACATCTCGATCGACGCGATGCCGTCATAGCTGCCGCGCTCGTCGCGATAGTCCTGCAATTTCAGCTCGACTCTGTCGGAAAGTCCCGCTTTTTCAATGCGCTGCGTGGCATAGTTCAGCTGTTCCTGGCTGATGGTCAGACCAGTCACACGCAGACCGCGCTCGCGCGCCGCATATTCGGCGAAGCCACCCCATCCGCAGCCGATTTCCAGGATATGATCCCCCGGCTGCGCGCCCATCTCGTCGACCATGCTGGCGTATTTCGCGCTCTGGGCCTTTTCCAGGCTCTCCTGCCCGGTCTCGAAGATGGCGCTGGAATAGGTCATCGTGTCGTCCAGCCACAGCGCGTAGAAATCGTTCCCCAGATCATAGTGATGCGCGATGTTCCGGCGCGCCTGGCGCCGGTTGTTGCGGTGCAGCCAGAAGCGCAGGCGCTCATAGGCGCGGGCAAGGGCCTGGCCGGGGAAACTGTCATAGACGGTCTCGTCGCCCAGATGCACCAGGTCCATGAACGCGCGCAGGTCCGGCGTGCTCCAGTCGCCGTCCATATAGGCGTCGGAAAACCCAAGCTCGCCCTCGCGAATCAAGCGCGCGAACACCTCGGGGTCGTGGATGTCGATCTGCGCCACCGGACCCGGGTTCGCCCCCTCGGCGCGGAACACCCGCCCGTCGGGCAGCGCGATGTCGATCCGCCCGGAATTCATCTCTCCGAGCATCCGCATCACATGGGTGAAGTACCTGGGCAGGTTCTTCTGCCCGTCTGTCGATGTCAGGACCATCCGCTCTCCCCGTTGCGGCCTGTAGTAAAAGCTAGGCCGATTGTCCGAATCTGGCAAGGTTTCGCGCGACTTGGCTCAGAAGTCGCGGTTCTCGTAGGCGTTCAGCGCCGCCGCGCGGCCGTCGCGCGCGCTGACGATCGGAGCCGGGTAATCGTCGCCCGGAGACATGGCCCAGCTGCGCGGGATCGCGTCAAAATAGCTGAGCGCCGTCTTGGTCGGGTCCGCCTGCCCCTCGGCGATCCAGCGGCGCCGATAGGTGCCGTCGGGATCGAACTTCTCGGCCTGGGTCTCGGGATTGAAGACCCGGAAATAGGGCGCGGCATCGGGGCCGGAACCGGCCACCCACTGCCAGCCCATCGCGTTGCTGGCGGGGTCCCAGTCGACCAGGCAATCCTCGAACCAGTCCATCCCGACTTTCCAATGCGTCATCAGGTGCTTGGTCAGGTAGCTTGCGACGACCATGCGGGCGCGGTTGTGCATGCGGCCGGTGCCATACATCTCGCGCATGGCGGCATCGACAAAGGCCATGCCTGTGCGCCCGCGCTTCCACGCCTTGATCTCGGCCGCACGCTCGTCGGTCTTCCACGGAAAGCCATCCCAATCGGGCCGCCAGTTGCGGTTGAGCAGTTCGGGCGTGTGATACATCAGGTGATAGGCGAACTCGCGCCAGACCAGTTCCTTGAGGAAATGCTCGGCCCCCGAGGCGCCCTCTTCGCGGGCGCGCAGCCCCGCCTGCCAGATCCGGCGCGGCCCGATCTCGCCCAGCGACAGGTATTCCGACAGGTTCGAGGTGGCGTCCAGATCGGGCCGGTTGCGGTCGTTCTTGTAGGTTTCGATGGCGCCGCCGCAGAACCGGTAGAGCCGGTCGAGCGCCGCCTCCTCGCCTGGCGAGACATGCGCGCGCACCACCTCGGCCCCCCGGTTCATCGCCGCGCCGAGGCGCCAATCCTCCAGCTTGTCCGATTGCGGCCAGCTCTCGGGCGCGGGGATCTGCGCCGGGGCACGGTCGGGTGCGGCCACGTCGCGCGACTTCACCGCCCGCCAGAACGGCGAATAGACGCGGTAGGGTTTGCCCTCACCGGTGGAGACGGTCCAGGGCTCGAACAGCAGGTGGCCGGCAAAGGAGCGGGCGTCGAGCCCGGTCTGCCCCAGCGACTGCTTGATCTCGCTGTCGCGGGCAATCGCGTCGGGATCATAGGCCCGGCTCCACCAGATTGCGGTCGCGCCGGTTTCCGCGACCAGCGCGCGCAGGGTCTCCAAAGCGTTGCCGCGACGTAGGATCAGGCGGCTGCCCTTCTCGTCCAGCCGCGCGGCGAACGCCGCCAGTCCCAGGCCCAGCCGCCATTTCGGCGCGGCGCCCAGGGCATCGACCTGACCGTCGTGGATGAAGATTGGGATCACCGGGCGCTTCGTGGCGCAGGCGGCGGCAAAACCGGGATGGTCCGACAGGCGCAGGTCGCGTCGGAACCAGAACAAGATCGGGTTGGAGTCGCTCATCTTCCCTCGCTTTTTCAAGTCGATACGCGGGAAAGCGCGACCCGGATCACAGAACGGCGTCGAGCGCGTCGAGCAGTTGGGCGATCTCCGCCTCGGAGGTGTAATGCGTGAAGCTCAGCCGCAGCACGCCCTGGTCGGGATCGATCCCCATCGCACGAAGCGGGCGCACCGCGTAAAAATCGCCGCCGCCGGCCATGATCCCGTGGCTGGCGAGGTCCGCGGCCACCGGGCCGGCGGGCCGGTTCAGCGCCAGCGCCACCGTGGGCGCGCGGCGTCCGGCATCGGCGGGACCGATCAGCCGCAGGTCGTTGCGGTCCTTCACCGCGTCCAGAAGCGGCTGCAACAGCGCCTGTTCATGCGCCCGCATCAGGTCGTGTACGAACCCGCCCCGCGCCGCGGCGTCGGCCTTCGGTCCGCCATGATGGTCACACAGCAGGTCGAGATAATCGGCCATGCCCGCGCTGGCCGCGATCTGGGCATGATCTGGCCCGGCCGGCGTGAATCGCTTGTAGAGCGTGTCGGCGTTGAAGAAATGCGCCTGGTTGGGCAAGAGCTCTCCCAGCGTGCGGCGGATCACCATGCAGCCCTGGTGCGGGCCATAGGTCTTGTAGGCCGAGAACAGGTAGATGTCGGGGCCGAGGTCGCCCACATTGGGCAGCCCGTGCGGCGCGTAGGACACGCCATCGACACAGACAAAGGCGCCGGCGGCATGGGCGATGGCGGTGATCTCGGTCACCGGGTTGATCTCGCCCACCACGTTCGAACAATGCGGAAAGCAGACCAGCCGCACCTTGTCGTCCAGCAGCGGCTCCAGCGCCTCGGGGTCTAGATGGCCGGTGGCCGGGTCGATCTTCCATTCGCGGATCTCGACCCCGTCTTCGGCCAGGCGCCGCCAGGGGCCGGAATTGGCCTCGTGATCCTGGTCCGTGACCACGATCGCCTCGCCCGGGGTCAGCCATTGGCGAAACGCCTGCGCCAGCACATAGGTGTTCTGCGTGGTCGACGGGCCAAAGCTCAGCTCGTCCCCCTCGACGCCCAGGATCGCCGCCAGCCGCGTGCGGGCCTCGTCCATCTCGGCGCCGGCCAGGTGGCTGGCCTCGTAGGGGCCATAGGGCTGCACCTTGCGCTGGGTGTAGTAGCGGGTCAGCCGTTCGATCACCGGTCCGCAGGTATAGGACCCGCCGGCATTTTCGAAAAACGCCTGCCCCTGCAGCGAGGGTTCGGAAAAGGCGGGAAACTGCGCTCGCACGAAATCGATATCCAGCGGCATGGGTCCTCCTGTCGGCTGTCCGGCAATGGATGCCGCCCCGGTCCCGGCGGGTCAAGACCGTTGGCTGATGCCAGGTTCTGTCATTGCCCCATGGCACACAGGCATGGTCTTGTCCCGAAAGGAAGAACCCATGACCTACCAGCCCGAAAACTGCCTCGTCTGGGGCGAATTGCCGGTCACCGACCTCGACCGCGCGCTGAAATTCTATGCCGCCGCGACGGGGGCCGAACTGAGGCTCGATAACAGCGGGCCGAACCCGATGGCGGTGTTCCAGGCAGGCGCGCCCGACACCGGCGTCGCGCTGCATCTCTATCCCGGCACCCCGGCGGAAGACGGGCGCGGCCCGACCCTGCACCTGGCCGCCGAGGGCGCTCTGGAGAACGCGATGGACCGCGTCACCAAGGCCGGGGGCGAGGTCGTCTCGCCCCCCATTTTGATTCCCGCCGGCCGGTTCTTCTATGCCAAGGATCCCGACGGCAACTCGGTCGGATTCTTCGAAGGCAAGGCCGCCTGAACGCAAAACGGGCCCCGGAAAACCCGGGGCCCGTTTCTAGGGTCAATGCCAAAGGGTCAGCTGCGTTCGCTCTGCAACCCTCGGAAGATCGCCCAGCACATCACCAGCAGAACCAGCGTGAAGGGCAGTCCGGTCGAGATAACCGCCGATTGCAACGAGGCCAGCCCGCCGCCCACCAGCAGCACGATGGCCACCGCGCCTTCGAAGATGCACCAGAACACGCGCTGCGACACCGGCGCGTCGACCTTGCCGCCAGCGGTGATCGTGTCGATCACCAGGCTGCCGGAGTCGGACGAGGTCACGAAGAACACGATGACAAGAACGATGCCGATCGTCGATGTGATCGTCGCCAGCGGCAGCGGATCCAGCATGTAGAACAGCTTGAGTTCCAGCGCCGCGTCCTTGGCCTGGGTATAGCCGTCGGCGACCACCTGGTTGATCGCGGTGCCGCCAAAGACAGACATCCACAATACGCAGACCATGCTGGGGATCAGAAGCACGCAGATCAAGAACTCGCGCACGCTGCGGCCCCGGCTGACGCGGGCGATGAACATGCCGACGAAGGGTGACCAGCTGATCCACCAGGCCCAGTAGAACGACGTCCAACCCTGGCTGAAGTTCACGTCCTCGCGTCCGAAGGGGTTCGAGAGCGGAATGAGGTTCTGCAGATAGGCCCAAAGGCTGTCGAAGAACAGCGTCAGCAGGAAGATCGGGCCACCGACGAAGAACACGAAGATCAGCAGCAGGCCGGCAAGGCCCATGTTGATCTCCGACAGCACCTTGACGCCACCATCAAGCCCGCGCACCACCGAAATCAGCGCGACGGCGGTGATCGCCGAGATGAGCAGCACCAGAAGCGTGCCGGAATTGGCCACGCCGCTTTCCTCGGTATTGCCGTAGGGTATGCCCAGGAACGCCCGCGTGCCCTCGGCCGCGTCGCCCGAACCGTAGAGATAGGTCAGACCCGAGGCCGCCTGTTCCGCGCCGAACCCAAGCGAGGTCGCAAGACCGAACAGCGTGGCGAACACGGCCAGAGTGTCGATGATGTGGCCGGTCCAGCCCCAGACACGCTCGCCGAAGATCGGATAGAATGCCGAGCGCAGCGTCAGCGGCAGGCCCTTGTTGTAGGTGAAGAGCGCCAGCGCCAGCGCCACGACCGCATAGATCGCCCAGGGATGCAGACCCCAGTGGAAGATGGTCGCGGCCATGCCGAGGCGTTGCGCGGCGACCTCGTCGCCGCCGGCCGCGCCCAGAGGCGCCCAGTCGGTCCTGACACCGTCCTCGACGGTTGTCCCGCCCAGCGAGGACGAGAAATGGCTCATCGGTTCGGAAACGCCGAAGAACATGAGGCCGATGCCCATGCCGGCCGCGAACAGCATCGCGAACCATCCGACATAGCTGTAATCCGGCGTTGCATCGGCTCCGCCCAGCCGGATCGAGCCGAAGGGGCTGACGATCAGGAACAGGCAGAACAGCACGAAGATGTTGGCCGCGCCCAGGAAGAACCAGTCAAACCCCTTGGTGACGGACGAGAACAGCCAGCTGAATACGGCCGTCGCCTGGTCCGGCAGCGCCAGGGCGTAGAAGACGAATGCAACGATCGACAGCCCCGATATCATGAAGACGGGGTTGTGAATGTCGAAGCCGAAGGGGCCTACATTGCCCTCGACGTTGTCCTGTCCGATCTCGTAGTCGGTTTCGATCAGGTCCGCCGCGCCTTCCGGCTCGGGTATGCCCTGATTGGTGCTATCATCAGCCATATGGCTTCCTTTCCCTGTGTATGCGTTCGTCCGGCGGTCTGTTGCGCCGGATCACTCGCCGCGGACCACGAACACCGAGACCTTGGCCTCGGCGGCCAGGTGGCCCCCATGAGATCCTGTGAAACTGTCAGCCCAGCCAGGAACGTGGCTGGCCATGACGACCAGATCCGCGCCGGTCTCCTCGATCGCCGCAAGCAGCGTCCGGTCGAGATCGACGGCCGGGTCATGGCTGAGCGCCAGGTGGCAGCACGCCCGGTGGCCATGCGCCGCGGCCTGCGCCTCGGAGAATTCGGCAAGGTGCCCGCGGGCTTCGTCCGGGGTGTGCCCCAGCGTGCCCGGAGCGGAAGAGGTCACCGCGACATAACAGACTTCGGCCCCGTAGTGCCGCCCCAGATCCGCCGCCGCGGTCAGGGCCCGGGTCAGTTGCCCGGGATGCGAGATGTCGACGGGGACCATGATCTTGGAAAACACGATTTCAGTCCCTCCCGTGTCGTTTGCATTGCTCCCGGACATCGTCCGGAACGGGACAATTGCCGGGGATTGACAAGGTCAACGAACCCAAGGTCCGTTAACGAAAGCTAACGCAAACGGCAGCGGAACGCGACCCGAAGGCGACCCTTTGTCTCCGGGCGCCGACCTGACCGGGGCCGCCAGAGCGGTCCCGGCCTTGCCAGAACGGCCGAATCAGGCGTTCACATCCACCACGACACGGCCCTTGATCCGGCCTGCCAGAATGTCCGCGCCCAGCTGCGGCAGGTCGTGCAGGGTGGCCGGCTGCACCATCGATTCGAGCTTGTCCATCGGCAGGTCGCCGGCGATCCGCTGCCAGGCCCGCAGGCGGTTCTCATAGGGCTGCATCACCGAGTCGATGCCCAGAAGGTTCACCCCGCGCAGCAGGAAGGGAATGACCGTGGCCGGCAGCCCAGCCCCGCCGGCCAGGCCAACAGCGGCGACCGAAGCGCCGTATTTCATCTGGCCCAGCACGCGGGCCAGCATCGCGCCGCCCACCGCGTCGACGCAGCCGGCCCAGCTTTCGGTCTCCAGCGGGCGCTTGGTGGTCTCGTTGATGTCGTCGCGCGGCACGATCTGCGTGGCGCCCAGACCTTTCAGATAGGACTCGGTCTCGGGCCGTCCGGTGACGCCGGCCACCTCGTGGCCCAGATTGGCCAGGATCGCGGTGGCGACCGAGCCGACACCGCCCGCCGCGCCGGTGACCAGGACCGGGCCGTGACCCGGCTCGAGCCCGTGATCCTCGAGCGCCATGACCGCCAGCATCGCGGTGAAACCCGCGGTGCCCACCGCCATCGCCTGCCGCGTGTCCAGCCCCTCGGGCAGCGGCACCAGCCAGTCGGCGCGCACATTGGCCTTCTGGCTGTAGCCGCCCCAATGCGCCTCGCCCACGCGCCAGCCTGTCAGCACGACCTTGTCGCCGGGGCTGTAGCGGTCGTCCGAGGACGCCTCGACCGTGCCGGCGAAGTCGATGCCGGGCACATGCGGATATTTGCGCACCAGCCCGCCGCCGGGGCCGATGCACAACCCGTCCTTGTAGTTCACGGTGGAATACTCGACCGCAACCGTGACCTCGCCCCCGGGCAGGTCATCCAGCCCGATCTGGCGGACCTCGGCGCTGGTCTTGCCGCTGTCCTCGTCCTTGTCGACCATCAATGCGTTGAACATCGCCTTCTCCTTTCTCGCGGCAGGCCGTGCCTGCCGGCTGGTTCGGTTTCAGTCCGGGCGCAAGCGCTCCGGCGAGCCTCACTCCGGCCCGTGCCAGTCGATCTGGCAGATCTCGGCCGAGCGGCCGTCGAAATCCCAGACCCGGCCATAGGCGCGCAGCCTGCCCTTGCTGGCGGTGGCCACGGTGATGTCGGGGCCCATCCAGTATTCGGTGTTGGTGATAACCAGGTCGCGCTCGGGATCCTTGCCCGCCACGGGATGCACCACGCCCTTGATCTTGCGACCCACGGTGATGTGACGGGTCTTGCCGTCGGTGTCGTAGCTCACCGGCTGACGCTCGTGGCCCAGGATCTCGCCCACGAGGATCTGGAACAGACCGGTCGTGCCCTTGGCCGCGCCGCTGAAGATGGCCACCAGCGCGTCATATTGCGCGTCGCTGGTGCGCTCGTCGATGAACAGCGCCACCTTCCAGTTGCCGCGCCCCATCATGCCGGGGATCTCGATCATCAGCCCGATATTGAACCCGCTCAGGTCCAGATCGCCATAGCTGCCGCTGTCGATGCGCACGCCGCCCCAGGTCTGGCAATGGCCCTCGGTCGGCGGGTGCTTGCCCAGGCTGACCACGCAGGGGCAGAAGACCGTGCAGTTGCAGTTGAGGATCAACTCGCCCTTGAGCGTCCAGGGAACGGTGCCGACAGCGTCCAGTGCCATGTATCTCTCTCCGTTGGTCAGATTGCAGATAACCCGATCCACGCCGCCCATCCGATCAGCCCTGCGCCCAGCGGGCGGGTGATCAGGCGGCCCAGATCGGGCAGTTTCTCGAACACCATGATGAGGGTCGCCAGCCCCATGAAGGCCACGTTCATCACGCCGCCGACAAAGGCCAGCAGCATCAGCGCCCAGCAGCAGCCCAGGCAGACCAGCCCCAGCCGCAGCCCGTTGCGCCAGGGGCCTTCGTCCCAGTGCTGCAGAAAGAAGGTCAGAGGCTGGCGGCATTTCGACAGGCAGGCGTCCTTGAGCGCCGAGAACTGGTAGAGCCCTGCCCCGGCCAGCAGCGCGGCTGACAGCAGGGCCGAGCGGCTGCCGCCCAGGGCATCGAGCAGCCCGGCCCGGACCAGCATCAGTTGCAGCCCGCCCGCCAGCACCGAAAAGCCCAGCCAGACGGCCAGATAGCCCGCCACCAGATGCGCAAACCGGGTGCCGGGCGCGGCATGGGACAGGTCGTCATAGGTGGCCAGCGCCGGCAGCGCGGTCGGCGCCATCATCGCCGCCGACATCAGCGCCCACATCGCCACCGCCCGGCCCAGCCCGGCGGCATCGGGCGTCACGGCGCACAGGCTCTGCCAGAAATCCGGCCCGTAAAGCGCCCGCAAAGCGCGGTATTCGGCCGGCACGGCCATCACGAAGAGCAGCGCCCAGGCCACCAGGATCGTGCCGAACAGCGCCAGCCAATGCGGCGCGGTCATGGCCCTGATCCGATCTGACAGCACGCGACCCTCCTTGCCTTGTGCGACTCGATCCTTGCACTTCAAATGTCAGACTTTTAAATGTCAGACAAATAGAAAGTATGGGCGGCATGAAAATCGACCCCGAAAACCCGGCCGGCCTGTCGGCACAAATCGCCCAGGCGATCAAGGACGCGATCGTCTCCGGCGCGCTGATCGTCGATGAACGCCTGCCCTCGGAATCCGAGCTGGCCGAGCAGTTCCGCGTCTCGCGCCCGACCGTGCGCGAGGCGTTGAAACGACTGGCGGCGCAGTCGCTGATCCGCACCCAGCGCGGGGCCACGGGCGGGGCCTTCGTCAACCGGCTGGCCTACCAGGATGCCTATGCCCAGCAGATCACCACCTCGACCCTGCTGCTGAGCATGAACGCGGTCAGTTTCGACACCGCCTGCGAGGCCCGGTTCGCGCTGGAGCGCGCCTGCGCGCCGCTCTCGGCAGAGCGGCGCGCGCCCGACCACCTGGCCACCATGCGCGCCGAGATCCTGCGGCAGGCGCAGCCCGGTCTGACCGACGAGGCGTTCTGCGCCTCGGACGTGGCGTTCCACCGGGCGCTGGTGGACGGTGCGGGCAATCCGGTTCTGTCCTATCAGCTGGCCGGCGCGGTCGAGGCGATGCAGCCGCTGATGAACATGATCACCTTCACGGCGCGCTCACGCGAGACCATCGTTGCGCTTCATACTGCGCTTGCCGACGCGATCGAGGCCCGTGACGGACAGGCGGCGATGCAACGGCTGGGTGATCTGGAGACCGAAACCCGCGGCCATGCCTCGGACGTCTTCGCCGCCCGCAAGGCCGGTGCGCAGACCCGCCGGACCTGAAGATGGACGCGGCCCGGGGGCCTGGTTTCGAGACGAAAACACAAGGCAGACGGGGCCGCACATAAGAAGGCCGGCCAATGCCCCATCGCATGACCGGCCACCGGTCCGTCCCCCGTAAAGAATTTTCCGGCAGGCGTATCCTACACCCGGAACGAGAGTGGGCCAGAATTAATTGGCTCAGGTTCCGAAACCCGGTCTTTTTGTGTCGGATTGAAATACAATGAGGGTCAATGATGCTGCATTGTCTCTGTTTTTGGCGCGATTTGATCGCTCGACGCGAATAAGTCTGATCAATTGCCGGCAAAAATCCCGCGTCGAACCCCTTGGCAATCGCGGGGAATCGTTCCTATATTCATCCTGTCCTTCGGGACTATGGACATAAACGCGCCCGTAATAAGCGGATCGGACCCGGGGGCGGTACCCGGCGGCTCCACCAGAACCCGTTCATTTGGCGGCTATGGGGCCGAAACAGGATCGACGGACGTCTAAAGGGGTTAGCTTTGTCTCGGTGAGGTACCACCGTTACCGGTCCGAACAGTACAATTGCAAATGACAATCGTGCTCCGGTTGCTCTGGCTGCGTAAGCAGTCCGAAAGACCAAAACTTAAGCCCTTGCGCCTAGCCGCGTAAGGCGGGGTTCGCAGGCACCTGGCAACAGAAGCCTGCACTTTCCCCTCCCCGATCACCTCCGGCAGACGTTGCGTGTTTGTTAACCTTTCCGCGTCAGTCTGACGGTCGGATGAGGAGGCTGCGATGAGCAAATCCGACGTGCTGCGCGAATGGTATGACGAGGTTTGGGAGAACGGCAATCTGGACGCCATCGACCGGCTGTTCGCCCCCGATACAATGGCCGAGGGGTTGATCCCCGAGATGCAGGTCGGACCAGACGACTTCCGCGATTTCGTGACCGCGTTCCAGCAGCTGGTGGGCCCGATCCGGGTGGATCTGCCCAAAGTGGTCGAAAACGGCGACTGGCTGGCGGCGGTGATCCGCATCGAAACCTCACGCGCCGACACCGGCGCGCCGGTGGAACTGACCGGCCAGGTCATGGCGCGGGTGTGCGACGGCAAGATGGTCGAGGCCTACAACCAGGTGGATTTCATCTCGCTCTTCGAGCAGCTGGGCCAGTTTCCCCCCGACACCCTGCCCGTCAGCATGACCGGTCAGCGACTGGACTGGACCTGAGCGCGCCTGACCCGTGGACCGGGCAGCGCTTGACTCTGCCGGCCACGCAGGGTCCACTGCCCTGATGGGGCCTCGCGAACGCCCCGTGAGGCGTCAGCCCAAGTTTCGCATGTTTCCGCACGAAGAGGACGCATGCCATGGCTGCCCCAAATGAAATCACCGTTCCCCAACTACTGCGACGGATCGGCCTGCCCGATGCGCCGGTTATCGTGGACATCTCGATCGATCCCGATTTCGACGCCGACCCGTTCCTGATCCCGGGATCCTTCCGCCATCCCCATACCGACCTGCCCGGCCTCACGTCCCGCCTGGCCGGCCGCCCCTGCGCGGTCGTCTGCCAGAAGGGCCTCAAGCTCAGCCAGGGCCTTGCGGCCTGGCTGCGCAGCGACGGGATCGCGGCCGAATATCTGCAGGGCGGCAAGTATGCCTGGCGCGACCATGCCGGCGCGCCGCGCATCCCCGCCGCCGCCATCCCGGCCCACGTGGGCGGCAGCACGCTCTGGGTCACGCGGCACCGCCCCAAGATCGACCGCATCGCCTGTCCCTGGCTGATCCGCCGCTTCGTCGATCCCGGCGCGCGGTTCCTCTTCGTCTCGCCGGCGCAGGTCGAAGGCGTTGCGGACCGCTATGGAGCAACCCCCTTCGACATCGAGGGCACATTCTGGAGCCACCGCGGCGCGGATTGCACCTTCGACACCATGCTCGCGGAGTTTGGCCTGCGCACCACTCCGCTGGACCGGCTGGCCAAGGTTGTCCGCGCCGCGGACACCAACCGGCATGACCTGGCGCCCGAGGCGGCCGGCCTGCTGGCGCTTTCGGTCGGGTTGTCGCGCCAGTTCCGCGACGACACCGAACAGCTTGCGGCCGGCATGGCGCTCTATGACGCGCTTTATCGCTGGGCGCGCGACGGACAGGGCGAAGGTCACGACTGGCCCGGCGACCGCGCGCCATGACCCGCAGCCTGCGCCAGATCGCCCCGGCCTTTGCGCGGATCGGGCTGCTGTCCTTCGGCGGTCCGGCCGCGCAGATCTCGCTGATGCACCGCGAACTGGTCGAGACCCGGCGCTGGCTGGACGAAGAGAGCTTCCTGCGCGCGCTGTCGCTGTGCATGCTGCTGCCCGGTCCCGAGGCAATGCAGCTGGCCACCTATGCCGGCTGGCGGCTGCGCGGCGTCAGCGGCGGGTTGCTGGCCGGGCTGCTCTTCGTGTTGCCGGGGGCGCTGGTGATCGCGGCGCTGGTCGCGCTCTACGCGGCGTTCGGCACCTTGCCGCTGGTGCAATCGGCCTTTCTGGGCGTCAAGGCGGCGGTCATCGCCATCGTCCTGCACGCCCTGCGCAACCTGGCGCCCAAGGCGCTGACGGGCGCCGCCGCCTGGATCGTGGCGGGGCTGGCCTTCGTGGCGATCTTCGCGCTCGACCTGCCGTTTCCGCTGATCGTCGCGACGGCGGCGGCCTGGGGCTTTGCCACGACGCAGGCGGGTGCCACACCGCCGGTCGCCATGCCGGCCGCGACGGGCCGGCCCATCGTCACGGCTGCGATCTGGTTGACGCTCTGGCTGGCCCCGCTGGCCGCGCTCAGCCTCTCGGGGCAGCGGCTGCTGGCCGAAATCGGCTGGTTCTTCGCCTGGCTCGCGGTGGTCACCTTCGGCGGCGCCTACGCGGTGTTGGCCTACATGACCCAGACCGTGGTCCAGCAATACCAGTGGATCAGCACCGCCCAGATGATCGACGCGCTGGGGCTGGCGGAAACCACGCCCGGGCCGCTGATCCTGGTGACCCAGTTTGTCGCCATGCTGACCGGCCAGATCCAGGGCGGCGCGGGGCTGGCGCTGGCGGCCGGGGCGGTCGCGCTCTGGGCCACTTTCGTGCCCTGCTTCCTGTGGATCTTCCTGGCCGCGCCGCATCTGGATGGGCTGGCCCGCAGGCCGCGCCTGTCGGGGGCGCTCAAGGCGATCACGGCGGCGGTGGTGGGCGTCATCCTCAACCTGTCGCTGTGGTTCGCCCTCAACGTCCTGTTCCACCGGGTCGGCGAGGTCGAGATCGGCCCGGCCCGCCTGCCCTGGCCGGATCCTTGTGCGCTGGACCCGCGCGCCCTGGCGCTGGCGGTGCTGGCGGCGGTGCTGCTGCTGGTTGCGCGGCGCGGTTTGGCCCAGACGCTTGCCCTGTGCGCCGCGGCGGGTGCGGCAAGTCATTTCATCTGAGGGATTCGCCCGCCGCGCGGGCTTTCGTTTCGCTCCGAATCCCTTATGGTGAGGACAGACGAGTTCGAGGGCACCCATGTCGCAGAGCATTGATTACGGCAACCTGATGCACACGGCCATGCGCGGCCTGATCAAGACCGTGCTTCGGGACGTGGCCGAGCGCGGCCTGCCCGGGGCGCACCATTTCTTCATCACCTTCGACACAACCCATCCGGGCGTCGAGATCGCGGACTGGCTGCGCGACCGCTATCCCGGCGAGATGACGGTGGTGATGCAGCACTGGTTCGAGAATCTCGACGTGGGCGAGGACGGATTCGCCATCACCCTCAACTTCGGCGATTCGCCCGAGCCGCTCTATATTCCGTTCAACGCGATCCGCACTTTCGTCGACCCCTCGGTCGAGTTCGGGCTGCGTTTCGAAACCGCGGAAGATGACGAAGACGGCGAGGATGTCGCCCCGGCGGCCGAACAGGACCACGCGCCCGAGACCGAGGGGCAGCCGGACGCCGAGGTCGTGTCGCTCGACAGTTTCCGGAAGTAGGGCAATTGGCGTCCCGGCGATGGATTATTGCCGCTCGAGGAACGTCTCGACCGTGCGGGATATCTCACCATTGGCGACTCGGCTGAACCGGAGCGTGAGACCGCCATCGGCGAGGATCCGGTCGAACTGCTGTAGCTCATAGCCGCCTTCGGGACTTACGAAGAGCGAATAGACCGTCAGCGTGTCGCCTGCGATCCGGCCCCAGACGAACGGCTCGCCCTGCATCGGGTCCAGTTGCACGGCATGGCCGAACACGTTGCGCTGCATCGCGGCCGAGAAGATCCCGTCGCGATCGGTGGGCAGGAAGTCGATGGAAAAGGAGCTTTCCTTGATCCGGCCGTCTGTCTTGCGCGCCACCGTGGCCCAGCTGACGTTGAACCCGTCCTTTGTCTCGCTGATCGAGACCGACATGTCGCGCGGCTCGGTGGTTCCGTCGGCATTCACCAGTTCGGCCGACCCGGTATAGTCGCCGATGAACGGCGCGATCCCGGTCTCGGCTGCCACGGCGGCCCAGGCCATCGCGCACCAGATCATCGCCGCCGTGGCCAGCCGCCTGAGGGAAATCGCATGGGTCGCGTGCATCGGAAACTCCGGGTTCTGTTCTGCCGCACCATCTTACGCGCCGGCGCGCCGCCGACAAAGGCCAGATCGTCCGGCGCGCGGATTTGACCGGGGCGGCGGCTATACCAATGCGCCCGGGCCTTCTATGGTGCGCGAAACTGGCCGATTGCGCCACCCGCCCGCGCTGGTTAAACCGCATGCAACCGCATACCCAACGGAGTCACGCAATGTCCCGAACCCGAACCGAATCCGACAGTTTCGGCCCTCTCGAAGTGCCGTCCGACAAGTATTGGGGCGCACAAACGCAGCGGTCGATCCAGAACTTTCCGATCGGCTGGGAAAAACAGCCCGTGGCCATCGTGCGGGCGCTGGGGGTGATCAAGCAGGCCTGTGCCCAGGCCAACAAGGCCAGCGGCAAGCTGGACGCGGCGCTGGCGGATGCGATCATCCAGGCGGCGGGCGAAGTGGTGGACGGCAAGCTCGACGACCATTTTCCGCTGGTGGTCTGGCAGACCGGATCCGGCACGCAGTCGAACATGAACGCCAACGAGGTGATCGCCAACCGCGCCATCGAGATCCTGGGCGGGCAGATCGGGTCCAAGGATCCGGTGCATCCCAATGACCACTGCAACATGGGGCAGTCGTCGAATGACACCTTCCCCACCGCCATGCATATCGCCACCGCTATGAGCGTGCGCGACGTGCTGCTGCCCGGGTTGAAGAAACTCGCGGAAGGTCTTGAAATAAAATCGGAAGAGTTCAAGGACATCATCAAGATCGGTCGCACCCACACGCAGGATGCGACGCCGCTGACGCTGGGTCAGGAATTCTCGGGCTATGCGCATCAGATCCGGATGGGGCTGGCGCGTATCGACGCGGCGATGCCCGGCATCCATGAGCTGGCGCAGGGCGGCACCGCCGTGGGCACCGGGCTGAACACCGACAAGGGCTGGAGCGAAACGGTTGCCGCCAACATGGCCGAGATCACCGGCCTGCCCTTCGTCACCGCGCCCAACAAGTTCGAGGCGCTGGCCGCGCATGACGCGATGGTGTTCCTGTCCGGTGCGCTCGCGACCGTCGCCGGCGCCTGCTACAAGATCGCCAACGACATCCGGTTCCTGGGCTCCGGCCCCCGCTCGGGCCTGGGCGAGCTGATCCTGCCGGAGAACGAGCCCGGCAGTTCGATCATGCCGGGCAAGGTGAACCCCACCCAGGCCGAGGCGCTGACCCAGGTGGCCGCCCATGTGATGGGCAATGACGCGGCGATCAAGTTCGCCGGCAGCCAGGGCCATTTCGAGCTGAACGTCTACAACCCGATGATGTCCTATAACCTGCTGCAATCCATACAGCTTCTGGGCGACGCCGCCGACAGCTTTACCGAGCGGATGCTGAACGGCATCCAGGCCAACGAGCCGCGCATCGAAAAGCTGATGAAGGAATCGCTGATGCTGGTCACGGCGCTGGCCCCGACCATCGGCTATGACAACGCCACGACGGTTGCCAAGACCGCGCACAAGAACGGCACCACGCTCAAGGAAGAGGCGGTCAAGTTGGGCTTTGTCGACGAAGAGACGTTTGACCGGGTGGTGCGCCCCGAACAGATGATCGGCCCGCGCGGCTGAACCTGCTGTCAAGCTATGGCCGCCCGGTGCCGAACCGGGCGGCCACGGCTGGGCAAACGCACGGTTTCCCCACGGCAGCGACACGAATTTGACAGGATTCCGGTCTAGCCGTCTTTGGTCAGACAAAGTGGAATGGGTGCGATGCCGGTTACCGAGTATGAACTTTACTTGGCCAGTGATCTGGTCTTTTCCGGCGGGACGGTCCGCCTGGTGCCGGGCTATACCGGCGACAACGACGTCATCCTGACCGTGACCGACGATGACAACGTTCTCGACGGCGACCTGAACCGGAATGAGGACGGCAACGACACCAACCAATTCGGATTTGCCGAATTCGCCGATGGCAGTACGCTCGGCGGCCCCAACTTCAACGTCTATTCCGAAGAGCAATACACGCTGACCGCCCCCGGCAGCCCGACGATCACCCTCTATCGCATCGAGATGGACTCAGATCCGTTCTCGCGGGCCGGAAACGGCGATCTGGTGGGGTATCTGCCGTCGCTGCCGCTGGAACCCGGGGTCACATACAGCTTCACCACCAGCAACACCGTGCCTTCGAACGATCCGACCTATACGGAACCCACCGGGGCGATCTGCTTTACCGGCGGCTGCCTGATCGAGACCGCGACCGGGCCGCGACCGGCCCGGGACCTGCGGGCCGGCGACTTGGTGCGCACCCGCGACAGTGGCTTGCAGCCGCTCAAATGGGTGTTCCGGCGCCAGGTCACGGCCGGGGAACTCCGCCACAGGCCCGATCTGCGCCCGATCCTGTTCGAGCCGGGCGCGCTGGGTCCGAACATGCCCGAACGGCGCAGCTGGCTCTCGCCGCAGCACCGGGTTCTCGCCCGTTCGGCCCATGCCGAGCTGCTGTTCGGCGAACCTGCGGTGCTGGCGCCCGCCAAGGGGCTGGTGAACGGGCGCTCCATCCGGGTCGACACGCCCCGCGACGGGGTGGACTACATCCATCTCCTGCTCGAGCGGCACGAAATCCTGTGCGCCGACGGCATCGAGGCCGAAAGTCTGGACCCTGGCGCCTGGGCCATGCGGTCGATGACACCGCAGGCACGCCACGAATTGCAGAGCCTGTTTCCCTACCTCACCACCCACGGGTTTCACAGCTATCCCACCGTCTCGGTGCGCGAGGCCGGCATCCTGGCGCGCTGACACCCGGGCTTGCCGCACCCCTGCCGGCGTCCTAGGATTCCCCAACCGGTTCGAGGGACCGCCAAGAGGATCCGCATGGCCAAGGTGATCAATCTGCGCAAGGCGCGCAAAACCGCCGAACGGTCGGCGCGCAAGGCCCGCGCCGACAAGAACGCGGCAAAGCACGGCCGCAGCAAGGCCGGCAAATCGCTGGACAAGGCCCGTGCCGAAAAGGCCCGGCGCGATCTCGACGGGCACGAGATCGAGCCGTGAGCGGCGCGCCGGTCAAACGATCGCTGACGCTCAAGGGCCACCGCACCAGCGTCTCACTGGAAGACGAATTCTGGCAGGAATTCCGGCGGATCGCCCAAGAGAAAGACATTCCAATCAACGCTTTGGCAGCCGAAATTGATGTCGCCCGGGATCCCGGCACCGGGTTGGCTTCGGCCATCAGGGTCTATGTGCTGAACCGTGTGCGGCAGGCGCGGCCATGAGCGCAACGGTCACTGGCCCGGACGGGCGGCCACGCTGCGGCTGGTGCGGGACGATCCCGGAGTTCTTCGGCTACCACGACCGCGAATGGGGCTGGCCCGTGGCCGATGATCGACGCCTCTTCGAGAAACTGTGCCTGGAGAGCTTTCAGTCGGGATTGAGCTGGCGCACCATCCTCAACAAGCGCCCCGCCTTCCGCGCCGCCTTTCATGGCTTCGACCCGCAGCGCGTCGCGGCGATGGATGCCTCGGATGTCGAGCGGTTGCTGCAGGACCGCGCCATCATCCGGCATCGCGGCAAGATCGAGGCGGTGATCGGCAACGCCCGGCGCCTGCCCGACCTGATCGCCCAGAACGGCTCCTTCGCCGCCTATGTCTGGCGGTATGAACCCGATCCGGCCATCCTGCCGGCGCCGCAAAGCCGGACGACCAGCCCCGAATCCGAGGCCATGGCCAAGGATCTCAAGGCGCGGGGCTGGCGCTTTGTCGGCCCGACCACGATCTTCGCCTTCATGCAGTCGATGGGCCTGATCAACGATCACGCGACCGGCTGCATTCTGCGCGCGCAGGTTTCGGCCGCGCGGCGGGACTTCGTGCGCCCCGCCCCCTGACCTCAGACCGAGGCGCGGTGGATCTTGCCGATATTCGTGCTCAGGGCCTCGGCGAATTCGGCATCCGACATCTGCTTGGTCAACCCCTCGGTCAGCGCCCGCGAGAACGAGGCGGTCATCTTGTCGTTCCTGGCCAGAAGCGCGCAGGCCTCGTCGGTGGAATAGCCGCCCGACAGGGCCACGACCCGCAGGACGCGGGGATGATCGGCCAGTTCGTCGTAAAGCCCGGCCTCGTCGGGCAGAGTCAGCTTCAGCATGACCTCCTGCCCGGCGTCGAGCTCTTCAAGCTGACTGAGGATCTCGTCGCGCAGCCGCGCCTCGGCCTCGGCCTTGGTCTGCGACTTGATGCTGACCTCGGGCTCGATGATCGGCACCAGCCCGGCGCCCAGCACCTTGCGGGCCTCGTCGAATTGCTGACCCACAACCGCGGCGATGCCCACCGCGTTGCATTCGTGGATCACCGAGCGTGCCTTGGTCCCGAAGATCCCCATCTCGGCGGCCCGCGCCAGGGTCGATCCCAGACCCGGAACCGGCTTCATCATCTGCACGCCGTCGGCCGTGTCCTCAAGCCCCTTGTCGGTCTTGAGAAACGGCACGATCCCCTTCTGCGACCAGAGGTAGTCGGCGACCTTGCGCCCCTCGATCTCTTCGTCCAGCGTGCGTTCGAACAGGATGGCGCCGATCACCTTGTCGCGGTTGAACGCGTCGCACAGGATGATCCGCTCGCGCATCCGCTGCACCTCGGCGAACATCTCCTCGTCGGAGGAATAATCCGAGTCCCCGACACCGTAGAGCGCCAGCGCCTTGGGGGTCGATCCGCCGCTCTGGTCCAGCGCGGCGATGAAGCCCGCCCCGGTCTCGATCTGTTCGCGTTGGCTGGCCTTGGACATGTCCGACTCCCGTTCGTTGATTCCCGTTTGCCACCGCATACCGCAAGCCTCGGGTCGATGGTAGGTTGTTAGCGCTCAACCACGCGCAGCCAGATTCCGTCGCGCGCACGCACCGTCAGATGCGCCACCGGCACCGGGGCGCGGCCGGGCACCGGTTCGAATCGGTAACGCCGCAGGAGCGTCGACAGGATCAGCACCGCCTCGGCCATGGCAAAGCCCGCCCCGGGACAGACCCGCTTGCCCGCCGAGAACGGGATGAAGGCCTCGCGCTGGCACTGGCGGCCGTTTTCGGTCTGCCATCGCGCGGGGTCGAAGGCGTCGGGCCGGTCCCACAGCCGTTCATGGCGATGCAGGTGCCAGGGGCTCAGCACGATCTGCGCACCCCTCGGCACGTCCCGCCCGCGGAAGCGCTCGGGCCGTGTCGCCTCGCGCACCATCATCGGCACGGGCGGGTAGAGCCGCAGCGCCTCGCGGAACACGTCGCGGGTCATGCGCAGATGGGACAGCCCGGCAATGCCCTCCTCCTGCGCCGCTGCGGCCTCTGCGGCCTCTGCGGCCAGCCGGTCCTGCCAATCGGGGTAGAGCGCAAGAAGGTAGAGCGCCCAGGCCAGCGCCGAGGCGCTGGTCTCGTGCCCGGCCAGGAAAAAGATCGCCACCTGGTCGACCATCTCCGATGTCTCGAACCGCGCGCCCGTTTCCGGATCGGCGGTCGTCATGATCTTGGTCGCCAGGTCGTCCGGCGCGGTGCCGGCCGCGATCTCCGCCTGCCGGTCGGCCGTCAGCCGCCGGATCAGTGCGCGGATCTCCCCCGCGCTCCTGCGGGTCGCGCGGGAATGGAACCGCGGCATCCAGCGCGGCAGGGGCACAAAGGCCGCCAGGTTCAGGATCGGCTGCGCGCGTTGATGGGCGCGGAACCGGTCGAACACCTGCGCCGCGATCTCATGCTCGATCGGCACCGAGAACAGCGTGCGAAAGATCACGTCCGCCGTCGCGTGGCTCGTCACCTGCTCGATCTCGACCGCTTCACCGACCTTCCCGGCCAGCCGCGCGGCGCAGGCCTCGGCCGCGGCGCGCATGGCATCGTGGCTGTGCCGCAGGCGTCCGCCCTCGAAGGCCGGGTCGATGATCCGCCGCTGCCGGGCCCAGGTCGCGCCATTGCTGAGGAACACCGAGTTGCCCAGAAGCGGCCGCAGCCCCTCGCCGATCCTGTCGGACTTGGGAAATCGGTCGGTGCTGGCCCTGAGCACCTCCATCACCAGATCCGGCTGGTTGACCAGGTAGGAGCGGAACAGCGGCGTCCGGAACTCGGCCATCCAGGCGCGGTAGAGCCGCGCGGGCTGGGCCGACAGGATATCGCGCCGGAACAGCCGCAGATACCGCCAGAGCGAGACGCGATCGGGGCGCGGGTCGGGCTTGGGCGGCGTCACGCGGCGGCCCGGTCGGTGTATTTCGACAGGCTGCGCTCGATCCGCGAGCGCGACGGCCCCCGCCCGGCATAGCGCACGGCCAGCGTGCCGGGCCCCGCGGTGATGCGGAAATAGTCATAGTCGCCGGGGCGGTCGAAGGCGCAGAGATACTGGAAATGCAGCCGGAAGAACCGCCAGCGCAGCGCCGCACGCCGCTCGCGGCTGAGCGTGTGCGTGAACGCCGCCGAAATCACCAGCGGCCAGCGTTTCTCGCGCGGGGCGACCCCCGACACCGCCACCGGGTCGCACAATGCAAAGCAGCACCCGTCACCGGGCGCCGAGACATCCACCCATGTGAGGTCGTCGCGCCGGCTCAGCAGGTGCAGATCGGCGCGCAGCCGTCGGGCCTCGGGCAGGAAGGAGACCATCGGCACGACCTGTCCCAAGGTCAGCAGGGACAGTGCCGGGCCGGCTTCGGGTGCGCGCACCTCGCGCATCAGATCGGCCAGGACCGAGATGCCCAGATGTGCGCCCGAGCTGTGCCCCACCACCAGAACCTCGTCCACCTCGGACGCCAAGGCGGCCCGGATCCGCGCACGAAACGCTGCCAGCCGCGCCTCCAGCTCGGCCGGATAGGCGCCTTTGTCGCGGGCGGTATGGGCATAGTCATGCATCAGGTAGTGGGCAAAGAACCGCCCGTCGAGCCGCCGGAACGCGCGTAGCACCCACCAGGCCGCCGCAAGCCCCGCGAGTCCGGCCAGAACCCGGCCCGCCAGCCCCGCCCAGGGCTCCAGCAGCAAACCCAGGGCCACGCCGCCCCCCGCAACGGCCAGGGCCAGCAGCAATTGCAGCAGCAGGAAGCCCACCGGATAGAGCGCGGCGATCACCGGCCCCTTCCTGAGCCGCATCAGCCGCCACAGCGCCCCGGTGCCGATATAGGTGGCGGCCGTGCGCAACAGCTGAAGATAGGTGCCCGGGATCGTGGCCGACATGCTGTGCTGCACGATATCCGACCAGACCAGAACCTCGAAATCCGCCTCGACCCGCTGCCCGTCCTGTTGCGACGAGACCCGCCACCCCGACGTCCCGTCCGCGCTTGCCGATACCGTCAGCTCATAGCCCGAAATCCGCGCCTGCTCGGCCCCTTCCCGGCGATAGAGTTCGCGGTAGCGGCGCGGCGGGAACGGGTCATAGCCCGGGATGTAGAACACCCGGCGGCGGCGAACGCTGGTGTCGGGGGGCGCACTGCTCATGGCTCGACCTCTTATCGGCGCAAGCCTAGCGCGCAACCGGCCGGCTGAGAAGGATCCGCCGCGACATCCGGCCGAAAATACCTTCGGAGGTGAATTGCCCCGGACATGGTCCGGGGCAAGAGGGGGCGGACAGCCCCCTTGTCGGGCTCAGCCGAGGACCGCAAGCCCGGGAAAGGTCTCCAAAAGCCACCAGGAGAAGGCCGAGAACAGCCCCGCGACCAGCATCACCCCGACCACGACCAGCAGGCCGCCCATGACCTTCTCGATCAGGTTCATGTGCCGCTTGAGCCGGTTCATCAACCTCATGGAACCGGTCAGGAACACCGCCGCCAGAATGAAGGGAATCCCCATCCCGGCCGCGTAGATGGCCAGCAGAAGCGTTCCCCGGGTGACCGACGCCTCCGATGCCGCCAGCGACAGGATCGCGCCCAGTTGCGGGCCGAGGCAAGGCGTCCAGCCAAAGGCGAAGGCCAGGCCGAGGATATAGGCGCCAAAGGCTGAGCCGCCCGATTGTCCGGCCTCCATCCGTGCCTCGCGGTCCAGGATCGGGATGCGGAAGACGCCGAGAAAATGCAGCCCGAACACGATCACGACCGCGCCCGAGATGCGCGCGAACAGCACCTGGTTCTGCAAGAAGAACGCGCCCAAGGCCGAGGCTGTGAAGCCCAGGAACAGGAACACCGTCGACAGGCCCAGCACGAAGAACAGCGCCGCCACGATCGCCTTGCGTCTTGCCCGCGACACGCCCTGGATCTCGCCGATGGTCACACCGCTCATATAGGCAAGATAGGGCGGAACGATGGGCAGCACGCAGGGGCTGAGAAAACTGATGACCCCGGCCAGCAACGCCACAGTCATGGCAGGGATCAGCCCTGCGTCGATGATCTCAATTCCGAACATGGAGTCAGCCTATAGGCGATCGCACGGGCAAGGTCACTGGCACGGCGGTCACATCCCCGTGCTGCGGCCGCACCGCTGGACAAGTTGCCGGCGGCGGAATATCCCGCCCCCATGAGCGAGCAAGGCGAGACACTCGACGCGCTGGGGCTGCTGTGCCCCCTGCCCGTCCTCAAGGCGCGCAAGCGTCTCAAGGCGCTGCCCGATGGCGCGCTCCTGCGGGTGCTGGCCGACGATCCTGCAGCGATCGTGGACATCCCGCATTTCTGCACCGAGGCCGGACATGCCCTGCTGGATCGGGCCGAGGGCGACGGTCACCACGTCTATGTGATTCGAAAGGGCGGCTGAGCGGTCAGAACGCCCCGGATCGAAAAAGGCGGTCCCGAGGTCCAGCCTCTGGCGGTAGTTGTTGATAACCCCGCTGATTGCTCAGCGGGGTTTGCCAATTCAGGGCTTCAAGTGTCGAGGAAATCTTCGGGCGCTTCTCTGGTTGCACCTTATGCCTCGTTCGAGTTTGTATTACATTGTATTACAGAGCAGGCGAAAGGGCTAAGCATTGGGTACCGCACCTTACTCAATTCGTCTTGACGACGAGCTCAGGCAATCGCTCGAGCGCGAAGCGGAGATCGAAGATCGACCGCCCACTCAGCTCGCGGTGCGTGCCATTCGCTCAATGCTGGAAGCCAAGGCCGCAAAGCGTGCAGCTGTTGAGGCTGCTCTGGAACAGGCAGATCAGGGGAAGTTCATTTCCGCCGAGACGATGAATGACTGGATCGACTCTTGGGACACTGAGGATGAGGTTCCCGTCCCGAAAGCCGACATCACGCCCGACAGCGCGTGAAGATCGTATTCCTCGAAGATACGACGCGGGACATCCAATGGTTCCGCTACCACTACCGGTCCGTCTTTCCTGAAGGCAGCGCAAAAGCCCGTGATCACTTGAAAGCCATCCAGAATACGCTGGCGGCCAACCCCTATGCCGGTCACCCAAGCGATGCTTGCGAAAACATGCGCGAACTCTCGATCCCTCGGACACCGTTCACGCTCATTTACCGCGTGGCATCGACCCGAATTGAGATTTTGCGTCTCTGGGATACCAGGCAAAGCACTGGTTATTGATGCGGGAAAAGCGGCGCTCAATTTGGCGCCGCTTTCAACACTTGCCGTCGGGGCTGGGCCCGAGGCCCGCCTTCCGCTTATCGTCCCAGCGACCACCAGCCGCGTTTCTTGGGCTTGGCCGGCTTGGCCGGTTCCGCCTCGGCGGTCATGGCCGGCTCGGGTTCGGCCTCGGGTTCCGGCGTCGGCGCGGGGGCCGGCTCGGGCCGGGGCGGTTCGGCCGCCGCCACCGTTTCCGGCTGCGGTTCGGGATCGGGCTGAACCGGTTCGGCCGGCGGCGCATCGGCGCTCTCCGCCTCCTGGGCCGCAACGGGCTCGACCGGCTCTTCCTTCTTCTTGCGGCTGCGCGGCGCGCGCTTGCGCTTGGGCTTCTCCTCGGGCGCGTCGGCGCCGACGGGATCCGGTGCCGCCTCGCTGGCCGCCTCGTCCGCGGCCGCGTCCGCAGCCGGCTCCGGCGCGGGGTCGGCGGCTTTCTTGCGCGTCCGGGTGCGCTTTGGCTTCGGCTTGGCAGCCTCGCCGGTTTCCTCGGTCTCGGCCGGCGCCTCTACCACGGCTGCTTCGGTCTGCTCGGTCACATCGGCACCGCTGGTGGCCTCGGCCGCCACGGCGTCCTCGGACCCGTTGTCGCCCTGGCCGTCGGCCGTGTCGCCGTTGCCGCTGCCGCGCCGCCGCCTGCGGCGACGACGCTTGCGCTTGGGCTTCGGCTCGGTCTCGTCCGTCTCCACCGCAGCTCCGGGCGCCTCGGGCGCTTCCTCTTCGATCTCTTCCTCGGGATCCGAGGCGTCCACCTGGTCCATCAGCGAGGCATCCACCGACACCACCGGCGCGGTGGCCACCGGCACGGCGCGGCTGGCGGTCTTGAACTTCTCCATCGAGAAATCCGGGCTGACCAGATGCGTATCGCCCTCGATCCGCACCGACAGGCCATAGCGCGCCTCGATCTGCGCCACGTGCTCACGCTTCTGGTTCATCAGGAAATTGGCGATGCTGACCGGGCAGCGCACCAGCACCTCGCGCGAGCGGCGGCGGGTGCCCTCCTCCTCGATCTGGCGCAGGATGCTCAGCGCCATGTTGTCGTCGGACCGGATCAGGCCGGTGCCGTGACAGGCCGGGCACGGCTGCGTCGTCGCCTCGATCATGCCGGGGCGCAGGCGCTGGCGCGACATCTCCAGCAGGCCGAAGCCCGAAATGCGGCCCACCTGGATCCGGGCGCGGTCGGTCTTGAGCTTGTCCTTGAGGCGCTTTTCCACCGCGTTGTTGTTCTTGCGCTCGTCCATGTCGATGAAGTCGATCACGATCAGACCGGCCAGGTCGCGCAGGCGCAGCTGGCGGGCCACCTCCTCGGACGCTTCCAGATTGGTCTTGAGCGCGGTTTCCTCGATCGAGCCTTCCTTGGTGGCCCGGCCCGAGTTCACGTCGATCGCCACCAGTGCCTCGGTCACGCCGATCACGATGTAGCCGCCGGATTTCAGCTGCACGGTCGGGTTGAACATCCCCGCAAGGTAGCTTTCCACCTGGTAGCGCGCAAACAGCGGCAGCGCATCCTCGTAGCGCCGCACGTTCTTGGCATGGGACGGCATGATCATCTTCATGAAGTCCTTGGCGATGCGGTAGCCGCCATCCCCCTCGACCAGAACCTCGTCGATGTCGCGGTTGTAGAGGTCGCGGATCGAGCGTTTGATCAGGTCGCCTTCCTCGTAGATCTTGGCCGGCGCGATGGATTTCAGCGTCAGCTCGCGGATCTGTTCCCACAGTCGCTGCAGGTATTCGTAGTCGCGCTTGATCTCGGCCTTCGTCCGCTTGGCCCCCGCGGTGCGCACGATCAGGCCCGCGCCGCGCGGCACGTCCATCGTGCCCGCGATCTCCTTGAGCTTCTTGCGGTCGGCGGCGTTGGTGATCTTGCGGCTGATCCCGCCGCCACGGGCGGTGTTGGGCATCAGCACGCAATACCGGCCGGCGAGGCTGAGATAGGTGGTCAGAGCCGCGCCCTTGTTGCCGCGTTCTTCCTTGACCACCTGCACCAGCATCACCTGGCGGACCTTGACGACCTCCTGGATCTTGTACTTGCGCGGACGCGGCTTGCGCGCCGGGCGGATATCCTCGCTGTCATCCTCGTCGGCGACGGATTCGATGTCGTCGTCGCGGGTTGCGGCGTCGGTGTGTTTGTCGTCCTCGGCCTCGTCGCGGGAATCGGTTTCAGCGTTCTCGTCGGTGTCCAGCGGCTCTTCGACCGGGGTCTCCTCGACGCGCTCGATCGGCGACGTGCCCTCGGGCACGTCGTCGCCGGAACCCTCGGCGTCCAGGTCGATGGTCTCCATCCCGGTGATCTCACCGTCGACGTCGCGCGTCTCGATCGGGTCGTCGCTGGACAGGTCCTGGGCCTTGCCGCGCGACCGGCGACGCGGCTTGCGCTTGCCGCCGCCCTCCTCGGCCTCGTCCCGGGCCTTCTGCGCCTCGGCATAGGCGCGTTCTTCCTCCATCAGCGCCTCGCGGTCGGCGACCGGGATCTGGTAGTAGTCGGGATGGATCTCGGAGAACGCGAGGAACCCGTGGCGGTTGCCGCCATAGTCCACAAAGGCCGCCTGCAGCGACGGCTCGACGCGCGTCACTTTCGCGAGATAGATGTTGCCAGCTAGCTGGCGCTTGTTCTCGGATTCAAAGTCGAATTCCTCGACCTTGTTGCCGTCCACCACCACGACGCGGGTCTCTTCCGCGTGGGTGGCGTCAATGAGCATTTTCTTAGCCATAAGTCCTTGCTGCACCAGGTATTCGGCACAGATCGCCCGCCTCCGGGCGGAGCGGCGTGTCGATACAGGTGTCTTGTCTGTGCGATTGTGGACGCGGCGAAACAGGGTCGGGGCTGTGCCCTCCCTGCCCGAACACTCGATCTGTGCGCGCGCGTCATCGCGGTTCTTCTCCGACAGGCGGGGCGCTTGCACCCGTCGCCTGCCCATTTGTTCCTTTCATCCGGATCGCTCCGGGCGAAGGCGCTCTCGTGCCCCGCATTGCGGGACGCAATCGGTCTGCCCTGCCAGTTGGGTTTTCCAGCTGCGGCAAGGCAGCGAATCTCTCACTTGGGCGCTCAAAGGTCGCGGGGACCGGCCCGTTCGATCAACATAATGGCAGTGCCCTGTGAAACACAATGGCGAAAACGCGCCCACGCGAGGCGCCGCCGGATCAGAGGCCGAATTCGAGGACCAATGGCCGATGGTCGGACATCTCGGGCCGCGCTGGCACGTCGAAGGCGCGCAGGCGCAGCTGTGGCGATACCAGCATGTAATCGGCCAGCCGCACCGGCTTGGGATAGAGTGTGGTCCGCGTATCGGCATGACCGCCCGTGGTCACCAGATCGACCAGCCCGCCAACCAGCAAGGCCCGGAAACCGGCCGTGTCCGGCGTGAGGTTGAAGTCGCCCGCCAGAACGGTGGGCTCCCCGGGCCGCCGAAACACCTCGAGCCTCCGCATCACGGCCTCGGACTGCGCCAGCCGGGCCGTCGTGTCGCCCTTGCCCGAGGGATCGCGCAACCCGTGAAAATGCGCGACCACCAGCCCGGCGCCGGCATCGGGATCGTGGATCCGCGCCATCTGCATGGTGCGCGGCACAGGCTGCGGCCCCCAGCCATTGCCGCGATAGGCGCCATGCACGAAAGCCGACGATTGCTCGGTCATCGCCAGATCGCCCCGGCACCAGAGCGCCAGCCCGTGTTCCGAGACATGGCGCCCACCCTCGGTGTCGACCAGATGGCCGCGGGTGGCCGGGCTGAACCAGGCCTGGTGGCGCGGCAGACAGCGCGAAATGTCGCCAAAGAGATCGGCGCGCTGCCACAGCTCGCGATCCGCATCGCGGTAAATCAGCCAGTCGGGGCCGGCCGCAGGCGCGCGCGTGACCTCCTGCAGGCACAGGATGTCGGGGGCCTGATCGGCCACCCAGTCGCGCAGCGTGGGCCAGACCTTGCCGCCCCACGCGTTGAGCGAGACCAGGCGCACGGGTCAGACGTAATCCGACCGCTGCAGCCCGTATTTGGCCATCTTCTCGTTCAGGGTCCGGCGCGGCAGGCACAGCTCGTCCATCACCGCGGCGATCGAGCCCTTGTGGCGGCGCATGGTGTTGTCGATCAGCATCCGTTCGAACGCCTCGACATATTCCTTGAGCGGTTTGCCCTCGGTGGTCATCACCGGCTGCATGTCCTCGTGATCGGACATCAGCAGCGAGGCGATCGTCCCCGAGCCGCGCCGCGCCTGAAGCACCGCGCGTTCGGCGATGTTGATCAGCTGGCGCACATTGCCCGGCCACGGCGCCTGCAGCAGCTGCGCGGCCTCCTGGGCGCTGACCTGCGGTGCATCGCAGCCGTATTCGTCGGCAAACTGCTCCGACAGCCGGGTGAAAAGCGTCAGGATGTCCTCGCCCCGCTGGCGCAGCGGCGGCATTGTGATCCTGAGCGCGGCCAGACGATAGAACAGGTCGGGGCGCAGCACGTCCTCGCAGGTCTTGCCGGCCTCCTGCAGGTTCGAGATCGCCACGATCCGGGTTTCGGCGGGCGTGCCCTGCTCGTTCATCACGCTCAGGAGCTTGGCCTGCAGCGTGTCGCTCAGCGCCTCGATATCCTCCAGCACCAGCGTGCCGCCGCGCGCCTCCTCGATGGCGGGCAGCTCGGTGTCCTCGGGGCGCATCGGGCCGAAGAGACGCTTGGAGAGCGCCTCCTCCTCCAGCGCGGCGCAGGAGATCAGGACGAATTTCTTGCCCGCCCGGCTGCCCACCGCGTGCAACGCATGCGCCACAAGCGTCTTGCCTGTGCCGGTCTCGCCGTCGATCAGGACATGGCCGTCGGCCTGGCCCAGGTCCAGGATGTCCTCGCGCAGGCGCTCCATCACCGGGCTGGCGCCGATCAGCTTCTTCATCAGCTGGGTGCCATCGCTCAACTCGCGCCGCAGCGCCCGGTTGTCCAGCGTCAGCCGCCGCATGGTCGAGGCCTTCTTGGCCAGTTCCGACATCCGGTCGGGATTGAACGGTTTTTCCAGGAAGTCGAACGCGCCCACGCGCATCGCCTCGACCGCCATCGGCACATCCCCGTGGCCGGTGATCATGATCACCGGCAGGGTGCTGTCGCTGCCCATGAGCTTTTTAAGGAACTGGATCCCGTCCATGCCCGGCATCTTGATGTCCGAGATCACGATACCCGGGTAATCCGGCCCCAGGGTCTTGAGCGCGTCCTCGGCGCTGGCGAATGTCTCGGTGTCGTATCCCGACAGCGCCAGCCACTGGCTGATCGACTGCCGCATGTCCTGCTCGTCATCGACGATCGCGATTTTCATAGCCTGTGCCATCTCGGACACCTTTCGTTATTCCGCGGCTTCGACGCCGCCATCTTCCAATATAGGCAGTTGCATCTCGAACACCGCCCCCCCGGCCTGTCCGTTGCGTGCCGTCAGGCGGCCGCCGTGGTCGTTGACGATCCCCGACGAGATGGCAAGCCCCAATCCGACGCCGTCACCGGGCTGCTTGGTCGTGTAAAACGGCTCGAAGAGACCGTCGAGATCCTCGACCCCGCCACCATTGTCCCGCACCGTCAGCGTCGCGGTCTCGCCGGCGGCCAGAATGACCTCGACAGTGGGGTCGTCCACCGACTTGGTGGCGTCGAGCGCATTGCGCAGCAGGTTGATCATCACCTGCTCGATGCGCATCCGGTCGCCCATCACCAGCACCGGGTTTTCAGGCAGATAGGTGTTGATCTTGACCTCGCGCTGACGCAGCTGCGGCTCCATCATCGCCAGCGACGCGGCCAGCGCATCGCCCATGTTTACAGGCGAAAACGTGTCGGCCCCCTTGCGGGCATAGGATTTCAGCTGCCGCGTGATCGCGCCCATCCGCTCGATCAGGTCGTCGATCCGGCCGAAGCTGGCCAGCGCCTCTTCGGAGCGGTTGCGCCGCAGCAGCAGGCGCGCGCCGGCCAGGTAGGTCTTCATCGCGGCAAGCGGCTGGTTCAGCTCGTGGCTTACCGCCGCCGACATCTCGCCCAGGGCCGCAAGCTTCGAGCTCTGCTCCAGCGTCTGCTCGGCCACTTTCAGGGTTTTCTGCATTCGTTCGCGTTCGGCGATTTCCCGCTGCAACCGGGCGTTCAATGCGCGAAGCTCTGCCGACTCGCGCTGGAACAGGGCCATGCGCAACGCGGTGCGCCGGCTGAGCGCATAGAAGGCCAGCGCCAGCAGAATCGCGAAACCCATGATCTCCAGCGCCAGCACGCTGTTCACCCGTTCGCGGATCGGCGCATAGGTGGTGAACGAGGTCATCTGCCAGCCGCGGAACGGAATCCGCGACACCATGCGCATCACCGCCTCGCCCTGCAGATAGGCATCCGCCGGCAGCGCGGTCCAGTCGGCGGTGGCGCGGATGGCGCGCTGGATTGCGCTCTGGGGCGGTTCGCGCTGCAGGGCCTCGGTCTCGCTCAACCCGCGCCAGCGCGGCTCCGTGGACAGGATGATCGTGCCGGTGCTGTCCGCCACCATCACCGCATCCGAGATGCCCGCCCAGGCGCGTTCGTATTTCTGCAGGTCGACCTCGACGACGATCACGCCCAGCAGGCCGCCGCCATCGGTGAGCCGCCGGGAATAGGCAAAGCTGTAGGCGCCCGACTCCAGTTCGCGCACGGTAAACACCGTGGCGTTCGAGCGCACCGGCTCGACGAAGAACGCGGTCGAGCGGTGCTGCTCGCCCAGCCGGTTGCGGTCTGTCGCCGCCACCACGCGCCCGTCCTGGTCCAGCAGCATCAGCGAGGCCGCGCCGATTTCCTCGACAAAGGAGATCAGCCGCTGGGTCGAGCGCGAGAAGTCCTGGCTCTGCAGGGCCGAGATCAGCGTCGGGTCGCGGGCCAGAAGCTGCGGCACGACGGCATTGCGGCGCAATTCGCTGACCAGGTTGCCGGTATAGAGCGTGAGCCGCAGCTCGGCGCGGTTGCGGGTGCTTTCGGTGAACCGGTCGGTCAGCAGGCGGTTCGTCACCCAGACGGTGACCCCGGCGACCAGCATCAGCGCGATCAGCGCAACCCGCACCCGCCAGGAGGTCGCGCCGGGAGGCTCCTCTCGGCGGGACGGCGGGTCTGTCGCGGGATCGTCCGAATTCATGCCGCCCACGCTACGCGGAGCCGCGCGCGCGCTCAAGTCACGCCGGTTGCAGCACGCCCGCCAATGCGCGGAAGACTGCCGTGCCGTCGCTGCCCCCGTGCCCGGGATCGGCGGCCCGCTCGGGATGCGGCATCATCCCCAGGACGCGGCGGTTGGCCGACAGGATGCCGGCGATGTCGTCCCGCGACCCGTTGGGGTTGTCCTGGTAGGTGAACGCCACCCGGTCCTCGCCGCGCAGCCGGGCCAGGGTGTCGTCATCGGCGAAATAGTTGCCGTCGTGATGCGCGATCGGGATGTCGATCACGTCCCCCGTGCCATAGCCGCCGGTAAAGGCGCTGTCGGCGGTCTCGACCCGCAGGCCGACGGTGCGGCAGATGTATTTCAGCCCCGCATTGCGCAGCAGCGCCCCCGGCAGGATCCCGGTCTCGGTCAGGATCTGGAAGCCGTTGCAGACCCCCAGCACATAGCCGCCGCGCTCGGCATGCTCGACCACCGCATTGCACACCGGCGAGCGCGCGGCAATCGCCCCGCAGCGCAGGTAGTCGCCATAGGAGAAGCCGCCCGGCACGCCCACGATGTCCACCCCCTCGGGCAGGCGGTCGTCCTTGTGCCAGACCATGTCGACGGAGAACCCGGCCTGCCCGAAGGCCACGGCCAGGTCACGGTCGCAGTTGGATCCGGGGAAAACGATGACGGCGGCGCGCATCTGCTGGCCCTCCTAGTTCAGAAAATCGGTGATGACCGCCACGCCGGGCGGTGCGGGACGGTCGAAGGCAGCCAGCTCGTCGCTGGCCTGCGACAGGGGAATGGTCCGGTCGACGAGCGGCGAGAGATCCAGCTGCCCGCCCGCGATCAGCGACAGCAGCGACGGATAGCGCCAGGACGGCATGCCCCGCGTGCCCTGCAGCGTGAGCTGCCCGGAATAGAGCACATCCATCGGCAGGGTCATCGCGGCATGGTCCCCCGCCGGCATCCCGATCTGGACCATGCGCCCCAGCTTGCGCAGCGAGCGCATCGCGGCCACGGTAGTCTCTTCGATCCCCAGCGCCTCGACCGCCACATCCGCGCCGCCGCCGGTCGCCTCGCGCACCGCCTGCGCGGCATCGCCCTGCGCGGCATTGACCACGGCATCGGCACCCAGCCGCGCGGCATGGGTCAGCTTGTCCTCGACCACGTCGACCACCACCACGCGCGCGCCCATCGCCCGGCCCAGAAGCAGCGCCGACAGGCCCACGCCGCCGCCTCCGAACACCGCCAGCCATTCACCGGGCTGCAGCCGCGCCCGCCCGGTCAGTGCCTGCCAGGCGGTGGTCACGCGGCATCCCAGGGCGGCCGCGATCTCGGGCGGCATCGTCTCGGGCAGCGGTGTGAGATTGGTGTCGGCATAGGGCACTGCGATAAGCTCGGCAAACGCGCCGTCCAGGGTGAACCCCGGCACCGCCTGGTCGCCACAGATCGTCTGGTGCCCGGCGGCGCAATCGGCGCAGCGGCCGCAGGCCAGGATGAAGGGTGCGATCACCCGGTCGCCCTCGCGCCAGCGGGTGACGCCCGGCCCGACCGCAACGACCTCTCCACAGAATTCATGGCCTGGGATCATCGGCAGCACGACGTCGGGGTCCGCCCCCGTCCAGGCGTGCCAGTCCGACCGGCAGACCCCGCAGGCCAAGACCCGCAGCACCACGCCGCCCGGCCCCGGGGCGGGATCCGCCACCTTGGTCAGGTCCAGCGGCTGGCGCCACGCGGTAAGCCGGGCCGCGCGCATTGTTCAGACCATCTCGATCTCGTAGCGTTCGATCACCGTGTTGGCGAGCAGCTTCTCGCACATCTCGGCCACGTCCGCCTGCGTCGCACCCTCGGCCAGGTCCAGGTCGATCACCTTGCCCTGGCGCACGCCCTCGACCTTGTCGAACCCCATCGCCGTCAGCGCGTGCCGCACCGCCTCGCCCTGCGGGTCCAGGACCCCGGTCTTCAACATCACATGCACCCGTGCCTTCATCTCGCCTGCTTCCCGCTTCCGTTCCGAAACCCCGCCCGGGGCTTCATCTTTTCACAAATACTCAATTCCGACCGGCGCCACCGCGCCGACGCTCAGTTGATCAGCGTGGGCTTTGCCACGGTGGTCATCTTGGGCATCACGCCCAGCCGCCGCGCCACCTCGGAATAGGCATCCGTCAGGCTGCCCAGGTCGCGGCGGAACACGTCCTTGTCCAGCTTCTGGCCCGACTCGATGTCCCACAGGCGGCAACTGTCCGGGCTGATCTCGTCGGCCACCACCAGCCGCTGGAAATCGCCGTCATAGACGCGGCCGACCTCGATCTTGAAGTCCACCAGGCGGATGCCCACGCCATACATCAGCCCGCTGAGGTAGTCGTTGACCCTGAGCGCCAGGCTAAGGATGTCGTCCATGTCCTGCTGGCTGGCCCAGCCGAATGCGGCGATATGCTCCTCGGTGACCAGCGGATCGCCCAGGCTGTCGTCCTTGTAGCAGTATTCCACGATCGGCCGCGGCAGCTGCGTGCCCTCGTCGATCCCCAGCCGCTTGGACATGGTCCCGGCGGCGAAGTTGCGCACGATCACCTCCAGCGGCACGATCTCGCAGGCGCGCACGAGCTGTTCGCGCATGTTCAGCCGGCGGATGAAATGGGTCGGCACGCCGATCGTGTTCAGCCCGGTCATGAAGAACTCGCTCAGCCGGTTGTTGAGAACACCCTTGCCGTCGATCACGTCCTTCTTCTCGGCGTTGAAGGCGGTGGCGTCATCCTTGAAATACTGCACGATGGTTCCCGGCTCGGGTCCTTCGTACAGGATCTTCGCCTTGCCTTCGTAGATCTTCTTGCGACGCGCCATGACGGACCTTTCGGGGCTGGAACGGAGGGCCGAGTCCCCCCTTCTCGCGCCCTCTTAAGCCAAGCGCCGCAGTGTCGCAAGCGCGGCCCGCCCCCTTGCGGACGGCGCGGCGGCGCTGCATATCTGTTCCAACGACACCGTCTATGAAGGGGACGCAGCCCATGACCACTTTCGACGACCGCGAAACCGCGTTCGAAAACAAGTTCGCGCATGACCAGGAAATGCAGTTCAAGGCCGAGGCGCGCTGCAACCGGCTGCTGGGCCTGTGGGCCGCGGAAATGCTGGGCAAGGACGCCGAAGAGGCCGAGGCCTATGCCAAGACGGTGATCCTGGCCGACTTCGAAGAGGCCGGCCACGAGGACGTGATCCGCAAGGTCGCCGGCGACCTCAAGGGCCACGCCAGCGCCGACGACATCCGCGCCAAGCGCGCCGGCCTTCTGGCCGAGGCCAAGGCGCAGTTGATGATCGAAATCAAGTGAACCGGACGGGCGCGTCCGTGCGCCCGCCTCATGATCTTCTTGAAGCCATTGCATTTGATCCGGCGCCCGGTCCATGACACACCGGGCGCCTGATCTGATGGATGTCCGACATGACCAACCCCCTCACCCGCCTTCTCGACACACGCGGCACGCTGCTGGCCGACGGGGCCACCGGCACCAACCTGTTCGCCATGGGGCTGCAGGCCGGCGACGCGCCGGAGCTGTGGAACACCGACGCGCCCGACAGGGTGCGCGCGCTCTATTGCGGCGCGGTCGAGGCGGGCAGCGATCTCTTCCTGACCAACACGTTCGGCGGCACCGCCGCGCGGCTCAAGCTGCATGATGCACAGGACCGCGTGCGCGAGCTGAACCGCATCGGGGCCGAGCTTGGCCGCGAGGTCGCCGACGCCGCCGATCGCCCGCTGGTGGTGGCCGGCTCGGTCGGCCCCACCGGCGAGATCATGGAGCCGGTGGGCGCCCTCACCCATGCCGATGCGGTCGAGATGTTCCACGAACAGGCCCAAGGGCTCAAGGAGGGCGGCGCCGACGTGCTGTGGCTCGAGACCATCTCGGCGCCCGAGGAATTCCGCGCCGCCGCCGAGGCCTTCGCGCTGGCCGGCATGGACTGGTGCGGCACCATGAGCTTCGACACCGCCGGGCGCACGATGATGGGCGTCACGTCGGCGGACCTGGCGCAGCTGGTCGAGACGCTGCCCAACCCGCCCCTGGCCTTCGGCGCCAATTGCGGCACCGGCGCGTCCGACATCCTGCGCACGGTCCTGGGCTTCGTCGCGCAGGGCAGCGAGCGGCCGATCATCTCCAAGGGCAATGCCGGCATCCCGAAATATGTCGACGGCCATATCCATTACGACGGCACGCCTGAGCTGATGGGCCGCTACGCGGTGCTGGCGCGCGACGCCGGCGCGCGGATCATCGGCGGGTGCTGCGGCACGATGCCCGAGCACCTGCGCGAGATGCGCCGCGCGCTGGACGACACCCCGCCCGGCGCACGCCCGACGCTGGAGCGCATCACCGCCGAGATCGGCCCGTTCTCCTCGGCCAGCGACGGCACCGGCGAGGATGACGCCGCCCCCGCGCGCCGCAACCGCCGCCGCAGGCGGGCCTGATTTCATCGTTCCGGAAATACTCCGGGGGGTGACCGCCGCAGGCGGACAAGGGGGGCAGCGCCCCCCTTACCGTCCCTCGAAATTCGGCGCGCGTTTTTCCGTGAAAGCCAGCACGCCCTCCTTGAAATCCCGGCTGCGCCCGCATTCCCCCTGCAGATGCGCCTCGACATTCAACTGCTCGGACAAGCCGCGCCTGTAGCTGCCGCGCAGCGCCTGCTTGATCGCCCCGAAGGCGGCGGTCGGCCCGTTGGCCAGATGCTCGGCCCGCGCCCGCCAATGCGCCTCGAACCCGGCATCGGGCACCGCTTCCCAGATCATGCCCCAGTCATCGGCCTGCCGGGCGGTGATCTTGTCCGAGAACAGCGCCGCCCCCATCGCCTTGGCCAGCCCGACCTGGCGCGGCAGGAACCAGGTGCCGCCGGCATCGGGGATCAGCCCGATCCGGGCAAAGGCCTGCAGGAAATAGGCACTCTCGGCGGCGATCACCACATCCGCAGCCAAGGCCAGGTTCGCCCCCGCGCCCGCCGCAGGCCCGTTGACCGCGGCAATGGTCGGCACCGGACAATCGTAGATCCGCTCCAGCATCGGGACATACTCGTCGCGCAGCGTGCGCTCCAGGTCGATCTTGCCGCCCTCGGCGGCATCGCCCAGGTCCTGGCCCGAGCAAAACGCGCGCCCCGCCCCGGTCAGGACAACGGCACGGGCGGATTTCGCCGCCTCGCCCATGGCAAAGGTGATCTCGGCCCGCATCTGCCCGGTCAGCGCGTTCATCCGGTCCGGCCGGTTCAACGTCAGAACCGCCAGCCCTTCGCTGATCGAAAAGGCAATCGTCTCGTATTCCATGAAGCACTCCAATCCGCGTCCGCGCGCATAAGACACGCCCGACTGCGGATTGGCAAAGGCAAACGCCACGTCACGCCGGCACCGGCGGGATGGTCCAACCTATCCGGCGGCCAGAGCAACGGCCCGCCTGCCCCCGCTCACTTGTCCAGCAGCTCATTCAGCCGCGCCTTCTCCTCGGGCGTCAGCGCGGTTTCCTGCACCGGCGCGGCGCGCGACCGGCCGCGCAGATAGGCCCAGCCCATCGCCGCGGCCAACAGCAGCATCAGCGGCCCGGCCGCCCAGAGCACGAGGTTGGCGCCATCAGCCGTGGGCTTGAGCAGCACATATTCGCCGTAGCGGTCGACCACGAAATCGACCACCTCGCCATCGCTGTCCCCGGCCACCAGCCGTTCGCGCACCAGAAGGCGCAGGTCGCGGGCCAGCGGCGCATTGCTCTCGTCTATGCTCTCGTTGCGGCAGACGAGACAGCGCAGGTCGCGGCTGATCTCCCGCGCGCGTTCCTCCAGCGCGGGATCGTCCAGCACCTCGTCGGGCTGCACCGCAGCCAGCGGCGCGGCCAGCAGCACCGCCAGCACCAGCCCCAGGTAGGATGGGGTTCCACCCCATCTTCCTTGCACCACCCACGCCCTCATTCCGCCGGCACCCCGCCGGCCCGCAGCTTGCGTGCGCCCGCAGCCACCCTGAATCGCCGATCGCTCAGGCTCAGCGTTCCGCCAAGCGCCATCAGCAGGCACCCCAGCCAGATCCAGTTGGTCAGCGGCTTGACATAGGTCCGCACGGTCCAGCCGCCGCCGGCCTGCTCGTCGCCGATCACCACATAGACGTCGCGCAGGATCCGGTAGTCGATCGCCGCCTCGGTGGTCGGCATCCGCGCCACCGGATAGGTCCGCTTCTCGGGGGTCAGCGTGGCGATCTCGCGGCCGGATGTCTCCAGCCGCACCTGCGCCATGGTCGACAGATAGTTCGGGCCCTCGACCTCCTCGACGCCCTCCAACGTCAGGGTAAAGCCGCCCACCTCGAAAGGTTGCCCGAACTGCGCGACACGGATGTCCTCCTGCTCCCAGGCGGTCAGCCCGGCAATGGCGAAAATGGTGATACCCAGCCCGGCATGGGCCACGGTCTTGCCCCAATCGGCCCGTGGCAGGCGGAAGAGCCGCGCCAGGCTGCCGGTCTTGCCGGTCCGGCTCCACAGGTCCACGGCCGAGCCGAAGACGACCCAGGCCCCGAGGAACAGGCCCACCGGCCCCAGCGCGCTGCGCCCGGTCTGCATCGCCCAGGCCAGCAGCCCCAGCGCCAGCGCCAGGCCGAAGGCATAGCGCAGCGCCCAGGCCGCCCGGCCCAGCCGGCCGCGTTTCCACGGCAGCATCGCGCCCAGCGGCATCGCCAGACCGATCGCCACCATGAACGGGGTGAAGGCGGCGTTGAAGAAGGGCGGACCCACCGAGAGTTTCCGGTCAAAGAACATCTCGGCCACCATCGGCCACATCGTGCCCACGAAGACCACGAAGCACGAGACCGCCAGCAGGATGTTGTTGAGGATCAGCGCGCTCTCGCGGCTGACCATGCCAAAGATCCCCTTGGCCTCCATCGCCTGCGCGCGCGCCGCAAACAGCGTCAGCGCCCCGCCGGTGAAAACCCCCAGGATCCCCAGGATGAACACCCCGCGTTCGGGATCGTTGGCAAAGGCATGCACCGAGGTCAGCAGGCCCGAGCGCACGATGAACGTGCCGATCAGCGAAAAGCCGAAGGCCAGGATCGCCAGCAGGATGGTCCAGCTCTTCAGGCTCTCGCGCTTTTCCACCACGATGGCGGAATGCAACAGCGCGGCGGCCAGCAGCCAGGGCATGAAAGAGGCATTCTCGACCGGGTCCCAGAACCAGAAACCGCCCCAGCCCAGCTCGTAATAGGCCCACCAGGACCCCAGCGCGATGCCGATGGTCAGAAAGACCCAGGCCGCCAGCGTCCAGGGCCGCACCCAGCGGCCCCAGGCGGCATCGACCCGGCCCTCGATCAGCGCGGCCACCGCAAAGCTGAAGGCCATGCTCAGGCCCACATAGCCCAGGTAGAGGAACGGCGGATGGAACGCGAGCCCCGGATCCTGCAAGAGCGGGTTCAGGTCCTGCCCGTCAAAGGGCGGCACGGCCATGCGCAGGAACGGGTTCGAGGTAAACAGGATGAAGGCGAAGAAAGCCACCGCGATCGCCGCCTGCACGCCCAGGACCCGCGCCCTGAGCGTGGGTGGCAAGCCGCCGCCGAACCAGGCCGCCATCGCCCCGAACAGGGTGACGATCAGCACCCAGAGCAGCATCGAGCCCTCGTGATTCCCCCAGGTGCCCGAGATCTTGTAGAGCATCGGCTTGGCCGAGTGGCTGTTCAGCACCACCAGCCGCAGCGAGAAATCCGAGGTGATGAAGGCCCACATGAGGGCGGCAAAGGCAAACCCGGTCAGCAGGAACTGCACCGACGCGGCCGGTTCGGCAACCGCCATCCAGCCGGGCCAGCGTTTATGCGCCCCGACCATCGGCACGATCATCTGCACGATGGCGACCAGGAAGGCGAGGATGAGGGCGAAGTGACCGAGTTCCGTAATCATGCGGAAAGGTATAGTATGCCCGCCACCCGGCTTCCAATCACATTCGCCCTGCCCGTCGCGCGTTGAACATCGCGTTGCGGGCCGTCAGGCCCGGCGCAGGCGGCGCCAATCCTCCAGCGCCGGGTTGGCATCGACCGCCAGGCTCTGGCGCGCCAGGTCCCCGTCGGGTCTGGGATCCGCGATGCCGGGACTGTCTGCGCGCAGCTGTCGCAGCTGCCGGATGTTTTCCATCACCTGCGGCGCGCGCCGCATCGCCCCGGCCAGGTCGCGCTCCAGATCCTGGATCTTGGCCTGGTGGCGTGCGCCGAAATAGAACGACACGATGACACCCAGCAGCCACCAGAGCGGCTCGGGCACCAGCGCGATGCCCTGCATCCGCTCGGCGAACCAGATCGGGTCCACCATGGCCGCAACGAAGAGGCCCAGCGTCCCCAGCGCCAGCGCCGGGCGCGGCAGACGGTTCAGCCCGTCCATGAACCGGTCGAACCCACCGCGCCGCGGCACGGCGAATTCGGCGGCGTATTGATCCTGCACCTGAGCGCGCAAGGCGGCGGCGCGCCCGGCCCCGGCCTCGGTATTCTCGCGGAACACCTCGGCCGTCTCGCGCAAAACGTTCCGCCCTCCGCCGAACAGCACCCCCATGAGCCCCGAGATCAGTCCCATGCGGCCACCCTCCTCGCGAATGCCCGCGCATCCATGTGATAGCGCGGCGACAGGAACGCCTCGGCCCGTCGGATCCAGCCGCCCTTGCCGCCCGCCCTTGTGCGGGCGTATTTTCGGCTCGACGGGCGCCGGTCGGCCAGCCGGAAATAGTAATTCCGCCGCGCCACCCCATAGGCATCGCGAAGCGCAACCGGATCGGGATCCGCTGCCAGCACCGCGGCCGCCACGGTCTGCGGCCCGATCGCACCGTCGACCACCACCTCGAAACCCATTTCGCGCAGCAGATGCTGCAGGATCCGCACGGCCTGCGCCCCGGCATTCACATACATGTCGAACACGCTCGCATGCAGGCACTCCGGCAGATCGGAGATCCGCGGCCGGCGGAAATAATGCGCCTCGAAGATCTCGACCGCCTGCGTCCGGCTCAGCGCGCGCACGTCCGCCGCCCCGACCAAGCCATCGCCATCGAGGTCCAGCCCGAGCCGGCGCATGGTATGGATCGTAACCCCGTATTTCGTGGCCCCGCCGGGATCGTCGGGGTCGTCCACGAACCCGCCCTCCCGCATCACGATCTCCTCGGCAATCTGGCGTATCTTGCGCATCGGCACCCTCCCTGGCAGAGAGGCCAACGCTGCTCGGACTTGCCTAATTCCCCGGAAACGTGCCGCGCGCCCTCCCGGCACGAAGCGCAACGCGTCGTCTTCCTCTTGCCGGAAATATCCCCGCCGGAGGCATGGCGCGCAGCGCCATTCAGACGATGGGCGTCATCAACTCGGTCTCCTGCCCGTCCCGCACCGCGGTATAGAAACAGCTGCGCCGGTTGGTGTGACAGGCCGGCCCGGTCTGGCGCACCAGCACCAGCAGGCAGTCGCGGTCGCAATCGAGCCGCAGATCGACAAGCTCCTGCACATGGCCCGAGCTTTCTCCCTTGACCCAGTACGCCTGCCGCGACCGCGACCAGTAGGTGACGCGCCCGGTCTCAAGCGTGCGCGCCACGGCTTCGGCATTCATCCAGGCCATCATCAGCACCGCGCCGTCCCCGGCATCCTGCGCAACGGCCGGAATCAGCCCGTCGGCGTTGTAGTTCAGGCTGGAGGGGTCGAAGGACATATGCGATAACCTTTTGAATCCGGGATCGGCCCCACTATCTATGGGCTGTACGCGACGAGGGAAAGCCATGACCGGCGAAACCGATCTGATCAAACTCTATTCCGGCCGGATCCTGGCGCTGGCGGCCGATATTCCCCATCTCGACCGGCTGGACGACCCGGACGCCACGGTCAAGAAACGCTCACCGCTCTGCGGCTCGACAGTGACGGTCGATATCAGCCTGCAGGACGGCCGCGTGGCCGGTTTCGGGCAGGACGTGAAGGCCTGCGCGCTGGGCCAGGCCGCCGCGTCGGTGGTCGGCGGCGCCATCATCGGCACCACGCGGGCGCAGGTGGAAACCGCGCGCGACCAGCTCAAGACGATGCTGAAGGAGGACGGCCCTGCCCCGGACGCGCCGTTCGACGGACTCGAGGTTCTGCGCCCGGCACGCGACTACAAGAACCGCCATGCCTCCATCCTGCTGGCGCTCGAGGCCTCGGCCGAAGCGGTCGAAAAGGCCGAACGCGCCAACTGCGCCTGACACCCCCTTGGCTTTGCAAGAAAAAACCGCCGCGCAGTCCCGGGCAGGACTGGCGGCGGCAGGTTGTGCGGGTCTCGACCGGGGATCGGGCGCAGGCCGTCGGGTCGGGGACAGGCAGGTGACCCGGAGCATCCGAAGGGACAGGAATGCAGGGTCGGCCGCGCCGGGACGAGATCGCAGGCAGATTCGCGTCAGAGACCCGGCAGGTGAAGCGCCGCGACCAGCATCACGACCAGCGAGGCCGCGCCGAGCGCATCTTGCACCAGGGTGCCTTGCGACCGGCTCAGCACGGATTTGATCTGGGTCAGCATGGTGTCACCTCCAAGTTGGTTAACTCTCTGTTGACCTTTTGTTCTCATTTTGCGGGCGCCCTGTAAAGAACTTTTTAGGAACATTCGCGAACAAAACCGGCCGTATCGCGACAATTCATTGAAATTTCATAATATTTTCCGCGCCCCTCGATTCGCCGCGCGGGATCAGCCGACCGAGATGAGACGAATGGCCTGGTCCTGCTTCATCAGCCACAGCAGCACCCGAGCGGCCCGCCCCCGCTCGCCCTCCAGGGCCGGGTCGGCCTCCAGCAGCGCCCGGGCATCGGTCTGCGCCATCGCCATCAGGCCCGCCTGCCGTTCCAGATCCGCGATTCGGAACCTCGGCAGACCCGATTGCGCGGTCCCGATCAGGTCGCCGGCGCCGCGCATCTCCAGATCGGTTTCGGCGATGCGGAACCCGTCTTCGGTCTCACGCAGAACTTCCAGCCTTCGCCGCCCGCCCTCGCCCAGGGGGGGCCGGTACATCAGCAGGCAGGTCGAATCCGCCTCACCCCGTCCGACCCGGCCCCGCAGCTGGTGCAGCTGCGCCAGGCCGAAGATCTCGGCGCGCTCGATCACCATGATCGACGCGTTGGGCACGTTCACCCCCACCTCGATCACCGTGGTCGCCACAAGAACCTTGGTGTCGCCCGACACAAAGGCGGCCATGGCGGCGTCCTTGTCGGCGGGCGGCATCTGGCCGTGGACCAACCCGACCACCCCCTCACCCAGTGTCGCGCGCAGCCGCTTGAACCGGTCCTCGGCGGCGGTCAGATCGGTCGCTTCCGACTCGTCCACCAGCGGACAGACCCAGTAGCATTGCCGCCCCTCTGCAATCGCGCGGCGCAGGTGGTTCACGACCTCGTCCATGCGCTCGGTCGAGACAACGGCGGTCTTGACCGGCTTGCGGCCCGGCGGTTTCTCGTCCAGCACCGAAACATCCATGTCGCCATATTGCGCCAAAGACAGGCTGCGCGGGATCGGCGTGGCGGTCATCACCAGAACATCCGCGCCCAGCCCCTTCTCCGCCAGTTCCATGCGCTGCCGCACACCGAAGCGGTGCTGTTCGTCGACGATGGCCAGGCGCAGGTCGCGGAACCCGACATCGGACTGGAACACCGCATGTGTGCCCACCAGCACCTGGATGTCGCCCCGCGCCAGAGCCTCCAGCTTGGCGCGCCGCTCCGCGCCCTTGTCGCGGCCGGTCAGCAGCTCGAGCACGACACCGGCCTCCTCGGCCAGCGGCCGCAGGCCCTCCAGGTGCTGGCGGGCGAGGATTTCGGTGGGCGCCATCATCACGCCCTGCCCGCCCGCCTCGACCGCGACAAGCAGCGCCATGAAGGCCACCAATGTCTTGCCCGCGCCCACGTCGCCCTGAAGCAGCCGGTTCATGCGCTCCGGCGCGGCCATGTCGGCGGTGATCTCGGCAATCGCCCGTTCCTGCGCCCCGGTCGGCCGGTATGGCAGGTTGGCAAGCACGCGGGACTGCAACGCACCGGTGGCCCTGCTCTGGATCCCGCGGGCCTTGCGTTCGCGGCGGCGCGCCAGCGCCAGGGTCAACTGATGCGCCATCAGCTCGTCATAGGCCAGGCGCGCGCGGGCCGGAGCGGTGGGCACGACGTCATCCAGACCCTGCGGCGCATGGGCCGCCTGCATCGCCTGCCGCCAGCCGGGCCAGCCCTCGCGCGCCTTCAGCGCGGGATCGATCCACTCGGCCAGCTCCGGCGCCCGCGCCAGCGCGCTTTGCGCCGCCTTCAGCGCGGTTTTCTGCGTCATGCCGTGCGTGAGATGATAGACCGGCTCGAAATCCGGAATGTCACCCGCCTCGGCCAGTGGCGCCATGTGCTCGGGATGCACCATCTGCGCCATGCCGTCGAAAAGCTCCAGCTTGCCCGACACGACACGCCGCGCGCCCTCGGGCAAGACCCGTCTCAGGTAGTCGCCGCGCGCGTGGAAGAACACCAGCTGGAAATCCGCCTGCGCGTCCTCGACATGCACGCGATAGGCCCCGCCCCGGCTGCGTGGAGGCCGATGGGCGCCGACCGTCACCTCGACGGTCAGCGTGCAGGGCAGATCGACCCCCTTGATCGTCTCGCGCCGGCGCCGGTCGATCACCGCATAGGGCAGCGAGAACAACACGTCGCGCGGAGTCTCGATCTCGATCTGCGCCATGACCTGCGCGGTCTTGGGGCCGACGCCCTCCAGCGTCTCCAACCCCGCGAAGAGCGAGAAAAGTTGCTCGGGGCGGCCGCTCATGCGTCGCCGATCAGCTGCAGCCAGCCATCCTCATCCAGCGTCTCGATCCCAAGCTCGGCGGCCTTCTTCGCCTTGGATCCCGCCCCCGGTCCGGCCACGAGCAGATCGGTCTTGGCGCTCACCGAGCCCGATACCTTGGCCCCCAGCGCCTCGGCCCGCGCCTTGGCCTCGGCGCGGGTCATCTTCTCCAGCGTGCCGGTGAACACCACCGTCTTGCCCGCCACCGGGCTGCCGGAGGTGTCTGGGCGCGACGCCTCCTGCACGTCGAGATGCGCCACCAGCCGTTCGATCGAGGCGCGCTCGTTCTCCTGGGCAAAGGCGGTGACCAGCGAGGCGGCCATCACCTGCCCCACCCCGTCGATGCTGAGCAGGTCGTCCCAGGCCGGGCCCTCCATCGTGGCGGCTTCGCGCATTGCTGCCTCGAAGGCCGCCCAGCTGCCGTAATGCGTGGCCAGCAGGTTCGAGGCGGCCTCGCCCACATGCCGCAGCCCCAGCGAAAAGATCAGTCGGCCCAGCGGGATGCGGCGTTTTTCGTCGATTGCCGCGAACAGGTTGGCGGCGGATTTCTCGCCCCAGCCCTCGCGGTTCTTCAACTGCTGCATGCCGCGGCCGAACCGCTCCTCGAGCGTGAAGATGTCCGCCGGTTCGGCAATCCAGCCGTCGGCATGGAACTGCTCCACCTGCTTGGCGCCCAGCCCCTCGATGTCGAAAGCCGCGCGCGAGACGAAATGCTTGAGCTTCTCCACCGCCTGCGCCGGGCAGATCAGGCCACCCGAGCAGCGCCGCACCGCATCGCCCTCCTCGCGGATCGCATCACTGCCGCATTCCGGGCAGATGGTCGGGAAGGCGTAGGGCTGCGCATCGGCTGGCCGTTTCGACAGGTCCACATCGGCCACCTTGGGGATCACGTCGCCGGCGCGATAGACCTGCACCCAGTCGCCGACGCGGATATCCTTGCCGCCGCGGATCTCCTCGCCGCGGCTGTCGCGCCCGGCGATGTAATCCTCGTTGTGAAGCGTCGCGTTCGAGACCACAACGCCCCCCACCGTCACCGGCGTCAGGCGCGCCACCGGGCTGAGCGCGCCGGTACGGCCGACCTGGATGTCGATCGCCTCGAGCCGGGTCCAGGCCAGTTCGGCGGGAAACTTGTGGGCGATGGCCCAGCGGGGCGTGGTGCTGCGATAACCCAGCCGGTGCTGCAGCCCCAGGTCGTTGACCTTGTAGACCACCCCGTCGATGTCATAGCCCAGCGTGGCGCGTTTCTGTTCGATTGTCGCGTAATGCGCCAGCATCTCCTCGGGCCCGTCGCACAGGGCCGTCAGATCGTTGGTCTGAAAGCCCAGTTTCCTCAGCCGCGCGATCGCCTTCATTTGCGTTTCTGCAAGAGGTTCGGAGGTCTCGCCCCAGGAATAGGCGAAGAACCGCAAGGGCCGCGCCTTGGTGATCGTTGCATCAAGCTGCCGCAACGAGCCCGCCGCGGCGTTGCGCGGGTTGGCGAATTGCTTGCCGCCGGTCTCGGCCTGCCTCTCGTTCAGGGCCCCGAAATCGGCGTGGCTCATGTAGATCTCGCCGCGAATTTCCAGCACGTCGGGCGCACCGTCGAGCTCTTGCGGAATGTCGCCAACGGTGCGGGCATTGGCGGTGACGTTCTCGCCCACGGCCCCGTCGCCGCGGGTGGCGGCCTGCACCAGCGTGCAGTTCTCGTATCGCAGGGACAAAGACACGCCGTCGATCTTGGGCTCGGCCGTGAAGGCCAGCGGGGCACCGGCATCGAGGCCCAGGTACTTGCGGATCGAGCGGTCGAAATCGGTCACGTCCTCGGCGCTGAAGGCATTGCCCAGCGACAACATGCGCATGGCATGCGTGACCTTGGCAAAGCCCTCCGAGGGGCGCGCGCCGACCGATTCGGACGGGCTGTCGGCACGTTTGAGATCGGGAAACCGCGCCTCGATCGCGGCGTTGCGCCGTTTCAGCGCGTCAAATTCGGCATCCGATATCTCGGGCGCGTCCTGGCCGTGATAGGCCTGATCGGCCCGCGCCAGCAGCGCGGCCAGGCGGGCCAGTTCGCCCTGCGCCTGCGCCTCGGTCATTTCGTCGATCTCGAGAGTGTCGGTCATGGCCCCGCCCAAGCTGTCGTCCGTTCGCCGACAAGTGATAGGACGGGGCCATGATCAGGTCCAGATGCCCATTTTCCGAGGTGAGTGGCGGCGGCCGCTCTGGACAGGCGGTGTATCGGGGTATCAGGCGCCGACGGCCAGGCGCGGGTCGTCCATCTCTTCGGGTTGCGGGTCGCGCAGGACATAGCCGCGACCCCAGACGGTCTCGATATAGTTGCGCCCGCCGGTGGCCTGGCTCAGCTTCTTGCGCAGCTTGCAGATGAACACGTCGATGATCTTGAGTTCGGGCTCGTCCATGCCGCCATAGAGATGGTTGAGGAACATCTCCTTGGTCAGCGTGGTGCCCTTGCGCAGCGACAGCAGTTCCAGCATCTGGTATTCCTTGCCGGTCAGGTGCACCGGCTGGCCATCCGCCTCGACCGTCTTGGCGTCCAGGTTCACCGAGATCAGACCGGTATGGATGACCGACTGGGAATGGCCCTTGGACCGGCGGATGATGGCGTGGATCCGCGCCACCAGTTCCTCGCGGTGGAACGGCTTGGTCAGGTAGTCGTCGGCGCCGAACCCGAAGCCCTTGATCTTGCTGTCTGTGTCGTCGGCCCCCGACAGGATCAGGATCGGCGTCTCGACGCGCGCAAGGCGCAACTGGCGCAGAACCTCGTGCCCGGTCATGTCGGGCAGGTTCAGGTCCAGCAGGATCAGGTCCAGCAGGATCAGGTCGTAGTCATAGAGCTTGGCAAGATCGACGCCCTCCTCCCCCAGATCGGTCGCATAGACGTTCAGGTTGGCATGGGTCAGCATCAGCTCGATGCTCTTCGACGTCGTCGGATCGTCTTCGACCAGTAGGATTCGCATTCAGTCTCTCCGCCTCAATTCGGGTTCGGTGTGCGGTTAACCCTGACCAATAAAGGTTAATCCCCTCTTACCCGTTATGGAGATACTACTACTCTCCCTTAGGTTGTCTATATCTTTTCAACGCCGTCGCCTTCAAACCTTCTGCCCCGTGCTCCGCCGCGGCGCTGACCCAGGCGTTGAACTCCTCTTCGCTCAGGCCATATGTCGACATCGCCTCCTCCAGCGGCAGCAGCCCGTAGAGGACGCCGCGCACCACCGCGATCTTGCGTGATGCCACCCAGCGCCGCGTGTCGGCGGGCGGCAGGTCCGCCCGGGTCATCCGCGTGCCATCCGGCAACCGAACCGCGCGCACGCCTTCCACCTTTCGCAAGAACATCCTCGCACCCTCCTTCATCTCCACCGCCATCCTGCGGAGGGCGTGCTTAACGGGGCGTGAAACGCGCCCTTGAGAGTGTCGCGGATTTTCCTATATTCCGACGGTCCCGGTACAACCCCCGACTCCGACAGGAACCCGACCCATGGCGCTCGACACCAGCACCCCGATCAACTCGCTCGGCTTTGCCAAGCCGCCATCCGAGACGCGGGTGGTCGTCGCCATGTCCGGCGGCGTCGACAGCTCGGTCGTGGCCGCGCACCTGGCCGACCAGGGCTATGACGTGGTGGGTGTCACGCTGCAGCTTTATGACCACGGCGCGGCGCTGGCCAAGAAGGGTGCCTGCTGCGCCGGTATCGACATCCACGACGCCCGCCGCGTCGCCGAAGAGCGCGGCTTTCCGCATTACGTGCTGGACTATGAGAACATCTTCAAGGACGCGGTTATCGACGAGTTCGCCGACAGCTATCTGGCGGGGGCCACGCCGGTGCCCTGCATCCGCTGCAACGAGCGGGTCAAGTTCAAGGACCTGCTGGAAACCGCCCGCGACCTCGAAGCCGACTGCATGGCCACCGGCCACTACATCCAGCGCAAGATGGGTCCCGACGGGCCGGAACTGCACAGTGCCGAGGATGCCAATCGCGACCAGAGCTATTTCCTGTTCTCGACCACCCCCGAGCAGCTCGCGTTCCTGCGCTTTCCGCTGGGCCACCTGCCGTCGAAACAGGCCACCCGAGAGATGGCGGCGCAATACGGGCTTTCGGTCGCAGACAAGCCCGACAGCCAGGACATCTGCTTCGTACCCAATGGCGACTATGCCAGCGTGATCGAGAAACTGCGCCCCGGCGCGGCCGAGCCCGGCGAGATCGTGCATGCCGACGGCCGGGTGCTGGGCCGCCATACCGGTGTGATCCACTACACGATCGGGCAGCGCCGCGGCCTGGGTATCGGCGGGTTGTCCGACCCGCTCTACGTGGTCAAACTGGACGTGGGTTCCAAGCAGGTCATCGTCGGCCCCAAAGAGATGCTGGCCACCCGCACCATCCCCGTGCGCGAGATCAACTGGCTGGGCGATGCGCCCTTCACCTCGCAGCCCGAATGGCACCTGTCGGTCAAGGTCCGCTCCACCCGCCCCCCGCGCGAGGCGATCATCCGGCCGCTCGGCGACACCACCGCCGAGGTCGAGTTGCTGACCCCCGAGGAAGGCGTCTCGCCGGGACAGGCCTGCGTATTCTACGAAGGCGACGGCAGCCGCATCTTCGGCGGCGGCTGGATCTGGCGAGGTGCCTGAGCAACTCGCCACCGAACGGCTGCTGCTCCGGCGGCTGCGGGCCGACGACGCCCCCGCGCTGCACGCAGTCTTCTCGGATGCGCTGGCCATGCAGTATTTCGGTGACCGCCATGAAACGCTGCAGCAGACCGTGGACTGGGTCTCGGGATCCGTCGACGCACCGGACAGCCGGTGCCGGGAATACGCGATCGTCCTGGAGGGTTGCGTCATCGGCAAGGCCGGTGTCTGGAACGCGCCTGAAATCGGGTTCTTCCTGCTCCGCGATCATTGGGGTCGCGGCTACATGCGCGAGGCGCTTGTCCGGCTGCTGCCGCGTTTTTTCGAGATGATGGACCTGGACGAGATCACCGCCGATGTCGACCCGCGCAATGCGGCCTCGCTGGCACTGCTGCACAAGCTGGGATTCGCGGAAACGCACCGGGCCTCCGCGACCATCCGCATCGGCGGGGAATGGTGCGACAGCGTCTTTCTGCGGCTCGGGCGCGATCAGGCCGTATCGGGGCCGGCATCTACCAGCACGTAGGGACCCGCCGCAATCATCGCCCAGGGGCCCAACCGTCCGGCAAGGCGGCCGGTAATGGCGGACAGGACGAGGGTCAAAAGAACCGCGAGATTGTCGGGATTAGTGGAAGCCGCGCCAGCGCCGCCGAAAGGCCGGGCAGCCCATGTCACGCACGCATTCCGGACAGGACCGCCCGCGCCGCGCGCAGGCCCGGCGCCTCGCCGCCCCGGCCCAGCCGGTCCATCGTCGCCTCCATCGCCGCCTGCTGCGCTTGCGGGTCGGCCCGCACCTCCGCCAGGTGACGGGCGATGGCCTCGGGCGTGCAGCCGGGGCCAAGGCATTCCGGCACCACGCGCGTCTCGCTGACCAGGTTGACCAGCGTCACGGTGTCGATGCTGACCATGCGCTCGGCGATCTTCTGGGTCAGCCAGCTGACCTTGTAGGCGATCACCATCGGCGTTCCGGCCGCCGCCAGTTCCAGCGACACCGTGCCCGAGGCCGCCAGCGCCAGCTCTGCCGTGGCAAAGGCCGCGCGCTTGTGGGCGGCGGCAGTATCCGGGTCGACGTGCCGCGGATCCAGGACAACCGGGTCACCCGGCCAATCCGCAACCTGCAGGCGCACCGCGTCGGCCACGTGTCCCACCGCCGGAACAACAACACGCATCTCCGGCGCCTCGGCCAGAAACCGCTTGAGGCCCGCACCGAATACCGGGGCAAGCCGGTCCACCTCGCCCCGGCGCGAGCCCGGCAGGACCAGCAGGACGGGCGCGTCGCCCAGATCCAGCGCCTCGCGCAGCGCCACGATCTCGGCCGGGGTGGCCTGCGGTTCGGCCACGACCGGATGTCCGACGAAATCGCAGGCCATGCCCGCCCGCTCCATATAGGGCGGCTCGAAGGGCAAGAGCGCCAGCACGTGGTCGATGACCCGCGCCATCCTGTCGGCCCGGCCCGGGCGCCAGGCCCAGACGCTGGGCGCCACGTAATGCACTGTGCGGATGTCGCTGGCGGCCTTCACCAACCCCGCAACCCGCAGTGAGAAATCGGGCGAGTCGATGGTGATGAGCACGTCGGGGCGCGTGTCCAGCACCGCTTGCGCGGTCTCTGCAATGCGACGCTTGAGATGGAAGTATTTCGGCAGGACCTCGACCAGCCCCATGACGCTCAGCTCATCCATCGGGAACCGGCTGACAAGGCCCTGTGCCTGCATCATCTGCCCGCCGATCCCGTCGAATTCGACATCCGGCACCAGCTCGCGCAGCCCCGCCATCAAGGCGCCGCCCAGCCGGTCGCCGGACGGCTCGCCGGCCAGCAGGAAGACGCGCATCAGGCGGGCCGCCCGACGACCTGCAGGAACAGGCCCAGCCGGTCGCATTCGGCGATCACCGTCTCGCGGTCCAGAACGATCACCCCGCCCTTTTCGATCACGATCCCCGACAGGCCCGCGGCCACGGCTGCTGTCACCGTGTCCGGGCCGATGGTCGGCAGATCGACGCGGTGGTCCTGGTCGGATTTGGGACCCTTGAACAGGATGCCGCCACCGGCATCAGGGCGCTGGGTCAGCGATTGCAGCATCCAGTTCGTGCCAAAGACGCCCTCGATCGCCAGCGCCTGACCGCGCAGCACGACACAGGCCTGCCCGATATCGGCCGTGCTCATCGCGCGCAGGATGGCGGCGCCGCGCGCGGCATCCTGCAGATCACCCTCCGAGGGCGCGGCCTGTGTCAGACTGCCCAGCGGCGGCAACAGGTCCGGCGCAATCTCATGCGCCGCACGCACGCGCAGCCCGGCCTCCTCGAAGATCCCGATCACCGCGCGCAGGGCGCCATCGTCACCGCTGAGGATCGCCGTCTGCAGCACCGGAACCAGCGGCATGGTGGCGGCATCGATGCGCGACGGGTCGATGGGCGGCCGACCGACCGCCCCGGCCATGCAAAGCTCGCTCACCCCGCGCGCCTTGAGATCTGCGATCAGGCTGCCGAGCTGCTCGATGGGAAACGGCCGGTCCACGGCCAGCCGGTCGGGCGGAAACCCCTCCATGGCGCAGATCAGCGGGCGCTCGGGCAGCCTGTCCACCAATTCGTCGGGCAGCGCGCCCGATCCCGCGATCAGCGCCAGCACCGGCCTCAATCCCCCGGCGTGAGGAAGGACCGGTCGGTGTCGCCGGTCACGAAGGCCACGATGCGCTGGACATACTCGCTGTCCGTCTCCTTGCCGATCCGCTGCGCGCGCTCCTGGAAGGTGCCGTCGCCCTGGGACAGGGTCTGGAAGGCCCGCCGCAGCGCCGAGATATCCTCGCGCGGGACACCGCCACGCTTGAGACCCACCAGGTTCAGCCCGTCCAGCCGGCCGCGCGACGCCTGCACAAGCCCGTAGGGGATCACGTCCTTGGGCACCATGGTAAGCGCGCCGATGATCGCGCCGCGCCCGACCCGCACCCATTGATGCAGGCCTGAAAGCCCACCGATGATCACGTCATCCTCGACCACGCAATGCCCGGCCGCGCCGGCATTGTTGACCATGATCACGCGGTTGCCGATCTGCACGTCATGGGCCACATGCGCGCCCGCCATCAGCAGGCAATCATCACCGATCCGGGTCACGCCACCGCCACCCTCGGTGCCGGTGTTGACCGTCACATGTTCACGGATCCGGTTGCGCCGGCCGATCTCCAGCCGGGTCTCCTCGCCGCCGAATTTCAGGTCCTGCGGGATCTCGCCGATCACCGAGAAATTGAAGATCACGGTGTCGTCGCCGATCTCGGTGTTGCCGGTCACGACCACGTGGCTTTTCAGCTCGACCCGTTCACCCAGCCGAACCCTGGCCCCGACGACGCAGAACGGCCCGATGACACAGCCGTCGCCGATCTGCGCGCCCTCCTCGATCACCGCACTGGGATGGACAAGGCTCATGTCGTCTTTTCCATGTCCCAATCGACATAGGCCGAGAACTCCGCCTCGGCGGCGGTCTCGCCCTCGACCCTGGCCACGCCCTTGAACTTGAACAGCTTGCCGCCCGGCTTGCCGCGCAGGGTCTCGACATGCATCTCCATCACGTCACCGGGCACGACCTTGCGGCGGAACTTGCACTTGTCGATGCCCATGAAATAGATCAGCAGCTCGGTGTCGATCACGTCGAATCCCACGCCCAGCATCACCCCCGAGGTCTGCGCCATCGCCTCGATGATCGTGACACCGGGCATGATCGGCGTGCCGGGGAAATGGCCCTGGAAATGCGGCTCGTTCATGGTGACGTTCTTGATCCCGCGCGCCGACTTGTAGCTGTCGATATCGACCACCTTGTCCACCAGGAGGAACGGGTAGCGGTGCGGCAGGATGCGCTGGATCAACTGAATGTCGGCGCATTTCTTCTCTGAACTCATCGGGCTGAGATCCTGTTCTTCAAGCATATCGCACCGTCACTAGCAACAGCCACCCGGATGGGCAAGCGGCGCTAGGGGTCGTCGCGCTCTTCCAGCGCCGCGCCGTCGCCGATGGTGGCGTCGATCCGCGCAATGGCCAGATCGGTGATGTCGGTGGCGTTGGCGCTCAGAAACACGCTGGAGCGTTCCAGGATGACGCCGGCGCCGGCTTCCTTCATCAGTGCCTCAAGAACCGGTTGCGCGATCACGAAGAAACGCGACTGCGCCTCTTCGGTCCGCTCGGACAGCGCCTCGAGCTTGGCCTTCTGTGTGCTGCGATGTTCCTGGACCTTGCGGTCAAACGCGTCGGCCAGTGCGCGGAACGCCTCGGGCTGCATGGTGCCGCGCCGCTCGGTCAGTTCCGCCTCCTCGCGGCTCAGGGCGGCGATGATGCGTTCGTTCTCGGCCGCCAGAACCGCGCTTTCGGCCTCGACCTCGTCGGCGATGCGGCGGCCGAAAAGCGACTCGCTGAACAGCCGGTCGGCGGAAATGGTCAGGATCTCGCCCTGCGGCACCCCGGTCTGCTGGGCCGGCGCCGGGCCGGCCGTCCAGACCGCGGCCAGGATGCAGAACGCCAGCGTCCGGGCCCGCCCCATGGTCAGCAACAGGCCCGGTCGCATGCCGCCTCAGAACCGCGCCTGAAGCGTCAGGTCGAAATTCTGCACCTTGTCGAACTCCTCTTTCACCAGCGCCTGCGAGAAGTTGAAGCGCAGCGGTCCGAAGGGCGTGTCCCACAGGACCGAGAACCCGAGCACGTGCCGGAATGATCCGCCTTCGCCGACGATCGTTCCGCCGGCCGTGTTCACGTCATCGAGATTCCAGAGATTGCCGACATCATAGAACAGCCCGCCACGGATCCCCAGCTCCTCGGGCAGGCCCAGCGGGAACTCGGCCTCGAGCCGCGCGACGGCGTAGTAGTTGCCGCCGATGGCGTCGTCCCGGCCGTTGGACAAATCGCGCGGGCCGATACCGGCCGGCTCGAAGCCACGGAAGGTGCGCGGCCCCAGCACGTAACGATCGACCGTGCGGCTGAACCCGTCGCGCCAGTAGAGCGCGCCCAGCTCGACCGTGGCGCGCAGCGTGACCTCCTCGTTGAAGGTCAGCTGTTGCGCAGTCGCCAGCGCCGAGGTCTTGACGAACTTGTTGTCGCCTCCCAGCCCGGCGGCGTCGACACCCAGCTGCAGCAGCAGCCCGCGCGTGGGATCCAGCCCGTCACGACGGCTGTCATAGGTATAGGTCATCCCCAGCGAACTGCTCGAGCGTTCGCCCTGGGCGATTTCCGACGCGATCACCGCACCGACCGTCTGATCCTCGCGCTGGACCATCTCGCTGGTCTCGAAATTGTAGCGCAGCTGCAGGTTGGACAGTTCGCCCACGTCGAAGGTCAGCGCCGGCTGGAAGAAGACCCGCTTGGTGTCGTAGTTGGTAAAGCTGGAATCGCGTTCGGACAGACCAAGCTCAAGGTCGAACTGCAGGTCACGGCCCAGCAGATACGGCTCGGTGAAGCCGAATGTGTAGCGTTCGGATTCCTGCGCGGTCGAGATCGACGCCGACAGGCGCTGCCCGCGGCCCAGCCAGTTCTCTTCGTTCAGGCTCACCGCCAGCCCGAACCCGTCCGAAACCGAGTAGTTGCCGCCGATGTTCAGCGATCCGGTCGGCTGTTCCTCGACATCCACATCGACGATCACGCGGTCCGAGGATGTCCCCTCGCGGGTCTCCACGTTCGACTCGGCGAAAAAGCCCAAGGCGCGGATGCGCTCGGCGCTCTCGCGGATCTCGCGCGGGTTGAACGGGTCGCCCTCGACGGTCTTGAACTGCTGGCGGATCACCCGGTCCAGCGTGGTCGTGTTGCCCTCGATGTCGATGCGCTCGACGAAGATGCGTGGCCCCTTGACCAGCGCGAACTCCACATTCAGCGTCAGCGACCGGTCGTTGCGGGTCACGCGCGGCTCGACACGCATGAAATCCACCCCGCGACGCAGGCCAAGACGCTCCAGCCGCGCGATCTCGTTGTCGACCAGCGACGGCGAGTAGGTCACGCCCGGACGCACCTTCACGGCCTCGCTATAGGGGCCCGCCTGGACCCCGGGAATCTCGCTGACCACGCTGACATTGCCGAACGAGAACTGCTGCCCCTCGGTCACGTCGAGCACCAGGAAGAAGGCGTCGCGCTCACGGGTGAACTCGGCATTGGCGCTGTTGACGCGGAAATCGACGAAACCGCGCGACAGGTAGAATTCGCGCAGCACCTGCTTGTCGAACTCGATCCGGTCGGCGATGAACGTATCCGCACGGATGAAGGTACGCAGGAGACCGGCCTGCTTGGTCTGCAGCACGCGGCGCAGCCGGCGGTCGGAATAGGCGCGGTTGCCGACGAAGCTGATGCGCTCGACTTCGATGGTCTCGCCCTCGGCGATCTCGTAGACCAGATCGACCCGGTTATTGCCGCGCCGGATCAGGCGAGGCGTCACCGTCGCCGCGATCCGGCCCTGGGCGGAATAGACCTCTGAAATCGCCACCGCGTCCCGCTCGGCCTGCTCGGCGGTGAATACGCGGCGCGTCTGCGCCGAGATCACCTCGCGCAGCACGTCGTCCTTGATGCGCCGGTTGCCCTCGAAGCTGATCTTGTTGATCGTCGGATATTCCGTGACCGTCACGACCAGCGTGCTGCCGCGCGGCGTCAGTTCGACTGTTTCAAAAACGCCACTGTCAAGAACGCGTTGATAGGCGTCGTTCAACTCGCCCGCCGTGACGTTCTGGCCGCGTTCGATTCCCATCCGGGCGATGATTGTCGAGGCCTCGATGCGCTCGTTGCCCTCGACCCGGACGTCGTTGAACCGATAGGTCTGCGCCTGTGCCGGCGCCGCGGCCAGCAGGAATGTCGTTGTAAGTCCTAGAAAAAATGCCAGCAGCGATGAATACAATATGTAGCTGCCCGATGCTCGGACACCGCAGGATGTTCCCGCGCCTCGCCTGTAAAACATGTTCTTGCCAACCCGATGTTCTTGCCGCTTCTGCTCTGTCAGTAGCCGGATTGAGCGTTGTTGTCAAAACGCCAAACGGCGCGCGCCCCGGTCGGGCGCGCGCCGTTCAGCAAGCGAAAACGCGTGTATTTCAGAATCCGCCGAGATAAGCCCCGAGGCTGAGCCCGGCGGCGACCGCGCCGAGGACGAACAGGCGGTCCCAGTTGAGCTCGACCAGAAGGCTGAGACCCCTGTAGGATTGCTGTATCGTCTGCATCGGTCCGATCCTCGTATCTTGTTGACGCCCCCGAAAGTAGGCCCGGAATATGGCAGGACTTGGGCGCCCTTTGTGACAAGATTGGGGCGGCGATCAGCAGAACAGGTCGTTGCCGAGCGCGAAGACCATCAGCATCAGGATCATCGTCAGGCCAAGCGCCATCAGGACCCGCATCGCCATGTCGCTGGGCGGTTTGCCCGCGACCGCCTCATAGGCGTAGAACACCAGGTGTCCGCCATCCAGCACCGGAATCGGGAACAGATTCATCAACCCGACGGCGGTGGACAGGACCGCGATGAACCAGATGAAGCTCTGCGCGCCCTGGCTGGCCATCGCACCCGAGGTTTCGGCGATGCCCAGCGGGCCGGTGATGTTGCAGGTGCTGATCGCGCCGGTGATCATGTGCCACAGCCCCGAGATCGAGCCGGTGATGATCCGCCAGGTCTGCACCACCCCTCCGGTCACCGCCTCGATCGGGCCCGCGGTCTCGGTGGCGGGATCCAGGACCATGCCGCCGATGATCCCGATGCGCCAATGCGTCCTGAATCCGCCATCGGCCTGCGGCTCGTCGGTTCGGCGCGGGGCCAGGGCGAATTCCAGTTCGGTCCCGTCACGCCAGACCGTCAGCAGCAGAACCCGCCCGTCCGAACTTTCCACCCTGTCCTTGAGTTGCGAGAAGGCAAAGATCGGATCGCCGTCCAACGCGGTGATGAGGTCGCCCGGTTTCAACTCGATATCCATTGCCGCGCTGCGCGGCGCCACCTGCTCGATCAGCGGCGGGAACAGCCAGGGCCCCTGCACCACCCGCTCGGACCCGTCACGGCGCACGGTGTATTGCAGCTGCCGCGCGGGCTCCAGGCCGGTCACGAAGTCGGACCAGGCAGCGTCATCCTCGAAATCCGGCGTCGGGATGCCCTCGATGGCGACGATCTCGTCGCCGGGCCGCAACTCGGTCACCACATCCGGCAGGGTTTCGACCTGCCCCACGGTCAGCGGATCGCTGACCACGCCCCGGATCATGAAGACGGCAGTGAAGATCAGGATCGACAGCGCGAAATTGAACACCGGTCCCGCCGCAACCGTTGCCGCACGCGCCCAGAGCGGCGCGCCGTGCATCGTGTGCCGCATCCGCTCGGGATCCAGCTCGGCCTCGGCCATCGCCGCGGCATCCTTGCCGGAGGCGGCATTGGAATCGCCCAGGAACTTGACATAGCCGCCGAATGGCAACAGGGCCACCTGCCAGCGCGTGCCATGCTTGTCCTCGCGGCTCCACAGCACCGGGCCGAACCCCAGCGAAAAGACCTCGGCATAGATGCCCGACCAGCGGCCGACGATGTAATGGCCGTATTCATGCACCGCCACGATGACCGACAGGGCCACGACAAACGCCACGATTGTGTAAACAAGCCCGCCGAATTCGGGGATAAGTGCCAGTATGTCCAATTTCTCAGCCTGCTCTTCTTGTCACGGCCGCATCGGCCCAGTCCCGTGCCAGATGATCCGTTCGGGTGACGTTATCAAGGGTCATTGGGGCGTCAATAAGACCGGCTTTTGACTCGAACCGCTCCAGCACCGTCTCGACCACCCCCGCCATGTCCAGGAATCCGATGCGTCTGGCAATGAAATGATCCAGCGCCCGTTCCTTGGCGCCGTTGAACACCGCGCCCGACAGCCCGCCCCGCGCCATCACCGCGCGCGCCAGCCGCAGCGCGGGATAGCGGGTGTCGTCCGGGGCCCGGAAGTTGAGCTGCGCCACCTGCGTCAGGTCCAGCCGCGGCACCGGCAGCACCCGCCGGTCCGGCCAGTGCAGGGCGTAACCGATGGCGTGCCGCATGTCCGGCGCGCCCAGATGCGCCATCAGCGCACCATCGGTGAACCCCACCAGCGCGTGCACGATGGATTCGGGGTGCACCACGACCTCGACCCTGCCCGGGTCGATGCCAAATAATTCATGTGTTTCAATAAGTTCAAGCGCCTTGTTGAACATAGACGCGCTGTCGATGGTAATGCGCTGACCCATGTCCCAGTTGGGATGGCTGGACGCCTGCTCGGGGGTCGCGCTGGTCAGCGCCGCGATCGGCCAGTCGCGGAACGCGCCGCCGCTGGCGGTGATCACGATACGCTCGATCGCCGCGACATCCTCGCCCACCAGCGCCTGGAACACAGCCGAATGCTCGCTGTCCACCGGCAAAATGCGCGCGCCAGTCCGGGCGGCGGCCTGCCGGACCAGCGCCCCGGCGCAGACCAGCGATTCCTTGTTCGCCAGGGCCAGGGTTGCGCCCTGCTCCAAAGCGGCCAGGCCAGGGGCCAGGCCCGCCGCGCCGACGATGGCCGACATCACCCAGTCCGCCGGGCGTGAGGCCGCCTCGACCAGGGCCGCCGGACCTGCCGCCGCCTCGACGCCCGACCCTTCAAGCGCGTCGCGCAGATCCTGCAGGCGGCCGGGATCGGCGGTCACGGCCAGATCGGCGCGCAGCCGCCGGGCATCCTCGGCCAGCCGGGCGATATTCGCCCCGCCGGTCAGCGCCACCACGTCATAGGCCTGCGGGTCGCGGGCAATCAGGTCGACCGTGTTCTGCCCTATGGACCCGGTTGCGCCAAGAATCGAGACCCTGCGCATCACGCCCCCCCCGGCAGCCAGATCGGGCCGGTTGCCAGCACGAAGACAGCGGCCCCCATCATGCCGTCGAACCGGTCGAGAAAGCCGCCGTGGCCCGGGATCAGGTTCGAGCTGTCCTTGACCCCCACATGGCGCTTGAGGGCGCTTTCGGCGATGTCACCGGCCTGGCTGGCCATCGCCGCCAGGACCGACACCAGAACCAGCGCCAGGCCCACCCCGGTCTGCGGGCCGAAGATCAGCCCGACCGCTGCTGCCGCAAGCCAGCCGCCACCGGTGCCCGACCAGGTCTTCTTGGGACTGACGCGGGGCCAGAGCTTGGGGCCGCCCAGCCCCTTGCCGCAGAAATAGCCGGCCACGTCGGTCGCTACCACGACGGCGATCAGCCACAGCATCCAGATCAGCCCGTGCGTCTCGCGGACCAGGATGAAACCCAGGCCCGCGACCGAAATCCAGAAGGCGAAGACCCCGAACAGCGCCCGGTGCCGGGCGATCCGGCCCATACCCACCAGCACGGGGGCCAAGAGCAGCGGCAGGCGCGCGACCGGCGGCACGTGATAGCTGGCCAGCACCGCCGCTCCGGTCAGCAGCGCCAGTTGCACCGCCACGCCGGACCGGTCGGGCGCCAGCATCCGCAGCAACTCCCAGATCATGATCCCGGTGGCGGCGGCGATGAACAGCTCGAACCAGATCCCGCCCAGCCACAGCTCCACCGCCGCGACCGCCGCCAGCACGATCCCCGAGACCAGCCGCGCCGCAAGATCGGACCATCGCCCGCCAGCGTTCATGTCTTCACCGATCCGAAGCGGCGGTCGCGGGCGCCATAGCTGCGGCACAGGCGCGCCAGTTCGTCGGCGGTGAAATCGGGCCAGAGCGTGTCTATGAACTCGTATTCGGCATAGGCCGACTGCCACAGCAGGAAGTTCGAGATCCGCGCCTCGCCGCTGGTGCGGATCACCAGGTCGGGATCGGGCAGAACCCTTGTGTCCAGATAGCGCGGCAGGGTCTCGACATCGACATCTTCGGGGCGCAGCTTGCCGTCGGCCACGTCCTGCGCCAGGCGCCGTGTGGCGCGGGCGACCTCGTCACGGCCGCCATAGTTCAGCGCAATGGTCAGATGAACCCCGGTATTGCCGCGGGTCTGCTCCTCCAGCGTGTCCATCAGCTCGATCAGCTTGGCATCCAGCCGCACCCGGTCGCCGATGAACCGCACACAGACCCCACGGGCGTGCAGCGCCCGGGTCTCGCGCGCGATATAGCGGCGGAACAGGCTCATCAGCCCGGCCACCTCGACCTGTGTGCGTTTCCAGTTCTCGGTCGAGAAGGCGAAGATCGTCAGGTATTCGACACCCAGATCGGGACAGGCCTCGACCACCTCGCGTACACGCCGGGCGCCGGCATGGTGGCCGAACAGCCGCGGCCGGCCGCGCGCCTGCGCCCACCGCCCGTTGCCATCCATGATGATGGCGACATGGCGCGGCCCGTGCGCGGTTCGGTCCGAGGGGTCCTTGTCCTTGGGCATGAATGCTCCGGTCAGACCTGCATGATCTCGGCCTGCTTGTGCTCAAGCGCGTCGTCCACCGCCTTGATCATCGTGTCGGTGAGCTCCTGAACCTCGGTTTCCCAGAATTTCTGGTCGTCCTCGCCCAGCCCGTCGGCCTTGGCCTTCTTGATCTGGTCCATGCCGTCGCGGCGCACGTTGCGGATGGCGACGCGGGCATGTTCGGCGTATTGCCCGGCCACCTTGGTCAGCTCGCGCCGGCGCTCCTCGTTCAGCTCGGGGATCGGCAGCATGATGATGGTGCCGTTCAGCTGCGGGTTGATGCCCAGCCCGCTCTCGCGAATCGCCTTCTCGACCTTACCCACCAGAGACTTGTCCCAGACATTCACCGTAACCATGCGCGGCTCGGGCACGTTGACCGTGCCGACCTGGTTGATCGGCGTCGGCTGGCCATAGGCCTCGACCATCACCGGCTCGAGCATCGAGGCCGAGGCGCGGCCGGTGCGCAGCGAGGCGAACTCGGTGCGCAGATTCGCCATCGCACCATCCATCCGGCGCTGAAGATCGTCGGTATCCAGTTCGAAATCGTCAGACATGCTGCCCACTCCCTTTTCAGGCTTGCCGATTGCTCGGACCTAATAGACCTAGCCACCCACCTTTGTATAGGTGCCCTCACCGGCAAGGATGCCGCGGAACCCGCCCGGCTCGTCCAGAGAAAAGACGATGATGGGCAGGTTGTTGTCGCGCGCCAATGCAATGGCGCTGGCGTCCATCACACCCAGCCGCTTGGCCAGCACGTCGTCATAGCTGACCGTGTCATAGCGTGTCGCGTCGTCGAACTTGGCGGGATCCTTGTCATAGACGCCATCGACCTTGGTGCCCTTGAAGATCGCCTCGCATTTCATCTCGTTGGCGCGCAGGGTGGCGGCCGTGTCGGTGGTGAAATACGGGTTGCCGGTGCCGGCGGCAAAGATGCAGACCCTTTTCTTTTCCAGGTGCCGCACCGCGCGGCGGCGAATGTACGGCTCGCAGACCTGGTCCATCGGAATCGCCGAGATCACCCGCGTGAACACCCCCAACCCCTCGAGCGCCGACTGCATCGCCAGGGCGTTCATCACCGTGGCCAGCATCCCCATGTAATCCGCCGTCGTGCGCTCCATCCCCTGCGCGCTGCCCTGCAACCCGCGAAAGATGTTGCCGCCGCCGATCACCATGCAGATCTCGACCCCGAGGTCATGCACCGACTTGACCTCTTCGGCGATGCGCTGGACGGTCGGCGGGTGCAGCCCGTACCCCTCGTTGCCCATCAGCGCCTCGCCGGAGATCTTGAGCATGACGCGGCGATAGGTCGTTTCGCGCGCGGGCTGTTCGCGCGTGGGCTGGGCGGGGGCAAGGGTCATCGGGGCGCTCCGGGCTGGCAGGGGTTCAATTCCGGCGCAAAATGGAGCAAAACGCACGCGGGTTCAATGCGCCGCGCAAGGATGGCGCTCAGGCGCGGAGGCAAGCGATGACCCTGCTGGATCAGGTGCCGCCGATCCCCGACAACATGCCGGTGCTGATCGCCGGGCCGACCGCCTCGGGAAAGTCCGAACTGGCGCTCCAGATCGCCGAGCGCCACGGCGGTGTCATCGTCAACGCGGATGCCAGCCAGGTCTATGCCTGCTGGCGCGTGGTGACCGCGCGCCCCTCGCCCGAAGAGGAAGCCCGCGCGCCGCACCGGCTCTATGGGCATGTCGCCCATGACGCGCCCTATTCCGCCGGTCACTGGCTGCGCGAGGTGCTGCCGCTGCTGGACGGTCCCGAACGGCCGATCATCACCGGCGGCACCGGGCTCTATTTCAAGGCGCTGACCGAAGGCATGGCCGAGATCCCCGCGACACCGCCCGCGATCCGCGCCGAGGCCGACGCGCTGCCGTTGGAGGTGCTGCTGGACGATCTGGACCGGGCGACGGCGGAGGGGCTGGACCGCAACAACCGCGCCCGCGTGCAACGCGCCTGGGAGGTGCAGCGCGCCACCGGCCGGCCCCTGGCCGACTGGCAGGCGGACACGCCTCCACCGACTCTGGACATCGCGCGGACGGTGCCGATCCTGTTCGACGTCGAGAAGGACTGGCTGAACACCCGGATCGAAGCCCGGTTCTCGCGGATGATCGAACTGGGCGCGCTGGACGAGGTCGCGGCCATGCGCGACCGTTACGACCCGACCCTGCCTTCTTGCAAGGCGATCGGCGCGCCGGAACTGGTGGCCTTTTTCGACGGCGAGATCGACCTCGACACCGCCCGCAGGCGCGCCACCATCGCCACGCGCCGCTTTGCCAAGCGGCAGCGCACCTGGTTCCGGGCCCGGATGACCGGGTGGCATCACGTCCGGCCCGGGATCTGACCCTTGTCCTTTTCCGCGAACTGCCATTAAGGTTCGGGCGGGAACAGGGGCTGAAATGAACTTTTTCGAACAAACCGAGCTATCGACCGCGGCGGCGGCGCATCTGGGCCTCTACAGCCTGCCGCAGCTTGCACCGCTCGGGCGCTGGCAACTGGAGCTGTTGCATGACCGCCCGGCGCATCTGCTGATCTGGATCACGCGCGGTCAGGCCCTGGCCCGGTTCGACGGCGCGCGGGCCGGTGTCGGGGTTCACAACGCGATCTTCCTGCCGGCGCGCCACGCGTTTTCCTTCGAGGCCGGCGGTCAGTGTTTCGGTCAGGCACTGCTGATCCCCGCGACCCTGGACCTGCCGCTTCCGGATCAACCGCAACACCTGCGCATCCGCGACGTTGCCGGTCAGAACGAACTGACCGGCCTGCTCGAGGCGCTGGGACGCGAACAGACCTCGGGCCGGCCCCTGCGCCAGGCGGCGATGCAGGCGCACGCGGCGCTGATCGGCATCTGGATGCAGCGCCAGATCGCCGCCGAACCGCCGGCGGCGAAGCCCGGTGCCGCGCGGCGGCTGACCCGACGTTACTTTGCCCGCCTGGCGCGGCATCACGCGGATGGCGGCGCGATGGCCGAGCATGCCGCGGCACTTGGGGTCACGCCCACGCACCTAACGCGGGTGTGCAAATCCGAAACCGGCCTGACCGCAGCATCCCTGCTGACCCAACGCGTCCTGCACGAAGCCCGGCGCCGGCTGGCGCAAGAGGGCGGACCGGCCCGACGAATCGCTGCCGACCTGGGGTTCGGCAGCGCTGCGTATTTCACCCGCTTCATGCAGCACCATACCGGTCGAACCCCGTCGGCCCTGCGCGGAACCACGTCCTGACGGTGATTACCCGCAAGCCGCGACAGCCCGGCCCATGTCGCATTCTTACAAGCCGAAATGTCGTTTTTTTGACATGAAGTGGCGAAACCGATCATTGACCTATGGAACTTTCTCATGCGGAATGGCCGCATGAGGACGCAATAGATCCACACGTCACCGCCGTCTCGATGCCGGAACGCATCGGAACGGACTTCGGATGACGGCCTCCAATAAAACGGGACACTTACGGGGAGAAACCGATGAACCACCAGACTTTGAACGGAAAACCGGTGCACTGGGCCGCCGAGATGCACGCGCAGGAATACCGCGACGGCAAGCTGAGCCGGCGCGAATTCCTGAGCCGGGCGACTTCGCTGGGCGTGACCGCGGCCGGCGCCTATGGCCTGATCGGCATGGTCGCGCCGACCGAGGCCATCGCCCAGGAGCGCCAGCAGGGCGGCACCCTGCGGGTGCAGATGAGCGTGCGCGAACTCAAGGATCCGCGCACCTTCGACTGGTCCGAAATGGGCAACCAGATGCGCGGCACGCTGGAATACCTGGTCGAATACAACTCCGACGGCACCTTCCGCGGCATGCTGCTGGAGGGCTGGGAGATCAACGAGGACGCCACCGAATACACGCTGAAGGTCCGCCAGGGCGTCAAGTGGAACAACGGCGACGACTTCACCGCCGAGGACGTGGCCCGCAACATCGGCCGCTGGTGCGACAAGAACTCGGAAACCAACTCGATGGCCGGCCGCTTCGCGACACTGATCGACGAGGACACCGGTCAGGTGATCGACGGCGCGGTCGAGGTGGTCGACGACCACACGCTCAAGCTGATGCTGCCGAAATCCGACATCTCGCTGATCGCCGGCATGTCCGACTATCCCGCCGCCATCGTGCACAGCTCGTTCGACGAGGCCGATGTCGCCAACAGCGTCGGCACCGGTCCCTACGTGATCGAAGAGCTGGAAGTGGGGGTCAAATGCACCCTGGTGCGAGCCCCCGACCATACCTGGTGGGGTGAATCCGTATTCGGCCCGGCGACGCTGGACCGGATCGAGTATACCGACTACGGCACCGATCCCTCGGCCTGGCTGGCGGCGCTGGAATCCGACGAGGTGGACATGCTGCACGAATCCGTGGGCGAGTTCATCGACGTGATGGACGGCCTCGGCTATGTGAAGTCCGAAGTCGTGACGATGGCCACGATGGTCATCCGGCCCAACCAGCTGGCCGAGATCGACGGCAAGAAGCCCTATGCCGACAAGCGCGTGCGCCAGGCGCTTCAGATGGCCGTGGACAACGCGGTCTGCCTGGAACTGGGCTATGGCGGGCGCGGTGCGGTGGCCGAAAACCACCATGTCGGGCCGATCCACCCCGAATATGCCGAACTGCCGCCGCAAAACCACGATCCGGCGGGCGCCAAGGCGCTGATGGAAGAGGCCGGGATGGCCGATTTCGAGCATGAGCTGATGTCGATCGACGATGACTGGCGCCGCAACACCTGCGACGCCGTGGCCGCGCAGCTGCGCGACGCGGGCATCAAGGTCAAGCGCACGGTGCTGCCCGGCAACACGTTCTGGAACGACTGGACGAAATACCCCTACAGCTCGACCAACTGGAACCACCGTCCGCTGGGCGTGCAGATCTGGGCGCTGGCCTACAAGTCGGGCGAGGCGTGGAACGAGTTCGGCTGGGCGAACCCGGACTTCGACGCCCTGCTGGACGAGGCGCTGGCCATCGCAGATGCCGACAAGCGCCGCGAGGTCTCGGCCAAGGGCCAGGCGCTGATCCAGGAGGAAGGCGTCACGGTGCAGCCCTACTGGCGCGCGCTCTATCGCCACATGCGCGAGGGGCTGGTCGGAACCGATCAGCACGTGGCCTTCGAGCACCACCACTACAAGTGGGGCCTGGCCGCCTGATCCCGGGCACATGACGAACCGGGGGCGCCATGCGTGGCGCCCTCCAAAGCCGCAGACCGCAGGGGCCTTCGCGCCGCTGCCGATCAAGAGCCTGAAAGAGGCCTCGGGTCTGCGGGCAAGCCTTACCATCAGGGGCTGACATGGGACTGTTCATTCTCCGGCGGGTCGGCGTGATGCTGTTGACCGCGCTCTGCCTGACCTTCGTGGTCTTCTTCATGACCAACCTCTATCCGAACCTGGAAAAACTGGCCAAGACCCAGGGCAACCAGCGGATGAGCGACGAACAGGTCGAAGCCTGGCTTGAAAACCGGGGCTACAACGATCCGCTCCTGATCAAGTATGGCCGCTGGCTGGGTGTCGTGCCCGGCTTCGTGAACACGATGGAGGACGGGCAGGTCCTGGGCAGCTGCGTGCGCCCCGGTGTCGAGCCCGAGGACACGCCGAGTTTCTGCGGCATCCTGCAGGGCGACTGGGGCTACTCGACACGGTTCAAGGACGAGGTCGGCGGGATCGTCGCCAAGCGCCTGGGCAATACCGGGTATCTCATGATGTGGGTGATGATCCTGATGGTGCCCACCGCGCTTATGGTGGGGGTTCTGGCCGGGATGCGCGAGGGGACCAAGCTGGACCGCTCGCTGTCGACCTTCTCGATCATCACCACGGCGACGCCCGAATACGTCTCGGGCGTGATCTTCATCGCCGTCTTCACCTCGTCGGCGGTGGGTCTGAAATGGTTCAAGGGCACCGCCACGCAGGCGATGGAAAACCCGACCTTCGAGAATTTCTTTCTGCCGGTGCTGACCATCGCGCTCTACGGCATGGGCTATATCGCCCGGATGACGCGCGCCTCGATGACAGAGGTGATGACCGCGCAATACATCCGCACCGCGCGGCTCAAGGGCGTCAGCTTTCCAAACATCGTGATGAAGCACGCGCTCAGGAACGCGCTGATCGCGCCGTTCACGGTGATCATGCTGCAGTTCCCCTGGCTGCTGAACGGCGTGGTGATCGTCGAGACCCTGTTCAACTACAAGGGTTTCGGCTGGATCCTGGTCGAGGCGGCGGGCAACAACGACATCCAGTTGCTGCTGGCGGTGTCGGTGGTGTCGGTCTTCGTCGTGCTGGTGACGCAGCTGATCTCGGATATCGGCTATGTCTACCTGAACCCCCGCATCCGGATCTCGTGAGAGAGGAGAAAGACCATGGAACCTCTCGGCACATTCGAGATCATCGCCCGCGTCTTCTGGCAATTCACCAGCGTCTGGATCGCGCTCATCATCCTGTTTGCCGTCTCGGTCGCGTTCAAGCGGCGGCTGGGCCTCTACGGCAAGCTGTTCGACAGCCCCATCGGCATGGTCGGCTTCGCGCTGGTGATGTTCTGGGTCTTCACCGGCATCTTCGGCGCGATGGAGTTGATCGTCACCCATGACCCGCTGGCACAGATATCGGGGATGAAGAACAAGGTCCCCGGCACGCCGGTTCCCGGCAGCGAGGAAGGCATATACGCCTATTACCTGCTGGGCGGGGACAACCTGGCCCGCGACGTGTTCAGCCGGATGGTGACCGGCGCATGGGTGGTGGTGCAGATCGCGCCACTGGCCACCCTGTTCGCCTTCATGGTGGGCATCACCCTGGGCCTGCCCGCGGGATATTTCGGCGGGCGCCTCGACACGCTGCTGTCCTTCCTGTCCAACCTGATCCTCGCCTTCCCGGTGATCCTGCTGTTCTACCTCTTGGTCACGCCCGAGATCGTGGCGACCGGCATGCCCAACTACATGGCGGCGGTGCTCTTCGTCTTTCCGATCGTGTTCCTGGGTGTGCTGCTCAATTCGCGCTACTACACGCAGCCGAATTTCCGCACGCCTCTGCTGGTGGCGGTGCTGGGCGTGGCGATCTGGCTCTACCTGTCGCTGATCTCGACCGGAGGCGCCTTTGTCGATGCCGGCACCTACCGGATCCCGGGCCTGCCCAAGCTGGTCGACCTGTTCGACGTGCCGGGCGGGGTACTGGTGGTCTTCGTCTCTGTGGTCTTCGTGAACTCGCCCACCGTGTTCCGTATCGTCCGGGGACTGACACTGGACATCAAGACGCGCGACTATGTCGCCGCCGCGCAGACCCGCGGAGAGGGCGCCTGGTATATCATGCTGTGGGAAATCCTGCCCAACGCGCGCGGCCCGCTGATCGTCGATTTCTGCCTGCGCATCGGCTATACCACGATCCTGCTGGGAACACTGGGCTTCTTCGGGCTGGGCCTGCCGCCGGAGAGCCCCGACTGGGGCAGCACGATCAACGAAGGCCGCAAGCTGCTGTCGATCTACCTGCACCCGGCCCTGCCGCCGGCGCTGGCGCTACTGTCGCTGGTGCTGGGTCTGAACCTGCTGGCGGACGGGCTGCGCGAGGAAAGCCTGCGCGATTGATGGAGAACGGCCGGGGGCCCTGCCCCCGGACCCCCGGAGTATTTGCAAAAAGATGAAGGACGCGCCGCACGCGGACCCTCATCGGGGAGAGCAAAGATGAGCAAGATGGCCGAATACGACGGACCGATTCTGGAGATCGACAAACTGTCGATCTCGTTCTTCACCCGGCTGCGGGAAATCCCGGCGGTGATGGATTTCTCGGTCGCGGTGCAGCCGGGCGAGGCGGTGGGCCTCGTGGGCGAGAGCGGCTGCGGCAAGTCCACCGTGGCGCTGGGAGTGATGCAGGACCTGGGCAAGAACGGCCGCGTCGTCGGCGGCACCATCAAGTTCAAGGGCCGCGACCTGGCCGAGATGAGCGCCGACGAGCTGCGCGACATCCGCGGCAACGAGATCGCGATGATCTACCAGGAGCCGATGGCGAGCCTCAACCCGGCGATGAAGATCGGCCGCCAGCTGATGGAAGTGCCGATGATCCACGAGGGCGTGAGCGCCGAAGAGGCCCGCAAGCGTGCCCTTGAGGTGGTCTCGGACGTGCGCCTGCCCGACCCTGAGCGGATGCTGAATTCCTATCCCCACCAGCTCTCTGGCGGCCAGCAGCAGCGCATCGTGATCGCCATGGCGCTGATGTCGAAACCCTCGCTGCTGATCCTGGACGAACCCACCACCGCGCTTGACGTGACAGTCGAGGCGGCGGTCGTGGAACTGGTCCGGGACCTGGGCAAGAAATACGGCACATCGATGCTTTTCATCAGCCACAACCTGGGGCTGGTGCTCGAGACCTGCGACCGGCTGTGCGTGATGTATTCCGGCGAAGCGGTGGAACGCGGCTCGATCGAGGACGTGTTCGACGAGATGCAGCACCCCTATACCCAGGCGCTGTTCCGGTCGATCCCGCTGCCGGGCGCGGACAAGAACAGCCGCCCCCTGGTGGCCATCCCCGGCAACTTCCCCCTGCCCCACGAACGCCCTCCGGGCTGCAATTTCGGCCCGCGCTGCGACTATTTCGAGGCCGGGCGCTGCGACCAGGGCGACATCCAGATGTTCGACGTGCCCGGCAACGACCGGCACGCGACGCGCTGTCTGAAATTCCAGGAGATCGACTGGAACGCGCCGCTGGTGCTGGCCGACACCAAGACCAAGGGCGAGATCGGCAATGTTGTCCTCAAGATGGACAACTTGCGGAAATACTACGAGGTGGCGGCCAACGTGCTGTTCGGCGGCGGCGAGAAGAAGGTCGTGAAAGCCAACGAGACGCTGACCTTCGAGGCCCGCGAATCCGAGACCTTGGCCATCGTCGGCGAATCCGGCTGCGGCAAGTCGACCTTCGCCAAGGTCCTGATGGGTCTGGAGACCGCGACCGACGGGCAGATCCTGCTGGACAACCGCAACATCGAGCAGATCCCGATCGAGCAGCGTGACACCAAGACCATCTCGGACGTGCAGATGGTGTTCCAGAACCCGTTCGACACGCTGAACCCGTCGATGACCGTGGGCCGGCAGATCATCCGCGCGCTGGAGATCTTCGGCATCGGCAAGAACGAGGCCGAGCGGCGGCAGCGCATGCTGGAGCTGCTGGACCTGGTGAAACTGCCCCGCGCCTTTGCCGACCGGATGCCGCGGCAGCTGTCGGGCGGCCAGAAACAGCGGGTCGGCATCGCGCGGGCATTCGCCGGCGACGCGCGGATCGTGGTGGCCGACGAGCCGGTCTCGGCGCTGGACGTGAGCGTGCAGGCGGCGGTGACCGACCTGTTGATGGAGATCCAGCGCGAGCAGAAGACGACGCTTCTGTTCATCAGCCACGACCTGAGCATCGTGCGCTATCTCAGCGACCGGGTGATGGTGATGTATCTGGGCCATGTCGTGGAACTGGGCACCACCGACCAGGTGTTCAGCCCGCCCTATCACCCCTATACCGAGGCGCTGCTCTCGGCGGTGCCGATCGCCGACACCTCGGTCGAGAAGACGCATATCGTGCTCGAGGGAGACATCCCCTCGGCGATGAACCCGCCGCCCGGCTGCCCGTTCCAGACCCGCTGCCGCTGGAAGTCGGAAGTGCCGGGCAACCTGTGCGACACCGAGGTGCCGCCGGTGCGGACGCTGGCCGAGGGCCACCAAGTCAAGTGCCACTTGTCGGACGAGGTGCTGGGCCGGATGGAGCCGGTGATCAAGATCGCGGCGGAATAGGCCCGCGTTCAGTCTTCCTCCGGCGGTGGTCGGTGCGACCCGGTTGTCAACACCGAGGGTGGCCTCGCAATCTGGCGCCAATCAGCCGCCCCAGATCACCTTCACGTAGTTCTTGGTTTCCTTGTAGGGCGGCACGCCGCCATAGCGCTCGACCGCGTCGGGGCCGGCATTGTAGGCCGCAAGCGCCAGGCGCCAGGACTTGAACTTGCGGAACTGGCGCGACAGGTAGCGCGCCCCGCCATCGAGGTTCTCGTAGGGATCATGCGGGTTCACGCCAAGCGCGCGGGCGGTGGCCGGCATGAGCTGCGCCAGACCCAGCGCGCCCTTGTGGGATTTCGCCCTTGGGTTCCAGCCGGATTCCTGCTGCACCAGCCGCAGAAACAGCTCTTCGGGGATCGCGTGGCGCCGCGCGGCGGCCCGCGCCATCTCCAGGTACTGACCGCGATACTTTCCCAGATAGCGCTTGTTGAAGCTGCCCTGCGCCGATTTCGGCTTCAGCCGAACCGAGCCCTCGTATTGCGAGGCGCCGCGCGTGTCCAGGAAACGGGTCTGGTTCTTGAACAGGTCGCGCCTGTTCTTGGTGCCGAACATGTCGGCCGCGACCGGTCCGGCCGTCACCGCAAGCGTCACCGCCACGATTCCCGATATAGTGCTGCGCATTCCCCGGCCCCTCGCCCTGTCGCGAGGCGAAACTATAGGTAAATTCGCCCCGATTGGAACCCCATGCGGGATTTCCGTCGGGCACAGTGACCGTTCACCGCTGGCCTTCAACGGCTAACTTTGCTTTAACCCTGACGCATGAGGATGGATCCGGTCCGGAACACTACCGGATTCGGATCCGAACGCACCGACAACGATAACGGGGGAAGCCATGGCAGGCTCGGTCAACAAGGTCATTCTGGTGGGCAATCTGGGCCGCGATCCCGAGGTCCGGACATTTCAGGATGGCGGCAAATTGTGCAATTTGCGCATTGCCACATCCGAAAGCTGGAAGGATCGTAACACAGGCGAACGCCGTGAAAGAACGGAATGGCACAACGTTGTGCTGCGTGGCGACGGACTAGTGCGGGTCGCCGAACAGTACCTGCGCAAGGGATCGAAGGTCTATGTCGAAGGTCAGCTTCAAACCCGCAAGTGGCAGGACCAATCCGGGCAGGACCGCTACTCAACAGACGTTGTCGTTGCTGGCCTAGGTGGCACGTTGACCATGCTTGATGGTCGCAGCGGCGACGGCGGCGGTGGCGGCTATGGCGGCGGCCAGGGCGGGTATGACAGCGGCCCGCAGGGTGATCCATACGGCGGATCGCAAGGCGGTGCACCTGCTCCCGCGTCGGGCGGCATCGACGACGACGAGATCCCGTTCTAGGACCGGAGACGAACGATGACATGGTCCTTCACGCTCGGCCGTCTGTTGGGATCCGAGCTGAGGGTCCATGTCACCTTCTTCCTGCTGCTTGCCTGGGTCGGCTTTGCCACCTATTCCGCCGGCGGCTGGGCGGCTGCCGCCGAGAACGTGCTGTTCGTCCTGGCGCTCTTCGCCTGCGTGGTGGCGCATGAGTTCGGCCACGCGCTGATGGCGCGCCGATACGGGATCCGGACCCCCGACATCACCCTGCTGCCGATCGGCGGGATGGCCCGGCTGGAACGGATGCCCGAAAAACCCGGTCAGGAGATCGCCGTCGCGCTGGCGGGACCAGCCGTCAACGTGGTGATCTTCGCGCTGCTGCTTCTGCTGGGCGCCGATCCGGGTACCGAAACGCTGACCGCCATCGACAGCGCCGGGCCGGATTTCCTGTCACGGCTTGCCGTGGTCAACCTGTTTCTGGCGGTGTTCAACATGATCCCGGCCTTCCCGATGGATGGCGGACGGGTGTTCCGCGCGCTCCTGTGCCTGGCGATGGACCGGGTGCGGGCCACGCGCCTTGCCGCCCTGGCCGGGCAGGTCGTGGCGTTCCTGCTGGGCTTTGCCGGCCTGAGCACCGGCAACCCGATCCTTGTGCTGATCGCACTGTTCGTCTTTGTCGCCGCCAATGCCGAGGCGCAGGACGTGGCGATGCGGGCGGTGTCGCGCCGGTTGCTGGCACGCGAGGCGATGATCACCAGCTACGAGGCGCTGGGGCCTCAGGACACGCTGCACAGTGCCGCGCAGGCGGTGATCCGCACCACGCAGCACGAGTTTCCGGTGCTCGATGACGACGGGCGGCTGCAAGGGTTCGTGACCCGCGCCGGTCTGTTTGCGGCCCTGGCCGGGGATACGACGCGCGGCGCCCCCGCCGCGTCGATCATGGAGAGCGAGATTCCCACCGTCGGGCTGACCGACGGGCTCGAGACGGTGCTGTCGATGCTGCACAAGGGCGCACCGGCGGTGGCGGTGCTGGGCGAAGCCGGCCAGATGCTGGGCTATATCACCCGCGAGAATGTCGGTGAGTTGATGGTGATCCGCGGCCGTTGACGCGTCCGGTGCGCGGGTGGACCAACGGGTTTCAGGACGTGCCTGAAGCTCGGAGGCCCCCGTCGCCCAGCAGCTCCGCGATGGCATCAAGCGCAGAGCGCACCGGCGGATCGTGCCGGGCGTCGTGGTGGCAGACCAGCCATTCCTCGTGGGTTAGCGCCTCGATCACCGGTCCCGTCCGGACCAGCCCATCCTGGCCCGAAGCGGCAAAGAGCGGCAGGACGATCTGTCCGACCCCGGCCAGCGCCAGGTCCAGGGCCAGGCGGGGATCGCTTGCCGTGGTCACGATCCGGTCGGCGTGACCGTCATGGATCCAGCGTTGCGAGGGGCTGCCGGCGTCCTCGGCCGGCGCGGCGATCCAGCCTTCGATCCCCGGAGCCGCGGCAAAGGGCGCATAGCGCACCGCGCCGGTCCGGCGCCCGGCCAGCCAGCTTTGCTCGGGACGCCGGTTGCGGATGCCGATATCGGCCTCGCGCCGCGCGATGTCCATTGCCACGGTGGTCGGCACGAATTCCGGCACCCAGGTATCCTCGGCGGACCAGATCAGGTTCAGGTGGCGGGCCAGGAATTGGGCGGTCCAGTGCCCGGCTGTAACACGGACCCTCGCGCGCCGACCGGATCCGGCAAAGGCGCCGAGCCGGTCCGCGAGATGGCGCAGGTCGCCGGCCTCCTCCAGCAGCGACCGCCCGGCAGCGGTCAGCGTATAGCCGCGGGCGCCCCGGGCAAAGAGGCGGATCCCGGTCTGACGTTCCAACTCGACCATCCGCCGGCTCAGCGTCGGCGCACTGACCCCGGTGGCCCGCGCGGCCGCCGAGAGACCGCCGCAATCGGCCACGGCGAGAAACAGGACCATGTCATCCAGAGAGAGGTTTCGTTTCATTATTGGAAAGCCGCTTTGAATCTTGCCACCTCGCACCTCTGCGGATGAGGGGCATATTATCAGGCTAACAGCCATAAATGGAATGAAATCATGAATGATCTGATCCGGCTCGCCAAATGGCAGCCGTCTGGCGACAACCTGTTCCGCAAGCATCCCCTGACCGAGCGTGAGATCTTTCGCCTGAGGATCAACGCCGCCCGCCGGGTCCGGCACAAGCGGCGCATTCTCCGGCTGGGACTTGGCGCCATTCGAAGGGTCTTGCGCCGATGGGCCCGACCGGGCGCAAAACTGCGGGTGCGCCTCCGCGGGCCCAGAGCGATTACGGCCTCAGCGCGTCCTCCAGCACTGTCCGGACCGTCTCGCGCGGGACATCCGAGGTGACGAAGGCCCGGCCGATCCCGCGCGCCAGAACGAAGCGCAGCTTGCCATCGACGACCTTCTTGTCCTGTCCCATCAGGTCCAGCAGGGCGTCGGCGCCGGGCAGGTCGCCAGGAATGTCGGCCAGGTCGGTCTTCAGGCCCATCGCGCGCAGATGTGCCCGCACGCGGCTGGGATCCTCCTGGCTGCACAGGCCCATCCGCCCCGACAGCTCGAAGGCCAGTGCACAGCCGATGGCCACGCCCTCGCCATGCAGCAGCCGGTCGGAATAGCCGGTGGCCGCTTCGAGCGCGTGACAGAACGTGTGCCCGAGGTTCAGCAGCGCGCGGTCGCCCTGCTCGGTCTCGTCGCGGACCACGATCTCGGCCTTCATCTGGACCGAGCGCGCCACCGCCTGCGACCGCGCGGCCATGTCGCCGCCGGCCATCGCGGGGCCGTTGGCCTCGAGCCAGGCAAAGAAATCCGCGTCGCCCAGCAGACCGTATTTGACCACTTCGCCATAGCCCGCCAGGAAATCGCGAGGCGCCAGCGAGGACAGCACGGCGGTATCGGCCAGCACCAGCGCCGGCTGGTGGAACGCGCCGATCAGGTTCTTGCCCTGCGGCGCGTTGATGCCGGTCTTGCCGCCCACCGAACTGTCCACCTGCGCCAGAAGCGAGGTCGGGATCTGCACGAACCGGACGCCACGGCGCAGGATCGCGGCGGCAAAGCCGGCCAGATCCCCGATCACCCCGCCGCCCAGGGCCACGACCACGTCGCGCCGTTCGACCTTCTGTTCGAGCAGCCATTCGACCGCCCGCTCCAGCTGCGCCCAGCCCTTGGTGGCCTCCCCGGGCGGCAGCGCCAGCGCGACCATCTCGATGCCGGCCGCGTCCAACCCTGTGCGAAGCGCGTCGAGATGCAGCCCGGCCACGGTCTCGTCGGTCAGCACCGCCACGCGCGGGCGCGCCAGAAACGGCGCGATGCGCTCACCTGCTTGGGGGAGCAGGTCCGGCCCGATCTCGACGTCATAGGCCCGCAGGCCCAGATCGACATGAACAGTCTGGTGCATCAGATCCGTCTCAACACATCCGGCCGGGTCAGGAGCGCCGCAATCACCCGGTCCACCATCTCCTCGATCGCGGCATCGCCGTCGGACACCACGGTCAGATCGGCCTGCGAATAGAACGGCACACGGGCCTCGAAAAGCCCCGAAAGCGTCGCCCGCGGATCGGCGGTGCGCAGCAGCGGCCGCGTATCCTTGTGCCGGACCCGGTTCCACAGAACGTCCAGATCGGCATTCAGCCAGACAGACGCGCCGCGCTCGGAGATCATCTTGCGGTTCTCGGCGGACAGGAAGGCCCCGCCCCCGGTCGACAGCACGCCGCGCGCCTCGTTCAGCAGCCGGCCGATCACCTGGCTTTCCTTGCGGCGAAAGAACTTCTCGCCATCGCGGGCGAAGATCTCGGGAATGGACATGTTGGCCGCCGATTCGATCTCGGCGTCGCTGTCGAGGAACGGCACGCCCAGCCGCGCGGCCAAGGCCCGTCCAACGGCGGTCTTTCCCGCGCCCATCATGCCCACCATCACCACGGTCTTGCGCAGTTCGAACGCCGCGGCGGCCGGGTCCGGGACCGTATTATGCTCAATTCCGCTCATTCCCCCGTGAATGACGTGATCTTGCCGAAAAGGCCAGTTATAACTTGGTCAAAACACGAAAATGGGGCAGCGTTTCATCATGGGTCGTCTTGTAAAATTCCTTGTCTATATCGTCTGCCTGTCCATCATCGGGCTGGTCGGATACGCCTATGTCGGGCCGTTCTTCGGCGTCGACTTTTCCGCGCCGCAAGAAGAGGTGCGGCAACCGGTGGTTCTGGATGCGGATTAAGCAGGCCGTATTTCCCCTGCTGCTGCCGATGGGCGCCGTCGCGCAGCAGCCCCTGTCGGCGATCGACTGGCTGAACCAGCCACCGCCGGTCGAACTGCCGGGGACCGTGCTGCTCGAGCCGCCGGTGACGCCCTCGGCGCTGCGGCCCGAGGTCGAGGTCACGCCGCTCGAATCGCTGTCGGTTCCCGTGGGGCTGGTGGGCACCGACGTCACCGGGCTGCCGGCCGATCTGTGGCGCGGCAGCGACGTGGCCCGGATCGAGGAGCTGCTGGATACGGTGGCCGTGCGCGACGTGCCGGCGATGCAATCCCTGCTCTACACGCTGCTCCTGTCGGAGAGCGGCGCGCCCAGCGGCACCGGCGCGGGCGAGCGGCTGCTGCTGGCGCGGATCGACCGGCTGATGGATCTGGGCGCCGTGGACGCGGCGCAGGAGCTGGCCCAGGTTGCCGGCCCAACCGCCAGCCCCGACCGGTTCGCCCGCTGGTTCGACGCCACGCTGCTGACCGGGGACGAGGATCGCAGCTGCAAGGCACTGGCGGCCGAGCCGCACCTGTCGCGGGACTATGCCGCGCGGATCTTCTGTGCCGCCCGACTCGGCGACTGGCAATCGGCGGCGCTGACGCTGGAGGCTGCGCATGCGCTGGATATCCTGCCTTCGCACAAGCTCGATCTGCTCGACCGCTTTCTCAGCCCCGAGATCTATGACGGCGCGCCGCCCCTGCCACGCCCCGACGCGCCCGACCCGCTGGCGTTCCGCCTGCATGAATCGATCGGCGAACGGCTGAACACCGCGACCCTGCCGCAACCCTTTGCCGTTGCGGACCTGCGCGACATCGCGGGCTGGAAGGCCCAGGTCGAGGCGGCCGAACGGCTGGCGCGCACCGGCGCGCTGACGCCCAATCACCTGCTGGGGCTCTATACCGCGCGTCAGCCGGCCGCGTCGGGTGGCGTCTGGGACAGGGTTCAGGCCGTGCAGCGTTTCGAAACCGCGCTGCAGACGGGAAGCCCCGAGGCTTTGGGCAAGACCCTGCCCGATGCCTGGGCGGCGATGACCGACGCCCGCCTGGAGGTGCCCTTTGCCGAGCTGTTCGCCGAGGCGCTGGCCAAGAGCGACGCCGGCGGCCTGGCCTGGCGGATCCGGCTGCTGTCGCGCGATTACGAGGCGGCCGCGGCCACACCGCCCGACCAATCCGCCGAGACGCAATTCCTGGCCGCGATTGCCCAGGGCGAACCGGGCCGCGCCACGCCCCCCGACGCGACGGCGCGGGCCATCACCGCAGGCTTCGATCCAGAGGCCACGCCCCCGGCCGAGATCAGCCGGATCATCCGGCGCGGGCAGCTGGGCGAGGCGATCCTGCGGGCGATGGCGCTGCTGGCGTCGGGCGATCCGGGCGATCTGAGCGATGCCCTGGCCACGTTCCGTGCGGTCGGGCTGGAAGACACGGCCCGGCGGGCGGGTTTGCAGCTGATGCTGCTGGACAGGGGCTGAACATGCCGGGTCCGGCCACACAGGAGCAATGGATCTCGACCTTTCTGGAAGCGCAGGCTGCCGAGTTGGGCGCGGCCACGAACACGCTTCTGGCCTATGGCCGCGACCTCAAGGACTTTGCCGCCTGGCTGGCGCGCAAGAGCAGCGACCTGGCTCAGGCCGACCGCGACCTGGTCGAGGCCTATCTGATCGACTGCGATGCCCAGGGGCTGGCGCGCGCCACCCGCGCGCGGCGCCTGTCGGCGGTCAAGCAGATCTACCGCTTCGCTTTCGAGGAAGGCTGGCGCGCGGACAACCCCGCCATCCAGATCAAGGGGCCGGGCCGCCAGAAACGCCTGCCCAAGACGCTGGATGTGCCCGAGGTGGACCGGCTCCTCGCCGCCGCGCGCAGCACCGGGCGCAGCGCGGCTGACCGGCTGCGCAACACCTGCCTGATGGAGCTGCTCTATGCCACGGGCATGCGGGTGAGCGAACTTGTCTCGCTGCCGGTCACGGCGGCGCGGGGCGATCCGCGCATGCTGCTGATCATGGGCAAGGGTGGCAAGGAACGCATGGTGCCGCTGTCTCCGCCGGCCCGCACCGCACTGAGCGACTGGCTGTCAGCCCGCGACGAGACCGAAGACGAGGCCACGGCCCGGGGCGTGCCGCGGTCGCGGTTCCTGTTCCCGTCGCGCGGCAAGTCGGGCCATCTGACGCGGCACCGGTTCTACATGCTGATCAAGGAACTGGCCGTGGCCGGCGGCGTGGCGCCCGGAAAGGTGACGCCACACACGCTGCGCCATGCCTTTGCCACGCATCTGCTGGCCAACGGCGCCGACCTGCGCTCGATCCAGACCCTGCTGGGCCATGCCGATGTTGCCACCACCGAGATCTATACCCATGTTCTCGAGGAACGGCTGGCCGATCTGGTGCTGGAACACCACCCGCTGGTCAAGGACAGGGGCTAACCCCTTGAACGCGAACCCCGCCGCCCCCATAAGAGTGCGGTAATCTACAATCGAAAGAGCAATGGACCCGACCTTACCCGCCCTCGACGGCGCCTTCTGGATCACCTGCGGCGCGATCCTGTTCCTTCTCGTCCTGTCTGGCTTCTTCTCCGGCTCGGAAACCGCGCTGACCGCCGCGTCGCGCGGCAAGCTGCGGGCGCAGGCCGACAAGGGGTCGCGCGGGGCGCAGCGCGCGCTGCTGATCACCGAAGACAACGAGCGCCTGATCGGATCGGTGCTGCTGGGCAACAACCTGGTCAACATCCTCGCCGCTTCGCTGGCCACCGCGCTGTTCACGCGGATCTTCGGCGAAAGCGGCGTGGCGCTGGCGACGCTGGTGATGACCATGCTGGTGCTGATCTTCGCCGAGGTGCTGCCCAAGACCTATGCGATCACCAATTCCGAGAAGGCCGCCGCGTTGGTGGCCGCACCGATCGGGGTGCTGGTCACGCTGTTCGCGCCTGTGGTATCGGCTGTGCGGGTGCTGGTGCGCGGCGTGCTGCGGGTCTTCGGCGTGCGCATCGACCCCGACAGCCACATCCTGGCCGTGCGCGAAGAGATCGCCGGGGCGCTGCAGCTGGGCCATTCCGAGGGCGTGGTCGAAAAGGAAGACCGCGACCGCATCCTGGGCGCGCTGGATCTGGGCGACCGCACGGTCGAAGAGATCATGCTGCACCGCTCGAACATCCAGATGATCGACGCCAACGCCGAGCCCGAGGAGATCCTGCAGCAATGCCTGCAGAGCCCGCACACGCGCCTGCCGGTGTATCGTGACGAGCCCGAGAACATCATCGGCGTGGTGCATGCCAAGGATCTGTTCCGGGCGATGTACAACCAGGTCGGCGGCACCGACGGCGATTCCAGCCGGCTCAGGAATTTCGACATCTCGCGGGTCTCGAACGCGCCCTATTTCGTGCCCGAGACCACCACGCTCGACGACCAGATGCGCGCCTTTCTGCGGATGCGCAGCCATTTCGCACTGGTGGTGGACGAATACGGATCGCTGCAGGGGCTGATCACGCTCGAGGACATCCTGGAAGAGATCGTAGGCGAGATCACCGACGAGTTCGACCCCGACAGCGAATTGCAGGTGCAGCGCACCGAGGACGGGCACTTTCTGGTCGACGGCGCGATGACGATCCGCGATCTCAACCGCGCCAATGACTGGTCGCTGCCGGATGAAGAGGCCAATACCGTTGCCGGGCTGGTGATCCACGAGGCGCAGATGATCCCGACCGTGGGCCAGGTGTTCTCGTTCCACAATTTCCGCTTCGAGGTGACCACGCGCGACGGAAACCGGGTGACGGGCCTGAAGATCCGCCCGCTCTGAGGGATCAGACCGCCGCCGCGGCCTCCAGCCGCGCGCGCTCGGACTCCTCGGTCAGCCCGTCCCTTGCACGCGCCAGGCTGCGGGCGGCGCAGTCGGTCGCGGCGCGCGCCATGCGGTCATCTGCCCGCGCGGCGATCGCGCCCAGGGCGCATTGGATCGCCACCTGCACCTCGACCATGCCGCCGGCATCCCGGGCGATCCGGTCAAAACTGTCCTCGAACAGCACGCCGGCATCCAGCGCACGGATCCAGACCCGGTCGAACCTGGTCTTGCCCCCGGCTCCCTCGCCGGCCAACAGCAGCAGGGACGACAGCCGGTCGACGACGTGGATGGCCGTGCCGGGATCGTTGATGCCCGGCGACAGGGCGCGGCTGGCAATGTCGGCCAGTACCGCGACACCGAACCGGGGATCCTGCACGAAGGACCGTGCCCGCGCGATGCGGAAGCCCTCGTCATAATCCCGCGACCGGTCCGCGCCCGCCGCGCCGCCGATCCGGGCCAGGACCTGACCCTCTTGGACGTAATCGCCGGGCAAGGCGAGCACATAGACCTGCGTGTCATCCCCCGCGGCCTGGCTCTGCAGGATGTCGAGAAAGACCTGCTCTACATAGCCCGCGCGCCGCGCGGGAACGGGAAAGCCGCCGGGATCGTGCTCCTGCTCCATCTCGCGCGCGCCATAGCATCCCGACGCGCCCAGCGTGCGCAGGGCGCGCCCGGCGCGCTGCTCGACCTGCGAGACGGTGTTGTTGAGGCTGCCCAGATCCTCCAGATGGGCGATCCAGCGAATGATCGAGACCACGATCATCACGATCACCACCGCCGTCACCCCGAACAACGCCACGCTCTCGCGCTCGCCGAAGAACGGCGTATGGCGCAGGACCATCGCGCAGAGCGAGAACAGGAACGCCCCCACGAACACCGCCAGCACCGAATGGGTCAGCGTGTCGTCCTTGAGGATGACATGGGTGCGCGGGCTCCACTGGGTTTCGGCGGCACGATGGGCCGAGGTCATCATGGTCAGCGAAAAGATCGTCACCGCCAGCATCGAACTGGCCAGCGTGGCCAGGATCGGATCGACCGAGTCGGCGCCGATGCGTTCGGCCACGCCCTCGGGGATCAGCCAGTCGAGCTGCTTGGCCAGCAGCACCGACACCACGCTGAGCGCCGCGATCAGCAGCACCCGGACATAGAGCTTGCGCAGGATCTGCCTGGCCAGCTGGAAAAACATCGAGATCATTGTGCCCCCTGGTTTCCATCCCGATTTCGACGCCCGGCTGGTCCGTATGCGACACGATCCGTCGCACAGCGGCAAGCGGCGCGGCACGATCGCCCAAGACTGGCCCGATATCCTGACCCCCAGTCTAGCGGAGCCATCCATGAATACCACATGCCAGGTCGCGGTGATCGGCGGCGGAGTCGTCGGCTGTTCGGTGCTGTATCATCTGACCAAGCTGGGCTGGTCCGACGTGATGCTGCTGGAACGCTCGGAGCTGACTTCGGGCTCCACCTGGCACGCCGCGGGCGGGTTTCACACGCTTAACGGCGACACCAACATGGCCGCGCTTCAGGGCTACACCATCCGGCTCTACAAGGAGTTGGAGGAGATCACCGGCCTGTCCTGCGGGCTGCACCATGTGGGCGGCGTGACGCTGGCCGACAATCGCGACCGATTCGACATGCTGCTGGCCGAACGCGCCAAGCACCGCTTCATGGGGCTGGAGACCGAGATCGTCGGGCCCGAGGAGATCCGCAGGATCGCGCCCGTCACCAACACAGACGGCATCATCGGCGCGCTCTTCGATCCGCTGGACGGGCATCTGGACCCGTCCGGTACGACCCATGCCTATGCCAAGGCGGCGCGCATGGGCGGTGCGACGATCCGCACGCACTGCATGGTGCGCGAGACCAACCAGCGCGCCGATGGCAGCTGGGATGTGGTCACCGACCAGGGCACCATCCATGCCGAACACCTGGTCAATGCCGGCGGCCTCTGGGCGCGCGAGGTGGCGGCGATGGCGGGCATCTACCTGCCGCTGCACCCGATGGAGCACCAGTATCTCGTCACCGAGGAGGTGCCCGAGATCGCTGCGATCATCGATGCCGGCGGCGAGCATCCGCACGTGATGGATCCCGCCGGCGAAAGCTATCTGCGGCAAGAGGGGCGCGGGCTGTGCATCGGCTTCTACGAACAGCCCTGCCGCCCCTGGGCGGTGGACGGAACGCCCTGGAATTTCGGGCACGAGCTGCTGCCCGACGATTTCGACAAGATCGAGCAGAGCATCGAATTCGCCTATCGCCGTTTTCCCGCTCTGGAGCGCGCGGGCGTTAAATCGGTGATCCACGGCCCCTTCACCTTTGCGCCCGATGGCAACCCGCTGGTCGGCCCGGTGCCGGGCCTGCGCAACTACTGGTCGGCCTGCGGGGTGATGGCGGGGTTCAGCCAGGGCGGCGGCGTCGGTCTCACGCTGGCGCAATGGATGATCGAGGGCGAACCCGACCGTGACGTCTTTGCGATGGACGTGGCCCGGTTCGGCGACTGGATCAGCCCCGGCTATACAAGGCCCAAGGTGATCGAGAATTACCAGAAGCGTTTCTCGGTCTCCTACCCCAACGAGGAACTGCCCGCCGCCCGCCCCAACCGCACCACGCCGATGTATGACATCTTCAGCGATCTGGGCGCGGTCTGGGGCCAGCAATACGGGCTGGAGGTGGCCAATTACTTCGCGCAGGACGGCGAACCCGATTACGAGACGCCGTCCTTTCGCCGGTCGGACGCCTTTGACGCCACCGCGCGCGAGGTGCGCGGCGTGCGGCAGGCTGTCGGCATCAACGAGGTCCACAATTTCGGAAAATACCGCGTCACGGGCGCCGGAGCGCGGGACTGGCTCGACCGGATCATGGCCGGGCGGATCCCCGCGCCGGGCCGCCTGTCGCTGACGCCGATGCTCTCGCCCAGCGGCCGGCTGATCGGGGATTTCACCGTCTCCTGCCTGGCCGAGGACGAGTTCCGGCTGACCGCTTCCTATGGTGCCCAGGCCTTCCACATGCGCTGGTTCGACCGGAACGCGGCCGAGGGCGTGCGGGTCGAGAATATCTCCGACCGGCTCGACGGGTTCCAGATCGCCGGACCCAGGGCCCGCGACGTGCTGGCATCCTGCACCCGCGCCGACATCTCTGACATGCGTTTCATGGATGTACGGCGGCTGGTCGTGGGCATGACCGACTGTATCGTCCAGCGCGTCAGCTATACCGGCGACCTCGGCTTCGAGATCTTCTGCGACCCGATGGCCCAGCGGCAATTGTGGTGGGTGCTGTGGCAGGCCGGTCAGCCGCACGGGATGGTGCCCTTCGGGATGCGCGCGATGATGTCGCTCAGGCTGGACAGGTTCTTCGGCTCGTGGCTGGCGGAGTATTCACCCGATTACACCGCCGCCGAAACCGGGCTGGACCGCTTCATCTCCTTCCGCAAGAACGTTGAATTCATTGGCCGTTCCGCTGCCGAGGCCGAGCGTGATGCCGGCCCGGCCCGGCGGCTCTGCGCCTTTGCGGTCGAGGCCGAGGACGCCGACGTGCACGCCTATGAGCCGATCTGGCTGGACGGCGCGGTGGCGGGGTTCTGCACCTCGGGCGGGTATTCCCATCACGCCGGGACATCGGTGGCGCTGGGTTTCCTGCCCACAGCGCGCATCAAGGACGGGTTGGAGGTCGAGATCGAGATCCTGGGCCAGATGTGCAGGGCGCACGTGATCTCCACCCCGCTTTTCGATCCCGAAGGGACCCGGATGCGGGGATAGCGCCGGGCGGCGCGTCCTGTCATCCTGCGCGCATGGAGATCCCGATCATCATCCTCGCCGCCGGGCAGTCGCGGCGCATGCAGGGGCGCGACAAGCTGCTGGAGGTGGTCGACGGCAAGCCGCTCGTTCGGCGGCAGGCGCAGATGGCCCGCCGGGTGACGACGGCGCCGGTGATCGTGGCCTTGCCGCCGGAACCGCATCGCCGCCATGACGTGCTGGCGGATCTGGAAGTGCAGCGGCTGAGCGTGCCGGACGCCGACGAAGGCATGAACGCCTCGCTGCGCCGCGCCTTCGCGGCGCTGCCCGATGATGCCCGGGCCGCCATGCTGGTGCTGGCGGATTTGCCCGACCTGACCGGTGATGACTTGAGAACTGTTCTGCAAGTTATTGATCTGGATGGAGATACGCTGATCTGGCGCGGGACGACTGTAGACGGAGAACCGGGCCATCCCATCGTCTTCCGCGCCGATCTGTTCGATGCGATGTCGCGGCTGCGCGGCGATGGCGGCGCGCGGAGCATCGTGGCGGCGGCCGGCCCCCGCGTGGCCCATGTTCCGCTGCCGGGGCGGCGCGCGCGCAACGATCTGGACACGCCCGAGGCCTGGGCGGCCTGGCGCCGGGCCAACCCCGGCCGCGCTGGATAACCCGTCGAGGGCATGTGCCGAAACGAAAGAAGCGGGCCGGCAACCCGACCCGCTCTTCCGGCCACGCACAGGATGCGCGTGACGTGCTGCAAACTCTTGTCGGTGTCAGTTCATCAACAGCCGCGCCTCGCGCTTGGTCAGGGACCGCCGGGCCGGGGCAAAGGCCGCCTGGCCATGGGCCGACCGAAGCTCGGGAAACAGCTCGAAGATCTCGGTGCGCTGGGCGTTGCCCAGACCGGCCAGAGCCTGGATCTCGGGCTGGAAGCTTTCGGACCAGGCGCCGTTGGACAAAACGACCTCGTGCCGGTCGAACATGAAGTGGATATAGGTGACGTCGAACAGGTCCACCGCCTCGACACCCTCCAGCCCGACCAGGTGCTTGGCCGCGACCAGCACCTCGCGGTCCTCGAAATAGAGCGCGGTCTTGTCGTTCGATACCAGAATGCGGTGGTTCGGGCTGACCGTCATGTCGCGTTCCGGCAAGCCGCCGCCCAAGGCTCCCGCGCGGATACGGATCGGCCTGAGATGCTCGGCCCGGATCAGGTCGGCGCGCCCCAGGCGGATCTCGTCATACCAGCGGATCGGCTGCAATCCGTTGTCGCGGGTGACGACCCGGTCACCTGCGCGCAACTCCTCGACCGGCTTTTCGCCCCGCGGCGTCGCGATCAGGATGCCGGGCGTGAAGCAGGGCACCAGACCCGCGGCCGGCCCTCCGCGCGCGGAGATGGTGGCCGGCCCCACGGCATCATGTGCCAGGAACACGGTCTCGTCGCGCCGGTTCGATCCGTTCTCGGCCTTCACGGCGACGCCCTGCGCCGCCGACCAGCCGATCCGGACCGTCACCGCATCGCCGGCCAGCGCGAAGCCGGCCGAAGTGGTCAGCACCGCCACGTTTTCCCCATCGCGATGTTCCACCTCGACCGCTCCATCCGGGCGAACCCGGATCCTGTTGGTCGCTGCACCTGCGCCATGCCCGTCGCCCTGGACCAGCGGCAAGCCCTTGTCATCGTCCTTTACGCGGAAAGCGGCGACGACCGTCCCCCGGCCCGGGTTGTCCGGATCGCCACCGCCTTCATCGACGTCAGGATGCAGGAGCTGCACCCCGTCGACCGCAACATCCACGTCCCCCACAACGCCAGGATGCTGCGCCGCAACCTCGTCCGACAGGGCCCCCGCCCCATCGGACACCGGCCCTGTCACCAGAACATCAACCACCCAGGCCGGTATTGGGTTGTCGCAACTCGTCACCTTACCTACTCCGTCTTCAGGCGCTTTCGCGCCGGGCCGCTCGCACGGCTTCCCCCATTGACCCCGAAGGGCCGCAAATCCTCGATCCCTCGGGACCGAATGAGGACGCGCCCCAGGCACACGCCCTCCGATCACCGGCCCGGGGTTGTCCGTGCCGGTGGATGTCGCCTCGCATTCGCTGCTGCACCGCGGCTGCGACCTGTCGTTCCCCCTTGCATCCCCCAATGCAGGTCAGGTGGCCGCCCCCGCGGCCATCGCCCTTCGATCGAAGGACAGGAACATTTTTACCCAAGTCCCGCCATCCGGGAAACCAAAAGCGCCGCTCCGCCGCGCCACTGGCCCTCCCGGCCTTGACCAGACCGCGATGCGGCCTGCGGCGAGTGGCAATCCCAAGTTGCTCACTGTTTCCAATCGAGAACTTGCTCGAGCCGAGATGATCTCCGACGGAGGCTTGTTTGCCCTTTTAGGTATGACGGATCAGGCAAGCCGCCTCAGAGTCTCGGTTTCGCAAACCGAAACAGTCCTCAACGGCACTCTACTTATCCTTGCGCGCCACATTCTTGCCCCAAACCCCGGAAAAAGTGGAACCAATCAGGTTGAGGCACTGCATATTTCGGCCACCGACGCAACAATCCGCCATCTTCTCGCTCGAATCAAAGTCAAATTCGACCGGATTCGCAGGTCACGTCCCGTCGTCCCGACCGCACCCGCATTAAGACATCTTAATCCAACCGACAGGCGCGGCTAACGCCGGCGGCTTATTCCTCTGTCAGACGCCGGGTCCCGCCCGGCAACTTGCCACGAAGATGACAGGAGCTTTCGATGGACATTCGCACGGCTGAAACACGCCATTCCCTGCCCGGCAAGGCCGGCGCCGCGGCGCTCGGTGCCTTGCTGCTGGCGGCAACCTCCCTGCCCGCCCATGCCGACGAGGCGCTGGCCGACCTGGTCGAGGAGGTCTCGCCCTCGGTCGTCACCGTGATTTCCCAGCAAAGCGCAAAGGCGATGCCGGCCCAGGCCGCGCCCTTCGACTTCGAGGGCCATCCCTTCGGCGAATTTTTCCGCCGGTTCGGCGTGCCCGAGGGCCGGCAGATGCCGCGCCCCGGTCCCAGCCAGGGCCTGGGCTCGGGCTTCGTGATCGATTCCGACGGGCTGGTGGTGACCAACCACCATGTTATCGACGGCGCCGAAAAGGTGACGATCCGCCTGAGCGACAAGCGCGAATTCACCGCCGAGGTCGTGGGGTCCGACCCGCTGACCGATCTGGCGCTGCTGAAGATCACCACCGATGCCGAGCTTCCGGCCGTTGTGCTGGGCGACAGCGACGCCATCCGCGTGGGCGAGGACGTGGTGGCCATCGGCAACCCGTTCGGCCTGAGCTCGACCGTGACCACGGGCATCGTGTCGGCCAAGGGGCGCAACATCTCGGACGGCCCCTATGCCGAGTTCCTGCAGACCGATGCCGCCATCAATAGGGGCAATTCCGGCGGTCCGCTCTTCGACATGGATGGCGAGGTCGTGGGCGTGAACTCGGCGATCTACTCGCCCTCCGGAGGCTCGGTTGGCCTTGGTTTCGCGGTTACGTCGAACATCGTGCAGGAGGTCGTGGCCGACCTGCGCGACGACGGAAAGGTCGATCGCGGCTGGCTGGGCGTCTCGATCCAGAGCGTGACCCCCGACATCGCCGGCGCGATGGGGCTTGACGCGTCGCAGGGCGCGCTGGTCGCCGACGTGGTTCCGGACAGCCCGGCCGACGGTGTGCTGCAGCCGGGCGACGTGATCGTGGGCTTCGGCGGCGCTGAGGTCGCCGACAGCGCGGACCTGCCCCGCCTGGTCGGTGCGACCGGTGCCGGCGAGGACAGCACCGTGACCGTCTTGCGCGACGGCGAGCGGGTCACGCTGGACCTGACGGTGGGCGAATACAAAGGCCCCACTGCGTCCGCCCCTGAGCAGGATGCCTCGAACATGGCGCTGGGTGTCACCGTCGCGCCGCTGACCGAGACCGCGCGCAACGAGCTTGGTCTGGGGTCCACCGTCACCGGCGTTCTTGTGATGGAGGTCGCCCCCGACAGCCCCGCCGCGCAGGCCGGGTTGCGGCGCGGCGACGTGATCATGAAGCTGGACGGCCAGGAGACAGACACGCCGCAGGCCCTGCAATCGGCGCTGAAGAACCAGGGGGAAGACCCCGCACTGATGCTGATCAACCGGCGCGGCGCACCGCTGTTCATCGCGGTCGACATCGCCTGACGCGACAACCGTGACGGACAGGAGACAAGGCGACGGGCCGGACACAAACCACCGTGTCCGGCCCCGTGCATTTCCGACACAGGCGGCCTATATACGCGGCGAGAAAGGACACCCGCCCATGAGCCGCCGCCTGTTGATCGTCGAGGACGACCCGGAAACCCGGGCCTTTATCGTCAAGGGGTTCAGCGAGGCGGGTTTTGCCGTGGAAACCGCCGAGAACGGGCGTGACGGGCTGTATCTGATGACCGATGGCGGGTTCGACGCGGTGATCCTCGACCGGATGCTGCCCGGGCTCGACGGGCTCAAGCTGGTGCGCTCAATCCGGGCGGCGGGGCTCAGTACGCCGGTGCTGATGCTGACCGCGATGAGCGCGGTGGACGAACGGGTCAAGGGACTGCGCGCCGGGGCCGATGATTACCTGGTCAAGCCGTTCTCGTTCCAGGAATTGCAGGCCCGGATCGAGGCGCTGCTGCGCCGCCCGCAGGACGGCACCGAGGAAACCTCGACCCTGACCTGCCGCGACCTGGAAATGGACCTGCTGCGCCGGCGCGTCACCCGCGCCGGGCGCGAGATCACCCTGACCCCGCGCGAGTTCCAGATCCTGGAGTTCTTCCTGCGCCGAAAGAACCGGGTGATCTCGCGCACCATGCTGCTCGAAGGCGTCTGGGACTATCATTTCGACCCGAATACCAACATCGTCGACGTCCACATTTCCAAGCTGCGCCGCGCGATAGACGACGGCGGCGCGGATCCGCTGATCGAGACGGTGCGCGGGGCCGGCTACATGATGTCGGATGACTAGGGCGCGCGCGCCCCTGCGCAACGCGCGCACCCGGCTGGTGCTGGCCAGCGTGGTGCTGAGCACGGTGATGACCGCGCTGGTCCTGGCCGTGGTCTATGTCACCGCCAACCGCACCATCGCCTCGGAAACCCGCAGCGTCGTGACCGCCGAACTGGCCGGGCTGGCCGACGAATACGAGCGGCTGGGCACGCTGGGCCTGATGCGCGCGATCGAACGGCGCAGCCAGGACGCCGCCGAGCGCGATGCGCTCTACCTGCTCACCGACCCGGCGGGCCGGGTGCTGGCGGGCAACCTGTTGCGCTGGCCGCCGGATATCGAACCCGGCAGCGGCTGGGTGCGGCTGGAACTGATGCGGGCGGGTGGCGACACGGCCGTGCCGATCTCGGCCGCGTCGATCCGCCTGCGTGGCGGCGAGCGGCTGTTGGTCGGGCGCGACGCCTCGGCCCGGCAGCAGTTCGACCGGGCGCTGCTGCAATCGGCGGGCCTGGCGTTGCTGGCCACGCTGGCGCTGAGCCTGCTCACCGGCTGGCTGCTGACCCGACTGGTGTTCTCGCGCCTGTCCGAGATTGCGCGCACGGCGGGCGATATCGTCTCCGGCGACCTCTCGCGCCGGATCCCCCTGCGCGGCACCGGCGACGAGCTGGACCGGATGGCCGAGACGCTCAACGAGATGCTGGAGCGGATCGAGGAACTGGTCGGCAACCTGCGCATGACCACGAACTCGCTCGCGCATGACCTGCGCTCGCCCCTGTCGCGCCTGCGCCAGCGGGTCGAGGCGCTGACCGCCACCGACCGCCCCGAAAGCGAGCGCGCCGCCGAGGCCGCACGGGCACAGGCCGAGATCGACCACCTGTTGCGCGTGTTCTCGCGGCTGACCGAGATCTCGCGCGCCGAGGCCGGGCTGGGCCGTGACCTGTTCGAGCCGGTCGAGCTGGAGCCGCTGGCCCGCGACGTGCTGGAATTCTACGAACCGGTGGCGCAGGAACAAGGCGTGGCCCTGACGCTCTCGGGCGAGGATGCCCGGCTGCCCGGCAACAAGGCGCTGCTGGCCCAGGCCCTGTCGAACCTGCTGGAGAACGCCCTGCGCTATGCGCCGGACGGCAGCACGATCCGGGTGACGCTGGGACGTGCCGGCGACCGGGTCGCGCTGACCGTTTCCGACAGCGGCCCCGGCGTGCCGGAGGAGGCGCTGCCCAGGCTGTCACGCCCCTTCGTGACGCTCGACGACAGCCGGACCGAGCAGAATTCGGGCCTGGGACTGGCCCTGGTGGCGGCCATCGCGCGGATGCATGGCGGCAGCTTCACCGCGCGCAACCTCGATCCCGGCTTCGAGGCCCAAATGACCCTGGGCCGTTAACCGCGTCACGGCACACAGAAGTCCTGGAACCGCTCCGCGACGCCCCGCGCCGCCAATTCCAGAAGGCGCGCGCCGTCTTCCGGCCGGGCCAGCGCCGAATGCGATCCGACCCGGCCATCGGGAAAGGCCGCCCGGTGCGCGTCCGGCGGGCCGTGGCGGTCGCCCGCATGGGCAGCGAGATAGCCGGGCTCCAGCCGCGCGGGTGGCTCTGCCGCCTCGCCGGGCGGCAGCGCGCCCAGAAGCGCCTGGGTGATCGCCACTTCGGACGGCGTGGCGTGCATCCCCTCCCAATCGCCATAGAGCGCCTTGCGCAGCGCGTCGGCCTCGGGCGCCTGCCACCAGCTCATGATGGCAACGGCACCGGTGGGATGGTTCGCGGCAATCTCCTCGAGCGGCTCGATATTCGCACCGTGGCCGTTGACCACGAACACGCCGCGAAACCCCTGCGCCAGCAGGCCGGCGATCACCTCCTCCGCCAGCGCCGAGAAGACCGGGCGCGACAGCGACACCGTGCCGGGAAAGGCGGTGTTGAATGGCGCCGGCGTATAGGCCAGCGCGGGCGCCACAACCGCGCCGCACAGCTCGGCAGCACGCTGCGCCACCGCCTCGGCGCAGATCGTGTCGGTGCCGATCCGGCCCATCGGCCCGTGCTGTTCGGTGGACCCCGCAGGCAGCAGGATCGCGGCGCCCTGCGCCAGCCGCGCCTCGACCTCGCGCCAGGTCATGTGCGCCAGTTGCATGCCATGTCCTTTCGCCCATGAAAGAGGGGCCGCGCGATCCGCACGGCCCCGCCTGCTGTGTCGATGGCCTCAGAGGCCCCAGTTGGCCTTCACCCCGTCAAAGAACCCCTGCGCCTGTTTCACCTTGACCCAGTTGTTGACGTAGTTGATCCACACCTGGTCATCCTGCGGCAGCAGCATGGCGATGGGCGACGGCGAGCGCGGCTCGGCCCCCTTGACCGGAACCACCGGGAATTTCTCCTGCAGCGTCACGCCCTCGATATTCGAGGTGATGAACACGTCGGCCCGGCCCGCCAGAACCTCCTGGAAGCCGCGCGCGGGCGCTTCGACCACCTTGATGTCGGCATCCGGAAACCACTCGCGCACCAGTTTCTCGAAGGTGGTCCCAAGGGTCGTGGCCACCTTCACCTCGGGCTTGTTGATCGAGGCGTAGCCGTCGAAACGGTCGGCCTTGTCCTCGGTGGTGAAGGGGAAGATCTCGACCGCGATGTAACTCTCGGAGAACCCCGCGACCTTCATCCGCGGCGGCGAGATCGAGGCCGATCCGGTGATGTGATACTTGCCCGCCACCACGCCGTTGACCAGCGTCTTCCAGTCGGTCGGCACATATTCCACCTCGACGCCCAGATCCTTGGCCAGCTCGTTCATCACGTCGATGTCGAACCCCTTGTAGCTGTTCGTCGCCGGATCGCGCAGGCTCATCGGGTTCCAGTCGCCGGTGGTGCCGACCTTCAGCACGCCGCCGTCCAGGATCTCGTTCAGCGCCGATTGCGCCGAGGCCGCGCCGCCGAGCACCAGCCCCGCCACCGCGATTGCGGCGGCCTTGAATATCTGTCTCATAACGGTTTCCCTGTTGTTGTTTTCGTTTCGGTGTTTTTCGTCTTGCTGCGAATGCTGCTTGATTTAAGGCCCCACCGCCCCCTAGGCTCAAGCAAAATCGTCACGGCCCCAGCGGCCAGCGCGGGGGAGCAGGCATGACCGAAACCGCAATCGAGCTGGTCGGGGTCAACAAATGGTTCGGCGATTTCCACGTCCTCAAGGATATCGACCTGACCGTGGGCGCCGGTCAAAAGGTCGTGATCTGCGGCCCGTCCGGATCCGGAAAATCCACTGTCGTGCGCTGCATCAACCGGCTGGAGAAGCACCAGAAGGGCACGATCCGGGTGAACGGAACCGAACTGCGCGGCGACGCGCAGACCATCGCCGCGATCCGGTCCGAGGTCGGCATGGTGTTCCAGCAATTCAACCTGTTCCCGCATCTCACCGTGCTCGACAACCTGATGCTGGGCCCGGTCAAGGCGCGCGGGCTGACCCGGGCCGAGGCCGAGAAAACCGCCCGCCATTACCTCGCCCGCGTGCACATCCCCGACCAGGCCGACAAGTATCCCGGCCAGCTGTCGGGCGGCCAGCAGCAGCGCGTGGCCATCGCCCGGTCGCTCTGCATGGAGCCGCGGGTGCTGCTCTTCGACGAGCCGACCTCGGCGCTCGACCCCGAGATGATTTCGGAGGTTCTGGACGTGATGATCGAACTGGCGCTCGATGGCATGACGATGGTGGTCGTCACTCACGAGATGGGGTTCGCGCGCAAGGTGGCCGACCAGATGGTCTTCATGGATGCCGGCGAGATCGTCGAGCGCGGCGCCCCCGAGGAGGTCTTTGCCGCGCCGAAATCCGACCGCTGCCGCAAGTTCCTCAGCCAGATCCTGCAGCATTGAAAAGGCGCGCGATGACCCGCTATCTCCCCTTCGCCGCCCTACTGCTGCTCGGGGGCTGTTCCAGTTCCTCGACCTGGGGCTGGTACGTGATCGACCCGACCACCGCCTCGGGCTGGATCAACATCAAGTTCCTGGTCTCGGGCATGGGCGACACGATCCTCATCTCGGTGATCGCCGCGGCCATCTCCATCGCGCTCGGCCTCATGGTCGCCCTGCCCGCCTTGTCCCACCGCCGCTGGCTGCGGATCGTCAACCGGGTCTATGTCGAGCTGATCCGCTCGATCCCGCTCCTGCCGATGCTGTTCTGGGTGTTCTACGGGCTGCCGATCATCTTTCGCTCGATGGGGCTGAACATCCCCATCGACCCGTTCTGGGGCGCGATCATCACCCTGGCCCTGTCCGACAGCGCCTTTACCGCCGAGATCTACCGCGCCGGCATCCAGTCGATCCCCAAGGGCCAGCACGAGGCGTCCCAAACCATCGGCCTCAGCTATGCCCAGACCATGCGCTACGTGATCCTGCCACAGGCGATCCGCCGCATCCTGCCGCCCCTGGCCAATCAGTTCATCTACATTGTCAAGATGAGCGCCTTCGCCAGCGTCATCGGCATGCAGGAGCTGACCCGGCGGGCCAACGAACTGGTCGTCACCGAATACCGCCCGCTCGAGATCTACTCGCTGCTGATCGTGGAGTACCTGGTGCTGGTCCTGATCATCAGCGCCGGCGTGCGCTGGCTGGAACGGCGCATGAGCGCGGATGAACGCATCTGACAAGGAGCCGCAATGGACTGGACCGAATTCATGACCGGCATCGAGGCCGACATCGCCACCTTCGCGCGGGAAGCGCCCGACACGATGAAGGGGTTCGGCACGATGGGCGCGGCGGCCAAGTCCAGCGGCGCGCTGGACGCGAAAACCAAGGAGATCATGGCGCTGGGCATCGCCATCGCCACGAGATGCGACAGCTGCATCGGCTTTCACATCCGCGCGCTGATCCGCCTGGGGACCACGCGCAAAGAACTGTGCGAGGCGCTGGCAATGGCCAGCTACATGGGCGGCGGGCCGTCGATCGCCTACAGCGCCAAGGCGTTGAAAGCGTTTGATACGTTCTCGTCCGCGGACTAGCCCAGCACGGCGGGCAGCGCCGCGTAGCCGCGAAACCGGATCCGCCCGCCGGACACCCGCCCCGGCAGCAGGCGGTAGCCGGGATAGCGGTTCAACAGCCGCCCGATCGCGATCCGCCCCTCCATCCGCGCCAGGGTCAGGCCGACGCAGACATGCGGCCCGCCGGCAAAGGCCAGGTGACGATTGGGCTTGCGCGCGATGTCGAAACGGTCGGGCGCCTCGAACACGGTCGGATCGCGATTGGCCGCCCCGATGCACAGGTGCAGGTTGGTACCCGCCGGAATGCGCATCCCGTCCAGCTCGATCTCGGCGGTGGTCTCGCGGTTGCCGAACTGGTTGGGCGAGCGGAACCGCAACACCTCCTCGACCGCCGGCACGATCAACTCGGGATCCTGCAAGAGCCGCGCCCGCTGATCCGGATGATCCTCGAGCAGCGCCAGCCCGTTGCCGATCAGGTTCGTCGTCGTCTCGTGCCCGGCATTGAGGATGAAGATGCAGTTCTGCAGAAGTTCGGTCTCGCTCAGCTGCCCATCCGCCCCCTCGCCCCGGATCAGCCGGGTCAGCACATCGGTCTCCGGATCTCCGGGTTCGGCCCGGCGCCGCGCCACCAGGTCCTGCAGATAGGCCTTGAAGTCGCGAACCGCCGCGTGGCCGCGTTGCAGCTGTGCCTCGCTCAACACCGGCTCCAGCGCGCCCAGGATGGCCAGCGACCAGTCGCGCAGCGGCCCGCGTTCCGCCATCGGCACATCGAGCAGGTTGCCGATGATCTGGATCGGGATGGTCGAAGCGAAATCCTCGATCAGGTCGACCCGCTGGCGCCCCGCCATCGCGTCCAGCAAATGATCCACCGTCTCGATCAGCCCCGGCTCCATCCGCGCGATCGCCCGCGGCGTCAGCGCCGAGGTCATGATCTTGCGCACCCGCGTGTGCAGCGGCGGGTCGTTGAACACCAGCGAGGTGGTGTGATGCTCGAAGAGCGGCGAGCCGACCCCGAACTTGGGCCCGAACGCGGCGGTCTTGTCCGAGGAATAAAGCGTGGTGTCGCGATAGATCCGGTCCAGGTCGCCATGCCGGCTCAGCAGCACCGACCCGTCCGGCTGCGCCAGCACCGGCGCCTCGGCCAGCAGCGCGTCGTAGTATGGGAACGGATCGTCGAGAAACCCGTCCGGCGGGTTGGTCAGGTCGAAATCGCGGATGTCTCCGGCGCCGAGTGTTGTGGTCATTGTCGCCTCCCTGCCCCTGCCTAGAAAGAACTGCCCCGGCACACAAGTGGGCGCTTGTCGCAGCCATCGGCGAGCGGCTAGCATCACCCCATGCCCGATCCCGTCTCCTCGATCCGCAACCTCGGCCCTGCATACGAGGCGGCCTGCGCCCGCGCCGGCATTCACAGCGCCCGTGACCTGCGCGCGCTGGGGGCCGATGTCGCCTATGCCCGTCTGTTGGGGACCGGCATGAAACCCCATTTCATCGGCTATTACGTGCTGGTGATGGGGTTGCAGGGGCGGCCGTGGAACGATTGCAAGGGCAAGGAAAAGGCCGCGCTGCGCAAGCGTTTCGACGCCATCAATTCCGCAGCCACGCCCGCCACCACACATGGGCTGGCGGCCGAACTCGACGCGATAGGCGTGCGCGTCCGCCCCGATCAACTCACCCCGGACACCTGATCCGATCCCCCAGCTTCCTCTCGCCCAAAATACCTTGGGGGGAGCCGCCGCAGGCGGCGTGGGGGGCAAAGCCCCCCTGAACGCATCCAGCGCGCCGCAGGCGCTCAACAAGAAAAGGGCCGCGCCCGGCGGACGCGGCCCGAGACAGGCAACCGGCGCTCCGGCTCAGCCGACCAGTTCGGTTCCGGCGAAGAAATAGGCGATCTCGACCGCCGCGGTCTCGGGCGCGTCCGAGCCGTGCACGGAATTCTCGCCGACCGACTCGGCGAACTCGGCGCGGATGGTGCCGGGGGCCGCGTCGGCGGGGTTGGTGGTGCCCATCACTTCGCGGTTCTTGGCAATGGCGTTCTCGCCTTCCAGCACCTGCACGACGACCGGTTCCGAAGACATGAACTCGCACAGCTCGTCATAGAACGGGCGCTCGGCATGCACCTCGTAGAACTTGCCGGCCTGTGCCTTGGACATGTGGATCCGCTTCTGCGCGATGATCCGCAGCCCGGCCTCCTCCAGCTTGGCGTTGATCTTGCCGGTCAGGTTGCGGCGGGTTGCGTCGGGCTTGATGATCGAGAAGGTACGTTCCAGTGCCATGCGGCTCTCCTAGGGTAAGGCCGGCGCAGCGCCCGGCGTCGTGAAAATCCGCGGTCCGATAGCATGGCTCATCCGCAGGATAAAGGGGATTTGCGCCCCTCCCGAACCGCCCGAAGCGCGGCGTTTACTTACACGACTTTTTTTGTCAGCTATTCGATGCCCGTACCGGGTGATTCTGAAAACGAGGTATAACCAGATGAAATGTCCTGCTCTTCTAACGGCGACGGTCATGGCGGCGCCCGCGCTTGCCGACACTCCGATGCCGCTGACCTACGAGGTTTTCGAGACCGCCGTCGCGCATGTCGACCTCCAGACCTGCCCGGCCGAACTGGCCCGGGACGAGGTCTTTTGCCGGGCAACGCTCAACCATGACGAAGTCCATGTCTTTGCCTTCAGCTTCGACGGAGACAGCCCGATGATCGGCTTTGCGACCTACCCGATGCCCGCCATTCCGGCCGGCGCGAACTGATCGGGCCGCGCCAGCCGTCGCCAGCCGGCCGATCCCGACAGTTGAAAACCCCGGCGTTTTGAACGCCACGCAACCGGTGCTACGCTGTCATGCAGATGTCCAGCATGGAGCAGATGATGCCCGGACTCGACCGCAGACAATTTGCGATTGGCCTGACCAGCCTGCCGCTGGCCGCGACCCTGCCGCGCCCGGCATCGGCGCTGGGCGACAGCGGCATCCACGTGATCGACATGGGCAACGCGCCGTTCCTGGACCGCGAGGCGGCGCCCAGCGGCCTCGACGGCGCCGAGGCCTGCACACGGCCCAACAACGATTTCCTGCAGACCCTGACCAATCTGGGCGTCGACACGGTGATCCGCTACTATTCCGACCGCAACAACGCCAATCTCAACTGCAAGAACGTCACCCGGCGCGAGCGCGCCATCCTGGCCGAGCACGGGCTGGCGCTGGCCATCGTCTACCAGTTCGAGGGGCGGCGGAAGAACCGCTATACCGGCGCGCAGGCGCAGGCCGATGCCGAGTTCTGCCTGGCCCGCGCCCGGGTGATCGACCAGCCGCCCGGTTCCACGATCTATTTCGGGGTCGATTCCGATGCAGCCCTGAACAGCGACCAGGGTGTGCTGGACTATTTCCGCGCGGTGAACCGGATCTTCGGCGGGCGCTACTCCGTCGGCATCTATGCCGCTGGCGCGCGCTGCGACCTGATCCGCCGGGCCGGGCTGGCGCAGCGGTTCTGGGTGCCCGAGGCGCCGGCCTGGGCCGGTACGCGCGACTTCCTGAACAGCGGGCAATGGACGCTGTTCCAGAACAAGACCGACATCAACAACAGCGCCTTGACCGGCGGGCTGGGCCAGGTCCTGCATATCGACACCGACATCCTCAACCCCGCCGCCGGCAACAGCATCGGCGCCTTCACCGGGGACGGCGCGGAAAAGATCTATGATCCGGCCCGATTGCGCGCCGTGGCCGCCGCGCGGCACTGGGTCACGACCGACCGGCTGGAGGTGCATGCCGAACCGGGCGGCGAGGTGGTGGGCCATGCCTGCATCGCCCGGACCGTGCATGTCCTGTCGCAGGAGGGCGACTGGGCCTGGGTCGACCTGGACGAGGACGGGCTGCCTGACGGCTGGTGCCGGCGCGACGGGCTGGCGCCGCTGGACCGGATGCCGCGCTGGCGCCGCACGGATTGCAAGCTCATGGACATCTGAGCCGCCCGACCCGCCCCGGGCCTGACCCGGGGCCTCACCGGGCGCCATGGCGCGAGGTCCCGGGTCAAGCCCGGGACAGGGATCGCGCCGCACATCACCCGCACCCTTCAAGGAGCCTCTTCATGACACGATGCCCAATACTTGCCGCCGGCGCCGCCGCGCAGGGCATCCCGGCCCAGGTCTTCACCCTCGACCCGGCCCATGGCAGCGTCACCTTCGGCGTCAGCCATCCGGGGCTCAGCCAGTTCACGGCCGGGTTCGACACGCTCTCGGCCACGCTCACGCTCGACCCCGACGATCCGGACGCGGCCGAACTCGAGGCCGAAATCCTGGTCTCGTCGCTGGACCTGCCGACACCGCCGCTGGGCCTTCGCGTGGCGCTCATGGCGCCGCTATGGTTCGACGCCGACGCCCATCCCACGATCACCTGCCGGTCGGACGCGATAACGCGGACCGGGGACGATGCGGCGCAAATTGAAGGCACGCTCACGATCAACGGCATCGACCGGCCGGTTCGGCTGACCGTCACCTACAATGCCGGCTATCCCGCCGGGCTGTTCGAGCCGCATGCCCGCATCGGGTTCTCGGCCGAGACCGACACCAGGCGCTCCGAATTCGGCCTTACCGAGGGCATTCCCGGCGCCGGCTCGGAACTGGGCGTGGGCGACAGCGTGCGGATCCGCATCGAAGCCGAGTTCACCGGCACCGCCGCCGATTGACACTTCGGCGCCCCTGCGCCAAACCCCCGCCATGCTCAGGATCGAAAGTATATCCTACGCGGTCGAGGGCCGCCCGCTGTTCGACGCGGCCAGCGCGACGATTCCCGCCGGCCACAAGGTCGGGCTGGTCGGGCGCAACGGCACCGGCAAGACGACGCTGTTCCGGCTGATCCGCGGCGAACTGGCGCTGGAGTCGGGCCATATCGCCCTGCCCTCGCGCGCCCGCATCGGCGGCGTCGCGCAAGAGGCGCCGGCCTCGCAGGACAGCCTGCTGGACACCGTGCTGGCCGCCGACACCGAGCGCGCCGCGCTGATGGAAGAGGCCGGCACCGCCGGAGATCCCGCCCGCATCGCCGAGATCCAGACCCGGCTGGCCGATATCGACGCCTGGTCGGCGGAGGCGCGCGCCGCCTCGATCCTCAAGGGGCTGGGCTTTGACGATGCCGAGCAGCAGCGCCCCTGCGCCGATTTCTCGGGCGGCTGGCGGATGCGCGTGGCACTGGCCGCGGTGCTTTTCTCGCAGCCCGACCTGCTGCTGCTGGACGAGCCGACCAACTATCTCGACCTCGAAGGCGCGCTCTGGCTCGAGAACTACCTGGCGAAATACCCGCATACTGTCATCATCATCAGCCACGACCGCGGCCTGCTGAACCGGGCCGTCGGCGCGATCCTGCATCTGGAGGATCGCAAGCTGACCTTCTACCAGGGCCCCTATGACCAGTTCGCGCGGCAACGCACCGAACGGCTGGCCCAGGCCGAGGCGATGGCCAAGAAGCAGGAGGCCCGGCGCGCGCATCTGCAATCCTACGTGGACCGCTTCCGCTACAAGGCCGACAAGGCGCGCCAGGCGCAGTCGCGGCTCAAGGCGATTGCCCGGATGCAGCCGATCTCGACCCCGCAGGAGGCCGCCCTGCGCGCCTTCACCTTCCCCGAACCCGAGGAACTGTCGCCACCCATCATCACGATGGAGGGCGGCGTGACCGGCTATGGCGACAAGGCGGTTCTGCGCCGGCTGAACCTGCGCATCGACCAGGACGACCGCATCGCCCTGCTGGGCCGCAACGGCCAGGGCAAATCGACCCTGTCCAAGCTGCTGTCCGACCGCCTGCCGCTGATGGACGGCAAGACCGTGCGCTCGCGCAAGCTGCGCGTGGGGTATTTCGCCCAGCACCAGGTCGACGAGTTGCATGTCGACGAAACCCCGATCGAGCATCTGCGCCGGCTGCGCCCGGACGAGCCGCCGGCCAAGCTGCGCGCGCGGCTGGGCGGGTTCGGCCTGACCGCGGCGCAGGCGGAAACAAAGGTCGGGCGGCTGTCGGGCGGGCAGAAGGCACGTCTGTCGCTGCTGATCGCCACGATCGACGCGCCGCACATGCTGATCCTCGACGAGCCGACCAACCATCTGGACATCGAAAGCCGCGAGGCGCTGGTCGAGGCGCTGACCGACTATACCGGCGCGGTGATCCTGGTCAGCCATGACATGCACCTGCTGAGCCTGGTCGCCGACCGGCTGTGGCTGGTCTCGGACGGCACCGTCACGTCCTATGACGACGATCTGGACAGCTACCGGTCACTTCTGCTGGCCCGCGACAAGCCCGCGCCGAAGCCATCCGCGCCCAAACCGCGCCGGCCCGCCCGCGAGCGGCTGCAGGCCCTGCGCGCCGAGGTACGCAAATGCGAGGACCGTGTCAGCAAGCTGACCGAGATGCAGGACAAGCTGGCCGCCAAGCTGGCGGATCCGGCGCTCTATGACGACACGCAGAGCAGCGAGCTCGAGGTCTGGAACCGCAAATATGCCGAGGTGCGCACCGCGATGGACCGCGCCGAGGAGCTCTGGCTCAGGGCGCAGGAAAAACTGGAGGCCGCCGAGGCACGATGATCGACTCCGCTTTCCTGATCACGGCATTCGTCTCGCTTTTCGTGGTGATCGACCCGATCGGCCTGATGCCACTGTTCATCGCGCTGACCCAGGACAACACCGCGCATGAGCGGCGCACCATCGCCATCCGCGCCTGCCTGACCTCGGTCTTCCTGCTGGTGCTGTTCACCGCGCTCGGCGAGGCGGTGCTGGGCTTCGTCGGCATCTCGATGGCCGCCTTCCGTGTGGCGGGCGGCGTCCTGCTGTTCCTGACCGCGCTCGACATGCTGTTCGAACGGCGCACGAAGCGGCGCGAGGACCGGACCGAGGAGGAGGATTTTCCCGACCCCTCGATCTTTCCGCTGGCGATCCCGCTGATCGCCGGTCCGGGCTCCATCGCCACGGTGATCCTGCTGGCCGGGCAGAAACCGGGGATCGAGGGGCTTGCCGCCGTGATCGCGATCATGTTCAGCGTGGTGGCCATCGTCTTCGGTTTCTTCATGCTGGCCGGCCCGATCGAGCGTATCCTGGGCAAGACCGGCACCGTGGTCGTCACCCGCCTGCTGGGCATGTTGCTGGCCGCCCTGTCGGTCCAGTTCATCCTCGACGGTCTGCGCGACTTTGGATTTGCCGCCTGAGCGCCTATATCCAGACCGGACAAAGCGGGAGCCCTGACCATGGACGCGGACAACACGGCGCGAATTCTCTATCTCAGCCTGCTGGGCGCCGCGGTCGCGTTCTGGTTCTTCACCCAGAACCGGCAGAGCCTGGGCAAGACGATGCAGATGGTCGCGGCCTGGGTGTTCATCTTCATGGGCGTGATCGCGGTGGTCGGCCTGTGGGAGGACATTCGCGGCACCGTCTCGCCCGGAACGCGGATGACCGTCACCGACAGCCGGGTCGAGGTGCCGCGCGCGCCGGACGGACATTACTATCTGCAACTTCTGGTCAACGGCGAACCGGTCGATTTCATGGTCGACACCGGCGCCAGCCAGATGGTGCTGACCCAGCGGGATGCCGAGCGGGCGGGCATCGACCCCGACAACCTCAACTATTTCGGCCGCGCGATGACCGCCAATGGCGAGGTGCGCACAGCGCCCGCGCAGCTGGACAGCGTGACGCTGGGCCAGTTCACCGACAGCGACATCACCGCCTGGGTCAACGAGGGCGACATGGACCAGTCGCTGCTGGGCATGGAATACCTGCAACGCTGGTCGTCGATCCAGATCACCGGCGGCGCGCTTGTCCTGGCCCGCTGAGCTTGGCGCAAGCGCGGGTTCCGTCCTAAGGTGCCCGGCAACAAGCCCGGAAGGACCGCGCGATCATGGCCATTCCACCCCCTGACGCCGATGACATCCGGGCCCTGATCGCCCTGTCGCGCCAGCGCATCGTCAGCTTCGGCTTCTGCCTGGGCAAGCGGCCGGGCACGGCGGTCATGGTGATGCATCGCGACCGGGACGCCAGCGTGATGGCCCGCAAGGCGCGGCAGCTGGGCGAGACGCCCAGGCTGGCCTTCGGGTTCCTGTCCACGCGCGGCCGGGTGGTCACGCTGACCTGCGAGAACACGCCGCCCCCGCGCATCGCCAAACACGTCAAGAAGTTCCTCATGGGGCTTGGCCTGAAGGTCAAGGTGACGCTGGCGGCCCAAGGCAGTGCCGAGGCGCCGGACGAGGCCGACGAGGCCGACCCCGCCGAGACCACGAAACCCGTCCCGCGCGACGGCGACTGGGCGAAACTGCGCGAGGCCGTCGAATCCGCGGCCCGCCGGACAATCGAAGAGACCCCGGCGATCGGCGACAAGCTGACCGCCGCGCTGGCCATTGCCGACCGCAAGGCGCGCAGCGGCGACCGCCGGGGCGCGGCGCGGGCGTTGCGCCAGATCGTGCAGGCCTTCGGTCTGAACTGAGCTCAGCCCTCGCGGCGGATAAAGGGGGAATGGCTGGCCGCATCGGGGCGCAGCTGGCCCTGCGCGTCGAACTCGGCATCGGCGTTGAACCTCAGCGCCGGCCGGGCGTCGAACCCGGCGATCACCCCTTCCTGTGCGGCGAGCGCCGCCGTCAGCCGCGCCTGCAGCGCCCGTTGCGCCGCGCCCTCGTGATAGCCGTGCACGCCATGCACCGAAACCGGATCGAGAACCGTGAAGCCGAGGTAGCGCAGCGTATAGGCCACGGGCCACAGCAGCAGCGACAGATCCCCTTCCTTGCCGCCGGGGCCGCATTCCACCTCGGTCGCGCCGGTGGTGACGCAAAACATCGCCTTTCGGCCCAGAAAGCGGCCCCGGTCGAACCGCTCGTCGACGCTGTGCAGCGCGCCATGCACCAGCACCCGGTCGAACCACCCCTTGAGCACCGCCGGCGGCGCAAACCACCAGAGCGGGAAGTGAAAGATCACCCGGTCGGCGGCCTGCAGCTTGGCGATCTCGCCCGCCACGTCGCGCGGCAGGCCGTTGCCATCGGGCCGCCCGCCTTGCGCCTTGAGCGGATCGAAGGGCTGGTCCTTTTGGACCTGAGCATAATGCTCCGCCCGCTCGACCGCATCGAAACGCTGGCCGCACAGATCCGACCACAGCACCTTGTGGCCAAGTCGGCGTGACGCCTCTGCGCTGGCCTCGGCCCAGGCCCCGTTGAACGAACGCCGCTCGGGATGTGCCAGGACGATCAGGGTGGTGGTCATGGCGTGTCCTTGCCGCTCAGGCCTCGGCCTTCTTTTCCCACCGTCCCGATTCCTCGGACCAGTATTGCGCCGGACATCCCGCACCGGTCAGCGCCTTCCACTGGTCGCGCGCGGTCTGCACCGCCTGCGGGTCGGTGCCGTCGAACAGGATGCAGACCCGTTCCAGCGCCGCAACCTCGTCGGGCGCCACCTCGGCCCCGTCCACCGCCATCACGCAGACCGCCCCGTTGGGCGCCTCGGCCGCCGTGGTCAGCAGGATCGGCTGGTCGGCGTCATGCGGCCCGCCTGCGCGGCCATGCGGCAGGAACCCGTCCTCGGGCCCCAGCCAGAGCCTCTCGTCCAGCCAGTCGAGCCGGCCCGGATCGCGCCCGCGGACGGCGATGCGCCAGCCGGCGCCGCGCGCCTTGTCCAGAAGGACCGGCAGGGTCTCCTCCAGCGGGCGGCGCGTCAGGTGATAGAAATAGACCGCGCCCATTCAGCCCGCCGCCGCATGGGGATCATAGTCGCCGAAGCTCCTGATATGGCCCTCGGGGTCGCGCACCGAGAAATTCGAACCGCCATAATCCTGCGCCTCGAGCGGCATCACGATCTCGGCTCCGGCGGCGGCGATCCGGTCGTGGCGCGCGGCCACGTCATCGACCACCGCATAGACCGCCGTGGTTTCGCCGCCGACCTTGGCGGGATCGACCATGAACCGGCCGAAATCGCCGCCGTTCCACGGGCCGAACATGAACATGCCCTGCCCCAGCATCAGCTGCGCGTGCACGATCGCTCCGCTTGCGTCGCGGTGAACCGCGTGTTCGCTCGGGCCGAACACGCCGGTCAGAAACTTCAGCGCGGCCTCGCAGTCATGGTATCGGGTGGCGGCGATCAGCATTGCGGGATCCTCGTGGCGGCGGCTCTGCGCCGCCAAGATATCACGATCAGTCGCCGGTTTCGAACTTGTCCTTCACCAGCCGGTCCAGCGCCCGCACGCCCCACCCGGTCGAACCCTTGGGCGCATAGGCACCTTCGGACTTCACCAGCGCGACACCGGCGATGTCCAGGTGGATCCAGGGTGTCTCGTCCTTGATGAAACGCTGGAGGAACTGCGCCGCGGTGATTGAGCCCGCGGGCCGTCCGCCGACGTTCTTCATGTCGGCGATGCGCGATTTCAGCTGTTCGTCATAGGCCTTGCCCAGCGGCATCCGCCAGGCGCCCTCGTCCTCGGCCGCGGCCGATTTCAGGAAGGCATCGCAGAGCGTGTCGTTGTTCGAAAAGACCCCGGCGTTCTCATGGCCCAGCCCGATGATGATCGCGCCGGTCAACGTCGCCAGGTCGATCACCCCGGCGGGGTTGAACCGGTCCTGCGCGTACCAGAGCACATCCGCCAGGACCAGCCGCCCCTCGGCATCGGTGTTGATGATCTCGACCGTGTCGCCCTTCATCGATTTGACCACGTCGCCCGGGCGCGTGGCATTGCCCGAGGGCATGTTCTCGACCAGGCCCACCAGTCCCACGACATTGGCCTTGGCCTTGCGCAGCGCCAGCGCGCGCATGGTGCCGGCCACGACCCCGGCACCGCCCATGTCCATGGTCATGTCCTCCATGCCGCCGGCGGGCTTCAGCGAGATCCCGCCGGTGTCGAACACCACGCCCTTGCCCACGAGCGCCAGCGGCGCCTCGTCCTTTTCGCCGCCGCTCCACTGCATCACCACCACTTTCGAAGGGCTGTCCGAGCCTTGCCCGACGCTCAGCAGCGTGCGCATCCCGAGTTTTTCCAGCGCATCCTCGTCCAGCACCTCAACCTTGAGCCCGAGATCCTCCATGGCCTTCAGGCGGTCGGCGAACTCGGTCGTGGTCAGCACGTTGGCCGGCTCGTTGACCAGATCGCGGGTCATCATCACGCCCTCGGCCGCCGCCTGCAGGGGCGCGAACGCCTCGGCCGCGGCGTCCGGCTTGGAATGGGCGATGGTAATCTCGGCCGTACCCTTGTCGTCCTTGTCGTCATCCTCGGCGGATTTATGCGCGTCGAACTTGTAGCTGCGCAGGGCAAGCCCCAGCGCCAGGTCGGCCGCGCGCCCCTGGTTGCCCGCCATCAGCAGAAGCGGCTTGCCGCCCAGCCCCTTGGCCAGCGCCGCGCCGGCCTTGCGCGTCTCGGTCGCATCGGCGCGGCGCGGCAGGATCAGCACATCGAGCGCCTCGGCCGCCAGTCCCGCGGGCCAGGCCAGCGAGATCACGTCGCCGCTTTTAACCTTGGAGAACCGCTTGCTGTCGACCAGCCGGGCCAGCGCCCCCTTGGTCAGCCGGTTGGCCCGACGTGCCCCGGGATCCAGCTTGCCGTCGGGCGTCACGATCACCGCGACGCGGCCTTCGGCGGTTGCGATGGCGTCCAGGTCGGTGGGCTGGAATCGGATCGGGATCGTGCGGCTCATCTCGGGCTCCTCGGTGGTTGTGACGGGCAACAGGTAACGCGCCGCCCGGGGCTTGACCAGATAGCAGTTTTCCCCGCCCGGCAATTGTTCTAAGGTCCGGCGAAATGGGCAGTCTCGCAGGGACCAGGGGGTCGCAGTGTCACGGTACGACAGATATGTGCTGTCGCAATTTCTGCTGTTCTTCGGGTTTTTCGCCCTGATTCTGGTCTCGGTCTTCTGGATCAACCGCGCCGTGGTGCTGTTCGACAGGCTGATCGGAGACGGGCAGTCCGCCCTCGTCTTCCTCGAGTTCACCGCGCTGACCCTGCCCAACCTGATCCGCATGGTGCTGCCGCTGGCGGCCTTTGCCGCCGCCGTCTATGTCACCAACCGGCTCAACGGCGACAGCGAGTTGACGGTGATGCAGGCCACCGGTTCCAGCCCCTGGCGGCTGGCGCGCCCGGCGCTGGTCTTCGGGCTGTTCTCGGCCGCGATGATGCTGGTTCTGACCAACGTGCTGCTGCCCGCCTCGATCAAGCAGCTCGAGGTCCGGGAGGACGAGGTGGCGCGCAACGTCACCGCGCGACTGCTGAGCGAAGGCAGCTTCCTGCACCCGGCCTCGGGCGTGACCTTCTATATCCGCCAGATCGACGCCGACGGGACGCTCAAGGATGTCTTCCTGTCCGACCGGCGCAAGCCCGGCGAGACCGTGACCTATACCGGTGCGCGGGCCTATCTGGTCCGCGACGGGGCGCGCGCGAACCTGGTGATGGTCGATGGTCTGGCGCAGCGGCTGAACGAGGCCGAGAACACGATGTCGAGCACGGTCTTTTCCGATTTCTCTTATGATATCAGTAGCCTGATCGACAAGGGCGACAGGGAAACGCGAAACATCCGCGCTATTCCCACGGGCGAGCTGATACAGAGCGCGGATGCGATTTCACAGACCGATGGCTACACCCCGGGGCAGATCGCCGAGGAGTTGCACCTGCGGTTCGCGCGGGCGCTGGTCTGCGTGGCCGTGGCCCTGATCGGATTCTCCTCGCTGTTGCTGGGCGGGTTCTCGCGTTTCGGCGTCTGGCAGCAGGCCTTGCTGGCCTTCCTGATCCTCGTGGCGCTCGAGCTTCTGCGCGGCGCGGTGACCGAGCCGGTCCTGAAGAACGCGGCCATGTGGCCACTGATCTACCTGCCCACCGTGCTGGGCCTGGCCATCGCGGCGGTCTTCCTGCGCATATCCGGCCGGCCCCTGTCGGTGATCCTCAAACGACGGTCGGGCGAGGTGGCGCAATGATCCTGGACCGCTATTTCGCGCGCCGCTTCCTGCAAAGCTTCCTGATCATCGGCGCGGTGTTCCTGACCCTCATCCTGCTGATCGACCTGATCGAGCAGCTTCGGCGTTTCGAGGGGATCGAACTGGGTTTCGGCCAGCTGGTGAAACTGACGCTGCTGAACGCGCCCTCGGCGATCAGCGAGATCCTGCCGCTGGTGATGATCCTGTCCACCGTGGTTCTGTTCGTCGGACTGGCGCGCAGCTCGGAACTGGTCGTCACCCGCGCGATCGGGCGGTCCGGCATCCGGGCGCTGCTGGCACCGGGCATCGTGGCCCTGCTGATCGGCGGGCTGGCGGTGACGACGCTGAACCCGATCGTGGCCGCGACATCCGAGCGTTACCAGCGCCTGTCCGACACGTTCCGCAACGGCGGCCCCTCGGTCCTGTCGCTCAGCGGCGAGGGGCTGTGGCTGCGCCAAGGCAGCCCGCGCGGGCAATCGGTGATCCACGCCACCGGGTTCGGCGAAGAGGGTGCGGTGCTCTATGACGTGTCGATCCTGACCTATGCGCGCGACGGCGGCCCGGTGCGCCAGATCCGCGCCGAAAGCGCGCGGCTCGAAGGCCAGACCTGGATTCTGAACAGCGCCAAGGTCTGGCCGCTGTCGGCAGGGCTGAACCCCGAGGCGGGCGCGGCCGAACACGAGGCGCTGGAGATCCCGACAACGCTGACCCAGGAGAGGATCCGCGACAGCCTGGGCCGCGCGAGCAGCATCTCGGTCTACGACCTGCCCGACATGATCCGGCAACTGCGCCAGGCCGGTTTCTCGACCAAGCAGCACGAGGTCTGGCTGCAATCGGAACTGGCGCGGCCCCTGTTCCTGCTGTCGATGGTGCTGGTCGGCGCGGCCTTCACCATGCGGCACACCCGGTTCGGCGGCACGGGGACGGCGGTTCTGATCACCATCCTGCTGGGCTTCACGCTCTATTTCATCCGCAACTTCGCCCAGGTTCTGGGCGCCAACGGGCAATTGCCGGTGACACTCGCCGCCTGGGCGCCGCCGGTGGCGTCAATCCTGCTGACCATCGGTCTGCTCCTGCATGCGGAGGACGGATGATGCGAGGCCGGGTCTTGGCCCTTGTCACGGCCCTGGCGACAGCGCTGGCGGCACCGGTGCGAGGCACAGCGCAGAACCTCGAGGCCCCGCAAGCGGGCGCCCCGGCAGTTCTGGTCGCGGATGAGGTCTTCATCACGCCGGAACGCCAGCTCATCGCCAAGGGCAATGTCGAGGCCTACCAGGGCGACATCCGGCTCAGCGCCCAGGGCATCATCTTCGACCGTGACAGTGGCCAGTTGACCCTCGAAGGCCCGATCCGCATCGACCAGGGCGGTTCCGTGACCATCCTGGCCGATACCGCCGAGATGGATGCGGGGCTGCAGAACGGGCTCCTTCGCGGCGCGCGGATGGTCTTCGACCAGCAGCTGCAACTGGCCTCGCTGCAGATGACCCGGGTCGGCGGGCGCTATACGCAGCTTTACAAGACCGCCGTAACATCCTGCAATATATGCCAAAACGGAGGTCCGCCGCTGTGGCAGGTGCGCGCACGAAAGATCACGCACGATCAGGAGGAACGCCAACTCTACCTGGAAGGCGCGCAATTCCTGATCCGCGATGTCCCAGTGTTCTATTTTCCCGGCCTGCGCGTGCCGGACCCCACTCTGGACCGGGCCACCGGATTCCTGATCCCGTCGATCCGCAGCACGTCGCAGCTGGGCACCGGGGTGCGGATCCCCTATTTCATCCGCCTGGGCGATCACCGCGACCTGACGCTGACGCCCTACATCTCGTCCAAGACGCGGACGCTGGGCCTGCGCTATCGCCAGGCGTTCCGGACCGGGCGCATCCAGCTCGAGGGGGCCTATACCCGCGATGACCTGATGCCCGATGACGACCGCGGCTACCTGTTCGCCGATGGCCAGTTCTTCCTGCCTGACGACTTCCGGTTGCGCTTCGACATCAAGACCACCTCGGACAACGCCTATCTGGTCGATTACGGCCTGCCGGACCTGGACCGGCTGCGCAGCGAGATCGCGCTGGAACGGGTCCGCCGCGACAGCCTGTTTCATGTCGGCCTGATCCACTACAAGACGCTGCGGGACGGCGAGGATGCCGAGCAATTGCCGCAGGAAATCGTCGATCTCGGCTTCCAGCGGCGCCTGTTTCCGACCGCGATCGGCGGCGAGGTGCGGCTCGGCTTCCTGCTGCACGGCTACCGCCGGCCCTCACCCGTGGACGTGCTTGGCCGAGACATCACCCGGGCCACCTTCGATGCCGAGTGGCTGCGCAGCTGGACGATGGCGTCGGGTCTGCGCGCGGACTGGCGGATCGGAACGGCGGTGGACGGGTTCCGCGTCAGCGATGACGACAACTTCCCGCCCGAGTCGCTTCGCATCACGCCGCGCGCGGCGCTCACCCTGCGCTATCCGATGACCCGCGCGACGGAAACCGGCGCCACAGACTACATCGAACCGATCTTCCAGATCGGCTGGGCCGATACGACCGGCGACGACGTGCCGCGCGACGAAAGCAACTTCGTCGAGTTCGACCAGGGCAATCTGCTGGACCTGTCGCGCTTCCCGGCCCCCGACGCCCGCGAGGACGGGCTGACCGCGGTGCTGGGCCTGAACTGGGCCCGCTACGCGGCCAATGGCTGGCAGTTCCGCGGCACGGTCGGCCAGGTCTATCGGCAGGAGTCGGACCCGCGGTTTTCCAAGACATCGGGCCTCGGTGGCAAGGCCTCGGACCTGCTGCTTGCGGGCCAGATCCAAACCGGCACGGGCCTGTCTCTGGCCGGGCGCGGGCTGCTCAACAGCGCGTTCAACCTGTCCAAGGCCGAGCTGCGCGGGGCATGGCAGAACGACACGGCGCGGCTGAGCGGCACCTATGTCTGGCTGGGCCGCGATCCGCAGGAGGACCGGGACCTGGCGGTCTCGGAAATCTGGCTCGACGGCGGCTATGACCTCAACCGGCACTGGACCGCCCTGGGCGACATCCGCTACGACATCAACGACAGCCGCCCGATCAATGCGGGTCTCGGGTTGATCTACCGCAACGAATGCCTGACCGTTAACATCTCGGTCAGCCGGCGCTATACCTCGTCGGAGAGCGTTGAACCCTCGACCGATTTCGGCCTATCCATCTCGCTCAACGGCTTTGCCGTGGCGGGCGCAAACAAAGAATACAGGCGATCATGCAGCAGCACCTGACCCATTCCCGACGCATCCTCGACCGACTGGCCCGGAGGGGCGCGCAGGTCGCCCTGGCGGCGCTGCTGAGCGCCGGGCCGGCGGTCCTGCCGGCACAGGCCCAGTTCGCGCCCGCGATCGAGGTCAACGAGGACGTGGTCACCGGATTCGAGCTGGAACAGCGCATCCGGTTCATGGATATCCTCAACATCCCCGGCAACCCCGAACGGGCCGCGCGCGAGGCCCTGATCGACGACCGCCTGAAACAGCAGGTCATCGAAGAGGCCGGGATCGAAGTGGCCCCCGAAGAAGTGCAGACCGGCATCGACGAGCTGGCCGGGCGCGCCAACCTGTCGGGCGAGGAGTTCCTCAACGCGCTGGAGGGCGAAGGCGTCTGGCCCGAGACCGTGCGCGACTTCGTCGAGATCCAGCTGACCTGGCGCGACTACATCGCCGCGCGCTACCTGTCGCAGGCGCGTCCCACCGACGACGAGATCGAACGCGCGCTGGGCCAGGCCGGCGGTGGCGGCGGGCTGCGCGTGCTGCTGTCCGAGATCATCATCCCGGTCACACCGCAAACCGTCGACCAGGTCGATGCCCTGGCGCGCGAACTGGCCGAGATCGAGGGCTATGACGCCTTTTCCGCCGCGGCCGCGCAATACTCGGCCGCCGACACGAGCAACAATGGCGGCCGGATGGAATGGGTGCCGATCACCCGGATTCCCGCCGGCCTGAGGCCGCTGATCCTGGACCTGACGCCGGGTGACGTGACCGATCCGATCACACTGCCCAACGCCGTCGCGGTGTTCCAGATGCGCGGCATCCAGGAAGTCGCGCGCGGCGAGCCGAACTATGCCGAGATCGACTATGCCGCCTATTACCTGGCCGGCGGGCGCAATGCCGAGACCCTGCAACAGGCGGCCCGGATCCAGGCCCGCGTGGACACTTGCGATGACCTCTACGGTGTCGCCAAGGGTCAGCCGCCCGAGGTTCTGGACCGGGTCCAGGCTGCACCGCGCGAGATCCCGCGCGACATCGCGCTGGAACTGGCCAAGCTGGACCCGAACGAAAGTTCGACCGGGCTCACGCGCAGCAACGGTCAGACACTGGTGATGCTGATGCTCTGCAGCCGGACCCGGGAACTCGGCCAGGATGTCGAGCGCGAGGATGTCGTGCGGGCGCTCACCGAACAGCGTCTGAACGCCTTCGCCGACAGCCTTCTGCAACAGCTGCGCGCCGACGCGGTGATTGCCGAGCCATGAGCCCGCGCCCCATCGCGCTGAGCTGCGGCGAACCGGCCGGGATCGGCCCCGAGATCGCGGCCCGCGCCTGGGACACGCTGCGCGATACCTGCCCCTTCGTCTGGATCGGGGATCCTTCGCACCTGCCGCCCGAGACGCCCGTGGCCCGGATCGAGGCGTCCGGACAGGCGGTCGCCGCCAGCGCAAGCGCCCTGCCCGTTCTGCCGCTGCCCTTCGCCGCGCCCTCGGTCCCGGGTCGGGCCGATCCGCGAAACGCCGCCGGCGTGATCGCCGCCATCGAAAAGGCCGTGTCTCTGGTACAGGACGGCGCCGCCTCGGCGGTCTGCACCGCACCCATCCACAAGAAGGCGCTGATCGACGGGGCCGATTTCGCCTATCCCGGCCATACCGAGTTCCTGGCTGCGCTGGCAGGCGGCGCACAGGCGGTGATGATGCTGGCCGGGCCGAGCCTGCGGGTCGTTCCGGTCACCATTCATGTCCCTCTGGCCCAGGTGCCGCGCGCCCTGACGCCCGATCTGCTGCGCGCGACCATCGAGATCACCGCCGCTGACCTGACCGCGAAGTTCGGCATCGCCCGCCCCCGGATCGCGGTTGCCGGCCTGAACCCCCATGCCGGCGAAGGCGGCGCGATGGGGCGCGAGGAGCTGGACTGGATCGCCGATCTGGTGGCGTCGATGTCCGGCCCCTACACGCTGACCGGGCCGCACCCGGCGGACACGATGTTCCATGCCGCCGCCCGCGCCCGTTACGACGCGGCGATCGCGATGTATCACGACCAGGCGCTGATCCCGATCAAGACGCTGGATTTCGACCGCGGTGTGAACGTGACGCTGGGCCTGCCGTTCATCCGCACCTCGCCCGACCACGGCACCGCATTCGACATCGCCGGCACCGGCACCGCCAATCCCACCAGCCTGATCGAGGCGCTGAAGCTGGCACAGCGCATGGCCCGGGCGGCATGAGCGCCATCGACACGCTGCCGCCGCTGCGCGAGGTGATCGCCAGGCACCGGCTGTCGGCGCGCAAGGCGCTGGGGCAGAACTTCCTTCTGGACCTCAACCTCACCGCCAAGATCGCCCGGCAGGCGGGCGACCTGACCTCCTGCGACGTGCTCGAGATCGGGCCGGGCCCCGGCGGGCTGACCCGCGGGCTGCTGGCCGAGGGCGCGCGGCGGGTGCTGGCGGTCGAGAAGGACGCACGCTGCATCCCGGCGTTGGAGGAGATCGCCGCCGCCTATCCCGGCCGGTTGCACATCCTGCAGGGCGACGCGCTTGAGATCGACGCGCCCGCGCATCTGACGAAACCGATCCGGGTGGTGGCCAACCTGCCGTACAACGTGGGCACCGAGCTTCTGGTGCGTTGGCTGACGCCGCCGGACTGGCCGCCCTACTGGCAGAGCCTGACGCTGATGTTTCAGCGCGAGGTGGCCGAGCGGATCGTGGCACAGCCCGGCGGCAAGGCCTATGGCCGGCTGGCGGTTCTGGCGCAATGGCGCAGCGATGCGCGGATCGTGATGGCGCTGCCGCCGGGCGCCTTCAGCCCGCCGCCCAAGGTGTCGAGTGCGGTCGTGCATCTGACCGCCCTGCCCGGACCGCGCCATCCGGCGGATCCCGCGGTGCTGTCGCGTGTGGTGGCGGCGGCCTTCAACCAGCGCCGCAAGATGCTGCGCGCCGCGCTCAAGGGCCTGGCGCCCGACATCGAGGACCGCCTGCGCGCCGCCGGCATCACCCCCACCGACCGGGCCGAACAGATCCCGCTCGAGGCGTTCTGCGCCCTGGCCCGCCAACTCGACCGGAGCTGAAAGCGCCCCGGCGCCGGGGTGGGGCGTTGCCTGTTGCGGTGTGGGCGATTCCGAGGCTTGGGATGGCGATGGTCGATTGAGCCCAGGGTCACCGATTCTGCGGACTAGACGAATGGCAGCTCTTCGTTGGTTGGCCGGTACTTGGCACATCTAGCCATAACAGCATTATGGGACTAGCGTTGAAGCATGCATGTATTTCGAAACGCTCTCCCGACCGACGCAATTCGCTGCTTCGAAATTGAAACATCAGCATACGAGGGAGACGAGGCAGCTAGCCTTGCGAAAATCGAAATGCGCATTGAGACCTATCCAGAGGGATTTCTAATCCTTGAAATAAGTGGACAGATTGTTGGGTTCATCAATTGCGGATGTGCCTACAATGTCGAGATGTCAGACGAAGAGTTCAAGGAACTCATCGGTCACGATCCAAACGCACCGCATGTGGTCATCATGTCAGTTGTTGTCGATCCCGAGCATCAGGGAAAAGGTTACTCAAAGGCTCTCTTAGCCGAATTCGAGAAACGCATGAGGGGACGGGGGAAGGCGGCCATTCATCTTATGTGCAAGGAGCACCACGTGCAGTTCTATGAGAAGTTTGGATATGACTATCAGCAACCCTCGGACTCCGATCACGGAGGGATGATCTGGCATGAAATGTCTATGACTCTGTGAACTGCAAATTGCTTGAATCCACTTAGTTTAGAAATTTGAAGGAAATCCAATGACGCAAATCAGGTCAGACCCTTCGGTCGCACTTGCCCCTCCGCTGCGGCCTTTCAGGCAAGAGGATGCTGACACGGTTGCGCGGCTTAACGACATGGCATCTGGCGGCATACTCCTAACAGTCTGGAAGCGACTGGCAGGCACAAACGGTGATCCATGGGAACACGGTCGTCTTCAACAGTTCGAGCAGATAGAGTCCGGATGGAACATCGTCGTGCTCGATCAAGGCTCCGGTGTCGAGGCGGTCATGATGGGACAACCCCACGGAGCCGAACCGGCTTCGCTCGAAGGCGTCGATGCCGAGTGGGTCCCACTGATGGAACTGGAGAACCTTGTCCCAGAAGCATGGTGCCTAAACGTGATCGCAACACTGCCTGCATATCGCGGCTTGGGACATGGTGCCCGTTTGATGGCGCAAGCGCAAAGCATGGCCCGCGCTGGCGGACACTCCCGTATCGCACTGGTGGTTTCTGATGCCAGCACCCCGGCGATCCGTCTTTATGAACGCAGTGGCCTTAGAGAGATGGCCAGACGCCCAATGTTCAAGGGTGACTGGGAAGGGCCAGGCCAAGATTGGGTGCTGATGGTCAAGTCGCTCTAAGAAATGTGATGCAGACTTTGGCGCAGCCGCAGCGAAAGCTAACTATGTCCGCTGATCCGACTTTCCATGCAGAGCGCTCCGCTGTTTCCTTTGGGATCAATTGCCTTGCGCCACTCCGTCACCACGAAGACCGCTGACGGAACTCGCGCGCACAAAGCAAAGCCCCGGCGCTGGGCCGGGGCTTGCGGGACCATCGGGTCATCACCTGCTTATTCGGCGACCTTGGTCGCGTCCTCGTTGGGGCCCGACGGCTTGGTGTCATCCGCCTGTTCCCCTTCGGCCGGTTTCGGCTTGCGGGCGCGCGGTTTGCGGGCGGGCTTGTTTGGCTTGCTTTCGGGCGTCTCGACCAGGCCGGAGCCTTCATTGCCGCCGGCGTCAGACAGGTCCAGCACATCGGGCTGCGCTGTCGCGCCCGGGTCCGAGGATCCCTGGCTGCCGCCGCCGGCGGCCTCGCGCTCCTGCCGCTCGGCGCGTTCGCGGTCGCGTTCGGCCTGGCGCTCGCGGTTCTGGCGCTCCTGCTCCTCGCGGCGCGATTCGATCTCGCGCTGGGCCTCGTTCAGCAGACGCTGGTAGTGCTCGGCGTGCTGCTGGAAATTCTCGGTGGCGACACGGTCATTTCCCAGCTGCGCATCCCGTGCCAGCTGGTTGTACTTGTCGATGATCTGCTGCGGCGTTCCGCGCACCTTGCCTTCGGGTCCGGAGCTGTCGAACACACGGTTGACGACATTGCCGCCGGACGGCCGGTTGCGGTTATTCTTCGACCGCGAACGGGATTTGGAAGATCTCATTTTGCTTTACGTCAGCCTTATGAACCACTGTCGATTGCCCCGTCTTGACGCTATGTGCGGCGAAGTGCTGCCGGGGTGTCGACTGTTGAGGGCTTGGCGTCGCCTGTGAGCCGCCGAAATGGCAGCGTCAATCTTTGCGACAATCCTGAGTAAACACGTCCATCCCGGTCAGACAAGGGGGCGCGGCATAATTTTCGGTGAATTCGGCCGGATTCGGCAAAAATACCTCGAAATCGGCGGATCAGCGCGGCCTGCGCGCGGCGACGACCCGGTCGCGGCCGTCGAGATCCTGGATGACTTGCACCCGCTCCAACCCAGCCGCGTCCAGCAGATCCGTCACCACCGCCGCCTGCGTCGGGCCGATCTCGACCAGCAGCCGCCCGCCACCGGTCATGTGCCCGGGCGCGTCGGCGGCGATGCGCCGATAGGCGCCCAGCCCGTCGCCGCCATCGGTCAGCGCCATTTCGGGCTCATGCTCGCGCACCTCGGCCGACAGTCCGTCCATCTCGTCGCACGCGATATAGGGCGGGTTCGAGACGATCAGGTCGAACCGGCCCGAAACCTGGTCCAGCCAGTCCGACTGCAGGATCTCGGCGCGCGCCTCGACCCGGTGCAGAACGGCGTTGGCGCTGGCCTGCAGGCAGGCGGCGCTGCTCAGGTCCACACCGGTGCCGCGCGCCTCGGCACGCTCGGCCAGCAGCGTCACCAGGATGCAGCCCGATCCGGTGCCGAGATCCAGCACGCGCGAGAACGGCTCGGCCAGCGCGGCCTCGATGAGGATCTCGGTCTCGGGGCGCGGGTCCAGCACGTCGCGGCTGACCTTGAAGCGGCGGCCGTAGAAGTCGCGCTCGCCCAGCAGATGCGAGACCGGCACGCGGATGGCGCGCAGGGCGATCAGCTGCTCGAAACGTTCGGCGATGGCGGGGTCCAGCTCTTCGGGGGCGATCAGCGTGACCCGGCTGGCCTCGATCCGCGCGGCATGGGCCAGCAGCATCCGCGCGTCGCGGGCCGGATCCGGCACCCCGGCGGCGCGCAGCCGGGCCGAGGCCGCCGCCATCGCCTGCGCCGCTGTTGCGCGGCCGTTCATGAAAAGGCGGCCAAACGGCTGGCCTGGTCGTCCGCGATCAGCGCGTCGATCACCTCGTCCAGATCGCCCGCCATCACCTGGTCCAGCTTGTAGAGGGTCAGGTTGATCCGGTGATCGGTCATGCGGCCCTGCGGAAAGTTGTAGGTGCGGATGCGCTCGGAGCGGTCGCCGCTGCCGACCTGGGCCGCGCGGTCGGCCGAGCGTTCGCTGTCGATCCGCTGGCGCTCCAGGTCGAACAGGCGCGACTTCAGCACTTGAAGGGCAATCTCGCGGTTGCGGTGCTGGCTCTTCTCGGAACTGGTCACGACGATGCCGGTCGGCAGATGGGTGATGCGCACGGCGGAATCGGTGGTGTTCACATGCTGCCCGCCCGCGCCCGAGGCGCGCATCGTGTCGATGCGCAACTCGCCCGGGTCGATCTGGATGTCCACGTCCTGCGCCTCGGGCAGCACCGCCACGGTCGCCGCCGAGGTGTGGATGCGGCCGCCGCTCTCGGTGGTGGGCACGCGCTGGACCCGGTGCACACCGGATTCGAACTTGAGCCGGGCGAAGACGCCGTCGCCCTTCACATGGGCCACCAGTTCCTTGAGACCGCCCAGCTCGGTGGCCTGTTCCTCGACGACATCGAAACTCCAGCCCCGCGCCTCGGCATATCGCTGATACATGCGCATCAGGTCCGCGGCAAAGAGCGCCGCCTCGTCTCCGCCCGTGCCGGGCCGGATCTCGAGGATCGCGGGGCGCGCATCGGCCGCGTCGCGCGGCAGCAGCGCAAGCTGCAGGGCGTGCTCCACCTCCGGCAGGCGCGAGCGCAGGGAAGCGACCTCTTCCTCCGCCAGCTCGCGCATGTCGGGATCGGCCAGCATCGCCTCGGCCTCGGCCAGATCCGCGCGCAGGCGCCGCCATTGGTCGATCTGCTCGACCACCGGTTTCAGCTCGGCGTATTCCCGGCCCAACGCCGCGAAATCCCCGCCGGCCGCCCCCTCGGACATGGCGGCTTCGAGGTATTGGAACCTCTGGGTGATCTGTTCAAGGCGCTCTTCGGGGACCATGCCGGCGGTGTCCGACATAACAGGTGTTTGGTCAAGGCTCTTGACGTGCTAAACTCAGGCCATGACACGCTTTGCCCTGATGCTGGTCCTGATGGCTTCGCCGGTCGCGGCGGATGTCGTCGGCCCGGGCGGCAAGGTGCGGGAATGCTACTGCACCGACAAGAGCGGCGCCCGCGTGGAACTGGGCGAGATGATCTGCCTGCAGGTGGACGGGCGCATGTTCACGGCGCAATGCCAGATGTCGCTGAACGTGCCGATGTGGCGCGAGGTGCAGCAGGGCTGCCTATCCTCCGGCCTGCAAAGCGTCGATCCACTCTTCGACGCGGGCCTTGTTCACCCCAAGATCTGATCCGCCGAAACGCAGGCGCGCGAAGATCTCGAGATGGTCGCCGACCTGCTGAACCGTGGTGTAGTCGGGAAAGCCGATGACCTTGCTGCGGGTGAGATAGGTCACCATCCCCTGCTCGACCGAGCCGGCCAGAACCTTTGTGCGCGGCCAGTCTCGGGCGATCATGTCCAGCCGCTCAAGCCCGTCGGGGCCGGTCTCGACCCGGCGTTTCGCGCCGCCCGGCAGGTCGGCGTCGGCCTGAACCTGCGGCGGCACGTGCCAGCGCTGCGGATCGCTGGGCGCCAGGCGCACATAGCCCAGTGCCACGACCGCCGCCGCGATCACCAGCCAGAGTATCGTCACGCTTCGTCCCATCCCGTGCCCCCTGCCGGACCGCGCCCCGGATCGGCCGGCCCGTTACCTGTGTTTCACGCCCGGCAGCACGCAGATCAGCTCGTAGAGCAGGTTCGCCGCCGTCAGGGCGGTGTTGCCCGACGGATCATAGGGCGGCGACACCTCGACCAGATCGCAGCCGACGATGTTCACCCCGCGCAGGGCGCGGATCAGCTCAAGCGCCTGCGGCGTGGTCAGCCCGCCGATCTCGGGCGTGCCGGTGCCCGGCGCATAAGCCGGGTCGAGACTGTCGATATCATAGGAGACATAGACCGGCCTATCGCCGATATCGCGAGGAATTTCCGCACCCAGAGGCGCCAGGCTCTTGAACCACAGCTCATGCGCCGGGAACTGCTGAAATCCCCAGCCCTGCGCCTCGGTGAAATCCTCGGCGGTGTAGCCGGTGCCGCGCAGACCCACCTGATAGGTCTTGTCGGGCTGGATCAGCCCCTCTTCCTGCGCCCGGCGGAACACGGTGCCGTGGGTCTCGCGCTCGCCGAACATGGTGTCGTTGACATCGGCATGGGCATCCACATGCACCAGCGCCACCGGCCCGTGGCGGGCGGCAACCGCGCGCAGGATCGGCAGGGTGATGGAATGATCGCCCCCCATCGCCACCGGTATCACGCCCGCGGCCAAGAGCCCGTCATAGCTGTCGCGGATGATCCGCAGACTGTCGGCCAGCGAGAAGGTGTTGATCGCCAGGTCGCCGATATCGGCCACCTGCAGGCTGTCGAAGGGGGCTGCCCCCGTGGCCATGTTGTAGGGCCGGATCATCGCGCTTTCGGCGCGGATCTGCTTGGGGCCGAACCGGGTGCCGGGCCGCCACGAGGTGCCGATATCCATCGGCACGCCCAGGACCGCCACATCCAGCCCGTCAAGCCGCTCGGCCTGGGGCAGCCGCATGAAGCTGTTGGGTCCCGAGAAGCGCGCCAGGTCGTTGCCGCTGATCGGCTGGTTGAATTCGGTCATTTCCGTTTTGCCCACCCCAGAAGGCAGATGATCTCGGTCGCGATATGGGCGCCGGCAATGGCGGTCGCGCCCGAGGTGTCGTAGGGCGGCGAGACCTCGACCACGTCGCCGCCCTTGATGTCGATGCCGGCGATGTCGCGCAGGATGATGGCGGTCTGGATCGAGCTGAGGCCGCCCCAGACCGGCGTTCCGGTGCCGGGCGCAAAGGCCGGGTCCAGCCCGTCGATGTCGAAGCTCAGGTAGACCGGGCTGGTGCCCACGATCCGCTTGATCTTCTGCGCCACCGCCGCGGGGCCGGATTCATAGACCTCGCGCGCGTCGATGATGTTGACGCCCAGCGTGTCCTCGTTGGTGGTGCGGATGCCGACCTGGACCGAGCGCGCGGGATCGACAATGCCCGATTTCACCGCCTTGTAGAACATCGTGCCGTGGTCCACCCGGTCCATGTTGTCGTCGGGCCAGGTGTCGGTATGGGCATCGAACTGCAGAAGCGACATCGGCCCGAACTTCTCGGCATAGGCCTTGAGGATGGGAAAGCTGATATAGTGATCGCCCCCCAGCGCCACCGAGGCGACACCGGCATCGAGGATGCCGCGCACATGGTCGGTCAGCGTCTCGGGAAAGGCCGGCACGTTGGCATAGTCGAAGGCCAGATCGCCGTAGTCGATGATCGCCATCTCGCTGAGCGCGTCATAGGGCCAGCCATAGGGCGCATCGGGTGATTGCAGCGCGCTGGCCTCGCGGAGCGCGCGCGGCCCCAGCCGCGTGCCGGGGCGGTTGGTTGCGGCCTGGTCGAAGGGCACACCGGTCACGGCGATATCCACCCCGGTCAGGTCCTTGGTGTATTTGCGCCGCAGGAACGAGGTCGCCCCGCCAAAGGTGTTCTCGAAGGACGGGCCCTTGAGATCCTTGCGGGTGAATGCCTCGTCCACCTGTGTCTTTGCGTCTTCGAGTGCCATGTCCGGTCCTTCAGGCTGCGGGCTGGGCGGTTTCCACCAGCCGCGCGAAGAACGAGGCGCCGATGGGCGCGATCTCGTCGTTGAAGTCATAGCCCGGGTGGTGCAGCCCGGCGCCGGCGCCCTGACCCAGGAACAGATAGGCGCCGGGCCGGGCCTGCAGCATGTAGGAGAAATCCTCGGCCCCCATCTCGCGCCCCGCCTCGGCCAGCACGCGGCCCTCGCCGGCCACCTCACGCGCAACCGACGCGGCAAACCCCGCACGGTCGGGATCGTTGACGGTGGCGGGATAGCCCACCTCGTAGTCAAGCTCGGCCTCGACCCCGAAACTGGCCGCCTGCCCGGCGACGATCTGCTGCATCCGGGCCATGACCATCTGCTGCACCGCCGGATCGAAGGTGCGCACCGTGCCGTTGAGATAGGCGGTGTCGGGGATCACGTTGTCGACCGTCCCGGCGTGGATCTGGGTGATCGAGATCACCAGGTCATCCAGCGCATAGTGGTTGCGGCTGACAATGGTCTGGATCGCCTGCGCGATCGAGACCGCGGCGATCACCGGGTCGCGCGTGTCCTGCGGCAGCGCGCCATGCCCGCCGACGCCGCGCACATGGATGTGAAACGTGTCCACCGCCGCCATGATCGGGCCGGGATTGGTGTAGAAGGCACCGGCATCGAAACCGGGCGCGTTGTGCAGCGCATAGACCTCGGCGATGTCGAACCGGTCCATCACGCCCTCCTCGACCATCACGCCGGCGCCGCCGCCATTCTCCTCGGCCGGCTGGAAGATCAGCGCGACGCGGCCGGCGAAGTTCCGCGTCTCGGCCAGGTAGCGGGCCGCGCCCAGAAGCATCGTCGTGTGCCCGTCATGGCCGCAGGCATGCATCCTTCCCGGCCGCTGCGAGGCATGCGGCAGGCCGGTCGCCTCGACGATGGGCAGCGCGTCCATGTCGGCCCGCAGCCCGATGGTCGGCCCCGCGCCCTGCCCCTCGATGATTGCCACCACGCCGGTCCGGGCGATCCCCTCGTGAATCTCGTCCACCCCGAAGTCACGCAGCCGTTCGACCACGAAACCCGCGGTCTCGGGGCAGTCCAGCCCCAGTTCGGGGATCTGGTGCAGATGCCGGCGCCACTCGGTCATGTCGGCGGCGAAATCCGCGATGCGGTTCACGACGGGCATTGGGCTGGACTCCTGGGTCTGGTCTTGGAATGGATGCATCTGACACCGGAACGGGGGGCTTCGCAATGCCGGAAAAACCACTCATCCACGACCGCGACGCCGGGATCGAACGGCTGCTGGAAATCATGCGCCGCCTGCGCGATCCCGACACGGGATGTCCCTGGGACATCGAACAGGATTTCGCCACCATCGCCCCCTATACGATCGAAGAAGCGCATGAGGTGGCCGACGCCATCGACCGGCGGGCCTGGAACGAGCTGAAGGGCGAACTGGGCGATCTGTTGTTCCAGTCGGTGTTTCACGCGCAGATGGCCGACGAGGCCGGGCATTTCACCTTTCAGGACGTGGTGCGAACCATGTCCGACAAGATGGTCGCCCGCCATCCGCATGTGTTCGGCGACGAAAGCCGCGACAAGTCCGCCGACCAGCAGACCCGCGACTGGGAGGCGATCAAGGCCGCCGAGCGCGCGGGCAAGGCGCAGCGTGGCGCACTGGACGGGGTCGCGCTGGGCCTGCCGGCACTGATGCGCGCGCTCAAGTTGCAGAAGCGGGCGGCGCGGGTTGGTTTCGACTGGGGCGAGATCGGCCCGGTGCTGGACAAGATCACCGAAGAGGCGCAGGAACTGGCCGAAGCGCGCGACAGCAAGGATGCCGACGCGCTGGAGGACGAGTTCGGCGACCTGCTCTTTGTCATCGTCAACCTGGGCCGGCATCTGGGCGTCGATCCCGAGGCGGCGCTGAGGCGCACCAACGCCAAGTTCACCCGCCGCTTCGAGACGATCGAGGCGCGCCTGGCCACGCAGGGCAAGACCCCGGCCGACAGCACGCTCGAGGAAATGGACGCGCTCTGGGATGCCGCCAAACGCGGCGAGAGGCGCTAGATCCGGTCGCGCAGGCTTTCGGGGATGGTCAGGCGTGGCCTCTCCGGCCGGCAATTGCCGGCCCGGACGACTTCCCTTGCGGTTGGTCCATGCGGCGATTAATGACCACGGGACAATCACGATGCAAGACGTTGTTCAAGGCAGGGAGTGCGTATGCCCCCACGCAAGATCATCATCGACACCGATCCCGGCCAGGACGACGCCGTGGCGATCCTGCTGGCGCTGGCCAGCCCCGACGAGATGGAGGTTCTGGGCATCACCGCCGTTGCCGGCAATGTTCCGCTGGCGCTGACCGCGCGCAACGCGCGGATCGTCTGCGAACTGGCGGGCCGCACCGACATCCCGGTTCACGCCGGATGCGACGCGCCGCTGGTGCGGCCGCTCGTCACCGCCGAGCATGTGCATGGCAAGACCGGTCTCGACGGCCCCGCCCTGCCCGAGCCGCAGATGCCGCTGGCGGAAGGTCACGCGGTGGATGTCATCATCGAGACCCTGCGCGACAATTCGCCCGGCACCGTGACGCTCTGCCCGTTGGGTCCGCTGACCAACATCGCGACCGCCTTCCGCAAGGCGCCCGAGATCGCCGGCCGCGTTCAGGAGATCGTGCTGATGGGCGGCGCCTATTTCGAGGTCGGCAACATCACGCCGGCGGCCGAATTCAACATCTACGTCGATCCCGAGGCGGCGGGGATCGTGTTCCGATCCGGCGCACCGATCACCGTGATGCCGCTGGATGTCACCCACAAGGCGCTGGTCACCAAGGCGCGCAACGACGCCTTTCGCGCCCTGGGAAGCCGGGTCGGCGCGGCGGTGGCCGAGATGACCGATTTCTTCGAACGGTTCGACCGCGAGAAATACGGATCGGACGGCGCGCCGCTGCACGATCCCTGCGTCACCGCCTACCTGATCCGGCCGGAGCTGTTCTCGGGCCGGCACATCAATGTCGAGATCGAGACGCAATCGGAGCTGACTCTGGGGATGACCGTGGCCGACTGGTGGGGCGTCACCGACCGTGCGCCCAACGCGACCTTCATGGGCGACGTGGACGCCGACGGGTTCTTCGCGCTGCTGACCGACCGGCTGGCCCGTCTATGACCGCCGCGCTGCGCCTTGCCCGCCCCGAGGACCTGGACCGCGTGACGGCACTGGTCGAGGCGTTTCACGCCGAGACCGGGCTGGCGCAGACCGACGAGGAGCGCCGCGCCGCGGTGGCCCCGCTGCTCGATGGCATACCGCATGGCTGCGTCTACCTGATCGGACCGGCGCGCGCGCCGCTGGGCTATGTGGTCATCACCTTCGGCTGGTCGGTCGAGTTCGGCGGGATGGATGCCTTTGTCGACGAGATCTATATCCGCCCTGCGATCCGCCGCCGCGGCATTGCCGGCGAGGTGCTGACCGAATTGCCCAAGGCGCTGGCCCGCGGCGGCATCAAGGCGCTGCATCTGGAGGTCGACGGCGATGACACCTCCGCGCAGCGCCTCTACCAGCGGGCGGGATTCCAGGGCCGCGACCGCTACATGCTGATGTCGCGCAAGCTCTGACACCGGGCCGATGCGCGGGTCCGCGCGCAAGACCGCCCGCGGATCGGCAAATTCCAGCCGGTCTTTTTCAAGAGGTTTTGGAACCTGCGCGGTTCTGGTTGGTTGTGCCGCAGAGTCCCGCCGCGTTTTGCGGCCTTCTTTCAACTGCCAAGGAGACTTGCGATGAAACTTTCCATGATCGTGCCGACCGCCTTTGCCGCGGTGGCCCTGACGGCCTGCACCAACCTGACACCCGAACAGCGCACCGTTGCGGGTGTTGCGGGCGGCGCGGCCGCCGGCCTGATCGCCGCGGATGCGCTCAAGGCCGATGACGACTGGAAGCTGATCGCGGCCCTTGGCGGCGCCGCTGCAGGTACGCTTGTCGCGCAGAACAACCAGTCGCAGCAATGCGCCTATTCGCGCGGCGACGGCACCTACTACACGGCCGCCTGCCCGTAAGCCGAAGATTTCGGAACGGCCGCAATCCGCAAGGGTTGCGGCCGGCCGAGCCTGCACCCTATGATCGCGGCATCCATCAAGGCGGCCCCGGCCCGGGTCCGCGGTCAAGGGTGCCTTGTCATTGACGAATTTCCCCGAACTTCTGCTCGACCACCTGATCGAGGAACACCGCGCCCAGACGCATCTGGCGACCTTCTCGATGCTTGGCGGCGACGACGCGCCGCACGGCATCCGCAAGAGGATCTTTCGCCAGACCACGCGCAATGTCGAGATCCTGTTCGAGCGGATGGTGGATCTGCTGGCCCCGGACACGATCCTTGAAATCGGCGCGCATGAGGCCGGGTTTTCCCGCCGCTGCAAGGCCAAGCATCCCGAAGCCCAGGTCATCGCCTTCGAAGCGAACCCGGCAATCTATGGCGAGTACCGGGCCGAAGCGGAAGCCGCCGGCGTCACCTATCGCAACGAGTGCATCGGGGATGCGGACGGGACCGCCACGTTCAACGTGCCGATCCGCGAGGATGGGCATCTTGGCCGTGGAACCGGCAGCCTGAACGCGCCCAAGGAAAGCGGCCGCGATGCCCGGCAGTTCGAAACGCCCTGTCACAAGCTGGATTCGATCGTCACGCCCGACAGCGGCCGTATCGCCGCCTGGATCGATGTCGAAGGTGCCGTGGGCCAGGTGCTGGACGGCGGCAGCGAGGCCTTTCACCAGGTCGATCTGGCCTTTATCGAGCTGGAGGAAAAGGAGGAATGGGCCGGGCAACTGGTCTATGCCGATGTCGCCAGGATCCTGGCCGGATTCGGGCTGTTGCCGTTCCTCTCGGCCTATCAGCGCCGCCGCCAGCTCAACGTGTTCTTCCTGCGCCAATCCCTGTTCGACACGCGCGCTGCACATCGTGTCCGGCGGCGTCATGCCGGCATGTTGCGCGACCTCGCCGGCGCGATCTCGGCCGAAAGCCTGCCGCAGGACAGCTGACCGACCCGCCGCCCAAGGAACTGGCCGCGCGTCGCGAGATTGGCGCCAGACCCCCGCCCAACACCGGACGGAGGCCCCGCGTATTTGGTTCAGCGCAGGATGCTGCGGCCGGCGTACTCGGCCACTTCGCCCAATGCTTCCTCGATGCGGATCAGCTGGTTGTACTTGGCCAGCCGGTCCGACCGCGCCAGCGAGCCGGTCTTGATCTGTCCGCAATTGGTGGCCACGGCCAGATCGGCGATGGTGGCGTCCTCGGTCTCGCCCGAGCGGTGACTCATCACGTTGGTATAGCGCGCCCGGTGGGCCATATCGACCGCGCGCAGCGTCTCGGTCAGCGAGCCGATCTGGTTGACCTTCACCAGCATCGAATTGGCACAGCCGCGCGCGATGCCGTCGGCCAGACGCTCGGGGTTGGTGACGAACAGATCGTCGCCCACCAGCTGTACCTTGTCCCCCAGCGCGTCGGTCAGCGCCTTCCAGCCATCCCAGTCATCCTCGGACATGCCGTCCTCGATCGAGATGATCGGATAGTCGTTCACCAGCGCCTGCAGATAGGCGACGTTCTCCTCCGAAGACAGGGTTTTTCCTTCCCCGGCAAAGACATACTTTCCGTCCTTGACGTACTCCGTGGCCGCGCAATCCAGCGCAAGGCAGATGTCGTCGCCCGGCGCATAGCCCGCCTTCTCGATGGATTTCAGGATGAAGTCCAGCGCGTCGCGGGTCGAGCCCAGCTCGGGCGCGAAGCCGCCCTCGTCGCCCAGCCCGGTGGACATGCCGGCGGCCGACAGCTCCTTCTTCAGCGTGTGGAACACCTCGGAGCCCATGCGCACGGCCTCGCGGATATTCGCGGCCGAGACCGGCATGATCATGAATTCCTGGATGTCGATCGGGTTGTCGGCATGTTCGCCGCCATTGATGATGTTCATCATCGGCACCGGCAGAACCCGCGCCGACGTGCCGCCCACATAGCGATAGAGCGGCTGCGCGGTGAAATCGGCGGCCGCCTTTGCCACGGCGAGGCTCACGCCGAGGATCGCGTTGGCGCCCAGCCGGGCCTTGTTGGCGGTTCCGTCCAGTTCGATCATGGTCCGGTCGATGGCGACCTGCTCGGTGGCGTCGAAGCCCACCAGTTCCTCGGCGATCTCGCCGTTCACGGCGGCCACGGCCTCGAGCACGCCCTTGCCCATGTAGCGCGCCTTGTCGCCGTCGCGCTTCTCGACCGCCTCATAGGCGCCGGTGGAGGCGCCCGAGGGCACGGCGGCGCGGCCCATGGTGCCGTCTTCGAGGATCACGTCGACCTCGACCGTGGGATTGCCCCGGCTGTCGAGGATTTCGCGGGCATGGATGTCGATGATGGTGCTCATGTGGGGCGTCCTCGGACTGGAATTGATTTGCCGCTGTCATAGCAAAGGGTGACGGAAAGTAAACCGCTCACGTTAGCGCTAACCGACCGGCCCGGCCGCGCGCTTGGCCGGTTTGCGCGCGGCAGATCGGACCCGCCCCTCGCGCACCAGCGTGTAGATGCCCGAACCCACGATGATCGCCGCGCCCAGCAGCATCAGGGAATCGGGCCGCTCGCCGAACACCACCATACCGACGATCAGGGCAAAGACGATCCGGCTGTAGCGGAACGGCGTCACAAAGGACACTTCGCCGATACGCATCGCCGCGACGATGGCGTAATAGGCCGCCACGCCCAGCAGGATCACCCCGGCGAAATACGCCCAGAGCTGCGCGTCGGGCGCCACATAGCCCCGGTCGCTGAACAGCGACAGGATGGCGGCGGCCGGGATCAGCATCAGGAAGGCCAGGAAGCTCAGCTGAAAGGACGAGGTTTCGCGCCCGACCTTGCGGGTGGCCAGGTCGCGGATCGCCAACCCGACCGTACCCTGCACCGCAAATAGCGACAGCACGTCGAAGCCCTCGGTCCCGGGGCGGATGACCAGCAGCACGCCGACGAACCCCACCAAGATCGCGCTCCAGCGGCGCCAGCCCACCGGTTCCTTCAGGAACAGCGCTGCGCCCAGCGTGACCAGCAGCGGCGTGGCCTGCAGGATCGACGACGCCTGCGAGATCGGCGTCAGCGCGATGGCGGTCACGAAACCGACCGTGCCGATCAACTCGCCCAGGTTGCGCAGCAGGACCGGACCGGCCAGATAGCCGCGGGTCCAGAGCGGCTGGCCCTTCAGCTTGGTGAGCACCGCAAAGACCGCCGCACCGCCGCTGCCCAGCACGGCGATGATTTGCCAGGGCGGCAGGGCGTCGGCGGTCAGCTTGATGAACATGTCCTCGATGGCGAAGCCGAGCATCGCCAGCACCATCAGGACGGCGCCGCGCAGGTTTTCCATGGCCGGGGACACTCCGTTTCAGGGTTGCGCCCGCCTTGGCCGAATTCCACGCCAGCCGCAAGGGCCGTGCGCGCAATTGCGCGGATGCGGGACCGGTGCTAGTCACCGGTCATGCCCGCAGATCCGATGATCCGTATCACCCTGACCTCGCTGGCCGTCGGTCTGGGCGGTGCGGCCGTCGCCTATGTGCTGAACGCGCCGGCCGCGGTTCTGATTGGCCCGGCGCTGGCGGTCAGCGGCGCGGCGCTGTCGGGCCTGCGCGTGGGCATCGCCGAGCCGGTGCGCAACGCCTGTTTCGTCGTGCTCGGGCTGGGTGTCGGATCGGGGTTCACCACCGATGCCGGGGCCGCGATCCAGCGTTGGCCCTTCGCCTTTGCGGCCATGGCGGCGATGCTGGCGGTGACCATGTTCCTCACCCGCACGATCCTGGCCCGGGCCTTCGACTTCGACCGGCGCAGCGCGATCCTGGCCGCCGCGCCGGGGCATCTGAGTTTCGTGATGGGGCTGTCGCAGGACCTGGGCGCCGACACCGCCCGGATCGCGGTGGTGCAGACCCTGCGGGTGCTGGCCCTGACCGTGACGGTGCCCTATGCCGCGCTGGCGCTGGGCTATCGCATGGATCCGGTGGTGCTGCCCCAGACCGCGCCGATGTCCATGTCCGCGCTCGCGGTCCTGGCAGTGTTGGGCATCGTGCTCGGGCTGCTGTTTCGCAGGCTGTTGCTGCCGGCGCCGCTCCTGCTGGGGCCGATGGCGGTCTCGGCGCTGGCGCATGTGACCGGGCTGACCGAGGGCGGCGTGCCGGGCTGGCTGATGCTGCCCGCCTTCGTGACGATGGGCACGCTGATCGGCACGCGGTTCACCGGCATGACCCTGACGCAGTTTCGCGGCGCGCTGCTGGCCGGGCTCTGCATGACCCTGATCGCGGTGACGATGGCCAGCCTGGCCGCGATTCCCGTGGCCGCCGCGCTGGACATGCCGGCGCCGCATGTGATGGTGGCCTTTGCGCCCGGCGGGCTGGAGACGATGATCGCGCTGGGTGCGACCATGCAGGCCAGCCCGGGATTCGTCGCCGCCTGCCACATCGTCCGGCTGATGATACTCAGCGTCCTGATCCCGGTGGCCGTGGGCCGCCGGCGGGTGGGCTGACGCGCCCCGGCTCAGCGCTTGCGGCGCGGTACGCCGTAGAGCTCCAGCTTGTGGCCGCGCAGCTCGTATCCCAGGCGCGCGGCGATGCGCTCCTGCAGCGCCTCGATCTCGGGGTCCACGAATTCGATCACCTCGCCGGTCTGCATGTCGATCAGGTGGTCGTGGTGGTCGCGCTCGGCATCCTCGTAGCGCGCGCGCCCGTCGCCGAATTCCAGCCGTTCCAGGATACCGGCCTCCTCGAACAGCTTGACCGTGCGGTAGACCGTGGCGATCGAGATGCCGGAATCGATGGCGGTGGCACGGGAATAGAGCTCCTCGACATCGGGGTGGTCGGCGCTGTCCTGCAGGACCTGCGCGATCACCCGGCGCTGGCCGGTCATGCGCAGCCCCTTGGCCTCACAACGGGCGATGATCGAGTCGGACATGGCGGCTCCCGGATCTTGCGCTTCGGCCTCCCGGTTTAATCGCTCCGCGACCGCGTTGCCACCGGGTTTTTCGCCTTGGCGGCAGGTCCGAGGTGAGGGGCGACCGCTAGTCCGCCGCGCGCAGGTCGGCCCAGACCGGAAGGTGGTCCGAGGCGATATGGGCCGGCCGCTCGGAATGCACGCCGTGGGCCGAGGCCGCCAGCCCGGCCCCGAGTGCGATGCGGTCCAGCGGTCCGACCGGCTGCGGGGCCGGAAAGCTGGGCATCGGCGGCAGGAACCGCATCTGTGGCGCCAGGTGGTCCAAAACCGGCTGGCGCGACCATTCGTTGAAATCGCCCGCCCAGACCGTCGGCAGGTCCGGCAGCCGGGCCATATCGCGGGTCAGGTGCGACACCTGCTGCTGGCGCGAGGGGCCGAACAGCCCCAGATGCAGCCCCACCACCCGAAGTCGTCCGATCGGCGTGTCGAACTCGGCCCGCACCGCGCCGCGCGGCTCGAACCCGGGAAGGTCGTGATGCGCGGTCCCGGTCAGGCGGATCCCGCCGCCCTTCCAGATCACCGCGTTTCCGTGCCAGCCCAGGCTGCCCGCGCCACCAAGATCGGCGATCTTCCAGCCGGCCTCGTTCAGGACGAAATGCGGCAGCGCCGCGGGACGCGGCGGAAGGCGCTTGTCGGCCTCCTGCAGGACGACGATCTGCGCCCCGAGCCGGTCCAGCACCGTCAGGATCCGGCGCGGTTGCCGCCGCAGGTCGAGGCCGACGCATTTCTGGATGTTATAGCTGGCAAGGCGCAGCGTCGATTGGCGGGGCATGTCGGTCCGGGCTGAGAGCTGGAGGCCAATCTTGCCCAGCGGGCCGCAAGGCGCAAGGGCGGTTGGGGGGCTTTGCCCCCCGTCGCCTGCGGCGCCTCCCCCCAGGATATTTTCCGCAAGAGGAAAGGGTCAGGTGCCGCAGAAGGTCGCGGCCACGATCTCGTCCTCCTTGGGGGGGCGGGTCAGGTCGGCATGCTCGGGCTGATCGTCATAGGGGCGGGCCAGTACCGCGCACAGGCGATGGAACGGGGCTTCGTCGCCGTCGAGCGCGGCGTCGATCATCTGTTCGATCCGGTGATTGCGGGGAATGAAGGCGGGGTTCGCAGCCCGGATCCGGCCGGATGCGCCCGGCTCCTGCGCGGTGCGCGCGGCCCAGCCCTCGGCCCAGCTTTCATAGGCGGCGGGGTCGATGAACTGGTCGCGCGCGGCATCCGTGCCGAGCGCGCGGAAGGTGTTGGTGAAATCGGCCCGATTGGCGGCCATCCGGATCAGCAGATCCGCGATCAGCGCCTGGTCCCCGTCCTGCGCGTCCCGCAGGCCCAGCTTGGCGCGGAACCGCGCCAGCCATTCCGCCTGCAGCAGGTCGGGCATCGCGTGCACGATCTCGGTGGCTTCTTCGACCGCCGCCTCGCGGTCGTCCATCTGCTGGATCAGCGCGGTGGCGAACTGCGCCAGGTTCCAGACCGCGATGTCGGGCTGGTTGGAATAGGCGTAGCGGCCCGTCCGGTCGATCGAGCTGTAGACCGTGTTGGGGTGGTAGCTGTCCATGAAGGCGCAAGGACCATAGTCGATGGTCTCGCCCGAGATCGCGCAATTGTCGGTGTTCATCACCCCGTGGATGAAGCCCACCGCCATCCATTGCGCGATCAGCCGCGCCTGGGCGTCGCGAACGGCCCTGAGCAGGCCCATCGGCCCGTCGGCATCGGGATAGTGGCGCGCGATGGCATAGGCGGTCAGACGCTTGAGGCTGGCGATGTCGCCCCGCGCGGCAAAGACCTGGAACGTGCCCACCCGCAGGTGGCTGGCCGCCACGCGGGTCAGCACCGCCCCCGGCATGGGTCCTTCGCGCAGCACCGTCTCGCCGGTTTCGACCGCGGCCAGGGCCCGGGTCGTGAGGATCCCCAGCGCGTGCATCGCCTCGGACACCACATATTCCCGCAGGACCGGCCCCAGCCAGGCCCGCCCGTCGCCCATCCGCGAATAGGGCGTGCGGCCGGATCCCTTGAGCTGGATGTCCCGGCGGGTCCCGTCGCGGTCCACCACCTCGCCCAACAGCAATGCGCGCCCATCGCCCAGCTGCGGGTTGTACTGGCCGAACTGGTGCCCCGAATAGAGCTGCGCCAGCGGCTCAGCGCCCTCGGGAAGGGCATTGCCGGCAAAGGCCTCGGCCATGTCGGACAGCTCGCCCGGGTCGATCCGCAGCAGGCGCGCCAGGTCCTCGTTGAAGGCGATCAGGCGCGGCGCGCGGACCGGCTCGGGCCGCAATCGGGTATAGAACGCGTCCGGCAGGCGCGCATAGCTGTTGTCGAAGGGGATCGTAAGCGTCATGGGGGCAAGATATGCTGCCCGTGCGGGATTGCCAGTGCCCGCCGGCAAAGAGAGGCGCCATGACCGCGCAGGAGATCATCGACCGCCTGAACCTCGCGCGACACCCCGAGGGCGGCTGGTACCGCCAGACCTGGGTTGCTGAAAACGCGGGCCGGCCGACCGGAACCTGCATCTATTTCCTGCTGGCCGAGGGCGAGCGTAGTCATTGGCATCGCGTCGATGCGACCGAGATCTGGCTCTACCACGCCGGGGCGCCGCTGGTCCTGTCGATCAGCGCGACCGACCGCGGCCCCGCAACCGATCACATGCTGACCCCGGACCTGGACACGGGGGCGCCGCAGCTGATCGTGCCGGCGGGCCATTGGCAGGCGGCGCGCACGACCGGGGACTGGACCCTGGTCAGCTGCACGGTCTCGCCGGGGTTCCGGTTCGAGGGGTTCGACCTGGCGGAACCGGGGTTCGATATACCGAGGGGATGAAGGACGGGATGCCGCCCGTTCGCAGAGATTGGCAGGATCGAGCCCGCAGTTCCCAATGCTGGGAGACAGATGAAGGGCTCAAGGATTCATATTGCCGACCTTTGCCGACCAAGTAGCCAAACGAAGAATATCCCTCCGACCAGACCGGTCACGATGCCGATGGGCATGTCTTCTGGCGCCATGACTGTACGCGCAGCGATATCGGCCCATAAAAGGAAAATCGCCCCGATCAAAGCGGAGCCAGGCAAAACACGGGCATAGTCGCCCCCGACCGCCATGCGCACCACGTGGGGGACCATCAGGCCTACAAAGCCGATAATCCCTGAAAACGCGACCATGACCCCGGTAATCAGCGCGCCCACGACAAAGACAGATAACCGAAATCTGGCAACGGGGATGCCAAGTGTTGAGGCCGTTTCGTCACCCACTGTCATTGCGTTCAAGTCCTTTGCCTTGAACATGAGCCATCCGGCACAGATCAAAAGGATGACGAGGGGGTAAAGCAGTTGGCTCCACTGGGCGAGACCAAGCCCACCGAGCATCCAGAAGACGACGATGTGGGTTGCTTTGGGATCGGCAAGGAAAACCAGGACATTCGCCCCAGCCATAATGATGAAGGATACGGCGACACCCGCCAGCACAAGGCGATCAGCGCTCATGGTATTTGCGAAACGCGATACGATCAGCACGATCGCCGTCGCGGCAAGCGCCCCGAGAAAGGCCAGCAGCGGCACGGTCAGGTGGCCCACGAACAAACCGGTGTGAAGAAGCGCGAGGATGGCACCGAATGCCCCGCCGGAGGATATCCCGAGGAGGTGTGGATCGGCCAAGGGGTTCCGCGTGACGGCCTGAAGGCTGGCCCCCACCATCGCCAATCCGGCTCCGACCATTATGGCAAGAAGGGCGCGTGGGAAACGGATTTCCCATACGATGGCTTCGCGGCTCTGAGACCAGGTTTCTTCGATGAAGCCCGGCGCAATTCTATTGAGGATGACGCCCCAGACCGTATTCAACGGGACCGGAACAGCCCCAACCGAAATCGCAAAGGAGAGCGAGACCAAAAGCAGGACCATTCCACCCAACAGGAAGGCCGGCATGCCACTGAAACGGTGAATGATTGCTTTGGCGCTTCGGGTCTCGGCCATGGGACTACTCGGCCCAGAAGGCTTCGGCCAAGGTCTTGATCGCCTGGATGTTCCGGGGTCCCGGCGTCGCCTCGACATATTCCAGAGTGACAAAGCGGTCGTTCTTGACCGCCGCCAGACCCGCGAGAGCAGGGTTGGACAGGATGAACTCGCGCTTCTGTGCTGCGGTCACTTCGCCGTAGTCGATGATCACGATGACCTCCGGGTTGCGGTCCACGACCTCTTCCCATGTCACCGTCGCCCAGCTTTTTTCGAAATCGTCCAGTATGTTGACGCCGCCGGCCGCTTCGATCAGTGCGGTCGGCATCGCGTAGCGGCCCGCCGTGAATGGCGTGTCTTCGCCGCTGTCATAGACAAACACGCGCAATGGCTCACCGGCTTCCAGTCGGTCCGTGAAGGCCGCGAGATCTGCCCGGTAGCTCTCCACAAGTTCGGCGGCCCTGTCTTCAACGCCGAAAATCGCACCCAGGTTCGTCAAATCAGCATACATGACATCGATGCCGGCCTTCTCCCTGTCCATGATATGGGAGCAGGACTCAGTCAGCTCGTAAACCTGGATGCCAAAGGGTTCCAATGTCTCCGGCGTGACTTCGCCGCCCACTTTCATGCCGTAATTCCACCCTGCGAAGAAGAAATCCGCATCGGCCCCGACAAGGACTTCTTTGGTTGGGTACTGCGCCGACAATTCGGGAAGTTCCTCGACGCCTGCACGCATTTCTTCGTCAAGCGTCTTCCAGCCCGAAATACCGGTGTAGCCCACCATTCGGTCGGCAAGGCCAAGGACCAGCATCATCTCGGTCAGGTTCACGTCGTTTGAAATCGCCCGTTCCGGGGGCGCATCGAAGGTGACAGAGCGATTACAGCTTTGAACCGTTGTATCGGCAATTGCCGCACCGGCGGCGATGGCGCATACCACGGTGGTGAGAAATGCCTTCCTCATGAGTGCGATCCTTGTTTCTGAAGATGGAATGTGAGGTGATCGGTGTTGCTGAGCGAAAGCTGCTCCTTGCGGGCAACGATCTGAAAAGCGTCAGAGACAGCGACCTCGGACAGCACCTTGGCGGGAGGGCCAAACCCGACAGCATGGCCGGAATGAAGGAGCAAGACGTCGTCACAGACACCAGCAGCCAGGTTCAGGTCATGCAGGGAAGTGACGATTGTCAGCGGCAGGCTTCGGATCAGGTCCAACACCTCAAGTTGGTGACGAATATCGAGGTGGTTGGTCGGCTCGTCGAGAATCAGAAGCCGCGGCTCTTGGGCGAGCGCACGAGCCACCATAACCCGTTGGCGTTCGCCGCCAGACAAGGTACCCAGATGGCGGCCAACCAGCCCCCGCAGTTCGAGCCGGTCCAAGGCGTCTTCGACAATGACTTTGTCTCGGGAACCAGTGGCCCCGCCGATACCACGCCGGTGCGGCGTCCGACCCAGGGCCACGATCTCCCCGACTGTAAGGGCAAAGTCACTGGGTTGTTCCTGCAAGACAGCGGCAACCCGCCGGGCTACGGCCTGGGCCGACAGGCTCCAGATATCATCGCCATCAATGCGGACGGTGCCGGTTGTCGGCCGGTAGAACCGGTAGAGCAAACGCAGTAGTGTGGTCTTTCCTGCCCCGTTGGGACCGACGATTCCCAGGACACGCCCAGTGTCCAGCGAAAAGCTGGTTGAGTGCAGAAGCGTGGCCGCACCACGATCCGACGACCAGGAAAGATCTTCTACTGAGAGCTTGGCCGCTTTCATGAGGCGAGGTCCCCTGCAATCGCCAGCCGAAGCTTGTCGATCAGTTCACGGCCGGGGCGACACTCGGTACCTTTGTGCCGACAGGATGTGCAAACTGTAATGCGATGGTCCATCGGACCCTCCGTCTCTCAAACGAGGGAAGGACGAACCATGTGGTTGGGGCCGAGACCGCTTTGCCAACTTATGCTCCTGACCAGGCACCCCGCCTGCATCGTGTTGAAATGCCAATGATGCTCGCGCACCGGTGATGGCAGGTCTCCTGACTCGCGGGTCGATGCTTCCCCAAACCTTCCCGGACGTGGTGTCCAGTGGTTCGTATCGGGGTCGCTCGCCGCTCACAGTTGCGGGGGCAGTCACGGATTTGGTGCCTGCTGGCTGCGCCGCACCGTGTTCCCTTTTCATCTCGTCAGCGCATCGGGCGTCCGAGAACCATCGGCGATGAAAAGACATCAAATCCAATCTGCGGTCAATGACTGGAACTCAATAAGATGCCGACATTGGGATTGATGGACGCGATGGCGTCTTCGCCCCGCTTTGCCGCCATTTCCGCCGCCCGGCATTGCCACGGCGGCAAGGCCTACCCGGCCGCGTCCATCTGCGGCACGCTCACCGTTCCGCCACCCACCAGCGCCCGCACGCCGGTCGTGCCCGGGCAGGATGTCGGCAGCCCGCGCGCCACGCGGACCGCGAGATAGGCAAAGGCCTGCGCCTCGAGCATGTCGCCGTCGAGACCGACGCTTTCGACCGGCTCCACCGGGCAGTCGAGCGAGACGCGCAGCATCTCCATCAGAACCGGATTCATGCGTCCGCCGCCGGTGACCAGCACGCGGTCGGGCTGTGACGGGCAATGCGCCATGCCCTGCGCCACCGCGGCGGCGATCATCGCGGTGAGCGTCGCCACCGCATCGGCATCGCCCAGTTCCGAGACCAGCCCGATCATCTCGGCGAAATCGTTGCGGTCGAGCGACTTGGGCGGGATGCGGGTGAAATAGGGCTCGTCCAGGAACAGCTCCAGTGCGCCGGTCTCGACCTTGCCGCGCAGCGCAAGCGCGCCGCCCTCGTCCATCGGCAGGCCCAGCCGTTCGAGCATCAGGTCGTTGATCGGCGCATTGGCCGGGCCGGTGTCGAAGGCCAGAAGCGCGCCTTCGGCCTCGGGGCGATCGAAGGAAGAATCCACATAGGTCAGGTTGCCGACGCCGCCCAGGTTGAGAAAGGCCAGCGGCGCGTCGGCCCCGATCCAGCGCGCGCAGGCATGGTGAAAGAACGGCGCCAGCGGGGCCCCCTCGCCGCCCATCGCCACGTCGTCGCTGCGGAAATCCCAGACCACCGGCACGCCCAGACCCTGCGCCAGGGCGGAGCCGTCGCCCACCTGCAACGTGCCGCGGTTGCGCGGATCATGGGCCAGGGTCTGGCCGTGAAAACCCACCAGATCGACCCCTTCGAACCCGGCCAGAACCTGAGCATGGGCCTCTGTCACGACCCGTGACGCCTCTGCGACCGCCGGCCCCTGCCACCGGCCCAGGGCCGCGCGCAGGATCGCGCGTTCCGCCTCGGGATAGGGACGATAGGCGGTCTTGCCGAACCCGGTGATGACATCGCCGTCGGTCTCGACCACTGCCGCGTCGACACCGTCCAGCGACGTGCCCGACATCGCCCCCAGCGCCCGCACCGGCCCTGCCCGGCTGATGGCCTTATTCATGGCCTTTCCCTTCGCCAAACTGCCGCCTATACATGCCCCGCAATTCCAACCCGAGGCAAGACATGACCTACCACCCCAAATCGGATTTCATCGCGGTGATGATGGAGCGCGGCTTTCTCGCCGACTGCACCGATTACCAGGGCCTCGACGAGGCGCTGATCTCGGGGGTGCGGACCGCCTATATCGGCTATGACGCCACCGCGCAGTCGCTGCATGTGGGTCACCTGCTGAACATCATGGTGCTGCGCTGGCTGCAGAAGACCGGGCACAAGCCGATCACGCTGATGGGCGGCGGCACCACCAAGGTGGGCGATCCCTCGTTCCGCTCGGACGAGCGCCCCCTGCTGGGGCCCGAGCAGATCGACGCCAACATCGCCGGCATGAAGCAGGTCTTCGCCAAGTATCTGAGCTATGGCGAGGGCGAGACCGACGCGCTGATGCTCAACAACGCCGAATGGCTGGACGATCTGAACTATCTCGAGTTCCTGCGCGACATCGGGCGGCATTTCTCGGTCAACCGGATGCTGTCGTTTGAATCGGTGAAGTCCCGGCTCGACCGCGAGCAGTCCTTGTCGTTCCTCGAATTCAACTACATGATCCTGCAAGCCTATGACTTCCTGGAGCTGAACCGCCGTTACGGCTGCATCCTGCAGATGGGCGGGTCGGACCAGTGGGGCAATATCGTCAACGGGGTCGACCTGACCCGGCGGGTGCTGGATCACGAGATCTATGGGCTGACCACGCCGCTTCTGACCACCAGCGACGGGCGCAAGATGGGCAAATCCGCCGGCGGCGCCGTGTGGCTGAACGACGCGATGCTGAGCCCCTACGAGTTCTGGCAGTTCTGGCGCAACACGACCGATGCCGATGTGGGCCGGTTCCTCAAGCTCTATACCGAGCTGCCTGTGGACGAATGCGACCGGCTGGGCGCGCTGGCAGGCTCCGAGATCAACGCGGCCAAGATCCGGCTGGCCAACGAGGTCACCACGCTTTTGCACGGGGCCGAGGCCGCCGCGACAGCCGAGGCCACGGCGCGCGAGGTGTTCGAAAAGGGCGGCGTCGGCGACGACCTGCCGACGCTGACGCTCAGCGCCGACGAGCTGGGCGACGGCATGTCGGTGGTGCAGCTGATCGTCCGCTCGGGTCTGGCGAAATCCGGCAAGGAGGCCAAGCGCCTGATCGCCGAGAACGGCGCGCGAATGGACGACGCGCCGCTGACCGATGCCGGGCTGATGATCGACGCGGGCAAGCTCTCCTCGCCGATCAAGCTGAGCGCGGGAAAGAAGCGGCACGCGCTCGTGCAGCTGGGGTAGTCATCGCGCTCCCGTCTGGAACGAAACAAACAGCCACCTGAGCGGTGGCCGCTTTTTCTGGCGAGACAAGGGTCCGAGGAAAACGCGCGGGTTATCCAGTTTGCGATAGGTCGGGTTTGCGGACAATGCAGTCCTTGCGTGCTGTTCAAGATAAATCCGTCAGATCACAGAGATTATTGTTTGTTTAAAACTATTTTGCAAGGTTTGCTAAAGCTAAGCTCAGTGCCCTAAAGGTTCAAAGAGGTTATGTCGGAACATCCAACCCTGCCATGGTTAGACCTTCCATGAGCTTGTCCACGAGAACTTTTTCCATACCACGTGCCCGGAATGGCTGTCTCGGATCTTCCGCATAGTCGGGCTTCAATTCAAGAACTTTTTCCAATGTCCTTTCGGCCATCTCTTGGTCCCCGTTCATGGCGTGTGCAGCTGTTAGAGCAGCCTGCACCATATAGTTGCCGGGCAAGTTCACGGTTTGCGCATGCGCAATAGACGCCGAATAGTCGCCTTGGAGGAATGAGTGCAATTGCCATATGAAATCCCACCAACTCTGGTGCTTGGGGTTCAAAGCTTTGGCCCGAGTAACCCATTCTTTGCCTGTATCCCATTGACCGGAATAGGCCATCCAAGTACCCAAATCCGCCAGAACGAAGGAGTCATATGGATTTAGCTCAATCGCCTTTCGCGCGTGGTTCGCGAAAACATCCGGTGCATCACCGACCATCTGGCTACGGATCGCCAGAGCGTAATACGCATCTGGATTGGCCGGGTCTAGATCGATCGCACGCTGTGCCGCGCGTAAACTGTCTTCGTCCCAACTGTCCTTCGTATCGATAGAGTATTTCTTCGACTCGATGTGTGAGAACGCCAGTCTCGACCATGCGAGCGAATAGTCGGGATCGGATTTCACCGCACCCATGAGGCAGTCACGCGCTCGCCGATGGCGGTCAGGTTCGAAATTCTCGTAAAACCAGTAAGACAGCAGCACGCACTCATAAGCGTTGAGGTTCTCTGGCGCCTTTTCCTCGATCGCGCGAGCCAACTTGGCATCGAAGATGGGGGCGTCAGCAGACCCGATCTCAGAAACGACCTTCCTTGCGATTTCGATCTGTACATCAATCACGCTTTGCGCCGACAGGTCGCGTGTGAATGGGCCGGGCGCGTTAAGCTGAACGCAATCCCTGGCATCCGTGAATGAGGTTGTAACTCGCAGGCTTTCATCCGCGCGACGGACCGTCCCGGATAGTATAAAATCTGCATTCAACTCCCTGCGGATGGTGGCGCAATCAACCTCAGAATACTCCCGTGTCGAACTGAGAGAAAAAACAAATAGATTAGAGAATTTGGTTAGGTAGGCGTTGATGTCTCGGCTAAGTCCATCAGCGAAGAAGACTTCTTCCGCACCCGCACCAACTTCCTCGAATGGTAGAACTGCGATCTTGGGACCCGTTGGCATACCTTGATCGACCTCTTCCTGTCGGGCGAACCACGCGAATACCGAGGCGACAGCAATCAATGCGACCGTCGCAATAGGCCACAGACGCATGAGTTTACGGCGACGGTAGGACTTTGCTGCCGTTTCGGGCCAGCAATAAAGATCAACCGGACGTGCAATGTTTTTGACACTGTGTTTGCCAATCGACGCGAATCTCGCATCGACTTTCCCCACAATTTGATCAGCGACAACGCCGGAGATTACTATCCCGCCGTTCGGCGCCAAAGGCTCTAGGCGCGCGGCGATATTAACCCCATCACCGAGAAGTGTTCCGTCCTGCTGTACTACGTCCCCGAAGTGCACCCCTATACGAAAGCGAAAATTATCTGCTTCATCTCGCTCCAATTGGGCCTGAGCATCGAGAGCGGCGCGAACGGCATCCAGCGCCGAAGGAAACTCGGCGATGACGCTATCTGCGGCAGTAGCGATAATCGAGCCCTGATGCTCAGCAAGAATGCCGTCTATAATCGCGCGTGAGTTGGAGAGCGCGGCCAGTGCTTTGGCCTCGTTTTCCTCCATCCGGGCACTGTAGGAAACGGCATCAGCCACCAGAAATCCAGCAAGTTTTCGGGACATTCGTTCTCCGGTTTTGTCTTGCGATGTCACAATGCAACAACCAGGCAGTTTGTACAAACAAAGACCGGTTTGCTGCGCCAGCGAAGGGCACGGTATTGATCCCGCCGCTTTGGGCTCAATTCTGCCGCTCCCCTTGCCCAAACCGCACACTCTCGGCTGACCAAGCCCCGCCGGCAACACGTCGTGCCAACAAGCCGCCCCTAGACTCCCACCCCCAATATCCATTATCTGAACGTGCGTTCAAATCACGGGACGGGAGCCTGCCATGCAGTTGAGCAAGACATCCGCAATCATCACCGGTGGCGCCTCGGGCCTGGGTGAGGCCACGGCCCGGCACTTCGCCGCCGCCGGGGCACAGGTCACGATCCTCGACCGCGACGCCGAGCGCGGGCAAAACGTCGCGCAGGAGATCGGCGGGCATTACGCCGAAACCGACGTGACCGACGAGGCCTCGGTCGCCGCCGCCATCGCGCTGGCCAAGGAGAAGATGGGCCGGATCACCGTGGCGGTGAACTGCGCCGGTGTGGCCTATGGCATCAAGACCGTGGGCAAGGACGGCCCGCACCCGCTGGACGCGTTCCAGCGCACTATCGATATCAACCTGGTCGGCAGCTTCAACGTCTCGCGCCTCGCCGCCGCCGAGATGGCCGGAAACACCCCCGACACCGAGGGCGCGCGCGGGGTGATCATCAACACCGCCTCGATCGCCGCTTTCGACGGCCAGAAGGGTCAGGCCGCCTATGCCGCCTCCAAGGGCGGTGTCGTCGGCATGACCCTGCCCATGGCGCGCGACCTGGCCTCGACCGGCATCCGGGTGATGGCCATCGCGCCGGGCATCTTCCTCACGCCGATGCTGATGGGCCTGCCCGAGGAGGTGCGCGAGGGGTTGGCCGCCGATGTGCCCAACCCGCCCCGTCTGGGCGATCCGGCGGAATACGGCCGGTTGGCCGGGTTCATCGTCGAGATGGGCTATCTCAACGGCGAGGTGATCCGGCTTGACGGCGCCCTGCGGATGCGCTGAGCCGATGCCGGAGGGGCGCAGCCAGAAGCAGAGGATGCTGGCGGGCGACTGGTATTGCTGCCTCGACACCGAGTTGGAGGAGATGCGGCAGGCCGCCCGCCGCGCCGTCCATGCCCACAACACCTGTCCGCCCGACACGCGCGGCCCGATGGCCGCAGCGCTGGCCACGCTCTTCCGGCAGATCGGCGCGGATTGCCTGATCGAGGCGCCGTTCCACTGCGCCTATGGGGTGAATATCGCGCTGGGTGACCGGGTCTATCTGAACGCCGGCTGCACCATCCTCGACACCGCGCCGGTCACAATCGGCGATGGTGCGATGCTCGGCCCCTCGGTCCAGATCTACTGCGCCCAGCATGCCACCGACCCCGGCGAGCGCGCCCGCGGGCTGGAAATCGCCCGCCCCGTCCGCATCGGCCGCAACGCCTGGATCGGCGGCGGCGCAATCGTGATGCCCGGTGTCACCGTGGGCGCGGATGCCATCGTCGGTGCGGGCAGCGTCGTAACCCGCGACGTGGCCGCCGGGGACACCGTTGTGGGCAACCCGGCCCGCAAGCGCTAGGCTTCGGCCTTCTCGGCCAGGGCCAGCCATTCCTCCTCGTCGGCGGCCAGCTTCTTCTGCCGCGCGACAAGCGCCTCGGTGGCCTTGTCGAACTTCACCGGCTCGCGCGCATAAAGGTCGGGATCGGAAAGAAGCGCCTCCAGCTTGGCGATCTCGGCTTCCAGACGGGTGATTTCGTCGGGCAGAGCCTCCAGCCGGTGCTTTTCGGTGAAGGACAGGCCGGGTTTATCCTCAGAGCGCGGTTGAGACTTTAGTTTCGCGGCAGAAGCTTTTGGTTTCTCGTCTTTTTTCTCGGTCCTGTCGCCGCGCTGCGAGATGTAGTCGCTCCAGCCGCCGGCATAGACGGTGGCGCGGCCGTCGCCCTCCATCGCCACCGTGGTCGCCGCCACCCGGTCCAGGAAATCCCGGTCGTGGCTGACCAGCAGCACCGTGCCGTCATAGCCGTCCAGCAATTCCTGCAGCAGGTCCAGCGTCTCGACATCCAGGTCGTTGGTGGGCTCGTCCAGCACCAGCAGGTTCGACGGCCGCGCCATCAGCCGCGCCAGCAGCAGCCGCGCCTTCTCGCCCCCCGAGAGCGAGCGCACCGGCGCGCGGGCCTGGCGTTCGTCGAACAGGAATTCCTTGAGATAGCCGACCACATGCTTGGGCTGGCCGCGCACCATGATCTGATCGGCCTTGCCCGACACCCGCATCCCGGGATCGCCGGTCAGGCTGTCCCACAGGCTCATGTCCGGATCGAGCTGCGCGCGCGCCTGGTCGAAGACCGCACCCTCCAGGTTGGTGCCCAGCGTGACGCTGCCCGCGTCCGGCGCCTCTTCGCCCAGCAGCATTTTCAGGAGCGTGGTCTTGCCCACCCCGTTGGGGCCGACGAACGCCACGCGGTCGCCGCGCTGCACAAGCAGGTCGAAATCGCGGACGATCCGCTTGCCGTCAAAGCGCTTGGACAGCCCGCGCGCCTCGATCACCTTGCGGCCCGATTTCGGCCCCGACTCGAGCGCCATCGCCGCGCTGCCCTGGCGCGCGATCTGCGCCGCACGCTGGGCGCGCAGGTCCTGCAACGCGCGCAACCGCCCCTGATTGCGCTTGCGCCGTGCGCTGATGCCCTCGACCGCCCAGCGGCCCTCGGCCTTGATCAGGCGGTTCATCTTGTGGCGCGCCTGGTCCTCGTCCTCCCAGACCTTGTCGCGCCATTCCTCGAAATGCGAGAAGCCCTTTTCCTGCCGCCGCACCTGCCCGCGGTCGATCCACAGGGTCGCGCGGGTCAGCGCCCGCAGGAACGCGCGGTCGTGGCTGATCAGCACGAACGCCGCCCGCGTGGCGGCCAGTTCGCGCTCCAGCCAGAGCGTCGCCTCGATGTCCAGGTGGTTGGTCGGCTCGTCCAGCAGCATCAGGTCCGGCGCCTCGGCCATCAGCCGGGCCAGCGCCGCGCGCCGCCGTTCGCCGCCCGAGGCGGTGGCGACCGCGCGGGCGGGGTCGAATTTCAACCCTTCGGCCGCGCGCTCCACCTTGTAGAGCTCGCCCGGTTCGAGATCCGCCGTCGCATAATCACCCAGCGTGGCGAACTCCGCCATCGCCGGATCCTGCTCCATGTAGCCCACGGAGCCGCCCGGCGGCAACACCACCTCGCCGGTATCCGCCTCGACCAGGCCCGCCATCACCTTCAGCAGCGTCGACTTGCCCGACCCGTTGCGCCCGACCAAGGCCACCCGGTCGCCCGGCTGGACCACCAGGTCGAGGCCGGAGAATACCGGCTCGCCCCCGAAGGTCAGCGAGATCGCGTTCATCTGCAACAAGGGTATGCGCGCCATGTCCGCCAGCTAAACCCCGGGACACAGGGCGTCAACGCCCCGCTTTCACTGTTCCGCAAATACTCGCATTACCCGGCCACCACCCGCAGCAGCCGTTTCCGGGCCGGGGGAATCGCGCGGATCTCGAGCCCGGTGAACACGTGCAGCGTGTTCATCCGCCGGTCGATCACCGCATGGTCGCTGACCCGCCCCCCCATCGCCAGGTAGCTCCTGAGCAATGGCGGCATCCCTCGCATCGCCCGCTCGGCGTCGGGCGGCGGGCCGGGCGGCTGACCGAAGCGGTAGACGTCCCGCGCCTTGATCCCCGGCCGCCAGTCCTCGGGCGCCAGGTAGCGGTGGCCCAGCAATGCCAGTGCCTCACGGTGGCGCGCCGGGTCGGTCCCGGCGAAGGACGCGCAGCCGAACAGCATTTCGATGCCGCCCCGATCCACCCAGACCGTCAACGCGCCCCAGGCCACCCGCAGGATGTCCGCGTCCGGCCCATCGGCCAGGGTGCAGAACCGGCCCAGCTCGGCCATCGGGCCGCGATAGCGTTCCAGCGCCGAGAGGTCATAGGTCTCGGCCGCGCAGCTTCGGCCGATGTGGCGGCCGTCGGCCAGGGTCAGGATGCGGAAGCAGCACACCGCCTGCGCGTCGCGCTGCATGTCCTCGACCAGAACATGCGTAAACTGGTCGTCGAACCCGTCCCTGTCAGGTTGATCCGTGCCGAAGGCCCGCGTACGCAATGCCTGCGCCGCGTCGATATCGGCCGGCGACTCGGCGCGGCGCGCCCGGTAGCGCCCCTTGCTCAGCAGGATCTGCGGCACGACGTCTTCCTCCACATCCGGCCTCGCGGACCTGTCCCGCTCCCGGACGCCCTATTCCGAGGTCGGCAGCGCGGTGGCCGGGTTGAAGTTGCCGAGATTGCCCAGAAGCTGCCGGATGAAGGTCTTGTCCTGGATCGCCGAGTCGGTGACGCGCCGCTGCAACGGCACCACCCGCCCGTCCTCCAGGCCATAGCGTTCTATGTTGCGCACGATGCCCGCCTGGTCGAAGCTGATCGCCACAAGCTCGCGGGCGACGACCTCGGGCGCCTTGGGACCAAAGTAACGCATCCGCGTCGAGACATAATAGATGCCCTGATCGCCGACCACGCTGGTCGAGCTGGGCGAGCCGATCGCCTCGATCACGCTGTCGCGGGTATCGACACCCGGCCGCACCTGCGCCAGTTCTTCCTCGCTTGGAACATAGCCGTGATTGCGGAACCGTTCGGAACAGCCTGCAAGCGCGACGGCCAGCGCGCAGAGCGCGGCGCATCTCGCCACTGGTCCGGTTCGCCAGACGGTCCTGTTCATCCCTGTCCCCTTGCCATGCCAAACGGCGACTACTATCCCGATACAAAATGCGACGCGCTGGTTCAACCGAGGAAAGCTGCCAATATGACCGAAGTGACCGCACTGCGGGTTGCCCAACTGCCGCAGAACAGCCCCACCCCTTTCGATCTGCAGCCCGACCGCGCCCATCTCGACGGGTTGGCCGAGGCGCTGGGCCTGCTGGGCCTGCGCAAGCTGCGCTTTTCAGGAGAGATCACGGCACAGGGCAGCCGCGACTGGCTTTTGACCGGGCATTTGGGCGCCACGGTAGTTCAGCCCTGCGTGGTCACGCTGGAGCCGGTGACGACACGCATCGAGGCACCGGTGCGCCGGCTCTACCTGGAAGACTGGCAACCGCCCGAGGCCGAAGAGGCGGAAATGCCAGAGGATGACGAGGCCGAGGCGCTGGGCACGGTGATCGACCCGGGCGCGGTCATGGCCGAGGCGCTGGCGCTGGCGCTGCCGCTCTACCCGCGCAAGGACGGGGTCGGACCGGGTGATACCGCCTTTGCCGCACCGGGCAAGGAACCGCTCACCGACGACGATGTGAAGCCCTTTGCCGGGCTGTCCGCGCTGCGTGACAAGCTCAAAAAAGAGCAATGACAGTCGGGCGGAAACCTGTCATAGGAGGCGGCCAGAAAAACCGCTTGAACACGCCGAGATTCGCAGTATTTTCGCGCCCTCATCGGATTTAGGGTTGGACAACGGACGGGCCACGGCCTAGACGCGCGTCACGCCTTTTAGGAACCAAAGACCGAAACCGGCCGGCGGCGCGCGCCGCGGCCCACCAGACACGAAGGTTGAGACATGGCTGTCCAACAGAACAAAGTATCCAAGTCGCGCCGCAACAACCGTCGTGCGCATGACGCGCTGGTTGCTGCAAACCCCAACGAGTGCGCCAATTGCGGCGAGCTGAAGCGCCCGCATCACGTCTGCGCCGCCTGCGGTCATTATGACGACCGCGAGGTCGTGGCCCAGGCCGACGAGATCGATCTGGACGAAGACGCGGCCTAAGCCCGTTCCGAGGCAGGCCACTTCATGACCGCGCAGCCCGATCCGATCGGCGAGCCCAGCACCAGGATCATCATCTCGGTCGACGCCATGGGCGGAGACGCGGGCCCGTCGGTCGTTGTCGCCGGCATCGCGGAATCGGCCAGAAAGAACCCGGATATCGGGTTCATCCTGCACGGGCCCGAAGAGACGCTGCGCAAACTTGTCGCCAAACGGCGCGTCCTGGACGGGCGCGTCGTTTTTCGTGATTGCGCCGATGTGGTCACGATGGAGGACAAGCCCAGCCAGGTGGTCCGCAGCGGCAAGGGCAGCTCGATGTGGTCGGCGCTGGAATCGGTGCGCGAGGGCGAGGCCTCGGGCGCGGTGTCCTGCGGCAATACCGGCGCGCTGATGGCGCTGTCGACGATTCGCCTGCGCCGCCTGCCCGGCGTGACGCGGCCCGCCATCGCGATCCTGTTTCCCTCGCGCAATCCGCAGGCGTTCAACGTGATGCTGGATGCGGGGGCCGATGTCCGCGCCGATGCCCGGGACCTGCTGCAATATGCGCTGATGGGCGCCTCCTATGCGCGCAACGGGCTCGACCTTGCGCGTCCCCGCGTGGGCCTGTTGAACGTGGGCACCGAGGAACACAAGGGCCGCGCCGAGCTGAAGGAAGCCCACGGCCTGATCTCGGACTTTGCCGCGCAGGCGAATTTCGAGTTCGTGGGCTTCGTCGAGGGTAGCGACATTCCCGGCGACCGGGCCGATGTGATCGTCACCGACGGGTTCACGGGCAATGTCGCGATCAAGACCGGCGAAGGCACCGCCGGGATGATCGGCGCTTTGCTGCGACAGGCGTTCAGGTATTCGCCGCTCTCGCGCCTGGCCTCGGTGCTGGCGATCACCTCGCTGAACCGCCTGAGAAAGCGGATAGATCCGCGCCAGGTCAATGGCGGGGTGTTCCTTGGCCTCAACGGCACCGTGATCAAGTCGCATGGCAGCGCCGACGCCACCGGCGTCTCGGCGGCGGTCAAGCTGGCCTTCACCCTCGCCCAGTCCGGCTTTGGGCAGAAACTGGCCGCGCGGGTTGCATCCACGGTCGAGCTTACCCAAGATACCGTTCAGCGCGCCGATGAGGGCGCGCGACAAGAACCAGAAGGCAGAGCGTAGATGGCAGCCCGAGCAGTCGTCACCGGTGTTGGGCACTACCTGCCCGAACGCGTGGTGCCAAACTCCGAGTTCGAGGCCACCCTGGACACCACCGACGAATGGATCCGTTCGCGCTCGGGGATCGAGCGCCGCCATTTCGCGGCCGAGGACGAAACCACCTCCGACCTGGCGACCCGCGCCGCCGAGGCGGCGCTGGCCGATGCCGGCATCACCGCCCAGGAGATCGACGCGATCATCCTCGCGACCTCGACCGCCGACCTGACCTTTCCCTCGGCCGCGACCATGGTGCAGGCCCGGCTGGGCATGACCGGCGGATTCGCTTTCGATGTCCAGGCGGTCTGTGCCGGTTTCGTCTATGCGTTGAGCAATGCCCATGCGCTGATCGTCTCGGGCCAGGCCAGCCGGGTGCTGGTGATCGGGGCCGAGACCTTCTCGCGGATCATGGACTGGACCGACCGCTCGACCTGCGTGCTGTTCGGTGACGGCGCGGGCGCGCTGGTGCTCGAGGCGAACGAGGGCACCGGAACCGCGCAGGATCGCGGCATCCTGGCCACCGACCTGCATTCCGACGGCCGCTTTCGAGACTTGCTCTATGTCGACGGGGGCGTGGCGACCCGGTCGACCGGCCATCTGCGGATGCAGGGGAACCAGGTGTTCCGCCATGCCGTTGAAAAGCTGACACAAACCGCCGAATCCGCGCTGGACAAGGCCGGCCTGAGCAGCGCCGATGTGGACTGGATCGTGCCGCATCAGGCCAATATCCGCATCATCCAGGGCACCGCCAAGAAGATGGGCCTGTCGATGGATCGCGTGGTGGTCACGGTGCAGGATCACGGCAACACCTCCGCCGCGTCGATCCCGCTTGCCCTGTCGGTCGCCAAGGCGCGCGGGCAGATCCGGCCCGGCGATCTGATCGTGACCGAGGCGATCGGCGGCGGGCTGGCCTGGGGTGCGGTGGTGCTGCGTTGGTAGGGTGGCGCGATCCGGCTTAACCAAGCGGCTGCAATTCATTGATATTGACAGGGAAATTCACCTCACCCTATGCTCTCCCCACATCACAGGGGGTTGGCATGGGCCACAAGACACTGACGCGCATGGATCTGAGCGAGGCCGTCTTCCGCGAAGTCGGCCTGTCCCGCAACGAAAGTGCGCAGCTCGTCGAGACGATGCTGAACCATATGTCCGACGCGCTGGTGCGTGGCGAGCAGGTCAAGATCTCGTCCTTCGGCACCTTCAGCGTGCGTGAGAAATCGGCCCGCATCGGCCGCAATCCCAAGACCGGCGAAGAGGTGCCGATCCAGCCGCGCCGGGTTCTGACATTCCGCCCGTCCCACCTGATGAAAGACCGGGTCGCCGCCGGCAACCGCAAGAGCTAGGACGCACGGGCATGAGCAAATCTCCTGACGCGTTTCGCACCATCAGCGAAGTTGCGGAATGGTTGGGGGTGCAGGCCCATGTGCTGCGGTTCTGGGAAAGCAAGTTCAGCCAGATCCGCCCGGTCAAGCGTGCCGGCGGTCGCCGGTATTACCGCCCCAACGACATGCTGTTGATCGGCGGCATCAAGAAGATGCTGCATGATGACGGGCTGACCATCAAGGGTGTGCAGAAAATCCTCCGCGAACAAGGGATTGCCCATGTGCAATCGGTCTCGCAATCGCTCGAGGAAAGCGCCGGCGACGATCTTGTCCCGGGCGGCACCGTGATCCAGTTCAAGGACCGCATGCCAATCCAGGGCGACCGCCTGGGCGACGCGGCGGATACGGGCAGCGTGATCGACCTGACCGCGACGGAAGAGGTGGAGAGCGGCGAGACCCCGGCCACGGCCCAGACTGCCGGATCATCGCAGGACCGCATCGCGTCGGACCGGGACGAACCTGAGGTCGAGTCGCCGGAGACGCCGGCCGACACGGCGACACCAGAGGACGCGACACCGCCGCCACGCCCGCGCGTCATCGACCTGCCCGATCCCCCGGCTGAGGCCGACATCCGCGCCGCCCCAGGCGCGCTGTCGCATCTGGCCGGTCTCGACCGCTTGAACGCGGCCCGCGCGCAGCGGATCGCACCGCTTGCCGCAGCGCTGCGAAACTGGCTCGACCAGCAGGACATCGGGTCCGCCGGCTAAGCGAAAAAGGCAATGATTCCCCCTTGCCCCTGTCCCCAAAACCGTTATGAACGGCCCAACGTCGGGCTATGGCGCAGCCTGGTAGCGCGTCCGTCTGGGGGACGGAAGGTCGCAGGTTCGAGTCCTGCTAGCCCGACCAAATCACACCGACGTTTCAGCCCGGCAAGCAAGACCCGCCGGATCGGCGAGGAACCCGCATGACCGGTGTTTGTCCCAATCAGCAGATCGAGGCGATGATCGCCGCAGGCGCGATCACCGCGTCCCGACCGGTTCTGCCCGAACAGGTCCAGCCCGCCAGCCTCGACCTGCGGCTGGGCACCGTCGCCTACCGGGTGCGCGCGTCCTTCCTGGCCGGTGACGGCGCCACCGTCGCGCAACGGCTGGCCGAGTTCGAGATGCACCGGATCGAGCTGGAAGGCGGTGCGGTTCTGGAAAAGGGTTGCGTCTACCTGGTGCCGCTGATGGAATCGCTGGCCCTGCCCGATGGCTGTTCGGCAGTGGCCAACGCCAAGAGCTCGACCGGGCGGCTGGACCTGCTCACCCGCATGATCACCGATGGCGGCGCCGAGTTCGACCGCGTACCCGAAGGCTATGCCGGCCCGCTCTATGCCGAGATCTGTCCGCGGTCCTTCTCGGTCCTGGTCCGGCCGGGCATGCGGCTCAACCAGATCCGGTTCCGCAGCGGCCAGGCAGTGCTTTCCGACGCCGACCTGACCCGCCTGCACGCCGACAGCCCTCTGGTGGACGGCCCTGCCGTGATCCAGGACGGGCTGGGCTTTTCGGTCGACCTGCGCCTGCCCGACAGCGATCTGGTGGGCTATCGCGCCAAGCCGCATACCGGGCTGATCGATCTGGACCGCATCGGCGGCTATGATCCGGCCGAATACTGGGAAGAGGTGCGCACGACCGAGGGGCGGATCATCCTGGACCCCGGCGCGTTCTACATTCTCGTCAGTCGCGAGGCGGTGCATATCCCGCCGCTCTATGCCGCCGAGATGGCGCCCTACCTGGCGATGGTGGGCGAGTTCCGGGTGCATTACGCGGGGTTCTTCGATCCCGGCTTCGGCCATGCCGGGGCCGGCGGGGCGGGATCACGCGGCGTTCTGGAAGTGCGCTGCCACGAGGCGCCCTTCGTGCTGGAGCATGGCCAGGTGGTCGGGCGGCTGGTCTATGAGCGGATGGCCGAGCGGCCGACGCAGCTCTATGGCGCCGGCATCGCCTCGAACTACCAGGGCCAGGGCCTGAAGCTGTCAAAGCATTTCCGGGCGGCGTCCTGACCTACTGCTTTCCCGCCTGCCGTTTCTCGCGCCGGGCGCGCCGCGCCTGCCGGCGTTCGCGCCTGCGCTGACGTTCGGCATCCGCTTCGGCGGGTGTCTGCGTCGCCGCCTCTGACTCGGCGGCCTTTGGCGCTGGATCGACCTCGGCGGGCGCCTGGGCCGGGTCGGTTTTCTGCTTGCGGGACTTGCCCAGCTTGCCGGCCGCGTCGATGCCCGCATTCAACCCGGAATTGACCACCCGCCGGGTCACGGCGCGCATGATCATGTTCATGATCTGGTTTCCGTTCATCTGCTCACCTCCGCTCTGCTCGTGTCGGATATAGGCCACACCCGCGCCGATTTCATCGGCCGGGGCTCACTCCTCCTCCTCGAAGAGTTCGCTCTGATCATCATCCTCGCCGGACTGTTCCTCGCCCATCGGCATGGCGCCGGGCGGCGGCCGGTTCTCCAGCAGGCCCGCGGCGCGCAGCTCCTTGAGCCCCGGCAGGTCGCGGGCGCTTTCCAGCCCGAAATGATCGAGGAATTGCGGCGTCACCACGAAGGTCACCGGACGGCCCGGTGTCATCCGCCGGCGGCCCAGCCGGATCCAGTCCATCTCCAGCAGCTGGTCGATGGTGCCGCGACTGACCGAGACGCCGCGGATCTCCTCGATCTCGGCGCGGGTGCAGGGCTGGTGATAGGACACGATGGCCAGCGTCTCGATCGCCGCACGGCTCAGCTTGCGGGTCTCGACGGTTTCCTTCTGCATCAGGAACCCCAGTTCGGGCGCGGTGCGGATTGCCCAGGCCTCGCCCACCTGCACGACCCGCACACCGCGCCCCTCGTAGCGGCGGCGCAGCAGCTCCAGCGCCTGCACCGGGTCCGATCCATGCGGCATCCGGGCTTCGAGGTCGCGCACGCTCACCGGATCGGCGCTGGCAAAGAGCACCGCCTCGACCATGCGTTCCTGCTCGGCCAGCGGCGGCGCCTCGAACAGGCTGTCCGGCGGGGTCTCGTCGCGGGGGTCTTCAGTCACTCTTGTCCGTCCTCCTGCGCACGTGGATCGGGGCGAATGTTTCGGTCTGGCGGATTTCCAGCTGGCCTTCCTTGACCAGTTCCAGCGAGGCCGCGAAGGTCGACGCCGTGGCCGAGCGGCGGCGCATCGGGTCGGCGTGCCAGCCGTCGGGCATGTAGCTTACGATGTCGGTCCAGCTGCCGGCGAATCCGATCAGCCCGCGCATCCGGTCCAAGGCCTGCTCCATCGTGAACACGTGGTCGCGGTCCATCACATAGGGGCGGAACTCGTCGCGGGTGCGGATGCGCGCATAGGCCTGCATCAGGTCCAGCAGCGTTGCGCTGTAGGTCACGGTCTTGATCCGCGCCACGTCCTCGGCCTGTCCCCGGGCGAAGAAATCGCGCCCCAGCTGGTCGCGCGCCATCAGCCGGGCCGCGGCATCGCGCATCGCCTGCAGGCGTTCCAGCTGAAACGCCAGATGCGCGGCCAACTCCTCGCCCGATGGCCCCTCTTCCTCGGGGTCCGGGGGCAGCAGCAGCCGCGACTTGAGAAAGGCCAGCCAGGCCGCCATGACCAGGTAATCCGCCGCCAGCTCGATCCGCAGTGCCTTGGCGCGTTCCACGAATTCCAGGTATTGCCTGGCCAGTTGCAGCACAGAGATCTTGCGCAGATCCACCTTCTGCGTACGCGCCAGGGTCAGCAGGGCGTCCAGAGGCCCCTCGAAGCCGTCCACGTCGACGATCAGAGACTCGGCGGCCAGGCGGTCTGCGACCGTGTCCCGATCCTCGCTGAAAAGGTTATCCGTCATAGTCCCGACCGTTCATCAGGCCGGATAGTTCCGCCTCGGCGGCCTCGATGTCAAGCGCAGCCGGTGCCTGGCGCGCCGCGAGCGCCCGCTCGGCCCGGGCCTGCGCTGCCGCGGCCATTTCGCCGGCCGCTTCGGCCACCGCCGCCCGCTCGGCCAGCGGCGCGTTGCAGAAGAGCACGACATCGCAGCCGGCCCCGATTGCGTCGCGCGCGATCTCGGCGGGGGATCCGCTGAGCGCCTTCATCGAGATATCGTCGGTCATCAGCAGCCCGTCGAAGCCGATCCCCTCGCGGATCAGCCGGATCACCGGCGGCGACAGGGTGGCCGGCCGATCATCGACCGCCGCAAAGACAACATGCGCGGACATGCCCATCGGCAGGTCGGAAAGCGCCGCGAAGGGCGCGAAATCGCAGGCTTTCAGCTCGGGCAGGTCGCTGCCCACCACCGGCAGCTCGTGATGGGTGTCCAGCGTCGCGCGGCCATGACCCGGCAGATGCTTGGCCACCGGCAGCACACCGCCGTCCAGCAGCCCCTGCGCCACGGCCCGGGCGATCTCGGCCACCGCTTCGGGCTGCGAGGCATAGCAGCGGTTGCGCAGGAACGCATGGGTCTGCGGCAGCGCGACATCCGCCAAAGGGGCGCAATTGCTGTCGATGCCGAGCGCGCGCAGCTCGTCGGCAATCAGGCGATAGCGCAGGTACATCGCGCGGGCGGCGCCCGCCCCGGCCTGGCGTGCGTGATCCAGAGGCGGCAGCCATTCCCGAGCCAGCGGCGCGCGCAGGCGCTGCACCCGGCCGCCCTCCTGGTCGATGGTCACAGGGCAATCGCGCCCCACCGCCTCGCGGAAATCGCCGCAGAGCGCGCGCACCTGGTCGGCGCTGTCGATGTTGCGCGCAAACAGGATGAAACCGAACGGGTCGGTATCGCGGAACAGGGCCTTCTCCTCGGGCGTCAGGCGCAGCCCTTCGGCGTCGAGGATCGTGGCCCCGAAGCTCACCGCGCGATCGCCGGGATGCAGTCTGCGTCCTCGGCGTTCAGCGCCGAACAGAAGCGGCGCGCATCGCTCAGGTCATCGAATCCCATCGCCCGAAGGCGATAGAAGGTGCGCCCGCCGCTGGTGGCCTTCTGCACCACGCGCTGCTTGCCATCGAGGTAGTCGCCGAACTGGCCGGTCAGGCGCTCCCATTCGGCGCGCGCCACCTCGGGGCTGTCGAAGGCGCCCAGCTGCGCCATGCGCGTGCCGTCGGGGATCGCCTCGGGATCGACATCCAGCGCGGCGGCGGATTCAACGGCGGCGTTGATCGCCTCGGCCAGGTCGGCATCAGGCTCAGGCGCGGCGCGCACGGTGCGTGCGGGGCGCGGTTGCGGCCGCGGCGACTGCTTCACGCCCGGCGCCTCCAGCAGCGCGGGATCGGGGGCCGCGGCCATCAGGTCGGCCGGGTCGATCGCCGGCAGCGGTTCGGGCTGCACAATCGCGGCGGCGGGCTGGGCCGTCGGGATGTCGCCGGTCTGCACCGCATTCTCCGGCAAGGGCCGGGCCTGGCGGGCCAGTTCCTGCACCAGGGCGTCAACGGATCCGTCCTGCACGGCATCGTCGGCGGTCTCGTCGGCCGCACTGGCCTGTGCCGTGTGGACCGCAGGCTCGGCGGCATCCGCCGCCATCTCGCCCATCGGCGCGTCCTCTTCGATCAGGGAGACCGGTTGCGGCGCCAGCTTCAGCCGGTCGGGCGGCGGCGCGGCGGTGCCCTTGGCGGCGACGGTGTTGACCGCCAGCCCCTGGTGATCGGCGCGTTCCCCGCCGGGGTTGTCGGGCTGCACCCGCATCGGACCTTCCAACGCGCGGACCACCGGAACACCGCTCACGTCGCGCATCACCAGCTTGTAGCCCCAGACCCCGACGCCCACCACCAGGGCCAGCGACCCCGCCGCGCCCAGAAGGCTGAGCAACCGGCCCAGCCCGGCGGGCCGCGCCATGTCGTCGTCATCATAGCCGGGATGGAAATCGGCCTCGGGCGCATATTGATGCGCCGAGAGAGAATACTGCACGTGTTGGGGGTGCACGTGACCGTGGTCGTAACTGTTCGCCATGTCCGCCTCACTGCCCGTCGCACGGGGCGGTGCCCGCGCTCAGGTACTTGTCGTTGCTGCCTCGGACCGGCGTTCTGGCGGTTTTCTACCGCATCTCCTGCGCCGGCTTCACGCCCAAGATATCAAGACCTGCCGAAATCACAACGGCCACGGACCGGGCCAAAGCGATTTTTGCCTGGCTTGTGGCGGCATCGCCATCCTGCAGGAAACGCAGCGACGGATCGTCGTTTCCGCGGTTCCACAGCGCATGGAATTCACCTGCCAATTCATAGAGATAGAGCGCGACCCTGTGCGGCTCGTTGCTGCGCGCGGCGATCTCGACCAGGCGTGGCCATTCCGCCAGCTTGCGCGCCAGCGCCAATTCGGCCTCGTGCGCCAGCACCGAAAGATCCGCCCCGGCCAGCGTCGCGTCGCCGGTGTCGATGCCGCCGTCACCCGCCTTGCGCAACACGCTCATCACCCGGGCATGGGCGTATTGCACGTAAAAGACCGGGTTCTCGCGGCTCTGTTCCAGCACCTTGTCGAAATCGAAGTCGAGCGGCGCGTCGTTCTTGCGGGTCAGCATGACGAAGCGGGTCACGTCCGGGCCCACCTGCTCGACCACGTCGCGCAGGGTGACGAAGGTGCCCGCCCGCTTGGACATCTTGAACGGCTCGCCATTCTTCCACAGCTTGACCAGCTGGGTCAGCTTGATGTCGAGCGGCACATTGCCGTCCGACAGCGCCGAGACCGCCGCCTTCATCCGCTTGACATAGCCGCCGTGGTCGGCGCCGAACACGTCGATCAGCAGGTCATAGCCACGGCTGATCTTGTCATAGTGATAGGCGATGTCGGGCGCGAAATAAGTCCAGCTGCCGTCGGATTTCATGATCGGCCGGTCCACGTCGTCGCCATGCGCGGTCGAGCGGAACAGCGTCTGCTCGCGCGGCTCCCAGTCCTCGGGGGTCTTGCCCTTGGGCGGCTCCAGTGTGCCGCGATAGATCAGGCCCTTGTCGTCGAGATCCTTGATCGCCGCCTCGATCTTGCCCGTGCCGTAGAGCGACTTCTCGCTGAAAAAGCGGTCCATCCGCACACCGAGCAGCGACAGGTCCTCGCGGATCAGGTCCATCATCGCGTCGGTGGCAAGCGCGCGCACCTCGTCCAGCCAGACCTCTTCGCCCTTGCCGACATAGGCGTCGCCGACCTTGTCCTTGAGCGCCTGGCCCACCGGAACCAGGTAGTCGCCGGGATAGGTGCCGTCCTCGAACGCGACCTCGCGCCCATGCGCCTCGAGATAGCGCAGGTAGACCGACCGGGCGAGCACATCCACCTGCGCGCCGCCGTCGTTGATGTAGTATTCGCGCGTGACCTCGTATCCGGCATAGTCCAGCAGGCTGGCCAGCGTGTCGCCGAACACCGCGCCGCGGGTATGGCCCACATGCACCGGCCCGGTGGGGTTGGTCGAGACATATTCGACGTTGACCCGTTTCCCCCGCCCCATCTCCGAGCGGCCGTAATCGGTGCCGCGCTCAAGGATCGTGCCGACGATCCCCTGCCAGACCGACGCCGCCAGCCGGAGGTTGAGAAAGCCCGGCCCGGCGACCTCGGCCGAGGTGATGCGCGCATCCGCGCCCAGCTTGCCGGCCAACGCCTCGGCGATCTCGCGCGGTTTCCGGCCCGCGGGCTTGGCAAGCACCATCGCCGCGTTGGTCGCCATGTCGCCATGCGCCGGGTCGCGCGGCGGCTCGACCGTCACGTTGTCAAAGCTCAGATCGGCGGGCAGCGCGCCCTCGTCCTGCATCTGGGCCAATGCGTCGAGCACCAGATCGCGGATCTCGGAAAACAGGTTCATCACGATGTCCTTGTTGCTTGCGCGCGGTTTACCACGGCGATCGGCAGGGTCAATGCGCGCCCCTCAGACCCGGTGCGGATCCGAGCCTGTCAGCCGGGCATGGTCCTGCAGGGCAAAGCGGTCGGTCATGCCGGCGACGTAGTCCGACACGATCCGCGCCAGCGCGGTCTCGTCCCCGGCGGCCTCGATGTCGCGGTGCCAGTGGCGCGGCATCTGGCGCGGGTCGTTGAGGTAGATCGGGAACAGCTCGCGCACCACGCGGCTCACCTGCGCGCGCTTCTCCATCACCCGCGGGGCGCGATACATGCGGGTGAACAAAAAGGCGCGGATCTCCTTGAGCCGGGGCCAGAGCGCATCGGAAAATGCCACCACCGGACGCCCAAGCGCGCGGATCTCCTCGACATTGCGGGCCTCGGACGCGGCCAGCAGGCGGCGCGCCGTCTCGATCACGTCCGAGACCATCACCCCGAACACCCGGCGCAGCGCCTCGTGCCGCCGCCGGTAGCCGTCGAGACCGGGGAACAGCCGGTCGACCTCGGCATAGCAGTCACCGACGATGGGCAGCGCGGCGATCTCGTCATCGGTGAACAGGCCCGCGCGCAGACCGTCATGCAGGTCGTGGTTGTTGTAGGCGATGTCGTCCGACAGCGCCGCCACCTGCGCCTCGGCGCTGGCATGGCTGTGCAGTTCCAGGTCGATCTCGGTATTGCACTCGGCCAGCGCCCAGGGCAGTTCGCCCAGAACTGGCCCGTTGTGTTTTGCAATCGCTTCAAGGGTTTCCCAGGTCAGGTTCAACCCATCGAACCGGGCATAGTGCCGCTCCAGCCGCGTGACGATGCGGATGGCCTGGGCGTTGTGGTCGAACCCGCCATAGGGCGCCATCAGCGCGTGCAGCGCATCCTCGCCGGTATGGCCGAACGGCGTGTGGCCCAGGTCATGCGCCAGCGCGACCGCCTCGGTCAGCTCCTCGTTCAGCCCCAGCGCCCCGGCAATCGTGCGCGCCACCTGCGCCACCTCGATGGAATGGGTCAGGCGGGTGCGGTAATTGTCGCCCTCGTGTTCCACGAAGACCTGGGTCTTGTGCTTGAGCCGGCGAAAGGCGCTGGCATGGATGATCCGGTCGCGGTCGCGCTGGAAACACGAGCGGAAACTGCTTTCCTCCTCGGCCACGCGCCGCCCGCGCGCGCGCCCCGGATCCGAGGCATAGGCTGCTCTTTGCACGGCTGCTGTCCTTGTCGCCCGTCCCGGTGCCTTCTATATATGCGGGACGGAAGACGCAAACCACGAGAGAGACATAATGAACCTGCCCCCCAAGGTCACCGACCGCGCATTCGAACGCCTGGCCGAGATCGGCGCCGCCGATCAGGGCAAGGCCCTGCGCGTCGCCGTCGAGGGCGGCGGATGCTCGGGGTTCCAGTACGAGATCGCGCTGGACGATCCGGCCGAGGACGACCTGGTGCTGGAGGGTAACGGGCAGAAAGTGGTGGTCGACAACGTGTCGCTGCCGTTTCTGGAGAATGCCGTCATCGACTTTTCCGAGGAACTGATCGGCGCGCGTTTCGTCATCGACAACCCCAACGCGGCCTCGTCCTGCGGCTGCGGCACGTCTTTTTCGATGTGACCGCGGCCTAGGGATCGGTGCGCAGCCGCGCGGTTCCCGCCCGCGGCGCGATCTCGTCCCAGACCAGGACCAGCCCCGAGCCGATCACCATCGCCGTGCCCAGCAGCGTCTGCGCCGAGGGCCATTGCCCGAAGACCCACGCCCCGAACCCGGCCATCCAGAAAAACTGCAGCCCCATCAGCGGCAGGACCACATGGGCCGCCAGGCAACGCAGGGCGATCACCACCAGCCAGCGCGCGCCGAAGAGCAGCAGCGCATAAAGCGCGACGAGCGACAGGTCGGCCGCGGGCATCGGGCGCCAGACGAAGGGCAGCGCCACGCCCATCGTGATCGCCAGCGCGAGGTTGGGATAGAACACCTGCGCCAGTGCGTTGCGTTCATGCCGGCCGATATAGCGCGCCAGTACCATCGAGACGGTGCCGACCCCGGTTGCCGCCAACGCCCAGAGATGCCCCACCCCGATCGCCTGCAGGCCGCCGGGAAACAGGGCCAGAACGCCAGTGAACCCCGCCAGCATCGCAATCCAGGCCGTGGGCCGCACCGCCTCGTTCAGGACCGGCCCCGACATCAGCGCGGCCAGGATCGGCATCAGGCCGATGAACAGGAACATCTCGGCCAGCGGAAGGTCGCGGAACCCGTAGAAGAAACAGATCGCCGCCAGCACCGTCGCCGCCGACCGCAGCGCCATGGCGCGCGGGCACGAGGTGCGCAGCCCCTGCCCGCCGACAAGGCACATCGCCGCCACCCCTGCCCCGGACAGCGCAAAGAGCTGTGCCGCCGCATAGCCGCCGGCGATCAGCTTGGTGATCGTGTCCGCAGCCGAGATCAGGCCGGTATAGGCCACCACCAGCGCCACCCCGGCCAGGACCGGGTTCACAGGTCCACCCCGCAGAGCTGGGTGCGCGCGAAGCCGGCAAAGAAGGTGTCGAACTGCCCGGTGCTGGCCTCGGCCTCGGACAGGACGGCTTGCTCGCCCTCGTCCAGCGCCGCGAAGATGCGGGGCCGCAGCGCCACCCAGTCGCCGCGCCGCGCGTCGCCCAGGGCATAGAGCGTCTGCGAGATCCGGCGCAGGGGTCTTGGCCCTTGATCCTCCAGGTGAAATCCCATCCGCCCCCGGTGCAACGGCGTGCCAAAGGCCGCTCCACCGGAAACCGCTCCGGCCCAATTGCCGACGAAGAACTGGTGGTAATCGTCCTGGCTGGCCGCGTGCGGTCCGGCCGCGATGGTGAACCGGCCGAGGCTGCGGCGCACCGCGTCCTCCCAGACGGCGGGCGCCGAGGCGCTGGCGTAGCGCAGCGCGATGCAGATCTCGGCCAGCAGGTCGCAATCGCCATCCAGCAGGGCCAGCACGCCGGCATGATCGAGGCTGCGCAGCGCCGCGGGCGACAGGCCGGGATCGCGGCGGCCGTATTCCGACAGGTAGAACACGATATGGGTCAGCTCGTAGGCGGCCTTGCGATTGGGCATCGCAAAGGTCTCGCTGCGGTCGATGAAAGCATGCAGCCGCTCGGTCAGCCCGGTGTCCTCGGGCAGCGGGTCGATCCCGCGCCGGAGCATCAGCCGCCGCGCCTCGGCGCGCTGCAGGTCCGACATCTCGGCGTCAGCCAGCCCCTCGCGCGCCGCCCAATGCGCCAAGGCTTCCCCCTTGTCACCCGGCAGGCCCAGATCCTCGAGATCCAGGCAGACCGACAGCAGGAAGCGATAGTATTGCGGGAAGAAACCCAGCCTCTGCTCGAGCGTTTGATAGAAATCCCGGAGCGGCGCCAGAGCATCCTGGGGCACAACGGTGCCGGTGCATTCGAGAATGTTCAGAAGCTCGGCGTTTTCCTTGAGCCAGAACACGTCCTCGGTCACCCGGCGGTGGCGGGCGAAACAGTCGATCAGCGCGGCCAGGCTCTCGGCGCCGGGACGCGCGCGCGCCGGCTTTGGCAGGTGGATGACGTTGGACATGGCTCTTTCTCCGTTGTTGCGGGCCGGGCGGCAATCGGGCCGCCCGACCGCATGTCCTCAGCCGCGCGGGCCGGACCAGGACGAGAACATCTCGGTCGCATCCCCCTCGATCGCCGCGCTGCGCAGCGACGGGCCCGACCACGAGGAGAACATCTCGGTCGCGCCGCCGGTAAAGGTCTCGGCGCGGGCGGGAGCGGACCAGGACGAGAACATCTCGGTTGCCTCTCCCGCCATGAGATCCGCGCCGCTCGACTGCGACCAGGACGAGCAGAGCCCGGTTTGACCGCCGTCGAGCAGGCTGGTTTCGACTGCCGGCTGCCCGGCGTTTTGATCGATTGCTTTCTTCAGTGCCGCCATTTTCGTTGTCCTTTCCGGTTGATTGGCCGGATCAGATTTGCAGCTTATGCGGTCTCATCAAGAAAAATATTCCCGCTTAAGCTGAGTTTCGGGCAGTTATCCACAAGTCTGAATTGTGTCAGAAACAAGGCGGGATTTTCCGGCCGGAAACCTTATCAACAGCATAAATTTTCTTATCCACACCCTTGTATTACTTGGGCAATCCGCTCTCGGCCGGTGATGCGGCGTCGAAATGTGGCAAAACTGTGGAGAATCATGTCGCCGCGCAAGTGAAGATTCGCGCGGCCCGTCGCGCTCGCGCCTTGCCCCCGCCAACAGCCTGCGCGATAGACTGGGCCGGGACCGGACGGGAGGCGTCATGAAAATCGCAAGCTTCAACATCAACGGCATCAAGGCGCGGATCCAGGCGCTGACCGACTGGCTGGACGAGGCCGCACCGGACGTCGTGTTGCTGCAGGAGATCAAGTCGGTCGATGACGGGTTTCCGCGTGAGCCGTTCGAGGATCGTGGCTACAACGTCGAGACCCACGGGCAGAAGGGGTTCAACGGCGTCGCCATCCTGTCCAAGCTGCCGCTCGAGGATGTCCGCCGCGGCCTGCCCTGCGACGATGGCGACGAACAGGCGCGCTGGATCGAGGCGACGGTCGTCGGGCAGCGCGCGCTGCGGATCTGCGGGCTGTACCTGCCCAATGGGAACCCGGTCGAGATCGACGACGCGGGCCAGCCGGTCGCGGGCGGTAAATATGCGTACAAGCTGGCCTGGATGGAGCGGCTGCGCCAGCGCGCCGCCGATCTGATGGCAGCCGAGGAACCGGCCCTGATGGCCGGGGACTACAACATCATCCCACAGGAAGAGGATGCCGCGCGCCCGGACGCCTGGCGCGACGACGCGCTGTTCCGCCCCGAAAGCCGCGCCGCGTTCCGCAGGATCGTCAACCTGGGCTATACCGAGGCGTTTCGCGCGCGCATCCAGGGGCCTGGCCATTACTCTTTCTGGGACTACCAGGCCGGCGCGTGGAACCGCAACGACGGCATCCGGATCGATCATGTCCTGCTGACGCCGCAGGCGGCGGATCTGCTGACCGACTGCCGCATCGACGCCGAGATCCGCGGGCGCGAAAAGCCCTCGGATCACGTGCCGGTCTGGGTCGAACTGGACGTCTGAGCGCGGCTCAGCCGGCGTTGCGCGTCACGTCATGGGCATAGAGCCAGTCGAACTGGCGCACCATCCGCTCAGGCGCCAGACGGCCGGCCATCCGCATCGCCATATGCGCGGGCGCCCGGATCGGCCCGCGCAGGTGGTATTTCCAGGCATTGCCATTGGCCGCGGCGATCACCTTGCAGGCGCGCGCGCGGCGCCGGGCCTGATAGGCCTCCAAGCCGTCCTCGATACTGGCCGCCCCGTCCAGCGCATCGGCCAGAACCCAGGCATCCTCGAGCGCCATGTTGGCCCCCTGCGCCAGGAATGGCAGCGTCGGATGGGCGGCGTCGCCCACCAGCGCCACACCACGGCCCTGCCAGCTTTGCGCCACGGGATGACGGAACAGGCCCCACAGCCCGACCTCCTCGACCCCTGCCAGAAGGCCGCGCACGGGGGCCGCGAAATCGGCGAAGGCGGCGCGCAGGTTGGCCGGATCGTCGGCATGGTGCCAGCCCTCGGCGGCCCAGGCGGCCCGCTCCTGCACCGCGACGATATTCACCAGATCGCCACCGCGCAGCGGATAGCTGACCACATGCCGCTTGGGCCCCATGTAAAGCTGCGCCTCGGGCGGGTGGTTCATGCGGTTGGGCACCGTGGCCCGCCAGGCGACCTGGCCGGTGAAGAACGGGTCTTCGGGCCCGTTCAGGAGTGCCCGCAGACGCGAATGCACCCCGTCCGCCCCGACCACCAGGTCGGCGCGCAGGCGGGCGCCGCTGCCGGTATGCAGCACCGGGCCGGGATCGGCCGACACCCGGTCCACCCGCTGCAACAGGCGCAGTTGCACTCCGACCTCGCGCGCGGCCTGTGCCAGCAGGTCGATCAGGTCGGCCCGGTGCACGAAGAGGTAGGGGTGTTCGGCGGCGTGGCGTGTCAGGTCCAGGCGCACCACGTCGCCCGAGCGGCGGTAGTCGCGCAGGACGACGGCACGGGCGGCCAGCCCGGCCCTGGCCAGGGCGTCGCCCAGACCCAGCGCCTGCAGCACGACGCTGCCATTGGGGCTGATCTGCAACCCGGCGCCGACCTCGCGAATCGCGTCGGCCTGTTCCAGCACGGTGACGTCCGCGCCACGCGCCTTCAGCGCGAGCGCCGCCGTCAGCCCGCCGATCCCGGCGCCTACGATGATGACCTTGCGATCCCGCATCCCAATGCGGCTCCCTTGGACTCAAGAACGCCGGGACGACGGACCCGGCGTTCCTGTTTTCGGTTGCGGCCGCGCGGCCCGTCGTTGCGGCGCGGCTTGCCGGTCAGTCGTCGCGATGGACCTTTTCGCGACGCTCGTGACGCTCCTGCGCCTCAAGGCTCATCGTCGCGATGGGCCGGGCATCCAGGCGCTTGAGCGAGATCGGGTCGCCCGTCACCTCGCAGAAGCCGTACTCGCCTTCGTCGATGCGGCGCAGGGCGGCGTCGATCTTGGCGACCAGCTTGCGCTGGCGGTCGCGGGTGCGCAGTTCCAGCGCGCGGTCGGTTTCCTCGCTGGCGCGGTCGGCCACGTCGGGAATGTTGCGGGTGCCGTCCTGCAGCCCCTCGATCGTATCCCGGCTGCCGGCCAGCAACTCGTTCTTCCAGGTGATCAGCTTGCGCCGGAAATACTCCAACTGCCGATCGTTCATGAACGGTTCATCTTCCGCCGGGCGATAGTCCTCTGGCAGAAAAACTTCCTGTTTCATTTTCTTGGCTCCCTCGGAATGGCCAATCGTATCGGACATCTGTGATTCCCGGATCATATTGGCGCCCCCTCACTGCCGCAGCGTTTATCCGACGGATCCGGAATTGTCACTACACAAAGGGCCACGGCCGGCGGCATTTTCGACATCCTGTTGCAGATGAAGATCATATCTGCCAATTCCTTGTTTTTCTGTGAATTTTGTCACATTACGTAACAAATTCTGAACCGCCGGGCGAAGGTTTGGATGGACGGGCCCCGAGCCGCCCGGCCGCCCGGCACTGCCCCTGAGTCTCGCCCCGCCCCGGAGGCGGTCGCGGCTTGTCAAACCGCGCCCGCAGCGATACCTCCGTCGCGCGCAGACACAACCGGCACCGCAGGAAAGGACCCGCCCATGACCGCCCGCTTCCAAGGCACCGCCGAATACGTGGCCACCGACGATCTGACCATCGCGGTGAATGCCGCCGTGACCCTGGAACGGCCGCTGCTGGTCAAGGGAGAACCCGGAACCGGCAAGACCGAACTGGCCCGCCAGGTGGCCCAGGCGCTGGGGCTGCGGATGATCGAGTGGAACATCAAGTCCACCACCCGCGCGCAGCAGGGCCTCTATGAATACGACGCAGTCAGCCGCCTGCGCGACAGCCAGCTGGGCGAGGAGCGGGTGCATGACGTCGGCAACTACATCAAGCGCGGCAAGCTGTGGCAGGCCTTTGACGCTGACGAAAAGGTGGTTCTGCTGATCGACGAGGTGGACAAGGCCGATATCGAGTTTCCCAACGACCTGCTGCAGGAACTCGACCGCATGGAATTCCATGTCTACGAGACCGGCGAGACGATCCGCGCCCGCCACCGCCCCATCGTCATCATCACCTCGAACAACGAGAAGGAACTGCCCGACGCGTTCCTGCGGCGGTGCTTCTTCCACTACATCCGCTTTCCGGACGAGGCGACCATGCGCAAGATCGTCGAGGTGCATCATCCGGGGATCAAGAACGCGCTGCTGACCGCCGCGCTGACGCAGTTCTACGAGCTGCGCGAGACGCCGGGGCTGAAGAAGAAGCCGTCGACTTCCGAGGTGCTGGACTGGCTCAAGCTGCTGCTGGCCGAGGATCTGAGCGCCGAGGACCTCAAGCGCGACGGCGCCAACGCCCTGCCACGGCTGCATGGCGCATTGCTCAAGAACGAGCAGGATGTGCACCTGTTCGAACGGCTGGCCTTCATGGCGCGCGGGCAACGCTGAGCGGGCGCCGGGCGCCCACGCGCTTGCCTTGTGCGTGCCGGAATGTCACCATAAACTCCGACAAGAATGCAGGCAGCCGGCTCAACCGGTCCGAATTGATTACAGGATTTCGACGCGGTGACAGATTCCCTCAAGGTGCGCGCGCTTCAGCCCGGCGACCGACCGGAATGGGCGGAACTGTGGACAGACTACCTGACCTTCTATGAAACCTCTGCCGCACCAGATGTTTACGGCACCACCTTCACGCGACTTCTGAGCGACGATCCGCGCGATTTCTCGGCCCTTGTGGCGGAACAGGACGGCCGGCTTGTCGGGCTCACGCACTACCTCTTTCACCGCCACGCCTGGAAGATCGAGGAGGTCTGCTATCTGCAGGATCTCTATGCCCGGCCCGAGCGCCGCGGCACCGGCGTCGGCCGCGCCCTGATCGAGGCGGTCTATGCCAGGGCGGACGCGCATGGCGCGCCTTCGGTCTACTGGCTGACCCAGGATTTCAACGACACCGCGCGCAGGCTCTATGACCGGATCGGCACCTGCACGCCCTTCATCCAGTACAGCCGGTCATGAGGCGCGCGGCATCCCTGGCTCTGGCGCTGATCCTGGCGGGGTGTTCCGCGCAGCCCCTGCGCGACACGCCGACCCGTGCCAACATCGCCGACAGCACCCTGCCGCCGATGAAGACATTCGCCGCGCCGCGCCCCTCGGCGCCGGTCCGGTCGAACGGCAACATCGCCGCCGATTTCCTGTCCCTGCATTTCGAGCTTGAGAGCGGCCGGCAATTGCCCGTCTTCACCCGGTTCGAGACGCCGATCACCGTGCGCGTGACCGGACAGGCGCCGCCCAGCCTGGGTGCCGACCTGTCCCGGCTGCTGGGCCGGCTGCGCGGCGAGGCGGGGATCGACATCCGGCAGGTCTCGGGCGGCATGGCCAACATCACGATCGAGGCGGTCAGCCGCGACGACATCCGCCGCGCCTTGCCGCAGGCAGCCTGTTTCGTGGTGCCAAACGTCTCGAGCCTGGAAGAATTCCGCCGCGAGCGGCGCAGCCAGCGCACCAACTGGTCGCTGCTGCGCGACCGCAACCGGCTGGGCATCTTCGTGCCCGCCGATTCCAGCCCGCAGGAGGTGCGCGACTGCCTGCACGAGGAACTGGCCCAGGCCATCGGCCCGCTGAACGACCTTTACCGGCTGCCTGACTCGGTGTTCAACGACGACAACGTACACACGGTGCTCACCGGTTTTGACATGCTGATCCTGCGCGCCACCTATGCGCCGGAACTGCGCAGCGGCATGACCCGCGCCCAGGTCGCCGCGGCCCTGCCCGGTATCCTGGCCCGGCTGAACCCGGCAGGCGCGCAGGTCGCGCCGGAGCCGGCCAGCGCGACGCCGCGCAACTGGATCGACGCGGTCCAGACCGCGCTTGGCCCCGGCGCCTCGGCCTCGGAGCGGCGCGCCGCCGCCAACGAGGCGCTGATCACCGCGCGCCGCCAGGGCTGGACCGATCACCGCCGCGCCTTCAGCCACTATATCGCCGGGCGGATGCTGCAGATGACCGATCCCGAGGCGGCGCAGCAGGAATACGGCACCGCGCTGCACTTTCTGGCACAGACCCCCGGCACCGAGTTGCAGCGGGCCTATGTGATCACCCAGACCGCGGCCTATGCCATCGCCAGCGGCGACGGTGCCACCGCGCTGCGGCAGATCCGGCCGCAGCTTGCGGTGGCCGAACGCGCCGAGAACGCCGCACTCCTGTCGACGCTGATGCTGCTGCAAGCCGAAGCGCTGGACCTGACCGGCCGGCACGACCGCGCCCGGGCGGTCCGGCTGGACAGTCTGGGCTGGGCGCGATACGGGTTCGGCTCGGATTGGGCGGTTCGCTCGAAGATGCAGGAGGTTGCATCGCTGAACCCCCGCAAACGGCTGGGCGGATAGACGATGATTTACCTGTCGATGGGTCTCCTGGGCGCGATCCTGGGCGGCATGACCGCCAAACGCCGCAAGGGCAGCCGCGCGGACATCGCCCAATATGCAGCCGTCTACGGCATCGCCTTTGCCATGCTGGGTTTGATCGTTACGGTGCTGCTGGACCGCACACTGATCTGAGCCGACCGATGTTCCTGCCCTTCTTCGAAAACCTGCGCAAATCCGGTGTTCCGGTCTCGCTGCGCGAATACCTCACCTTCCTTGAGGGCATGAAGGCGGGGCTGGCCACCTATGACGTCGAGGCGTTCTACTACCTCGCCCGCGTGGCGATGGTGAAGGACGAGCGCAACATCGACAAGTTCGACCGCGCCTTCGCCGCCAGCTTCAGCGGGCTCGAAGAGATCACGCTGGACCAGGTTATGGAGGCGGTGGACATCCCCGGCGACTGGCTGGAGAAGATGGCCGAGAAGCACCTGAGCGAGGAGGAAAAGGCCGAGATCGAGGCGATGGGCGGCTTCGACAAGCTGATGGAGACCCTGCGCGAACGGCTGGCCGAACAGCAAAGCCGGCACCAGGGCGGCAGCAAGTGGATCGGCACCGCCGGCACCTCGCCCTTCGGCGCCTATGGCTACAACCCCGAGGGCGTGCGCATCGGCCAGAAGGAAAGCCGCCACCAGCGCGCGGTCAAGGTCTGGGACAAGCGCGAGTTCCGCAATCTCGACGACACGGTCGAACTGGGCACCCGCAACATCAAGGTGGCGCTGAAACGCCTGCGCCGCTGGGCGCGCGAGGGCGCGGCCGAGGAGCTGGACCTGGACGGTACAATCCGCGCAACCGCCGAGCACGGCTATCTGGACGTGAAGACCCGGCCCGAGCGGCACAATGCCGTGAAGGTTCTGTTGTTTCTCGATGTTGGCGGCTCTATGGACCCGCATATCAAGGTCGTCGAAGAGCTGTTCTCGGCCGCCCGCGCCGAGTTCAAGCACCTGGAATACTACTATTTCCACAATTGCCTCTATGAGGGCGTCTGGCGCGACAACCGCCGGCGCTGGAACGCCCAGACGCTCACGCAAGAAGTGCTGCGCACCTATGGGCCAGACTACAAGTGCATTTTCGTGGGCGATGCCTCGATGAGCCCCTACGAGATCGCCTATCCCGGCGGCGCCAACGAGCACTGGAACCAGGAAGCGGGCCAGGTCTGGCTCGACCGCGCCCGCTCGCAATGGCCGGACAACCTCTGGATCAACCCGGTGCCCGAGAAATACTGGGACTACACCCATTCGATCGGCATGATCCGCGAGATCTTTGCCGACCAGATGGTGCCGATGACGCTGGAAGGGCTGGAACGCGGGATGCGCATGCTCAGCCGCTAGGATCTTCGCCAGGTTCCCGCAGATGCGCCTGGATCATGGCCTCGAACCGCTGCTGCAGTTCCGTCTGGTCCGCGGCCCGGATCGTCGGGTCCAGCAGGATCGTGCCGAGGAACAGCGCATAGTCCATCCGGGCCAGGGCCGGCGCCTCCGTCCCGGCCAGCCCGAACCGCGCCGAGAAGAGCGCCGCCATCACATCCTGTCGGGCCGCATCCGTCTCGGCCAGGATCGCGGCGATCTCCGGCGCGCGCCGGGCCAGTTCCCGCATGCCGATCTCGAGCCGGAAGTCGATCCGGGCCACCGCATCCGACAGCGCTCTGAACGCCTCGGGACTCGGTGGGCCATCGTCCAGCACCGCGATCACCTCCTCCATCTGGCGCTGCCGCCATTCCTGCGTCAGCGCGGCCAGGAAACCGCCGTGATTGCTGAAATGATGGTAGAACGACCCTCGCGTCCGCCCTGAAGCGGTAGGCTTGCATGTCGGGTCTCACTTCCCGATTGCGTTGGGGCCAACCATACCAGTTTGTATGGTCGGCACACATTGACCGGCCGATCCGTCCCTGCCCACTTGCCCTGCCCGCCGCATCGTCCCATATCTTGCTAATGCTCAAGCTGACGCCGATCCTGCTGGCCATCGCCTATGCCGTCGTGATGTATCGCATCTCGGTCTGGCGCACCCATCGGGATCTCGATGCGCGCTCGACGGAACTCGCCGATCCCAGGCTCAAGCGGCTGACCGACCGGCTGGCGGCAGCGCTGAACATCGCGCGGGTGCCGGTCTATATCTACGAGATCGACCCGGTAAACGGGCTGGCCGCGCCGGATGGGCGGATCTTCATCACGCGGGGGTTCTACCGGAAATTCCAGAACGGCGAGGTCAGCGCCGAGGAAATGGCCAGCGTGATCGCGCATGAGCTGGGCCATGTCGCGCTGGGACATGCGCGGCGTCGGATGATCGACTTCTCGGGCCAGAACGCGCTGCGCACGGCGCTGATCCTGGTGCTGAACCGGTTCATCCCGCTGATCGGCGTGTGGATCGCCAACGGGCTCACAGCGCTCCTGGCCTCGCGCCTGTCGCGCGGCGACGAATACGAGGCGGACGAATATGCCGCCGCGCTGCTGACCAAGGCAGGGATCGGCATCGAGCCGCAGAAATCGCTGTTCCGCAAGCTGGAAACCCTGACCCAGGCCCGCGCGGGCGTCGTCCCGGCCTGGCTGATGAGCCACCCCAAGACCGATGAGCGCATCGCCGCGCTGGAACGGCTGGAGACGCGCTGGTCGGATGGCGGCTAGGGCCGCGCCGGCCGGAGCGAGGAACCAGCCCCGCCGAGACACTTCCGGCCCGACGAAGCGGGATCCCGCGTCAGCTGGCCAGGGCCTTGCCCAGCCGTGGCAGGCGGGCCTTGCGGAGCAGGTTGCGCAGCGTCCAGTCCTGACCGGAGAGGCGGTTGGCCTCGGCCAGGACCCGCGCGGCGACAGCCCCCACCCCCTCGGGATCGTCCAGCCAGATCCGGTGCAGCAGCGCGTCGGGGTCGATCCGCTCCAGCCCCTCCTCGGCCAGGATGTTGCGCGGGAAATCGCGGGCGTTGAGCGTGACGATCACATCCGCCGAACCGGCCACCGCCACCGCCAGGACATGCAGGTCGGCGGGATCCGGCAGCCACAGCCGCGCCTCGATCCCCGGCGCCGGCGGCAGTTCGGCCGCGGGCCAGGCGGCACGGGTCAGCGCGATCTCGGCGCGCGCCTGCGCCTCGCCCTGCGGGCCCAGCTTGCGCGCCGCGCGCGCCCATTCCTCGAGGATGCGGCCCGACCAGAGGGGCGCGAAATGGCCAAGCCCGGCGGCGCCCAGCAGCATCTCGCGCATCACCGTGGGATAGATCACGCAGGTGTCCAGAACCGCCCTCACAGCCGGAAGAACACGGCCTTGAGGTAGCCCGACTCGGCCAGCTGCGGCAGCTGCGGGTGGTCCGGCCCGGCAAAGCCGGTATGAATCAGCTGCGCCCGCCGCCCGGCACGGCCGATTCCGCGGGCCGAAGCGTCGCGGAACCGCGACAGGTCGGCGGCATGCGAACAGGAGCAGAGCCCGAGATACCCGTCCGGCGCCACCAGCGGCGCGGCCAGGCGCGCGATGCGCTCATAGGCGCGCAGCCCGGCCTCGAGCGCCTGGCGGTTGGGCGCAAAGGCGGGCGGATCGCAGATCACCACGTCGAATTGCTGCCCATCGGCGGCCAGCGCGGCCAGCGTCTCGAAGGCGTCGCCCTGCCGGGTCTCAAACCGGTCGGCATGGCCCGAGGCCTGCGCCCCCTGCGCCGCCAGGGCCAGCGCCGGGGCCGAGCCGTCGACGCCGAGCGCGTTGCCGGCGCCGGCGGTCAGCATCGCAAGGGCGAAGCCGCCGACATGGCAGAACACGTCCAGCACCCGCGCGCCGGGCCGGACAAGGCCGGCGGCAAAGGCATGATTGGCGCGCTGGTCGTAGAACAGGCCGGTCTTCTGTCCGCCCGTCAGGTCGGCCATGTAGACCGCCCCGTTCATGTGCACCTGTACCGGCCCGTCCGGCGCCTGCCCGCGCAGCACCGCGCCCCGGTCGTCCAGCCCCTCGGGCGCCCGCGCCCGGCCCGAGGCGTTCTTGAGCACCGTATCGATACCGGTGGCGTCGACCAGCGCCTCGGTCAGAGGCTCGAGGAGCCGCTCGGCCCAGGCGGCGTTGGGCTGGATCACGCAGGTATCGCCGAAGCGGTCGATCACAACGCCGGGCAGCCCGTCCGCCTCGGCGTGGACCAGCCGGTAGAACGGGGCGCCGAACACCTGCACACGCAGCGCCAGCGCCCGGTCCAGCCGCGCCGCGAACCAGTCGCGGTCGATCACCGCCCCGGGATCGGGATCCAGCATCCGGCACAGGATCCGCGAGCCGGGATTGACCGCGACCAGCCCAAGCGGATTGCGCTTGTCATCCTCAAGCACGGCCAGGCTGCCGGGTGCGATCCGGCGGGTGCGGCGGTCGGTCACGACCTCGTTGTCATAGGCCCAGGGAAAGCCGTGGCGCAGGGCACGCGCATTGGCCTTTGGCTTGAGGCGCACGGTCGGTCGGGTCGCGGGATCGGGGGATGTCATCTGGGCCTGCCGTCGTGTGGGATCTGAGGGCTGCTTACCGCATGGCTCGGCAAGGATACAGAGCCGGTGTGCACCGCTCAGCCCCGCGGCCGCGACCGCCAGCCGCCCCGCCGGCGCGGCGCATCCGTCCGGCCCAACCCTTGCCTCAGAACCTCGGTCATCGGATGATCGGGGTGGTCGGCAGCAAAGCGCATGTGCAGCGCGCGCAACGCCTGTGCCTGGTCCAGGCCCTCGGGCAGGCTCAAGGCCCAGTCCAGAAAGATGCTCCGGCATTCGGCCGCGCCGATACCCTCGATGCGATAGGCCTCGCGGATCAGCCCCTTGGGATCCGAAGTGTCCTCAGTCCTGGTCATCCTGCCCCCTTCCGACCGCCGCGTCGATCGCCGCCGCCGCCTGTTCATAGCTGTCCTCCAGCGCGGCCTGCAGTGCCGCGATATCGTCATACCCTGCCGCCCGGCACAGGAAAGCCGCGCCGCCCTCGCCCAGATCCTCGGCCTTGAGCAGCTCGGGCGAGAGCAGCCGGGCGGCGCTTTGCACCGACCAGTAGAGCGCGTGGGCCTCGCGCAGAAGATCGGCGACGTCCGGGGTCAGCCAGCCTGTGTCGACCCCGGCCAACAGGCCAGCCCCCACCCCGCGCGCCGGGCTGCCGGCCAGCAGGGCACCGGCCTGGGCCACCAGCTCGACATCCATCATCCGCCCGGCCCCGGTCTTGGCGTCCCAGACACCGGCGGGCGACTTGGCGGCGGCCAGGCGGCCGCGCATCCGGGCGACCTCGTGCAGCACCTTCGCTCGGTCGCGTGGACGCGCCAGCAATTCCGCCCGGAACCCCTCGATATCCTCGGCCAGACCCGCATCACCGGCCAGCACCCGCGCGCGGGTCAGGGCCAGGTGTTCCCAGACCCAGGCCTCGTTTTGCTGGTAATGGGTGAAGCTGGCCCAGCTGGTCGCAACCGGACCCTGGTTGCCCGACGGGCGCAGCCGCATGTCGACCTCGTAGAGCCGCCCCTGCGACATCCGCGCGGTCAGCGCGGTGATCAGCGCCTGGGTCAGCCGGGCATAATACGGCCGCGGCGTGAGCGGGCGCTTGCCCTCCGACCCTTCCGAGCCCTGCGGATCGTAGATCAGGATCAGGTCCAGGTCCGATCCCGCGTGGATCCGCCCCGCGCCCAGCGATCCCATGCCCAGCACCGCGGCCCCGCGCCCGGGCGGCGGGCCGTGCTTGGCGGCGAATTGCGCCACGACCACGGGCAGGATGGCGGTGATCACGGCGCCGGCCAGTTCGGCGTACTGCGCCCCGGCCTGCGCCCCGTCGATGAGCCCGCGCAGGTGATGCACACCGATGCGGAATTTCCATTCCTTCGACCAGCGTCGGGCCATGTCGAGCCGGGTCTCATAGTCGGTCTCGTCCGCCAGGCGTTCGGTCAGGTCCGCCTCGAGCGCCGCCTGCCCCGGCCAATCGGCGAAGAAATCGCCGCCGATCACCGCGTCGAACACCGCCGAGTTGCGCGACAGGTATCCCGCCAGCGCGTTCGACGTGCCGACGATGTCCACCAGCAGATCGACCAGCTGCGAATTGGCCTCGAAGAGCGAGAAGAGCTGCACGCCGGCGGGCAGCCCGGCCAGGAACCCGTCCAGCGCCAGAAGCGCCTCCTCGGGCTTCGCGCAGCGCGCGAGCCGCGACAGCAGTTCGGGCTTGAGCCGCTCGAAGATCTGCCGGCCGCGCGTCGAGCGCAATGCCGGATAGCTGGGCCAGCGCGCCAGGACCGAGGCGTCGAATTCCACCTCGGCCGGCTCGGGCGCGGGCGGCGGCGCGGCATCGGGGGCAAAAAACCCCTCGGTCAGCTCGTGAACCTCGGTCAGACGGCGGGTCAGCGTTTCCTCCAGCGCCGCCCGGTCCATGTCCATCAGGCAGGCTATACGTTCGATCCCGTCGGCGCTGGTCGGCATCGTGTGGCTCTGCGCGTCATGCACCATCTGGATGCGGTGCTCGACCTCGCGATGGGCGCGGTAGTGCGCGCTCAGCTTGTCGGTGACATCCTCGGGCACCCACCCCTTTTCGGCCAGCGCCGCCAGCCCGTCGACAGTCCCGCGCACGCGCAGATCGGGATCTCGGCCGCCGGCGATCAGTTGCCGGGTCTGAGTGAAGAACTCGATCTCGCGAATGCCGCCCCGGCCCAGCTTCATGTCATGACCCGGAACCTTCAGCGCGCCGCCGGTGCCCTTGTTCTCGCGGATGCGCAGGCGCATGTCATGGGCGTCCTGGATCGCGGCGAAATCCAGATGCCGCCGCCAGACGAACGGGCGCAGTTCGGCCAGGAACCGCTCGCCCGCGCCGATATCGCCGGCGCAGGGCCGCGCCTTGATATAGGCCGCGCGCTCCCATGTCCGGCCCAGGCTTTCGTAGTAGCGCTCGGCCGCCTCCATCGACAGGCAGACCGGCGTGACCGCCGGGTCGGGCCGCAGCCGCAGATCGGTGCGGAACACGTAGCCATCCGCGGTCTTGTCCGACAACGTGGCGCAGAGGTTGCGGGTCGCGCGGACCATCATCTGCCGCGCCTCGTGGAAATCGTCGGGCGCATAGCGTGTCTCGTCGAAAAGCGCGATCAGGTCGATATCCGAGCTGTAGTTCAGCTCATGCGCGCCCATCTTGCCCATCGCCATCAGCACCAGGCCGGCGGCGCCCTCCAGATCGTCCCCGCCCTGCCCCGGCAGCTTGTTGCGGCGGAGCAGCGTGGCAATCTCGGCCCGCGCGGCCAGATCGACCGCCAGCCCGGCAAAATCGGTCAGCAGGCCGGTCACGCGCTCCAGCGGCCAGGCGCCGGACAGGTCCGCCAGCGCGGTCAGCAGCGCCAGGCGCCGCTTGGCCCGGCGCAGCCCCGGGCGCAGCTGGTCAGGCTCCAGCGCGCGGCAGTCGTCCATGATCGCACTCGCCGCGGCATCGGGATCCGACAGCGCCTCGGGCAGCCAGCCTGCCTCGCGTGCGACAAGACTGCCCAGATAGGGGCTGGATCCGGCCGCCCCCTCGACGAGCGCGGCCAGATCGCCGGTCAGCTCGGGCACTTTCTCGCGTGCCTCCTGCCCCAGCGCGGGGTCGTAGGGGCGCGGAAGGCGGGTGATCTTCAACGTCTCGGACATAGGCGCAAATAGCGCAGCAGTGTTGCGTTTCGTCAATGCGTCGGATCGGCTTTCGGCCTTGTGCGAGGCCCGGCCGGTCAGAGCAGGCTGGCGCCCAGTCCGATCAAAAGCGCCCAGATCGCGATGCCGAAAACCAGCGCGGCCAGGATCCACCAGCCGGCCCGCAGCCGCCACGGGCCGCGGGTCGTCCGGTTGTCATTGCGGTCGCCTGGGTCCAAGATCGTCCACCTGTGCCGGCTCAGCTGCGATGATCCACGCATCATACCGGCCGTCTCTATCTGAGTCTGGTTAATTCCCGCCTTCGAAACAAGCCGGTCACTCGCATTCAATGGAACGCCGGGCCGGCTGAAAAAATGTAAATCTTTTTTACATCGTCCCCTTGAACCTCGTCCCTGCCTTCCCCAGATTGTGTCATGTGAAGACCATTTACATTTACCCGATCTGGAGAGAGCGCAATGACCACACTGACCGAAACCGCATCAGCCCCGTCGCATCCGGGTTGGCTGCACCGCACCGAATCCTGGCTCGACAGCAAGGGGAAAGGCGCCTGGATCGCCGCGATGGTCCTGGGTTTCGTCTTCTTCTGGCCGATCGGCCTCGCCCTTCTGTGCTACATGATCTGGAGCAAACGCATGTTTGGAAAGTCCTGCCGCAACCGCAAGAGCTGGTCCCAGGGGATCAACGCGATGAAACCGTCGGGCAACTCGGCCTTCGACGCCTACAAGGCGGACACGCTGGCCCGGTTGGAACGTGAACAGCACGATTTCGAGTCCTTCCTCGAGCGGCTTCGCGAGGCCAAGGACAAGGCCGAGTTCGACCAGTTCATGAACGAACGCGCCAAGGCCAACCGCGACGGCGAGCCCGAGGAGGACGCCTCCTGAGCCGGCACGCAACCCTTCCGGACCCCCGCGCGGGGTCCGGCCCAGTCACCGAGCATGTCACGGAGCATGACGAGATGAGTTTCCTTCCCGACCCCGACCGCCAGCCGGATTTCTACCGGTCCGTCACCGCCAAGCGGTTCTTCGCATGGGTGTTCGACACCGTGGTCATCATCCTGCTGAGCCTGATCGCTGTGGTGTTCACCGCCTTCATCGGGGCCTTCTTCTTCGCCGCGCTCTACCTGCTGGTCGGCTTCGTCTATCGCACCGTGACGATCGCGTCCGGCTCCGGCACCTGGGGAATGCGCTTTGTCGGCATCGAACTGCGCGACGCCCGCGGCGCGCGGCTGGACGGCTCCCTGGCGCTGGCCCACACGCTGGGTTACACCGTGTCGATGGCCATCCCGGTGCTGCAGGTGATTTCGGTCCTGATGATGGTGCTGGGTTCGCGCGGACAGGGGCTCACCGACGCAGTCCTGGGCACCGTCGCGCTCAACCGGCGCGTGCTGGCCTGACCTTCCGGCCCCTCGCTGGGGCCGGGATTCCCGTCTTGGCGGGGTCTGAATCGGTTGTTATCATCCGGCCAGACAACGATCCGGAACCCTCATGCGCCACACCCTGCCCATCGCGCCCCAATTCTATGTGACGGCACCGCAGCCCTGCCCCTATCTTGAGGGCAGGATGGAGCGCAAGCTGTTCACCGCCCTGCAGGGCGACGGCGCGGACCAGTTGAACAACTCGCTGTCGCAACAGGGTTTCCGACGTTCGCAGAACGTGCTCTATCGCCCCTCCTGCGCCGATTGCGCGGCCTGCCTGTCGGCCCGGATCGAGGTGGCCGCCTTCGAGCCGAAGAAGAACCAGAAGCGCACGCGCCGGCGCAACCGGCACCTGCAGCGCCGGGCCACGTCACCCTGGGCCACGGACGAGCAATACGACCTGTTCCGCACCTATCTCGACGCGCGCCACGCCGATGGCGGCATGGCCGACATGGACGTGTTCGAATTCGCCGCGATGATCGAGGAAACCCCGATCCGCAGCCGCGTGGTCGAATACACCGACACCGAGACCGGGGCGCTGACCGCGGTCAGCCTGACCGATGTGCTCGATGACGGGCTCAGCATGGTCTATTCCTTCTACGATCCCGACCAGCCGCAGAATTCGCTGGGCACCTACATGATCCTCGACCATATCGAGATCGCGCGCGAGGCCGGGCTGCCTTATGTCTATCTCGGCTACTGGGTACCGGGCAGCCCCAAGATGGGCTACAAGGCCAAGTTCTCCGGGCTCGAGGTCTATCTGCGCGGGACTTGGCACAAGGTGGCGGATCCTTCCACCTTCCGGGCCGAGACGCATCCGCTCTCGACCGAACCCATTGCCGAGCAGGTCGCCAATATCCACCTGCCCGACCGCCGCGCCAGCCGCGGCTGACCGCGCCTGTGTCCCAGGGCCTTTTCGCGGTTGCGCTGGTCGTACCGGACTACGATACCGCCATCGCCTTCTATGTCGGGACATTGGGCTTCACCCTCGACCAGGACGAGGATCTCGGTTCGGGCAAGCGCTGGGTCCGCGTCACCCCGCCCGGTGCGGCCTCGGGCTCGCTGATCCTGGCCCGCGCCAGCAGCCCCGAACAGAGCGCCGCCATCGGGCGGCAGGCCGGCGGGCGCGTGGGATTCTTCCTGTCCACCGACGATTTCGACCGCGACCACGCCCGGATGCTGTCCCGCGGCGTCACCTTCGAGGAGGCGCCGCGCCGCGAGGCCTATGGCACGGTGGCGGTCTGGCGCGATCCGTTCGGCAATCGCTGGGATCTCGTGCAGTTCACCTGACCCGCATTTTTCTCTCGCCCGAAATACCTCGGGGATGAATTGGCGCGCCGCGCCAAGAAGGGGCAGCGCCCCTTCCCTGCCGCCGGGCCACGCCAGACCCGGCTGCCCCGGTCACAGATCCCGCCAGCGCGGCAACCCCATCTGCATCGCCTTGAACTTGTGGATGGCGGCAAACCCCAGCGCCAGCACGGTGTTGACCACCAGAAGGACATCCGGCCCGGCCTCGATCATGACCTGCACCGGCCGCGCCACATGGCCGAACTGCACCGAGAGATAGATGACCCCTCCGAAGATCCCGGTGAACAGGGCGAAGCCGAAGATCACCAGCCCGATCCACGACCAGTAGAACAGTGGTCGCGGTCCCAGGCCGATCGCGGCCAGCATCCGAAAGACCGGAGCGTAGGCGAAAGCGCCGGTCACGCCCCCGCGTTCGAGATGCGCCAGAGCCAGCGTCAGTCGCTCGCGCCGGGTGGTCGCCTTGCGGTGGGCGGGCTTCTCGCTGGCGGCCCTGAAGGATTGTTCCTGCCGCTCTTGCAGGCGGCTCAGGCGGTCTTCGAAGGATGTGTTCGGCATTCCGGTCTCGTGCGGCAAGTATTCCGGCCCAGAATTTGCAACCGAGCTTGGCAAGATCATGGCACCGCATCGAAAATCCCGTGACGCGACCACGAATCCAGGCCGGGACCGGCACGCGTCTTCAGTTCGGGATCAGGTCGGGCACGATCGTCACGATCGCCGGGAACCACCACAGGATCGCCAGCCCGGCCACCTGGATCAGCACGAAAGGCAGCACCCCGCGATAGATATGCGCGGTTGTGACCTCCTTAGGCGCGACGCCCCGCAAGTAGAACAGCGCAAAGCCGAAGGGCGGCGTCAGGAACGAGGTCTGCAGGTTCACCGCCACCATGATCGTCACCCATTTCGGATCGAAGGATCCGCCATAGATCACCGGCCCGACGATCGGGATCACAATGTAGATGATCTCGAGGAAGTCCAGCACGAAGCCCAGCACGAACAATACCAGCATCACGATCAGGAAGACCTTGTATTCGTTGTCGAAGCTCTTGAGGAATTGCTGGATGTAATGCTCGCCCCCGAAGGAGATCACCACCAGGTTCAGAAGCTGCGACCCGATCAGGATGGTAAACACCATCGACGTGACCTTGGCGGTCTCGCGCACCACCGGCGTCAGCACTCCGCCCGCGAACAGCACCCAGCAGGCGAAGAGCAGGCCGAACAGCGCGAACAGATAGGTGCCATAGGCGACGATGAACGCGATCCAGCTTTCCAGCGGGACATCGCCCTGGTTGACCCGCAGGTCGAAATTCACCCCGATCAGAAGGCAGATGATGATCGCGAAAGTGGCCCAGATAATCACCGCGCCGGATCGGCCATGTTCCTGCAGCTTGCGATAGGCCGCCAGCATGATCGCCCCGCCGGCGCCCAGGGCCGCGGCCGGGGTCGGGTTGGTCACGCCGCCCAGGATCGAGCCCAGCACCGCGACGATCAGGACCAGTGGCGGGAACACCACCCGGATCAGGTCGTTGGAGGCGCAGCGCTTCGCCGCCTCGCGACAGCCCCAGATCGCCAGCAGGAACGGCACCAGAAGGATCAGCACCGTTGCCCCCGACGAGGTGTTGGCGGCAATGAAGAGCACATCCGCCAGCGCCGCCAGGATCAGCCCGATACCGCCCAGGATCAGCGGCTTGGGATCGGCTGACGGCATGATGCCGCGCGCCAGGATAAGGGTCAGACCCATTAGAATGATCAGAACGCTGACGCCGGTGCCGATCGGCGCCGCCGAGGCGATCTTGGCGGCCTGCGCGGCGGCAAGGTCTTCCTCGCTCATGCGCTGGGCCTGCACTGCGCCGCCGTCCTCGTCGATGGCCTCCTGCTCGGCCACAGCCTGGTCCCAGGCCGCCTGCCCGTGCAGTTCGATCATCGAGGCCTTGCAGCCTTCGGACACGTTGGTGCGCAGGCTGGCGCTTTCCGATGCGTCGGAAAAGCTTGACACGGTGACGTTCTGGCTGCCGATCAGCCCGACGCTGCCCAGCAGCAGCGCGCCGCCGATCAGGCCGATCGGGGCGGCAACGAACCAGGTCAGCGTCTCGCCGCGGGTCCGCGCCTCTCCGCCGCCGCCCTCAAGCGCGACCGCGGGCGCCTTGCTGGGGTTGAGCAGCGCGAAACCGAAGGCGTAGAGCGCATAGAGCAGCGCCAGCATGATCCCCGGCAGCAGCGCCGCCTGGAACAGCGTGCCCACCGAGACCACCGCCGGCTCGCCCAGATAGGTCAGCGCATCGGTACAGCCCGCCGACACCGCCCGCGCCTCCTGCGCGGTGGAATAGAGATCGCCCGCCAGCGTGCCCAGAAGAACGATCACGATGGAGGGCGGGATGATCTGGCCCAGGGTGCCGCTGGCCGCGATCACGCCGGTCGCCAGTTCCGGCGAGTAGTTGTTGCGCAGCATGGTGGGCAGTGCCAGCAGGCCCATCGTGACCACTGTGGCCCCAACGATCCCGGTCGAGGCGGCGAGGAACGCGCCCACAACCACGATCGACACCGCCAGGCCGCCAGGCAGCGGCCCGAACACGCGCGCCATCGTGGTCAGCAGATCATTCGCGATCTTGGAGCGTTCCAGGGTGATGCCCATCATGACGAACATCAGAACAGCCAGCAGCGTCTCGATGGACTGGCCGGCCAGGACCCGCTCGTTCATCCGGTTGACGATGAACGACACGTTGCGGTCCAGCGCAACTTCCCAGCCGTTGACAAAGACCGGCTCGGCGATCCGGGGCAGTTCGGGATATCGGAAGACCGAGATCAGGTCGGTCTTGACCCCGGTGGCCACCAGGTCGCGATAGGCCTGGCTGCCGGTGTCGATCGCCTGGTGGATCAGCAGGCCGGCGCTGTCCAGCGCGGCGATGATCCCGAAGGAGATTACCCCGGCCCCACCGATGGCGAAGGCCACCGGAAAGCCCGAGAGGATGCCTCCGAAGAGGCAGAAAAAGACGATGATCAGGCCGATCTCGACGCCATCAAGTCCGAAAAGCATGATCTGGCCCCTTAGTGATGTTCTTCGATCGCATGGACAAGCTCGGCGTCGTCATCGCCCAGGTTGTCCCTGTCGAGATACTTGTTTTCGCTTTCCTCACCCTCGATGTATTCCAGGAATGAGCGGTAGAAGAATGCGATGGCGTGCAGGAACACCATTCCGGCAAAGGCCACCAGCAGGATCTTGAACAGGAAATAGGCGTTGAACCCGTTCGGGCTGAAGCCGATGGTCTCGACATTCCAGCGCAGGGCGCGGGACTTCATCAACAGCCGCTCCAGAGTGTCGCTGGCCGACGGGTTCGGCACGATCAGGTGCCGCCACAGGAAGAACCAGCCGTAGAGCCAGGTCAGCACCGCCGCCGGCATCATGAAAAACAGCGAGCCGAACATGTCGATGACGCGCTTGCCGCGATGGCTGAGTCCGGAATAGATCAGGTCGACCCGCACATGCCCGCCCTGCACGAAGGTGTAAGTGGCACAGAGGCAGACCACCAGGGCGTTGTAGAGCTTGAGTTCCTCGGCGAACCAGCTGATATCCATCGTGAAGGGAATGCCGAAACCGAACGACATGTCCGGCCGTGCAAAGACCCGCTGGATGACGACGATGACGATTTGCTGGATCACCATCAGCAGCCCGGCCCAGGCAAAGAACCGGCCGACCGTGTTGGCGAAACCTTCGAGCCCGCGCACCACGCCCCAGAGGATATTGTGCCGGAACAGGCCGATGGCCGTGATCAGCAGGAAGGCCGTGAAAACCACGAAGAAGAACTCGACCGAGCCGCCATAATAGACGAAGCGCATGATCGCTTCCTTGTCGGACCAGTCCAGCCAGAGCTGGGGATTGGCCACGGCGTAGCCGAAATTGATGAAGGACTCGGCGATGTTCTGTATCAGCCAGACCAGGCCGTTCCAGATCGTGCCGAACACCGAGGCGCCGTTCTCGTCCTGCATTCTGCCCCCTTGGTTTCATCCCTTGCCGATGTCCCCAAGCGTTACACGACACGGGGCCGGCATGAAACACGTAGGATCCCCCGCGCGGTGCGGGGGATCCGTTTTCTCACCGGTCAGGTTCAGCCAAGAACGCGGTCGCGCTGCGCGGTGTAGGCGCCGGACGACATGTTGATCCAGGCCGAGGACGATTTCATGGATTCCATCGCGCTGTCGTAGATCTTCTTGTACAGTTCGTCGCCCATGTTCTCGTCATGCACTTCCTGGCTGGCCTTGCCGAAGGCGTCCCAGACGCTGTCGGGGAATTCCAGGACCTTCACGCCGGACGATTGCAGGCGCTGCAGCGCCGCGCCGTTGTTGGCCAGGAACTGCGCCAGGTTCCACTGGTGGCACTCGCCCGATGCGATCTCGATGATCTTCTGCTGGGCGGGGGTCAGGCTTTCGAACACCTCGCGGTTGGTGGCCAGCGACAGGCCCGCACCGGGCTCGTGGAAGCCGGCGGTGTAGTAGGTCTTGGTGATCTCCTGGAAGCCGGCCTTCTCGTCGGCCCAGGGGCCGATCCACTCGGTCCCGTCGATCGCGCCCGAGCTGAGCGCCTGGTAGACTTCCGAGCCGGGGATGTTCTGAACGCTTGCGCCAAGCTTGCCCAGGGCCTTGCCGCCCAGGCCCGGCATCCGGAACTTGAGGCCGTTGAAATCCTCGGGGCCGTTGATTTCCTTGCTGAACCAGCCACCCGCCTGTGCGCCGGTATTGCCCGCCAGGAACGACTTGAGGCCAAAGATCTGGCCCAGCTCGTCATGCAACTCGTGGCCGCCCATGTGGTAGTACCAGTTCACCAGCTCCTGCGCGGTCATGCCGAACGGCACGGCGGTGAAGAAGGCATAGCCGGGATGCTGGCCGACGAAATAGTAGTCGGCGCCGTGATACATGTCGGCCTGGCCCGAGGTGACCGCGTCGAACACCTCGAACGCGCCCACAAGCTCGCCCGCGGCCTTCAGGTCCACGGTCAGCGCGCCATCGGACATGGCGGTAATGGTGTCGGCCACGCGCTGTGCCGAATCGTGCACACCGGCCAGGCCACGACCCCAGGTGGTCACCAGCGTCAGCGTGCGGTTGCCCTGTGCATAGGCCGGTGCGGCCAGTGCGGTTGCCGCGGCGGCCGAGCCGCCCAGTGCGGATTTCTTGAGAAATGAACGACGATCCATTTGAGTTAGGTCCTCCCCTTGCGAGACGTGCCCGACGCGATGCGCCGGGCGGATCGTTTGCAGTGGCGACACGTTAACGGCGACACCGGGTATGTGAATACCTAGTACTGCGTAGAAACCCCGGGAATTTGCGCCGGCCCCGCCGATCCACCACAAATCGCGTAGGTCCCGACGCCGCCGACCTGCGGTGTCGCCTGCTCCACAGGCATTTGCTTTGATTTTCCGACTCGCTTTGCGTAACGATTCGCCAATGTCGCGGCTGCGGTCCCTGATCCATCTTACCTATGCGCAGAAACTCTCGCTGATTGCCGCGATTCCGCTCGTGGTGGCGGTGGCCGCGATTGCCGCCGTCGTCGCCTACGAGGCGCGCGCCACCGCCGAGCGCGAGATCCGCGCGCTGCAGGACCGGATGCTCGAGGCCAAGAAGGCCGAACTGCGCAACTATGTCACCCAGGCGCGCAATGGCTTCTACTTCGTCTACGGCCCCGCCGCCCCCGACGACCAGCAGGCCAAGGACCGCGTGACCCAGATCCTGGCCGCGATGATCTATGGCAAGGAGGGCTCGTTCTTCGTCTACGACTATGACGGCACGAACCTGGTCAATCCCCGGCGGACCGAGTTCATCAACCGCGACATGACCGGCCTGACCGACAGCGAGGGCACGCCGATCGTGGACGAGCTGATCGAACTGGCGCGGCAGGGCTCGGGCTATCACACCTTTCTGTGGCCCAAGCCATCGACCGGCCGCGAGGAACGCATGATCGCCTATGTTCTGGGCCTGCAGGACTGGCAATGGGCGGTGGGCACCGGAGTCTTCATCGACGATGTGCTGGCCACCGTCGCCACCGAGCGCGCCGAGGTCGAGGCCCGCACGCGGCGCACCTTTCTCTATATCGGCGGCATCGTCCTGGCCGCCCTGCTGATCGTGTTCGCCTCGGGCATGCTGCTCAACACGCGCGAGCGGCGGCTGGCCGATGCCAAGCTCAAGCGGCTGACCCAGCGGGTGTTCGACGCCCAGGAGGAAGAGCGCGGGCGCGTGGCGCGCGAGCTGCATGACGGCATCAGCCAGATCCTCGTCGGCGTGCGCTATGCGCTGGACAACGCCCGCCGGCGGCTGGACCGGGGCGACCGGGACGCCGCGCGGGAGCCGCTGAACACGGGCATCGACAACCTGGGCAGCGCCATCAGCGAGGTTCGCCGGATCAGCCGCGACCTGCGGCCCCGCGTGCTGGACGATCTGGGCCTGGGGCCGGCGCTGCGCGCGCTGACCGAGGATTTCGCCGAGCGCACCGGGATCGAGACCGAGTTCTCGACCGTGGTGTTCCGCAACCGGCTGGACCAGGACAGCAAGATCGCGCTCTACCGGATCGCGCAGGAGGCGCTGACCAATATCGAGCGGCACTCGGGCGCCAGCCATGTCAGCATCGACCTGCGCGGCCACAAGAGCGGCGCGACGATGCGGATCACCGACAACGGTCGGGGCCTGCCGCCGGGCAACGAACGCGGTACCGGGCTGGGCCTGCGCAACATGCAGGAGCGGATCGAACAGCTTGACGGCACCTTGCGGATCCTGTCCACCAAGGGCAAACCCGGCGGCACCGTGATCGAGGCCAGCCTGCCGTTGAGCCACCTGCTGCCGCCCGAGGAGGAGGCGCCGAACATGAAAGAGGCCAGCAGATGAGCCAGACCCCGACCCGCGTCCTGATCGTCGACGACCACCCGATGGTGGCCGAGGGCATCCAGTCGATCCTGGAAAGCTATGACGACATCGAGGTCGTGGGCACCCTGACCACCGGCGAAGAGGCGGTGGAGCGCACACCGCACCTGCGGCCGGATGTCGTGCTGATGGATCTCAACATGCCCGGCTTGGGCGGGCTGACCGCCACCGAAATGCTGCTGGAACAGGCGCCCGAGACCTGCATCCTGATCCTGTCGATGCATGACAGCCCGCAATACATCTCGACCGCGCTCAGCCACGGCGCGCGGGGCTACGTGCTCAAGGACGTGCCCACCGACGAGATCAAGCAGGCCATCGACACTGTGCTGCGCGGCGAGCGGTATCTGTGCACCGGTGCGCGGGTGTCGCTGGAGCCACGGGACGACGACCAGCCGCAGGCGCTGACGGGGCGCGAGCAGACGATCCTGCTGCAGCTGGCCAAGGGCCGGTCCAACAAGGAAGTGGCCATCGCGCTGGATATTTCCGTACGCACGGTGGAAACGCACCGCAAGAACATCAAGCGCAAGCTCGGCATTTCCTCGACCGCGGGCCTGACCCGCTATGCGCTGGAACACGGCGTTCTGCAGGGCACAGGCGGCCGGCTCTGACCCGTTCGCCGACTCGCGCGCACGGCGAGAAATGCCGCCCTGCAGCGCGGCGCCGGATTGGCGGAAATGTCGCCTGCCCCGCGCGCCGCGTAAGAAAATGTCGGATTATTGCGTCGTGCAGCACGAAATTCACCCTTTTGCCGGTTGACGCCCCCTGCCCCCGACCATAATCTGCGCCGCAGCATCGAAGGAGCCGGGGACAGTGAACGCACTAGTCGTAATCGTGGGACCAACGCGCATGGGCCGGTAACGGTTGACCATAACCCTACCCATGCGCCTCCGAACCCTCGGGGGCTTTTTTTATGCGGAACAGACGGATGTCGCTTATGGAGCAAGGCACATGACACGTGAGATGACCGGCGCAAAGATGGTGGTCCAGGCCCTCAAGGATCAGGGCGTGGACACGGTATTCGGCTATCCCGGCGGCGCCGTGCTGCCGATCTATGACGAGGTCTTTCTGCAGAACGACATCCGCCACATTCTTGTGCGGCACGAACAGGGCGCGGTGCATGCCGCCGAGGGCTATGCCCGGTCCACCGGCAAGCCCGGCGTGGTCCTGGTCACCTCCGGCCCCGGCGCGACCAATGCCGTCACCGGTCTGACCGACGCGCTGATGGATTCGATCCCCATCGTCGTTCTGACCGGTCAGGTGCCGACCTTCATGATCGGCTCGGACGCCTTCCAGGAGGCCGACACGGTGGGCATCACCCGGCCCTGCACCAAGCACAACTGGCTGGTCAAGGACACCGACCGCCTGTCGGCCACCATCCACGAGGCGTTCCACGTCGCCACCGCCGGCCGCCCCGGCCCGGTTCTGGTGGACATCCCCAAAGACGTGCAGTTCGCCACCGGCAGCTATGCCGGGCCCAAGCCGACCGCCTCGCATTACCAGCCGCCGGTCAAGGGCGACATGGAGGAGATCACCGAGTTGGTCGCGGCCATCGAAAAGGCCAAGCGCCCGGTCTTCTATACCGGCGGCGGCGTGATCAATTCCGGCAAGGCCGCCAGCCAGCTTCTGCGTGAGCTGGTGGAGGCCACGGGCATTCCCATCACCTCGACCCTGATGGGTCTGGGCGCCTACCCCGCCTCGGGCCAGCACTGGCTGGGGATGCTGGGGATGCACGGGCTCTACGAGGCCAACATGGCGATGCATGACTGCGACCTGCTGATCAATATCGGTGCGCGGTTCGACGACCGCATCACCGGGCGCATCGACGCCTTCAGCCCCAAGTCCAAGAAGGCGCATATCGACATCGACCCCAGCTCGATCAACAAGGTCATCAAGACCGACATCCCGATCGTCGGCGACGTGGCGCATGTGCTCGAGGACATCCTCAAGGTCTGGAAGGCGCGCGGGCGCAAGACCGACGCCGAGGCCATCCGGAAATGGCAGATGCAGGTGGCCGAGTGGCGCAAGATCAACTGCCTGGCCTTCACCAACAGCGAGAAGTCGATCAAGCCGCAATACGCGCTGCAACGGCTCGAGGCGCTGACCAAGGACCATGACCGCTACATCACCACCGAGGTCGGCCAGCACCAGATGTGGGCGGCGCAGTTCCTGGGCTTCGAGGATCCCAACCGCTGGATGACCTCCGGCGGGCTGGGCACGATGGGCTATGGCTTCCCCGCCTCTATCGGCGTGCAGATGGCGCATCCCGAGGCGCTGGTCATCAATGTCGCGGGCGAGGCCAGCTGGCTGATGAACATGCAGGAGATGGGCACGGCGGTGCAGTATCGCCTGCCGGTCAAGCAGTTCATCCTCAACAACGAACGCCTCGGCATGGTGCGCCAGTGGCAGGAGCTGCTGCATGGCGAGCGGTATTCGCATTCCTGGTCCGAGGCGCTGCCCGATTTCGTGAAACTGGCCGAAGCCTTCGGCGCCAAGGGCATCCTTTGCAAGGATCCCGCCGACCTGGACGATGCGATCATGGAGATGCTGAACTATGACGGGCCGGTGATCTTCGACTGCCTGGTGGAGAAACACGAGAACTGCTTCCCGATGATCCCCAGCGGCAAGGCGCACAACGAGATGCTGCTGGGCGAGGCCGAGACGCAGGGCGTGATCGACACCAAAGGCTCGGTGCTGGTCTGAGACCGGCCGGAAACTGGATAAAGAAGGGACAATAAATGTCTGCCCTACATATCAAAAAAGGCGCAACACGGCATTCGGCCTACAACCTGCGCCCGACGTTTTCCGACGTGCAGGAGCGTCACACGATTGCGGTTCTGGTGGAAAACGAACCCGGCGTCCTGGCCCGTGTGATCGGCCTGTTCTCGGGCCGCGGCTACAACATCGAAAGCCTGACCGTGGCCGAGGTGGACCATACCGGACACCTGAGCCGGATCACCATCGTCACCACCGGCACGCCGCAGGTGATCGAGCAGATCAAGGCGCAGCTGGGCCGGATCGTGCCGGTGCATGAGGTGCATGACCTGACCGTCGAGGGCGCGTCGGTCGAGCGCGAATTGGCCATGCTGAAGGTGGTGAACAGCGGTGAAAAGCGGGTCGAGGCGCTGCGCCTGGCCGACATCTTCCGGGCCAACGTGGTCGACAGCACGCTGAACTCGTTTGTCTTCGAGATCACCGGCGCCCCGGACAAGATCGACGCCTTTGCCGACCTGATGCGGCCGCTGGGCCTGAGCGAGCTGGCCCGCACCGGTGTCGCCGCCTTGCTGCGCGGCGACTGACCGCCGCGCCCTGTCGCCGGGCTGTCAGGCCCGGCGCGCGTTCACCACATGCGGGCCGTCCACGCGGGGGCGACGAACCGGCGCAAAGGGAATCACCCGCGCCGGCCGGCAGTTGCCCGCCTCTGCAGCCTGTTGATCTGCGGGCGCATCCGCGTCCTGGGCAGCGTCCTGCAGCAAGCCCTGCAATTCGCGGCTGCCTCCCTGGCCCACGCGGCGCGGATTGCGCACCAGCCGCTGCTGCCTGCGGGTTTCCAGATCGAAAATGATCCAGTCGCCGACATCCAGCGCGACGGCCTCTTCGCCGCTTCCTGTTTGATAATAGGCGAGATCCCCCTGATCTTCGCACCAGACGACAGCCTTTCCGGCTGCCGGATCGCTCCAAAGCACTACACCATTCATGATCTATCCCGATCGCCCCATTTTTTTGTTAACTCTGTGATAATTTCTCAATGACAGACATGGTTTATTCCGCGTCTCGCCCTTGCATTTTGTGGCAAACGGCATAGTTCACTGACGCGCTTCGGCGACAGCGGTGACGCCCATGAACGTCACCCCGAGGCACCTATCGACGATTGCCGGCCAGTTGGCTATGCAACCCCAGAGTGTTCACCCCAAATTGCAGCAGTATTCAGGTCAGCCATTGCTCAATTCCCCTCGAAACCCGTCCGAGCTGCGCAACGTCTTCGGCCAGAATCTGCGCCGCCTGTCGAAGTCGCACAACTCGATTTCGGACTTGTCGCGCAAGCTGGGGATCAACCGGACGCAGTTCAACCGGTACCTGTCGGGCGAGAGTTTTCCACGCCCCGACGTTCTGGACCGGATCTGCCGCTTTTTCGGTGTCGATGCGCGGATCCTTCTGGAACCGGTCGACCAGATCGTGACCGGGGGCCAGATCCTCACCGGTCCGATCCTGGCGGATTTCCTGGGCAGCTCGCATGAAAATCTGCGTGAATCGGATTTTCCGTCAGGATTCTATAGGTTTGCACGCCGAAGCTTCGTCGATACGACGCGCTTCGTCGTGGGCCTTGTCTATGTGTTCCGCAAGAACGGCTTTGCCTATGTGCGCGGCTACGAGGCCAAGGAGGCCCTGCGCCAGCAACACCTGCCCTGCGACCCACGCGCCCGCGAGTTCCGCGGCAGCATCAGCCGGCAGGGCGAAGGCATCGCCCTGCTGATCTCGGGCCGCAACGGCGCGACCGGCTCCTACAACTTCCTGTCCAGGAGCGCCGCGATGCAGGATCGGTTCTGGACCGGATACGTGACTAGAAGCGTCCGGGAAAGCGTCACCGAGACCCGGATCACCCGCATGGTCTATGAGCACCTGGGCACGGAGACCGCCGAGATCCTGCACACGGCGCGAACGGCCGGCCTGTTGCCCGAGGACCGGCTGATGCCGTTCCACCGGCGCCTTCTGCGGCCCGACCTGCCGTTCCAGTAGCGGCCGGCGGTCCCCGCATGTCGCTGTGAGGCAGGCCGTGTCGCGGACAAGTCGGACGCGGGCGGCCGGTTCGGGCCAGACTGTGCGCGTTCACAGGAGCCCGCCATGCCGTCGACCCCGACCACCCTCGCCGATGTCCGCCAACCCATCGAACGCGCCAACGGCCTGCCCAACGCCCACTACACCGACCCGGGCGTGTTTGCCGAAGAGAACCAGGCCCTGATCGCCGACGGCTGGGCCGGGCTGGCGGCCGAGGGCGATGTTCCCACGCCGGGAGATGCGGTGCCCCTCACATTTCTCGGCATGCCGCTGCTGCTGCTGCGCGACCGCGCGGGCACCGTCCGGGTGTTCCAGAACATCTGCCGGCATCGCGGCATGATCCTGGTCGACGCGCCCCGCAAGATCGAGGGCGCCATCCGCTGCCCCTACCACAGCTGGTGCTATTCGACGCAAGGCCGGCTGGTCTCGACCCCTCATGTGGGTGGTCCGGGGCAGAACATCCATGCCGGCATCGACCGCGACACGCTGGGCCTGATCGAGGTGCGCAGCCATGTCTGGATGGGCGTCGTGTGGATCAACATCTCGGGCACGGCCGTGGAGTTCGAAGAGGCCCATGCCGACCTGATGTCCCGCTGGGCCGAGTTCGACAAGCCGCTGCATCACGGCGGCCCCGACAGCACCTTCCGGCTGGACGTGACCTGCAACTGGAAACTGGCGGTCGAGAATTACTGCGAAAGCTACCACCTGCCATGGGTGCATCCCGGGCTGAACAGCTATTCGCGGCTGGAAGATCACTATCACATCGAGGCGCCGGGCCGGTATTCCGGACAGGGCACGCTGGTCTATCGCCAGCTCAAGGCCGAGGACGGATCGGTCTTTGCCGATTTCGATGGGCTGAGCGACAAGTGGGACACCGGTGCGGAATATATTGCCGTCTATCCCAACGTCCTGCTCGGCGTGCATCGCGACCATGCCTTCGCGATCATCCTGGTGCCCGAGGCGCAGGATCGCACGTCGGAGCATGTCCATCTGCTCTACCCCACCCCCGACACCGACCCGGACCTGCGCGCGCGCAACGCGGCCCAGTGGAAACTGGTCTTCGAAGAGGATGTCTTTGTCGTCGAGGGCATGCAGCGCGGCCGCGCCGCGCCCGGTTTCGATGGTGGCCGGTTCTCGCCGGTCATGGACGGGCCCACGCATCTGTTCCACGACTGGGTGGCCGGGCGGCTGGAGGCGCATCGGGGCCGGCTCGCCGCGGAATGACCGATCTCGACGACCGGCTGCACGCGGCCCATGCCGCGCAGGACCGGTCCGCGCTGGTGCGCCTCTATACCGAGGCCGCGGACCGGGCCGAGACCCGGCAGGCAATGGCCTTTTACCTGACCCACGCCTATGTCCACGCGCTCGAAGCTGGGCTGCCCACGGCCGGACATCTCCGCCGTCGGCTTGCCGTACTCGGATGCGAAACACCTTAAAAACAAAAGGTTACGGCCGAAATCTCACCCGACTTCCGTGATCTGGCGATACAGGTGCCACGAGGCGTGGCCCAGCCAGGGCAACACCAGCAGAAGCCCCAGGAACCAGGGGATCAAGGCGGCAAATGTCGCCACCGCTATAAAGGCCGCCCAGGCCAGCATCACGGGCGCGTTGGCCTGCACAAAGCCGAAACTCGCGATCATCGCACTGACGAAATCCAGCTCGCGATCCAGCAGCATCGGGATCGCCAGCACCGTGAGCATGTAGAGCAACAGCGCAAACAGCGCCCCGACAACCGTGCCCACCGCCAGCATCGCCACCCCGTTCAGCGTCAGGAACACCTCGTAAGAGGATGATACGTTGGTCATCGTGCTGAGCCCCAGGAACAGCGCAAAGATCATGTGGCCGAGGAAGAACCAGAACATGAAGATCACCACGATCACCGCGCAGATGGACGGCAGCTGCCGCCGGCTCTGCTGGAACACGACCCCGAAGATCGCCGCGGGCTGCAGCGGCAGCCCTTGCTCCAGCCGATGCGACACCTCGTAGAGCCCCACCGCCGCAAACGGCCCGATCAGCGGAAATCCGATGGCAGCCAGGACCAGCCAGAAGCTGGTCCCGGTCTGCGCCGTGACCCACGCAAGGACCCAGCCAGCGAACACATAGAAGCCGGCGAACACGATACCGTAGAACGGCGCGGCCCGAAAATCCGCCCATCCCCGCCGCAATGCCCTGCGCAGCATCTCGGTGCTGGCCGGCCTCAGGGATGGAACGCCGAATTCCTTTTCCAAAGACGCACCTCGCATTTCTTCCTGGCCTCCAGGGCGATGCAACGGCATCGGACGGAATCGAACATAGCCGCGCGGCATCAGGCAAAAAAGATGCAACGCGCATGCGCTTTCAAACTGGAACTGCTCGGGAGGTGGCGGCCTGGCAACGAGAAATGCACACGTCAACGTTTCCGAACCGGAAACACTCGCCCCGTGTGGTTGGCCAAAGTGTCTTCTTTGAACACTGTAACCCCCTAAACGTAGGGTGAATTGAGAAGATCTGTGGATAAGTGCGCCAGTTTCGGTAGGGTCTCCGTTCGCGGCATTTGGTGAGCCGGACCGAGTTTGGGATTGACGTTGTTGCGCGGTCACCGGGCCCTTGAGCAAAGGTGTATGAATGGTCTCGGACGTTCCATGGAACGGCCAACCGGCCCACGGGCCTTTTTGGATCGGAACCGATAGGTCGGATCGGGTCTCACTTACCTTGTTCGGCCCGCAGGGTGCGATCGGTCTTGCGGGACACGATTATCTCTTGGGGACGGTTCGGAACAACGAACTATCTGGCGGCGACGGTCACGACCTGCTCCAGGGACTCGGCGGCCGGGACAGCCTGAACGGGAACGACGGATTTGACACGTTGTTCGGCGGGGAAGGCGACGACATTCTAATCGGCGGTCCGGGAAACGACCAGTTGGCCGGAGACCCCGGGCAAGACACCATAAACGGAGAAGACGGTCGAGACCTGATCGCCGGTGGTGAGGGTGACGATCTTCTTCTAGGCCTAGCCGCCGATGACTTCATTTTCGGAGGCAGCGGAAACGACGAGCTGCTTGGACACGGTGGTGATGACGTTCTTTTCGGACAGAGCGGCCAGGATTGGCTGCGCGGGCTGGACGGCAGCGACGATCTGTCAGGCGGACGTGGCGACGACGTCATATACGGCGATGACGGGAATGATCGGATTGCCGGTAACGGGGGAACCGATGCGCTCATCGCGGGGTCGGGAAACGACACGGTCTGGGCTGGACCCGGTTCGGATCTCGTTCTGGCGGGCGACGACGACGACCTCGTTTTCGCCGGCCTCGGTGATGACGACATTCGAGGAGGCCGCGGGCAAGACTTTCTGGTCGGAGGACCGGGAATCGACGCACTTCTCGGAGGAGGGAGCAGCGATACTCTACTTGGCGGTACCGGCGCCGACCTCCTCGTTGGAAACGACGGCGCCGATCTAGTCATCGGCGGGCGCGGCAACGATTCAATCTGGGGTGACAATTACGATGACAACCGGAACGAAGCCGTGTCGTCCGACAGCCTGTTTGGCGGTTTGGGCCACGATACTATCTCTGGCGGATCCGGTGGTGACGATCTGCATGGGGGCCTTGGAGACGATTTCCTCTTGGGTGAACATGGCAACGATTTCCTCATGGGAGGACGCGGCGATGATGAGCTTTGGGGGGGATCGGGCGACGACCGCCTGGTCGGGCTTACCGGGGCGGACCTACTAGACGGAGGAAGCGGTTTCGACCTTTTGTTCGGCAATATGGGCGATGATCGGATCAACGGAGGAACGGGCAACGACAGGCTTTTTGGTGGGATGGACAATGACGTTTTGACCGGTGGAGGCGGCGACGATTTTTTGAGTGGCGGCCTTGGCATCGATCTACTGGTCGGAGGTACGGGCAATGATCTCCTGTTCGGGGGGGTAGGAAATGACGGGATTTCTTTCTTCGACTTTGAAAACGGCCGTCACTACGGTCACGCGTCGCAGTCGGAAATACCTCCCGCCAACGCGCCTCCCGGGATCCCGGGTGGTGGTTTGTTCGGCGGCGCCGGCAACGACAGTTTGATCGGGGGTAAGGGCGACGACTACCTGGATGGGGGATCCGGGAGCGACGCCCTGTTCGCGGATAGGGGGCGGACAGTAATGGTTGGTGGGTCAGGCGGAGACGACTTCGTGTTCGGGTTCGATTCTTCAGCTGGTAGAGTAGAAGACATCGGCGAGACGATCATTCTAGACTTTGACCCCGACAATGATGACCTCTTGGTCTTTCACTCTTCCTTCCGTGGAACTTTGGAGATGTCGACGGACGGACAAGATGTAATCATTTCGGATGGACAAGGCGGTCGAATTCGAATCCTGGATCTCGTAGGCGAATTTCGCGGTGGCCAGGTCGGCGCAAATACCCTCGGTGAAAGCAACAGCAATGGACCGGCCCTAGGGTCTGATCGGCCGGGCTTTTCGATTTTGACCTACCGGGATGAGTTTATTCCCACCTGGACTGCAGAGACCGACCGAATTGATCTGATCTTCATGAATGCACCACGACAGGCAGCTGAGGGCCATTTCAGGATTTCGGACAACCCGCGCACATCATCCGGCGAGAACGCCTATGAAATGGACATGGCCGACCGCTATCTCGATACATTGGGCCAAGTGGAAATTACGCCCGACGGGATCGATTATTGGTTGACCGACGGCCTCTAGTTCAATCCTCGCCCTGCGCTTCGGCGCGGCTTTTGCCCGAGACGTTGAGCGCCAGCGTGGCGGCCATGAACCCGTCGAGGTCGCCGTCGAGCACGCCCTTGGTGTCCGAGGTCTCGTGGTTGGTGCGCAGGTCCTTCACCATCTGGTAGGGCTGCAACACATAGGAGCGGATCTGGTTGCCCCAGCCTGCATCGCCCTTGGCCTCGTGGGCGGCGTTGATCTCGGCGTTGCGACGGTCGAGCTCTTGCTGGTAGAGCCTTGATTTCAGGGCCTTCATGGCAATGTCACGGTTCTGGTGCTGGGACTTTTCCGAACTGGTGACGACGATCCCGGTGGGGATATGCGTGATCCGGACGGCCGAGTCTGTGGTGTTCACGTGCTGCCCGCCGGCGCCGGAGGAGCGATACGTGTCCACGCGGATATCGGCCGGGTTCACGTCGATTTCGATGTCGTCATCGACCACCGGATAGACCCAGACCGAACTGAACGACGTGTGTCGCTTGGCGGCGCTGTCATAGGGCGAGATGCGCACCAGGCGATGCACGCCGCTTTCGGATTTCAGCCAGCCGTAGGCATTGTGGCCCGAGATCTTGTAGGCGGCCGACTTGATGCCTGCCTCGTCCCCGGCGCTCTCGGATTGAAGCTCGACCTTGTAGCCCTTCTTCTCGGCCCAGCGGACATACATCCGCGCCAGCATCGCCGCCCAGTCGCAGCTCTCGGTGCCACCGGCGCCGGCGTTGATCTCAAGGAAGGTGTCGTTGCCATCGGCCTCGCCGTCCAGAAGCGCCTCAAGCTCCTTTTCGGCGGCGGTCTTCTGCAGCGACTTCAGCGCGGCCTCTGCATCGGCCACCACCTCGTCATCGCCTTCGGCCTCGCCCAGCTCGATCAGTTCCACATGGTCGGTCAGCTCCTGCCGGATGCGCTCGTAGGTTTCGATAGAATCCACCAGCGCCTGGCGGTCGCGCATCAGCTTCTGCGCGGCATCGGGGTTGTCCCAGAGGTTGGGGTCCTCGACACGGGCGTTGAATTCCTCAAGCCGGTGCGGTGCGGTCTCGTAATCCATGCGCTGGGCCAGAAGCTCCAGCGACTTCTCGATCTCTGCCACGATATTCTGGGTCTCGGCGCGCATGGGTTGTCCTGACTTGGCTTGTGCGGATTGCGTGATACCAAGTGGCAGACCCAGTCACAAGATCACCTGAAGGTGTGCTGCCGGAAATGACCGACCCGCCTGCCGAGATCCTTGACCGCTACGGTTTGCGCGGGTCTGGGCGGTGCGCAGCACGGATGGGCGCGCCCTTGTGCTGAAGCTCCATGCGCGCGCCGATCGCGGCAACGAGGCGGCGGGCACCCGGTATCTTGCGGCGATGCGAGGGTGCGGCGCGGTCGAAATCCTGCAGGATTCGGGGCGTGTCGTTGTCATGGCGCGTCTGACTGGTCCCAGCCTGGGCGACATCGCGCGCGCCGGTGCGCCGGTGCGGGCCGACCGCCTGTTGGCGGAAGCGGCGGCGGCGTTGCATCACCCGCCCCTGCCCCGGATCACCGGGCTGACGCCACTGGCCGAGAGTTTCCGGGCGCTCCTTGACCTGCGCGCCGCGCCCGACTGTCCCACGGGCCTGCGACGCGACATGGCCCGCGCGCAATTCCTGGCGGACCGCCTTCTCACCAGTCAGGCCGACCCCCGCCCGCTGCACGGCGATCTGCACCATGACAACGTGATTATGACGCCGGAAGGGCCGCGTGTTTTCGACGCCAAGGGCTATCTGGGCGACCGCGGTTAGGAGCTGGCGAATGCCCTGCGCAATCCTCGGGGATCGCGTAGGGCTGGCGGCCTGCCCGCGCGCGCCGAGCGCTTCGCCCGGGCGCTGGACGTTCCCACCGAAACACTGCGGCGCTGGGCCGTGGTGAAATGCGCCCAGTCGATCACCTGGCGCGCGCAGGGCCGGCTGTCAGGGGAACGCGAGGCGGCGCTGCTGGAGAAGCTGCTGAGCCTGGCAGGTCAGTAGAGCCCGCCCGAACTGACCGTGCCGAAATTGGCCTTGGGACCAACGGTGGTCTGCTGCCCGGTCGAGGTCGTGACCTGCTGGCCCGAGGTCGCCACCTCGTCGAACAGCGGCAGGTTCGACCCCATCGCAAAGCCGCCGTCATAGGTCAGGCCAAAGATCGGCTGTTCGCCATCGCGGAAATACTCGGCCACGACATTGGCGCCGCTGGCGCTGTCGGGCAGACGGGCGCCGGTATAACGGTCGATCTTGATGAAATGGCCGCCCGGGGGCACGTCGAAGGGACCGCCGCCGTATTTCTTCACCGCCTCGGTCATGAACTCCTGGAACACAGGGCCGCACATGGTGCCGCCATAGGCCCCCCGCCCCATCGGCCGCGGCTGGTCATAGCCCATGTAGCAGCCCGCCACGATGTTCGAGGTGAAGCCGATGAACCAGACATCCTTGGACTCGTTGGTGGTGCCGGTCTTTCCGGCGGTCGGAACCGGCAGGTTGATAACCCGACTGGCGGTGCCGCGCTCGACCACGCCGCGCAACATCGAGCTGAGCTGGTAGGCCGTCACCGGGTCCATCACCTGTTCGCGCCGTGTGACGATCCGGGGCGCGGAGTCGCGCGGGATCGAGGCATCCGTGCATTCGACGCAATCGCGGTCATCGTGGCGATAGATCGTTTCGCCGTGGCGGTTCTGGATCCGGTCCACCAGGGTCGGCTCGACCCGTTCGCCGCCATTGGCGAACATCGCGTAGGCCGACACCATCTTGTAGAGGGTCGTCTCCTCGGACCCCAGCGAATTGGCCAGGTAGGGGCCCATGTGGTCATAGACCCCAAACCGCTCGGCGTAACCCGCGACCACGGGCATCGACACTTCCTGCGCCAGGCGGATCGTCATCAGGTTTCGCGACATCTCGATCCCGGTGCGCAGCGGCGTGGGACCATAGAACTGGTTGCTCGAGTTCTTGGGCCGCCACAGGCCCTGGGGCGTGTTCACCTCGATGGGCGCGTCGACCACGATGGTGGCCGGGCTGTAGCCGCTGTCGAGCGCGGCGGCATAGACGAAGGGCTTGAAGGAGGAACCGGGCTGGCGCTGCGCCTGGGTGGCGCGGTTGAATACCGAATCCTGGTAGGAGAACCCGCCCTGCATCGCCAGGACGCGGCCGGAATTCACATCCATCGCGACAAAACCGCCCTGCACCTCAGGCACCTGGCGCAGCGACCAGGTTCCCTCGGTCTCGGTGGCGCGCACCAGCACGACGTCGCCGGCCTCGAAATTGTCGACGAAGGAACCGCGCATCCATTCGATGTCCGAGCGCGGGACGGTGCCGGTTTCCGCGGCATCCTCGACACCCACGCGCAGTTGCTGCTCGCCCACTTCCAGCACGACCGCCGGGTGCCAGGTGCCGTCCAGTTCGATATCGCGCGGCACGTCCGCCTCGTTCAGCGCGGCACGCCAGGCCTCTTCGCTCTCCAGCTGATCGGCGGGAATGGTCTTGTCGGTGCCCCGCCAGGCCCCGCGCGAGCGGTCGTATTTCTGCAGCCCGCGACGCAGCGCCTCGGCGGCCTCGACCTGCAATTCCTCGTCGATCGTGGCGCGCACGGTGAAGCCGCCGGTAAAGAACTCGCCCTCGCCGAAATCCTCGCTCAGCTGGCGGCGGATTTCCTCGGTGAAGTAGTCGCGCGGCGGCAGGGCCGTGCGGAAGCTCTCGAAATCGCCGTTCTGGACCGAACGCAGCGGCTGTGCGCGCTCGGCCTCGTATGTGGCCTCGTCGAGAAATCCGTTCTCCTCCATCTCGCGCAGGACGAAATTGCGCCGTGCCAGCAGACGCTCCTTGCGGCGGACCGGGTGATAGTCCGACGGCGCCTTGGGCAGCGACGCCAGGAAGGCCGCCTCGTGCGGGGCCAGTTCGCCGAGCGTCTTGTTGAAATAGGTCTGGGCGGCAGCGGTCACGCCATAGGAGTTCTGACCCAGGTAGATCTCGTTGAGGTAAAGCTCGAGGATCTGCTCCTTGTCCAGCGTGTGCTCGAGACGCGCGGCCAGGATGATCTCCTTGATCTTGCGCTCGGCGCGGCGGTCGCCGGACAGCAGGAAGTTCTTCATCACCTGCTGGGTGATCGTCGAGGCGCCGCGCACGGTTTCCCCGCGCGAGCGGACCGCTTCGATCCCGGCGGCGGCGATGCCGCGCAGGTCATAGCCCTTGTGGCTGTAGAAATTCTTGTCCTCGGCCGAGATGAAGGCCTGCTTCACCAGGTCGGGAATGGTTTCGATCGGGGTGAACAGGCGGCGTTCCTGTGCGAACTCGTCGATCAGGTGGCCCTTGCCCGAGTAGATCCGGCTGATCGTCGGTGGCTCGTACTGCGCCAGCGATTCATGGCTGGGCAGGTCGCGGGCATACATCCAGAAGATGCCGCCCAGCGTCAGCGCGGCCATGAAGATGCCCAGCGTCAGAAGGCCAAAGATCGCTCCGAAGAAGGAGAGGATGAACCGGATCACGTTGCAGCCCTTTGTTGAAGGTGGCCTCTATATAGTGTCGCACGGATCGGGCGTCAAAACACGAGGCGTGTTTCAGCCGCCCGCTCATGCGCGGAAGTCGGCGCCGTTGCAAGGGCTACGTCGCGGCGCGGAATTTGGCGCAGATGCGCATTTGGTGTAGTCTGGACGGCAATTTAAGGCCCGCACGTCACGTGGCCGGGTTCGGTGCGTGGCGTTCCAAGTCATTTTTTGTTTCGGAAAGCTACAGTTATGCCCAAGATCAAGTCTCCCGTCGGCGCGGGCAAGACCGCCGTGAACGATCCCAAGGACGTCAAGCTGATCCAGCAGATGCTGGGCGACCATGCCGAGGCGGTCGGCTACAAGAAGCCGCGCACCAGCGGCAAGATCGACCAGCCCACCATCACCGCCATCGGGCATTTCCAGAAGGAGGTGGCCAAGACCCGCGTGACCAGCGTGATCGAACCGGGGTCCAAGACCTTCAAGATGCTCGACATGGCGCCGCGCAAGATCGCCGAAATGATGGCCCCCGAGGAAGAGGTGCCGCTCAAGGGCAAGGTCTATCAGGTCAAGTGGCGCGGCAAGACCTACAATTTCACCGAGGACCAGATGGACCATGCGGTCTCGGCGATCCAGTCGCGCCTGCATACCGAAGTCATGCGTTTCATGGACACGTTGCGCAATTACCAGGCGCAGTATCGCGAGATGAAAGAGGGGTTCTGGACATTCTTCGTCAAGGCGGTGACGCCCGATGCAGATATCGACCGACCGGCAAAGTCGCTCAAGAAAGCCTCGGCCGAGGTGAGCAAGCTGGTCGATCTGACCTATGGAACCGACCAGAAGAAGCTGCTCAAGGCGCTCAAGCAGATGAAACAGGCCAAGATCGCGCTGGATGCGGTGGCCTTCGATATCAACATCCTGGGCAAGGAACTGCGCCAGAGCGCCAAGATCTGCGAAGAGATCTCGGTCGATCTGCGCGACGGGGCCTTCGACATCGTGCAACTGATCCTGGTGACCAACGGCGTCAATCCGACCGCTGCCGGCGCCGGCGTGGCCGCCACCAAGAACACAGTTCAGGAAATCGCCAACGGGCTGATCCTCAAGGGCCAGTGGACCAAGGAAGGCGGCGTCTACGGCTCGCTCAAGCGGGTGACCTTCGCCAGCATTGCCGGCGGTTTCTCGGGCTGGATCGGCGGCAAGGTCGGCAAGATCATCATGGCGGGCGTGGGCGACCGGCTGGCCGCGCGCATGGTCAACGCCCGCTGGATCGGCAAGCGCCTCTGGCCCACGGCGAACCGCTGGGCGGGCGAAGGGATCAAGGAGATCATCAGCCGCCATCCGGGCCTGCCGCGCAAGATCGGCAGCGAGATCGTGCTGCAGACGCTGATCCGCATGGCCCACAAGTTCTTTACCGGCCGGGCCATCGCCAAGGCGCTGACCGGGTATCTCAATGACTTGGAGCGCATCGTGGCCGACGCCCTGGACGGGGCCTCATCCGAGGCCAAGGCCATCTCGAAGATCACCAGCGAGATCGAGAAGCAGGGCCTGGCCGAGAAGGTCGGCACAGACATCCTGGCCGCGCATCAGAGGGAGATCCGCGGCGAGATCGACAAGGCCCTTGCCGCCGCCGAGAAGCAGAGCGCCTGAGGCGCTACTGACGCACCAGGGCGCGCCGCGCGCGGTCCTCGGCCAGCCATTGTCGCAGGCCGTTGCGGACGCCGCGCGCCATGCCCGCGCGCCAGTCCGGATCGTTCAGGTTCTTCCGGTCACGCGGGCTGGAGAGGAAGCCGATCTCGACCAGCACCGAGGGGATGTCGGCGGCCTTGAGAACAGAGAAGGTCGCCGAGCGAAGCGGCCGGGTGTTCATCGGGCCGCCCTGCCGGGTCATCATATCCACCAGCGACTGCGCCAGCGCGGCGCTGCGCGGCCGGGTTTCCTGCCGCGCCAGATCCAACAGTACGCCGGTCACCTGATCGTCGGCGTGGCTCAGATCGACGCCGGACAGCAACTGGTCCCGGTCGTGGCGTTCCGCCAGCTTGGCCGACGCCACGTCCGAGGCGTCCTGGGACAAGGTGTAGACGGTGGCGCCATGCGCCTGGCCCTCGGCCAGCGAATCCGCATGCAGCGACACGAACACATCGGCACCCGCCCGATGCGCCAGGTCGATACGCCGCTCCAGCGACACGAAATGGTCGCCGTCGCGGGTCAGGATCACCTCGAAGCCGCCGCTGCGCAGCAGCAACTCGCGCAGCTCGCGGGCGAAGATCAGCATCAGGTCCTTTTCGGCCACGTCGTCCACCTCGGCACCGGGATCCACGCCGCCATGTCCGGGATCCAGCACAACGACAAGTGGCCCGTCGGGGCCGCGGTGCGGGGAGGGCTCGATCGGGGCGGCGGGCGGCAGATCCCAGCGCGGATCGCGCGGGGCGCCCGCGGTCGCGGCGAACCGCTCGGCGCTCACCGGCGCGAGCGAAACGCCCAGATGCGCACGGCCGGTCACGTCGTCGATGTCGAGACCGGCCTGAACCACGTTCATCGGCGCGCCGAGGTCGAGGACCATGCGTGACCAACCCGGCAGGTAGGTGCCGAACCGCACACCCGCGATTCCGGACGCCTGCAGCGTGTCGTGATCCAGATCGCCCCAATCCACCTCGCGGAAATCCAGCACAAGGCGCGGCGGTGCGTCCAGGGTAAAGATCCGGTAGGGCACGCCCTGGCTGAGGAACAGGTCGATGCGGACATCCGTCGCACCAGCATCCGAGATCCGGCTGCGCGCGCTGTCGATACGCGCGAATCCGGTAAACTCCTGCGCGGCGGCAGGAACGGTCAGCGCCCAGATCAGCGCCAGAATGGAGATCAGTCTGCTCATGCCCTCGGGTCTCTTGCCTCGGCTTTTGGCGCTCACGTTACCTCAGCGCGCCGGGGTTGGGAACGCCCGCTCGCGCCGCGCCATGAAATCGGCCAGTCGGGCCAGACCTTCCTCGATATCCGCCGTCGCCCGCGCATAGGAGAAACGCAAGGTGCGATGGCCCCGCACAGGATCGAAATCCAGCCCCGGCGTCACCGCCACGCCGGCCTGCTCCAGGATCTCGGCCGCGAAGGCGCGGCTGTCATCGGTCAGGTCCGAGACATCCGCGTAGATGTAGAACGCCCCGTCAGGTGGCGCGAAGCGGGTGAACCCGGCACTGGGCAGCCGCTCGATCATCAGCTTTCGGTTTGCCTTGTAAATATCCAGATTTGCTTGCAATTCCGGCTCGCAGTCCAACGCGGCCAGGGCCGCGACCTGGCTGACATGCGGTGGGCAGATGAACAGGTTCTGGGCGATGCGCTCGACCACGCGCACATGGTCCTCGGGCACCACCATCCAGCCCACCCGCCAGCCTGTCATCGAGAAATACTTGGAAAACGAGTTGATCACGTAGAGCTCGTCCGACAGCTCCAGCCCCGTTACCGCCCGGTTCTCGTATTCCAGCCCGTGATAGATCTCGTCGCTGATGAAGCTGGCGCCCTGCGCCCGCGCCGCCTCGATCAGCGCACCCATTGCCGCGTGGTCCAGCATGGTGCCCGTGGGATTGGCCGGCGAGGCCACCATCAGCCCGGCCAGGTCCAGCCCGTCCAGATCCGCGGGCACCGGTTGCAGGCGGTTCCCGGGCGCGGTTTCGATGTCCACCGGGCGCAGCCCCAGCGCCGTCAGGATCTGGCGGTAGGACGGGTATCCGGGGGCGCCGATTCCCACCCGGTCGCCGGAGTCGAAGAGGGCCGTGAAGGCCAGCAGGAAGGCGCCGGACGAACCCGGCGTCACCACCACCCGGTCCGGGTTCAGGTCGACCCCGTACCACTCGCCGTAGAGCCGCGCGATGCGCCGCCGCAGCGCCGGCAGACCCAGCGCAACGGTATAGCCCATCGCGTCCTGCCGCATCGTGCCGGCCACCGCCTCGATTGCGCCGGCCGGCGCGCCGGTTCCGGGCTGGCCGACCTCCATGTGGATGATGCGCCGCCCGCCCTCCTCGGCCCGGCGCGCGGCCTCCATCACGTCCATCACGATAAAGGGATCGACCTCGGACCGGGTTGAGTTTCGCATGGCCTTCTCCCATTTTGCGCTGATGGACTTGAAACGCGGAACCCGGCGGACGTCAATCCCGACCCTCGTGCTGGGCCTGGCCCTGTGCCTGCTGACCGCGCTGCCCGCCCGCGCCCTGACATTGCTGCGCGATCCCGATATCGAGAACGGGCTGCGCGAGCTGGCCTTTCCGGTGCTGCGCGCCGCCGGGCTGAACCCCAAACGGGTCAAGATCCTGCTGGTCAATGACGGCAAGTTCAACGCCTTCGTGCTGGACCACAATGCAATCTTTCTCAATTACGGTCTGATCCTCAAGGTGGACCGGGCCGATGTGCTGCAGGCGGTGATCGCGCATGAGGCGGCGCATATCGCCAACGGCCATATCGCCCGGCGCATGCAGAACCTGCAAAGCGCACGCAATGCCGCCGGCCTGGGCCTGGCGCTGGCCATCCTGGCCGGGGCGGCCGGTGCCGGAGAGGCCGCGGCCGGCATCGCCACGGGCACCCAGAGCTCGGCCCTGCGCAGCTTTCTCAGCCACACCCGGGCCGAGGAATCCGCCGCTGACCGCACTGCGGCCAGCCTGCTGCGCGCCTCGGACATCGACCTGCAGGGTCTGGTCGACCTGCACCGCGCCTTTGCCGGGCAGGAGAACCTGAGCCCGGCCGCCCAAGACCCCTATATGCGCTCGCATCCGCTGACCCGCGACCGGCTCCGCGCCGCCGAGAGTTACCTGGACGCGGCCGGCCCACAGCCCGACACCCGGCCCGAGACCGCTTATTGGTTCGCCCGGATCCAGGGCAAGGTCTCGGCCTTCACCCGCAGCCCCAAATGGACCCAGCGACGCGCGACAAACGAGCGTCACGCCGACATCCGCCACATGCGCCTGGCTATCGCCCATCACCGCAGCCAGAACCTCGGCGCGGCCCGGCGGGAAATCGACCGGGCGCTGGCCCTGCGGCCCGAGGATCCGTTCTACTACGAGCTCAAGGGCCAGATCCTGATCGAAAACCGCCGGGTCGGCGAAGCGGTGGCCGCCTATGGCCGGGCGGTGGACCTGGCCCCGACCGAACCGCTGATCCTGGCCGGCTATGGCCGGGCGCTGCTGGCCTCGGGAAAGCCGGACGCGGCGTTGGAGGTTCTGGAGCGGGCGCGGGCCCGCGATTACCGCGACACACGGATGATGCGCGACCTGGCGATGGCCTATGCGCGATCCGGGCAGAACGGCATGGCCTCGCTGGTGACGGCGGAACGCTATGCCTTGCAGGGGCGCATGGACGATGCGCAGATACACGCCAAACGGGCCATCGGACAGCTGCCGACCGGATCGACCGGTTGGCAACGTGCCGAAGATGTGCTCATTGCAACCGAAAACGCAGAAAAGAGGAAACGATGATGCTCCGCTATGCTGCCCCGGGCCTGGCTGCCCTGTCCCTGCTCGCCGCGCCGGCAGGAGCCTCGGACCTCACCGCACTCTCCGACCAGGAGCGTGACGCCTTCGGCGCCGAGGTTCGGCAATACCTGCTGGAGAACCCCGAGGTCATCGTCGAGGCCATCAACATCCTCGAACAGCGACAGGCCGAGGCCGAGGCGCTGGCCGACGAGGAGCTGGTCGCCGCGAAGGCGGACGAGCTGTTCAACGACGGCTATTCCTGGGTCGGCGGCAATCCCGACGGCGACGTGACGCTGGTCGAGTTCATGGACTACCGCTGCGGCTTTTGCCGCCGTGCGGTGCCGGAGGTGGACCAGGTGCTGAAAGAGGACGGCAACATCCGGCTGGTGATCAAGGAATTCCCCATCCTGGGCGAAGCCTCGATGATCTCCTCGCGCTTTGCCATCGCCACCAAGCAGGTCGCCGGCGACGACGCCTACAAGCAGGTACATGACGCTCTGATGGCCTATGACGGCGACGTGAACGACACCGCCCTGCGCCGCATCGGCGAGGGTCTGGGCCTGGATGTCGAGCCGATCCTGGCGGCGATGGAGGGCGAGGCCGTGACCCAACAGATCGCCCGCACCCGGGCGCTGGCGCAGGAACTGAAGATCTCGGGCACGCCCACTTTCGTGCTGGACTCCGAGATGCTGCGCGGCTACCTGCCGGCCGACCGGATGCTGGACCTGGTCAACGAAATCCGCAACGACCGCGGCTGAACCGCGCGCCACACCACGCCGCGGGCCAGGGGCGGACCGGCGAAAATCGGCCTGATTTCAACCGCTACGCGCGCCGCGGATGACGCCGTGCGGGATCCGTCCTACGCTCTTGCGAAAGCCTTCAGCCGGTCGGGCGCAATTCGGTCGGCGCGGTAACTATCTGTAAATACCTCTTGAGATACTTTCAATCTTAGGTTGAATAATCGAAAAGAGAGAGCGGTAAATGACAATGCTTGCAAATGGCTTCATGGTGTTTCTCTGGCTCGTGGCAGCGCCGGCCTTCTTTGTCCTGTGGTATCTGACGACCAAGAAGCTGATTGCGACACGGCTGCAACTGCTCAAGCAGATGAAGCAGAATCAAGCCTTTAGCGAAAAGACGCTCGCTCTGGACACCGACCTGCGGAAAAAGCGTGCCCGGATCCGGAGTCTGGAGAAGGAACTGAGCGCCGCGCGTCACCTGCCCGAACACCGGATCGAGCAGCACAAGCAGATGCAATCCGCCTGACCGCCCTGCCCGTTTTTGAACCTACTCGGCGGCTTTCACGTCGTCGAGTTCCGCGGCCTTCCGCTCGACCTGCTCGACGATATGGTCGATCATCTGCTCGTTGGTCATCTTGTGGCTGGCCTTGCCCGCCAGATAGACCATGCCCGCCCCCGCGCCGCCGCCGGTGAATCCCACATCGGTCATCAGGGCCTCGCCGGGGCCGTTCACCACGCAGCCGATGATCGACAGGCTCATCGGCGTCTTGATGTGTTCCAGCCGCTTTTCCAGTTCGGCCACGGTGGCGATCACGTCGAACCCCTGCCGCGCGCAGGACGGGCAGGAGATGATGTTCACGCCGCGATGGCGCAGGCCCAGCGATTTCAGGATCTCGTAGCCGACCTTGACCTCTTCGATCGGATCGGCGCTGAGGCTCACGCGGATGGTGTCGCCAATCCCCATCCAGAGCAGGTTGCCAAGCCCGACCGCCGACTTGATGGTGCCCGAGACAAGCCCGCCCGCCTCGGTGATCCCGAGGTGGATCGGCGCGTCGGTGGCCTCGGCGATGCCCTGGTACGCGGCGGCGGCCAGGAACACGTCGCTGGCCTTCACGCTGATCTTGAAGGCGTGGAAATCGTTGTCCTCGAGGATGCGGATATGCTCCAGCCCGGATTCGACCATCGCCTCGGGACAGGGCTCGCCGTATTTCTCCAAAAGGTGCCTCTCCAGGCTGCCGGCATTGACCCCGATCCGCATGGAACAGCCGTGATCGCGGGCCGCGGCGATCACCTCGCGGACACGCTCGGGCGATCCGATATTGCCCGGATTGATGCGCAGGCAGGCAGCCCCGGCCTCGGCCGCCTCGATGCCGCGGCGATAGTGGAAATGGATGTCGGCGACGATCGGCACCGGGCTTTCGCGCACGATCTCGCGCAGGGCGCGCGAGGACGCCTCGTCGGGCACCGAGACCCGCACGATATCCGCCCCCGCCTCTGCCGCGGCCTGCACCTGCGCCACGGTTGCGGCGACATCGGTGGTCGGCGTGTTGGTCATGGTCTGAACCGAGATCGGTGCATCCCCACCGACCGGCACCGAGCCGACCATGATCCGGCGGGACTTGCGGCGGTAGATGTTGCGCCAGGGGCGGATCGGGTTCAGCGACATGATGCAGGCTCGCGTCTTGATGCGTCACCGCCTACATAGGCCCGTGGCGCGGTGCCTGCAATGCGGTCAGTTGCCGGCGATGTCCTGATCGGCGGCCGGCTGCGCCTGCGCCTCGGCCACCATGCGGGCGAGGTCGTCATCCTGCTGGATGTCGGCCACCTGGTAGCGGTCGGTCACTTCGGCAATCGACAGCGGCAGGTTCTTGGTGACGACGCCGCGGTCGCCGACGGGTCCGAAATGCTGGCCGTTGACCAGGAAATACACCGCGCCGGATTCGCCGGCCCGCAGTGTCGGCGGTTCTTCGGTCAGCGGCACCTCATAGGTGGTGCCGGGTTCCATTATCTCTTCGTAGATATGCGTGCCGTCCGCGGCGGTCACGCGCACCCAGGACGGGCGCACCGCCACCATCACCAGGTTGGGCTTGGCCGGCTCGACGACCTGCGGGACCGACCCGGCGGCGGGCGATACCGACGGCACGGTCGGACCGGGACGCCAGCGCCCGTCGCGGGGGTCGCCGGCCGGTGTTGCCTCGGCCAGCTGCACCTCGGGCAGTTCCGGCGCGCGGAAGCTGCCCACCATGCGCGGATCGAGCGTCGAGATCGGCGCGTCGCGCGACACCAGCACCGGCACGTCCAGCGCCTGCGGACGATAGAGGCGGTCCAGGGCCTCGGCGCTCGGCGCCGTCAGCCCGTCCTCGTCGGTCTCCCCGGCCCCGGCCGCTCCGGCCAGCGGATCCAGGTCCGACAGGACCACCGGCGCCTGTTCGACCGGTGCGACCTGCACTTGCTGGACCTGCTTGAGCACGGTCAGTGCGCCATAGCCGATCCCGCCGATCAGCGCGACGAGCACCATCATCGAACCGATCGCCCGCGGTTCGATCCGGCTCATCAAAGGCTCGCCGCCCGGAATAAAGGGCGTGGCCGGCGCGACGAAGGGATCGCGGCCGCGGGCCGGCGCCTTGGCGAGGCCCGCGGTCTGCTTCTTGATCACCGACGCCTCGGAAGACATGCCATGGGCGACCTCGAAGCCGCTTTCCTGGCAGAAGGTGGCAAAGGTCTCGTCGGGGTTCATGCCCAGGTAGCGCGCATAGGAGCGCACGTACCCGGCGATGAAACCGGGCGTGTCGAAGGCGGAAGGATCAGAGTTCTCGATGGCGGCGATGTAGTTCGCCTTGATCCGCAGCTCTCGCTGAACATCGAGGAGAGACTTGCCCATAGTGGCGCGTTCGCCGCGCATGATATCGCCCAGACGCAATTCGAAGTCGTCGAACCCCTTGGGTTGGACAACCTCTGCCGCTTCTTCGATATCGCGCTTGGACCTGCGCCCGATCATGCCTGCCGCCCCATCTACCCTGCCGCGTGTTTCAGCCAAGCCGATGATCGACCCCAGTCCCGATTCGGCTGCGCTTGTTGTTTCAGGCAGCCTAACACGTGGCAAGCGAGTTGCACACTAATGCGTGAGGTTAACCGGCAAGTTCGGCGCGATTTAGCGCACAATGCGACCAAAGTTCGTCCATCGCGCGGACCAGGTGGTTCATCTCGTCCGGCCCGTGGACCGGCGACGGGGTGAACCGCAACCGCTCGGTTCCGCGTGGAACGGTGGGGAAATTGATCGGCTGGACATAGATGCCGTAGCTGTCCAGCAGCATGTCGCTGAGCTTCTTGGTGTGCACCGGGTCCCCGACGATCACCGGCACGATATGCGAGCCGTGGTCGATCAGCGGCAGCCCCATGGCCTTGAGCCGGGTCTTGAGGATCTTCGCCTGGGTCTGATGCTGTTCGCGCAACTCGGGCGCCCGCTTGAGATGCGCGACCGAAGCCGCGGCCCCGGCTGCCACGGCCGGCGGAAGCGAGGTCGTGAAGATGAAGCCCGGCGCATAAGACCTTATGGCGTCGCACATTTTCGCACTGGCAGCGATGTAGCCGCCCATTACGCCATAGGCCTTGGCCAGGGTGCCGTTGATGATGTCGATGCGATGTGCCAGCCGGTCCCGCTCGGTCACGCCGCCGCCGCGCGCGCCATACATGCCGACCGCGTGCACCTCGTCGATATAGGTCAGCGCGCCGAACTCGTCGGCCAGGTCGCAGATCGCCTCGATCGGACCGAAATCGCCATCCATCGAATAGACCGATTCAAACGCGATCAGCTTGGGCGCGGCCGGGTCGTCGGCCTCCAGCAACTCGCGCAGGTGTTCGACGTCGTTGTGGCGGAAGATGCGCTTGGCCCCGCCGTTGCGGCGCACGCCCTCGATCATCGAGGCGTGGTTGAGCGCGTCCGAATAGATGATCAGCCCCGGAAATAGCCGCGGCAGCGTCGACAGCGTGGCATCGTTGGCGATATAGGCGCTGGTGAACAAGAGCGCCGCTTCCTTGCCGTGCAGGTCGGCCAGCTCGGCCTCAAGCCGCTTGTGATAGACGGTGGTGCCGCTGATGTTGCGGGTGCCCCCAGAACCGGCGCCCGCGGCGCCCAGAGCCTCGGTCATCGCCTCGAGCACCACGGGATGCTGGCCCATGCCCAGATAGTCGTTGCCGCACCACACGGTGATGTCGCGCTCGCTGCCGTCGGGCCGGGTCCAGACCGCGTGCGGGAACTGCCCGTTGCGGCGCTCGATGTCGATGAATGTGCGGTACCGGCCCTCGTCGTGAAGGCGGGCAATGGCGGTGTCCAGCTGGGCGGTATAGTCCACCTGACGTCTCCTTGTCGTTCGCCCGGGGGTCAGCATCCCCGGTCAGGCGCCGCAGGGGCAGCTGACGCGTTCCAGCTTGGATACAGAGATCCAAGGCCCCGATCAACCGGTTAGCAGCGGTCCACATGTCGCAGCCTTGATCTGGATCAAGGCCCCTCTGGACAGTCGCCCGAACGCTGTTACGGTCGGCCGCGAAATACCCCATGATAGCCCGGAGGACCGCATGTCACTAGAGGATGTTCTGGCCCGCATCGACGCCGACCTGCCCGACGCCAAGACCCGCCTGATGGAGCTGCTGCGGATCCCGTCGATCTCGACCGATCCTGACTACAAGGCGCAGTGCGAGCAGGCCGCGAGCTGGCTGGTATCCGACCTGCAATCCATTGGGATCACGTCGGAAAAGCGCGCCACGCCGGGGCATCCGATGGTGGTGGGCCATGTGGACGGGCCCGAGCACGCGCCGCACCTGCTGTTCTACGGTCATTACGACGTGCAGCCGGTCGACCCGCTGGAGCTGTGGAACCGCGACCCGTTCGACCCGGCCATCGAAGAGACGGATGCCGGCCCGGTGATCCGCGGGCGCGGGTCGTCCGACGACAAGGGCCAGCTGATGACCTTTGTCGAGGCCTGCCGCGCCTGGGCCGCGGTCGAGGGCAGCCTGCCCTGCCGCATCACCTTCTTCTTCGAGGGCGAGGAGGAATCGGGATCGCCCTCGCTGGTGCCGTTCCTGGAACAGAACGCCGACGAGCTGAAGGCCGACATCGCCCTGGTCTGCGACACGTCGATGGTGTCGCGCGGTGTGCCGTCCATCGCCTCGCAGCTGCGCGGGATGCTCAAGGACGAGTTCACCATCACCGGGCCGCGGATCGACCTGCATTCGGGCCATTACGGCGGCCCCGGCCTGAACCCGCTGCGCGAGATCGCCCGCATCGTCGACTCGTTCTACGATCAGGACACCGGCCGCGTCGCTGTGGCCGGGTTCTACGACGGCGTACATGAGGTGCCCGAGGACCAGCTGCGCCAGTGGCAGGACTGCGGGTTCGACGAAGCGGAATATCTCAACTCTGTGGGGTACAGCCAGGCGCATGGCGAAAAGGGCTATTCGACGCTGGAACAGCAATGGGCGCGCCCGACGCTGGAGGTCAACGGAATGTGGGGCGGATATACCGGCGCCGGAACCAAGACGGTGATCCCGAGCCAGGCGCATTGCAAGATCACCTGCCGGCTGGTCGGCGACATGGATCCCGACGCGCTGCGCGACAAGATCCGGGCGCATGTCGAAGAGCGGCTTTCGCCGGATGCCGACGTGACCTGGAACAACGATCTGGAAGGCTCGCGCGCCGCGGTGATGAACATCGCCCGGCCCGAGTTCGAGGCCGCGCGCGCGGCGCTCTCGGACGAATGGAACCGCGAGGCGGTGTTCTGCGGCATGGGCGGCTCGATCCCCGTCGTGGGGTTCTTCCGTAACATCCTGGGCCTCGATTCCATGCTGATCGGGTTCGCCAACGACGACGACGCGATCCACTCTCCGAACGAGAAATACGACGTGAAGAGCTTTCACAAGGGGATCCGGTCCTGGGCGCGGGTTCTGGACCGGCTGTCCGCGCGACCGGCATGAGCATTCCCGGATTCACCGAACACGCATTCACGCGCGACGGGGTCGAGCTGTCCTATTCCCGTGGCGGATCGGGACTGCCGCTGCTGCTTCTGCACGGGTTTCCCCAAACCCGGGCCATGTGGATGCATGTGGCGCCTGCCCTTGCGGAAACGCATGACGTGATCTGCCCGGACCTGCGCGGATACGGCAACAGCGCAAAACCCGGCCCGGTCTCCGCCTACAGTTTCCGCGAGATGGCGCGCGACCAACTGGCGGTGATGGGGCATCTGGGGTTCGAGCGCTTTGCCGTGGCGGGCCATGACCGGGGCGGCCGGGTGGCGCACCGCCTGGCGCTGGATGCGCCCGAGGCGGTGACGCGGCTGTGCGTGATGGACATCGTGCCCACCGCCACGCTGCTCGCCCCGTTGCGCCGCGAGGTGGCGCAGAGCTATTACCACTGGTTCTTCCTGGCCCAGCCCGCGCCCTTGCCCGAAACCCTGATCGGGCACGATCCGGATCTCTATTTCGAATCCTGCCTCAGCGGCTGGGGCGGCGCCGGGTTGGCCGAGTTCGATGACAAGCAGCTGGCGGCCTATCGCGCGGCCTGGCGGGATCCCGAGACCATTCGCGGCATGTGCAACGACTACCGCGCCGCCCTCATGCATGATTTCGATGACGATTCCGCCGATGCGGATGCGCGCGTGCACTGTCCGACATGGGTATTCTATGGCGCCCAGGGGGCGATGGCCGGGGCCTATGACGTGCCGGCGGTGTGGTCGGGGAAATGCACCGAGATGTCCGCGCAGGCCATCCGGGGCGGCCATTTCTTCGTGGACACCAACCCGGGCGACACCAGTGCCGCGCTGCGGGCGTTCCTGGACTGAATTTTCGGGAAATGGCGCGGTTGACGGGGCTCGAACCCGCGACCTCCGGCGTGACAGGCCGGCACTCTAACCAACTGAGCTACAACCGCGCATGGTCGTATTGCCGATCCCTTGACCCGGATCCGGGGCTGGCAGCGGTGGCGCGGTTGACGGGGCTCGAACCCGCGACCTCCGGCGTGACAGGCCGGCACTCTAACCAACTGAGCTACAACCGCTCACTGCCCGCTCATCTCTGAGCGTTGGGCTGTATTATGGCCCCGCCCCTGCCTCGTCAAGCAGGCATGCGGATTTTTTTCCGCGCCGCCGCGCCATCCGTGCCAGTGCCCGGCCCGAAGTCTCCCGGCGGGTTGGATTTCATGGGCGAAACGCCCCGTCCGCAAGGCGGATGCCCAGGCAATCGACCGCGAAACCAGCGTTGGAATTGAGGCGAATCCGGCGACAATACCGGGGCTCGCAGCGGCATTGTCGCGACGTCACCGGTCCGGCAGCGGGATGTGTTCGGCATCGTCGCCCGGTGGCAGGCGAAAGCGGCCATGTGCCCAGTCGCCGGCGCGCCAGGCCTCCTTGGCGGCGTCGATGCGATCCCTGGACGAGGCCACGAAATTCCACCAGATATGGCGCGGGCCGTTCAGCGTGGCGCCGCCCAGCATCATCAGCCGCGCGCCCTGCGCACCGGCCTTCAGGCTCAACGAGTCACCGGGGCGGAAGACCATCATCCGGCCCGCCTCGAACTCCTGCCCGGCCACTTCGACCGCGCCGTCGATCACATAGACCCCGCGATCCTCATGGTTGTCGGGCAAGGGGATTGCCGCGCCCGGTTCCAGCGTGGCATCGGCATAGAACATCTCGGATGTGGTGGTGACCGGCGCTGTCTCGCCCCAGACATCGCCCAGGATCAGCCGGACCCGCTTGCCCTCGCCCTCCAACAGCGGCAGCGCGTCTTCGGGCGCGTGCTCGAAGGAGGCCGGCGCGTCCTCCAGCTCTTCCGGCAGGGCCACCCAGGTCTGGATGCCCATCATGGACAGCGGCGCCTTGCGGGCCTCGCCGTCGGTGCGCTCGGAATGGGTGACGCCGTGGCCGGACACCATCCAGTTTACCGCACCCGGTTCGATCCACTGGTCGGTGCCCAGCGAGTCGCGGTGGTGCAGCCGGCCCTTGTAAAGATAGGTGACGGTGGCCAGGCCGATATGCGGATGCGGGCGCACGTCGATCCCCTGCCCGGTCAGGAACTCGACCGGCCCCATCTGGTCGAAGAAGATGAAGGGGCCCACCATCTGCCGGCGCGGCGCGGGCAGCGCGCGGCGCACCTCGAACCCGCCCAGATCGCGGGCGCGGGGCACGATCACGGTTTCGATCGCGTCGACCGCGTCGCCGGTGGGACAATCGGGATCCAGGGCGGGGTTCCAGGACATCGGCGCTCTCCTTCCGGGCAGGTTCGGGCGAAGATAGCACATGCCGGGACTGCGCCAATCCCGAGCCGCGAACACGGGCTGTGCGCTCAGCCCTGATTGCGGAAAATCCGGGTGGAGGAGAACATCGCCTCCAGCTCCTCGATCCGTTCCTTGCTCTCTTCCCAGCGGGTGGTCTGCACCTCGGCGATCAGCGCCTCGACGATCAGCATCAGCGCGATGGTCGAATCCCAGCTCGACGGCGCCTCGACCAGCCCGTTGAATGTGTAATGGGCACAGCGCGCGATGGGCGAGCCCCATTGGTCGGTGAACAGAACCACGGTTGCCCCACGCTCGGCGGCGGTCTGGGCCAGCTTTTCCAGATGCGCCTCGTAGCGGCGGATGTCGAAGATCACCAGCACCGAGGACGGCCCCATGTCCAGCAGGTATTGCGGCCAGACATTGGCCGAGTTGCCCAGCATGGTCACGTTGGGGCGGATGATCTGCATGTGGTTGAACAGGTAGTCCGCGTTCGACCGGGTGATCCGCCCGCCGACGACGTAAAGCGGGCGCTCGGTCTCGGCCAGCAGCTTCGCCACCGCGTCGAAGAGTCCGAGGTCGATGCGTTCCAGCGTGTGCCGCATGTTCGTCCAGACCACGCCGGCAAAGCGCATCAGCGGGTGTTCGGCGCTTTCGTCCACGACCCAGGCATCGCGTTTGGACAGGGGCTTCTTGATCTGGGCCGCCACCTCTTCGCGCAGGGCGTCCTGCAGGTCGGGGAAGCCGTCGAAGCCCAGCTTGCGCGCCATGCGGATCACCGTGGGCGTGGACACGCCGGCCGCAACCGCCAACTTGGTGATCGATTGCAGCCCGCCCATCGGATAATCCTGCAGCAGGATCGACGCCAGCTGTCGCTCGGACCGCGTGAGGGTGTCGGTCGCGTCCTGGATCTTTTGCTTCACAAGCTTGGTGGTCGGTGACACCGGCGCCTCGTTTTTAGCGATTATTACAGCCTACGGTGATTTGTAGTCATGTCTACAGAAATTTCATTGACAGGCGTGGGGTTCCTGTAACCAATGCTACACATGGCAACCGTGTCCGAGTCACCCCTGCTGACCCCGTTGGAAGGCCCCCCGGTCCGGGTGCTGAACGCAAGCGGTCCGGCCCGCGCGGTGCTGGTCTGCGAACATGCAAGCCGGTTCATTCCCGCCACGCTGCGGGGACTCGGCCTGGATGCCGCGGCGGCGCAATCGCACGCCGCGTGGGATATCGGCGCGATGGAGCTGGCCGTCGAGCTGATGGGTGCGCTCGATGCACCGCTGGTCGCCGCCCGGGTCAGCCGGCTGGTCTATGACTGCAACCGGCCGCCCGAGGCGCCCGACTCGATCCCCGCAAAAAGCGAGGTCTACGACATTCCCGGCAATACCGGTCTGAGCACCGCAGAGCGCGATGCCCGCGGGCATGAGATCTATGCCCCGTTCCGCGCGACGCTGGCCGGGGCGCTCGACGCAAGGCCGGACGCATCGCTTCTGATCACGGTCCACAGCTTCACGCCGGTCTATAACGGCCGTAGACGCGACGTCGAGCTGGGCATTCTGCATGACGCGGACGACCGCGCCGCGCGGCACCTGCTGCGCGCCTTGGGCGACAGCGGCCTCAGGACCGCGCTGAACGAGCCCTATTCCGCCGCCGACGGAGTGACCCACACGCTGCGCGCGCACGCGATCGGCCGCGGGCTGGCCAATGTCATGATCGAGGTGCGCAACGACCTGCTGGACACCCCGGCCGGCGTGAACCGGATCGCCGGCCTGCTGACACCGGCGCTGGCGCGGGTGATCGCCGAGATGGACCCAGAAAGCGCCCCGGACACCAACGAGAGGGCGACGCCATGAACCTGCTGCGCGGTTATGTCCGCGTCATCGACCGGATCAATCGCTGGATCGGGCGGGTGGTGATGTTCGGCATCTTCGTGATGATGGGCATCCTGCTGTGGTCGACGGTTTCCAAGGTGTTCTTCGTGCCCTCGCTCTGGACCCTGGAGATGGCGCAGTTCGCGATGGTCGCCTATTTCATGCTGGGCGGGCCTTATTCGATCCAGATGGGCTCGAACGTGCGCATGGACCTGCTCTATGGCGAGTGGAGCGACCGCCGCAAGGCGCAGGTGGACGCCTTCACGGTGCTGTTCCTGATCGTCTACCTGGTCATCCTTCTGTGGGGCGGCTGGGACAGCCTGATGTATTCGTTCCAATACGGCGGCGAGCGCAGCTCGAGCGTCTGGCGGCCCTATCTCTGGCCCATCAAGTCGATCATGGTCCTGGGCATCTTCCTGATGCTGCTGCAGGCGATCAGCGAGCTGTGCAAGGACATCCTGCGCATCCGCGGCGACAAGATCCCGCGCGAGGTGGTCTGATGTCCTATGACATGATCGCGATCCTGATGTTCTCGACCATGATGGTCATGCTGCTGACCGGTCAGCGCGTGTTCGGCGCCATCGGCTTTGTCGCGGTAGTGGCCGCGCTCTTCCTGTGGGGCGACCGGGGCGGGTATGACCTGGGCTTTTCGGCGGCGATCAAGGTGATGAAATGGTATCCGCTGCTGACGCTGCCGATGTTCATCTTCATGGGCTATATCCTGTCGGAATCCAAGATCGCCGACGATCTCTACCGGATGTTCCATGTCTGGATGGGCGGCGTCTCGGGCGGGCTGGCCATCGGCACGATCGGGTTGATGGTGCTGATCTCGGCGATGAACGGGCTGAGCGTGGCGGGCATGGCGATCGGCGCCACCATCGCCCTGCCGGAACTGCTCAAGCGCAACTATGACAAACGGATGGTCACCGGCGTGATCCAGGCCGGGTCGAGCCTGGGCATCCTGGTGCCGCCCTCGGTGGTGCTGGTGCTCTACGCGATGATCGCGCGCCAGCCGGTGGGCCAGCTGTGGCTCGCGGGCGTCCTGCCTGGGCTGATGATGGCGGGAATGTTCATCCTCTACATCGTGATCCGCTGCCGGATCACCCCGTCGCTGGGCCCGGCCCTGCCGCCGGAAGAGCGCGATGTCGGCCTGGCGGAAAAGCTGCGGCTGCTGCGCGCGGGGCTGCTGCCGCTGGTGATCTTCTTCTCGATGATGGTGCCCTTCGTGAACGGCTGGACCTCGCTGGTGGAAAGCTCGGCCATCGGGGCCATCGCCGCCTTCCTGGCCGCGGTGCTCAAGCGCCGGATGACCTGGCAGGTGTTCGAGACCTCGGTTCGCAACACGCTGGGGATCTCGTGTATGTTCATGTGGATCATCCTGGCGGCGCTGGCCTTCGGCGCGGTATTCGACGGGCTGGGCGCGGTCAAGGCCATCGACAACCTGTTCACCGAGCGCATGGGGCTGAGCCCCTGGGCGATCCTGATCCTGATGCAGCTGAGCTTCATCCTGATGGGCACGTTTCTGGACGACACCGCCATGCTGGTGATCGTCGCACCGCTCTACGTGCCGCTGGTGGGCGAGCTGGGCTTCGATCTGGTATGGTATGGCGTTCTCTACACAATCACCTGCCAGATCGCCTATATGACGCCGCCCTTCGGCTATAACCTGTTCCTGATGCGGGCGATGGCCCCGCCCGAGATCGGCATCGGCGACATCTACCGCTCGATCATCCCCTTCGTGCTGGTCATGGCGCTGGCGCTGGCGACGGTGATGGTGTTTCCGCAGGTCGCGCTGTGGCTGCCGGAGCAAGTCTATGGCAAGTGACGCGCTCCTGCAGCCCATCGGCCCCGAGATCTGGCTGGCGAACGGACCCGAGATCCGGTTCTACGGCATCCCCTTCCCCACGCGGATGACGGTGATCCGGCTGGCCGATGGCGACCTCTTCCTGCACTCGCCCATTGCGCATTCCGCGGAACTGGAGAGCGAACTGCGCGCGTTGGGGCGCATCCGGCACCTGGTGTCGCCCAACTGGATCCACTACGCCCATATCGGGACCTGGGCCGAGGCCGTGCCGGACAGCATCGCCTGGGCCTCGCCCGGGGTGCGCGAACGGGCCGCGAAACAGGGCGATCCGGTCGCGTTCGACCGTGACCTCGACGATGCGCCCGACCCCGGCTGGCAGGACGAGATCGACCAGATGATCGTGCGCGGCAGCCGCGTGCACCGCGAGGTCGTCTTCTTTCACCGCCCGTCGCGGGTGCTGATCCTGACCGACCTGATCGAGAACATGCACACAGAGAACATGCCCCTCTGGCTGCGTCCGCTGGCGCGGCTGGGCGGCATCGTCGCCCCGAACGGCAAGATGCCGCTGGACATGTGGCTGTCCTTTTCCGGCCATCGCGACACCCTGGCCCGCGCTCTGGGCCGGATGCTGGACTGGAATCCGACGATCGTCGTGCTCGCGCATGGCGACATCCTGCGTGAGAATGTGCCGGAACGGCTCCGCGCGGGTTTCCGAGGCCTCGCCCCGCTGGGGCCGGCCGAATGACTGCAACCAACAGAGAGGATCAAGACATGACGACCAGACGCAAGTTCCTGACCACCGCCGGCATCGGCGGCGCCGCCGCGCTGGCCAGCCCGGCCATCGTGCAGGCGCAGACCGCGATCAAGTGGCGCTTCCAGACCTATGCCGGCGCCGCGCTGGGCGAACAGGTGACCAAGCCGATCATCGACTACATCAACTCGGCCGCAAACGGCGAGCTGGAGATCGAGCTGTTCTATGCCGACCAGATCGTGCCCACCGGCGAGCTGTTCCAGGCGTTGCAGCGCGGCACCATCGACGGCGTGCACTCGGATGACGACTCGATGGCCTCGCCCACGCCGCTGCGCCAGTTCGGCGGGTATTTCCCCTTTGCGACCAAGCACATCCTCGACGTGCCGGTACTGTTCAACCAGTATGGCCTGGCCGATATCTGGCGCGAGGAATACGCCAAAGTCGGCGTCGCCTGGCTGTCGGCGGCGGGTCAAGACCCGTGCAATTTCAACACCAAGAAGGAAATCACCTCGGTCGCCGATCTCGACGGGCTGAAGCTCTATACCTTCCCCACGGCGGGTCGGTTCCTGGCACAGTTCGGCGTGGTGCCGGTGAACATCCCCTACGAGGATGCCGAGGTCGCCGTGCAGACCGGCGAGCTGGACGGCATGGCCTGGTCGGGCATCACCGAGGACTACACGGTGGGCTGGGCCGACGTCACCGACTATTTCCTGACCAACAACATCTCGGGCGCCTGGATCGGCTCGTTCTTCGCCAACCAGGAACGCTGGGCCGAATTGCCCGACCATCTCAAGCAGCTGGTCATGGCCGCGATCGAGGCCGGGCACACCTATCGCAACCAGTGGTACTGGGGCGGCGAGGCGCGGCTGCGGGCCAAGGGCGAAAAGCTGGCACTGCGCACGGTGCCGGCCGCGGAATGGGCCGAGGTCGAGAACGCCGCCAAGGAGTTCTGGAACGAAGTGGCCGAGGAAGGTGAGATCCACCAGAAGATCGTGTCGATCTTCCGCGAGTATAACGACGTGATCAACCAGGCCGGACCGCCCTACACCTTCGGCTGATCCACCCAAGCAACCCGTGGTCCCGGCACACTTGCCGGGGCCGCAAACCCACTTCTTCAGAGGAGCCGCGAAATGTCCGGCAAACTATCCTTCGATGCGCTGCGCGAGCTGGCCGATCGCGGCGAAATCGACACCGTCCTGGTCTGTTTCCCGGACATGCAGGGCCGGCTGATGGGCAAGCGGTTCCACGTGCGGAACTTCCTCGACAGCGCCTGGGAAGAGACCCATTGCTGCAACTACCTGCTGGCCACCGACCTTGAGATGGCAACGCCCGACGGTTATCGCGCCACGTCCTGGGAATCGGGATACGGCGACTATGTGATGAAGCCCGACCTCACCACGCTGAGGCCCCTGCCCTGGCTCGAAGGCACGGTGATGGTGATGTGCGACATCCTCGACCATCACTCGCACGAACCGGTGCCGCATTCCCCCCGCCAGGTGCTCAAGGCCCAGGTCGCGCGCGCCGAGGCGCTGGGGCTGACGCCGATGATGGCGACCGAGCTGGAGTTTTTCCTGTTCGAGGGCACGTTCGACGAGAACCGCAAGCGCGGCTACCGGCCGCTGGCGACCTTCGGCGGCTACAACGAGGATTACCACATCCTGCAGACCACCCGCGAAGAGCACGTGATGCGCCCGCTGCGCAACCATCTCTTTGCCGCCGGCATCCCGGTCGAGAACACCAAGGGCGAGGCCGAGGCCGGCCAGGGCGAGCTGAACATCCGCTATGCCGATGCGCTGGCCTGCGCCGATCATCACACGATCGCCAAGCACGCCACCAAGGAGATCGCGCAGCAGAACGGGCTGTCGGCATCGTTCCTGCCGAAATGGCACCAGAATCGCGTGGGCTCGGCCAGCCATGTGCACCTGTCGCTCTGGCGCGGCGACGATCCCGCCTTTCACGACAAGGATGCCGAGCATGGCCTGTCGGAGCTGGGCCGCCGGTTCTGTGCCGGCATGATCGCCTATGCGCCCGATTACACGTTCTTCCTGGCGCCCTATGTGAACAGCTACAAACGCTTCATGAAGGGCACCTTTGCACCCACCAAGACGGTCTGGTCGGTCGACAACCGCACCGCCGGGTTCCGTCTGTGCGGCGAAGGCACCAAAGCGGTGCGCATGGAGTGTCGGATCGGCGGTTCGGACCTGAACCCCTACCTGGCGCAGGCGGCGCTGATCGCCGCCGGGCTCAAGGGGATCGAGGACGGCATGGAACTGGCCGCGTCCACCAGGGGCGACCTCTACGAGGACAGCTCGGCCCGCGAGATTCCGCGCCACCTGCGCGACGCAGCGGAGACCCTGCGCAACTCCACCATGCTGCGCGAGGCGATGGGCGACTGGGTGGTCGATCACTATACCCGCTGCGCCGAATGGGAGCAGGAGGAGTTCGACCGGGTCGTGACCGACTGGGAAATCGCGCGCGGATTCGAGAAGGCCTGAGCAGTGGACTTCAACACCGATGTCGCGGATTGGATTGACCGGTATCTTGGGCGCTACGCCGAACGTGATGCCAATGGTTGCGCCGAGATGTATCATCCGAACGCCCGGATCGACTCTCCGTCTGGGCCGCCGCTTCAAGGGCGCCAGGAAATCCGTGACGCCCATGTCGCGTGGTTCGACGAAGGCGAAGAGAACAAGAGCATGGAGATCCTATCGGCGGGAATGGAGCAGAACCTCGGTTATGTTCTGGTCCGGTTCGCCGCCGACTTGCCCCGGCCGAACGGCGGGCCGGGGTTGCGCGCGACCGGTACGAGCCTAAACGTAATGGTACGAAAAGCAGGAACCACGGACTGGCAAATCTTGCTGTCCAGCATGACGGAAGACCCCGATGACACACCCCGCGGATAGGGCATGGCCATGACACAGACAGTCCAATGCATCTCGCCGATCGACGGATCGGTCTATCTGGAACGCACCGCGCTGACGACCGAGGCGGCGGTGGAGGCGGCTGACCGCGCGCGCAAGGCGCAGCCGGACTGGGCCGCGCGCCCGCTGGCCGAACGTATCGCGCTGGTGCGCGCCGCCGTGGCCGAGGTGGGCAAGACGACCCACCGGATGGCGACCGAACTGGCGCATCAGATGGGCCGCCCTGTGCGCTATGGCGGGGAATTCGGCGGCTTCGAGGAACGCGCGCTGCACATGGCGGATATCGCCGAGGCGGCGCTGGCCCCGCAGGTGATCGAGGACAGCGGCGCCTTTCTGCGCAAGATCGAGCGCGAGCCGCATGGCGTGGTTCTGGTGGTGGCGCCCTGGAACTATCCCTACATGACGGCGATAAACACCGTCGCCCCGGCCCTGATCGCCGGCAACACGGTGCTTTTGAAACACGCCGGGCAAACCCTTCAGGTCGGCGAACGGCTGGCCGAGGCATTCCACGCCGCGGGCGTGCCCGAGGACGTGTTCCAGAATGTCGTGCTGGGCCATGACACGACGTCTGCGCTGATCTCGGGGCGGCATGTGGATTTCGTGAACTTCACCGGCTCGGTCGGTGGCGGCCAGGCGATGGAGCGAGCCGCGGCGGGCACGTTCATCCCGGTCTCGACCGAGCTTGGCGGCAAGGATCCGGCCTATGTCCGGGCCGATGCCGACCTGGATGCGGCGGTCGAGGGGCTGATCGACGGCGCGATGTTCAACTCCGGCCAGTGCTGCTGCGGGATCGAGCGGATCTATGTGCAGGACGGCCTGTTCAACGCCTTCCTGGAAAAGGCCGTCGAACTGGTGAACAGCTACAAGCTGGGCAATCCGCTGGACCCCGAGACCACGATCGGACCGATGGCGCATGTCCGCTTTGCCCGCGTGGCGCGCGACCAGATCGAGGACGCCATCGCCAAGGGCGCGACATACCATATCGACCGGTTTCCCGACGATGATGGCGGCGCCTATCTGACGCCGCAGATCCTGACCGGCGTCAACCACGACATGGACGTGATGCGCGAGGAGACCTTTGGCCCGGTCGTGGGCATCATGCCGGTGCATGACGACGAGGAGGCCATCGCGCTGATGAATGACAGCCGGTTCGGCCTGACCGCCGCGATCTGGACCCGGGATGTGGACGCGGCGGACCGCATCGGCCGGCGGTTGCAGACCGGCACCGTGTTCATGAACCGCTGCGACTATCTCGACCCGGCCTTGTGCTGGACCGGTTGCAAGGATACCGGCCGGGGCGCGGGCCTGTCGGTGCTGGGCTTCCAGGCGCTGACCCGGCCCAAATCCTACCACCTGAAGAAAGAGTGATCGCATGAATCTTGTCGGCAACTGGTCCTACCCCACCGCAATCCGCTTCGGCGCCGGCCGCATCTCCGAGATCGCCGAGGCCTGCGCCGCCGCCGGGATCACCAAACCGTTGCTGGTGACCGATCGCGGGCTGGCGGATATGGAGATCACCCGGGCGACGCTGGACCTGCTGGAGCGGGGCGGTCTGGGCCGCGCGATTTTTTCGCAGGTCAACCCCAATCCCAACGAGAAAAACGTGGCCGCCGGGCTCGAGTTCTACCGCGAAGGCGGGTTCGACGGTGTCGTGGCCTTTGGCGGCGGCTCGGGGCTGGACTTGGGCAAGGTGCTGGCCTTCATGGCCGGGCAGACGCGGTCGCTGTGGGATTTCGAGGATATCGGCGACTGGTGGACCCGGGCCGACCCCGACGGCATCCACCCGATCGTCGCCGTGCCCACCACCGCCGGCACCGGCTCCGAGGTCGGGCGCGCCAGCGTCATCACCAATTCCGAGACCCACGAGAAGAAGATCATCTTCCACCCCAGGATGCTGCCCGAGGTGGTGATCTGCGACCCGGAACTGACCGTGGGAATGCCCAAGTTCATCACCGCCGGCACCGGGCTCGATGCCTTCGCCCATTGCGTCGAGGCGTTCTGTTCGCCGCATTACCACCCGATGAGCCAGGGCATCGCGCTGGAGGGGATGCGGCTGGTCAAGGTGTACCTGCCGCGCGCCTATCGCGACGGCGCTGATATCGAGGCGCGCGCCAACATGATGAGCGCGGCGGCAATGGGCGCCACCGCCTTCCAGAAGGGATTGGGCGCGATCCATGCGCTCAGCCATCCCATCGGCGCGCATCACCACACCCATCACGGCACGACGAACGCGGTCTGCATGCCCGCGGTGCTGCAGTTCAACCGGCCCAAGGTCGAGGGCGCGCTGACACAGGCGGCGGCCTATCTCGGCATCGAAGGCGGGTTCGACGGCTTCTGCGCCTATGTCGATGCGCTCAATGCCTCGCTCGGCATTCCGCAAAAGCTGTCCGCGCTGGGTGTCACCGACCCCGACCTGGACGCCCTGGTGCGCGATGCGCTGAACGATCCGTCGACAGGCGGGAACCCGGTGGCAATGACACCCGAGAATACCCGCGCGCTGTTCGAGGCAGTGCTTTAGGGCGCCCGGCCCGCGCAAGTGTTGAGACATGGCAACAGGGCCGGAATTCTGCCCTGTTCGCCTTTCGGTTGCGGACCACGCTCCTAGACTGCGCGCAGGCGCAAAAGCGCCCGCGCGAGTCGGCTCGCGCCAACAAAAGGAGCAGTGTTTTGAACAAGTTGACTATTGCCGGCGCAGTCGCGGCCGGCCTTCTTTCCACACAAGTCGTGGCGGCGGAACTGGTGGGCGGCAGCCTCGACATCGGCTATTCGCAATTCACCGGGGATGGCGACGACCTGGCGCGCTACACTTTCGCCGGATCGGGCGAACTGGCCTTCAACCGGCAGTTCTCGTTGCAGCTCGACCTGGGTCTCTACAATTTCGACCTGATCGACGAGACCGCGCGCAACATCACATTGCACTCGAACTTCCATGCCACCGACACGACCTCGCTGGGCCTCTTCCTGGGGCGCGAGACGCTGGACAGCAACGATCTGGACTTCATCGGCGCCGAGATCGGGCACGAGTTCAACAACGGCCAGATCGAAGGCTATGCCATGCGGCTGGATGGTGCCGGAAGTGACGGCACGCAGATCGGTGCGCTGGTGAGCGGCGACCTGACCGAGCAGGTCGGGCTGAGCGCGCGTATCGACTACATGGACGGCGACAATGCCGTCGAGGTCACCCGGCTGGCGCTCGGCGCCGACTACAAGCTGGGTGAAGGCGCGGCGATTTACGGCGAGATCGGCAATGCCGAGTTCACCTCTTTCGGCAACAGCGCCGACGAGGCCTTTGTCGGCGCCGGTCTGCGGATCGACTTCGGCCAGGGCCGCGGCACGACCTTCCGGCGGCGCGGCTTCCTCGACATCATTCCCGGGCTCTGAGCCTCGCGGACCCTGGCGGTATCGCCGGGGTCACCCTGCCGCCAGAGGAATACAGCACCGATGGCCCGGCATTGCGCTGCCACCGGCCGGCCGGCAAGACACGCACTTGCGCAACTCGCGGCGCCCATCCCATACCCTGGAATACGCAACGGCACCTCGCTGAGGCGCGTCAGAGGACCGGTCGATCATCGAGCCCGGGCTCGAACCGGAACAGCTCTCGGCGTTTACATGACACGACTGCCGTTCAATCCATCTTTGCCAAGTCAGGCCACTCTCCCGGCGGAGAGTGCGTGGTGGGCGATACTGGATTCGAACCAGTGACCCCTCCGATGTGAACGGAGTGCTCTACCACTGAGCCAATCGCCCGTGAGCCGGGGTATTACAGCTAGTCGGCAGGCTCCGCAAGGGGGTCTTTCGCCGGTTTTCCCGCCCCGCGCGCCTGGCGCAGACGGCAGAACACGACCTGCCCATTTCCCTTCTGTTCGGTCCGGTTGATCCGCAGTTTGCCAAAGGGCTGGAGGTTCAGCTCGCGCCCCTCCGCGACGGTCTCGCCCAGCACGGCCAGCATTGCCTCGACCACCGGTTTCGCGTCCTTCTTCTTGATCCCCGACCGGGCCACGACCGCCTCGATCAGATCGGCCTTCTTGAGCTCTGGCTGACCGACCACCGGCGCGGCCGGCTTCACCACGGTGGGGGCCGGGCCGGTATGCTCCGCCCCGCCCGCGATGCTCAGCGACGGCTTGCTGCGCGGGCGGACCGGTGCCGCCGCATCGGGTGCGGCGGGTTTTGCCGCGGCGGGTTTGGTCGCCGCCGGTTTCCGGGTTGGTGCCTTGGATCCACTGCTTTTCTTGGCCATGTCCTGCCCCTCAATCTGCATCATGCCTGAGATGACACAGTAACCGCTCCCGGCCCGCAGTACCACAGCCGGATGCCCAGGTCCCGGGCATCCCCTTCCTCTTGCCGAAAATACCTTGGGGGGAGTCGCCGAAGGCGACGGGGGGCAAAGCCCCCCGCCCCGGTCGCCGCCAGCGGCGGCGAAACTCAGGCTGGCGACAGAACCGGCGCCGTCGCGGATCAGTGCGTCGTGGCGCCCGGCCCTTCTTCGCCCTTGGCGATCGCGGACCTGGCCGCGGCGGCTTCTTCCTCGGCCGCCTCGTCCCACTCGATCGGCTCCGGTTTGGCGATCAGCGCGTGTTCCAGCACTTCCGAGACATGGCTGACAGGAATGATCGTCAGGCCTTCCTTCACGTTGTCGGGAATCTCCGGCAGGTCCTTCTCGTTCTCCTGCGGGATCAGCACCGTCTTGATGCCGCCACGCAGCGCCGCCAGCAGCTTCTCCTTCAGCCCGCCGATGGCCAGCGCATTGCCGCGCAGCGTGACCTCGCCGGTCATGGCGATATCCTTGCGCACCGGGATACCGGTCAGCACCGAGACGATCGACGTGACCATCGCCAGGCCCGCCGAGGGACCGTCCTTGGGCGTGGCGCCCTCGGGCACGTGCACGTGGATGTCCCACTTGTCGAAGCGCGGCGGCTTGATGCCGAGCCTGGGCGAGATCGAGCGGACATAGGACGACGCCGCCTCGATCGATTCCTTCATCACGTCGCCCAGCTTGCCGGTGGTCTTCATCCGACCCTTGCCCGGCAGACGCAGCGCCTCGATGTTGAGCAGCTCGCCCCCCACCGACGTATAGGCCAGCCCGGTCACGACGCCGATCTGGTCGCTTTCCTCGGCCAGGCCATAGCGGTATTTCGGCACGCCAAGGAACTCGTCCAGGTTGTCGGGCGTCACGGAGACGCTCTCCGCCTCGCCCTTGATGATCCGGGTCAGCGACTTGCGCGCCACCTTGGCGATCTCGCGTTCCAGGTTCCGCACGCCCGCTTCGCGGGTATAGGTGCGGATCATCTTGGTCAGCGCCTCGTCTGTCAGTTCGAACTCCTTGCCCTTCAGCCCGTGGTTCTTGACCTGTTTCGAGATCAGGTGCTGCTTGGCGATCTCGCGCTTCTCGTCCTCGGTGTAGCCGGCCAGCGGAATGATCTCCATCCGGTCGAGCAAGGGCCCGGGCATGTTGTAGCTGTTGGACGTGGTCAGGAACATCACATTCGAAAGATCGTATTCCACCTCGAGATAGTGGTCCACGAAAGTGTTGTTCTGCTCCGGGTCCAGCACCTCGAGCATGGCCGAGGCCGGGTCGCCGCGGAAGTCCTGGCCCATCTTGTCGATCTCGTCCAGCAGGATCAGCGGGTTCGTGGTCTTGGCCTTCTTCAGCGCCTGGATGATCTTGCCGGGCATCGAGCCGATATAGGTCCGGCGGTGGCCGCGGATCTCGGATTCGTCGCGCACCCCGCCGAGGCTGATGCGGATGAACTCGCGCCCGGTGGCGCGCGCGACCGACTTGCCCAGCGAGGTCTTGCCCACGCCCGGCGGGCCGACCAGGCACATGATCGGGCCCTTCATCTTCTTCGACCGCTGCTGCACGGCCAGGTATTCGACGATGCGTTCCTTGACCTTCTCCAGCCCGTAATGGTCGTCGTCCAGCACCTTCTGCGCACGACCCAGATCCTTCTTCACGCGCGACTTCACGCCCCACGGGATCGACAGCATCCAGTCGAGATAGTTGCGCACGACCGTTGCCTCGGCACTCATCGGCGACATGTTCTTGAGCTTCTTGAGCTCGGCCTCGGCCTTCTCGCGCGCCTCTTTCGACAGCTTGGTCTCGGCGATCTTCTCTTCCAGCTCGGCGATCTCGCCGGCGCCCTCCTCGCCGTCACCCAGCTCGCGCTGAATGGCCTTCATCTGCTCATTCAGGTAATACTCGCGCTGGGTCTTCTCCATCTGCGACTTGACGCGGGTCTTGATCTTCTTCTCGACCTGCAGGACCGACATCTCGCCCTGCATCAGCCCATAGACCTTTTCCAGCCGTTCACTGACGCTGAGCGTTTCCAGAAGATCCTGCTTCTGCTCGACCTCAATGCCCAGATGCCCGGCCACCAGGTCGGCCAGCTTGGCCGGCTCGGTGGTCTCGCCCACAGCGGCCAGCGCCTCCTCGGGGATGTTCTTGCGCACCTTGGCATAGCGCTCGAACTCGTCGCCCACAGTGCGCAGCAGCGCCTCGGTGGTGGTCACGTCACCCGGCATCTCGGACAGGTATTCGGCGCGCGCCTCGAAGAAGTCCTCGTTTTCGAGGAATTCGGTGATGGTGACACGCGCCTGCCCCTCGACCAGCACCTTGACGGTGCCGTCGGGCAGTTTCAGCAGCTGCAGCACGTTGGCCAGCACGCCCGCGCGGAAGATGCCGTCGCTGTCGGGATCGTCCACCGCGGGGTCGATCTGGCTCGACAGCAGGATCTGCTTGTCGTCCTGCATCACCTCTTCGAGGGCGCGCACCGATTTCTCGCGGCCCACGAAAAGCGGCACGATCATGTGCGGGAACACCACGATGTCGCGCAGCGGCAGGACGGGATAGGAGGAGTTCAACGGCTCTTGCATGCTCAATCCTTGTCATTGGCAAGACGAACCGGCCCCGCTTGGCGGCAGCACTGTCCGTCTCCGGTATGGGCTAGTGAAGTGGGGCGGTCACACCGCCTTTTCAACCGCACCGCCTGTATTGGCCGGCAGCATGACGCCACTGACCGGTCACCGCAAGGTCACATGCGCGCGATTGCGGCATTTTCGTCGGCAAGATCACATCGGGTCGATATCGCCCTGTTCGCGGGCGGCATGGAACTCCGACTGCCAGGCAGCGAACCGGCCTTCGGCGATGGCCGCGCGCATCCCGGCCATCAGGTCCTGGTAGAATTGCAGGTTGTGCCAGGTCAGCAGCATCGAACTGATGATCTCCTGGCTGCGGAAGACATGGTGCAGATAGGCGCGGGAGTAGTTTCGGCAGGCCGGGCAGGAGCAGGCCTCATCCAGCGGGCGCGGATCGTCCATGTGGCGGGCGTTCTTGATGTTGAGCTGGCCGTGCCGGGTGAACACCTGCCCGGTGCGTCCCGACCGCGACGGCAGGACGCAATCCATCATGTCGATCCCGCGGGCCACGGCGCCCACGATGTCATCGGGCTTGCCCACCCCCATCAGATAGCGCGGCTTGTTCTCGGGCAGCTGGTCGGTGGCGAAGTCCAGCACGCCGAACATCGCCTCCTGCCCCTCGCCCACCGCCAGGCCGCCCACTGCGTAGCCCTCGAATCCGATCTCGCGCAGCGCCTCGGCACTTTCGGCGCGCAGGTCGTGTTCCAACCCGCCCTGCTGAATGCCGAACAGCGCATGACCCGGCCGGTCGCCGAAGGCCGCCCGCGAGCGCGCGGCCCAGCGCATCGATAGGCGCATGCTGCGGGCGATGCGGTCGCGGTCGGCGGGCAGCGCCGGGCATTCGTCGAAACACATCACGATATCGCTGCCCAGCAGACGCTGGATCTCCATCGAGCGTTCCGGGGTCAGTTCGTGTTTCGACCCGTCGATATGGGATTTGAAGGTCACGCCCTCTTCGGTCAGCCTGCGCAACCCGGCCAGGCTCATCACCTGGAAGCCGCCGGAATCCGTCAGGATGGGACGGTCCCAGTTCATGAACCGGTGCAGCCCGCCCAGACGGTCGATCCGCTCGGCGGTGGGGCGCAGCATCAGGTGATAGGTGTTGCCCAGCAGCACGTCGGCGCCGGTGGCCCGGACATTCTCGGGCAGCATGGCCTTGACCGTGGCGGCGGTGCCGACCGGCATGAAGGCCGGTGTGCGGATCCGGCCGCGCGGGGTGTCGATCGCGCCGGTGCGGGCGCGGCCGTCGGTGGCATCCAGCCGGAAGGAGAAACGCTCTGTCATGACGCCGCGAATTGCCCCATCGGGGGGCGCAATGCAAGCCTGTCGCGGCCTGCGCTCAATGCAGGCTGGCGACCCGCTGGGTGAACAGGTCGATCACCTCGCGCGCCGCGACTGTCCTGCAGACGGCCACGTCCGGCCGGGAGCTGTCCATCCGGGTTGCACCGATCTCGTCACCATCCTGCGCGACATGCAGCCCGGTCTGCACCGTGTCGAACAGCTGCGGGTGGGTGCATGCGATCACCGCAGTCGAGTCGTGCAGCCCGCAGCCCTCGATCCCCACGCTGTTGCGGTAGAATTCCAGGTAGAACTGCGAGATCTCGCGCAGGAAGCCGCCCACCTTGGGGGCCGCACCGCTCAGCAGGTCGAAATCGCCGGCATCGTAAAGCGTGCCGAGCGTGACATCGAGGCCGACCAGCGTCACCTCGGCCCCGGCGGCCAGAACCTCGTCTGCGGCCACGGGGTCGTGATAGATGTTGGCCTCGGCCGCGGCGGTCACGTTGCCGCCGTTGAAGACCGATCCGCCCATGATGACCAGCCGGTTCAGGTTGCCGGCAAAACCGGGATCCAGGCGCATCGCGTCGGCGATGTTGGTCAGCGGCCCGATGGCGCAGACGATCAGCTCGCCGGCATGTTCCCGCGCCATGCGCACCAGGAACTCCGCCGCGCTCTCCGGGTGGTTCTGCCCGATCTGCGGGATCTCGGTGACATGGCCAAACCCCTCGGCCCCATGCACCGCGACCGACGGGTGATAATCCGACGCGCCGCGCGGCAGAGCCGCGCCTTCGGCCACCGGCACATCGAGGCCCAGAAGATGCAGGACATAACGCGCGTTGCGGCTTGACTGGTGCACCTGCGTGTTGCCGAACACGGTGCTCAGCCCCAGCAGCTCGATCTCGGGTGCGGCGGCGGCATAGGCAATGGCCAGCGCGTCGTCGATTCCCGGGTCGGTATCAATGATCAGCTTCATGGGCGAGGGGGATACAGCCATTCCCGCCCGCGGCCAAGCGCGCAGGTGGGGAAAGGCCCGCAGAAAGCGCAAATAGCGCCCAGATTGCAGTTGCGCGACGCGCCGTTCGCCTCATACACATCTTGAAAAGCGACGATTCAACCCACAAATGTATACTATTGCACACAATGACTTGGAGAGCTGAATGAACGAAGACCTGATTATGGACCTGATCGCCGGGAACATCCTTTATCTGCTGGGCGCCGGCCTGATCGTGCTGGTCATCCTCAAGGGCATCAAGATCGTCCCGCAATCGGAGAAGTTCGTGGTCGAAAGGTTCGGCCGCCTGCATTCCGTCCTGGGGCCGGGCATCAATTTCATCGTTCCGTTCCTGGACGTGGCGCGCCACAAGATCTCGATCCTCGAACGGCAACTGCCCGACGCCACCCAGGACGCGATCACCAAGGACAATGTCCTGGTCCAGATCGACACATCGGTCTTCTATCGCATTCTCGAGCCGGAAAAGACGGTTTATCGCATCCGCGACGTGGACGGGGCCATCGCCACCACCGTGGCCGGGATCGTGCGGGCCGAGATCGGCAAGCTGGACCTCGATGACGTGCAGTCGAACCGCAACCAGCTGATCAGCCAGATCCAGGCCAGCGTCGAGGACGCGGTGGACAACTGGGGCATCGAGGTCACACGGGCCGAGATCCTGGACGTCAACCTCGATCAGGCGACGCGCGACGCGATGCTGCAACAGCTCAACGCCGAGCGGGCGCGGCGCGCGCAGGTCACCGAGGCCGAGGGCAAGAAACGGTCGGTCGAGCTGGAGGCGGATGCCGAGCTCTATGCCGCCGAACAGACCGCCAAGGCGCGGCGCATCCAGGCCGATGCCGAAGCCTATGCCACCGAGGTGGTGGCCAACGCGATCCGCGAAAACGGCATCCAGGCCGCGCAATACCAGGTCGCGCTGAAGCAGGTCGAGGCGCTGAACGCCCTTGGCAACGGCTCCGGCAAGCAGACCATCGTCCTGCCCGCCAGCGCGCTCGAGGCCTTCGGCGATGCCTTCAAGCTGCTCAAGGGAGATGTTCGATGATGACCGAACCGCTATGGACCGTCTGGTGGGTCTGGGGCGCGGCCGCGCTGATCCTGGCGATTCTCGAGGTGCTGGTGCCCGGCTTCGTCTTCGTGGGCTTTGCGGTCGGTGCCGCCGCGGTGGCGCTGTTCCTGCTCAACACCGGGCTCAGCCTGGGGCTGGCGCCGCTGCTGCTGATCTTCGCGGTGCTGTCGCTGGTGACCTGGTTGATCCTGCGGCGCTACTTCGCCCTGCCCAAAGGACAGGTCAAGCGTTTCACCGACGATATCAACGACTGACGCGGCGGATCGGGACGGGCCGCCACCGGCCCGTCCGGCAGCAACGCGGGTCAGCCCTGATGGGGGCCGCGCAGCCCGGCAATGGCGCGGCGCACCGCTTGCCAGTCCTCGGCCTCGGCCTTGCGGCCGGCCGCCTCGCAATGGCGCACCTTCTCGGCCACCTCTGCCTCGGCCTTGCCCCCATGCGCGGTATAGAGCGCGCGGGCGTATTCCACGGTCTTGATCGGGTCCATCCTGTCATCCTCCCATTCGTCTGGTTGCAGGTTTCCCCCACTCCGGGCGCTGCCGCCCAAGGGATGCCATCATAACACGAATCCGCAGCTTGCGAAGTCTGCCATGCGGGCACGGCCACTTTACGCGCCTATCCGCATTCCCTATATAAACAGTCGACAAAAGGCACCGAGGATCACATGACCAGTTCGACCGAACAGTTCGAGGGCGCACCGCTGATCGCGCCGTCCAGCGTGGACCATCCGCTCTACGATCAGGTGGTCGAGGCGTGCCGCAGCGTCTATGACCCTGAAATCCCGGTCAATATCTACGAGCTGGGGCTGATCTACACGATCGAGATCTCGCCCGAGAACGAAATCCGCGTGGTGATGACCCTGACCGCGCCGGGATGTCCCGTGGCCGGCGAGATGCCGGGCTGGGTGGCCGAGGCGATCGAGCCGCTGCCCGGCGTCAAGCAGGTCGATGTGGAACTCACCTGGGAGCCGCCCTGGGGCATGGAAATGATGTCGGACGAGGCGCGGCTGGAACTGGGGTTCATGTAGCACCGATCGGTGACGGCCCTTGAGACGTGCGGGCCGCATCCCTAGGTTAAACATGACTCGGAATTGGAGATTTTCATGTTCGGCATTCCCGGCAAACAGGCGGTCACCATGACGCCGCGCGCCGCGGCCCAGATCGCCAGGCTGATGGACAAGGGCGGCCATGCCGGTCTGCGCATCGGCGTCAAGAAGGGCGGTTGCGCAGGCATGGAATACACGATGGACTACGTGGAGTCGCCCGAGGCCAATGACGAGGTGGTCGAACAGGACGGCGCGCGCATCCTGATCGCCCCGATGGCCCAGATGTTCCTCTTCGGAACCGAGATCGACTATGAGGTCTCGCTGCTGGAATCGGGCTTCAAGTTCCGCAATCCCAACGTGGTCGACGCCTGCGGCTGTGGTGAATCGATCAAGTTCGACGACAGCGTCGGGCAGGCGCAGCAATCCACCGGCAAGTGACCGCTCGGGCCGTCCCTACCCCGCCGCGTTCAGGTGCAGGTAGGTCTCGGAATACCTGCGGGTCAGGTGCATCCCCGCCGAAATCGCCTGGGCCGAGCCCGGCGGCGCGACATTGGTGTCGTAGCCGGGGTTGAAGAACATCGGGATCGAGATCCGCTCCTCGGGGCCGCCGCGCACCCGGTGCGGGGTGGCCTTGATCTGCCCGTCGGTCCAGAACTCCAGCATCTCGCCGAAATTGATCACGAACGTGCCGGGGTCCGCCCGGACGCCTACCCAGGTGCCGTCCGGCATCTGCGCCTCCAGCCCGCCGACCCCGTCGGTCGCCAGCAGGGTCAGGCAGCCATAATCGGTATGCGCGGCGATGCCAAAATCCTTGTCGCCCGCCCAATCGGGCCGCGCCGGATAGTAGTTGCCGCGCAGCAGCGCCATCGGGGTCTCGAAGGCGGTATCGAAATAGTGCTCGTCCCGGCCGGTCGCGGCGGCGATGGCGCGCAGAACCTGCATCGCCACGGCGCAGGCCTCGGTGTAGTAGCCCTGAACCTCGGCGCGGAAACCGGCCGGGTGCCCGGGCCAGAGGTTCGGCGCATAGACGCTCAGCCCCCGCGTGGCATAAGGATTGCCGTCGGGCAGCTCATAGCCGCAGTCGAAGACTTCCTTGAAATCGGGATTGGCGTCGGGGTCGACCTGTTCGGTCTGTGGTGCCCCCCAGCCGCGGTTCGACCCGGTGCGGGCCATGTCGACCCCGCGCTTGTCTTCTTCGGGCAGGGTGAAGAAGTCGCGATAGGCGGCCAGCACCCGCCGCACCCGATCCCCGGTCAGCGCGGTGTTGGACAATTTGAGAAACCCGATTTCCTCGACCGCGTGCGCCAGGCGCTGCATCTCCTCGGGGTGCCGCGCGTTCAGGCGCGCAAGATCCAGGTCGTCGATCATCGGGATGCCCTCGTTTTCCGTCGCGTAAGCCTGCCGCGCGGCACTCGTTCTGGCAAGCGCGATTTATCTGGACGCGTGGCGGATGCTCTGGGAAAAGCGTGAGCAACATTGGAAGCGTGAAAGGACATGGCCATGCGGCGGAAACTGGCGGCAGGAAACTGGAAAATGAACGGCACCGGCGCACAGCTGGCAGAGCTGGACCGGCTGGCCGCGGCGCATCCCGAACCGGGGGTCGACGTGCTGATCTGCCCGCCCGCCACGCTGATCCACCGCGCCGCGTCGGCCCTGGCCCAGAGCCCGGTTTCCGTGGGCGGCCAGGACTGCCACGCCGCCATGTCGGGCGCGCATACCGGCGATGTCGCGGCCCAGATGTTGGCCGAGGCCGGTGCGACGGCGGCGATCCTGGGCCATTCCGAGCGCCGCGCCGATCACGGCGAGACCGATGCGCAGGTGCGCGACAAGACCGCGGCCGCCATCGCCGCCGGGCTGGTGGCCGTGGTCTGCCTGGGCGAGAGCCTGGACGACCGCGAGGCGGGCCGCACCCTCGACGTGGTCGGCGCGCAGCTCGATGGCTCGGTGCCGGATGATGCGAGCGCCGACCGTCTGGTCATCGCCTACGAGCCGATCTGGGCCATCGGGACCGGCAAGGTTCCGACCCTGGAGCAGATCGGCGAGGTGCACGACTTTCTGCGCGACCGCCTGAGCGCCCGTTTCGGGCGCGAGCCCGGCACGGCGATCCGACTGCTTTATGGCGGGTCGGTGAAACCGGGCAACGCGGCCGAGATCTTTGCGGTGAACAATGTAGACGGCGCGCTGGTCGGCGGCGCCAGCCTCAAGGCCGAGGATTTCTCGCCCATCATCGCGGCGCTGGAAGCGGCCTGACGCCCGAACAGAAAAACGGCCCCGCGCGGGGCCGTTTCCTGTTCTACCGGCAAATTGCCTAGTTGGTTATGATCTCCGGCCCCATGAAGGTGTTGGGCAGGACCGTGGACAGCCACGGAATGTAGGTCACCATGATCAGGAAGACGAACAGCACCGCCAGGAAGGGCAGCGCCGCGCGCACGACGCTCATCATCGGCATACCGGCCACGCCCGAGGTCACGAAGAGGTTGAGCCCCACCGGCGGCGTGATCATCCCGATCTCCATGTTCACCACCATAATGATGCCGAGGTGAATCGGGTCGATGCCCAGTTCGATGGCGATGGGGAACACCAAGGGTGCCACGATCACCAGCAGGCCCGAGGGCTCCATGAACTGTCCGCCGATCAGCAGGATGACGTTGACCACGATCAGGAAGGTGATCGGCCCCAGCCCCGCCGACAGCATCGCGTTGGCGATGTGCTGCGGGATCTGTTCGTCGGTCAGCACGTGCTTGAGGATCAGCGCGTTGGCGATGACGAAAAGCAGCGTCACCGTCAGCTTGCCGGCCTCGAACAGGGTGCGCCGCGTGTCGTCGTGGACAAAGGCGGTGAGCAGCGCGTGTGGCCGCTTCCACAGCGGCATGTTCGGGGCATCCCCCTCGCGGGCCAGAGGCCCCATGTCCTTGTAGACGAAGCTGGCGATCAGGAAGGCATAGACCGCCGCCACCGCCGCTGCCTCGGTGGGCGTGAAGATGCCGCCATAGATGCCGCCCAGGATGATTACGATCAGGAACAGGCCCCAGGCCGCCTCGCGCGCGGACTCGAAGATCTCGCCCCAGCCCAGCCAGTCGCCCTTGGGCAGGTTCTTGACCTTGGCCATGACGTAGATCGTGACCATCAGCATGAGGCCCGCCAGCAGACCGGGGATCACCCCGGCCAGGAACATCCGGCCCACCGACACCTCGACCGCGGCGGCATAGACCACCATCACGATCGACGGCGGGATCAGGATGCCCAGGGTGCCGGCGTTGCAGATCACGCCCGCGGCGAACTCCTTGGAGTAACCGACCTGCCGCATGCCTGCGATCACGATGGACCCGATGGCGACCACGGTGGCCGGCGACGACCCGGAGAGCGCGGCGAACAGCATGCAGGCGAAGACCCCGGCAATCGCCAGCCCGCCCGGCAGGTGCCCGACGCAGGCGATCGAGAAGCGGATGATCCGCCGCGCCACCCCGCCGGTCGTCATGAATGACGACGCCAGGATGAAGAAGGGGATCGCCAGGAGGGTGAAGTGCCCCTCGAACGCCTCGAACAGGGTACCGGCGACCGAGGCCAGCGAACTGTCGGAATAGATCAGCAGGAACAGCGTCGAGCTGAGGCCCAGCGACACCGCAATCGGCACCCCGATCAGCAGCAGCCCGATGACCATCGAGAACAGAAGAACGACATCCATCAGCTTTGCCCCCCGTGTTGCGAGCGGACCTGCTCCAGCTCTTCCTCGACCTCGTGGCTGGCGACCATGCGGTCGGCCTCGCCGCGCCAGATGGCGATCGCCACCTGCACGAAACGGATCAGCAGAAGCAGCATCGACACCGGCAGGACCAGGTAGGGCACTACCTTGGGCAGCTTCTCGTATCCCTCGCCGTAGTTGATCAGATCCTCGAGAAAGCGCAGCGGCGCGACCATCGGGATGTCGTCAACCTCATAGAAGCTCTGGCTGCGCGCGGAAGTGTCGAAGCCGGTGGGGAACCAGCGGCCCGAGGTCGGCGGCAGGTCGGCGAAGACCGCCCAATAGTCATAGGTGCCCTTGAGCATCAGCAGCGAGAACACCAGGCAGGCCGCCACCGCGACCAGCGCCATGACCCGCCGCGGCGCCGGCGCCAGCATGTTGAGAACGGCGTCGACCCCCAGGTGGGCGTGTTTCTTGACCGCATAGGACGCGCCCAGCAGCACCAGCCAGCCGAAGGTGAACACCGTCAGCTCGAGCGCCCAGAGAATGTTGGAGTTGAATACGAAACGCGCGATCACGTTGGCGAATGTGACTGCCGTCATCAGACCGAGCAGCGCCGCGATGAGCGTCTCCTCGATCCGGTCGGCAAGCCCGGTTGGTCCGGGTGCAGAACCAGACATCTTGCTGTCCCCACGAATTGCTGGAAATCGGAGAATTCAGCGGGCCGGACGGCGTTGCCGGCCCGCTGGGCGCGGTGCGCGCGTGCCACTCCCCTGCCACGCGCGCGCCTTGCCTGAACCGGGATCAGAACCCGGCGTTGATGGATTGTGCCGCGTCGATCTTTTCCTGACCGACGTCACCGGCGAACTTTTCCCAGACCGGCTTCATCGCGTCGACCCAGGCCTGGCGCTGTTCCGGCGTCAGTTCGCGGATGACCCCGCCGGCGTCGATGATCGACTTTTTCGCGGCCTGGTTCACGCTGTAGGATTCCTTGTTCCGGGTCTCGGTCACCTCGGTGAGGATGGTAAGGAACTGGTCGCGCACATCCGGCTCCAGGCTGTCCAGCCAGTCGACGCTGGTGACGACCAGATAGTCGATGATGCCGTGATTGGTCTCGGTGATGCCGTCCTGCACCTCGAAGAACTTCTTGCCGTAGATGTTGGACCAGGTGTTCTCCTGCCCGTCCACAACGCCCTGCTGCAGCGCGCCATAGACTTCCGAGAAGGCCATCTTCTGCGGGCTGCCCCCGATGGCTTCCATCTGCGCGACCAGAACGTCCGAGGATTGCACACGGAACTTCAGCCCGTTGGCGTCAGAGGGTTCCAGCAGCGGCTTGTTGGCCGACATCTGCTTCATGCCGTTGTGCCAGAAGGCCAGACCCTGCAGGCCGCGGCGCTGCATGCTGTCCTTCATCGCCTGGCCGGTTTCCGAGGCCTGGAAGGCGTCGACCGCCTCGATGTTCTTGAACATGAAGGGCAGGTCGAACAGGCGGAACTGCTTGGTGAACTTCTCGAACTTGGACAGCGAGGGTGCTGCCAGCTGCACGTCGCCCTGCAGCATCGCCTCGAGCACCTTGTCGTCGTTGTAGAGCGTGGAGTTGGGGTAGACCTCCATGCACATCGTGCCGTTCATCTCGTCATTCACCCGCTGTTCCAGCAGCGAGGCGGCGATGCCCTTGGGGTGCTTGTCGGTGTTGGTCACATGCGCGAACTTGACGACGATCTCGCCTTCTTCGCAGGCGGCAAAGCCCGCGGTCGCGGTCACGCTCAGCGCCAGTGCGGTGGCGGCGGTTGCCAGAAATTTCATGTCGGATCTCCTCCCGAGAAACTTGCAGTCAATAATCAGCGCGATCTGCGCATCAAGCGCCGGACATCCGGCGCGATGGGCAAAGTGAACCGAATCGCTGCCATCCACTCAACATGCGGGTTCCGGAGGTTGGAACTTTCTGTTTTATTCATCTTTTTCAATTTATTACGGCATGGCGTAAAGGTCTACCTTCCGTTGGGTCAGTCGGCATGTGCGAATTTCCGCACAGGGAAATTCCTGTTTGTGCGGAATTCCGCACAACACCTAGGGCCGGAACGAATCGGGGCGAATCGCGTATTTGGCCAGCTTGTCGTAGAAGGTCTTGCGCGGCAGCTTGAGCGCCTTGGCCGCCTCAGCCGCGCGCCCGTTGCAGCGGTCGAGCGCGGCGACCAGCAGCGACCTCTCGACCCGCGCCATCTGTTCGGCCAGCCCGAGATCCCGCGCCCCGGCCACGTCCTCGGGCAGGCCCAGCACGAAGCGCATCGCCTCGGACATCAGCGCGCGCGCATTGCCCGGCCAGTCCCGCGCCATCAGCGCGGCAAGGTGGTCCGGCGTGATCTCGGGCGCGGTCACCCCGGCCTGCTCGGCGGCCTGGGCCACGTAGCTGCGGAAGATCACCGGAATGTCCTCGGGCCGCTCGGCCAGCGAGGGGATGCGCACCCGCATCACGTCGAGGCGATAGAAGAGATCCGCGTTGAAGCCGCCCTGAGTGACCGCATCGGCAAGATCGACGGTGGTGCCAGCAAGGATACGCATCTCGGCGCCCTGCTCGATCCGGTCGAGCACCGCGTATTGCGTCTCCTCGGACATCGCCGACACCTCGTCGAGGAACAGCGACCCGCCCGCCGCGTCGGGGCAGACGCGGGCGAAACCATCCGGCGTCAGCCCGGCCGCCGCGCGCTTGACGAACGGGCCCTGGGCCGCGGGCGACATCAGGTGGATCACCTCGGCCACCTTCGAGATGCCGCTGCCCGGCGGCCCGGTAACCAGAACCTCGGCGCCGCTGCGCGCCACGTTGCGGACCCGCTCGCGCATGGCCTCGACCCGACCCGAAATGCCGAAGATCAGCCGCGCGGCCGGATCGCCGCTTTCCATCTGGCGCTTGACGCGACGCGCCTCCAGCACATCGGCGCGCACCCGCGCCGCCCGTTCCAGCACCTCCAGCAGATCCGCCGCGGCGCAGGGCTTCTCCAGAAAGTCGAACGCCCCCTCGCCCATCGCCTTGACCGCCATCGGGATGTCGCCTTCGCCGGTCAGCAGCACGATGGGCAATTCCGGATCCCGCTCGCGCGCATAGTTCAGCAGGTGAAACCCGTCCCGCCCCGGCATCCGAATGTCGGTCACGATCACGCCGTCGAATTCCTCGGTGATGTGATCCTTGGCCGCCACGAAGGACGCCGCCGGCATCGGCACGTAGTCTGCCAGCTCCAGCGTCTGGCTCAGCGCCTCGCGCACGGCGGCGTCGTCATCGACCAGCAGCACCTTGCGGATCATGCGGCCCGGTCCTCCTCATAGCGGTCCAGCTCGACGGTGAACTCGGCGCCGCTGCCGGTATTGGCCCCCCGGATGTCGCCGCCAAAGCTCTGCACCAGACCATAGGAGATCGACAGGCCAAGCCCCATCCCCTCGGACGAGCCAACTTCCTTGGTGGAGTAGAACGGCTCGAAGATCTTGTCGGGATCGGCGATCCCCGGGCCGGTGTCGCGCACCGAGACCCGCAGCCGCGCGCCGGTCTCCAGCGCGATCCGGATGCGCTTGTCCGCCTGCCCGTCCATCGCGTCTGCGGCGTTGTTGATCAGGTTGACGAAGACCTGCCCCAGCCGCACCTCGCCGCCCCAGGCAAAGACCGGCCCGGCGGGCGGCGTCCAGTCCAGCGCCACGTGATCGGCGCGCAGCCGCGCGGCGGTCAGCTCCACCGCAGTGTCGATGACCTGGACCAGGTCGACCCGGCCCATCGGTTCGCTCTCGTTGCGGGCAAAGGCGCGCAGGTTGCGGATGATCCGCGCCATCCGTGATGCCAGCGCCGCGATCTTATCCAGGTTCCCTTCCGCCGTTCCGGACCTTCCGCGCTGCAGCAGGGCAGCGCCGTTCTCGGCATATTGCTGGATCGCCATCAGCGGCTGGTTCAACTCGTGGCTGATGCCCGCCGACATCTGGCCCAGGGCGCTCAGCTTGCCGGCCTGCACCAGGTCGGCCTGCGCGCGCTTCAGCGCGGCTTCGGCCTCCTGGCGTTCGGCCACCTCGCGGCGCAGCCGGGCGTTTGCGGCCGACAGCGCCTTGGTGCGGGCGGCCACCCGGCTTTCCAGCACCGCGTTGACCTGGGCCAGCGCGCGGCGGCGTTCGGTGACCAGGAATAGCACCGCGCCGAAGGCCAGGCAGATCGCGGCAATGGCCGCCGCCTGCAACCCCGCCAGCCGCCGGGCGGGCGCGGCATCGACCAGCACCTCGCCCCGCATGCCGATCACCGGCAGGTCCCGGATCAGGTGCAGCGCCCGCGCCGGCAGGTATGGGCCCCAATCCAGCCGCCAGATCTCGAACCGCCCGACATGACGGGCCTGGAACCGGCGCGGCGGTCCCTCGGGCGGTAACAGCCCCGCCGCCCCGTCCGGCCGGCGCCAGAACAGCAGCTCGGAGCGGTTGGTGATGAAGACCTCGCCGCTGTCATCGGTGAAGAACACCGCCGGCGCGTTCCCGCGCCAGTCCCATTCCACATGCGCCACGTCGACCGCAACGATCAGCGCCCCGCGCACCTTGCCATCGCCGGCGAAATCCGGCGCGGCAAAATAATAAGCCCGCTGGTCCAGCGGCCCGCTCACGCCGTGATCGCGACCGACGGCGCCGTGCAGCGCCCTCTGAAAGAACGGCGTGCCCGACACATCCGCACTCAGCTGGCGCCGCGCCGAGACCAGGACCGTTCCGTCGCGATCGGCATACATCACATCCAGCGCCGAGGTCTTGTCGGCCGCCTCCAGCAGCAGCGCCCGCGCCCGCGCCAGTCCGGCGGCATCGTCCAGCCGGTCCAGCGCCGGATGGTCGGCCAGCAGGACGGCGGTGTCCTGGTAGCGTTGCAGCTGTGCGCTCAGCCGGTCGCTGGCCAGTTCCAGATCGGCGGCGGCGCGACGCTCCAGCTGCCCAAGCGCCTGCCGGTAACCATAGGACCAGACGGCCGCCGCCAGCAGGCCGACCGCCAGTACGAACCCGGATATGAACCACCAGCGCCGCATCTTGCACAAGCTCTTGCATTGCCTACACACCAAGGCAAGTCTGCACGACATGCCGCAGCTTTCGCAATCGCCCACCGATCCCGCCTTCGTCCAGGATCCCTATCCGTTCTATGCCGCCGCACGCGCCCGCGGCGACCTGCATTTCTGGAAGGACTACGGAATGGTCGCCGCCTTCAGCCACGAGGCGGTGCAGACCCTGCTCAAGGACCGCCGCTTCGGCCGCGAGGTTCCGCCCGAACGGGCGCAGGCGGTCCCCGACCACCTGGCCCCCTGGCAAGCGGTCGAGGCGCATTCGATGCTCGAGCTTGAACCGCCCCGCCACACCCGGCTGCGGTCGCTGGTGCTGCGCGCCTTCACCTCGCGGGCCATCGCCGCGCTGGCCGCCGATCTCGAGGCGCTCTGCCACCAGCTGATCGACCGCTTCCCCGATGCGCCCTTCGATCTGCTCGACGCCTATTGCACGCAGGTTCCGGTGGTGACGATCTGCCGCCTGCTCGGCGTGCCCGAGGCGATGGCGCCGAAATTGCTGGACTGGTCGCATGCGATGGTGGCCATGTATCAGGCCAACCGCACCCGTCGGACCGAAGAGGACGCGGCCCGGGCCTCGGCCGATTTCACGGCCTTTTTGCGCGACTATATCGAACAGCGCCGCGCCGACCCGCGCGAGGACCTGATCACCCGGCTGATCGCCGCCGAGGAGGATGGCACACGGCTCGATGCCGACGAGCTGATCGCCACCTGCATCCTGCTGCTGAACGCCGGTCACGAGGCGACGGTGCACGCGCTGGGCAACGGGGTGAAGACCCTGCTGGAGACCGGGACGGGCCGGGACGCGTTGCAGTCTGACCGCATCGACCGAACCGTCGAGGAAATCCTGCGCTTCGATCCGCCGCTGCACATGTTCACCCGCTACGCCTATGAAGACGCCACCGTGCTGGGCCACGACTTCCGGCGCGGCGACGAGGTGGCGCTGCTGCTGGGCGCGGCCAATCGCGACCCCGCGATCTGGCCCGAGGCCGAGCGGTTCGACCCGGCGCGCGAGATCCGGACCAACTCCGCCTTCGGCGGCGGGCTTCATTTCTGCGTCGGCGCGCCGCTGGCCCGGCTGGAGATGCGCATCGCGCTGCCGATCCTGTTCGACCGCTGCCCCGGCCTGCACCTGGCCGCGCCGCCCGCCTATTCCGACAGCTACCATTTCCACGGCCTCACGGCGCTGATGGTCGAGACCTGACCGCCAGCGCGGGGATCCCCGCTTCATCTGGCCGGAAATACCTCGGGAGAGGTGCGGCCTGCCGCGACGGGGGCGGCGCCCCCGCTCAGCCCTCCGCCGGGGCCTGCGCTTCGAGCGGCAGCATGGTGGTGGACTTGATCTCCTCCATCGACAGCAACGCGGTGACGTTGTGCACCCGCACCTCCGAGATCAACGCCTGGTAGAACGCGTCATAGGCGCGCGCATTGCGCACGCGGACCTTGAGGATGTAGTCGATGTCGCCGGCCAGCCGGTGCGCCTCCTGCACCTCGGGCCGGTCGCGCAGCGCCTTGAGGAAGGCCATCTGCCACTCCGCCTCGTGTTCAGATGTGCGGATCAGCACGAAGAACGTGGCCTCGAACCCCAGCGCCTCGGCATCCAGAAGCACGGTCTGCTGGCCGATGACCCCGGCCGCCTTCAGCTTGCGGATGCGATTCCATACCGGCGTCTTCGACGACCCGACCCGGCCGGCGATCTCGTCCAGGGACTGGCTGGCGTCCCGCTGTAGTTCGGCCAGGATTTTCCTGTCCATGCCGTCTATGCGTACCGACATTCCCGATATTTCCTTTCAGGCAAACTTGCGTTCCATTCCTCCGGATATGCGGAACATCTGTTCTTATTCCCCGCAATATCTGGCCATTTACCGGGAACATTTCCTATATTGGACAGGAAGTCAAACAGCAGGCCAAGGCATGACCATGCAGCAAGACCCGCAGAACGCAGCCCAGGTTAAATTCGTCGGCGCCGGCCCCGGCGACCCCGATCTGTTGACCGTGCAGGCGCTGCGCGCGCTAGAGGCGGCGGACGTGGTGCTGCATGACCGTCTCGTCAGCGATGCGATCCTCGCGCTTGCCGGTGCGTCGGCGCGGCTGGTCGATGTGGGCAAGGCCGGGTTCGGCCCGTCCTGGGACCAGCGCGACATCGAGGCGCTGATCGTGGCCGAGGCCGCGTCGGGCGCGCGGGTGGTACGCCTGAAATCCGGCGATCCTGCCGTCTTCGGCCGTCTGGACGAGGAAATCGAGGCGGTCGAGGCCGCCGGCCTGAGCTGGCGCATCGTGCCGGGCCTGACCGCCGCATCGGCCGCGGTTGCCGCCATCGGCCAGAGCCTCACCCGCCGCGGACGCAATTCCGGCCTGCGCCTTCTGACCGGGCATGACATGCGCGGCTTTGCCGATCACGACTGGTCCGCGCTTGCCCGTCCGGGCGAGGTGGCGGCGATCTACATGGGCAAGAAATCCGCCCGTTTCATCCAGGGCCGGCTGATCATGCACGGGGCCGATCGCGCGACCCCGGTGACGCTGGTGGAAAACGCCTCGCGCCCCGATCAGCGGGTGCTGCCCACGACGCTCGACCGGCTGCCGGCCGATCTCGATGCCGCCGGGATGGACGGCCCGGTGCTGACGCTGTTCGGCCTGGCGCCCCGCGCCGCCGTCCGCACGCTTCCCCTGCTTCACGAGGAGTTCGCCTGATGCCCCGCGCCTATACCCCCAAGATCGTCACCGCCAACGACCTTCTGGAAGGCGACGTGATCTACCTGACCGCCGATGACCGCTGGTCGCGCCGCATGGCCGAGGCCGAGCTGATCACCGACGAGGCCCATGCCCAGCTGCGCCTGCTCGACGCCGAAAGGCAGACCGACCGCGTGGTGGGCGCCTACCTGGCCGATGCGCAAGCGGGCGAGTCGGGACCCGAACCAACCCATTTCCGCGAGGATTTCCGCCGCCGGGGGCCGTCCAACTATCGGCATGGCAAACAGGAAACCGCCCCGCAACCACGGGCCTGACACCGACCCGCCCTCTTCGCCCAAGCAACCCTCACGCAATTGGCCCCGGCTCCGGGGCTGCGACAAGGACCGCCAAAATGTATCTCTATTCCGAGTTCGACACCGCCTTTCTGGCCGAGCGCAACGCCCAGTTCCGTGCCCAGGTGGAACGCCGCATCGACGGATCGCTGACCGAGGACGAGTTCAAGCCGCTGCGCCTGATGAACGGGCTCTACCTGCAACTGCACGCCTACATGCTGCGGGTTGCCATCCCCTATGGCACGCTGAGCAGCGCGCAGATGCGGCAGCTGGCGCTGCTGGCCGAGAAATGGGACAAGGGCTATGGCCATTTCACAACCCGCCAGAACATCCAGTACAACTGGCCCAAGCTGCGCGACGTGCCCGACATGCTGGACGCGCTGGCTAAGGTCGGGCTGCACGCCATCCAGACCAGCGGCAACACCATCCGCAACGTGACCGCCGACCATTTCGCCGGCGCGACGGCGGACGAGGTGGCCGACCCGCGCCCCTATGCCGAGCTGCTGCGGCAATGGTCCACCGACCATCCCGAGTTCCAGTTCATGCCGCGCAAGTTCAAGATCGCCATCACCGGCGCCGAGGCCGACCGCGCGGTGATCAAGGCGCATGACATCGGGTTGCAACTGGTCGAGCGCGACGGCGTGCTGGGCGCCAAGGTGCTGGTCGGCGGCGGTCTGGGCCGCACGCCCATGCTGGGCAAGGTGCTGAACGAATTCGTGGCCTTCGACGACCTGCTGGCCTATCTCGAGGCGGCGGTCAGCGTCTGGAACCAGCTGGGCCGGCGGGACAACAAGTTCAAGTCGCGCATCAAGATCACCGTGCACGAGCTTGGCATCGAGGAGATCCGGGCCCGCACCGAGGCCCGGTTCGCCGAGATCCGACCCGAGTTCCGAGGCGCCGACATGGAGCTGCTGGAGCGGATCAAGGCGCAGTTCGCGCCGCCGGCATTCCGCGACGGCTCCACGGCCGGGTTCGAAAGTGCCTATTCCAACGATCCCGTCTTCCGCTCCTGGATCGACACCAACATCGCGCCGCACAAGCGGGCCGATCACGCCATCGTCACGGTCTCGCTCAAGGCGCATGGCGCGACCCCCGGCGACGCCACCGCCGAGCAGATGCGGCTGCTGGCCGATCTGGCCGAGCGCTACGGCCATGACGAGCTGCGCATCAGCCACGAGCAGAACGTGATCCTGCCGCATGTGCACAAATCGGACTTGCCGGCGGTTCATGCCGCGCTCAAGGAACACGGGCTGGCCACCGCCAATATCGGTCTGATTTCGGATATCATCGCCTGCCCCGGCATGGATTACTGCGCGCTGGCGACCGCCCGGTCGATCCCGGTTGCGCAACAGATCGCCACGCGGTTCGACGAGCTGAAGCTGGAGCACGATATCGGCCATCTGAAGATCAAGATCTCGGGCTGCATCAACGCCTGCGGCCATCACCACGTGGGCCATATCGGCATCCTCGGGCTGGATCGCGCGGGCGTCGAGAACTACCAGATCACGCTGGGCGGCGACGGAACCGAGACCGCCGCGCTGGGCCAACGCACCGGGCCGGGCTTTGCCTATGACCAGATCGTGCCGGCCATCGAGCGGCTGGTCTATGCCTATCTCGACCTGCGCGAGGGGCCGGAAGAGACCTTCCTGCAGACCTATCGCCGGCTGGGCATGGCGCCGTTCAAGTCGGCCCTCTACGACGAAGAGGCCCGTGCCGATGCCGCTTGACCGTCCCCAGCCCAGCGCGGACGACTCTGCCCTGACCGAGCGCGTGGCGGGGCTGAACACTAGGTTCCGCCACCACGGCGCGACGGATGTGCTGCGCGGGGCGCTGGAAAAGGCCGGAAAGATCGCGCTGGTCTCCAGCTTCGGCGCGGAATCCGTGGTGCTGCTGCACATGGCGGCGGTGATCGACCGCGCGACGCCGGTGATTTTCATCGACACCGAGATGCTGTTCACCGAAACGCTGGTCTACCAGGTCGAGGTGTCGGAACGGCTGGGCCTGAAGAACGTGCGGATCATCCGTGCGGATGAGGCCGAGGTCGGCCGCGAGGATCCCTATGGCGCGCTGCATCTGCGCGACACCGACGCCTGCTGCGCCCTGCGCAAGACCCGGCCGCTGCTGCGGGCGCTCGACGGGTATGACGGCTGGATCACCGGCCGCAAGCGGTTCCAGTCGGGCACCCGCGCGGCGCTCGATTTCTTCGAGGTCGAGGACGGAACCGGCCGGATCAAGGTCAACCCGCTGGCCCACTGGGCGCGCGAGGACGTGCGCGCCTATATGGACGAGAACCGCCTGCCCCGGCACCCGCTGGTGGCCAGGGGCTATCCCTCGATCGGCTGTGCGCCCTGCACCTCGCCGGTCCGCGAGGGCGAGGACCCGCGCGCCGGACGCTGGCGCAACCAAGACAAGGACGAATGCGGCATCCACATTGTCGATGGCAAGGTGGTCCGCGACGGAGCAAGCACATGACTGTAATCGTGACCGATACCGGCTTTGGCCCCGATGACTGGACCGGCGGCTTCGCCGCACCCGGCGCCGCGGCCAACACTGTGACCGCGCTGGACGTGCCGTCCGACGCCGATCCCGACGTGCTGGCCGAACAACTGGACGGCGTGCAACTGGTGCGGGTCGATTTCCCGTCCTTCGCCGACGGCCGCGGGTTCACCATCGCGCGCACCTTGCGCCGCAAGGGCTTTGCCGGGCGCTTGCGGGCCCGGGGCCACGTGCTGGCCGACCAGTATGCGATGGCCCGCCGCGCCGGCTTCGACGAGGTCGAGATCGACGACGATCTGGCCGCCCGCCAGCCCGAGAACCAGTGGCTCGCCCGCGCCGACTGGCAGTCGCATGACTACCAGGCGCGGCTGCGCGGCTGAGGTTTTCGTTAGCCTGCAAACAAAAAGGGGCAGACAAGCCCCCCTTTCGTGACCTATATCAAAGATCAATCAGAGGTGCCGGTTTACCAGACCGGCAAGCACAACCGATGACAGAGATACGACCCGTGACCCAAGCTGCCGCCGTCAAGGCCCCCACCCTGCCCGATGCCCAGACCGTGCTCTCGGTCCAGCACTGGACCGACCGCCTGTTCTCGTTCCGCGTGACCCGGCCCGCGTCCCTGCGGTTCCGCTCGGGCGAGTTCGTGATGATCGGGCTCATGGGCGACAACGGCAAGCCGCTCCTGCGCGCCTATTCCATCGCCTCGCCCAGCTGGGACGACGAGCTGGAATTCTATTCCATCAAGGTGCAGGACGGCCCGCTGACAAGCAAGCTGCAGCACATCCAGCCCGGCGACCAGATCATCCTGCGGCCCAAGCCCGTGGGCACGCTTGTTCATGACGCGCTGCTGCCGGGCAAGCGGATCTGGTTCTTCGCCACCGGCACCGGCTTTGCCCCCTTCGCCTCGCTGCTGCGCGAGCCGCAGACCTACGAGGATTACGACGAGGTGATCGTCACCCATACCTGCCGCGACGTGGCCGAACTGGAATATGGCCGCCGGCTGATCGAGGAGATCAAGGCCGACGAGATGCTGGCCGAGCTGATGGGCGACGGCTTTGCCGACAAGATCCGCTACTACCCGACGACCACGCGAGAGCAGAGCCCCCGGATGGGCCGGATCACCACGCTGCTGGAAGACGGCACCGTGTTCCGCGATCTCAGCATCGAGGGCGGCATCAAGCCCGAGACCGACCGCGCCATGGTCTGCGGCAGCCTGGCCTTCAACCACGACATCAAGGCGATCCTCGAGGGGTTCGGCCTGCGCGAAGGCGCCAATTCCGAACCCAAGGAATTCGTCGTTGAAAAGGCCTTTGTCGGCTGACGCGCCACCTCATCCGCAACGAAACAAGTCAAATGGGCGCCCGGGCGCCCATTTTGTCCCTTACCGGCTGTGCCGCGCTTTTGTAGCATGCGCTACCTTCACCTGCTCAAAAGCCCGCCCATGCGCCGTCTCTCCGCCATCCTGATTGCCGACATCCACGGGTTCTCGACCCTGGTGGAGGCCGACGAGGAGCCTGTTCTTCTGCGGCAGAAGGCGCTGAGGGATGATCTGATAGACCCCGGCGTCGCCGGGGAAGGCGGGCGCGTCGTCAAATCCACCGGCGACGGGATCTTCGCCGAATTCGCCTCCATACGTGCCGCTGTGCGCTGTGCCATTGCGTTGCAGACCGCGCTCATCGCCCACGAGGCCGGTTTGCCGGAAGACCGCAGGCTGCGCTATCGCATCGGCGTGCATATCGGGGACGTGACTGTTGATGGCGACGACCTGCTGGGCGATGCGGTGAACATGGCGGCGCGGCTGGAGACCCTGGCGGTTCCGGGAGGGGTGTGCATCTCGGATACCGTGCTGCAGATGCTGGACGCCGAACAGCAGGCCGGCTTCACCGACCTGGGCACCCAGCGTGTCCGCAACATCACCCGTCCGGTCCGGGTCTGGCAATGGAGCGACGAGGCCCCCCAGGGCTTCGAGCCGCTGGAGACCGAGGCGCAGGCGCAGAAGATCGGATTCTGCGTGGCGCCGGACGGGGTGACGCTGGCCTATGGCGACATCGGCCTCGGCCCGGTGGTGTTCAAGGCGCCCAACTGGATCAACCATCTGGACTACGACTGGCGCAGCCCGATCGCCGGACCGGGGCTGGCCCGCATCGCGCGCCATCACCGGCTGGTGCGGTTCGACCAGCGCGGCAACGGGCTGTCGGACTGGGAGGTTCCGGATATCTCCGAGGATGCGATGGTCTCGGACATGGCCGCCGTCGTCGAGGCCGCGGGCCTGGGTCGTTTCGCCCTGTTCGGCCAGTCGCAAGGCTGCGCCTTCTCGATCCGCTATGCCGCCGAGAATCCCGACCGGGTGTCCTGCATGGTCCTGCTCGGCGGCTATGCGCGCGGCGCCCTGCGCCGGGGCGCCCCGGATCAGGAGGCGCTGCACACCGCCACCAACACCCTGATCCGCGAGGGCTGGGGCTCACCCAACGCCGCCTATCGCCACATCTTCACCGAAAGCATGATCCCGGATGCCACGCCGGGGCAGAAGGCGCTGTGGGACGAACGCCAGCGGGTCTCGACCACCCCCGCCAACGCGGCGCGGATCAACCAGATGAATGCACAGGTCGATGTGAGCGCGCTGGCCGCGCAGGTAGCCGCCCCGACGCTCGTCTGCCATGCCGAGGGCGACCGGCGCATTCCGCTGGAGGAAGGCCGCCGCATGGCCGCCCTCCTGCCCAAATCCGAGTTCGTCACCCTGCCCGGCTCAAGCCATATCCTGGTCGACGGAACCGAGGCCTACGAGATGTTCAACGACCGGTTCCGCGACTTCGTGGCCCGCCACGCGCCCTGACCGCAAACGGCGCAGGGCCCGGTTGAAATCGCCGTTTACGCCTGCGATTGTCGCTTGAAACGGCTGCGGCGCAGGTTTACTTTGCAACTTCGAAATTCGGAAACAAAACAAGGAACGAACCCATAGCCCGCAGACCTCACAACGCGCCGCCCACCCGTGACACCGGCCCGCGCGTCAACGACAAGATCCGTGCCCCCGAAATCCGCCTGATCGGCGCCGACGGCGAGAATGTGGGCGTCGTGAATCCCACCCGGGCCATGGAGATGGCCCAGGAGGCGGGGCTGGATCTTGTGGAGATCTCACCCAACGCGACGCCGCCGGTCTGCAAGATCATGGACTATGGCAAGTACAAGTACGAAACGCAGAAACGCGAGAGCGAGGCGCGCAAGAAGCAGAAGATCATCGAGGTGAAGGAGGTCAAGTTCCGGCCCAACACCGACACGCATGACTATGACGTCAAGATGCGCAACGTGATGAAATTCCTGGAAAACGGCGACAAGGTGAAGGTCACGCTGCGGTTCCGCGGCCGCGAGATGGCGCACCAGAACCTGGGCCGCGAGCTGCTGGAACGGGTGGCCGAGGACACCAAGGAGATCGGCAAGGTCGAGAACATGCCGAAGATGGAAGGCCGCCAGATGATCATGATGATCGGCCCGCTGCCGCAGAAATAGCGCGCGCGCGGCACACAGACTGACGAACCCGCAGGGCCGACCCGGTCGCTGCGGGTTTTTCATGTCCGGAGGCAGGTTTTCCGACGGAAAACGCCGTCAGAACCGTTCAAATCCTAGTCATCGACCGGAGGCTTTGACATGCGAGAAACCCTGCTGACCGCCCTGATCCTGATCGCCAGCCCGTTCGTCCATGCCGGCGACCCCCAAGGGTCCGCCCGGCCCTGCGTGTCAGAGCCGGTCGGGCAGAGAACTTACGCGGCGGCCTGAACCGCCCGCCGGGTCAGCACCGCGGCCAGATGCGCCCGGTATTCCGGCGTGCCGTGCAGGTCGCCGATCATGCCATCGGCCGGCAGGGCGAGCCCGTCCAGCGCCGCCGCCGAGAAATCCGACCCCAGCGCCGCCTCGGCCTCGGACCAGCGGAACACGCCATCCTCCGACGCGCCGGTGACCGCCACCCGCACGCCATCGTCGAACCGCGCCACGAAGACCCCCACCAGCGCGAAGCGCGAGGCCGCCTGATCGAACTTCTGGTAATTCGCCGCCCGCGGCACCGGGAACCGGACCGAGGTGATGATCTCGCCCTCCTCCAGCGCGGTTGCGAACATCCCCTGGAAATAGTCGTCCGCGGGGATCTCGCGCGCATTGGTGACGATCACCGCGCCCGAGGCCAGCGCCGCGGCCGGGTAGCAGGCCGAGGGGTCGTTGTTGGCCAGCGACCCGCCGATCGTGCCGCGGTTGCGCACTGCCGGATCACCGATATTGCCCGCCAGCGCCGCCAATGCGGGATAGGAAGCGGCGGCCTTCTCCGCCACCACCGCATGGGGGGTGGCCCCGCCGATGGTCAGCGCGCCGTCATCCTCGACGCAGACGCCCTGCATCTCGCCGATGCCGGTCAGGCTGACAAGTTTAGCCGGGTTGGCCAGCCGCTGCTTCATTGTCGGGATCAAGGTCTGCCCCCCGCCCAGCGCCTGCGCCTCGTCTGTCTTCAGCGCCGCAACCGCATCGGAAATGCTGCCCGGCCGTTCGAACTCGAATTCATACATCTCGTCTCTCCTCCAAGAGGACGCATGCCCTGCATCTTCCTCTTGCTGAAAATACCTTCGGGGGTCCGGGGGCAGACAGCCCCCGGTCCTACCCTCTCAACTCACCCCTGCATCGCCGCCCAGACGCGCGACGGCGTCAGCGGCATGTCGACATGGTCGACCTTGTGACCGCCCGATTGCAGCGCGTCGACCACCGCGTTCACCACCGAGGGCGGCGAGCCGATGGCCCCGGCCTCGCCGCAGCCCTTCACGCCCAGCGGATTGTGGGTGCAGGGGGTCTGGCAGGAATGATCCACCGAATAGAACGGCAAGTCGTCCGCGCGCGGCATCGCGTAGTCCATGTAGGACGCGCTCAGCAGCTGGCCGTCCGCGTCGTAGACACAGCCCTCCAGCAGGGCCTGGCCGATGCCCTGGGCCAGCCCGCCATGGACCTGGCCGTCGACGATCATCGGGTTGACCACATTGCCGAAATCGTCGGCCGCCGCGAACCGCTCGATCGTGACCTTGCCGGTCTCGGGATCGACCTCGACCTCGCAGGCATAGGCGCCCGCGGGATAGGTGAAGTTGGCGGGATCGTAGAATGCCGTCTCCTCCAGCCCCGGCTCGATCTCTTCCAGCGGGTAGTTGTGCGGCACGTAGGCCGCCAGCGTGACATCGCCCCAGGCCACCGACTTGTCGGTGCCGGCGACGGTGAACTGCCCGTCCTTCAGCTCGATATCGGCCTCGCTGGCCTCCATCAGATGCGCGGCGATCTTCTTGCTCTTGTTGATGATCTTCTCGGTGGCCCGCACCATGGCCGAGCCGCAGACCGCCAGACTGCGCGAGCCATAGGTGCCCATGCCGAAGGGGATCCTCGAGCTGTCGCCATGCACGATGTCGACCATACTCTCGTCGATGCCCAGCATCTCGGCCACCACCTGCGGGAAGGCGGTCTCGTGCCCCTGCCCGTGGGAATGCGCGCCCACCATCACGCTGATCGAGCCGGTGGCGTTCACCCGCACCGTGGCCGCGTCATAGAGCCCGGCGCGCGCGCCCAGCTGGCCCACCAGGGCCGAGGGCGCGATGCCGCAGGCCTCGATATAGCAATTCACGCCCAGGCCCCGCAGCTTGCCGCGCTTCTCGCTTTCGGCGCGGCGGGCGGCAAAGCCGGACAGGTCTGCGATCTCTTCCAGCTTGTCCATCGTGGCCACGTAATCGCCGGTGTCGTATTCCACCGCGACCGGCGTGGCATAGGGGAACTCGGTGATGAAGTTCTGCCGGCGCAGCGCGATCGGATCGACGCCCAGTTCGCGCGCCGCCTTGTCGATCACCCGCTCCAGCTGGAACGTCGCCTCGGGCCGGCCCGCGCCGCGATAGGCGTCCACGGGCACGGTGTTGGTGAACACCGCCTTGACGTTCACATAGATCAGCGGGGTCTTGTAATTGCCCGCCATCAGAACCCCGTGCAGCCAGGTCGGAACGCTGGTCGAAAAGGTGCTGAGATACGCGCCCATATTGGCATGGGTGTCGGTGCGCAGCGCCACGAAATTGTTGTCGCCGTCCAGCGCCAGCTCGATCTTTGTCACGTGGTCCCGGCCCTGCGCGTCGGACAGGAACGCCTCGCTGCGCGAGGAGGTCCATTTGACGGGCCGGTTCAGCTGCCGGGCGGCGAAGGTGCAGAACGCCTCTTCGGCATAGTGAAAGATTTTCGAGCCGAAGCCGCCGCCCACATCCGGGGCCACCACGCGCAGCTTGTGCTCGGGGATGCCCAGAACGAAGGCGCCCATCAGCAGGCGGATCACATGCGGGTTCTGGCTGGTGGTGTAGAGCGTCGATTCATCGTTGGCGCGGCTGTAGTCGCCCACCGCCACGCGCGGCTCCATCGGGTTGGCCACAAGCCGCTGGTTCACCAGCTCCAGCGTTGTGACATGGGCGGCGTTCCTGATCGCCTCGTCCACCGCCTCGCGGTTCTCCTCGACGAAGCCCCAGTCGTAGCAGAGGTTGCTGGTCAGGTCGTCATGCACCTTGGGCGCGCCGTCTTTCAGCGCCGCCTTCATGTCGATAACCGCCGGCAGATCCTCGATATCGACCTCGATCGCCTCGGCGGCGTCGCGCGCCTGCTCATAGGTCTCGGCGACCACGGCGGCAATCGGGTCGCCCACATGCCGCACCTTGCCCTGGGCCAGCACCGGATGCGCCGGTTCCTGCATCACCTCGCCATGCCGGTCCGTCACCTGCCAGCCGCAGGGCAGACCGCCCACGCCCTCGAAATCGGCCCCGGTGAAGATGCGGACCACGCCGGGCATCCCCTCGGCCGCGTCGGTGTTCACGCCGTTGATCCGGCCATGCGCCACGTCCGAGCGCAGGAAATGCACATAGGCCTGGCCGCGCAGGTTGATGTCGTCGGTATAGTTCCCGGTCCCGGTCAGAAAGCGCACGTCCTCGCGCCGCTTCGGACTGGCTCCGATGCCACTGTCTTTGGGCATGTCTGGTCTCCTCCCTGTGCGGTGCGTGCCGGCACGCACCTTGCGTCTGAACTATCGCCGGTTCACTCGGCGGCAATGGCGCCCGCGTCCTGGCCGCTTGCGGCAAGGATCGCCTTGACGATGTTGTGATAGCCGGTGCAGCGGCAGATATTGCCTTCCAGATAGTCGCGGATCTCGGCCTCGCTGGGCTTCGGGGTCTCCTTCAGCAGCGCCGCGGCGGTCATCACCATGCCAGGCGTGCAGAACCCGCATTGCAGCCCGTGATGGTCCTGGAACGCCTGCTGGATCACGTTGAGCGATCCGTCGGCGCCGGCCTGGCCCTCGATCGTGTCGACCTGCGCGCCCTCGGCCTCGAGCGCGAACATGGTGCAGGCCTTCACGTCCTTGCCGTCCACATGCACCACGCAGGCACCGCATTGGCTGGTGTCGCAGCCCACATGGGTGCCGGTCAGGCCCAGGTTGTCGCGCAAAAAGGACGACAGCAACGTCCGTCCCTCGACCTCCCCGCGCGCAGGTTTGCCGTTCACCGTCATTGCGACCTGTGGCATGGAATTCTCCCTGTCGATTGTTCTCCCTTGGGCGCGAGTTAATCATGCCGACCCTTGTTTGAGAACAGATTTTTTCGTCGCGGCGTCGGGCCCGGACGGCGTCAGCCCCTGCGCCCCGCGCGCGGCTGCGGGCGTGTCGGGATCTCCTTGAGCAGCCCGCCCACGCCCATGTGGGCGATGTCGTCGCCGCTGACCTCGAGGCCGCAGGCGACGCGCGACAGCACCCAGTCGGCGCCGTTGAGCGCCGGCGACCGCGCACAGCCCGGCAGCCCGATCACCGGCCGGCCGTCGAGATCACCCAGGAACAGCAGGTTTCCGGGATCGACCGGCATGCCGAAGCGGGTGACATGCCCGCCGGCGGCGGCGACGGCGCTGGGGGCGACGTCATCGGGATCGGAGGTGGCCGATCCGGTCAGGATCAGCGCCATTGCACCCGGCAGGTCCGAGAGCGCCCGGGTCAGCTCGGCGGCGTCATGCGGGATGATCCGCGGCGAGGCCAGCTCCATGCCCAGAGCCTCGACCCGGGTCCGGATGGCGGCGATGCCCTTGTCGTTGGGCGGCCCGCCCGGGATCTCGGTGACGACCAGACCGGCGCTGCGGAAGACCGGTGCCGCCAGCCGGATCGCGCCTCTGGCCTCGGCCTCGGCGCGGGCAACCGCCGCCTCGGGCACGCCGTAGGAGATCACCTTGATCGTGGCGACCATGCCGCCCGGCCCCATCTGCTGCCAGGGCGGAACCGTGGCGACGGTGATCATCGGGTGCACCCGGTTGAACCGGGTGACCGCCTCGGCATCCAGCGCGACCACCCCCGGCCCCTCAGCCAGGATGTTCACCCGGCCGGTGAAGGGCTCGGCCAGGCGCAATCCGGCGGCGGCAGGATCGGGCACCAGCGCATCGGCAAGCCGGCGCGCCGCCGCGTTCTCGTGCAAGTCCCCGCGATCGAGCCGGGCCACGATCACCGATTCGATCCCGGCCTGCGCGAGCGTCGCCAGATCGTCCTTTTGCAGCGTGATCCCCTTGCGCAGCTTGCGCCCGCCGGCCTTGACCGAATGGGCCAGGATCGCGCCCCCGGCCTGCGCCACCGGCACCGGACCGAATTTCACGCCTTGCCCCGCAGCACGGCGGTCATCTGCGCCAGGATCGCCACCGCGATCTCGGCCGGACCGGCCGCGCCGATGTCGAGGCCGATGGGTCCGTGGATCCGGGCGATCTGATCGGCGGTGAATCCGGCCGCCTGCATCCGGTCCACGCGCTTGGCCTGGGTGCGGGTCGAGCCCAGCGCCCCGATATAGAACACATCCGCCCTCAGCGCAGCCTCGAGCGCGGGATCGTCGATCTTGGGATCATGGGTCAGCAGCACCAGCGCGGTGCGCGCATCCAGCCCCAGCTGGGCCACAGCCTCGTCGGGCCAGTCGGTGACGATCTGCTCGCCGGGAAAGCGCGCGGCGCTGGCGAAGGCGTCGCGCGGGTCGATGATCACCGGGTCATAGCCGGCGATGCGTGCCATCGGCACCAGCGCCTGCGCGATATGCACCGCGCCCACAGCGATCAGGCGCAGGGGGGGATTGTGAATTGCGACAAAGGTGCGCCCGTCAGGCTCGAAGCCCGACCGGTCCATCCGCATCCGCTCGGCATGGCCGTCCCGGCGCAGCGCCCGGCGGCCGGTCTCGGTGTTCACCTCATAGGCCAGCGCCTGGCGTCCGGCGCGGGCGGCGACCAGTTCGGCCAGCATCTCCTCGGGCAGCACTTTCCCCACAGGCTCGACCAGCACCCGGATGGTGCCGCCGCAGGCCAGGCCCACGGCAAAGGCATCCTCGTCGCTGACGCCGAATTCCAGCAGCCGCGCCTGGCCCTCCTCAAGCGCCTCCAGCGCCTCGACGATCACCGCGCCCTCGACGCAGCCGCCCGAGACGGACCCCTCGATCCGCCCATCGCCGCCGATGGCCAGCTGCGCACCGACCCGGCGGGGCGCGCTGCCCCAGGTCTCGACCACGGTGGCCAGCGCCGCGCCCTTGCCGGCGCGGTGCCAGTCCAGCGCGGTCTCGGGGATGTTGTCGAACCGGTCCATGATCTTCCTTTCGCCCGGCGCCGACGGCACGGGCCGCGCCATCATGCCGGGTCGACTCTGGATCAACGGCGGGTCCGAATGCAAGTCCGACCGACGCGGCCGGATCGTCGCCGTCAGTTCCGCGCGCTTTGCAGCAGCGGTGTGATCCGACGCACCGCCGCGCGCCGATTGGCGCGTTCGGCATCCAGCGTCGCAATGGCCAGGTCACTTTCGCCATAGCCCTGCACAACCAGGTTTTCGGGCGGCACGTCGAAATACTCGGTCAGGGCCAGTGCAACGCTTTCCGCACGGCGGTCGGAGAGGGCCAGGTTGAACGCCGCCGCGCCCACCGCATCGGTATGCCCCTCGACCAGGAACACCTCGGCCGGGTTGCGGTCGATCATGCCGCGCAGCGCGTTGCCCAGCGCCGCCAGTTCCTCCGCCTCTTGCGGGCGGATCACTGCCGAGCCGGTCTCGAAGTTGATGCTGTCCACGGTGATCTCGGGCACCAGCCGGCGCACGGCGTCGACATGCCGGACCTGCTCCAGCGAGAAGCTGCGGTTCACGCCGTCCGACTGTGCCGCGGCCAGCGCTGCGGCCAGATCCTCGGCCTCGACCTGGCGAATGTCGACCGCCCGCCGCGCGCGCGGCTTCGGCAACTGGCTGACTTCGACCTGCTCGACCTTCTTGGTGTCGTCGAAGAGAACCGTGCTGGTGCCGTCGGGCAGCGTGCGGATACGGCGCAGCACGCGGCCATCGGCGGCGCGGACGGTTTCCACCTCGGTCCCGTCGCCGCGCACGACAACGGTGCGGGTCGAGCCGTCCTTGAAGCGGTAGGTGGTGACATCCGATCCCGGCTGACGCAGCAGGGCGTCGTCATTCTTGAGAATGCGATAGCGCCCGTCCTGCTCGACCACCGCGCGGTCGCCGGAATTGGTCACCACCTTTTCGCCGCTTTTCAGGAGCGAACCCACCGCAAGCGCGCCGAGACCCAGCAGGGCCGCGCGCTGCGCATTGCTGAGGCCGTCGTCGCTGTCAGCCGGTTCGGCGGCCGGGGCCTGCTGCGCGGCTTGGGTTTCGGCCACGTTCTCGGACACGTCGGTGTCGAATTCCTCGTCGGAACTGCGGGCTGTGTCTTCGGTGACGGTTTCCTCGACCACATCGACCTCGGCCGAAGCGCCGGCATCCGTTTCGGCGGCGGCCGCAGCGGCGGGCGTCTCGGATTCGGCCTGGGCCAGGGCATCGGCCTGCTCCTGGCTGTCCATCGGCGCAACCTCCGGAGCCTCCCCAGCCGTGTCCGCGACGTCCTTGTCGGGTGTGTCGGCGCCGGTTTGCGCTGCGCCATCGTCCTGCGCTTCCGGCTGTTCGGCCGCCGGTTCCGCGGCGGTCACATCCTCGGCCGGAGTGTTTGTGCTTTCGGCCGTTTCCGCCTCATCGGCCGGTTGAGTGCCGGACTGGACATCCTCGGTTGCCGCCGCGGCGGATCCTGTCTGCCCTGTCGCCGCCGGCGCGGTGGTGTCGCCCCCTGCCCCTGCTTCGGGTTGCGATTGGGCCTCGGCTTCCGGGTTCTGGGCCGGCGCTTCGGCTGTCTCGGCCGGCTGATTGTCCTGCGCATCGGCAGGCGGGTTCTCGGCGGCATCGGCCTGCGCCGCCCCGGCACCTTCCTCCGCCTCGGGATCTGCCTGCGCTTCGGGCGGCGCCTCCTGCGTGGCCGTTTCGGACGACTGGGCCTGTTGATCCCCCGTGGCTTCAGCCGCGCCGTCCGCTGCCTCCGCCTCCGGCGCATCTGTCTGCATCCGCGCTGACAGGTCCGCGACGAAGGCGGTCGAGGTAAGCCCTGAGGGCAGCAGAGCATCAAGCTGCCCGCTCAGATAGGCGTTACAAAGCTCGATCTCCGGTCCGGTCCCCTGCAGGGTGAGGCCGCCATCTCCGCCGACCACCGCATCGGCGCTGGCCAGATCCCGGCAGCGGGCGATCTGTGCCGCGATCTCGGCCTCGCCCATCTGTTCCAGGCCCAATGCCGAACCGGTGTCCTGTGCCACGAGCGGGGCGGGTGCCGCCAGCGAAGCCATGAGCGCGATGGCGGTGGTCGATCTGAGTATTCCTGGTTTCATCCGATCTGCCTTTCCGATTCCGTGAGTCGCTGAACGTCCGAACGGAAACGCGGGGGTGACAGAGGGGGTTCCCCCGGCCCGACACGGCGTCGGCGGGCTTCCACCGGTCAGGCGGTGAATTGCGCCATCAGCCGGGCCTTCTCGCCGAGATCGTCGGGGCGCGAGATCGCATCGGCCAGATCCTCGAGCGCGGCGATGGAATGGCCGGCGCGGAAGCTGTCGACATGCGGCAGCATCGCGGCGATGCCCCGGGCGCGGGGCGCGAACCCGTCCCAGCGCAGCAGCGGGTTGAGCCAGATCAGCCGGCGGGCCGACAGCTGCAGCCGCTGCATCTCGTGCGCCAGGCGGGCGGGGTCGTCGCGGTCCAGCCCGTCGGTGATCAACAGCACCACCGCGCCCTGTCCCATGACCCGGCGCGACCAGTCGCGGTTGAAGGCGTGCAGGCAGGCGCCGATCCGGGTGCCGCCCTCCCAGTCCTGCGCCTCGGACCCGGCGGCGGCCAGGGCGGCGTCGACATCGCGTTGGCGCAGGTGGCGGGTGATGTTGGTGAGCCGCGTGCCGAAGGTGAAGGCATGCACGCGCGCCCAGCCCGCCCCTCTGGCATTGGAGACGGAATGGAGAAAATGCAGGATGATCCGGCTGTACTGGCTCATCGAGCCGGAAATGTCGCAAAGCACGACCAGGTTCGGCCAGCGCGGGCGTGGCCGCTGGCGGGCAATTGTGTGCATGTCGCCGCCCTGCCGCATCGCCGCGCGCAGGGTGCGGGCGCGGTCGATCCGCCGGCCCTGCGCGCTGGCCTGGCCGCGCCGCGAGGGGATCGGCTTGACCGGCAGTTCCAGACGGGCCAGCATCCGCTTGGCGCGCGCCACCTCGTCGGTGCTCATCTGCTCGAAATCGAGCGTGCGAAGCCGCTCTTCGGCGGACATGGTGAGCGTCGCGTCCACCTCGATCTCGGTGCCTTCCGCCTCGCGGTCCCGGGTGTCCGGCAGATCCGGCTGCGCCCCGTCCAGCAGGGCCTCCGCGGCGCGTTTCTCGGCGGCGCGCGCGCTGCGCTCCTCCTGCACGCCGCGGATGGCAGGCAGCATCATCGCCATCATGTGCTCGAGATATCGCGGATCGCGCCAGTAGAGGCGGAAGACCTGGGCGAACACCGCGCGGTGTTCGGGCCGCGAGACGAAGCAGGCATGCAGCGTCCAGTAGAAGTCGCGTTTCTCGGTGAACCCCGCCGCCTCGACCGCGCGGACGGCATCGATCACCCGGCCCGGCCCGATCGGCAGGCCCGCCTTGCGCAGGGCGCGGGCGAAATGCGCGATGTTCTGCGCCAGTTTCGGCGCCTCGGGGATTTCCAGCGGGATGTATTCCGGCATCAGCCGGCCACATGGGGGCTCTGCCCCCATACCCCCGGAGTATTTCCCAAAAGATGAAGGGTCATGCCGGTGCCAGAGATGCCCGAGCCTGGTCGAGCAGACGCTTGGCCTCGGAGCCCTGCAGCCTCTGGATGTCGTCCTGATATTTCAGGATCGCGCCCAGCGTGTCGGCGATCACCTCGGGCGACAGGTCGATGACATCCAGCGCCAGCAGACATTTGGCCCAGTCGATGGTTTCGGCGACGCCGGGTTTCTTGAACAGGTCCTCGGTCCTGAGCTGCTGGACGAAGGCCACCACCTGGCGGCTGAGGGTCTCGGCCGCCTCGGGCGCGCGGGCGTGCAGGATCTCGATCTCGCGGTCGAAATCGGGATAGTCGACCCAGTGATAGAGGCAGCGGCGCTTGAGCGCGTCATGCACCTCGCGGGTGCGGTTCGAGGTGACGATGACGATGGGCGGCTCGGGCGCCGTGATCGTGCCCAGTTCCGGCACCGTGACCTGGTAGTCGCTGAGCGCCTCGAGCAGGAAGGCTTCGAACGGCTCGTCGGTGCGGTCCAGCTCGTCGATCAGCAGCACCGGGGCCCCTGCCGGATCGGGGCGCATGGCCTGCAGGAGCGGCCGCTCGATCAGGTAGTCGGGGCCGAAAAGCTCGCGCTGCAGGTCGTCGCGATCGGCGGAGCCGGTCGCCTCGGCGGTGCGGATGGCCACCATCTGCGCGGCGAAGTTCCAGTCGTAGACGGCGCTGGCGGCATCCAGCCCCTCGTAGCATTGCAGGCGGATCAGCCGCCGCCCCAGCGCCGCGCTCAGCGCCTTGGCGATCTCGGTCTTGCCGACACCGGCCTCGCCCTCGAGGAACAGCGGCCGACCCAAGCGCAGGGCTAGGAAGGTCACGGTGGCCAGCGCACGGCCACAGACATAGCCCTGCGCGCCCAGCGCCTGCTGCACGGCGTCGATCGAGTCTGGCCTGGTCATCCATCCCTCCGTTTTTCGCCCCCCAAGAGGTCATGCCGCGCGCGCCGCGTCAAGCGAGCGGCCAAGATTGACGCCCCATGTCGCGGCCTGTAATGGTTTTGAGAAGAAAAACAGGCACTTTGGTCCCGGACCCCACCGGGTTCGGGCCGGCAAGGCGGATCGAGAGGCGGACGGATCATGCCCGATCGGGGCCCGGCGGCGCCCGGAGAGAAGACGGGAGGCGCGCAATGCGCATCACCGCGGTAACCTGCGTCAAGAACGAGGGGCCGTTTCTTCTGGAATGGATCGCGTTCAACCGGCTGATCGGCGTGACCGATTTCCTGTTCTATTCCAACGATTGCAGCGACGGCACCGACCGGTTGCTGGACGCGCTGGACGCGCGCGGGCTGGTCCGGCACCTGCCGAACCCGGCCGAGGGGCGCAACTACCAGATGGAGGCATTGAAGGCTGCCGCCCATCAGGATGTGGTCAAGAGCGCCGATTGGGTCTGGATCGCCGATGTCGACGAGTTCCTGAACATCCACGTGGGCGATCACACGATCCCGGGGCTGATCGAGGCCTGCGACAACCCGCAGGCGATCTCGGTCACGTTCCAGTTCTTCGCCAATGACGGCCTCGGTGAATTCGAGGACCGGCCCGTCATCGCCCAGTTCACCCGCAGCCACAATCCCGACATCTGGTGCGGAGAAACCGCGCAGGAGGTCAAGACGCTGGTTCGGAGGGATTTTCCGCTGCAATATTACGGCGCGCACCGGCCGTTCTTCCGCAAGTCCCTGCCCGAGAAGAAGCGCCCGTCCTGGACCGATGGCGGCGGGCGCCCGGTGCCGCACAAGTTCCTGGTGGCGGCCAACCCGCGGCGCATCCGCAAGTTTCCGGCCCGCGGCGCGCGCGGGTTGGCGACCTTGAACCACTACGCTTTGCGCAGCCTCGACAGCTACCTGGTCAAGACCGACCGCGGCGACGTCAATCGTGAGAACCGGAACTTCGATGATACCTATTGGCGCGAGCGCAACGACAACGCCTGGCAGGACTTGAGCATTGCCCGGTATCTACCTGACCTGGAACAGGAAATCTCTGAATTGAAGGCCTTGCCCGGTATAGCGGCACTGCATGACGAGGCGGTTCGGCTGCACTGCGCGCGGCGCGATGCGCTGCTGACGCAACCCGCCTACCAGGCGCTGCGCGAGCAGTTGCGGACCGCCTCGCCCCTGCCGCCCGAGGAAGAGGCGCTGCTGCGCAGTCTGGAGGCGGTGGCATGACGCGGCTGCGGGTCATCAACCTCGGCCTGCCGAAATCCGGCACCACGACGCTGGGACGGTCCCTGCGCGAGGCGGGGCTGCGCGTGGCCGACTGGAAGGTGCGCCCGGACCAGAGCGACGATCCCGAGGTCGGCGGGCGGTTTCTGGGCGACCTGATGTATCGCGGCTATTTCGAGACCGGCGATCCGCTGCAATATCTCGACGGGTTCGACGCGCTGTCGGAGCTCAACGTCGCCAATGTCGCGTTGAACCGTTGGCCGCAGACCGACTGGGGCCTGCTCAGCGCCCTGATGGAGCGGCACCCCGGCGCGCGGTTCCTGCTCAGCTCGCGCGAGGCGGGGCGGCACGTGGACAGCATCCTGCGCTGGAACAATCTGGGCCGCGAACGGCTGCCCAGGCTGGACATTCCCGGCCTGCCGCGCGGCTTCGGCACCTCGGCCGAGGAACTGGCCCGCTGGATCGAAGGGCATCGCAGCTTCTGCCGCAAGGTCTTTGCCGGCAGCGACCGGTTTCTGGAATACGATGTCGAGGATCCGGGCGTGATCGGCCAGCTGAGCGATTTCCTGGGGATCGAGCTGACCTGGTGGGGCACCGAGAACCGCAATCCGCAGGACAAGGCGACGGGGGCCGTGCGGTGAGGATCGTCCTGCATCTCGGCCCCGAGGTCGCCGGGGCCGGCCGGATCCAGCGGATCCTGTCGGACAAGCGCGAGCAGCTGGCCGGCAAGGGCGTCCTCTATCCGCGCAGCCCGGGCGACCGCAACCACACGCGCCTGTTCATGGCCGTCACCGACCCGGATCACGTCGATCCGCTGCGGGCCAACCGTGGCTTCGCCGACCCAGCGCGGCAGGCGGCGTTGCGCGCCGATGTTCTGGGCGGGCTGCGCCGCGAGATCGACCGCCACACCCCGCAAGTGCTGATCCTGTCGGCGGCGCAGCTGGCCTCGTCGGTTCACAGGCGCAGCGAGATGGAGCGGATACGGGCCCTGCTCGCGGAATTCTCCGAGGACATCTCGCTGCTGGCCCTGGTAGACGACCCCGCGCGGCTGATGCTGGCGCATTTCGCCTGGCAGCTGCGCGAGGGCCGCGCCGCGCCTTTGGACCGGGATCTCGGACTGCTGGACGCGCCCGACTGGTGGCAGGCCTGCCTGGACGTGATGCCGCGGATCGACCCGGCCTCGGGCCGGTTCGAGGAGACCGAGGGCGCCCCCTTCTGGCTGGACCTGGCGCAGATGCAGGCGCGCTGGGAAGAGGTGTTCGGCACCGGCCGGTTCAGGTTTCATCACCACGACCCCGACGCGCTGGCGCAAGAGACCGCGACCGACGAGGTCCGCGCGGCCTTCGGTATCGAGACCGGCATGGGCCGGACCGTGACCGCGATCGAAACACCCCTGCCCCCGGCCGCGGACCTGGCGCGGTGGCGGCAGTTCAACGCGCTGCTGATGAAGTACGCGAGCCTGAAGGGCGGGTTTGTTCCCCGCCGCCTGCTGCGCCAGTTGCACGACGAACTGGCGGTGGGCGGCCCCGCCGCGGATGCGAGGGCCTTGGCGTCGGTGTCCCGGCGCTTCGGCCCGGCAAACGCGGCCCTGGCCGAGGCGCATCCCGGGCTGGGTCCGGACTGGCCCGCGTCGCCATCCCCGTCCGATCCCTGGGCCGAGGCGGATCCGCTGTTCGGCTTCCGCGCCTCGCAATACCTGCTGGCCTTCCGCTACCGCATCGACAAGGCGCTCAAATCCGAGGATGCGCCGCAGCCCGACGAACCCGCCACCGACACCCCGACGGGCCTGAGCGAGGCCGCCCGCGCCATCCTGCCACCCGGCGCGGTCGAGAAGTTCCGCAGCCTGCGCAACTCGGCCTTTGCGCCGCATAACCGGCTGGGCGCGGTGGACGAGGAACAGCTGGCCGCGACATTCGACCCGGCGCCGATGCGGGACCTGCCCGAGGGGCACAGCGGCAACGTGATCGTCGGCTGCATGAAGAACGAGGCGCCCTATGTCGTCGAATGGGTGGCCTATCACCGCGCCATCGGCGTCGACAACTTCCTGATCTACACCAACGATTGCAGCGACGGCACGTCGGAGATCCTGTCGCGATTGCAGCAGATGGGCGTCCTGCAGCACCGCAACAACGACGGCTGGAAGGGCGGATCGCCGCAGCAATACGCGCTGAACCAGGCCCTGAAGGAGCCGGTGATCCGCGACGCCGACTGGATCATCCATATCGACGTGGACGAGTTCATCAACATTCGCTGCGGCAACGGCACGCTTGCGGATTTCTTCGACCGCGTCCCCGAGGCGACCAACGTGGCCATGACCTGGCGGCTGTTCGGCCATAACGGCATCGCGCGCCTGGACGACCGGTTCGTGATCGACCAGTTCGACGCCTGCGCGCCGAAATTCTGCCCCAAGCCGCACACCGCCTGGGGCTTCAAGACCATGTTCCGCAACATCGGCGCCTACGGCAAGATCAGCTGCCACCGGCCCAACAAGCTGAACGAGGCGCGCCGCGACCTGGTGCGCTGGGTCAACGGGTCGGGCCGCGACATGACGCGCGAGGCGGTGGACAACGGCTGGCGCAATTCCAAGCGCAGCATCGGCTATGACCTGATCCAGCTGAACCACTACGCGCTGCGCAGCGCCGAGAGCTTTCTCATCAAGCGACAGCGCGGCCGGGCGCTGCATGTGGACCGATCGATCGGGTTGAACTACTGGATCCGCATGGACTGGTGCGACCACCGCGACGTGACCATCAAGCGCAACCTGCCGCGCCTGCGCGCCGAATACGACCGGCTGATGCGGGATGACACGCTGCGGGCGCTGCACAGGCAGGGGCTTGACTGGCATCGCGCCAAGGCGGCCGAGCTGCACGGCATGGCGGAGTTTGCCGAGCTCTACCGGCAGGCGCTCGACATCAAGCTCACCGAAACCGAGCGCGTGGCCTATGCCCTGGCGCTGGACATGGAGAGCTGAGCGATGACCGCAGCCGATCCCGGCGCCGCCGATGACGCCCCGGACACGCCCGAGACGATCGCCTGCCGCGACATCCGGTTTCCGCTGGATCGCGGGCTGCTGACCCCGCGCCTGCGGACTTTGCTGCGCAGCGACGGGTTCGAGGCCAAGGAGGCCGACGCCGCCCTGCGCCTGGTCAAACGCGGCGACGTCGTGATGGAGCTGGGCGGCGGGCTGGGGTTCCTGTCCACCCTGCTGGCACTGAAAACGCGCGCCAAGGCGGTCCATTCGTATGAGCCCAACCTGGCGCTGGTGCGCTATGCGCGCGAGGTCCATGCCCTCAACCGGGCCGACAAGGCGCAGATGCATCACGGTGTTCTGGGCGATGCGCCGGGCGAGGCCACGTTCTACCTGCGCGACGATCCCCTGACCTCGTCGCTGTTTGCCGACCACGGCCCCGGCGAGGTCCTGCCCCTGCGCACGCCGGTCCTGTCCGCCGAGGCCGAAATTGCCCGCCTCTCGCCCACGATCCTGATCTGCGACATCGAGGGGGCCGAGGCCGATCTGCTGCCGAAGCTGGACCTGTCGGGCCTGCGCGGCGTGCTGGTCGAGCTGCATCCGCGCTGGATCGGCGCGGCGGGGGTGGCCGGGATATTCGCGCGGATGCACGCCGCCGGGCTGGTGTTCTTTCCCAGGCTGTCGCAGGGCAAGGTGGCCGTGTTCAAGAGGGGGTGGTAGGGCGATGCGCTTCCTGGCGATCCTGACCGTCCGCAACGAGGGGGCGTTCCTGCTGGAATGGCTGGCCCATCACCAGGCCGCGGGCTTCACCGATTTCCTCGTCTTCTCGAACGACTGCCAGGACGGCACCGACAAGATGCTGGACCGGCTGGAGGAAATGGGCCACCTCACGCATCTGCGCAACGAGGGCCCATATGACAAGGGCGGAATCCAGTTCACCGCGCTCAAGGCGGCGGCGCGGCACAAGCTGGTCAAAAAGGCCGACTGGATCCTGCCGCTGGACATCGACGAGTTCGTCAACATCCATGCCGGCGACGGCACGGTGCAGGACCTGACCGCCGCCCTGCCCGAGGCCACCGCCATCACCCTGACCTGGCGCCTGTTCGGCAACGCCGAGACCGTGCGCTATGCCGACACGCCCATCACCCGCGCATTCACCAAATGCGCGCCCGAGGTGATGTTCTGGCCCTGGCGGGCGGCAATGTTCAAGACGCTCTACCGCAATGACGGAACCTATCGCAAACCCGGCGTGCACCGCCCCCGCAGCCCCGATCCCGACCGCCTGGCGCAGGCGCGGTGGTTCGACGGTCACGGCAGGCCTCTGGACGAGCAGTTCCGCGAGAAACGCATCTTCTCCAATTTCGGGCGCGAGAATTACGGGCTGGCGCAGCTCAACCACTATCCGCTGGGCGCGATGGAAAGCTACGTGCTCAAGGCCGACCGGGGCCGCGCCGTGCATTCCGACCAGATGCTCGATGTCGACTATTGGGTCGAGCGCAATTTCAACACTGACGAGGATCTCTCGATCCAGCGGCTGTGCGACCGCGCCGACCCGTTGCGCGCCGCGCTGCTGGGCGATGACAGCCTTGGCCGCCTGCACGAAAAGGCCGTCGCCTGGCGCCAGGCGCGGTTCCTCAAGCTGATGGAGCAGGAACCCTATCGCGCCCTGTTCGCGCGCTTGCTGATGACGCCGCCGTCGCGCCCGGTGAACGCGGCCTCGGCACGCACCCTGACCGGGTTCGCCAATCTCGGGCGCATGAAATCCGGCGACGATGCGCAGGAAAACGACCCCAAAGCGACCTGAGATTTGCCCATTTTGGCCGCAATCCGCCGATATCGCTGTCCTTTACACCGGCCCCATTGCGGCCGGACGGAAGAGGACGGGCCATGTTGCATGAAAAGATGAGCAGAATCGACGAATCCATTGCCGGCTACCGGCGCGGGATCTGGCGCGCCAAGCTGATCGAGCAGGCCGAGGCCGAAGGCATGGCCCAGGATCTGGGCGAGGAGTATTTCGCCACCTTCATCGACCGCAACAGCACGCTTCTCGTCACCTTCGAGACCGCCCAGGCCATCCGCGCCCGGTCGGACACGCATCAGCCACTGGGCTTCAAGATGGTCAAGGCGCATGACTGGTCGCATCTGTGCATCATCGCCGGCGAGCAGAGCTGGTTCCGCGACGAGGCGATCTATGACTTCTTCGACCGGCTGATCGACGACGGCTTCTTCGAGGATTTCGACCGGGTCCTGTTCCACGGCTCCGGGGCCTGCGGCTATGCCGCCGCGGCCTATTCCGTGGCCTCGCCCGGCGCGACCGCGCTGCTGGTGCAGCCGCAGGCGACACTGGACCCGCGCATGACGGAATGGGACGACCGCTTTCGCAACATGCGGCGCAGCAGTTTCACCGACCGCTACGGCTATGCCCCCGACATGCTGGACGCGGCCGAACGCGCCTTCGTGATCTACGATCCGGCCCAGCAGCTCGACGCGATGCATGCCAGCCTGTTCCAGCGCGCCAACGTCACCCGCCTGCGGATGCGCAACATGGGCGGCTACCTGCAATCGCGCCTGGCCGAGATGCGCATCTTCGACCAGATCCTCACCCTGGCCGGCCGCGGCGAGCTGTCCGCGCACCGGTTCTATCAGCTCTACCGCGCGCGCCGGAGCAATGCGCGCTATCTCAAGGCGCTGGCCGCCCAGCTCAACCATGCGAATCGCCCGGGGCTTGAGACCATGCTGTGCCGCAGCGTGCTGGAGCGGATGCCGATCCGCCGGCTGCGCCGCCGGCTGGACGAACTGACCGAGGCGCAGGCCGGCGAAACACCCGGAAACACCGGCTGAGCGCACCCTTGGCGCGTTCCGGGACTTCCCCGCCCCGCGGCACTGTGCTAGCGGAACGCCATGACCGACAGCCTCACGATCCGCCGCCCGGACGACTGGCACCTGCATCTGCGCGACGGCGCGATGCTCAGGGCCGTATTGCCGGAAACCGCCCGCCATTTCGCCCGCGCGATCATCATGCCGAACCTGGTGCCGCCGGTGGTGACGACGGCACAGGCCGCGGCCTATCACGACCGGATCCTGGCGGCGCTGCCCACGGGCATGGACTTCCGGCCGCTGATGACCCTCTACCTGACCGAAGAGACCGATCCCGACGATGTCGCCGCCGGCCATGCCAGCGGGCTCATCAAGGCGGTCAAGCTCTACCCGGCCGGGGCAACCACCAATTCCGCGTCGGGCGTGCAGGATTTCGACAAGGTGCGCGGCGTGCTCGAGCGCATGGCCGAGATCGGCCTGCCGCTCTGCGTACATGGCGAGGTGACCGAGGCCGAGATCGACATCTTCGACCGCGAGGCGGTGTTCATCGAACGCGTGCTCGACCCGATCCGGCGCATGACGCCGGGGCTTCGCGTGGTGATGGAGCACATCACCACCTCAGACGGGGTCGACTATGTCAAGGCCAGCGATGACGGGCTCGCGGCCACGATCACAACCCACCACCTGGTCATCAACCGCAACCACATCCTGGTGGGCGGCATCAAGCCGCATTACTACTGCCTGCCCGTGGCCAAGCGCGAGGATCACCGGCGGGCGCTGCTGGCCGCCGCCACGTCGGGCGATGCGCGGTTCTTCCTGGGCACCGACAGCGCCCCGCACACCGACGCCGGCAAGGAAAGCGCCTGCGGCTGCGCCGGCTGCTTCACCGCCACCAACACCATGTCCCTGCTGGCCGAGATCTTCGAACGCGAGGACGCGCTCGACCGGCTTGAAGGGTTCGCCTCGCGCCACGGCCCGGCCTTCTACGGGATGCCGGTAAATGCGGACACGATCACCCTGACCAAGGGCGCGCCCGTCGACTATCCCGCCAAGATCGACACCGGCGACGGCCCGGTCACCGTGTTCGATCCCGGCTTCCCGCTGCATTGGCGCGTCACCTGATTTCATCGTTCCCGAAATACTCCCGCCGGAGGCGTCCGACGCCTCCGCCCCAGACCGAAGGTTGCCCGTGACATGATCCCGTCCAGTTTCCCCGATGCCCCCGAAATCGCCCGGCTGACGGCGCGGATGCTGCTCGAGATCGAGGCGGTGCATTTCAACGCGCGCGACCCCTTCACCCTGGCCAGCGGCCTGCCCAGCCCGACCTATATCGACTGCCGCAAGCTGATCTCCTTTCCGCGCATCCGGTCCACGCTGATGGACTTCCTGACCGTGACCGTCATGCGCAATGCCGGCTTCGAGGCGTTCGACAACATCGCCGGCGGCGAGACCGCGGGCATCCCTTTCGCCGCGCTGGTGGCCGAACGCATGGCCCTGCCGATGACCTATGTGCGCAAGAAACCCAAGGGCTACGGCCGCAACGCCCGGATCGAGGGCGCGATGACCGAGGGCCAGCGCGTGCTGCTGGTCGAGGACCTGACCACCGACGGCGGCTCCAAGCTGTCCTTTGTCGACGCGATCCGCGAGACAGGGGCCAGCTGCGGCCATACCGCGGTGCTGTTCTACTACGGGATCTTCCCCGAGACCGAAAAGGCGCTGGGCGATCACGGGATCAGCCTGCATTACCTCTGCACATGGTGGGATGTGCTGGCCGAGGCGCGCGCGCAGGGCGCGTTCGACGCCGAGACCCTGGCCGGGGTCGAGGCGTTCCTGAGCGATCCCCGCGCCTGGCAGGCGGCCCGCGACCCCGGCTGACCTTACGGCACCCGGCCTGGGGAGAACGCGGCGTCGAATCGATTTCGCAAGGCAGATCTGGTGGGCCTATGCAGGGCCTTCCGCATGATGTAGGCTTGCGCTAAATCGCGCACAAGGGACACACAGGGTTATCCCTAGCCGCAAGGGCGGTTCGTCCACAAGGATTTCCAGATGTCCCAGGCAGGCCCGCATGTGTATGACACGCGCTCAGGCACGGGGAACATGATGAACGAGATAACAAGTTTCGAGCAGACACCGGCACAGATCCAGAATCCGGACACGATGCCCCATTCGGTCGAGGCCGAGCAGCAGCTTCTGGGCGCGATCTTGACCAACAACGATCTCTATGACCGCGTGGCCTCGATCATCGGGCCCGAGCATTTCTATGATCCGGTACACGCGCGCATCTTCGAGGTGGCCTCGGCGCGCATCGCCAAGAACGCGCTGGCCTCGCCGGTGACGCTGAAATCCTTCATGGCCGAGGACGAGGGGCTCAAAGAGCTGGGCGGGCCCGCCTATCTCGCCAATCTCGCCGGCGCCTCGGTCAGCGCCTTCGCGGTGCGCGACTATGCCCAGATGATCTATGACCTGGCGATCCGGCGCGAGCTGATCCGCCTGGGCCGCGACATCTCGGACAAGGCCGCGCGCGTGGACGTGGCCAGCGAGCCGAAGGAGCAGATCGTCGAGGCCGAGCAGCAACTCTACAAGCTTTCCGAGCAGGGCCAGACCGAGTCGGGGTTCAAATCCTTCCTCAAGGCCGTCACCGAAGCCGTGAACGTCACCAACGAGGCCTACCAGCGTGGCGGCGGCATGGCGGGAATCTCGACCGGTCTGGCCGACCTGGACCGGCAGCTGGGCGGCTTGCATCCCTCGGACCTGATCATCCTGGCCGGGCGCCCTTCGATGGGCAAGACCTCGCTGGCCACGAATGTCGCCTTCAACGTCGCCAAGGCCTACAAGCGCGGGATGAAACCCGACGGCAAGGAAGGCGCGGTGGATGGCGGCGTCGTGGGGTTCTTCTCGCTCGAGATGAGCGCCGAGCAGCTGGCTGGGCGGATTCTGGCCGAGGCGTCGGAAATCTCCAGCCACAAGATCCGCCAGGGCGACATGACCGAGGACGAGTTCCGCCGCTTCGTCAATGCCGCCAAGGAGTTGGAGAGCTGCCCGCTCTTCATCGACGACACCCCGGCGCTGGCCATCGCGCAGCTGGCCGCCCGCGCCCGGCGGCTCAAGCGCACGCATGGGCTGGACCTGCTGGTCATCGACTATCTGCAGCTCTGCCGCGGCACCGCCGAGAACCGGGTGAACGAGATCGCCGAGATCTCGATGGGTATGAAGGCCATCGCCAAGGAGCTGAACATCCCCGTGGTGGCCCTGTCGCAGCTCAGCCGCCAGGTCGAGAACCGCGACGACAAGCGCCCGCAGCTTTCGGACCTGCGCGAATCCGGCTCGATCGAGCAGGATGCCGACGTGGTGATGTTCGTGTTCCGCGAGGAATACTACAAGGAACGCGAGAAACCCGGCGATCACGAGCTGGACAAGATGGAAGACTGGAAGGCCGCGATGGACCGCCTGCACGGCAAGGCCGAGGTCATCGTCGGTAAGCAGCGCCACGGCCCGATCGGCACCGTCGAGCTGAGCTTCGAGGCCCAGTTCACCCGCTTCGGCAACCTGGTCAAGCCCTGGCAGCAGGTCGGCGGCGACGGGTTCTGAACCGCGCACCTGCGCAAACGTGACTGGACAGCCGCACCCGCATCTGGCGCAATCGCCGGATGCACCGGCTTGCCCTGATCGTCGCCCTTGCCTGGATGGCCCTGCCCCTGATCGCGCAGGAGGAGCGCGAGGTCGATGTCGAGCTGTTTCTTGCCGTCGATGTTTCGCGGTCGATGTCTGCGGCCGAACTGCATATCCAGCGCCGCGGATATGCCGCCGCCCTGCGCAGCCCCGAGGTAATCGCCGCCATCGAGGGCGGGCTGATCGGGGTCATCGCGCTCACCTATGTGGAATGGGCCGGCGCGGGCAGCCAGCGGGTCGTGGTGCCCTGGACCCTGGTGCGGGGCGCCGAGGATGCCGGCCGCATCGCCGACCGCATCGAGGCGGATGCCGGCGCGGGGATGCGGCGCACCTCGATCACCCAGGCGATCCGCTATGCCACCCGGGATTTCGACGGCAACGGCTTTGCCGGCCTGCGGCGGGTGATCGACGTGTCGGGGGACGGGCCAAACAACCAGGGCGGCCCCGTGACCGAGGCGCGGGACGCCGCCACCCTGCGCGGCATCGTGATCAACGGCCTGCCCCTGATGACCCGCGACGCGCTCAGCGACCGCTGGGGCATCCCCGATCTCGACACCTATTACGTCCGCTGCGTGATCGGCGGGCCGGGCGCCTTTGTCATGCCGGTGCATGACTGGGAGAGGTTCGCGGATGCGGTGCGGCGCAAGCTGGTGCTGGAAATCGCCGGTCATCGCGCCGCTGTTCGGGCGATTCCGGCGCAGATGCGGGCCTTGCCGCCCTATGATTGCGGCATCGGCGAGAAGATCTGGCAGCGCAATCGCAGATACTTCGACCTGCCCTGAGCGGCGGCGCGCGGGCCGGTGTCCAAGCAGTCTTGACCTCGGCCCGCATCCTGTCATGAACGGGGCATGAGCACCGGACACCTGACCATCGACCTGGCCGCATTGGCCGATAACTGGCGATCGCTGGACGCGAAAACCGGCGTGGCGACCGCCGCCGTGGTCAAGGCCGACGGCTATGGCCTGGGCCTCGGGCCCGTTGCCCGGACGCTGGCCCGCGCCGGGGTGCGGCATTTCTTTGTCGCCATCGCCGAGGAAGGCGCTGAGCTGCGCCGCGCTCTGGGTCCTGGCCCCGAGATCTCGGTCTTTTCCGGCCACATGCCCGGCGACGCCGATCTGCTGCGGGCGCACGGGCTGACCCCGATGATCAACTCGGTCGACCAGATGCTGCGCCATGTCGAACAGTTGCCTCGCCACCGGTTCGGCATCCAGCTCGACACCGGCATGAATCGGCTGGGCATGGAGCCTGCGGAATGGGCGGCGCTGCGCGACATCGCGCTGCGCCAGAAGCCCACGCTGATCATGTCGCACCTGGCCTGCGCCGATGAACCCTGGCATGGAATGAACGAGCATCAACTCCATGTTTTCAAGGAATTGACGGATGGTGTTGATGTCCCGCGGTCGCTTGCGGCCACCGGTGGGATCCTGTTGGGCGAACGCTATCACTTCGACCTTTGCCGCCCCGGCGTCGGCCTCTACGGGGGCGAGCCTTTCGACGAGGCCAAGGCGGTGGCCACGCTGGACCTGCCGGTGATCCAGATCCGCGACCTGACCCCGGGCGAGACGGTCGGCTACGGCAACACCTGGACCGCCGCGCGCCCGACGCGGGTGGCCACCGTGGCGGCCGGCTATGCCGACGGCATCCTGCGTGGCTGTACCGGCGGCATCGCGCTCTATTCCGGGCAGACCGCCTGTCCGGTGGTCGGGCGCGTGTCGATGGACCTGATCACGGCCGACATTACTGACCTGCCGGGAGACCCGGAAAGCCTGAGCATTCTCAACCGCTTGCAAACCGTAGACGATCTTGCCGACGCGGCCGGAAGCATCGGCTACGAGATCCTGACCGCGCTTGGGCACCGCTATCGCCGGAGCTATGTGGAATGAGCGTGCTGGCGATCCCCGGCTGGATCGGTCGGCGCACGCTTGCTGCTCTAGCCGTGTTCGGCCGAGTGGCCCTGTTTGCCCTGGGTGCGGTCAGCCACATCCTGCGCCCGCCCTACTATCCGCGCGAGATCGGCCTGGCGCTGCTCAACATCGGCTGGTTGTCGCTGCCGGTGGTGGGGCTGACCGCCATCTTCACCGGCGGTGCGCTGGCGTTGCAGATCTATGCCGGCGGCGCGCGGTTCAACGCCGAGGCGGTGGTGCCGCAGATCGTCGCCATCGGCATGGTGCGCGAGCTGGGCCCGGTGCTGGTCGGGCTGATGATCGCGGCGCGCGTGACCTCCTCGATCGCGGCCGAGATCGCCACCATGAAGGTCACCGAACAGATCGACGCGCTGGTCACGCTGTCCACGCATCCGATGAAATACCTGGTCGGTCCGCGGGTGCTGGCGGCACTGATCACCGTGCCGCTGCTGGTGGGCGTGGGCGACGTGATCGGCATTGCCGGCGGCTATGCCGTGTCGGTGCAGAACCTGGGATTCAACGCCGCCGCCTACCTGACCAACACGGTCAACTTCCTCGAGCTGCGCGACATCGTCTCGTCGCTGGTCAAGGGCGCGGCCTTCGGCATGATCGCCTCGGTGATGGGCTGCTACTACGGCATGAACTCGGGCCGCGGCGCACAGGGCGTGGGCCGCGCCACCAAGGGTTCGGTCGAGGCGGCGGCGGTGCTGATCCTGGCCGCGAACTTCGTGCTGACGGGGGTGTTCTTCTCGGTATGATCGAAATGCAGGACGTCCATAAGGCCTTTGGCGACAACCGGGTGCTGCAGGGCATGACGCTGACGATCCCCAAGGGCACGTCGCTGGTCATCATCGGCGGATCGGGCACCGGCAAGTCTGTGGCGCTCAAATGTATCCTGGGCCTGATCCAGCCGGAGTCCGGTCGGATCCTGGTGGATGGCAAGGATGCCTCGAAAGGTGACCGCGACGCCTTCCTGGCCCGGTTCGGAATGTTGTTCCAGGGCGGCGCGCTGTTCGATTCGCTGCCCGTGTGGCAGAACGTGGCCTTCCGCCTGCTGCGCGGATCGCTGAAGCGTCCGCAGGAAGAAGCCCGCCAGATCGCCATCGAAAAACTGCGCCGCGTCGGGCTGAAGGCGGACGTGGCCGACCGCCTGCCCGCCGAGCTGTCGGGCGGGATGCAGAAACGCGTGGGCCTGGCCCGCGCCATCGCCGCCGAGCCCGAGATCATCTTCTTCGACGAGCCGACCACCGGGCTCGACCCGATCATGGCGGGCGTCATCAACGACCTGATCCGCGAGATCGTGACCGAGATGGGGGCGACCGCCATGACCATCACCCATGACATGACCAGCGTGCGCGCCATTGCCGACGATGTGGCCATGCTGCATGACGGGGTGATCCAGTGGACCGGGCCCGTCGCGCAGATGGATGCCAGCGGCGATCCGTATCTCGACCAGTTCATCCACGGCCGCGCCGAGGGACCGATCGAGGCTGTGCGGTGAAATACGCCAACCTCGCCCTGCTCGTCCTGTTTCCGGTCGCCTGGTTCGCGCCGCTCCTGCGCGCGGGCATCGCCCTGCCGCTGTTCGGACTCAGCGAGATTTCGGTGATCTCGGGCCTGCAATCGCTGTGGGACAGCGACGTGGCCCTGGCGCTGCTGGTGACCTTCCTGGCGGTCTTTGCGCCCTACATGAAGACCATCGGCCTGGCGCTGATCCATTTCGGCCTGCTGCGCCGCAAGGCGCTGCCGGCGCTGGAGATCCTCGGCAAGCTTGCCATGGCCGACGTGTTCCTGATCGCGCTCTACGTGGTCATCGTCAAGGGCGTGGGCCTGGCGCGGGTCGAGACCGCCTGGGGCCTCTATCTCTTCACCGCCTGCATCCTCGCCTCGATCGCCATCGGCTGGCTCAGCGAGCCCCGCGCAAAGCGCGCTTGAGCCGCCCGCCGCCTTGAGGCACTAGGGAAGAATGGCAAAACCGTCCTTCTCCTGCTCCGCCTGCGGGGCCTCCTATACCAAGTGGTCCGGCCGCTGCGAAGGCTGCGGCGCGTGGAACACGATCAGCCAGGATGTGCCGCTGTCGGCGGGCCCGGCCTCGAAGGCGCTGGGCGCCCGGCGTGGCCGCACCATCGCGCTCAGCGACCTTGCCACCGACGAGGCGCCGCCGCCGCGCACCCTGAGCGGGCTGGACGAGCTGGACCGGGTGCTGGGCGGCGGGCTGGTCCCGGCCTCGGCCATCCTGGTCGGCGGCGATCCTGGCATCGGCAAGTCGACGCTTCTGCTGCAGGCGGCCGCGCATTTCGCGCGCGCCGGGCTCAAGACGCTCTATGTCTCGGGCGAGGAGGCCAGCGCGCAGGTGCGGATGCGCGCCCGCCGGCTGGGGCTGGGCGACGCGCCGGTGCAATTGGCCGCCGAGACCAACTTGCGCGACATCCTGACCACGCTCGAGACCGAGAAACCCGGGCTGGTGATCATCGATTCGATCCAGACCATGTGGGCCGACAATGTCGAAAGCGCGCCCGGCTCGGTCAGCCAGGTCCGCGCTGCCGCGCATGAGCTGACCAGCTTTGCCAAGCGCCACGGGGTGTCCGTGGTGCTGGTGGGCCATGTCACCAAGGAGGGCCAGATCGCCGGCCCCCGCGTGGTCGAGCACATGGTCGACACGGTGCTCTATTTCGAGGGTGAGCGCGGCCACCAGTTCCGCATCCTGCGCAGCGTCAAGAACCGCTTTGGCGCCGCCGACGAGATCGGCGTGTTCGAGATGACGGGGCGCGGGCTGGAGCAGGTTCTCAACCCCTCGGCGCTGTTTCTGTCCGAGCGCGGCACGCCCAGTGCCGGGTCGGTCGTGTTCGCCGGGATCGAGGGCACCCGCCCCGTGCTGGTCGAGTTGCAGGCGCTGGTCGCGCCCTCCTCGCTCAGCCAGCCGCGCCGCACGGTGGTGGGCTGGGACGGCGGGCGGCTGGCGATGATCCTGGCGGTGCTCGAGGCGCGATGCGGCATCCCGTTTGCCGGTCTCGACGTCTATCTCAACGTCGCCGGCGGCATGAAGATCTCGGAACCGGCGGCCGACCTGGCCGTTGCCGCCGCGCTGCTCAGCGCGCGCGAGGACAGCGCCTTGCCGGCGGAAACGGTGGTTTTCGGCGAGATTTCCCTCTCTGGCGCCCTGCGCCCGGCGGCGCAGACCGAAAACAGGTTGAAAGAGGCGCAAAAACTTGGTTTCACCTCCGCCATTGCTCCGGCAGGTGGCAAGACCGGAACCGTTGCCGGTCTGCAACTGGCCCGACCCTCCGATCTACAGGGGTTTGTTGGCGAAACCTTCGGAGCGGGGTAAGGTCCCGGCGCGGGGCACAAGAGGCAAAAACAGGCGAGGGCCATGGAAGGTTTCACCATCATCGACGGGGTCGTGGCCCTTGTGATCGTTTTGTCGGCCATTCTGGCCTATGCGCGCGGCCTTGTGCGCGAGGTCATGGCGATCCTGGGCTGGGTCGCCGCCGCCGTCCTGGCCTTCATCTTCGCGCCGCAGGCGGTGCCGCTGGTGCGCGAGTTGCCGGTGGTCGGCGATTTCCTGGGCGACAGCTGCGAACTGGCGGTGATCGCCGCCTTCGCCGGTGTCTTTGCATTGGCGCTGATCGTGGTCAGCTTCTTCACGCCGCTGTTCTCCTCGCTGGTACAGAGATCCGCCCTGGGCGGGCTGGACCAGGCGCTGGGCTTCATGTTCGGCGTGGCGCGCGGCATCCTCTTGGTGGCCATCGCCTTCTTCGTCTATGACACGGTGATGACCGGGCAGAGCTATACCGTCGTCGACGAAAGCCGCTCGGCGCTGGTGTTCGAGCGGATGACCGGCAAGATCGAGGAACAGGACCCCGAGCAGGCCCTGGGCTGGATCACGCAGCAATACGAACAGCTTGTGGGCACCTGCGCCGAGTGATCGCCGCGCCCGGAGGATCACATGCCGCGCGCGGTGCGCCCCGAAGGGCGGCTGCGGCGATTTGAGTTGTGATCCTTTCGTGACACCGGGCGGCAGAGGCAGTATGTCGGGGCCGGAAAGCGCCACGGATTCGGAGCCGCTGACTTGCCCAAGCCGCAGATGCCCCCTGCCCACCCGTTCGACACCAGCCATTTGCGTGACCTCGGTCACGACGACAAGCTGCACGAAGAATGCGGGATATTCGGCGTTGTCGGCGTGGCGGACGCCGCCAGTTTCGTGGCGCTCGGGCTGCACGCGCTCCAGCATCGCGGGCAAGAGGCCGGCGGCATCGTCACCCACGATCCCGAACAGGGGTTCAACTCGGCCCGCCGCTTCGGCTATGTGCGCGACAACTTCACCTCGAAATCGGTGATGGAGACGCTGCCGGGGCCGCTGGCCATCGGCCATGTCCGCTACTCCACCGCAGGCTCCAAGGGCCAGACCGCCATCCGCGACGTGCAGCCGTTCTTCGGCGAGTTCGCCATGGGCGGCGCGGCGATTGCCCATAACGGCAACATCACCAATGCCAACGCGCTGCGGCGCGAGCTGATCGAGCGCGGCTCGATCTTCCAGAGCTCTTCGGACAGCGAGTGCATCATCCACCTGATGGCACGGTCGCTGCAGCGCACCATCCCCGAGCGGATGGAGGATGCGCTGCGCCGGGTCGAGGGCGCGTTCTCGGTCGTGGCCATGACCCGAACCAAGCTCATCGGCGTGCGCGACCCGATGGGCGTGCGGCCGCTGGTGCTGGGCCAGATCGGCGACGGCTGGGTGCTGAGTTCGGAGACCTGCGCGCTGGACATCATCGGCGCCGAGTTCATCCGCGAGATCAAACCCGGCGAAATGGTCGTGATCACCGACAAGGGCGTCGAGAGCCATTTCCCGTTCCGCCCGCGTCCCTCGAAGTTCTGCATCTTCGAGCATGTCTATTTTTCGCGCCCCGATTCGATCCTGGGCGGGCGCAGCGTCTACGAGACCCGCGAGGGGATCGGCCGCGAACTGGCCAAGGAAAGCCCGGTCGAGGCCGATCTGGTCTGCCCGGTGCCCGACAGCGGCACGCCGGCGGCGATCGGGTTCTCGCTGGAATCCGGCATCCCCTATGCGATGGGGATCATCCGCAACCAGTATATGGGCCGCACCTTCATCGAGCCCACCGAGCAGATCCGCAACATGGGCGTGCGGCTCAAGCTGAACGTCAACCGCGCCCTGATCCGCGGCAAGCGCGTGGTGCTGGTGGACGATTCCGTCGTGCGCGGCACGACCAGCCGCAAGATCAAGGAAATGATCCTGGATGCCGGCGCGCGGGAGGTGCATTTCCGCATCGCCAGCCCGCCGACGGCCTGGCCCTGTTTCTATGGCGTCGACACGCCCGAACGCGAGAAGCTGCTGGCCGCCACGATGTCCGAGGACGAGATGACCCGCCATCTGGCGGTCGACAGCCTGAAATTCATCTCGCTCGACGGGCTCTACCGTGCCGTGGGCGAGGCCTCGGGCCGGGACGCCGGCTGCCCGCAATATTGCGACGCCTGTTTCTCGGGCGAATACCCGGTGACGCCGGCCGACATGGTCGAGAAGGGTTTCCAGGTCAAATCCGCCGCCGAGTGACCGCGTCGGCGGGTCTTCGCCGCATCCCCCTGGCCGTCAGGGCACCTGAACCGTTATGTCGCAGGGTCACCTCTTTTGCCCAGGCCCGCCCCCTGATACCGGGCGGCTCTCAGGACCGAAACAAGGGGCGCCGGACAGCCGGCGAACGAACATGGTAAATTCCATCGTTGAAAAAGCCGCGACGCAACAGGCCGACCTGGGCGGCGGCGGAACCGACATCCTGGGCGTGTTCGGACCGCAGAACGACCTGCAGGCGCTGGTCCGTACGCCGTGGGGTCGGATCCGGACGGTCGAGCGTGGCGCGCGCCTGCAGGGCGGCCGCATCGCCGCGATTGACGCTGAGGGGGTCATCATTCAGAAGAACGGCCAGGCCTACAGGTTGAAGCTGTTGAACTGAGGGGCGCATGCCGATCCGCTTCCGACCGCATCATTTCCTCTGCGCGCTGGGATTTCGCGGCAAGGGATATTCCGACGCGTTCACCGGAAACATGGCGCGGATCGTGCAGGACGGGCTGCGCGGTCCCGGCGGAGATGCCCGGCAGATCGAGGTGGTCGGCGCCACCGACGACATCTGCATCCCCTGCCCGCACCGCCGCGGGACGCTCTGCGCGAAAGAGACACGCATCGCGGCGCTCGACGCCCGGCATGCCGCCGCGCTGAACCTGGCAGCGGGCGACCTGCTGACCTGGGGCGCGGCCAAGGAACGGATCCGCGCGCTTGTGGCGCCGGGCGACCTGAGCCGGCTCTGCGCCGGTTGCCAATGGCTGGCTGCCGGCTATTGCGAGGGCGCGCTCCGGGCCCTGCACGGCGCCGAGTGACCCGCGCCTGCGGCGTTTCAGGCGGGTTTCGACATCATGGCCCCGAAAACGACAAGGGACGCCCGCTTGGGGCGTCCCTGTTCCGGCAATGCCGGTGTTGTTTCAGCCGCGGCGGGACTTGAGCGCGGCCCATCCGCCGGTCACGACCAGTGCCGCGATCACGGCCTTGAGCGCGTCGCCCAGCAGGAACGGGCTGACCCAGTAGGTCCAGATCGCGTCCGCCGACGAGCCGACCCAGCTGCCCTCGAAGCCCAGAGCGCCGGCAACAGCCATCGGCCAGGCCACACCCGGGATGTAGAGGACCGCCGAGGCGACGATGCCCACCAGCGCGGTGCCGATCACGCCGCGCGCCAACCCGCGCTCGGCGGCCAGACCGGCCAGCCAGGCCATCAGCACGAAGCCCACCAGGAACCCGGCCGTGGGGCCGACCAGCGCAGCCGTCGACATGCCGTTGGCAAAGACCGGCAGACCGGCCGCGCCTTCGGCCAGGTAGGCCAGCAGCGTCGCCGCGCCCAGCCGCGATCCGAAGGTCAGGCCCACGATCAGGATGGCCAGGGTCTGCAGGGTCATCGGCACCGGGATCATCGGCACGCTGATCTGCGCCGCCACGGCGATGAACAGCGAGCCGCCCAGCACCATCGCGGCCTTGCGCCCCAGCGTGTCGGAGCCGATCACGGCCTGGCCCAGAACGGTCTGTCTTGTCATGTCACGTCTCCTTCGGGATTTCGGCGCATTTTTTTGCTGCACCCGCGAAATGTCAAGGCAACACGCTTGCCTTGCCTCAAAAAGGATGAAATCAGCGGCGCATGAGCGAGAACAGGAAGATTGCCCTGGTCACCGGAGCCTCGCGCGGCCTTGGCGCCGCCATCGCCGAGGCGCTGGCACCCGAACACCACGTCGTCGCCGTGGCGCGCACCACCGGCGCGCTGGAAGAGCTGGACGACCGAATCAAGGCCCGGGGCGGTGCCGCCACGCTGGCGCCGATGGACATCACCAAGCCCGAGGCGATGGCCGCGCTCTGCCGCGGCATCCATGACCGCTGGGGGCGCGTCGACCTGTGGGTGCACAGCGCGATCCACACTGCCCCGCTCAGCCCGGCGGTCTTTGTCGAGCCAAAGGACTGGGACCGGAGCATCGCCGTCAACGCCACCGCGACCTCGGTGCTGATCCCCTATGTCGCGCCGCTGCTGGGCGAGACCGGGCGCGCGGTCTTTTTCGACGACCCGCATGGCGGCGAGAAGTTCTTCGGCGCCTACGGGGCCACCAAGGCCGCGCAGATGGCGCTGGCGCGCAGCTGGGCCGCCGAGACGGTCAAGACCGGCCCGCGCGTCGAAATCCTCTCTCCGCGTCCGATGGCCACCGCCCTGCGCGCCCGGTTCTATCCGGGCGAGAACCGCGATGCGCTGGCGCGCCCCTCGGACGAGGCCGCGCGACTGCTGGCCGAGCTTGCCGAACGGGCCTGACGGCCCGTGCCTCCGGCGGGAGTATTTGCAAAAAGATGAAGATCAGGCGTCGAGCCTGACCCCGTGCCGGCCCGCCAGATCCACGAAGAACTGCCACGCGACACGGCCCGACCGCGCGCCCCTTGTGGCCTGCCATTCGATCGCCTCGGCGCGCAATGCCTCGGGATCCGGGGCAAGGCCGTGGGCCGCGCAATACCGTTCGATCATCGCCAGATACTCGTCCTGCCCGCAGGGGTGGAAGCCCAGCCAGAGGCCGAACCGATCGCTGAGCGAGACCTTTTCCTCGACCGCCTCGGAGGGCGAGATGGCGCTGGAGCGCTCGTTCTCGATCATGTCTCGCGGCATCAGGTGGCGGCGGTTGGACGTGGCGTAGAGCACCACGTTTTCCGGGCGCCCCTCGATGCCGCCGTCCAGCACCGCCTTGAGCGACTTGTAGTGCTGGTCGTCATGGCTGAACGACAGGTCGTCGCAGAACAGGATGAAGCGGTGCCGCGCCCCGCGCAGATGCGCCAGCAGGCGCCCGACGCTGGGCAGATCCTCGCGCTGCAGCTCGACCAGCTTCAGCTCGGGGAATTCGGCGAGAAGCGCGCCATGCGCGGATTTGACCAGGCTCGACTTGCCCATGCCCCGCGCGCCCCAGAGCAGCGCGTTGTTGGCCTTGAACCCGTCGGCGAAACGGCGGGTGTTCTCGAGCAGCGTATCCCGCGCCCGGTTGATGCCCACCAGCAGGTCCAGATCGACCCGGTTGACCTGCACCACCGGTTCCAGCCGATCCGGCGCGACATGCCAGACAAAGGCGGTTGCCGCGTCGAAATCCGGTGTGGCCATCGGCGCCGGGGCGATCCGTTCCAGCGCCTCGGCAATGCGGGTCATCGCGTCGCTGTCCATGTTCCCCTCTCCTTGGCCCGGCAGCGGTGGTGGCGGGGCCGCGTACGGCCCCTGCCCCGGATCACCGGTCCTCACCCGGATCCTCGACATCCGCCAGGTCATGGTCCTCCTCGTCGTCGTAATAGCCCTGGGCGCGCAACTCCGCCTCGCGCTTGCGCTCCACGCGGGCCACCAGCCGGATCGACACCTCGTAGAGGCCATAGACCACCACGAACAGGATGACCTGGGTGATCACGTCCGGCGGCGTCACCAGAGCGGCCAGGATCAGGATCGCGACAACGGCGTATTTGCGCACCGATCCCAGCCCTTCGGCGCTGACCAGGCCCGCCTTGCCCATCAGCGTCAGCAGGACCGGCAGCTGAAAGCACAGGCCGAAGGCCACGATAAACTTGATCGTGAGGTTGAGATATTCCTGCGCCGAACCCTGGAACACCACGCTGAGCGGCGCGCCGGTCTCGGTCGAGACCGCCTCGCCCTCGGCGCCGAATTGCTGGAAGCCGAGGAAGAAGTCATAGGCCAGCGGCGTGACCACGTAGAAGGCAAAGGCCGCGCCCAGCAGGAACATGAAGGGCGAGGCCAGCATGAACGGCAGGAACGCGTTCTTCTCGCTGCGGTAGAGGCCAGGCGCCACGAAGCGCCACATCTGCATGCCGATATAGGGAAAGGCCAGCATGAACCCGCCCAGGAGCGAGACCTTGATGGCCACGAAGAAGCCCTCCTGCGGCGAGATGAAGATCAGGTCGCAATCCTGCCCGCGCTCGGCCAGAACCTCGCAGAGCGGGTTGGTGAGGAAGTTGAACACCGGGGTCGCCACGGTGAAACAGATCACCATGCCGATGATGAAAGCCACCACCGAGTGAATGAGCCGCGTGCGCAGCTCGGTCAGATGCTCGATCAGCGGGGCCGTCGAATCCTCGATCTCGTCGGTCTTGGTCATGACTTGGCCTCGGGCTCGGCGGCCGTGTCCGGCGCGGCGGATTTAAGCGCCGCTTCGGCCTCGTCCGCCTTGGCCGACGCTTCGGCCGCCTCGCGCGCCTTGCGGTCGGCGGCGGCGCGGGCGCTTGCCGCCTGGATCTTCTTGGCCTGTTCCGCGCGTTCGGCGGAGAGCTTGCCGGTCGCGCTGTCCGGGTCGTAGCGGGTCGGATCGAACTCGGACTTGAACTCACCCGCCGCCTTCTTGACGCCGTCCATCGCCGAGCCGACCGGGTTGGTCGCCGCCTTGATGCTTTTCTGGATGTCGCTCACGCCGGCCTCGTCGGCGGCCTCGTTCATCGCCCGGCTGAACTCGCGCGCCATGCCACGCATCTTGCCGACCCAGCGCCCGGCATTGCGGAACAGCACCGGCAGATCCTTCGGCCCCACGACGATCAGCGCCACGATGCCGATCACCAGCAGCTCGGTCCAGCCCAGATCGAACATGGCCGCTTACGCCTTGTCCTTGTCGGTTTCGGGCGTCACGTCCTTGGCCGTCTCCGAGGCATCCTGTTCCAACTCCTCCGAGCCGTCCTTGACACCACGCTTGAAGGCGGTGATGCCCTTGCCCACTTCACCCATCAACGAGCTGATCTTGCCGCGCCCGAACAGGACGAGCACCACAACGGCGATCAGCAGAAGGCCGGGAAGGCCGATATTGTTCAACATGTCTGTCATCTCCCATCACTTGCCCCGCGCCTGGGGCCGGGGCGGAAATTCCGTCCCCCGTTTACGCATCACGGCGCGCCAAGGCAAAGCGGCAATGCCGGCGGTGGCGCCCGTCCGCGGCGATTTTTTTCCGGCGCGTGAACTGGCCTATCCACTCCTGACAGGTTAATGTCAGTTGCGACGCAGAAACCGCCAAGGACACCGTACCATGCGCCGCACCGACCGGCTTGTCGACATCCTCAGGATTCTGCGCGACGGACAGACCTGCCGCGCGGACGAGATCGCCGAGCGTCTGGGGGTGTCGGTCCGCACCATCTACCGCGACATGGACACGCTGGCCGCCTCGGGCCTGCCGGTGCGCGGCACAAGGGGGGCGGGCTATGTCCTGATCGAAGCCACCACCCTGCCGCCGCTCACGCTGACGGGCCCCGAGCTCGACGCGCTCAACCTCGCGCTGGCCATCGTAGGCGAGGCCGCGGATCCCGACCTGAAGGCCGCCGCACAGTCGCTTGCCGACAAGATCGACGCCGGGCTTCCGGCAGAAACCGTGGCGCCGGCGGAGGCCTGGAAATTCGCGGTCCACCCTTTCGCCGACGCCGCGCGCGGGTTTGCGCACCTGGCCCCCCTGCGCGCCGCAATCAAATCGCGGCAGAAGCTGCGGCTCGAATACCGCAGCCCCGACGGCATCGGGACGCGACGAGTCGTCCGCCCCCTGCGCGTGGCCAGCCTGGGTCGCGTCTGGACGCTCACCGCCTGGTGCGAATTGCGAAACGATTTCCGAGAGTTCCGCGTCGATCTTGTCGAAAGCGTGACGCCCCTGCCCGAGCTCTTCACCGACGAGCCAGGCAAAACGCTGGCGGAATACACCCCCTGACCCTTCCTCTCGCCGCAAATACCTCGGAGCGCGAGGCGGAGCCTCGCACAAGGGATCGAGCGCGCCGAAGGCGCTCAATCCGGTAACGGCCGGCTCACTTCAGGTAGGGCTCGGGATCCACGCTGTCGAAGCCCTTGCGCACCTCGAAATGTACATAAGCGTCGTCGCCGCTGCGCAGCTTGGCCAGCTTCTGACCGCGCTTGACCCGGTCGCCCTTGTTCACTTCGATGGCATCGACATTGGCATAGACCGTCAGCAGGTTGTCCTTGTGGCGCAGCACGATGATCGGCACCTCGTCGGCATCGGCGGTGATCGCCGCCACGGTTCCGTCCTCCGCCGCGGTGACCGGCGCGCCGGGCGAGGCGGCGATGTCGATGCCCTCGCTCTTGCCCTTCTCGTAGGTGCGGATGATCTTGCCCGAGACCGGAAAGGCCAGCGCGGCGTTGCTGGTGGCGGTCGGCGCGGCCACGGGGATCTCGGGCGGCTCGGGCGCCTCGACGGCGACCTTCTCTTCCGGCAGGGGCTGGGTCGCGCTCGGCGGCGTCGGCGTCGGAGAGCCCGCGCCGGGTTGTGTCACCGCGGTGCCGCCCGCGACCGGAACCGCCCGGTTGGGGGCGGGCTGGTTGTTCACCGGGATGATCAGGTACTGGCCCTCGCGCACCGCCAGGTCCGGCCCCAGGCCGTTCCACTCGCCCAGCGACTTCACCGGCACCTGGTAGAGCCGCGAGATGGTATAGGCGGTCTCGCCGCGCGCCACCTTGTGGCGCACCGGCTCGGGCCCCGAGGGCGTCGCGGCGGCCGGCTGTGCGGGCTCCAATGTCGAGGTCTGCACAGATGGCGTGTCGGGAGAGCGGTCGATGGCATCGCCGGCCAGGGTCGCGATGTCGACATTGCCCGGCGCGCCGGCAGGTTCGCTGACCCGGCGCGGCAGGGCCAGCACCTCGCCATCGCGCAGCCGGTCGTCGGGGTTCAGCCCGTTGAACCGCGCCACCTCGCCCGCCGGCAGGCCGACGCGGGTGGCCAGCTCGGTCACCGAGTCACCGCGCCGCGCCACCGCCACCTGGTAGTTCGGGTAGGAGATCACCCCGCGCTCATCCGGCGCCGGCCGGGGCGCGGTGGCCGCGCCCTGGGCCGCGGGCGCGGTGCTGAACGCACCCAGCTGCCCGCGCAGGTCATAGTCCAGCGGCTCCTCGCAGCCGGCCAGCAGGGCAACAGCCGACAGCACCGCCGCGCGGCGCAACATTCTGGGAGTCCCGAAAAACTCGTTCATCTCGCCATCCTCAATATCCGCCCCCTGTTGGCCGGAGGCTTGACCGCAACCGCGGTGTCATTGTCTTGTTCACCCGTCCCGGCCCAGCCCCTCCAGCAGGGGAACGAAGCGCACGGGCCGGATCTCGTCATACTCATAGCCGGTCTCGGACCGGCGCACGCGGATCAGCGTCTGCACCGTGTCGGACTGGCCGACCGGCACAACCATGATACCCCCGATCTTGAGCTGCGCCAATAGGGGGCCGGGCGGATCCTCGGCCGCCGCGGTCACGATGATGCGGTCAAAGGGCGCCTGCTCTTCCAGGCCGCGCGATCCGTCGGCGGTCATCGCGGTGATATTGACCAGGTTCAGCCCGTCGAACACCGCCTGCGCCTCGCGCACCAGCCGGGCGTGACGGTCCAGCGTGTAGACCCGCCGCGCCAGCTTGCTCAGCACCGCCGCCTGATAGCCAGAGCCGGTGCCGATCTCCAGCACCTTGTCGCGCCCGGTCAGTTTCAGCGCCTGGGTCATCAGCCCCACCACCGAGGGCTGGCTGATCGTCTGACCGCAGGCGATGGGCAGCGGCATGTCCTCATAGGCACGGCCGGCGAAGATGCCGCGCACGAACTGTCCTCGGTCAATTTCCTCCATTGCCGCAAGCACCCGCGTGTCCGTCACCCCGCGCGCGCGCAGGTGATAGACAAACTGCATCTTGGTCTCGGCGTCGGGTCCGCTCATTCGATCGCCCTGAACCGCTCCAGCGCGTCATGCGCGGTCAGATCGGCGCGCATGGGCGTGACCGAGACATAGCCGTCCAGGTTGACCGCGGCATCGGTGCCCGCTTCCGTCGCGATCTGCTGGTCGCCGCCGCGCACCCACAGGAACCGCCGCCCCGAGGGCGAGACATGCGGCTCGACGCTGAAGGACGTGCCCTGGCGCAGCCCTTGCGGCACGGCGCGGATACCGCGCACCTGCTGCGCCGGCACGGGGGGAAAGTTGACGTTGTAGAACAGCCGATACCCCGGCCCACCCTCCGCGTCATGCGCGAGAATCCGCCGGACCACCTCGGCCCCGTGGCCCGCGGCGGCGTCGAAGCTGTTGTCCAGGTCCCGGTTCGCCGGGCCGAAATACTGCGACAGGGCCACCGCCGGGATCCCCTGCAGCGCCGCCTCGAGCGCCCCGCCCAGGGTGCCGGAATAGAGCGCGTTCTCGGCCGAGTTGTTGCCCCGGTTGACCCCCGACAGGACCAGATCGGGCCGGGCCTCCGCCATCACGTCGTAAAGCCCGGCCAGAACGCAATCGGCCGGGCTGCCCTCGGCCGCGTAGCGGCGGTCGCCCATCCGGGCGATCATCGTGGGGTGCGTGTAGCTGATGCAATGCGCCACACCCGACTGCTCGAAGGCCGGCGCCACCACCCAGACCTCGCCCTCGGGTCCGGCCAGCTCGGCGGCGATCGCCTCGGCCACGGCCAGGCCCGGCGCGTTGATGCCGTCGTCATTTGTCAGAAGAATGCGCATGTCACCTGCCCAGTTTGGCCCTTGATAGTCGCGCCACGTCGATACGGCAAGCCGCAGCGGGCGCATGATACCGGGCGGAAAGGCCCGCCGGACAGTCCCCGAAGCGGCCTATCCGACCTCGTTCAGACGCGCCACGTAGCGGGCCAGGGTATCGACCTCCAGGTTCACCCGGTCCCCGACCGAAACGTCGCCCCAGGTCGTCACCTCCTTGGTGTGCGGGATGAAGTTGATGCCGAACTCCGCCCCGTCGACCTCGTTCACGGTAAGCGACGTGCCGTTGAGCGCGACCGACCCCTTTGGCGCGATGAACCGGGCCAGGTCGTCGGGCGCGCGCAGCGTCACCCGCGTGCTGTCGCCCTCGTCGCGCAGGGCCACGACCTCGGCCACGCCGTCCACATGGCCCGACACGATATGCCCGCCCAGCTCATCGCCGACCTTGAGCGCGCGTTCCAGGTTGACCCGCCGGCCCGGCGTCCAGTCGCCGAGATTGGTCTTGGAGACGGTTTCCGCGCTGACCTGCACGTCATACCAGTCGTCGCCCAGGGCAATGACCGTCAGGCAGACCCCGTCGCAGGCGATCGAGGCGCCGATGTCGATGCGCGACGTGTCATAGGCGGTGCGGATCCGCGCCCGCAGGTCGCCCGCCTGCTCCAGCTCGATTATCGTGCCCATATCGGTGACGATCCCGGTAAACATGCCCCTGCTCCTTGCGCTGGTCCCTTGCCGATCAGGTAACCGGCGGGCGCGGCGGCGGCAAGTGCAAGCTTGCCCTGTTCCGGCGCAGCGCCCATAGTTGACCGCAGGCAGGCAGACAGACTTGGACGATGCAGACAGACAGCCCCTCCGCGGACCGGCCGGCGCCGGGTGACGATGGCCACGGCCCGTCGCGGACGCGCGTGTTCCTGTTCCTGCAGGGGCCGCACGGCCCCTTCTTCGCCGGGCTGGGCCGGATGCTGCGGCAGGCGGGTTGCGGCGTGCTGCGGGTCGGTTTCAATGCCGGCGACAGCGCGTTCTGGCCCGATCGCGCCAGCTATGTGCCCTATCGCGGCCCGGTCGCGGATTGGCCCGAGGCGCTGGAGGCACTGGTCGCCGCACATGGCGTCACCGACATCGTGCTTTACGGCGACACGCGGCCAGTCCATGCCGCGGCGGTCCGGCTGGGCAAGGCGCAGGGGCTGACGGTGCATGTGTTCGAGGAAGGCTATCTGCGCCCCTACTGGGTCACCTACGAGCGCGGCGGATCGAACGGCCATTCCAGGCTCATGCAGATGTCCCTGCCCGAGATGGAATGCGCGCTGGCCCGCGCCGAGGCCGAACCGCCGATGCCGCCCGCGCATTGGGGCGACATGCGCCAGCACATCTTCTACGGCGCGCTCTATCACGGGTTCGTCCTGTTCATGAACCGCGGCTATCCCCAGTTCCGCCCGCATCGCGACGTGCCGGTGTCACGTGAATTCGCCCACTACACGCGGCAGATGCTGACCTTGCCGCTGACCGCGCTGCGCCGGCGCTATGCCACCCGGGCCATCCACAAGAGCGGCGTGCCCTATCACCTGGCGCTTCTGCAACTGGACCATGACGCCAGTTTCCTGGCCCATTCTCCGTTTCCCGACACGCTGAGCTTTCTCGGCGAGGTGATCGCCGGCTTCGCCCGGGGCGCGCCGGGGCATCACCACCTTGTGGTCAAGGCGCATCCGCTGGACAGCGGTCGGGTGCCGCTGCGCCGCGAGATACGGGCGCTGGCCGACCGGCACGGGCTGGCGGGCCGGGTGCATTTCATCGGCGGCGGCAAGCTGGCGCGGCTGCTCGACCACGCCCGCAGCGCTGTGACGGTCAACTCGACCGCGGGGCAGCAGGTGCTGTGGCGCGGCATCCCCCTGCGCGTGTTCGGTCGCGCGGTCTATGCCAAGCCCGAATTCGTCACCCATCAGCCGCTCGAGGCGTTCTTCGCCGCCCCCGCGCCGCCCGATGCCCGCGCCTATCGCGTGTTCCGGCGCTACCTGCTGCAGACCAGCCAATTGCCCGGCGGGTTCTACTCGCGCAGCGGGCGCGGACAGCTCCTGCGCCAGGTCGCTGACCGAATGCTGTCACCGGCCGACCCCTACGACTCGGCGCAGCCGGGGAGCGCGGCACAGGGGCAACAGTTGCGCGCCGTCTGAACCGGTCGGCCCGCCCGGACACTGGATAATGTCCGAACCATTCGATAGCGTTGAAAAAAAATCCGAGGCACAAGAATAACAGGTCAGGAGACCGAGTGGTGAATACCCTTACCGTCCAATGGGTGAAACCCGTTGCAACCCTGGCCGTCGCCGGGTTCCTTGCCGCGTGCACCCTTCCGGGCGTCGGCCCCAGCAAGAGCCAGATCTTCAAGGGCTCTGTCCAGCAGGAGGGCGACGCCTTCGTCGTTTCGGTGAACGATCGCGTGACCCGCGCCACCGCCGTGGTTCCGGCGCTGGGCTTTTCCAGCAACTTCCAGAACGCAGCGCAACTGACATCGGACACCGTGCGCCCGGGCGACATCCTGGGCCTGACGGTGTGGGAGAATGTCGATGACGGCCTGCTCAGCGGTGAGACCGGCGCGGCCACCATCCTCGAAGAAGTGCAGGTCGACAGCGACGGCTTCATCTTCGTGCCTTATGCCGGCCGCGTGCGGGCCACCGGCAACACGCCGAACCAGCTGCGGCTTCTGATCACGGAACGACTCCAGGAACAGACCCCCGACCCGCAGGTCGAGGTGCGCCGCGTGGCCGGCGACGGGGCCACCGTGTCGCTGACCGGCGCGGTCGGCGGCCAGGGGGTCTATCCGATCGAACGGCCGACCCGCACCCTGTCGACCATGCTGGCCCAGGCCGGCGGCGTGTCCATCGAGCCCGAAATCGCCCGCGTCTCGGTGATCCGGGGCAACCAGAAGGGCCAGGTCTGGTATCAGGACCTGTTCCGCAACCCGGAACTGGACATCGCGCTGCGCGGCGGCGACCGCATCCTGGTCGAGGAGGACACGCGGTCCTTCACCGCGATCGGCGCTGTCAGCGGCCAGTCGCGCGTTCCCTTCGAGTCGCAGGACCTCTCGGCGCTCGAGGCAATCGCGCAGGTCGGCGGTCTGCTTCCGCTGTCCTCGGACCCCACCGGCGTCTTCGTGTTCCGCAATGAACCCGCCGAGATCGCCGGGCAGGTGCTGGGCCGCTCCGACCTTCAGGGTGCGCAGCGCATGGTCTATGTGCTGAACCTCAAGGATCCCAACGGCATCTTCGTGGCCCGCGACTTCGTGATCCGTGACGACGACACGCTCTATGTGACCGAGGCACCCTATGCGCAGTGGACCAAGACGATCTCGCTCATCTCGGGTGGCCTGACGCCCTTTGCCAACGTCGCGACCCTGACCGGCAGCTGATCGGTGCGCCCGGACCCGGAGGACGGGGCCGAGCGGGCGCGCCTGTTCGCCTATAATGCCGGGTTCCTCGCCCCGCGGATCCGCCGGATCCTCGCGCTGGCCGGCCACGACCTGCGCCTCGGGCTGCCCGGCCCGGGCGACCGCGTGGCGGTCTGGGGCAACAGCCCGACCGCCCATCGCGGCCGCCGCATCGCCGCCGCGCGGGATGTCCCGCTTCTGCATGTCGAGGATGCCTTCTTGCGCTCGTTGCGGCCCGGCCGCCTGGGCGAGCCGCCGCTGGGCCTGCTGCTGGACGAAAGCGGCCTGCATTTCGATCCGCGCAGCCCGTCCGACCTGGAAACCCTGCTGGCCACGCATCCGCTGGACGACACCGCCCTGCTGGACCGGGCGCGGCTGGGCATCACCCGCCTGCGCGAGTTGCATCTGAGCAAATACAGCGCCTTGGATCCCGGCATCGCCGCGCCCGAGCCGGGCTATGTTCTGGTGGTCGACCAGCTGCGCGGCGACGCCTCGGTCACGGCCAGCAACGGCAGCGAGGCGCTGTTTCGCGAGATGCTGGTCTTCGCGCAGGAGGAGAACCCCGGCGCGCGCGTGGTGATCAAGACCCATCCCGAGACCGCATCGGGCCTGCGCCCCGGGCATTTCTCGGCGCGTGACGAAAACCACCGCATCAGCCTTCTGGACGCGCCGCTCAGCCCCTGGTCGCTGCTGGAGGGGGCGGTCGGGGTCTATACGCTGTCCTCGCAGATGGGTTTCGAGGCGATCCTGGCCGGGCACAAGCCGCGCGTCTTCGGCCAGCCTTTCTATGCAGGCTGGGGCCTGACGCGCGACGAGAACCCGGTGCCGCGCCGGGCGCGGCGGATCACGGCGGCGCAGCTCTTCGCCGGCGCGATGATCCTCTACCCGACCTGGTACGACCCCTGCCGGGACCGGCTGTGCAGCTTCGAGAACATGCTCGACATGCTGGCCGCCCTCGCGCGGGCCTGGCGCGAGGATCACCGCGGCTGGACCGCCAGCGGCATGCGCCTGTGGAAACGCCCGCACCTGCAACGCTTCTTCGGCGGCACGCGGCGGGTGCGGTTTGCCGAGACGCCCGCGCCGGGCGACACAGGGCGGCACATGGTCTGGGCCGGCCGCGCCGGGCCGGAGCAGGCCGATGCCGTGCGGATCGAGGACGGGTTCCTGCGCTCGCGCGGGCTGGGCGCCCGGCTGGTGCCGCCGCTGTCGCTGGTCTGCGACACACAAGGCATCTACTACGATCCCACGCGCCCCAGCGACCTGGAGGACCTGATCGCCAAACGCCGCACCCTGCGGCCCGACCAGCGGCAGCGGGCCGAGCGGGTGATCGCGCGGCTGACCGGCGCGGGGCTGACCAAGTACAACCAGGGCGGCGCCGCGCCCGACCTGCCGCAGGGTTATCGCATCCTCGTGCCGGGTCAGGTCGAGGACGACGCCTCGCTCCTCACCGGCGGCGGGACGGTGCGCCGCAACGCCGACCTGCTGCGCACCGTGCGCAAGGCCAATCCCGGCGCGGTGATCGTCTACAAGCCACATCCCGATGTCGAAGCGGGGCTGCGCGAAGGCGCCATTGCGCCCGGCCCGTTGGCCGATGCGGTGGCGGCCGGGACGGATCCCGCCGCCCTGCTAGAGCAAGTGCAGGAGGTCTGGACCATGACGTCGCTCATGGGGTTCGAGGCGCTGCTGCGCGGATTGCCCGTCACCACGCTGGGCGCGCCGTTCTTCGCCGGCTGGGGCCTGACCACCGATCTGGGCCCGGTGCCGGTGCGGCGCGGCGCGCGGCCGGATCTGGCGGGACTGGTGCACGCGGCCCTCATCGATTATCCGCGCTACTTCGATCCGGTGAGCGGGCTGCCCTGCCCCGTCGAGGTGGCCTTGGACCGGCTGAGCGACGGACCGCTGCCGCGACAGGGCCCCGGCCTTCGCCTCCTGTCCCGGCTGCAGGGCCTGCTGGCCTCGGCCCCCGGCCTGTGGCGCTGAGCCGGGGTCAGCCGGCGACGCCAGCCCGTGGCAGGGCCCGTACCCAGCGGTGCATGAGATCGGCCCCCACGCGCCTTTGCTCGGCCAGTTCGAACCGGGGCGCGTCGGCAAGACGGTCCAGGCCAAGCGCGCCAATGGCGGGCAGGCCCTCGGCCCCGATGGCCAGCCCGGCGGAAAACCCGATCAGCTGATCGACCAGATCGGCCTCGATCAGCGAGGCGGCCAGCGCCGCGCCGCCCTCGCAGAACACCCGCGTCAGCCCGGCCTGGCCCAGCTGCTGCAACAGGTCGGCGGCGTCGATCTGCACCCCGTGCAGCGCACAGGGGATCAGCCTTGCGCCCACGCCTTCCCAGGCCTTGACCCGCTCGGCATCGGTGGTCGGCCCGTGGCACAGCCAGACCGGCACCTCGCGCGCGCTGCGGGCCAGCTGGCCCATCAGCGGCAGGTCGAGATGGCGCGAGACCACCACCCGCACCGGTTGCCGCGCAACACCCATGCCGCGCACCGTCAGGGCCGGGTCGTCGGCGCGCGCCGTGCCCGCGCCGATCATCACCGCATCGTGGCGGGCGCGCATCGCGTGCACCACGCGCCGGGCCTCGGGCCCGGTGATCCACTGGCTTTCGCCGGTGGCCGTGGCGATGCGCCCGTCGAAGCTGCTTGCCAGTTTCAGCGTGACCAGCGGCCGGCCCTGCTCGGACCGCAGCAGGAAGCCCGCGTGATCGCGCGCGGCGGTGCCGGACAGCAGGCCGGTCTCGACCGTCACGCCGGCGCGGCGCAGCATCTCGAACCCCTCGCCCGAAACCCGCGGATCGCTGTCCTCGATCGGGCTGACCACCCGGGCCACGCCCGCGTCGATCAAGGCCTGGGCACAGGGCGGGGTCTGCCCGTGATGGGCGCAGGGCTCTAGGCTGACATAGGCGGTCGCCCCGCGCGCCTGCGCGCCGGCCTGGGCCAGCGCCTCGGTCTCGGCGTGCGGGCGGCCGCCCGGCTGCGTCTGGCCACGGCCGACGATACGGCCACCCTGCACGATCACGCAGCCGACCGCGGGGTTGGGCCAGCATGTCCCCTGCCCGCGCCGCCCCAGGGACAGGGCCAGCGCCATGTATCCCGCGTCGCTTCGGGTCACGCCGGGGCGGTCATTCTTCGGCCGGCGGCGTCGGCGGACGCAGCTCGTGCACGAAATCCTCGAAATCGTCGGCCGCCTGGAAGTTCTTGTAGACGCTGGCAAAGCGCACATAGGCGACGGTGTCGATCCGGGCCAGCGCCTCCATCACGATCTCGCCGATCATCTTGGACGGGATATCGGTGTCGCCCATGCTTTCCAGGCGCCGCACGATGCCCGAGATCATCTGGTCGATGCGTTCGGGCTCGATGGGGCGTTTCTGCATCGAGATGCGTATCGAACGTTCCAGCTTGTCGCGGTCGAAATCCTCGCGCTTGCCGTTGGTCTTGATCACCACCAGGTCGCGCAGCTGCACCCGTTCATAAGTGGTGAACCGCCCGCCGCAGGCCGGGCAGAACCGCCGCCTGCGAATGGCCACGTGATCCTCGGCAGGCCGGGAATCCTTGACCTGGGTGTCGATATTTCCGCAAAACGGGCAGCGCATCCGCCGTCTCCCTCGTGTGATTATCCGCCTCGATTTGTGAGCGCTCCGGCCCACTTATCCACAACTATAGGCGACACGCTAGCATTTGGGTAGTGAAGAAATCGCACCGCTAGATCAAGGGTCAATCGCGCCGGAAATGCGCCGCGACCCGACGCCTGTGGGGCGCGTTGCGGTGCTCGAACAGATAGACGCCCTGCCAGGTTCCCAGCAGCGGCACGCCGTCCGAGACCGGCAGCTGCAGGTTGACCGGCAGCAGCGCGGCCTTGATATGCGCGGGCATGTCGTCGGGGCCTTCGCTTGTGTGGCGCAGATAGCGCATCGACGGGTCGTCGGCGGGCGGCACCAGCCGGGACAGATAGGCCAGCAGGTCGCGCTGCACGTCGGGATCCGCGTTCTCCTGGATCAGCAGCGAACAGGATGTGTGGCGCACGAAGAGCGTCAGCAGCCCGTCGCCGCCCGCCCCGCCCAGCCAGTCGCGCAGATCGGCGGTGAACTCGTAGAGCCCGGTCCCGCGTGTCGCGATCTCGAACTCACTCAGCATCACGGGCCCTTTCGGTGCCGGTCCGGGTCAAACGACAAAGGGCGGAAAGACCGGGCACAGGCCATGTCCGCGCGTAACCGACTGGTGGTCGCCCACCTTGAACCCGGTTCGGACCTGCAGGTCGATCGGCGTGACGCCCACCGCCTCGGGCGTCAGGGTGAACTGCACCGAGGAGCGCCCGCCCGCCGCCGCGCTGCGCCCGACGCCGCGCACGATATAGAGCTGGTCGGACCAGTCGGCACCGAGGCGGCGGCGGGCATATTCCGCCGCGCCGCACCAGTATTCGTCGGTTCCCGCCAGCGGGAAGGGCACGACCTCGAACACCGCGTCCGACACCTGGTAGACCCGCGTGCCATAGGGCGTGGCAAAGGCCGCGCCGGGCGGCGCGGGCCCGGCAGGGGCGGTGGTCTGGGTCTCGCAGGCGGCCAGGACCAGGAAGGCCAGGGTCAGCAAACGGCTCGGGATCTTGCGTCTTGCGCTCATCGGGCGGCCCTCAGCGGTCCAGGAACGGGTTGTAGGGCCGGCAACGGGTCTTGGCGGCCTGCACCGACATGCTATCGCCCACCTTGAAGCCCGAGCGGAAGGTCTGGTCGATGGGCGTGATCCCCAGCGCGCCCGGATTGATCGTGAACTGGACCGAGGACCGACGGCCGGTTGTCACGCTGGGCTGGATGCCGCTGGCCACATAGACCTCCGTGGTCCAGGAGGCACCCTGAACGCGCCGCGCATATTCCGAGGCGCCGCACCAGTAGTCGTCGAACCGCGCCCCGGCGCGCGGGATGACCTCGAACAGGTCGGCGTTCACCGGGTTTACCCGGACGCCGTTGAGCACGGTGATGCCGCCGGGCGGGTTGACGCCCGTCGCGCCCGGCGCGGTGCCGGTGGGCATTTCGCAGGCCGCGACCAGGAAAAGGGCAAGGATCAGGTATCGTTTCATGTTTCCGCATCCGTGGCTGGCTGTTTCAGGCAAACCTAGCCCGATAATCCGGCCGCGAACAGGGCAACTCTCCGTCACCGGGTGGTGATGGGGACGCGGGCGTTCGGCGCGATGCTGCCGGACCCTTGGGATCATGCAAACGAAAAACGCCCCCGAACCGGGGGCGTCTGTCTCACTGATCCAGGAAGGACCGCAGCTTGCGCGAGCGGCTGGGGTGCTTGAGCTTGCGCAGCGCCTTGGCCTCGATCTGCCGGATCCGTTCGCGGGTCACGCTGAACTGCTGGCCGACCTCTTCCAGCGTGTGATCGGTGTTCATGCCGATGCCGAAGCGCATCCGCAGCACCCGCTCCTCGCGCGGGGTGAGCGAGGCCAGAACCCGCGTCGTGGTCTCCTTCAGGTTTTCCTGGATGGCGGAATCCAGCGGCAGGACGGCGTTCTTGTCCTCGATGAAATCGCCGAGCTGGCTGTCCTCCTCGTCGCCGATGGGGGTTTCCAGAGAAATCGGCTCCTTGGCGATCTTCATCACCTTGCGGACCTTTTCCAGCGGCATCTGCAGCTTTTCGGCCAGCTCCTCGGGCGTCGCCTCGCGGCCGATCTCGTGCAGCATCTGGCGGCCGGTGCGGACCAGCTTGTTGATCGTCTCGATCATGTGCACCGGGATGCGGATGGTGCGCGCCTGATCGGCAATGCTGCGGGTGATGGCCTGGCGGATCCACCAGGTGGCATAGGTCGAGAACTTGTAGCCGCGGCGATACTCGAACTTGTCCACGGCCTTCATCAGGCCGATATTGCCTTCCTGAATGAGATCAAGGAATTGCAGCCCGCGGTTGGTGTATTTCTTGGCAATCGAGATGACCAGGCGCAGGTTGGCCTCGACCATCTCCTTCTTGGCCTGACGCGCCTCTTTCTCGCCCTTCTGGACCTGCTGGACGATGCGGCGGAACTCGCTGATGTCGAGGCCGACATACTGGCCCACCTGCGCCATGTCCGCGCGCAGCTCCTCGACCTTGCCCGAGGAGCGTTCGATGAACATCTGCCAGCCCCGGCCAGGCTTTTCGGCCATCTCGGAGAGCCAGTTGGGATCCAGCTCGCGGCCGCGATAGGCATCGACGAACTCGCGCCGGTTGATGCGGGCCTGGTCGGCCAGCTTGACCATGGCCGAGTCGATCGACATCACCCGCTTGTTGATGCCGTAGAGCTGGTCGATCAGCGCCTCGATCCGGTTGTTGTGAAGGTGCAACCCGTTGACCAGTTCCACGATCTCGGACCGCAGCGACTGATAGGTCTCCTCGTCGCGGGCGCTGAACGATCTGTCCTCGTTCAGCGTGGCCGAGATGCGGCTGTCCTGCATCTCGCTCAGCTGGGCGAAATCGGTCGAAATGCGTTCGAGCGTGCTCAGCACCTGGTCCTTGAGCGCGGCCTCCATCGCCGCCAGCGACATGCTGGCCTGGTCCTCTTCGTCATCGTCGTCGTCGCTGGCGATCGGGTTGCCGTCGGCGTCCAGTTCCGGCTCGTTCTCCTTGTCGGGCTTGGTCGCCTGAACGCCCGCGGTGTCGACCACCGACGCGCTGACCTCGCCCTCCTCGTCCAGTTGGTTGCCGAACGTGGTCTCAAGGTCGATGACATCGCGCAGCAGGATGTCCTCGCTCAGCAACTCGTCGTGCCAGATGGTGATCGCCTGGAAGGTCAGCGGGCTTTCGCAGAGGCCCGCGATCATCGTGTTGCGGCCGGCCTCGATGCGCTTGGCGATGGCGATCTCGCCCTCGCGGCTGAGCAGTTCCACGCTGCCCATCTCGCGCAGGTACATGCGCACCGGGTCGTCGGTGCGGTCCAGCTTTTCGGCCTGCGCGCCGGACAGCGCCACCTCGCGGTTGCTGTCGGTGGTGACCAGATCGGTCGAGCCCTTGTCCTCGCCCTCTTCGGCCTCTTCGTCCTCGATGATGTTGATGCCCATCTCGGACAGCATCGACATCACGTCCTCGATCTGTTCCGAGCTGACCTGATCGGGCGGCAGAACCTGGTTGAGCTGATCGTAGGTGATGTAGCCTTTTTCGCGGGCCGCGCCGATCATCTTCTTGACCTGCGCCTGGCTCATGTCGAGCGAGACTTCGTCGTCCTGTTCCTCGGGCTTGCGGTCGTCGTTGGAATCTTTGGCGGCCATTCAATGCTCCTGCGGGGACGGGTGATTCGGAGTGGGCGAATCATTAGCGCTCTGAACTGATTCGGCCACCCGTTTACCCGGTTTTTTTCAAGTGTTCCTCTGCAAAACGCCTAGCGGCGTTTGCGCTCGAATTTGATGCCCGCCATGATCGCCTCGAAGGCCTCGCGCTCGGTGCGGTCCACCCTTGCGCCGTTGTCGGCAATATCGAACACGGACTTGTCCTCGTTCTGGCTCCGGGTGGCGCGGTTTCTGGCCTCCGCCGCCTGCGCCAGCCTCCAGGTCACGGCCTCGTCCGTCTGTCCGGCCAGTTCCTCCTCGGCCTCGGCGATCTCTGCGGTCAGTCCGCGATGCGCTTTGAGTTTTGCGAGTTCTTCGGCCAATGTCATCTCGGCCAGTTCAACGTCGCCCGGTCGTCGCACGCAAGGACTTATGGCGACATGGCGCAGGGCATGCAGCTTTTCAAGGGGCCCAGGCCCCAGCGCCTCGATTATCCTGTCGGTGAGGCTTTCGGGCTGCACGATCCCGTGGCGCAGGATCAGCGATCTGAGCGCGGCATGGTCGGGATCGCGGCAGTCGAGATCCTCGAAATCCTGCTCGAACTGCACGATGACATCCGGCGCCGCGATGGCGGTCGCCAGGATGACTTCGATCCGCAGGCGGGTATGGGCGTCCTGCCCGCCCGAGGCCAGCAGCGAGGCCTTGGTCGTCGAACTGGCGGGCGCCGGGGCGGGTTTCCAGCTGCCGCGCGGCTGCCAGGGCGCGCGCGGCTTGCGCGCGGGGCGGAAGAGCTGCCAGCGCAGATCCTTGATCTCGGCGCCGTAATGCGCGCGGATCGACGGGTCGCGGATCAGCCTGATCTTCTCGCGCAGCGACTTGTCCAGCGCCGCCTTGCGCTCGGGGCTGTCGAAGATCTTGCCTTCCGTCTCGCGCTGCCACAGCAGCCGCACCATCGGCATGGCCTGGTCCAGCACGCTTTGCACCGCTGCCGGTCCCTCTCCCCGGATCAGGTCGTCGGGGTCCTTGCCCTCGGGCATCAGTGCAAAGCGCAGGCTCTTTCCGGCCTCCAGAAGCGGCAGCGCCAGGTCCACCACCCGCATCGCCGCGCGCAGCCCGGCGGTGTCACCGTCCAGCGCGATGATCGGCTCGTCGGAGATCCGCCACAGCAGTTGCAGCTGGTGCTCGGTGACCGCCGTGCCCAGCGGCGCGACGCAGGCGCCGAACCCGCCCTCGGCGAGCGCGATCACATCCATGTAGCCTTCGGCCACGATCAAGGGCTGGCCCTGCCCCGCCGCCTGCCGTGCCGGTCCGTGGTTGTAGAGGCTGCGCCCCTTGTCGAACAATGCGGTCTCGGGCGAGTTGAGGTATTTGGCGTTGTCGTTGGGGTCCATCGCCCGGCCGCCAAAGGCGATGGCGCGCCCGCGCACGTCGCGGATCGGAAAGATGATGCGGTTGCGGAACGTGTCATAGGGCTTGCCGCCCTTGGACGAGGGCTTGGCCAGCCCCGCGCCCAGGATCAGGTCCTCGCCCACGCCCTTGCCGCGCAGATGGTCCCAGAGGTTCTGCCAGCCATCGGGCGCAAAGCCGATCTCCCACCGCTCCAGCGCGGCACCGTCGAGCCCGCGCCGGGCCACGTAGTCGCGCGCCGCCGCCGCGGCCCCGGTGTTGAGCGACAGGCGGAAGAACTGCACCGCCCGCTCCATCACTTCGGCCAGCTCGGTCCGGTGGTCCTGCTTCTCCTGCGCGCGGGGGTCGCGGGCGGGCATCGTCATGCCGCACTCGCCGGCCAGGATCTCGACCGCCTCGATGAACGAGACGTTCTCGGTCTCCTTCACGAAGGAGATCGCGTCGCCCTTGGCGTGACAGCCGAAGCAGTAGTAGAACCCCTTGCGGTCGTCGACATGGAATGATGCGGTCTTCTCATGGTGAAACGGGCATGGCGCCCACAGGTCGCCCTTGCCCTGGCTTGATTTGCGCTGGTCCCACATGACCTTGCGGCCGACCACCTGACCCAGGCTGGTCCGGCTGCGCAATTCGTCCAGGAACCCGGGCGGCAGCGACATGTCAGTTGCCCAGCTGTTTCTGCTGCTCCTGGATCAGCTCCCATTGCTCCAGGCATTGCTGCTCGAACGATGTTCCCAGATCGGTCTTGCGCAGGTCGCGCATCTTCTGGTCGTAGACCCACGGCGCGTAGGTCGGGATCGCCTTGCTGTAATTCGCCGGCCAGGGCGGGTTCGACGCCACGATGACCTTCATCACGTCCCGCAGCTTCACTCTGTCCATTCGCGCCTCCTGGATCGCGCGGATCACCTGCGCCTGGTAGCCGCAACTGGCCTCCTTGGTCTCCTGCGCCAGGGCGGGCGTTGCCAGCAGCAAAAGGGCAAGGGCGATGCGGGTCATGAGCGGTCTCCGGAATCAGGGATGGATCCCGCTACCCTACCCCCGTGCCGCCACGGCTTCCATCGCCGTTTGCAGATCGTGAACGAGTGTCGCAGCCATCGACCGGAACGCCAGGATCAGGAACGCGCCGTCCTCGATCCGGGTGATCGAGGCGGTCATGTGGAACAGCAGGCTGCGCATGCTGTGCCCCTCGGGAAAGCTGCCGGCGCGCAGGTCCACCGGCACCAGCCGCGCCAGCACGTCCTCGGCCCCCGGCCCGTGCAGCCGCACGGCGGCCCAGGCATCGCTCTGATCGGTCAGCGCGGCATGATCGGCCAGCGCGGGATCGGGCGCCGGCCCCACCAGCATCGCCTGCCCATGGCCGAACCAGATCGCCCGCGCCTGCCTGTCCCCGGTGGCCCGGCTGGGCGCGGGAAACCCCATCCCATGCGCCGCTTGCAAGACCTTGGACAGGGCTTCTGCCTGCCCCTTGTAGGGCGAGACAGACGTCAGCGCGCCCGGCGCGACCTCGTCCAGCAACACCGCGCCCACGCGCAGCGGCAGCAGCCCCGCACAGGGCGTTCTTGCGACCAGCTCAACCACGCATCCGCCCTCCATCCGGGTCGAAGAAGACCGGGCCGGTCACTTCGCACAGCGTCGTGACCCCGCGCAGCCCGTCCCACATCTTGACGATCTCGCCATGCCGGTCGGAACCGCCCTTGAGGAACCCCAGCCCGATCATCTGCCCCAGCATCGGAGAATGGCAGACCGAGGTGACATAGCCCTGCCCGTTCTCGCGCACCGGCGGATCCTCTTCGCGGAAAAGATGCGCACCGGCCAGCATCCGGCCATCGGCGTTGATCGGCTTCAACCCCACAAGCCGCTCGCGGTCCGCCTCCAGCAGACCGGGCCGCTCGGACATGGTCTTGCCGATGCAGTCCTTCTTGGCCGACACCATCCGCCCCATGCCGATGTCGAAGGCCGTGGTGCGCCCGTGGATCTCGGCATGGGTGATGAAGCCCTTTTCGATCCTGAGCACGTTGAGCGCCTCCATCCCGTAGGGACCGCCGCCCAGCGCCTCGGCCCGGTCGGTCAGGATATCGAACAGCGCCGCGCCATAGCGTGCCGGCACCGCAATCTCGAAGCCCTGTTCGCCCGAGAACGAGATCCGGAACAGCCGCCCGGCAATGCCGCCCACCGAGACCGCCCCGCAGGACATGAACGGCCAGTCGGCCGCGTCCAGCGGCGCATCCAGGATACCATCCAGCAGCTCCCGCGCCTTGGGGCCGGCCACCGCAAACTGCGCCCATTGTTCCGTCACCGAGACGAACCGCACGTCCCAATCGGGCTGCAACCCCTGATGCACGAATTCCAGGTGCTTCATCACCTCGCCCGCCGCGGCGGTGGTGGTGGTCATCAGGTAATGCTTCTCGCCCAACCGTGCGGTGGTGCCGTCATCCATGACGAACCCGTCCTCGCGCAGCATCAAGCCATAGCGCACACGCCCCACCTTCAGGGTCGAGAACATGTTGGAATAGACGAAATCCAGAAACGCCGCCGCATCCTTGCCCTGGATGTCGATCTTGCCCAGCGTGGACACATCGGCCACACCCACCGCCTCGCGCACATAGCCCACCTCGCGGTCGCAGGACTGCCGCCAGTCACTCTCGCCGTCGCGCGGGAAGTAGCTTGGGCGATACCACAGCCCCGCCTCGATCATCGGCGCCCCGCGCTCGATGCTGGCGGCATGGCTGGTGGCGAACCGTTCCGGCCGGAATCCCTTGCCCTCGGCCCCCGCCCCCAGCGCGGCGATGGCCACTGGCGAATAGGGCGGGCGAAAGGTCGTGGTCCCGGTCTGGGGAATGCCGCGCCCGGTCGCATCCGCCAGCACCGCCAGCGCGGCGACGTTCGAATTCTTGCCCTGGTCGGTCGCCATGCCTTGCGTGGTATAGCGCTTCATGTGCTCGACCGAGCGGAAGTTCTCCTGTGCAGCCTGTTTCACGTCCTTCACGGTCACGTCGTTCTGGAAATCCAGCCAGGCCCGGCCCTTGCCCGACACCGCCCAAAGCGGCGCGATCCGGTACGGGTCGTCCTCCGCCTCGGGCAGCGGTTCGTCGCGCACCGTCCGCCCCAGTTCCTCCAGCACCGCCCGCGCCGCCGCCGCGCCCTCGCGCAGGCAGGTAGCGGTGGAAAACGCCCCGTTGCAGGCGCCCGCCGCACGCAGGCCCGGCACCGCGCCCTCCTGCGGCACGAAACACGCGATGTCGTCGCGCCAGACCGGGCGGGCGTTCATGTGACAGGTCAGGTGCACCGTGGGGTTCCATCCGCCCGTCACCGCCAGCGCATCGGCCGCGATCCGCTCCTCGCCCTGTGCCGTGCGGATCGTCACCGCCTCCAGCCCCCTGCGCCCGGAGGCATCGCAGACGACCGCCCCGCGCCGCAGCTCGAAATCGCGGCTCTCCGGCGCATCTTCCCGGCTGTCGATCACCGCCGGAACATGCACGCCGGCCGCCAGCAGATCCCGCGCCGTGCGATGCGCGTCGTCGCTGTTGCCGAACACCGCCACGGACTGACCCGGGCTGACCCCCCAGCGGTTCACATAGGCGCGCACCGCCCCCGCCGTCATGATCCCCGGCCGGTCGTTGTTGCGGAATGCCACCGGCCGCTCGATGGCGCCTGCCGCCAGCACCGCGCGCTTGGCGACAATGGTCCAATAGGTCTCGACCGGCGCCCCGCGCGGCCGCCGCCCGGAATGGTGCAGCACCCGCTCCAGCGCGCCATAGGTGCCGCCGTCATAGGCGCCGAACACCGTTGTCCGGCCCATCCGCCGCACATTGGGCAGCGCATCGAGCTCGGCCAGCACGACATCCGCCCAGAGATGCCCCGCCTGCCCATCCACCTCATATGTCTCGGCCAGTAGCCGCCCGCCCATGCGCGCCTGCTCGTCAGCCAGGATCACGTCGGCGCCGGCACGCCCGGCCACCAGCGCCGCCATCAAGCCCGCCGGCCCGGCCCCGATCACCAGCAGGTCACAGAACGCATGGGCCCGCTCATAGCGCTCCCCGCCGGCCTGCCCCGACAGCGCGCCCAGCCCCGCCGCGCGGCGGATCACCGGCTCATAAAGCTTCTCCCAGAACGACCGCGGCCACATGAAGGTCTTGTAGTAGAACCCCGCGCCCAGGAAGGGCGCCGCCAGGTCGTTCACCGCCATCAGGTCAAAGCCCAGCGAGGGCCAGCGGTTCTGGCTCCATGCCTGCAGCCCCTCGTGGATCTCCTGCATGGTCGCCCGCACATTGGGCTCGCGCGCGTCACCCGCACCCACGGTGACCAGCGCGTTGGGCTCCTCGCTGCCGGCGCTCAGCACACCGCGCGGCCGGTGATACTTGAACGACCGCCCCATCACCCGCACGCCATTGGCCAAGAGCGCCGAGGCCAGCGTGTCGCCCTCGAACCCCGAATGGCGCGCCCCGTCGAACTCGAAGGCAACCGGCTTCGACCGGTCGATCAGCCCGCGCCCCGCCAGCCTCATGACCGTTCCTCCGACGCCAGCGCGACGCGCCCGATCTCATGCGTGACCGTATCACGCTCGACCACCAGCCAGGCGCCGCAGCCGCCCTCATGATACCACAGCTCGCGGGTCGGCCCGGCCGGGTTCTCGCGCAGATAGACGAAATCGTCCCAGGCCTCGACCCCGGCATCGGGCGCCGGGCGCTCCAGGTCCACCGCTGCACCCCGGTACCAGAATTCGCGCCGGTCTCGTGTCCCGCAGAGCGGACAGGGGATCCTCATGCCGCACCCCCCGGCTTCATCTTTTTCCAAATACTCGAATCCGACATCGCCGCCCTCAGTGCAGGTTGTGTTGAGAGCCCTTGCCCTCTTCATCGATGATCCCGCGCCCGGTGCGGAAGCGGTCCAGCCGGAACCCGGTGGCGTTCTGGTGGTGGGTGCCGGTGGCGATCAGATGCGCCAACACGTTGCCCGAGCCGGGCACCGCCTTGAAGCCGCCATAGTTCCAGCCGCAATTCACGAACAGCCCGTCCACGTGGGTCTTGTCGATGATCGGCGAGCCGTCGGGCGACATGTCCATGATCCCGCCCCAGCTGCGCAGCACGCGGGCCTTGCCGATCATCGGCATCAACGCCATGCCCGCCTCCATCACCTGCTCGACGCCGGGCAGGTTGCCGCGCGCGGCATAGGAGGCATAGAAATCCAGGTCGCCGCCGAAGACCAGCCCGCCCTTGTCGGACTGGCTGATATAGAAATGGCCCATGCCGAAGCTGACCACGTGGTCGATGCAGGGCTTCAGCCCTTCGGTGACATAGGCCTGCAGCACGTGGCTCTCGATCGGCAGGCGCATGCCGGCCAGCGCCGCCACCTGGCTCGACCGGCCGGCAACCACCATCGCCACCTTCTTCGCCCGGATCGCGCCGCGCGTGGTCTGCACGCCCTTGACCGCGCCGCCCTCGATGTCGATGCCGGTCACCTCGCAGTTCTGGATCAGGTCCACCCCACGCCGATCGGCGCCGCGGGCATAGCCCCAGGCCACCGCGTCATGGCGCGCGGTGCCGCCGCGCGGATGGTAGAGCCCGCCATAGATCGGAAAGCGCAAATCGTCGAAGTTGAGATAGGGCAGCATCGGGCGCAGCTCGTCGCGCCCCAGCAGCACCGCGTCGTCGCCCTGGGCCAGCATCGCGTTGCCGCGCCGGGCGAAGGCGTCGCGCTGGCCGTCCGAGTGGAACAGGTTGATCAGCCCGCGCTGCGAATGCATCACGTTGTAGTTGAGGTCTTCCTCCAGCCCCTCCCACAGTTTCAGCGAATGCGAGTAGAACTCGGAATTGCCGGGCAGGAAGTAGTTGGCGCGCACGATTGTGGTGTTGCGCCCGACATTGCCGCCGCCAAGGTATCCCTTTTCCAGCACCGCGACATTGGTGATGCCGTGGTCGCGCGCCAGGTAGTAGGCGGTGCTCAGCCCGTGGCCGCCGCCACCGATGATAACAACGTCGTAGTCGGAATTCGGATCGGGGTCGCGCCAATGCGGGGTCCAGCCGCGATTGCCCGTCAGCCCTTCCTTAAGGACCCGAAGGCCGGAAAACCGCATGCCAAACTCCCCTTCCACCGCCCGCCGGGACGGCCTGCCCCAGCGGTAGCAAAGCCTGCGGCCCCGACCAAGACCGATTTCGACATATTCTGGTCAACCGCCGACCGCGGCGGTCAGAACCGCGCACGAAAGGCAAGGCCGGCGATCGGTGCGGTCTCGTAATCCTGCGTGTCGACCCGCCGACCGGCGGCATCCTCGAGCTTGAGCCGCCCGTTGATCTCGGCACCCGCGAACAGGCTCAGCGACAGGCCCGGGTTCGGCGCATAGTCCAGCGCCAGCACCACCGGGATGCTGCTGTCCTCGCCGACGCCGCCCGGTGCGAGACCGGCATCGTCGAGACGGAACCGGACTTCCTCGCGCCGTGCGCTCAGCGACAGGCGCACCGTGTCGCTGTAGTCATAGGACAGGGTCAGGCCCGGGCCCTGGGTGGCGCCCAGACCGCTGCCGGTGCTCAGCGTCCAGCCATCGGCGATCTGCCAGTCGACCAGCAGCGCCGGAAACACTGTGTCGCCATCGCTGCCCAGCCCCGAGAACGCGCCGAAGGCCGGGCCGATGCGCAGCCGGTCGCCCAGCTGCCAGGTCACGCCGGCAAACACGCCATAGGTCCGCCCGTCCGAGGCGCTGGCGCCGCGCTCGTAGTCCCAGCGGATCTGCGGGGCCACGAACAGCCGCCCGGTCTCGCCCAGCTGCAGCCGCAGCGGCGCCGACAGGCGGATGTCGCGGATGTCCTCCCACGGCCGGTTTCCCGCTGCGCTGAAATCATAGGACAGCTGCCCGTAGCTGAGGAACAGGCCCGCCGAGGTGCCTCCGGGCGTCCGGTAGAGTCCGCCCGCGCGCAGGAAGGTGCGGCTGGCACTGAACGCGCCGCCCCCGTCCAGGTCGGCGTCATCCTGCCAGACCGACAGCCCGTCGACCTGCGCCGCCCAGCCGGTGCGTTCCTGCGCCGCCGCCGGCAGGGCAACGGCCAGCGCGGCGGCCGCGACGGCGCCTTTCAGCTTGTTCATCATGGGTTGCGACTCCTCGGTCTGCCTGCAATCCCAAGAGGAGTAGCGCGGAGTGGCGCGACCGCCACTCCGGCCGCGCCGATTTCCGGTCAGAGCCCCTTGGCGCGGTAGCTCGCCGCCACCTTGCCGATCGACACCAGGTAGGCCGCCGTGCGCAGATCCTCGACATCGGCGCGCTCGTGCCAGACCGAGCGCATCGACTGGTAGGCGATGCGCATGGTGTCATCGAGGCCCGAGCGCACCAGTTCCAGCTCGTCGGCCCCGCGCAGGTACTTGGCCTTGAAGTCGGGCGACATCGACCAGGCATCGCCCATGTGGCGGTCGAGCCGCTCCAGCTCGCGCACGATCAGTTCGTGGCGCGCCTCTTCCTGCCGGCGCTGCATCCGGCCGAAGCGGATATGGCTCAGGTTCTTGACCCATTCGAAGTAGGAGACCGTCACACCGCCGGCATTGGCATACATGTCGGGAATGATCACCGTGCCCTTCTTGCGCAGGATCTCGTCGGCGCCCGCCGTGACCGGGCCGTTGGCGGCCTCGATGATCAGCGGTGCCTTGATCCGCTCGGCGTTGGACAGGTTGATGACACCCTCCAGCGCCGCCGGGATGAGGATGTCACAGGCTTCCTCCAGCACTTGCGCACCCTCGGCGTGATGGGTCGCGTCGGGAAAACCGGTGACGCCGCCATGTTTCGCGATCCACTGGTGCACCGCCTCGACGTCCAGGCCCTCGGGGCTGAACAGCGCGCCGTCGCGCTCGATGATGCCGGTGACGATCGAGCCGTCCTCCTCGCTGAGGAACTTGGCGGCGTGATATCCCACGTTGCCCAGGCCCTGCACGATCACCCGCTTGCCATCCAGTGTGCCGGTCAGCCCGGCCTTCTCCATGTCGCGCTTGTCGCGGAAGAACTCCTGCAGCGCGTATTGCACGCCCCGCCCCGTCGCCTCGGTCCGGCCCTGGATGCCGCCGGCGTTGATCGGCTTGCCGGTGACGCAGGCGCGGCTGTTGATGTCGGTGGTGTTCATGCGCGCATACTGGTCGGCGATCCAGGCCATCTCGCGCTCGCCGGTACCCATGTCGGGGGCCGGCACGTTCTGGCTGGGATGGATCAGGTCGCGCTTGGCCAGCTCATAGGCCAACCGGCGGGTGATCTGTTCCAGCTCGTGTTCCTCGTATTGCCGCGGGTCGATGCACAGCCCCCCCTTGGAGCCGCCGAACGGCGCCTCGACCAGCGCGCATTTGTAGGTCATCAGCGCCGCCAGCGCCTCGACCTCGTCCTGGTTGACCGACGGCGCATAGCGGATGCCGCCCTTGACCGGCTCCATGTGCTCGGAATGCACCGAGCGGTAGCCCACGAAGGTGTGGATCTGACCGCGCAGGCGGACGCCGAACCGAACGGTGTAGGTCGCGTTGCAGACCCGGATCTTCTCTTCCAGACCGGGCGGCAGATCCATCAGGGCGACCGCCCTGTTGAACATCAGATCTACGCTCTCGCGGAAGCTGGGTTCTTTCACGTGGGACATTCGTTCCTCCATACCCGTTCGGCACGCGCCGCCGGTCCGTTTGTGCCATCGGCGCGTGACGCCATCCCTAACGGATGCGACATTTTTGACCAGCTTGGCAATCGCCGATTCAGGGTTGCGGCGCGAATCGGTGCGGCAAGAGGCGATTTCAAGTCATTGTCCTTCGGCGGGAAACAGCCGACCGAAGGCTGCGCCCAGTGTCGCCAAATAAGGCCCGATAACCTCGCTCCGGCGCCGGTTTTGCCCAAATCTCGCCATCATCCACTGGCATCAAATCAAGGCCGGAAACCGACTTCGGCCGGGACCTTCCGTCCCTTTTCAGAGGTGTATCATGTGCAAGACTCATTATTCTAAGTCCGTGCGGCCGCGGGTTCGGGGCGCCCAGCGCGTGCGCAGGATCATGGTCGACTACATTCGAAACGACAGCGGTTCGATGTCGCTGTTCGTCAGTTTCCTTCTGCTGATCATGCTGGCCGTCGGCGGCTTGGGTGTCGATGTCATGCGGTTCGAACGTGACCGCGCCCGGCTGCAGAGCGCGCTGGACCGCGCCGTTCTGGCCGCCGCGGACCTCGACCAGACGCAGGATCCCAAGGCCGTGGTCGAGGACTACCTGGCCAAGGAAGGGCTGCTGCAAAACCTCAAGGAGGTCAAGGTCACGCCGGAATCCGCCGGTCAGGAAAACACCGGACCGCTGGGCTTCCGTATCGTCGAGGCCCGGGCAGAGTCGCGGTTCCCGACCCATTTCATGCACCTCTCCGGCGTCGATTTTCTGACCGCCCAAGCCGGCAGCATCGCCGAGGAAAGCATCGGCGAGGTCGAGATCTCGCTGGTCCTGGACGTGTCGGGTTCGATGAACAACTACAACCGCCTGACCAACCTCAAGGTCGCGGCCAAGGATTTCATCGACCAGATGGTGCAGAACACCCGCGATGGTGATCTGTCGATCTCGATCGTGCCCTACGCCACCCAGGTCTCGGTGCCCGAAACGATCTTCGATCAGTACAAGACCGAGGGCACGAACGACTACTCGCGCTGCATCAATTTCAATGGCAGCGATTTCAACAGTACCCAGATGCTGACCAAGGACGCGGACTCGGCGCCGACCTTCGAGCGGACGATGCATTTCGACCCGTGGTACACGACCGACCGCCGCGACAACGGCAAGATCCTCGGCGATGGCGGTGGCCTGCCCGTCTGCGAGGCGATGGCCAACCGCGAGATCATGGCGTTTCAGAAGGACGCCACCACGCTCAAGAACTACATCCAGGATTTCGTGGCCCGCGGCAACACTTCGCTGGACATCGGGATGAAGTGGGGCGCGGCGATGCTCGATCCCAGCTTCGATCCGGTGGTCGACGCGATGGTGGCCGCCAACGAGGTTCCCAACGCCTTCTCCGACCGCCCGGCAGCCTATAACGCCGGCGACACGCTCAAGATCATCGTTCTGATGACCGACGGCAACAACACGTCGCAATACTACATCAAGAACGACTACCGCGAGGGCCAGTCGAACATCTGGTGGAACGAAGAGGAAGAAACCTATTCCGTCTACAATCCCGACAGCGGCTGGTACTACTGGGTCGATGCCGACGACTACAACGCCTATGAATGGCAGGATCACCCGTACGGCAACGGCGACTCGCATTGGGATTGCGGCAGCTCGGGCTGCTGGGAGGACACCAACGAGCCCGAGGATGGCGAGGCCGTGCGTCTGGACTATCCCGAACTCTGGGCGCGCACTTCGCTGTGGTACAACGTCAAAGAGCACTACTACCCGTGGATGAACGACAGCTCCGCGCGCAGCGAGTGGGTCTATGGCGTGCGCGGCTACAAGAACGACAACACCAAGGACAGCCGCACCCAGGCAATCTGCGACGCGGCAAAGGACTCGAACATCATCGTCTACACGATCGCGTTCGAGGCGCCGCCCGAGGGCAAGTCGATCCTGGAATACTGCGCCAGCTCGGACAGCCACTACTATGATGTCGACGGGCTCGAGATCAAGGACGCCTTCGACTCGATCGGCTCGTCGATCCGCAAGCTGAGGCTGACCCAATGATGTGGCCGCTGAAGAAAGGTCTTCGTCGGTTCAAGTCCGACGAAGACGGGAACGCCACGGTCGAATTCGCCATCGTGTTCCCCGCCTTCATGTTCCTGGTCGTGGCCGGGGTCGAGATCGGGATGGTCACGCTCAACCACGTCATGCTGGAACGGGCCGTGGACCTGACGGTGCGCGACATCCGGCTGGGCACGGGCAACGCCTTCCAGCACGACCAGATCAAGACGACGATCTGCAACCGCGCCCAGTTCATCGACGATTGCGACGACAACCTCCGGCTGGAGATGATCCCGCAGGATCCGCGCGCCGGGCTGACCATTCCGGACGAGCCCGACTGCACCGACCGGACCGAGGAGGCGCGACCGGTGCGCGAGTTCAAGAACGGTCAGAGCAACCAGCTGATGGTCTTGCGCGCCTGCGTCAAGATCACGCCGCTGATCCCGACCTCGGGACTCGGCAAGAAGCTCGCCAACAACCCCGAGGGCCAGTACGCGTTGACCGCGACCACGGCCTTCGTTCAGGAGCCTCAGTAATCCCATGCTGCATCACATCGTGAAAAGACGGCTCAAGGCGTTCTCGCGGGACGAGGGCGGAATGATCTCGGTCGAGGCGCTGATCCTGGCCCCAATCCTGTGCTGGGCCTTCGTCGCCGTCTACACCTATTTCGACGCCTACCGGCAGAGCGCGCTGAACCTCAAGGCATCCTATACCATCAGCGATCTCGTCTCGCGCGAGACCCAGACGGTCACGGCCGCCTACACCGCGTCCATGGTCGATCTGTTCCGCAAGATGACCGACTCGACCAACAACGCGGCGCTGCGCATCTCGGTGATCCGCTTCGACGACGACACCGACAAGTACCTGATCGACTGGTCGTCCAACCACGGCTTCGACAACCCGCTCAGCAACAGCGACATGGAGGGCATGCGCGCCAGGCTGCCGATCATGCCCGACGAGGAGCGGCTGATCCTGGTCGAGTCCCGGAGCACCTATGTGCCGCCCTTCTATGCCGGCATCGACATCATGGACATCGACAACTTCGTGTTCACCCGGCCGCGCTTTGCGGGTCAGATCGCGTCCGACATCTGATCGCGTTCGGCCAGCAGGGCCGCCAGGATGTCGGCCATCGCCTTGGTCTGAGAGGCGGGCGTGACCCCGCCGATCCCGACACGGCGGCCCAGCCGCCACCACAACCCCGGCTGCCACGCCCGGCTGCCGGGGTTTTTCAGTCGCACCAGGAACCCGTTGGACGGCTTGAAGGCGAACATGCCGCGATCCATCGCCGCGATCTCCTCCAGCCGCGCGATCCATTCGCCGGTGCTGGAGCGCAGCCCGGCCCGCGTTAGTTCGATCCGGTGCGTCGTGGCCTGGGCCATGCGCCGCGCCACCCACAGTGCCGCAGCACCCATCACCACCAGGAACAGCTGCCAGCCCGGCTGCGGCGGCTCGGCGATCGCCACGTAGAGGACGATCAGCGCGACGCCGGCCAGCATCCCGATGCCGATCCACCGCCGTGGCGCCGAGGCGCTCACCACCGCCAGAACCTCGTCTTCCATCGCCACCCCCTGCCTGCGTTGCCGTCCCAAGCGCGCTTAACGCAATTCCACCGCCGGCAACAGGGTCATTGCGCGACCAGTCCGGCGCTGCCACTCTGACCGGCATGAGCTATCCCGCCAACCGGGCCGATCCGCGCCGACCGGGCGATGCCGAGGCCGGCATCGAGGTGACCGACGCGTTCAAGCGCTTCAGCCAGCGCAACGACATCTTCACCCGCGCGATGTGGGATGACGATGTGCGCTCGCCCGACACCGACGCCTTCTTCGCCTCCTACCGGATGGAGGCCGCACCGCGCCGGGGCGAGGGCTTCTCGCAGCGCGATTTCGCGCTGCGCAACGCGTCGTGGCTGATTTCGGACGTGATGACCAACCGCCATGCCGACCGGGGTCGGCGCGAGGGGTTCCAGGCCGCGATCAGCGACGACACGCCCGTCGCGCCCGACGCCCTGCCTGTCGACGATCCCGCCGCGATGAGTGCCGAGATCAAGCGCGTGTCGCGGTTCTTCGGCGCCGACCTGTGCGGTGTCACCGATCTGGACGAACGGTGGCTCTATACCGACCGCGTCGACACCCGCGACCTGAGCGCGGCATCGCCGGACCTGCCCGAGGGCCTGACGTCGGTGATCGTGCTGGGGCACGAGATGGACCGCGCGCTGGTCGCCACCTACCCTTCGGCGCTGGCCGGGGCCGCCACGGGGCGCGAATACAGCCACGAGGCGGCCATCGTGATGCAGCTGGCCGCCTATATCCGCAACCTGGGCTATCGCGCCGTGGCCTCGATGAACGACACCGGCCTGGTGATCCCCTACGCGGTCAAGGCGGGCCTGGGCGAATATGCCCGCAACCAGCTGGTGATCACGCCGGAATTCGGGCCCCGCCTGCGGTTCTCGAAGATCTTCACCGATCTGCAGCTGGCCCATGACAGGCCCGCGCCGCTGGGCGTGCGCGCCTTCTGTGACATCTGCACCAAATGCGCCGACGCCTGCCCGCCCAAGGCGCTGCCCTACGGGCCGCCCGGGACCGCCGGCGCGAATGTCTCGGCGATCGCAGGCGTGCGGAAATGGACATCGGATGCCGAGAAGTGCTTCTCGTTCTGGGCCCGCACCCGCACCGATTGCGCCATCTGCATGCGGGTCTGCCCGTTCAACCGGGACTTCTCCAAGCGCCGGCACAGGCTGTGGCTGAAACTGGCGCTGTCGCGGTTCCGCAAGCTGGCGCTCTGGCTCGACCGCAGGCGGGGCGGGCGGATGAAACCGTCCGAGTGGTGGCGCGGCGGCCGCGCGCCGCGATGATCTTTGGATACTGTGCGCGGGCGCAGCTTACGTGCACCCACGCACAGTAACTTTGCCCTTAATCGGCTTTACCGCGATCACTGCACACCTATATCTGAGAAACCGAAACACAGACACAGGTTGCCCCATGTCCCTGCGCCCCACGCTCGAAACCCGCCGCGCCGTACCCACGATGGAAGGCGCCGGCGTCAAGCTGCACCGCGCCTTCGGCTTTCAGGATCCGTCCGAGCTGGACCCGTTCCTGCTGTTCGACGATTTCCGCAACGACCGGCCCGAGGATTACCTGCGCGGTTTCCCCTGGCATCCGCACCGCGGCATCGAGACCATCACCTATGTGCTGGCCGGCACCGTCGAACATGGCGACTCGCTGGGCAATACCGGCACGCTGGGCGCGGGCGACGTGCAATGGATGACCGCAGGATCGGGCATCCTGCACCAGGAGATGCCGCAGGGAAACGCCGCCGGGCAGATGCACGGGTTCCAGCTCTGGGGCAACCTGCCCGCCTCCCAGAAGATGACCGCGCCGCGCTATCAGGACGTGACGGGTGCCGACATCCCCGAGGTGGTCGACGATGACGGCACAGCCGTGAAGGTGATCGTGGGCGCGTTCTGGGGCCGCACAGGCCCAGTGGACGGCATCGCCGCCGACCCGCAATACCTGGACATCTCGGTTCCCGCCGGTGTTACCAAACGCTTCAAGATCGACACCTATCGCCGCGCTTTCGCTTATGTTTTCGAGGGAAGCGCCAGCTTTGCGGATGCCTCGGATCCGACCGGGATCCTGCTGGAAAAGGAGGTCGCGGGCCAGGAGGTCAACATCCGCGACCTGTCGGGCGACCGCACGCTGGTGCGCTTCGGCACCGGCGACGAGATCACCGTCCGGGCCGGCCCCGGCGGCGTGCGCTTCCTGCTGATCTCGGGTGCGCCGATCGCCGAGCCGGTGGCCTGGCATGGCCCGATCGTGATGAACACCCAAGCCGAGTTGCAGCAGGCAATGCGCGATCTGCGCAACGGCACGTTCATCCGCCCGGCGCATTGACGTGGTATGATGCGCCCACCTGAACCGGGAGGCCATCATGATCGTCCGCATATTTCGCGCCGTCATCCACGACGACAAGATACCGTCGTTCCAGAACTTCATGCTCGAGACGGCCCTGCCCCTGATGCGCGCGCAGCCGGGGCTGGTGTCGATCCAGGCCTGCCTGCCACGCCCGGAAACCCCAAACGAATTCTGCCTCGTGATGGTGTGGGAGTCCGTCGAGTCGTTGGCGGCGTTTGCCGGGGAGGACTGGCGAAAACCGCATGTCCACCCTGACGAAGAGGGCATCGTCAAGGAACGCTATCTGCACCACTACGAACTGGCGGCCTGATCAGGCGGCCACGGCCTTGCGCACCATGTCCCAATAGATCGTCTCGACCTCGGCCAGGGTCAGGCGGCCGCCGCTGCGATACCAGGTGTTCACGCCGTTCAGCATGGCGATCACTGCCAGCGTAGCGATCTTGGGATCCGGCACCGTGAACCGGCCCGCTGCCACCCCCTGCCGCAGGATCGCCTCCAGCCCGTCCTCGTAGCGGCGGCGCAGCGCCTCGATCGCGGCGAAGTTCTCTTCGCTGAGGTTGCGCAGCTCCATATAGGCGATGAACACCTCGTCCGGCCGCTCCAGGTGAAAGCGGATGTGAAAGCGCACGAAGTCGCGCAGACGGTCCAGCGGATCGGCCTCCGGCGCGTCGCGCGCCGCCCGCGCGGCCAGCAACTCCTCCATATGGCCGCGCATCAGCCGGAACAGCAGCGTCTGCTTGTCCGGCGTGTAGTTGTAGAGCGCCCCGGCCTGCACGCCGACCTCGCCCGCGATCTGGCGCATGGACACCGCGGCAAAGCCGAATTGCGCGAACAGCCGCAGCGCCGCCGCGTCGATGCGGGGGCCGGTTATGTCGGAATGTGACCCTTGGGTACGCGCCATGCCCTCAGGCTATCTGAACACGTGTTCAGATAAAAGCCCCGCTTGCACCTTTCCGCGGGCCGGGGCATCACGGGATGGCGCGTCCCGCCACCGGAGAGCGAAGATGCACAGATGGACCGGTCCCGCGATGATCGCCGCCCTTGCCCTCGGCGGCTGCGTCGAAGTGCCGGAACTGGAGGGGACCATCGCACCCGACCTGGAGCGGGCGCGATATCCCGACCTTGTGCCGCTCGACGCGGCCCTTGGCCGCCGCCCCCCGCCACGGGAGGAATCGCAGGAAATCGAGGACGAGCTTTCCGCGCGCGTCGAGGGTCTGCGCAGCCGCGCCGATGCCCTGCAGGCACCGCTCCTCGGGGATGCGGACCGTCAGCGCCTGCAGCCGGCCAACCGCCCCTGACGCCGCACCGCTTCGAGCGTTGCACCCGTGGGGCGAAACCGCTAAGGCAAACCCGCGACGGGCGCCTTGGGCACAAGACCCGGAGATCAGGCAGAAAGGATCCACGGTATGGCGCAGGCGCTGCGGCTTGGAATTGCAGGTTTGGGAACGGTCGGCGTGGGCGTCGTCAAGATCGTGCGCCGGCAGGCGGCGCTGCTGGCCGCGCGCACCGGCCGGCCGATCGAGATCGCCGCCGTCTCGGCCCGCTATGCCGGCAAGGACCGCGGTGTGAGCCTGTCGGGCTATGACTGGGAGGACGACGCGGTGGCGCTGGCGCGGCGCGACGACGTGGATGTCTTCGTCGAGCTGATGGGCGGCTCGGACGGGCCGGCCAAGGCCGCGACCGAGGCGGCGCTGGCCGCCGGCAAGGACGTGGTGACCGCCAACAAGGCGCTGCTGGCGATCCACGGCCAATCCCTGGCCGAACAGGCCGAGGCGGCCGGGCGCGTGATCCGCTTTGAGGCCGCGGTCGCCGGCGGCATCCCGGTCATCAAGGCGCTGACCGAAAGCCTGGCGGGCAACGACATCACCCGGGTGATGGGCGTGATGAACGGCACCTGCAACTATATCCTGACGCGGATGGAGTCGGAGGGCCTTGGCTATAACGCGCTGTTCGAGGAATGCGCCAAGCTGGGCTATCTCGAGGCCGATCCGAACCTGGACGTGGGCGGAATCGACGCCGCGCACAAACTGGCGCTGCTGGCGGCCATCGCTTTCGGCACGAAACCCGATTTCGACGCGGTCGAGATCGAGGGGATCCAGCGCATCAGCCTGGACGATATCCATCAGGCCGCCGACATGGGCTATCGGATCAAGCTGCTGGGCGTGGCCAAGCGCACGCCGCGCGGGCTGGAGCAGCGCATGCAGCCTTGCCTGGTGCCCGCCGAGTCGCCCCTGGGCCGGCTCGAGGGCGGCACCAACATGGTGGTGATCGAAGGCGACGCGGTGGACCGGATCGTGCTGCACGGCCCCGGCGCCGGCGAGGGCCCCACCGCCAGCGCGGTGCTGGGCGACATCTGCGACCTGGCGCGCGGGTTCCGCCTGCCGACCTTCGGGCAGCCCGCCGCCAGCCTGGAACAGGCGCAGCCGGCGCGCACCGGCCTGCCGGCGCCGTATTACCTGCGCATGGCGCTGCTCGACAAACCCGGCGCGCTGGCCAAGGTCGCGGCGGCCCTGGGCGATGCCGGCGTCTCGATCGACCGGATGCGCCAATACGGCCATACCGACACCACCGCGCCGGTGCTGATCGTGACCCACAAGACCACCCGCGCCGAGATCGACACCGCGGTCGAGGCGCTGTCCCGCACCGACGTGCTGGCCATGGATCCGGTCGCGCTCAGGATCGAGGAAGTCTGACCCCGCCCCTTGCGGCGGCAACGGCAAGCGGGCTATGCCGCCCTCAACGCCCCTGACCGGAGAAAGCCAGATGAGCCCCACGAAATACGATTTCAACGACCGCATGCTGTCCCTGGGGCTGGCGCGCGTGGCCGAGCAGGCCGCCATCGCCTCGGCCTCGCTGGTCGGGCGCGGCGACGAGAAGGCCGCCGACCAGGCCGCCGTCAACGCCATGCGCGAACAGCTGAACCTGCTGGACATCGCCGGGGTCGTGGTGATTGGAGAGGGCGAGCGCGACGAGGCGCCCATGCTGTTCATCGGTGAAGAGGTCGGCACCGGCGACGGGCCGGGCGTGGACATCGCCCTGGACCCGCTGGAGGGCACCACGCTCACCGCCAAGGATATGCCCAACGCGCTGACCGTGATCGCGCTTGGGCCGCGCGGCTCGATGCTGCACGCGCCGGATGTCTACATGGACAAGCTGGCGGTCGGTCCCGGCTTTCCCGAGGGCGTCGTGTCGCTGGACATGGACCCGGCCGAGCGCGTCGAGGCGCTGGCCCGCGCCAAGGGCTGCGCGCCCGCCGACATCACTGTCTGCATCCTGGAACGCCCGCGCCACGAGGAGATGATCGCGCAGGTGCGCGGCACCGGCGCGTCGATCCGGCTGATCACCGATGGCGACGTGGCCGGCGTGATGCACTGCGCCGAAAGCGCGATCACCGGCATCGACATGTATATGGGCCAGGGCGGCGCGCCCGAGGGTGTGCTGGCGGCGGCGGCGCTGAAATGCATGGGCGGGCAGATCTTCGGCCGGCTGGTGTTCCGCAACGAGGACGAGAAGGCGCGCGCCGACAAGGCCGGGATCACCGATCTCGACCGCATCTATGCCCGCGACGACATGGTCACGGCCGATGTCGTCTTTGCCGCCACCGGCGTGACCGGCGGCTCGCTGCTGCCGCGGATCAAGCGCGAACCCGGCTGGGTCGAGACCACGACGCTGCTGATGCGGTCCAAGACCGGCTCGGTGCGCCGCATGTCCTACCGCACGCCGGTCTGAGACCGCGCGCGGGGATGCGGCTTGCGCCGCAGCCTCCGGCGGGAGTATTTGTGAAACGGTGAAAGGCCGGATCCGCACAGGGTCCGGCCGTTGCATGAGAGGTGAGCGGTGGCATTTCTGGGCGTTGAGCGATCCTTGAGCGGCCGGCGCTGGATCGGGCCTTCGGGCGAGGTCGACCGCGCCGCGGGCATGCTGGCGCAACGGACCGCCCTGCCCGACCCGGTGTGCCGGGTGCTGGCGAGGCGCGGCGTGCCCCCGGAGGAGGCCGCCGCCTTCCTGGCGCCGACGCTGAAGGAGTTGCTGCCCGACCCGCGCGACCTGAAGGACATGGAGGACGCGGCGGCACGGGTGCTGCGCGCGGTCGAGGCCCGCGAGCGGATCGCCGTCTTTGCGGATTACGATGTCGACGGGGGCAGCTCGGCCGCGCTCCTGCTGATCTGGCTGCGCGCGGCGGGGCGCGCGGCGACGCTCTATGTTCCCGACCGGATCGACGAGGGCTATGGCCCGAACGAGCCGGCGATGGCGGCGCTGGCGCGGGATCACGACCTGATCATCTGCGTCGATTGCGGCACGCTGAGCCACGCGCCGATCGCCGCCGCGCAGGGTGCCGACGTGATCGTGCTGGACCACCACCTGGGGGGCGAGACCCTGCCCGACTGCCTGGCCGTGGTGAACCCCAACCGGCAGGACGAGAACGGCGATCTGGGCCATCTCTGCGCCGCCGGGGTGGTGTTCCTGCTGCTGGTCGAGATGCGCCGCCAGATCCGGGCGGCGGGCGGCGCCGGCGGGCCGGACCTGATGTCGCTTCTGGACCTGGTGGCGCTGGCCACGGTGGCCGACGTGGCGCCACTGGTCGGGGTCAACCGGGCACTGGTGCGCCAGGGACTCAAGGTCATGGCCCGGCGGCAGCGGCCCGGGCTGGTGGCCCTCTCGGACGTGGCGCGCATGGACGCACCGCCCAACACCTATCACCTGGGGTTCCTGCTGGGTCCGCGGGTGAATGCCGGCGGGCGCATCGGCAAGGCCGACCTTGGCGCGCGGCTCCTGGCCACCGACTCGCTGGTCGAGGCCGAGGCCATCGCCAGCCAGCTGGATGCGCTGAACACCGAACGGCGCGAGGTCGAGGCCGCGGTGCGCGCCGCCGCCCTGGAACAGGCCGAGGCGCGTGGACTGGACGCGCCGCTGGTCTGGGCGGCCGCCGACGGCTGGCATCCGGGCGTCGTGGGCATCGTCGCCTCGCGCCTCAAGGAGGCCGCCAACCGCCCGGCCATCGTCATCGGTTTCGACGGGGCCGAGGGCAAGGGCTCGGGCCGCTCGGTCGCCGGCGTCGACCTCGGCGCGGCGATCCAGAAGCTGGCCGCCGAGGGGCTGCTGATCAAGGGCGGCGGGCATCGCATGGCCGCGGGCCTGACCGTGGACCGCGACCGGCTGGAGCCGGCGATGGAACGGCTGTCGGACCTGCTGGCCAAGCAGGGCGCCGGCCAGGGCGGCCCGGCGGACCTGGCATTGGACGGCGTGCTGATGCCCGGGGCGGCGACGGTCGAGCTGATCGAACAGCTGGACCAGGCCGGCCCCTATGGCGCCGGGGCGCCGGCGCCGCGTTTCGCCCTGCCGGACATGCAGGTGCGCTATGCCAAGCGGGTCGGCGAGTCGCATCTCAAGCTGTCGCTGTCCGACGGCATGTCCGGCAGCCTGGACGCCATCGCTTTCGGCGCCTTCGAGGGAGATATGGGACCGCGCCTGGCCGATCACGGCGGTGCGCGCTTCCACCTGGCCGGCCGGCTGGAGGTGAACAGCTGGCGCGGCCGCCAGAGCGTGCAGCTGCGTCTCGAGGACGCCGCCGAGGCGTGAATTTCCGGCAAATTCCCGGCGCCGCGACGAGGCCGGGCGATAGCCAAAAAAGTTTCCGCGGCCCGACTTTTTCCGCTTGCAGCACTGCCCGTGAAACCGTAAAAGCCGCCCCACAAGACAGCGTGGCCCGTTCGTCTATCGGTTAGGACGCCAGGTTTTCAACCTGGAAAGAGGGGTTCGATTCCCCTACGGGCTGCCACTTCTTCCTCTCCCGAGATTGCCGCCAATCCCCACGCATGAATGGGGCGCCGTCTGGTCAGCGACGATATGGCTGGCCCGGGATGACATGTCCGTCCAGATCGACCTCCTGCCCGGTGACGACGCGGGTGAAGACCTCCATGTCGGGATTGCGCCCGGTGATGACCGTGGCGGTCACGCCCTGCGGTTCGATCCGGCCCGACAGGACCGCCGCCAGCCCGACGACGCTGCCGCCCTCGGCGACCATCCGGTCCTCGTAATAGAGCGTCTGCATGGCGCGGTAGATCTCGGCCTCGCTGACCAGCACGGTCTCGTCGATCAGGCGGCGGCACAGGGCAAAGGTCAGGCGGTTGTCCCGGCCGATGCCGCCGCCCAGCGAGTCGGCGAGGCTGGGCACCTCTTCCACCTCGACCGGGTGGCCGGCGTCGATGGCGGCCTTCATGGCCGCGCCGCGCTCCATCGTGATGCCGACGACCCGCAGATCCGGCTTGATCGTCTTGGCGGCCAGCGCGATCCCGGCGGCCAGCCCGCCGCCCGAGAGCGGCACCAGCAGCGTCTGCAGGTCGGGCCGCGCCTGCAGCATCTCCAGCCCGATTGTGCCCTGCCCGGCGATCACATGCGGGTCGTCGAAGGGCGGGATCTCGGCCAGTCCCTGTTCGGCGACGAGACGCAGGCACTCGACATGCGCCTCGTCCTGGGAGCGGCCGCTGATCGCCACCTCGGCGCCCAGCGCGCGGATTCCCTCGACCTTGGCCCGGGGCACCAGCTCGGACATGCAGATCACCGCGCGCAGACCGCGCCGGGCCGCGGCATATGCCACGCCGCGCCCGTGATTTCCGGTCGAGCAGCAGGTCACGCCGGTGGTCTCGGGCGGCAGCGCCGCGATGGCGTTGAGCGCCCCGCGCAGCTTGAACGCGCCGATGGGCTGCGTAGATTCCAGCTTCAGCAGGAACGCCGCGCCGGTGCGCTCACTCATGAACGGCGATGGCACGAGCGGCGTGTTGTCGGCCACGCCGGCGATCACCCGCCGCGCGGCCAGAATGTCGGACAAGTCAAGTTCCACGATGCACTCCGATACTGGCCTCGCGGGCACGCTAGTCGAAAGCGGCGCGGCGCGAAACCGGGCGGGCGTCAAGGCAGGTGCAAAGCGCGCGGCGCTGGGCTAACGTCGCGTCATGGTCGGTGTCCAATCCCTGTCCGTGCCGGCGGCGCCCTTGCTCCGCCTTGTCTGCGTGGCGCTGCTTGCGGCGCTGCCGCTCCATGCCGGCGAGCGGGTCGCCCTGCTGATCGGCAACGCGGATTATTCGACCCCGGGCATGTCGCTGCGCAACCCCGTCAACGATGTCGACGCGCTGGGCGAGGCGCTGCGCGGACTGGGCTTTGCCGTGACCGAGGTCACCGACCGCGACGGGGCGGCGATGGCGCAGGCGGTCGAGACCTTCGGCCGGGATGCGACCGGGGCCGAGATGGCGGTGTTCTTCTATGCCGGGCACGGGGTGCAGATCAGCGGCGAGAACCACCTGATCGGCACCGATTTCTCGGGTGGCGACCTGGGCGCGCTGCGCCGATCCTCGATCACGATGGGCCGGGTGCGCGACGCCATCAGCCGCGCCGGGCCCGAGATCGGCATCCTGATCCTGGACGCCTGCCGCAACAACCCGTTTTCGGAGCGTGGCCTCGTCGAGCGTGGGCTGGTGCGGGCGCGGGGCGGCGCCGGTCTGCTGATCGCCTATGCCACCGATCCGGGCAACGTGGCCTATGACGGGTTGGGCGAGAACAGCGTGTTCACCGCGGGCTTGCTGGACCATATCGGCACACCGGGGCTGGATGCGCGGCTGATGCTGGGACGGGTGCGCCAGCAGGTGGTGCTGGAGACCCAGGGGCGGCAAGTGCCCTGGGTCGAGGAATCGGTTCTCAGCGAGCACAGCTTCGCCGCCGCGCTGCCCGCCGAGGAGGCGCCGGACGACGCCACCGCGGCCGAACTGGCGCGCTGGCGCGGGATCGCGTCCGAGACCGATCCGGAGGCGTTCCGCGCCTATCTGCGCGACTATCCCGAGGGCCTGTTCGCCGGGTTCGCCCGCGACCGCATCGCCCGCCTGCAGGCCGCAGGTCCCGCCGTGGCGGAGGCCGGCGCACCGGTCGAGACGGTTCTGGCCGCAGCCGAAACCGACAGGATGGCCGCGGCCCTGGCGGCGCTGGGCCTGCTGGATCCCGGCCCGGCCCGCGCCGTGCCCGGCGAGCTGCGCCCGGCGCTGGAGCGCTACCGGCGGCAGCTGCCCGAGCGCACCGAGCTGAGCAGCGACCAGCTCTACAATGACGCGGCGCGGGTCTCGACCTTTCTCGCGGCCACGACGCTGCAACGGCTGCGCACCGACATCGTCGCCCTGCGCAGCGTCGAACGCACGCTGGACATCGCCGAGGATGCGATGCGCCAGATCGAACAGATCGCCGAGACCGATCCCGCCGCGCGCCCGATCCTGCGCCAGGCGGAAAGCGATCTCTACGACATCCGCCGCTCGCGCGGGATCATCCTGCGACGGCTGGACCAGAGCCGCAGTTATTATGACGAGATCCTGGCCCGCGCCGTGCGCTTCTTTCCCGAACGCGCCACGCTGGAACTGGTCGGCGCGACGGATGCGGGGCGCGACCTGGGCGCGGGCGGCGAGACCCTGACTCGCGATGCGGCGCTGTTTCTGCGGCACGTGGCACAAACCAACGAAACAAACGAGGGGAGTTACAAATGGTTGGCGGATCTCATTCCACAAGAGTGATCGCGGCGATGCTGGCCGCGGCAACGGCGCTTTCGGCCTGCGGCGGCGGGGGCGATACGGCCGAGGTCACGACGGTTCAGCCGGGCAGCAGCCAGGCCGAGGCGGATCTGGCCAAACAGGCCGCGGCGATGCAGAAGACCATCCTGCAGGGCGCGCTGGCCGGCGGCGCCGCGGGTGGGGCCATCGGCTTCGGCCTGGGCGGCAGTGACGATGCCGGCAGCGGCTTTACCATCGGGCTGGGCGCGGGCGCGGCGGCGGGCACCTACGTCGCCTTCGTGCAGCGGAAATACGCCAACCGCGAACGCCGCCTGGGCCAGATCAAGAGCGACCTGGACCGCAACGCCGCCGAGATGCAGACCACGATCAACGTGATGAACCAGGTTCTTGCGGCGCAGAAGGCGGAGCTGGACGCGCTGCGCGCCCAGGCCGCCGCGGGGGCCGCGACCCCGGAGCAGGTGCAAGCCGAAGTGACCGAGGCCAATGGCAACCTGGCCCAGATGCAGATCGCCATCGACGGCGCCAGCAAGCGGCAGGCCGAGTTCACCGAGGCGCGCGGCTTGACCGTGGCCGGAAACCAGGCCGCCTCGCCGATCGATGGCGACCTGGCCTCGCTGTCCAACCAGATCGCGCAGATGAAGGGCATCGCCAACGACCTGGCGACGTCGCTTTGAATGGGGACCGTGATGATGCGCCCCGCCCTGCTCCGCCTTGTCGCGCCCGCGCTCTTGCTGGCGGGCTGCCAGACCACCAGCGACCCGGCCGAGGGCGGGTTCTTCGACGGGGTGTCGGGGATCGCCAGCGGCAGCTATGACGCCCGGATCGACACCGCCGAGGCCGATGTCGCCGGGGCCCAGGCGCGCAACGAAGCGCTGGCGGCGCAGATCCGCGGCTCGGAATCCGAGCTGGCCCAGCTCAAGCTGCAGATCCTTCAGCAGCGCAACACGCTGGGCACACCGGACGCGGCCACAGCGTCGCGCATCGACCGGGTGCTGAACGACACGCCCGGCGGGGCCACGCCGGATGCGCGGCTGGCCGCGCTGCAACGCTCGATCTCGGAGGCGCGCGCGCTCAGCGCCGACCTGGCCCGGCTGTCGGGTTAATCCCCTGCAGCGGGGCGCCGCGCGGCGGGAAAGCGCGACCGCTTGACGATCTCGCCGGCGGCATCGACCGTCATCCGCAGGGCCTGGCCGTCATGGTAGAAGGTGAAGCGCCAGTTGCCTTCATCGGCCTCGACGCCCTTCTCGCAGACCGAGGTGATGGCCCCGGCGCGCATCAGTTCGGGCACCTCGGTCGCGGTGACGCCGAAGGCCTCGGCCAGAACCTGCGCGTCGACGACGAACTCGCCGCCGTTGCGTTCCACCTGCGTCATCCGCGTCACCGCCAGTAATTGTTGGCCGCGGCGACGGTGGCGAAATGCGTGGCGACCACCTGGCTGGCCTCGATCAGCCGTTCGGCGTCTTCGGCATATTCCGCGCGCAACCGCTCGCGGATCTCGGCCTCGGGCTGGGTCATCTTGACCGCGACCCGCGCCAGCTTGACCGCGAGGTCATAGCCCTCGGCAGGGGTTTCGGTGATCAGGCTGGGCAACCAGTCGGACATGTCTCGCTCCTTCTTGTGCGGTTTCGCGGCCGGTATCCGCAGCTAGACGGAGACCGGCGCAGGCAGCGCGATATCGGCCAGGGTCGAGCGGTCGAGATCGGCCAGAAAGGCGCGCTCGGCCGACCGCAGCCGGACCTTGAGCCGGCAGCACCCGTCGATAGTGCAATCGGCGCCGCCGGGCCCGAAGCACTCGACCAGCGCCTGCCCGGCCTCCAGCACGCGCACAACCTCGCCCAGGCGGATATCACCGGGCGGCCGCGTCAGAACCGCGCCGCCGCCCGCGCCGCGCCGGGTCTCGACGATGCCGGCCTGCGCCAGGCGCTGCATGATCTTGCTCAGGTGATTGCGCGACAGATCGAACTCGGCCGCCAGCTCGGCGGTGCTGAATCCCCGGTCCGGCGCGCTGGCCATGCGCATCAGCATGCGCAGCCCGTAATCGGTAAAGGATGTCAGGCGCATCCGGCGATCTCCGCTTAAATGGATATTGTAGATACCTATTTCACATTCGGCGTATCCCGGCAAGGGGGCGTCAGAAGGACGCGGCGAACCCGGTCGCGTCAATCTCGATCATGCGCGGTCCATCGGGCGGCGCATCCGCGCGCAGGGCGGCGGCAAAGGCTTCCGGGTCGGCCTCGATCCGGGTGAACAACATCCGGCAAGCCTTTGCAATGGCTTGAAAATCCGGCGGCTCCGGATCGCAGCCCACTACCGCCACACCGGCATCGCGCATCGACGTCTCGATCTCGCCATAGCCACGGTTGTTCCAGATCACGAAGGTGATCGGCAGCCGCTCCTGCACCGCGACCATCAGTTCGGGCAAGGTGAATTGCGCGCCGCCATCGCCGGCGAGGCACAGCACCGGCGTCTCCGGTGCGCCCAGCGCTGCACCGATGGCCGCGGGAATGGCATAGCCCAGGGCACCAAAGCCGGTGGCGGAATTGAACCAGCCGCCGGGCCGGTCGTGATCGTGGTAGAGGTTGCCCGCATAGGTCAGCTGCGTCGAGTCGCCCACCATCACCGCGCCGGGCATGGCCTCTCGCGCGGCCGCAAGGTGCCGGCACAGAGCGCGCATCGCGGGTCCGATCTCCTGCCAGGCGCCGGCGCGGGCCGCTTCGGCCCGGCCCGGCCCGTCGTCCGTGTCGGCCGTCCCGTCGCCCAGGTCAGCACGCAGCGCCGTCAGGACGGAACCCGCATCGGCGCGTATCGCAAGTTCCGCCGGGTGGCGCGCCAGCTGCGCGGCGCTCAGGTCGACGCGCAGCAGTGCCGGCAGGTCCGGCAACCCGCCGAGGCCATACATGTCATAATCGGTCGGGCCCAGCTCGGTGCCCAGCGCCAGAACCAAATCCGCGCCTTCGATCAGGTCGCGCACCGCACGCAGGCTTGGGCTGGCCGGCACGCCGAGCGGATGGGCATGCATCAGGCCGCGCGCGTTGACCGTCTGCACCACCGGCGCATCGCAGCGCTCGGCCACGGCTCGCAGCGCATCGCCGGCGCGCCGCACGCCGCCCCCGGCCAGGATCACCGGGCGCCGGGCGCGCTTGAGCCGCGCCGCGATATCCGCCACATCCGACGGATCGGGCCCAGACGCGCCGGCGGCCGGTGCGGGATCGGTTGGCGTTGCAAGCGGCAGCGGCGCGACATCCAGAGGGATCTCGACATGCACCGGGCCGGGCCGCTCGGATGCAAAGAGATCAAACGCTGCATCCAGCGCCGGCGCCAACGCCTCGGCCCGGTCGACCTGCAGGGCCCGCAGCGCGACACCGGCGGACAGGCCCAGCTGGTCGGGCAACTCGTGCAGATGCCCCAACCCCTTGCCCAGGCTCGCGCGCGCATTGACGCCCGATAGCACCAGCATCGGCACGCTGTCGGCGCGGGCCTGGGCCATCGGCGTCAGAGTATTGGTCAGCCCCGGCCCGGTGATGACCAGCGCCACGCCCGGCCGACCGGTGACGCGGGCATAGCCGTCGGCCATGAACCCGGCCCCTTGCTCGTGGCGCGGCGTGACATGGCGGATGCCCGAGGCCGCCAGCCCGCGATAGAGCTCGATCGTGTGCACCCCGGGGATGCCAAAGACCAGATCGACGCCGCGCGCGCGCAACGCCTGAACCAGCCCCTCGCCGATACGGGTCATGCCGCGTCCTCCTTCAACTGGTTGAGATGGGTTGTGATGCGGTTGCAGGCCTCGTCCAGCCGGGCGTCCTCCACGGTCAGCGCCACGCGCACCCAGTCCCGCATGGTCTGGCCGAACGAAGAGCCGGGCATCACCGCAACGCCGCCACGGGCCAGCAGGTCGCGCGCATAGGCCGCGCCGGTCAACCCGGTCGCGGCGACATTGACCATGGCGAACATCCCCGCCTCGGGCATCTTCACGACCAGGTCGGTCTCAGTGTCAAGCCGCCGTTGCAAAAGGGCGGCCCGGGCGGCGAAGCGTGTGCGCATGCCCGCGGCCACGGGCGAGCCGTCGCGCACCGCCCGCTCGGTCATGTCGGCGATGAAGGGCTGGTTTCCGAACAGCATCGTCTCGGACAGCGGCAGCGCGGCCGCAGCAAACGCCTCAGGGCCGATGCACCAGCCGCTGCGGAACCCAGGCGCGGCATGGCTCTTGGAGATCGACGAGGCCACCACGACCCGCTCGGCCAAGTCCTCAAAGGCCAGGGGCGAGACGAAGGTGGCGCCATCGAACACAAGGTCCTCATAAACCTCGTCCGAGACGATCCACAGGTCATGTTCCCGGGCCAATGCGCCGATGGCGGCGATGTCCTCTGCGGTCAGGATCGCGCCGGTCGGGTTGTGCGGCGTGTTGAGCAGGATCGCCCGGCTGCGCGGCGTGATCCGCGCGGCGATATCCTCGGCCTGCAGGCGGAACCCGTCCTCGGGGCGCAGGGGCACTGGCACCATCGCGGCGCCGCTGGCCCGGATCACGCCCTCATAGGTGGCATAGAGCGGATCGCCCACCAGCACCTCGCATCCCGGCTCGGCGATGGCCATGAACGTGGCATAGAGCGCGGTCTGCGTGCCGGGAAGCAGATCACCTGGTCGGCCCCGATGGCGCGGCCGGTACTGCGGGCGTAGCGGTCGGCCAGCGCCGCGCGCAGGCCCGGCTCGCCGCGCCCGTCGGAATAGCCGGTGCGCCCGGCGCGCATCGCGGCGGCGGCCGCGTCGGTCAGGGAGTGCGGCGTCGGCACGTCGGGCTCACCGATGGTCAGCTCGATGATGTCCTCGCCCCGGGCCGCGCGAGCGCGCGCCTCGGCATGGACCTCCCATTTCTCGCCGCCCAGACCGGCCAGGCGTTCGGTGATCGATGCGTATCTCATGACATCTCCATCGCCTTGTTCCCGACCGGCCGTGCCGACCACGGCAGCAGGTTGTCAGACCGACGCCGGTGCGACCAGCCCGGCCAGATCCCCGAAGTGGTCGAACACCGCGTGATGCGGCAGGTCTGTCACCGGTCCCTTGCGGTAGCCGCCCGAGAACAGCAGGAACGGCACCCCCGCGCGTTGCGCACATTCGGCATCCACCTCGCTGTCGCCAACGAAAAGCCCGGTTTCGTGGCCCAGCAACGCAAAGGTGTGCCGCAGCGGCGCTGGGTCGGGCTTGCGCCGGGACAGGCTGTCGCCGCCCACAACCGCGGCGATATGCGTGCCCAGGCCCAGGAGCGACAGCACCCTTCGCGCCGGCGCCTCGGGCTTGTTGGTGCAGACCGCCAAGGGATGACCCCGCGCCGCAAGCGTCTCCAGCATCTCGGGTACGCCGGGATAGGGCCGCGTCAGGTCCGCCGGGGCGCGATTGTAATGCTCCAGCATTGCCGCAACCATGTCGTCATGTCGCCCGGGATCCAGGTCCAGGTGCTCGATGACACGATCGACCAGCGACGGCACGCCCCTGCCGACGAATGAGCCGACGGTCGCAAGCGTCAGCGGCGCCTGCCCGATCCCGTCCAGCATCCGGTTGACCGCGGCGTGGATATCCGGCGCGCTGTGGACCAGCGTGCCGTCCAGGTCGAATACGACCGGCGTCACGAGGCGGGTTTCCACTTGATCGAACAGCCCATCGACGGGATCTGGTCGCGCGGGCCCTGTCCGGTCTCGGCCACCTGTTTCATCGCCTCATAGAGGTCGCGGCGCGCGTCCCCCGGCCCGGCCGCGCGGCCCGAGGCATCCAGGCGGCCGCGATACTGCAACTCCAGATCCGCGTTGAATCCGAAGAAGTCCGGCGTGCAGTCCGCGTCATAGGCCCGTGCCACCGATTGCTCGGCATCGTGCAGATAGGGAAAGGGGAAGTCCCGCACCCGCGCCATCTCGGCCATCGCCCCGAACCCGTCCTCGGGATAGGCCTGCGCGTCGTTGGAACAGATAGCGGCAACGCCCACCCCCAACGCCTGCAGGTCGCGCGCGTCGCGCAGGATCCGGTCGAGCACCGCCAGCACATAGGGGCAGTGGTTGCAGATGAACATGATCAGCGTGCCCTTCGGCCCGGCGACCTGGCCCAGCCGATAAGTCTGGCCATCAGTGGCCGGAAGGATGAAATCAGGCGCCTTCCAGCCGAATGCGCAAACAGGTGTCGATACCGCCATGTCGCCTCCATTCTTCCTGCCGCCCGGATCGGCCATGGCGATCTGCGGCCTTCCCGCACATGCAACCACCCCGCCCCGCCGGGCGCAAACGAAAAAAAACGGAGGCCCGGGTGGGCCTCCGTCCGATGTCGCGACTTGTCCGATGTCCGGTTCAGGCAGCCTCGGCCTGCTGCAGAGCCTCGGGCTCAAAAAAAACGTCGTGCAGCGCCTTGACGCCCGTGTCCAGATCGTCGCGGGCGATCACGAATTGCACGTCCACGTTTCGCGGTGTCTGGTGCGCCGCGATGACCTTGACCTTCTGGTCCTGCAGCGCCTGCAGACCGGTGCACAGGACATCAATGCCCGACAGGTCGCGGCCGATGGCCGACACGATGCCCAGCGACTGCATGGTCACGGTGGCCGAGGGATAGAGCTGGTGCAGATCCCGCTCGACCCGGCGCACCGATTTCAGCGAGGCCTCGACATAATGCGTGATCGTGTTGGCGTTCGAGGTCTTGGACACGATGCGCACGTTGTGGCGGCGCAGCGCCTCCAGGATGGCGGTGTCGTACCCCTTGACCCCGACCATGTCCTGTTCGAACAGCTCCAGTGCCACGACACCCAGCCCGGTCAGGATCTCGACCGACGGCCCGCTGGCCGGTCCGTCGTCGATCAGCGTGCCGGGATCGTCGGGCTCGAACGCGTTGGTCACGCGCAGCGGGATGTCCGACTGGCGCAGGGTCTTGGCCGCCTTGGGGTGGATCGCCTCCATCCCCATGTTCGACAGCTGGTCTGCCACGTCATAGTTGGTGTGCCCCAGCTTGCGCACATTCTCGGCGCCGACCAGCTTGGGATCGGCCGAGGAGAGGTGGAACTCCTTGTGGATGATCGCCTCGGACGCGCCGGTATGGGCGGCGATGTTCGAGAACGTGACCTCGGAGTAGCCGCGGTCGAACTCGCGCATCAGCCCGTCGCGGCACTGCGCATAGCCGGTGACGATGGGCATCTCGACGCTCAGGTCGATGCCCTTGAGACCGGCTGTGATGCGGTCCTGCAGGGTATAGTCCCCCTCGTCGCGCCAACCGCTGAGGTCGACGAACCGGGCGTCGATCCCGGCACGCTGCAGCATCAGCGCGGTCACGAAGGCGGAATGCGCCTCGCCCAGGCCGGACAGCAGCTCGCGGATCACCATCATCTGGCTGGACAACCGGAAATGGCCATAGGAACACAGGCGCCGCAGGTCGAACAGGCAGCTGCGCGCCCCCTCGGTCCGCTCGCGCACGAATTCGTCGGCCATCGCCAGGTCGCCATCATGGTCGAGCACCTCGCCATGGGCCTTGCGCATGGCTTCGGCCACGCCGGTCAAGGCGTCCAGCCAGCCGTGGTCGTCGTCGCTGTTGGAGAACAGGCCGAAGACGCCGGGCGTGCCGGATTTCTTGTGCTCGAGCAGCAGGTCGGTGATGCCGCCGAAGGCCGAGACCACGAAGATCCGGCCATAGACATCCGCGCCTTCACGACCGCCGAGGAACAGCGTGTCGCGCAGGTCGCGGATCCGGCTCATCGATGTTCCGCCGATCTTCTCGACGGTGTGTTTTGGAAACGTCACGGTTTCACTTACCCGGCCATTGTCGCCGGGCCCTTCTATTTCGGTTTCAGCTGTCGGCAAGCGCGTAGGACCCGTCTTCCTGGTGGACCTCGTTGCCGGTCACCGGGGGGTTGAACACGCAGGCCATGACAAGCTCTTCGTCGGCGCGCAGGGTGTGGCGGTCGTGCTTGTCCAGCGCGTACATCACACCGGGTTCGATCGCATGGGTCTCGCCGGTGGCCAGATCGGTGATCGAGCCCTTGCCCTGCATGCAATAGACGCTTTCGAAGTGGTTCTTGTATTCGAACGTGTGCTCGGACCCTTCCTCGAGGAAGGTGATGTGGAACGAAAATCCCATCTTGTCCTGCTCCAGCAGCATCCGCACCGATGTCCAGTTGGCGTCGGACACCACGCGGTCACGCTCGGTTTTGACGATCTTGTTGAAGTCTCTGACAATCATGGTTCACTCCGCCGCCTGTTTGAGGCCGTGCGCCGCGTCGCGGGCGGCTTCGGTCAGGATCGAGAGGCCCTTGGCAAAGGTGTCCTGCGGGGTGGTGAGCGGCGCCAGGATCTTGACCACCTGGTCCTCGGAGCCCGAGGTCTCGACGATCAGCCCGTTCTGGAAGGCGCGCGCACAGATGTCCGAGGCCAGTTCGCCGGTGCCGACATCCACGCCCTGCATCAGGCCGCGGCCCTTGACATAGGCACCCGGCAGCATCGCGGCGATATCCGCGAGCGCGGTGGTCAGCATCAGCGCCTTGTCGGCCAGCTCGCGCTGGAAGGCGTCGTCGGACCAGAACTTCTCGATCGCCACGCGGGCGGTGACGAAGGCATGGGTGTTGCCACGGAACGTGCCGTTGTGCTCGGCCGGGCCGAACACGTCATGCTCGGGCTTGACCAGCACCAGCGCCATCGGCAGGCCGAAGCCGGACACCGATTTCGCCATCGTCACGATATCGGGTTCCACGTCCATCTCCTCGAACGAGAAGAAGGTGCCGCAGCGGCCGCACCCGGCCTGGATGTCGTCGATGATCAGCAGCGCGCCATGCGCCCTGGCCATATCGGCGATGCGGCGCACCCATTCGGGGCTCGCGGCGTTCAGGCCGCCTTCGCCCTGCACGGTTTCGAGCAGGATCGCGGCGGGCGCATCGATACCGCCCGAGCTGTCTTCGAGCATCTGCTGCAGGAAGTCGGCGCTGTCGAAGCCGTTGTCGAAGAAGCCGTCATAGGGCATCCGCGTCACGTCGGGCAGGCTGGAGCCGCCGGCGGCGCGGTGATAGCCGTTGCCGGTGGCCGCAAGCGCGCCCAGCGTCATGCCGTGGAAGCCGTTGGTGAACGAGATGACATTGCTGCGCCCGGTGATCTTGCGCGCCAGCTTCAGCGCCGCTTCGACGGCATTGGCGCCGGTCGGGCCGGTGAACATGATCTTGTGATCCATGCCGCGCGGCTTGAGGATGTGCTGCTCGAAGGCCGTCAGGAACGATGCCTTGGCATCCGAGTGGAAATCCAGGCCATGCGACAGACCGTCGGCGGCGATATGGGCGATCAGCGCCTCTTTCATGTCCGGGTCGTTATGGCCGTAATTCACCGACGAGCAGCCGGCGAGGAAGTCGATATAAGTGCGGCCCGCCTCGTCGGTCAGCTCGGAGCCCTGGGCGCGGGTGAAGACGGTGTCGAAGTTGCGGCAATAGCTGCGCACCTTCGACTCGCGTCGCTTGAAGATCGATTGCTTTTCAGTGCCAGTCTCGGCAAGGGTCATGGGACATCCTTCGGGGTTGAATGGGTTCAGAACGGGCGGTCGCAGCATCGCTCAGGCGGCGCGGCGCGCCTCGGCGGCCAACTTGATCGTGACCATGTTCTCGGTTTCGTGACGGTCGCGGAAATGCAGCGCCTGCGTATAGTAGGGCTGGACATCCAGCTTCGTGCGCTGGGAGCGCGCGAAGCGGCGGAACAGCGACCAGGACGCGTCGTTGTTGCTGGTGATCGTGGTCTGCATGCGGGTCACATCCGCACATTCGTCGCGCGACACCAGTTCGCGCAGCATGAGCGACCCCAGACCGGTGCCGCGCGCGTCCTCGGACACCGCCACCTGCCAGACGAACACCGTCTCGGGATCGTCGGGAATGACATAGGCGGACACCCAGCCGGCGGTCTTGCCGTTCAGCTCGGCCAGAACGCAGGTGTCGCGGAAATGGTCGCACTGGACCAGGTTGCAATACATCGAGTTCTCGTCGAGCGGCTTGCATTCGCGCACCAGCTCCCAGATATCCGCACCATCCTTCGCGTCGGGTTTGCGAAGAACGGGAAAGGGTTTCCTGAACAGTTCAAGTGCGTGCTGCATGGCTGGTTTCGCCTCCTCATTTACTTCGGCAACCTAAATAACATTCACCCCAAGTTACTTCAACCTTCAAAGCATTTATTTGTGGCGCTTCGGCCGCAAATAGCGCGTCTTGGCGCATTTATGGTGTATTCCAGCCAAGCAGACAAAGGGTTTTCTCAAAGCAAAGTCGTTCATCTTGACTTATTGAATTTTCGGCGATCTTCTGCCAACATCGGTCGATTTCAAAGGACAGGAGGCGATATGGACCGAGTCGACAGCAGCCTTGTCGCCCTGCGCCGAATCCTGCGCGCGACCGAGCTGTTCGGGCGCGAACTGGCGGAATCGGCCGGGTTGACCGCGGCCCAGTTCCGGGTGCTGCAGGTGGTGGCCGAGAAGGGCCAGACCACGGCCAAGGAGATCTCGCAACAGATGCGCGTGTCGCAGGCGACCGTCACGGCGCTGGTGGACAAGCTGGTGGGCCACGGGCTGGTTCAGCGCATCAAGTCGCTGACCGACCGCCGCCAGATCAACATCGTCATCACCGAGACCGGCCGCCGCACCATCGAATCCGCCCCCGACGCGCTGCAACAACGCTATGTGCGCGAATTCACCGCCCTGTCCGACTGGGAACAGTCCATGATCGTGGCAGTGCTCGAGCGGGTGTCGGCGATGCTGGATGCCGAGGATCTGGATGTCGCGCCGGTGCTCGATGCCGGCGACCTCAGGCAACCGGGCGAGGCGGGCTGAACCGCACCGGCGTCACAACTCCTCGACCGACATCACCCCTTCCAGCGATTTGATCGCGCCCTTGATCTGCGGATTGATCGGAAAATCCTGGCCCAGGTCCATCTCGACATCGCCCGGCAGGCCCGGCGCGATCAGGCAGAACTGAACCGGGCCTTTCGAGGCGCCGCGCGCTGCATTGGCGGCATCCTGAAGAACGCGGGCCACGGTGCCCACCGCATCCGCCTCGTCCACGAACACCCGCAGGCCGGTGGCCCCTGCCCCGGCCACAGCCGCGTCGATCGGCGCGATGGACCGGCCCAGCAGCTTGAGCTGATCCGATTCCTGCGTCGCCTCGGCGGTCACAACAACCTTGGCGCCGGTTTCCAGGAAATCGCGGCTCTTCTCCAGCGCCTCGGAAAACAGCGTGACCTCGAATGCGCCGGTCGGGTCGCTCATCTGGACAAAGGCGAAGCGGTTGCCGCGCGCGGATTTGCGCTCCTGCCGGCCGGCCACGACACCGGCGATCTTGGCGATCAGCGGGCCGGCGCGCACCTTCTCGGTGACGCCGTCCAGGGTCAGCACGTCCTGGCGCCTGAGGCTGGGCATGTAGTCGTCCAGCGGATGCCCCGACAGGTAGAAGCCGATCGCCTTGAACTCCTCGGCCAGGCGTTCGGCGGGCAGCCAGTCGGGGGTCTGCACCAGGCGCGGCTCGGGCAGATCCTCGCCCGCCTCGCCGAACAGCGACACCTGGTTCGAATTCTTCTGATCGTGCACAGCCGCAGAATAGGCCACCAGCGCGTCCAGGCTGTCGAACACGCGGCGCCGGTTCGGATCCAGTTGATCAAAGGCACCGGCACGGGCCAGCATCTCGAGCGGGCGCTTGCCGACGCGTTTCAGATCCACGCGGCGGGCGAAGTCATAGAGGGTGACGAACGCGCCGTCGCCGCGCGCCTCGGTCACCAGCCGCATCGCCTCGACACCCACATTCTTGAGCGCGCCGAGCGCATAGACCAGTTCGCCGCCCTCCACATCGAATGTGGCCTGGCTGCGGTTCACGCAGGGCGGTACCCAGGGCAGGCCCAGCCCCTTGCGCACCTCTTCGAAATAGACGCCCAGCTTGTCGGTCAGGTGCAGGTCGCAATTCATCACCCCGGCCATGAACTCGACCGGGTGGTTCGCCTTGAGCCAAGCGGTCTGGTAGCTGACCACCGCATAGGCGGCGGCGTGGGACTTGTTGAAGCCGTAATTGGCGAATTTCTCCAGCAGGTCGAACACCTCGCTGGCCTTGGGCTTGTCCACGCCGTTCTTCTTCGCGCCCTCGATGAACTTCGGGCGCTCGGCGTCCATCGCCTCCTTGATCTTCTTGCCCATGGCGCGGCGCAGCAGGTCGGCGCCGCCCAGACTGTAGCCGGCCATGACCTGCGCGATCTGCATCACCTGTTCCTGGTAGACGATGATGCCCTGCGTCTCTTCCAGGATGTCGTCGATCAGCGGGTGGATCGAGGTGATCTCGCGCTGGCCGTTCTTGACCTCGCAATAGGTGGGGATGTTCTCCATCGGGCCGGGACGGTAGAGCGCCACCAGCGCCACGATATCCTCGATGCAGTTGGGCTTCATGCGCTTGAGCGCATCCATCATGCCCGAGCTTTCCACCTGGAACACCGCGACAGTCTTGGCCCGCGAATAGAGCTCATAGGTCTTGGCGTCGTCCAGCGGGATCTGGCCGATGTCGTTCTCGGCCCCCTCGAAGGGCTGGTAGATCGTGCTGCCGTCCTGCGCCACATGCAGGTCGCGGCCGGACTTGTGGATGAGGTCGATGGCGTTCTGGATCACCGTGAGGGTCTTGAGCCCCAGGAAATCGAACTTGACCAGCCCGGCCTGCTCCACCCATTTCATGTTGAACTGCGTGGCCGGCATGTCCGAGCGCGGATCCTGGTAGAGCGGCACCAGAGCATCGAGCGGCCGGTCGCCGATCACCACGCCGGCGGCATGGGTCGAGGCGTTGCGCAGCAGGCCCTCGACCTGCTGGCCATAGGTCAGGAGGCGGTCCACCACCTCTTCCTCGCGCGCGGCCTCGCGCAGGCGCGGCTCGTCGCTCAGCGCCTTCTCGATGCTGACCGGCTTGACCCCCTCCACCGGGATCATCTTGCTCAGGCGGTCCACCTGGCCATAGGGCATCTGCAACACCCGGCCGATATCGCGCACCGCCGCCTTGGACAGAAGCGCGCCGAAAGTGATGATCTGGCCCACCTTGTCGCGGCCGTATTTCTCCTGCACGTAGCGGATCACCTCTTCGCGGCGGTCCATGCAGAAGTCGATGTCGAAATCCGGCATGCTGACCCGCTCGGGGTTCAGGAACCGTTCGAACAGCAGGCTGTAGCGCAGCGGGTCCAGATCGGTGATGGTCAGCGCATAGGCCACCAGGCTGCCCGCGCCCGAGCCGCGCCCCGGCCCCACCGGAATGTCGTGATCCTTGGCCCATTTGATGAAATCGGCAACGATCAGGAAATAGCCGGGAAAGCCCATCCCCTCGATGATGCCCAGTTCGAAATCCAGACGCTTCTGATACGCCTCGAGGCTGACCGCGTGCGGGATCACCGCCAGCCGCTTCTGCAGCCCCTCGTTGGCCTGGCGGCGCAGTTCCTCGACTTCGTCATCGGCGAACCTGGGCAGGATCGGGTCTCGCCTGCAGGCCATGAAGGCGCAACGGCGGGCAATCTCGACGGTGTTCTCCAGCGCCTCGGGCAGATCGGCGAACAGCGTCGCCATTTCCTGCGGGCTCTTGAAATAGTGCTGCGCGGTCAGGCGGCGGCGCGGATCCTGCTGGTCGACATAGGCGCCATCGGAGATGCAGATCAGCGCGTCATGTGCCTCGTACATGCCGGCCTCGGGGAAATAGACATCGTTTGTGGCGACCAGCGGCAGCGACTTGGCATAGGCCATCTCGATATGGCCGCGCTCGGTCAGCCGCTCGGCCTCGGGTGCGCCATCCTCGCCGGGATGACGCTGCAATTCGACATAGAGCCGGTCGGGAAAGGCCGCCGCCAGCCGATCCAGAAGCGCCTCGGCCGCCGGGCGTTGCCCCGCCTGCAACTGGCGCCCTATCGGCCCGTCCGGCCCGCCCGTCAGGCAGATGAGGCCGCCGGACAAGGCCTCGAGCTCGGCCAGCGTGACCTGCGGCAGCTGTCCGCGCTTGTCCACGTAGAGGCAGGTATTGAGGCGCATCAGGTTCTCATACCCCGCCTCGGACTGCGCCAGCAGGACAAGGGGCGCGGGCCGGTGGGGCTGTTCGCCGGGCGTTCGCTCGACATAGGCCAGATCGACCTGGCAGCCGATGATCGGCTGGATGCCCGCGCCGCTGGCCGCGACCGAAAACTCCAGCGCGGCGAAGAGGTTGTTGGTGTCGGTGACGGCCACCGCCGGCATCTCCATGCGCTTGCAGAGATCCGGCAGTTTCTTGAGCCGAACCGCCCCTTCCAGAAGCGAATACTCGGTGTGAACGCGCAGGTGGATGAATCGGGGATCGCTGCTCATGGCCCGACATTAGGGGCCGGTTCCGGCAGCGGAAAGCCGAAAGTGCCGGGCCCCGCAGCACCGGGTTCCGCCGCCGAAGCGAAAGGGCCGCTATCGGTTCTCTTGGAATTTTTGAAGCACCTTCGCGCCAACCGGAAGGAAACCCACCGGAATCGCGATGAAATTCCCGGCATTCCCTGCAAGTGGGCCGGCAAAAACGAAAAAATTCTGCGGCGCAGCATCGGTTTTTCTTGCCAGAGCGGCACGCGGCTTTCTAACGTGGCGGCACAACAATAGCCCGCTCGGCCTTCTCCGTCGCATCGGAGGCCGGGGCATATCGGGCCAACAGGGTACCGCGACCGGTTTCAAGTATGAACTTCACGTTTCTTCTGATCGGAGAGCGCGTTGCGCTGCGGGATGTGTCCGCGGGCGCGTCAGCATCCGACCGGCCGTGCGCCGAACGGCCTCAGGGCGCCGGGCCATGAGCGGCGTGGGAAGCGGCCGGGGCGACCAGCGGAAGGAGCCGCGCGCGTGAACACACCACTTCTGAGCCTACAAGGGCTGACCAAGGCCTATCCCGGCGTCGTGGCGAACGACTCGGTATCCTTCGACATCGGCGAGGGCGAGGTCCATGCCCTGCTGGGCGAGAACGGCGCGGGGAAATCCACGCTGGTCAAGATGATCTATGGCCTGGTCAAGCCGGACAGCGGCAAGATGCTGTTGCGCGGCGCGGCTTTTGCGCCCAGCGAGCCGCGCGCGGCGCGGGCCGACGGCATCGCGATGGTGTTCCAGCATTTCTCGCTGTTCGATGCGCTGAACGTGGCCGAGAACATCGCGCTGGGGATGGAGAAGCCGCCCGCCCTGCGCGACCTGGCCGCGCGCATTCGCGAGGTCAGCGAGACCTATGGCCTGCCGCTCGATCCGTTCCGCACCGTGGGCGACCTCTCGGCGGGCGAGCGGCAGCGGGTCGAGATCATCCGCTGCCTGCTGCAGGATCCCAAGCTGCTGATCATGGACGAGCCGACCAGCGTCCTGACCCCGCAGGAGGTCGAGATCCTGTTCGAAACGCTCAAGAAACTGCGGTCCGAAGGCACCTCGATCCTCTATATCTCGCACAAGCTGGAGGAAATCCGCGCGCTCTGCGATGCGGCGACGATCCTGCGGCTGGGCAAGAATGTGGGCGAATGCGTGCCGTCCGAGACCTCGGCGCGGGACATGGCCGAATTGATGGTGGGCACCGTGCTGCAGACCCCGGAACGGGCCGGGCGCGCCTTCGGCGAGATGGCGCTGGACATCTCGGGCCTGTCGGTGCCCAGCCCCTCGGCCTTCGGCACGGCGCTCAAGAACGTGCACCTGGCGGTGCGCAAGGGCGAGGTGCTGGGCATCGGCGGAGTGGCCGGGAACGGGCAGGACGAGCTGCTGGGCGTGTTGTCGGGCGAGATCTTGACCGCGGCGGACGCGGTGAAGCTGATGGACCGGCCGATCGGGCGCCTGGGGCCGACCGCGCGGCGGCGGCTGGGCCTTCTGACCGCGCCCGAGGAGCGGCTGGGCCATGCGGCGGCGCCGAACATGAGCCTGACCGAGAACGCTCTGCTGACCGGGTCGGTGCGCGAGGGGCTGGAGCGCAACGGCTTCCTGCGCTGGTCCGAGACACAGAGTTTCGCCGAGCGCATCATCGCGGAGTTCGACGTGCGCACCCCGGGGCCGGAGAACGCGGCACGGTCGCTGTCGGGTGGCAACCTGCAGAAATTCGTGATCGGGCGCGAGGTGCTGCAGCGGCCCGAAGTGCTGGTCGTGAACCAGCCGACCTGGGGCGTGGATGCCTCGGCGGCGGCGGCGATCCGGCAGGCGCTGCTGGACCTGGCGGCCAAGGGAACGGCAGTGGTCTGCATCAGCCAGGACCTGGACGAGCTGATGGAGATCGCCGACAGCTTTGCCGCGCTGAACGAGGGCCGGCTGAGCGCGCCGCGCGAGACCGCGGACCTGTCGGTTGAGGAGATCGGCCTGATGATGGGCGGCGCGCATGGCATGGAGGTGGCGCATGTGTGATATGTGCGGGCGCCTTCGGCGAGAGTATTTTCGAAAAGATGAAGCCTGTGGGGGAATGTGCCGATGATCGTGCTGGACAAACGGCCGCAGCCGTCGCGGGCCTGGTCGATGGCGACCCCGGTGGTGGCGGTGCTGGCGACGATGCTGTTCGGCGGGCTGCTGTTCGCGGCGCTTGGCAAGAACCCGGTCGAGGCGATCCGGACGATCTTCTGGGATCCGCTCTTTGGCGAGTTCGCTTTCTACTACCGCCCGCAGCTTCTGGTGAAGGGGGCGCCGCTGGTGCTGATCGCGATCGGCCTGTCGCTGGGGTTCCGCGCCGGGATCTGGAATATCGGCGCCGAGGGGCAATACATCATCGGCGCGCTGATGGGCGCCGGCGTCGGGCTGGCCCTCTACCCGCTGGAAGCGTGGTACGTGTTTCCGCTGATGGTGATCGGCGGTGCGCTGGGCGGCTGGGTCTGGGCGATGATCCCGGCGGTGCTCAAGGTGCGGTTCGGCACCAACGAGATCCTGGTGTCGCTGATGCTGGTCTATGTGGCCGAGCAGCTGCTGGCCTCGATGTCTCTGGGGCTCATGAAGAACCCCGAGGGGTTCGGTTTTCCCGGCTCGCGCAACCTGCAGCAATATGAGAGCGCATATAATGCCGAACTGATCGCCGGATCGGGGATGCATTGGGGCGTGGTGGCGGCGCTGATCGCGGTGATCTTTGCCTATGTGCTGCTGAACCGGCACATGCTGGGCTTTCACATCCGGCTGACCGGCGAGGCACCGCGGGCGGCGAAATTCGCCGGCGTGCGGCCCGCGCGGCTGATCCTGTTCTGCCTCGGCGCCTCGGGCGCGCTGGCGGGGCTGGCGGGGCTGTTCGAGGTGTCGGGACCGGCGGGCGTGGTCAGCATCGACTTCAACGTGGGCTATGGCTTTACCGCGATCATCGTGGCGTTCCTGGGCCGGCTGCACCCGGTGGGCATTCTGTTGGCGGGCGGGCTGATGGCGCTGACCTATATCGGCGGCGAGATCGCGCAGTCGAACCTGGGCCTGCCCGCCGCCGCGATCCAGGTGTTCCAGGGGATGCTTCTGTTCTTCCTGCTGGCGCTGGACCTGTTGACCAACTACCGCGTCCGCGCGGCCTGGAGCGAGGTGGCCTGAGATGGACCTGTCCGCAATCAATCCCGTCCTGCTGGTGGCTTCGCTGATGGTCGCCGCCACACCGATCCTGCTGGCCGGGATCGGCGAGCTGGTGGTCGAGAAATCCGGCGTGCTGAACCTCGGTGTCGAGGGGATGATGATCACCGGCGCGATCTGCGGCTTTGCCGTGACGGTCGAGACCGGCTCGCCCGCCTTGGGCTTCGTGGCCGCGGCGGTGGGCGGAGCGCTTCTGTCACTGCTCTTCGCGGTGCTGACCCAGGTGGCGCTGGCCAACCAGGTGGCGAGCGGGCTGGCGCTGACGCTGTTCGGGCTGGGGCTGAGCGCGCTGATGGGCCAGGGCTATGTGGGCATCAAGCCGCCCTCGACGCCGAAGCTGGACATCCCGGTGCTGAGCGACCTGCCGGTGGTGGGCCGGATCCTGTTCGGGCATGACCTGGTGCTGTACCTGGGCATCGCCCTGGTCGCGGCGGTCTGGGCGACGCTGAAATACACCCGCGCCGGTCTGATCCTGCGCGCGGTGGGCGAGAACCACGACGCCGCCCACGCGCTGGGCTACAAGGTGATCCGCATCCGCACGCTGGCCATCCTGTTCGGCGGCGCCTGCGCGGGGCTGGGCGGGGCCTATATCAGCCTGGTGCGCGTGCCGCAGTGGACGGAAGGGATGACCGCCGGCGTCGGCTGGATCGCGCTGGCGCTGGTGGTCTTCGCCAGCTGGAAGCCGTGGCGCGTGCTGCTGGGCGCCTATCTGTTCGGCGGCGTGACCGTGGTGCAGCTGAACCTGCAGGCGGCGGGCGTTGCCATTCCGGTCGAGTATCTGGCAATGTCGCCCTATCTGGTGACGATCCTGGTGCTCGTGATCCTGTCCGCCGACAAGAGCCGTGCACCGGCATCGCTCGGCCGGTCATTCCACGCCGCGCATTGACACTGAATTCAACACACCAACTGGGGAGAAACTCATGAAACTGACCAAACTACTCGCAACCGGCGCCGTGGCGCTGGGTCTTGCGACCGGCGCATGGGCGCAGGACAAGACAAAGGTGGGCTTCGTCTATGTCGGCCCCGTCGGCGACGGCGGCTGGACCTATGAACACGACAAGGGCCGCCAGGCGGTCGAAAAGGAATTCGGAGACAAGGTCGAGACCGTGTTCGTCGAAAGCGTGCCCGAGGGCCCCGATGCCGAGCGGGTGATGACGCAGATGGCGCTGGACGGCGCCGACCTGATCTTCACCACTTCCTTCGGTTACATGGACCCGACCATCAACGTCGCCAAGAAGTTCCCGGACGTGAAATTCGAGCACGCCACCGGCTACAAGACCGCGCCCAACGTGTCGGTCTATTCCGCCCGCTTCTACGAGGGGCGCGCGGTGCAGGGCCACATCGCCGGCAAGATGACGGAATCCAACATCGTGGGCTATATCGGCTCCTACCCGATCCCCGAAGTGGTCCGCGGCATCAACTCGGCCTTCATCCACGCCAGGAAGGCCAACCCGGACGTGCAGTTCAAGATCGTCTGGGCCTATACCTGGTTCGACCCCGCGAAAGAGGCCGACGCGGCCAAGGTGCTGATCGAACAGGGCGCCGACGTGATCCTGCAGCACACTGATTCCACTGCCCCGCAGGCCGCCGCGCAGGATGCGGGCAACGTGATCACCTTCGGCCAGGCCTCGGATATGTCCGAATACAAGCCCAAGCCGCGCGTGAGCTCGATCATCGACAACTGGGCGCCCTATTACATCGCGCGCACCCAGGCGGTAATGGACGGCACCTGGGAGAGCACCAGCACCTGGGACGGCATCCGCGAGGGCATGGTCGAGATCGGCGAGATCACCGACGCGGTTCCGGCGGATGTCAAGGAAGAGGCGGTCGCGCTGATGAACAGCATCGCCAATGGCGAATACCACCCGTTCACCGGGCCGCTGAAAAAGCAGGACGGCAGCGACTGGCTGGCCGAGGGCGAGACCGCCGATGACGGTACGCTGGCCGGCATGAACTTCTATGTCGAAGGACTGGAAGGCGAGATCCCGCAATAAGCGGGCGCCTCAGGCAAGCAGACTGAGCCCCGCCCTCGTGGCGGGGTTTTTCATGACTGCAGGCGAAACAACGGCCATTCTCCCGGAACGCCCTTGAGCGTCTGCGGGGCGAGCGTTTCGAATTCGAGCCCTGATCCGACCACAAGATCGCGGACGGTTCCCGAGACGCGTATCTCTTCCGCGCCTGCCCCGTCGGCGATGCGCTGTGATATTGTCACGGCAAGTCCGGTCACGTCGTCCTGCCGACGCAGGCATTCGCCGGTGTGAACACCAGAGCGGATTTGCAGGCCCAGGGCGGCGGCATCCTCGCGGATCGCCCGGGCGGCGGCAACCGCGCGACTGGGGCCGGCAAAGGTCGCCATCAACCCGTCGCCCAGCCATTTCACCAGATCGCCGTCATGCCGGGACACCGCCCGCCGTGCCGCGGAGTCATGGGACTCGATCAACTGCTTCCACCCTGCATCGCCCAGTTTTGCGGCCCGTTCCGTGGAACCGACGATATCCGTCACCAGGATCGTCGCGAGCACCCTTTCGTCGCGCACCGGAACCTCGGCCTGGGCCACGAAATTCAGGATCTGGTCGCTGACCTGGTACGGATCGCCCACCCACGGCAGATGGTCGTCCCGCTCGAGGATCCGCAATTCGCTGTTCGGCATGGCCTCGGCAAGATAACGGGCATCCCTCAAATCGACCGCCCGGTCGCCGCTCATGTGCAGAACCAGCGCCGGCGCCTGCACCGAAGGCAGAAGGGCGCGAATGTCGATCTCGTAGTTGAGGCGGGTGATCGCAACGGCCGAGGACGGGCTGCCAGACTGCACCAGCAGACGGTTCATGAAGGCCTGCTCCTGCGGATCATCGGCCACCGTCGGGGCCACTTCGCGGAAGAAATCCGAAAAGTCGCCCCAGGAGTTGCGCAGGTTGCTCATATCGGCCTCGTGCGCGTCACGCTTGCGGCCATCCGGCCAGTCGGGTTTCCAGGCCCTGCAGGGGAAGCATCCGATCAGGACAACGCCCGAGACCCTTTCGGGATAGGTCGCGGCGAACATCGTCGTCATGTTGCCGCCTTCGCTGACACCGAACAGCGCCGCACGTTCCGATCCGGCGGCGTCCATCACCGCCCGGATGTCCTCGGCGCGTTCTTCCAGCGTGGGGGCACCGACATTGCGGTCGGACATTCCCGTGCCGCGCTTGTCGAACAGGATCAGCCGACACCGCTCGGCCAGTCGGTTCAGAAAGGCCGCATAGCCGGGATGCTCCCAGGCAACATCGATATTGTGGAGCCAGCCCGAGGCATAGACAAGGTCCACCGGACCGTCACCGAAGACCTGATAGGCAATCGAAACATCGCCCGCGAGCGTGAACCGGGTCTCGGGTCTGTCGGCTGCCATATTCACCCCAAAGCATCACCTGCACCGGCACCATAGTACACGGCGCCGCGCCAAGGTCACGCCGAACCGGAAAACACCCGCGCCGCCAGCAGCACCCTGGATCCGGCGGTGACGAAGCACAGCGCTCCGAAGACCCAGGCCATCGGCGCGAACCAGGCGGGCCAGAGGCAGAGCGCGACAAAGAAGGCGATGGTTTCGGTCCCCTCAAGCAGGCCGCCGGTGAAATAGAGCGTCTTGACCCCGCGCGCGGAGGACGACATCCGGTGCTTCTCGGCCAGCACGGCATAGGCGAGGAAACTGGCGCCGTTCACGTAGAAGGCCATCAGCAGGAACGAACCCGCCACCCCGTTGCCGGACGGATCGGCCAGCACGAAGGCCAGCGGGATCGCGCCGTAGAAGGCGAAATCGCAGGTGATGTCGAGAAATCCGCCGAAATCGCTGGGCTGGCCGGCGCGCGCCACCGCCCCGTCCAGCCCGTCGGCCAGGCGGGACAGCAGGAGCGGCGCCAACGCCAGCAGGGGGTGGCCGAAGGCGATCAGAACCGCCGCCGCCAGGCCCAGCACGAGGCCAGCAAGCGTCACCTGGTTGGCGGTGATGCGCCGACGCGCCAGCCGACGCCCCTGGGCGTTCAGGATCGGGTCGATCAGGGGGCGGATCTTGGCATCGAGCATGGGTTCGACTTAACGCCAGTGGTCTTCAAGCGCCAATCACGTTCCGATCAATGCTCGCCCAGCACCAGGGTCGTGACCGGCATCAGGAGCATCTGGATGCGCAGAAGGATCGCATGGACCAGCCCGACAGTATCGACAACGTGCAGATAGATCCAGCGCGCGGTGCTGAGCCCTTCGTCGTCCAACGCATCGTGGTTGTTGGTATAGGCGTTCGCGATACAGGTGGCGCCGGCCGGGATACCTATGGTCTGGCCGGCGTAGAGCGGTTCGAGGAATGCGGTGATCGTTCCGGGCCGGGCGTTGTCCTGCGGGTCGCGCAGCCGGTCGGTGGGGCGGATCTGGCCGGCCGGAATCACGTCCTGAACCGCGACGATGACCATGGGGATCACTTCGAACGGTTTGGCCAGGCAACCCATCTCGGCAAACATGCCAGGTTTGATCACGCTGGCGCTGATCTGCGGAAAGCCCGCGACATAACGTTCCTGTTCCGTGAAGGTTTCGGGCACAAGGATGCCCGCCGGGCGCAGGATCGGGTTCACGTAGTCTCCCACCTGCAGGCCGAATTGCTCGACCCGGCCCGACGTGCCGGCGACCACGGTTGTCTTGGCCAGTTCCGCTTCGGCCTGTTCCAGCGCGGCCTGGGCGCTGGCGCGCTGGGCCGGGATCAGCACGTCGATGTTCTCTTTCACGGCATCGCGCGCGGCCGCCGCCGCCGCCACCTCGCCCTCGCGCCGGGCTACGAGGTTCTCCAACCGCTCGATTTCCGTCAGACGCACGGCGGATGACCCGCGGTCGCGCAGCTCCTCGTTTCGGGCCAGGTCGTCCCGCGCCTGTTCCAGGGCCGCCGAAGCCTGTTCGATCCCGGCCTCTGCGGCCGCAAGGTCGGCTCCGGCCACCTGTTGCGATGCTTCGACCTCGGCGATCTTGCGGCGGGCGGTCTCGACCGCGGCCTGCTGGCTGGTGGCGTCGAGGCGGAACAGCACGTCGCCGGCCTCGACCGTCTGGTTGTTCTCGACACGCACCTCGGCCACGCGCCCGCCGGTTTCGGGCAGGATCGTGACCGTGCGAAAATACGAGGTCACGGTCGTGGCCGACGGATGGTAGAAGAACACCAGCGTGATCAGCGATATGGTCAGCACCGTGCAAAGCGTGATCCCGTAGCGCAACTCGTACCACATCGAGAAGAACGTGATCTCGCGCCCCCAGCGTTTGCCCTGGACGTACCGGCGATAGAGATAGTCGGGCAGGATCGTCACCAGCGAACTGAGGAGAAGTTCAAACATCGCGGCCATCCCCCGGTGCGGGATCCGGGGTTTGCGCCGTCGGCGGCGCGGCGTCAGGGGTGGCCTGCGCCGTCGACCGGGCCGGTTCCGGAGCGGCGGCCGGGGCCGCGGCTTCCGCATGCGGCGTCTGTTGCGCCACCGGCAGTCGGCTGTAGATCGCCATGAGCGAATCCGAGATGGATTGCAGCGGCGTCAGGAAATCCGGCATCCGGAACGCAGCCAGCAGCAGCGCCGCGACCCAGAACACGTTGTTATGCGTGAACAGCGCCAGCAGGGCGAGAATGCCGATCACCTGGAACTGCGTGTGATTTCCGTGATGCGCCATCCGCTCGGGCAGTGAATGCAACGTGAAATAGAAGCCGCCGATCAGAATGATCAAACCGATGGTGAAGACGGCGACCGCGGTGAACAGGGGGTCGCTGCCGTCCGCGCCGGGAAGGTAGCTCGGAACATGCGCCGAAGCCATCGGGTGTAGGTCGGGGCTTTCCACAGCGTGCTCCAGGTTTGCGGCAAGGCCAGTCTCCGCTTCTTTATGGGCGGGTTTCAAGCATTTATGCAAGAAGTGACTTCCGCACTGGGCGGGGGCTTTTTCTTCGCGAAGCGCCATGCGAGTGTGCGCGCGACCGGGGTCGGAGGCGCCCTCCCCGCGCCCAGAAGGAACAGGATGGCATGGACGATTTTCTGGTGATCGGCGGCGGCATCGCGGGGCTGAGCGCGGGCGCGCGCCTGTCGCGTCACGGCAAGGTGACGGTTCTCGAGGCGGAATCCGCGCTCGGTTATCACGCTTCGGGCCGCTCGGCGGCGCTGTTCGAGGAGAATTACGGCCTGGCGCCCGTGGTGGCGCTGAACCGGGCCAGCGCGGAGTATCACCGGACGGCCAATGGCGGTTATCTCAGCCCGCGGGGATTCCTTCTGGTCGGGCGCGCCGAAGACGGGGAGGCTTTTGCCGGGGACATGGCTGCGCTCGGGCTCGAGCGGATCTCCTGCGGCGAGGCGATGGACCGGGTGCCGATCCTCGATCCGGGCATGCTGGCCGAGGCGGCCTATCACGCGGGCGCCGAGGATATCGACACCGACAGGATGCTGCAGGATTTCGCGCGCGAGATCCGGCGCAATGGCGGGCGGGTTCTGACCGGTCACCTGGTCGAGGCCATCGCGCACTCTCCGGGCTGGCGGGTCGATGCGGCCGGCGAGACCTTCGAGGCGCGGATCCTCGTCAATGCCGCCGGGGCCTGGGCCGATCAGGTGGCGGCGCTGTCCGGAGTCGAACCGGTCGGCCTGACACCGTGCCGGCGGTCGATGGCCCGCCTGCCCGCACCGGGCGGCCACGATGTCACCGGCTGGCCCCTGATCATGGGCGTGGGCGAGCGCTGGTATGCCAAACCGGATGCCGGCAAGCTTCTGGTCTCGCCCGCCGATGCCGACCCGGTCGCCCCCCAGGATGCCTGGGCCGACGACATGGTTCTGGCCGAGGGGTTGGCGCGCTACGAGGAGATGGTGACCGAGCCGGTCACCCGGGTCGAGACGAACTGGGCCGGCCTGCGCAGCTTTGCCCCCGACAAGGCGCTGGTGCTGGGCCCGGACCCGGAGGTGCCGGACTTTGTCTGGTGCGCGGGCCAGGGCGGCTATGGCTTCCAGAGCGCGCCGGCGGCCTCGCAACTGGTGGCGGATCTGGTCACCGGGGCCGCGCCTGCGATCGACGCGGACATGGTTGCGGCGCTGCGCCCCGACAGGTTGCGGCGATGAACCGGCGCCCCCTGCCCCCGCAGGCCAGCGTCGCCACGCCGGGTGAAGGCGGCCGCCTGGTCGCGCCGGCGGCCAGCCGCAATGCCGAGGCGCTGGGCGATCTGCTGGCGCGCGTCGCACCGGCGCAGGGTCGCGCCCTGGAGTTGGCCAGCGGCACCGGCCAGCATGTCGCGGCCTTTGCCGAGCGGTTTCCGGCGCTGCAATGGCAACCCACCGAGATCGCCCCCGCGCGCCGCGCCAGCATCGACGCCTATTGCAAGGCGCTGCCCAATGTCGCGCCGGCGCTGGAACTGGACGCGACCCGACCGGGCTGGTCGGCCGAGCATCCCGGTCAGGACCTGATCCTCCTCGTCAACCTGTTGCACCTGATCAGCGCCCCCGAGGCGGAAACCCTGATCGCCGAAGCCGCCCGCGCGCTGTCGCCGGGCGGAACGCTGGCGATCTACGGCCCCTTCATGCGCTCGGGCGCACTGACCAGCGATGGCGACCGCCGGTTTCACGCCGCACTGAGCGCGCAGGACCCCGCCATCGGCTACAAGGACGACCAGGACATTCTGGACCTGGGCGCGGCTGCGGGGCTCGAGGTTGCGGAGCGGGTCGAGATGCCCGCCAACAACCTGGCCCTGGTCTGGCGGCGCTAAAAACCGGTGCCCACCTGATCAAGATCAAGGACCGGCGCGGTATCAGCGCACACATATGCAAAAAATTTCATATGTGAAGGAGATTTCGATGAGCTGGAACCAGAAGCTGGCCGCGACCCGCTCCGGGCTGCGCAACCTCAACGGCGCCATACCGGACACGTCCCGCGCCTTTGGCGCGCTGGGCAAGACCGTCAAGGAAGGCGGCATGCGGGACTACAAGACCAAGGAGTTCATTGCGTTGGGAATCTCGATCGCCTCGCGGTGCGAACCCTGCATCTCGCTTCACGTCGAAGCGCTGGTCAAAGCCGGTGCAACCCGCGCGGAACTCGCCGACGTCCTGGGCATGTCCATCCAGATGGGCGGAGGACCGTCCATGATGTACGCCGCCAAGGCGCTGGAATGCTTCGATGAACTGACCGCAACCTGACCGCGGCATCCTGTCGCCGACGGAACGCCTCTGCCAGGCCGGTTCATCCGCGACACGCAACACAGAGGAGAGCGCCATGTTCTGTCTCAAGACTTCCCCGTTCTTGTTGCCCTGACCCTCGCCACGTCGGCAAATGCCCAGCCGGTGCCGGGCGCCCACTTTATCGAGAATTGGGATCTCGACGGAGATGGCCAGGTGACGCCTGCCGAGTTGACCGAAAAGCGCGGCGAATTGTTCTACATGTTCGATCAGGACGGGAATGGCACGCTGGACCCGGCAGAATACGACCTGTTCGACGAGACGCGGCGGGCCGATATCGAAACCAACGCAGGCGGCCGCAAGGGGCCGATGAGGGTGGTCGATCACGCCATGGCGCGCGGATTCAACGACGGCGATGGCGACGGGATGGTGTAGGCGGTTGAGTTCGAAGCCAAGTCCGCAGATGTCTTCGGGATGCTCGACCTGGATGGCGATGGCGCAATTGCGGCTGCGGATTTCGCGGCCATGCGCAAGGGCGGCTAGGCCGCGCCCTCCGACCGGGACAGGAACCGGGCAAGCACAAAGAACGCGCCGATCAGCAGGGCTGGCAGCACGAGGATCTTGAAGATGAACACCGCGAGGATGGCGATGTAGCTGCGCAGCAGGTCATCGGCGCGGTCAGACACGTTCGCCACGATTTCCTGGTAGCGCCCGGCCTCGTCCATCGCGCTGCCAAGGTTCTGCCACCAGCCGGCGGGAGCATCGGTGTCGGGGATAGCGCTTTCGGCGTCGGCGCTGATCTCGGCGATGACGGCCGCATGTTCGGCCCAGACATCCTCGGTCAACCGGTCGGCGACCAGCCCCGACAGCAGGAAGGCGACCGGCAGCGCCAGCGCAAGGAACAGCCCGTACCACACCAGCCGCCGCGACAGGGCGACGACGACCGCGTGCCGCCCGATGCCGCGGTCGGCCATCCAGATGCCCAGCGCCAGCGCCATCATGCCCGCCCCCACGGCGCTGACCGGCCCCATCGCCACCGAGAGGACGCCGGTGACGATCATCACGTTGAACACCACCCCGGCGATGCGCTCGATCGTGTCGTCGATGGGTTCGAGGAAGCGGAAGGGCTGCGCCGAGGCCGAGGCGACCAGCGAGCCGCCGACCTCGACCTCCTGCGCTGATGACAGCACCGCGTTGAGCGTACGCAGCGAGACATAGATCCCGGCGCTGGCGGTGGCCACGTCACCGGCATAGGCGCGGGCCGCCTCGGTCACGGGGTTCGAGCGGTAGAACACCGTCGCCAGAAGCGCGATCCCCGCACAGAGCGCGAGGACCGCCAGCCGCACCGGGCGGCGCTCAGCCGTCCTTGCGGATGGTCTCGTTCTTCGGATCATAGGGGCTGTCGCATGTGACGGTCGCGTCCCACAGCTTGTCGAGCATCCTGACCTTAAGCTTCGTGCCCTCGACCGCAAGATCCGGCGTGACGTAACCCATTCCGATGGACTGGCCGAAGGCGACCGAATAGCCGCCCGAGGTCAGGCGGCCCACCCGGGTGCCATCGGGCGTATAAAGTGCCTCGCGCCCCCAGGGGTCGGCATCGTCGGGTCCATCGATCAGCAGGGTGCAGCATTTGACCCGAACGCCGGTCCGCTCCAGCGCGTCCTTGCCGTGGAACTCCTTGGACAGGTCCACGAAACGCGGCAGGTCTGCTTCGAGCGGGGTGGCATCCCGGCCCAGCTCGTTGCCGAAGGCGCGATAGCTCTTCTCCTGCCGCAGCCAGTTCTGCGCCCGCGCACCGACCAGCTTCATGCCGTGCTCGGCGCCCGCCTGCTCCAGCAGATCAAAGAGGTAGTTCTGCATCTCGATCGGGTGATGCAACTCCCACCCAAGCTCGCCGGTATAGGCCACGCGGATGGCGTTGACCGGGCACATGCCCAACTCGATCCGGCGGGCGGACAGCCACGGGAAGCGCTTGTTGGATAGCGCGGTGGCCGGGTCGGCATCCTTGATGACCGCACTCAGCACGTCGCGCGATTTCGGCCCGGCAATGGCAAAGACGCCCCATTGGGTGGTCACGTCCTGAATCTCGATATAGCCGAATTCGCCCATCTTGTCCTCGGCGGCCTTGCGCAGGAAATCGGCGTCGTATTCCGTCCAGGCGCCGGCGGAGACCAGGTAATACTCGTGCTCCTTCAGGCGCACGATGGTGTATTCGGTGCGCGTGGTGCCGTGATCGGTCAGCGCATAGGTCAGGTTGATGCGTCCAACCTTGGGCAGCTTGTTGCAGGTGAACCAGTCGAGGAACCGGGTCGCGCCGGGCCCCTTGACGATATGCTTGGTGAAGGCAGTGGCGTCGATCAGGCCGACGCCCTCGCGGATCGCCTTGGCCTCGTCCACCGCATATTGCCACCAGCCGCCGCGGCGGAAGCTGCGCGCGTCATGGTCGAAGTTGTCCGGCGCACCCAGCGGGCCGTAGTAGTTCGGACGTTCCCAGCCGTTGACCCAGCCGAACTGAGCGCCGCGCGCCTTTTGCCGGTCATAGGCAGGTGCGGTGCGCAGCGGGCGGCAGGCCGGGCGCTCCTCGTCCGGATGGTGCAGGATGTAGACGTGGTCGTAACATTCCTCGTTCTTGCGCGCGGCGAACTCGGTGGTCATCCAGTTCTGGCTGTAGCGCTTGGGATCGAGGCTGGCCATGTCGATCTCGGCCTCGCCCTCGACCATCAGCTGCGCCAGGTAATAGCCGGTGCCGCCAGCGGCGGTGATGCCGAAGCTGAATCCCTCGGCCAGCCACATGTTGCGCAGCCCCGGTGCGGGGCCGACCAGCGGGTTGCCGTCGGGCGTGTAGCAGATCGGCCCGTTGAAATCGTCCTTGAGCCCGCTCTCCTCGCAGGAGGGGATGCGATGGATCATCGCCATGTACTGGCTTTCGATCCGCTCCAGATCCAGCGGGAAGAGGTCGGCGCGGAAGCTGTCGGGCACGCCATGTTCGAACCTTGCCGGTGCGTTCTTTTCATAGACGCCCAGGATCCAGCCGCCACGCTCTTCGCGGACATAGCTCTGCGCGTCGGCGTCGCGGATCACCGGATGCTCGGCCCCGCCGGTCTTGCGGTACTCGACCAGCGCGGGATCCTTGTCCATCACGATGAACTGGTGCTCGACCGGGATGGCGGGGATCTTGATGCCCAGCATCCCGGCGGTGCGCTGCGCGTGGTTGCCGGATGCGGTGACGACATGTTCGGCGCTGACCACGACCTGCTCGTCCGAGGGCACCAGGTTGCCGCCCTGCTCGACCATTCGGCTCAGGGTGACGTCCCAGTGATCGCCCTTCCACTCGAACCCGTCGGCCTGCCACTTCCGCTCGATCGTCACGCCGCGCTGGCGGGCGCCCTTGGCCATGGCCTGGGTGACATCGGCAGGGTTAATGTAGCCGTCGGTGTTGTGATAGAGCGCGCCCTTGAGGTCCGAGGTCTCGATCAGCGGCCAGCGCGCCTTGATCTCATCCGGGGTCAGCCATTCGTAGGGCACCCCGCAGGTCTCGGCGGTCGCGGCATAGAGCATGTATTCGTCCATGCGTTCGTCGGTCTGCGCCATGCGCAGGTTGCCGACCACCGCGAACCCGGCATTGAGGCCGGTCTCCTCTTCCAGCGTCTTGTAGAAATCGACGGAATACTTGTGGATATGCGTCGTGGCGTAGGACATGTTGAACAGCGGCAACAATCCGGCGGCGTGCCAGGTCGAGCCGCTGGTCAGCTCGTCGCGCTCCACCAGCATCACGTCGTCCCAGCCGGCCCGTGCCAGGTGATAGGCGATCGAGGTTCCGACGGCTCCGCCGCCGACGACCAGGGCTTTGACTTGGGTTTTCATGACCAGGCGACTCCGCTTGAATTTGCTTGCCCCCATATGGCGCAAACCCCAAGCCCAGCGCGACAGCAACCCGACCTGTGAAGGGAAAAAAACGACCCGCGCGGGCGGCGCGGGCCGGAAATGCGCGGCCGGAGGGCCGGCTCAGCCGCCCGACAGCGTGCAGCGCTTGACCGCGCCGTTCAGCGAGCAGTTCTGCTTGACGCCCGCCGGGGTGCCACCCTTGCGCACCTTGACCTCGACCGGCTCGCGCGGTTCTGCGGCGGCGATGTCGTCGCCCTTGCCGAACGCCGAGCCGATCGTGGCCAGGAACCCCTTGGCCGCGCCCAGCCCCGGAATGCCCGCCTTGCGCCGGTCGCCATCGACCAGCGTTTTCAAACCCTTGCGGTAGTCGCGCTGGATCCTGTCGCCCAGGTCCGCGACCTTGCCGCCGGTCAGGTCCATCACCCCGTCCCGGCCGCCATTGCCCGAGGTGATGGTGTTCACCACCAGAGCCTTCTCGTCGATGTTGCTTATCTGCTGCTGCGCCGCGGCGGCCTGCAACTGCCGGAACTCCGAGTGCAGCGCGCCCATCGCCAGCGCCAAATCGGGCTGCGCTTCCTCGGGTACCACGACGTCGTTGCCGACCACCGGCACCGGCCAGCGCAGGAGCGCGTTCAGCCCCTCGAAATCGACACCGGCCAGGATGTCACGGATCGCGGCATCGTCGGCCTGCGCATGGATGCGGATCACGACTTCCTCGTCCAGGCCGATCCGGCCGATGATCTCGCGATAGGGGCGCTTATCGGCATCGGATGCCAGCGCATGACCCAGATCCTCGATGAATCCCACACCGCCGATCACCGCAAAGCCCGCCTGATCCCTGCCGCCGAAATTCTCGGCGGCAATGGTCTGCGACACCAGGCCCATCAGCGAGTTCCTGGCCGCGCGCGGCTTGAGATGCACGTCGATCCAGACAATCTGTTCGCCGTTTTCATAGACCCAGCCGCGCTTGTCGGCCTTGCGCGCCATGTCCTCGGCCTTGGCCCGGCTCAGCCCCATCGCCACCGGCGAGGCCGCCGCGCTGGGGCTGTTCATCGCCTCGAAGCGCGACCGCACGGTCAGGACCGCCGCGTTCTCGCCATCCAGAAGGCTGCGGCGCGACCAGCCGGCGGGGGCTTCGGGCAGGTAAGGCTTGCCGCCTTCACGCCACCGCTGCTGCCGCTCTTTCTCAAGCTGGGCCGAGTGTTTCTCGGCCTGGTAGAGGTCGAACCTCGTGTTGACGTTCTGGATATATCCGGACAGGCCCAGCGACCCGCCCGCCTTCTTGTTCTGGAGGTAGTAATCGACGCCCGCGCCGGTAATCGCGCATACCGCCGCGAAACCCAAAAGATGCAACTTGCTCAAGATACCTGTCCCCTGAATTCATTCAGGTCCGTTGCAACAGGGAATTCAGGCGCTTCCGGGGCAGAATGTCGGAAAAAGCTTGATCGGCGTGCAGCTCAGCCGGGCAGGATCTTGCCGGGGTTCATGATGTTGTCGGGATCCAGCGCCGCCTTGATCGCCGCCATATAGCGGGTCGCGGCGCCAAGCTCTTGTTCCAGATAGGGTTTCTTGCCCTGCCCGATGCCGTGTTCGCCGGTGCAGGTGCCCTCCATCGAGATTGCCAGATCGTTGAGCCAGCCGACGAATTCGCCGGCCCGCGCCACCTCGTCCGCGTCGCTCATGTCGATCAGCGGCAGGCTGTGGAAATTGCCGTCGCCCACATGGCCGACAATGGGCGCGATCAGCCCCAGCTCGCGCGCCTTGTCCTGCGCCGCGGTCACGCATTCGGCCAGCCGCGAGATCGGCACGCAGACATCGGTTGAGATGCCGCTGGCGCCCGGACGCAGTTGCAGCGAGGCCCAGTACATGTCGTGCCGCGCCTTCCACAGCTTGTTGCGCTCTTCGGTGGTGGTGGTGGCGGCAAAGCCGGTTCCGCCGAAATCCGCGGCGATCTCGCCGAAGCTGTCGGCCTGCTCCACGACGCCGTTCTCCGAGCCGTGGAATTCCAGCAGCAGGAGCGGCGTCTCGGGCAGCTCCAGCCCGGAATAGTCGTTTGCGGCCTTGACGCTCATCTCGTCCAGCAGCTCGATCCGGGCCATCGGGATGCCGAACTGGATCGTGGCGATCACCGCCTGGCAGGCCGCGTCCACGGACGGAAAGGAGCAGCGCGCCGAACTGATCGCCTCGGGGATGCCCTGCAATCGCAGGGTGATCTCGGTGATGATGCCCAGCGTGCCCTCGGCCCCGATCATCAGGCGGGTCAGGTCATACCCGGCCGAGGTCTTGCGGGCGCGTTGCGCGGTGCGGATCACCTGCCCATCGGCCATCACCACTTCGAGGCCGAGGATGTTGTCCTTCATCGTGCCGTAGCGCACCGCGTTGGTGCCCGAGGCGCGGGTCGCCGCCATGCCGCCCAGCGAGGCATTGGCGCCGGGGTCGATGGGAAAGAACAGGCCCTGGTCGCGCAGATGGGTGTTGAGATCCTCGCGGGTGACGCCGGGCTGGACCACGCAATCGAGATCCTCGGCATGCACCGCGAGGATCCGGTTCATCCGCATCAGGTCGACCGAAATACCGCCCGCCGGCGCGTTCACATGCCCCTCGAGCGAGGTGCCGGTGCCGAAGGGGATCACCGGCACCTTGTATTCGGCGCAGATGCGCACGATCTCGGCCACCTCGTCGGTGCTTTCGGGAAAGACCACCGCATCGGGCGACTGGTTGTCGATCCAGGTGGTCGTGTGGCCGTGCTGTTCACGCACTGACGCACCGGTCTGCACCCGGTCGCCGAAGCGCTGTTTCAGGATACCGGTGACGGTCTCGATCCCGGTCTCGTTGCGCGGCAGCATGATGGGCTGGGCCATGCCCGTCCCTCCCCTTGGTTGGTCCTGCGCGCGCCCCCGCCGGAGGGGCGCGCCCTTGTGTCACTCGCCCAGCGCGATGCCTTCGCGCCGGGGATCGGCCCCGCCCCTGAGCGTGTCGCCGATCTCGATGGCGTGCAGGCCCGAGGTCAGGTCGCGCTGGTTGACCTCGAAGCCGAGGCCGGTCAGCGCCTCTTCCAGATCGGCGGCGCTGGTGCCTTCCTCCACATCGTAAGTGCCGAAGCGATTGACAAGATGCGGCAGCGCCAGCGCCTGCTGCACATCCATGCCCCAATCGGCCCAGGCGATGATCGACTTGGCGACATAGCCGATGATCCGGCTGCCGCCGGGCGAGCCGATGGCCAGCACCGGTTTGCCGTCCTGCATCACGATGGTGGGCGACATGGAGGAACGCGGGCGCTTGCCCGGCTCCAGCCGGTTGGCGATGGGCACGCCGTCGGAATGGGTCTTGAACGAGAAATCCGTGAGCTCGTTGTTGAGCAGGAAGCCGTTCGTCATCAGCCGCGATCCGAACCCGTTCTCGATGGTCGTGGTCATCGACAGCACGTTGCCCTGCCCGTCCACGATCGATATATGCGAGGTCGAGGGCAGTTCGATGGACACGTCGTCGGCCCAATTCGACGCATGATCGAACTCCGGGTTGCCCGGCGCCACTTCGGCCAGCGCGGCGTCGGTGCCCAACAGTTCGGCGCGCGAGGCGAGGTAGCCGGGATCGACCAGCCCGGCCGTCGGCATCGGCACGAAATCGCTGTCGGCCATGTAGCGGCCGCGGTCGGCGAAGGCCAGCCGCGAGGCGTCGCCGATCAGCCGCCAGGCCTCGGGGTTCTCGGCCCCCAGCGCGGCCAGGTCATGATTGTTCAGCATGCCCAGGATCTGCCCCACGTTCAGCGCGCCCGACGATGGCGGGCCCATGCCGCAGACATCATAGGCGCGGTATTCCGCGCAGACCGGCGCGCGCTCCTTGACCTGATAGAGCGCCAGGTCGACGCCGGACAGCACGCCGGGATTGCCCTCGGCATTGCGCACGGTGCGCACGATGTCGGCCGCGATCGGCCCGCCATAGAAGCCCGCCGCGCCCTCCTCGGCCAGGGTCCGCAGCGTGGCGGCATACTCGGGGTTCTTCAGCAGATCGCCCTCGGCCAGAGCGGTGCCGCCGGGCAGGAAATACGCGGCCGTGGCCGGGAAGCGCGACAGCCGGTCGGCGTCGCCCTCGATCAGCCCGGCCAGGCGCGGCGAGACCGCGAACCCGTCCTCGGCCAGCGCAATGCCCTTGTCGAACAGGTCCGGCCAGGGCGTGCGGCCCCAGCGCCGATGCGCCTCTTCCAGCAGCGCCGGCGTGCCGGGTGTGCCGACCGAGCGTCCGCCCACCACCGCATCGAAGAATTGCCGCGGCTCGCCGTTCTCGTCCTGGAACAGCCTCGGAGTGGCCGCCAGCGGCGCGGTCTCGCGCCCGTCCAGCGTGGTCAGCTCGCCGCTCTCGGCATCGTACCAGACCAGGAACGCGCCGCCGCCCAGCCCCGAGCTCTGCGGCTCGACCAGACCCAGCACCACCTGCACGGCCACCATGGCGTCAGCGGCGCTGCCGCCCGCGCGCAGGATCTCGGCCCCGGCCTCCACCGCCAGCGGGTTGGCGGCGGCGACCATCCAGTTCTCGGCCACCACCGGCTGGCCCGCGGCCTTGGCGGTGACCGCGGCGACCGCCTCGGCCGACAGGGGCGTCGCCTCGCCGCCGGTCGCTGCCTCGGGCGCAACCGTGTCGGCGGCCTCCTGCGCCAGCGCCACCTGCGCCGCGAAGATCATGCAGAATGTCAGAACCGGTCTCATGGTCACCTCCCTGTGGTCGTGGAAAACCCCAACGCCGCGAAGGCGGCGCCGGCTCAGAGCATGGCCGGCACCACCTGGTCCGGTGGCCGGTGGCCATCCTCGAAGGTCTTGATGTTGATGATCACCTTCTCGCCCATCTCGATCCGCCCTTCGACGGTGGCCGATCCCATATGCGGCAGCAGGACCACGTTGGACAACTCACGCAGGCGCGGGTTCACGTTGACCCCGTCCTCGTAGACATCGAGGCCGGCGCCTGCGATCTCGCCCGCGCGGATCATCCGGGTCAGCGCGTTCTCGTCGATCACCTCGCCGCGCGAGGTGTTGACCACCACGGCACTGGGTTTCATCAGCTTGAGCCGGCGGGCGTTCAGCAAATGGAAGGTCGAGGGAGTCGAGGGGCAGTTGACCGACACCACGTCCATCCGGGCGAGCATCTGGTCCAGGCTCTCCCACCAGGTCGCCTCGTGCTCGTCCTCGATCTCGGGGCGCAGGCGGCGGCGATTGTGGTAATGCACCTGCATCCCGAAGGCCCGCGCGCGGCGGGCCACGGCCTGGCCGATGCGGCCCATGCCAAGGATGCCCAGGCGGCGCCCGCCGACACGGCCGCCCAGCATCGCGTTGGGAGACCAGCCCTGCCAGCCCCCCTTCTGCATCATCGCCAGCCCCTCGGGGATACGCCGCGTGACGGCGAGGATCAGCGCCATCGTCATGTCGGCGGTGTCGTCGGTCAGAACGCCCGGCGTGTTCGACACCAGGATGCCGCGCTGACGTGCCGTGGCCACATCGATATGGTCGACCCCGGCACCATAGTTGGCGATCAGGCGCAGCTGTTCGCCGGCCTGCCCCAGAAGACCCGCATCGATCTGGTCATTCAGGGTCGGCACAAGTATGTCGGCGGTCTTGACGGCGTCGACCAGCTCGGGCCGCGTCATCGGGTCGTCCGTGTCCCGCAGGCGCACATCGAACAGCTCGCTCAGCCGGGTCTCCACCGCTTCGGGCAACCGTCGCGTAACGACAACACTCAGACGTTCTCTTGGCACCAAGTATCTCCCACAGGTTTTCAAACCGGTCCGCGCCGTGGCATCGTGGCTCAGGATCCGACGAGGCACAAGAACCCCGGGACCAAATCTCGCAGGCTTTTTTCCGGACCGCAGAACAGACAGTCGAACAGGCAGACCGTGACCGACAGAATACCGAGTTTCCGCCGGTTGGCCGTTGCCCTGGCCACCGCCGTTTTGATTTCGGCAGGCACACCGCCACAGGCCGATTCCGACCGCGGTCCGGTGACCAACCTGCCCTTGCCGCGCTATGTCTCGATGAAGGCGCACGAGGGCAACGTGCGGCGCGGCCCGTCTCTCACGCATCGCATCGACTGGGTGTTCAAGCGGCGCGACATGCCGCTGCAGATCACCGCCGAACACGGCCATTGGCGGCGCGTGCAGGACCGCGACGGCGCCGGCGGCTGGGTGCATTACGCGCTGCTGTCGGGCGTGCGCACCGTGCTGGTCGAAAAGGAGATGCTGGCCGTGCGTGCCAGCCCCGCCCCCGACGCGCCGATCACGGCGCATTTCGAGCTGGGCGTCGTGGCCCGGCTGAGCAGCTGCACCCTGCGCTGGTGCCGGATCTCGGCCAACGGCTATCGCGGCTGGGCGCAGAAGCAGTTCCTCTGGGGCGTGGATCCCGGTGAGGTGCTGGAGTAACCGCCGCCTCAGCGGGTCCGAACGATGAAGTCGATCACCAGGTCGGCCAGCGCATCGCCGGCGTCCTCCTGCAGGAAATGCCCGGCCGCCGGAATGAGCCGGTGTGGCTGTCCCGCCGCGCCCGGGCACTGCTCCTGAAACACCGCGTCGATCCCCGCCATCACCTGATCGGCCTCGCCGAAAGCGGTCAGCACCGGCGTGTCCAGCGTGCGGATCACCCGCCACGCCGCGCGGTTCTCCTCCGCGCCCGGATCGCCCGGCGACATGGGCACCAAGAGCGGCATCTGCCGCGGGCCGGCCTTGTAGCTTTCGTCGGGAAACGGTGCGTCATAGGCCGCCACCTCGTCCTCGGTCAGCTTGCTGACCGTGCCGCCATGGACGATCCGCCCGGCGCGGAACTCGGGCACCGTCTGGCTGTAGTCGCGCCATTTCCCGAAAGCCTCGCCCAGCGGCTGCTCGCCGGTCGGCAGAGCAGTGTTGGCCACGACGATTCGGGCGAACCGTTCGGGCATGTCCGCCCAGAGCCGCAGCCCGATCAGCCCGCCCCAGTCCTGGCAGAACAGGGTGATGCCGGTCAGGTCGAGCTGCCGGATGACCGCGCCCGTCCAGGCCACGTGCCGGGCATAGGTGTGATCCTCGCGGCGCGCGGGCTTGTCCGAGCGGCCGAACCCGACCAGGTCGGGCGCGATCACGCGGTGGCCCGCGGTCGCCAGGCGCGGGATCATGTGCCGGTAGAGGTAGCACCAGGTCGGCTCGCCATGCAGGGCCAGCACCGGCGCGGCCTGCGCAGGTCCCTCGTCCAGGTAATGGATCCGCAGGCTGCCGGATTCGCTGTCGTCGACCTGCAGGTAGTTGGGCGCGAAGGGGAAATCGGCGAGGTCCCTGAACCGGTCCTCGGGGGTGCGCAATGTCTTCATCGTCCTGCCTCCGTTCGCTGATGCAACCCTAGCATTTTGCGCCCCGCTGGCTAGGGTGCCCCGGAACACGCCACGCAACCGACCGGAGGCAGATCGTGAAAGCCGTGACCTATGACCGCTTCGGCCCCGCCGCCGAGGTCCTGACCCTGGATACTCTGGACGACCCACAGCCGGCGCCCGGCGAGGTGCTGGTCGCGCTGGCCTATTCCGGGGTGAACCCGTCGGACGTCAAGGCCCGCGCCGGCGCGCGGCCGGGCGTGACCCGCCCGCCCTTTCCGCGGATCGTGCCGCATAGCGACGGCGCGGGCGAGATCGTGGCGGTCGGTGACGGCGTGGACGCCGGCCGGGTCGGTGAGCGCGTCTGGATCTGGAACGGCCAGTGGAAGCGCGCCTTCGGCACCGCCGCCGGGCTGATCGCCCTGCCCGCGGCGCAGGCGGTCGCGCTGCCGCCCGGAACTTCGCTTCAAACCGGTGCGGTTCTGGGCATCCCGGGCCAGACCGCCTGTCACACGGTGTTTTCCGGCGGGCCGGTGGAGGATGCCACGGTGCTGATCCACGGCGGCGCCGGAACGGTCGGCTATCTGGCGGTGCAGCTGGCGCGCTGGGGTGGCGCGCGGGTTATCGCGACCGCCCGCCCGACCGCCTTCGACCGGGTGCGCGAAGCGGGCGCGGACGCGGTGCTGGACTATGCCGCGCCGGACCTGGCCGAGCGTGTCCTGGCCGCCAATGACGGCCGCCCGGTGGACCGGATCGTCGATGTCGAGTTCGGCCGCAACGCGGCGGTGAATGCCGCCGTCATCGCCGAATGCGGCCGCATCAACGCCTATGGCTCGGCCGCAGTGATGGAACCGGTGCTGCCCTTCTACCCGCTCATGTTCAAGGCGGTGACGCTGGAAATGGCGCTGATCTACCTGCTGACGCCAGAGCAGCGCGAATACACTTGCAACCGGCTGCGCGCGGCGCTGGAGCAAGGCGCGCTCGACTGTCCGGTGCAGCAGGTTCTGCCGCTTGCCGACTGCGCCCGGGCGCATGACATCGTGGCCCAGGGCGGGCGTCGCGGGGCGGTTCTGCTGGACACGCAAAGCTGACCCGCAGGGCGGTTCGGCAGCGGGCCATTTTTTTGAAACTGCCCTCTTGAACCCGTTTTGCAACCGGCGTAAGTAGCCGCTCACCGTTGGGGTGTAGCCAAGTGGTAAGGCAGCGGTTTTTGGTACCGTGTACCGTAGGTTCGAATCCTACCACCCCAGCCATGATCCAGAAAAAACACAGAAATACCAAAGGCTTGATCTTTGGTATCACGCGCGCATCGCAGCGCGTTTCTCGCCGTTTCCAGGACCCCCAAATTCGCCTCCTTTCTGCGTCCGAGCCAACGTCGACTCGGTTGGACAGGGCGCGTTGCATGGAGACAACACTCACTCGCCTGGTATTTCCGCGCGCGTCCGGTCGAACGGATTTCCTGCTCGCTGCGGGGACGTTCGGCATCGGGCCGATCCCTCCGTCCGCGGCAACGGAGTAGTGATCCATGCCCTTCGACTTTTCCGCGGTCCTCGACGAGACCGCTATCCCGCATGTGCTCAAGGAAATCCTGCGCGCCGAACTTGGGCGGATCGTATCCGAGAGCCAAGATCCCCTGCTCGACGCCGAGGCGCGTTTGTCGGAGCTTGACAAGGAATCCGACGCACTTCTCAAGGATGCCCAAGGTAGGACGTTCGCCGCCTGCGAATACGCGATCCTCGCTGCCTGCGATCGCCTGGATTTCGCGCGTCCCGCTGTCGTCCCGTTCGCGCTCGGCCGTGGCGTCACGGTGCTCCTGAAATCGCTCAAGGCGCTTGAACGCGATGTCATTGAGACCTTTGCCGATCCGCTGATCCTGGCAGAGCCGCTTCTCACCCGCCACGGTCTCGCCGTCATCGACGGCAGGGTTCCGGACCCGCTCCGCATCTCCGATGCGCTCGAGGCTGCGCTTCACGGGAAGAGTTCGCAGATGGTGCGGAAACTGAAGACCACGGCACGTATCGTCATGGAGTTCGAGGGAGATCTCCCTCTCGAACGCTTGCCGGACCATATCGACCGCATCATGACGCAGATTTCGCGCCTTCCCAAGCATCACGGAAGGTCGCATGGAAAGAATCGCTTCAACAAGGAAGGTGATGTCAGAACAAAACTTGACGATATCGCGGCCGCAGACGCGCATGACAAAGAACAGTATGCGTCCATCGCGGCGCGAAAGGATCTCAGCATGGGCCAGAAGCGTGCGGAACTGGCCGATCTTCTGGCACCTCGGGTCACGCTCACGAACCTCGAGCGCCACCTCGATCGACTTCACGACATTCTCAGGTCGGCAGCTTACAGGAAGAACTATCAGGGACCGACAAAACTGAGGTCCTACCCGCAGCTCGCCCTTCTCATGAGGGACGATTGGCAAAACCGACGCCGGGAGAACCCGCTCTACCTCCGTGTGACTCTTCCGAAGCTGCGCTTGCGCTGGTCCAACGAGCGACTCGTTCGAATGCTCACATCGCCAGTCTATCGCGGCTGCTGGAGCGACAAGCGCCGCTCCAAGTCCGGTCGCATGATCTTCCGTGACGCGCTCTACTGGGTACCGCTCATCCTGCTGACAATGGGCACCCGGGTGAAGGAAGTGCTGCAGCTAACCCGGCGCGACCTTCTTCTCCGCGACGGTGTGCATTGTCTGCGCCTTTGCTGGAACGCAGAGCAGGAGGGCAAAACCCCGTCTGCACAACGTATTGTGCCAATTCCGCAGGTTCTGTTGGACCTCGGCTTCGTCGACTGGGTTCGGTCGATCTAAGGCGGGCCGGGCGCGCTGCTCTTCCCCGAGATCGTCTCCGCGAATGCGGATGGCCCGGAGGACATCTTCACCAAGAGGTTCCACACTGTTCGTCGCCGCAATCGACATCACGACCATCCATCCGCGCGCCGAAGCAGTCCTCGCAGATGTCGTGAAGCAAACCAACCCTGCAAGGCGAGTCATCAAGCGCAATAGAGCCATGGCGATCGCGGTGCCCCCGCTGACACCCCTTCGCCGTGAATGGCATGATCTCAGGTTCGGCCGCGACCTGGTCTGGACCGAGGGCCGCTATCGCCTCCGGGACTACAAGCTGCGTAAGACCCGGCATCGTCCCGGACGCGAGGAATACCCGGGATCCGTTCATCCGAACGCGCAGCATTTCGTCGACGCCCGCCTGCTTCAGGATGATGACCCGAAATATCTCGACGCCCTACGCGAGAATGCCGAGCAGCAGGAATGGCCGCTATTCGTCCATCCCAACGGCACGCTCGTTGCCGAGAACTACGTGTCGCAAGTCTGGTCATCGGAGTTCGGAACCGGCGCGCATATCTGCCGATCTATCGTCTACGACGTGGTCTTTGCACTCAGCGAGGATGCGACGCTGGCTGGCATGGTCATGAACGATCACACGTCGCAGCAAGCGCGCACAAGATACACTGGTGACAGAGCAAAGCAAGCCGCGCTCGCAGCGGCAAGTAAAGAAATCGACGGCATCTTTGATGCGTTCGATGCGTGATGTGGACAGCAGTGATAACTCTTGGTCGTATTCAGTCACTGGTGAGTGCCGCAACAAACCGACGCTGGCCTCTCGTGGGCGGTGATTGCGCGATGGGTCCGCCCGGAGCTACGCCAAATATCGGGCCCGGGGCGGGAAATGAGCATGGCGGCGCCCCCTTAAGGGGCGCGCGCCGGGGTTCTTCACAGCGTCCGTAGGACGTCGTCGGCATTGATGCCTTCGTTCAGGATGATTTGGAGATGCTCGCGCATGTCATCAGCATCCATTGCGCGAACAGTATAGGCGTCCGTATGGTTGGGACTTTCGTCCCGAGGACGGTGAGCCGGTTCGTTTCGGCGAAATGGTATCAGTCCGGTTCCGTTAGGGAGAACCGCAGGCAATCGCTTACTGCTTCGCCCCAACACTCTCACAAACGGCCCATTCCTGCCATTGCCCACCCCGAGGTGATGCTGCGGTGCGGCCCGTCGAACCTGCCGTTCGCTGCACGCGCAAAACCAGGGCCCAATTAGAATCACAGATCGCGGACAGAACCGACATCCGCTCTCCGAACGCACCGCACGATCTGGAACATGAGATATCCGGCCGGTCCGAACAGGAAGGTCGCGGGCAGGCAGGGTGCAACCAACCAGAAGGCCATATCATCGCGCCGTCCCTGCCGACAGATCCACGCCCCGACCAAGAGGTCGAAGGCGAGGTAGTGAATCCACCCAGCGATCAGCGCATTTGCGTGCGAGAACAGCTCCGTCACCTCGGCGAAACTTCCGAAACCACCAGTTGGCGGCGGGAAGGCGAATGTCATGATCACATACCCCGCGGACAAGATCACAGGAATGGTCCAACCTGCGATCCGCTCGGACAAGATCGGCATAAGGGGTGACAGGAGGAGCGAGGCCCAACCGGCCATCGCCAGAATACCCGCAAGAGAGAAGATCAGTTCGTGGTTCATTGAGTTTCCTGAAAGGCTGCGGCGCGTGGCGTCTCACCGTGTGTCGCGCACCCTCAATTGCAGTGACCGCCCTGCCTCGCCTGGGGTGCGATGCGGGGTGGCCAATTCAGTCTTCAGAGATCGAGTTCGACATGCGGCGTCCCGTCCGACGTTCGCTCCTTAGAGTGGCCATCGGGGCCGACCTCGACCCGGATCTGCTTGCGCAGGTTCGAGAAGCTCTCGAAGCGGACCACGTCCACCGCCTCGTCGAGATCGAGGACCAGCCGAAACCAACCGGGTCGCAACTGGTCAGCCGCCAGTACTGTCGCGGCGAAGGGTTGCGACATGTAGCGCCCGGTCACCCGCCCACCGGCGGTCCAACCTCGGGGCGGGCGGTCGCGCATCTCGGCATGAAACGCGTTCCAGTCGCGGAAGCCGTGCCGCTGTGCGACCTTCTCCAGCGCCTGCGCGTGGCTGATCGGTTCACCCTGTTCGGTGAGGGTCGCGCGTATCCGTTTAGCTTCCCGCTTCGCTTTTGCGATCGTCGGCAACTCGCGTGTCATACCCACCCTTCCCCGATTGGCGTAACGGCGGCCAGCGCGTTCGCCCCCGAGAAATGCCCCAGGACAAGCGAATCGGCCACGGCGAGAGCGCCGTTCATGCCCATGACGAAGATGATGGGAAGCGCTGTGCGCGCGCAGATCGGGCCGAGCGGCCCTGTGAGAAACGAATTGATGTGGGACGACATGACCCCGTTTTCCTTCCGGCTCAGGTCGCGCAAGGATTGGACGGGGCCCGCATTACCATCCGCGCGACAGGTGCCGAGGATGACGAAGATCGTATCGGCTACAGAACTTCACCTTGACGGAATGTCGGCGGGCGGCAGGCGTCTGTTGCCTGCGGCGCTGTTAGACGGCCCGGGGTGTGCTGTCAAGCGGCGCGGGTTCCACGCCCCACGCGCTCTGCGAGGCCGCGGGCCAAGGTGTCGAAGACGATGCGGATGCGGCGGCTGGTCTGTAACTCGCGGTGCGTGACCAGCCAGATGGGGAACTCCAGCGACGGAAAATCGGGCAGAACCTTTTCGATGCCCGGCTCGGCGTCACCGAGGGTTTCGGGCTGCATGGAGACGCCATAGCCCGCCTTCACCAGCTCCCAGGCGACGACGCCGCTCGCGCTCGACATCACGAAGCTTTCCGCCCGGATCGGCACGCCCATGTTGTACAGCGGGGCCATCAGGCGTTCGGGATCGGCATTGCCCACGAAGTCGTGGTCGGCGATGTCGCGCGCGGTGCGCGGACGGCCGGCGCGGTCGAGATAATCGGTCGCGGCATAGAGATTCGCGCGAAAGTCGCCGAGGTGCCGCGCGATAAGGTCGTGCTGGTCCGGCCGGACATGCCGGATCGCGATATCGGCGTCGCGCTGCGTCAGGTTTTCCATCTCGCTCGAGGCGAGGATGCGGACGCGGACGCCCGGCGCGGCGTCCCTGAGAGGCTTGAGGACGCGGGGCAGGATCGCAGCGGACAGCAGGTCGGTCCCTGTGACCGTGACCTCGCCCGTCACGTCCTGCGACTTTCCGTCGGCCACCATGGAGATCAGCGTCGCCGCCTCGCCCATCGCACGGACATGGAGGAGCAGGTCTCGACCGGACTCTGTCAGGGTCAGCCCCCGGACGCTGCGTTCGACGAGCGTCACCTCCAGCGCTTCCTCCAACGCGCCGATCTGCCGCCCGATGGTCGGCTGGGTCGACTTCAGCACGCGCGCAGCACCACTGAACGAGCCTTCCTCGGCTGTCGCGAGGAAGGCGCGCACCTGGTTCCAGTCGAAGGAGATGGCCTGCCAGTTCATGTACCAGCGTATAGCAGATGGACGGATTTAGGCAATCGACCAGTCGTGTACGCATGGGCAATACCGCTCTCCACAGGGAGCGGCCCGATGGCCGCCCCGTTTCACCGCGCCGCGCGCCCACTTGTTTCGATGGATAGACCGATGACCGCTCAACCCTTCTGGGACCGCATGGCCCCAAAATACGCCCGCAAGCCCGTGGGTGATCCCGACGCCTACCACGAGAAACTCGCGCTCGCCGCTTCGCTGCTGAAGCCCGGTGACCGGGTCCTCGAGATCGGCTGCGGGACGGGTACCACCGCGCTGCGGCTCGCGCGCCACGTCGCCAAATACACCGCGACAGACGGCTCCCGCGCCATGATCGGGATCGCCGGTACGAAGCTCGGCCCGGGCGCACCGGAGAACGTCACGTTTCATCATGCCGACGCGGCCGAGCAGGTCGCCGGGGCGCCCTTCGACGCAATCTGCGCCTTCAGCCTGCTGCACCTGGTCGAGGACGTCCCGGGGGTTCTGGCGACCGTGCACGCGCAGCTGAGGCCGCGCGGTCTGTTCCTGTCCAAGACGGTGTGCACGAAGGCGGCCGCCTGGCCGATCCGTGTGCTGATCCCCACGCTCACCACGCTCCGCATCGCGCCGAGGGTCACGCCGCTGAGCCGGGCGGAGCTCGTCCGGCATATCGCGGACGCGGGCTTCGAGGTCGAGCGCACTATGCATTTCGGCAAGAACCGCATGAGTCCGATCATCGTCGCGCGCAAGGCCGCGTGAAGCCAACCGCCCCGTTATTCCGAGAGACCGCAGCATGCATTTCGTAAGCCGTCGCGAATGGGCGTTCCTCGCCCTGGTATTCCTCTACTCCTTCATCCCAGCCGTGGGCGGACTATTCCGGATTCCGGAGCTTCTTGGCATGCCGGCGATCGTTCCGCCGAACCCGCGCGCGGTGATCGATCCCGTGCCGATCACGCTGCACATCCTCGGCAGTTCGGTTTTCTGCCTGGCCGGGGCCGTTCAGTTCCTGCCGAGCCTGCGGCGCCATCGCCCAGCCCTGCACCGGACCCTCGGGCGGGTCGTGGCGGCAGCGGGATGCCGTCAGCGCGCTCACCGGGCTCTGGATGACCGTGTCCTACACGTTCCCAGCGGCGCTGCAAGGACCACTGCTCTACGGGGCGCGGGTCACGCTCAGCCTCGCGATGGTCGCCTTGATTGCGTGGGCCGTCGTTGCAATCCGGTCGCGAGACATCGCCTCGCACCGGGCCGCGATGCTGCGTGCCTATGCCATCGCCCAAGGGGCCTCAACGCAGACCGCGCTCTTTCTGATCGCCATGATCTTCTTCGGAACCGAGCCGCTCGGCGTCTCGCGGGACCTGATGATGGTGGCCGCGTGGGCGATCAACATCGGGGTCGCGGAGGTCCTGATCCATCGTGCCTTCGGGACGCGCAGATCGCGCGCGACGGTCTCCAGCACGCCTTGACCCTTGGCCACATGCCGACCGGCCTTACCACCTCCAAAAGGAAACCCGAATGCGAAAGCTCGATCCCCATACCCTTCTCTCAGCCCTCTGGCTCTTCATCCTGCTCAACATCATCTTTCGCGACATTCACCAGTTTGTCCTCGCGTCCCACCTCAAGATGCTGCTCACCGGCCATTACAACGGCATGGAGATCACGGAAGAACTGATGCTTCTGGGCGGTGTCCACGTCCAGGTCCCGATCGCGATGGTGCTCTTTTCGCTGCTGCTGACCCGCAGGATCGGCCGTCCTGTCACCATCCTTGCAGCAATCATTACGACGGGGACGCTCCTCTCCTCCGCGCCGCCTGACCTGGACGACACCTTTCACCTCGTCATCGAGCTCGCGGCCCTCGCCGCAATTCTATGGACCGCTTGGACGTGGACCGATCAGGAACGTGCCGCGGCTCAGGCCGGCAACCAACACTTGTAAGCGTCCGTGTCCGTATCACGACGTTTCCGAAAGCCAGGAAAATCAGATGTTTGCACAGACGCCCATACGCGATGGAGTCGATCAATACGAGAGACTGGCGCCGCGCTATGACAGGCTGCATCATCGCTGGCTGCGGCATGCAGGAGGCGAGGCTCAGGCCGCCTTAGAGGCTTTGGTGCGCGCGCTCGCAACGCCGAACTCGAAGTTGCTGGATGCGGGCTGCGGCACCGGCAAACTGGCCCGTACATTGATTGCCGAGGGCATGTCGCCGCAACTGATGACCCTGCTCGACCCGTCTGCAGCCATGCTTGCGCGCTGCGCGGACATTCCTGTGCCGAAGATGCAAGAACGACTGGAGGCGCTGCCGTTTGAAGACGGCGCGTTCGATCTTGTGACCTGTGTCTGGGCGCTGGAAACCGTACCGGATCCCTTTCTGGCATTGACTGAGCTTTGCAGGGTCGTTCGACGAGGCGGCGCGCTGTGCCTCGCGTTCTGCGCCGATGAGCCTGCCCGTGGGCTGGCGGACGGTCTGATGCGCCAGGCGCTTTTGTATCGCGGCACCGGTCGGTTCTTGTCCCGCTCTCGCTTGATGCGGGCCATCGAGAGTATCGATGGATTTGAAGTGCGCGCAATTCCGAGCCAGGGTCCGGCCTCGACCGTGCTTGCAAGGCGGACAGGCGCTGTGGTCCAAGCGGTCACGAAACCGAAAGTTGAGCCATATCCACCACAACATGGAGATCAATAATGATCGGATAGGCCTGAAGGATCTCATGGTTTGAATGCCTCCCGTCGCAGCATTGGTGGCCGTAAGAGTCCGCGCCGGAATGTTTTATCTCGTAGCCGAGCGCGAGGAACGCTTCGCGTGCCGCCGGGCTTGGGGGATCAGGATGTCTCGGGGACGTCATCACCGTGATGCCTGCGATCTCACGGCCGCATTGGACGTAGTGCCGGTCGATCCAGACGAGGGCCGACGGTAAGCGGTACTTCTGGACGAGCCAGAGCGTGACATCGCAGATGTCTTGCTCGAGACCGAATTCCTCCGGATAGACACTCAGACGGCGCTGTCTCGCGATCTGCAGGGCACATCGCGGCGCGGCCCTACCCGGCATGGCGGAACCTCGCAAGCAGCTCGCTGACGCGCGCGCCATGCCATCGTGCCATGTCGGACGCCGGCAGGCTGCGCTCATGGCTGATCCGGTCGAGCGCGGAGGGTGCTTGCTCCGACAGAATGCGGCGAATGTCGCGGAGCGCCTGCTCGACGGCATCGGCATCCGGGAACCGTTCGGGGACCGCACCGTGCAGATCGCAGAGGGCGTCGAACCCGCTCTTGTCGTCGAGCGCATCCAGGAGGTCGCAGAGCCCCGCACCGTGCCGGCGCAGGTGTTTCTCTGTCCCGGCCACTGCGTCGAAGCGGGCCTGGCTGGTGTTGACGGTGGTGGAGTTGTGCATGATTTTCTCCCTTTCATGCATGAACGAACGGTGCTGGTGGTGCCTGAGTCATCGGCGTCATGGTCCGTGCATCGCGGGGAGAGGGGGCGGGTCGGGCTGGCTCCTTTCGGCTGAAAACGGGGGCGGCTGTCGTGTGTTGGTGACGGGGACATTGGTCATTCTGCGGGAACACGAAGGAAAAAGTGGTAGGCTGGCGGGTTTTCCTGGGAGAGCGGCTGCTTCACCTCGGCCGCCTCGCTGGACGCGCGACGGCCGGCGTAGGGACATCAGATGATCCGCTTTTCTTCGGTTGGAGCGATCCCCGCGCCGCGCAGCACATCATCGAGGCCGTCAGCGAACAGGCAGAGCTCGGGGACGATCGGGTCCTCGGGCTCGAGCAGGGCGACACATCCCTCGGCCTCCCACTCCTCTTCATGGGCCTGCTCGAGGAGCAGAATCGCCCGCAGCTGGAGAAGCAATCGTCGGAGGCCGTGCGTGATCGACCCGGGCTGTTCCAGGCCGTCGCGGATCCCGTTGAGGAGCCGAGCGCCGCGCCGGTCTGCGAGCAGGACCGCTGTATGGCCGAGCGCCTCGTCGTGATGGGAGAGAAACTCCCTCAGCGCCAGCTCGCCGGCCGACATGGAGCGGGCTTCCGTGCTGGCGGTTACTCTCGAATGAAACATGGGGACCTCCTTGTGATGGTTTCGTCCGGGCTTCGTCCCGGGTCAGGAAGGATCGGAGGTCCGTTGCGCCGCCGGTCGCTGTGTCTCGCGCATCACTTGGAAATCGCCGAGGTCAGCGAAAGGCCGCATGTCGCATGGGCACTACTGGGGAGACACCTCGTTCGTTTCGTCAGTCACAAGCGAGATTGGCCGGATGGGCTGGAGGCGAAGCATTTTTCCGGTTAGTTAGGGAAAAAATGTGCCTCCTTCTCGCGACGTCTTCTCGGGCGCGCGCAACAATGAGAAGGCCGAAATCCGGGTGTCAAATGTCGCCCCGATTAACACGGAGATAACATCAACGTGCACGAGGTGTTCAGAAGCTACATTTTACAAGCCGCAGTGTAAAAAACCAATCTGCGTGCATCAGAACCCGCGACCCCAATGGGAATGCCGTTTTATCGGTGATACTATCGATCGGTGAATCATTAGAGGTGTCATTCACTTATCGCGGTGACAAGTGCGACGGAATTGCCATCCGGGACTTGGGTGAACGGCCCTTGCAATCCCACTCAGGAGAATTCCCGGAATTTCGCCTGATGGAGCGAGGAGCACCGCCGTGCGGTAACGGCGGCGCCTCTAAGCCGTCGACCCTTTCCAACTCGGATCCTTGGCAACGAGCTCGACTGTGTTGCCGTCGGGATCAAAGGTGAAGACTCCGCGCCAGCCGACCCAGTCGAAGGTCTCGACTTGATAGTCCCGCCCGAGTTCCTCGTACCACGCGATGACAGCATCCTGTTCCTTCCAAGGTAAGCTGAGCGCGATGTGGTGGAGCGAGGATCCCGGCCCTGTAGCTGGTGGCTGGTCATTGGCACCGGCTCGGCCGGCGCCCTCGATGTCGTGGCGAAACAGGGCCAGAACGGCGGTATGGCCTTCAAAGCCGTCGGCGATCCGGAAAAAGGCGATGGGCGCGTCCTGTGGGTCCCGCATCGGTGCAAGCCCGATCACATCGCGGTAGAACGCCACCATGGCGCTGTGATCAATGCAGCGGATGGCGATTTCACCAAGCGCGCGGACGGTGAAGCCTCGTTCGGTCATTGGTTTTTCTCCGGGTTGCTGTGATTTGGATGGAAAGGGGGCGCCTCATGTCACTTCGGCCCCTTCTGCGAGAGCAGGCGCAGACAAAACGCCGTCTCGGCGAGGATCGTCAGCCCGTAGGCCGGCAGGAACACTGGCGAGAACTCGGGTGCGAAGAACCGCAGGCCGCTGCCGGTAACATAGACAAGCCCAGCGATCCCGAGCCCGGCACCGAACGCCCTGGCGATGAGACCCGAGCGCCAGACAAGTGAGCCCATGATTAGGCTGTTCACACCGAAGAATACCAGTCCGAGATCGTAACCGTAGGCGTGCAGGCCCAGAAACACCAGAGCCAGCACCGGAGCATCGGTCAGCTCGTCGGCGCGGCTCAGCACCAACCACGCTGCCAGCAGAGCCGTGAGGCTCGTGGCGATCAGCACCGTCTGAATCAGGCGGAACACCATTGCCGACAGCGCAAGGCCCGGCGCCACCGTGCGAAAGATCAGATATAGCAGGATCGCAAGACCTGCATCGCTGAGCGCCATCATGAGGTCTGAGGCGATGGCGAGGCGGAACTGGACCGGTGCCGCAAGGATCGCGGCGGCGGTGGCGTCGGCATCGCTGAAGTCGATCAGGGGCGCGCGCAGTCCCAGCTCAGCCCCGAGACCCGTGACGATGATGACGAGGTAGAGACATCCGGCAAGCCGGGCCTTCCGGGCGAGGTCGGCGGTGAGTGCAAGGGGAGTCATGAGGCGCTGCCCTTTCCCAAATGAGTGATCAGGCGAACCATGCCCAGCTTTTGACAGGACGCACTGGGGTAAATCCGGCGGATGGGCGGTTCGCCTGCTGCCCCGCCCAGACAGAGCCGAGGACGATTGCTGCGCCGAGACCCTGTACGAACGTCAGGGATTGGCCCAGAACCACCCAGCCGAGAAACACGGCTGTCACCGGACTCATCATCCCGAGCATCGAAACCGCACCGGGTTCGATCCGGGCCACGCCCCGGAACCAGAGCGCGTAGGTCACCGCCGCGCCGATGAGGCCAAGCCAAGCCAGCCCAGTGACGTTCGTCACTGTCAGCGGCGGCAGCGCCGGTTCCATGATCAGTGCGAAGGGCAGCAGGATCAAGCCGCCCGCGGTCAACTGCCATGCAGTGAAGCTGAGCGCGGATACCGGCGGCTGCCATTTCCGGCTGAGGACCGTGCCTGCCGCCATCGACGCAGCACCACCAAGCCCTGCGGCGATCCCCACGGGGTCGAGCACGGCGTCGGGGCCAATCAGCAAGAGCGCCACCCCCAGAACGCCGGTAGCGGCAGCGGCGACCGCACCCGCCCGGATCGGCGTGCCAAGCCATCCGCGTGCCATCAGGATCACCATCATGGCCTGCAGCGACCCCAGCGTGGCGGCAATGCCACCGGGGAGCCGGTAGGCGGCAACGAAGAGCAACGTCCAGAACAGCGCGAAGTTGAAACTGCCAAGGAGGAAGGCCCGCCCGAGCCAAGCGCGGGGCGGCAGGCGTCGCGTGAGGATCAGCAGCAGAAGCCCGGCCGGCAGGGCGCGCAGCGCGGCAAGCGTTACGGGATAGCCGGGCGGCAACGCCTCGGTCGTGACCAGATAGGTGCTGCCCCAGATCGCTGGGGCGAGCGCCGTGAGAAGGATGTCGGTGGTGCGGGACATGGTGGTCGTCTCCTCGTCGTGGCTCTTACCAGAGCGGATGGAAGGGAAAGCGACGGCGTTCGGGGCTCGGCTTGAGACCGATGTCGCGCATCACGTGGGGCGGAAGGCCGTGCGGCACGCCGCGCGGAGTGCAGCGGCGGTGTCGGGCGAATATGCGTAGGACTGTGACGATCATTGGATTTCCTTTCATGCGACAAGCCTCAGGGCCGCGCGCAGCTGCGCCGAGAGGTCCTTGCGCGGGCCATTGACGAGGCGGGCGCCCGTTTCGCGGATGATGAGTGCGGGGATCGACCGGACCTGCAGCGCGCGAGCGTCCTGTCGGTCGGCCTCGACCGCGCGGCGGGTTTCCGGGGCGTCGAAGACCTGTGCAAAGGCAGCCGCCTCGAAACCCAGCTCGCGCGCCGCATCCAACACCGTGGCCGGATCGGCGACGTTCCGCGCCTCGGCCAGATGCGCGCGCTGAAGCCGGTCGAACATGTCCCAATGCGCCGCCTGTCCACCCAGCCGCTCCGCGGCCTTGCAGCCCAGCGCGGCGGTCATGCCGTGCGGGTAGTCGAAGGGGGCCGCGCGCATGGCGTCGATATCGACGAGCTCCGGATGGTCGCTCACACCGCGACAGACCGCCCAGTGCTCCAGGATGGTCTCGCGGGCATCTTCGGGCGTGCCCCAGCGCATGGCCATCTCGGCCGGGCTGGCCTGCAGGACGAAGCTGCGGTGCCGAATGTCCAGATCGAACTCGGTCGCCAGCGCGCGCATCCGCGAGGAGATGTTGAAGCACCAGCAGCAGACGACGTCGTGAAAGAAGTCGATGGTGAGGGAGGTCATCACGCGGCCTCCTCTTGCCAGGTGGTCCCGGCCAGCCGCGCAGCGATCCGTGCCACATGGGCGCCCTGGAAACGTGCGCCGGCCAGGTCGGTCTCGGTTGGGTGGCGCGAGCCGTCGGCGCCGGCGATGGTACCCGCGCCATAGGGCGCGCCCCCGACGATGCCTTCGGCGGTTGTCTGGCCGGCGAAGGTATAGGGCATGCCCGCGATCAGCATGCCGAAATGCTGCAGCGGGATCTGGGTCGAGAGCAGCGTCGCCTCGTGCCCGCCATGCTGTGAGCCGGTGGAGGTGAAGACCGCCGCGACCTTGCCCACCAGCGCGTTCCGCGCCCAGAGCCCGCCCGCCTGGTCGAGGAAGGACTTCATCTGTCCGGCCATCATGCCAAAGAGCGTGGGCGTACCGAAGATGATGGCGTCATAGGTCTCCAGATCGGCGGGCACTGCAACGGGCGTGTCGTCGGCCGCGAAGCCGGCCTTCCGCTGGATCTCCTCCGGGACGGTTTCGGGCACACGGCGCAGGTCGACGTGGGTGCCAGGCACGGATTGCGCACCTTCGGCCTCGGCCTGCGCAAGCGCACGGACATGGCCGTAGCTGGAATAGTAAAGAACGAGAACGCGGGTCATGGGATCCTCTCAGAGTTGGGGTTGCGATGCCCAAGAGGATCGGGGATGGAGACGGCGAGAATAACCGGCCGTCTGTCACTTCATTCTTAACGTGGATTGAAGAATGTCAGGGGCCCAGCGCCGCCCGAAGGTGGTCGAGAAACGCCGTGACCTTCGCGTCCATGCCGAGGCGCGAGGCCGTCACGGCAAAGATTTCGGGCGCGGGAAGCTCCCAGTCGGGCAGCACCCGGAGAAGATCGCCCCGCGCCTCGGGCTCCTTCGAGACGAAGTCCGGCAAGGTGCCAATGCCCTGACCTGCGATCAACAGGTCGCGCAGCACGAGGCTGTTGCCGACCCGAACCAGCGGGTCGAGGTCGATTTTGGTCGTGCCGGAAGGGCCATGCAACTCCCAGGATGTGAGGTGGTCCGCGAGCAGGAAGCCGATCACGCGGTGCCGTGTGATGTCATCCGGTGTCGACAGGATACCTGCGCGATCCAGGTAGGAGGGTGCGGCGAAGACTCGTTGGTGCATCGTCCCTATCTTGCGCGCAACGAGTGCCGAGTCGGGCATGGCGACCCGGATACGGATCGAGACGTCGAACCCGCCCTCGACCATGTCCACGACGCGATCGTCGAGTGAGAGCGTGAGCCGCAAGTTGGGATAGCTGTCGAGAAAGCCCGGCAGGAATGGTGCTATGACCGTCTGCCCGAAGGAACTGGGCGCGTTCACCTTCAGATGCCCGCGCACCGCCCCGGCGCCGTCGCGGATGCGCGTCTCGACCCCGGATACAGCATCGAGGATGCCGCTTGCCTCGTCGTAGTAGAGCCGCCCCGCATCCGTCAGCGACATGGACCGCGTCGTGCGCGTGAGAAGCGTGGTGCAGAGGCTTTCCTCGAGCAGCTTAACCTCGCGGCTCAGCAGCGCCGGGGACACGCCGAGGTCCTCCGCCGCCCGCGCAAAACTTCCGCGTTCGACGATGCGGCGGAAGGCGTGCATAACCGAGAGCTTGTCCATTCCGGGTTCTCAACTCCTCACTAAAGATCGCTCGATATGGGCCGGCTACGCCACGATACCATGATCGGCTCGAAAGACCGGCAATCATTGAAACACTCCGAGTGAACGTAGCGCAGGCAATGGCCCGCGAGGGCTTTAGGCGTCGAACCTGACGTTTGCTGCCGAAGGCGTGAAGGTCGGCTTTGGGCTGCTACAGGTTTCAGAACAATTCGGGCGGTTTCCGGGCTTTCTCTGTAGGTGCAAAGCGTTCAGTCGGCTTGAGCGAAGAGCTGACTTTCAAGGGAACTTGAGAATGGCGTGTTCCCTGTGACGTCTAAAGGCGGTGTCCAGCCCGAAGCGGAATCGCAAGAAT
>NZ_FNYD01000027.1 GCF_900109035.1 Cribrihabitans marinus
GACGGTCATCCCAGAAGCCGCATCGACGATCTCATGCCCTGGAACTTTGCGGCCGCGTCAAGCCGCGCCGCGTAGGGGATCGCCGAGGCGCTTACACCTGAATACTAGTCAGTTGCCGGTGGATCACCAGCATCCGTCTCGACTAGGCGCAGCCCAGAAATCCCGGGGAGACCGATGCGAATGATCTCGCCTCCTTCCTCAATTTCGTCAAAAGACAAACCTGTTGCGGCATAGACATAAAGGTTACTTGGCTGAGTCGGGTCGAAGGCCAGATTTGTGACCGTGCCAGAACCGCTCGTGTAGGACCCCAGCATTGTCCCGTCCGGTGACACGACATGCACCAGTCCTGCTCCGAAATGGGCGACAAACAGGTTGCCATCGTTATCCAGCGCGATGCCATCGGGCTCGGCTTGCCCGTTGGTCCAATGATTTGGAAAAGACGGCAGCTCGGCGAAGACGCGCGGAGAACCAAGACAGCCCGGGGCCGAGACTTCGAAGGCGAGAATGCGATTTTGCAAGGACTCCGCCACAAAAAGTGTCTGACCATCCGGCGACAGAACGATTCCGTTCGGGAATTCCACGAGACGATCAGAGACGGTTGTGATCGTGAAATCCGATGACCCATGGAAAATCCGACCCGGCTCGTCACTCATGAATCGGCCCGGATCAGTGAAGTAGAAACCGCCATTCGGCAGATCGAGCGCGATGTCGTTGGGCCAGCGAAAGTTGCGGCCCTGATCATCGGTCCCGTATCGGTCGATCAAGGTGCCTGACGCATCAAGATGCACCAATGCGCCCTGGTCCGCCGGGTCCTCCCAGATCCCGCCTTCCATGATGACATGGGACCCATCAGGCAAGATCTTGTGCCCGTTGGGCATCCTCACCTCCTCTGACCAGACCGAGACTGCTCCGTCCCGCGTGATGCGCAGCAATTGGCTTTGGACAGCGTCAGAAACAAAAAGCGTGCCGTTTGCGTCAAAAACCAGCCCTTCGCCAAAGCTGGGCGTGCTGGCAAAAAGGCTGACGTCAGGGACGGGTAAGGTCGTCGTCATATCCGCGCGCGCCACTTGTGGCGATGCTCCGGCTGTCATAGCCGCCGCGGCGGCTGCAAGAAGTGTTCTAAACATTGCGATCTCTCCGTCTGTAACATGGGCGGCCCCCCCGGATCAGGGCCGCCCGCGTTGATTCACGCGGTATACCGAGCCGCCGCACCGGCAGAGACGTCAATGGACGTGCCCGTGATCATAGCGGCACCCGGGCTGGCCAGGAATACGGTGCTGCCCGCGATATCTTCGGGTTGCAGCAGCCCGACATCCAACTGGTGGTAGTTGGCCGCCAACCATGCGTTCGACCCGTCGATCTGTTCTTGCGTGCGCGGTCCGCCAAAGCCGGTTTGCACGGCGGTCGGGTTCACGGTGTTGACGGTCACGCCTTGTTTCCCGACCTCGATGGCCAAGGCTTTCATCATCCCCTGCGTCGCCCATTTCGAGGCGATGTAGGCTGGGTTTGATGCGTTGCCTTGTCTGCCGAAAGTCGAGCCAACGATGATCACGCGTCCTGATCCACGGGCGGTCATGGCGGGAACCGTGGCACGCAACGTGGCTGCCGTACCCTTGATGTTGACGTCGGTGACGGTCTCCCATGCAGTGGACCAGGTGTCAGGCTTCTCGATCAGGAACCCGGCGTTCAGGTTCACCCCTGCATTGGCCACGACGATGCCGATGGGGCCAAGTGCGGCGTCGGCGTCCGCGTGGGCCGCTTGCTGGGCATCAAGGTCGCGGATGTCTCCGGCGTAGCTGCGGAATTGAACGCCTGCAGCTTCTACGCCAGCCTGCGTTTCGGCCATATCTTCCGGTGTTGCCATGGGGATGGGGAAGTCGGGGATATCCGTCAGGATGTCATAGGCGGCAACATCTGCGCCCGCGTCTGCCATTGCGATGGCAATGGCGCGCCCGATACCGCGCGCGGCCCCTGTGATGAAGACGGTTTGTCCCTCAAGCAGCCGGTTCGCGGTTTGCGCCTGCGCGCCGCCCGTCATTCCGGCCACGGCAAGTCCGGCGGCTCCGGCAGTCAAAAGGGTGCGGCGGGTGGTGTCGATGTCATTGGTCATGTTCTGGTTTCCTTTCTGATTGAGTTAGGTTCAGGAGTTGCGGTTTGGTGGCGCAAAGGGTCCGCTGAGCATGCCCATCGTCACGTCCAGATCGGTGCCCTGCAGCGAAGAAGCCGCATCGGAGGCGAGGAACATGACCACATCGGCGATCTCGTCGCTTGTGTTTGTGCGGTAGCTCATGTTCGGGGCTTGCGCCTCGTCGGGGTCACGCCCCTGCGCCTCGATAGAAGCACGGCGCATTGGCGTATCGACACCACCTGGGGCTACACCCACAATGCGGATGCCGTAGCCGCCGTAGTCATTGGCTCCCCCACGCGTCAGGCCCAGAACACCATGTTTGCTAGTGGAATAAGGGCTAATCGTCGCGAATCCACCATGCGCGCTGACGCTCGAATTATTGACGATGACGCCACGCAGACCACCACGTCCCCATGGTTCATTCCGCAACATCGACGGCACCTCATGCTTCATCGACAGAAACAGGCCACGCGTATTTGTGGCCCAGACATCGTCAAAATCAGCGGCCTCGATCTCGGCCAGCGGCGCGTTCCCGGTCAGTGAACCGTTGCCAAAAACGACACCGGCATTGTTGAACGCGATATGGACCTCGCCAAAAGCTTCACGGGCTGTTTCCATGAAGCGAATGATCTGTGCCTCTTCGCGCACATCAGACTCAACGTATAGAGCCCGGCCACCCGCTTGACGCGTGGCATCATCCGCATTGATGGACTGTTCGACGTCAGCACCCAGTCCGGCACGACGACCGTTAAAGGCCACGTTGGCACCTTCTCGTGCAAAGGCGCGCACTGTGGCCTCACCAATCCCGGATGTTGCGCCTGTGATCAGGACGTGCCGTCCGGCGAATTTACCCTGCGACGTCGATTGTGCTGCGGCCCCTTGGGCCAGACCAGTGGCTGCCGCAGCCGCGCCAGCGGTCAGAAGTGTGCGGCGGGATGGGGAAAACGAATGTGTCATGCTTCTCTCCTTGATTGATGGTTTCAGTTGGATTGCGCTGCGCGCTCGGCAGCTTGAGCGACCAGATCGCGGGACCCGGTTTCCCAGAGGGCGGTCATGGTCATGGCGGATACCTTCCACGCTTCATTCACCAAGATGAGGGCGTAGTCGTAGCGCCCGCCCAGCACCCACAGGTCGTCTCCGATCCGGTGCGTTGCCGTGAAATCAGCCTGCGCCGTCGCGGTTTCGTTTGAGGTCACGGTGATCGTCTCATTTGTGACCATGTGATGCGTGACGTCGAAGCCAGGCAGAAACCCGGACCATTGCGCGATGATGTCATCTGCGGCTTGCGTGATCGCGTCGCCGCCCCAGAGGCTCGTGTAATCCAGCGTGACCTCGTCCGCGAATGCGCTGCGCACGCGGGGCCAGTCGTGACGGTCGGCCCCTGCTGCAATATCGGTGATCGAAGCGTTGATCTGGTCTACCGGATCCGCAGTGGCGGCGAGCGGCGCGAACAGAAAGCATGAGAGAAGAAGATGTTTCATTGTGCAATCCTGTCCTGTGGTCAGAACGCAGTAGCGCCCTGAGGTTTATGGTGTTCGTGAGTGGTGGGGGCCGCACCAGCCGAGTTGCCGGTGCGGTGGCAGATAGGTTCAGCTATCCTGAGCTGCGACGCCCGCAAAGTGATCGGCAACGGTGTCAGCAGCGCGCGTGACATCCTCAGGGTTGTCGTAGAAGTCGAATTGCGTCACGTCTTCGAGCATCTTCAGCGTTACCTCACCTTTGAAGCCCGCGAGGAACGTGCGCACTCCTTGCGGAATGGCCGCTGCTTCGGAGTGCACGATGGCCAGAGGTTGGGTCAGACGATCCGGATTGTCAGCGGGATGATATGTCAGCCAGCCTTCCCAGCCAGCATTGTTCCACTGGTTGTCATAGGCCGGGATCGCACCGCGCTCGGGGTCCACGTAGTACCCATCGAACGGCATCAGCACACCTTCGGTGCCTGTCGGACCAGCGGCGGGAATGATCTTGCCCCCAGCTGCCTCAGCCGCACGGCTGACCTTAATCAGGCCTGACACGCCTGTGGGCCCACCGTAGACAGCGTTCACGATCTCTTCGTTCTGGAGCCACGGTGCGACGAGGCCGACGCGCTGGACGCGGTCATTGCCTGCCGCCGCATCAACCATGTACCCGGCAGAGGCGCAGATGCCCAAGCCATTGACACGGGTCGCATCCACTTCCGGCAATGTGCCGACAAATGCAAAGGCGGCGCGGATGTCGGATGTCTTGGCTTCCGGGCTTTCAACGAACCGCACGTTCTGCGGCAGATCACCAGAGCGGCCCCAGCCACGGAAGTCAAAGGTGAAAGCGGCAAAGCCCCGCTCGACCATTTCCTCGGCATAGATCGACGGCATCTGATCCTGAACGGTTGTCCATGCACCGGTCACGACGACAGTGGGCAGTGCAGAACCATCATGCCCTTCGGGCAGATACAGAGTCCCGGACAGTGTTGCGCCTTCGTTTTCGAAGGTGACGCTGCGGGTTTCAACCTGTGCAATAGCGGCCGTCGAAGCCAACAGCATTGCGGCGGTAGTGAGGGAAAAAGCTTTCATCGTTGTCTCTCCTGGTTGGTGGCATCATTGCCTCATGACCAGAGAGATGGACCGCGAGAGACTTAAAGACTTGAACCAGAAACCGAGGTTTTTGAAAGATCGCGCTTTCGCTAAGTTGTTGGGCCGGCGGCGCGGTACGCACGGGGGCTTTTGCCTGTGATCTGCTTGAAGCTGCGGGAAAAATGCGCCTGATCGGCAAAACCGCAGGCATAGGCAATCTCGCCCAGCGGGCGCGCCGGATCGTCCAGCATCTTGACCGACTGCTCGATCCTGTAGGCCATCACATATTGCATCGGGGTCGCCCCAAGCGTTTCCTTGAACACCCGGTTGAAATGCGACTTGCTCATCCCCGCCTCGGACGCGAGTTCATCGACGGTGATGGTTTTGTCCAACCTGCTTCGGATGAACGCCAGGACCCGAGCATAGTGGTCCGAGGTGAAACTGGCGGATAGCTCGACGTCTTCGCGGCGGCGGTCCCCATACTTTTGCAGAAGCTTAACGAGAAACACCCGGCTCATCGCTTCAAACATGACGCCCGACGTGACGTTGTCGTGCTCCAGCGCATCGCGCAGGATAATCCCGGCTGCACATAAATCCGGGTCTGAAAACTGTGGCATGTCCTGGAATTGTCGCGCATCGAGCAGCATCCCGAGCTCTGTCTGCGCAAAACGTTCGACAGGTTTTGGGTCGAGGGTTACGACAATCACGTCGGATTGTTCAAACCACCGCCAACCCGACCGAACGCCAGCGGGTGTCACAACAATGTCATGCTTGCGGAAGGTGTAATCGTGTAGCGTTCCGTCGCGTATATTTTGAAGGCGTTGAGGCTCGTCTGTAAGCGCCTCGCCGATCCCCTCCTGCCGCTCTGAGGCTGTCTGTGCGAGTCCTGCTGTCGAGATTAGGCAGAGGACTGGACGGCAAAATGGAC
>NZ_FNYD01000002.1 GCF_900109035.1 Cribrihabitans marinus
CGACAAATGACATCGTCGGACGCGTCGCGGCTTCGGCAATGGCCTCCGCGTCACGGTCGTCGTTCTTGTGAACCTTCACATAGGGACGGACATAGAGTGGCGACATCAGCCGAGGCTCATGCCCGTTCTGAAGACAAAATCGCCCGATGTGATGCGCCCCGCCGCAGGCTTCCATTGCAACGACGCAGCGCGGAAGCGTATCAAGAAAGTCCAGCAGCCGATACCGCTGGAGCCGTTTGCGAAACACGACCGCTCCCTCTTCATTCAGCCCGGCAAGACTGCAAACGGTCTTGCCCAGGTCAATGCCCAGAACCTTGATGTCCATCAGATGCTCCTCTCTCCACCTATGCCCGCCACGGTAGCAGCGGGTTGGTGGGAAGGCAGTTCATCCCATTAGCTTAGTGGTCGTGTATACTGTGAAGCATCTGGCAATGTGGTATTGCCGGATTGCCACAAAGCCGCCCGCGTGGCTGGCGAGAGGAGCCCGAATGATCGAACTCGCGATCTGCACCGGCAGCGAAACTGGCCTTGACAGTTTAAACACGTAACTGAAACGCCCCCAATTGAGCGCCATACTACATATATGGGGATGGCGCGCCAAGGGCACAAGAGCCGCCAGGTTCGTTTTTCGTTCTTTTTAGCGCAGGTTCAGTAGCAGTTCGGTGGGTGCTGAATGATACCCGAGTGATACCCGGCGCCTCCCAAGGCCTTCACGGCTCATGGTCGCCGACGATCAACATACTGACCTGATTAGGAAAATTTGGTAGCGGAGGAGGGACTTGAACCCCCGACACGCGGATTATGATTCCGCTGCTCTAACCGACTGAGCTACTCCGCCACGATGTGTGGCGATTTACGTCAGGCCGTTGGGGGGGTCAAGGGGCATTTTGGGCCGGGTGCCGATTGCCTATCAGGCCTTGCCGGCCCCATGTGTCGGAGGCGATGTCCGGGGTTCTGCGTGTTCGGCTGTGCTGCGAATGAAGGCCTCGCAGTCCTCGGGGGCGGTGAGGGGAATCATGTGGCCGCGTCCCGGAAGAAGGGTTGTGGGCAGGCCGTGGCGGGCCATCGTCGTTCCGTGTGCCGCGGGGGCGAGCACGGTATCTCCGGCCCCGAACAGGATCGCGCCTGGCACGGACAGCTCGTCATAGCGGGCGGCCTGACCGGCGATGCTCTCTCCGGAGGCCACGAGGTCGGCGCAGGCCGCGACATAGGCCTGCGGTCGCAGCCCCAATGCCCCGCCGGCGGCGACCAGGAAATCATCGGGCCAGTCCTCGGGTGCGAAAACCTCGGTCAGCACCGCCTCGGCGGTGCGTTCGCCCACCGGGATTGCGATCGTATGGCCCAGCGCCCGGCGCAGCCAGGCCGAGCGGACCGCCAGCGGGCGGAAGACGTCAGGCACTTCTCCGACCGGGTGCGTGAGCGGCGCCAGCAGCGCCAGCCCGGCCACCCGCTCCGGATGGTCGAGCGCCGTCGCAAGCGCCACCGCGCCGCCCAGAGAATGGCCGACAAGCACCGCGCGGTCGATGCCGCGCGCCTCAAGGAAGGCGGCGATCATCTCGGCCTGCCGGGGCAGGGCGGCCAGGTCATCGCCGTCTCGGGTGGAGTAGCCGCAGCCCGGCCGGTCCAGCGCGATGACATGGAACTCGTTCGACAGGCGGTCCGTGAGGGCGTAGGTGAATTGCTGCAGCTGCCCGGCCAGCCCGTGGATCAGCACCAGCGTCTGTCTTTCCGGGTCGCCGACCTTGACAAAGTGGATCATGCCGCCGGGCACCGGCTGAACCTGCCCGATACGGGGCACAAGACGTTCGGCCCGCGCGGCCAGAACCCGCGTGCGCCAGGCACCGCCGGCAAGGACCGCGAGAATGACGAGCAGAATCGCCAGGGTGATCCAGGCGCCGAGGCTCATGTCGCAGTGTCCGCCATCATTCGATCCCCTCGTATTGCTCCAGCCCGGCGCGTTTCATCCTGCGCCGGAATGCGCCGACCGTGCCGGGCCAGATGGTCGGGTTGCGCCCGGCCGCGTCCTGATACCACGATCTGCATCCGCCGTCCTGCCAGACCGACCCTGCCAGACGGTCGGCCATTTCGGCCTCGAAACCGGCCTGAGCGTCGGCGCAGGGCGCGATCGCCGTGAGGCCTTTCCGCTCCATGTCCGCGAGCAGCCTGCCGACATGGCCGACCTGGGCCTCGATCATCAGGACAACCGAATTGTGGCCCAGGCCCGTATGCGGGCCAAGCAGCAGGAACAGGTTGGGAAAGCCCGCAATCGCGGTTCCCAGATGCGCCTGCATCCCGCCCGACCAGGCCTCGCGCAGGGTCCGGCCGCCGGCGCCGGTGACATCCAGGCGTTCGGCGGCGTCGGTCACGCGGAAGCCGGTGCCCCAGATCAGCACATCCGCGTCGACCCGGCGGCCGTCCTGGGCCACCAGCGTACGCCCCTCGATCCTGTCGACGCCGCTGGCCACAAGGGTCACGTCGTCGCGCGCCAGCGTCGGATACCAGTCGTTCGAGCTGAGAATGCGCTTGCAGCCGATCCGGTAGTCGGGCGTCAGCCGGGCGCGCATATGCGGGTCGGTGATCGCGCGCTCCAGCCCCTTTCGCCACATCTTCATTGCGAAAGTGACCGCGTGGGGCTGGCCGCGAAAGACGGCGTGGCGCATTTCGTAGATCGCGTAGATCAGCGCGCGCCTGAGCTGCCGGAGTGGCGGGACCGCGCGGTAGAGGCGGCGCACCCGCTCCGGGATCGGTCCGTCCGGGCGCGGCAGGACATAGGGCGCCGTGCGCTGGAACACGGTGACATGCGCGGCCGTCCCGGCGATCTCGGGCACGAACTGGACCGCGGACGCTCCGGTCCCGACGACCGCGACCCGCTTGCCCGCGATCCTGGCTGCGTGATCCCATTCGGCGGAGTGGAACGCCGGCCCCGGAAAGGCATCGCGGCCGGGAATGTCCGGCACCAGTGGCACATGCAGCGCCCCGATGGCCGAGACCAGGAAGCGCGTGGACCAGCGGTGCCCGTCCGATGTCTCGACCTGCCAGCGCCCGTTCTGCCACCGGGCGCGGGTCATGGCGCAGTGAAAGCGGCAGAGCTCATAGAGCCCCTCGCGCCGCGCCACGGATTGCAGATAGGCCTGGATCTCGGCGCCGCCGGCATAGGCGCGCGTCCAGTTCGGGTTGGGATGCCCGGCCATGGAATAGAGATGCGAGGGAACGTCGCAGGCAACGCCGGGATAGGTGTTCTCGCGCCAGGTGCCGCCGACATCGCCGGCCCGTTCCAGGATGGTGATCTCCTTCACCCCGCGCCGCCGCGCCTCGATCGCCATCAGAAGGCCGGAGAACCCGGCGCCGATTATCAGCATCTCGGTCTGGTGGTCGGTGGTCACGTCTGCCTCCGGGCGGGTCGGTGCCATGATAGGCCGCAATCCCGGCCTGTGAAGCGTGTTCCGAGCGGCGGGCTAGGCGCTGCTGTCCAGGCGGGCCAGATCGGGGCGGGGCAGGGTGTCGAGCAGGGCAAAGACCTCGCTCCGGCAGGTGGGGCCGGCCCAGTCGGATGGGTGAAACACCGGCGGCAGGTCCGGATGGCGCAGCACCACGCGCCGCCAGCGATGCACAAGCAGCGTGCGCAGGACCGCGATCCTGAGCGGCGTCGGACGCCAGTTCGCCGGCTGGGCGGCGCGCACCGCGCGCACCGCGTCATGCAGGTCGCGGCAGGCGGCGACAAGTTCGGGCGGGAACAGGCGCGAGCGAAGCCAGTCGGGTACCGCCCGTGCCGAAACGTCCAGCGCGAGGAGATCGGCGCAATCCCCCGGCACCGGGCCCGGCCCCAGCGCCGTGTTGCGCCCCAGCGAGATGTAGTTCTCGGCCAGCAGAACCTCGTCCAGCGTGTGGATGCCGGGGCTGTCCTCGGCGACCAGCATGTGCCAGCGCGCCGGCACGTCCGGCGTGCGGGCATAGATTCGCGGTGTGACCGCGGCCGAGAGGCGCCGCCCGTAATCGGTCAGCGAATGGACCGAGGCCCGGCCCGATCGGCTGCTGTCGATCCAGCCGTCCTTGCGCAGCCGGTGCAGGGCCACGCGCATTGCCTCGGGGCGGATGCCCATCGGCTGTACGATCCGGGTCAGCGCCCCGCCCGAGATCCTGTCGCCCGGTTTCTGCGCCAGGTCCCCGAACAGCGAGACGATGACCGACCAGACCCGCTGGTTCTGCGGATCGGTCAGCCTTTCGGTCGCCATCGCGAACCATGTTTCGGCCTTGTCCATGCGTCAAGCCTAAGGGGCCGGGCCGCCGAGGGGAATCCGGAAAATGCGGGCCCGGGCCGGGGGGTGGCCGGTCAGTAGGCGTTCATGGTCAGCAATTCGTATTCGGCGACCTTCTCGTCCTTCTGGTTGGTCAGCGTGACGTGCCAACGCACCTCGCCATAATCCTCGGTGCGGCGGGTCTTGGCCTTGACCGTCAGGCGCACCTTGATGCTGTCGCCGGCCACGACCGGCTGCATGAAGCGCAGGTTGTCCAGCCCGGTATTGGCCAGCACCGGCCCCTCGTCGGGTTCCACGAACAGGCCTGCGGCAAAGGAGATCAGCAGGTAGCCATGTGCCACGCGGCCGGGAAAGAACGGATTTCGCGCAGCCGCGTCCTCGTCCATATGGGCATAGAACGTGTCGCCGGTGAATTCGGCGAAATGCGCGATGTCGTCCAGCGTGACGGTGCGCGACGCGGTGTTCAGCGTGTCGCCGATCTCCAACTCGCCGAAGCGCCGGGTGAACGGGTGCGCGCCCTTGTCGGCCTCGGCCGCGCCCGGCACCCAGCGTCCACCAATGGCCGCCAGCATCTCGGGCGAGCCCTGGATGGCGGTGCGCTGCATGTAGTGTTTCACGCCGCGCACGCCGCCCATCTCCTCGCCGCCGCCGGCGCGGCCCGGTCCGCCATGCACCATATGCGGCAGGGGCGAGCCATGCCCGGTGGATTCCTTCATCGAGGTCCGGTCGTTGATATAGATCCGGCCATGCCAGGCCGCGGCGCCCAGGACCACCTCGCTGGCAACCGCGCTGTCATGGGTGATGACCGACGTCACCAGCGAACCGCCGCCGCGGTTGGCGATGTCGATCGCATGGTTCAGGTCGCGATATCCCATGACGGTCGAGACCGGCCCGAAGGCTTCGGTGTCATGTACGCGTCGTGCGCGGTCGGGATCGGCACAATGGAACAGCATCGGCGGCACGAAGGCCCCCTTGTCGGCATCGGCGCCGTGGACGTCGAACGCGTCGGGATCGCCGAAGACGCGCTCGGCCTCCTGTCCGAGGATCGCGGCCTTCTCCAGCACGTCGCGTTTCTGACCCTCCGAGACCAGAGCGCCCATGCGTGTCGTCTCCAGCCGTGGATCTCCGATCACCGTCTTGGCCAGGCGCGCCGACAGCGCCTCGATCACCGCCGGCACCTGTGCCTCGGGGGCGATGATGCGGCGGATCGCGGTGCATTTCTGCCCGGCCTTCGCGGTCATCTCGCGGCTGACCTCCTTGACGAACAGGTCAAACTCGGGCGTGCCCGGCTGCGCGTCGGGACCGAGGATCGAGGCGTTCAGGCTGTCCTGTTCGGCCACGAAGCGCACCGCGTTCTCGACGATTGCCGGCGTCCGGCGCAGCTTGAGCGCGGTGTCGGCCGACCCGGTGAAGCTGACCACATCCTGCGCGCCCAGCCGGTCCAGCATGTCGCCCAGCCCGCCCGAAACCAGTTGCAGCGCGCCGTCGGGCAGCAGGCCGCTCTCCACCATGATCCGCACGGCCAGTTCGGTGACGTAGCAGCTGTTTGTGGCCGGTTTCACGATCGCCGGCACGCCGGCAAGAAGGGTGGGGGCCAACTTCTCCAGCATGCCCCAGACCGGGAAGTTGAAAGCGTTGATATGCACCGCGACGCCGTGCAGCGGGGTGCAGATATGCTGTCCCAGGAAAGTGCCGTTGCGGCTGAGCTGCTCGACATCGCCATCGAGATAGACATGCCCGTCGGGCATTTCGCGGCGCCCCTTCGAGGCGAAGACGAATACCGTGCCGATGCCGCCGTCGATATCGATCAGGTGGTCGCTCTGCGTGGCGCCTGTGTCGAAACTGACCTGGTAGAGTTTGGACTTGCGCGCATCCAGCGCCTGCGCCAGCGCCTTGAGCATCCGCGCCCGGTCGTGAAAGCCCATCCGGCGCAGGGCCGGCCCGCCGACACTGCGGGCATGGTCCAGCATCGCCTGCACGTCCAGCGCGCTGTTGCCCGCGGTTGCCAGCGGCGCGCCGGTGATGGCGCTGGCGATGGTGCGTGCGCCGTCACCGGGGGCGACCCATTCACCGGCGGCGAAGCTGGAGATCTGCAGAAGGCTCATGTCGGATCCTTTCGGTTCGGTTTCGGGGGCGCCGGCCGGCCGGTGGCGCGGCGCGCGTGACGTGCCGTGGCCCTGCGGCGTCGGGTCCGCAGGGCGCCGCTCCGGCGGGTCAGTGACCCAGCGCGCCCATCTTTTCGGGCAGGTAGAGCACCACGATGGGCACCAGGACGATCAGCGCCAGGCGGAAGATGTCGGCAATCCAGAACGGGGTCACGCCGCGAAAGATCGTTCCGGTCGTGACATCGCCCACGACCCCCTTGAGGATGAACACGTTCAGTCCCACCGGTGGCGTGATCAGCGAGATTTCGGTCACCACCACGACGACGATGCCGAACCAGATCGGGTCATAGCCCAGCGACGTCACCAGCGGAAAGAAGATCGGCACGGTCAGCAGCAGCATCGACAGGGATTCGAACACGCAGCCGAGGATGATGTAGATGCCCAGGATCATCAGGATCACCACGAAGGGCGACACGTCATAGGCGGTGACCAGCGAGATCAGCGCCTCGGGCAGGCCCGCGAGGTTGATGAAGTTGGAAAACACCTGCGCCCCGATCAGCACCGCGAAAAGGGCCGACGCGGTAAAACAGGTCTCCTTGAGCACTTCGAAGGTCGAGCCCAGCGTCAGACCGCCGCGCATCAGCGCGATCACGAAGGCGCCCGCCGCACCCATGCCCGCGGCCTCGGTCGGCGAGAAGGTCAGGTTGAGCGGTTCGATGTCGAACACGCCGTAAAGCCCGCCGATCACCAGGAAGAACAGCAGCAGCACCGCCCAGACGGATCCCAGTGCCTGGAACCGCGCGCGCCAGTCCGCGCGCTCTCCGGCCGGGCCGGCATCGGGGTTGCGCCAGACGGTCCAGCGCACCGCGAAGAGGTAGAACAGGATGCCCAGCAGACCGGGCACGATGCCGGCCATGAACAGCTTGCCGATCGAGGTCTCGGTCAGCAGGCCATAGATCACCAGGATCACCGAAGGCGGGATCAGGATGCCAAGCGTGCCGCCGGCGGCGATGGAGGCGGTGCTCAACTCATCGGAATAGCCATAGCGGCGCATTTGCGGCATGGCGACCTTGGACATGGTGGCCGCGGTGGCCAGCGACGAGCCGCAGATGGCCGAGAACCCGCCGCAGGCCGCTACGGTGGCCATGGCGATGCCGCCGCGCATATGGCCCAGAAAGGCGTTGGACACGGCATAGAGCTCGCGCGCCATGCCGCCCTTGTTCACGAAAAGGCCCATCAGGATGAAAAGCGGCACGACCGACAGCCCGTAGTCCTGCGCGGTGTCGGTGATCTGGCGGCCGACCATCGACATGGCGGCCTTCAGCCCACGCTCGTCGAAGATCGACCCGCCGCGCTCGTAGGCGAAGCCCAGCGTGCCGACCAGCCCCATCGCAAAGACGATGGGCAGGCGCAGAAGAACCAGCACAAGGACAAGGGCGAACCCGATCAGCGCTGCGGTCATGGGGCGGTCTCCCTGAGGTAGTGCGGGGCGAAGAGGTGCAAAAGGCCGGTGACCACCATCGCGATGGCGGAGATGGCGATGGCGATGGCGATGAACCAGCCGACATAGAAGGTGGGGATGGCCAGGTATTCGGTTACGTCACCGTAGTCGCGTGACCGTTCGGCCAGCACCAGAACGCGCCGCACGGGCCAGAACATCAGGACACCGCTCAGCAGGTGGATGACCCCGTCCCGCACGCGGCTCAGATGCAGCCGGTGAAACAGCCCGTCGGTCAGGTCGACGGCGATATGGCCGTTGGTAACCGAGATGATCGGCAGAACCGAAAACACCAGCACGGCCATCAGGATCCGCGTCAGCTCGGTCGCGGCCTCGATCGGGTTGTTGAACACCGATCGCAGGATCACGTCGAAAAAGGTCATCACCATCAGGATGAACAGGGCGATGCAGGCCACGAGGACGGGCACGGCGCTGGCGCGTCGCGCAAGGCGGATGAGTGCTGTCATGGGGCTCCTCCTGCGGGCAGGAACGGGTCCGGCGGCATGTGGCGCCGCCGCCGGACCCGGGATGCGATCAGTTGGCGCTCAGGTCCGACTTGATCTGCTCGTATGCGGCCTGGGCTTCCACGCCGGTTTCGGCGATCTCGGCCAGCACCTTCTCGCGGACCTCTGCCGCGATGGTCGAGAACTGTTCGAGATCCGAGTCGCTTGCGGCGTTGATGGCGTTATCATCCGCGTTTTCCGTCGCCTCGCGGCCGATGGTGTCGATCTCGTCCCAGATCTTGCCGATCTCGCGGCTGAGCGGTTCACCGAACACGTTCTCTTCCAATGCGGCCTGCAGATCCTCGGGCAGGTCGGCGAAGGTGCCCTCGTTCATGATGAAGGCGAAGGAGCCGCGATAGAGGCCGCCGGGCAGTTCATAGACGTTCTTGGCGACCTCGGTCAGCTTGAACCCCTGGCGCGATTCCATCGGCATGACCACGCCGTCGGCCGCGTTCGAGGCCAGCGTTTCATAGACCTTGGGGGCCGGAACCTGGATGCCGGTGGCGCCCAGGGCGTTGCCGACATCGCCGCCGACACCGCCGGGGATCCGCACCTTGAGGCCCGAGATCTGGTCCAGCGAGGTGACCGGCGTGTTCGAATGCAGCTGCGCCGGGCCGTGCGTGTGCAGGGCGATCACCTTGACGCCGCGGTGCTCGTCGGCCTCGGAGAGGTATTTCTCGTAGGCGCGCCAATAGGCCACCGAGGCCTCTTCGGCCGAACCCTCATAGCCCGGCAGTTCGATGATCTTGGTGGTGATGAACCGACCCGGCTGGTAGCCGTGGAAGATGATCGAGGCATCAGCGGCGGCGTCCTGGATCAGGTCCATCTGCGCCTGCGGCGGGGCCAGGCCCAGCTTCAGCTCGGCGGTGACCTTTCCGTCGGTGGCCTCTTCGACCATCTCGATGAACTTGGGCCACATCTTGGCGTTGATGCCGTGCGTCGGCGGCGCCCAGCTGGAAATGGTCAGCGTGTAGTCGGCGGCAAAGGCCGCGGCGCCCGATACGGCCAATGCGGCCGAGGCGAGCAGCGTGGACAGTCTGGTAAGCTTCATGGGTTCTTGTCCTCCCTCAGTGTCTTGTCCCGGGTCCCGTTGCGATAATGGTCCGATTTGCAACTATCAACGGTCGAATTCCTCGAGCTCTCTGCCGACGGGTCCATGCCCGATGCGTTAGAAGGCCCGCGCCGCGCGAAACCCGGGAATCGCTACGGATGAATAATTTATTGACCAACCGTTCGGTTTATGCAAGGGATTTGTCGTAAGAATTGGAAAGCGGGCTGATCATGACCGACACGATTGTTGCGCGAAACCATGGGAATTGGGTGGAAATCACCCTCAACCGCCCCGAGCGGCTCAACAGCTTCACCGACGAGATGCACCGTGCGCTGCGGGCCGCGCTCGAATCGGCGCGCGACGGCGGCGCGCGGGCGGTTCTGCTGACCGGAGCGGGGCGGGGTTTCTGCGCCGGGCAGGACCTGGGCGACCGCGATCCGTCGAAAACGGACGGCCCGCCCGACCTGGGAAACACGGTGCGCACATTCTATGCGCCGCTGGTGCGGCTGATCCGGGCGCTGGACATGCCGGTGATCTGCGCCGTGAACGGTGTCGCCGCCGGGGCCGGGGCCAACCTGGCGCTGGCCTGCGACATCGTCCTGGCCGCCGAGAGCGCGAAGTTCATCCAGTCATTCTCGAAGGTCGGGCTGATCCCTGATACCGGTGGCAGCTGGCACCTGCCGCGCCTGCTGGGCGAGGCGCGGGCCAAGGGGCTGGCGCTGACCGCCGAGCCGATCTCTGCGGCGCAGGCCGCCGATTGGGGGCTGATCTGGAAGGCGCTGCCGGATGACGACCTGATGCCCGAGGCGCGCGCGCTGGCCGAACGCTTCGCCGCCGGCCCGACGCTGGGCTATGCCCAGACCAAGCGGGCGATCCAGGCGGCAGCCACCAACACGCTGAGCGACCATCTCGAACTCGAAGCCGACGCGATGAAGCTCTGCGGCGAAAGCGCCGACTATGCCGAGGGCGTGTCCGCCTTCCTCGAGAAGCGCGCGCCGGTGTTTCGGGGCAAATGACGATGACGCCGAAGGATCGGGCCGAAAAGGCCGCCGCCGCCATGTGGGCCGGGGATGCCGCCTCGAAATGGGCGGGGATGGAGATCACGCGGATCGACGCGGGCACCGCGACGCTGGAGATGACGGTCGAGGCGCATCACTGCAACGGCCACGGCATCTGTCACGGCGGCGTGACCTTCATGCTGGCCGACAGCGCCTTCGCCTTCGCCTGCAACAGCCGCAACCAGTCCACCGTTGCCCAGCACAACGTGATCAGCTTCGTCAGTCCGGGCCGTCTGGGCGACCGCATGACCGCCACCGCGCGCGAGGTCTCGCTGACCGGGCGCAGCGGCATCTACGACGTGACCGTGACCGATCAGGACGGCCGGACGATCGCGGAATTCCGGGGCATGTCCCGCGCGATCAAGGGCCAACTGTTCGACGAATGAGGTGAGGAGACCGCCGTGAAAGACCTGACCCCCAACAAGGCCGACCTGGACCCGATCGAGATCGCCTCGGTCGACGAGATCCGCGCCCTGCAACTCGACCGGCTGAAATGGTCGGTGCGCCACGCCTATGACAACGTGCCGATGTACAAGGCCCGGTTCGACGAGGCGGGCGTGAGCCCTGACGATCTGCAGACGCTCGCCGATCTGGCGAAGTTCCCGTTCACCTACAAGAACGATCTGCGCGACAACTATCCCTTCGGCCTCTTTGCCGTGCCGCGCAGCCAGATCATCCGGCTGCACGCCTCGTCCGGCACCACCGGCAAGCCGACGGTGGTGGGCTATACGCAGAACGATATCGACAACTGGGCCGATCTGGTCGCCCGCAGCCTGCGCGCCAGCGGCCTGCGCCGCGGCGACATGGTGCACAACGCCTATGGCTATGGCCTGTTCACCGGCGGCCTCGGCGCGCATTACGGGATCGAGCGGCTGGGCTGCACCGTGGTGCCGATGTCCGGCGGGCAGACCGAGAAACAGGTGGGCCTGATCACCGACTTCAAGCCCGACGGGATCATGGTCACCCCGTCCTACATGCTCAATATCCTCGAGGGGTTCCACAAGGCCGGTCTCGATCCACGGCAGAGTTCGCTCAACGTGGGCATCTTCGGCGCCGAACCCTGGACCGACGCCATGCGGCGCGAAGTCGAAGAGGCGTTCGACATGCACGCGGTCGACATCTACGGCCTCAGCGAGATCATGGGGCCGGGCGTGGCCAACGAATGCGTCGAGACCAAGGACGGCCCGGTGATCTGGGAGGACCATTTCCTGCCCGAAATCATCGACCCCGCCACCGGCGAGGTGCTGCCCGATGGCGAGTTGGGCGAGCTGGTGTTCACCACGCTGACCAAGGAAGGCCTGCCGATGATCCGCTATCGCACCCGCGACCTGACGCGGCTGTTGCCGGGCACGGCGCGCACGATGCGGCGGATGGAAAAGATCACCGGCCGCTCCGACGACATGATCATCCTGCGCGGCGTCAACGTCTTCCCGACCCAGGTCGAGGAACAGGTGATGGCCACCGGCGGCATCGCCCCGCATTTCCAGATCGAGCTCTATACCTCGGGCCGCATGGACGCGATGCGGGTCTATGTCGAGGCCGACCCCGACGCTGCCGACGAGCTGAGCAAGACCGCGGCCGCGCGGATGCTGACCAAGCGGATCAAGGACATGGTCGGCGTCTCGACCGAGATCGTCGTCGGCGACCCCGGCGAGGTCGAGCGCAGCCAGGGCAAGGCCAAGCGCGTGGTCGACAACCGCGAGCGGGGTTGAACGGATGGCCCGCACCATCGCCAAGGACCACGACGAGAAACGCGGCCAGATCCTGAAATCCGCTGCGCGCGTCTTTGCGCGCGAGGGGTTCGACCGCGCGTCCATGTCGCAGCTGGCCAAGGAGTGCGGCATCTCGAAGGCCAATATCTACCACTATTACGGCGGCAAGGATGCGATCCTCTACGACATCCTCGAAACCTACCTGCGCGAGTTGCGCGACCTGATCTGCGGCATCGAGATCGCCGGGCTGGACCCCGCCGAACGCCTGCACCGCGTGGTCGAGGAGATCCTTCTGGCCTATCAGGGCGTCGATGACGAACACCGGGTCCAGTCCAGCGGGCTGGCCGCGCTGCCGCCCGAGCAGCAGAAGATCCTGCGCGGATACCAGCGCGACATGGTCGAATTCGTCTCGGGCATCATCGCCGAGAATGCCGGCGCCCGCGTCGAGAACGACCCCGCCAAGCTGCGCGCCGCCACGATGTCGGTCTTCGGCATGCTGAACTGGTACTACATGTGGAATACCGGTGCCGGTACCCAGGCCCGCCGCGACTATGCTCGCCTGGTCAGCAACCTGACGTTGGGCGGGTTGCAACGGATCTAGCCCGGGAGAAGGTCCAATTGGATGCCGCAGGTCCGTTTTGAGCCCATGACCTGCTTGGATATCGTCACGCTGCAAAAACCCGCTTTAGGGATGAGGCAGGTTGGTCAGCCCGTAAGTCAGGAGGCAGCCGACTCTGAAAACCAGTGGCCGGCATGCAAGGAGATTGACCTGTATCAAGAGTATTCAGTTCGAATTCAAGTATACTGTCCCCAGTAATCTTTGGGCCCAGGGATGCTCGGAAAATGACACGTTTCAAGAGTATTGGCCTATCAGTCGGCGTTGTGTTCTGGGCGGTATCCGCGACCGCCCAGCAGGTTGATCCCCATGTGGTCTACGAGCAGAAATGTGCAGCTTGTCACACGCCGCATGCCGGAGAATTTGTCGCTGATAGCTTGGTTGCAACCAATGGCGGCCTCGCCGGGAAGAGTTCGGGGCGCCTGGTTCGTGACTCTCTGAAAGCGGGGCACGGCAGGCTGTCAGACACGGAAATCGACGTTCTGATAGAACAGTTCGAGTTTATTAATGAGTCTGGGGGCCTCTTCAAAGAAAAGTGCATTATTTGCCATGATAACGCAGCCAAGTTTGCGCGTCTCAATTTGATTCTGCGCGATAACGTACTGACAGGACGCTACTCGGGCAAAGACGTCGCAGAATTTCTACTGACTCACGGACGGCTTGATGCGTCCGAGGCTCAAAGGATGGTCGAGGTTCTAACCCGGCAACTCTTGATACAGTAATCAAGCCAGGCATTTGCACGCGCAAATATCCAGACGCCTTTGCACCTGTTCAATGATAGCATGCTAAACGCCGTGCGCTCTACCCATTTGGATAGGTGGTGACCTGCTTCCCTAGGAGTCCGTGTTTACAAGTAAGCTCTGTTCAGGGCCGTGCCAGCCCCAGCTCCTCCAGCACCTTCGCCGCGTTGCGCTCCCAGCGCTCGCGCAGATCTCCGGTCGGCATCTTGCGCAGCCCCATCGCCTGCAGGGCCTCAGACCGGCGCGGGTCGGTGCCGCCGAAGCTTTGGGCGACCCGGGGCCACCAGTAGTCCGCCGAGGTCTGCAGGTCGTCCGACCGGCCCTGATCGGCCAGCTTTGCGGCGCCTTCCCGGCCCAGTTCGGCATGGCGCGCCTCGATCGGTGCGATGGCGCGGAAGGCCTCGGCCAGGGGCTGATAGGATACCGTCTGGAACTCGGCCAGCTGCTCGTTCACCGCCAGACCCATCAGCAGGTTCATCATCACCGCGTCGGCCCAGCCCTGCAGCGGGTAGTTGAACACCGCCAGCCGCATGTCATGCTCGGACCGGGAGGCGCCGATATCGGCGTCGCGGTCCAGGCGCGCGGTCCACGGGTGGTGGTTGACATAGCGGTCGGTATCCGCGCCGAATTCGCCCATCAGTTTCAGCACCTTGCCGGCATTGTCGGTCTTTTCCAGCACGATCTTGGCCGCCGCGATCCGCTCCTTGATGCCGGGGCCTGCGTTGATCGTGTCGGCAAAGCCGGCGGCGCCGGCCAACTCGCTGTCGACGAAGGTTGCCATCAGTTTCAGCAACTCGGCGCGATAGCGTGGCGGCACGTTGGCCGGGCTGGTCAGCTTGCCGCCCTCGGCCAGGTAGCTTTCGATCGTCATCTCTTCGGACATGGTACTCTCCTCACTGGTCGTAATCGACGACGAGCTTGTCGGTCAGCGGATAGGACTGGCAGCTGAGCACATAGCCCTTGGCGACCTCGTAATCCTCGAGCGCGTGGTTGGCGGCCATCTCGACCTCGCCTTCCAGCACCCGGCAGCGGCAGGTCGAGCAGACCCCGGCCTTGCAGGCAAAGGGCGCGTCCATCGCGTTTTCCAGCGCGGCGTCCAGAACCGACCGGTCCTTGGGCATGGTCAGCGTCTGCGTCGCGCCGTCCAGCGTGATCGTGGCCGTGGTCTGGTTGGCGCTGCTGGCCGCGTCCGCCGCCACCGCCTTGCGCCTGGCGCGGCCGGGCTGGGCGCTGGCGAACAGCTCGAACTTGATCTGGCTGTCGGTCATGCCATGCGCCCGCAAGGCCGAGGCGATGCCCAGCATCATCGGCTCCGGCCCGCAGATGAACGCCGTGTCGACGTCCTCGATGTCGATCCAGTGCTGGAACAGCTGGGCGCATTTCTCGGCCGTCACCAAGCCGGTGAACAGCTCGATCTCCTGCGCGTCGGTTTCCAGGACATGGATGACGTTGAGCCGGCCCATGTAGAGGTTCTTGAGATCCTCCAACTCCTCGCGGAACATGATCGAGTTCACGCCCGTGTTGGCATAGACCAGCGTGAAGCGCGACCGCGGCTCGCGCGCCAGAGTGGTTTTGAGGATCGACAGCACCGGGGTGATCCCGGACCCCCCGGCGAATCCCAGGTAGTGACGTTCGGCCCGCGGGTCGAGCGCCGTGTGGAACCCGCCCATCGGTGGCATCGCTTGCAGCGTGTCGCCCGGCTTCAGGTCGGTATTGGCCCAGGTCGAGAAGGCGCCGCCCTCGACCCGCTTGATGCCGACCTGAAGGATGCCGTCATCCTTGCCCGCGCAGATCGAATAGGACCGGCGCAACTCTTCGCCGTCGAACTCGCGGCGGAAGGTCAGGTATTGCCCCTGGATGAAGTCGAATTCCCCGGCCGCGCCGTTGGCGGGCTTGAGTGTCACCACCACCGCGTCGCGGATCGTTTTCTTGACGTCGGTGACGTGCAGATCGTGAAAGCGTGCCATCCGGTCCTCCTCAGATGCACTTGAAATAGTCGAACGGTTCCAGGCAGTCAGTGCAGCGCCAATGCGCCTTGCACGGGGTCGAACCGAACTGGCTGACCTTTTCCACCGCCGCGCTGCCGCACCGTGGACAGCGTTCGGGGCCGCCTGCGGGCTGGGGCGGCGCGATGCCGTATTCCTCCAGCCGGGCGCGGCCCTTCTCGCTCAGCCAGTCGGTCGTCCAGGCGGGCGAAATCTGCGTCTTCAGCGCCACTTTGCCGATGCCCCGGTCGCGCAGCGCGGTCTCGATATCCATCGCGATCACGCTGGTGGCGGGGCAGCCCGAATAGGTCGGCGTGACCGTCACCTCCAGCGTGTCGCCGGCCCAGGCCACGTCGCGCACGATGCCCAGATCCACGACCGAGATCACCGGGATCTCGGGGTCCGGCACGCCGTCCAGCCAGTGCCAGATCCGCTCTGTCGTCGGTTTGTGTTCGGTTGTCGTCACGTTCGACTCCACTGACCTTCTATTGCCGCGCCTGCGCCGGAGGCCCCGGGTCAGGCCCGGGGCGGGAAGAGCCTGCTACCAGGTCGCGCCTGGATAGGCGCGTTGCAGCCATTGCATCTGCGTCAGCAGGTGGCCCAGATGCTCGGTATGCATGCGCCCGTTGCGGCCGCCCTTGTGGGCGAAGCGGCTGTCGGGAATTGTCAGCGTCGCCTTGGCCAGCACCCGGCCGACCAGGGCGTCGTAGTCCGCGCGCAGGCCGGACGGGTCGGGCGCGATGCCGGCCTCGGCCATTTCCGCATCGACCGCGTCGCCTTCGAACATCTCGCCGACATAGGGCCAGAGGTAATCCAGCGCCTCCTGCATCCGCGCATGGCTCTCGTCGGTGCCATCGCCCAGGCCGATCACGGTGTCGCCCGAGCGTTCCAGGTGATAGGTGACCTCCTTGCCCGCCTTCTCGGCAATTGCCGCGACACGCGCGTCCTTGGAGTCGCGCAGGCGGGTCAGCATGATCGAATGCCAGGCATCGAACAGGAACTGGCGCATCAGGGTCCGGCCGAAATCGCCGTTGGGCATTTCGACCAGCAGCACGTTGCGGAAATCCCAGGCGTCGCGCAGAAAGGCCAGGTCGTCGGCCGACTTGCCCTCGCCCTGCACCTCGCCGGCCAGCCCCAGCCACATCTGCGTCTGGCCGATCAGGTCCAGCGCGGTGTTGGCCAACGCGATATCCTCTTCCAGCACCGGCGCATGGCCGCACCATTCGCTGACGCGATGGCCCAGGATCAGGGTGTTGTCGCCCATCCGCAGCAGAAACTGAAAGAACGCCTCGTCACGGGTCATCACATGGCCCCCACTTCGTCGGGAATGTCGAAGAATGTCGGGTGGCGGTACACCTTGCTCTCGCTCGGCTCATAGAGCGGGCCCTTGTCGCTGGGCGACGAGGCTGTGATGTCGTTGGCCTCGACCACCCAGATCGAAACGCCCTCGTTGCGGCGGGTATAGACGTCGCGGGCGTTCTTGATCGCCATTTCGGCGTCGGGCGCGTGCAGGCTGCCCACATGGCGGTGGCTCAGCCCGTGCTGTCCGCGGATGAACACCTCCCACAGGGGCCATTCGTGGCGCTTGGGCGGTTTGTCTTCGGTCTGCGGCGTATCGGGATATGCGGCGTTCGGTGAACTCATCTGGGCACCTCTTGATGGCTTGCCTTGACTGTCGCGCGGCGGAAACCTGGGTTCCGGGCGGCGCTGCGATTTCCGGCGATCCGATGCCGGCCTCTCTGGCGCGGCATCGGATCGAAGGTTATTCCGCGGCCACTTTCGCGGCCTTGCGTTTCTGCGCGTGGGCCAGCAGTCCGTCGCGCACCCATTTGCCGTCGTCCCACGCCTTGTTGCGCGCGGCCAGACGGTCGACATTGCAGGGGCCGTTGCCCTTGATCACGTCGAAGAACTCGGACCAGTCCGGCTCGGAAAAGTCGTAGTGACCGCTTTCCTCGTTCCACTTCAGGTCGGGATCGGGGATGGTCAGGCCCAGGTATTCGGCCTGCGGCACGGTCTGGTCGACGAATTTCTGGCGCAGCTCGTCATTGGTGTTGATCTTGATCTTCCACGCCATCGACTGCTCGGAATGAACCGAGTCCTTGTCGGACGGGCCGAACATCATCAGCGACGGATACCAGAAGCGGTTGAGCGCATCCTGCGCCATCTTCTTCTGTTCCGGCGTGCCCTCGGCCATCTTGCGGATCGCGTCATAGCCCTGCCGCTGGTGAAAGCTCTCTTCCTTGCAGATGCGGATCATCGCGCGGGAATAGGGGCCGAACGAGGTGCGCTGCAGCGGCACCTGGTTCATGATCGCCGCACCATCGACCAGCCAGCCCACCGCGCCGATATCGGCCCAGTTGAGCGTCGGGTAGTTGAAGATCGAGGAATACTTCATCCGCCCGTCCAGCAGCATCTCGGTCAGTTCGTCGCGGCTGACGCCCAGCGTCTCGGCGGCGCAATAGAGGTAGAGCCCATGCCCGGCCTCGTCCTGCACCTTGGCCAGCAGGATCGCCTTGCGCTCCAGCGTCGGTGCGCGGGTGATCCAGTTGCCCTCGGGCAGTTGGCCGACGATTTCTGAATGCGCGTGCTGGCCGATCTGGCGGATCAGCGTCTTTCGATACCCCTCGGGCATCCAGTCCTTGGGTTCGATCTTTTCATCCGCGTCGATGCGCGCCTGGAAGGCGACAAGCTTCTCCGGATCGTCCTTGGTCGCCTCGGACTTGATCATCTGTGCATACATCGGGTGTCCTCCCTTACACGCGTTCGAGAATGAGGGCGGCGCCCTGGCCCACGCCCACGCACATGGTGCAAAGCGCATAGCGCCCGCCGGTGCGTTTCAACTGATAGGCCGCCGCCATCACCAGCCGCGCCCCCGACATGCCCAGCGGATGGCCCATCGCGATGGCGCCGCCATTGGGATTAACATGGGGTGCATCATCGGCCACGCCAAGCTCTCTCAACGTCGCAAGCCCCTGCGAGGCAAAGGCCTCGTTGAGTTCGATCAGGTCCATCTGCTCGATGGTGAGGCCGGCGCGGTCCAGAACCTTGCGGCTGGCCGGCACCGGGCCGATGCCCATCACGCGCGGCGCGACACCGGCGACCGACATGCCGACAACGCGGGCGATGGGGGTCAGTCCGTGCCGGGTCATGGCGTTCTCGCCGGCCAGCAACAGCGCCGCAGCGCCGTCATTGACGCCGCTGGCATTGCCCGCGGTCACGGTCTTGTCGGTGCCGTTCACACCCTTGAGCCCCGCCAGTTTCTCGGCGCTGGTGCCGGGGCGGGGATGCTCGTCGGTGTCGACCACCAGCGGATCGCCCTTGCGCTGCGGGATGGTGACGGGGGTGATCTCGTCGGCGAAGACGCCGGCCTCGTGCGCGGCGGCCCAGCGGGCCTGGCTGCGGGCGGCAAAGGCGTCCTGGTCCTCGCGGCTGATGCCGTAATCCTCGGCCACGTTGTCGGCGGTCTGTGGCATCGAGTCGATACCATAGGCCTTTTCCATCTTCGGGTTCACGAAGCGCCAGCCGATGGTCGTGTCATAGACGGTATTGGCACGAGAGAAGGCGGCGGTGGCCTTGGGCATCACAAAGGGCGCGCGGCTCATGCTCTCGACGCCACCGGCGATCGCCAGGTCATAGTCGCCCGCCTTTATGCCTCGCGCAGCCATGCCCACCGCGTCCATGCCGCTGGCACAGAGGCGGTTGATCGTGGTGCCCGGCACCTCGATCGGCAGGCCCGCCAGCAGCGCCGCCATGCGCGCCACGTTGCGGTTGCTTTCGCCGGCCTGGTTGGCATCGCCAAGGATCACGTCGTCGACCAGCGCCCAGTCCACATCCGGGTTGCGCGCCTTGAGCGCGGCCAGCGGGATAGCCGCCAGATCGTCGGTCCGCACCTGGGACAACGCGCCGCCATAGCGTCCGATAGGTGTGCGCTGTGCATCGCAGATGAAAGCTTGCATTCCGGCTCCTCGCTGGTTTCGTGTGCGCAAATATACGACCGCTCGGTCGGGTAATACGCAGAAAATGCGATTCGCAGCAAGAGAAATGTAACAAGATAAGAAACACTCCGCAAAACTCGTAACGTATGCTGGGGGTCGATCCGCCGCCTACTTACGCCGACTGCCGGGCCGCGTTGCGAAACCCCGGGCGAGCCCCTAGTCTGCGCGGCGGCAGGACACCCAGGGGCAGCAGATGGCCGGACAGACGGAACAGGTTCTGAATGCCGTGCTGGCGGATATCGACGCCGGGCGGCTGAACCCCGGCGACGTGCTCGAGGAACCGGCGCTGATGTCCGCGCACGGGGTGTCGCGCACGCCGGTCCGCGAGGCGTTCCTGCAACTCGAGTCGGTCGGCCTGATCCGGCGTCTGCCGCGCAAGGGGGCTGTCCTGTTCAAGCCGACGCTTGAGGAGTTCCTGGCCATCCTCGAAGTGCATGCCAAGCTGGAGGGCCAGGCCGCGGGGCTGGCGGCGCGGCGCATGTCAGCGGATCTGCACGCCAGGCTGGAAGAGGTCGTTTCAGCCTGCGAGGCGCATGCCCGCGACAAGGGCAATGGAGACCCCGACGGCTATTACCAGCTGAACCTGGCGTTCCACGAAACCGTGGCGCTGGGCGCCGGCAATCCCTTCCTGGTCGAGATGATCAAGACCAACGCGCGCAAACTGCTGGCCTATTACCGGGCGCGCTACCGCTATCCCGGGTCCATCGCCACCTCGGCGCGCGAACACCGCGAACTGGCCCGCCTGATCGCAGAGCACCGCAGCGACGAGGCCGAGGCGCGGATGGTCCGGCACGTGCAGTTCGATCAGGTCACGGTCATGGATCTGCTGGCCGCGCTGGGCTGAACGCCTGTTCAAAGAACCGCGCCACGCTTTCGGCAAAGGCGCCCTGGTCGGCCGGTTCCGACAGGGACACCATCGCTCGTGCATGCACCTCTGCACCAAGTTCGGACGCCATCTCGTCGGTCAGGGCGGCGATGAAGCCCGGCTCCATCTCGGGGTGATGCTGGGTGGTGTAGATATGCCGCCCGATGGCGAAACCCGAAGTCTCGCAGCCCTCGGAACGGGCCAGGTTGACCGCGCCCGGGGGCAGGGCGGTGACCTGTTCCTTGTGCGAGGCGTATAGCCGCCAGGGATCCGGCAGCCCGTCCATCCAGTCCATCCGCGCCAGGGCGGTGTTCCGCGTCAGCCCATGCACCCAGCCGCCCGGGTTCTCTCCCACCTGACCGCCCAACGCCAGCGCGACCGCCTGGTGGCCGAAGCACGCGGCGAACATCGGTTGCCGGCGGCGATCCATCGCCCGGATCAGTTCCAACAGCTGCGCCACCCAGGGCTCCCCGCTTCGGACCGAGGCGGGGCTGCCGGTGATCATCGCCCCGTCGAACCGGCCCATGTCGTCGGGAAACGCGCCGTCCTTGACGCTGAAAGCCTCGACCGTCCAGTCGGGCCGCGCCAGGTGGATCAGGTCGGCGAATTTCTCACCGTCCTCCGGGTGGGCCTGCGCAAAGGCGCTTTCATCCGTGTTGGTGATCAGAATGGCCAAGTGCATAAATTGCCGCGGTTCTTTTTCGTTTACATATTTATAGCTTTTTATAATATACACATGTTAACGGATGCGGGAAAGCTGAAAATGACGGTCTGGACGCCCACCGACGACGGATATGCCGATCTGAGCAGTCACGATGCCTTCGTGAACGGCGCGCCGCACAACACCTTCGCCCGGCTGCGCCGGGAGGATCCGCTGCACTGGACGGAATATGACGGCGGGCAGGATTTCTGGTCGGTCACGCGCCATGCCGACATCGCCGCGATGAACCGCAACACCGAGGTGTTCTCGTCGGCGCGCGGGATCCGGATGGAGGATCAGAGCTATGAGGAATACCTGGCGCGCCGTACCTTTCAGGAAACCGACCCGCCGGAGCATTCCAAGACCCGCATGAAGCTGATGAAGGCGTTTTCACGCACCACGATGGACCAGTACGAAGAGGATATCCGCCGGATCTGCGCCGATATCCTCGGCGACGTGCTGGATCGTGGCACCTTCGACGCGACAAAGGAGATCGCGCGGCAATTGCCGATGCGGATGCTGGGCCGGATCGTCGGACTGCCCGACGAGGATCTGCCCTGGCTGGTGGAAAAGGGCGATGCGCTGATTGCCAATACCGACCCGGATTTCACCGCGCATGTGCTGGACAAGCTCGACACCGACGAATTCCGCATGATGCCGTTCAATTCGCCCGCGGGCGCCGAGCTTTATGCCTATGCCAAGGAGCTTATGGCCGCAAAGGACAAGGCGGGCGACACATCCGGCGTGTTGCATATGATCCTGCAGCCGGCCAAGGACGGCTCGGTCATCACCGATACCGAGTTCCGCAACTTCTTCTGCCTCGTGGTGGCCGCGGGCAACGACACCACACGCTATTCCATCGCCGCGGGCATCCAGGCCATGTGTCACCAGCCGGAACTGCTGGCGCAGATGCAGACCGGCGAGGTCTGGGACACCGCGCCGGACGAGATCATCCGCTGGGCCACGCCCGCGCTCTATTTCCGGCGCACGGCGACACGCGACCACGAGATGCACGGCAAGACGATCCGTGAGGGCGACAAGGTGCTCTATTGGTTCGCCTCGGCCAATCGCGACGAGACTGTGTTCGACGACCCGTTCCGCGTCGACCTGGTGCGCAGCCCCAACCGCCATCTGTCCTTCGGGCAGGGCGGGCCGCATGTCTGCCTGGGCATGTGGCTGGCGCGGCTCGAGGTGCGGGTGTTGTTCCAGGAATTGGCCAAACGGATCCAGGCGATCGAGCCGGCCGGGCCGCACAAGTTCTTGCGCTCGAATTTCGTCGGCGGCATCAAGGAACTGCCGGTCACGGTGACGCCCGCCTGAATGCGGCGCGATCACGGCTGGCGACGAGGGAGGAAGCCCGGCCATGAAGGAAAGACTGCGCGCGCTCTATTGCGACCATCTGAGCATCATGCGGGGCAAGTACCTTCCGCAAACCAAGATCGGCGACGGCAGCACGCGGTTCTGCCGCTCGACTTTTGGCGTGCATTACGACCGCGACCTGCTGAACGCGCCGGGAGCGATGACCTATGAAGGCCTGCCGGATATGGAACTGGTCTGGCGCCATGACGACATCCGCGACAGCTGGCACGCGGATACGCGGATCGTGCTGGGGGACCTCTATGACGATCACGGCGCGCCGCTGCCGCTCTGTCCGCGCGGGGCGCTGAAACGGTCGGTCGAGGCCTGGAAGGCCCGCGGCCTGTCACCCAAGGTGGGGATCGAGCTGGAGGCCTTTGCGCTGCAGGCCGACGAGAAGGGGCGGCTGGTGCCCTATGACACGCCGGGAGGCGTGGTCTATGGCACCGGGCCCTATGCCGATCCGTTGCGCATCAACGACCGGATCTGGGCGGTGGCCGACGAGATGGGTTTTGCGCTCGACATGATCACCGCCGAGTTCGACAGCCCGCAATTCGAATACACGCTGACCTTCGACGATGCGGTCAAGGCGGTGGACGACATCGTGCTGTTCCGCCTGATGGCGCGCGAGGTGGCGCTGGAATACGGGATCGTGCTGACCTTCATGCCCAAGCCCGTGGCCGAGGCCGGCGGGTCGGGGATGCACATCAACTTCTCCTTTGTCGATGAAACCGGTGGCAACGCGCTGTCCTCGGGGCCGCGCGGCGGGCCGGATCACATGAACGACCTGGCGCGTGGCTGTCTGGGCGGGCTTTTGCACCATCACAAGGGGCTGGCGGGGCTTATCGCGCCCACGGCCAATTCCTACATGCGGCTGCAACCCGGCTCTCTGTCCGGCTATTGGCGCAACTGGGGCGGTGATCACCGCAATGTCACCACCCGCATCAGCTCCGAGGGCGGGGCCAAGGCGCGGCTGGAGCACCGCATGGCCGATGCCTGCTCCAACCCCTACACGGCTGTGGCCGCCGTACTGCACGCCGCGCGGCTGGGGGTCGAGCACGGCCACGACCTGCCACCGATCGAGACCGGCGACGGGTTCGAGAACACCGATGCCAAGGAGGGCACCGCCATCGACCTCAAGGGCGCGATTGCCGACCTGGAGCGCGACACCGAGTTGAGCGAGGCGGTGGGGGCCGAACTGGTGGCGAACCACGTCTTCATGAAGCGCAAGGAGGTCGCCAAGACGCGCGACCTCGAGGGTGACGCCCTGCGCGATTTCTATGTCTATTTCGTCTGAGGAGGTCCGATGCGCGTAACCTGGAAGACCACCGAGCGCGGCGAGATCACCGCCGAGGTCGCCGAGGGCCAAAGCCTGATGGAGGCCGCCGTCGCCAATGACGTGCCCGGCGTCATCGGCGAATGCGGCGGCTGCCTGAGCTGCGCTACCTGCCATGTCTACGTGGCCCCCGGCTGGCTGGAGCGCACCGGCCGGGTCGAGGAGTTCGAAGACGCGATGCTGGACGTCACCGCTGCCGAGCGCCGCCCGAACAGCCGGCTGAGCTGCCAGATCGAGGCAACGCCCGAGTTGGACGGGCTGGTGTTGGAGGTGCCGGACGCGTGAGCGGTCGCTTGACTGGATGTGTCGGATAAGGCGCGGTGCTCAACCCGGCCGGCTGGCGACGATACCCCGGCTTGTCCGCGAGGGCGGTCCTGACGGGAAGCGATAGATGCTTTCCACCTCAAGACCGGCTTTCTGGATGAGGGTCACGATCTCGCCTTCCTGAAACGTGCGGTGGCGCCATTGCCACCAGATGATCGCATTGCACCAATGTGGTTTCGACACAACGAGGCGCAGCTTTCCGCCCGGACGCAATAGGTCGCGCATCTGTCTCAGCGCGACCAATGGGTCGGCGCAATGCTCGATGACATGTGCCGCCAGGACCACGTCGAAAGGCGCGAGGTCAGCATCCCCCAGCAACGCTTGAACGAGCCACGGTTCGACCCCGCGCCCTTGCAGCGCAGCGCGACCGCGTTCCAGCATCGCGCGGCTGGGCTCCAGCAGCGTCGTTTGGCGCGGTGGCCCGTGGATCGCCACCCAGGCTTCGGCGAAGGACGCGGTGCCGGCGCCAACGTCGACGACGCGCACGTCTCGGCGCACCGTTTCTTGCGGCGCCGAGAGAAACCCCAGATAGGCGTCATAATACCCGAGCGCCCGCATCTTGTCGCGCCATCGGGGTGCGGCCGCGTCATAGCGGGCCTTGGCGCTTGCGGTTGCGTCTGCCATGGCCAAAGAGTGGCATGCCGCCGGGCGCATTGCCAGTAGGACACATCCGCAGCCGTACCCTGTCCCGTTCATCATCAGATCCCGCAGGGCGACAGCCGTCCAAGGCTTGCCTTTTGCCGTGGCGCCACACAGGATGCCGGCAACGAGAGAAGAAGGGGCAGGGCCTTGTCGGACACGATTACCGTCGCCGCGGAATGCCTGGGGGTCAAGGTTCCGGCATCGCGGTTTCTCAACGAGACCCGCATCCGGCGCATCAACGCCGCCCGCTACGAGGGGCAGGAGATCGCCGGTGCGCTGCATGTGGTGACACCGGAGGACACGGTCCTGGAAATCGGTGCCGGTCTGGGCATCGTCGGTGCGGTCGTGGCCCGCAACGCCGAACCGCGCGCGATACGCTCCTTCGAGGCCAATCCCGAGTTGATCCCCGAGATCGAGGCGCTCTATGCGCTCAACGGGTTGGAGGACCGGATCTCGGTACAGAACACCGTCCTGTTCACTGGCCCGGATCGACCCGACACCGTGCCCTTCCACCTGCGCAACAGTTTCCTGGGGTCTTCGCTGATCAACCGCTCGGGCCGCCCCTCGCGCACAGTCGACGTGCCCACCGCCGATTTCGGTGCGGTCTGCGCCGTGGTAGGGCCGACCGTCCTGGTCATGGATATCGAGGGCGGCGAGATGGACCTGCTGCGTCATGCCGACCTGTCCGGCTTTCGGGCCCTCGTGATCGAGTTCCACCCCGAGGCCTATGGCATCGACGGAATGCGCGCCTGCAAGACTATCCTGCGCGAGGCGGGGTTCGAAAGGGTGGACGAGGTGTCCACCCGGACGGTCTGGACCTGCGTGCGGCCCGAGGCCTGAAAGCGCGTTCAGCGGCCCGGTCGTCGATTGGGGAAAGTCACCCGACACGCATAAGCTGTGCTAGGATCGCCTGATACCACCGATTCCCGACGCAAGCGGAGAAGGGCCGGTCATGGCAACCATCACGATCTTCGAGATCGACGTCGATCCGCTTAGCAGTGCGGATGTCGTGGTGCTGGCCGCCTACACGGTCGATATCGTTGACAATGACGATTTCCTGCAAGACCCGGACGCCGATAGCGGCCTGCAGCTCGATGTCAGCGCGGTGCCGGGGTTTCTGGGGAATTCCACCAACTTCCAGACCTTCGAGATCTACAATGGGGATGTCGGCGGAGCGCCGGTGACATTCACCCTCCTGCAGTTTTCCGACCCGCAATACATCGTCGTCACATCCGGCGACGTGTCGGTCGGCGACACGATCGAGAACACCAACAACACGATCGTCACGGCGCCGCCGTCGGAATACGACACGCTTCCGTCCTTTGTCTGTTTCACCGCCGGATCCCTGATCCGGACGCCGGTCGGCCTGCGTGCGATCGAGACCCTGCGGCCGGGCGATCCCGTTGCCGTGGCCGGTGGCGGAAGCCGGCCCGTGCGCTGGATCGGCCGGCGGCATCTGTCGGCGGCCGAGCTTGCGCGGAACCGGCGCTTCTGCCCCGTCCGGATCCGGGCGGGTGCATTCGGGGAAGGCTGCCCGCATCGCGACCTGCTCTTGTCGCCGCAGCACCGCATCGCAATCACCTCGCCGCTTTTGGAACTCTACTTTTGCGACCCGATGGTGCTGGCGCCCGCCAAGGGTCTGGTGAACGGTGACACTATAGCACCGGTCTCGCCGGCCAAGGGGGTGGAGTACGTCCATCTGCTGTTCGACCGGCACGAGTTGGTGAATGTCGAGGGCCTGTGGTCCGAGTCCTTCTTTCCGGGCGATTGCGCGATGGGCGCCATGGCGGCCGAGACCCGGCGCGAGCTTTTCGGGCTGTTTCCCGAGCTGCGCACGGACGAGGACAGCTATGGCGATACCGTGCTGCCTGTCCTGAAACCATATGAACTGCGCGTGCTGCGGTCGGGCCTGGACGTTCCGCATGAGACCCGGTTTGCGCTGGCCGGATAGGCGGCCGTTCCGGAACTATCCCTCGACCGTTGCAAGCCCCGCATCGAGCGCCGACAGGATCGTGTCCACATCGGCGGCGTCCAGGACAAGCGGCGGCGACAGGATGATGTTGGGGCCCGAGACCCGCACCATCGCGCCGGCCTCGTAGGCGACTTCCTGCACCTTGCCGATGGCGCGCTTGTCGATGGGCGCCTTGGTGGCGCGATTACCGACCAGCTCCAGCGCGCACATCAGCCCGTGGCCGCCGCGCACATCGCCGATGACCGCGTGCCGCTCCTGCAGGGCCAGCAATCCCTTGTGCATCTGCGCCCCGCGCGCGGCGGCGTTTACGGGCACGTTCAGGCGGATGGTCTCGGACAGGCAGGCCAGCGCGGCGGCGGCGCCGACCGGGTGGCCGGAATAGGTGTATCCGTGGCCGATGGCGGCGCGGCCGCTCTCGTCCTTCTCGAAGGTCTGGGCCACCTCTTCGGCGATCATCACCGCGCCGAATGGGAAATACCCATTGGTAATCGCCTTGGCGGTACAGGACATGTCCGGCCGCACGCCCCAATGCCGGCATCCCGACCAGCTGCCGGTGCGGCCGAAGGCGGTGATCACCTCGTCGGCAATCAGCAGGATCCCGTGTTTCGAACAGATCTCGCGCACGCCGGGCATGAAGCTTTCATGCGGCGGGATCACTCCGCCCGCGCCCAGGATCGGCTCCATGATGAAGGCGGCGATGGTGCCCGCGCCCTGGAAGGCGATCTCGTCCTCCAGCGCCGCCAGGCAGAACTGCGCCAGCCGCTCGGGGTCGGTCTCGTTGAACGGGTTGCGATAGGCATAGGGGGCGGGGATCTGGTGGCACCCGGCCAGGAGCGGCTCATAGGCGGTTCGGAAATTGGCGTTGCCGTTGACCGAGGCGGCGCCGAAATGGGTGCCGTGATAGCCCTTCTTGAGGCTCAGGAACTTCACCCGTCCGGCCTCGCCGCGGATCTTGTGGTATTGCCGCGCCAGGCGCAGCGCGGTTTCCACCGAATCCGATCCGCCTGAGGTGAAGAAGGCGCGGGTCAGCCCATCGGGTGCAAAGAAGTCGCGCAGCTCTTCGGCCAGCTGGATCACCGCGTCGTTGGAGGTGCCGCGGAAGATCGAGTAGTAGGGCAGCCGGTCCATCTGCGCGGTGATCGCGTCCTTCACCGGCTGGCAGGAGAACCCCAGGTTCACGTTCCACAGCCCGCCCACGCCGTCGACCACCTCATGCCCATCGATATCGGTGATCCGGACCCCCTGAGCCCCGGTCACGATGGTCGGCGGGTTGGCCAGGCTGTCGGCCGGATGGGTCATCGGATGCCAGAGCGAGCGGGCATTGTGTTCCTTCAGGAAGTTGCTGTCTTTCATCGGATCGAATCCTCGGGTTGGGTCCGGGTCAGGCGGCCTGCTCGGCCGGGTAGTCGTCGGGGCAGAAGCCGCCGATGCGCTGCGTCAGGTCCAGTGCGGCGGATTTCAGCTCGGCGCGGATCAGGGATGTAAGGGCGGGCGTCATGCGCGAGACCGGCGCGGCCACCGCCAGCGCGCCGATGGGCTGCCGGTCGGCGCCAAAGATCGGCGCGGCGTGCGAATGCACATCCGCCTCGAACCCGCCCACCGCCTCGGCGATGCCCGAGGCGCGCACCTTGGCCAGCGATTGCCGCAGGGCGGCGGGATCGGTCGGGGTCTGTTCGGTGAACCGCTCCAGCGGTTGCGACAACACGCGGTCCACGAAATCGGGCGGTGCGAAGGCCAGGAAGGCCAGGCCGGAGCCGGTCGCGTGAAAGGCCAGAACCTCGGCATCCTCCATCGTCACCCGCGTGCCGTGCTGCTGGCTGTAGGCATGGGTCAGCGTGTTCAGCCGGTCGCCCTGCAGGATGGACATATGCGCGGTCTCGCCGGTGCGGTCGCACAGCTGCCGCAGCACCGCGCGCGAGACCGACAGCAGCGGCACCGACGCCTCGCGGAGCGCCGCCAGACGCAGCACCTCGGCACCCAGCCGATAGGCGCGGTCGCCGCCGACCTGCTCGACGAATCCGGCCTGCTGCAGCTCGGTCATCAGGCGATAGACCGTGGCCTTGTTCATGCCCGAGAGCCGCGTGAGATCGCTCAGCCCGATCTCCAGCCGGCCATGACTGAACAGGCTCAGCAGTGACAGGGCTTTCGAGACCGTTCCCATGACTGGATTTCCGTCCTTTTCTTGCGCGCTTGCGATCCGGGGCGCAATATTCCTGCATCCGGCTTGCGGAAAGAGTTGACAGATGGCGACCTCACCTGTCAATGTAAATTTAAACCAATGGTTCGAATAATGAACCAATCACGACCGAAAGACTGCGACAGGGAGAAATTGCATGTCCAAGACAACCAAGATCGCCGGGGCGCTTGCCACGGCCGCGCTGGCCCTGACGGCCGGAATGGCGGTGGCCGAGTATCCCGAAAAGCCCGTCAACTTCATCGTGCCCTGGCCTCCGGGCGATCTGGAGGACGTGCTGACGCGCATGATCGCCGAGGATTTCCAGGAGGAATACGGCGTCGCCGCGGCGGTGGTGAACAAGCCCGGCGGCGGCGGCGGCCCGTTCCCCGGCGCCATCGAAGTGGCGATGGCCCCGCCGGACGGCTATACCGTGGGATCCTTCGTCATCGGCGTACCGGTGATGGGCCACCAGATCGGCATCGAGCCGCTGACGCCCGAGAAATTCGATCCGCTGGGGATCTTCCTGACCTATCCCTTCGTCATCGCCACCAGCGGCGACGCGCCCTATTCCACGATGGAGGAACTGGCCGCGCACGCGCAGGAGAACGACGTGGCGCTGGGCCATTTCGGCGATGTCCTGACACCGACGCAGGTGACCAAGGCCTATGCCAAGAATGCGGGCTTCGAATGGGGCTCGGACGCGGCATTCGACGCGCTCGACTGCAACACGCTGGCTTCGGGTGATGCGGATGTGATCAACACCACGCTGCAGCTGATCCTGCCCTGCCTGGACGACATCAAGGTGCTGGTCTCGATCACCGACGAGCGGATTCCGCTGGTGCCCGATGCGCCGACGATCGGCGAGCTGGACGAGAACCTGGACATCGCGCTGTGGAACGGTCTGTTCGTGACCAAAGACACCCCGCAGGACGTGCGCGACAAGATCGTTGCTGTCGCCAAGGAGACGGTGATGAGCGAGCGCGCCCAGAAGGTGGCCGATGAGACCGGCGCGCTGGTCTACTGGCAGGACGCCGAGGAAAGCGCCGCCCGCGTCGCAAGCGACATCGAGACGATGGCGCGCATCGGCGGGCTGCTGCAATAGAGCCCGCGTGGCGGGGCGGCCGCGTGCCGCCTCGACCACTCGTTTCCCTGCTTCGCGATAGGTTCGCCCATGCCCACCGAACGTGAACGCCGCTTCGTCGGCCCGCGCCGCGGCCAGTTCGTCTTTGCCGTTGGGTTCCTGGCCTTCTCGGCGCTGCTGCTGGGCCAGATCGGCAGCCAGACGAAATGGACCGACAACACCGCCCTGTTCGCGCAGCCGCGGTTCTGGCCCGGCGTCGGGCTGTTCGGCATGGCGGTTCTGGGCGGGCTGCACCTGTGGCGGCTGCCCTGGCGGCACGCCACCCGCTACGACCTCTGGGAAGTGCGCAAATGGGCCACCGTGCTGGAATTCGCCGGCTGGTTCATGGCCTATGTGTTCCTGGTGCCGCTGCTGGGCTATCTGCCGGTGACGCTGGTCTTCGTGCCGGCGCTGGCCTGGCGGATGGGATATCGCGACCGGCGGATGCTGATGATCTGCGCCGCCTTCGCGGTGGTCGTCGTGCTGCTGTTCAAGACGTTCCTCGGGGTCAAGATCCCCGGCGGCGCGGTGTATGAAATCCTGCCCGGCCCGCTGCGCAGCTTTGCGATCCTGTACCTGTGATGGAGCTCATTCTCTCCGCCATCGAGATCCTGATGCGCTGGGACGTGGCGCTGGCGCTGCTGACCGGCTCGGTCGGCGGGGTGCTGATCGGGGCCATTCCCGGCGTCGGACCGGCGGTTGCCATCGCGATCCTGCTTCCGGCCACCTTTTCCATGGACCCCATCGTCGGGCTGACCGTGCTGCTGGGGATCTACGGCAGCTCGATGTATGGCGGGTCGATCCCCGCCATCCTGATCAACACGCCCGGCACGGCGGTGAACGCGCTCACCACCTATGACGGCTATCCCATGACCACCCGGGGCGAGCCGCGCCGCGCGCTGAGCCTCGCCTATTCCGCGTCCTTCTTCGGCGGTATCTTCTCGGTGATCTGCCTGATCCTGTTCGCGCCGGTACTGGCCAAGATCGCGCCGATGTTCGGCTCGCGCGAGATCTTCCTGGCCGCCCTTCTGGGCATCATCCTGGTGATCGTGGCCCATCGCGGCCAGTCGCTGATCGCGGGCGCGCTGGCGTGTTTCGGCATCTTCCTGAACACCATCGGGCTGGAGCCGGTCAAATACACCTCGCGCTACACGTTCGATCAGCCATTCCTGTCCAGCGGCGTGAACCTGATCGTGGTGGTGCTGGGCCTCTTCGCGATCAGCCAGGCCTTCGTGCTGCTTACCTCGGACGACGAGCGCGTCCGCCTGACCAAACTGCGCGGCGGCATGTTCCAGGGGCTGCGCGAACTGGCCCGCCACCCACGCGTGGCCGGTGTTGCGGCCAGTTTCGGCGTGGTGATGGGGATGATCCCGGGCGTGGGAGAATTCACCGCCCAGTTCATGTCCTACACCTATGCGCAGAAAAGCTCGAAACGACCGCAGGATTTCGGCCACGGCTCCTCCGAGGGGCTGATCGCCGCCGAGACCGCCAACAACGCGGTGCCCGCCGCCGCCATGGTGCCGCTGCTGGCGCTGGGCATTCCGGGCGAGGCGCTGACGGCGATGATGCTGTCGGTGTTCTATGTGCACAACGTCGTGCCGGGGCCGGGCCTGTTCCAGAACGACATGGATTTCGTGGTCGCGCTCTATCTGGCGCTGCTCATCCTCAACGTGCTGGTTCTGGCCTTTCTGCTCTTCGCCACAAAGTCGCTGATCCAGGTGGTCCGCATTCCCAACCGGTTCCTCGGGGTCTGCATCCTGACGCTGAGCTTCGTGGGGGTCTATTCCCTGCGCAACTCGGCCACCGACTGCCTGCTGGCGGCGGTGTTCGGGGTCGTCGGCTACATCCTCAAGCGCCTGTCGCTGCCCTCGGTGCCGATCATCCTGGGCATGGTCCTGGGCGGCATCATGGAGGTCAAGCTGCGCGCCGGCATGGCGCGGGTGAAGGAGCCGTTCGACTTCATCGACCGCCCCGTCGCGTTCATCCTGTTTCTCATCATCATCATCGTTCTGACGGTCCACATCCTGCGGGTTCTGAAGGACCGGAAAGAGCTGAAGGAGGCCGAATGGCAGACCAAACGCTCATCGACACGCTTCGGCGTGCTGATGTCCCGCCGCAGAAACTCTTTCTTGAAGGATCGTGGCAGGACGGTTCGGGCGCGCCACTCGAAGTTGCTTCGCCGATTGACGGATCTCATCTGACCACTCTGGCCGGTGCCTCGGCGGCGGATGTGGACCGGGCCGTGGCATCGGCGCGCGCCGCCTTCGACGATGGCTGCTGGTCGCGGCTGGCGCCTGCCGCGCGCAAGAAGGTGCTGCACGCCATCGCCGACCGGATCGCGGCCGAGGCGGTGGAACTGGCGGTTCTCGGCGTGCGCGACAACGGCACCGAGATGGCGATGGCGCTCAAGGCGGAACCGGAATCGGCCGCGGCTACCTTCCGCTACTATGCCGAGGCGCTGGACAAGGTGCCGGGCGAGGTTGCGCCCACCGCGCCCGACATCCTGGGCCTGGTGCACCGGGTGCCCGTCGGGGTGGTCGGCGCCATCGTGCCTTGGAACTTCCCGCTGATGATCGGCGCGTGGAAGATTGCGCCGGCGCTGGCGACGGGCAATTCCGTGGTGCTGAAACCCGCCGAGACGGCATCGCTGTCGCTGCTGCGGCTGGCGCAGATCTGCGCCGAATGCGGCCTGCCGGACGGCGTGTTGAATGTGGTCACCGGCACCGGCGCCGAGACTGGCGCGGCGCTGGCGCGGTCGATGGACGTCGATGTTCTGACCTTCACCGGCTCGGGCGAGACCGGGCGGCGGCTCCTGCAGGCGTCGGCGGAGTCGAACCTGAAACGGGTGTATCTTGAGCTGGGCGGCAAGTCGCCCAACATCGTCTTTGCCGATGCGCCCGATCTGGACAAGGCGGCCAAGGTCTCGGCCATGGGGATCTTCCGCAACTCTGGGCAGGTCTGCGTCGCCGGCTCTCGCCTGCTGGTCGAGGCGTCGATTCACGACCGTTTCGTCGAACGCCTGACCGCCGAGGCCGAGGCGCTGCGCGTGGGCGACCCGCTGGATGCGGGCACGCAGGTGGGCGCGGTCAATTCCGAGGAGCAACTGCGCCGCAACCTGTCCTTCATGGACGTGGCGCAATCCGAGGGCGGGCGGATCGTCACAGGCGGCAGGCGCATCCTGGAGGAGAGCGGGGGCACCTATATGGCGCCCACCATCGTCACTGGCGTCACCCGCGATGCCGTGCTGTTCCAGCGCGAGGTGTTTGGCCCGGTTCTGGCGGTCACCCCGTTCGAGACCGAGGCCGAGGCGATGGCGCTCGCCAACGCCACCGATTACGGGCTGGCCGCCGGGGTCTGGACCTCGGATCTCGGCCGGGCGCACCGGATGGTGGCCGGCATCCGCGCCGGAGTGGTGCATGTGAACACCTATGGCGGCCCGGACATGACGGTGCCGCTGGGCGGGGTCGGCCAGTCCGGCAACGGCCATGACAAATCCCTGCATGCGCTGGACAAGTTCACCGACCTGAAAACCGCGTGGATCCAGCTGTGACGCCCGAGGTCCAGGCCCTGCTGGACCGCCGGGCGCGCCTGCTCGGTCCCAACCTGCCGACATTCTACGACGAGCCGGTGCACCTGGTGCGGGGGCAGGGGGTCCACCTCTGGGACGCCGAGGGGCGGCGATACCTGGATTGCTACAACAACGTGCCGCATGTGGGGCATTGCCATCCCAGGGTGGTCGAGGCGATTGCCGATCAGGCGGCCACGCTCAACACCCATACACGTTACCTGCACGAGACCCTGCTCGATTATGTCGAGGCCCTGACGGCCACTTTCGCCGCACCGCTCGACACCGCGATCCTGACCTGCACCGGGTCCGAGGCCAACGACATCGCCCTGCGCATGGCCCAGGCGGTGACGGGCCATACCGGCGTGATCGCCACCGACCACACCTATCACGGCAACACGATGGCGGTCAGCCAGCTGTCGCGCACCAACCCGCCGCCGGGCGGGACATGGGACAGCCTGGCCTTCGTGCCGGCGCCCGACAGCTATCGCCAACCGGACGCGGCCGCCCATGCCGCCGGTTTCGCACAGGCGGTGCAGGACCGGATCGATGCGCTGGCCGAGCGGGGGCATGGCCTGTCCTGCCTGATCCTGTGCCCCTATTTCGCCAACGAGGGGTTTCCCGCGCTCGAGGCGGGGTGGCTCGACCCCGCCATCGCCGCGGTCCGCAAGGCCGGCGGCATCGTCATCGCAGACGAGGTGCAGCCGGGTTTCGGCCGTCTCGGCACGCATTTCTGGGGCCACCAGAGGGCGGGTATCGCTCCGGACGTGGTGACGCTGGGCAAGCCGATGGCCAACGGCCACCCGGTCGGCGGCGTCGTGACCCGGCCCGAGATCATGGCCGCCTTCCGCGAGCGGTTCCGCTATTTCAACACGTTCGGCGGCAACCCGGTCTCGGCCGCCGCCGCCCTGGCGACGCTTCGGGTCGTGCAGGAGGACGGGTTGATGGAGAATGCGCGCATTGTGGGCGAGCATGCGCGCGAGGGGCTGCGGCGGCTGGCCGAACGGCACGCCTCGATCGGGGATGTGCGTGGCTCGGGCCTGTTCTTCGGCGCCGAGCTGGTTCTGGACCGCGCGGCAAGAACCCCGGCCACCGCCTTCGCCCGGCGTGTGGCCAACGCGATGCGCGACCGGGGCGTGTTGCTGAACTTTCTGGGCATTCACTACAACGTCCTCAAGATCCGGCCGCCGCTGCCCTTCTCGCGCGGGAACGCGGACGAGATGCTGGACACGCTGGACCGCGTGCTGACGGAAACGCCGCTGGAGCCATGAGCGTCTCGGTCCCTTCAGCCCTGTCCCAATGGGGACTCGCTGAGGCGCACGCCGAGTTCGTCGCGCAACGCGAGAACGAGGTCTGGAAGGTCGTGCAGGGGCCGGATGCCTATGCCCTGCGGTTTCATCGCCCCGGCTATCGCTCTGATGCGGAACTGATCTCGGAACTGGCCTGGATGTCGATGCTGGCCGTCAACGGCCTGCGCGTGCCGCGCCCGGTGCCGTGTTCGGATGGCGCGTTTTTGGGCCAGGCGGGCGGGCGGCGGGTCAGCCTTCTGACCTGGCTCGACGGTGCGCCGATCGGGGCGGTGGGGCACCTGTCGGACGGGGCCGATCCGCGCAGGCTGTGCCGGCAAATCGGGCGGGCGATGGCCGAGCTGCATGACCGGACCGACGCCTGGGAGCCGCCGGAAGGCTTCACCCGGCCGGATTGGCGTGCCGAGGGCTTGTTGGGCGACAGCCCGCTCTGGGGACGGTTCTGGGCGCATCCGGACCTGGAAACGACCGAGCGCGACCTGTTGCTGCGGGTCCGCGCCCACGCGCGGCGCGATCTCCAGAGGCTCGGGGAGACACTGGACCGGGGGCTGATCCATGCCGACCTGCTGGCCGAGAACATCCTGGCCGATGGCGCGCAAATCGCCTTCATCGATTTCGACGACGCCGCCTGGGGATACCGCGATTTCGAGCTGGCGACCCTGCTGCTCAAGTTCCGCGACCGGCCCTATTTCGCCGAGATGCGCGCCGGGCTTTGTGAAGGCTATGCGCGGCGTCGCGCCGTGTCGCCCGAGACGCTTGATTTCATGCTGCTTCTGCGCGCGCTCACCTATCCCGGCTGGATCGCGGCCCGGATGGACGAGCCGGGTGCAACCGAGCGGTCGCGCCGGGCCATCGCAACCGCATTGACACTTGCCAATGACTATCTGGAGGGGACGCCACGATGACCGACAAGACGATCCTGATCGCCGGCACCTATGACACCAAGGATGACGAGCTGCTGTACCTGGCCGACGTGATCCGCGGGCAGGGCGGCGGCGTGCTGACGATGGATGTCAGCGTTCTGGGCGATCCCTCGCGTCCCACGGACATCTCGAAACACGCGGTGGCCGAGGCGGGCGGAAGCTCGATCCAGGCCGCCATCGACAGCGGTGACGAGAACGTCGCCATGCAGATCATGGCGCGCGGCGCGGCGGCAAAGGCACTGGAGCTCTATCGCGCCGGGCGCATCGATGGGGTGATCGTGCTGGGCGGGACCATGGGCACGGACCTGGCGCTGGATCTCTGCGCGGCGCTGCCGCTGGGGGTGCCGAAATACGTGGTCTCGACCGTGTCATTCTCGCCGCTCTTGCCGCCCGAGCGGATCCCGGCGGATGTGCAGATGATCCTGTGGGCCGGGGGTCTCTACGGCCTCAACTCGATCTGCAAGGCATCGCTCAGCCAGGCGGCGGGCGCGGTGCTGGGCGCGGCCCGCTCGGTCGAGCCGCCCAAGCGTGACCGGCCGCTGATCGGCATGACCAGCTTCGGCAAGACCGTGCTGCGCTACATGGTGGCGCTGAAACCCGCGCTCGAGGCGCGCGGTTTCGAGGTTGCGGTGTTCCACGCCACCGGAATGGGCGGCCGCGCCTTCGAAAGCCTGGCCGCCGAGGGTGCCTTTGCCGCAGTCATGGATTTCGCACCGCAGGAGGTCGCCAATCACCTGTTCGGCGGCTTGTCGGCGGGCGAGGACCGGATGACCGCCGCCGGCCGGGCCGGCATACCGCAACTGGTCGCGCCGGGCTGTTATGACCTGGTCGATTTCGTGGGCTGGCAGCCCGCACCCGCGCCGCTGGCCGGGCGACCGACCCATGCGCATAACCGCCTGCTGACCTCGGCCGTGCTGGAGCTGGAGGAGCGGCGCCAGGTGGCCCGTGCGATCTGCGGCAAGCTGGCCGGTGCCACGGCACCGGTTGCGCTGATGCTGCCCCGGGGCGGCTGCAACGAATGGGACCGGCCGGGCGCGGACCTGCACGACGCAGAGGGGCTGGCGGCGTTCTGTGACGAGATCACGGCGCAGGTGCCCGAGGCGGTCGAGCTGCATGCGCTGGACGCCCATATCAACGATGCCGAATTCTGCGCCGCGGTTCTTGCGGTGTTCGACCGATGGGTCGCCGAGGGGATCGTCCGCGCCTGAAGCGTTTCCATCCCGGCGGCATGCCACCGATATCGTAACATTTGGGCTTGATCGGGCCTTGCATCTGCGGTCTGTGTGCGGCCATCTCGGGACAGGGATCTGCAAGGAAAGGGCGCCGTCATGACCGAAGCCATCCGTTACGAGCGTGTCGGGGACATTGCCGTTCTGGCCGTCGACAATCCACCGGTCAACGCGCTGGGCCGGGATGTCCGGGTCGGACTGGCCGCCGGCATGGACCGGGCCGAGGCCGAAGGGGCGCGGGCGGTGCTGATTCACGGCACCGGGCGGACCTTTCCCGCCGGTGCGGATATCCGCGAGTTCGGCAAGCCGCCGACCGAGCCCTTCCTGCCGGACCTGTGCAACCGGATCGAGGCCTCGCCGCTGCTGGTGGTCAGCGCCATCCACGGCACAGCGCTTGGCGGCGGGCTGGAAGTGGCCCTGTCGACCCACTACCGGATCGCCACGCCCTCGGCCAAGGTCGGCCTGCCCGAGGTCAACCTGGGCATCCTGCCCGGCGCGGGCGGCACCCAGCGCCTGCCGCGGGTCGCCGGGAGCGAGGCCGCGCTCGACCTGATCACCTCGGCCCGGCATGTGGGGGCCGAAGAGGCGCTGAAGCTGGGGATCCTCGACCGGATCGCGGAAGGCGAGGCGCGCGAGATCGGGCTGGCCCATGCGCAGGCGCTGCTGGACGAGGGCGCGCCGCGGCGGCCGGTGGGTGAGATGCCGGCGCCCGAACCGGTCGATTTCGACGCCCGCTACGACGCGGTTCTGAAAAAGGGGCGGGGCCAGTTGTCGCCCGCCGTGGCGGTGCGCGCGGTCCAGGCCGCCTGCGAACTTCCGTTCGAGCAAGGCATGGCGCGCGAGCGCGAGCTTTTCACCGAGTTGATGCAGTCGGACCAGCGCCAGGGCCTGATCCATGCCTTTTTCGCCGAGCGCGCGGTGGGCAAGCTGCCCGAGCTCGATGGCGTGACCCCGCGCGAGGTCGCCTCGATCGGGGTGATCGGTGGCGGCACGATGGGGGCGGGGATCGCCACGGCGGCGCTGCTGGCGGGGTTGCCGGTGACGCTGCTGGAGATGACCGACAAGGCCGCCGCCGCCGCGCGGGGCCGGATCGAGCACAACCTGGAAGGCGCGCTGAAGCGCGGAAAGATCAGCAAGGCGCGGTTCGAACGGCTGGCCGGGCAGGACCTGAGGATTGCGACAAGCTATGCCGCGCTCTCGGGGTCCGACCTGGTGATCGAGGCGGTGTTCGAGGACATAGAGGTGAAGAAGCAGGTTTTTGCCCAGCTCGATGCCAGCTGCAAGCCGGGCGCGGTGCTGGCGTCGAACACCTCCTACCTGGACCTGAACGAGATCGCGGCCGCCACGTCGCGTCCGCAGGACGTGATCGGGCTGCATTTCTTCTCGCCCGCGCATGTGATGAAGCTGCTCGAGATCGTGGTTGCCGACCGCACCGCGCCAGAGGTGGTGGCGACCGGTTTCGCGCTGGGCAAGCGGCTGGGCAAGGTCTCGGTCCGGGCGGGGGTTTGCGACGGGTTCATCGGCAACCGCATCCTGGCCGCCTATCGCGCCTGCGCCGAGCACATGGTGCTGGACGGCGCGACGCCGTTCCAGATCGACGCGGCGGTGCGCGGTTTCGGCTTTGCGATGGGACCCTACGAGGTGTCGGACCTGGCCGGGCTGGACATCGGCTGGGCCTCGCGCAAGCGAAAGCGCGCCGCCGGCCTTGACCCCAAGGCGCGCGATGTGACCTATGCCGACAGGCTGTGCGAGGCGGGGCATTTCGGACGCAAGACCGGCAAGGGCTACTACATCTACGGGCCGGGCAAATCCGGCGCCGAGCCCAATCCCGAGGTGATGGAGCTGGTCGCCGCCGAACGCGCGGAAAAGGGCATCACGCCGCGGGAGTTCACCGATCAGGAGATCCTGCGCCGCTACATGGCGGCGATGGTGAACGAGGCCGCCCGTGTGGTCGGCGAGGGGATCGCGCGCCGTCCGCTGGACGTCGACGTGACCCTTCTGCACGGCTACGGCTTTCCCCGCTATCGCGGCGGCCCGATGAAATGGGCCGACATGGATGGTCTGGACGGGTTGCTGGAGGATATCCGCGGCTATGCGCGCGAGGACGATTTCTTCTGGTCGCCGGCGCCGCTGCTTGAGGAGCTGGTGGCCGAGGGGCGCAAGTTCGACGACCTGAACACCCCGGCGGGCGACTGAGCGTGCCGGGCGAGGGCCCACGGCCGGCGCGATCCGGCTGTCAGGACCATGTGGGTTATGAGATCGAGCGCGGCGGCGAGAACGGGTGCGCGCGCTGCGTTCTTCGGGTCGGTCCCGAGCATCTGAACCGTCACGGGATCCTGCATGGCGGGGTCGCGGCGATGCTGCTGGACGTGGCCTGCGGCAACACCGCCGGCGCGATGTTCGACGCCGGGGATCCGCCGCTGGTCCTGACGGTATCGCTGAGCACGCAATTCGTGGCGCCGGCGCGCGCGGGCCAAGTGGTTGCGACCGGAAGACCGGCCGGCGGCGGCGCAAGGCTGGCGTATGTGACCGGCGAACTGCGCGACGATCGCGACCGGCTGATCGCCACGGCGGCGGGGGTTTTCAAGCGCGGGCCGAAGGACCGTGCCGGCTGAATCCACTCAGGCGGGAACGCCGTCGGCGGCCGTGCGGATCGCCCGGATATTGTCGCCATAGACCCGCGGCTGCGCGACCGAGCCACCACGGAACACCGCCGAGCCGGCGACCAGCACATCGGCGCCGGCCTGCACCACCAGCGGCGCGGTTTTTGGGTCGACCCCGCCATCGACCTCGATATGCACCGGCCGGTCTCCGATCATGGCGCGCAGCTGTCGGATCTTGCCGGTCATGTCGATGAAGGACTGCCCGCCGAAGCCGGGGTTCACCGTCATCACGCAGACCAGATCGGCCAGGTCCAGCAGATGCGCCACCGCCTCGGCCGGCGTGCCGGGGTTGAGCGCCACGCCGGCCTTCATCCCCGCCGCGCGGATCGCCTGAAGCGTACGATGGATATGCGGGCCGGCCTCGACATGCGCGGTCAGGATATCGGCGCCGGCCTGGGCATAGGCGTCGATATAGGGGTCGACCGGCGCGATCATCAGGTGCACGTCCATCACCGTCTTCACATGCGGGCGGAACGCTTTTACCGCCGGCGGACCGAAGGTCAGGTTGGGCACGAAATGGCCGTCCATCACGTCCACATGCACCCAATCGGCGCCCTGCTCCTCGATGGCGCGGATCTCGGCACCGAAATTGGCGAAGTCGGCGGACAGGATCGAGGGTGCGATCCGGGTCTTTCTGTCGAAGGTCATGGGCGGGCACCGGGTTTGGACATGTCGTTTCGCGCCATATAGCCGCTCCGGGCGGCAAGGAACAGCCCCGCACGGGTGCCTATGGCGCCGAAACGGTTTGCCGGAGGCGGGCCAAGCGCCTAGGGATTGTCTGGCTGCAGCTAATCGCGACCAAAAGGCGGGGAGGGGTTTCATGAGCCGGCGCGCGCGATGAGCGGAACGGTCTTTGCCGTCGTGCTGCTGGCCGCGGCCCTGCATGCCGGGTGGAATGCGCTGGTCAAGGGCGGCGCGGACAAGGCGGCGGCGATGGCCGCGGTGGTCATCGGGCAGGGGTCGGCCGCGATTCTGTTGCTGCCCTTCGCACCGATCCCCGATCCGGCCTGCTGGCCTTATCTTCTCGGCGGTGTCCTGCTGCATCTGGGCTATCAGCTCTTCCTGATGAAATCCTACAGCATCGGCGATCTCACCCAAGTCTATCCGATCGCGCGCGGTGTCGCGCCGCTGATCGTGGCGGGGGTCTCGGTCCTGTTGCTGGGCGTCCGGTTCAGCCAGGTCGAACTGCTGGCGATGGGCCTGATCTCGGTCGGCATCGCCTCGATCAGCCTGACCCGGCGCGCCGACGGGCTGTTCCAGGTCAAGGCGGCGGGGCTGGCGCTGATCACCGGGATGTTCATCGCCTCCTATTCGCTGGTCGACGGGCAGGGCGCGCGGATCGCGGGCACCGCACTGGGGTTCTTCGCGCTGCTATCGATCCTCAATACCGTGGGGTTTGTGCTGGTGGCGGCGGTGGCGCGTCCGGGGCTGGTGCGGCGTGGCCTGGCGATGCGGCGCACGGCGCTGTTCGGCGGCGGCGCATCCTTTCTGGCCTATCTGCTGGTGGTCTGGGGCTTCACCCAGGCGCCCATCGCGCTGGTCACGGCGCTGCGCGAGGTGTCGATCGTCTTTGCGCTGATCCTGGGCGTCACGATCCTGCGCGAGCCGGTCAACCTGGCCAAGGTCGCCTCGACCGCGCTGACCCTCTCCGGGGCGCTCTTGCTGCGGCTGGGGCGCAGCTGACGCCCCCTCGCGTCAGGCGCGGTAGAACAGATAGCGGTCACGCGCGATGGTTTCCGGGCCCGGCACCTGTTCGAATCCGGTCAGCGGCTGGCCCGACACCAGCAGCCCGCCGGGGGCCATGACGCGGGCGATGCGCGGGCTCAACCGAGCGGCCTCGGCCACGTCGTCGGCCTTGATCCCCTGGCCGAAATCGTAGTGCGCCAGCGCAAAGCGCGCGCCCTCGTCGGCCAGCCGGTCCAGCATCTCCTCGGCCTCGCCCATCAGGAAATCCGCCTCGGGCGGGACGCAGGACGGATGGCATTGCAGCACCCGGTCCATCACCCGGATGCGGCGGTCGGGCAGGATCTCGCGCAGGTGATCATAGGTCCGGCCATTGCCCAGCCCCATGTCCAGCACATCGCCGGGCAGGTCCGCGATCTGCCCGGCGGCCCAGTTCAGGCCGTCGCGTTGGGCGCTCAGGCGGCGCAGCATGGAATCCAGTCGGCTCATGTCGGTCAGTCCTCGGTCGGGGCGGTCCAGGGGCGGGCGGGCCCGTCCAGAAGGCGGGTCAGAACCGCGCGGGAGAAGGCCCAGATGTCCTCATCATGGACGAGGTGGTGGGTCAACAGCCCGTAGGGCTCGTCGGGATCGGTCCGGCCGGTGCGCCGGTCGCGCAGATCGGCGGTCAGCTGTGCGATCAGGGATTCGGCGGGCAGCAAACCGCGGGTGCCGTGCCAGTCGATCGGATCGAGATGGGTGTTCACCTGCGCCAGGCCCGGCGCCGCCTCGGGCAGCGGGCGCGGCCTGGCGGTGGAGAGGACGCGAAAGCCCAGAGCGGGCAGCCCCACGGTGACGTCGCCGGCGATCCGGTTCCAGGGCGGCACAAAGACCGGCCGCAGCGCGGGACCGAAGAGATCGCGCAGCCGGCGCAGCCCCGAGGCGGCGTCCTCCAGTGCCAGGCCTGCCAGGCGATGCGCGCCGAACTCGGCTTTCTTGTCGCCGGCCGGCGCGTGGTTTTCATGGGCCCAGCCATGCACCAGCGGGATCAGCTGCGGATGCTGCGCCACGTGACGGGCAAGCGCGGGATCTGCGCGGGCGGGAATTACCGCGAGATGCACCGGCATGTCTAAAGCGCGCGACAGGACCGACAGCCGCTCCAGCGCCGGGCTGGGCGCCACCGCATCGTCGTCCCGCCACCAGAGCGGCAGGGTCAGCCCGCCCCGCCGCCACAGCGCAAGTTCGGCATCCAGCTCTCGCCATTCCGCGATCATCGCACCCCCTCCGCCAGGTTGGTGGCGATGCGCACGGTCTCGGCCGCGCCGGCGAAGTTGAGATCGCACGCGGGTTGGCGGCCGGCGGCGATCACCCGGCGCAGCGCATCGGTCAGGGCCGCCGGCTGCGCCGCATCGCTGCGCAGGACGGCGATGTTCGGGCGCCGCGCCAAGCTCTCGGCGCGCAGGCCCTGCTCGACCTCGTTGCCGGCATCGAAGGGGACAAGGACGGCCGGAACACCGCTTTGCAGAAGGTCCATGGCGGTATTGTAGCCGCACATGCTGACCGAGGCCGCCGCGACATGCAGCATCTGCCGGAACTCCGGGCGCGCCGTCTCGACCGTCACCGGCAGGCCGTTTGCCTCCGCGCTCAGTGTGTCGACAAGGGGGCCTGCCCCGGCGCCGCCGACCAGTAGCCGCCAGGGTGTTTCGGGCATGCGCCGCGCCGCGCCAATCGCCGCCCGGAACAGTGGTGCGCCGACCGGGCCGCCGCCGGCGCTGACCAGGATCTCTCCGGCGCCCGGCCCGGCCGGGTCCGGCGCAGCGGCGGGCGGTGCGACATAGCCGGTATAGACCAGCTTGCCCGCCGCGTCCGGCGTCACCGGCCAACTCTGCTCCAGGCGGGTGATCGCGGGGTCTGAATGCACCAGAACGGCGTCATAGAACCGCGCGATCAGGTCCGCGGCCTGTGCCGCCTTGGCGGGTTTCGACGGCGGCGCGAGGATGTCGCGGACCGAGGACAGGATCACGGGCGACCGGGTCATGGCGCGCGCCGCCTCCAGCAGCGCGGTGAACTCGGCCCCCAGGCTGCGGCGGCCGAAGGGGAAGAGCTCGGTGACCAGGATCTGCGGGGCGATCTTGTCCAGCGCGGTCAGCAGCGTCGCGCGCCGGTCATCGAGATACCGTGCATCGGCCGGCTCGCCGGCCTCGGTCAGAAGCCGGGTGAAATCGGTGCCGTCCGAGCGCAGCGGCGGCAATGGCACAAGATCGACGCCGGAAAGGTCGAGCTGCGGCGCCGGCATCCCGCCGCTGACCAGCGTGACCCGGTGCCCGGCACCTGAGAAGGCGCGGGCCAGCGTGGCGGCGCGGCTCAGATGGCCGGTGCCCAGCAGATGCGTGACGACGATCATCACCCTCATGGCGCGGCCTTGCGCGGGATCAGGCGCAGCGGGTCCGGATCCGGCGTCATGCTGTCCAGCTCGACGACATAGAGCCGGTTGCGCTTGATCCGGAACGGTGCGGGGCCGGAGAAATCCCAGCCATGCGCGCGCGCAAGAACGACCCGCATGATGCCGATATGACAGACCGCGACCGCATCGCCGCGCAGATGGTCCAGCCAGGGGGCAAGCCGGTCCCAAAGCTCGGCGGGGCTTTCGCCGCCCGGGGCGCGATACTGCCAGCCCCAGTCCTCGATATGGCGAAAGCCGCTGCCCGGCTCGGCCAGCAGGTCGGTGCCGTGCCGGCCTTCCCAATCGCCCCAGTTCATCTCGGTCAGTTCCGGCGCGGTGCGCGGTGCGCACCCGGCCACCAGTTCCGCGGTCTCGCGGGCGCGGGACAGGGGGCTGGACCACAGCGCGGCGCGTTCCCAGGGCGCCGGCAGGGCAAGGCCGGACAGTTCTTGCCGCGCGGCCTCGTCCAGCGCGATGTCGCTGCGGCCCTGGATCCGCCCGGCGCGGTTCCAGGCGGTATGGCCGTGGCGCAGCATGGCGATCCGGCGCCTCACGGCTGGGTCTCCAGCAGCGGGGCGACGGCGGCGGCGAAGATGTTTGTGGCGGCCGGCAGCAGGTGGTCCCGTTCGATCATCTTGCGCGCCGCGGCACCGCGCGCAAGGCGGGTGTCGGGATCGGCGAGCAGGCGGCGGATCATGCTGGCCAGCGCAGGCGGGCCGGCATCGGGCGCCGGGTAGTGGCCCGACAGCAGCACGTCGCGTACGCCGGGCCGGTCCTGGGCCACCACCGGCAATCCGGCGGCCTGCGCCTCGAGATAGACCATGCCGAAGGCCTCGTTCACGCCGGGCCACAGGAACAACGCGGCGCGGCCATAGGCGGCCTGCATTCGGGCCGGATCCAGCTCGCCCAGGAACCGCACCTTGTCGCCATAGGGGGCCATCAGGTCCTCGACCCGGGCGCGGGCCGGGCCGTCGCCGGCGATCTCAAGCCGCCAGTCACCACCCAGATGTGCCAGCGTCTCGGCGATGATCCGGTAGGAGGCCAGCTTGTCGCCCTCGCGCATCATGCCGGCGCACAGCATCGGTCCGTTGCGCGGCCCGGCCGGCGGCAGGCCCGTGCGCGGCAGGAAGGGCGGCAGATGCACCAGGGCCTGATCCCCGAACCGTTCGCGTTGCAGGGTGATCAGGTCGTTCTGCGTGAGGTAGAAAATCACCTCGGCCGCGTCGCAGGCGGTATGCGCATCGCGGGCAAAGCCGGACCAGGCGCCGTCCAGCCGGCTGGTGGCGCGGGTGCTTTCGACCTGAACATAGGGGATGTTCCGGGCCCGGCAGATCGCCGGGCCGATGAGGTCCGGGGCCTTGTAGTAGTTGTGATAGGTGATCCACAGCGCGGTGTCCTGCGGCAGCTCCTCCGTCAATCGGTCGACCTCGGACCGGGCCGAGGCGCGCAGCCCCGATTGCAGCGCCGGGTCGCCCGTGCGGTCGTAGATCCGCAGTTCCGAGGCCAGCGACACTTCCAGGCCGGCCTCGTGGATCACCGTCATCAGGTTGCGCGCCATCTCGCGGTCGCCCGACGGCACCGGGTTGCGCGGCGATTTCATCGGGGCGTAGAAGGCGACCCGCCGCACCGCTCAGGTTCCGCAGAGCGCGGTCAGCCGCGCCGACAGGTGGGCGATGCCGGGCGGCATGGTGAACTCGGCCAGCAGCCGCACGCGGGCGGCCTCGGCCATGCGGGTCCGCGCGGCGGGGTCGGCGGCAAGCTCGGCCATCGCGTTGGCCTGGGCTTGCGGGTCGTCGCTGACCAGCACGCCGTGGGTGCCGCTGTCGATGAATTCGGGGATTGCCGATACCGGTGTCGACAGGATCGGCAGCAGTTGCGAGGCCGCCTCCATCAACACGTTGGGCAGCCCGTCGCGGTCGCCGTCCGCGGCCACGCGGCTGGGCAGCACGAACAGATCCGCAGCCCGCATCGCGTCGATCACCTCGGGCTGGTCGCAGGCGCCGCGCCAGGTGATGCGATGGGCCACGCCCGCCGCCTCGGCCTGCGCGCGCAGGGTGTCGCCCAATTCGCCGCCGCCGATATGGGTCCAGTGCCAGTCCAGGCCGACAGGCAGCAGGGCCAGCGCGGCGATCAGCCGGTCAAAGCCCTTCTTCTCGACCAGCCGGCCGACCGAGAGCATCCCGAACCGGGAACCGGGCGCTCGCCGGGGCGGGTCGGGAAAACGGCTCAGGTCCAGCCCGTGATAGACCAGATCGACACGCCCCGGATCATCGGCCAGTTGCCGCAGGTGCTCTGCCCCGAAAGCGGTGCAGGTGGCGCCGAACGCGGCGCCGTGGGTGCCGGCCTGCAGCTTTTCGCGGATCTCCCATTCCGGCGAGGTCCAGATGTCCTTGGCGTGGGCGGAAAAGCTCCAGGGCAGGCCGCGCATGATCGCGGCGTAGCGCGCGACCGAGGACGGCGTGTGCAGGAAATGCGCATAGAGCGCCTCGGTGCCCGGCGGCAACTCGGCGGCCAGCACGCAGGCTTGTCCGAACCGCCGGATGCGGTTGTGGCTGCGGTCGCGGGCCAGGTCGGCGCGCCATGTCCGGTAGGCAAGCGTATAGCCCGGCAAGGCCCGCGCCGCTGCCCGGGCGCGCCAGACGCGGTCGGTTTCCTGGTAGAGGTATTCCGGCAGATATCGCACCCGCGCCCGCAACCTGTCATGCAGCGGGTGGCGCTTGGTGTCCGTGGGGTGGCGCAGCGACCATATGTCGAAATGGTGCCCGGCTTCCTCCAGCGCGACCAGTTCCTGAGCGATGAAGGTCTCGGACAGCCTCGGCCAGCCCTTGACCACGACCGCCAGCGCCGGATCCCGCACCGTCATTCGGCGGCCTGTTCCGAGGGCGTGCGCAGCAGGGCCGCGACGCGCCGGGTCACGTGATCCAGCCCGTCCAGAAGCCCGTCGGCGTTCATCTGCGAGGGCAAAGGCTGGGCGGGAAGCTCGCGGATCGCCCGGATCATCGTCTGCGGTGTCAGACCGTCGCGGCTTTCCTCGAGCATGCGCACCAGGCCGAGGTCCTCGGCGCGCGAGGCGCGCAGCCATTGCTCCAGGCGCGGCACAGTGCGCGGAACGATGACCGCCCGCTTGTCGAAGGAGAGCACCTCGCAGAACGTGTTGTAGCCGCCCATGCACACGACGCCCTGCGCGCCGGCGAAAAGCGTTTCGATCTGGCTCTCGAACCCGACCGCCGTGACCCGGCCCTGCAGGGCAGCGACGCGGGTCTCGAACTCGGCGCGGGTGTCGCCCGACAGGAACGGGCCATAGACCAGCACCGCGCGCGGCTCCAGCGTGGGATCGGTCTCGTAGGCGCGCAGCACCAGGTCGACCAGCGCCTGGCCGTCGCCACCACCGCCGGGCGTGATCAGCACATAAGGCTGCTCGGGCGGCGCATCCTCGCTGCCCAGGGCGCGGCGCAGATAGCCGGTCCACTGCATCCGCGCCCGCGTCTCGGGCGACAGCGCAAGCCCCTCGGTCGGATCGTAGATCGAGCTGACCCCGTAGACCCAGATCTCGTGGTAGAAGCGTTCGGTGGCCGCGATGGCGCCCTTGCGGTCCCATTCGGCGGCCAGAACGTCCGGCTCGTCCAGCACGTCGCGCAGGCCAAGCACCAGCTTGGTGCGGCCCTCGGCCTGCAGCATGTCGAGTGTCGGAAGCAACTCGCCGCGAAAGCCGGTCGGTTCCTTGTCCACGATCAGGATGTCGGGGGCGTATTGGCGGGCGCTTGTGCGGATCAGCCCGGAGCGCAGCTCGGTGACCTCGTCGATCCCCATGCCCATGCCGCGCGCGGCATAACTGCCGTCGCGCAGCTTGGTCACGCCGGGCAGGCGCACGTGATCGACCCGGCGCGGAAAGGTGAAGCGGCCAGCCACAGGCGACCCGGTCAGGATCAGCGCCGAGGCGCGCGGATCGGCATCGGTGATCGCCGCCGCCAGCGCCCGCGAGCGCCTGAGATGGCCCAGCCCGAACGTGTCGTGGCTGTAGAGCATGATCCGCGGATCGCGGGCCGATGTGTCGGATATGCCGTGTCGCGCTTGCATGCCCCTAGAGTCTCAGATCCGAGTCCGATTTGCCGAAAATGCCCTTGATGTCATAAAGGACGGCGCCGGGTTTGCCAAAGGCCCGCAATTCCGCCGGGCCCATCCGCCGGAATTCGTCATGGGCCACCGCCACCAGGATGGCGTCATACCCGCCGGGCTGCGGCGCCACGGTCACCTCGACCCCGTATTCCGTGGCGACCGAGTCGGGATCGACCCAGGGGTCGTGCAGGTCGGCGGCGACCGAGTAATCGGCCAGCTCGGTCAGGATGTCGGCGACGCGGGTGTTGCGGACGTCCGAGCAGTTCTCCTTGAATGCGAAGCCCAGCACCAGAACACGGGCGCCGCTGGGGTCGATTCTGTTCTTCAGCAGCGTCTTGACCAGTTCGCGCGCCACGTGCCGGCCCATGTTGTCGTTGATGCGCCGCCCGGCCAGGATCACCTCGGGGTGATAGCCCAGCTGCTCGGCCCGGTAGGTCAGGTAATAGGGATCGACGCCGATGCAGTGCCCGCCGACCAGACCGGGCTTGAACGGCAGGAAGTTCCATTTCGTTCCGGCCGCCTCGAGCACCTCGAGCGTGTCCAGCCCCAGCCGCGAGAAGATCAGCGAGAACTCGTTGACCAGGGCGATGTTAAGGTCGCGCTGGGTGTTCTCGATCACCTTGGCGGCCTCGGCGGTCTTGATCGAGCTTGCGCGATGTACGCCGGCCTTGACCACCGGGGCATAGATCGCCGCCACCCGGTCCAGCGTCTCGTCATCCTGGGCGGAGATGATCTTGACCACGTTTTCCATCGAGTGTTCGGCATCGCCGGGGTTCACCCGTTCGGGCGAGTAGGCCAGCTTGATCTGATCGAACAGGCGCAGGCCGCTGGCCTGGGCCAGGACCGGGCCGCAGACCTCTTCGGTGACGCCGGGATAGACCGTGCTTTCGACGATGACCAAGGCGCCGGGCCGCAGATGCGGGGCAATGGCCCGGCAGGCCTCGCGCAGCGGGCGCAGGTCGGGCGTACGCGCATCGGTGATGGGTGTGGGCACGCCGATGATGAAGACGCTGCGCCCGGCCAGGGCATCGGTCTCGGACGCAAACCGGGCCTGCGTGTCGCGCAGCGATGCCTCGGTCACCTCGCCATTGCGGTCATGGTCCCGCCGCAGCGCCTCGACATGGGCCGCATCGGTATCGAACCCCAGCGTGTCGAACCCGGCCCTGGCCAGGCCCAGGGTCAGGGGCAGCCCGACATAGCCAAGGCCCAGAACTGCAATGGTATCCCTGCGTTTGGGGTCGGGCATCCGGGGTCTCTCTGGCTGTCGGTCCGGTCCTGCGGATCCGCGCCCGGACCACGCTGTGCGGCCCGTCCTAGTCAAATCGCGGCGGGATGGAAACATCAAACTGGGCGTCGGCCGGCATTGTGGCATCAATACCCGCTCTCGAAAGCCTGTTTGCATGTCATTTGAACCGGTTGCGCGCCTCCTGTAACGTGTCCGAAACAATGGACGGAGCAGGGGCCAATGGGTCGGATCCTTTTGTGGCTGGCGGTCGGGGTCTGGCTGTCCCTGGTGGCCGGCGGCCCGCTGTCGGCACAGAGCGTGCTGCCGGGGCTGGGCGGCGGATCGTCCGCGTCGGAACCGGCCGCCGAGAACGACCTCTCCAGCGCCATCCGCGCCGCGACCGAGGCCGGCGCCAGCGTCATCGTCATCGACAGCACCGGGCGCCTGGTCTCGACCCAGGGCGGCGACCCGGACGGGGGCGGCCCGGACGGTGCGGCCGAGGACAGCAGCTCTCAGTTGATGAAGGCGCAGACCCGGTTCGAGGAGTTCCGGGCCACACTGAACACCAGGTTGCAGGCCCTGCCTGGCTCGATCTTCGAGGTTCAATACATCCTGCGCCAGACCAGCCCGGACGGGCGGATCATGACCTATGTCGAGGTCCTGGCCTGGAGCCTGGTGCTGTTGCTGGTGGGGCGGTGGATGTCGATCGAGATCTACGGCAAGCGCATCGCCAAGCGATATGTCGTCTCGCGGATCAAGGCGGCGCCCGAAGGCTATCGCGAGAAGATGCCCTTCCTGGTCTTCCGCTTCGTCATGGGCCTCGGCGCCACGATCTTCGCGATGATCTTCGCCTGGATCGTGGGCCTGCTGATCTTCGGCCGGTCCGAGGACATCTCGGTTCAGTTCACGGCAACGGCGGTGTTCACGGCCTTCTTCCTGGCGCGCACAATCTCGGATCTGTGGCGCATGGTGCTGTCGCCCTATCTCAGCCAGTACCGGCTGCCGCCGTTTTCCGACCGGGCGGCCAAGCGGCTCTATCTCTGGGCCTCGGTGCTGGCCACCTATGACATCTCGGTGGTGCTGTTCTCGACCTGGGTCGCGGATTTCGGGCTGAACTACAACGTCTACGCGATGGTCTATGGCGTGTTGTCGCTGCTGGGTGCCGTGGGCAACATGGCGCTGGTGGTGTTCAACGCATCGGCGATCAGCAACGCGATACGGGGCGGGCGGAGCCCGGCGCAGGTCTCGTGGCTGCTGCGCTTCGTGTCCTATGCCTGGGCGCCGTTCATCCTGCTTTATATCCTGTTCGGCTGGTTCGAACTGGCGCTCGACCTGGTTCTGGAAACCCCGATCTCGATCCCGCTGGTGGCCGGCACCTACGGCATCTTCATGTCGGTCGTCATCGCCTATGGCGCGATGAACTACGTCCTGGAACGCTATTTCACCCGTGCGCGGCAGGTCCGGCGCATCAACGACGACATGGCCGAGGCCGAGCGCGCCGAGGATGAGGCCGGTGAAGAGGACGACCAGCCGACGGTGCGGACGCAGCATCCGATCAGCACGTTTGAGGATCTCGCCCGCCGGGTCGCCGGCATCCTGTCCTTCGTGGTGGGCATCTACGCGCTGTTGCTGGTGTGGTTCCCGGAATCGGCCTGGGCCGAGGATCTGCTGATCGGCCGGGCGCTGGACGTGGTGGTGATCGTGTTCATCGGCTACATCCTCTACCACGTCTTCCGGATCTGGATCGACAGCCGGATCGCCGACGAGACCGCCGACACCGAGGAGGGCGAGCTGGGCGACGAGGGTGGCGGATCCAGCGCCAGCCGTCTGGCGACGCTGCTGCCGCTCTTCCGCGGCGCGATCCTGGCGGTTGTCGTGGTGACGATCACGCTGATCGCGCTGATGGAGATCGGTATCAATGTCAGCCCGCTTTTCGCCGGTGCCGGGGTGGTCGGCCTCGCCATCGGCTTCGGCGCGCAGACCCTGGTGCGCGACATTTTCTCGGGCGCGTTTTTCTTGGTCGACGACGCGTTCCGCAAGGGCGAGTATATCGACATCGGCGACGTGAAGGGCACGGTCGAGAAGATCTCGGTGCGCTCGTTCCAGCTGCGCCACCACCTGGGCGCGCTCAACACCATCCCGTTCGGCGAGATCAAGGTGCTGACCAACTATTCCCGCGACTGGGTGATCATGAAGCTGCCGCTGCGCGTGACCTACGACACCGATGTCGAGAAGGTGCGCAAGCTGATCAAGAAGCTGGGGCAGGAGCTGCTGGAGGATCCGGTGATCGGCGACAATTTCATCCAGCCGCTCAAGAGCCAGGGCGTGATCGAGATGCAGGACAGCGCGATGATCATCCGGGTCAAGTTCATGACCAAGCCCGGCGACCAGTGGCTGGTGCGCAAGAAGGTCTATCAGGACATTCGCGAGCTGTTCGCGCGCGAGGGCATCAAGTTCGCCCATCGCGAAGTGACCGTGCGGATCGCGGATGAGCAAGCCGAGGACATGAGCGACCGGCAGCGCGAAGCGATCACCGGTGCGGTCGAGGCGGCCATCGACGAGGATTACCTGGACGATATCGGCCCCGGCGGCGACGACCGTTGAGCGGGCCGGGCGGCCGGGTTACTGCTGATAGGGATCGAGGCTGTCGCGCAACCCGTCGCCGAGGAAGTTGAAGGCCAGCACGACCACGATGATCGGCAGCATCGGGATCGCGGTCCAGGGGTAGATCTCGATCGAGGCCAGGTTCTGCGCATCGTTCAGCATCACCCCCCAGCTGACCGCCGGGGCCCGCAGGCCGAGGCCGAGGAAGCTGAGCGCGGTTTCGCCCAGGATCATGGCGGGGATCGACAGGGTGGCGCTGGCGATCAGGTGCGACATGAAATTCGGCAGCAGGTGCTTGCGGATGACCCGGCCGGACCCGGCCCCCATCATCTCGGCCGCGCGCACGTATTCCTCTTCGCGCAGGGACAGGAACTTGGCCCGCACCGCCCGCGCCAGCCCGGGCCAGTCGAGAATGCCCAGGATCACAGAGATGATGAAGAACACCGCCACCGGCGACCAGTTCGACGGCACGGCCGCCGACAGAGCCAGCCACAGCGGCAGTTCCGGCAGCGAGCGCAGGATCTCGATCACCCGGTTGATGAACCAGTCGGTGCGCCCGCCGAAATAGCCCGCCAGAGAGCCGAAGAAGATGCCCAGCGTGAAGGACACGGTGATGCCGATCAGGCCCACGGTCAGGGACAGCTGCGCGCCATAGAGGATGCGGCTGAACACGTCCCGGCCCAGCCGGTCCGAGCCCCACAGGAACACCGTCGCGCCCTCGGGCGCGCAGAACAGGTGCGTGTCGGTCGGGATCAGGCCGGCCAGCCGGTAGTCCCCGGCCTCGCAGAAGAACTCCAGCGGGCGCGGCGTGGTGGTGTCCTCGACGAAGACCCATTGGAAGGTCTCCATATCCGCCTCGGCCACGATGGGATAGACGAAGGGGCCGACGAATTCGCCCTCGTGGAACCAGTTGACCGATTGCGGCGGCGCATAGAGGTGGTCGCCATTGCGCTCGTTCGCGGTATAGGGCGCGATGAACCCCGCAAAGGGCAGCATCAGATAGCTCAGGAGCAGGAAGATCCCCGACACCAGGCCCAGCTTGTGGGTCTTGAACTTGCGCCAGACCAGCACCCAGTTCGGTGCGTCCAGGTCGCGGCGCTCGGGCTGCTGCAGCGCCGCCTTCGGATCATAGGGCGCGTCGTCCACATAGCGTCCGTCGGGCAGCTGCGTCATGTCTCGCGCCCCTCATAGCGTATGCGCGGGTCTAGCAGCACCAGCAGCACGTCCGAGATCATCGTGCCCATCAGCGTTAGCAGGGCGACGAACATCAACACGAAGGCCGACAGGAACTGGTCCTGCGTCTTGAGCGCGGTCAGCAGGGTCGGGCCGATGGTCTGCAGGCCCAGCACCACCGAGACCAGGACCGAGCCCGACACCATGGACGGCAGCAGGTTGCCGATATCGGCCACGAACGGGTTGAAGGCGACCCGCAGCGGATATTTGGTCAGCATCCGCGCCGGGGCCATGCCCTTGGCGATGGCGGTCTCGACATAGGGCTTGCCCAGCTCGTCCAGCATGTTCGCACGAAGCCGCTGCATCATCGCCGAGGCGCCCGAGGTACCGATCACGAAGGTGGGCACGATCAGGTGGATGAGCACCGACTTGACCTTTTCCCAGGTCCAGGGCTGGCCTTCGAAGGTCGGGTCCATCAGCCCGCCGATCGGCAGGTCGAAATAGCGGTGGCCATAGTAGAACAGGATCAGCGCCAGCAGGAAATTCGGCGTCGCCAGGCCCAGATAGCCGACGAAGGCCGAGGTATAGTCGACCCAGGTGCGCGACCGCGCCGCCGCCAGCACGCCCAGCGGCAGGGCCACGACATAGACGAACAGGACCGCGGCCAGGTTGACCAGCACGGTCAGCCACAGGCTTTCGCCGACGATCTCGGCGACCGGCCGGTCGAACTCGAAGGACCAGCCGAAATTGCCGTGGATCAGGCCGGAAAACCCGTGCGGGCCGGGCATGAAGCCCATCCAGATCATGTATTGTTCCCACAGCGGCCGGTCGAGCGCGTATTCGCGCCGCAGGAACTCGGCCTTTTCCACGCCGGCCGACTGGCCGCTGGCGCGCAGCTCGGCGATCTGGTTGGACAGGTAGTCGCCGGGCGGCAGGTTGATGATCACGAAGACCAGCACCGACACGACAAGAAGCGTCAGCAGCATGGTGAAGAACCGGTAGACTGCGTAACGCAGGATGCTCATGCTGCGGGGCCTGTCATCGTTTGGTCACTCGGCAAGAAAGAACTCGTCCATGCGGTGCACGCCGAAATGCGCGCCGGGCTCCCAGGCCCACATCGCCTTTTCCGGCACGTTGCGCAGACGGTTCGAGACCACGATGGGTTGCGGCGCGCCGGCCAGGATGCCGATGCCATAGACCTGGTCGGCATGGATCGCCAGCATTTCGCGCCAGACGCGCGACCGCTCTTCCGTGGTCGTTGCCACTTCCCACTCATGCGCCAGCTCCAGCAGGCGCTGCGCCTCGGGCAGGTCGGGCGGCTCGCCGGCCTCGCCCCCGGTCTGGTAGTGCTGGCCCCATTTCGGCCAGGCAAAGAACACCTGGTCGGTGGGGGCAAGGTAGGCCGGCGAGGTATAGGGTTGCGGAATGCCGTTGTCCCAGCCGAACCAGACTGCCGCCATCGTGTTTCCGGCGAACACCCGGTTGCGCAGGATGTCGCGATCAAGCGGGCGCATCACCAGCTTGACGCCGATGTCGCGCCAAGTGTCGGTGACGATCTGCAGCGCGTTCTCGACCTCCTGGCGTTCGCCGGCGGTCTCGATCACCAGCTCAAAAGGCCTTCCGTCGGGCAGCAGGCGGATGCCGTTGGCGCCGCGCTTGTCGAGACCAGCCTCGTCCAGCAGGCGGTTGGCCTCTTCGGGATCGAATTCTGCCCAGGCATCGCGGTTGGCCTCGTCGAAGAACGGGCTGGACGGCAGCACCGACATCGCGCCCGGCTGGCCCAGCTTGAAATAGAGCGCCTGGTTGATGGTCTGCCGGTCGATGCCCAGCGATAGCGCCCGGCGCACGCGCACGTCGCGCAGCACCTCGCGCCAGGTTTCGTCGGTATAGTTCAGGTTGGGGTAGATCGCGATCTGCGAGGCCACGCCGGTCTGCCACAGGTAGGTCTTGTAGCCGCCTTCGGCCTCGCCCTTCTTCAGGATCGAGACATCACGGAAATCCAGCCCGCGGCCCTGCAGGTCGCTTTCGCCGGCGTTGGACTTGGCGGCGACCAGGCCCGGCGCCACGATCTCCATCTCGACGATGTCGATATAGGGCAGTTGCACGCCGCGGCTGTCGATGCGGTGGAAATACGGGTTGCGCACGAAGTTGTGGCGGATCTTCTTGCCTGAACTGGCATTGATCCAGGGTTGCAGCGTCGGCAGTTCGTGATTGTCGAACTTGCCCATGTTGTCGAGCTTGTTGTGCAGCGCCGCCCAGCTGCGCACCCGCGTCTCCTCGATTGCCGCGTCGAGCACGGCCTGGTCGGCATAGGCCTTGTGATACTCTTTCAGGTAGTGGGCGGGCCGGTAGAGGAAGGGTGGCAGCGCCTGGGCCAGCGTCTGCAGGAACAGCGCGTTGGGGTTGGACCACTCGTAGATCACCGTGGTTTCGTCGGGAAAACTGACCTTGGGCAACTCGCCCTCGACGATCAGGAAGTCGGGCGGGCCGGCCGGGCGCAGTTCCTCGTTGTTGGCCACATCCTCCCAGTAGTAGCGGAAATCATCGGACGTGAAGGGCGTGCCGTCGGACCACTTGTGCCCCTTGCGCAGGCGCAGGGTGAACTTGCGGCCCTCCTCGACCTCGACATCCGCCAGCAGGTCGGGCTGGATCTCGTAGTTGGAGTCATATCCGACCAGCCGTGCATAACCGTAGACCACCATCTGCCGGATGTCCTTGGAGCGCGTGACCATCGTGCGCAGCACGCCGCCCTGCTGGCCGAATTCGCGCCCCTTGGCGGCCAGGTCCACGACCAGCGGATCCTCGGGGAGGCGTTCGGCGATCGGCGGCAGGTCGCCGGCATCGACCTCCTGGCGCCAGAAGTCGCCCTCCTGCAGGGTCGGCAGTCCGGTGGCGGCGGCCGGCAATACCCCGGCCAACGCCAGCGCGGCGGCAAGCAGGAAGGTTCGGAGGGGTGTGTCAAACATGGCAGCGTACCTTGTGACCGGGTTCCATTTCCACGAGGGAAGGTATCACGCTCTCGGTAAAACGAAAGGCTTGGGCCCAGCTGTCCGGCGCGCCGGCGCCTTGCGCCACCAGTTTCAGGTCGATGGGGCGTTCGATGTCGGGCTCGGGCTGGGCGGCGATCAGGGCCTTGGTATAGGGGTGCTGGGGATTGTGGAACAGGGTCTCGGGCGGGGCCTGCTCGACCACCAGCCCCTGACGCATCACCGCCACCTCGTCGGCGATCCGGGCCACCACCGCCAGGTCGTGCGAGATGAACAGGTAGCTGAGGTTGTGTCGGTCGCGGATGTCTTCCAGCAAGGTCAGGATCTGTTCCTGCACCGACACGTCCAGCGCCGAGGTCGGCTCGTCGCAGACGATCAGCGCCGGGTCCAGCATCAGGGCGCGCGCGATCGACAGGCGTTGGCGCTGGCCGCCCGAGAAGGCGTGCGGGTAGCGTTTGAGCATGTCGGCGTTCAACCCGACCCGGTCGAGCATGGCGGCAGCGCGGTCGCGCCGCTCGGCCCGATCGCCGATGCGGTGGATCTCGAGCGGTTCGGTCATCGCGTCCTGGATCCGCATCCGCGGGCTGAGCGAGGAATAGGGATCCTGGAACACCATCTGGGCCTGGCGCTGGAACGCGGTGCGCTGGCTGCGGCTCATCTTGTGCACCTGCAGCGGCTCGGCGTCGGGTGTGGCGCGGAACAGGATCTCGCCGCCGGGATCGGGCGGCTCAGCGCCAAGCGCGATGCGTGCGGCGGTGGTCTTGCCCGAGCCGCTTTCGCCGACGATGGCCAGCGTCTTGCCGCGCGGCAGTTTCAGGTCGACACCCCGGCAGGCATGGATCAGCACGTTGGGTTTCCAGCCGGATCCGGCGCGCATCGTATAGGTCTTGGAAACCTGGCGCATGTCGAGGATCAGGTCCTGATCGGGCAGCGGCGGGGCCGGGGCGGTCTCGGCGGGAATCGCGGGGGCGGCGTCGAACAGCTGCTTGGTATAGGGATGCGCCGGCGCCTTGAGCATCGGCTCGGCGTCGCCGGCCTCCATCACCCGGCCCTTGTGCATGACCACCACCCGCTCTGCCATGTTCGCGACCACGCCCAGGTCATGCGTGACCAGGATCAGCGCCATGCCGGTTTCCTGCTGCAACTCCTTGATAAGCCCTAGAACTTGTGCCTGAGTGGTCACGTCCAGCGCGGTTGTGGGCTCGTCCGCGATCAGGAGTTCGGGCTTTGCCACCATCGCCATCGCGATCATCGCGCGCTGGCGCATCCCGCCCGACAACTCGAACGGATAGGACTTGTAGGCCCTTTCGGGATCGGGAAAGCCCACGCGGTCGAATGTCTGCAGGACCTGCCGCCTGGCCTCGCGCTCGGAGGCGCCGCGGTGCAGCCACAGAACCTCGCTCACCTGGTTGCCGATCCGGTGCAGCGGCGAGAGCGAGCGCATCGGTTCCTGGAAGATCATCGAGATGCGGTCGCCACGGATGCTGCGCAGCCGCCGCTCGCCGATCTCGGTCAGGACGACCGGCTTGGTGCCATCATCCAGCGTGATCCGGCCGCTGGTGATCCGGGCCGTCCGCGGCAGGATGCGCAGGATGGCGCGGCACGAAAGAGTCTTACCCGAGCCGGATTCGCCCACGATGGCCAAGGTCTGGCCGCGCTCGACATCGAAGCTGACATTGCCCACGACGGTCTGGCCGGGGCCGAAACTGATGGTCAGATCCTCGACGGACAGCAACGGGCGCATTCAGGTCGCCCTGTCTGTCAGGCTGCTGTCGCTCATCCGGTCTCACCATCCCCTCGGTCTCGGGATCACTTTCGCTTGATGGGTCTCGGCTAGTCAAACCCGAAATTGCGCCGTGCCCTCACGTTTCCGCCAATCCGCTCAGCGCATGGCTACACATTTGCCCGCCGATTTGGCATCAGGGTCGGGCACAAGCGCCGGGAGGGCCGACCATGGGCGAGGGACAGAGCCGCCTCGATCTTTTCATCGACAGGATGGTGTCGCAGCGCGCCTGCCTGGACCACGCCATTGCCGAGACGGCGGGAATGCCCGGTCCTGTGTTCGAGCTGGGGCTGGGCAACGGGCGGACCTATCACCACATGCGAAGCCGCATCGACGGGCGCGACATCTACGTGTTCGAGCGTGCGGTGGCCGCGCATCCCGATTCCACCCCGCCCGAGGCGCGGACGATCCTGGGCGACGTGCGTGAAACCCTGCCGGCGGCGCGCGACCGCTTCGGCCCGACCGCGACCCTGATCCACGCGGATCTGGGCGGCCACAACCGGGACAAGAACGACGCCTTCGCGCGGCTCGTCTCGCCCCTGATCGAGCTGTTGCTGGCGCCGGGCGGGCTGATGGTGTCGAGCGACCGGATGTATTTCGATGCGCTGGAGGAGCAGCCGCTGCCACCCGGCGCGGTGCCGGGGCGGTGTTTCGTCTACCGTCGGCCGGGCGGTGAGGGCGCATGATCTTCTACGATTGCGCCACCGCTCCCAGCCCGCGCCGGGCCCGGATCCTGATCGCCGAGAAGGGGCTGGACATCGAGACCCGGGAAGTGTCGATCGCTGACGGCGCACACCTGCAGCCGGAGTTCCTGCGCGTGAACCCGCGCGGCACCGTGCCGGTGCTTGTCACCGACGATGGCGTGGCGCTGACCGAGAATCTCGGGATCGCCGCCTATCTCGAAGCGCGCTGCCCCGAGCCGCCTCTGATGGGCACCACGCCCGAGGAAAAGGGGCTGGTCCTGATGTGGAATGCCCTCGTCGAGCAGCAGGGCGGCCAACCCATTGCCGAGGCGCTGCGCAATTCCAGCCCCGCGCTGGCGGGTCGGGCCTTGCCCGGACCCGTGGAATTCGAGCAGATCCCGGCGCTGGCCGAGCGCGGCCGCCGCCGCGTCGCCCTGTTCTGGGACCTGCTGGAGGCGCGGCTGCGCGAGAGCCGCTACCTGGCGGGGGACAGTTTCACGCTGCCCGACATTACCGCCTTTGTTTTTGTCGAGTTCGCACGGGTGATCCGCGCCACCATCCCAGAAGGCCACACCGCCACGCAGGAATGGTATGCGCGGGTGCGGGCCCGACCCGCCGCCGCGCTCTGAGCGTTTATCCCACCAGCTTGCCGTCTACCTCGGCGCGTACCTTCTGCGCGGCCTGGCTGCGTACCGGGCCGTAGCCGCGGATCTCGTCGGCCGCGGCGAGGATCTCTGTCCACCGGTCATCCTGCGCGGGCGTCCAGTCCGCCTGTGCCCGATCCAGCAGACCCTCGTACCAACTCAGCAGATCGCGGTGCATCCGCGCCTCCTCGTGGTACCCGAAGGGGTTGAGGGCGGACCCGCGCAACCCCTTGAGCCGCGACAGACCGCCCAGGACCGGGCGCAGCCACGGGCCGAACTGGCGCTTGCCGGGCCGCCCGCGCGCATCGCGCCGCCAGTTCAGCAAGGGCGGCGCCATGTGGTATTTCACTGTCACGTCGCCCTCGAACGTGTCCGACAGTTCCCTGGCAAAGGCGTCACCGGTCATCAGCCGGGCCACCTCGAACTCGTCCTTGTAGGCCATCAGCTTGAACAGGTTGCACGCCGCCGCGCGATGCAGCGCCTCGGAGGCGTCGGGCAGGGCCGAGCGCAGCCCTGACAGCCGGTCCGTGTAGCGGCGGGCATAATCCGCGTCCTGATAGCCGGTCAGGAACTCGGTCCGGCGCGCGATCATCTGTTCCAGCGTTTCGACCTGCGGTTCCGGGTCGCGATACCCGTCCAGCCGATCCGGATCGGCCGCCATGCAGCGCCCGATGGCAAAGGCCAGCCGGTTCTTCTCGACCGCGACCCCGTTCAGCAGGATGGCCTGCCCCAGGGCGACGCCGGATACCGGAACCAGCCCTTTCTGCCAGGCGAAGCCCAGCATCATCACGTTGGCAAAGACGGCATCGCCCAGCAGGGTCTCGGCCGCGGCGTTGGCGTCAAACCCGCTGACATTCTCGGCGCCGACCGCCTGGGCGATGGCGTCGTCGCGGGCATCCACCCTGAGCTGCGCGTCCCGGCGCAGCACCAGGTCGCCGGTGGGCATCTCGGCGCGGTTCAGGACCACCCGGCTGCCGCGCCGGTAATGCGCGCTGGCCTTGGGCGCGGAACTGACCACCACGTCGCAGCCGATCACCGCGTCGGCCGACGCCTGGTCGGTGCGGACCTGGTTCAACGCCTCGGGCGCGTCGGCCAGGCGGATATAGCTGAGCACGGTGCCGAATTTCTGTGCGAAGCCGGTGAAGTCGAGCACCGAGCTTCCCTTGCCCTCCAGATGCGCCGCCATGGTGATCAGCGCGCCGACGGTCACCACGCCGGTGCCGCCGACCCCCGTGACCAGCAGGTCGAACGGTCGGTCCAGAGCGGGCAGGTCCGGTGCGGGCAGGCCCTTCTCCAGCGTGGCAATCTCCAGGTCGGCGCTGCGCTTGCGCCGCTTTCCGCCCTCGACGGTGACGAAGCTGGGGCAGAAACCGTTCAGGCAGGAATAGTCCTTGTTGCAGGAGCTGAGGTTGATCTTGCGCTTGCGTCCCAGCGGGGTTTCGCGCGGCTCGACGCTCAGGCAGTTCGACTCGACCGAGCAATCGCCGCAGCCCTCGCAGACCAGGTCGTTGATCCAGACGAAGCGGTCGGGATCCTCCATCGTGCCCCGCTTGCGGCGGCGGCGTTTCTCGGTGGCGCAGGTCTGTTCGTAGATCAGCACGCTGACGCCGGGCACCTCGCGCAGCTCGCGCTGCAGCGGCATCAGGTCGGCGCGATCGTGAAAAGAGGTGCCGGCGGGGAAATCGCCACGGTCGAACTTGCCGATGTCGTCGCTGGCCAGCGCGATGCGCTCGACCCCCTCGGCGCGGCAGGCCTGAGCGATGCCGACCACGCTGACCGGACCGTCCACCGGCTGACCGCCAGTCATCGCCACCGCGTCGTTGTAAAGGATCTTGTAGGTGATGTTGGTGCCGGCGGCGACCGCCTGCCGGATCGCCAGCGACCCGGAATGATACCAGGTGCCCTCACCGAGATTCTGGAAGATGTGCTTGCCGCCGGTGAACTTGCTGGCGGCCACATGCGGCACACCCTCGCCGCCCATCTGGGCGTAGCCGACCGTGTTGCGGTTCATCCACGACGCCATCACGTGGCAGCCGATGCCGCTGGCCGCGACCGAACCCTCGGGCACCTTGGTCGAGGTGTTGTGCGGACAGCCCGAGCAGAAATAGGGCGTGCGGGTGGCGCCCTCGACATTGACAAGCTGCGGCGGCGTGTCGGTCAGCGCGCGGGCCTTGGCGGGCAAGCCTTCCTCGGGAAAGAACCCGTCGAGCCGGGCGGCCACGATCGGGGCCAGCAGGCGCGGGCTCAACTCGCCGGTCCAGGGGATCAGCGGCTCGCCGTGGCTGTCGTATTTGCCGACCATCTTGTGCGGCTTGTCGCCGGGCCAGTCATAGAAATACTCCTTGAACTGGCTTTCGATGATGCCGCGCTTCTCCTCGACGACCAGCACCTCGGCCTTGCCCTTGACGAAGCGCAGGGCATTGCGGCGGGCCAGGGGCCAGACCATGCCGATCTTGTAGATGTCGATGCCCAGCTCACGGCATTTCGCCTCGTCCAGACCCAGAAGCCGCAGCGCCTCCATCAGGTCGAGATGCGCCTTGCCGGTGGTGACAAAGCCGAAACGGGCATTGTCCAGGCCATAGATGGCCCGGTCGATCGGGTTGGCCTCGGCAAAGGCGCGCACGGCGCGCAGCTTGTGCTGGATGCGGGTCTCGATCTCGGGCGAGGGCAGGTCGGCGCTGCGCACATGCAGCCCGCCGGTGGGCAGGTCGATCTCGGGCAATTCGAACACCCGGTCGGAGCGCAGATCGACCGACCGCGCGCTTTCGACCGTCTCGCTGACCGCCTTGAACCCGACCCAGGTGCCGGAATAGCGCGACAGGGCCAGCCCGTATTCGCCGTATTCCAGGTATTCCTCGACCGAGGCAGGGTTCAGCGTGGGCATGAACCACGCCATGAAGGCCACGTCGGACTGGTGCGGCATCGAGGAGGAGACACAGCCGTGATCGTCGCCGGCCACCACCAGAACCCCGCCCTTTGGGGCGCTGCCATAGGCGTTGCCGTGTTTCAGCGCATCGCCGGACCGGTCGACGCCCGGCCCCTTGCCATACCACATGGAAAACACGCCCTCGACCTCGCAGCCGGGGTTCAGCGACGCCTGCTGCGCGCCCAGAACGGCAGTGGCGCCCAGATCCTCGTTCACGGCGGGCATGAAGGTGATGCGGTCCTCTTTCAGCCGCTCGCGCGCGCGCCACAGCTCCAGGTCCAGCGCGCCCAGCGGCGAGCCGCGATAACCCGAGACGAACCCGGCCGTGTTCAGCCCCGCCGCCCTGTCGCGCCGCGCCTGGTCCATCATGATCCGCGCCAGGGCCTGGGTGCCGGTCAGGAACACCCGACCCTCGGTCAGGGCATAGCGGTCTTCGAGCTGGTAGGTGCGCAGGCTGGGAACGTGCTGGGTCATCCGCGTCTCCTGTTGAATTCGGCCGAGGCGGAAGGATACCGCCGGCGGGGCGAAAGATCATGCCAGTTCCGACTTCATTTCGGCCCTTCATCGAATAAACTGACCACAGAGCGCCGAATCAACGAAACGGATTTTCGCTTGGACCTGGATGATCGTGACCGCCGCATCGTGACCCTGCTGCAAAAGGACAGCCGGATCTCGAATGCCGACCTGGCCGTCGCCGTGGGCATGTCGGCCTCGGCCCTGTGGCGCCGGGTGCGGGCGCTGGAGGAGGGCGGCGTGATCGAGCGCTACGGCGCGGTGGTCGATCCCGCGGCGATGGGGCTGGGTTTCGAGGCCATCGTGCATGTCCATCTGACGCGGCATGATCCGGACAAGATCGTCGAATTCATCAGCGCGGTCGAGGCGAGCGCGGCGGTGCAGGAATGCTATGCCACAACGGGGCAAGCGGATTATCACCTGCGGGTCCTAACCCGCGACCTGGCGGCCTATAACGACTTTCTCGAACGGTTCCTGTTCCGCCTGTCGGCGGTGGACAGCGCGCAGACCAACGTGGTGCTGCGCACGGTCAAGCGGAACGGGCCAGTAACCGGCTAGCGGGTTTCAGGAGGCGTAGACGACCCAGGCCCAGGTCATGACGATATAGGTCAGCTGGTGCAGGCACTGGTCCAGCCCGGCGGCGCGCCAGAACGCGGCCTGGTCCGGGCGCAGTTCGTTGCGGTCGGAATAATGCGCCTTGAAATAGTCGATGTGGAAATGCACCACCCATTCCAGCGCGACCGTGATCAGGATGAAGACCGGCGGCGATCCGATCAGCAAAAAGGCGATGACGGATCCGAGGGAATGCACCGCGGCGTGCTGGGCGCGACCCAGATGCGCGTATTCGCCGCGTCCCGACAGCATCTTCGGCGTCTGCAGGAAATAGTCGGCAAACATGTGCTTTGCCTGGAACAACACCAGCAGCATCAGGACATCGCCGATCAATTGAGGCACGCGTATCCTCCCGAGAAACAGGCCACGGGTCAGCTTAGGCACAGGATGTGGCGAGTGCAAATGAACTGGTTCACACAAGCGCCCGGATCGGCGGGGCAATTCCGATTGCGCCTGTGCTGCCGGGCGGTTTAGGCTGGGCGCCGTATTGCCTGCAGCCGTTGCCCCTGGGGCAGCCGGGATCGGCCAGGGTCGGAGATTGGTCCAATAGAACGCACTCTGTTCCGGTTCATCTGGAAATACTCCAAGCGCGACCAGTTGATCCTGCTGGCAGTCACGTCGTGCCTGTTTCCGCTGCTTTACCTGACGCTCGAGTTGCCCAAGCGGATCATCAACGACGCGATCGGCGCGGCCAGTTCCACCATCGAAGTCTTCGGAATGGCCTTCGATCAGGTCACCTATCTGGGCATCCTGTGCGGCGCCTTTTTGCTGGCGGTTCTGGCGCATGGTCTGCTCAAGATGCGCATCAACACGATGAAGGGCGTGTTGAGCGAACGGATGCTGCGCCGATTCCGCTACCAGCTGATTGGCCGTGTCCTGCGCTTTCCCCAGCCCTATTTCGAGCGTGTCAGCCAGGGCGAACTGGTGTCGATGATCACCGCCGAGAGCGAGCCGATGGGCGGGTTGATGGGCGATGCGATCAGCCAACCGGTGCTGCAGGCCGGGCAGATGCTCACGATCCTGGCCTTCCTGTTCCTGCAAAGCGTGTGGTTCGGGCTGGCGGCGGTGGCCCTGATCCCGTTGCAGGCCTGGCTGATCCCCAAGCTGCAACGCCAGATCAACCTGCTGAACAAGAAGCGCATCCAGGAGGTGCGCGTGCTGGCCGCGCAGATCGGCGAGAGCGCGGCGGGCGCCTCGACCCTGCGCGGCAATGGTGGCTGGCGCTACCGGATGGCGCTGGTGACCAGCCAGCTGGGCCGCCTGTTCGGGATCCGGTTCCAGATCTACCAGAAGAAATTCTTCATGAAGTTCCTCAACAACTTCATCTCGCAGCTGACGCCCTTCCTGTTCTATTCGGTCGGCGGCTACCTGGTGCTGCAGGGTTCGGTCTCGCTGGGGGCGCTGGTCGCGGCGCTGGCCGCCTACAAGGACCTGAGCTCACCGTGGAAGGAGCTGCTGACCTATTACAACCAGACCCAGGACATGTCGCTGCGCTGGGAGGTCATCCTCGACCGGTTCGCCCCAGCGGGCATCGTCGACGAGAAACTGCTGAGCGGAACCCCCAAGGAACGCCCCCGCCTGGCCGGTGACATCGTGCTCGACAACGTCACTGTGCGCGACGCGGATGGCAACAACATCCTCGATGATCTGAGCGCGACGCTGCCCGGCGGCGGCAGCATCGGAATCGCCGCCCCCAGCGAAGAGGACCGCCAGGCCATCGCGGCCCTGCTGACCCGCGAGGTGCTGCCCTCCAGCGGCAAGGTGTCGATCGATGGCCATGACCTGGCCAGCCTGCACCAGGCGGCAGTGGCTTCGCGGATCGGGCATGCCACGTCGCGCCCGGTGCTGTTTCAGGGCAGTTTCGGCGACAACGTCATGATGCCGCTGCGCTATGAGCCGCGGGGCGATCCGGGCGATGTCGACGCTCATGCCGAGGCACAGCGCGCCGGCAACAGCGCCGATCCCATCGACGCCGACTGGTTGGATCCGGGGTTGTCGGATTTCGCCAGCGCCGACGAGCTGCGGGACTGGTGGCTCAAGCTGGTCGAGGCGATGGGGTCCTGCGCAGCCCTGTTCAAGCGCGGGCTGGAGCAGCGGCTGGACCCCGAGGCGCATCCCGAGCTGGCCGCCAAGCTGGTCGAACTGCGGCCCAAGGTGCACGAGGCGGTGACGCGGGTGGGGCTGGACGGGCAGGCCTATTTCTTCGACGCCGACAGTTACAACCCGGCGCTGCCGGTGGCTGAGAACCTGCTGTTTGCCATGCCGCGGGCGCCCTTCACGCAAGAGGTGCTGGCCGCCCAGACCGAGTTCCTGGCGCAATTGCGACAGCTGGGCCTGGACAAAACCCTTGTGCGGCTGACCGAAGACGTGATCGAGATGCTGCGCCGGATCTTCGGGCTGGACGGCACCGACCATCCGCTGTTCCACAAGCTGGGGCTGGAGCGCGAAAGCTATGAGACGGCCGTGTCGCTGGTCGAGCGGACCCGCAAGGATGGCGCGGCATTGAGCGATGACGAGCTGGCCAGCCTGCTTGTGGTACCCTTCCGGATCTCCGCCGAACAGATCGGGCCGGCCTTCTCGGACGAATTGATGGACCGGATACTCGAGTTGCGGCACAGCCATGCCTCGGCGCTGCTGGGGTGCCTGGACGAGGTGTTCTCGCCGCTGGATCCCGAGAAGTTCACGCCGGGCCTGTCGGTTCTGGAGAATGCGCTGTTCGGCAAGATCAGCGCCACCGGCGGCGCGCGTGCGGACGAGCTGCGCCGGGTCGTGGCCGAGGTTCTGGCCGAGAACGGCGCGCGCCCGCGGGTGATCGAGCTGATTTATGACATCCCGGTTGCGCTGGGCGGGCAGAACCTGCCGGCGATCTTTGCCGAGCCGCTGGCCTTTACCCGCGCGACCATCAAGAAGCCCGACATCCTGATTCTGGACAAGGCACTGGCCAGCTTCGGTATGGAGACGCAGGTGTCGCTGTTCAAGAACCTGCGCAAGCTGCTGCCCGAGACGACCATGATCTATCTCGATGACACGTTCCGCACGCCCGACGTCTTCGACCGGTTCATCGAGATCCGCCAGGGCCGGATCGTCAGCGACAAGATGCCCGAGACCGAGGAGACCGACGGCGCGGCCTCGGCCGACCTGGCGCGCAAGCTGCGCGCGTTGGAGCAGACGCCGCTATTCTCTGGGCTGGACCGCCGGCAATTGCGGCTGCTGGCCTTCGGGGCGCGCTGGTTCGAGGCCGAGGCCGGCGAGACGGTCTTTCTCAAGGACGACGAGCCGACCGACGGCGCCTATATGATGATCGAAGGCGAGGCCGGGCTCTATCTGCCGCATGAGGGGGCCGAAGACGAGTTGATTGCCATGGTCGGACCCGGCCGGCTGGTGGGCGAATTGGGGCTGATCCGCAAGGAGCCGCGCGCGTTGAGCATGGTTGCGGAAAGTGACATCACCTGCCTGCGTATCGGCGAGGAGGAGTTCCTGGCCGTGGTCGAGAACGACGCTGCGACCGCGTTCAAGCTGTTGCAGGTCGTGGCGGGCTATGTTTCGAGCTAGGCGGTCGGGATCGGCCGCGCTTTGACGGAAAGGACATGAGATGAAGCTGCTGCGCTATCGGGATGGCGGACGGATCCGCCCGGGTCTGCTGGACGGTGACGGGCAGGTCCGCGACCTGTCGGATCACGTCGATGATCTGGACGGTGCGGCGCTGTCGCCGCAATCGCTCGGGCGCCTGGCCGCGCTGGATCCCGACACCCTGCCCAAGGTGGACGGAGCCCCGGATCTGGCGCCCTGCATCGGCGGCGTCGGCAAGTATGTGTGCATCGGCCTCAATTACAGCGACCACGCCGCGGAGCTGGGCATGGAGCATCCGGAACATCCGGTGGTCTTCCTGAAGGCCACATCCGCGATCTCCGGTCCCAATGACGATATCGTGCAGCCACGCGGCGCCTCGACCACCGATTGGGAGGTCGAGCTGGGGATTGTGATCGGAACCGCCGCGAAATACGTGAGCGAAGACGAAGCGATGTCGCATGTGGCGGGGTTCTGCGTGCTCAACGATGTCTCCGAGCGGGATTTCCAGATGCGGCTGGGCGGTCAGTGGACCAAGGGCAAATCCTGCGACAGTTTCGGCCCGATGGGCCCCTGGCTGGTGACCCGGGACGAGGTGGCCGACCCGCATGCGCTGGAACTGACCTGCGAGGTGAATGGCGACCGGATGCAGCATGGCAACTCGGCGAACATGATCTTTTCGCTGCCCCGGATCGTCTCGCATCTGAGCCAGCTGATGACGCTGCATCCCGGCGACGTGATCGCCACCGGCACGCCGGCCGGTGTCGGCGGCGGGCGCAAGCCGCCGGTGTTTCTGAAACCCGGCGACGTGCTGCGCACGGCCATCTCCGGCCTTGGTGAAATGGTGCAGACAGTGCGCAGCGACGGCTGAGGCCGGTCGCTTCAGCCCTTTTCGCAGAACAGCGAATAGAGCAGGCCGATCACCTGTTCGGTGCGTCCGTCCGACAGTGAGTAGTAGATCGTCTTGCCGTCGCGCCGCGTACTGACCAGCCCTTCTTCGCGCAGGCGCGCCAGCATCTGGCTGACCGCGGCCTGGCGGGTGCCCAACAAGCCCTCGAGCTCGCTGACCGATTTCTCGCCGGCGCAGAGGTGGCACAGGATCATCAGCCGGCCCTCATGGGCCAGCGTCTTGAGATAGCCGGCGGCGTCGCGGGCGTTCTCGGCCATGTCGTCGGGCGCATCGGCCGACAGGGCCGGTTTGGGCTGTACGGTCACTGGTTCGCGGTCCTGGACATTCGGGTGGCGGCATATTGCCTCAAGCGCGCGCCCGATGTCACCCCTCCTTGGGGGGCGCCCCGCCGGCGAACACGTTGCCGTCGACATAGTCGCACGGCGCATCCTGCATCTGCAGATGCAGCCCGTCGCCGGTATAAGGGTGGGCGCGGGCCAGGTCCTCGTCGATCTCGATGCCCAGGCCCGCCGTCCGGGGCGGGGTGATGAACCCGTCCTCGACCCGGATCGATCCCTTGATCAGCGCGTTGTGGAACGGCGTCTCGATGGTCTCGGCCATGAGGATGTTGGGGATTGACGCGGCCAGTTGGATATTCGCGGCCCATTCCACCGGTCCGGCATAGAGATGCGGGGCCATCTGCGCGTTGTGCGCCTCAGCCAGGGCGGCCACTTTCTTCATCTCCCAGATCCCGCCGGCGCGGCCCAGTGCCGGTTGCAGGATCGTCGCCGCGCCGCTGCGCAGGATCTCGGCGAACTCCGCCTTGGTGGTGAGCCGTTCCCCGGTGGCCACCGGGATCGTGGTGGCGCGCGCCACCCGGGCCATCTCTGGAATGTTGTCCGGCGGCACGGGTTCCTCGAACCACAGCGGGTCGAACGGCTCGATTGCCCGCGCAAGCCGGATCGCGCCGCCGGTCGAGAACTGCCCGTGCGTTCCGAACAGCAGGTCGGCCCGGTCACCAACGGCGTTGCGGATCGCGCGGCAGAATTCGACCGACATCGAAATGTCGCTCATGGCCGGCATATGGCCACCGCGCATCGTGTAGGGGCCGGCGGGGTCGAACTTGACCGCCGTATAGCCGCGCGCAACGCAATCAGCGGCGGATTCGGCGGCCATATCGGGCGAGATCCAGAACTCCGGCAGGCCGTGGTGGGGCAGGGGATAGATATAGGTATAGGCGCGGATGCGTTCGTTCATCCGGCCGCCGATCAGCGCGTGAACCGGGCGGTCGCGGTCCTTGCCCAGGATGTCCCAGCAGGCGATTTCCAGCCCCGAGAACGCGCCCATCACCGTCAGGTCCGGGCGCTGGGTGAAGCCGCTGGAATAGGCGCGGCGGAACATCAGCTCGATGTCCTCGGGGTTTTTTCCCTCCATATGCCGGGTGAACACGTCGGCGATCACGTGGCGCATCGCCTCGGGGCCGACCGAGGCGGCATAGCATTCGCCCCAGCCGGTGAGGCCGGTATCGGTGCCCAGCTTGACCAGGATCCAGTAGCGCCCGCCCCAGCCCGGAGCCGGCGGTTCGGTCACGATGATGTCGAGATCGGTGAGTTTCATGCGTCCGCTCCGGCCCGGTCGAACACGATCACGTTGCGCTTGGCGCTGCCGGTCCGGGTGTCGGCGATCGCCTCGTTGATCCGCTCCAGCGGCCAGCGGGCCGAGATCAACTCGTCCAGCTTCAACCGGCCCTGCTGGTAGAGGTCGATCATCCAGGGGATGTCGCGCTGGATCACCACGTCGCCCATCTTGGAGCCGACCATGCCCTGCCCCAGCGCGGCCAGGATCACCGGCTCATAGCGCGCCTCGGCCCCGGTATGCGGCATCCCGATCATCACCGCCGTGCCGCCCGGCGCCAGGTAGCGCGGCGCCTGTTCATAGGCCGGGATCGCGCCGACGGTGATCAGCACCGCGTCGGCGCCGCGCCCGCCCAGCGCCTTCCACGCGGCCTTCCACGGGGCGTCCAGGGTTGCCAGCACGCCATGCGTGGCGCCGAAGTCGCGGGCGATGGCCAGCTTGTCCTCGGTCATGTCCACCGCGACGATGCGGCGGGCGCCCGCGATGCGCGCGCCTTGAATGGCGTTGAGGCCGACCCCGCCCGCGCCGATCACCACCACGTCCTGACCGGGGCGCAGGCCGGCGGCGTTGACCGCCGCGCCGACGCCGGTGATCACGCCGCAGGACAGCAGGCAGGCGGCGGCGCGCGACATCTCGTCCGGGATCTTCACGATCTGGCGCTCATGCACGACGACGCGCTCGGCAAAGGCTCCGCAGGCCATCGCCTGCTCCAGCTTGCCGCCATCCGAAGTCGTCAGCGGCCCGGCAGTGTTGTCGCGCGGCGTCTCGCAGATCACCGGTCGTCCGCCGGCGCAGCTGGAGCAGTTGCCGCAGGCGCGGATCAGCGTGACCACAACCGCGTCGCCGGGCGCGACCCCCTGGACGCCGGGCCCGGTGGCAGTAATGACCCCCGCCGCCTCGTGCCCGTAGACGGCCGGCAGGAACCCGCCCCACGCGCCTTCGGCATAGGAAATGTCGGAATGGCAGATCGCGCAGGCATCCAGCGTCACCTCGACCTCGCCCAGCCCCGGCGCGGCCAGTTCGACCTTTTCGATCTCCAGCGGTGCGCCGAACTCGCGGCACACGGCGGCCCTGATTGTCGTCATGCGTCCTCCCGTTTCGTTCCGGTCACGGTGGACCGGCGGGTTTCGGGCCGCAAGGCAAAAACCGTCATCCCGGTGTCGCGGCCGGGTCTCAGATATGCCCGATCCGGCGCAGGAAGCCGGTCAGGATCTCGGCGTAACCCGCCGGTCGCTCGAGGCAGGGCAGGTGGCCCGCGCGGCGCATCAGGTGGAATTGCGCGCCGGGGATCAACTCGACGGTCTCGCGCACCAGGTCGGGCGGGGTGGAGCCGTCCTCGGATCCGGCGATGCCCAGCGTGGGCAGGCGCAGGCCGCTGGTGGGCGTGTAAAAATCGGTGCCCGAGATCGCTGCCATGCAGCCGAGATAGCCCTCGACAGGCTGCCGGGTCAGCATGTTGCGCCACAGCGCGACATCGGGCGTGGCGCGGTAGTCGCGGGAGAACCACCGCTCCATCGTGGCATCGGCCAGCGCCGCGATGCCGCCCTTGCGCACCGCGTCCATCCGTTCGGCCCAGATCTCCGGCGTACCGATCTTGGCGGCGGTGTTGGACAGGACCAGCGCGCGGGTCAGCTCCAGCCGCTTGACCGCCAGCCCCTGCGCGACCATGCCGCCGATCGAGAGGCCCACGAACACCGCCTCGCGGATCTCCAGGTGATCCAGCAGCGCCTCGGCATCGTGCACCAGCGCGCCCATCGAATAGGGACCGTTCGGGCAGGCGGACAGCCCGTGCCCGCGCATGTCGTAGCGGACCACGCGCAGGCTGTCGGGCAGGCGCGCCACAACCGCGTCCCAGATGCGCAGATCGGTGCCCAGCGCGTTGGCGAAGACCAGTGGTGGGCCGTCCGCGGGGCCGTCCAGCCGGTAATGCAGTCTGATGTCGCCCAGATCGGCAATCGCGCTCATGGCTCGAACAGGCGCATATGCGCCATGATCTGCCCGTGATCCGAGGCCAGCTTGTTATAGGGTGCCTCGGGGTGGCTGCCATCGGTCAGGTGGTCGTTGAAGACGCTGAAATACTCCATCTCGCCGATGGCCTTGTCCCATTCGGGGTCGAAATGGCGCGAGAAAAAGATCTGGTCGATGCTCTCAAACACCCCGCCGAAGGCCGCAGTATAGACCATGTCGCGCAGCGATTTGCGCACGAACGTCTTTTCGGCCGAGCGCAGTCGCACGCGGTCCACCGCCTCGGTGATCTGCTCGTTCTCTTCCTTGCTGTAGCGGTCGTTCGGGGCCCGCGCGTCGTGGCGCAGCATCCAGGAGTAGTTGCGGAACGGCACCTCGCCCGAGATGATCTCGGAGCTGACCGCATGTTCGCCGTCGTTGAAATCGCCCAGCACCATCACCGGGTGGCCGCGGTCCAGCTCGGCCAGGATCTCGCGCCTGAGCAGCCACGCCTCGGCCATGCGCCGGATCGCGGCGCGCAGGCTGCCCATGGCGCGACCGGCAGGGTCATAGGCGGTCAGCACCTCCTCGGGCGCGAACTCGGCACCTTCGGGCGTGATGAACTCGCCCAGCTTGGACTTGAGGTGGCAGTTGAAGACGGTCACGATCCGGCCACCGACCGGAACCCGCACCTTGAGGATCGGGCGCGACAGACGGTGCAGCACGTATTGCCCGGCCCCCGCCTCGCCGCCCAGCGCGGCCATCGGGATGACCAGCGGCTCGGTCAGCGCCTGGATGACTTCGGGCGGGCCGTCGAACCCGTTGCGCGACAGGATCGCCAGGCCCGGCCGGCGCTGCCCGGGCGCGCCGTCATTGGCATTGGGCGCAAAGGCCAGGTCGGCCCCGGCATAGCCGCCAAAGGCGATTTTTCGAAAGATCGCCTTGCGGTGATAGCGTTTCGAGGGGTCGGGGACGGCCGCCTCGTTGGCCGCGATCCCGCGCCGGTCCGCCTCGGCGACCAGCTCGTGCAACGGCGCCTCGTCGAAAATTTCCTGGAAGCCGACGACATCGGCGTCCAGCGTCAAGAGCTGGTCGGCCAGCCAATCCTGTTTCCAGGCGTATTCCTCGGGCGTGTAACGCTGGAATTCATAGTATTCCTGATCCGGGCCGATCAGGTTCTTGACGTTGAACGAGGCGATGGAGAACCGGGTCATGTTTCCGCTCCGAACCGGTCGAGCGCCGTGCGGAAGAGGCCGGCATCGACATTGCCGCCCGAGGCCACCACGATCACCGCATCGCCGTCGATCTCTTCGGGGCGAAAGAGGGCGGCAGCCAGCGCCACCGCGCCGCCGGGTTCCAGCACGATGCGCAATCGCGCAAAGGCCAGCGCCATCGCGCGCATCGCCTCATCCTCGGTGACGGCAAGCCCGGGGCCACAGAGGCGGTGCAGGATCGGGAAGGTGATCTCGCCCGGCTGAGGGGTCAGGATGGCATCGCAGATATTGCCGGATTCGGCGGTGTTGCGGCTGATCTGCCCCGCTGCCAGCGAGCGTTTCACGTCGTCGAAGCCCTCGGGCTCGCAGGGGCGGGGGCGCAGGTCGGGGGCATGGGCCTCCAGCGCCAGCGCAATGCCCGAGCTCAGCCCGCCGCCGCCGCAGCAGATCAGTACGTCGCCCCGGGTGACACCGGCCTCGGCGGCCTGTTCGGCGATCTCCAGCCCCACGGTGCCCTGTCCCGCGATCACCTGCGGCTCGTCATAGGGCCGGATCAGGGTCAGGCCGCGTTCGGCGGCCAGTGCCGCGCCGATTTCTTCGCGGCTTTCGCGGGCACGGTCATAAAGCACGACCTCACCGCCCAGCGCGCGGGTGTTGGCGATCTTCACCTCGGGCGCGTCCGAGGGCATCACGATCACCGCCGCGATTCCGTGCCGCGCCGCCGCCAGTGCCACGCCCTGCGCGTGGTTGCCCGAGGAATAGGCGATGACGCCGCGCGCCCGAACCTCCGGAGCCAGCGCCGAGACCGCCGACCACGCGCCGCGGAACTTGAAGCTGCCGGTGTGTTGCAGGCATTCGGGTTTGACCAGAACCCGCCGCCCGGCGATGCGGTCGAGAAACGGCGAGGACAGGAGCGGGGTTCGCACGGCCTGGCCCGACAGCCGGTGCGCCGCGGCCTCGATCATGGCGAGGCTGGTCATGGGGCGTCCAGCACGCGGCGGATCACGTCCAGCGCCTCGGGCTCGTCGAGGAACGGCACATGGCCGCGCGCCGGCACTTCGGCGGCGATCAGGCTGGGCCGGCGGGCCTGCATCTCGGCCAGGGTTTCGGCCGTCAGAAGGTCCGAGTTGGCGCCCCGGATCACGCCCGTGGGCAGGGGGCTGAGCGCCTCGAAGAGCGGCCAGAGATCGGGCGCGGGGCCGGCCTCGGCCTGGGCCAGAAGCGCATCGCGCAGCCGCGCGTCATAGCGCAGCGCCAGGCCATCCGCGGTTTCCTCGAACTGAAAGGAGGCCTGCTCCCGCCACCGTTCCAGCGGCACGCCTGGAAACTCCTCTTCCATTGCCGCCTTGAGCGTCTCGGCCATCTCGTCCAGCGTCCGCGCGGCCGGTGGAAGGCCGACGTAACCCATGATCCGCTCCAGCCCGCCGGGCGCGACCACCGGACCGATATCGTTGAGGATCACGGCGTCCAGCCGCTCGGCATCCGAAGTGGCCAGCGTCATTGCGATCAGCCCGCCGCGCGAGGTTCCCAGAACCGCCACCCGGTCAAGCTCCAGATGGTCGATCAGGTCGATCACGTCACGCGATTCCTGCACGATGTTGTAATTGGTGAAGTCCGGGTCGTGGTCCGACCGTCCGCGCCCGCGATAGTCCATGGCGATCATCCGCAGCTCGTCCAGATGCGGCGCAAGGAACGAGAAGTCCCGGCAATTGCGGGTCAGGCCGGCCAGGCAGATCAGCGGGCGGCCTTCGCCCCGGTCCTCGTAATACAGCCGTTTTCCGTCGGAGGTTGTGAAATGGGGCATCAGCGTCCTGCAAGATCGGGGATGGCGGTCAGGTCCGAGAGTACATGGGCGGGCTGCGCCGGCAAGCGGTCCATCGGCTCTTGCGCGCGGTTGACCCAGGCCGTGACGAAGCCGTAGCCGGCCGCCGATGCGGCGTCCCAGCCGTTGGAGCTGACAAAGAGCACCTGCGCGCGCATGCAGCCGAAGCGTTGGCCAACCAGGTCATAGACCCGCGCGTCGGGCTTGAAGATGCCGACGCTTTCCACCGACAGCACGTCGTCCAGAAGATCGCCCAGCCTGGCGGAGTCCACTGCCGCGCGAAGCATCTCGGGCGATCCGTTCGACAGGATCGCGGTTTGATGCCCGGTGGCTTTAAGACTGCGCAGCATCTCCGGCACTTCGGGATAGGCCGACAGTTCCCAGTAGAGGTCCAGGAGCCTCTGGCGCAAGGCGGCATCGCCATCCAGCCCGCAGGCCTCGAGCGCCCAGTCCAGCCCGTCCTGCGTCACCTGCCAGAAATCGGCATGCGCCCCGGTGATGGCGCGCAGCCAGGTGTATTGCAACTGCTTGAGCCGCCAGCGTTCGGCCAGCGCGGGCCAGCTGTCGGCCAAATCGGCATGTTCGGGTTCCGCCGCGGCCTGCCGCGCGGCGGCGGCCACGTCGAAAAGCGTGCCGTAGGCGTCGAAGATGCAGGTGGTGATCGGCATGGCCCGGCCCCTCTGTTCGCGCGCAGACTGGCACAGCGACGCGGGCTGCGAAAGGTCCGCCGGTTTACATCGCGAACACAGCTATTACGTTGGGGCCTTGTTCAAAGCAAACCGCAACGGAGAATTCATGACCGAAGTAAAAAGCGGCGACACCGTCGCCATTCACTACACTGGAACGCTGCGCGACGGCCAGACCTTCGACTCGTCCGAAGGCCGGGATCCGCTGGCCTTCGAGGTGGGGTCCGGTCAAATCATCCCCGGTCTCGACGCCGCGATGCCGGGAATGGAAGTGGGCGACAAGAAGCGCGTCGAGGTCGAGTGCCAGGAGGCCTATGGCCCTGTCAATCCCGAGGCGCGTCAGGCCGTCCCGCGCGAGGGTATTCCCGACGAGATCCCGCTCGAGATCGGCTCGCGCCTGCAGATGCAGTCGCCCGACGGCCAGGCCGTGCCGGTCACGGTGGTCGAGGTAGACGAGGCCACGGTAACCCTGGACGCCAACCACCCGCTGGCGGGTCAGGACCTGATCTTCGATATCGAACTGGTGTCGATCGACTGAACGGCCGATCCGGCTGCCCGGCCGCAGCCCGTCACATCGCCTCGGGCTGCGGCATGCCGACGACGTGGAAACCGCCATCGACGTGGATGATCTCGCCGGTGGTGCAGGCGCCTGCGTCCGAGGCCAGGTAGACCGCCGTGCCGCCCACCGCCTCGAGCGTGGCATTCGCCCGCAGGGGCGAGTTGTGCTCGGTGAACTTGTAGGTCTTGCGCGCGCCGCCGATGGCCGCGCCGGCCAGTGTGCGCATCGGGCCGGGCGAGATGGCGTTCACGCGGATGCCCTCGGGGCCCAGGTCGTTGGCCAGGTAGCGCGTGGTGGATTCCAGCGCCGCCTTGGCCACGCCCATCACGTTGTAATTCGGAACCACCCGGTTGCTGCCCTGATAGGTCAGCGTCAGCAGCGTGCCGCCGTTCTCGGTCATCATCGGATGCGCGCGGCGGGCCACCTCGATGAAGGAATAGGCCGAGATATCCATCGAATTCTTGAAATTCGCCCGGCTGGTGTTGAGGAACCGGCCGGTCAGTTCGGACTTGTCGGAATAGGCGATGGCATGAACGACGAAGTCGATCGTCGGCCAGCGCGCGGCCAGCTCGCCGAAGGCACGGTCGAGCGACGCGTCATCGGTGACATCCGCATCGATCATGAAATCGCTGCCGATGCCGGCCGCCAGCGGCTCCAGCCGTTTGCCGAACGCCTCGCCCTGGTAGGTGAAGGCCAGCTCGGCGCCGGCCTCGTGCATGGCACGGGCGATGCCCCAGGCAATCGAGCGGTCATTGGCGACGCCCATGATGAGACCGCGTTTGCCCTTGAGTGTGTTCGACATGTTCTTGTTATCCGTTGTATTTCGACAGGATCATCGACCCGTTGGTGCCGCCGAAGCCGAAGCTGTTGGTCATCACGCTGTCCAGGCCCGCGTTTTCGCGCGTTTCGGTGGCGATCTCGGCGGGGTTCAGAGCCGGATCCAGCGTTTCGACATTGATCGAGGGCGTGATGAAGTCATGCTCGAGCATCAGCAGCGAGAAAATCGCCTCGAGCGCGCCGGCGGCGCCCTGGGCGTGGCCGGTCATCGACTTGGTGGAACTGATCGGCGGCTGGTCCTGCCCCTCGAAGACCCGGCGCACCGCCTCGACCTCGCCCACGTCGCCCACGGGCGTCGAGGTGCCATGCGCGTTGATATAGCCGACGCGGCGCCCCTCGGGCAGGGTGGACATGGCCAGCCGCATGGCGCGCTCGCCGCCCTCGCCGGAGGGGGCCACCATGTCGTGCCCGTCGCTGGTGGCGGCATAGCCCGTCACCTCGGCATAGATCTTCGCCCCGCGGGCCCTGGCGTGTTCCAGCTCTTCCAGAACCAGCATCCCGCCGCCGCCCGAAATCACGAACCCGTCGCGGTCAGCATCGAAGGCGCGGCTGGCGCGTTCCGGCGTGTCGTTGTATTTCGACGACATAGCCCCCATCGCGTCGAACAGGCAGCTGAGCGTCCAGTCCAGCTCCTCGCCGCCGCCGGCGAACATCACGTCTTGCTTGCCCAGCATGATCTGCTCGGCCGCGTTGCCGATACAATGCAGCGAGGTCGAACAGGCCGAGGTGATCGAATAGTTGATGCCCTTGATTCTGTAGGCGGTGCTGAGGTTGGCGCTGATGGTCGAGCACATGCATTTCGGCACCGCGAACGGCCCGATGCGCTTGGTCGAGCCGGATTTCAGCACCGTCTGGTGCGCGCTCAGCATGGCGCTGGTCGACGGCCCGCCCGAGCCGGCGACAAGCCCGGTGCGCGGATTGACGATATCGCCTTCCTCGAGCCCGGCATCGGCGATCGCCTGGCCCATCGCGATATGGGCATAGGCCGCGCCCGGACCCATGAAGCGCAGGGCGCGCTTGTCCACGTGGTCCTTGGGGTCGATCTTGAGCGTTCCGGCGATCCGGCTGCGGAAGCCGTGTTCGGCCATTTCGGCGCTGGCCTCGATGCCCGAACGCCCGGCCTTGAGCGAGGCCAGAACCTCGTCTGCATTGTTCCCGATGGAGGAGACGATCCCCAATCCGGTGACGACGACGCGACGCATATGCGGTCTCCCTAGAATTCCGTTCCCTGGTGCCCGGTCTTCAGCCGGTTTTCAGCTTTCCGACAGCGCAACCTTCATGTCCTTGACCTGATAGATGACCTCGCCATCGGCTTCGACGCGGCCATCGGCCACGCCCATGGTCAGCCGGCGGGTCTGCACGGCCTTGGTGAAATCCACGTGATAGGTCAGCATCTTGCGGTCGGGCCGCACCATGCCGGTCAGCTTGACCTCGCCCACGCCCAGCGCATAGCCGCGCCCCTGCCAGCCGCGCCAGCCCAGGTTGAAGCCGGTCAGCTGCCACAGCCCGTCCAGGCCCAGACAGCCCGGCATGATCGGGTTGCCGGGGAAATGGCATTCGAAGAACCACAGGTCGGGGCGGATGTCGAATTCGGCGATGATATGGCCCTTGCCATGCGCCCCGCCATCCGCGCTGACATCGGTGATGCGGTCCATCATCAGCATCGGCGGTTCGGGCAATTGTGCGTTTCCGGGCCCGAAGAGCTCGCCGCGGGCGCATTTCAGCAGATCGTCGCGATCGAAGCTGGTGGGATAGTCGGCCATGCGGGTCGACCCTTTCAATTTGCAATATTCCGTTATCTCCCCCTAGCACCCGGCCAAGGACCCATCAAGCCTGTCGCGGCGACGAAACGACGTGCGCGCGGCGCGGTTGGGGGGCTTCGGGAGGCTGGCGGCCGGAAACGTGGGGGCGGCGGCCGGGCCCGGCCTCAGCGTGTCGAATCCTGTGCCATCCTTATGCCAGATTGGCCCGATAAGGCGCTTGAAGGCCGGTATTTCGGCGAGGCGGGTTTGCACCTGCGAGTGATTTTCATTTGAAACCGGGGGGCGGTCGCCCCTATATTCCTGAGAACGGAAGGTGAGTGTCAGCCATGTTGCCCAACAGCCTTGAGATCGCGACCGATTGGCTCGCCAATGCCGGCCTGCGCCCGACGCGGCAGCGTGTCGCGCTGGCCGAGCTTCTGGTCGGCGACGGGCGCGACCGTCACGTGACCGCCGAAAGCCTGTTCGACGCTGCGCGGACCCGGGGGGCCACGGTGTCGCTTGCCACGGTCTACAACACGCTGCGGGCCTTCTGCGATGCCGGCATCCTTCAGGAAATCACCGTCGATGGATCGAAGAGCTATTTCGACACCAACACCCACGACCACCCGCATTTCTTCTGGGAGGACGAGGGGCGGCTGTCGGACGCGCCCTCGGAGGAGCTGGTGATCCAGAGCCTGCCGGACGCGCCGCCGGGGGCCGAGATCGCCTCGGTCGATGTGGTGATCCGCCTGCGCCGCAAGGGCTGAACCCCGTCACACCTGACGCCTGCAATTCCCAAGCAAGGTCGCGCCATGCCGCATCCCCTGATCTCGGAGACCGATATCGAGACGTTTCGCCGCGATGGCGTTGTCCTGGTGCGCGGGCTGTTTGCCGATCACGTCGAGACCTTGCGGGCGGGCGTGGCCGCCAACATGGCGGCGCCGGGGCCTTATGCGTCCAACAACGAGAAGGCGGGCCAGACCGGGCTGTTCTTCGACGATTACTGCAACTGGACCCGGATCCCCGAGTTCTGCGACGTGATCGAGACCTCTCCCGCCGCCGAGGTGGCCGCCGACCTGATGGGATCGCGGATCGTGCAGATGTTCCACGATCATGTGTTGGTCAAGGAACCCGGCACTTCGATGCCGACACCCTGGCACCAGGACGGCCCCTACTACTTCGTCGAGGGCCGGCAGACGGTCAGTTTCTGGTCCCCGCTCGACCCGGTGCGCGAAGCGTCGCTGCGCTGTGTCGCCGGCTCGCACCGGTGGGAGAGGGAGGTGCTGCCGACGCGCTGGGTGTCCGAGGAAGGTTTCTTTGCCGACGAGGGGCAATATATCCCGGTGCCGGACCCCGAGGCCGAGGGCATGCGGATCGTCGAGTTCGAGATGGAACCCGGTGACGCGGTGGCGTTCGACTTCCGCACGTTGCATGGCGCGCGCGGCAACAGCAGCGACCGGCGCCGCAGGGCCTTTTCCCTGCGCCTGGTGGGCGACGACGCGCGCTATGTCGAGCGGCCGGGTCCGACCTCGCCGCCGTTTCCGGGCCACGACATGGTGCCGGGCCAGCGGCTGCGCGAGGACTGGTTCCCGGTGCTGTTGCAGCGGTAGGGGCGGTGTGGGGGCTTTGCCCCCCTGCGGCTGCGCCGCATTCCCCCCAGGATATTTCAGGCAAGAGGAAGTGGCGGGGTCAGAACCACTGACCCGGTTCCATCAGGCCCAGGTCCAGCAATTGCCGCGAATGCCATTCGAAAGGTGTCGAATTGTGCCAGCGGAAGCTGTCGATCTCGAAGGTCGATCCGGGATTTCGCTTGAGCGCCTTGGCGGTGCGGAACGAGCAGATTGCCGCGGTCAGGTTGTGGTGCCAGGGGCAGGCATAGGTGTTGTATTCCTGGTCGTCGAACGTGTGATCGGGAAGCAGCGTCAGCCCGGGCTTGGCCCGGAACAGCGCGATCCGGTCGATCCGGCGGCTGTCCTTCGGGATGTGCTCCTCATAACGCCAGCGCACGCCGCCGAAGAAATCCAGCTGCCGCTCGCGCGGCTCGCCGGTCACCGGATCCTTGCGCGACTGCGCGTAATAACCCGAGCGGTCCAGGTAGGCGTCGTCCAGCGACACCGCGTTGGTTTCCGACCACAGGTCGTCGGCATAGAGGTCGATGACATAGGTCAGCATGGCATCGCGCCGTTCCTCGGTGTGGAAGGCCAGCATTTCGCCCACCGAGCGGGATTCGCAGAACGGGTAGAACAGGTATTCCGCGTTGTAGCAGTAATACATCCAGACCCCCGGCGCCGCCGCACCGATGCGGTTGACCGCGTCGAATACCGCCCCGCGCGGGCCGCAGTCGAAGGGGATCCGGTGGACGCGCGTGCCGACATCGGACGGCAGCAGGAAGGCATCGGGCATAAGCGCCAGCACCGAGGAAAACCCGCATTGCAGATGATGGCGCAGGGTGGTGGACAGTTCCACGTCATCCTCGGCGAAGATCATCGCCACCGGCCCCTTGGCCAGGACCGCGGGTGCCGTCTTGAGAAAGTGGTCGAGCGATGAATAGTCCATGAAGGCGCCTGTCTGCCTGTGTGGCAATTGCCCACAGATTCGGTTAAATGCCCGTGCATTGCAAGCGGACCGCGAAGCCGGTATTGCGATGCGCCGACCCCGCCGACCCCAACGAGGCCCGTGCCCGATGTCCGACCGCAAGAAGCTTTATATCAAGACCTATGGCTGTCAGATGAATGTCTATGACAGCGAACGCATGGCCGAGGCGCTGGGCGGGCAGGGCTATGTCGAAACCCAGTCGCCCGACGATGCCGACATGATCCTGCTCAATACTTGCCATATCCGCGAGAAGGCGGCGGAGAAGGTCTATTCCGAGTTGGGACGGTTCAAGGGGCTGAAGGCGGAGAAGCCGGATCTGAAGATCGGCGTCGCCGGCTGCGTCGCGCAGGCCGAGGGCGAAGAGATCATGCGCCGGCAGCCGCTGGTCGATCTGGTGGTCGGCCCGCAGAGCTATCACCGTCTGCCCGAGATGGAGGCGAAGGCACGATCGGGCGAAAAGGCGCTGGACACCGATTTCCCCGAAGAGGACAAGTTCGAGCGTCTGAAGTCGCGGCCCAAGGCCAAGCGCGGACCGACGGCGTTCCTGACGGTGCAGGAGGGCTGCGACAAGTTCTGCGCCTTCTGCGTTGTTCCTTACACCCGCGGGGCCGAGGTCAGCCGCCCGGTGGATCGGGTTCTGGCCGAGGCGCGCGACCTGGTGGAGCGCGGGGTGCGCGAGATCACCCTGCTGGGCCAGAACGTGAACGCCTATCACGGGGCCGGGCCGGAGGGCGAGACGACCCTGGCGCAGCTGATCTGGCAGCTGGACAAGATCGACGGGCTGGAGCGCATCCGCTTTACCACCAGCCATCCCAACGACATGACCGATGACCTGATCGAGGCGCATGGGGACTGCGCCAAGCTGATGCCCTATCTGCACCTGCCGGTGCAGTCGGGCAGCGACCGCATCCTCAAGCGGATGAACCGCAGCCACACCGCCGAGAGCTACCTGCGCCTGATCGAGCGGATCCGCGCGGCGCGCCCCGACATCCTGATGTCGGGCGATTTCATCGTGGGCTTCCCGGAAGAGACCGAGGCCGACTTCCAGGCCACTCTCGATCTGGTTGAGGCGGTGGGCTATGGCTATGCCTATTCCTTCAAGTATTCGACCCGTCCCGGTACGCCCGCAGCCGAGCGGCCGCAGGTGCCCGAGGACGAGGCCACCGAGCGGCTGCACCGGTTGCAGGCGCTGATCACCCGGGACCAGCGGCGCATCCAGGATGCGATGGTGGGGCGCGAGGTCGGCGTGCTGTTCGAGAAACCCGGCCGCCAGCCGGGGCAGATGGTCGGCAAATCCGACTATCTTCACGCGGTCCATGTGACCGGGCCGGTCGAATCAGGGGCGTTGCGCCGGGTGCGGATCACCGGGTCCGGAGCCAATTCCCTCGCCGGGGAGTTGATCTGAAGCGGGTCGGCACCGCGCCCAACGTGCGAAATCCCGCCCGAATTCGTTTTTTCTTAGGTTTTTGCCCCTATCGAGGCTAGGCCGGTGTTACTGTCACCGCGTGCCCGCAGGCAGCCGATCTTGGGGATTGGGTTGCACATGCCACCAGATGTATGGGGGAAGCCATGGTCGAATTGGGGAAGACGATCTGCCGAAGACTGCGCCGGGGCGCCGGAATTGCAATGGTCCTGGCGGCGCTGATCTGGTCACCGCCGGAGGTGCGTGCAGGCAGCCCGGAAAAGGCGCTCGAGGAGCCGGTCGTGGTGGCCCCGCGCGGCCCGGCCCATGACTGGAGCGGGTTCTATGCCGGCGGTTCGATCGGTTACGCGTTCAACGGCGACGACGATGTCGGCCATCGCGCCCCGGGCGGGCGCACACTGCCGTCGCCCGGCAGCCTGGAGCTGAACGGGGCCACCTACGGGCTGCACCTGGGCTGGCGCTGGCAGCGCCAGGTGCCGACCACGCTGCGCCAGTTCGTGTACGGCATCGAACTGGGCTATGAGACCGGGGAGATATCGGATTCGCTGTCGGACGGCACCTATACCGCGTCCAGCGAACTGGACGACGTGTTGTCGCTGCGGCTCAAGAGCGGGATCACCGACAAATCCAACAGGATGCTGTTCTATGGCAGCGTCGCCTATGTCCGCGCCAGCGCTCGCTATGCCCTGTCGGGCACCGCCGGCGGCGACACGATAGGGATTGACCAGGGGTTCGACACCGACGGTTACGCGCTGGGCCTCGGTGTCGATTACCTGCTAACCGAGCGCCTTGTTCTGGGCGTCGGACTGGAATACGCCAACCTGACATCCCAGGTGCTGAGCGATGCCGGCGGGTCGTCCACCAAGGTCACGCCGCAATTCACCACGTTCCGGCTCGGGCTCAGCTACCGGTTCTGAGCGTTTTCCAGGCGTGGTTTGTTTCAGCCGTGTGAAATCTGTGTGGGGGCGCTTGCACGCCGGACGTGACTCTGGCTACGCTCGGGTCACAGTCCAGAACAGGAGATCGGATGGCCATTGGCGCCCTGACCCCACCGCAAGACGAGCAGACCGGTTCCGAGGTCCTGATCGAATTTCCCGACAATCGTTTGCTGATAGACCTGTGCGGCGAGCATGACCGCCACCTGGTCCAGATCGAAAGCGGGCTGGGCGTGCAGATCGTCCGCCGCGGCAATCACCTGTCGATCCTTGGCAGCGACGAGGCGCGGACCCAGGCCGCCGGCGTTCTCGAAGCGCTTTACGAGCGGCTGCAGGAGGGCCGGGCGGTCGAGGCGCAGGACGTGGATCGCGAGCTGCGCATGGGCGGATCCGATACCGATACCGGCGCCCGAGACGGCGACCAGCTGGAGATGTTCACCGGCGGCAAGGTCGAGATCAAGACCCGCAAAAAACTGGTCGAACCGCGCACCGACGCGCAAAAGGCCTATGTCCGGTCGCTCTATGAGAACGAACTGGCCTTCGGCATCGGCCCGGCCGGCACCGGCAAGACCTATCTGGCGGTTGCGGTCGGGGTGAACATGTTCCTCGGCGGGCTGGTCGACCGGATCATCCTCAGCCGTCCGGCGGTCGAGGCGGGCGAGAAGCTGGGCTATCTGCCCGGCGACATGAAGGACAAGGTCGATCCCTACATGCAGCCGCTCTATGACGCGCTCAACGACTTTTTGCCCGGCAAGCAACTGGCCAAATTGATCGAGGACAAGCGCATCGAGATCGCGCCGCTTGCCTTCATGCGCGGGCGCACCCTGTCCAACGCCTTCGTCGTGCTGGACGAGGCGCAGAACGCCACGACCATGCAGATGAAGATGTTCCTGACCCGTCTGGGCGAGGGCTCGCGCATGGTGGTCACCGGCGACCGCACCCAGGTCGACCTGCCGCGCGGCGTGCCGTCCGGGCTGGCCGACGCCGAGCGTCTGCTGAGCAAGGTGCCGGGGATCGGGTTCAACTATTTCACCGCAAAGGACGTGGTGCGCCACCCGCTGGTGGCCGCGATCATCGATGCCTACGAAGTCGATGCGGGCTGAGGCGGTATGATCCCGAGGGGCGGTTTTGCGGGACTTTGCTGCCGTTCAATACACTCGCCAGCACTCTGACTATTGTTTCGAGCCAGACGTGATACTTTGTCAGGACTTCAAATGGGATTGACGATGTGATGGCCCATTTTCTCGAGACGCCCGACACCATATCAGACACTTCCGAAGTCGAGACCTTGCTGAGGGAATACCTTTCGTGGGTCGTTCCGCTCTTTAATGCTCAGAATAACCTCAACGTTGATGTCGATGTGGCTCTTTCGAACGCAATGCTAGATCTGACTGAAGTCTTACCGCCAGACGGGCGGACGGTTCTGGCGCGCGACCGCAGTGGAGTTGCCAATGCCATTGGTTTCTATCGAAAGATTAGAGCTGACGCGGTAGAGATTAAGCGGCTATATGTCCGACCCGAAGTGCGGGGTGAAGGCCTCGGGCGCAAAGTGGTTCGGCGGTTGATAGTCGAAGCGCGCAATTCAAATCATTCCCAAGTCTTTCTAGATAGCACTGCTTTCATGTCCTCTGCTCACGCATTGTACCGCGCGGAAGGGTTCCGAGACGTTGATTTCTACCCCGAAGCAGAGCACTCACAAGATGTATCCCCGCACGTGATCTACATGGCCTTGAAGATCGACTGAGATAGTGCCGAGAGTGTGTTCTTGCTCACGTCGCTAGCGTCTGTTTGGACTCATTTCCGACGACCAATGCGCATCCGCGCTTTTTGACGTTCCATGGGCGCCTCGCACCCTGCAACCGCCCGATCCATACCCTTCCACCGCCGCGGAAACCCTTGTATCGCTGCGCCATTCTGAACGGAGCGGCCCTGACATGCAGCTTGACCTGACCGTCGAAGACCCCGGCTGGGGCGATATCTCGCCGCTGGTGTCGCGTGCGGTTGCGGCGACGCTCGATCACCTCGGCATCGACGCGGAGCAGGCGGAAGTCAGCGTCCTGGCTTGCGACGACGCGCGCATCGCGGCGTTGAACGCGGAGTTTCGCGGCAAGCCCGCGCCGACCAACGTACTCAGCTGGCCGGCCGCCGATCTGGGCGCGGAACGCCCCGGCGCAACACCCGCCCAACCCGCGCCGGATTTCTCCGGCGCGCTGCCGTTGGGAGATATCGCGATCGCCTGGGAAACCTGCCGGCGCGAGGCCGAGGCGGCGGGAAAACCGCATGACGACCACGTGACGCACCTGCTTGTGCATGGCCTTTTGCACCTGCTGGGCTATGACCATGTTCGTGACGCGGACGCCACGTTGATGGAAGGATTGGAAGCCGCGATACTTGGCAAGATGGGTATTCCGGACCCATATAGGGATTAGACGGGCCCTTGCTGGCCCGGGTTGCATTTTGGATCGGAGATCATGGGCGACACAGACGGCAGTTCTAGCGCGGCGCAGAGCGCGCGGACGAACGAGTTGGACGAGGGATCGGGCGACAAGGGATTTCTGACCCGGATCTTCGACGCGTTCTCGAATGGTGACGAAGAGGACGAGGCCGAGGAGAAGCGGCGGCCGGGACCGCTCGCGCAGCTGCCCGGCATGTCGAACCTGCGCCGGATGCGGGTCGAGGACGTGGCCATTCCCACGGCCGAGATCGTCGCGGTGTCCAGCACCATCGAACGCAACGAACTGGTGCAGGTGTTCCGCGACAGCGGGATGACCCGGATACCGGTCTATGACGGAACGCTCGATTCGCCCCTGGGCTTCGTGCACCTGAAGGATTTTGCGCTGACCTACGGGTTCAACGGCAACGGCTCGGACCTGGATATCGGCGCGATGCTGCGACCGCTGCTGTTCGTGCCGCCTTCGATGCCGATCGGCGTGCTGCTGGCCAAGATGCAGACGGAACGCCGGCATATGGCCCTGGTGATCGACGAGTATGGCGGGGTCGACGGCCTTCTGACCATCGAGGACCTGATCGAACAGGTGGTGGGCGAGATCGAGGACGAGCATGACACCGACGAGGATCTGCCCTGGATCCGCGAGAAGCCCGGCTGCTATATCGCCCAGGCGCGCACACCGCTGAGCGAGTTCGAGGCCGAGATCGGCCGGTCGCTGACCAATCACGAGGATGTCGACGAGGAAGAGATCGACACGCTGGGCGGGCTTGTCTTCATGCTCTCGGGCCGGGTGCCGGCGCGGGGCGAGGTCGTTCCGCATCCCGACGGACCGGAATTCGAGGTGATCGACGCCGATCCCCGCCGCATCAAGCGGCTGCGCGTTCGCCTTCCTCAGCCCGGCGCATGACCCAAGTGGCGGCGGGCCGGCGGCTGCGACGCGCGCCGCATGCGGCATTCGCCCTGGGGCTGGCGGCGGCGACCGGGCTTGCGCCCTATTTCCTCTGGTTAGTCACCCTGCCCGCGCTGGCCCTGCTGGTGCCGCTTTTCGTAACGGCGCCCGGCCGCCGGGCCGCGGGGTGGATCGGCTGGGCTTTCGGGCTGGGGTATTTCGGATTTGGCCTGGTTTGGATCGTCGAGCCTTTTCTCGTCGATGTGCCCCGCCACGGCTGGATGGCCCCCTTCGCGCTGGTTCTGCTGGCCGGCGGGCTTGCCCTGTTCTGGGCGGTGGCGTTCTGGGCGGCGGCGGCGCCCAAGCGCGGCCCCGGCGTCAGGGTGGCCGCGCTGGCCGTTACCTGGTCGCTGGCCGAGCTGGCCCGTGCCTATCTCCTGACCGGGTTTCCCTGGGCGGGGTTGGCGCAGATCTGGGTCGACAGTCCCACGGCGCTTCTTCTGGCCTGGATTGGGCCGCACGGGCTGGCGCTTGCGACTCTGCTCGTGGCCCTGCCGGCGGGGCTGCTGGTCGCGCGCAGGCCGGGCGCGGCACCTGTCGCCGGTCTGGCCGTGCTGGGTCTTGCCGGGGCGGTGATGCTGGCAGAGGCCATGGCGCCAGACCTGTCTTCGACGGGACGCACCGTCCGGCTGGTCCAGCCCAACGCGCCGCAGCATCAGAAATGGGATCCCGAGCATGCGCCTGTCTTCTTTCGCCGCCAGTTGGCGTTCACCGAGGCCGCGCCGAGGCCCGACCTGATCGTCTGGCCTGAAACCGCGATCCCGGTCTGGCTGGAGAATGCCGGCCCGACGCTCGACCGGATCGCCGGCGCGGCGGACGGGGTGCCGGTGGTGCTGGGCCTACTGCGCACGCAGGGCCAACGGATCTACAATTCCCTGGTGGTTCTGGGTGCCGATGGGCGGGTCGGCCAGACCTATGACAAGCATCACCTGGTGCCCTTCGGCGAATATGTTCCGCTGGGCGATCTGATGGCGCGGTTCGGCATTGCCGGGCTGGCCGCGTCGGACGGGCAGGGCTTCAGCGCCGGACCAGGGCCGCGCACGGTCGACCTGGGTCCGCTCGGCCTGGCGCTGCCGCTGATCTGCTACGAGGCGGTGTTTCCGCAGGACATCAACCGCGCCCCTGTCCGGCCCGCAATGCTGCTGCAGATCACCAACGATGCCTGGTTCGGATCCTTCTCGGGACCCTATCAGCACCTCGCGCAGGCGCGGATGCGCGCGATCGAACAGGGGCTGCCGATGCTGCGCGCCGCCAACACCGGCGTCTCGGCGATGATCGACCCGCTGGGGCGCGTGACCGCATCGCTGCCGCTGGGGCGGGCGGGGCATCTCGACGCGGAGCTGCCCGCCCCGCTGCCCGCCCCGCTCTACGCGCGGACCGGAGATACGCCGATGCTGCTCCTGCTTCTGGCCATGGCCGCGGCACTGGCGCTTTGGCCAAGACGCCGCGGTACTGCAAATAGCGATTGAATATCCCACACGGCGCGCGTATTCCGTCCCGGACCTGTCACAACGGCTTCCTGGCGTGGCGGCGTAAACCTCAATGGAGCACTTTTCATGGCCAGACAGAACTACACCTTTACCTCGGAATCGGTTTCCGAGGGGCACCCGGACAAGGTCTGTGACCGCATCTCCGACGCGGTGCTCGACGCGCTGATCGCCGAAGAGCCCGAAGCTCGCGTCGCCTGCGAGACCTTCGCCACGACCAACCGGGTTGTGATCGGCGGCGAGGTGGGACTGGCGGACCAGGAAAAGCTGCACGACTACATGCGCCGGATCGACGGCATCGCCCGCGACTGCATCCGCGATATCGGCTATGAGCAGGACAAGTTCCACTGGAACACCTGCGAGGTCACGAACCTCTTGCACGAACAGTCCGCGCATATCGCCCAGGGCGTGAACGCGGACGGAAACAAGGACGAGGGTGCCGGCGACCAGGGCATCATGTTCGGCTTCGCAACGAATGAAACCGACGCGATGATGCCCGCACCGATCCAGTTCAGCCACGCGATCCTGCGCCGCCTCGCCGAGGTGCGCAAGAACGGCACCGAGCCGGCGCTCGGCCCGGATGCCAAGTCGCAGCTCTCGGTGGTCTATCGCGACGGCAAGCCGGTGGGCGTGAGCTCGCTTGTGCTCAGCACCCAGCATCTCGACGAAACGCTCACCAGCGCCGACATCCGCGCCATCGTCGAGCCGTATATCCGCGAAGTGCTGCCGGAGGGCTGGCTGAACGGCGAAACCGAATGGCACGTCAATCCGACCGGCAAGTTCGTCATCGGCGGGCCGGATGGCGATGCCGGTCTGACCGGGCGCAAGATCATCGTAGATACCTATGGTGGCGCCGCACCGCATGGCGGCGGCGCGTTCTCCGGCAAGGATCCGACCAAGGTGGACCGCTCGGCGGCCTATGCCGCACGCTATCTCGCGAAAAACGTCGTGGCCGCGGGCATGGCCGAGCGCTGCACCATCCAGCTCAGCTATGCCATCGGCGTCAGCCAGCCGTTGTCGATCTACGCCGACACGCACCAGACCGGCGAGGTTGCGCCCGCGGCAATCGAATCCGCGATCCGCAAGGTGATGGACCTCACACCGCGCGGCATCCGCTCGCATCTGCAGCTGAACAAGCCCATCTACGAGCGCACCGCCGCATACGGCCATTTCGGCCGCGCGCCCGAGGCCGATGGCGGGTTCAGCTGGGAACGCACCGATCTTGCCGAGGCCCTCGCCAACGCGGTCTGAGCCGGTTCGGGGGCTCTGCCCCCGTCGCCCTCCGGGCGACTCCCCCGAGGTATTTTCCGCGAGAGGAAATGCGGCCTGCCCCTTCCTTTCGCCCCAAATACCTCGGAGCGCGAGGCAGAGCCTCGCATCTGGAAACGAGCGCGCCGAAGGCGCTCATTTGGGTAGCGGTTGCCGATTGCAGCGCAACCCGCTAGAGGGCGGCGCATGAGCGCATCCGACCGACCGCATCGCAACTTCTACGGCCGCCTGAAAGGCAAGCACCTCAAGAAGAGCCAGCGGGCCTATCTGGACGAGGATCTGGCCACCCTGTCGCCCGGCGCGGTGGACTGGGACTGCAATCCAGAGCGGCGTCCGCTGGATCTGCCGGGGCTGTTCGGCGCGCGCCCGGTCTGGCTGGAGATCGGGTTCGGCGGTGGCGAACACATGGTCCACCAGGCGGGGGCCAATCCCGATGTCGGGATCATCGGCGCCGAGCCCTATATCAATGGCGTGGCGATGCTGCTGGGCAAGATTCGGCGTGCCGGCGTTACCAACCTGGCCGTGCATCCCGGTGACGTGCGCGACCTGTTCGACGTGCTGCCGGACGCCTCGATCGCGCGCGCATTCCTGCTCTATCCCGACCCCTGGCCCAAGAAACGCCACCACCGCCGCCGCTTCGTCACGCCAGAGCACCTGCAGCCGCTGGCCCGCGTCTTGCAGCCCGGCGCGATCTTTCGCGTGGCGACCGACATTCCCGACTATGTGCGCCAGACACTGGAGGAGGTGCCGCGGGCGGGGTTCGACTGGCTTGCGGAACGGCCGGCCGACTGGCGCGATCCCTGGGACGACTGGCTGTCGACCCGATACGAGCAGAAGGCGCTGCGCGAGGGCCGGGTGCCGCATTACCTGACCTTTCGTCGACAGGATTGAGCGATGCGGTAAACTGACGGAACCGACTCGCCTGACGCGGGAGTGTTCCGATGGCCGACATCCGAATCACCAACTGCCATGTCCACCTGTTCCACCAGGGCCATGTGCCCGAGGACTATCCCTATCCCTGGCTACGCCTGTTCAAGCGCATCCCCGGTCTCGTCGTTGCGCTTGCCGCGCTGATGCGGCTGATTGGCCAGCATCCGATCGCAGAGAAGCTTGACCGGCTGCATCAGTTCCAGAAGGAAAGCCAGGCCGGTAGCCAGCGGGCGATCCTGGACAATCTTCGCCGCCACTATCCCGACAACACCCGGTTCGTGGTCCTGCCGATGGACCTCTCGGCCTTCGGCTTCGCCCGGCCGGCCATTTCCCTGGCAGACCAGCATGATGAATTGGCGGCGCTGCGGCGGGATCCCGATGTGGGGCGCAACGTGATCCCCTTCGCCACGATCGACCCGAACGCGGATCCGCAGGCACAGGAGCTGTGGCGGGCCATCGACCAGCTGCATTTCCGCGGCGTCAAGATTTATCCCCGCCTGGGATTTGCCCCCGACGATCCGCGCCTGATGGAACACGTCTATCCGCGGCTTGCGGAGAAGGGCCGGCCGGTGATGTCCCATTGCTCGCGCGGGGGTGTGCAGGGGCGCGACCTGTCCGCCCACAAGGCCGACCGCTATACCGAGCCCGATGCCGTCCTGCCGGTGCTGCGCGCGCATCCGGACCTGCGGATCTGCCTGGCGCATTTCGGCGGGCAGCGCGACTGGCACGCCTATGTCAATCCCGACCGGCACGATCCCTTCGCGCCGGAATACGACCGCAACTGGCAGGTCCGCATCCGCCGGTTGATCTGTGGCGGCGAGTACCCGGGCCTGTGGACCGACATCTCCTACACGCTGTTCCAGTTCGAGGATTACATCCCCTTCCTGCGCCTGTTCCTGATGGGCGAGGATGCCGACAGCGCGCGCCTGCGCGCCCGGGTTCTCTTCGGGTCGGACTTCTACATGACCCGGCAGGAGTCGCTGTCGGAAAAGGCGGTCTGTTTCCGTCTGCGCAACGCGCTGGGCGAAGAGGTCTTTCGCCAGATCGCCGAAGAGAACCCGGCGCGTTGGCTCGGCGAGGCCTGAGCGACCTTTGCCGCTGGACCCGCCCCGGCCAATTCGGTAATCCGCCCATGGTGACAGCGCACAAGGAGTCTCCATGTCCGGACACGGCACGCCCATCCCGATGACTTCGCATCCCTGCGGGCCGCTGGCCGGCGTGGCCGAGGTGCCCGGCGACAAGTCGATCTCGCACCGATCATTGATTCTGGGCGCGCTGGCGGTGGGCGAGACGGTGATCACCGGCCTGCTCGAAGGCGAGGACGTCCTGGACACCGCCAAGGCGATGCGCGCATTCGGCGCCGAGGTCACCCGCGAAGACGACGGCACCTGGCATGTGCACGGCGTGGGCGTCGGCGGGTTTGCCGAGCCGGACCAGGTGATCGACTGCGGCAATTCCGGTACCGGGGTGCGGCTGATCATGGGGGCGATGGCGACCTCGCCGATCACCGCCACCTTCACCGGCGATGCCAGCCTGAACGGCCGGCCCATGGCGCGGGTGACCGATCCGCTGGCGCTGTTCGGGACGCAGTCGGTCGGGCGCAACGGCGGGCGGCTGCCGATGACCATCGTGGGCGCGGCCGATCCCGTACCGGTGCGCTATGCGGTGCCGGTGCCCTCGGCGCAGGTGAAATCCGCGGTGCTGCTGGCCGGGCTGAACGCGCCGGGCGAGACCGTGGTGATCGAGAAAGAGGCCACCCGCGACCATACCGAGCGGATGCTGGCGGGCTTCGGGGCGCAGGTTTCGGTCGAGGACAGCGACGAGGGCCGTGTCATCACCCTGACCGGTCAGCCGGAATTGCGCCCGCAGACCATCGCCGTGCCGCGCGATCCCTCCAGCGCCGCCTTTCCGGTCTGTGCCGCGCTGATCGTGCCGGGCTCGGACGTGCTGGTGCCCGGTATCGGGCTGAATCCCACGCGTGCAGGGCTGTATGCAACGCTGCGCGAGATGGGGGCCGACCTGACCTATGAAAACGAGCGCGAAGAGGGCGGCGAGCCGGTGGCGGACCTGCGCGCGCGCTATTCACCCGACATGCAGGGCATCGAGGTGCCGCCGGAGCGCGCCGCCAGCATGATCGACGAATACCCGGTGCTCTCGGTCGTGGCCGCCAACGCGAACGGGAAAACCATGATGCGCGGCGTCAAGGAGTTGCGCGTCAAGGAAAGCGACCGGATCGACGCCATGGCCCAGGGGCTGCGCGCCAATGGCGTGAGCGTGGAGGAGGGCGACGACTGGTGGTCGGTCGATGGCATGGGCATCGGCGGGGTGCCCGGCGGCGGCACCTGCGAGAGCTTCCTCGACCATCGTATCGCCATGTCCTTCATGGTCCTCGGCATGGGCGCGAAGGCGCCAGTCAAGGTCGATGACGGCGGTCCGATTGCCACCTCCTTCCCGATCTTCGAGCCGTTGATGGGCGGGCTTGGAGCTCGGGTTTTGCGCGCGAACCGATAGGCCCACGCCATGAGTTTCACCATCGCCATCGACGGACCCGCCGCCTCGGGCAAGGGCACGATCTCGAAGGGGGTCGCGGCGCATTTCGGCTTTGCTCATCTGGATACCGGGCTGCTCTATCGCGCCGTGGGGCACCGGATGCTGGCGGGCGAGGACCCGGTTGCCGCCGCGCAGGCGCTGACCGCGGAGGATCTTGACCGCGACGGGCTGCGCACGGCGGATGTGGCACAGGCCGCCAGCAAGGTCGCGGTGATCGGCGAGGTGCGCGCGGCGCTGGTTGATTTCCAGCGCGCCTTTGCCCGCCGTGCGGGCGGCGCGGTGCTGGACGGGCGCGATATCGGCACGGTGATCTGCCCCGAGGCCGAGGTGAAGCTGTTTGTCACGGCCTCGCCCGAGGTTCGGGCCGAACGGCGGTGGAAGGAGTTGACGGGAAACGGATTCGACGTGCGCTATGATGATGTCCTGGCCGATGTACGCGCCCGCGACGACCGTGACAGCACCCGCGCCGAAGCGCCGATGCGGCCGGCGGAGGACGCGGTGGAGCTGGACACCAGCGAGATGGATATCGAAACCGCGCTGGCGGCCGCGCTGGCCGTGGTTGCCGACCGGATGCCCGGTGACCAAGGCTAGCGGCGAGATACAGCGCTGAGTGACGCGGTGTTCGGATACGTCGAGGATGTCTAACGACCCTTTCAGTAGGGCGCGCGGTCGCCAAGAGCATAGCGCAGGACATCGGTGACATCGAAGGCCAGCGAGATCGTGATGGTGATCAGGATGACCCGAATCAGCAGCGCCGCCCGTGCCGGCACGCCCGGATCGCGCTGCAGCAGGAACAGGTAGATCGCCACCGGGGACCAGAACACGATATGGGGCAGGCCCAGCAACCGCACATATCCAAGCTGGCCGAAAATCCAGTCGACGCTCATCCCCGCGACGACGCTGGCGGCGATGGTCGCGATCCCGGCGATCCTGGTTCGCCGCCATATCAACAGGCCCAGCGGCAGCACGAAGGCGCCGATGACCAGCCAGAACACCCAGACCTGTACCCAGGCGGGTTGCGTGGCGAGGGCATCCTGAAGCGTCATGGCCGATCTCCTGCGTGCCGGGGCGCCGACACGTTCCCGACCCTAGCACGCGCGCGGGCATCGACAACGGATCGCGCGTGCGGGCTTGCGTTTTGGCGCGACCCGGCCTATGACACGCGCGTCGACAAGGCGTGCAAGCCATAGAACAACGATAGGGGCAGGGTCGGGACACGCCGGCCCTCTTTGTTTTGTGAACCGAACTTTGCACCGCCTGACCAATCCCGTTCCGCCCAAGGCGGACATGAACCCAGACCGGCGGAGACAACCGCACGGCCAGAAAAACCGATACGCAAAGGAAACCTGAGACCACATGGCTCAAAACGCATCCATGGAGGAATTCGAAGCCCTCCTGAACGAAAGCTTCGAAATGGACACCCCCGAAGAGGGATCTGTCGTCAAAGGCAAGGTCATCGCCGTCGAGGCGGGACAAGCCATCATCGATGTCGGCTACAAGATGGAAGGCCGCGTCGATCTGAAAGAATTCGCAAATCCCGGCGAAGCGCCCGAGATCGGTGTCGGCGACGAAGTGGAGGTCTATCTTCGCGCCGCCGAGAACGCCCGTGGCGAAGCCGTCATCAGCCGTGAAATGGCCCGCCGCGAAGAGGCCTGGGACCGCCTGGAGAAGGCCTATGCCGACGACGCCCGCGTCGAAGGCGCGATCTTCGGCCGGGTCAAGGGCGGCTTTACCGTCGATCTGGGCGGCGCCGTGGCCTTCCTGCCCGGCAGCCAGGTCGATGTGCGCCCCGTGCGCGACGCCGGCCCGCTGATGGGTCTCAAGCAGCCGTTCCAGATCCTCAAGATGGACCGCCGCCGTGGCAACATCGTGGTCTCGCGCCGCGCCATCCTGGAAGAGAGCCGCGCCGAACAGCGTGCCGAGGTTATCGGCAAGCTGACCGAGGGCGACACCGTGGACGGCGTGGTCAAGAACATCACCGAATACGGCGCCTTCGTCGACCTGGGTGGTGTGGACGGCCTGCTGCACGTCACCGACATGGCCTGGCGCCGCGTCAACCACCCCTCCGAGATCCTGTCGATCGGCGAGACCGTCAAGGTCCAGGTCATCAAGATCAACAAGGAAACCCACCGCATCAGCCTGGGCATGAAGCAGCTGCAGGAAGATCCCTGGGATCTGGTCGCGGTCAAGTTCCCGCTGGCCTCGGTGCACAAGGGCCGCGTCACCAACATCACCGACTACGGCGCTTTCGTGGAGCTGGAGCCCGGTGTCGAAGGTCTGGTGCACGTCTCGGAAATGTCCTGGACCAAGAAGAACGTCCATCCCGGCAAGATCGTCTCGACCAGCCAGGAAGTGGACGTCATGGTGCTCGAGATCGACCCGGCCAAGCGCCGCGTGTCGCTGGGCCTCAAGCAGACCATGCGCAACCCGTGGGAGGTCTTTGCCGAGACCCATCCCGAGGGCACCGAAGTCGAGGGCGAGGTCAAGAACATCACCGAATTCGGTCTGTTCATCGGCCTCGACGGCGACATCGACGGCATGGTTCACCTGTCCGACCTGAGCTGGGACGAACGGGGTGAGGACGCGATCCAGAACTACCGCAAGGGCGATGTCGTCCAGGCCGTCGTCTCCGAGGTCGATGTCGAGAAGGAACGCATCAGCCTGTCGATCAAGGCGCTGGGCGGCGACAAGTTCGCCGAGGCCGTCGGCGGCGTGAAGCGCGGGTCGATCATCACGGTCAACGTGACCGCGATCGAGGATGGCGGCATCGAGGTCGAGTACGAGGGCATGAAGAGCTTCATCCGCCGCTCGGATCTCAGCCGCGACCGCTCCGAACAGCGCCCCGAGCGTTTCTCGGTCGGCAACAAGGTCGATGTGCGGGTGACCAACGTGGACAGCAAGTCGCGCCGCCTGGGCCTGTCGATCAAGGCCCGCGAGATCGCCGAAGAGAAAGAGGCCGTGCAACAGTATGGCAGCTCCGACTCGGGGGCCTCTCTGGGCGACATTCTGGGCGCCGCGCTCAAGTCCGGCGACTGAGACCGGCCCGACCGGAACTGAAGGATCGAGAACGGCCCCGTGCGATGCGCGGGGCCGTTTTCATTGCGAATCAAGGCGCTATTCCGACGCGCTCGCGGGCGGTGTTCCGCGCTGCGGCGCCGTCTCGACCTGAGACTTTTGCCCCTTGTGGGCCGGGAAATCATCGCCCAAGGCGCAATTTGCCGCCGTTCCGCCCGAGTTTGCGTTCCCCCGGTGGCCGAATATCCCTATACTCGGAGCCATAAAAAAGTGTGCGTTCACGTCGCCTTGGGAGGGACACGAGACATGATCCGTTCGGAACTGATCCAGAAAATTGCCGACGAGAATCCGCATCTCTACCAGCGCGACGTGGAGCGGATCGTGAACACCGTGTTCGAGGAAGTGACCGATGCGATGGCCCGCGGCGACCGGGTCGAGCTGCGCGGGTTCGGCGCATTTTCGGTCAAGAAGCGCGACGCGCGGATCGGTCGCAATCCCCGCACCGGCGAAACGGTGCATGTCGAGGAAAAGCACGTGCCGTTCTTCAAGACCGGCAAGCTGCTGCGCGACAGACTGAACGGAAAAGCATGAGATGATGCGCTACATTCGCTACGCCCTTCTTGGAACCATCGCGATCATCCTGATCTCGGTGTCGCTGGCCAACCGCCAGATCGTGACCCTCAAGCTGATGCCGGACACGCTGGCCGAGCTTTTGGGGTTCAACTTTTCGCTGGCGCTGCCGCTCTTCCTGGTGGCGCTGGGGGGCGTGGCGCTGGGCCTGGTGATCGGGTTCATCTGGGAGTGGGTGCGCGAGCACAAGCACCGCAAGGTGGCGACCGTCAAGCACCGCGAGGCGCGCCAGCTCAAGCGCGAGGTCAAGAAGCTCCAGAAGCAGAAGCACGAAGGCAAGGACGAGGTTCTCGCCCTGCTGGACGAAGCTGGCTGAGCCCACCATGCCGGACCAGGTTCGGGTGAAGATCTGCGGGCTGTCGACGCCCGAAGGCGTTGCGGCGGCCGTAGGCGCGGGCGCGCGCTATGTGGGCTTCACTTTCTTCGCCAAATCCCCCCGCCATGTCGAGGCGACGACCGCCGCGAAGCTTGCCGCGCAGGTGCCGCCGGGCATCGCCAAGGTGGCGCTGACCGTAAATGCCACCGATGCCGAGCTGGACCACCTGGTCGCGACTGTGCCGCTGGACATGCTGCAGCTTCATGGAAGCGAGACGCCCGAGCGCGTGACCGAAATCCGCGCCCGGCATGGCCTGCCGGTGATGAAGGCGCTGGGCGTGGCCGAGGCCGACGACCTGGCGCAGATCGACCGATATGCGTCGGTGGCCGACCAGCTGCTGATCGACGCCAAGCCACCACGCGGTGCCGAACTGCCCGGCGGCAACGGCCTGGCCTTCGACTGGCGCCTGCTGGCCGACCGGAAATACTGGACGCGGCCCTGGATGTTGGCCGGCGGACTTAACCCCGGCAACGTGGCTGAAGCCGTACGCATGACCGGCGCGCTGCAGGTCGACGTGTCCTCTGGGGTGGAAAGCGCGCCGGGCGTCAAGGACCCAGAGGCGATAGCCGCCTTCGTCGCGGCGGCGACAGCCTGATGCTGTCCCTCCAAGCCGGCACACGTTACACGATCCCGTGATCGGATCAGGACGGCCGCACCCATTCTGATCCGGGCCGAGTGCCGCGGCGTAACCAAGCCATTCCAAACAGATGGAGGACTGGAATGTTTCGCCGCAAGTTTCTGAGCCTGACCGCTGGTGCCGCCCTGGCCGCGTCGGTCGCCGCCCCCGGTTTCGCCGCCGAAAAGGACATCGTGGACACCGCCGTTGGTGCCGGGGATTTCAACACCCTGGTTGCCGCAGTTCAGGCCGCCGGTCTGGTCGAGACGCTCAAGGGCGAGGGGCCATTCACAGTCTTCGCGCCCACCGACGCGGCCTTTGCCGCGCTGCCCGAGGGCACGGTTGAAACCCTGCTCAAGCCCGAGAACAAGGATCAACTGGTCCAGGTGCTGACCTATCACGTGGTGCCCGCCAAGGTGATGTCCGGCGACATCGCCGGGAAGAAGGCCAAGGTGCTGACCGTGCAGGGCGACCGCCTGGACGTGAACGCCCGCAACGGCGTCAAGGTGAACAACGCCAAGGTCACCTCGGCGGATATCGAGGCCTCGAACGGGGTCATCCACGTCATCGACACGGTGTTGCTGCCCTGAGCGACGCAGCATCGAGCTACGCCACGCCCGGCGCCTGCGCCGGGCGTTTCGCATACCGGGCGGCCGCCGGGACCGGGCGCATCTTTTGGCTGGAAAACCCCGCGGCCCTCGCCTAAGCACGGGTGATCACCACCCAAGGACAAGGCACGCGCCATGAACGATCTGTTCAACTCCTTCATGTCCGGCCCCGACGAACAGGGCCGGTTCGGCATCTTCGGCGGCCGGTTCGTCAGCGAAACCCTGATGCCGCTGATCCTGTCGCTGGAAGAGGAATATGACCGCGCCAAGGACGATCCGAGTTTCTGGGCCGAGATGGAGGATCTGTGGACGCATTATGTCGGCCGTCCCAGCCCGCTCTATTACGCCGAGCGGCTGACGCAGCATCTGGGCGGCGCCAAGGTCTATCTCAAGCGGGATGAGCTCAACCATACCGGCGCGCACAAGATCAACAACGTGCTGGGCCAGATCATCCTGGCCCGCCGCATGGGCAAGACCCGCATCATCGCCGAGACCGGCGCGGGACAGCACGGGGTCGCCACCGCGACGGTCTGCGCCAAGTTCGGGTTGAAATGCGTGGTCTACATGGGCGCGCATGATGTCGAGCGCCAGGCGCCCAACGTATTCCGCATGCGCCTGCTGGGCGCCGAGGTGATCCCGGTCACGTCGGGCCGCGGCACGCTCAAGGACGCGATGAACGATGCGCTGCGCGACTGGGTGACCAATGTGCGCGACACGTTCTACTGCATCGGCACCGTCGCGGGCCCGCATCCCTATCCGGCGATGGTGCGCGATTTCCAGTCGATCATCGGCAAGGAGGCAAAGGAACAGATGATGGCCGCCGAAGGCCGGCTGCCCGACACGATCATCGCAGCCATCGGGGGCGGGTCGAACGCGATGGGCCTGTTCCATCCCTTCCTCGACGACAAGGAGGTCCGGATCATCGGTGTCGAGGCCGGCGGAAAGGGCGTCAACGAGAAGATGGAGCATTGCGCCTCGCTCACCGGTGGCCGCCCCGGCGTGCTGCATGGCAACCGCACCTATCTGCTGCAGGACGATGACGGCCAGATCCTCGAGGGCTATTCCATCTCGGCGGGTCTCGACTATCCCGGCATCGGGCCCGAACACTCCTGGCTTCACGAGGTCGGCCGCGCCGAATACGTTGCCATCACCGACGCCGAGGCGCTTGAGGCGTTCCAGCTGTGCTGCGCGACCGAGGGCATCATCCCGGCGCTGGAACCCTGCCACGCGCTGGCCCACGTGATGAAGATCGTGCCGGACCTGCCCGCCGATCACATCATCTGCATGAACATGTGCGGCCGGGGCGACAAGGACGTGCAGACCGTCGCCAAGCATCTGGGCTTCGACATGTCCGACACCGAAGGGCGGCGGGCCGGCTGATCCCAAAACGCATAAACCCTGGTTTATGCCCACCAACCCCCGACCGACTATTGGCCTCCTATGCCGGCGGTTGATGGGGCGAGCGTGTCGCATGTGATTTCCTTTTCGTACCGGTCCACCGGGCATCCCGCCCTGCGGGCGCAATACGATAAGGAAATCGAGATGATGCGAAAGATATTCATGCTTACCACAGCCATGGCCTTGGCCACCTCGCTGGAGGCGCAAAGCCAGACCTTCAATGACCAGGTGGTCGACGGGCTGGCCGCACAGGGGTTCCGGGCCACCGAGATCAAGACGGGCCCTACACAGACCAAGGTCGAGGCGGTGCGCGGCCAGACGAAGCTGGAAGTGATCTATGATCGCGCCACTGGCCGGATTTTGAAACAGGAAACCGAACGTTTGGCCGGCACCGGAGGGAATATCGGGCTGGAAGTCTCGCAGGAAGACCGGGATTTCACGGACCGCTCCGGCGGACGGCGGGACGATGACGAAGACCATGACGACGACGACGACCGCGATCGTGACAGGGACCGCGACCGGGAGGATGACCGGGGTAAAGATCACGATGACGACCGCAACGATGACCGCAACGATGATCGCGACGATGATCACGATGACGACCGGGACGATGATCGCGAAGATAACAGTGGATCGGGCAGCGACGACGACTGAGGCGCGCAGCACCGTGGCTGAAACCGATACTTCTGGTTTGCTGCACTTGATCCGGGGGCTGCGCTTGCGCGGTCCCCGATCTATGGTGAAGGTATGAAAACACTTCTGGCTGCAGCTCTATTGACGATGGGTCTGACGGGTGCCGCAATGGCGGGCCCGGTCGAGGACAGCATCGTCAAGCAATTGCGCGATCAGGGCTATATCCGGATCAGCGTGTCCCGCACCTTCCTTGGGCGCTCGCGTATTGTTGCTCATGACGGCCAGATCAGGCGTGAGATCGTGGTCAATCCCGTCACCGGCGAGATCCTGCGGGATTATTGGACGCGCAAAGCGGAGCGTGGCGACTTTTTTCTGCTCGATCCGAAAGGCTGGGCGTCAGGCGGCAACGGCGAGCAATACGACGACGATGATGAAGACGACGATGAAGACGATTACGATGATGAAGATGGCGACAATGAGAACTCGGGTCGCGGCGGTGGTCATTCCGACTCGGGGGAGGATGACGACCGCGACGACGACGACAACTCGGGTCGCGGCAGCGGGAATTCAGGCCGGGGCGGCGATGACGACCGCGACGACGACGACAATTCGGGGCACGGTGGCGGCAACGATGACGACGACTGATCGCATCGGAGGCGCCTTCTGATGCGGCGCCGGTATCTGGTCTGGGCCGTTCTGGTCCTCCAGGTGCTGTGCGCATTCTTCTTCGTTTCGGGTATTCTGACGACGGTCTTGGGTATTCCGCTCGCGCCCATAAACTGGGCCGCGCGTGAGGTCATAGAACTTGGCGCTGCGATGGGGCTTTTGTTCGGAATACTCATGGGGTTCCTGTTGCTTCGCGCCACACAGCGGCGATCCGATCGGATCGAGAGCCAACTTCGGGTCGCGTCGGGTGCCTTCATGGACCTGCTCGAAGACAGTTTTGACACCTGGAAACTGACGCCGGCCGAACGGGAAGTGGCGCTGTTCGCAATCAAGGGGTATTCCACTCCCGAGATTGCCGGTCTGCGCAAGACCTCGGAGGGTACGGTCAAGGCCCAGACCAACGCGATCTATCGCAAGGCAGGCGTCACTGGACGCCCGCAATTGCTCAGCCTGTTCATCGAAGATCTGATGGATGGCAAGCTTGAAGGTGGCACGTCGTCCGATGTGGAGCGCCGCGATCAGCCGGTTCGTTCCGCATAGTTTTCGAGGACTGACAGCGGCACGATCTCCAGCGCTCGAAGATGCGTGGCGGAAAGGTCGACCCGGGGCGCGCAGCCCTCGTCATGCGCCTGCAGGAACCGCGCCGCGCAGAGGCACCAGCGGTCGCCAGGCTTCAGCCCCGGGAATTCGAACTCGGGGTGCGGCGTGCTCAGGTCGTTGCCGACATATTTGGAGAAGGCCAGGAACTCGGCCGTCATCACCGCGCAGACCGTGTGGCTGCCGCGGTCGGCATCGCAGGTGTTGCAATGACCGTCACGGAAGAACCCGGTGAGGGGTGCGGTCGAGCAGGGCGACAGCGGGCCGCCCAAAACGTTGAGGCTTTCGTCGGGTGTCATGGGTTCAGTCTACAGGCTTTGCGCGATCTTGCGCAGCATTTCGATATTGGCGGCATTCACGCCGGGATCACGAAACTTCCGGTCGGCGGCGGTGACCACGATCACCACGTCGCGGGCCTGGTCGATATAGAGGTATTGACCATAGACCCCCCGGCCATAGAACTCACCCTCTTCGGCCCCCACGGGGATCCACCACTGGAAGCCATAGCCGGTCTTGCCCGGCGCGGTCGGCGCGCTGGGCCGGGTCGAGTCCGCGATCCAGTCTGCCGGCACGATCTGGGTTCCGGCACGGCGCCCGTCCTGTTCGATCATCACGCCGAACCGGGCATAGTCGCGCGTGGTGAAGTTGAGCCCGCCCAGAACGAAGGCCACGCCGGCACCGTCGGTGATGTAATAGCCGTCGCGCTCCAGCCCCAGCGGTTGGACGATACGTTGGGTCATCAACTCGGTCACGCTGCGCCCGGTCGCGCCGCGGATCACCATCCCGACGACATGGGTGTCGATCGACACGTATGTCCAGGCCTCGCCCGGCGGCCCGGTCCTGGCGTCCAGCGCGGCGGTGAAATCGTCCAGTTCCCGACCCAGCGCGACCACCCGGCCCATCCGGTTGATGTCGGAATTGTAGTCCAGGTAATCCTCGTCGAACTTCACGCCCGAGGCCATGTTCAGCACGTCGCGGATGCTGGCGGGCGCATAGGCGCTGTCCGCGAGTTCAGGAGCATAGCGGATGACCGGATCGTCCAACGAATCGATCGCGCCCTCGGCCAGGACCGTGCCGAACAACGCCGAAAGATAGCTCTTGGCGATCGACCATGAAATCCGGCGGTCGTCGGGACCGGTGCCGAGAAAATACTCCTCGTAGCGGATCTCGCCGGCCTTGAGCACCAGAAGCGAGGTCAAGGCCCGTTCGGAAATCCAGGCGCCGGCGGCGTCGGGCAGGTCATAGGCGGGGCCGCCATAGGGCAGATCGGACGTGGGCCCATCGCCCCGCGGCAGGTCCACGGTCAGAAAGGCCCGGTCCATGTTCGAGAAGTTCTCGACGATCACGTCGGCATCGAACAGCGAGTTCACCGCGATCAGCCGCTCGATCTCCTCGCGCTTCCAGATCCCCACCGCAACTGCGGCCAGGATCAGCAGCAGCAGGACCCGACCCAGCCATTTGCCGAATATGCGCATGAGACCTCCCTCGTCTGTCCCCATCCTTGCAGAGGTGGGGCCGTGCGGCAAACCGGACGTGACGGCATGGCACGGGCCGGGGATCAGCGGAACCGGTCGACCAGCCTTTGCAGGGCCGACCGCTCGTCGGGCTCAGGCTCGGCGTCGTCCGGGGCAGGGCGGGGTGTATCCTTCGGCCGTTCGGCGGCGGTGGTCGAACTGCGCGGCGGCGCGGTGCGCAGGGCGACCGCGTTCATGAACCGCCCGGCATCGTCACCGGCCAGGTGCGGCGCGCCATCAGCGACGCCGCGCAACACGTCCTCCAGCCAGTCCTGGTCGGCGCGGGAGAAGTCGTGCAGCACATAGCCCGAGACCAGCTCCTTGCGGCCGGGATGGCCGATTCCCAGCCGCACCCGGTCATAGGCCGCGCCGATATGATCATGGATCGACCGCAGCCCGTTATGCCCGGCATGGCCGCCGCCGGACTTCACCCGCACCTTGCCCGGGGCCAGGTCAAGCTCGTCGTGGAATACGGTGACGTCGGTCGAGTCCAGCTTGTAGAACCGCATCGCCTCGCCGACCGACTGGCCCGAGCGGTTCATGTAGGTCTGCGGCTTGAGTAGCAGCACCTTGGTACTGCCCAGCCGTCCCTCGGCGATCAGCGCCTGGAACTTGGCCTTCCACGGGCCGAACCCATGATCCGACGCGATCCGGTCCAGCGCCATGAACCCGATATTGTGCCGGTGGCCGGCATATTTCGATCCCGGGTTTCCCAGTCCTGCAAACAGCTTCATGCCAGCGTCCGTTCCTGCGATGCGGCCCCAGATAGCCGGAAACCGCCCCGCGTTTCCAGCCCGCAGAGGGCGCAAACGAAAACGGGGTCCCGAAGGACCCCGCCAATCACGTTGCGAAGGGAAAGATCACTCTTCCTCGGCTTCGGTCTCTGCCTCGTCGGTCTCGACCTCGGTCTCGGTCTCGTCCTCATCGGCGTCCTCGTCCTCGTCGCTGGCCAGCCCGGTGGGCGCCGAGATGTTGGCGATCACGAAGTCGCGGTCGATGGTCGGCTTGGTACCGTCGGGCAACTCGACCGACGAGATGGTGGCCACGTCGTTGATCTCCATGCCCGACAGGTCGACCACGACCTTCTCGGGGATCTCGCCGGCGGTGCAGACCAGCTCGACCTCGGGGCGCACCACGGTCAGAACGCCGCCCTTGCGGATGCCGGGCGCGTCTTCCTCGCCGATGAACTCGACCGGGATGAACAGGGCGATCTTGGTGGTCCGGCGCAGGCGCATCAGGTCCAGATGCGTCGGCAGGTCCTTGACCACGTCGCGCTGCACGTCGCGGCAGATCACGCGCACGTCTTCCTGGCCCTCGACCTTGAGGTTGAACAGGGTCGACTTGAACCGCCCGGCCTTGAGCCGCTTCACCAGTTCGTTGAACGGAATCTGGATCGGCAACGGATCCTTGTCACCACCAAAGACGATGCCCGGAACCATGCCGTCACGGCGTGCTTGACGAGCGGCGCCCTTGCCTGTCCCCGTCCGTTCCAGAGCCACGAGATCAGGAATCTCACCAGCCATGTTGTTTCTCCATATGATAAGGCGGGGTGCCTCCAAGGCTGTCACCCCGCGTGAAGCGCTGCCCTTACCCCGAATCGGGACGATAGGAAAGGGGGCGGGCGCAATTTCCCGCGCCCAGGCGTCAACCCGAACTTGGTTGCAGGTATCCGCCTGCCGCGCGCAGCCGCTCGTGCAGCGCGAACTCGTCGGCGCGGGCCGCGCGCAGGGCCTGTTCGACCTCGGGCGAGAGCGGCGCATGCACCTGGGGCGAGACGTTGCGCGGGGCGATGTCCAGATCCGCGCCGAACCGCGCGCGCAGGAACGCCAGGATCCGCGGCTGCGCCTCGTAGGCGAACAGGTGATCCACCGGAACCGACCCGTCGGCCAGGCTGAGAAACCGCAGCTGGCTGCCGATGGCCGCATGGGGCGGCGGGTCGGGCCGGATCACGTCGCGCACGAAATCGTCGAAGCTCAGCCCCTCGGTGCTCAGCGGTCCGCTGCGCTTGGCCTGCCGCGCGCGATACCGGAACCAGCTGCGGATCTGCTCGACCGGCTCGCGCATCACTGCCATGCGCTCGGGCCGGGCCTGCCACAGATCCTCGAGCATCGGTGCAACCTTGCGGTGATACTGCCCGGCGGTCAGGTGCTTGCGCGACTTGGCGAACACGATGTCGGCATGTTTGCGCAGCGCCATCTCGACGGCCGTGGTCCCGGTCTTGGGGACTGCCAGGAACACCAGGTTCTGCCTGAGATAGATCTGCACGTCGCCCCGCCCGCCTTTGCCCGGACTATCGGCACAAAGCCGGGGGATGTCAAAGCGGCGGGATGCCGGCGCGGCGGCAGTTTCCGCTTGCCGCGGCGGCGGGGCGGTGGCAAGCGCTGCGCATGGAACTTCGCGACGACATCCGACGCAGCCGCGGGCCGGCTGCCGCCTTTGCCGCGGTCGGTCTCTACTGGGGCAGCTTCGCCGCGCTGGCGCCGCAGCTCAAGGCCCAGACCGGGCTCAGCGATGCCGGGTTCGGCCTCGCGCTGTTGGTCGGCGCGCTGGGCGCCGTGGCGGCAATGTGGCTGGCACCGCGCGCCGAAGCCAGGCTGGGCCGGCACGCGATGCCGGTTCTTGCCTTGCTGCTGGCGGCGGCATTCCTACTGCCCGGGCTGACGACGGGCGGTGTGGCCTTTGCGCTGGCGATGCTGGCGGCCTCGGGCGCGTCGGGCACGCTGGACGTTGTGATGAACGCCCGCGTCAGCCAGATCGAAGCGGCCGAGAACCGGCCGTTGATGAACCTCAACCACGCGATCTTTTCCTTCGCCTATGCCGCCGCCGCGCTGCTGGCGGGGCTGGGGCGCGAGGCGGGGTTAGCGCCCGCTACCCTGTTCGCGCTTGCGGGCGTCGTGACCCTCGGGCTGACGCGGGTGACCTATTCCGCCCCTGAGATCCATGACGGCACAACCGCCGATCCAGGCGAGGTCGAACCCGCGCCGCTGCCGCCGCTGGTTCTGATGCTGGGCGGCGCCATCGTGCTGATCGCCTTCATGTCGGAACAGGCAACCGAGGGCTGGTCGGCCCTGCACCTGGAGCGCAACCTCGCGGCAGGTGCCGCCCAGGGCGCGCTGGGCCCGGCGGTTCTGGGCCTGACGATGGGGATCGGCCGGCTGTCGGGGCAATTGCTGATGCGGCACCTGTCCGAGGGGCGGGTGATGGGCCTGGCCTCGGCGCTGGCGGCGCTGGGCGCGCTGATCGCCGCGTGGTCGCCGGCGCTGGCCCCCGCCTATCTGGGTTTCGCCATTCTCGGTCTGGGCGTGTCGGTGGTGGCGCCGATGGCCTTTGGCTGGATCGGGCGGCAGGTGGCGCACCGGCACCGGATGCATGCGATCAGCCGGGTGTCGGTGATCGGCTATTCCGGGTTTTTCATCGGCCCGCCGATGATGGGGTTCGTGGCCCAGGGGTTCGGGTTGCCGATGGCCTTCACCGCCATCGCGCTCTGCCTTTTGTCGGTGCCTGTCCTGCTGGTCCCTGCGTTGCGGCGCAGCGCGGCGCCGGGCTGAACGGGTGCGGTCCGCCGGTCAGGCCCAGCGGCCGGTGAAATCCTCGGGCACCAGCAGGTTGTGCCGGCCCAGGTCGGCCACATTGCGTTCGCCGCACAGCGCCATCGTGGTGTCCAGCTCCTTGTGGATCACCTCCAGCGCACGGGTCACGCCCGCCTCGCCCATCGCGCCCAGCCCGTAGACGAAGGCCCGGCCGATCATCGTGCCCTTGGCCCCCAGCGCCAGCGCCTTGAGCACGTCCTGCCCCGAGCGGATGCCGCTGTCGAGATGCACCTCGATCTTGTCGCCCACCGCATCCATGATCGGCGGCAGCATCCGGATCGAGCTGAGCGCCCCGTCCAGTTGCCGCCCGCCGTGGTTGCTGACCACGATGGCATCGGCGCCCGCATCGGCGGCCATCTTGGCGTCTTCGGCGTCCAGGATGCCCTTGAGGATCACCTTGCCGCCCCACATGCGGATCAGCTCGCGCACCCGATCCCAGTCCAGCGCGTGATCGAAGGCCTCGGCCGTCCACGAGCTGAGCGAGGCAGGGTCGGTCACGCCCTTGGCATGGCCCACGACATTGCCGAAGAACCGGCGCTTGGTGCCCAGCATGCCAAGGCCCCATTGCACCTTGGTCATCATGTTGGCCACCGACTTCACCGTCAGTTTCGGCGGCGCGCTCAGCCCGTTCTTGAGATCCTTGTGCCGCTGCCCCTGCACCTGCAGGTCCAGCGTGATGACCATTGCCGAACATCCCGCATCCCGCGCCCGGTCGAACAGGCGCCGCATGAAATCGTCGTCCTTGAGCGTGTAGACCTGGAACCAGAACGGCTTGGTCGTGTGTTCGGCCACATCCTCGATCGAGCAGATCGACAGCGTGGACAGGGTGAAGGGCACACCGAACTTCTCGGCCGCGCGGGCGGCCTTGATCTCGCCATCGGCACATTGCATCCCGGTCAGGCCCACCGGCGCCAGCGCCACCGGCATTGCCACGTCCTGGCCGATCATCCGGCTTGCGGTGCTGCGGTTGGTCATGTCCACCGCGACGCGCTGGCGCAGCCGGATCAGGTCGAAATCGCTGCTGTTGTCGCGGAAAGTCTGCTCGCTCCAGCTGCCGGTCTCGGCATAGTCGTAGAACATGCGCGGCACGCGGCGTTCATAGATTTTCCGCAGGTCTTCGATCTCGGTAATGACGGGCATGGCGGTCGCCTTTCAGGATTGGTAAAATTTAATTACCAATCATTCCGACGCTTGGCAATTGCCATTCTGTCACGGGGTGAGAAAGCGTTCGCGGCATCCTGCAAGCTGGCCGGCGGCGTTTTCCACCAGCGCCCAGTCGGACGGGGACATGCCGTCCAGTGTCTTGCGATAGGCCGCGTTCCGCTGTGCCTCGGTGCCGCCGACATGGCGCAGCAGGATGAACGAGGCGACCAGCCGTGCCTCCTCGCCGGTTTCGGCCGACATCATTCCGTGCGACTCGAAGACCTGCGCCGTGTAGGCGTAGAAGGCCGCGCATTTCAGCGCCTCGGCTTCGGTTCCGTCATATACTTGCTGGCCGGCGCCAGCCGAACCTGTGAACCAGGCGAGGGTCGCCAGTGCCAGGGTGGCGATGCGATGGGCCGGGCGCATTGACATCATCTCCGTCGGAACGAACGCCCCGAGTATACTTGTGGAAGATGTCGAAAACCCGGTCTTCAACCGGCCATTTCAGGGCCTTCAGGCCGAATGCGCCGCATCGGCCAGGGATTTCACGAAGTCCAGAACCTCGGCCACCGGCGCGCCGGACCCGATCCGGCCGACAATGGCAGACCCCACCACCGCGCCGTCCGCGACCGAGGCAATGGTGCGGGATTTCTCGGGCGTGTTGATGCCGAAGCCCACGATTACGGGCAGGTCGGTGGCTGCCTTGATCCGCGCGACCTCGGGTCCGACATCGGTGGCCTCGGCCTCGGCCGCGCCGGTGATCCCGGTGATCGACACGTAGTAGACAAAGCCCGACGTGTTCTGCAGCACCTTGGGCAGCCGCTTGTCGTCGGTCGTCGGCGTGGCCAGCCGGATGAAGTTCAACCCCGCCTTCTGCGCCGGCAGGCAGAGCTCGTCATCCTCCTCGGGGGGCAAGTCGACGATGATCAGCCCATCGATGCCGGCGGCTTTTGCCTGTTCCAGAAACCGATCCACTCCGCGGCTGTAGATCGGATTGTAGTAGCCCATCATCACGATGGGTGTCTCGTCGTCGCCCTGCCTGAACAGCCGCGCCAGCTCCAGCGTGCGGTCCAGGGTCATCCCCGTCTCCAGCGCGCGCTGACCGGCCAGCTGGATCGTCGGGCCATCGGCCATCGGGTCAGTGAAGGGCAGGCCAAGCTCGATCACGTCGACGCCCGCGCCGGGCAGGCCGCGGACCAACTCCAGCGAGCGGTCGAAATCCGGGTCGCCGGCCATGACGTAGGCAACAAAGGCCTTCTTCCCTTCGGCCTTGAGCGCGGCGAACTTGGCGTCGATACGGGTCATCGGATGTCCTTGCGTTGCGGGGTCGGCCCGATGTGACGAATGTTGCCGGGAAAATCAATCCCGCCCGCGCGGGGCGCGCTCAGAACGGCCGGTGCCAGCGCAGCAAGAATGCGTTCGCGCCGGGGTTCGAATCCGCGGTGCTGGCGTTGGACTTGTGCGTGATCGCCAGGGACAGCCGGTTACCGCTGGGCAATTCGCGGCCAATCCCGAACAGGCTGCGGATCTCGAAGGCGCTGCCCAGGTCGTTTCCGGCGCTGCCCTCGTCATAGAGACCGGGCAGGACGCTGCCTTCGAGAAACCAGCCGTTGTCGAGCTGGAACTCCGTGACCACGCCGGCGCCGGCGAACAGATCGCCCTCGGCCGTCGCTTCGACCGCGGCGCCCCAGCCGGCGCTCAAACGGTCGCGCACGAAAAACGGTGCATGGCTGTAGTCGATCGAGGCGATGGCGCTGTCCTCGGATCCTTCCAGCGAGTAGCTGGTATAGCCCAACGAGAACACCATTTCCTGCGCCGATGCGGTGCCCCCGGTCAATCCGGCAAGGGCCAGCACCCAGTACTTTGCAAATTTTTTCATGTATAACAGCCCCCTGCCACGAATGAGCCTGTATGTAGTTGCGCCACCGGCGCAGGGCAAACGCTTTTGCCCGGATCTGTGGCGGGCCGGGGCGAGTGTTGCCGTCGGGTTCCGCAGGTTCCCGGTGCAGCCGCTTGCCTAATGCCCGTCACCTGCATAGAAGCGGCGCGCGGACAACCGAGCAGGAGAGTGCAATGGGTTTCAAGATGGGAATCGTGGGGCTGCCCAACGTGGGCAAGTCGACCCTGTTCAACGCGCTGACCAGGACCGCCGCGGCGCAGGCGGCGAATTTCCCGTTCTGCACAATCGAGCCGAATGTCGGCGAGGTGGCGGTGCCCGATGCGCGGCTGGAGAAGCTCGCCGCCATTGCCAGGTCGAAGCAGGTCATCCCGACGCGGATGACCTTCGTCGACATCGCCGGGCTGGTGAAGGGCGCGTCCAAGGGCGAGGGGCTGGGCAACCAGTTCCTGGCCAATATCCGCGAGGTCGACGCCATCGCCCATGTCCTGCGCTGTTTCGAGGACGGCGACGTCACCCATGTCGAGGGCCGCGTCGACCCGGTGGCCGATGCCGAGGTGATCGAGACCGAGCTGATGCTGGCCGACCTGGAGAGCATCGAGAAGCGCCGCGCCGGACTGGTCCGCAAGCTCAAGGGCGGCGACAAGGAAGCGCAGCAGCAGGACCGGCTGCTGGCGGCCGCGCAGGCGGTGCTGGAGGAGGGGCGCCCGGCCCGCGTGGTCTCGGTGGATGCCGAGGACCGCAAGGCGTGGAAGATGCTGCAGCTTCTGACCACCAAGCCGGTGCTCTATGTCTGCAACGTCGCCGAAGAGGACGCGGCGGAGGGCAACGCCCAGTCCGCCCGCGTGGCCGCGATGGCCGCCGAGCAGGGCAACGCCCATGTCGTCATCAGCGCCCGGATCGAGGAAGAGATCAGCCAGCTGGAGGACGCCGAGGCAGCGATGTTCCTGGAGGAAATGGGGTTGCACGAGGCCGGGCTGGATCGCCTGATCAAGGCCGGCTACGACCTGCTGCACCTTGAGACCTATTTCACCGTCGGCCCCAAGGAGGCACGCGCCTGGACGATCCGCACCGGCACCGCAGCACCGCAGGCCGCGGGCGTGATCCACGGCGATTTCGAAAAGGGCTTCATCCGCGCCGAGACCATCGCCTATGAGGATTTCATCGCCAATGGTGGCGAGCAGGGTGCCAAGGAGGCCGGCAAGATGCGCGCCGAAGGCAAGGGATATGTCGTCAAGGATGGCGACGTGATGCACTTCCTGTTCAACACCTGACCACCGGCAGCGCGTCGGGCGCTTGACCCGTGTTGTGCGTGCGTTAGCATGCAAACGATCGGGCGCGCAGGGCGAGGGAGGGTGCCATGGGAAAGCTTGTGGTCAGGAATATCGGCTTGCTCTTGTCGGGCAAGATGGAGGAACCGATCCATGACGGCGACTGCGTGGTTGCGATGGATGGCAAGATCGCCGACTGGGGCTATGAGGCGGACCTGGACACCGAAGACTCCGACACGGTGGTCGATGCCCATGGCGTGACCCTGGCGCCGGGGTTGATCGACAGCCACGTGCACCCGGTCGTCGGCGACTATACCCCGCGGCAGCAGCAGTTGCACTGGATCGACTCGACCCTGCATGGCGGGGTGACCACGATGATCTCGGCCGGCGAAGTGCACATGCCGGGGCGGCCCAAGGATGTCGTCGGCCTCAAGGCGATGGCCATCGCGGCGCAGCGCTGGTACGAGAATTTCCGCCCCTCCGGCGTCAAGGTCCATGCCGGCGCGCCGGTGATCGAGCATGGCCTGGTCGAGGAGGACTTCAAGGAACTGGCCAATGCCGGCGTGAAGCTTCTGGGCGAGGTCGGGCTGGGAACCGTCAAGGACGGCAAGACCGCGAAACAGATGGTGGACTGGGCGCGCAAATACGGCATCCAGTCGACGATCCACACCGGCGGGCCGTCGATCCCGGGATCGGGGCTGATCGACGCCGACATGGTGCTGGAGACCGGCACGGACGTGATCGGCCATATCAACGGCGGGCATTCGGCCCTGCCGGACGACCAGATCACCTGCCTGTGCGAAAGCTGCCAGGCGGGGCTCGAGATCGTCCACAACGGCAACGAGCGCGCCGCGCTGCTGACGCTGAACACCGCGCGGGAACTGCGGCAGATGGAGCGGATCATCCTGGGCACGGACGGGCCGGCGGGATCCGGGGCGCAGCCCTTGGGCATCCTGCGGATGGTCGCCATGCTGTCAAGCCTGGGCGACGTGCCGGCCGAGATCGCGTTCTGCTTCGGCACCGGGAACACGGCCCGGCAGCGCGAGCTGGACACCGGCCTCATTGACCGGGGCTATGCCGCCGATTTCGTGCTGATGGACCAGGCCCAACACGCGCCGGGCGCGACGATCCTGGAGTCGGTGCAACTGGGCAACCTGCCGGGCGTGGGAATGACCATCATCGACGGCGTGGTGTGCTCGGGCCGCAGCCGCAACACGCCGCCCGCCACGCGCTTGCCGGAGGTGGTTGGCACCTGAATTGAGCGCCTTCGGCGCGCTCGATTCCTGTTGCGAGGCTCTGCCTCGCGCTCCGAGGTATTTGGCGCGAGAGGAAGAGCGGGCGGTCTTTTCCTCTTGCTGGAAATATCCCGGGGGAGTCGCGGCCTGCCGCGACGGGGGCAGCGCCCCCGCCTGCGCGTCAGGTGATCTTGCGCAGGAGCTCGATGAGGGTCGCGCGTTCGGGCTGGCTGAGCGGGGCGAGGGTCTCGGCGGTGATCCTGTGCGCGGCGTCGATCATCCGGTCGAGCAGTGCGGCGCCTTCGGCGGAGATCGAGATCACCATGCGGCGCTTGTCCTGCGGGTCGGGGCGGGTTTCGGTCAGGCCCTTCTGGCGCAGCCGGTCCACGACACCCTTGATGGTGGCCACATCCATCGCCGCCAGGCGGCCCAGCCGGTTCTGCGAGCAGGTGCCCAGCTCGGCGATGCGCACGAGGGCGGCGAACTGCATCGGGGTCAGACCTTCCAGCGTGTGGGCCTGGAATATGGCGGCATGGCGCTGGCTGGCCAGGCGCAGCAGGAACCCGACCTGGTCGTCCAGCCGGTACGGTCGATCCGCTTCGCTCACGTCACCGCCCTCAGACCGCGAGGTAGCGGGTCGAGATGTCGGGATGCGCGTCCAGATGCGCAAAGCTGCCCTCGTAGCGCATCTGCCCTTTCTCGATGATGTAGGCCCGGTCCGACACGATCCGCGCGAAATGCAGATTCTGTTCCGAGATCAGGACCGACAGCCCCTCGCGTTTCAATTCGCCGATGATCGTCGCCATCTGCTCGACGATCACCGGCGCGATGCCTTCCGATGGCTCGTCCAGCAGCACAAGCCGGGGATTGCCCATCAGGGTTCGCGCGATGGTCAGCATCTGCTGCTCGCCGCCAGAGAGCTGCTTGCCGAGGTTGCGGCGGCGTTCGGCCAGGTTCGGAAACAGCTCGAACAGGTGCTCGAAGGTCCATTCCGGCGCGTCCGCGCGGGGCTCGCGGCGACCGACCTCGAGGTTCTCCTCGACGGTCAGTTCGCCGAAGATGCGCCGTTCTTCCGGCACATAGCCCAGGCCCGCGCGGCAGATCATGTGCGACGCCCGGCCCAGGATCGCCTGCCCGTCATAGGTGACCTGTCCCGACACGTGCTGGACCAGTCCCATCACGCTCTTGATCGTGGTGGACTTGCCGGCGCCGTTGCGGCCGAGAAGCGCCACGACCTCGTTCTCGCCCACGCTCAGGGTCACGTCCGAAAGGATCTGCGCCCGGCCATAGCGGGCGGTCAGGGTTTTCACGTCAAGCATGGCCCGCCCCTTCGAAGACCGACCCGCCGCCCAGATAGACCTCCTGCACCAGCGGGTTCTTGCGGATCTGGTCGCCGGTGCCCTCGGCGATCAGCTGGCCGCGGTTCAGCACCAGGATGCGGTGGGCATGGGCAAAGACCACGTCCATGTCATGTTCGGTAAAGACCACGCTCACCCCGCGCTTCTCGACGATGCCGGCGGTCAGCGCCATCAGCGCGATGCGCTCTGAGGGCGCCATGCCCGCGGTGGGTTCGTCCATCAGGAGCAGGTCGGGCTCGTGGGCGAGCGCGATGGCCAGTTCCAGCCGCTTGAGGTCGCCATAGGCCAGCTCGGAACAGGGCCGCTCGGCCTGTTCGCTCATCGACACCAGGTCGAGCAGGGCCATGGCCTCGTCGACATAGAGGCGGGTCGCGCGGGAGAACAGGTCGTAGATGCGGCGGTGATGCGAGATCAGAGCCATCTGCACGTTTTCGCGCACCGTCATCGACAGGAAGGTGGCGGTGATCTGGAAGGTGCGCCCGACGCCCAGCCGCCAGATCCGGCGTGGCGGCAGGCCGATCAGCTCGCGGCCGTTCAGCTTGACCGAGCCGCCATCGGGTTTGAGGTAGCCGTTGAGCATGTTGAAGCAGGTGGTCTTGCCGGCGCCGTTCGGGCCGATCAGCGCAAGGAACTCGCCCTTGTCCAGCGAGAAGCTCACGTCATCCACCGCGTGCACGCCACCGAAACTCTTGGCGAGGGCGTCGACCGCCAGAACCGCGCTCATGCCGCATCCCTCCGCAGCAGCCGCATCAGGCGGTTCACGCCGCCGGCGATGCCGTCAGGCGCCAGCAGCACGATAACCAGGATGATGCCGCCGAAGATTACGCGCCAGTAGTCCAGCCGCGTCACCCAGTCCTCGATCAGCACGAAGGCGGCGGCGCCCAGGATCGGGCCGGCCAGCGCGTGGATGCCGCCCAGCAGCACCATGATCAACCCGTCGATGCTCTGGGCGATGCCCAGCGCGTCGGGAAAGACGCTGCCCTTGGAGAAGGCGAAGACGACGCCGGCGAGGCCCGCGAAGGCCCCGGCCACGGTGAAGCCCATCCATTGGTGGAACCGTGTGTCGACGCCGATCGCCTCGGCCCGGATGCGGCTGTCGCGCACGCCGCGCAGCACGTAGCCGAAGGGCGAATGGGCGGCGCGGCGCAGCGCCCAGATGCCGCCGATGCAGAGCGCGAAGGCGATGTAGAAATAGACCCGGTCGCTGCTGGCCCATGCCGCGGGCCAGACGCCCAGGATGCCGTCATCGCCCCCGGTGACGTCCTGCCACTGGAAGGTCACGCCCCACAGGATCTGCGCCGCCGCCAGTGTCAGCATGGCGAGGTAGACCCCCGACAGGCGCACACAGAACCAGCCGAAGAACAGCGCCGCCAGCGCCGCGCCGAAGGGCGCGAGTAGCATCGCCGGGATCATGCCCAGCCCCAGCAGCTTGACCGCCATCGCCGCGGCATAGGCGCCGACGCCGAAATAGGCGGCGTGGCCGAAGCTGACCATGCCGCCCACGCCCATCATGAAATGCAGCGAGACCGCAAACAGGGTGGCGACCATGACATCGACCAGCAGGATCATGGTGAAATCGGCCACGAAGACCGGGCTGAGCGCCAGCGCCATCACCGCCGCCGCCAGCATCATGGCGCCCTTTCCCGACAGCAGTCGGAGGGGCTGGTCGGGGTCTTCCGTGCCGCCATGCTCGCTGCCCGGCCGGCCGAAGATCCCGTAGGGCCGCACGATCAGCACCACCGCCATCACCACGAAGGGCAGGACGATCGAGATCTGCGGGAAGATCAGGATGGCAAAGGCGTTCAGCACCGAGATCAGCACCGCGGCGATGAACGCGCCCGAAACGCTGCCCATGCCGCCGATCACGGTGACCACGAAGGCCTCGCCGATGATCGACAGGTCCATCTGCAGCGACACCGCCTCGCGCGGGATCTGCAGCGCGCCGCCCAGGCCCGCGAGAAACGAGCCGAGGATGAAGGTGGCCGAGAACAGCCACGCCTGGTTGACGCCCAGGGCGCCGACCATCTCGCGGTCCTGGGTCGCGGCGCGCACCAGAACGCCCCAGCGGGTGCGGTGGAACACCAGCCAGATCGCCAGCAGCACGGCGGGACCGATGGCGATCAGCGCCAGGTCGTATTCCGGGATCGGTTCGCCCAGGATCCGGACCGCGCTGTCCAGACCGGGCGCGCGCGGACCCAGCAGGTCTTCGGCGCCCCAGATCGCCAGGGTGGCGTCCTGCACGATGAGCACGACGCCGAAGGTGGCGACCAGCTGGAACAGTTCGGGCGCGTGGTAGATGCGGCGCAGGATGATCAGCTCGACAACCAGGCCGATCACGCCGACCAGGAGCGCGGCCAGAACGATGCTGAACCAGAAGCCCAGGATGCCGCCATCCAGCCAGGTTACCAGCGAATAGGCCAGATAGGCCCCCACCATGTAGAACGAGCCGTGGGCGAAGTTCACGATGCGGGTGACGCCGAAGATGATCGACAGCCCGCTGGCGATCAGGAACAGCGACGACGCGTTGGCCAGCCCCGTCAGCAATTGCGCGAGATAAAACCCCATATCCGTCCCTGTTCCGTTTTTTCGTTGTGGCGGGGGCGCATCCGCCCCCGCGTCAGATCATTCCGCCGGGCGCAGCTTGGCGGCTTCTTCTTCGCTGGGCAGGTAGTCGGCCCCATCGGCATAGGTCCAGTCCACCATGGTCGGCATCCCGTCGACCAGGGCGGTCTTGCCCACATAGGCGCCCATGGTCGACTGGTGGTCGGCGGCGCGGAACATGAACGGACCCGTCGGGCTGTCGGACACTTGCAGCCCCTCCATCGCCGCCAGCAGCGCGTCGGTCTCGGTCGATCCGGCCTTTTCCAGCGCCGCGGCGATGGCCAGGACCGAGTTGTAGCCCACGATCGAACCGGTCTTGGGCAGCTCGCCGAACTTCGCCTCGTAGGCGGCGGAGAACGCCTTGTGCGACTCGGTGTCGATCTGCTCGGGCGGGTAGCCGGTCACGATCCAGCCGTCGGGCGTCTCGTCACCCAGCGGTTGCAGGTATTCCGGCTCGCCCGACAGGAGCGAGACCACGGCGCGGTCCTCGAAGAGATAGCGCAGCGAGCCCTCGCGCACGAACTTGGCCAGATCGCCGCCGAAGGTCACGTTGTAGATCGCGTCGGGCTTGGCCGCCTCCAGCGCCCGCACTGTCGAACCGGCGTCGATCTTGAACACCGGCGGCCATTGCTCCTCGACGAATTCCACGTCCGGGCGCAGCTTGGTCAATTCGGATTTGAAGGCCTTCACCGCGTCCTGGCCATAGGCGTAGTTGGGCGCCACGGTGGCCCATTTCACCGCATCGAGCTTGGCGGCCTCCTCGGCCAGCATCGCCGCCTGCATGTGGGTCGAGGGGCGCAAACGGTAGGTATACTTGTTGCCCTTGGACCAGACGATCGCGTCCGAGAGCGGTTCGGAGGCGAGGAAAAGCACCTGTTTCTGCTGCGCGAAATCCGCCACGGCCAGGCCTATATTGGACAGGAAGGTGCCGAAGATCAGCACCGCGCCTTCCTTCGAGATCAGTTCCTCGGCGATGCGGATCGCGGTCGCAGGGTCGCCGGTGTCGTCGCGGCTGACCACTTCCAGCTGCTTGCCCAGAACGCCGCCGGCGGCGTTGATCTCCTCGACCGCCAGTTGCCAGCCCTTCTTGTAGGGCTCGGTGAAGGCGGGCAGGCGGGTATAGCTGTTCACCTCGCCCAGCACGATGGTCTCTTGCGCCTGGGCCGGCGCGGTCAGCGCCAGCGGCAGCGCGGTCATCGCGCCCAGGAATGTACGTCGCATCAGGGTCATCTTTGGTGTCCTCCGGTTGGATCTGTTGGGTATGGTTGCCGGTTTTGTCCGGCATTTAGTGGTTATCGCAATCCGTCCTTGCCCTCGGCCTGATCGGCGGTCAGCCCGCCGACGCGGGGCAGCGGGCGACCGCTGTCGGTGACGGCGACCGCGACCATGATCTCGTTTGCGCGCGGAGCGTCGTTCAACTGCACCTCGATGCCGTCGAAATGGCTGCGGACATAGGCGGCATCCTTGTGGCCTAGCGGCACGTCCAGCACCTGGCCGGGGCTGCCCATCTTCTTGGACGAGGGCACCAGCGCGGCGCCTTTCTCGACCTCGGCGCGCAGGGGCGCGCCCAGTTTCGGGTGCAGGATGGCGGCGGCGTGTTCCAGCTCGCCATTCTCGCCCACCATCGCGGACTTGCCATAGCTCTCGGCCTGCGCCGGGTCGATCCCCAGCGCCTGCACGCAGCGCCGGCCCAGAAGCGCGCCCAGCTCGGCGCCGGTTTCCATCAGCGGGGTCAGATCCTCGACATAGCGCCCGGCAAAAGGGTTCTCGATCACCGCCACGGCGACGGCCTTGCGGGTGGGCGGGTCGATGCTGCGGCCCGCCTCGGCGTGGGTTTCCTCGACCGTCACGGCGATCTTGCGGATCTTCGTCATCTCAGCCCGTCCTCTCCCTTGATCTCCCAGGCCTCCAGCCCGCCCGAGCGCGAATGGATGCGCGGGCCGGTGGTCATGACCAGCGCCAGCGCCATTTCATCCGCGCGCGGCGCGTCGTTGCAGCCCACCTCCATACTGTCGAAATGGCTGCGCACATAGGAGGCGTTCACATGCGTGATCGGCACGTCCAGCCGCGCGCCGACGCCGCCGACCTTCTTGGTTGACGGCACGATGGCGCGGGCCTCGCCCAGCAATTCGCGCATCGCGTATCCGCCAGGGGCGTGCCACAACGCGCCATGTTCCAGTTCGCCCGCCGCGCCGATAATCGCGCCCTTGCCGTAGCCTTCGATGCGGTCGGGCCCGCCAAGCAGGTCCAGCAGCCGTTGCGCCATGTCCAGGCCCAGCGGCTTGAGATCCTCCATGAAGCCCTGGATCTCGGGTTCGTAGCGCCCGGCAAAGGGGTTGGCGATCACCGCCAGCGCTGCGGCGCGGCAGAGCGGGACTTCCTCGACCGGTCCCCCCTCGTGATAGATCTCCTCGCAGGATGTCACCATCTTGCGCAGCTTGATCTCAGGCATGGGCAAGGCTCCTTTCGGTGTCGGGTCGCATGTGTCTCGGACCTGTCTGGCACGACCGGCCCTGAAGGAACAGGGCCGCCGACCGGATCAGTCCGGCCGCCGCCATCCGGTCTGCGGCGCGGCGGCCCCGGTCCAGGGCGGCGTCGATCTCCCGTGGGCCCAGTGGCGGCACCGCGCGCACGACCGGCCGGGGCCCGAGGTCGCTGTCATCCTGAACGGTGTCGGCCGGGCAGCGGACAATGCCGGGGTGGTCGGGCAGGTCCACCGCGTTGGCGATCAGCGTGGCGGCGACATCGGCGCTTGCGGCGTCGCGGGCCAGAACCGTCACGCTGTCGGCGATGCCCATCGACAGGCTGCGCCCGCCCCGGCCCGAGGTTGCGATGCCGCCGATCCCGTTGCCGCCGACGACCTCGATCCGGCCCAGATCGGACCGGTCCAGCCCGGCCATCGCCAGGGAGAATGTCTCGCCCGGCGCAAGGTGCAGCGCGATGTCGCCGCCATTGTTCACATAGGCCCGGCGCAGCGGCGCGGCGGCGGTCATGGCGGCCAGGATCGCATCGGCAACCGCGCCCGCCACCGCCGCCATCGGCGTCACGAACAGCGGCAGATGCGCCTGCGCGGCCCGGTGCATGGCCCGCGCGACGGTACCGCGCGGCGTTGCGTCCTCGCAGCTGACGGCGGTGCGCAGCAGGTCCAGTTCCGCCACCAGTTCCTCCAGCAGCGTGTCGAACCGCTGCCGCGCGGCGGCAAAGGCCTCGGCCCTCGCCCCGTCGGTGCCCAGGATCAGGTCGATGGGGCCGTGCTGCAGATGCAGCCGCCCGCCCGGGAGAGGTGCGCAGACCGGCCGCATCAGCGTCGCCACCGGAAATTCTCGGGCGCCATCGGATCGGGCTGGCGCTCGGATTTCGACAGCTTGCGGGTGCTGTCCGAGATCACGTCCGCCACCGGGCGCACCTCGTCCACATGGCCGCCGAGGGCGGCGTAGTCGCTGGCGCGCATGGTGAACTCGATGGGTGCGACCAGCGCCGGTGTCGGCACGTATCCGAACGCATCGGTCGGCATGTCCATCACATCGGCCATCACCGTGATTCCGCCGCCGGGCCAGATATAGGCCTCGGCCCCGCCGCAGGAGACATAGGTCAGCGATTCCTTGACCGAGCGGGTCAGACGCACCGGGTTTTCGGTGACACCGGCCCGCAACGACCCGCCCGCGCCGCCCATGAAGAGGACCGAGCATATGGAGGGCTCGCAGTTCTCGGCGATCAGGTCGGCCGATCTGCGCAGGGCGTCGGGCACCGTTTTCTGCTGCGGCTGCAGAGCGTCGTCCAATTCGTAATAGGCGCATTGCTCGCCCGTGGTCGACACCATGAACAGGCGCAGGCCGGGCCAGGCGACCTTTGGCTTGAACTCGCCCAGGATGACCAGCGGGTCGCTGATATCCGTGCCGCCCCATCCGGTGCCCGGCTCGGCCACCTGGAAATAGCGCCCCGGCGTGGACCGGCGGCCCTTGATGCGGATGCCGGTGGCGGGCACGTCCAGCATCCGGCCCGCCTGATGCTCGCTGAGCACGCCGGTGATGTGGTCGTCCACCACTACGACCTCGTCGGCATGGCCCAGCCATTGCTTGGCGAACATGCCGATCGCGGCCGAGCCGCAGCCCACGCGCATCAGGGTCTCGCGCTGGCCGTCGATGACCGGCGGCTCTCCGGCCTGCACGACCACGCGCGTTTCGTGCCCCGGCGCGCCGATCACCATCTCGACCGCCTCGCGGTTGCACAGCTTGAGCAGCGCGTCGCAGGTTACGCGGCCCTCCTTCTTGGAGCCGCCGGTCAGATGCTCGACCCCGCCCAGGCTGAGCATTTTTGATCCGTACTCCGAGGTGGTGACATGGCCGATCGGCTCGTCATCCACGCGCACCACGTCGCATTCGTGGCCGATATGGCGGTCGGTGTCGATCTTCACCTTGACCCCGCAATAGGAAAAGATGCCCTCGGTCACGACCGTGACCATGTCGACGCCCTCGACCTCCTGGCTGACGATGAAGGGCGCGGGCTTGTAGTCGGGATAGGTGGTGCCGGCGCCGACGGCGGTGACGAAGGCCCGTCCGGACTGCACCAGATCGCCGTCCCAGTCCTCGGGCGCGGTGTCCTTGAGGAACGGCACCAGCTTGGCCTGGCCCTGCTCGATCACGGTCAGCGCGTCCAGCCGCACGAGTTCGCCTCCGTGATTGGCATAGCGGTCGCAGGCGCCCGAGCGGCCATCGGCGATGTAGCACAGCACCGGGCAGGCGTCGCAGCGGATCTTCTCTTCCTTAACGCGCTCACGTGCCATCGCGCACCTCGCGGATTGCCGCATACAGGCAGGACGGCGTGGCCGGGACCCGGCGCAGCCGCGCGCCGGTGGCATGGTGGATCGCGTTCAGGATCGCCGGTGCGGTCGGGATCAGCGCGTGTTCGCCCAGGCCCTTGGCGCCATAGGGGCCGTGTTCGTCGGGTTCTTCGATGATGATGGTCTCGATCTCGGGCACGTCCCCGATGGTCGGGATCAGGTAGTCGTGCAGGTTCTCGGTGCGCCCCGGCAGGTATTCCTCCATCAGCGCCATGCCCAGCCCCTGCGCGATGCCGCCCTGCACCTGGCCTTCGACCATCAGCGGGTTGATGGCGCGGCCCACGTCATGGGCGGCTACGAAACGCACCGCGCGCGCGGTGCCGAGCGCGATGTCCACCTCGACCACCGCCAGATGCGCGGCATAGCCGAACTGCGCATAGGGAACCCCCTGGCCGTCCGCGTCCAGCGGCTTGGTCGGCGGGTCATAGGTTTCCTCGGACCGCAGCACGTAGCCCTCGGCATCTGGTGTCAACGCTGCCAGGTCGATGCGGTGCGTCGTGGCGTCATCGCGCACCTCGATGGCGCCCGCGCCGAGGATGATCTCGGCCTCGGGGCCGGCATTGACGCGGGCCAGGATCTCGCGTCTGAGCGCCTCGCCCGAAAGCCGCGCGGCGTTGCCGGTCACGAAGGTCTGGCGCGAGGCCGAGGTCTTGCCCGCATCCGGGGTCCTGTCGGTGTCCGGGCCGACCAGTTCCAGCCGACCGACCGCCACGCCCAGGGCCGTTGCAAAGATTTGCGCGATCACCGTGTTGGCGCCCTGGCCGATATCCATTGCGCCCTGGTGCAGGAAAAGCGTGCCATCGGCGCGGATCCCGGCCTTGATGGTCGAGGGGTTGGGCAGCGAGGTGTTGCCGCAGCCATACCAGCCCGCCGCGACGCCGACGCCACGCTTCAAGGTGGGGTTCTCGGCGTTGAACCGCTCTGCCGCGGCCCGTTCCCGCGCCCAGGCCGGGCGCAGGGCCGTGAGGCAGGATTTGATGCCCACGCCCTGCGAGAAGACCTGGCCGCAGACCGTGGGTTGCCCGTTCTCCAATGCGTTGGCGATGCGGAACTCCAGGGGATCCATGCCAAGCTGCCCGGCCAGGTCGTCGAACAGGCTTTCCTGCGCGATCGCCGCTTGCGGCACGCCAAAGCCGCGGAAGGCCCCGGCCGGCGGGGCGTTGGTGTAGATCCCGGTGGCGCGGGCGCGATAATCGGCCACCATGTAGGGCCCCGAGGCATGGACCGGCACCCGGTTCGCCACCGTCGGCCCCCAGCTGGCATAGGCACCGGTGTTGAAGATGCCGTCAAACGCCATGCCGCAGATCCGTCCGTCGCGCGCGGCGCCGATGCGCAGGTCGATCTCGGACGGGTGGCGCTTGGTGGTGGCCTGCATCGAGTCGGTGCGCGAATAGCACAGCCGCACGGGCTGTCCGGTCTTGATCGCCGCCAGGGCCAGGTAGGGCTGCACCGAGATGTCCAGCTTGGCCCCGAACCCGCCGCCCACGGCGCTGGGGATGATGCGGATGCGCTCGGCCGGCAGTGCCAGGATGCCCTGCAGCGCGTCGCGGTCCATGACCGGGGCCTGGGTGCAGGCATGCACCTCGACCTTGTCGCCATCCATGCAGGCGAAACCGGCCTCGGGCTCGATATAGGCGTGTTCGACGAAACCGGTGGAAAAGCGCGCCTGGGCCAGCACATCGGCCCGCGCCAGCGCCGCATCGGCATCGCCGCGGCGGACATGGCCGGTGCACATCTCGTTGCCGGGATGGCCGGGATGCAGTTGCGGCGCGCCGGCGGCCATGGCCTCCTGCGGTGTCGGCGCATCCGGCAGCCGTGTCCAGTCGACCGGGACCGAGCCGGGATCGAGACCCGCGATGGCCTCGGGGGTGCCGATGATCGCGGCCACAGGCTCGCCGCGGAACCGGGTTTCGGTCTCGGCAAAGACCGGCTGATCCTCGAAACCGGGAATGACGCCGTACAGGTTGCGCCCCGGCACATCCGCCGCGCTGAGCACGGCGACGATGCCGGGGGTCGTCGCCGCGAACCCGTCCAGGTCGCCCAGACGGAAGGCCGCGCGGGGATGCGGCGACCGGATCAGCGCAATCTCCAGCGTTCCGGCCGGAGCGATATCGTCCCCGAAGGCCTCGTGCCCTTCCACCTTGGCGGCCCCGTCCAGCCGACGAATCGCATCGCCCACCGCGCCGTTGCCTGACGGGGCCGGCACCGTGCCGGTCGCCAGAACCGCCTCGATGATCTTGCGATAGCCGGTGCAGCGGCACAGCACGCCGCCCAGGGCATCCATCACCTGCCTTTCGTCCGGGGCGGGTGTCTCGCGCAGCAGGGCGGTGGCCGCGACCATCATCCCCGGCGTGCAGATGCCGCATTGCGCCGCGCCCTGCGCCTCGAAATTCCGGGCCAGCCGCCCGGTTGCCGGGTCGCGCGCCACCAGGCCGCGCAAGGTGTCGACCACACGGCCCTCCGCCTGGTGGGCCGGCATCAGGCAGGCACAGACCGGCGCGCCATCGACCAGCACCGTGCAGGCGCCGCAATCGCCTGCGTTGCAGCCGATCTTGACGTCGCGCGCCTCCAGCCGTTCGCGCAGGCTTTCGGACAGGCGCTCGCCGGGGCGCGGGGTGATGCGGGCCGGCGCGCCGTTGAGGGTGAAGGCAACGGTGTCTTTCTCGACGCGCTTATCCATGCGCTTCTCCGGCCGTGCGGATGACGCGGGCCACCTGTTCGGCCGCCGCGGCGGAGCGGTAGGCCGCGCCGGCGCGCATGTCGTCGATCGGGGCCAGCGGTTCCAGATGCGCCGGGGCGAGCGCAACCTCGCCGGGGCGCCGCCCGATCAGGTCCGACTCCAGCGCGGTCAGCCGTTGCGCCACCGCCGAGCAGGCGCCGACCGCGACGCGCGCCACAGTAATCCGGCCCGCCGCGTCCAGCCCGATCAGGGCCGCGCTCATGGTGATCGAGATCACCAGGTAGCGCCGCGCGCCCAGCTTGTGGAATGCGCCGCGCGCGCCCTCGGGCGGGGCGGGGACGTGGATCGCCGTCACCATCTCGTCGGCGGCCAGCGCGGTCCGGCGCGGCCCGGTAATGAACTCGGATAGCGGCAGCCGTCTTGTGCCGCGCACCGAGCGCAGCTCGATCTCGGCCGCCAGCGTCAGCAAGGGCGGCACCCCGTCGGCCGCCGGCGAGGCGTTGCACAGGTTTCCGGCCACGGTTCCGGCATTCTGGATCTGGATGCCGCCCACCTCGCGCGCCGCCGCGCGCAGCCCGTCGAAAGCGGGCGGAAGATCGGCGCGGGCGATGTCCGTCCAACTGGTCGCCGCCCCGATCCGCCAGCCGTCATCCTGCCGCGTGATCCCGCGCAGCGCGGCCACCCGGGTCACGTCGAGCAGCGGCACGGGCTCGGGGCCCGGTTGGCGGGCCGCGAAATGGTCGGTTCCGCCGGCGACGATGCGCACGCCGCCAGCCGCCAGCCGGTCAAGCGCCTCGTTCAGATCGGTCGGAGCGTGATAGCCCAAGTTCTCGGGCCCCCTGTCGGATCCTGCCGGTATCGGCAGGGTGGTTCTTGTTTGTATACGAATGATATTGAGGGAATTGGATTCGTGTCAATCATCAGTTTCCGCGGCGTCAGCGCTTGGCTATCCTGCCGCCATCCACTCCGGCCAGGAGCATCCGGTGATCGAGTTGAGGGACCTGCAATTGCTGGATGCGCTGGCCCGGCATCGGCATTTCGCCAAGGCGGCCGAGGAATGCGGGATCTCGCAGCCGGCCTTTTCGATGCGCATCCGCAAGCTCGAGGACCGGTTGGGCATCTCGATCGTGCGCCGGGCCAACCGGTTCCAGGGGCTGACCGAGGAGGGCGAGATGATCGTCCGCCGCGCCCGACGCATCCTGGATGACACAAGGGCGCTGGAGCAGGAGGTTCAGGCCGCGCGTGGCGAGATCACCGGCACGCTGGCGCTGGGCGTGATTCCGACGGCCCTGTCCTTTGCCAGCCGGCTGGTGCGGCACCTGTTGGCGGCGCATCCGCGCATCGTCACGCGGATCGAGACGCTGACCTCGTCGGCGATCCAGGGGCGTCTGGATGACGGCACGATCGATGCCGGCGTGACCTATTCCGACAGCATCGGCGCGGATCTGCGGGTGGTGCAGCCGCTCTACGAGGAGCATTACGTGGCGTTGATCCCCGAGCGCATGGCGGACGGGCAGGCGGCGCTGACCTGGGCGCAGGCGGCGGCGCTGCCGCTTTGCCTGCTGGTCCCGCAGATGCAGAACCGCCGCATCATCGACCGGGTGTTCGCCGACCAGGGCCTGCACCCGCAGATCATCGCCGAGACCTCGGGCTTTACCGCCGCAATGGCGATGGCCTGCGAGGGGTTGGCCGCCACGGTCGTTCCGCGCGTGTTGGTGGAGTCGCTTGGTCCGTTGGCCGGAACCCGGGCGCTGGACCTGATCGAGCCCACGGTGGCCAGGCCGATCTGCCTGGCCACGCTGGACCGCGATCCGGGCCTGCCGGCGGTGGCGGCCCTGCGCACGGTAGCGGCCTCATTGGAGTGATAATCCGTCGCTATCGTGCGATTGAGTATCGCGATTTGACGATATGGTATGCTGATGGAAAACGGTCCTGCACGCGGAGGACAACATGGCACCACTCGACAGCAAATCACCCGGCGGCAAGGGCGTCTGGAAATCCGGCCGGGGCAAGGGCCGGCACACGCCCAAGGGCCGGCAATTCACCGACGAGGCGCTGGCGGACATCCAGGCGCTGCTGGGCGACCGTCCGCGCCGCCGCGACCTGCTGATCGAATTCCTGCACCTGGTTCAGGACACGCATGGCCATCTGAGCGCCGATCACATCGCCGCACTGGCCGCCGAGATGAAGATCAGCCAGGCCGAGGTTTACGAGACGGCGACCTTCTATGCCCATTTCGACGTGGTGGCCGAGGGCGAGACCCCGCCGCCCGCGCTGACCATCCGGGTCTGCGACTCGCTCTCGTGCGAGCTGGCCGGCGCGCAGGCGCTCAAGACCGCGCTGGAGGACGGGCTGGACCCAGGCCAGGTGCGGGTGCTGCGCGCGCCCTGCATGGGCCGCTGCGACACCGCGCCCACGCTGGAGATCGGTCACAACCACATTGACCATGCCACGCCCGAAAAGGTTCAGGCGGCCATCGCCGCGCAGGCATTTCACCCGGCGATTCCCGACTATGAGAGGCTCGACGCCTACCGCGCCGGTGGCGGCTATGACAGGCTCTTGAACCTGCGTGAAAACGGCGACTGGGAGGCGGTGCAGGACACCGTGCTGGCCGCGGGTCTGCGCGGATTGGGCGGCGCCGGGTTCCCGTCGGGCAAGAAATGGGGCTTTGTCCGTGCCGAGGCCGGTCCGCGCTATCTGGCCGTGAACGGCGACGAGGGCGAGCCGGGCACGTTCAAGGACCGCTATTATCTCGAGCGTCAGCCGCATATCTTCCTTGAGGGGATGCTGATCGCGGCCTGGGCGGTCGAGGCCGAGACCTGCTTCATCTACATGCGCGACGAATATCCTGCGGTGCTCGAGATCCTGCGGCGCGAGATTGCCGCGCTGGAGGCGGCCGGCATCGTGGCACCGGGCCATATCGACCTGCGCCGCGGTGCGGGCGCCTATATCTGCGGCGAAGAAAGCGCGATGATCGAATCCATCGAGGGCAAGCGGGGGCTGCCGCGCCACCGTCCGCCTTTCGTGGCGCAGGTCGGCGTCTTCGACCGCCCGACGCTGGTGCACAATGTCGAGACGCTCCATTGGGTCGCGAAGGTCTGCCGCGAGGGGCCGGAATGTCTGAACGCGACCGAGAAGAACGGGCGCACGGGGCTGCGCAGCTTCTCCGTCTCGGGCCGGGTGGCGAAACCCGGCGTCTACCTGCTGCCCGCGGGCTCTACCATCACCGATATCATCGAGTCGGCGGGCGGTATGAGTGAAGGGCATGTGTTCAAGGCCTATCAGCCGGGCGGGCCGTCCTCGGGGCTGTTGCCGGCGTCGCTGAACGACGTGCCGCTGGATTTCGACACGTTGCAGCCGCACGGATCGTTCATCGGCTCGGCGGCGGTGGTGGTTCTCTCCGATCAGGACCAGGCCCGCGATGCTGCGCTCAACATGCTGCGGTTCTTCGAGGACGAAAGCTGTGGCCAGTGCACGCCCTGCCGGGCCGGCTGCGAGAAGGCCGTGAAGCTGATGCAGGCCGACAGCTGGGACCAGCCGCTGCTGGAAGAGCTGTGTCAGGTCATGGGCGATGCCTCGATCTGCGGGCTGGGGCAGGCGGCGCCGAACCCGATCCGGCTGGTCATGAAGCATTTCGGGGAGGAGATCTGATGATGCGCTTGTCTCCTGCCCGCCGCGCCCCGGGCCTGACCCGGGGCCCCGCGATGTCCCAGAGGCCCCGGGTCAGGCCCGGGGCGGGAGAAATGTCCGTCACAAGCCGCGCTCCGGAGGCCAGCCATGCTTGATGCCAGCGAGACCAAGACCGTCACCTTCCGCCTCAACGGCGAGGATGTCACAGTGCCCGATGGCTGGACCATCTGGGAGGCCGCCAAGGGCCGGGGTCTGACCATCCCGCATCTGTGCCACAAGCCGGCGCCCGGCTATCGCCCCGATGGCAATTGCCGCGCCTGCATGGTCGAGGTCGAGGGCGAACGCACGCTTGTCGCCTCCTGCATCCGGCCCGCCGCCGACGGTATGGTGGTGACCACCGACAGCGCCCGCGCCGAAACCTCGCGCAAGCTGGTGATGGAGCTGCTGCTGGCCGACCAGCCCGAAACCGATCACGACGCCAGTTCGCATTTCAACGCGATGGCCGATCTGACCGGCGTCAGCGACAGCCGCTTTCCGCGCCGCGAGGCCGAGGCCATCCCGCTGCTCGATGCCTCCCACGTGGCGATGCGGGTCAACCTGGATGCCTGCATCAACTGCAATCTCTGCGTCCGTGCCTGCCGCGACGTGCAGGTCAATGACGTGATCGGGATGAGCTATCGCGGCCACCTGAGCAAGGTGACCTTCGATCAGGACGACCCGATGGGCGCGTCGACCTGCGTGGCCTGCGGCGAATGCGTGCAGGCCTGCCCCACCGGCGCTCTGATGCCGGCCACGGTGCTGGATGACGCGCAAAAGGGCGACAGCGCGGACTATGACGAAGAGGTGCAGAGCGTCTGCCCGTTCTGCGGCGTCGGCTGCCAGCTCAGCTTCAAGGTCAAGGACGGCAAGATCAGATACGTGGACGGGGTCGAGGGTCCGGCCAACGAGAACCGGCTTTGCGTCAAGGGCCGCTTCGGCTTCGACTATGTGGACCACGCGCACCGCCTGACCAAGCCGCTGATCCGCCGTGACGGCGCCGAGAAGGGGCTGAACGTCGATCCGGCCAACCCGCTCAGCCATTTCCGCGAAGCGACCTGGGAGGAGGCGCTGGACGCCGCTGCCGCCGGCATGAAGGGCCGCGGGCGCGAGATCGCGGGGTTCGGCTCGGCCAAGTGTTCCAACGAAGAGGCCTATCTGTTCCAGAAGCTGATCCGCCAGGGCTTTGGCCACAACAACGTCGATCACTGCACACGGCTCTGCCATGCCTCCTCGGTGGCGGCCTTGCTGGAGAATGTCGGCTCGGGCGCGGTCACGGCCACGTTCAACGAGATCGAGAATGCCGATGTGGCCATCGTGATCGGTGCCAACCCGATCGAGAACCACCCCGTCGCCGCGACCTATTTCAAACAATTCGCCAAGCGCGGCGGCAAGCTGATCGTCTGCGACCCGCGTGGCGTGGGCCTGGGCAAGTTCGCGTCGCATCGCCTGCAGTTCAAGCCCGGCGGCGACGTGTCGATGCTCAATGCGATGATGAACGTGATCGTCGAGGAAGGGCTCTATGACGCCGAGTATATCGACCGGTTCACCGAGAACTGGGACGAGATGAAGGCGCATCTGGCCGATTACACGCCCGAGAAGATGGCGCCGATCTGCGGCATCGCCCCTGACGAGCTGCGCGATGCGGCGCGGACCTTTGCCAATGGCAAGGCGGGCATGATCTACTGGGGCATGGGGATTTCCCAGCATATCCACGGCACCGACAATTCGCGCTGCCTGATCAGCCTGGCGCTGATGACCGGAAATGTCGGCAAGCCCGGCGCCGGGCTGCACCCCTTGCGCGGCCAGAACAACGTGCAGGGCGCGTCCGATGCGGGGCTGATACCGATGTTCCTGCCGGATTATCAGAGCGTCACCGATGACGGGGTGCGCTCGGCCTTTACCGAGGTCTGGGGATCGGAGGATTTCTCGAACGAGAAGGGCCTGACCGTGGTCGAGATCATGGATGCGATCCATCAAGGCCAGATCAAGGGCATGTATATCCTGGGTGAGAACCCGGCAATGTCCGACCCGGATGTGGACCATGCCCGCGCGGCCCTGGCCAAGCTCGATCACCTGGTGGTGCAGGACATCTTCCTGACCGAGACCGCGAACTATGCCGACGTGATCCTGCCCGCCAGCGCCTGGGCGGAAAAGACCGGCACCGTGACAAACACCAACCGGCAGGTGCAGATGGGCCGTCGCGCCGTCGCGCCGCCGGGCGAGGCGCGCGAGGACTGGTGGATCGAGGTTGAACTGGCGAAGCGGCTTGGGCTGGGCTGGACCTATACCCACCCGTCCGAGGTCTTTGCCGAGATGAAGCTGAACATGCCCTCGCTCGACAACATCACCTGGGAGCGGCTGGAGAGCGAGGCGGTGACCTATCCGTCGCTGAGCCCGCAGGATCCCGGGCAGGCCATCGTCTTCGGCGACGGTTTCCCGCGCGCCGACAAGCGGGCGCGGTTCACGCCCGCAAAGATCATCGAGCCCGACGAACGGCCGGATGCGGAATACCCGTTCGTGCTGATCACCGGCCGGCAGCTTGAGCATTGGCACACCGGCTCGATGACCCGGCGGGCCAAGGTTCTGGATGCGGTGGAGCCCGAGGCGAACTGCTCGATGCACCCGCGCACCCTGCGGCAGATGGGCATCGCGCCGGGCGACACGATCCGCCTGACCACGCGGCGCGGTTCGGTGCGGGTGATGGTGCGGGCCGATCGGGCGATTGCCGAGGACAACGTGTTCCTGCCCTTTGCCTATGTCGAGGCGGCGGCCAACATCCTGACCAACGCGGCGCTGGATCCCTATGGCAAGATCCCCGAGTTCAAGTATTCCGCCGTGCGGGTCGAGACCGACGGGATCGCTGCCGAATAGGCGCGGGACAAGGTGATTTGCCCATGCCACGCGCCCCTGGCGGCGTGTGGGTCAAGGGGTGACGCGCTCTTCGATATGGCGGGCCATGAACCGGCCCACCTCGCTTTCGATCGGGCGGCGGCCCGAGAAGATCTCGACGAAATCCGGGATCCGGGCGATCCGCATCCAATGCGTGTCGTCGACCGGCAGCGCGAAATAGCCGATCTGCGCTTGCAGGAGCGCCAGCGTGCGGGTTTCGGCCTCGGTCTCGGGGTAGCCGAAATGCCGGAACAACCCGGCAATGGCGGTGCGCCGCGTGGCATCCGCCTGTGCCAACCGCTCCGCGACCGCAGGGTCGGCGCGCGCCCAGTCGCGCACGGCAAGCTCCATCCTGGCGTCGAACAGATCGCGATCCAGCCAGCAATCGCAGAGGTTGAACAGCGCCTCGCAGATCGTTTCGGCATAGGCGTCGGCGCGGGAAAGGAGCGGTCGCGTCGTGCGCGTCTCCCAGCGCATCAAAAGCGCGTCGAGCAATGCCTTGCGGTCCTTGAAATGCCAGTAGAACCCGGTGCGGGACAGGCCGAGCCGCTGCGCCAGCGGCGCAACCATGACCGCATCCACGCCCGCCTCGCACAACAGCGCGGCGGCGGCGTTCAGCCAAAGATCTTCTGACCCGCGCGGGCGACTCGGGGCGGCACTGCTCATGGCCCCGGTTAGCATTGTTTGCCGCGGCGCGGCAATGCACCCGACGGTTGAGTCCGTGAATTCGACAGGGCTGTCGGGTTGGGCCGCGTTTCGGCGCTGGTCAGCGGCGGTCTCGCGGGCCATTCTGGGCGCACCGATCACCGTGAGGACACCGCGATGACACGCCAGATTCCGCACTCGGGCCATGACGGCCCGTATCCCGCCCCGGTCGAGGTGGCCGGTCAGCAGGCCCTGCCGGAGTGGATCGACTACAACGGGCACATGAACGTGGGATATTATGGCGTGGCCTTCGACCGCGCGCTCGAAGTGATGCTGGACGACCATCTGGGGCTGGGCGAAACCTGTGTGGCGACGGCCGGTTGCGGGCCCTACGTGATCCAGTCGCATCAGCATTTCCTGCGCGAGGTGAAGGCGGGCGAGGCGTTCGGGTATCGCTTTCGCCTGCTGGACCATGACAGCAAGCGGCTGCATTATTTCGCCGAGATGGTGGCCGGGGCGGATGGCGCGACCTGCGCGACCCAGGAGGCGCTGATCGTCAATGTCAGCCAGGCGACTGGCCGGTCCGCGCCGTTTCCGGACTGGGCGTTGCCGCGGCTGGAGCGGATGGCGCAAGACCATCGCCAGTTGCCCGATCCGCCGCAGCGCGGCGCGGGCCTGGGGATCCGGCGCCGCTGATCTGCTGTGATTGTTTCGGGATCGGGAACAGAAACGGAGGCAAATCTGGAATTGTTGCCCGTGAAAGCCCAAGTAACAGAGGCTCGCACGGATAACCTCGGCGCGAATCGGGCGGCATGGTAAGCCGAGGAGCCTGCGGGGGTGGGCAGTGTAGGTGTGTGACCCGGGTACGGGCGGCCCAAGGGCCGGCCGCAGGGCAGGGAGTGGCATTTGGTCTTGCAGGACCGGACTGACCGGATCATGAGGATCGTCGAGACCGCCGAGGCGCGGTTCGGGCGGCCCGTACAGAACGTCACCGCCCCGGGCGGCGGCGGGCGCTCCAGCTTCCGCCTGCATTTCCACGAAGGCTCGGTCATCGCCACGTTCCGCTCGGATCCCCGGCGCACGCGGCTCGAGGCCTATGTGCTCCGACGCCTGAGCGAGCGGTGCGACGACGTGCCGGAATGCCTCGGCACGGTCGGCGACGTGATGTTCCAGTCCGATGTCGGTCGCCGCAGGCTCAGCAAGGTTATCACCCATGTCGACCCGCCACGGCGGAACGAACTGGCCGCGCGGGCGGTGGCGGGGCTGTTCCGCATCCAAAGCGCGGCACGACAGGCGAAACTGGCCGAGGTCGTGCCGCGCCTGGGCACCGATCCGGCCTGGGTGGCCAGCCTGGTGAACGCGGTCGATGCCCTCGAGCCGTTCTCGCACGGGATTTCCGACCGGTTTGACAGGGCTGCGGCCTGCGAGGTCCTGGGCGCGCCTGGGTCCCAGTTCGTCAAGTGGGATTGCCGGGCCGGCAATGCCGCGCTGACCAAGGACGGCCGGCTGCGCTGGTTCGATTTCGAGTTCAGCGGTCTGCGCCACGGGGCCGAGGATTTCGCCTGGCTGATCGGAGACGAGGCCTGGCCCGTGGCCCCCGACAAGATGATCGACTTGGTCATCGACGCTTTCGATCCGGGTTGCGGGCAGGACATCGCCGAGTGGCTGGAATACCTGTCGGTCTACCTGACCTTCCACTGTGCCGTACGCCTGCGCCTGATCCTGCAGGAGGCGCGGCTGCGCGGCTGGCTGTCCAAGGCGCGCGTTCTGGAGTTCGACGATGCGGGGGTGCATCCCGATTTCACCGCCCAGCTGTGCCGTGTCGGCCGCTATTTCGCGGCGCAAACCCGGCTGACCGCCCCGCTGACCTCCAATTTCGACACCGCGCTTGCCAATTTCAAATCGGGATCGGCCGGGAGTGCCGGGCAAAAGGGGGGCTGACCCCGTGTCCGAGGCGAATGGCCCTCAGCCCGGCGACACCGCGCCGCTGCTGCGCGTCGAACTGGTCGACCGGTTCGAGCGGTTCGCCGCCCTTCGACCGGCCTGGCAGGTCCTGGAATCGCGTGATCCCGAGGCGACCGTATTCCTGTCCTGGGACTGGCTGGCGCAGGCGTTCCGCCCGGCACCCGGTCAGTGGCGGGTCATGGCGGTGTTTCGCGGCGCCGCCCTGGTTGCAGTGCTTCCGCTCAGCTATCGCGTGGCCTGGGGGCCGGACCGGATGTCGCTTCAAACCCGGATCGCATCCGGCGGGCGGCTGGTGTCCAGCCCCTATTGCGGCCTGCTGTGTGAACCCGGCTACGAGAATTCGGCCATCGGTGCCTTGGCCGGTCTGTTGCGGACGATGCCCTGGGCGCGGATGACGCTGCATGGCGTGACGGTTCCGCGCCGCGCCGACCGCCTGCTGAAAGCGTTCGACGCCGAGAGTGTCGCGGTATCCCGGAATGGCGGCCCCGGGGGGCGGGCCGAACTGGACCTGCCGCGCGCCTTCGATACCTATCTGCGGCGGGATCCGGATGCCGCCATCCGCGAGGCCATCGAACGCCATGCGCCCGGCGGCGCGGGCCGGGGCCGGCTGAGTGTCGAACTGGCCTCGGGCCGCGGGGCCAAGGCCCAGCTGGGAGCGATGCTGCGCCTGTGGATGGTGGACCACGCCGGATCCCGGGGGGCCGCCGCTGCCCGCGCCGCCGCCGCCCGGTATCTGCACCTGCTCGGCTGTGCCGACCGGATGGGCCGGCTGGGGCTGGTGGTGTTGCGGTCCGACGATGCTCTGCTGGGCGCATTCGCCCATGTCACCGATCCGCGCCGCCGGGTGGCGCATGCGGTTCTGGGGGCGGTCGACACGCAGGCCACGAACCTGCCCGTGGCGACCGTGCTGCGCGCCGAGGCGATCCGCTGGGCCATCGGGCAGGGGTTCACCCGCTACGATTTCGGACCCGCGCCGATTGCCGAGGCGCGGGCTTTTGGCGCCATGCCCCGGCCGCTGGTCTCGCTGTCCTTGCAGCGGCGCGGTGCGCCGGCCGGGCAGGACTGCCTCGATCCGATCGGGCACCGTGCCGCGTTGCGCCTGGTTCTGAATCGAGTCGAATCCGGCAAGGCCGGATCCGCCGCGGCGGGTCTGCGGCAGATCATCGACCGGATGGACCCGACCAGCCGGGACTGATGCGGGTGGTCCGCCTCACGGGCCAACGGGTTGGCGGAGCAATTGAACGATTCTGTCGGATTTACCTGCAATCGGCGAACAATGGCGCGCCCGGATGCCCAGTGTTTCCATTCCGAATGGAAAAAGCCTTGTTTTTATGGTGGTTACCAAGAGAAACGCGGCATTTGCCGACAAATCGTTATTAATGCGCCGAAGCCGGTGCTAATGTGAATGTGGCGGAACTTGGGCAGTATTGTGCACAGGGTTCGCCCGCCGGTTCGGACGGCAAGGGTGTAGCGCCCCGTCCCGGTCGGTGATGTTTTTTCAAGGGTCGAGGTTTTCGGCCCGTCGATTTTGTGAGGTTGTGTAGCCGCGTGCCGTGCCAGTGTGGCCGGTTCGCGAGTGGGGTATCCCTGGGGGGGGATCATGAAAGACATTATTGACGGGGCCCGGGTGGCCCCTGCCGGCCATGTCTGGGTGGGGCCGGCGTCCTTTGGCGTGGGTGTGTCGGCATCCGCGGTGGATCCCGCGAATCTGAATGGTCCGTTCCGCGCGTCGCCGATCGCACCGCCACGTCGCCGCAGCTGGTATTCCGACACCGGCAAACGCGTTTTCGACGTGGCGCTGATCCTGGTCACGCTGCCGGTGACGCTGACCCTGATCGGTCTGTGCGCTCTGGCGCTGGCGCTCGATGGCGGGCATCCCTTCTATTGGCAGGACCGGCTGGGTCGCAGCGGTCGGCGCTTCCGCATCGTGAAGCTGCGCACCATGGTGCTGGACGCCGACGCGCGCCTCGAACGTCTCCTGGAGGAGGATCCGGACCTGCGCGCGGAATGGGACGCAACCCAGAAACTCAAATGCGACCCGCGTATCACCCGTGTCGGCGATTTCATGCGCCGCAGCTCTCTGGATGAGCTGCCGCAGATCTGGAACGTGCTGCGCGGCGAGATGAGCATCGTGGGCCCGCGCCCCATGCTGCCGGAACAGCTGTCAATGTACGACACGCCTGAGGCCTATTTCTCGATGCGCCCCGGACTGACCGGGGCATGGCAGGTCTCCAGCCGCAACGAGGACCGCTTCGGACTGCGCGCCAAGCTCGATGCCGGTTATGCCGCGACGCTCAGCTTCTGGGGCGACCTGGGGCTGATCTGGCGCACGTTCGGCGTCGTTCTGCGGCGCACGGGTTATTGATAGGTGGTTTTCGCACATGGCAGCCGGAACACGGCCAGGCGGTGTGGACAGGTTGATGGAGATCGACATGGCAATACATGACGCAAAGCTGGTCAGCGACGCCGAGATGAGCTCGACGATGGCCAAGCTTGACAAGATCGAGCGCATGTCGAAACAGCCTGCAAAGCCCTTTCGCCGCAAGGCTGCTCTGAAGGCCGCGGCCAAGGCCCGGCGCGTCACCGGCGCAAAGCCGGTCACGCCGGCCGCGCCCAGGATTCAGCTGCCGGCGGCGCTGCCCGAGCCGTGGCTGCGGCTCGAGGAGATCGCGCTCGAGGCGCCGGGGGGCAAGACAGCGAGCCTGCCTCTGGTCAACCGGTTTCGCGGCGCGCCGGCGACACGGGCGTTCGACGTGCTGCGTACGCGGCTGCTGCAAACGCTCAAGGCCCGCGGCTGGCGGCGGGTGGCCGTTGCCGCCCCGACCCGCGGCTGCGGCGCGACCTTCACCGCGGTGAACCTGGCGCTCAGCCTGGCGCGGGTGCCCGACAGCCGCACGGTCCTTATGGATCTCAACCTGCGCGAACCGGGCGTCGCCAAGGCATTGGGCCGCGCGCCTTCGGGCGACATGCGCGGGTTTCTCAAGGGCAACCTGCGCGTCACGGATCACCTGCTGCGCTGCGGCCAGTCGCTGGCGCTGGGGCTGAGCGACCGCCCGGCCGTCGATGCGGCCGAACTGTTGCAGGCGCCGGTCTGCGCCGGAGTTCTGGATGCGATGATTTTGGATATGAACCCCGATGTCGTGTTGTATGACCTGCCCGCGATGCTGGCCCATGATGACCTCAGCGGCTTTCTTCCGCAGATCGATGGCGTGTTGCTGGTGGCTGACGGCACCCGGACCACCGCGGCCCATATCCGGGCCTGCGAACGGGTTCTGGGCGAGGACGTGCCGCTGCTGGGGGTCGCGTTGAACCGGGCGCGCGGTTCGGACAACGAAGCTTTTGCGGTGTGACGCGCGCCGACGGTTCTGCCATAGTTTTGCCGGTATGATATGCTTGAACGCAGGGCTGTGCGCGTGGCGTGCCGCACCGGACAAGGGCCGCAAGCGGCCGGAGCAACGGAAAGAGGATCATGGGGCCGATTTACTCGCTTGAGGATTTCCTGGACATGGTGCGCCGCCGGATCGTTCTGATCCTCGGCGTCATCTTCCTGGGTGGCCTCGCGTCGGTCGGCATCGCCCTCATGCAGGCGCATGAGTACGAGTCCTCGGAGGTGATCCAGATCGTGCAGCCGATGATCGACGACGATCTCGCCCGCACCACGGTTCAGGGATCCTCGGCCCGGCGCCTGCAACTGATCGAACAGCAGTTGATGGCGCGCAGCACGATCCTTGGGATCATGGACAAATACGGGCTCTACCGGAACCTTCCGGGGCTTACGACGTCGCAGAAGATCGTCCTGTTCCGGGAATCGGTCGTGATCGAGGGCGTGGCCGCCGCGCGCGAGGGGTTCTCGGATGACGGCACGATCTCGGTCCTGACCATCACCGCGCGGATGGCGACACCGGAGCTGGCCCAAGCCATCGCGAGTGAACTGGGCGAGCGGACCATCGAACTCAGCAACCGCGACCGCATCAACGTCGCACGCGAGACGCTGGCCTTCTTCGATGCGCGCGAACGGGCGCTCACCGACGAGCTTGTCTCGCTGGAGGACCAGATCGCTGCCTACCGGCTGGAGAACAACATCGCCCTTCCCGACAGCGTGGAATTCCGCCGCGACGAAATCGCCGCCATCAATTCCGAGCTGCTGAACATCGCCCGCGAAAGAATTCGGATCGAGCGCGCGATGGAGCTGGCGACCAAGACCGAGCGCCCGGCCACCGCGGAACGCATGCGCGAGGATTTCCGCGAGGATCTGGCGACGCTTGCAGCCCAGAGCAACCTCTTGTCCGAGCGCAAGACCGAGCTTGAGGCGGTCATCCAGACCTCGCCGGAAATCGAGCGTCAGCTGGGCGCCTATGAACGGCAGCTGGCGCTGATGCAGGAAGAGCTGGAACAGATCGCCGAGCGTCGCACCGCGGCCGAGCTGGGATTTCGCCTCGAGGCCGAGCGGCAGGCCGAGCGGCTGACGGTTCTGGAAGAGGCGGCGCTGCCGGATTATCCCGTCACCCGCAGCCGCAAGCGGCTGGTGCTGCTGGGCGTGGTGGCCAGCACCATGCTGGCCCTGGGACTGGCCTTTCTGAGGGAGTTGCGCAACCCGGTGATCCGGTCGGCGGCCCAGATGGAGCGCGAGCTTGGCATCACGCCGGCGGTCTCGGTGCCGGTCTTCGACCCGAAGAAGGAGCATCGCCGCGCGGCCCGCGCCGGCTCGTCCGCCAGCGCCTGACGGGGTTCAGAAACCGGCCAGACCGGTAAAACTGTCCCAGTGCACGGCAATCACCGCAGCAGACAGCAGCGCACAAACCAAGGCCGCCAGCGCGTCATGCACCGGATCCCAGGCATGGTGGCGCGCGGCGAGCCAGGCCTGCACCGGATAGACCAGCACGACCGAAAGCCCCAGCGCTGCGATGGCGCCAATCAGACCGAATGCCGCCAGTGCGGCCATGATCGTGGCCACGCGCACGACCGCCCGCGCCAGCATCAGCACGAAAAACGACCTTGCGTCGCCGGCGGCCAGCGCAGCGTCGTCATAGGTCATGCCGATCACCTGCGGGATCAGCGAGATCGCCACCAGCGACAGGATCGGCCCGGACAGCAGATAACGATCGTCATAGAGCAGTGCGGCCAATCCCGGCCCCGCCAGGGCCATCGCCAGCAACAGCGCCGAAAGCCCGACCGTCATGGCCCAACGCAGCCTGCGGATCTTGCGCCAGTTGTCGCGGTTGCCGCGCACCGGCTTGTCCCGGTAGACGGGGATCATCAGCTTGGTGCTTACCGCCATGCCCAGCATCATCGGAAAGCTGCCCAGGAAATACCCGATATTGTAGATCCCCAGCATGTCCAGGCTCAGGTAGCGGCCCAGGATCGCCCTGTCGCTCTGGCTGACCACGAAGGTCAGCCCGGTGCTGAGAAAGATCCACTTGCCGAAATGCAGGATCTCGAGCGCTGCCGACCGGTCCCAGCGCAATCGGTTCGCGGGGCCGGGCAGGAAGAAATGCGTCAGCGTCAACCGGAATGCCGCCTCGGCCACGCCGCCCAGCACCAGCGCGATGGCCGAGCCGGTGGCCCACGCCACGATGATCACCACGGCGATCCCCAGGCCCTGGCTCAGCAGCGTCAAGCCGGTCAGGCGGCCGACGAGCAGGTGGCGGTTCGCGGTCTCGATGCGGGTGGGATAGAAACCCGCAAGCAGCAGCGACAGCGCCGCGATGGGCAGGTAGAGCGCCAGGTCGGCCTCGCCATAGAACCCGGCGACCGGCTTTGCCAGCAGGCAGGCTGCGACAAAAAGGATCACACCGCGGGCAATCTGGATGGTCCAGGCCGTGTTCAGGAACTCGGGGTCGTCGCCGCGCGGGTTCTGGGCAATGGAGGTGCCGATCCCGACATCCGAAAACAGCCCGAGCCCCATCACCGCGACCATCACCAGCGCCATCAGGCCGAACGCCTCGGGAAACAGCAGGCGGGTCAGGATCAGGTTGGCCGCCAGCCGCATCGCCTGCGATCCGCCATAGCCGATCACCAGCCACGAGGAACTGCGCAGCACGCGGGCCATCAGGCCCGATCCCCGAAAGGCCGTGGCGATCTGCTTCATTTGCGGGTCCGCGCTCCTGCCCGGCATGGCGCCGGTTCGATGGCACGCTAGGGGCGGCGGGCAGGGGGGTCAATTGTGCCCGCGACCGGCCCGGGCCTTTGTGTCCGGCGGTCCACATCGCGCTACCCGGCTTGGCACCTGCCCTTGCGCAGCGGACCGCTCCGGTTAGGAGTAAGAGGGCTTGACCCAACCCGGTAGCCGTCTCCGTGAAAATCGCCTATGTCCTCAACACCTATCCGCAGCCGTCGCACAGTTTCATCCGGCGCGAGCTGCAGGCGTTGGAGCGCCTTGGGCTGAACGTCACGCGGCTGGCGATGCGGCGGCCCGACCTGCCGCTGGTCGATGACCGCGACCGGCAGGAGGAGGCCGCCACCGAATTCGTGCTGGAACGCGGTGCCATGGCGCTGACCGGGGCCTTGCTCGGGCGCGTCCTGGCGGATCCCCGGCGCGGGTTGCGCGCGCTGCGCCTGGCGCTGCGTTGCGGGGCGGCCTCGCCGCTGGGGCGTCTGCGCCATCTGATCTACCTGGCCGAGGCCGGCTGGGTCGCCGGCCGCTGCAAGCGTGATGGTATTGCCCATCTGCATGCGCATTTCGGAACCAATTCCGCGATGGTGGCCATGCTGGCAAACGCGCTGGGCGGGCCGCGCTACTCCTTCACCGTGCACGGACCCGAAGAGTTCGACGCCCCTGCCGCCCTGTCCCTGCCCGCCAAGCTGGAGCGCGCGGCCTTTGCCGTGGGAGTCAGCCAGTTCGGCCGCAGCCAGCTGTGCCGCTGGACCGCGTTCGAGGCCTGGAACCGGCTGGCCGTGGTCCCTTGCGGGATCGAACCCGGCGCGTTCGAGCAGGCCGCCCCCCTGCCGGAGGGCGCGCTGCACCTGGTCTCGATCGGCCGGTTTGCCGAACAGAAGGGCCAGATGGTACTGGTACAGGCAATGGCGCGGCTGCGCGACACGCATCCCGATCTGCACCTCACCCTGGTGGGCGACGGGCCGATGCGCCCCGTGTTGGCAGCCGAGATCGACAAGGCCGGGCTGGAGGGGCGCATCACCCTGACCGGATGGCTGGACCAGGACGGGGTGCGCGCCGCGCTGGACGCGTCGCACGCGCTGGTCATGCCGAGCTTTGCCGAAGGGCTGCCGATGGTCGTGATGGAGGCGATGGCCGCCGCCCGCCCGGTGATCTCGACCTATGTCGCGGGCATCCCCGAACTGGTCCAGCCCGGGCGCACCGGCTGGCTGGTGCCCGCCGGTGATGACGGGGCGCTGGCCGACGCGATCCGCACCCTGGCCGTCACGCCGCGCGAACAGCTGGCCGCGATGGGCGCGGTCGGCCGGACCCGGGCCCTGCGCCGCCATGACATCGACCGGGCGGCGGCCCGGCTGGCAGCACTGATGACCCGTACCCCCTGACCGGCGAAGCAGACGCGCGTCAGCGCCCCCGGGTCCAGCCGGATCCGCCGAACAGCGGTGTCTTCACCGCAAGGCTGACCAGGGCATAGGCGGCAAACCCGGCCGGGTCGGCCAGCAGGCGGCGAAGCAGGCCGCGCATGCCGATCCGTGGCGTATCGTCGTGCGCCGCCAGGTCCGGATAGAGCCTGGAGATCTCGTCCACGCCGCGGTTCTGGCGACGCCGGACGCGCACGAGATTGCCCAGCCCCTCGACAGGTGGCCAGCCGTAACCGGCGGGCACCCGGATGCGCTCGTCGGGTGCAAAGCTGAGCCGGGCGAAAGTGTCGTCCGAGATGATCTCGGGCCAGGCGCCCCACCGCGCGCGGCCCGAGTCATTCATCGCGAACAGCCCGAAACCGGGCACACCGTGGGTGACGAAGGGCAAAGTGACCCAGAACCGGCCATAGGCCCGGGTAAAGGCGCTGTGCGCCCGGGTCAGGCGCGGCGTGCCGCTGGCATAGCGTGCCACGTTGCAGTCCAGCGCCGCGACCAGCTGGGCCATCAGGGGCGGATCGACCCGCACATCGGCGTCCAGATAGGCCCGGATCGTGCCGCGCGCCGCCGTATCGCCCTGGCTCAGCGCGCCGGGCTTGCCGCCCTCCGTGCGCTCGATCACCGCAAGGTCCCAGCCCGACGTCGCATCCGACATCGCCCGGGCACGCTTTGCGGTATCGTCGGCGCAGCCATTGGCAACCACAAACACCTCGCCGGTCCAGCCCTCCGGCAGCGGATCCGAGGCAAAAAGTGCCGCAAGGCAGGCCTCGATCCACTCCGCCTCGTCATGGGCCGGCAGGATCACGCTCAGGCGGCGGGTCATTGGAACGCCGTCAAAGCGTCCCAGCGGGGATTGGCGTCGTCGAGATGCCGCAGATGCCCCCAGCTGCCCCACCGGTTCGGCCGGTAGACATCCTGGAACGCCATGAACAGCCCGCCGCCCAACGCCTTCCAGCCTGCCAGAAGCTCGCTGTAGAGCGCGCCCATCTCGGGCGTGTAGTTCAGGTGGGTGTAGAATTCCGTCAGCTCGGGATCATCCACCAGTGGTCCGGTGCCGACCACGTGGCTGCCGCCCTCGTAGACGATCAGGTCCAGCCCGTGCCGGTCGGCAACCTCGGCATGATAGGCGATCAGGTCGGTCAGGTTGCCGACCAGGGTGTCCGTCGGGTCGCCGCTGACGGCACCATCGCGCAGCTCGGCGCGGGCCTGCGAGACCGCCACGTCAAACCTGTGCAGCGCGACGAAGTTTTCCAGCGCTGCGCCGTTCAGCCCACGTGCGGCACCTTCGGCTTCGGCGGCCCGCCGGCTGACGTCAAGCCAGCCCGTCACCATTTCACGCCGATCCTCCCATCCCAGCGTGCCGCCGAAATAGCCGGTTATGGCGTAGGCGTCGAAATAGGCCGCAGGCGGCTTGCGTTTTTGTGCTTCGGCCATCCACAGTTTCGAGTTCAGGATCTGCTCTTCCAGGCCCCGCCAACCGGTTTGGGTCGAGATCACGCGCACCAGCCGGTCCGCCGCTTCCTCTCCGAACACCTCGGTCCAGATCTCTGCCATCTCGACCGCACGGGCGGCGTAGTATTCGACCCAGCGGTCCTTTTTGCCCCAGCGTGCGAGCGCCTGTTCGTCGGCCCAATGTGCCTGCTGGAATTGCCAGTTCCAGACCTCGTTGGAATACTCGACATAGGCGCGCCTGTCGGGGGCCAGCTGATCGCGGACGACTTCTGCGAAGCGGCGGATGTAGTCGTCATCCGCCTTGTGGGGCATGTTGAACCACCCGTCCAGCCCGGCCCGGTTCAGCAGGGCCACCATCACCTCGACCGGAACGCCCTTGCGGTAATAACTGTAATCGTCGGGCTTCGGCCGGTCCTCCCAGCGTGACTGTTCGGAATCGTTTGTCGCCATCCAGTCCATGAACCGAACCGCCCGAAACCCGTCGAGCCGCGCCAGCCAGAGCGGGTTGAACAGCGCGCCGGCCGCATGGGCCTCCTGGTTCTCCTCCTTGACCACGGCGATGTCGCGCACATACGCGTTGCCCGGCCCGCTGCGCTGGATCCGGATGTCGACGCTGCCCGGCCCCGGTGTGAAGTCGAACGAGACCCGGTTCGGGCCATAGCGCACCCCGGTCGCGCGCCCTGTCACCTCGACGATCCCCTTGCCGGCAAATGTCAGCACATAGCGTCCGGCGCTGGCCGTGTCGTATTCTGGCAGGTCCGTCAGCACCAGCGTTCCGATCGAGCCCAGCTCGGGCGGGATCGAAAGCGGCCAGCCATCCGCGTCCAGATAGCCGGCGGCCTCCAGGTCGTCATGCGTGGCGCCGCCATACTGGCGGGGTTTGTGTCCGATCCACCGCCGCGCGGTCTTGAACACGTCGATGAAGGGTTGCTGCACCGACCAGTCGTTGAGCTTGGCCAGACCGATACCGCGAGGCACCGGGCCGGGCTCGGACGGCAGCGCCGCGCCGGGCGGCGGGTCGGGCAGGGTGGGCGGTGGACCGGTCGCCTCGGGCGGTGTCGCCTGTGCCTTTTGCGCCTGCGCCGGCGGTGTCGGCGTGGCTTGCCGGAATTGGGCCACCGCCTGCCAGGCAAGCTCCTGCAAACGCGCGGCCAGCGCCGGGCTGGGCGCGTCGAACCCCTGGCCCCATTGGTCCGTCAGACGCCGTGGCAGCCCCGCAGGGGACTCGCCGGTGATCGCGGCATACTGCACCATTGTCAGGTAGTAGAACCCCAGGTCGTTGGGGTGGATGCTGTCGTGAAACACGTCCTCGATCCGGCGCAGGCCCGGCACCGTCCCGTCCCGTATCTCATAGGCCAGCAGCGCCATCGCCTGACCGGCGGGGATCAGGCGCATCGGTTCGGTGCCGGGAGCGCGCTCGGCGTTGACCGCGTCCACGACCCCCTGCCAGGCGGAGAGGTCCTGTTCGATCCGCTGCAGCCAGGGAATATGGTCGGATTCGTCCCAGTCGATCGCGACCCCGGTGCCCGAGCGCAGGTCATGCCAGGTCTCTTGCAGATAAACGCGGGCCTGCGGATTGTTCTCGACCGCCAGCGCGTGGTATTTCCGAGCGGTGCCTACGGTGTCGCTGTATCGCAGGTGATTTGCCAGCGGGATCGCCTCGGTCAGGATCACCGCGTCATAGGCGCCGCTGGCCAGCGCCCGGCGCGCGTTCAGTCCCTGGGCGCTGGCGCCGTTCTCCCAGTTGTGGCGGAGCGGGGCGCCATTGATGATCTGGTAGTCCACCCGGACGCCGTTCTCGGCCAAGACCTCGGACATCATCTGAGGGTTGGTGGGGCCGAACAGCGAATGGCCCACGAAGAGGACGCCAATCAGGCTCGACAGCCAGCTCATCGCGCCACTCCGGTCTTGGGATAGTTGGTCACAACGTCCCACACCACCTGTTGCATCAGCGCCGCCGCCTCGGCGGACGGGGCGGGGGCGGGGCTTCCGTCGGCGCGGCGCAGCTCATACGGCAGACCCACGGGCGAGGTGCGATAGAGCACGGCATAATGGGTCAGGGCCACCAGGTAGTGCCCCAGAGCGTTGAGGTGGATGGTGTCCTGCGTGCCATCGTCGCGCCGCGAGAACAGGTCCTCGGGCCCCGCGATGCCGCCCACGCCGCCGCGGGCCTCGACCGCGCGGGCGAACGCCGCCATCACCTGCCCCGCGGGGATCACGCGCATCGGGCGGTCCGGTACGGCGGCCAGATCGGGCAGAAGCAGCTTGTCCTCCCACAGCGCAGGCAGGTCTGCATCGAGCCGCGACAACCAGCCGTCGGGATCGTCCAGGTGATGCCATGTCTCATAGAGATAGACCTGGACATCCGGCCCGGCCTGCCGCGCCAGGTCGGCCCACCGCGCCAGGTAGCGCGCGCTGTCGTGATAGCGGATCGCGTCCCGCAGTTCGACCATCTCGGTCAGCACGACGGCATCGTATTCGCCGGACGAGATCGCCTGTTTCGCGGGCCGGAACCGGTCATGGGCGTTCTCTTCCTCCAACCCGTTGATCGCGTCGCCGCCCTGCCAATGCTGCTTCAGCGACGTACCCCAGCCCAGCTGGCTGTCATAGCGGTGCCCCTGACCGGCCAGTTGTGCCAGCATGGCGGGCATGTCCCGGCCCACCAGGCTGTGCCCGAGGTGATAGACCGACAGCGCACTGTCGGGCGCGGGCAGGGGGTCGGCATAGGCCGCCGCCACCGCCTCGGGCGCGGGCGGGCGGGGGCGGAGCCAGAACCACCACAGGGCGGCGGCCAGAACGGCAAGCCCGAGCAGGATCAGAACGGCGGTGCGCATGGTGGGTCTCGGCGTGCTCCTCGTCTACCTGTTCAGCCGGGATCGGTGACCACGGTGGCGATCAACCCATTGCCCGCCGCGAACCGTCCCTCCAGAGGGTCGTTGCGCCGGAAGGGCGGCACCGGGCGGCGAAACCGCGCTGTGAATGTGCCCGCCCTTGTGTCCGGCAGCACCTCGATGGCGTGGAAATCGATCAGCGTGCGGCTGCGCGGGTATTGCGCCTTGTAGGCGCTTTCCTTGGCGCAAAAGATCAGCTTGGCGGCCCGGGCCGGTTCCGCCGCATCGTCCAGCCAGTCGCGTTCGGCCGGCGTGCAGACGATCGGCCACAGCTCGGGGTCCAGCGGTACGTCCGGTTCCAGGTCCAGCCCCAGAAGCCTCTTGTCACCGTCGCGCGCCACCGCGGCCAGGCAGGCGTCGGGCGTGTGGCTGATGCTGCCCAGCAGGCCGTCGGGCCAGACCGGCGCGCGGTCCTCGCCCATCGGGATCGCCTGTTCCGGCAGTCCCAGCCGGACCATCGCCATGCGCGCCGCCGCCCGGCCGGCGGCAAACTCGCGCCGGCGTTTCGGGATCGCTCCGTTCAACGCGGCGCATTCATCCTCGCGCTGGGCATAGTTTGCGCGCGGATCGGTGGCGGCCAGCGCCACGCTCTCGTCCAGCAACCCGGCCACGAGTTCCAGCGCGGCATCGGGGCCACCGGGGGTCATCGCGCCCGTTCCTTGCGGCTGGCCCGCATGGCGCGGCGGCGTGACATGGTTTCGGCGCGCTGGGGTTCGGCGATTTCGGGTTCGGGCTTTGCCGTTTCGGCCCCCGACAGGTGTCCCGCCAAACCGCCCAGCGTGGGAAAGCGGAAGATGTCGGTGATCGACAGGTCCGGGCGCTGCAGCGTCTCGCGGATCTGGCGATGCGCCTGCACCGCCAGCAGGGAATGGCCCCCGAGGGCAAAGAAATTGTCCTCGGCCCGGATCGCGCCAACGCCCAGGATCCGTGTCCAGATCGCGGCGATCTCGCCTTCGATGCCGGTGGGTGCGGGGCCGGCGGCCGCCGGCTCGGCCCGTGCCGGTGCTGGATCGGGGAGCGCCTTGCGGTCGATCTTCTTGTTGGGCGTGAGTGGAAAGGCGTCGAGCGTCACCACATGGGCCGGCACCATCACCTCGGGCAGGGTAGCGGCCAGCGCCGCGCGCAGATCGGCCTCGTCCACCGGAGCGCCGGCGGTGACATAGCCCACCAGCCGCGCATCGCCGGATATCTCGCGCGGCACCACCACCGCTCCGGTCACGCCCGGCTGGACGGCCAGCGCCGCCTCGATCTCGCCCAGTTCGATCCGCTGGCCGCGGATCTTGACCTGGTGGTCGGTGCGGCCCAGGAAATCCAGCGTGCCGTCCATGCGCCAGCGCACCAGGTCGCCGGTCCGGTACATGCGCGGCGCCGCCGTCACCGCCAGCCCGGCCGCCTCGGCAAAGGGGTCCGGCGGGAAGCGCGTGTCGGTCAGCTCGGCCCGCTGCCAATAGCCGCGCGTGACCCCCTCACCACCGATGCACAGCTCTCCGGCCACGCCGACCGGGCAGATCCGCCCGCCCGGGTCCAGCACGTAGACCGACGTGTTGGCGATCGGCGTGCCGATGCCGACAATGCCGGGCTCGGTCGGCCCGACCTGCTGGCAGGTCGACCAGATCGTCGTCTCGGTGGGCCCGTACATGTTCAGCACCCGGGCGGCGGTCGCCTCGCGCAGATCCGACACCAGCTCGCCCGGCAGCGCCTCGCCGCCCAGCACCAGGTGGCGCACCCGCCGCAGCGCCATCCGCGCCTCGTCGTTCATGGCGATGATCCGCGCCATGGACGGCGTGCATTGCAGATGCGTCACGCCATGCCGGATAATCTGCGCGGCCAGCGAGAAATCGTCCTCCGCCAGCGCGCTGGGCGCATTGGCCCGCTCCAGCACTTGAGCCAGCGGCTTCAACCCCTCCAGCACCAGATCCGGCGCGATGCCATAGTCGATCAGGCAGGCAACTTCATCGACACCGATGCGCTTGAGCTGTTCGACCCGCGCCAGCCCGTCCTCGACCGTGCCGAAGAGGCCCGAGTCCTCGAAGTACCGCTCGAAGGCGAAATCCAGGATCGCCTCCAGTTCCTCTTCGGAGAGCGCGCCCAGGTCCATCTCGAAGGGGTTGCTGACGCCTTTGGGCTTCTTGAAGGCGGGAAACGCCCAGGCATATTGCTTGATCAGCCCGGCGGCCGAGCGCAGATAATCCTTCATCGGCTCGCGCGCCACTTCGCGCGCCGCCTCGCGGCTGTCGGCCAGGTAGGAATGCAGCATCAGCGTGACCCGGTGATCCGCCGGATCGTGCCCCGCCTCGCGCAGTGCCGCGTGATAGAGGCGGATCTTCTCGCCGACCTCGTCCACCGACTGCCCCAGCAGATGGGTCAGCACGTTGGCGCCCACGCGCCCCGCCTCTTTCCAGGTCTCGGGATTGCCCGCGGTCGTCACCCAGACGTTCAGCTCCTTCGACACCGGGCGCGGCTGCGTCACCACCTCGTGGATCGACCCGTCGGCGCGGGGGAATCCGACCTTCTCGCCGCGCCACAGCTTGCGCACGGTCTCCAGCGCCTCGAACATCGCGGGCTTGTTGTTGGGCGGCGCGTTCTCGGGGCGCAGCACGAAGTCGTCCGGCTGCCATCCCGAGGCAAAGCCGATCCCGGTCTTGCCGCCGGTCAGGTTGTCGATCACCGCCCAATCCTCGGCGATCCGCGCCGGGTGGTGCAGGGGCGCCACGCAGCTGCCCGCCCGCACCGCCAGCCCCGGCGCCACGGCGGCCACCGCCGCACCGGTCACCGCCGGGTTGGGGTAGGGGCCGCCGAAGGCATGGAAATGCCGCTCGGGCGTCCAGACCGCGTTGAAGCCATGTGCGGCGGCGAATTTCGCGCCTTCCAGCAGCAGTTCGTATTTCTTCGGCCCCGGCCCGTCGTCATTGCCCCAATACATCAGGTTGAAGTCGATATGCCGGTCAGAAACCGCGATCGGGCCGTTGGAGATCGCCGCGCGGTTCTCGTCGGAACTCAGAACCACCTTGAACCCGCGCGCCAAGGTCCAGAAGATCTCCAGCACCGAGATATCGAAGTTCAGGCTGGTCACCGCCAGCCAGCAGTCGCCGGGTGCATGGTCGATCCGGTCGTCCATCCCGGCAAAGAAGTTCATCACGTTGCGATGCTCGACCATCACCCCCTTGGGCGTGCCGGTCGAACCGGAGGTATAGATCAGGTAGGCCAGATCGTCGGCGCTGGCGCCACCGTCAACGGCCACGTCGCTTGCCGCAACTTCCTCCAGCTGCAGAACCTGCGCGTCACCGGCGGGCAGGGCCGTCCGCAGCGCCGCCTCGGTCACGATTACCCCGGCGCGGCTGTCGGTGATATAGTGCGCGATCCGGTCGGCGGGATAGTCCGGGTCGAGCGGGACATAGGCGCCGCCCGCTTTCAGGATTGCCAGTGCCGCCGCCACCATTTCGGGCCCACGCGGACAGTAGAGACCGACATGCACCCCCGGCTGCACGCCCATCGCGCGCAACCGCGCGGCGATGGCGTTGGCCCGCGCGTCCAACGCGCCATAGCTGAAGGCCTGCTCGGCAAAGACCAGTGCGGGGGCGTCCGGCATGCGCGCGGCCTGCGCCTCGAAGGCGCCATGCACGGTTTCGCCGCGGTCATAGTCCCGGGCGGTGTCGTTCCAGTTGGTCAACACGGTTGCGCGCTCGGCCTCGGGCAGGAGGTCCAGCCGATCCGGCGTTGTATCCTCCGCCGCGCCGGCCACGGCCTGCAAGGCGCGCTCCAGCCGCAGGGCCAGGAGTTCGCCCGCATCGGTATCCAGCGCGCCACTGTCGACATGCAGCGCCATGCGCCCGTCGCTCAAGACAACCGTCGCAAGGCTGCCCGGCACCGGCCCGGCACCGTCCAGGGCCAACCCGATGGGCGGGGTACCGCGCAACTCGATGCCCGGGTCGCGGGCCACGAGGTCCCGGGCGAACCCGCCCAGCTCGGCCGCCTTGGCCAGGTCGGCCTCGGCCCGCATCTGCAACGCGCCCAGCGGCGCGTCGTCGCGGGCCCGGAGCGGCACCCAGTCGCTCGTCAGTCCATGAGCCGCCCGGACCCCTGCCGATGCCAGCGCCAAGTCGCCGTGATCCTCGCCGCTGGTGTGCAGCGCCCAGAGCAGGGTCGCGGCCGCCATCTGCGCCCGGCTCAGCCCGTGCGGGACCGAGATCCTCTGGACCGCCCAATCGCCGGACGCTTTGCCAGCGGCCAGCGGCAGCGGCAACGGGTGACGGTCCCGCAGCATCCGCCGCCAATGCGGTTCGGCGCGTTGTGTGGCGGCCAGGGCGGCATCGAGGGCGGTTGCCTCCTGCGCATCCGGCGGGACCAGCCGGTCGCCGGGCCGTGTCAGCCCGGTCAGGTCGACCGCCGACCCGTCCAGCCGAGTCACGCCTTCCAGCCGCAGCGCGCCATCGCCGGTCTCGACCGTCAGAACCCGGTCGCCCACGTCCAGAACCGTGCCCGGCAGGGCGCCGGTTGTGGCCGCGCCCTGCACCGAGGTCACCCGCAGGATGTCCGCGCCGATGCGCAGCTTCGCACAGGTCACTGGGTTCCAGTATCCGCCGAAATCCAGCGCCCGGATCTGCGCCGAAACCACGCCGGCCGGGCGCGCAAGGTCCAGCACACCGCCCGCCGGCGGGCGACTGTCGCGGCCGTGATACGCCCGGTGCGGCAGCTCTTGCGGCTGGCGCTGCAGGCCGGTCTCCAACTGGTCCAGCACCTGCGGGAAACTGTCCATCCCGGCGGCGTAGCATTTCGAGTTCAGGGACAGGGCCGTCTCGTCCGGCACGATGTCGAATCGTTCCTGAGCCAGGATGTCGCCCTCGTCGATGCCGCCCTCGATCAGGTGCCAGGTGACGCCATAGGCCGTGTCGCCCGCCATCAGCGCCCAGACCGGGCAATTGAGGCCGGCATGTTCGGGCAGCGGCCCGTCATGGAAGTTCACCGCGCCCCGCGCGGGCAGCGCCAGAACCGCCTCGGGGATGACCGACAGGTTGGCCAGAGACAGCAGCCAGTCGAACCCGTCCGGATCGAACGTCTCGGCAAGATCGGATATCGCCCCGGTCGTCGGCAGCCCCTTGCCCCGCGCCCAGGCCAGGATGTCGGCATCGCGTGAGACAACGGCCCGGATCTCGTGCCCACGCTCCAGCAGCATCTCGGAACAGCCGATCAGCAGGCTTTCCTGACCGATCACAACACAGGAAAAACTCATGCCTCGTCCTCCGTCAACGGGGTCAGAACGGCGGGTTCCGGGCGCGTTGCCGGGCGCCGGAAGGGGGCGGTCAGGGAATGGGCGATTAGATCGCCCAGAAACCGGTCGGGATCGGCCTGCGGCTTGCGCTGGATCAGCCGCCGCAGCTGCCAGGCGGACTGCCCGGCGATCAGCGCCAGTGTTGCGCAGAGCGCGTAGATGTGGCCGTGGGTCTTGATGAAATAGTGCCGGCGCGAGTCGAACCAGTAGCCCGGGGTGCGCGTCCAGCTCTTCATCCCGGTGCTGGCCGAGCCGACATGCACCACCGCGCAGTCCGGCAGGTAATGGGTGGTCCAGCCCGCGTCGAGTGCGCGGCGGCACAGGTCGGTTTCCTCGAAATAGAGAAAGAACGTCTCGTCGAACCCGCCCGTGGCCTCGATCACCTCGCGGCGGATCATCAGGCTGGCGCCGGCGGTCCAGTCGATGCGCGTCGCGCGTTGCGGCAGCGGGATCGCCACGATGGCCCGGCTGAGCAGGCGCGAGACCGGACCGAAGCGGATCGATCCCTCGAACTCGCTGGCGATCGACGGAAAGCGGAACGCGGTGCGGTGCGGGTCGTCATCCACCCCGCGCACACCGCTGCCGGCCAGCCCGGCCCGGGGATGGGCGATCAGGAAATCGCGCAGGTGCCGGATGGTGCCGGGGTCGGGCCAGGCATCGGAGTTGAGCAGGTAGTAGAAATCCGGCGCCGATCCGTCGGACATGCCGGCGCGGATCCCGAAATTCACGCCGGCGCCGAAGCCGCCGTTGCGGGTGCTGTCCAGAACCCGCAGCCGGCCGCCCCGGGTCCAGCCGCGCGCCTCGGCCTCGCGCTGCAGGATCGCCAGCGAGTCGTCGCCCGACCCGTTCTCGACCACCAACACCTCGCCCGGCAGTTCCGCCATCTCGCGCATTGCCGCCTCGGCCGCTTTCAGCGTCATCTCGGGCGTGCGGTAATTCAGGATGATGGTCAGGATGCGGGGCTCTTGCATGATGCTCACTCGGCCGCCTCGGCAACGGGCGGCGGAGACTGTGCCGCATCGATGCACGCCCTGAGCCGGTCGGCCAGAACCGAGACATTCGGCACCAGGACCATGCTGTCGTGATCGCCCGGAACTTCGACCACCTGCGTGCGCGGCGCCCAGCGGGTCCAGTCGTTGTCGTCAAAGACATATTCGCGTTCGCGGCTGACCCAGTTGCCGCCCGACACTTTCCAGTGCCGGTCGAGCGGCGGGCGGAACAGCACCAGCGGCCCGTCCCAGGGCTGCAACCTGTAGGCGGCGACCGATTCGCGGAACGCGGCCTCGACCCGGGCGTTGTTGAAGGCGGTCAGGGCGTTTTCGGCGTCCGGTCCGCGGCGCCTGGCGATCTCCCACGCCATGCGGTTGCGGGCCCATTCACCCAGGTAGCCGGGGCCTTTCCTGCGCAATTCCTGCAGCTTTATCAGCGCCTTGTCGCCACGGCTGAGGGCCGGGCGCACGGGCAGCGGCGTGTCGAGCATGGCCAGCAGCGACACCTGTTCGCCCGACGCTTCCAGCTGCCGCGCCATCTCGTAGGCGGTGATGCCCCCGCCCGAGAACCCGCCCAGCAGGTATGGTCCCTGCGGCTGCACCTGGCGCAGCTCGGCGATATAGTCGGCCGCCGCGGCCTCGATCGTGCGATGCGGATCGTCCTGCCCGATCAGCCCGCGCGCCTGCAGCCCATAGACCGAGCGTTCGCGTCCCAGCATCAAGGCCAGGTGCCGCAGGTTCAGCACGTTGCCGAACATCCCGGCGACGATGAAGAACGGCGCGGCCTTGCTGTCGGCCGACTGGTGCAGCGGCACCACGTGGGTAAAGCCCGGCGCTTCGTCCGGGGTGTCGTCGCCGCCGGCGATGGGGCCGGTGCGCGCCTCGATCCGGGTGGCGATGCCGGCGATGCTGGGCGCCTCGAACAACAACGAGATCGGGAACTCCACCCCGAACTCCCGGTTGATCTGTGCAAACAGGCGCACCGCGATCAGCGAGTGGCCCCCGAGGTCGAAGAAGCTGTCATGGACGCCGACCTGCGAGACGCCCAGCAACGCCTCGAAGAACCCGGCCAGCGTCTTCTCGATCTCGCCCTCCGGCGCGACATAGTCGGTGTCGAGGTCGGGCCGCTCGAAGCTCTGGCCGTCGCTCACCTGGGGCGCCGCGCTGCGTTGAGCCTGCCGGACCAGCGCGTCCAGGTCCATGGAACTGACCACCACCTGCGGCAGTCCGGCGGCCAGCGCACGGCGCAGCGCCTCGGCCCCCTCGTCGCGCCGGATGCCCTGGCTGATATTGTGGTGCAGCCGCTGCTCGTCCGGCGACAGCGGCGCGTCGCCGGTCCGGGCCACGAGACCCAGCGCGGCGGCATCACTGTCGGGACGGTCGGGATCGGACAGGTCCAGCGCGCCTTGCAATCGCTGCATGCGGAACCCCTCGACCTCGACGCAGATCCGGCCCTGTGCGTCGGTCAGGGTCACGTCGAATGCGGCCTCGCCGCCGGTGTCGCCTTCGGCCAGCCGGACCCAGCTGCGGATCTCGGGCGGCAGCGGCACATGCACCTGAACCGCGCGGTAGGACACCGGAACCCACAGCGTGCTGGCATCATAGCCCGGCGCAAGGCGGATCGCCCAGCCGGTGGCCAGGTCCATCAGCCCCGGATGCAGGACCGAACCGGTCGTCACGTCACCGCGGCAGGCATCGGGCAGGACAAGCCGCGCCAGACCTTCGCCCGCGCCGAATGCGGTGCTGCGCAGCACCTGCCAGCGCGGGCCGAAGCGCAGATGCGCCTCTTGCGGGGAGTGCAGCACCGTTCCGGGTGCCGCCTCGTCGCGGGTCGTGCAGCGTGCGGCGATCGCGGACAGGTCCAGCGGTTCTGGATCAGGTTGCCGCGTCGGGACCAGGCTGGCCTGCGCGTGCAGGACGTATCCGCCGGCGGCGGCGCTGTGCACCGTGAACCCGTATGTCTCGCCCGCCGGCTCCAGCCGGATGACGCAATCGCGGCCGGCGTCGTCGGCGGGCATGGGACGGAAGAAATAGAGATCGCGGATCTCGAACCGCCCATTCTCGCCCTGCGCCCGCAGCGCCTGCGCGGCCAGGTCGAGATAGCCGGTACCTGGCATCAGCGCCGCGCCCGCCGCCGTGCGGTGATCGTCGAACACCCACCGGTCACCGGCCCGGAACTGCGAGACGAACAGGCGATTGCCGTCGCGGTCGAAACCCGCCTCGTCCAGCAGCGGCATCGGGGATTCCGTCCGCTCGGTCGGCTGCGCGGCACCCAGCCGCGCCGCCTTGGCATCGGCCGCCATGCCGGCATCGGCCCACACGCCCCAATCCACCGCGACCACGCGAGTGGCCGCGTCGCTGCGCGCCTGGGCCCAGGCGTTGAGATAGGCGTTGGCCGCGACATAATCGATCTGCCCCGCCGGGCGCGTCACCGTCGAGGAAGACGAGAACAGCACCATCAGCTCCAGCATCCCGTCGGGAAAGAGCTGGTCCAGGACGCGCAATCCAGCGACCTTTGGCGCCAGCACCTGCTGGATCCCGGCCTCTGTCCGGGACAGGATCGGGCCGTCGTCGATATGACCGGCGGCGTGGATGAGGCCGGTGATCGCGCCGAACGCCTCTTCTGCCTGGCCCACGGCTGCGCGCATCTGCTCGATGTTGCAGACATCCGCCGCCACCGCCAGCACCTGGCCCCGGTCACGGGCCTCCAGCTCTTGCAGGGCGCGGATCCGCCTTGCGGTCCGGTCGGCGGGGCTGTGGCGGGCGAGGTGGCGCGCCCAGTCCTGCCGCGGCGGCAGCGCCTCGCGCGACAGCAGGATGACATTCGCCCCGTGGCGTTCCATCAGGTCGGCGGCGAGGGTCAGGCCAATGCCGCCGAAGCCGCCGGTGATCAGATAGGTGCCGCCGTCGCGGAACGCGAGCGCATCGCCGTCCAGCGCGACCGGGCGGTAGGTCTGGCCGAACCGCTTGTCGCCGCGCAGGGCGGCCACCGTCTCGCCGGGTTCTGCCAGCAGGTCCCCGAGCAGGCGGTCGGTCAGCGTCGTCCCCGTTTCGGGCGGGTCGGCGCGCAGCCGCGACAGGATCCCGCCGGGCGCGGCGCGTGGCAGTTCGATGTCCAGGGTAGCGCAAGTCACACCGGGAAACTCGCGCGGGATGACCCCGGCCGGCCCTGCGATCATCGCCTTCTCGGGATAGGGAAGCCCCTCGCCGCGCACCTCGGCCGCTCCCGATGTCACGACGGTCAGGTGCACCCGCTCGGGCAGGTCGACCCCGCCCAGGGCCTGCGCCAGCCCGGTGAGGCTCAGAAAGCCCTGTTCCATATTGCGGTCGAAGAAACTTGCGCCCGGGCGGAAGGTCTCTTCGTCGGTGACCAGCCAGAAATGCCCGATCCGGTCGGGCAGGCGGTCGGCATCGGCCAGGGCGTGCAGCAGCTGGTCATAGCCGTGCCGCCCCTGTTCGGGGGCCAGCTGGAAAACGTCGTCGCCGAGCCGCGCAAAGGTGTCCCCGGCCAACACGCGCGTCACGCGGTGCCCGGCGCCCTGCAGTCGCCGGGCCACGGGCGCGGCGATGCCGGCAGTATCCTCAAAGATCAGCCAGGTCAGCGGCGCGACGGTGTCCAGCTCGGTTTCGACATCGATGTCGCACTCCGCCAGGCGCGGCCGCCAGGCCGGGCGCCAACCCCAGCGCGCCATGTCGTCCTCGCGCATCGGCGCGCTGCCGGTATCGGCAACCTGCGGCGTCCCGGGCTCGATGAAATACCGGCTGCTCTGGAAGGCATAGGTGGGCAGCGGCAGGCGATGGCGTCTTGCCGCGCCCCAGACCTGTGCCCAGTCGGCCTTTACGCCGCAGGCCCAGAGCCGGCCGATCACCCCCAGGAAACAGGCGTCGTCGGCCATGTCCTGATCGGGATGGCGCAGCGAGCTGAGCACCTGGCCGGGTTGAACCGCGTCGGCCAGCTGGGCCAGCGAACTCAACGCCTTGCCCGGCCCGACCTCGAGGAACACGCGGCCCGGTGTCTCGGCCAACGTGGCGATGCAGTCGGCGAACATCACCGTGTTGCGCAGATGCCCGACCCAATAGGCGGGATCGGTCGCCTGCGCCTCGGTCAGCGGCTGGCCGGTCCGGTTCGAGATGACCGTGATTTGCGGCGGGTTCAGCGTAAGCGTGGCGAGGAAGTCGCCATAATCCTTCAGGATCGGCTCCAGCATCCGGGAATGTGCCGCGATGTCGATCTGGATGCGCTGGTGGTCGATTTCGCGCGCCGCGAGCGTCTCGGCCAGCGCGTCCAGGGCATCGCGTGGCCCGCTGACCGCCGTCAGGCCGGGGGCGTTCACGCTGGCGATGTCCAACGCGTCGCCGATCAGCGCCTTGACCGCGTCCACCGGCAGCGACACCTGCAGCATCCCGCCCGCGGGTACCGTGTCGAAGAGCCGCCCGCGCAGCAGGACAAGGTCGATGCAATCCTCGAAGCGCATCACCCCGGCCAGGCAGGCGGCGGTGTTCTCGCCCATGGAATGCCCGACCAGTGCGGCGGGCCGCACGCCCCAGCTGATCCAGAGCTGTGCCAGGGCGTATTCGACGATCATGATCAGCGGCAGTTGCACCGACGGTTTTTGCAAACGCCTGTCGGCCTCGGCCGGGTCGCCCTCGGGCAGCCAGATGGCGCGGATGTCATGGTCGAGCGACTTCTGTAGATGCTCCAGCCCGCGATCCATCCACTCGGCAAAGACCGGCTCGGTCTCGTAGAGATCGCGGGCCATGCCGGCATATTGCGCACCGCCGCCGGGGAACATGAACACGGTCTCGGGCCGCTCGCCCAGCAGGTCATGGGTGAAGACCCGGCGCGGGTCTCCGCTGTCCAGCAGTTCCGCCGCCTCAAGCGCCGTTTCGGCCACCAGAACGCGGCGTTTCTCGAACCCGCGCCGACCTTCCTTCAACGTGTAGGCCACATCGGCCAGATCCACATCCGGATTGGCCCGCAGCCAGCCCGCCAGCGCCTGCGCGTTGCCGTCCAGCGCGGCGCGGGACCGGGCCGAGAGGCACAGCACGTGGAAGGGAAAATCGCTCTCCTCGGAGGCACCGCGATCCGGCGCTTCCTCCAGAATCGCATGCGCATTGGTTCCCCCGACGCCCAGCGAGTTCACTGCCGCCCGTCGCGGGCCGTTGTGCGAGGTCCAGTCGCTCAAGCGGTCATTGACACGAAACGGGCTGGTCTCGAAATCGATGGTCGGGTTCGGCTTTTCAAATCCGAGCGAGGGCGGGATCTGCCGGTGGTGCAGGGCCAGCGCAGTCTTGATCAGCCCGGCCACCCCGGCCGCCGTATCGAGATGCCCGATATTGGTCTTGACCGAGCCCAGCTTGCAGAACCCCGTCGCGTCGGTGCCCTGCCGGAACGCCTGGGTCAGGGCCGAGACCTCGATGGGATCGCCCAGATAGGTGCCGGTGCCGTGGCATTCGATATAGCCGATGGTCTCGGGCGGTGTTCCGGCGTCGTCCAGCGCCTGGCGCACGGCCTGTGCCTGGCCGTCGACGCTGGGCGCCAGATACCCGGCCTTGGCGGCGCCGTCATTGTTGATAGCGCTGCCCTTGATGACCGCCCAGATATGGTCGCCATCGGCCTGCGCGTCCTCGAGCCGCCGCAGCGCCACCGCGCCTGCACCCGAGCCGAAGACGGTGCCCTGCGCCCGGTGGTCGAAGGCGTGGCAATGCCCGTCCGGCGACAGCACCTCGTTCTCACGATAGAGATAGCCGCGCCCCTGTGGCAGCTCGATGGTGGCACCACCGGCCAGCGCCAAGTCGCACGTGCCCTCGCGCAGCGCCTTGCAGGCATAGTGCACGGCCACCAGCGAGGTCGAACAGGCGGTCTGGATGCTGATCGACGGCCCTTTCAGGTCGAACACATGGCTGACGCGGGTGGAGAGGAAATCCTTGTCGTTGCCGGTATGGCGCAGCAGGAACATGCCCACATCGTCGACCAGCCCCGGGTTCGAGCAGATGTTGAAGTAGAAATAGCTGCCCATGCCGCAGCCGGCATAGACGCCGACGGGGCCGGGCAGGGTTTCGGGCGGGTGCCCGGCATCCTCCATCGCCTGCCAGCAGACCTCGAGGAACTTGCGGTGCTGCGGGTCGAGGATCGCGGCCTCTTTCGGCGAGAACCCGAAGAACTCGGCATCGAACCGGTCGAACCCGTCCAGCGGGGCGGCGGCAGGAACGTAGTCGGGATGGGACAGCAGGTCGGGGCGTTCGCCGGCGTCCAGAAGGGCCTGTTCGTCGAGCCGTTGGATGTATTCGACACCATCGCGCAGGTTGTCCCAGAAGGCCGCCGTCGAGGAGGCGCCGGGCACGCAGAGCGACATCCCGACTATGGCGATATCGCCCGCGCCTGACTGATTCCCTCGCGACGTCATACCTTGACCAACCGTTCCGCTCGCAGCCATACCCGCCTTTGCCGCCTGCACCGTTGGCAATTCCGGCACAGGACGGGCGGGCCTCTACAAATGACACTTCCCCTCGGTGAACAGACTAGCGGATTGTTTCGCGATCAACAAAGCAAACCGCGAAAAACACGACCATGGCGTGCAGAGTCCGACAAAGCCACGGGCGTCGCGAAATTGTCCCGCCGTCTGAGACAATCGGCAGGCCGGCTCCCCATTGCAACGGATCAGAGCAGGCTGCGAAGGTTGCGTTTCGGCTGCGCCCCGATGATCGGCCCGTCACCGAAACGCGGGTGGCCTGCACGGTGCATCTGCAGGTCCGGGTTCCGCAACCTCTCGACATGGCCCAGCACCGCACCGGCGCACAGCCAGGTATAGTTGATAAGCGTGTCGTTGAGCAGCATGTCTGCAAGCGTGGCGGCCAGGATGATGACCACGGTGGCCGCGTGCGGGGAAATTTCGCCTTCTCGCATGCCCTGCATCTGCCGGCCAAGCAGCAGGATCGGAGCGGCCAGAAGGCCCATCTGAGCGATATAGCCGACCCATCCGAACGTGCCGAAGACGATGATCCAGTTGCCGTCCGGAACGGTCAGGATGCCGCCGCCGCCCGGGTCCATGACCAGGTTCCGGCCCCAGCTGCCCCATCCGAACCAGGGTTTCTCATGCGCCCGGTCCAGCAGCAATTCCTCGTTCTCGACGCGAAAATACAGGGATTGCGCCCGTTCTTCGCTGATCGCGGCGGATTGCTCGATGATCCTGTCCATCGGTATCAGCCCGTTATTGCGCAGCATCGGGTAGGTCACGGCCAGAACCGCGATCAGCACCGCCAGCCGGATCTTTGCCTTGTTTCCGAACAGCAGCACGAAGGGTGTCAGCACAGCGCCCAGAACGATCGACGCGAGGCTTTTGCAGGCCAGCACCACGAGCCCCAGGAAGACGGCCGCCATGGCCCAGGCCGACCGCGCCTTGTCTGTCGCCCGCCGCGCCAGCGCCGCCGCCGAGATCAGCGCCGTGGCCATGAACAGTGCGACCCACAGCCCGTGCTGCAGGAACACGATGGGACGATAGCCATCTCCGCGGATCATCTGGGCAAAATCGTGCTGGAAGAAGCCGTAGATCCAGATGTTCAGAACCGGGCTGATCACCGTTTCCAGCAGCGCGGGGACCGAATAGATCAGCCCGCCGATGGCCAGCCCCAGCAAGAGTTCCCGCATGCCTCTATCCGTGCCCAGAAAGGCCCGCCCGAGGAAGAACGGCAGCAGGACGATCAGCTGCGCGATCAGGACCGACAGCAGGTCCCGCAATCCCATGCCCGGCAGGGCGAAACGCACGATACGGATCGGCTCGGTGTTTTCGATGGCATGGAAGAGCAGGGGATCGCCGTTGGTCAGAACCGTCGCCACCGCCCCCAGCAGGAAGGTGATCAGCAGCAACCGCACCAGCCACGACCGCGACCAGAGCGCGACCGGCCTGCGCGCAACGAAGAGACATGCCAGGAAGGCGCTGACGCTGGCGATGGAATGCTTGTTCATCGACGGGAACAGCGGCGGGTCGAACTCAGCCACCGGCGGCAGCAGCAGGTAGCCGCCCAGCAGGCTCCAGATCAGCGCCCGTTCCAGCGTCAGCCGCAGGAACAGGAGCAACGTGACCACCGGCCACAGCATCAGCATCAGGTAGGCTAGCGAATTGGGCATCGGTTCGGCGTGGATCGCGGCAATGGCACAGAAGAACGACAGTCTAGCAACCGCCGCGGCTATTGTCGCCGTCTACAGCGCCATTGCGGCAATCAGAAGGCATGTTGCGCACCGGCTCTGGCGCCGCGGGGCAGGGTGGCCCTAGGATGATCGGAAGCTGTTCTTGGGGGAGATAACCGTGCGGTTCCAATTCGGCGCGCAGCACAGCATCACGGTCAACATGCCCGACCGCGACAGGTTGTTCGGCGAGATCCGCCGCCGGGTCCGGAACGGGCAGGGGTTCGCGCTGGCAACCCTGAACCTCGATCATCTGGTCAAGCTGTCGTCCGACCCGCGCTTTTGCGAGGTCTATGCCGGGCAGGACCTGGTGGTCGCGGATGGCCGGCCGATCGTCTGGCTGTCCCGCCTCGCGCGGCGGCCGGTCCGGGTGATCCCCGGCTCGGACCTGGTGCTGCCGCTGGCCGGGCTCGCGGCCGACGAGCAGGTGCCTGTCGCCCTGGTGGGCGGCAGCCGCGAGGCCCTGTCCGACGCGGCCCGCGCCCTGTGCGAGGCCGCGCCGGGACTGCGCATCGTCTACAGCCACGCGCCGGTTTATGGCTTCGATCCGGTGGGGGCCGAGGCGGACCGGATCCTGAACGACCTGCGCAAAGCCGGCGCGGGCCTGTGCTTTGTGGCGCTGGGCGCACCGAAGCAGGAGAGTTTTGCACTGCACGGTCGGCGGATCGCACCCGCGGTGGGCTTCGTGTCGGTGGGGGCGGGGCTGGATTTCCTCGGTGGCCACCAGGTCCGGGCGCCGCTCTGGATGCGTCGCATGGCCCTGGAGTGGCTGTGGCGGGCGGCGGGTGATCCGCGCCGGCTGGTGCCGCGATACCTGGCCTGTGCGGCTATCCTGCCGGGACAGATACGTGACGCGCTCAGGCTGCGCCGCTCAGGTGCGGAGTGACCCGGCGCGGGCTCAGAAGCCTAACAGGTTGGCCTCGTCGATTGCCTTGCGCAGGAAGGTCTCGCGGTCCGTCACCGGCTGCCAGCCCAGCCGGTCCTGCGCAAAGGTGCTGTCGAACCGGCTTAGATGCGCCCGCGACAGCCAGTCGCGCAGCGAGGGGCGGGTCAGGCCCTCGCGCCGCAGCACACGGGTCTTGAGCGCATGTTTGACTGCGTCCGCCGCAAAAAGCAGGCGCAGATTGCCGCGACTGACCCGGATCCGCGCGCGCAGCCGATCCTCGATCGCGTCGAAATAGGCCTGTGCGCCCAGCATGGGCGGTGCCACGAGGTTGAAGCTTTCGCCCTCGATCCCGTCCGCCTCGCCCATGCGGATCAGCGCATCGACGCAATCCTCGATCAGCACGAAGGGCAGCGGGTTGCGGCCGTCGCCCCAGATCCGCACCGCTCCCGCGCCGTGCCAGCGCCCGATGCCCCAGTGCTGCAGGGGCCCGCCGCGTCCCAGTACGATGCCGGGCCGCGCGATCGTCACGGGCAGACCCTTGGTCCGGTGCAGGGCGAGTAGCCTGCGTTCACACTCAGCCTTGCTGCGGGCATAGAGGTTGCGGTCGCTCATGTCCTCGGCGAAGCCGGTCGCTTCGGTGATGACTTCGTCGGGATCGGACATGTCGTAGGACGCGATAGTGCCGGTATAGATCAACCGCCGGACACCTGCCGACAGCGCCGCGCGGCCGATGCGCTCGGTCACGGCCACGTCATTGGCCAGGCAATCCTCCCAGCTGTCATCGACCGACCGGGCGAGGTTCCAGACGGTGTCGATCCCCGCCATTGCCCGGGCCAGCCCGTCGCTGTCGCGCAGGTCCACGGCCACCGTCTCGACCTGCTCCGGCAGGTCGGCGAAAGGCCCGGTCTTGCCACGACTCAGCACCCGCACGTCGCGCCCGCGCGCGACCAGCTCACGGGTCAGCGCACGCCCGATGAAGCCGGTGCCGCCGATCACCAGCGCATCAGGGTCCGGCTTGCGCGCGGCCTTTCGCGGCGGTGTTGCGCCGGGCAGGCCGGCCTTGGCGATGAGCTGATCCAGGGCGCCCATCACCGGCTCGGCCGTGGCGCCGGCAAACCGGGAATCGGGGGCGGCGTCGGCGCGCAGGGGGCCGTAGATCCCGTTCATCATCCCGCGAAAGCTGAGCGGGTAAGGCGACTTGCGATTCAGCGAGACCAGCTGGACCGCGGCTTTGGCCGCACCGTTGCGCAGGTGTTGCCAGGCCAGCGCGGCCTGACGACGGGCCGGATTCACCACCAGGTCGGACGCGTTCTCGGCGTCGATCACCAGAGTGTCGGCGGCAAGATCCAGCCGCGCGCTGGCCGTCGAGCCGCGCAGGGTCAACGACCGGTCATCCACGGTCTCGACCAGCGACAGGATCAAGGTCAGGTCCACGTCGCCGGCCCGGGCCGTGATGCGCCAGCTTTGCGGCAGGTCCACCCCGCCCGGCAGCGTGATCGGCTTGCCCAGGCTGACATGCTCGACCTCGACCGGGCCGAACAGGTCGTTGGCGAAGGCCATCAGGTGCGGCCCGAATTCCAGCGCCAGGTGGCGCGGCTCGCGCAGCAGCCACAACGAGAACGGCCCCGAGCGCAGCGGCGGCAGGGGATAGCACCACCGGATCTCGGCCCCCGAAATGCGCCCCAGAGCGCCATCGGCCAGTTGTTTCCTGAGGCGTTCATATGACGGCAGGCCAAGGAAATTGTGCCCGCAATGGAAACGTCGGTCGGCGGCTTGCGCGGCTGCTTCGATTCGCGCGGCCTCGGTCGCGGACAGGGCGACAGGTTTCTCGACCAGCACGTGATGACCGGTCTGCAGGCACCTTATGGCCAGCTCGGCATGGCTGTCGGGCGGTGTCAGGACATGCACAGCGTCGCACAGGCCCGAGGCCAAAAGCTCGTCGGTGTCATCAAAAGCCCGCGCGCCGTGACGCTCGGCCAGCGCCTGCGCGGCGCCGGGCGCGCGGTCACAGATGGCGGTCAGGTCCAGACCGTCGGTCGCCGTGATGGCATCTGCGTGCCAGCCGGCGATGTATCCGGCCCCGATCAGGCCGATTCGGATCGCGGTGTCGGTCATGGGCTCACTGATACTCGATGATGCGGGGGGCGTGCCGGCGCAGCCGGTGGGCAGCATAGCGGATCATGCCGACAAGGTTGGGAAATTTCGACGCGACCAGGAACAGCGCCTGATGCGCGGCCTCGACCACGGGCAGGCCGTCGCGACGCAAGCCCTGCCAGGCCCGCAGAAAGGACAGCGCATAGAGGGCGCTCGCCAGCAGCAGGGCCGGCGCGAACCAGATTCCGCTCAGGGCCAGCAAGGGCAGCAACAGCCCAAAGACGATCACCCGCCGCCGCTCGGCCCGGAAATGTCCGGGATGCATCCGGCCGACCTGGGCAAAGCCATGGCCCGCGCGCTCGGCACGCCGCCACCATTCCGAAAACCGCGTCATCCCGGCGTCGTGGCGGGTCATCGGCGACGGCAGGCGTTCCAGCCGCCAGCCTTTGCCGGCCAGCCTGAGACAGAATTCGTCATCCTCGGCGGCGATCACCGTTTCGTCGAACCCGCCGACCTGTTCAAAGGCCGTCGCCCGCACCATCATGTCGCCGCCGCAGGTGGTGATCGGCCCCGCAGGCCGGTGCCATTCGTGGTCGCAGATGCGGTTGTAGATGCTGGCCTCGGGCGCGACCTCGGAGCGCCATCCGGTAACCAGCCCCAGGCCGGGACCGGTGTGCAGATGGGCGACGGCCCGTTCGATCCACCCCGGCTCGAGCTGGCAATCGCCGTCGATGAACTGCACGAATTCCGGTCTTTCGTCCCCTTGCATGAGCTCGGCATATCCGGCATTGCGTCCGCGTGCCGCGTTGAACGGACAGGCGGGGTCCAGTTCGACCACCGCCACACCGGCGGCGCGCGCCGCCGTGACGCTGCCATCCCGCGAGCCGGAATCGACATAGACAATTCTGTTGGCCTGACCGGTCGCCGCCTCAAGGGCCCGGACAAGCCGCGCACCTTCGTTGCGCCCGATCAGCACGAGGCCCACGGCGCCGGGACCGGGCAGGTCCGGATCGGCGGCTGGCTGCGGCAGATCTTCAAAGGATGACAACGGGTTCTCCGGCAGGAAACGGGGCGGGCGCGCGCCGAATCTTAAGCAGGCTTTCACCGCAAAGTCCAAATCCTCTTGCGCGTCACGCATCCGCGAGGCAGCAAAGGGCGGGCGATTTCGGACGCCCTGCATCCAGGAGAGCGACTTGACCCGGAACCACACCATCCGGCGACGTGTCCTGCAAAGCGCGGAGGCGTCTGTCACGATGCTCAGCCTTGGCTGCGTGACCCAGGACTGGCGCGTCCTGCGCGGCGGTCAACCGGTGCCGGTCGTGCTGGGGTTCTCGGATCCCGAGGCCTATCGCGGAAACCCGCACTACATCGGCGCGATCGCCGGGCGCGTCGCCAACCGGATCTCGGGTTCGGGTTTCGATCTTGGCGGGCAGCGCTGGAGGCTGGAGGCGAACGAGCCGCCAAACCACTTGCACGGCGGTCCCGCAGGGCTGTCGCACCGGAATTGGCAGATGGAGCCGGACGGGGCGCGCGCCGTGCGGATGCGTGTTACGTCCGAGCATGGCGAGGGTGGCTATCCCGGGCGGCTGGATGTCGAGGTGACGGTCACGCTGAGCGGGGCGCAGCTGTGCTATGAGATGGTGGCCCGCAGCGACCGACCGACGCCGGTGAACCTGGCCCAGCATTCCTATTATTCGCTGGGCGCGCCATCAGTGCGCGACCTGCGCCTGACCGTGCCGGCCGCGCACGTCACGCCGTGCGGGCCCGCGATGCTTCCGATCGGCGAAATCCGTCCGGTTCAGGGAACGCCGCTGGACTTCCGCAACGGCCGCAGGATCGACCTCGCCGATCCGCAGGGGCAGGGCATCGACCTGAATTATGTCCTGTCCGGGGACGAACCGGTCACGTTGCGCGGAAACGGGATGCGGCTGGAGCTGCGCAGCGATCAGCCGTGCCTGCAGCTCTATACCGGCCACAAGCTGTCGCCGGGTGCAGCGCCCTCGGGCGGGCTTGTCCACACCCCTTTTGCAGGCCTGTGCCTGGAGCCGCAGGGATATCCCGACGCGGTCAACCGGCCCGAGTTTCCCAGTCCGCTCGCCACGCCCGAAGAACCGTATCGGCAGCGCCTGACCGTCACCATCGCGCCGGAGGCGGTCGGTTAGGCGGTTCCGTCCAGCGCCGCCAGGGCGATATTGGCCACCTCGTCCAGCGCAAAGGCCCCGGCGCCGCGCGCCCACATCAGGTCGCCCCATTTGTGCACCCGGATTTCGGGCGGCGGCCGGTCGGTGCGGGTGGTCAGGGCCTGCATCCGTTCCAGCACGGGATCGTCATAGAGATGGTCCAGCGGCATCCGCTCGCCGGCCAGGATGATCAGCGACGGATCGAAGAGGTTGACGAGGTTGGCCAGCCCCATCGCAAAGACCTGCCCGGCCCGGTCCAGGATCCGCCGGGCGGCCCGGTTGCCGTCGCGCGCCGCCGCAAGCACCGCGGTCGCCGGATCGTCCATTGCGCCCGGGATTGCCCCGGCGGGCAGGGCGGCGGCCTCTCGGGCCAGCGCGTAGTCGGCCACATAGGCCTCGAGGCAGCCGCGCTGCCCGCATCGGCAAGGCGCCCCGTCCAGCTCGACCTTGACATGGCCGAACTCGGCGCCGCAGCCGCGTGTTCCACGATAGGGGCGGCCGCCGATGAACAGGCCCAGCCCGACGCCGCTTTCGATGGTGACGACCAGGAAGTCGGACCGACCGCGGGCCAGCCCGAACAGGCTTTCGGCCAGCGCAACCAGGTTGGCGTCGTTGTCGACAAAGGCCGGCATGCCGAGGTGGTCGGCCAGGATCTGCGCAAATTCCACGTTGCGCCCGGTGAGCGACGGTGACCAGTGGACCAGGCCGCGCACGGCATCGACTACGCCCGCGACCGCAACGCCCAGCCCCGAGATCTCGCCGACCGCTCGACCGGCGCGCTGCGCCAGCGTTTCCAGCGCGGCGGCGATCCGCTTGGCCAGCGCCTCGGCGGTCAAGGCTTCACCGGTCATCGGCTGTTCCAGTTCGGCCAACCGGGCGCCGCCGAAGTCCAGCAGCACCAGCGACAGGCTGTCCGTGCCGATGCGCAGGCCGGCCACCAACCGGGCCGCGCCGCGGATCTTCAGGTCGACGCGGGGCCGGCCGCGGGCGGGCGCGGCATCGCCGCCATCCCGCGCCACCTCCTCGATCAGCCCGGCGCGCAGCAGGTCGGCCGTGAGCCCGGTCACGGTCGCCCGGCTGAGGCCGGAGCGCGCGGCCAGGTCGATGCGGGCCACGGGACCGTTGGCGCGGATCTCGCGAAACAGAACCCGCCGCCCGGTTTCCCTTTGCAAAACAGTCATTTGGTGTCGGCCCCGTCACCAAGATCAGCGGAAACGCGACTGTAGTCCGATTTAATTTGATTTCCAAATTAAAATCCGCGAAGTTGCGCGCAATTCAGGTCCCAGCGAGTCAGGAACAGGAAAATGACCGTACTCGTCGCCGATGTCGGCGGAACGAACGCGCGTTTCGCCTTGGTCTCGGATCAGGGGGTCGGCCATGCCACCCGGGTCGAGAACGACCGCTATGCAACGTTCTACGCCGCGCTCCAGGCCTATCTGGACGGGCGGGACATCCCCAAGCTGTCGGGCGCCTGCGTCGCCGTCGCAGGGCCGGTGACCGGCGATCATGCCCGGCTGACCAACCGCGACTGGGACTTTTCGGTCGACCGGCTCAGCGACACGCTGTCGGGACTGGCCAATGTGCAGCTGGTGAACGACCTGGTGGCGCTGGGCCATGCGCTTCCAGCGCTTGGGGCGTCCCAGTTGCAGGAGCTGCGCGGCGCATCAGGGCCGTCCCTGAACGATCAGGCGGTCGTGGCGGGGCTGGGCACCGGATTCAATGCCTGCGTCACCAAGGGCGATGTCGTGCTCGAGTTGGAACTGGGCCATGCCAGCCTGCCGGCCAGCGTCGCGGGCGTCCTGGCGCAGGAGGTCGGCGAGGCCGCCGACCGGTTCCGCAGCATCGAAGACCTGTTCTCGGGGCGGGGCCTGTCGCGTCTGCACGCTGCCCTGTCGGGCCGCGATCTGCCGGGGCCCGAGATCCTGCAGGCCTTCGCCGACGGTCGATCAGAGGCCGCGCGCCGTGCCGTGATGCTGACCGCGCGGCTTATGGGCGTTCTGACGCGCGAGATGGTGTTCCAGTACCAGCCGTTCCACGGCATCCATTTCGCCGGTGGTGCCGCGCGTGGTATCCTCGGCTCTCAGGCGATCGAGGAATTCAGTGCCGCGCTGGACCACGATGGTCTGTTCGCCGAGCACGTGGCCCAGGTGCCGATCCGCCTGATCACCGATGATGCCGCGGCCCTGCTGGGCGCGGCCCGCTGCGCCGGATGGCAGAAAGAGGAGGCGTGATGTCCCGACAACCGTTCCGCTGGGGAATCCTGTCCACCGCCAAGATCGGGCGCGAGCAGGTGATGCCGGCCATTGCCCGGTCGGAAGACGGCGTGATCCACGCCATCGCCAGCCGCGACGCCGACCGCGCCGGCGCGCTCGCCGCCCGGTTCGGCGCCCCGCACTCCTATGGCGACTATGACGCGCTGCTGGCCGACCCGGAGGTGGACGGGGTCTATCTGCCGATCCCGACCGCGCATCACGCCGAATGGTCGATCCGCGCCGCCGCCGCCGGCAAGCATGTGCTGTGCGAGAAACCCATCGCGTTGCAGGCCGGGCAGATCGACGAAATCATCGCGGCTCGCGACACGCATGGCGTGGTGATCTCCGAGGCGTTCATGGTCTGGTATCATCCGCAATGGCACAAGGTGCGCGCGCTGATCGCCGAAGGCGCGATCGGGCGGCTGCGGCACGTGTCGGGTGCGTTCTCATACCACCTGACCGATCCGGCGAACATGCGCAACAAATCCGAGCTGGGCGGCGGCGCGCTGCCGGATATCGGGGTCTATCCCGTGGTCACGACGCTGATCGCCACCGGGGCCGAGCCGAGGGGTGCAACCGCGCAGGTTGAGTATTCGCCCGAGTTCGGCACCGACATCTTTGCCCGGGCCGATGTGGCCTTTGACGGTTTCGCCCTGTCGATGCATGTGTCGAGCCAGATGGCCCTGCACCAGTCGATGCGGTTTTTCGGCGAAACCGGCTGGATCGACGTGCCGGCCCCGTTCAACCCGCTGGGCTATGGCGATGCGCAGGTCATCCTGCATGACCAGAAGAACACGCAGACCCAGGTTTTCCGCTTCGGCGAGGTGAACCAGTATGCCTTGCAGTCCGACGCCTTTGTGCGCGCCAGCCGCGGTGAGTCGGACGAGGTGTTTCCGCTGGAGTTTTCGCGCCGCGTGCAGCAGGTCATCGACGAGATCTACCGGGCGGGCGGCCCGCGCCCTCAGTAATCGCGCTGAAAGAAGATCCCCAGCCCGGTCTCGCCCTCGTTGTCGACCGAGCCGCGCACGGTGAAGTTGTCGGTCACGTCCAGGTTCAGGTTCAGCTCGGTGTCGCCCTGCGTGTTCACAGTCACGTCGGAATACAGGTTCTCGCCCAGGTAGCCGCCGAGGCCCAGCTGGCCCGCGCCGCCGGAATCGGTGCCGAGGTCGATGGATTCGGCGCCGGTGCTGTCGCGCAACCCCTTGGTGGAATCGCCGCCGGCGCCGCTGAGCTGCGCAAGCGACGCGGCCATCTGCGCGATGACGAAAGGCGACAGCTCGGAAAAGCGGCTGCCGAAGAGCAGCATGGCCAGCGCCTCTTCGGGCGGGCGTTCGGGATCCGAGGTCACTTCTATCTCGGGCAGGTCGACCGGCCCCGAGATCTGGATGCTGGCCTCGCCATCCTCGGTCGTGGTCGACGAGACGAACTCGATATAGGGCTTGAGGCTGCCCTGCAGCGCGATCACGCCCTTGTCCAGCGACAGGCGCCGCCCCAGGATGTCGAACACACCTCGGATCAGGTCGATCTGACCCGAGGGCGTGATGTTGGCCACGGTGCCGCCGATATTGATCGCCCCGCCCAGTTCCGCGTTCAGGCCGCGACCGCGCACGAAGATTCGGTTGGGGGCCAGGATGTCGATGTTCAGTCCGATCTGCGGCCCGCCGCCGCCTCCGCCGGTGTCTTCCTGGATCAGCCCGGCCTTGCGGCGTGTGCTGCGCACCTGGCCGGGTTCGCCCAGATGCACGATGTCGGGGATCGGGGCGGCACCCGCGGCGCCCGTCGATGCGGCGATGTTGATATTTGTCTCGCCGATCCGGACCTGACCGGTGATCGCGCTGTTGCCGGCCAGCGCGCCTGACATCACCAGGCGGCCATCGGCGCTGCTTTCATAAAGCGCGTTGTCGGTCAGGATCAGCTGGTTCAGGTCGACGGCGATCTGCCCGTTGAAGGGCGGTGTCAGTTCCACCGGTCCGCTGGCCCTGATCGTGCCGCCGGCGCGCAGGGCCGCACCGATCTCGATCGCCGCCCGGCTCTCGGCCAGGCGGACCGTGCCGCCGATATCGGTCAGCGTCTGTCCGGCACCGGGAATGGCCAGCGAAGCGCCCGAGGTCGAGACCGTCCCGCTGAGCGCCGGCAGGCCCGGCTTTCCGTCCAGCGCCAGGTCGAACTGCGCGGTTCCGCCGATCTTGTTGGGTGAGATGAAGGTGTTGGCGATCCCGAGGTTCAGCGCGCCGTTGGTGTCGAGATCGGCAAGGCCGCTGGCCTCGTCATAGGTGCCGGCGATCATGGCGTCGAAGCCGCCCGGGCCGGTCGCCTCGGTGTCGATGGTCCAGACCCCGTCGGTGCGGTCGGCGTTGCCCTTGGCCGTGATCACGCCGGGGAAATCGGGCAGGAACCGTTCCAGACGATCCAGCCGAGCGTCGAAATCCACGTTGGCGCCGCCGTCGAACGTCACGTCGCCGTCCAGCAGCGCATAGGAGGATTGCGGACCTTCCAGCCGCACTTCGCCCTGCAGCCCGCCTTGGGTCCGCGCCACGTCGCCGGTCAGCGTCAGCGGCCCCGACACCGTCGGCGTGATGCGCCCGAGATCGTCTAGCACGGTCCTGAGCCGCAACCGTTCGCCGGTCTTGCGCAAGGCACCTTCGGCGGTTGCGGTCACTGCGCCGGTGTCGAGATCCAGCTCGTCGATGTCGATGCCCTCGGCGTCGTTGCGCGCGTCGAGGGTCAGGCTGACGGGCGCGGTGATCAGCGCGTCGGCCTGGGCTATTCCGGTGGCCAGATCCCGGGCGTTCAGGTTCAGCCGGATATCCAAGACGCGATCGGTTATCGTGCCGCTGCCGGACAGATCGGCGTTAACCGCGCCCTGCAGGTCCTGCCCGGCCAGTCCGGCAAAGCGGGACAGGTCGGGGATTCGGGCGCTGGCGCGGCCCACCACCTCGGGCGCGCCGGCCTCGATGCCGGTCACGGTGGCGGCCACATCCGCGCTCGCGCTCGATCCGTTCAGGCGCAGGTGCCGGATCAGCAGCCCATGCTTGTCATTGCGCGCGTCCAGCGACAGCCGCGTGCGACCGGCGACAATCGGGTCGAGGTCGGCCCGCCCGGTGGACAGGTCATTCGCCACCGCGTCGACCTGCAGATCGAACTCGCGCGTCTCAAGCGTGCCGCTGCCGGCCAGATCGATGCGCGCATCGCCACCCAGATCCATGCCGGCCAGCTGCGAGAACGGCGCCAGATCGGCGCTTTTCACCCGCGCGGTGCCGTCCAGCGTCAGCAGGCCGCCCGGTTCGGTAACGATGGCCTGCGCCTCGGCCGACAGGGCCGCGCCATCCACGGTCAGGCTGCGCAGCCTGGTGCCGGTGTCGTCGCGCAGGGCGCTGACGAACACCTCGGTGCGCCCGGTCAGCAGGGGGTCGAGCTCGGCCATCCCGCTTTCCAGGTCCCGGCCGCTTGCCGTCAACTCGAAGTCGAAGCTGCCGCCCAGCGGCGTGCCGGTCCCGGTCAATTCCGCCTCGACCATGCCGCCAAGATCGCGGCCCGCCAGGTCCGAGAATCGTGCCAGGTCTTCGGCCTCGAGCGCCACGGTTCCGTCCATCGCGAAGCCGCTGTTCAACCCGTCGATCTGGGTATCCGTCCGCATCGTGAAGTCGCTGCCGGCGAGCACAAGGTCGTTCAGCCGCAGCTTGCCGTCGCCCACCAGGTCGAAAAGCCCGTCCAACGTCACCCTGCGTCCGACCGCGCGGGCCAGTGCGGGGTCGCTCGGATCCAGCCCGTCCAGCGCCACCTGCAGGTCGCCCGAAACCCGCCGCGTGCCCTCGGTCTCGACCGTGCCTTCGCCGCTCAGCCGGATGTCGGCCAGCTTGACCTGAGGCGTCTCGACATCCTCGGCGGTGACGCTCAGGGTCCAGCCCTTGGCCGTCCCGCTGTCATAGAGCGCCGAGATCTGCGCCTGCCCCAGTTCGACACGTGGATCGGCCACCGGCAGCACGACCCGCTCGCCCGACGGCGGCGTGATGCGGCCCTGCAGGGCCAGCCGTTCCAGCACGCCGCTTGCGGCCAGCGCCATGTCGCCCTCGATCCGCAGCGCGCTGGAGTTCAGATCCAGCTCGGAGATTGCCAGCCGCCCGTCCGAGGCGTTGAGGCCGCTCAGGCGCAGGCGGGTGTCGGTGCCAAAAAACGGCTGATAGGCCGGTTCGAGGAACGGCGTCATGTCGCCACCAAGATCGGCCGAAAAGGCGATGCCTGGCGGTGCGGCGTCGTCGACCTCGGTCGCGCTGCGCAACCGCACCTGGCCTGTGACGCGGTCCACCTCGTCGCTGGCCAGCGCAATGTCGGCGGTGAAGTCCGTCAGCGGGCCCGAGCCCTTGGCCGTCAGTTCCAGCGACGGCGCACCTGGAAGGCCCAGGGCGGTCGAGATCAGTCCGCCGCCATCCTCGGTCACGTCCAGGTCCAGCGTGATCTCACGGGTTTCGTTGCTGAACGCCGCCTGCAGGCCGATCTGGTCGCCGGGCCGGTCCAGGCGGGTGATCGTCAACCCGGTATCCAGCGAGCCGTCCGCCAGCGACAGCGCGCCGGCCAGCTGCAATTCCGCCGCGCGCCCCAGGACCGGTTGGCCCAGCTCCAGCCGGTCGACGCGGATCTCGCCCAGTTCCACCGACACGGGCAGTTCCGGCAGGCTGAAGGGCTGTGCCGCCGCGCTGGGCGCTTCGGTCTCGGTCGTGGTGGTTGTGGGCTTGCGGGCGACGACGATCTCTTCGGCCGAAAGCTCGTTGACCGAGAAACGCCCGCGCACCAGGGCCAGCCGGTTCCAGTCCAGCGTGGCGTTCGAGATGGTCAGCCAGACGCCGTCATCGTCGGCGACGGTGATCTCCTCGATCGAGGCGCTGGCGCTCAGCGCGCCCTCGAGGCCGCGCACCTTGATGAAGCGGCCGTCGCCCGACAGGTTGTCTTCCAGAAACCCGACGAGAAAGCCGCCGGCGTCCTCCTCATCCTCCTGCTGGGCGGGCAGGGGCGCGGGCACGGTTGCAAGGCAGGCCACCGCCGCAAGGGGATATGCGATGCGTCTCATCAGAAGGCCTGACCGATGCCGATGTAGAACTGGAACCCGTCGCTGGTCGATCCGCTGACCGGATAGGCCAGGTCGACCCGCAGCGGCCCGAACCCGCCCAGGTCATAGCGCAGGCCGAGGCCGGCGCCGGAATGCTCCTCGCTGTCCGAGTTGACGAAAGCGTCCCGGCCCACGATGCCCAGATCGTAGAACCCCACCAGCGAGATCCTGTCGGTCACGCGGCCCCGGATCTCGGCCGAGATCCCCGCGAAAGAGCGCCCGCCGGCGATGTCGCCGTTCACCGGAACGCCGAGGCTTTCAAAGGGTTGGCCGCGCACGGATCCCGCGCCACCCGAGAAGAACAGGAAATCCGGCGAGATCTCGTTGATCGACGGGCCGACAACCGAGCCCAGCTGCATCCGACCGGCCAGGACCAGCCGCCCGTCGGTGCCCATGTCCCAGTAGGCCCGCCCGTCCAGCATGGCCTGCAGCCCGGACTTGGTGCCTGAGAAGCCGAGGAACGGCGTGGCATCGGCCCGCAGGAAATACCCCGCGGTGGCATTTGTCTTGTCGTTGCGCAGATCCCATTCGCCGGTGACGGGCGCCACCAGATAGCGGAACTTGCGCCCCTCGCCAAAGGCGTCGTCGGCGTCGGAATACGTCACGCCGACATAGGCCTCCAGAAAGGCCTCATCCGAGAAGGTCCGCCGGGCGCCGATGCCCAGCGTGCCGCTGAGGATGTCGTAATGCGTGCGGTCGCGCGTCTCCAGATTGATCAGGTAGAACACGTTGTCGTCCGGCCCAAGACGGTCGGGGCGGTTCAGGCGCAGGCCGATCCGGCCGTCGATGTCCTCGTCGCCGCCGATATTGCGGATCGCCGCCTCGAAGCGCAGGTTCTCGGCCCGTCCCATCAGGTTGCGATGCATCCAGGTGGCCGAGACGTCGAGGCCCGAGCTTGACGACAGCTCGACGCCGAAGGTCAGACGCCGTTTCGGCTGGTCCTCGAACTCGGCGTCGAAATCCAACGTGCCGTCGGGGTTGGCGGTTTCGCGCTCGCGCAGGGTGACCGAGCTGAACGTGCCGGTGCGGCGCAGGCGGGTGGCCACTTTTTGCGCCTTCTCGGGCGAGTAGACCTCGCCGGTGGGAAAGCCCGCGATCCGGCGGATCGCCTCGGCCTGCACATCGGTGTCGCCGCTGACGGACATCCGGCCGAACCTGAGCTTGCGTCCGGGTGCGAGCTCGACCTGGGCGTTCAGGCGCGCCTCGGCGTGGCGGGCGGTGATGCGCTGGCCGCCGACATCGGCCTTGGCATACCCGACGCGCCGCCAGCCGCGCACGCCGGCGGAGGCCGCATCGCGGATCGCGCCGGTTGTGGCCGGCTGACCCGGCGCATAGGTCTCGGGGATCTCGGTCTCGGGCGCCAGCGGGCCGATTTCGGCCGTGCCGAAGCGGAACACGGGGCCGGGCCGGACGGTGATGTCGATGCGGCGCACCTGCGACGGCGTGTTGAGCGGATCGAGATTGGCCGCCTCGCGCCCGTCGACCCGGATGTTCACGACCGGGCTGAAATGACCCTCGTCATAGAGGATCTGCACCATCGTGCGGTAATCCGAGAGCGCCGCCGAAATCAGCTCGATCGGAGTGTCGAGGCCGCGCCCCTCAGCGCCGATGACCGAGGAGCTGGCCCGCAGCCGCTCGGTCAGGTCCTCGCTTGCGCCGGGTGCGCTCAGCGAGGTCTCGACCGCGCCGGCCAGGCCCGGGATCCAGATCGCGGCGGCCAAGGCCAGCACGTGCCTGATCCCGGTGCGGCGCTGTCGTGTCATCATGCTGCTCCACTCGCCTGATCGGCACCAGGGCCCGCGCTTGCAGAGCGTCCGCCGCCACCGTTTCGATCCGAGTTACCACAGCGCAATGCGTGACAAAAGACGCTTTGGGTGACGAACCCGTGTCAGGCCGCCATCCGGCGCGCGATGTCCAGCATCCGGGCCGAGAAACCCCATTCGTTGTCATACCAGCCGAAGACGCGGACCTGCCGGTCGCCCGCCACCAGGAGTTCCGGCGCGGCGATGATCAGCGACTCCGGCCGCGCCCTGAGGTCGGAGGAGACCAGCGGCAGATCGGTCCAGCCCAGCACCGGCGAAGCATCGGCCGCGGCTTTGAGACGGGTGGCGAAATCCTCGGCCGAGACAGGTGTGCCGGTGCGAACGACCAGATCGACCGCCGAGACGCTGGCGGTCGGAACCCGCACCGCCGCGCCCGTCACCCGACCGGCCAGCCGCGGCAGCACCGTTCCGATCAGCGCGGTCGCGCTGGAGGTGGTCGGCACCATCGACTGCGCCGCCGCCCGCGACCGGGCGGGATCGCCGCGCGGGGCGTCGACCAGCGGCTGGCTGTTCGTGTAGCAATGGATGGTGGTCATGTGGGCGCTGTCCACACCGGCGATGCCGTCGATCACCTTGAGCAGCGGCGCCAGCGCGTTGGTCGTGCAGGACGCGTTCGAGACGATCCGAGCGGATCCCAGCGCATCCTCGTTCGCGCCCAGCACGATGGTCAGTTCGGCGGCGGGCGAGGGGCCCGAGATCAGGACCTTCCGCGCCCCGGCCGCAAGCCCGCGACCTGCCACGTCGGAGGTGCGTGCAACTCCGGTGCAATCCAGCAGCACGTCGACCCCGGCCAGGTCCGTCTGCGCCAGGTCGGCGCTGTGGCTCACCGGGACTGTGCGGCCATCGACACGCAGCGCGCCGCCCTCGGCCTTGACCTCGCCGGGGTAGGGACCGAAGGCGCTGTCATAGGCGAACAGATAGGCCATCATGTCCAGCGGCGCGATGTCGTTGATCAACGCCAGCTCGACATCGCCGTTCCGGTCCCGGTCCAGGACCTGGCGCAGGATGGTGCGGCCGATCCGCCCGAATCCGTTGATCGCGAGTTTCATGGCTCAGCTATGGCAGCGGCGCATGACCGGCTCAAGAAATCAGGCGTATGCAATACAATCAGCCCTGCAGGCTCTTGACCGCCAGATCGCCCTCGGCCATCGCCTTGATCGCCAGCGCTGCGGCATGGCTGCCGGCGGCGGTGGTGAAATAGGGGATCTTGTCATAGAGCGCAGTGGAGCGGATCGCCTTGCTGTCCTCGACCGCCTGCGCGCCCTCGGTAGTGTTCATCACAAGCTGAACCTGCCCGTCCTTGAGCATGTCGACCACGTCGGGCCGGCCCTCGTAGACCTTGTTGACCACGTCGCAGGGCACGCCGTGCCCCTCAAGCCAGCCTTGCGTGCCGCGGGTGGCCACCAGCGTGAAGCCCTGGCCGACCAGCACCTGCGCGGCCTCTAGCATCGAGGCGCCCTTGTCGGCGTCCTTGATCGAGACGAAGGCGCGGCCCGCGGCCGGCAGGACCATGCCCGCGCCCAGCTGCGCCTTGAGGAAGGCGCGCGGGAAGTCGCGGTCCCAGCCCATCACCTCGCCGGTCGAACGCATCTCGGGGCCGAGGATGGTGTCGACGCCGGGGAAGCGGGCGAAGGGCAGAACCGCCTCCTTGACCGAGAACCACGGCATGTCCGGATCGGCCAGCGTCATCGGATCGGCCATCGGCACGTCGACGTCGTATCCGGCATCCTTCTGTTTCTGGCGCAGCGGGAAGGCCGAGAGCTTCTCGCCGGCCATGATCCGCGCGGCAATGGACGCGATCGCGCTGTCGGTGGCCTTGGCGACGAAGGGCACGGTGCGGCTGGCGCGCGGATTCACCTCGATCAGGTAGATCTCGTCATCCTTGATCGCGAATTGCACGTTCATCAGCCCCACGACGTTCAGCGCGCGGGCCAGCGCCTCGGTCTGCGCCTTGATCCGGTCGATCACCGCGCGGTCCAGCGAATAGGGCGGCAGCGAACAGGCGCTGTCGCCGGAATGCACGCCGGCCTCCTCGATATGCTGCATGATGCCGGCGACATGCACGTTCTCGCCATCGCAGAGCGCATCGACATCCAGCTCGACGGCGCCGTCGAGATAGCTGTCGAGCAGGACCGGGCTCTTGCCCGAGACCACAACCGCCTCGTTGATGTAGCGTTTGAGGTGATCCATGTCGCGGACGATCTCCATCGCCCGTCCGCCCAGCACGTAGGAGGGGCGGATCACCAGCGGGAAGCCGATCTTGCCGGCGATCTCGAGGGCCTGCGCGTCGGTCGAGGCGATGCCGTTCCTGGGCTGTTTCAGGTCCAGCCGGTTGACCAGGTCCTGGAACCGCTCGCGATCCTCGGCCAGGTCGATGGCGTCGGGGGTGGTGCCCAGGATCGGGATGCCCTCGTCATGCAGCGCATTGGCCAGCTTGAGCGGGGTCTGGCCGCCGAATTGCACGATGACCCCGTGCAGTGTGCCGCGCGACCGCTCGACGCGCAGGATCTCCATCACGTGCTCGAAGGTCAGCGGCTCGAAATAGAGCCGGTCGGAGGTGTCGTAGTCGGTGCTGACCGTCTCGGGGTTGCAGTTGACCATGATGGTCTCGTAGCCGGCCTCGGTCAGCGCGAAACAGGCGTGGCAGCAGCAATAGTCGAACTCGATCCCCTGGCCGATCCGGTTCGGGCCGCCGCCCAGGATGACCACCTTCTTGCGGTCGCTCGGCCGCGCCTCGCATTCCACCTCGCCCATCACCGGGGCCTCGTAGGTGGAATACATATAGGGCGTCTGCGCCTCGAACTCGGCGGCGCAGGTGTCGATCCGCTTGAACACGGCGGTCACGCCCAAGTTGTGCCGCGCGCGGCGCACATTGTCCTCGTCCCGGCCGGTAAGCGTGGCCAGCCGCGCGTCGGTGAACCCCATCATCTTGAGCGCGCGCAGCCCCTCTTCGGTCACCGGCAGGCCGTCGCTGCGCAGGGTGCGTTCGGCCTCGACGATCTCGCGGATCCGGGCCAGGAACCAGGGGTCGAACTTGGTGACCGCCTGGATCTCTTGGTCGTCCAGCCCGTGGCGCATGGCCTGCGCGATGCTGCGCAGCCGGTCGGGCGTCTGCTGGCTGATCGCCTTGATGACGGCGGCCTTGTCGTCGGCGGGCTCCCAGGGGCCGACATTCAGGCCGGGGATTTCCACCTCGTCAAACCCGGACAAGCCGGTTTCCATCGAGGCCAGCGCCTTTTGCATCGATTCGTGGATTGTGCGGCCGATGGACATCGCCTCGCCCACCGATTTCATCGCGGTGGTCAGATAGGGCTCGCTGCCGGGGAACTTCTCGAAGGCGAAGCGCGGGATCTTGGTCACCACATAGTCGATGGTCGGTTCGAAACTGGCCGGCGTGACCTTGGTGATGTCGTTGTCCAGCTCGTCGAGCGTATAGCCCACGGCCAGCTTGGCGGCGATCTTGGCAATCGGAAAACCCGTCGCCTTGGATGCCAGCGCCGAGGACCGCGACACGCGCGGGTTCATCTCGATCACAACCATGCGCCCGTCCTCGGGGTTCACGGCCCATTGCACGTTGGACCCGCCGGTCTCGACCCCGATCTCGCGCAGCACGGCGATCGAGCCGTTGCGCATGATCTGGTATTCCTTGTCGGTGAGCGTCAGGGCCGGGGCCACGGTGATCGAGTCGCCGGTATGCACGCCCATTGGATCGACGTTTTCGATGGAACAGACGATGATGGCGTTGTCGGCTGTGTCGCGAACCACCTCCATCTCGTATTCCTTCCAGCCCAGCAGGCTTTCGTCCACCAGGATCTGGTTGACCGGGCTGGCGTCCATGCCGGAGCGGCAGAAATGGATGTAATCCTCGCGGTTGTAGGCCACGCCGCCGCCGGTGCCGCCCAGCGTATAGGCCGGCCGGATGATCGCCGGCAGCCCGACATCCTCCAGCGCCTCGAGCGCGATCTGCACGCCGGCATCCAGATCGGCCTTGCCGTCGGCCTTCTTGGGGGCGGTGACGATGGTGGCGCGGGGGTTTTCCAGCCCCAGGCGGTCCATCGCCTCGCGGAACAGCCTGCGGTCCTCGGCCATCTCGATTGCCTCGCGCTTGGCGCCGATCATCTCGACGCCGAATTTCTCAAGCACGCCCATTTCCTCGAGCGCCAGCGAGGTGTTCAGCCCCGTCTGCCCGCCCATGGTCGGCAAGAGCGCGTCGGGGCGTTCCTTTTCGATGATCTTCGCGACGATCTCGGGCGTGATCGGCTCGATATAGGTGGCGTCGGCCAGCCCCGGGTCGGTCATGATCGTCGCCGGGTTCGAGTTGACCAGAATGACCCGATAGCCTTCCTCGCGCAGGGCCTTGCAGGCCTGGGCGCCGGAATAGTCGAACTCGCAGGCCTGGCCGATGATGATGGGTCCCGCCCCGATGATCATGATCGACTTGATATCGGTTCTCTTCGGCATGTCGGTCCCCTTGCAAGTTCGAGTCGGGCAGCCTGCGTGCGCCCAAATTGTCGTGGGTTATAGGGACCGGGCCGAAAGGTGCAAGGGGTATCGGATTCGGGGGCGGAGATGCCGCAATCGGCCCTTTCTTGCTTTGCTTGCATGGCCTATATCACAAGTCCTGCGGAACGGGGGCCAAACGTGCGTATTCGCTTCGATCAGGGGCCCGGGGGGCCGGGTACGGGGTTCGTCGAACCCGTCCGGACGATCCGGGCCGATGCGCCAGAGGAGGTGCCGGGGGCGATGGCCGCGCTGGACGCCGCGCGGGCCGAGGGCGGATGGCTGGCCGGATATGCAAGCTATGAGCTGGGCTATGCGCTGGAACCCCGGCTGACACCGCGCCTGCCGAAGGGCCGGCGGTTGCCGCTTCTGTGCTTCGGGGTCTATGACGGTCCGGTGGCGCGCGCCTTGCCGGCACCGGCGGGCGGCGTGTCGAGTTTTTCGCCGCGCTGGGACGCCGCGCGCCATGCCCGCGCTTTCGGCCGCATCCACGAGGCGATCGGGGCCGGCGACATCTACCAGGCCAATCTCACCTTTCCCGTGGATCTGAGCGTCGAAGGGTGCGCCGGCGCCCTCTATGCGGCGCTTGCGGCGGCGCAGCCGGTCGGCCACGGCGCGCTGGTCGAACAGGACGGCCTGCCGGACCTGCTCAGCCGGTCGCCCGAGCTGTTCTTTCGCACCGATGCGCAGGGGCGCATCGAAACCCGCCCGATGAAGGGCACCCAGCCGCGCAGCGCGGACCCGGCCCAGGACGCGCAGCGCCGCGACTTCCTGCATGGCGACGAGAAGAACCGCGCGGAAAACCTGATGATCGTGGACCTGCTGCGCAACGACATCAGCCGGGTGGCCGTTCCGGGTACGGTCAAGGTGCCGCGGCTTTTCGAGGTCGAGACCTATGCCACCGTGCACCAGATGACCTCGCAGGTCGAGGCGCGGCTGGTGCCGGGCACCACGCTGTCGGGCATCCTGCGGGCGCTGTTTCCCTGCGGCTCGATCACCGGCGCGCCCAAGATCCGCGCGATGGAGATCCTGTCCGAACAGGAGCCCTGGCCGCGCGACATCTATTGCGGGGCGATCGGCTGGGCGGCGCCGGACGGGCGGTCGGAGTTCAACGTGGCCATCCGCACCCTGATCGTTCAGGGCGGGCGGGCCGTGCTGAACGTGGGCGGCGGGGTGGTCTGGGACAGCACCGCCGGGTCCGAATACGAGGAGGCGCTATGGAAGGCCCGCTTCGCGCACCGGCTGAGCCCGGTTTCCGCCTGATCGAAACGCTGGGCTATCGGCCCGGCACCGGTCTGGTGCGGCGTGACCGGCACCTTGAGCGCATGGCGCGGACGGCCGCCGCGCTGGAGATTCCGTTCGACCGGCGGCGGGCGCTGGCCTGCCTGGCCGGCGCGGACGGCCCCGCGCCCTTGCGTTGCCGCCTGACGATGGACGCCGAAGGCGGCTTTCGCCTGGGAACCGGCGCGCTCGACCCGAACCCGCCCCGCTGGCGCGTCGCCATCGCGGCAGAGCGGCTGCGCTCGGACGATCCGTGGCTGCGGCACAAGACGACCCGCCGCGCGCTCTATGACCGGGTGCGCTCGGAATTGCCCGAAGGCGTGGACGAGATGCTGTTTCTCAACGAGGCGGGCGCTCTGTGCGAGGGCACCATTACCAATCTCTTTGTGGCGACGTCCCGGGGCCTAGTGACACCACCGGCATCGGCCGGCCTGCTGCCCGGGATCCTGCGGGCCGAGATGCTCGAGACCGGGCGTGCGGTCGAGGGTGACCTGACCGTCGATGACCTTGTCGCCGCGCCAGAAGCCCATGTCGGCAACGCGCTGCGCGGCCTGATCCCGGTCCGATTGGTCGGGCAGTCGGGCACTGGGCCGCGGTGACGCGCTTCCGTTTCCGATCCGGAAACGGAGCTGAGCGAAATCCGCCGCGAACGCCCCTGATCCCTTGACTTCCCGGCCCCGGCGCGGTGTATCGGCCCGACCGATTTCCGGGCCGAAGGGATTTGACACATGCACGCCTATCGCAGCCACACCTGCGCCGATCTGACCGCCGCCAATGTCGGCGACACCGTCCGCCTGTCGGGCTGGGTGCATCGGGTGCGCGATCACGGGGGCGTCCTGTTCATCGACCTGCGCGACCATTACGGCATCACCCAGGTGCTGTGCGACGGCGACAGCCCGGCCTTTGCCGAGTTGGAAAAGGTGCGCAGCGAATGGTGCATCCGCATCGACGGCAGCGTGAAGGCGCGCGATCCGGACCTGGTCAATCCCAAGCTGCCCACCGGCGAGATCGAGGTCTATGTCCGCGAGCTCGAGGTGCTGGGCGCCGCGGCCGAGCTGCCGCTGATGGTGTTCGGCGAACAGGAATATCCCGAGGAGACCCGCCTGCGCTATCGCTATCTCGACCTGCGCCGCGAGGCGATGCAGGCCAGCATGACGCTGCGCTCGGACGTTGTGGCCTCGATGCGCCGGCGGATGTGGGACAAGGGGTTCCGCGAATACCAGACACCGATCATCACCGCCTCCAGCCCCGAGGGCGCGCGCGATTTCCTGGTGCCCTCGCGCCTGCATCCGGGGCGGTTCTATGCGCTGCCGCAGGCGCCGCAGCAGTTCAAGCAGCTGATCATGGTCTCGGGCTTCGACAAGTATTTCCAGATCGCGCCCTGTTTCCGCGACGAGGACCCGCGCGCCGACCGCTCGCCCACGGATTTCTACCAGCTCGACATGGAAATGTCGTTTGTCACCCAGCAGGACGTGTTCGACACGATCCAGCCGGTGCTGCACGGCGTGTTCGAGGAGTTCGGGCAGGGCGCCAAGGTCGATGAGGTCTGGCCGCAGATCTCGTATCGCGACGCGGCGCTTTGGTATGGCACCGACAAGCCCGACCTGCGCAACCCGATCAAGATGCAGGACTGTTCCGAGCATTTCCGCGGATCGGGCTTCGCCATCTTCGCCAGGCTCTTGGAGCAGGAGGGCACCGAGATTCGCGCCATCCCGGCGCCGGGCGGCGGTTCGCGCAAGTTCTGCGACCGGATGAACGCCTTTGCTCAGAAAGAGGGGCTGCCGGGGATGGGATATATCTTCTGGCGCGACCAGGGCGAGGGCATGGAAGCAGCCGGCCCGCTGGCCAAGAATATCGGCCCCGAGCGCACCGAGGCGATCCGCCAGCAGCTGGGGCTGGGCGTGGGCGATGCGGCCTTTTTCCTGGGCGGCAAGACCAAGAGCTTCGAGAAGGTCGCAGGCAAGGCGCGCGACGTGATCGGCGAGGAGCTGGGGCTGACCGAGAAGGACCGCTTCGCCTTTGCCTGGATCGTCGATTTCCCGATCTACGAGAAGGACGAGGAAACCGGCGAGATCGATTTCGAGCACAACCCTTTCTCGATGCCGCAAGGCGGGATGGAGTCGCTGGAGGGCGACCCGCTCGCGGTCAAGGGCTATCAGTACGACCTGGCCTGCAACGGCTATGAAATCGTCTCGGGCGCGATCCGGAACCACAAGCCTGAGATCATGCTCAAGGCCTTCGAGATCGCGGGCTATGGCGCCGACGAGGTCAAGAAGCGGTTCGGCGGCCTGTTCAACGCGTTCCAATACGGCGCGCCGCCGCATGGCGGCTGTGCGGCCGGCATCGACCGGATCGTGATGCTGCTGGCCGATACCGCCAATATCCGCGAGGTCATCATGTTCCCGATGAACCAGCGCGCCGAGGATCTGATGGTGTCTGCCCCGTCCGAGCCGACCTCCGACCAGCTGATGGAACTGGGCCTGCGGGTGATCCCGCAGGACTGAGCCGCAGGCGGGTAAGGCCGGTCAGTCCTCCAGGCTGTCGGCCAGCTTGTCGTCGATCAGCTCAACCTCCTGCGCCTTGCGCTTGTGGAAACGCTGGCCGAAGGCGTCGTTGTGCTCTTCGCCGATGACCTCGCGGGCGCGGGCGAACACGTCGTTCTCCTCCTCGTCCATGTGGTGGTGATAGTCGTGTTCGAGCGTCTTGAACGTGGCCAGCCATGCCGGCGATGACATGTCCGTTGCGTTCAGTTCTTCCATCAGGTCGTCGAGCTGCTGGTGTTCATGCACCGAATGGCGGGCCGCGTCCTGACCCCAGGTCTCGGAAATCAGCTTGGAATAGAACGTCTCCTCTTCCGCGGCGGCGTGGGATTTGACGTCCTGGTAGAACTCCCGCCACAGCTTGCGGCGGGTTTCGCTGTCGCCGCTGGTGTCGGCGATCCGGTCCATCAGGTCGCGGTGTCGGTCGTGGTCTCGTTTGATCGCATCGTAGATCGACGTCATGTCTGGCTCCTTCGTCTGGCTGAGCCGTCAACGTGCCGGACATGGGCCAGGTTCCCGAAACCGGCTGCCGCTCCGGGGCGACAATCAGTGTCCGACGCCCCGGCTCAGCGGCGCGGAGCGATGGTGAGGTCACGCAGCACGCGGCCACCGGCGCGGGCTCGGTTGCGCCGGATTTCTCGGGCGGCGATGCGGGCCTGCCCGTAGAGGACGATCGAGAGCGTGGCAACGGCGGCAATGAACAGTGTCAGCATCAGATCGCCTCGCGCCGGGTCAGCCGGTCCTGGACCAGGCCGGCCACGCGGGCGGCCTTGGCCGCGGCCGGCAGGCCGTGTTCGCGCGCCAGCGCCAGCTGTTCGGCCGCGTCGGCCAGGGCGTGATCCTCGGCGCTGCGGGCAACCCCGCCGAGAAACTGCGCCACATAGTCCAGCGTCTCGCCGCGCGTGCCCTCGCCCAGGATCTCGGCGGCATGGGCGATGTCGTCGTGATAGGCCATCGGGTCGGGCCGGATGACCTCGTCCGGAACGATACGCGGCCCGGCCGGCTGCCATTCCGGCGGCAGACGGTTGAGGATCGCGTTCTGGAACGCCGCCAGCGAGATGATCGGCTTGGCCAGGAACCCGTCGGCGCCGGCCGAGATGGCGACCGCCTCGGTGAAATCGTCGCCGGACATGCCCAGGATCACGCCGATGCGCGGGTTGGCCTCGGCCATGTCCTCGATCAGCGCGCTGCCCGAGCCGTCGGGCAGGCCGAGGTCGACGATCAGGACCGAGGGGCGATAGATCTGAAGGTGGCGATGGGCCGAGGCCAGGCAATCGGCGCGGCGGATCCGCGCGCCGCTGCGCAGGCACATCAGCCGCAGCGCCTCGCAGGCATAGCGGCTGTCCTCGACCACCAGTATGGTCAGGCCCAAGAGCGGGCGCGCCGCCGTCGGCATCCGGTAGGGATTGGCAAAGGGGTCCGAATCGTCCATGTGCAGGCTCCTCTCGACAGACAGGGCCACGCTAGGGATGGCTGGCTAACAGCAGGTTAATGGGCGCTTTGGCGCACTTGCGCTTTCGGCCTGCGCCCCGCATAACCCGGGCGCCATGTGACAAGAGGAGACCCCGGATGATTGGCCGCCTGAACCATGTCGCGATCGCCGTTCCCGATCTGGACGCCGCCGCCGCGCAATACCGCGACGCGCTGGGCGCATCGGTCGGGGCACCTCAGGACGAGCCCGATCACGGCGTGACGGTCGTCTTCATCGAGCTGCCCAACACCAAGATCGAGCTGCTTTATCCGCTGGGCGAGGACAGCCCGATCCGGGGCTTTCTCGACAAGAACCCCGCGGGCGGCATCCACCATGTCTGCTACGAGGTCGAGGATATCCTGGCCGCGCGCGACAAGCTCAAGGCAAGCGGCGCGCGGGTGCTGGGCTCCGGCGAGCCCAAGATCGGGGCGCATGGCAAACCGGTGCTGTTCCTGCATCCCAAGGATTTCAACGGCTGCCTGGTGGAACTGGAACAGGTCTGAGCGCAAAAGCCCACTCACTCACAAGGCGATCCCCCATGTCCATCACCTCGGCCCTCGTTCTCTTCGCGGTCATCTGGTTCATGACCTTCCTCGTGGTGCTGCCGATCCGGATCAAGACCCAGGGCGACCTGGGCGAGATCGTGCCCGGCACCCAGGCCGGCGCGCCCGAGGTGCATCACCTGAAGAAGAAGGCCTGGATCACCACCGCCGTCGCCTTCGTGCTTTGGTGCATCATCGCCGGGATCATCGTCTCGGGCTGGATCGGCGTGCGCGACTTCGACTGGATGGGCCGGATGCCGCCCGCGGGCTGAGGATCAGGGCCGCGCCTGCAGGGCGTGGAAGATGTGGGTGAATGTGGCCGCGCCCAGGATCGGGACCAGCAGGTTGACCACCGGCACCGACAGCGGCATCGCCATCAGCGTTCCCGCCAGCCAGATCGTCCCGCCGTGCCGCGCCCGCAGCTTGCGCGCGCCGTCGCGCCCCAGCCGCCGCATCGCCGCCAGCGTGAAATATTCCCGGCCCAGCAGAAAGCCGTTGAGGCTCCAGAAGATCAGCGGCGCGAAGGGCGGAAAGAACACGTAGAGCAAGAGCGCCAGCAGGTTGGCGAGCAGCAGAACCCCCAGGAAATTCACCGTGTCGCGCAGCGCGTCCCAGAACGGCACCGGCGTCACCTTGGGCAGAGCGGGATAGTGCCTGTCCTCGACCGCCTGCGCCACGTCGTCGAGGAACATCGACGTGATGGCCGAGGCCACGGGGACCATCAGGAACACCGACAACACCAGCATGAACAGGAGCGAGGACCAGCTGAGCAGGTCATCGAGCCAGGTCACCTGCCCCAGAACCGGCAGGGTCGCGTCCTCACCGACCAATGCGTTGATCAGCCACAGGAAACCGGCATAAGATGCCACCAGAAGGGCCAGTGTCAGGCCGATGCCGAGAAACAGAACCTTGCGAAACCGGGGATCGCCCAGTTGGCCGAGCGCCAGGGTGAAGCTGTTGAGGATCGTCATTCGGCGACCCATTCGGTGATGGCGTCCAGATCCGGGCGCGGACGCTCGGGCGGGATGCTGCCCTCGGTGGCGATGTGGATGAATCCGGCCACGCGCTCATTCTCGGCCAGGCCGAGGCCGGTGGTGCAGAATTCGCGGTCATGCGCGACCCAGCCGGTCAGCCAGTTGCCCCCCCAGCCCGCGGCCAGCGCCGCGTTGAGCAGGGCCAGGCAGACTGCGCCGGCGGAATAGGTCTGTTCGATCGCGGGGATCTTCTCGCTGGGGCGCTGCACCTCGATCACCGCTACGGCAAGGTGGCCCATATCGAATTGGCTGCGCGCCTTGGCCGTGTCCTCTGCGCTCTTGTGCAACGCTTCGGCGCGGGCCTGCGCCAGATCGGCAAGCCGGGCCATCGCGCCGGCCTCGATCACGATGAAGCGCCAGGGTTCCAGCTTGCCGTGATCGGGGCTGCGCGCGGCGGCGGTCAGAAGCGGGGCCAGGTCCTCACGTGTCGGCGCCGGGGCGCGCAACGTCTTTGCCGGGCGCGACCGGCGGGAGAGCAGAAAGTCGAGCGCGTCTGGGTTCGGGGCCGGCATGGATGTAAATCCCTTTTACATTATCTCCCTACCTATCTCGGGCACCGAAGCATGGGTTTCAAGGGAAAAAGCCGCTCACCTGTCCGGATTGCGCCGTTGCGCGGCAGGGCGCGCTGCTACGGGACAGGCCGGGGGCTGGCACTCCGGGGCCACGGATCGACGGTGCGATGGGCCGGCGCGTTATGGCGAGCCCTGGGTTTCAGGCCCGGCGGGGCGGTATTGATAGACGCCTTCGGGAAGATCCAGCGCCGCGGCCAGGTCGCGCAGCTGTTCCGGGGACAGCGTGATCTTCTGGATCCGGTCGCTGCGCGGATCCAGCTGTTCCAGGGTGACGCATTCGGCGAAGGAGTTGATCACCACATCCTCCTGCAAGGGCAGTTCGCCCTCGTCCACAAGGGTGATGACGGTGGAATCGAATTCATGCTCGATGGTAAACATCCTGTCACAGTGACCCTGCCGGCGGGGTATTGCAAGCGGCCGGCGGGAACGGGAACGGGGCTGGAAGGTGTCGGCACGACGGGCTAGGTTCTCCGGTGCTGTCGTTGTTTCGGAAAGGTATCCAGATGCGCCGGATCCTGTTGTTGCTGGCCTTCATCCTCGCCTCCTGCGGACCCTTGCCGGCGCCTCCGGCACCGGGCGGGCCACCACTGCCCGACGCGGGCGGGCCGCGGCCCAGCCCCGAACAGGCGGTGCAAAGCTTTGCCGAGGTCAGCCGCGCGGTCGGCCCGCGCGCGGTGGAAGAATGCCGCCGCCGCACCAGCGGTGTGAACTGCGATTTCCGCATCGTGGTCGATTCCGACCCGCGCGCGCCGGCCAACGCCTATCAGAGCCGTGACAAGCAGGGCCGCCCCGTCATTACCTTCACCGCGGCGATGATCGCGGATGCGCGCAATGCCGACGAGCTGGCCTTCGTGATGGGGCACGAGGCCGCGCATCACATCCGCGGGCATCTCGACCGCCAGGCGGTGAATGCCGCGGCAGGGGCCGCGATCTTTGCCGAGCTTGCCACGCTGACCGGCGCCGGATCGGTGCAGACCGCGCAGCAACTTGGCGCGGCGGTGGGTGCGCGCACCTTCTCGAAGGATTTCGAGCTGGAAGCGGACGAATTGGGCACGGTGATTACCTACCGTGCGGGTTATGATCCGCTGGTCGGGGCGCGATTCTTCACGCGCATTCCCGATCCGGGCAACCGGTTCCTGGGCAGCCACCCGCCCAATGCCGAGCGGATCGACACGGTGCGCCGGACGGCGCGGCAACTGGGGATCGCTCCTTGACCGGACTGGTCCGGCTTGGCGTCGTGCTGAGCGATCGCGGCTCGAAATACGCGGTTTCCGGCGCGCCGGTTCGCAGCCGGGCCGAGATCGACGCCGTGCTTGGTGCGCTGAAATCCGAGCGCAGCTATGCCAGGGCCACGCACAACACCTGGGCCGCCCTGCTGGACACCGGCGGCCTGAAGGCCGATGACGGTGAGGGCGGCGCGGGCATGGTGATCCTGCGCATGCTGGAGCGCGCCGGGCTGGACGGTCATGTCGTCATCGTGACCCGCTGGTATGGCGGCAAGAAACTGGGCGGCGACCGGTTTCGGCGCGTGCAGGACGCGGTTCGCGCCTATTTCGACCATCTGGGGATCCCGTCTTGACCTGAGTCAATGCTGGCCGCGCACTGCCGGGGGTAGAGTGATGGTCATCCGCGCCGAACAGGGAGACCGGTCAATGATCGAAATCGAGACACTCAAGCGCCACGCCGGGCTTGTCGATCGCATGGCGACGGCCACCGGCGTCGACCTGCAGGAAGCGGCCCTGAGCGGTGATCTGTCCATCGACGAGATCACCGATGCCGTCCTGAAATGCACCGGCTGCAGCGATCCCGCGCATTGTGCCGGTGTGCTGGAACAGTCGCCGACCGTCGCAGCCCCGCCGGGTTATTGCCGGAACCGGGACCTGCTGGCGCGTCTGCAGCCCTGAACACGGACCCGGGGACATCGCGATGCAACGCCTTGGACAGATGATGCGACACCTGCGTCTTGTCCGCCGCATGGGCAAGGAAGCGGGTGTCGACCTGGTGGCGGCGTATCGGGCCGGGGCGCTGAGCCAGGCCGAATGGGCGGAGATGGTCCAGGGTTGCCGTGCCTGCGCCTGGGCCGCGGATTGTCCGGGTTGGCTCGATTCGCATCCCGAAATCGGCGCAGCCCCGCCGGAATGCCGGAACCGCGCGCGTCTGGCTGCACTGAAAAACCGTTTCCCGTCAGGAGAGAAAGCATGAAACAGATACGACTCGGAGAAATCGAGCCGCATTTCTGGCTCACGCGGTCCGTCGCCCGCTGCATGGGCCTGTCGCTGTCCGAGGCGATGGCCGAAGGTCGGTTGAGCGAGCAGGGCTATGCCGAACTCGTCACCCAATGCCGCGCAGCAGGCGGTGCGCCCGGCGGGTGCAGGGCGGCCTGCGAGCAATGGCTGGCGGCGCAGCAATCCGAGGACCGCTCCGCGCCGGAGTTCTGCCCGAACGCGGAGCGCCTGAACGGATTGCGACGCTCAAAGGCTTGAATGTGACCCGTCGCAGAGCGGCACCTTGCCGGAGTGCTTGCAGCCGCAGAAGAACACCTTCTTGTCGGCCTCGGCGGTATACTTGACCGGCTCGAAACCGGTCTCCTTGTGCGACCCGTCGCAAAAGGGCTGCCGGCTGGATTTCCCGCAGGCGCACCAGAAATAGGTCTTGCCCTCGGTCACTTCGACGGGAAACGGGGCTTTCTGGGCGATGTCTGGCTTGTCGGTCATCTGGCGCTCCTCTGCGGTTGGCTGAATCGTCCTCACCATAGAGGCGCACCGCCGTTGGGCAACCCGTGCAGGTCGGGGCGGCACCGGCTCAGGCGGCCGGAACCTGTCGGCCCCAGAGGTCGTATTCGCCGGCCTCCTCCACTTCGACGCGGACGATGTCGCCGGGTTTGAGCCCCTCGAACTCCGCGTCGATGAAAAGGTTGCCGTCGATCTCGGGAGCATCCGCCTTGGTGCGGCAGGTTGCGGCCTCGTCGTCCACTTCGTCCACAATCACGTCGATCCGCTGGCCGACCTTGGCGGCCAGGCGCGCCTCGGAGATGGATTGCGCCTTGGCCATGAAGCGCTCCCAGCGATCCTGCTTTTGATCTTCTTCAACGTGATCGGGTAGAGAATTCGATCTGGCGCCTTCAACGTTTTCATATTTGAAACATCCAACCCGATCCAGCTGCGCCTCGCCCAGCCAGTCCAGAAGGGTCTGGAACTCGGCCTCGGTCTCGCCCGGATAGCCGACGATGAAGGTCGATCGCAGGGTGATGTCCGGGCAGATCGCCCGCCAGGCGGCGATTTCGTCCAGCGTCCTGGCCGCCGCCGCCGGTCGCGCCATGCGTTTCAACGTGTCGGGATGCGCGTGCTGGAACGGAATATCCAGGTAGGGCAACAGGTTGCTGCCGGTATCCGCCATCAGCGGGATCAACTCGCGCACATGCGGGTAGGGGTAGACGTAGTGCAGCCGCACCCAGGCATCCAGCTGCCCCAGTTCGCGCGCCAGGTCGGTGATGTGGCTGCGCACCTCACGATTTTTCCACAGGTGCACGTCGTGCTTTCGGTCCAGCCCGTAAGCACTTGTGTCCTGAGAGATAATCAGCAACTCATGCACACCGTTATCCACAAGCTTTTCCGCCTCGCGCAGCACCGCGTGGGCGGGTCGGCTGGACAGGCGTCCGCGCATGTCGGGGATGATGCAGAAGCGGCACTTGTGATTGCAGCCCTCGGAAATCTTGAGATAGCTGTAGTGCCGAGGCGTCAGCTGCACGCCGCGCGCCGGAAGCAGGTCCACGAACGGGTCGGGATCCGGCGGCACCACCCCGTGCACCGCATCGAGCACCTGCTCGTATTGATGCGGTCCGGTGACGGCCAGGATGCGCGGATGGTGCTCGCGGATGTAATCGGGCTCGGCCCCCAGGCAACCGGTGACGATCACTTTGCCGTTTTCGGTCAGGGCCTCGCCGATCGCGTCAAGGCTTTCGGCCTTGGCGCTGTCGAGAAAGCCGCAGGTGTTCACGATGACCGCATCTGCCCCGGCATAGTCGGGCGAGATGCCGTAGCCCTCGGCACGCAGCCGGGTGAGAATGCGCTCGCTGTCCACCAGCGCTTTGGGGCACCCCAGGGAGACCATGCCGATTGTGGGCTGTCCGGCACGCGGGGTTTCGGACAGGGCGGCGCGCGGCGCGAGGTCGGGGCGCAGATCGGGAGGATTGGTGCTCATCAGCGCGCATATAGAGTGCCGGGCGATCCCATGCAATTGATGTGCGCGCCGTGACGCGATGTTCTATGCTGAGAAAAACACGAGGCGAGGAGCAATCTCATGCGCTGGCTGGTGCGGATCGTGGCCATTCTGGTGGCTGTCGCGGTGTTGCTTGTGGGGGCGCTGCTCCTGCTGCCCGGAGAGAAGCTGGCCCGGCTGGCGGCGGACCAGATCCGGGCGCAGACCGGCCGCGAAGTGGTGTTTTCGGGCGAGGTGCGGTTTACGTTCTGGCCGGTTCTGGGGGTCGAAACCGGGCCGGTGACGCTGGCCAATGCCGATTGGGCCGGGCCCGAGCCGATGTTTCGGGCCGAGGGGCTGACCATCGGAATCGCCGCCGCGCCGCTCTTGCAGCGCGAGATCCGGATCGAACGGATCGTGGCCGATTCGCCGGTTCTGCGGCTGGAAGGGGCGGGCGAGCGGGCCAACTGGCAATTTGGACCCGGCGGCGCGCCTTCCGCGTCGCCCACCGCTGATCCGTCCCCTGCGCCGCCGGCGCCCGATGCGGCAGGGCAGACCTTCACGCTGGACCGCCTGACTCTGCGCAATGCCCGGCTGATCCTGGTGACCGACGGCGCGGTGGCCCTCGACCAGAGCGGTGTGGACCTGACGGCGCGCTGGCCGGATGCGGCAGGCCCGCTGGATGTCGAGTTGTCGCTGTCCCGCGGGGCGGATCCGATAGAGGCGCGGGTCGCGCTGGCCGATCCGACCGGGTTCCTGGAGGGGCAGGTGTCGCGCCTTGCGCTCAGCGCGCGCACCGCCGGCGGGACGGTGGAGTATGACGGCAAGGCCAGCACCGAAGGGGCGCTGGCGGGCGACATTGCCGTGCGAATGACGGATACCGCCCGCGCCCTGTCCGCGCTCGGGCAGCGCGGCGTCGACCTGCCGCGCGGGTTGGGTCGGGCCGCCGATCTCGCGGGACAGCTGACTTATACCCCGGATGGCCGGATTTCGCTGCGCCGGTTGCGGCTGGACCTCGATGGCAACATCCTGACCGGGGATGCGGACGTGACGCTTGCGGCCAAGCCGGTCGTCACCGCACGGCTGTCCGGCGGCATCCTGGACCTGACCGGCCTGGCGCCACAGGGCGGCGATCCGGCGCCGAGCGCCGGGGGCAGCGGTGGCGGCGCCGCAGCACCGCCGGAAGCGCCTGCCGGATGGTCCGATGCGCTGATCGACGCCTCGGCGCTGGCATTGGCCGACGGAACGCTGGGCCTGGCCGCGCAGGAGATCCGCCTGCCGGGCATGGTGCTGGGCGAGACCCGCGTCAGCCTGGGGATCGAGCGGTCCCGCGCGGTTCTGCAATTGCAGCCCGTGAACGTCTTTTCCGGCCGGATCAGCGGGCAGCTGGTGGCCAACAACCGCAACGGCCTGTCGGTCGGCGGCGACCTTTCGATCGAGGCGATCGAACTGAATGACGCGCTGCCGGTGCTGGCAGGTATCGACAAACTACATGGCGAGATCTCGGGCCGGCTGGACTTCCTCGGGGTGGGCCAGAGCGAGGCGGCGATCATGCGCTCGCTGTCGGGGTCGGGCCGGGTTTCGGTCGGCAAGGGTTTCTTCAGCGGGTTCGACCTGGAGGAGCTGGTGCGCTCGGGCGGCGGAAATGGCGGGTCGACCGTGTTCGACGGGCTGACCGCCAGCTTCACGATGCGGGAGGGGAACCTGTTCAACAGCGATTTGGAGTTGATGATCAAGGGCAAGCGGGTCGCGGGCGAGGGGCGCGTGGGGCTGGGTGCGCGCGACCTGGACTATACGCTGTTGCCGGAGGCCACCCACAACGGTCGTCCGCTGCGCATCCCCGTGCGGCTGACCGGGCCGTGGTCGGATCCCCGCATACGGCCGGACCTGTCCCGTGCCCTGCAGGAGCGGATCGACGAGGAGGTCGACAAGCAGAAGGACGCGCTCGAGGCAGAGGCCAAGGAGAAGTTGCGCGAGAAGCTGTCGCAGGAACTGGACACCGAGATCGCGCCGGAACAGGACCTCGAGGAGGTGCTGAAGGACCGGCTGGAGGACGAGGCAAGAAAAGGGCTTTTGAAACTGCTGGGCGGCAATTGAGCCCGGCGGGCGCGCCGGTGGCCCCTTGGGGAGCCTCCGGCGGGAGTATTTTTCAAAAGATGAAGCCCGGGCCGAGCGCTCAGATCGTCTGGTCGTAGTCGCCGACGCCCGGTTCGGTGCGGATGACCGCGTCGAGATCGGCGAAGATGGCGCGCAGCTCGGCCTCGCTCTCGCTGCTTTCGCAGACCACCACCAGGTTGGGCGTGTTGGAACTGGCGCGCACCAGCCCCCAGCTGCCGTTGTCGAGGATGACGCGGGCGCCGTTCACGGTGACCACCTCCTTGATCGGGCGGCCGGCCACGGGTTCGCCGGCCTTGTGCCGCGCCACCAGCTTGGCGACCAGGCGGTCGAGGATGTCGTATTTTTCGGTGTCCGGGGCATGGGGCGACATGGTCGGCGTGCTCCAGGTGCGGGGCAGGGCCTTGCGCAGATCCGACATGGACTTGTCGGGGTTGCGGTCCATCAGCTTGCAGATCTCGACCGCGACGCGCATGCCGCAGTCATAGCCCCGGCCCACCGGCTCGGCCAGGAAGTAGTGGCCGGATTTCTCGAACCCCGCCAGCGCGCCCAACTCCTTGACCCGCCGTTTCATGTGGGAATGGCCGGTCTTCCAGTAGTCGGCCTTGACCCCCTGCGCCTGCAATTCGGGGTCGCTGGCGAACAGGCCGGTGGATTTCACGTCGGCCACGAAGGTGGCGCCCGGATGCAGCTTGGCCAGGTCGCGGGCCAGGATCACGCCCACCTTGTCGGCAAAGATCTCCTCGCCCTCGTCATCGACCACGCCGCAGCGGTCGCCGTCGCCGTCGAAGCCCAGCGCCATGTCGGCGCCGCTGGCCCGCACCGTGTCGGCCATGTCGTGCAGCATTTCCATCGCTTCGGGGTTCGGGTTGTAGTTGGGAAAGGTGTAATCCAGCCGCGTGTGGCTGGGCACCACATCGACGCCCATGCGCTCGAAGATCTCGGGCGCGAAGGCGCTGGCGGTGCCGTTGCCGGTGGCGCAGACCACCTTGAGCGGGCGCGACATGCGGAAATCGCCGACCAGATCGTCGATATAGGCCTCGCGCACGCCGGGCACGAACGCCCATCCGCCGCCGGGCCGTGCCTCGCCATGGCCGCCCAGAACGATGTCGCGCAGCTCGGCCATTTCGTCGGGGCCGTGGGTCAGGGGGCGTTCAAAGCCCATCTTGACCCCCGTCCAGCCGTTGGGATTGTGGCTGGCGGTGACCATGGCCACGGCTGGCACGTCCAGGTGGAACTGGGCGAAATAGGCCATCGGGCTGAGCGCGGGGCCGATATCCCTCACCTGGATGCCGGCCTGCACCAGCCCCAGGATCAGCGCCTGCTTGATCGCCAGCGAGTAGTCGCGATAGTCGTTGCCGACGGCGATAACCGGCTCGATCCCGCGGCGGTGGATCTGGGTACCCAGGCCGAGCCCCAGCGCGGTCATGCCGGGCAGGTTGATCTCGTCGGGATATTTCCAGCGCGCGTCATATTCGCGGAACCCGGTGGGCGCGATCATCGGGTCGCGCAGGAATTCCCAGGTGTTCGGCGTGACCGGCGAAGTCGGTTTCGTCATGCTCTCTGCCCCTTGTCTCAGATCCGGATCGGGTTTGCCTTGGCCAGGCGGTCGAAGGCCATGAGCGTATCGATCAGCGCGGCCATGTTGTCCAGCGCGATCATGTTGGGCCCGTCCGACGGGGCGTTGTCGGGATCCTCGTGGGTTTCGATGAAGACTGCGCCCACCCCCAGTGCGACCGCGGCCCGCGCCATCACCGGCGCAAACTCGCGCTGGCCACCCGACGAGCCACCCTGGCCGCCCGGCTGCTGCACCGAATGGGTGGCGTCCATGACCACCGGATAACCGGTCTGTGCCATCTGCGGCAGCGCCCGCATGTCGGCCACCAGCGTGTTGTAGCCGAATGAGGTGCCGCGCTCGGTCAGAAGGATGTTGTGGTTGCCGGTGCTTTCGATCTTGGCCACGACGTTGGGCATCTCCCAGGGGGCGAGGAACTGCCCCTTCTTGACGTTGACCGCCTTGCCGGTTTCTCCGGCGGCCAGCAGCATGTCGGTCTGCCGGCAGAGGAAGGCGGGGATCTGCAGCACGTCGACCGCCTGCGCCGCCTGTGCGCATTGCGCCTCGGTATGCACGTCGGTCAGCACCGGAATGCCCATGCCGCTGCGGATGTCGTCCAGCACCTTGAGCCCCTTGTCGATGCCCAGGCCCCGCTTGCCGCCCAGCGAGGTGCGATTGGCCTTGTCGTAGCTGGCCTTGAAGACGTAGCGCGCGCCGGCGGCGTCGCAGACCTCCTTCATCCGGCCGGCGATCATCTGCGCGTGGTCGGCGGTTTCCAGCTGGCAAGGGCCCGCGATCACGGTCAGCGGCAGGTCGTTGCCGACGGTGATATCGGCGATCTGGACGTGTTTCATGGATTTACGATGATACCTGTTCTCTGAGGATGGACGCAGTGAGCGAGATCATCAGGTAGATACCAGCAAAAATCAGGAATGCCACGATCGTGTTCTCGAATTTGCGGGGGTATGTGGGCTCCTGGCTGGGAACCGGGTTCACCGAGACGGTCAGATAGCGCACCTGGCGGTTCGCCTCCATCCGGGTCGTCTCCATCTGCTGCAGCGCGGATTGAAGCATGATGTCGCGGGTGGCCAGGTCGGCCTGGGCCATCTGGATGTTGACCGTCAGCTGCGCCAGCGAGTTTTCACCCTTCGAGGCGTCGATCATCTGGGCATTGAGCGAAGCCAGCAGGCTTTGCAACCGTTCGATATCGGCGCGTGTGCCGTCGACCTTGGCCTGGTTGGGGCGGGGGTTGTCCAAAAGGGCCGCGAGCTGCAGTTCCTTTTCCTGGATCTGCACCTCGACCTGGTTGATCCGGCTGCGCAGGCTGGCGATGACGCCCTCGGGATCCAGAACCTCGCCCTGCAGCTGCAGCTCGACAAGTTCTTCCTGCGCCTTGCGCCGCTCGGCCTGGGCGGTTTCGAAGACCGCGCGGGCCTCGTCCATCTGGTCCTCGCGCTTCTGCTCGGACAGGTTGTTCACCCGGCCCTCGGCATAGGAGATCAGCGCCTCGGAGAATTCCGCCGCCGTTTCGGGTTCCGCGGCGGCCACTTCCATCCGGATCACGCCCTCGGTCGGGTCATAACCGATCGTCACCATCTTCGAGTAGGTATTGTAGGCGTCCTCGTTCGTGGCTTGCGGGTCCAGGCGCTGGATCGGGTCGATATGTGGTTGCGAGAAATGCTCCATGAACCCCTCGTCCCGGTCCAGCAGCAGCATCGCTTCCTTCGATTCCAGAAAGGACTGGACCGAGATGGAATCCTGGCTGGTGGCGAACTGGGTGCCGGCGAAGAAACTGCCGACGCCGCCCAGGGTGCCGTCGGCCTGCAGGATCACGAATTCCGACTTGCTGGCATACATCGGCGTCGCCAGCACGTAGAAATACCAGCCGACAATGGCGGTGGGCAGCATTACGAAGGCAAAGAGGCGCGCCATCAGAAGTGCCAGCTTGCGCCGCCGCCGCCGAACGATGTCGCGCTGGATCTTGCCGATCTCCAACTCGCGACGCTGGGCCGGGCTCAGCCCCGCGGCGGGCAGGTTCCGGTCGGAATCCGACACCGTTTGCGGCAGCTGGATGCGCGGGTCGTCCGATCCGCCTGTTGCATCCTTTCCCGAACCCGATCCGGCTTTCGGCACCACGAGTTCCAGCATGTTGGAGCGCTTGAACGGGTCGATCCCCTTGTTTCGAAGAAGGCGGACCGCGTCGTAATCCGACACCGCCGGCAGGTTGTGCTTTTGCGCCACGCGGCGGGCCATGCGCAGCTGGCGGCCGGTCAGCCCTTCGGACCGGATCGCGGTCAGCTCCTTGGTGACGTTGGTTTCGGGCGCGGCGTCGGCTTTGGGTTCGGCCGCGGGCTCGGGTGCCTCGGTGGGCGCGGCGGGCGCCGCTTCGGATGCCGCGTCGGTGGTGGGCGCATCTGCCCCGTCGTCGGCCCCGGCCTGCGGGTTGCGCCGGATGCGAAACTTCCTAGCCTTGGGCTTCGTAGTCATAGAGCTGCTTCGCCTCTTCCAGGGTGTCAAAGATATGCAGGCGCCCGTCGAGAAGAACGGCGCCCTGATGCGCGAACTTCTCCAGCACCGAGGCGCTGTGGGACACGATGACGATCGTGGTCGTGCGCAGCCGGTCCTCGAGGATCGCGCCGGCCTTGCGGTTGAAGGCCACGTCGCCGGACGAGGGCATGCCCTCGTCGACAAGGTACATGTCGAAATCCAGCGCCAGCATCAGCGCGAAGGAGAACCGCCCCCGCATCCCCGACGAGTAGGTGCCCAGCGGCTGGTCGAAATACTCGCCCAGGTCGCACAGCCAGCGGCAATAGGCCTCGACGTAATCCGGGTCCAGCCCGTAGAGCCGGGCGATGTAGCGCGCATTCTCCATCGCCGAGAGCCTTGCGATGACGCCACCCATGTAGCCCAGCGGGAACGAGATGTTGCAGCGCCGCCGGATCACGCCCTCGTCCGGTTTCTCCAACCCCGCCATCATGTTGATGACGGTGGTCTTTCCGGTTCCGTTCGGTGCCAGGATGCCCAGCGACTTGCCCAGGTCGACACGAAACGACGCGCGGTCCAGGATCACCTTGCGGCGGGTTCCCGTCCAGAAGGACTTGCTGACATTCTCGAACTCAAGCATCTGCCACGGCCTGCGAAAAACTCGGGCGGCCCCTGTCGGCGCGCCTTACTGCCCTTTTCGGGTCGTTTTTGTCGGTCTAGGCTCCGATCTTGACCATATTATGTCTGAATATGAAACAAACATTCAACGCAAAACGGATCTTGACGCGTCCAGCGGGGCCGGTGCTGCATGAACGGTGACCCCGCTGGCGACGCGTCCGCACACCCCGAAAGCCACGATCTCGTGGCCCGGATCCGGGCTTGCCGCCTCTGCGCCGAGCGGTTCGCGGCCACCGCCACGGCCCATGTGCCGCGTCCGGTCGTCTGGTTCCGTCCCGGCGCAAGGATCCTGATCGCGGGGCAGGCGCCCGGGGCGCGGGTGCATGCCTCGGGCCGGCCCTTCACCGATCCCTCCGGCGACCGGCTGCGCGATTGGCTGGGTGTGGACGAGGCAACATTCTACGATCTGGACCGGGTGGCGGTAGTGCCGATGGCGTTCTGTTTCCCGGGCTACGACGCGCGCAAGGCCGACCTGCCGCCGCCGTCGATCTGCGGACGCACCTGGCACGGGAAGGTCATGGCGGCGCTGGGCGACATGCCCTTGACGGTGCTGGTGGGCGGGCACGCGCATCGCTATCACCTTGGCGCGCGCGGCCCCGTGACGCAGACCGTGGCCGCCTGGCGGGACCATGCGCCGCGAGTCTTTGCCTTGCCTCACCCGTCCTGGCGCAATACGGCATGGCTGCGAAAGAACCCGTGGTTCGAGGCCGACTTGCTGCCGGTTCTCCGGGCGCGGGTGCAGGAGGTTCTGAATGGCTGACCCGACGGTGCTGGACGCCGCCCATGCCGCGATGGAGGCGGCGCCCGAGGACGCGGCCGCGCGCCTGCGCTTCTACGAAAGGCTGGCCGATGGCGAGCTGTTCCTGCTGCTGACCGAGGAGCCGGAGGGCGACGACATTTCTCCCGAGCTGTTCGAGGTGGCCGATGGCCGGTTCGTGCTGGCCTTCGATCGCGAGGAGCGGCTGGCGCAGTTCACCGGCCGCATCTCGCCCTATGCCGGGCTTTCTGGACGCGCGCTGGCCCGGATGCTGGCCGGGCAGGGCATCGGGCTGGGCCTCAACCTCGAGGTGGCGCCGTCGTCCATCCTGATCCCGGCCGAGGCGCTGGCCTGGCTGGCCGGGACGTTGCAGAAGGCGCCGGACGAGATCGAGGCGCGGATCGCCGGGGTCACACCGCCGCGCGACCTGCCCGAGGCCTTGCTGACCGGGCTCGACGTCAAGCTGGCCAGCGCCGCTGGCCTGGCGCAGGCGGCCTACCTGGTCGGCGCCGAATACGAGGGCGGCGGGCGCGGGCACCTTCTGGCCTTTGTCGATGCCCGGCCCGGCGCGCAGGACGCGCTGGCGCGGTCCGTGGCCGAGGCGCTGACCTTTTCGGGGATCGAGGCCGGCGCGCTGGATGTGGCGTTCTTCGCGGCGGCGGATCCGGTCTCGGCCCGGCTCGCGCGGGTCGGGCTGCGGTTCGACCTGCCCGAGCCGGCCAGCGACCGGCCCGAGCCGGCGGCGCCGGGCTCGGACCCCGACAGGCCGCCGATCCTGCGCTGAGCCGCGGTCAGCCGGCGCTGGGTTCCAGCTTGTCCTGGGTGCGGGTCTGGAAATCCGAGGCGTCGTGCCGCTCGTGCAGCTGCAATTCGGGCTTGCCGAAGGTGCGGTTAACCATACGGCCGCGCTGCACCGCCGGGCGCGCGTCAATCGCCTCGGCCCAGCGCAGGACATTGGCATAGCTCGTCACGTCCAGGAACTCGGCCGCATCATAGAGCCGCCCCAGAACCAGCTGCCCGTACCACGGCCAGATCGCGATATCGGCGATCGAATAGTCATCGCCGGCGATATGGGTCTTGCCGGCCAGCTCCCGGTCCAGCACGTCCAGCTGGCGCTTGGCCTCCATGGTGAAGCGGTCGATGGGGTATTTCCACTTCTCCGGCGCGTAGGCATAGAAATGGCCGAACCCGCCGCCCAGGTAAGGCGCGCTGCCCATCTGCCAGAACAGCCAGTTCATCACCTCGGTGCGCGCCTGTCCCGACGCGGGCAGGAACGCGCCGAATTTCTCGGCCAGGTGCACCAGGATCGAGCCGGATTCGAACACGCGGACCGGTGTTTCACCGCTGCGGTCCATCAGTGCCGGGATCTTGGAGTTGGGGTTCACCTCGACGAAACCGCTGCCGAACTGGTCGCCGTCGCCGATGCGGATCAGCCAGGCATCGTATTCCGCACCGGCATGACCCAGCTCCAGCAGTTCCTCCAGCATCACGGTGGCCTTGACCCCGTTCGGCGTGGCCAGCGAATAGAGCTGCATCGGATGCGTGCCCACGGGCAGGTCCTTGTCGTGGGTCGGCCCCGCGATGGGACGGTTGATCGAGGCGAACTGGCCGCCGCTATCGCTTTCCCAGGTCCAGACGGCAGGCGGGGTATAGCTGTTCTGATCGGTCATGATGTCGGCTCGTCCATTGTTGCGTTTCGTCGTCACGTCAGACGCCTCAGGTATGGGCGGCGCGATCAAATGCCATCCTGCATGCATGCACAACCCTTGTTCACTGCAACATCCCGGCGCCGGCTTTCACGTTTTGGCCTCGCGCCGTCACAGCGGCGCGAGGCCCCCTACGAAATCGGATGCGGGTGCGTATTGTCTGAGGCGTGCCGGGCGCACCGGCAAGACATGGACCCAACCTGCACCAGAAGGAACTCCGAAATGAAACGATTTGCACTTGCCGTGGCCGCCGCTGCCACTTTCGCGCTGCCCGCGTTCGCCGGGCCGCAATTCGTCGACGAGACCGGATTTGCCGTATCGGGCTACGACGTCGTGTCGTATCGGTCGCTCGAGCAGGGTCCCTTGGGACAGTCCCAGCCGGAGCCGGCCAAGGGCCGGGCCGAAATCACCGCCGAGTGGAACGGCGCCACCTGGGCCTTCGCGAGCGAGGAGAACCGGGCTGAGTTTCTGTCCGACCCCGAACGCTATGCGCCGCAATATGACGGGCACTGTGCCTATGGCGTGTCCAAGGGCGGCAAGGTCCCGGGCAACCCGACGCTCTGGCGGATCGTCGATGACAAGCTGTATCTGAACATCACCAAGAACGTCGTCGGTTTCTGGGAAGAGGACATTCCCGGCAATATCGACCTGGCCCAGGGCAACTGGCCGGGGATCGAGGACAACGACGCTTCGAACAGCACGATTCCCAATTTCTCGTCGCAGGCACCGGTTCAGAACTGAGCCGCAGTTCCGGGGGCCGCCCACAAGAAGAAAACCCGCGCCAGTCCGGCGCGGGTTTCATTTTGTTCGGATGGGGCGCAGGTCACCTCAGCGCCGGCGATCCTTGCGCGAGCTCATCGGCTGGAACGCCACACCCACATGCGCCTCGCAATAGGGCTTGCCCTGCTGCACCGGCAGGCCGCAGAACCAGAAGTTCTCGGTCGCCGGATCGCCGACGGGCCATTTGCAGGTGCGCTCGGTCAGTTCCATCAGCGACAGTTTCTTTGCCTTCTTTTCGATCTCGTTCACCTTTGCCAGGGCTTCGGGGCTGATCTCGTTGGCCGAGGGTTGCGGCGGCAGGGGCTGACCGGCCGGAATGATCTGCTTGCGCGCGGGCGCGGCCGGCTTGGCCTCGGCCGCCGCCGGTGCGGCGGCGCCTGCCGGGCGTGCCGGCTCGGTCTTGGGGCCGGGTTTGGGCTTGGCCTCGGCCTTGGGCGCGGGCTTCTCCTTTGCCTCCGCCTTGGCCGGAGCGGCGCCGGCATTGCGGTTCGACAGGCCCAGCCGATGCACCTTGCCGATCACCGCGTTGCGGGTGACGCCGCCCAGCTCCTTGGCGATCTGGCTGGCCGACTGGCCCTCGCCCCACATTTTCTTGAGCAGTTCGACACGCTCGTCTGTCCAGGACATGGCTTGCCTTTCAAAAAGCGGGAAAGCGGCCGCGCGCGACGGCCGCCTTCTGAATTTCTCGTCTGCCCTATTTTAATCACTGGCCGAGGAGTTACAAGGCGTCTTGAGACGGGAAACAACGCGGGAGACGGGCAGATGGACGGCATGACACCACCGGGCGAACGCCGCTTCGGACAGGTCAACTGGATGGGCCTCTACACGCTGGCCCAGCGCGAGACGCTGCGGTTCCTGGTGGTCTGGACCCAGACCCTGCTGGCGCCGCTGGTGACGGCGGGCCTGTTCCTGCTGATCTTCTCGATTGCCATCGGCCCCACACGGGGCGACGTGATGGGCGTCGATTTCCTGACCTTCCTGGCCCCCGGCATCCTGATGATGACGGTGATCCAGAACGCCTTTGCCAACACCTCCTCTTCGGTGGTGATCGCCAAGGTGCAGGGCAATATCGTCGACACGCTGATGCCGCCGCTCTCGGCCGCCGAGATCCTGCTGGGCTATCTGGCCGGCGGGGTCGCGCGGGGGCTCATGGTGGCGCTGGCGATTGCCGCGGCAATGGCGCTGGGGCTGGGGATCGTGCCGCAGCACCCTGCTCTTGCCCTGGTCTTCGTCATCCTGGGCGGCGCCTTTATGGGCGCGGTGGGGCTGGTCGCGGGGATCTTCGCCAACAAGTTCGACCAGATGGCGGCGATCACGAATTTCATCGTCACGCCGCTGGCCTTCCTGTCGGGCACGTTCTACTCGGTCGAGGCCTTGCCGCCGGTTCTGAACCGCATCACCCATGTCAACCCGGTCTTCTACCTGATCGACGGTCTGCGCCACGGCATGATCGGGGTCTCGGACAGCTCGCCCTGGCTGGGCCTGGCTGTCTGCACCTTCGCCACCGCGGCGGTCTGCGCGCTGGCCTGGGAGATGCTGCGGCGCGGCTACCGGCTCAAGGCCTGAGGCGGCATCGGCCGGCGTCCCTGACGCGCCTCGCGCCAGGCCAGCAGCAATGCACCGGCAAGGATGATGCCGGCGCCGGTCAGGCTGATCGCGTCCGGCACCACGCCGAAGGCGCCGAAATCGTAGAGTGTGGCGAAGATCAGCGTGGCATAGCTGAACGGCGCCACGAAGGAGGCATCGGCGCGCGCCATGCCGTTCACGAAACAGGCCTGCGCGCAGGCCATCAACAGGCCAACTCCGGCCAGCGCCGCCCACTGCTCCTGTGTCGGCGTCTGCCAGACGGCCAGAACGGCCAGGCTGGAAATGACGACGCCCAGGCCATTGTTGACCAGCAGGATCTGCAACGGGCCCTCGCGGCCCGACAGTTTCTTGATGAAGATCAGTTCCATCCCCATGACACAGGCCGCCGCCAGCGCCAGCATTGCCGCGGGCTGGAAGCTGGCCGGGGTCGGTCTCAGCAGGATCAGCGCGCCGCTCAGCGCGATGGCGGCGGCCAGCCAGCGCACCGGCCCGACCCGCTCGCCCAGAAGCGGGATCGCCAGAAGCATCGCGATCACCGGGTTCAGGAAGGTGATCGCGGTGGCGTCGGTCATCGGGATATGCGCCACCGAGGCGAACATCAGCGTCACACCGCCCCAGCCGAAGGCGGTGCGGCCCATGTGCAGGCCCCAATGCGGGCGGGACAGTCGCGGGCGCATCGCCGCCACGGTGGCGGTGATCGCGAGGAAGGCAAAGACGAAGCGACCGTGGCTGACCTGCATCGGATGCAACGCCGGACCCAGTGCCTCGGTGCCCAGAGCCTTGGCCAGGAGCGTCGTGGCGGCGATGAAGGCGGTCGCGGCCAGGATGAACCCCGCGGCCAGAACCGGGTTTTGCGCTTGCGGCTTGAACATGCGGCCAAGCGGTGCCGGATCGCCGCATCCTTGGCAAGCGATTTCGCAGACAGGCGGCGCCGCACCCGTATTGGCGATCCGGGCTGCTCATTTGGGCTTTGCAAGCGGCAAATCCTCCGCTATGGAACCGCCCATGATCAAACCCGCGCATATCTTTGCCCGCCGACGTCGCCGCTGACGCGCGCCGCCTCGCCGTTTGATCCCGGTGCCCGGCTCTGGGTCCACACCTCGCACATCGTTGACGAAACGCGCCCTGTGAGGCACTCACAAGGCTTACCGCCCGAAAAGGATGATCCGATGATCCCGTCCGTTCTGCCCACCTATAACCGTGCACCGCTCAGCTTCGAACGGGGCGAGGGAAGCTGGCTGATCGAGGCGGACGGGCGACGCTTTCTTGATCTCGGCGCGGGCATCGCGGTGAACGCGCTGGGCCATGCCCACCCGGCGCTGGTGCAAGCGCTGACCGATCAGGCCGGGGCGCTCTGGCACGTCTCCAACCTCTACCAGATCCCGCAGCAGCAGGCCTTGGCCGACAGGCTGGTCGAACACAGCTTTGCCGACACGGTGTTTTTCACCAATTCCGGCACCGAGGCCTGCGAACTGGCGGTCAAGATGGCGCGCAAGCACTTCTTCGACAAGGGACAGCCCGAGCGGGTCGAGATCCTCACCTATGACGGGGCCTTCCACGGCCGCTCTTCGGCCGGCATCGCCGCCGCCGGGTCCGAGAAGATGACCCGGGGCTTCGGCCCGACCCTGCCGGGCTTCGTGCATCTGACCTGGGCCGATCACGACGCCACAGCGGCCGCGATCACCGAGCGCACGGCGGCGATCCTGATCGAGCCGGTGCAGGGCGAAGGCGGCATCCGGGTGCTGCCCGACCAGTGCCTCAAGGGCTTGCGCGACCTCTGCGACCAGCATGGCATCCTGCTGATCCTGGACGAAGTGCAATGCGGTGTCGGCCGCACCGGGCGCCTTTTCGCCCATGAATGGGCAGGCGTGACCCCCGACATCATGATGGTCGCCAAGGGCATCGGCGGCGGTTTCCCGCTGGGCGCGGTGCTGGCCACCGAGGCCGCCGCCGCCGGCATGACCGCGGGCACCCATGGCTCGACCTATGGCGGCAACCCGCTGGGCTGCGCGGTGGGCTGTGCGGTGATCGACCACGTGGCCGATCCGGCGTTCCTGGCCGAGGTGAACCGCAAGGCAGGCCTCCTGCGCCAGAAACTGGAGGGGCTGGTCGGCGCGCATCCGGACATCTTCGAAGAGGTGCGCGGCACTGGCCTGATGCTCGGTCTCAAATGCAAGCCGGCCAACACGGATGTTGTCTCTGCGGGCTATGCCAACCAGCTCATCACCGTGCCCGCCGCCGACAACGTGATCCGCCTTCTGCCGCCGCTCACCATCACCGAGGACGACATCGCCGAGGCGCTGGACCGTCTCGACCGGACAGCCCGGCAGGTCAAGGCGGCCTGATCTTCACCGTTTTGAAAATACTCCGGGGGTGTGGGGGTTGGCCCCCACTCCCGCCCAAGACAAGAAGCGACATGCCATGAATCATTTTCTCGACATCCACAAGACCGACGCCGGCGCGCTCCGGACGATGATCGACCAGGCCGCGGCCATGAAACAGGCCCGCCGGGACCGCCCCAAGGGCGCACCGGACGACACGCAGCCGCTTGCCGGCCACATGGTGGCGCTGATCTTCGAGAAGCCCTCGACCCGCACCCGCGTCAGCTTCGACGTGGGTGTGCGGCAGATGGGCGGGCAGACCATGGTTCTGTCGGGCAGCGACATGCAACTGGGACACGGCGAGACCATCGCCGACACCGCCCGCGTGCTCAGCCGCTATGTCGACCTGATCATGATCCGCACCTTCGACGAGGCGGTGCTGACCGAAATGGCCGAATATGCCGACGTGCCGGTGATCAACGGGCTGACCGACCGGACCCATCCCTGCCAGATCATGGCCGACGTGCTGACCTATGAAGAGCATCGCGGACCGATTGCCGGCAAGAAGGTGGTCTGGACCGGTGACGGCAACAATGTCTGTTCCTCCTTCCTGCATGCCGCCGGCCAGTTCGGGTTCGACATGACCTTCACCGGCCCGGCGCAGTTCGACCCCGAGGAGGAATTCGTGGGCCTGGCCCGCTCGAAAGGCTCCAGAGTGGTGATCGAGCGCGATGCGGCCCGCGCGGTCGAGGGTGCCGATCTGGTGGTGGCCGACACCTGGGTGTCGATGCATGACGCGCAATCGGCCAAGGAACGCCGCCACAACATGCTGCGCCCCTACCAGGTCAATGCCGAGCTGATGGCCCATGCCAAGCCAGACGCGCTGTTCATGCACTGCCTGCCCGCACATCGCGAGGAGGAGGCGACATCCGAGGTCATGGACGGCCCCAACTCGGTGATCTTCGACGAGGCCGAAAACCGCCTGCACGCGCAGAAGGCGATCATGCGCTGGTGCCTGGGCGTCTGAACCGGGCCGCCTGCATCTGTCCAGACAGAGAAAGCTGCGCCATACTGGTCGGATTCCGGGACCGGAGGCGCGTTTGGACCGCAAGCTCACAACGATCATGGTGGTCGACCTTTGCGGCTTCACCAGGCTGACTGCCCGGGACGAAGAAGGCACGATCGCGCGCCTGCGCGCATTGCGGGCGGACTTGATCGACCCGGTTGTCGCAGATTGCGGCGGTCGCATTGTCAAATCGCTGGGCGATGGCATTCTGGCCGAGTTCACTTCGCCTGTGGCCGCTGCGCGCTGTGCGCTGACTGTGCAGGACCAGGTTGGTGAACGAGAGGTCGATCAGACAGACGACGATCGCTTCAGCCTGCGTGTCGGACTCCACCTGGGTGACATCGTGATCGAGGGCGACGACATTCTGGGTGATGCCGTTAACCTGGCCAAGCGGGTCGAGGGGCTTGCCGAGCCCGGGGGCATCTGTGTCACAAGGGCGGTGCGAGACCAGATCAGCGGCAAGATCCCGGCTCGGACGGTGCCAATGGGCGCCCAGCGGATTCGAAACCTGCCGGATCCGGTGGAAATCTGGAAACTCGAGCCTGCCGGGACAGCCCAACCTGCCCGGGCCACCGCCACTGCCCAACTCGGGCAGCCGCCGACGCTGGCAGTCCTTCCGTTTTCCGAACTGGGTCCGGATACGGGTGATTTTCTCGCAGACGGCGTCGTGGAGGAGATCACCGCAGCGTTGAGCCAAGTACGGAGTTTCGTGGTGATCGCGCGCCAATCGGCTTTTGCGCTTGGCAACGAGATTGGCGACGTGCGGGACGTCGGCCGCAAGCTGGGAGCCCGCTACATCGTGACTGGATCGGTGCGACGCAGCGGCGACCGTCTGCGGGTGATGGTGCAGCTTTCCGATGCGAAAAGCGGCGCGCAACTGACGAGTGCGCGGTACGACGACCGGTTGGCCGATCTGTTTGCCCTGGAGGACCGGATCGCGTCCCAGGTGGCCGGCGCAATATCCCCCTCGGTTCTTTCCTCTGAAATTGCCGCGGCGCGGGCTTTGCCGCCGGCTGATCGGGATGCCTATGGGCTTGTGATGAGCGCCTATCCCCATTTCTGGACACATTCGTCGCACGAGAATGATCGCGCCATCGAATTGCTGAGCCTGGCTTTGGAGCGGAATCCGAACGAGATGCGGGCCCGTGCCTTGCGTGCCTGGGCCTACGCGCAGCGGGCCTGCTACATGTGGTCCAATGAGCCCCTGGAGTCGCGCACGGCGGCGTTGGCCGACGCTGACGCCGCAGTGGTCGCCGCGGGCGATCATGCGCCCTCCCTGGTTGCGATAAGTGCGGCGATCTCGATGACCTCGCTCGAGGTCGATCGCGCCGAGCGCATCCTTGATCGCGCGCAGGGTCTAAATCCGAATTCGGCCTGGGGCTGGATGAGAAAAGGCTGGATATCGATCTATCGTGGGCAACCGAAGGAAGCGATCGAACAATTTGATCGCGCAGAGCTGTTGAGCCCGCGTGACCCGTTCCTGTTCAACATGGATTTCGGGCGCGGCTTCGCTTGTGGACTGCTGGAGGATTTCGATCAAGGCGCGCACTGGTTCAACCGCGGGCTCTCCGCCGGGCCAGCGGCGAGTTGGGTCTATCGCGACCTGGCGAGCCTTCACGCTCGGGCCGGGCGAAAGGCCGAGGCCGAGGCGGCGCTTGAATCGTTGCGGGGAGCCTATCCAGATCTGACCATCAAGCGGATCGAGAACAGCATGCCGCCCGCTGTGTTTGACCGCCATACCGGTTTTTTCGACGGCTTGCGCAGCGCTGGCATCCCCGAAGGCTGATCGCCGATCGTCAGGTCGTCACCGCATTCAGCAGCCAAAAGATCATTGCCGAAATCAGCGCTGCGGCCGGTACCGTGATCACCCAGGCAGCGACGATGGTCATGAAATGCGACCGGCGCACCAGCTTGCGGCGCTGGCGCTCTTCGCGCGCCAGGCGCTTGCCGGTCTTGTCCGGCGACCTCCCGCGGGACGAGTTGGACAGCCATTCGCGGTAGAAGCCGACACCGAACACCGCGCCGACCGCGATATGGGTCGAGCTGACCGGCAGGCCCAGCCAGCTGGCCACGATCACGGTGATGGCTGCCGACAGCGCCACGCAATAGGCCCGCATCGGGTTCAGCTTGGTGATCTGGCTGCCGACCATGCGGATCAGCTTGGGCCCGAACAGGAACAGGCCGAAGGAGATGCCGAACGCGCCGATGACCATGACCCATTCCGGGATCGCAACCTTGGCCGCCACGTCGCCATGCTGCGTGGCATGCACGATGGCCGCCAGCGGCCCCACCGCGTTGGCCACATCGTTGGCGCCATGCGCAAAACTCAGCAGCGCAGCCGAGATCACCAGCGGCAGGCGGAACAACACCTTGAGCGACCGGGACCGGTTCTCGAGCCCATCGGATTGCCGCTTGACCAGCGGTCGGGTCACCGCCCAGGCCGCCAGCCCGGCCGCCAGCCCGATCAGAAGCGCCGGCCCGGTGGCGATCTCGACGATCCGTTTGAGGCCCTTCACCGCCAGATAGGCCGAAAACACGCCCGCCATCAGCCCGACCAGCACCGGCACCCAGACGCGGGCGGCGGCGATCTTGTCGCCGCGGTTCTCGATCCGGTTCCGGATCAGCGCCAGCAGAAGGGCGGCGAAGACGCCCCCCAGCACCGGCGAGATGACCCAGCTGGCGGCAATCGCCGACATGGTGGCCCAGTTCACCGCCGAGAACCCGGCCGCGGCCACGCCGGCGCCCATCACCCCGCCCACGACCGAATGGGTGGTCGAGACCGGCGCGCCGATCCAGGTCGCCAGGTTCACCCAGAGCGCCGAGGAGATAAGCGCCGCCATCATCGCCCAGACGAAGACCTGGGTCTGCGCCACCGAGGCGGGGTCGATGATCCCCTTGGAAATGGTCGAGACCACGTCGCCGCCCGCCAGCAGGGCGCCGGCGCTTTCGGCCAGCGCGGCGATCGCGATGGCGCCGCCCATGGTCAGAGCGTTGGCGCCGACCGCCGGTCCCATGTTGTTGGCCACGTCGTTGGCGCCGATATTGATCGCCATGTAGGCGCCGAAGGCGGCCGCCGCGACCACCACCAGCCCGCCCGGTTCCGACCCCAGGAAGACAGCCGCGCCGAGGGCCGCCAGCACCATGAAGGCAAGCGCGATGCCCGGTGCGACCAATGGGCGGGCGACATAGGTGGTCGCCATCTCGACGCGCGAGATGCGCTTGAGGTCGCGGTCAAGCGTCTTCCACTTGTTGCCTTGTTGCGTGCCGTCGGTCATGGCGGATCTGTTCCGGTCGAACTGTCGGCGCCCGCCCTATCGCCCCGGCATGCCCTTGGCAAGCGTGCGCCCCGGACTCGGGCCGGCCTAGATGCTCTGCAGAAGCTGCCGCAGATGCGGCTCGCGCACCAGTTCGGCCGCGCGGTGCGGTCGCATCCAGCGCCGCTTGCGCTCATGGGCTTCGGGGTAGTCGGAGACCAGCCCGTCCACATCGACGCGATAGACCGTTGTTTCGACCGGCAATGGTGTGCCGCTGTCGAGGATCTTGTCGTAGAAATAGAGGCCCACCGGCTCGGGCCGGATCCTGGCTCGTTTGACCCCGGCCTCTTCCCAGGCTTCCTGCAACGCGCTTTCGGGTCCGCTCTTGCCGTCCACGGGCCATCCCTTGGGCAGGATCCAGCGGCCGCTGCCGCGCGAGGTGATCAGCAGAACCTCGGTTCCGTCTCGCCGGTCGCGGGTGCACAGCGCCGCGACCTGAACCGCGCGCGGGCGCAGCACCATCGGGCGCACGACCTCGCGCCAGGTCCTCAGAAACGTTTCTGTCATGCCATCCTGCCCGGGGCATCCCGTTGTTGATATCGCCGTCTGGGTTGCGACGAATTGTCATCAACATAGGGCTTTTCCTGAAGATGTTCAACATTCTGGCCGTCGCGGCGCCCGAATGGCGCGTCCGCCGTTGCAATGGTGCAGGTGATCGGCAATCTGGTGCGATGCCACGCGCCGCCCCAGACAGACCCGCACCGGATGCTTCGGACGCCACCGAGGGGGCGGAGGAATACGACTATGTCATCGTCGGCGGCGGCACCGCGGGGTGCGTGCTGGCCAACCGCCTCAGCGCCGATCCCGCCTGCCGCGTGCTCTTGCTGGAGGCGGGCGGGTCGGACCGCTACCACTGGGTGCAGATCCCGGTCGGGTATCTCTATTGCATCGGCAACCCGCGCGTGGACTGGATGATGAAGACCGCGCCCGAGCCGGGCCTGGGCGGGCGCAGCCTGGTCTATCCGCGGGGCAAGGTGCTGGGCGGGTGCAGTTCGATCAACGGCATGATCTACATGCGCGGGCAGGCGGCCGATTACGATGGCTGGCGCCAGATGGGCAATACCGGCTGGGGCTGGGACGACGTGCTGCCGTATTTCCGCCGGTCCGAGGCGCATCATGCCGGTGAAACGCCTCTGCATGGCGCAGATGGCGAGTGGCCCGTCTCGACGCAGCGTGTCGGCTGGGACATTCTGCGCGCGGTGCAGGCCGGCGCCGCCGAGTTCGGCTGGCACCCGACCGACGATTTCAACGCCGGCAGCAACGAGGGCACGGGCTTCTTCGAGGTCAACCAGAGGCGCGGGCTGCGCTGGAACACGACCCGGGCCTTCCTGCGGCCGGCGATGAGGCGGCGCAACCTGCGGGTTCTGACCGGGGCGTTGACCGAGCGGCTGCTGCTCGACGGGCGGCGGGTGACCGGTGTCGCCTATCGCCACCGGGGCAGGGCGCGCCTGGCCCTGGCGCGGGCCGAGGTCCTGCTGGCGGCCGGGGCGATCAACTCGCCGAAACTCCTGGAGCTGTCGGGCATCGGCCAGCCCGACCGGCTTGCAGCCCTGGGTATCGCGCCACGCCACGACCTGCCCGGCGTGGGCGAGAACCTGCAGGACCACCTGCAAATCCGCACGGTATTCAAGGTCTCCGGCACCACGACCCTTAACGAGTTGTCGCACAGCATGACGGCGCGTCTTCGCATGGCCGCGCAATTCGCCCTCACCCGTTCGGGGCCGCTGTCCATGGCGCCCAGCCAGTTCGGCATGTTCACCCGGTCCGATCCGGCACTGGCCACGCCGGATCTGGAATACCACGTTCAGCCGCTTTCGACCGATCGGCTGGGCGATCCGCTGCACCGGTTTCCGGCGATCACCGTGTCGGTCTGCAACCTGCGGCCCGAAAGCGTCGGCCATTGCCACATCACACGCAACGATGCGGACCCGCAGCCGGAGATCGTTCTGAACTACCTCAGCGCGCCGCGCGACCGGCAGGTGACCGTCACCGCGATCCGGCAGGCCCGCCGGCTGATGACCGCCCGCGCCCTGGCGCGCCATGAGCCGCGGGAGTTCCTGCCCGGCCCGAAGGTGCAGTCCGAAGCCGAACTGGTCGAGGCGGCGGGCCGCATCGCCACCACGATCTTTCACCCGGTCGGCACCTGCAAGATGGGGCAGGACCGGTCCGCGGTGGTCGCCCCGGATCTCAGGGTTCACGGGCTGGGCGGGCTGCGCGTGGTCGATGCCTCGATCATGCCGCGGATCGTGTCGGGCAACACCGCCTCGCCGGTCATCATGATCGCCGAAAAGGCTGCCGACATGATCCTCGGCCGGGACTGAGGCATCCGCTGCCTTTCATCGTTCCGGCAAATACTCCCGCCGGAGGCATTCCCGGCCGCCACGCTCAACCGCGCCGGGGCTTGGCGCGCAGGGTTGGATCGGCTTTTGTCGGGTCCTCGGGCCAGGGGTGCTTGGGGTATTGCGCGCGCATGTCCTTGCGCACATCCGCATAGGACCCGGCCCAGAATCCCGGCAGGTCGCGGGTGATCTGGATCGGCCGCTGCGCCGGCGACAGCAAGGTCACCTTGAGCGGAACCCCGGCCACGACCGGATGGCGCGTGACCCCGAACATCTCCTGCAGCCGCACCGAAATCTCCGGCACGGCGTGGTCATAGTCGATGGCCACCCGCCGCCCCAGCGGGGTCTCGAAATGGGCGGGCGCGCGGGCGTCCAGCTCCTGCATCTGGGTCCAGCTCAACCGGGCCCGCAGCGCCGGCAGCGGATCGAACCGCCGCCAGTCCTCGGCGCTGCGCAGGCCGTCCAGCATCGGCAGCAGCCAGTCCTCGATTGTGGACACCAATCCCTCGGTCGAGAAATCCGGCAGATCCGCGCCGGCTGTACGCACCAGTTCGACCCGTGCGGCCAGCCGCGCCGCGGGGCCTGTCAGCCGCAGGCCCAGGTCGCGCACGCCGTCCAGCATCGCCTCGGCCACGCGCGCGGGCGGCACATCCTTCCAGATCCGGTCGTCCAGCGTGATCGCGCCCAGCCGCTCCTGCCGCCGCGCCACCACCCGGCGGTCGCGCTTCGACCAGGCGCAGACCTCGAAGCTTTCGATCCGGTCGGCGAACAGCGCACGGATCTCGCCCTCGGTGATCTGTGCGGCCAGCCGCAGCTTGGCCTCGCGCGGATTGCCGTCAGTGTCCAGCGCGACAAGGTAGGGCGCGCCCGCGAGCGTGTCGTCCGGCTCCAGCATGGCGCCCTTGCCGCCTGACAGCACGAAGCGCGGCGCATCGCCCTTGCGGCGCTGCCCGATGCGGTCGGGATAGGCCAGCGCCACCAGCGCCGCGTCGCTTGCGCCCGCCATGTCGCCGGAGGGGACCTGCGCCCGCAACCGTTTTGCCTCGGCCCGCGCGCGGTCCAGCGCCGCCGGGTTCACATCATAGGGCCGCCGGCGGCGAAAACCGCCCGGATCGCGCAGCGCCTCGAGCCGCAGCGACAGGTCCGCGGGTGCGCCGCGCAGGGGATCGCGTTCGGCCAGCAGCGCGGCCAGCGGCGCGGCCGCAGCACCGCCCCGGACCAGCATATGCGCCAGCCGGGGATGCAGGGGCAGGGCGGCCATGGCGCGCCCATGTGCGGTGATCCGCGCCTTGTCGTCCAGCGCGCCCAGCATCCGCAACAAGGTGCGCGCTTCCTCCATCGCGGCATCCGGCGGCGGCGTCAGAAAGGGCAGCTCTCCGGGCGCGGCGCCCCAGAGCGCCAGTTCCAGCGCCAACCCGGTCAGGTCCGCCGCCTCGATCTCGGCCGGTGGAAAGGCGGCCAGCGCGCCCTCCTCGCCGCGTGACCAGAGGCGATAGCAGAAGCCCGGTGCAACCCGGCCCGCGCGGCCCGTCCTCTGCGTCGCCTCGGCCCGCGTCACCCGCTCGGTCACCAGCCGCGACAGGCCCGAGCCGGGATCGAAGCGCGACCGCCGTGCAAGCCCCATGTCGACCACGACGCGGACATCCTCGATGGTCAGCGAGGTTTCGGCAATCGACGTGGCCAGGACCACCTTGCGCCCCTCGCCGTCCGGGGCGATCGCGGCGCGCTGTGCCGCGAAGGGCAGCGCGCCGAAGAGAGGGCGCAGGCGGCACGTGGCGGGCAAGCGACCGGAGAGCGCCGCCTCGGCGCGACGGATCTCACCCTCGCCGGGCAGAAAGACCAGGAGGCCGCCGCCGGTGTCGCGGCTCTCGCGCTCGGCCCGCAACACCAGGTCGACCAGGGCGTCAAGACGGCGGGCCTGCGCGCCCAGCGGCCGGTCCTGCCAGCGCGTCTCGACCGGAAAGGCGCGGCCTTCCGAGGTGATCAGCGGCGCGGCCATCAGCTCGGCCACCGGCCCGGCATCCAGTGTGGCCGACATCGCCACCAGGAACAGGTCGTCGCGCAGCGCACCAGCCACTTCGAGGCTCAGAGCCAGGCCCAGATCCGCATTGAGCGAGCGTTCGTGGAACTCGTCGAAGATCACTGCACCAATGCCGGGCAGGTCGGGCTCGGACTGCAGCATCCGGGTCAGGATGCCCTCGGTCACGACCTCGATCCTCGTGGCGCGCGTGACTTTTCTTTCGCCCCGGATCCGATACCCCACCGTCTCGCCGGCGCGTTCACCCAGCGTTTCGGCCATGCGCTCGGCCGCGGCCCGCGCCGCCAGCCGCCTCGGCTCCAGCATCACGATCCGCCCCGGTGTCAGCCCGGCCGCCAGCATCGCCAGCGGCACCCGCGTGGTCTTGCCCGCACCCGGCGGGGCCTGCAACACCGCGCGCCCGCCACTGCGCAGGGCATCCAGCAGGGCCGGCAGGGCCTCGTCTATCGGCAATCGCTCCATCGCGGTGTTATGGCCAATGGTCGCACGGCAGTCCACCTCCGGCCGCCTCTGGACATTTACGCCCCGGCAACATCATCTATGCGCCGAATCCGAGAGGGGCCGCATGGACACCACACAGCTTGCCGACCGTATCCTGACCGGCGACCGCCGCGCGCTGTCCCGCGCCATCACTCTGGTCGAAAGTCGGCGCGAGGATCACCGGCAGCAGGCGGCCGAACTGCTCGACCAACTGGCCGGAAGCGGGCGGCAGGCGCTGCGCATCGGCCTGTCGGGCACGCCCGGCGTGGGCAAGTCCACCTTCATCGAAAGCTTCGGCATGATGCTGATTGGGCAGGGGCTGCGGGTGGCTGTCCTGGCGGTTGATCCCAGCTCGGCGCGCTCCGGCGGCTCGATCCTGGGCGACAAGACCCGGATGGAACAGCTGGGCCGCGAGCCGGCCGCCTATATCCGCCCCTCGCCCAGCCAGACGCATCTGGGCGGCGTCGCGCGCCGCACCCGCGAGGCGGTGGCGCTGTGCGAGGCGGCCGGGTTCGACGTGGTGCTGATCGAGACCGTGGGAGTCGGGCAGTCGGAGACCGTGGTCGCCGAGATGTCCGACCTCTTCGTGCTGCTGCTGGCGCCCGCCGGCGGAGACGAGCTGCAGGGGGTCAAGCGCGGGATCATGGAGATGGCCGACCTGATCCTGGTCAACAAGGCCGATGGCGACCTCAAATCCGCGGCCAACCGCACCTGCGCCGACTATACCGGAGCGCTGCGCCTGCTGCGCAAGCGGCCGCAGGATCCCCAGGGTTTCCCCAAGGCGCTGGCGATCTCTGCGGTCGAGACCGATGGCCTGACCGACGCCTGGTCCGAGATGCAGACGCTGGCGGAATGGCGCCGCGAAAACGGTTTCTGGGACCGCGCCCGCGCCGAACAGGCCCGCTTCTGGTTCGAGCGCGAATTGCGCGCCGCTCTGCTGGCGCGGCTGGACACCCCCGCCGCCCGGGCCGAGATGGACCGTCTGGGGCGCGATGTGGCCGAGGGCCGGATCGGCCCCGCGATCGCGGCGCAACAGATGCTGGACAAGCTCGATTCCGCCTGACGCGGGCGTCCGCGGGTCCTTTCACTGTTCGGCCAAATACTCCCGCCGGAGGCATGGCCCGACAGGGCCATTCCCGGCGCCGCGCTGGCCGGCAAAGAATCCCGGAAGGTCGGCTTGACCCCGCCTGCGATTCCCACTAAAGCCACCGAACCAGTTTTCGGGCGCGACCTTGGTGCGCGCCCCTTGTGATTTGGCAGGTGGCCACGCCGCCGCCGCATGAAACAAAGGAAGAAACCCATGTCGCGCCGTTGCGAACTGACCGGAAAAGGCCCGATGACTGGCAACAATGTCAGCCACGCCAACAACAAGACCAAACGTCGTTTCCTGCCCAACCTGAACGACGTGACGCTGCAGTCGGAAACCCTCAAGCGTGGCATCAAGCTGCGCATCTCGGCTTCGGCGCTGCGCTCGGTGGATCACCGCGGCGGGCTCGACGCCTACCTGGCCAAGGCCAAGGACGAGGACCTGTCGGCAGCCGCGCTGAAGGTCAAGAAAGAGATCGCCAAGGCGCAAGCCGCCGAGGCCTGATCCGAGCTGGATCGTTCGAACCCGACCCCGTGCCGCCGGCGCGGGGTTTTTTGCTGCCCGGTCGCAGCCCGGATATGCCCGTGGCAATCGGCTGCACCGGGGTGCCGCCGTCTTGCGGGGGGTCCCGGCCGGTGATCTAACCGATGGCGATGCAAGAGATCCTGCGCCAAGCCCTCGCCCTGGTCCTGAGCGGCCTGCTGGTCCTGACCGGCCAGGGGGTTGCGGCGTCGCGCGGGGTCGGCGCCGCGGTCGGGCAGGTCGATCTCTGCACCGGGTCCGACCCGGTGATGGTCCATGTCGATGCCGAGGGGCAGCCGACCCGCGCGCCGCATTTCTGTCCGGACCGGGCGCTTGCGCTGCTTGGCGCGGTCCTGAGCGCGCCACCCGACCTTTCGCACCCGCCCGGCCGGGTGTCGCCTCGGCCCGGGATCCGGAGCAGCGAGCAGATCGTTCCCGTCGTCTCCACCCCGTCCGCGCGGGCGCCGCCTCTCGTCTGAAGTTCCGAGTTTCGACATTCAAGCGACAACAGACTACGACGGAGAGAGACATGTCGTTCAAATCCATGCTTCTGGCCGCCTGCGCCAGCCTGACCCTTGCCGGCGCGGCCCTGGCCGGGAACGCCATCGAGATCGAAGATGCCTATGCCCGGTCCTCGGGCGCCAACGCCAAGGCCGGCGCGGCCTTCATGGTCCTCGACAACACCGGTGACGAGGATGACCGGCTGATCGCCGTGCGCTCGGACGTTGCTGCCCGGGTCGAGCTGCACACGCACAAGGACATGGGCGACGGGGTGATGAAGATGATGGAGGTCGAGGACGGTTTCGTCATCCCTGCCGGCGGCAGCCACGCGCTGGCGCGCGGCGGCGATCACGTGATGTTCATGGGGCTCAAGCAGCCCTTCGAACAGGGGGCGATGCTGCCGGTCACGCTGGTCTTCGAAAAGGCCGGCGAACACGAGATCGAGATCCCCGTGGACCTGGAGCGCAAGGCCGGTCACGGCATGACTTCCGGCGACATCAAACGCGGTGAGACCGAGCCTGACTCCTGACCGATCAGCGTGCGGCCGGGCCACACCCGGCCGCCGCTCACAGCCCGGCCAGCAGGTCGTCCACCCAGGCGGGCACGACGCGGCCGGCCGGCCCGGTCCGCACGTCGTCGAAGCCGTGGCTCAGCTCCGAGGGCTCGAGGTTCAGCTCGACGGTGCGCGCCCCGGCGGCGCGGGCGTCCTGCACGAAGGCGGCGGCGGGATAGACCTGGCCCGACGTGCCGATGGCGGCAAACAGGCCCGCGCCCGCCAGATGGTCATAGATGTCGTCCATGAAATACGGCATCTCGCCGAACCACACCACGTCCGGACGCGCCTCGGGCGCATCGCAGGCGGGGCAGGGATGGCCCGGCGCCATCTCGTCGGGAGCGGGCCAGCGGTGTCCGCAGGCCGCACAGAGCGCACCCGCCAAGGTTCCGTGCATGTGGAGCACGCCCCGCGCGCCGCCCGCCTCGTGCAGGCCGTCGACATTCTGCGTGACGATCACCACCTCGGCCGGCCAGTCCCGTTGCAGCCGGGCCAGCGCCTTGTGGGCCGGATTGGGCTGTGCCGTCGCGGCCTGCTTGCGCCGGGCGTTGTAGAACCCGTGCACCAATCCGGGATCCCGGGCGAACCCCTCGGGCGTGGCCACGTCCTCGATCGCGTGGCGGGCCCAAAGGCCGCCCGCGTCACGGAACGTGCCCAGCCCGCTTTCGGCCGAGATCCCGGCACCGGTCAGAATGACGATCTTTTGCATTGGCACGCTCCCGATATATGTAGTCCGCGCATGACCCATCGAATCCTGTTTGTCTGTCTTGGTAATATCTGCCGCTCGCCCGCGGCCGAAGGCGTTTTTCGCGCCCTCATGCCCGAGGCGCGGTGCGACAGCGCCGGAACATCGGGCTGGCATGACGGTGACCCGCCCTATGGTCCGATGCAGGCCGCCGCAAGGGCCCGCGGTATCGACCTGTCGGACCTGCGCGCGCGGCGCTTCGTGGCGCAGGATTTCAAGCGGTTCGACCTGATCGTCGTGATGGACGAGGATAACCGGGCCGCGGTCGAGGCGTTGCGTCCCGCCGGCAATCCCGCGCCCGTGCGCCTCTTTACCAGCTTCGCCCCGGCCGCCGGGGCAAGCCATGTGCCGGACCCCTACTACACCAGGGATTTTGACGGTGTGCTGGACCTGATCGAGCTTGCGGCGCAGGGGCTGAAGGCGGAACTGGTTTAAGCAAAGCCAAAACCGGCAATCCCTGTTGCGGAAACTCCGGCACCGGCCTTGCCCGCCGGCCGCGCGGCAGGCTGACTGGCGTTGTTCAGACACGAGCCGCACCATGTCATCACCCTGTTATCCGACGCCGCGCCCTTCAGGGGTCGAGCACGCGCAACTGCCCGCTCAGCCAGGGCAGGCGGGCGATGGCCGGCTCGATCATCTGGGCCTGGGCCAGCCGTCGCACCATGCGGGCAACGTCGGTGGGCACCCGGTCCGCCCAGTCGGCCCCTGCGAACAGCGAGATGGTGCGCGCGAAGCTGGCGAAGGGCAGGGCGTGGGCGTCGATCTGGTCGTGGAACCGCGCCGCCCGCACATAGCCCAGCGGCGTCGTCACCGCCCAGCCCACGCGCCGCGCGACCATCGCCATCAGCGCCAGGTGCGAGCCGATCTCGAACCGTTCCTCGAAAGCCAGCTTCTGCCGGGCCAGATGCGCTTCGATCTGGCGGCTGATCAGCTGTTCCTTGGCGTAGCGCAGAAGCGGCAGCGCCTGCAGGTCGACCATGTCCGGCGCAGCGGCCCCGAACGCGCCCTTGGGCGACACCAGGATGAACGGATCCCGGATCAGCGGATATTCGACCACCCCGCCCAGCACCTCGCCCGAGGCCGCGCTGACACCGAGTTGCAGGCGCTGGCTGCGCACGGCCTCGATCACGTCATAGCTGGACGCGGTGACCAGCTTGAACCGGCATTGCGTCAGGCTGTCGGCCAGCAGCGTGGCCAGACGCGGCGTCAGGTCGTTGTCGAAATCGTCGATCATGCCGATCGACAACGTGCGCAGGTGGCTCAGGTCCATCACCGTGATTTCGCTCTGCGCCAGCCGCAATTCGCGCAGCACTGCGCGGGTGCGGGCCATGAAGCTGCGACCGGCCGGCGTCAGGGTCATCGGGCGGCGCCCGTGATCGACCAGGTCGGTCCCAAGGGCGCGCTCCAGGTTGCGCACCTGCTGGCTGACGGCCGGTTGGCTCAGGCCAGTCAGGTCCGCCGCCTGCGCCACCGAACCGGTCTCGGCCAGGGCCTCGAACACTTCGAGACCGCGCAGGGTCATTCCCTTGGTCAGCATGGTGCGCACCTCTCGCAGTTTTACCTTTTGTTAAACTCTGTGACCGCTCGGTCAAGCAATCCAGCAATGGAATCGGTTCATGCCTGTTGAATACCTGAAGACCGCGCCCGGCCTTCCGCCCGAACCGCAAGGCGATACCGCCGATATCGTGCAGCTGATGCTGGCCCGTTTGCGGCTGGAGGGGGAGGCGGCCGCGCGGGACTATGCCACACGGCTGGACGGCTGGACCGGCGAGATCGTGGTGCCGCCCGAGGTGGTCGCGTTGGCCGCGGCGCAGGTTCCCGAGGATCTGCGGGCGCAGATCGATTATGCCCATGACAACATCCGCCGTTTCGCCGAGGCGCAGCGCGCGTCGGCACAGGACTTCGAGCTGGAATTGCGGCCCGGACTGGTCACCGGCCAACGCCAGATCCCGCTGGGATGTGCCGGCTGCTACGTGCCCGGCGGGCGCTATGCGCATATCGCCTCGGCGCTGATGACGATCACTACCGCGCGCGCTGCCGGCGTGCCGAATGTGATCGCCTGCTCGCCGCCGCGGCCGGGGCAGGGCATTCACCCGGCGATCCTATACGCGATGTCGCTGGCCGGGGCGGACCGGGTGCTGGCCCTGGGCGGCGTGCAGGGGATGGCGGCGATGGCGCAGGGACTGTTCGGCGGGCCGCCTGCCGATATCCTTGTCGGACCCGGCAACCAGTTCGTGGCCGAGGCGAAGCGGCAGCTGTTCGGCCCGGTGGGCATCGACATGGTTGCCGGCCCCACCGACTCGATGGTGGTGGCCGACGCGACCGCGGACCCCGAAACGCTGGCCTGGGATCTGGTCGGGCAGGCGGAGCACGGGTACAACTCGCCGGTCTGGATGATCACCGACTCCCGGGCGCTGGCGCAGGCCGTCATGGACCGGATCCCGGGATGCATCGAGCAACTGCCCGAGCCGAACCGGGCCAGCGCACACGCCGCCTGGGACGGCCTGGGCGAGGTGATGCTGGCCGCCGACCGCGAAGAGATGGCCGCCACCGCCGACGCATATGCGCCCGAGCACCTGCATGTTCAGGCTGCCGACCTCGCCTGGTGGCGCAATCGGCTGACCGCCTATGGCTCGCTGTTTCTGGGGGCCGAGACGACGGTGGCTTTCGGCGACAAGGCCGCCGGGCCGAACCATGTCCTGCCCACCTCGGGCGCGGCGCGCTACACCGGTGGGCTGAGCGCGCACAAGTTCCTCAAGACCGTCACCTGGCAACGCGCCGCGCCCCAGGCCGTGCCCGACCTGGCCCGTGCCACCGCCGCGATCTCGCGCGCGGAGGGCATGGAAGGTCACGCCCGCACCGCCGACATTCGGCTTGCCAAAGCGGCGCCGGCAGTCAAACTGGCCATTGAGGGGCAGGGATAGACGCAGGATGGCAACAGGTCCGACCACGAGGCCGCGCGGCGCGGCACCGACCTGCGGGGCGGCGCGGGTCTGATGCGGGCGGTGGGCATCCTTGGCGGCATGGGACCCGAGGCGACCATCCTGCTGATGCAGAAGGTGCTGGCGGCTGTGCCGGCCCGCGACGATGCCGATCACGTGCCGCTGATCGTGCACCAGAACCCCCAGGTGCCCAGCCGCATCGCCGCCCTGATCCAGGGCACCGGCGACGATCCCGGCCCGGTCCTGGCCGCTATGGCGGGCGACCTCGAACGCGCCGGCGCACGGGCGCTGGCGATGCCCTGCAACACCGCGCATCACTATGCGGATGCGGTGCGTGCGGCCACAGGCCTGCCGTTCCTGGACATGCTGGAGTTGACCGCCGCGCATCTCGCGGGCCAGGGCGCGCGGCGGATCGGCCTGCTGGCCTCGCCGGCCGTGCGCCTGACCGGGGTCTTCGATCCGTCCTTCGCGGCGCATGACCTTCGCGCGGAGTTCCCTCGGGATGACAGCGCGGTGCTGGCCCTGATCCGGGCGGTCAAGGCGGGGCAGGCCGCGGATGCCGCGATCCTGATGCGCGAGGCGCGGGCGTTGATACAGGCGGGGTGCGAGCAGGTGCTGATCGCCTGCACCGAACTGTCGCTGTCCGCGCAGGAACTGCCCGCCGATATCCACTGGACCGACAGCCTGGACTGCTTGGCACACGCGATCGTGGCCTTTGCCGCCGGCGACTGAGCGCGGCGGTTCAGCGGCAGACGGCTTGCGCCAATTCTCCGAACGCCTCGTAGCGCTTCCAGAACCGCTCGTCGTTGCCGCGATCCGACATCTTGATTTCCTGCGCGCGGTGCGGGTCCGAGAAGAACCGCGCCGCCTTGCGCCGCTCGGACCGGTTCAAGGTCTGGTTGGCAACGCGCTGGATGCAGCGGCACAGCCGGGGGGTGGCCGCCGGCCGGTCCGAGATTCGGCACGCCCGGCTGATCTCGCCGGTTGCCGCCTGCGCCGGCGGGGCGGGGACCAAGGCGGCCGTCAGGGCCGCGCAGAGCACAAGGGTGGAAATCCGCTTCAACATGGGTCTGACGCCTCATATGCCTGCCAGGGGTTCGATGCCCCCGTTTGTTGTGGCGCGGAGTATGGCCGAGCAAGCGGCCGCGATCAATTGCCAAGCGATGCCGGGGCCGCGGATTTCGCATAATGTGCGCGGCAGGCCGCAGAGGTTGTGGCCAGCTGAAACACCCTGGCCGCGGCCCTCAGCGCCGCACCTCGAAGCCCGCGTCCTCGACCGGCGCGCCGGGTTGCGTCTCGATCGTATCGACCCGCGCGCCGCCCGGCCCTTGCCACATCCGGCGCAGCATTTCGTCGACCTGCGCCGCCGGTCCGCAGAGCACCGCCGAAACCGACCCGTCGCGCTCGTTGCGCACCCAGCCGCGCAGGCCCAGTTTCTGCGCCTCGGCCCGTGTCCAACCGCGATACCAGACGCCCTGGACCCGGCCGGTGATCTGGACGCTGACGGACTTCTCGTCGCTCATTGGGGCGCTCCGTTTCTCGCATTCTCCATCCTAGCTGCAACAGCCCGGATTGTCTGTGCCGCCCCGGCATCAGTGTGTGCCGGTCCCTCGCCCGCCGGTATCATCCGCAGCGGCAGACATATGATGCGGTGAAGCCTCGCGGCCCATTGACCGCGACCCGTTTCCGCAGCATATCCCCATCCCATGACAGACCTCGCCCATATCCGCAATTTCTCGATCGTCGCCCATATCGACCACGGCAAGTCCACGCTTGCCGACCGGCTGATCCAGGCCACGAACACCGTGTCCGAACGCGACATGAAGGAACAGCTGCTCGACGCGATGGACATCGAGCGGGAACGCGGCATCACCATCAAGGCCAACACCGTGCGCATCGACTATGTGGCCGATGACGGCGAGACCTATGTGCTGAACCTGATCGACACGCCGGGCCATGTCGACTTCGCCTATGAGGTCAGCCGCTCCATGCGCGCGGTCGAGGGCTCGCTGCTGGTGGTGGATTCCACCCAAGGGGTCGAGGCGCAGACGTTGGCCAATGTCTACCAGGCCATCGACGCGGATCACGAGATCGTGCCGGTCCTGAACAAGATCGACCTGCCCGCCAGCGATTGCGACCGCGTGGCCGAGCAGATCGAGGACGTGATCGGCATCGAAGCCACCGACGCCATCCAGGTCAGCGCCAAGACCGGAATCGGCATCCGCGAGACGCTCGAGGCGATCATCCACCGCCTGCCGCCGCCGCAGGGCACGCTGGACGCGCCGCTCAAGGCGATGCTGGTCGACAGCTGGTATGACGCCTATCTCGGTGTCATTGTCCTGGTCCGCATCATGGACGGCACGCTCAAGAAGGGCATGCGCGTCAAGTTCATGTCCAATGGCACCCTGCACAATGTCGACCGTGTGGGTGTGTTCCGCCCCGGCATGCAGATGGTCGACAGCCTGGGCCCCGGCGAGATCGGCTTTCTCACCGCCTCGATCAAGCAGGTGCGCGACACCCGCGTGGGCGACACGATCACCACCGACAAGCACGGCGCCGAGACGCCGTTGCCCGGCTTCAACCCGTCGGTGCCGGTGGTGTTCTGCGGCCTGTTCCCGGTGGATTCGGCCGAGTTCGAGGATCTGCGCGACGCGATCGAGAAACTGGCGCTGAACGACGCCTCGTTCAGCTACGAGATGGAGACCTCGGCCGCGCTCGGCTTCGGTTTCCGCTGCGGCTTCCTGGGCCTGCTGCATCTCGAGGTGATCCGCGACCGGATCGAGCGGGAATACGATATCGACCTGATCACCACCGCGCCTTCGGTGATCTATCACGTGTATATGCGCGATGGCGAGATGCGCGAGCTGCACAACCCCGCCGACATGCCCGACCTGACCCATGTGGACCATATCGAGGAGCCGCGCATCAAGGCCACCATCCTGGTGCCGGACGAGTTCCTGGGCGACGTGCTGAAGCTCTGCCAGGACCGGCGCGGCATCCAGGAGGATCTGACCTATGCCGGCCAGCGCGCGATGGTGGTCTATGACCTGCCGCTGAACGAGGTTGTGTTCGACTTCTACGACCGGCTGAAATCGGTCACCAAGGGCTATGCCAGCTTCGACTACCACCTCACCGGCTATCGCGCCGACAACCTGGTCAAGATGCAGGTGCTGGTGAATGACGAACCGGTCGATGCGCTGTCCACCATGGTCCACCGTGACCGGGCCGAGATGCGGGGCCGGGCGATGTGCGAAAAACTCAAGGACCTGATCCCGCGCCACATGTTCAAGATCCCGATCCAGGCGGCCATCGGTGGCAAGGTCATTGCCCGCGAAACCCTCTCGGCGCTGCGCAAGGACGTGACGGCGAAATGCTATGGCGGGGATGCCACGCGAAAGCGGAAACTGCTGGACAAGCAGAAGGCCGGCAAGAAGAAGATGCGCCAGTTCGGGAAGGTGGACATTCCCCAGGAGGCGTTCATTTCCGCCCTCAAGATGGACTCCTAGTCCATCTTGAGTGCGAGTGGGCGAAAGCGGTTGGCGCAGCCAGCAAGCGTAGGGTGCGTGCTCGCACGCACCGCTCCCCGGCATCCGCTTACGCACGCTCGTCCATTGGTGCGTGAAATCACGCACCCTACACCAGATCCAGTTCGGACCGATACCGCGTGTCCCGGTGAACCGACGAAAACGCCCAATCCTCGGGGCGTGTCACCAAACCGTGTTTCACCGGGTTCAACCAGCAATAGCGCAGGTGCGCCGCGAAATCGGCATCGTCGCGAATATGATGCTTCCAGAACCGTTTTTGCCAGATGCCGCGTTCCTGCCGGATGTCGTGGCTGAAGCGGGTCGGGGCTTTCGGCCAAGGGCGCGAGAACCGTGACTTGATCAGGCGCCAACGAGTGCCATAGGCACGATCGCCCGCAGGCAATCGCCAGATGCAATGGATGTGGTCCGGCAAGACCACCCACGCCTCAATGCCGAAGGGCCGTTCCTCGCGGGTTAAGCGGACCGCCTGCCGCAGAGTGTCGATTTCGCGAACCAGCAGGTCGCTTTGCCGGTTGGCGAGGTTGACCGTGAAGAAGATTGTTGCGCCAGTGAGCCTGGGGCGGCGGTACGTGGACATTGTGCCATTTGACCGGAATTTTCTTAATGGTGCGTGAAATCACGCACCCTACCGTGTTTGGCTCAGTTCATCCCGTCAAGCCGACCCAGATCGAATCCCCAAGCATGCCAACCTTCCAACATGTGCCCGAACCAACCCGCATATGAGGACGCCATGCTTCCGCTCACACTCATCATCCACATCTTCCTCGGCTCCACTCCGGCAGGGTCGGCGGTGATTGCCGTGCTGGCGATGAGCTATGCCACACTCACCCCGATCCTGATCTCGGCGGTAGCGGGAATCGTCGCGGCCTTGCCAATCTCGGTCCATGTGGCCAGGCGCCTCGCGGGTTGATCGCGATTCCCCGGCTAGATTCCTTTTGCACCCGCAGAAAACCGCCTAAGACGCGGCTGCGCGGACGCAAGCGGCGTTTTCCCCGCCTAAGCGTGCCGAAAAGGCCGCAAAATCCAACTTATCCACAGCAAAATCCGCCAAGATATCAACAGGTTATCCCCGTCAAAATCTCATGCTGCGCTGCTTTTTTCTTGCCGGAATCGGTCGGTCGGGCAACAGTCAGATCACCGCAACGGAGCTTCGGCAGACCGGGCGGGGCGCAGAGGCTTCGAAGGCTGGCGCAGGGCGGGACGGATCCTTGATGCGTCCCACCTGTCCAAGGTCTTCGGGATCGGGCTGATCGCGACGGTTCCTCGGAACCTGATGCGGACGACCTGATTTGAACGGGCCGATGTGCGTCGCGGCAGGGTGCAAGCCATGCAGCGGCAGCAGAGGCTCCTTCGGGGGCCCGAGCAACTGGATCGGCCTGCCTTCGGGCAATTCGGACCAGTAAGGCGTCAGGGCGCGTCCGCAAGGGCGCATGCGAAGACCGCGTCTGAGCACCTGGCGCCTTTTCCTATCCCCCGGACCTACCTTGGTGTTCGAAAGCAAACGGGGCTCGGTCGCTGTATGCGCCCGGGCCCCGCCGTCAGTCATGCAATACCGCGTCCATGCACCTGTGCGTCGTGGATACACGCTGGATCATGCGCGATCAACCAGATATTGATGCCTTGCGTGAATACGCCACCACTGGTGCGGATTTGCCGCAGATATGGTGGGTGGATTCAGAGCGCGTTCTGCACGTCCGACGCGGTGTTCGAGATCGCGTTGCCGGCCTTTTGCAGGTCGCGGCCCGCGCCTTTTGCCGTCTCGCAGGCCGCAAGCGACAGGATCATCAGGCCAAGGGTCAGCACTCGGGTCATTGCGTCCATCTCCGTCCGGGTCGCCCGGTTCTACTCCGGGCGCGCGCGGGCCCGCAAGTATCGACATGGGCCGAGCCAGGAAGGGGCGGCGCGACGCGGGGTTTGCCGGTATGCCCATCACCTTCGCCGCCTGTGCTGCGGGCTGTTCAGGACCACGCCTTGCGATAGGAATGCGGCGAGGCGCCGTATTTCTCGCGGAACTTGCGGGCCAGGTGGCTGGTGTTGGAAAACCCGGTGGCGGCGGCAATGTCCGCCACGGGCATGTTGGTCTCGTTGAGATAGGCACTGGCCCGCGAGAGGCGCAGGTTCATGTAATAGGTCATGGGCGCCTCTTCGACATAGCGCTTGAACAGCCGCTCGAGCTGCCGGCGCGAGGTGCCAAGGCGCTGGCAAAGGTCGCGGCAGTTGAGCGGCTCTTCGATACTGTCCTGCATGATGTCGATGGCGGCCAGAAGCTTGGGGTTGCGGCTGCCGATGGCGATCGATCGCGCCGAGCGTTGCGGCGCGCGGGGATCGGCGCGCATGTGGATGCACATATCCGCCACCATCGCCGCCAGCTGGCTGCCGTGGCGGGTCTCGATCAGCGCCAGCATCATGTCGATGGCCGCATTGCCGCCGCCGCAGGTGGTGATGCGCCCGTCGCTTTCATAGATGTTCTGGGTCGGCTCAAGCGACGGAAACGCCTCTGCGAAACCCGCCTGGTTCTCCCAGTGCAGCGTGAATCGCACGCCGTCGAGGATGCCGGAGCGGGCGAGGGCAAAGGCACCGGTGCAGATCCCGCCCAGCGACCGCCCGAAGCGGTGCTCGCGCCGCACCCAGTTCAGGACGGACGGAGATTGCCCGCGCTCGGGCTCGACTCCGGCGCAGACAAAGCCGAGGCCGGTTGCCGGCAGCGGGCGCATCGCCTCGTCGGGGATGATGCGCAACCCGTTCGAGCAACGGATCGGTTCGCCGTCCTCGGTCATCGTGTGCCAGGTATAGAGCTGCTTGCGGGTCAGCTGGTTGGCGATACGCAATGGCTCGATCGCGGCCGCGACGGCCAGCATGGTCGTGCCGGGCAGCAGCAGGAAGTGAAAACTCTGCGGCGGACCGTCGAAGGACAGCATGAAATCCGCAGAGCCGCCTTTCTGAACGAACGGGTCTCGGGCCATGACCGGTCGGAACGCTCCTTTGTGCGGTTGCGCGGGGCGCGCGGCATGCCGCCGCGGCCGGAAACGGGTTTTGGGTGTCCGGCTTTTATGCGGGCCCTGCGGCGCGACGTCAATTGTGCCGGCAGAGGCGTCCCGGCCATTCCGCCTGGTCGCCCGCGCGGGATCGACGAATCGCGCCGGATGCCCTTGCAGCCCCCCAGAGCGACAACTAAGACTCGGGTAACTCATCGTCGGGTATGGTCCCGATCCGCAGCAGAAAGCAGGCAGGTCCCGAATGCACGATCCCGTTGACACCTACATGAACACGCTCGTCCCGATGGTCGTCGAACAGACCAGCCGTGGCGAGCGGGCCTATGACATCTTCTCGCGCCTGCTGAAGGAGCGGATCATCTTCATCAACGGCCCGATTCACGACGGGATGAGCCATCTTGTCGTGGCCCAGCTTCTGCATCTTGAGGCCGAGAACCCGAAGAAGGAGATCTCGATCTACATCAACAGCCCCGGCGGTGTCGTGACCTCGGGCCTGTCGATCTATGATACGATGCAGTATATCAAGCCGAAATGCTCGACCCTGGTGATCGGCCAGGCGGCTTCGATGGGCTCGCTGCTGCTGGTCGGCGGCGAGGCGGGGATGCGATTCTCGCTGCCCAACAGCCGGATCATGGTGCACCAGCCCTCGGGCGGCTACCAGGGGCAGGCCAGCGACATCATGATCCACGCCGCCGAGACGCAGAAGCTCAAGGACCGGCTCTACGAGATCTATGTGAAGCACACCGGCCAGAACAAGAAGGCGGTCGAGAAGGCGCTGGACCGCGACAATTTCATGTCTCCCGAAGAGGCCAAGGAATGGGGCCATATCGACGAGATCGTGGAAAGCCGCGGCAAGGCCGGCGACGAGGAAAGCTGACGCCTGCGGGCGCGGGACAGGTGCGGGCCGGCGGCTGATTCCGGTTTGCAGTTATGGATTGTAGCGGTCAGTATGCTGGCCTAAGCTGCACGAAATGCGGTATGGCGATGCCCCGGAAGGGGCGCGGAATACGGAGCCGGAAAGGTAGATCATGGCAACGAATTCAGGCGGTGACAGCAAGAATACGCTCTATTGCAGCTTCTGCGGCAAGAGCCAGCACGAGGTGCGCAAGCTGATCGCCGGCCCGACGGTGTTCATCTGCGACGAGTGTGTCGAGCTGTGCATGGACATCATCCGCGAAGAGACCAAGGCCAGCGGGCTGAAGTCCTCGGACGGGGTGCCGACGCCCAAGGACATCTGCAAGGTGCTGGACGACTACGTGATCGGGCAGGCCACGGCCAAGCGCGTCCTGTCAGTGGCGGTGCACAACCACTACAAGCGTCTCAACCACGCGCAGAAGTCGGGCAACGACATCGAATTGGCCAAGTCGAACATCCTGCTGATCGGCCCCACGGGCTGCGGCAAGACGCTTCTGGCGCAGACGCTGGCGCGAATCCTCGACGTGCCGTTCACGATGGCCGACGCCACCACGCTGACCGAGGCGGGTTATGTAGGCGAGGATGTCGAGAATATCATCCTCAAGCTGCTGCAGGCCAGCGAATACAATGTCGAACGCGCCCAGCGCGGCATCGTCTATATCGACGAGGTCGACAAGATCACGCGCAAGTCCGAGAACCCCTCGATCACCCGCGACGTGTCGGGCGAGGGGGTGCAGCAGGCGCTGCTCAAGCTGATGGAGGGCACCGTCGCCTCGGTGCCGCCGCAGGGCGGGCGCAAGCACCCGCAGCAGGAGTTCCTGCAGGTGGACACGACAAACATCCTGTTCATCTGCGGCGGCGCGTTCGCCGGGCTGGACAAGATCATTGCGCAGCGCGGCAAGGGCAGCGCGATGGGGTTCGGCGCCGATGTGCGCAACAATGACGAGCGCAATGTGGGCGAGATCTTCCAGGAGCTGGAGCCCGAGGATCTGCTGAAATTCGGCCTGATCCCGGAGTTTGTCGGCCGCCTGCCGGTGATCGCCACGCTCGAGGATCTGGACGAGGATGCGCTGGTCACCATCCTGACCCAGCCCAAGAATGCGCTGGTCAAGCAATACGCCCGCCTGTTCGAGCTGGAAGATACCGAGTTGGACTTTACCGAAGACGCGCTGTCGGCGATCGCCAAGCGCGCCATCGAACGCAAGACCGGCGCGCGGGGCCTGCGCTCGATCATGGAGGATATCCTGCTCGATACCATGTTCGACCTGCCGGGCATGGAGAACGTGACCAAGGTTGTCGTCAACGAAGAGGCCGTGACCTCGGACGCGCAGCCGCTCATGATCTATGCGGATGCCGAAAAGGGCTCGGCCTCGGCCGGGTGAGGCGTCGGCGGGCGGATCTGACCGCCGAGTATGGTGAGTTGTCGGGTGGGTGGCTTGGGTTTGCGGCCATCCTGATGCTAGCCGGCTTCGCTGTTTGGTGGCTGGTTGTCGGCTACGCTGACAAGGTTCGCCGCGCAGAAGACCCTGTATATGCAACAGAGCTTTTCGCGAATTTGCTGCCGGTTGAAGAGATCCTCGCCACGCGGAAATGGCATCCACGGGGGGCGGGCTTAGACTGGGACTGCACCTATGCCATTGCCCGGCTCAAGGACAGCCGACCTGAGGAGCCTCCGACAAGAGGTCGCGCCGAACTCGGGTGGCGGTATCAATTTGGCGGAAACTGGCGCCCGACGCCCGCGCCGAAACTTGGCGACACAACGCGAGATGCGCTGAGCTTCTGCTCCCGGTACTGGTCAGGGCCGTTGGCGGAGGAACTGAATGCAGCTCTGAAATCACCGGGGTCATGGTTCGATCGCGGTGCGGTGGGGGCAACGCTCTTCATCTATGCCCCGGATCAGAGACTTGCCGCGCGCATACGCTTTGACGACTAGCGCAACCGAGTGAACAATGGCCTCCAAGACAATCAAACGCATATCTTCCGGCGGTGAATTCGAAAAGAAGGTGGGCTATTGCCGCGCCGTGATCGCCAACGGATTTGTCTTCGTGGCGGGCACCTGCGCCCAGGGCGACGACATCCCCGAAGATGTGGTTGGGCAATGCGAGTCGGCGCTTGCCGCCATCGGCAAGGCCCTGGCCGAAGCCGGCGCCAGCTTCGCCGATGTGGTGCGGGTGAACTATTACCTGCCTGACATGCGCGAATTCGATCTGTGCTGGCCGCTGCTGCGCGAGACCTTCGGAGACAATCCGCCGGCCGCCACGGTGATCGAATGCAACCTTATCACGCCGCAGGATCGCATCGAGATCGAGGTCACGGCGGCGCTTGCGGGGTAGCAGAGGCTGGACCTTGCCGCGCACATGGTCCATATCTGCGCGGGACGAATAGCCGGAGGCACCCATGGGAATCCTGAACAGCCTGCTGCGCGCGGTCACCTGGTGGCACGGGTCCACGCTCAACACCCAGATCTACACCGCCCGCAAGGGCGTGAAGGTCGGCGAGGACAGCCAGGGCAACATCTTTTACCGCACCGCGGACGACAGCAAGCGCTGGGTGATCTTCAACGGCGAGGCCGAGGCCAGCCGGGTCGATCCGGACTGGCATGGCTGGCTGCACCGCACCTGGGACGATCCGCCATCGGACAAGCCCCTGCCTCACAAGCCGTGGGAAAAGCCGCATCAGGAGAACCTGACCGGCACGCCTCTGGCCTATGCGCCCGCCGGTTCGATCCGCCGTCCCGAACCGGTGGAGCGCAGCGACTACGAGGCCTGGAGCCCGGAATAAGCGAGTTACAGCATGTCCAGTCACAACCCAACCGAGATCCTGGTCGGCGGCGCCGTGCTGGCTGCCGCCATCGCCTTCGGTGTCTATGCCAGCCAGGCCACCGGTCTATCGCAGCGCGCGACGGGATACGAGTTGGAGGCGTCCTTCCGGTCGCTCGAAGGCGTGTCGGTTGGCACCGACGTGCGCCTGGCCGGGGTCAAGATCGGGACCGTGACCGGCGTGGATCTCAACCCCGAAAGCTACCGCGCCGACACGACCTTTTCGGTGGCCGAGGCCATCCAGATCCCCGACGACAGCGCTGCGGTGATCTCCTCCGAAGGGCTGCTGGGCGGCAACTTCCTCGAGATCATGCCCGGCGGCTCTCCGTTCTACTACGAACCGGGCGACCGGATCGAGGACACGCAGGGCGCGGTCAGCCTGATCTCGCTTCTGGTCAAGTTCGTGGCCGGCGACGGGAGTGGCGAGTGATCCGTGCGCTTGCCGCAGCCCTGACCTTCGCCGCCGGCTCGGCGCTGGCGCAAGAGTCGGTGGTCTCGGCCCCCGGTGCTGTCCTGCGCGGGCTGGACAAGGTGAACGGTCAGACCGTCGATGTCGAGGTCGCCAAGGGCGAGACTGCCGAGGTGTTCGGCCTGGACGTGGCGCTGGGCGATTGCCGCTATCCCGTCGACAACCCGACGGGGGATGCCTATGCCTATCTCACGATCTGGGAGCGGGATGCCCGGCAGGCGGTTTTCGATGCCTGGATGATCGCCTCGTCGCCGGCGCTCAGCGCACTGGATCATGCCCGCTACGATGTCTGGGTGATCCGCTGTATGACCCCCTGAGGGGTCTGCGCCACAGCCCGTCCGAATTCCGCGTCCTGGGCCAGGGCCGCGTCCAGGCGCCTGTGATACTCGGCCCGCGAGATCTCCACCGCGCCGAGCGATTCCAGATGCGGGGTGAGGAACTGGGTGTCGAAGAGCTGGAAGCCGGTCAGGCGCAGGCGATCCACCAGATAGGCCAGCGCGATCTTGGAGGCGTCCGTGCGGCGCGAGAACATGCTTTCGCCGAAAAACGCCGCGCCCAGCACGACGCCATAGACGCCGCCGGCCAGCGCCCCGTCCATCCAGATCTCGAGGGAATGGGCATTGCCGCGTTGGTGCAGGCTCAGATACTGGCGGCGGATCTCGTCATTGATCCAGGTGTCGATGCGGTCGGCGCAGCCATCGACCACACCGGAAAAGTCGCGGTCAATGGTAACCTCGAACCCGCCGCGCCGGATCCGCCGTGCCAGCGAGCGGGACAGGTGAAACCCGTCCAGTGGGAAGACGCCCCGGCGGCGCGGGTCGACCCAGAAGATCTCGGGGTCGTCGCGGTGCTCGGCCATCGGAAAGATCCCGATGGAATAGCCGTGCAACAGCAGGTCCGGCGACAGGCTCATGCGCGCTGTGCCGGGGCCGGGCGTGGCGCCCGGCCCCGGCAGTCACTCGGCCAGGTTGGACTCAAGCCAGTGCTCCAGCCAGTGGATGTTGTACTTCCCGCTCTGCACCGCCGGATCCTGCAGGAGCCTCCGGAACAGCGGGATCGTGCTGTCGATGCCGTCCACGATCAACTCTCCCAGCGCGCGGTCGAGACGGGCCAGCGCCTCGGGCCGGTCGCGGCCATGCACGATCAGCTTGGCGATGAGTGAATCGTAGTAAGGCGGGATCGAGTAGCCGTCATAGAGCGCCGAATCCATCCGTACGCCCAGGCCGCCGGGCGCGTGGAACGCGGTGATCCGGCCGGGGCAGGGCGAGAAATTCGGCAGTTTCTCGGCATTGATCCGCACTTCGATGGCGTGCCCGTTGATGGTCAGGTCGTCCTGGCTGAACGACATCGGCAGGCCCGCGGCCACCCGGATCTGCTCGCGCACCAGATCGACGCCGAAGATCCCCTCGGTCACGGGGTGTTCGACCTGCAGGCGGGTGTTCATCTCGATGAAGTAGAACTCGCCGTTCTCATACAGGAACTCGATGGTTCCGGCGCCGATATAGTTGATCTTGGCCACCGCATCGGCGCAGATCTTGCCGATCCGTGCGCGTTCCTCGGGGCTGATGGAGGGGCCGGGGGCCTCCTCGAACACCTTCTGGTGCCGGCGCTGCAGCGAGCAGTCGCGTTCGCCCAGATGCACCGCGTTGCCCTTGCCGTCGCCGAAGACCTGGATCTCGATATGCCTCGGCGTGGTGAGGTATTTCTCGATATAGACCTCGTCATTGCCGAAATTGCTCTTGCCCTCGGCGCGGGCGGTCTGGAAGGCGGATTTCATCTCGGCCGCGGTCCTGGCGACCTTCATGCCCTTGCCGCCGCCGCCGGCGGTGGCCTTGATGATCACCGGATAGCCGATTTCCTCGCCGAGGCGTTCGGCCTCCTCCAGCGAGGCGACGCCGCCTTCGCTGCCGGGCACGCAGGGCACGCCAAGCGCCTTCATCGTGTCCTTGGCGGTGATCTTGTCGCCCATCACGCGGATATGCTCGGCGGTGGGGCCGATGAAGGTGATGTCGTGATCCTCGACGATTTGCACGAAGCCGGCATTCTCGGACAGGAAGCCATAGCCGGGATGGATCGCCTGTGCGCCGGTGATCTCGCATGCCGAGATGATCGCGGGGATCGACAGGTAGCTTTGCGGGCTGGGCGCGGGGCCGATGCAGACGGATTCATCGGCCATGCGCACATGCATCGCGTCGCTGTCGGCGGTGGAGTGCACGGCCACGGTGGCAATGCCCATCTCGCGCGCGGCGCGGATCACGCGCAGGGCGATCTCGCCCCGGTTGGCAATCAGGATTTTGTCGAACATCTGTGCGGCCTATTCGATGATGACAAGCGGCGTGCCGAACTCGACGGCGGCCCCGTCTTCGACCAGGACACGCTTGACCGTGCCCGCATGCGGCGCATGGATGTGGTTCATCGTCTTCATGGCCTCGACGATCAGCAGCGTGTCGCCTTCAGCGACCGTAGAGCCCACCGACACGAAGGGTGCTGCGCCGGGTTCGCCCTGCATATAGACCGTGCCCACCATCGGCGAGGTCACCGCGCCGGGATGGTCGGCTGGATCGGCGGCGGCCGGCTGCGCCGGGGCGGCGGGTTGTGCCGCGGCGGGTTCGGCTGCGGGCGCCTGCGGCGCGGGGGCCGCTGCGGGGGCAGGTGCGGCCTGGGTCATGCGGCTGACGCGCACGTTCAGGCTGTCGTCCTCGCCATAGTCCCGCTTGACCTGCAACTCGGTCAGGTCATTTTCCCGAAGCATCTCTGCCAGTGCCTGGATGAACGCGACGTCCGCTTCGTGCTTGCTGTTTGTCATTGGTGTCCTCGACGGTTCCCCTTGGCCCCATTCTCTGTCGGGCCTTTCAAAAATTACGCGGCGTTATAGGCCATGCGTCCAGCCATGAAAAGCGCAGTCTCGGCGGCCCGACGGCCGTCGCGGCGGAATGGCGGGCGGTTTCATAGTGGCATGCCCGACAGTTTTGCAACCAGCTCGGGCAGCTTGCGCGCGCCGAACTTCTCGAGCAACCGGGCGCGGTGCGCTTCGATCGTGCGATAAGACAGGTCGAGCTGCGCGCCGATCTCCTTGGCGGACAGACCCCGGCAGGACAGGATCGCCACGTCACGTTCGCGCGGGGTCAGTTCGACCATCGGCCGGTCCTCTGAGATGTCGGAAAAGCTCCAGATTCCGTGCCGGAACGGGTCGTCCGGTGTCAGCGACCGGCCGCGGGCGCGGCACCAGAACAGGTCGCCGTCACGCCGCCGCATGATGCGCTCGTCGCTGTAATGGCCGGTCTCGCGCATCTCCTCCAGCCAACGGGCGCCGATGCGCTCATACTCGGCCTGGCTGGGATAGAGGCGCAGTAGCGGCATGTCCCGATACTCATCCTCGTTGCCGCCGAACATCCGGGCGAATTGCAGGTTGCAGCGTCGGATGATCCGGTTTTCCAACTCGACAAGCCCGATCGGAGCATAGTGGAAGGCGGGATCGCTCATGCGGTGCATGGTGGCCCGTAATCGTGCGAATGAGAAGCGCAAAGCGCCTGAGGCGCCGCGATCACACCGAGCCGCCGCCTGCAAAGGCGGCTCAGGTCGCCGAGAACCAGTCTGGCAGGGTGGTGGCCACGTCCACCGGCGCATCACGGACCCGCACCAACCCCTTGTTCGGCAGGCGGACCGGATCGTCGCTGAACTGGCGATAGGCGCTGTCCTCGGCCTCGTCCCAGGGCATGACTGGCAGCGACCCGATCCGTTCGTAGAACTGTTGTGCGCGCAGGTCCGGGCTTTGCCAGGCGGCGCCCGGCAGACCGGCCCCGGGGCCCGAGGCGATGGCCCGGCGATGCGGGTTGGCGGCCAGCAGGGCCTCTGAACAGGCGTATTTGAGGTGAACGAGATAGACGCCGCGCGGCATCGCGAAGCGGAAGCCCTTGGTGAAGCGGGGGCGGACCTCGACCCCGTGGCGGCGCAGCCCGATGCGGCGGCGCACGGCCCAGGCCTTGCTGTAGTGACCCGAGAACTGCGCCAGATTGCGATGCGCCAGGGCGGACATGCCGGACTCCAGGGGCGGATCCTGCGGCCGTTCGGCCAAGTTGAGACCGAGCGCGAACAGGGCCAGCTCGGGCCGGGCCTCGAAAATGTCGGCAAACCCCGAATGACGGGCGGGATCGAAACAGATCAGCTCATCCGCGTCGGTGCGGATGACCCAGTCATAGGTTTCGCACAGGCCGGACTGGAACGCGTTCAGCATCCGCTCGCGCCGCGCGTCGAACTCGCTCAGGTCATCGCGCGGAATGGTCATGATATTGGCGCCGGGGCAGATACCGGCAAGGGCGGGGTCGGCACCGTGGGCCACGATGAACAGGTTCTCGGGACCAAGGTGCCGGGCGTGGTGCGCGAACCACTGGCCCAGCGCCCAGTGGTCGCGGTAGACCATCGTGATCGCGCAAATCTTCATGACGCCATTTAGGCCGCATCCGGCCCGCTCAACAAGCGGGACGGCGGGATGAGCGCGGCCCGTGGGTCAGATGGCCAGGTATTCGGCGCGCAGTTCCTCGTTTTCCAGCACCTCGCCCGCCGATCCGTCGAACACGATGGTGCCGGTGTCCAGGATCACCGCGCGGTCGGCCAGTTCCAGCGCGCGCACCGCGTTCTGCTCGACAATGATCGTGGTCATGCCCTGTTCCTTGATGTGCATCAGGGTCTTCTCGATCTCGTCGACGATCACCGGGGCCAGCCCCTCGTAGGGTTCGTCGAGCAGCAGGACCTTGATGTCGCGCGCCAGCGCCCGGGCGATGGACAGCATCTGCTGCTCGCCGCCCGACAGGGTGGTGCCCTCTTGCTTGCGGCGTTCGCCCAGACGCGGGAACAGCTCGTAGATCCGGTCCAGCGACCAGCCGATGGGCGGGGCGATCTGAGCAAGCTGCAGGTTCTCCTCGACCGTCAGGCCGGGGATGATGCGCCGGTCCTCGGGCACCAGGCCCAGCCCGGCTGCGGCCGCCTCGTAGCTGGCCATCTTGTGCAGGGGCTTGTGGTCCAGCCAGATCTCGCCATGCGTGACCTGCGGATCGCCCAGCCGCGCGATCGAGCGCAGGGTCGAGGTCTTGCCCGCCCCGTTGCGGCCCAGCAGGGCCAGGATCTCGCCCTCGTGCACGTTGAAACTGATGCCCTGCACGATGTAGCTTTCGCCGTAGTAGGAATGCATGTCCCACACCGAGAGGAAGGCCGGCGCGGTCTGCGCCATGTTGGCATTCTTGGAAAAGTCCGGTTTGACGTTCATCTCATCGGCTCCTTACGCGCTCTCGCCAAGATACGCTTCGCGCACTTTGGGGTTGCCCTTGATGTTCTCCGGCGCGTCCTCGACCAGCGGCGTGCCTTGCGCCAGCACCGTGATCCGCTCGGCCAGGCTGAACACCACGTGCATGTCGTGCTCGATGATGGCGATGGTGATGTCGCGGTCTTCCTTGATCTGCTTGAGCAGGTCGATGGTGTTGTTGGTGTCGGCCCGCGCCATGCCGGCGGTCGGCTCGTCCAGAAGCAGCAGGCGCGGCTTCTGGCTCAGGCACATGCCGATCTCCAGCCGCCGCTTGTCGCCGCGCGACATGGCGGCGGCGTGCATGTGCCGCTTGTCCGCCATGTTCATGTCCTCCAGCATCTGCTCGGCATAGTCGACGACCTCGCTTTCGCTCACCACCGATTCCACCGCGTGCATGCGGAAGGACCCGTCGCGGCTGGCGAAGATCGGGATCATCATGTTTTCCATCACCGTCAGGTCGCCGAAGATCTCGGGCGTCTGGAACACGCGGGAAATGCCCATCTGGTTGATCTCGAACGGCGAGCGGCCCAGCACGGATTGCCCGTCGAACATCACCGAGCCGGTGTCGGGGATCAGCTTGCCCACCAGGCAGTTGAGCAGCGTGGACTTGCCCGCGCCGTTCGGGCCGATGATCGCATGCACCGAGTTCTCGGCGACGCTAAGGTTCACCTCCGACAGCGCCTGCAACCCGCCGAAGCGCTTGCCGACATTCTTGACTTCAAGGATACCCATCGTCGCTCTCCTTATTCCGCCGGTTCGGTCTTGCTGCGGCGGTCGTCACGCCGGGCACGCCGGTTGCGCAGCCAGCTCGAGATCCGCTGTCCGCCCTCGACCAGGCCACCGGGCAGGAAGATCACCACCAGCATGAAGATGATGCCCAGCGTCAGGTGCCAGCCCTTGCCGATGAACGGGTAGACGATCGTGACCACGAAATCCTCCAGCCCGTCGGGCAGGAACGCGAACCAGCTGTGCAGGATGTCGGAATTGATCTTGGAGATGATGTTCTCCATGTACTTGATCGCGCCGGCGCCCAGGACCGGGCCGATCAGGGTGCCCACACCGCCCAGGATGGTCATCAGCACGACCTCGCCCGAGGCGGTCCAGAACATCCGCTCGGCTCCCGCCAGCGGGTCCATCGAAGCCATCAGCGCCCCGGCCAGGCCGGCATACATGCCCGAGATCACGAAGGCCGCAAGCGTATAGGGCTTGGGGTTGATGCCGGTGTAGTTCAGCCGCTGCTGGTTGGACTTGATCGCGCGCAGCATCATGCCGAAGGGCGAGCGGAAGATGCGGATCGCCAGGTAGAAGGCCAGCAGCAGGATGACGCCGCAGAAATAGTAGCCCAGGTTGAAGGTGAACACCCATGATCCGATGACCAGCTCGGCACTGTCGCGCATCTCGAAGCCGAACAGGCCGGGCACCGGGATGTTGCCCTCTGGCGTCTGGCTCTGCCCGAGGATCCGGGGGTCATCCAGCGCCAGTTGCAGGCCGGTCTCGCCACCGGTGATCGGCGTGAGCACCGAATAGGCCAGCGCGAACATCATCTGCGCGAAGGCCAGCGTCAGGATCGAGAAGTAGATGCCCGAGCGGCGCAGCGAGATATATCCGATCAGCAGGGCGAACAGGCCCGACATGATCACCGCCAGCACGATCGCCGGGATGACGTTCATGCTGAGCAGCTTGAACATCCAGACCGCGGCGTAGGAGCCGACGCCCAGAAACGCGGCGTGACCGAAGGACAGGTAGCCGGTGAGGCCGAACAGGATGTTGAAGCCGATGGCGAAGATCCCGAAGATCACGAAGCGCTGCATCAGGTCGGGGTAGCCCGCGTTGAACTGCGCCATGGCCGAGCCTTCGGGGAAAGGGTTGAGGATGAAGGGTGCGAACATCGTCAGCACCGCAACGATCACCAGAAGGACGGCGTCTTTCTTGTCGAGACCGAGCATGGGTCAGTCCTCCATCACGCCCTTGCGGCCCATGAGGCCCCGCGGACGTGTCAGCAGAATGATGATGGCGACCAGGTAGATGATGATCTGGTTGATGCCGGGGATGAGGTCGATCACTTCGCGCATGGAGGCAAAGCTTTCCAGGATGCCGAGCAGGAAGCCCGCCAGCACCGCGCCGGGCAGGCTGCCCATGCCGCCGACCACCACGACGACGAAGCTGAGAACCAGGAAATCCATGCCCATGTGGTAGTTGGGCGGATTGATCGGCACATACATCACCCCCGCAAGGCCCGCGACGGCGGCGGCGATGCCGAACATGATGGTGAACCGCTTGTCGATGTTGATGCCCAGCAGGCCCACGGTCTCGCGGTCGGCCATGCCGGCGCGGACCACCATTCCAAAGGTGGTGAATTGCAGGAAGGCGAAGACCGCGCCGATGATCACCGCCGCGAAGGCGAAATAGACCAGCCGCCAGTAGGGATAGATGATCGTGTTGGCGTCAAAGCCGATCAGGACGCCGAAATCGAACGATCCGGTAAAGGCCGAGGGGGCCGGGGTCGGGATCGGGTTGGCGCCGTAGAAATACTTGATGACCTCCTGCAGCACGATGGCCAGGCCGAAAGTGACCAGGATCTGGTCGGCATGCGGCCGCTTGTAGAAATGCTTGATCAGCCCGCGTTCCATGACCACGCCGACCAGGATCATCACCGGAATGGCGAACAGGATCGCGAGCGGCACCGCCCAGTCGACGATTGCCGCGCCGGTGGCTTCTCCGAACCAGTCGTAGATATAGGGCACGTCCTTGGTCAGCGGATTGCCGAGGAAGTCGGTCTCGCCCTCCACCTCGACCTTGTGGCTGAGTCCGATCAGGCGGCTCAGCGTGACGGCGCAGAATGCGCCGATCATGAACAGGGCACCGTGGGCGAAGTTCACCACCCCCAGCGTGCCGAAGATCAGCGTCAGACCCAGCGCGATCAACGCATAGGCCGAGCCCTTGTCGAGCCCGTTCAGGATTTGCAGGATGATTGCGTCCATTGTCCCACCCTTTGCGGTCGGAATGCGGAAAAGTCAGGGCCACGTGGCGGGCCGATCGGGGAGTGCGGTGGGATGGGTGCGGACACCCATCCCGATAACGGCCTCAGCCGCCGTTGTTGCAGGTGCCCAGCGCACCGCCCGCGAATTGCGGGTGATCCGGCGGATAGGTCACTTGCGCGACCGGGGTGACCTCGACGATCTCCAGAAGGTCGAATTCCGAGGTCGGGTTCTCTTTGCCCTTCACCACCAGCACGTCCTTGAAACACTGGTGATCCTCGGCGCGATAGAGCGTCTTGCCGTTACCCAGCCCGTCGAACTCGTAGCCTTCCAGGGCCTCGACCACCGCGCAGGGCTCGAAGGTGCCGGCGCGCTGCACCGCGTCCGCATAGAGCAGCGTCTGCACATAGCAGGTATGCGCCGCCTGGCTGGGCGGGAAGCCGTATTTGGTGCCGAAGGACTTGACGAAGGCCTTGGAGCCGTCGTCCTGCAGCGACCAGTGCCAGTTGGTCGAGCCGAAGATCCCCTTCACGTTCGCGCCGGCACCCTTGGCCATCAGGCGCGAGTAGAGCGGCACGATGATCTGGAAATCCTTGCCGTTGACCTGCTTGTCGCGCAGACCGAACTGGACCGCGTTGGTCAGCGAGTTGACCATGTTGCCGCCATAGTGGTTCAGGACCAGCGTGTCGGCGCCCGATTGCAGCACCGGCGCGATGTAGGAGCTGAAGTCGGTCTGCGTCAGCGGGGTCTTGACCGCGGCGACGGTCTCCCAGCCCATGGCTTCGGTCGAGGAGCGGATCGCTTCCTCGGTGGTGTAGCCCCAGTTGTAGTCGGCGGTCAGGTGATAGGCCTTGCGGTCTGTGCCGTAGTTGGCCGCCAGCACCGGCGCCAGAGCGGCACCCGACATGTAGGAGTTGAAGAAGTGGCGGAAGCCGTTGGCCCGCTTGTCCTTGCCCGTGGTGTCGTTGGAGTGGGTCAGGCCGGCCATAAAGATCACGCCTGCCTCTTGGCAGAGCGCCTGCACCGCCACGGCCACGCCCGAGGACGAGCCGCCGGTGATCATCACCGCGCCGTCCTTTTCGATCATCGACTTGGCCGAGGCGCGCGCGGCGTCCGACTTGGTCTGCGTGTCGCCGGTGACGTATTCGACCTTCTTGCCCAGGATGCCCGTTCCGTCGAGGGCCTTGGAGCTGAAGGTGCTCATCATGCCGCCATCGCCGCCGCCGTTCAGATGCTCGACCGCCAGCTCATAGGCGCGCAATTCGTCGGCTCCCTCGTCGGCGTAGGGGCCGGTCTGGGGCACGTTGAAACCCAGGGTGACGGTCGATCCCGTCGGCTCGTTGGTGAAGGCCGAGGCGGACGACGCAGTGAAGATCGTCGGCAGGGCGACGCCGGCCCCCGCCAGGGCGCCGGACTTCAAAAGGCCACGGCGTGTGACATCATTGTTGGACATGTATTCCTCCCATTTCGCGATTTGCGCGCCACAACTCCTCCATCGCGGGGCGCAGGCACAATGCGTGCAAAACGATTATGGGGGGAGGTTGTAAAATGGCGCAATAAACCCCTTGAAAGGCAGGATAATTTTGAAAATAAGGTTACAGTGCTGGCCCGAATGTTGTAAAAAACATTATGTCGCGGCGCAGAAAGCCGTTGATTAGGCGTCAAAATCGGCAAGGAGATCGCCCATGTCCCGTGACACGCTGACCGGCAGTCGGATCCGAGAGCGTCGCCTGATCGCGGGCATCCGTCAGGCGGATCTTGCACGTAATGTGGGAATCTCGGCGTCCTACCTCAACCTGATCGAACACAATCGGCGCAGAATCGGCGGCAAGCTTCTCAATGCCATCGCCGAGGCGCTGGGCGTCGAGCCGTCCATGCTCAGCGAGGGGGCCGAGGCCGCGCTGATCGCCGCGCTGCGCGAAGCGGCGGCCGATGCGGTGTCGGTATCGGCCGAGACCGACCGGGTGGACGAGTTCGCCGGCCGGTTCCCCGGCTGGGCCGAGGTGCTGGCCCAGGCGCAGCGCAGGATCGCCTCGCTGGAGCGCACGGTCGTCACCCTGTCCGACCGGTTGACACATGACCCGCACCTGGCCGCCTCGCTGCACGAGGTCCTGTCGACCGCCGCGGCCATCCGCTCGACCGCGGCGATCCTGGCCGAGCCCGGCGAGTTGGAGGCGCAATGGCGCGACCGGTTCCACCGCAACCTCAACCAGGATGCCGAGCGGCTGGCCGAAAGCTCCAAGGCGCTGGTCGGGTACCTGGACCAGACCGAGCAATCGGAGGACCCAAGGGGGGTCCCGCAGGAGGAGGTCGAGGCCTTTGTCGCCGCGCATGGGCATCATTTCCCGGCCATCGAGGCAGGGGGCGAGGTGCCCGGGGATCTGCTTGACGACCTGGGCCGCGGCGCCTCGCGCGAAATCGGACGCATGGTGCTGGAGACCTATGCCGCGGATGCGCAGGCCATGCCGATCGAGGCCGTGGCTGCCGCGCTGGACCATCACGGTCTCGAACCGGTCGCGCTGTCCCGCGATCTCGGGGTGGAACTGCCGGCGGTGTTCCGGCGCCTGGCCGGCCTGCCCGAGGACTTGTTGCCCGGCGAGGCCGGGCTGGTGATCTGCGACGCATCGGGCAGCATCCTGTTTCGCAAGCCCGTCACCGGGTTCGCAATGCCACGCCACGGCGAGTCCTGCCCGCTCTGGCCGGTCTTCACCGCGCTGACCCGTCCGATGACCCCGATCCGGCGGCGGGTGGCGCAGCTGGGCCGCAGCCGGGCCGAGTTCGACTGCCTGGCGATCGCATGGCCCCGCTCGCTGCCCGATTTCGACTGCGATCCGGTCTATCGCTCGACCATGCTGATCCTGCCGGTGCCGAGCGACAGGGTCGGCCAGGAGGATGCTCTGCAGGTTGGCAGCAGCTGCCGCGTCTGTCCCAGCCCGTCCTGCGCGGCGCGGCGCGAGCCGTCGATCCTTTCGGAAGGGTTTTGACAGTTTTGCAACGGCGCGGCTAAGCTGATCCACAGGCCGGGGCGGAAACGCGTTTTCCGGCCCAGGGGAGGAAGTAACGCATGAACCGACGGGTTCTGTTGATCGAGGACGAACCGAACATCGCCGAAGCCATCCGTTTCCTGCTCAGCCGTGACGGCTGGCAGGTGGGGCTTCATGCCGATGGAACCGACGCGATCGACCAGATCCGCGCGGAACGGCCCGATCTCGTCATCCTCGACGTGATGCTGCCCGGACGCAGCGGCATGGACATCCTGCGCGACCTGCGGGCGATGGAGGACATGCAGGATCTTCCCGTGCTGATGCTGACCGCCCGCGGCCAGCTGCGCGACCGGGACATGGCCGAACGGGCCGGGGTGAGCCGGTTCATGACCAAGCCCTTCTCGAATGCCGAGGTCCTGACGGCGGTCCGCGATCTGCACGCCCAGGCCGGGCGGGCATGAGCGATCATCCCGAGCCGGAAGACGGACCGCGTCAGTCGCCGCCGGTCTTCCTGGAACGGCAGGGCTATCGCCGGCGCAGGCTGATGGATGCGGCGCGGCTGATCCCGATCCTGGGTGGTACGCTGTTCGCGGTGCCGCTGCTCTGGCCGGCCGGACCGGGTGAGGGCGGCGATGCCCCGGTGCCGATGTCCTCCGCGATCCTCTACATCTTCGGCGTCTGGGCTGCGCTGATCCTGGTCGCGGTGCTGTTCGGGCGGGCATCGCTCCGCTGGTCCGGGCCGGACGGTTCGGGCGGCGAGGGGGCGGGCGGAGGTCGCGGCTGATGGCGTCGCTCAACACGTTGGTGCTGGTCTGCCTGGCCTATGTCGCACTGCTCTTTGCCGTGGCCTTTGCCGCCGACCGGCTGGCCGCGGCGGGGCGTAGCACCTGGTTGCGCTCGCCCCTGATCTACACCTTGTCGCTGTCGATCTACTGCACCGCCTGGACCTTCTACGGCGCGGTCGGATATGCCGCCCGGTCGGGTCTGGAATTCGTCACGATCTACCTCGGTCCGACCCTGGTGATGGTGGGCTGGTGGTGGGGCCTGCGCAAGCTGGTGCGGGTCGGGCGAAGCCAGCGGGTGACGTCGATCGCCGACCTGATCTCGTCCCGCTACGGCAAGTCCAATGCGCTTGCGATCTGCGTGACCCTGCTCGCCGTTACCGGGGTGACGCCCTATATCGCGCTGCAGCTGCAATCCATCACCCTGTCCTTCTCGATCTTCGCCGAGGCCGATCCCGGCTCGATCCACAACGAGACTACCAGCGTGTTCTGGGTGGCCGCGGGGCTTGCGGTCTTTGCGATCCTTTTCGGTACGCGCAACCTGGACGCCAACGAACGCCATCACGGCGTGGTGACCGCCGTGGCCATCGAGGCGGTTGTCAAGCTGGTGGCGCTGCTGGGCGTCGGCATCTTCGTGGTCTGGGGCGTCGCCGGCGGCATCGGCCCCATGATGGCGCGGATCGACGCCTCGGATATCGGCACCTGGGGCGTCGACCGGGGCAGGTGGGCCACGATCACCTTCCTGGCGGCAGCGGCCTTCGTCTGCCTGCCGCGCATGTTCCAGGTGATGGTGGTCGAGAACGACGACGAGCGTCACCTGCGCACCGCGGCCTGGGCCTTTCCCCTCTACCTTCTGCTGATGAGCCTCTTTGTCGTGCCCATCGCCGTGGTCGGGCTCAGCCTGATGCCCGAGGGGTCGAACCCGGACCTCTTCGTTCTGACGATCCCTCTTGCCCTGGGGCAGGAGGGGCTGGCGATGCTGTCGTTCCTGGGCGGGTTCTCCTCGGCGACCTCGATGGTGATTGTCGCGGCGATGGCCCTGTCGACAATGGTTTCGAACCATATCGTGATGCCGATCTGGCTGCGCTCTCGCGGGGGCGGGTTGAGCGTGTCCGGCGACGTCCGGTCGGTCGTCCTGATGGCGCGGCGCGTGTCGATCGCGGTCATCATGTGTTTCGGCTACGCCTATTACATCCTGTCCGGTGGCGGCGCGGCGCTGGCGTCGATCGGGCTGATCGCATTCGCCGGCATCGCGCAGATCCTGCCGGCACTGGTTGGCGGCCTGTTCTGGCGTGGGGCGACCCGGCTTGGCGCGCTGGCCGGCCTGATCGTCGGGTTCGGCCTCTGGGTCTATACCCTGCTCCTGCCGGGCATCGGGGGCGGCGTGATGTCGCCCGGCATGCTCGAATCCGGCCCGTTCGGCATCGGCTGGCTGCGGCCGCAGGCCCTGTTCGGAATCGATGGGCTGGATCCGATGGTTCATTCCGTGCTCTGGTCCATGAGCCTGAACGCGGCCGCGTTCTGCATCGTGTCGCTGCTCGATTTTCCCAGCCCGCTGGAGCGGTTGCAGGGCGCGCAGTTCGTCAACGTCTTCGACCATTCCGCCGGCCCGCGCGGCTGGACCGCCTCGGTGGCGCAGAGCGAGGATCTGATGATCATGTCGCAGCGGATCATGGGCGCGGCCGAGGCGCAGGAATTCTTTCACGCCGAGGCGCTGGCACAGGGCAGCCGCCGCGCGCTGCCGGATCCGACGCCGGCCTTCCTGGAACGGCTGGAACGCAAGCTGAGCGGATCGGTCGGCGCAGCCGCCGCGCATGCGATGATCTCGCAGATCGTCGGGCGTTCGTCGGTTTCGGTCGAAGACCTCTTTGCGGTGGCTGACGAATCCGCACAGCTGCTGGAGTATTCCAGCCAGCTGGAGGAGAAATCCGCCGAGTTGAGCCGCACCGCCGGCAAGCTGCGCGAGGCCAATGACAAGCTGACCCAGATCTCGCTGCAAAAGGACGCCTTTCTGAGCCAGGTCAGCCACGAGCTGCGCACGCCGATGACCTCGATCCGGGCGTTTTCGGAGATCCTGCGCGATACCGAGGGGATGAAGCCCGAGGATCAGCGGCGCTATGCGACGATCATCCATGACGAGGCGACACGGTTGACCCGTCTGCTGGACGATCTGCTGGACCTGAGCGTTCTGGAAAGCGGCCAGGTCACGCTGAACATGAGCGAGGGCAATCTCGAGGATCTGCTCGACCGGTCCGTTGCCGCCGCGCTGACGGGCGCGGATCGTGCGCTACGTGTGCGCCGGGACGCGGCGGCCGAGCGCATCCTCCTGCGTTCGGATCTGGACCGGCTTGGGCAGGTCTTCATCAACCTCATCGCCAATGCGCAGAAATACTGTGACGCGCGCGATCCCGTGTTGACGATCCGGGTGCACGATGCTGGCGGCCAGTTGGTTGTCGATTTCATCGACAATGGCAGCGGTGTGCCCGAGGATTTCCACAAGATGCTGTTCGAGAAGTTCGCCCGGGTCGGCGCCGAGAAGGTGCGCGGGGCGGGCCTGGGTCTGGCGATCTGCCGCGAGATCATGCAGCGGCTGGGTGGCGACGTGTCCTACCTGGCCGGGCAGGATGGTGGCGCGTTCCGCGTCAGCCTGCCGACCCGCCACGAGATGGCTGCACAATAGGCTTGCGTAAACCGGTTCGTAACGGTCCTGCCGCTAGACCTTAAGGGCAGCAATGCCAGAGGCCGGAATGCCTGGACCATGACAACCGCCACGGACAAGACATCGGTGCTTTCGCGCAAATTGCGCCTTGCGCGGGGTGATCCCTCGGGCGGATCGCGCTCGTTGCTGCGCGCTCTGCGGCAATCGCTGGGCCGCGTTGCGGCGCATACGGTCGGGCTGCAGATGTCGGTCATCGGCGCAACCCAGGTCCGCCGGGCGCAGGACGACCTGGCCGGGGGGATGGTGGCCGAGCGGCTGCACCTGCTGTTGTCCGAACCGGACGGCAGATCCGGAGCGGTCAGCCTCGACAGGTCCTGCGTGTCGGCGATCATCCAGCAGCAGACGATGGGGCATGTCCGCGACCAGCCGCCACCGGACCGCGCCCATACCGACACGGACGCGGCCATGGTCACGCCGTTTGTCGACGGGTTGCTGCCACGGGCGCTCGAACTGTGCGAGACGCCGGAGGATCGCCGGTCCCTCCAGGGCTTTCAGGTCGCGGGACGGGTTGGCGATCCGCGAAGTCTTCTGCTGGCTCTTGAGGATGAGCGCTATCGCGTCGTCGATCTGACGCTCGAGATCGCCGGTGGGCGACACCAGGGGCAGATGACGCTTATCCTGCCACAGGTTCCCGATGAGGCGGGCGCAGGGGCCGCCGCCGCCGATGGCCCCCGCCTGGAGCGGTCATTCGGGGCGATGCGGGCCGACCTTGACGTGGTGGTCTCGCGACTGCGCCTGCCGCTCGGTCGGTTCGCCTCCATGCGGCCCGGCGACACGGTTCCCCTGCTCGATTGCCGGTTGGACCGGAGCGAGGTCCTGTCGATCGACGGGCGCTGCGTGGCGCTGGCCCGATTGGGCCAGTGCCGGGGCATGCGGGCCATCCGTCTGAACGAGGCCTTTCCGGATCTGCCTGCCGACCGGGATGCGGGCGAGCCGTTTTCGGACCATCTGCCGGCCGTGATCGGCATACCCGAAGAGCAGGGGGCCTCAGGAACCCATCCGGAGGCGGCCGAGGCGGAATCCGATGAAATCCTGTTGGAAGCGGAAGAAGAAATTCCGGGCGCGCTGGACGGAACGATTACGGACAGCCATTGAACCGATCGTCAGTCGGACGGTTTCGCAAGACTCTCCAATTGCGGGCGCAACGCTTCGAGGTCGTAGCCGGCATCTCGCGTCTTGGCCAGGATCTCGTCGGCCGAAAGCGCCCCCGCCTGACCCAGTGCCCAGACGACAGAGCAGCGCGTTCCCGAGGCGCAATAGGCCAGAACCGGCCCGTCGGCCTCGTCGATCAGGGACTTCTGGCGGGCGATGTTCTCGGGCGTCATCGTCTGGTGGGTCAGTTCAAGCACCTCGAAGCCGACCCCGGCATCCCTTGCGGCGCGGCCGATAGCTTCGGCCTGGTGGCTTGGCGGTACCTCGGCGTCCGGCCGGTTGCAGATGATGCGCTTGATGCCGGCCTCGGCGATCGCGGGGATGTCCTGCGTCGAGATCTGCGGCGAAACGGAATAGCGGGGCGAAAGCTGACGGATGTCCATTCCGCAGTGATACGGTCGTGCCGGGGCGCATGTCCAGTATCCCGCGCCTGGAACTGCCGGCGTCGTGGAAAATGGGGCGGGCGAGGGCGCCCAGATTGACGCCGATCAAGGCGAGCCGGACCTCGCGCTGCTATCCTGATGGTCGAAGCGGCGATCTTTCGCCGAAACTTGTGGCAAGTCGCGTCGCGAAGCGGCCCAGGGGACGAAATTTCGTGGTATGGTTCTTAAATCCGTCACAATGCCATGACAGACAGTTTGCATCTGGGAGGATAGCAATGACCCATCTGGACTTGATGAGCACGGCCGAACGTCTGGAGCAGACGCTGGCCACGGCCCCCCTTGCAAAGCGAATCGCGCTGCAGCCGGAATTCAGCCGCGTGATCCACAGGATGCGCGTGGACGGGATGCGTGTGCCGTCCAGACTGCAACGCCTGGACGCGGCGCTTTGCGACGAGGCCGTCGAGGCGCAGTTCGACAACATGCCGGTCTGACTCTCGGGCAGGACCCGGCCTGCTCAAGCCAGCGAGATCCCCAGGATCACGAGCATCAGGCCGATCACCGACAGGAACAGCGCGCCGAGGTTCCAGGGCAGTACTGCCTGAACCGCGGCGCGCAGGTCGGCGTCCGACAGCCCCGCCTTTCGGGCGCGGTTCACCCTCAGGATGCACCAGATCAGCCCGGCAAGCCCGGCCAGCGAGATGGCCGCGCCGCCCCAGATCATCGCTTCGAACATTCATCGCCTCCGCACCGGTTGCCGCGTGTCGGCCTAGCGGATCACGCCCCTCCGCGCAACTGCCGGCGGCCGCGCACTGGGCGCTTGCGATACGGCGGCGGGCGCTGTATCCGGCAGGCTGCGCTGATTTCCAGACCGACGGAGACAACAAGAATGGACGACGCCCAGACCGATGCCAACTACCGCGTGACCGCAGGCGAGCTGCGCCAGTTCATCGAGCGGATCGAACGGCTGGAAGCCGAAAAGAAGGACCTGGCTGACCAGCAGAAGGAGGTCATGGCCGAGGCCAAGGCGCGCGGCTATGACACCAAGGTCATGCGCAAGGTCGTCGCCCTGCGCAAGCGCGACAAGGACGAGATCGCCGAGGAAGAGGCGGTTCTGGAAATGTACAAGGAAGCGCTGGGAATGACCTGAGCACCTGCGCGCCTCAGGGCTCGATCATCTGCAGCCCGGGGATCCGCCTGACCGCCGCCATGTCCTCGTCATAGCGTTCGGTCAATTCCTCGATCAGCGCCTCGGTCCAGCCGGGCAGATCCAGCTCCTCCTCGATCTGGTCGTCGCGGGCGAACTTCTCGAGAAACGCGGCGATCACCTTGCGCACCTGGACCTCGTTGATGTCGCGGTTCTTGTGCAGGTAGGTGCGGAACCTCTGCATCCCGTCCCGGGTCATGATGGCCGAGAGCAGGGAGAACCCGCCGGAGATCTTGGTGCCGGGTCCCAGCCCGGCCATCTCGCGGATGACCTGCGCCCAGATCATCGGCGCGTCCTCGTTGCACCAGACGGTCAGCGCAACGTCCGGCGCGGCCTCACGGATGCGACCGAAAAGGTCGGACCAGCGCAGGCCCATCAGGTCGAGTTCCGACAGCAGCGCCTTGACCCGCATCGGTGACGCGTCGGACAGGACGGCCGGAAGAAACAGGGCCGGGTTGCGCATCGCCATGAACACTTCGATCCGGTCCGTGGGAAACAGCGCGCGAAACTGCGCGATGCGCCGGTCGGCCTGCGGGTATAGGCCGGACAGCCCGATGGCGTCCCGCTGGGTGCCCAGGAAATGCGTGTTGAGCAGCAAGAGCCGGTCCGCGCTGTCGTCATCCAGGATCTCGTCCAGCAGCACCGCCCGCGCATCGGCGGCCGGCTCGGCCCCGTCCATGGCCTCGAGCGTCTGCCGGAGCAGCGGGCGATAGCGCCCCGGTCCCGGAACGGCGATTCCCTGCCGGGCAAAGGCTTCGCGATTCGCCAGAAGGCATTTCAGCAGCCGCTCATGCTCGGTCGAATGCGCGCCGGTCTGTAAGATGATCTGCATGCGGCCGATCCAGTCGCTGCGAATTGGTATCCGCTAGGGGTTACAGCTATGCCCGAGCGCCGTCAAACCGGCACCCGCCGCCGATTTACCGTCTTGCAGCACGCAGCCTTTCCGATTAATTCGGCACCCAAGGCCCCTATAGCTCAGCTGGTAGAGCAACTGATTTGTAATCAGTAGGTCCGCGGTTCGAGTCCGTGTGGGGGCACCATGCATCGCCAACTCTGGCCTCGGTGCCTCGCTGGCGCAGTAGGTTATCGTCTGCTCGTCCGAATTGCCGACATTTCCAAGATGGACGGTTGGGCGCGCCTTGCCGAACCTTTCAGACCTCGGATGGGCCGTTGAGCCCTGTGAATTGTCATTCCTACAGGCGTCGCCGATCTGGCTACATCAACCGATTTCGCGCGACCTTGAAGGCGTCGTGCTTGGAGGCTTCAGGCAAGAAACAATGGATTGGAGGCGAGTACCGGAATCGAACCGGTGTACACGGATTTGCAATCCGCTGCGTCACCACTCCGCCAACTCGCCTTTTCAAGTGAAAACAATCACTTGCCGTGGATCGAATGAGGTTCTAGCAGCTTCCGGGCAGTTCGTCCAGTGGGGCGAGGGCAAATTCGGCGCTGGATCGGATGCGCCGGGGACCGCTTCAGGTGTGACTGGGGGCAACACACTGTTCCAATTGGGTGCACGGGCCGTTGTCGGGCGCCTGCCGATATGGCAAAAGCACTGTAACGACAAAGGATAAGAGCGTCCCATGACTGACTTCGCGACCCGGCGCCGGGTGATGGTCGACACGCAGGTGCGGCCGTCGGATGTGACGAAATTTCCCATCATCGACGCGATGCTGGCGGTGCCGCGCGAGCTGTTCGTGCCCGACGCCCAGCGAGAGGCGGCCTATGCCGACGACCAGGTCAGGCTTGGGGCCGGGCGGGTGATGCCGGAGCCGCGGACCCTGGCCAAGATGCTGGACGGATTGAACATCTCGGGCGATGAGCTGGTTCTCGATATCGCCGCGGGGCTGGGGTATTCGACCGCTGTGGCGGCGCGGATGGCGCAGTTGGTCGTCGCGGTCGAGGAGGAGCCGGGCCTGGCGGAAGAGGCCCAGTCGATCCTGATGGACACCGGGGTGGACAATGCGGTCGTGCACCAGGGGCCGCTGGCCGAAGGGGCGCCGGAACATGGGCCCTATGACGCGATCATGATTCAGGGCGGTGTCGAGCAGGTGCCGCCCTCGCTGACCGATCAACTCAAGGATGGTGGCCGCATCATCTGCCTTTTCATGGAGAACGGGCTGGGTTCGGTTCGGATCGGCCACAAGTCCGGTGACCGCCTGACCTGGCGGTTTGAATTCAACGCCGGCGCACCGGTGCTGCCGGGCTTCGAAAAGGCGCGCGATTTCGCGCTTTGAGTGTTAAGCTGCATCCGAGATCGTGCAGCCTGCTTCCGGCACCGTGGTGGCGGAGGCGCCATGCCAAGGACAAAAACAAAAATTACGATTGACCTGATTGAGGCGGTGGAGAGACGAGCGATGTGGAATTTTGATCTAGCGGGCCTGGCACGGCCGCTGGCGCTTGCCGGTGGTGTGGCCTTTGCCTGCCTGACGCCTATCAAGGCCGCGGCCGACAACCTGACCGATGCGCTGATCGGGGCCTATAACACCAGCGGTCTGCTCGAGCAGAACCGGGCGCTGCTGCGGGCCGCCGACGAGGATGTGGCCGTGGCAATGGCCGCGCTGCGCCCGATCCTGGACTGGACGCTGACGCTGGAGCGGCAATTGTCGGATCAGAGGCTTCTCGGTTTGTCACGAGATGCGCAGAACACGAACCTGTCAACCGGGCTGCGCCTCGAGCAACTTCTCTTTGATGGCGGTGCGTCGGCGCTGACAAAGCAATCGGCGCAGGAGCAGGTTCTGGCCGCACGTCAAACTCTGATCAATGTAGAGCAGAGCGTACTGTTGCGCGCCGTGACGGCATATCTCAACCTGCTGTTGCAGGAAGAGAATGTCGCGTTGCGGCAGAACAACGTCCGGGTTCTGGGTGAGGAACTGAGAGCCTCGCAGGACCGCTTCGAGGTGGGCGAGGTGACGCGCACGGACGTGGCCCTGTCGGAATCCCGTCTTGCCGCGGCACGGGCCAACCTGGCGGATGCCGAAGGCAATCTGGTGACCGCGCGTGCGGAATACGTGAATGCCGTCGGCCGCGAGCCGGGGCGCACGGCGGGTCAACCGCCCACGCCGCAGTTGCCGGCTTCACTGGATGCCGCCGTGGCGCTTGCTGTACGCAACCATCCAACGATCCTGTCCGAACAGCATCGCGTCCGGGCACAGGAGTTGAACATCCAGGTCGCTCAGGCCAACTTGGGCCCGTCGGCCTTCTTGCAGGCCGAGGTCTTTCTCGAGGACAATGTCGGAAACTCAGATTTCCGAAATGCCGGGACATTGGGCGTCGAGATGCGTCAGCGCCTCTACAATGGCGGCCGAAATTCGGCATTGGTCCGGCGTGCCATGGCGCAGCGCGATGCCTCGCGGGCGAACTTGCTGAACGTGCAAAAAGATGTCGTTCAGGACGTCAAGAACGCCTATACGGACTACCTGACCGCCGGATCGAACCTGACCGCGACCAACGAACGGACACGGGCTGCGCAGGTCGCCTTTGACGGTATCCGTGAGGAGGCAACGCTTGGAGCGCGCACAACCCTGGACGTTCTGACCGCCGAACAGGAATTGCTGGATGCGCAGACCGAGCAGATCGTTGCCCGTGCAGAGCGATCCCTGGCGGCCTATGAATTGTTGTCGGCGCAGGGGCTGCTCACCGCCGAGCAGTTGCGCTTGCCGGTGCAGGTTTATGATCCGACCCTTTATTACAACCTGGTCAAGGACGCGCCCGTGCCGATGAGCAAACGCGGGCAAGAGCTTGACCGGGTTCTCAAGGCATTGGGGAAGAACTGACAATTGACGCTATCTGTTGTGTGACGATGCTGCATTCGCTAGACTTTCCACGAGGAATGGAGTGGTAGACCGCGATGTCTGATCCCGCAGCGAATTTTGAGATCGAAGACGTTCTGTCCTCGATTCGCCGTCTTGTCAGCGAAGAGACCCGAACCGGCAAGCCGGCCACGTCGAAGACATCGGGCAAGAGGGTTGGCCGGCTGGTTCTGACCCCGGCCCTGCGCGTTTCAGATCCCATCGAAGATGTGGCTCAGGACAAGGCACCGGAGGCGCCCAAGCCGTTGGCCGATCCCGCTGCGCCCTGGAAGGATCCCGAGGCCAGGCTGTTCGACGCAGGCCCGGTCGAAGCGGCTCAGAGCGCGCCGGAGGGTGACGTGCCGCCGGAGTTTCGGTCGGAACGGTCCGCGGCCACAACGGGCGACACCGAGAGCGAAGCTCCCGCCGATGTGGACGACACCGAGAGCGATGCGCCGGCCCCCGGTATCGGCCCACTGGAGATCACCGATCATTTCGAGTTCATCGACCAGCATTCCACTCATGTCCTGCCGCCCGAAAAACTACCCGATCCGGTGCAGGATGAGGACGCCGCGGAAGAGCGGGAACTGTCAGAGGATCATGCCGGAACGGCTGACACGCAGCACGAAACAGATGCTTCAGGCGAAGCTGATCGGCCTGAGATGGCCGAACCCGATGCCGCGTCTTTGAAATCGGACGAACTGGCCAGCAAGATCGAAGCGCTCGAGACCGCGATTTGCCGCAGCGAAGAGGAATGGGAGCCCGACGGCAGCAGCGACGAGCCTTACTCGGGGACCCGTGTGGAACGGCTGGATTGGTCGAAAGGGGACGCCATTGGGCAGGACCACGACGATTTGTCCGCCCCGGTTTCCAAGCCAGGCCAGTCCGACAGCAGCGAGCAGCCCACGGTGGACAAGGCCACCCTGGTGCAGGAAGAACCGGTCGAGCGGGGCGAAATACTGGCATCAGGGGCGGGCGCAATAGACGAAGACGCGCTGCGTGAACTGGTCGCGGAAATTGTGCGCCAGGAATTGCAAGGTGCCCTCGGCGAACGGATTACCCGAAATGTCCGCAAGCTGGTCCGACGTGAAATCCACCGGGCGCTGAGCGCGCAGTCGCTGGACTGAACCGTCAGTCGCGCTCTGGCACGGCCGCCAGGTCCAGAACCGCATCCAGGTCCATATGCCGCTCCAGGTGGTCGGCAAGCGAATCCAGGACCTGTTCGACACCGTCGTCATAGGCCAGGTCTGACCGCGCTCCCAGCTCCTCCAGGTATCGCGCACGGAAAGCATCGGCGGTGAACAGCCCGTGCAGATAGCTGCCCTTCACCCGTCCGTTTGCTGATGCCGCGCCTTCTGGCCGGTCGTCGATATGCAGCCACGCGCGGTCGCAATCGGGACCGTGTGTGCGGCCCATGTGGATCTCATAGCCGCGGACAGGTTCGCCGCCGGGCAAGGCTGTGGCTTCACGCTCCGTCACCTGCTTGTCGCCGGCCATGACCGTGTGCACGTCCAAAAGGCCCAGCCCCTCGGCGGTTCCGGGGCTGCCATCCACGCCGTCCGGATCTGCGATGGTCCGGCCCAGCATCTGGTAACCGCCGCACAGGCCAAGCACATGACCGCCGCGCCGGACATGGGCGTACAGGTCGATATCCCACCCCTGGCTGCGGAAATAGGCCAGATCGCCCAGAGTCGACTTGCTGCCGGGCAGCAGGACGAGATCGGCGTCGCCGGGCAGGGCGCGCCCGGCCGGCACGATCTCGACCGTGACCGCCGGTTCGGCCGACAGGGGATCGAGGTCGTCGAAATTGGCCATCCGTTCGAGTTGCGGAACCACCACCTTGCAGGCGCCGCCGGCGACCGAGCGGATGTCCATCATGTCCTCGGCGGGCAGGCGCCAGGCGTCGTTGAACCACGGAACGACGCCAAGACAGGGCCAACCGGTGCGCAACGCGATGTCGTCGCGTCCGGCGTCGAATAGGCTCACGTCGCCCTTGAACCGGTTCACGGCAAACCCCCGGACAAGCGCCCGGTCGGCGGCATCCAGAACGGCTTGCGTGCCGACGATCTGTGCGATCACGCCGCCGCGGTGGATGTCGCCCAGCAGGATCACCGGCACATTCGCGGCGCAGGCAAAGCCCATGTTGGCGATGTCGCCTTTGCGCAGGTTGGTCTCGGCCGGACTGCCGGCACCCTCGACCAGGACAAGATCGGCGTCGCTGCACAACCGGTCAAAGCTCTGCAGCGCGGCGGCCAGCAGCTCCGGCTTGCCGGCGCGGTAATCGCCTGCCGCCATCCTGCCGCGCCGCTTACCATGAACGATGATCTGCGATCCGGTATCGGTCTCGGGCTTCAGCAGGACGGGGTTCATGTCGGTATGCGGTGCCCGACCGGCCGCGCGCGCCTGCAGGGCCTGGGCGCGACCGATCTCGCCGCCGTCCGATGTGACCGCGGCGTTATTCGACATATTCTGCGGCTTGAACGGGGCCACGCGCAACCCGCGCCGCGCAAAGGCTCGCGCAAGGCCGGCCACCAGCACGGACTTTCCGACATTGCTGCCGGTGCCCTGGATCATGAGTGCTCGTGCCATCGCGCCCCCGGTCCTTGTCCGCCCACATGAGCCGATTCAGAGGCCGGGGAAAAGCCCCTGACATCCGTTGGCCCGTGCCGGGGCAAAGAAAAAGACGCGTCCATACGGACGCGCCTGAGACGATCCGGTTCGGGTTGCGTCAGGCTGCTTCGGCCTGCTGGGCGGCGTTGCGGCGCTCGCTTTCCTCGCGTGACAGCGCCACCGAGGTGCGGACACCTCGACCGACGAATTCCATCAGCCCATCGACCACGCGCTCGTTCGGGTCGATGCCGGCGCAGGACAGAACCTCGCGCCCATCGCGCGAGCGCGCCCAGCGGGCGATCTGTTCCGGCCCGTTGCCGTACTTCTTGTCATCGGCAATCGCATCGTCCAGAGCGGCGAGCACCACGGCGGCAAACAGTTTGCGGGCGCGGTTGCCTTGCTCGTTATTGAATGCGGTGCCGTCAACGAAATCTTTCATCTCGTTTCCCTTGTTGTTCTTGCTCTTGCATTTTGCGGCGTGGCGTTCGTTATGACGGATCGTACTCGATTCGAATACCCCGCAAATGCATATGTCCGTTGCGCTTTTTGCATGGCTTGCTGCAGGTGCAGCACTAGGTTTCGTTGTCTTGCCAGGCTCGATCCCGCCAGATATAGGGGCGCTGAGTCGTTCATCAACCGTGTGCGAAGGATTTATGTCATGCCCAAGATCAACGGAAACGAAATCCGGCCAGGCAATGTTCTGGAGCATAATGGCGGCCTTTGGGCGGCGGTGAAGGTCGATCACGTGAAGCCCGGCAAGGGCGGCGCCTTTGCCCAGGTCGAGCTGCGAAACCTGCGAAACGGCTCGAAACTGAACGAGAGATTCCGCAGCGCCGACAAGGTCGAGCGGGTCCGGCTGGAGCAGAAGGATCAGCAATTTCTCTTTGAAAACGATGGGATGCTGGTGTTCATGGACACTGAGACCTATGAGCAGCTCGAGCTTCCCGCCGAACTTCTGGGCGATCGCCGGGCGTTCCTGCAGGACGGTATGACCATCGTGGTGGAGTTCTACGAGTCCGAGGCCCTGAACGCGACCCTGCCGCAGAAGGTCACCTGTCAGGTGGTCGAGACCGAGCCGGTGGTCAAGGGGCAGACGGCGGCCAATTCCTTCAAACCGGCGATCCTTGACAACGGCGTCAAAATCATGGTGCCACCCTTCATCGCGCAGGACGAGATGATCGTCGTGAACACCGAAGCGATGGAATACTCCGAGCGGGCATGACGCGACGTCATGGCTGCCGGGTCAGCGGTCAGGCCGTTTCGGAACCGCGCCGAACACCTCGCGCAGCAATTCGAACTTTATTCGCGTCGCGCTGACTTGGCGGTAGAAGGCGATCAGGAAGCCGGTTGGCCCCTGGATCCGCGTCAGCCCGGTTGTCGCCGCCACGACCGTTCCGACATCGGTGCGCCCGTTCAGGACCAGCCAGCCGCCCAGCATCAGGACCGCGACGGTTCCGATTCCGTTGATCGCGCTCAGCATGAACTTGGCCGAGAGCTTGCACAGGAACATGCGGCGGCGGGTCTCGTAGATCTCGTCGAAATGCGCGCGCACCTCGTCCTCGACCTCGGCCACCCGCGCCTCGGTCAGGCAGTCGTTGGACTGGCGCAGGATCTTGACCCGTTCCGAGACGAAGACATTCACCATGCGCTGCGAGATCACCACGATCGCGATCTGCGGCAGGATCATCGCCAGGGCGATCAGGCCCAGCCTGGGCTGGGTGGTCGAAATATAACCCACGACGCTGATCAGTGTGCCCAACTGCATGACCGGCTGGGAAAAGGCCGACCCCACGAACTTGCCCAGTTCCTCGGCCTCGGCTGAAATCGCGGTGGCGAGCGTGCCTTTCCTCTCTTCGGTGGCGCGATCCTCTTCGGCGCGGTCCAGAAGGCGACGGCGCAACCGGCGGATCGTGTCCTCGCCCAGGGTGCTGGCCAGATACCCCATCAGGAATTTCAGGCCGAGGCTCAGCAGGATCGCCGTCATCATGCCTGCTCCCAGCAGCAGAAGCTGCCGGGCCGCCACGTCGCCTTCGGTCAGGGCGTTGACGATGTTCTTCTGGAACTCCAGCGGAACCGCGGCCAGGGCGGCTACGGCGGCGGAAATGACGATGAGCACGGTCTGCCGACGCCCGGTCATCTGCCAGATCGCCCTGTAGAGCTCCAGCATCAGCGCGCCCGGTCAGTCATCGGACCGCCGGACAATCGCCGGCCCCGCCTGCATCTCGCCCTGCGCACGGTCGAGCCGAAGGTAGGCGATGCCGAGCCCGCCCGATTGCGTATAGAGCGTCCCGGCCGGTTTACCGTCCACGGTGATCGGTGTGCCGGGCGGCGCCGCGCCCTCGACCGCGACCCGGCGCAGGCCCTTGCGCAGCTCGGTCTTGTGCCTCATCCGGGCCGTCACCTCCTGCCCGACATAGCAGCCCTTGCGGAAATCGACGCCGTTCAGATCCGCGAACCCGGCCTCGAGGATGAAGGTGTCGGGCGTCAGCTCGATGCCGCTCTCGGGGATGCAATGGGCGACCCGGATCGCGTCCCAGTCGGTGCCGTCATCGCCCTCGGGCGCGGCGGTATAGGCGCGCCATCCCAGCGCCTTGTGGCGCGGATCCGGCAGGGCGCCGTCAGGCGCGGGGCCGGTGCCGCGTTGCAGGTTGAGGCCGCTCTCGGCGATCTGCACGTCGGCGCGCAGCTTGTACATGGTCAGCCGCTTGACCAGCGTGTCGGCGATATCCTCGGCCACGTCCAGCAGCACGGCATCGCCGTCGCGGGCGAGGAAGAAATCGGCAATCAGCTTGCCCTGCGGGGTCAGGATCGCGGTATAGACCAGGCCATCGCCCAGCCGGGCGATGTCGTTGGTAATCAGCCCCTGCAGGAATTCGTCGGTGTCGCTGCCGGTCAGGCGCAGGATGCGGCGGGTGGGCATGGCGGCTCCTCCATTGCTGTTCGTCTCCGCTCTTACAGGACCGGGGCGGGGCGGCGCCAGAGGGGTCACGCGCGCAGCTCGACGATGGACTTGCCCAGCCGGAAGGGCGCGGCAAAGCTGACCAGGCACAGGGCAAGCACCTGCAGGACAAGGATATGCGCGTTCTCCTGCAGGTATTCCCATTCATCCTTGAGCTTGCCGATCTGCTCGATCAGATTGTCATAGCCCCGCGCAAGGATCAGGAAATCGCCCGCCACCGCCGGCACCTTGCGGCGCAGGTTGTCCACCGCACCCTGGGTGCGCTCGTCAAGCGCGGTGAAGACCAGGAACTGATCGGGGTCGAAGGCGTCGGCCTTGGCCTGCATGGCGCTCATCTCGCGGCTCTTGGCGCCGCCGAAGAGGAATTGCAGCCCCTGCAGCGGCGCCACCTCGTCGGTGACGGCGATGAAGAGCGGCAGTTCGGCATTGCTGGCGGTGGAGGCTGAAAGGAACTCGACCTTCTCGCACAACACGCCGATATCGGTGTCATAGGCCGGGTCGCAGAACCGCAGCCGGAACCGCGCGGCGTCGCGGTCGAAGGCGGATGTGGCGGCATAGGCGATGTCGATCTGCCGGTCGAGGCGTGACGAGTCGGCCTTGTAGAGACCGGCCATGACCGCCACCAGCGCCCCGATGCCGCCCAGCACGACCCAGACCAGATCGGCCAGCCTCCAGGCCCGGTGACCGGCCGGCTTGCGGAACAGGAACCCGGTGCCGACGCAGCCCGTCACGAAGAACAGGAGGAGCAGGGGCAGTTGGTTGTCGGCGATGAAATTCATGCGGGGAGTTTAGGGGAGGGGCGTGCCGGCGCAACGGGGTTCACGGATTTGTAGGATGGTGTCAGAGCCGCGCGATGGTCAGACCGCGGGGTGGCGATCCGACGTCTGAGCGGCGCGCTTTGTGGCGGCCAGATCCGAAAAAGATACGAACGAGGCGCTGACGACCCCCGATCGCCAGCCCGGGGCCTGGCGATCGCGCGGCAGCGCGCAAAGCGCGCCCTGATTCCGCGTGGTAAGCAGTCGTGGGCTCCGGCGGTAGGTGCGAGCGATGACTTCCACTTCAATCTTCCAAAATGCGAATAAGTGCCCAATATGGGCTCAATTTCATTCGAAAGGATCGGAGCCTGTGGAAGAGCGAGAAAACGGATCAGAGCTAGATCTCACGGCATCGCGATAGGATTTCGTACATGCAACAACTTCTTTGAATGCTCTCCGTGAACCATTCAATTTGTAGAGCCCGAGATCAGCCCCTTCATAAGTCCACCTCATTTTTGTCTCACGCATAAACTCTTGAACAAATCTACCTGCGTCATCGGAATCGGCCGGAACATACAATCTAAGCGCTCTAAAATCGTCATCGACACTCCCTGTCATCTCCAAATTCCAAGGCGATTCATTGCCAAATTTGGCGGTTACCTCGTACTCTTTTCCTTCTTCAATCGATCGCCAATCTTTATTCGCAATAAAGATCTCCAAATACAAATCTTCTCGTCCTGCTAAACCGATAAAGAACGAAAACCCTCCATCATAAGCTGCAAATGCAGAGCAGCCTTCTGAGCCAGAATAGAAAGAGATATCCCACCAACCGATTGTCTTCCAGTCAGTGATTTCCGCTTTTGCTTCTCCGGAAAGCACTATTGAAGCAAGCAAAAGTACCGAAATTCGCGTTGTCAGCCACATGGTGTTGTCGATAGTTGGTTATTCAATAATGAAGGCAAGTCTACCCACAGAAGTGCGAAAAATCAAACATCCAACTCCGCCACGAACCTCGCATTCTCCTGGATGTACTGGAACCGCAATTCGGGCTTCTTGCCCATCAGCCGCTCCACAAGGTCGCCGGTCTCGCCGGGTTCGTCCTCGTCTATGGTCACCCGGATCAGCTTGCGCGAGGCGGGGTCCATGGTGGTTTCCTTCAGATCCTTGGCGTCCATCTCGCCCAGGCCCTTGAAACGCGAGACGTCGATCTTGCCCTTGCCGCCGATGCCCTTTTCCAGCAGCTCGTTCTTTTCCGCCTCGTCGATGCAATAGACCCGCTTGGCGCCTTGCGTCAGGCGAAAGAGCGGCGGGCAGGCGAGGTAGAGGTGGCCCGCGTCGATCATCGGGCGCATCTGGGTAAAGAAGAAGGTCATCAGCAGTGAGGCGATATGCGCGCCGTCCACGTCGGCGTCGGTCATGATGATGATCCGGTCATAGCGCAGGTCGTCGATGTTGAAACGGCTGCCCAGGCCCACGCCCAGCGCCTGGGTCAGGTCGTTGATCTCTGCGTTCGAGCCCAGTTTCGAAGAGGCCGCGCCGAGGACGTTGAGGATCTTGCCGCGCAAGGGCAGCAGCGCCTGGGTCTTGCGGTCGCGGGCCATCTTGGCCGAGCCGCCGGCGCTGTCGCCCTCGACGATGAATAGCTCGGTGCCTTCACGGGTGTTGGAGGAGCAATCGACCAGCTTGCCCGGCAGGCGCAGCTTTTTGGTGGCGGACTTGCGCTGGGTTTCCTTCTCCTGCCGCCGGCGCATGCGTTCCTCGGCGCGCAGCACGAGGAAATCGAGTATGGCGCCGGCGGATTTGGTGTCGGCGGCCAGCCAGTTGTCGAAATGGTCGCGCACGGCGTTTTCCACCAGCCGCTGCGCCTCGACCGTGGCCAGACGGTCCTTGGTCTGGCCGACGAATTCCGGCTCGCGGATGAAACAGGAGACCAGCGCGCAGCCACCCGCGATCAGGTCCTCGCGGGTGATCTGGGCGGCCTTCTTGTTGCCGACCAGCTCGCCATAGGCCTTGATGCCCTTGAGGATCGCGGCCCAGAACCCGGCGACATGGGTGCCGCCTTCGGGCGTGGGCACGGTGTTGCAATAGGATTGCAGGAAGCCGTCGCGCGAGGGCGTCCAGTTGATCGCCCATTCGACCTTGCCCGGCGTGCGGAACTTCTGCTGGAAGTCGACGGTGCCGGAAAAGGGCGCCTCGGCATAGGTCGAGGCGCCGTTCATCGTCTCGCGCAGATAGTCGCTGAGGCCGCCGGGGAAGTGGAACGTCGCCTCTTGCGGGGTCTCGCCGTCGTCGATGGCGGATTTCCAGCGGATCTCGACCCCCGAGAACAGGTAGGCTTTTGATCGGATGGATTTGAACAGCCGCGCCGGTTTGAATTTGTGATGGCCGAAGATATCCGCGTCGGCATGGAAGGTGACGGTGGTGCCGCGCCGGTTGGGGGCGGCGCCGACCTTTTCCACCGGGCCCAGCGGGACGCCGCGCGAGAAGCGTTGTTCATAGAGGGTCTTGTCGCGCGCCACCTGCACCACCATGGAATCGCTCAGCGCGTTGACCACCGAGGCGCCGACGCCGTGCAGACCGCCGGAGGTCTCATAGGCCTTGCCCGAGAACTTGCCGCCCGCGTGCAGCGTACAGAGGATGACCTCGAGCGCGGATTTCTCGGGGAATTTGGGATGCGGGTCGATGGGGATTCCGCGGCCGTTGTCGCGGATGGTCATGGCGTGATCGGCGTGCAGCTCGACCTCGATCCGGTTGGCATGTCCCGCGACGGCCTCGTCCATCGAGTTGTCGAGCACTTCGGCGACCAGGTGGTGCAGCGCGCGCTCGTCGGTGCCGCCGATATACATGCCGGGGCGTTTGCGCACCGGCTCCAATCCCTCCAGCACCTCGATAGACGAGGCGTCATAGGTGGCCGGGGCGTCCTGGGTCAGAAGATCGTCTGGCATGATGGCTGCTCTGGTTTTTTGGCTTTTGGGGATTATGGCAGGTGCGGCTGGCTTGGGAAAGGGGGACTGTCGCCCCGGCCGCGAGGCCCGGGCCCCGGACCGGCCCGAGTGTTGATGCCGATCAAGGCGGGAAAACAGGGCTGCGACTATAATCTTTCGCAGGAATTGCCACAGGAGGACAGGCATGGTGCAACCCGCTTCGAAGAATGCAGTCGAACTGGACGGTCAGGCCGCGCCGCCTGTTCAGGAACAGGCCGGGATGGCAAAGACCCCGGCAGAGCCGGGCGCGGATCGCGTGCGCCGTGCTTTTGAGACCGGCCGCTATCCCTATTCCCGCAAGATGGCGCGCCGGAGCTACGAGGCCGAGAAGGCCAGGCTTCAGGCGGAGCTTCTCAAGGTCCAGCATTGGGCGCAGGAGACAGGCGAACGCTTCGTCCTGCTGTTCGAGGGGCGCGACGCTGCCGGCAAGGGCGGCACGATCAAGCGGTTCATGGAGCATCTAAATCCCCGCAGCGCGCGGGTCGTGGCGCTGAACAAGCCGACCTGGGAAGAGAAGGGTCAGTGGTATTTCCAGCGCTATGTGCAGGAATTGCCCACCGTCGGCGAAATGGTGTTCTATGACCGGTCCTGGTACAACCGCGCCGGAGTCGAACGGGTGATGGGGTTCTGCGAGCCGACCGAGTATCTGGAATTCATGCGCCAGGTGCCGGAATTGGAGCGGATGCTGGTGCGGTCGGGGATCCGGCTCTACAAATACTGGTTCTCGGTGACGCGGACCGAGCAGTTGCGGCGGTTCCAAAGCCGCGAGACGGATCCTCTGAAACAGTGGAAGCTGTCGCCCATCGACAAGGCGTCCCTGGATATGTGGGACGACTATACCGAGGCCAAGGAGGCGATGTTCTTCTACTCCGACACCGCCGACGCGCCCTGGACGATCATCAAGTCGAACGACAAGAAGCGTGCGCGGCTGAACTGCATGCGGCATTTCCTGTCGTCGCTGGACTATCCGGACAAGGACGAGTCCGTGGTCGGGGAACCCGATCCGCTGATCGTCGGACAGGCGCATCACGTCATTCATAAGTCCGATCACATCCTGGGCACGGCACTGCACCCCGAACAGCGGATCAAGAGCTGAGCCTCAGGCGACCTGTTGCAGCCGCTCGAAGAGCGGTTGCAGACTGGCGCGGGTGTCGCGCAGCGCCGTCAGCGGCGCATCGAATGACGTGTCCGGAAGATCCCGCCAGACGGCCAGGCCCTTGCGCCGCAGCAGGTCGGCCTGCGGGTGGTCCTTGGCATAGGGCGGCGCCACCCGCTTGAGTTCCGGCTCGCCGATGCGGAACCCCTCCGCGCGATAGCCATCCAGCAGCTTCTGCACTTCGGCGCCGTATGGCCCGTCGACCGCGGCGCGCCAGTCGGCCAGCACCGGCTTGTCGAAACCCATGATGCCGCCACCGAGGCTCACATAATCGGGCGCGATTCCGAAGAACAGCGCGACCGGCTGGCGGGGGCTGCCGGGCAGGGTCCACAGCATGTGCAGATGCGTGTGATAGGGCGTCTTGTCCTTGGAGAACCGCACGTCGCGATGCGGGCGGAACAGCTTGGTCGTCGTGCCGGGGCCGATATCCTGCGCTACCTGGTCGAGAAGCAGGGTCGCGGGCGCCTTCAGTTGGGACTCGTAGCGCTGTTTCTGCGCGGTGAACCAGTCGCGGGCGTTGTTGTCCGCAAGTTCGGACAGAAAGGCGCGTGCCTCGGGGATCAGGCGGGCGAAGGGATCTGACATGGGCACTCTCCTGTGAACCGCGCCATCCTAGCACAGGCCGGGCCCCGCTCGGGGGCAAGACTTGTTCTTGCGCCGATGCGGGCCCGACCCTATGGCTGCATCCATGAGCGTCACGATGACATATGGCGGGCATACCCGCGCCATCGCCCTGCTGGGCCTGCCGCTGATCGGCGGGCATCTGGCGCAGTTCGCGATCGGCCTGACCGACACGGTGATGCTGGGCTGGTACGGGGTCGAGGCACTGGCTGCGGTGACGCTGGCGGGCAGCTATTTCTTCGTGCTGTTCCTGTTCGGCGCCGGGTTCGGCTGGGCGGTGATGCCAATGGTGGCCGCGGCGGCGGCGGAAGGCGACGAGACCAGCATCCGCCGGGCGACCCGGATGGGCCTGTGGTTGTCGCTGCTCTATTCGGTGGTCACGATGCCGCTCTTGTGGTGGTCCTATCCGATCCTGCGCGCAATGGGGCAGGAAGTGCAGGTTGCCGAGATGGCCGCGACATATCTGCGGGTGGCCGGCTGGGGCCTGTTTCCGGCGCTGATCGTGATGGTGCTGAAATCCTACCTGGCGGCGCTGGAGCGGACGCAGATCATCCTGTGGATCACGGTGGCCGCGGCGGTGGTGAACGCGCTCACCAATTATGCACTGATCTTCGGCAACTGGGGCGCGCCGGAACTGGGCGTCATCGGTGCGGCCATCGCCTCAGTCGTGACCAACGGCGTGTCGATGGTCGCGGTGATGATCTATGCGGTGCAGGTGTTGCCCGAGCACAACCTGTTCCAGAACTTCTGGCGCCCCGACTGGGAGATGTTCGCCAGGGTGTTCCGGCTGGGCGTGCCGATCGGGCTGACGACCCTGTCCGAGATCAGCATGTTCGCCGCCTCGGCGGTGATGATGGGCTGGCTGGGCGAGGTGCCGCTGGCGGCGCATGGCATTGCGCTGCAACTGGCCTCGGCTACGTTCATGGTGCATCTGGGGCTGTCGAACGCGGCGACGATCCGCGCCGGAAACGCCTATGGCCGCCGCGACCGGGCGCATCTGGCGCGCGGCGGCGTCGTGGTCACGGCGATGTCGCTGGTGATGTCGGCGCTGACCATCGTGTTGTTCCTGACCTGGGCCGAGCCGCTGATCTCGCTCTTCATGGAGAATGACGACCCCCAGCGGCCGCAGATCCTGGCCATCGGGGTGGGCCTGCTGGCGATGGCGGCGCTGTTCCAGCTGGTCGACGGCGCTCAGGTCATCGCGCTGGGTCTTTTGCGCGGGGTGCAGGACACCAACATCCCGATGATCATGGCGGCGCTCAGCTATTGGGTGGTCGGCATCCCGGCATCCTACCTGCTGGGGTTCCACTACGGCTGGAACGGCATCGGGGTCTGGGCCGGGCTGGTCCTGGGCTTGGCCTGTGCCGCGGTGATGCTGATGATCCGGTTCTGGATGTCGGTCATCAATCGGGTCGGCGCCCCGGCCGTGCCCCGCCACGGCGTCAGCCGCGGGTGAGGCGGTCTGCCTTCTTTCGCACCAGCACCGAGCGCAGGTCGTGCATCGCCAGCAGCAGCGCGTCGGTGACCTGATCGAGCTGTTCGTCGGTCGCCCGTGACTGAGCCCATTGCGTCGTCAGGTTCAGGTGATCCACCGTGCGCAGGATGTCATCGATATCCCGCGCGGCCAGCACCGCCGCGCGCTGGGCCATCCAGGCCTCGATCTCGGCCAGGTCGCGGTCGCTCAGCTCGCGCTGGCCATGCGGCTTGATCTCGCCGTTGCGGATGTTGACGACCGCGATCTGGTCCATCTCGATCCGGCGCTGGCGGTTCTCGGTGTCCACCCGGAACACGGCGGCGCCGTTTTCGCGGACCCGGAAATAGTAGTCTGGCAGCTCGGCGGCCATGTTTGTCCTTGTCTAGGTCAGCGCCGCGCAGAAGCGCTGGATGCGGGTGCAGGCCTCGGTCAGGGCCGCGTCGGAGGTAGCGTAGCTGACGCGGAAATTGGGTGAAAGGCCAAAGGCCGCGCCGAAGACCACGGCCACGCCGGCCTCTTCCAGCAGGGCGGTGGCAAAGGCCTCGTCGCTGTCGATCCGCGTGCCGGCCGGGCTGGTCCGACCGATCAGCCCGGCGATCGAGGGATAGACGTAGAACGCGCCCTCGGGCACCGGGCAGGTGATGCCGTCGATCTCGGAAAGCATCGAGACAACCAGGTCGCGCCGGCGCCGGAAGACGGCGTTGTTGGCCTCGAGGAACTCCTGCGGACCATTGAGCGCCTCGACCGCCGCCCACTGGCTGATCGAGCAGGGGTTCGATGTGGATTGCGACTGCACCTTGCGCATGGCGGCGATCAGATCGGCGGGGCCTGCGGCATAGCCGATGCGCCAGCCGGTCATGGCATAGGCCTTGGAGACGCCGTTGCAGGTCAGCGTCCGGTCATAGAGCGCCGGTTCGACCTGCGCCGGCGTACAGAACCGGAACCCGTCATAGGCCAGGTGTTCATACATGTCGTCGCTCATCACTCTCACGTGGTCATGCCGCATCAGCACGTCGGTCAGCGCCCTGAGTTCGTCGCGGGAATAGCCAGCGCCCGTCGGATTCGACGGCGAGTTGAAGACGAACCACTTGGTCCGGGGCGTGATCGCCGCCTCGAGCTGCTCGGGCGTCAGTTTGAACGCGTTCTCCAGCCGGGTTTCCACCGAAACCGGCGTGCCGCCGGCCAGCAGCACCATGTCGGGATAGCTGACCCAGTAGGGTGCAGGAATGATCACCTCGTCGCCCGGGTTCAGCGTCGCCATCAGCGCGTTGTAGAGCGTCTGCTTTCCGCCTGTCCCGACCGAGACCTGCGCGGGTTCGTAGGACAGGCCGTTGTCGCGCAGGAACTTGGCGCAGATCGCCTGCTTCAGCTCGGCGATGCCGTCGGGGGCGGTGTATTTGGTCTTGCCGTCGGCGATGGCACGCACCGCGGCGGCCTTGATGTTCTCGGGCGTGTCGAAATCGGGTTCACCCGCGCTCAGCCCGATCACGTCGCGCCCGGCGGCCTTCATTTCCGCCGCCTTGGCGGTCATCGCGATGGTCGGAGAAGGTTTGACACGCGACAATGTCGCAGAAAGGAAACTCATCGTCGCTCCCGATTTGTAACTCGGATGGGACTGTCTTAGGGTGCGGCCATGAGACGAGCAAGCTGATTGAGGCCTTGGAGGGCGCAAAGCGATGAACGGCGAAACCAACGACTGGTTCGGTCCTGACACGGCCACTTTCGGCGACCGCGTCGCCGGCGCGCGCGAGGCCGCCGGCATGACGCAGGCACAGCTTGCGCGGCGACTGGGTGTCAAGAAGACGACCGTCGCGGGATGGGAAGAGGATCTGTCCGAGCCCCGCGCCAACAAGCTGTCGATGATGGCGGGGCTTCTCAACGTGTCGATCAAGTGGCTGTTGACCGGCGAGGGCGAGGGCATGGCCGCGCCCGCCGATGCCGGGTCGTCGGATCAGGATCTGCTGGGCGTCGCCACCGAGTTGCGGGCGATCCGCGGCGAGATGCGCGCACTGACCGAGCGCGCTGCGCGTCTGGAAAAGCGCCTGCGCGGCATGGTGGGGCAGGACGGGTGAGCCCGGAGCGCAGGGCGGATCGCATCAAGCGGCTCCGGATGCGGTCGATGCGGCGCGGCATCAAGGAGATGGATCTGATCCTGTCGGCCTATGCCGATGCCAACCTCGAGACCATGAACGAGGACGCGCTGGCGCGCTACGACTCGCTTCTGCACGAGAACGACCAGGATCTCTATCAATGGGTGACGGGGCAGGCGGATTGCCCTGCGCCCTACGCGGTGCTGATCCGGGACATCTCGCAAGTGTTTCAGAAATAGCGCATTTCTCCGCTTAACCGATTGTTCGCCTTTTCGCCCCACTGTGATCGGACGGGACGAGCGAGTCGGAGAGACGGATGAGCATGGAAATGCAGATAGCCCCGGCCGGGGCCAAGGGGTTCATGTCCAGCTACCTTGAATCGCTGGCGCTGGTGGAGCGTCTGCACCGGTTGCTTCTGGACGTGATCAAGGACGAGTTCGAGCGGCTCGGCGTGCTGGAGATCAACGCCGTGCAGGGATTGCTTTTGTTCAATATCGGCGACAACGAGGTGACGGCGGGCGAGTTGAAGAGCCGCGGCTACTACCAGGGCAGCAATGTCAGCTACAATCTGAAGAAGCTGGTCGAGATGGGGTTCATGCACCATCAGCGCTGCGAGATTGACCGCCGGTCGGTGCGGGTGCGCCTGACCCAGCGCGGTCGCGAGATCCGCGACATCGTGGCCGGCCTGTTCTCGCGCCATGCCGAAGGGCTGCAGACACGCGGCGTGCTGGAGCAGGCGGGGATCGAGGACATCACCAGTTCGCTGAAGCGGGTGGAACGCTACTGGACCGACCAGATCCGCTATATCTATTGAGCCTTGGCCCGCAGATCGCGCCTCACGGGTGTCCCGGGCCGGCCGGCGGGCCGCCATGCGACACGACAAGACCCTGCAATTCCCGCTTCAGCTTGCGGATCATCGCGGCCTCGTAATCTTCGAACCCGAGTGCTGTCTCGACAAACGCGTCCGGACCCGTCAGCACCCAGGCCCTGTAATAGGCGCTGAGCCGGGCGATCCCCGCCTGTCGCCGGTCCGTGCCATGCGTGGGATCGGCGCCGATCACCAGCCCGTTCACGGTAATCGGACGCGATGCCAGCCTCCTTTGAACCTCGCGCGGGTGCGGCCCGACATTGCGTTGACCATCGCCGGACAGATCCAGCGTCCGTTTCCAGCAATCGTCCTGCGTCTCCAGCAGCGCGGCGCCGAATTCCATCGCCGTGCCGAGCGCCGTGCCGGGTGGCGCGGGCCGGCGCGCCGTGAACGTCAGGCGCGCGGCAAGCGTGTCCAGGCTGTTGGTGTCGGTGATCGCCTGCCAGTCCAGCAGCAGCCTTTGATAGGCCGGGCCGCTCCATTCGAACACGGCCAGCCGCACCGGGGCCTGCGGCATCGCCAGCAGCGCGGCGCGCACATCGGGATGGCGCAACGCTCCGGCAAGCCCGTCCAGCTGGAGCCGGTATTCGCGCGCATCGACCGACCCGGACACGTCCAGCCCAAGCGCCAGCGCCTGACGGCATTGCGCCACCGCCGGATTTGCGGCCAGCGCCGCCAGCAGCACCAGCGCCCGGATCATCCGCCGTCCGTCCCGGCGCGGGAAGGGGTCATGCCGATCACCGGTCCGGCCAGTTCCCGTTCCAGCTTGCGCCGCATGGCGCGCTCGTAATCCTCGAACCCCTGCGCGATCTCGAGAAAGGCGCCGGGGCCAAAGAGAACCTCGTCCTGGTAGAACTGGATCAGCCCGGTCTCGGCCTCGAAATCGCCGCCGTTGATGACCAGACCGTTGACCACAACCCCCTCGAAGGGGAACGCCTTGTAGGCCGAGGCCGGGCGATACCCCTCGTTGTTCTCGCCGTCGCCGGCCATGTCGATCGTGCGGAACAGGCAATCCGGTCCGCGCCGGAACAATTGCGAACCATAGGCCAGCGCGTGACCCAGCGCCGTGGGCGACTCGTTGGTCGAGCGCGTCGACCGGCCCACCCGTTCCGCGACCCCAAGCAGCGTCGCGCGGTCGGTGATCAGCGTCCAGTCGACCAGCAAAGCCTGGTTGAACCGGCCGCTCCATTCGTAGACGGCCAGGGCCACGGGTTGCGGGGCGGCGAAAAAGGCGGTCTGCACTTCGGGTGCCAACAGGGCCGAGGCCAGGCCGCCGCGTTGCAACGCATCCTCGGCGGCATCCACCGAGCTTGACACATCCATCGCCAGCGCCAGCGCCAGGCGGCAGTTATCTGCCGCGGCGCCGCCGCCGACGCCGGCCGCCAGGGTGGCGGCCAGGATGGCGTGACGTGCCACCCTACCAGTGGCCGGTGTTTTCCATGCTGGACCAGGGTTCGGCCGGCGCCAGCGCGTCGCCGTTCTGCAGCAGTTCGATCGAGATGTTGTCCGGCGAGCGCACGAAGGCCATGCGGCCGTCATGCGGCGGGCGGTTGATGGTCACGCCATTGTCCATCAGGTGCTGGCAGGTGGCATAGATGTCGTCCACCCCATAGGCGAGATGCCCGAAATGCCGGCTGTCATCGGGCAGCGCATCGTCGCCATCCCAGTTATAGGTCAGCTCGATCGGTGTCTCCTCCTGCCCCGGGGGCGCCAGGAAGACCAGGGTGAACCGGCCCTTGTCGTTGTCGTAACGGCGCGTCTCGCGCAGCCCGAGCAGTTCGTAGAAGGCAATCGAGGTTTCCAGATCCTTCACCCGGACCATCGTGTGCAGATATTTCAAACCCATGTGCGGCACTCCTTTTCCTTGCGCCCAGAGACTAACGCTTGGGGCGCCGAGGACCAGTGCCGGATCAGAATTTCGACTCGATCCCCAGGGACACGGTGTATTCGGTGATGTCGAACCGGCTGTCATTCGAGGATTTGCGCCCCGCCCGCAGCCGCAGCATCGGTGCGAATCCGGCATAGTCGTAACGGTCGAAGAACAGGTTGATGTCGCCATAGATCGACTCGTCCTGCCGCCCGCCCGGCACACGGATGAAGCCCGCGGACAGGTATTCGGGGTAGTCGGTATAGCCCAGAACCAGCCCCGCATCCACGCGCACCGGCCCGATCGGCCGGCCAAGCCCATAGGCCAGCCGCAGCGAGGCCGACCGGTAGCTGCCGTTTGGATGCTCGGCATCCGAGTCGCGCAGGGCAAGCGTCGCGGTCATGCTGTCGCCATTGTCGAGTGGCACGAAATAGCGCAGGCCGATCCCCAGGATGTCGGCGTCATTCGTGCTGTAGCGGGCCGAGAACCGGGTCTCGGCCGAGGCATGGGCCCGGATCCGCGAGCCGTCCGACAGCCGCCAGGTGCGCTCGCCGCCGACCCGGGCGAAATCATAGTTGCGCTCACCGCCCCACCAGGACGTGCCCAGCGCCACATCGACCGCCGCCGATCCGCCCATGCCCTCGGGACCAACGGCAAAGGCGTGCCGCAGCGAGACCTCGCCATAGGTCGAGGCGTAATCCGAATTGTCGACCTCGGGCGCCATCTCGCGCGCCTCGTCCGAGAACCGGACACGCTGCACGTAAAGCCGCCCGCCGACCGAGGTCAGGCTGCGGTCGGACTGCCGCAGCCGATAGCTGGTGGCGATGTCGAGTGAGCCGATCACCCCCGACAGCGCCTGCGCGCCGCCGCTCAGCCGGCCGGTGACCGGCACGCCGTCGATGACCTGCAGCGCGGTGTCGGCGCCGTTGTTGATGTTGCTGGATGGCCGCAACTCGCCGCGCAGGCGAAAGGACCACGGGTTGATCCGGCGCAGCACCTTGTAGTCACGGGCGATCAGCGCCTTGGCCTTGTCGTCCGGCGCATGAATGGCAGTGCGGCGCAGCCAGATCTGGGCGAGGGTGGGGCGCTCTTCTTGCAAAGCCAGTCGAGCGGCGAGCTGGGCCGCCTGGAACTTGTCGCCCGGGTCGTCGGACAGGCGATAGGCGCGGGCGGCCGATCTTCGCCCCGGCCCGGCCTGGCCCAATTGAGTCTGCGCGGTCGCCCGCATAAAGTGTATCAACGGGTCTTTCGGTCGGGCCTGCAACAAGGCATCGCTCAGCTTCAGCGCGACATCGGGCCGGCCGATGCGCAGGGCCTGCGCGGTCAGCGCGGCGCCCTGTTCGATCGTCACCGTCTGGGTGTTCGCCGCCTCCTGCGCGTCGGAGGGGGGCGCCGCGGACAGAAGGATAATCGACAGCGCCAGAACCCGCAGCCCCTTTCGCCAGATGGCAGACGGCTGAGTCAACATGGCATGGTCTTGGCTATCGTGTTGCGGTAAAGGCGCCGTATTCGGTGGTGGGCGCGTCGGTCAGCTGGTCGATATGATTGTTCACCTTCAACGCGCCGCCGACGGCAGTCGCCTCTTGTCCGGCGAACGCGCCGGCATATCCGCCGACCGCGGTGAAATCGTCCTTGATCACGGTGCCGCTGAACGTGCCGTCCTCGTTAAGCCCCGTGATTTCGAAATTCAGGTTTTCCACCGGAGCGTTGGCATCCGGCGTTCCGTCGCCGTCGGTGTCGATGATCGGGTCGACCACGGTCCGGTCGAAGATGCCGCCGATGACGTTCTTGCCGCCATCACCGCTGAAATCCGCCTGTACGATGGTCGTTCCTGTGATCTCGGCGATCTGAACCGGATTCCCGGACGTGCCGGTCGGCGGCAAGAGGTCGCCCTGGTCCCCCGCCCGGTTGAGAATGCCGACATATGTGCCGGTATACGTAACCGAACCAAGGTCCGGAACGTTGCTGGCCAGCGGCTCGGAATAGGTGCCAGTGCGCGTGAAGTTGGCTCCGGCCAGGAACTGCGCGAACTGGCCGGACCCGGCTGCCATCGCGACGATGCCATCCTCTTCGCTGACGAAGGCCAGATAGTGACGGGAGTCGCCGTCCACCTGTGACGTGAACGCCTGGAACCCAGGCACATCGAGACCCGGCTTGCGGACGTATTCCGCCGGAGCGCCGGCAACGTCGAAGCCCGCGCCACCGATCGAAAGCGTCGGCGGTGTGCTGCCGTCGCCCGGGTTGAAGGTCACGCTGTCGATTTCGTTTGCGATATCGGCGGGTGCTGCGATCTGAACCGTGTCGTCGATGACGATGTTGCCGTCACCGCTGGTGTCGCCACCGTCATCCTGTGTTCCACCGTCCAAATCCGGCGCCAAAGGAAATACGTCGCTCGCGCCGCATGCCGACAGCAGCGCCATCGCCGCGACCCCAAGCCAATACCGCTTCATCTGCCTCAACCTCGAAGAAATTCGTTTTGCCAAACGCTGTGGTACGGGCCGTGAAAAGTCAATGACAATCGGGTCGTGATCGTGACAACCGTGGCGATAAAGTGACCCCTATATAGCTGTTCACTGTCAGCCGGGGTCAAGATATAGTTATCTCGTCCCGAGTCGGACTCGCCCAGAACAAGGAGCCTTCCATGCCGCTGTCGCCCGAGCAACTCGCCGAAATCGAAGCTCAGCGCGGGCAGGTCCAGCCCACGCGCCGCGTGGTCGCGCCGGGCATGGAGGAGCATCTCTATACCGCCTATCCGGTGCTCGATCACGGTTTCGTCCGGGTGGTCGACTACATGGGCGACGACGCGGCGATCTGCCAGGCGGCGCGGGTGAGCTATGGCAAGGGCACGAAATCGGTGCAGAACGACGAGGGGCTGATCCGCTACCTGATGCGGCACTGGCATTCGACCCCGTTCGAGATGTGCGAGATCAAGCTGCATGTGAAACTGCCGGTTTTCGTGGCACGGCAATGGATCCGGCACCGCACCGCCAATGTGAACGAGTATTCGGCGCGCTATTCGATCCTGGACCGGGAATTCTACATCCCCGCGCCCGAGCATGTCGCGGCGCAGTCGGCGGTCAACAACCAGGGTCGTGGTGCGGCATTGCAGGGCGACGAGGCGGCGCGGGTGCTGGAGATCCTCAAATCCGACAGCGCGCGGGCCTATGACAACTACGAGGCGATGATCTCGCAGGATGGCCAGGAGGGCCTTGCGCGCGAACTGGCGCGAATGAACCTGCCGGCCAATATCTACACGCAATGGTACTGGAAGGTGGACCTGCACAACCTCTTTCATTTCCTGCGCCTGCGGGCGGATGCCCATGCGCAGTACGAGATCCGAGTCTATGCGGACGAGATCAGCCGCATCGTGGCCGATTGGGTGCCGTTTGCCCATCGCGCGTTCGAGGACTACCGCATGGGCGCGGTGAACCTGTCGGCGCAGATGGTCGACAGCCTGCGCCGGATGCTGCGCGGCGAAGAGGTGACGCAGGCGACATCCGGCCTGTCGGCGCGCGAATGGCGCGAGTTCCGCGATATCCTGGATGCGCCCGAATAGGGCCGGCCCGCGTCATGCCATTGAGCGGGCTGCCGGACAGGACGGTGCGGCCGGTCGGCGCACGACGCCCCGGGCGGACCCGGAGCGTCGTCGGATCAAATGGCCTTGATCTCTCCGGCCATCTGACGGCCATCGCGCCCGTCGATCAGTTCGTATTCCAGCTTCTGGTTGTCGGCGAGCCCGGTCAGCCCGGATCTCTCCACGGCCGAGATGTGAACGAACACATCCTTGCCGCCGTCGTCGGGTGCGATGAACCCGTAGCCCTTGGTGCTGTTGAACCATTTCACGGTGCCGGTCGGCATGGTCCCGTGTCTCCTTCTGCCTTGCCATTCACCCCGGTGCGGCGGGGCGTCTTGTGGCGGAACGGATCGGGAAACCGGCCGTCACGCGGGTCGCGGTATGCCGGCCGGGCCGTCGGTCTCGCCGGTGTCAGGATTGCATGGTGGTGCCAAAAATCAAGAAAAAGGGGCCGCGGCCCCGCATTTGCCGGGTTTCCGCCCGGCCGGATCAGGAGGACTCATGAGACTCTACGGATTGAAGACCTGTGACACCTGCCGCAAGGCGCTGAAGTCGTTGCCCGACGCGGAATTCGTCGATGTGCGCGCGCAGGGCATGCCCGTGGACGTCCTTGATCGGGCGCTGGCCAAGTTCGGCGATGCCCTGGTCAACACGAGGTCGACCACCTGGCGCGGCCTGGACATGGCGGAACGGGAGCGGCCGCCACGCGTGTTGCTGACCGAGCACCCGGCGCTGATGAAGCGGCCGTTGATCGAGGCGGATGGCGCGCTGTTCCTGGGGTGGACGGAGCGAACGCGCGCGGCGCTCGGCGTCGCCTGAGAGACGGCGTGCCTCAGGCCAGCGCCGGCTGCGCCCGGCGGCGCAGAAGCGTGTCGACCGAGAGGACGCCCGCACCCTTGACCACGATGTAGGTCAGCAGGAAGATCCAGAACAGGCGCTGGTCCATGATGACGCTGTCGGGGAAGCGATCGAACCAGGCACCGAGCGTTTTTTCGTCGGTCGCGCCGTGGCCATAGACGTCGGTCAGCGATTGCACGATCACGAAGCCGATCATGCCAAGCGCGGCCAGCCGTGTGGCCAGGCCGATCACGATGAGCAGCGGCAGCAGGAACTCGGCATAGGTTCCGGCCATCACGACGACCCAATGGAAGAACCCGAGCTGCGACGCGTCGTATCCCACCGCCTCGAACTGTTTCGGAAAGATCTGGCTGTAGGCGCCGATCGAGGGGCTGAAGAGGCCGAACACGCCATCGCCCAGCTTGGTCAGGCCGGAGTTCCAGAAGTAGAGCAGCAGGGTGGCGGCGAAGGTGAACCGGGCAAAGAGCGGCAGCAGCCAGTCGCCCGCGCGCTCGACCATGTTGAAGACAGACCTGTAGATCGAGACGAGTGCGTGCATGGGCTTACCTTTTTGCGTCAAAAGAAGTGATGGCGCCGCCCGCAAGCAGCAAAGTGAGCGATGCGCCCAGATCGTGTTCCGGGTCTTCCTGCGTGGCCGCGTAGAACGCCTCACCGAGGGTGCGGCCACCTTGCAGGGCCTGGACCAGAGCAGCGCCGCCGGGTGGCAGGAGATGCGGTTCCGGGTCGAACTCCGGACGCAGGATAAGCACATCCTGCGCGCCTGGTTCGGGCTTCGGCGCGCCATCACGGGTGTTGTAGAGCCAGAGCGCGTGGATCGGCCAGCGCGACCGGACAAGCTGCGCCGCAGGCGCAAGCGTGGGGCGCAGGGCCAGCAGCCGGTCGGGGTCGAGAGCCAGCGCCTGCGGGTCGATCGGCGCGGCATCTGCAGCGTGGTAGGATCGGCGCAGCGCCAGTTCCAGCCGCGCGACATCCGGCAGATAGCCCAGGTGGGACAGCTGTTCAGTGCGGGCCAGTAACTCCGGGAAGTGCTCGCCGTAGTGCATCATCAAGGGCGAGCTGGGCGGGTGCGCGCGCAGGTAGAGGCCCGCCAGCCCCTCCATGTTCGCCGTGCCCAGCATCCTGGTGATGACGGGAAAGGCTTCCTTCATGGCCTCCGTCAACGACACCGCGACGTTGTTGCGATAGACGTTGAACCGGCGACCGGCCGGCCGCGCCGCGCCGTCGCTCAGCCCTCCGGGAACGGCCTGCGAAGGGTTCAGGAGCGCGTCGCGGAATTCGTCCTGGGTGACGCTCATGCCGGTATCCGGTCCAGTGCCGCCTGCGCGCGGATGGCCTCGGCCCGCAGGACAGGCCAGTCGGGCACGTCGGTGTCCCATTCCACCAGCACCGGTTTCGGCCCCGAACGGTCGAGCACATGGTCGAGCAGTGCCCAGACCGGATCGACCACCTCGCGCCCGTGGCTGTCGATCAGAAGCGGCGCGCCGTGATCGTCCTCGTCCTCGTCATGGCCGCCGAGATGCAGCTCACCGACCTGTTCGAGCGGGAAGGCGTCGATGTAGCCTTGCGGCGAGAAGTCGAGATTGGTGGCCGAGACAAAGACGTTGTTGACGTCCAGCAGCAGGCCGCAGCCGGTGCGCCGCGCGATCTCGGCCAGGAAGTCGAACTCGGACCACGTGCTTTCGTCAAAGGCGAGATAGCTGGACGGGTTTTCGAGCAGCATCCGGCGCCCCACCGCTTCCTGCACCTGGTCGATATGATCGCAGACGCGCGCCAGGGTGCCGTCGGTATAGGGCAGGGGCAGAAGGTCGTTCAGGAAGTGGCTGTCATGGGTGGACCAGGCCAGGTGCTCGGAGAAGCTCGCGGGGTTCAGCCATCCGACGAGGTGCTTCAGCCGGGCCAGGTGATCGCGGTCCAGAGGGGCCTCGCCGCCGATGGACAGGCCGACGCCATGCACCGAGATCGGGAAGCGTTCGGACAGGTGGCGCAGCTGCGCCAGCGGACGGCCGCCATCGCCCATGTAGTTCTCGGCATGGATCTCGAGCCAGGTCACCGGCCCGGGATCGTCGAGCAGGTCCCGGAAATGCTGCGGCTTGTAGCCGACACCCGGTCCGGCGGGCAGGCCCAGGGGGCGATGCGTGTTGTCCAGCATCCGAGATCCTCCTGTCAGGTGCGGCAGAGGGGGCGGACGGGCCGCCCCCTGTCACATCCGTGGGACATCAGGACGGAAGGTCGCGCTCCAGTGCTTCGAGCGAGCCGCTGCGCTCGGTTCCGTCCGCCATCTCGGGCAGCTCGATTTCCGTGCAGGTGCCGGCATCGACAAGAGTCCAGGCATTGCCCTGGTAGTCGACGGTCGAGGTGCCGGCGCAGGTGGTTCCGGGGCCGGCGGCACAGTCGTTCTGACCCGCCAGCGACACGCCATAGCACTTTTCCTTGGCCTGGGCGCTTGCGGTGGTGGTGGTCACGGCCGTCAGCGCGGCAGCGACGGCGCCGGCAACGGCGAGGGATTTGGTGGTGTTCGACATCTCGTCAATCCTCTTGGGTTTGCGACAGAATTTGCGAATGCCCCGAACTTAGCGGCTCGGGTTCGTTGGTTGAACTCACGAGCACGTGTCTCACGCAGGCGTCAGGGCGCGTCAGAACCCGGGAGTTCGCAAGGAATTGTTTTTAAGGGAAAAACAGCACGGCTGAAACATGCCGTCCGGAACTGGGGGCCGGCCCGTGGCAACGGGCCGGCGAAATGTTACAACTGGTCGGGCGGTGTCGCGGCCGTGGAGAGTTCCTTGATCGCATCCTCGAGCGAGGCCACGCTGGTCTGTTTCTCGCCCAGGCGGCGGATGCTGACGGTGCGTTCCTCGACCTCTCGGTGGCCGACGGCCAGGATCACCGGAACCTTGCCCACCGAATGCTCTCGGACCTTGTAGTTGATCTTCTCGTTGCGGATGTCGGCCTCGGCGCGCACGCCGGCGGCGGTCAGATCGGCCACGACCTCGCGCACATAGTCGTCCGCCTCCGAGGTGATCGAGGCCACGACAACCTGCCGCGGGGCCAGCCAGAAGGGCAGCTTGCCTTCCCAATTCTCGATCAGGATGCCGATGAACCGCTCGAACGAGCCAAGGCAGGCGCGGTGCAGCATGTAGGGGCGGTGCTTGTCGCCATCCGCCGCGATATAGGTCGCGCCCAGACGTTCGGGCAGGTTCGGGTCGACCTGGAAGGTGCCGCATTGCCAGACCCGGCCGATCGCGTCGGTCAGGTAGAAATCCAGCTTGGGACCGTAGAAGGCACCGTCGCCCGGCTCGAGCGTATAGTCGCGCCCGACCGCCTTGATCGCCTTTTCCAGCGCGTTCTCGACATAGTCCCAGGACTCGTCGGACCCGACGCGCTTTTCCGGGCGGGTGGCGAACTTGATCTCGAACTCGGGAAAGCCCAGCTCGCGATAGACATCGGCCAGGAAGTCGATGAAGCGGGCGCACTCCTCCTGGATCTGCTCTTCGGTGCAGAAGATATGCGCGTCGTCCTGGGTGAACCCGCGCACCCGCATGATGCCGTGCAGGGCGCCCGACGGTTCGAACCGCGCGCAGGACCCGAACTCGGCCAGCCGCAGGGGCAGGTCGCGATAGGATTTGAGCCCCTGGTTGAACACCTGGACATGGCAGGGGCAGTTCATCGGCTTGAGCGCGTTGATCCGGGTTTCTGCCCGGTTCTTGGCGCTGGCATCGTCGGTCTCGCCGTCGCGGCTCTCGTCCACCTCGACCAGGAACATATGGTGTTGATACTTGTCCCAGTGGCCGGACTTCTCCCACAGCTTGCGGTCGACCACCTGCGGGGTGTTGATTTCCTGATACCCGCCGGCGCGCTGCTTGCGGCGCATGTAATCCTGCAGCTGGGTATAGACGGTCCAGCCGTTGGGATGCCAGAAGACCTGCCCCGGCGCCTCTTCCTGCATGTGGAACAGGTCCATCTCGCGGCCCAGCTTGCGGTGGTCGCGCTTGGCGGCCTCCTCCAGCATGTGCAGATGCGCCTTGAGCTGTTCCTTGTTCTGGAACGCCACGCCATAGATCCGCTGCAGCATCGCCCGGCTGCTGTCGCCGCGCCAATAGGCACCGGCGATGGACATCAGCTTGAACGCGTCGCCGGGCACCTGGCCGGTATGCTGCAGATGCGGGCCGCGGCACAGGTCCTGCCAGTCGCCATGCCAGTACATGCGCAGCGGCTCGTCGCCGGGAATCGCCTCGATCAGTTCGACCTTGTAGGGCTCGTCATTGGCCTGGTAATGCGCGATGGCGCGGTCGCGGTCCCAGACTTCGGTGGTCACCGGGTCGCGCTTGTTGATGATTTCCTTCATCTTCTTCTCGATCGCGCCCAGGTCCTCGGGCGTGAACGGCTCGTCCCGGTCGAAATCGTAGTACCAGCCGTTTTCGATCACCGGGCCGATGGTGACGCGGGTGTCGGGCCAGATCTCCTGCACGGCGCGGGCCATGATATGGGCCAGGTCGTGGCGGATCAGCTCGTTGGCCTGCTCAGCGTCCTTCATCGTGTGGATGGCGATCTGCGCATCCTCCTCGATGGGCCATTGCAGGTCCCAGTGCCGGCCGTTCACGGTGGCCGAGATGGCCTTTTTCGCCAGCGAGGTCGAGATGTCGGCGGCGACCTGCGCCGGGGTCACGCCGGCCTTGTAGTCGCGCGCATTGCCATCGGGGAAGGTCAGGGAAACGTGTCTGGTGTCCAGGGCCATATCGGCTCTCCTCGTCGGTTTGGCGCCCACGGAACGCCCGGTTGCGGGTATATGTGCGGGTCTGATGTGGCAGGGTGGCGCGAAGGTGTCAAGCGACGGGCTGGACCGGGGACTCTGCCCCCGTCGCCCTGTGGGCGACTCCCCCGAGGAATTTTGGGCCAGATGAAGCCCGATCCGGGATGATTGCGGCGGCGGGCGGGGCGTGCATGATGGGCGGCGGCAACAACACGGAGACACCATGACTGCGTCAACCTTTCTGGACACGCAAAGCGGCCGCAGGCTGGCCTTTCACAAGACCGAGGGGCAGGGGCCGTGCATCGTCTTTCTGGGCGGGCTGAAATCGGACATGGAGGGCACCAAGGCGGTGCATCTGGAGACCTGGGCACGGGCGCAGGGCCGCGCGTTTCTGCGGTTCGACTATTCCGGACATGGCGAAAGCTCGGGCACCTTCGAAGAGGGCTGCATCGGCGACTGGCATCAGGATACGCTCGACGCGGTCGATACGCTGACCGACGGGCCGCTGGTGGTTGTCGGATCCTCGATGGGGGGCTGGCAGGCGCTGCTGCTGGCGCGCGCACGGTCCGACCGGATCGCCGGGATGGTCACCATCGCCGCCGCGCCGGATTTCACCGAGGACGGGTATTGGGCCGGTTTCAGCGACGCGCAGAAACAGGAACTGGAAAGCGCGGGCTTCGTGGCGCTGCCGTCTGACTATATGGAGCCCTATATCGTCACGCGCCGCATGATCGAGGACGGGCGGCAGCACCTGGTCCTGCGCCAGCCGCTGCGCCTGCCGTTTCCGGTCCGCTGCCTGCAGGGCACGGCGGACACGGCGGTGTCGACCGAGACCGCCCTGCGGCTGCTGGAGCATGCGACCAGCGACGACATGCGCCTGCTGCTGGTCAAGGACGCCGATCATCGGTTCTCGGACGGGCCGTGCCTTGCGCTGATCGAGGCGGCGCTTGAGGAGGTGCTGAGCGCGGGGTGATACGGAGCATCGGCAGATGGCTGGGGCGCGTGTTGCTCCTGTGCCTTGCGGCGATCGCCGCGCTTTGGCTGCTGGGGCCGTACGAGCGTGTTGACCTGTCGCCGGAATTCGAGCCGCGCCGGTTCGGAGAAGGAGTCCAAGTCTATTTCGAGAGCGTCGAGTCGCGTCATGACGACATCATCCCCGGCGTCGAGAAGCGCGTGGTCTGGCAGGACGGGGCCTATGAGCGGCGCACAGCATATGCCGTGCTCTATATTCACGGGTTCTCGGCCAGTTCCGAAGAGATCCGCCCGGTTCCCGACCGGCTGGCCGAGGCGCTTGGCGCCAACCTGGTCTATACGCGGCTGAGCGGGCACGGGCGCGGCAGCGCGGCGCTGGCCGACGTCACTGCGACGGACTGGATGGGCGACCTGGCCGAGGGGCTGGCGGCGGCGCGGGCTGTGGGCGAGCGGGTGATCGTGCTGGCCACCTCGACCGGTGGCACGCTTGCGGCGGCTGCGGCGGTCGACCCGGAGCTGGGCCGGGATCTGGCGGCGATAATCCTCGTCTCGCCCAATTTCGGCCTCAACGACCCGGCGGCCTTTGTGCTGACCCTGCCCGCGGCCCGCCACTGGTTGCCGGTTGCGATGGGCGGTGGCGAGCGGTGTTTCGAACCGCTGAACGCGGCACAGGCGCGGTATTGGACGACCTGCTATCCGTGGGCGGCGCTGCCACCCATGGCGGCCCTTGTCGAGCGGGTTGCGGCGCTGGACTTCACGCAAGCGACGGTGCCGGCCCTGTTCTATTTCTCGGATGACGATTCGGTCGTCAGCGCAGACACCACGCGCCGCCTCGCCGGGGATTGGGGCGGGCCGGTCGAGAGTGTGGCGGTCACGATGGGCCCAGGCGACGACCCCTCGGCGCATGTGATCGCCGGCGATATCGTCTCGCCGGGCCAGACCGAGGCGGCGGTCGCGATCATGCTGGACTGGCTTGCACGGAACGGGATCGACTGATGCGCCGCCCCCGCAGCATGTGGAGCCTTGAGACGCTGGGTCGGGTGCGGATTTCGCGGCATTTCTTCATGCGCGATTTCCTGTATTCGGAGATCGCCAATTTCCACGGGCGTCAGAACATCCCCGACGACCCCGATCTCGCCATCGAGACCGGGCGGGCGCTGTGCGAAACCCTGCTGGACCCATTGCAGGAGACCTTCGGCCGCATCGCGCTGCGCTCGGGCTATCGCTCGGCGGCGCTGAACCGGTTCGGCAACGAGAACGGGTTGAACTGCGCCCGAAACGACAATCCGCTGGAGTGCCACATCTGGGACATCGGGCGCGGCGCGGATCGGGTGGCGGGGGCGTCGGTGGTGATCCCGTGGTTCGCCGACCGCTATGCACGCGGGCGGGATTGGCGCGACCTGGCGTGGTGGATGCACGATCACCTGGATTATTCCGAGATCTGGTTCTTTCCCAAGCTCTGCGCCTTCAACATCGTCTGGCGCCCCGAGCCTCGGCGTCGGATCGACAGCTATATCGCCCCGCGCGGCTGCCTCCTGCGCCCCGGCGCGGCGCCAGAAGAAGGAGCGGCCGCGCGAAGGCGGCGCTATGAGGACTTTCCGGGGTATCGCGCCATAGCGTACCCCTGACGGCAAGGCTTGCCCGACGCGCCGAAACGCCGCATCCTGCGCGCAAAAGGGCAGGGACGGGGCGCAGGCGTGACACGGTATCTCGATTGGAATGGCGGCAATGATTGAACCCCTGGTCCTGTTGCCCGGCATGATGTGCGATGCGCGCATCTTCGAACACCAGATCCTGCACCTGTCGCGCGAGCGCCCGGTGACCTTCGCCCCGATCTCGCAGGGCGAGCGGATCGAGCAGATCGCGTCGGAGTTGCTCGACCGGCTGCCGCAACGGTTTGCACTGGCCGGGCTCAGCATGGGCGGCATCGTGGCGATGGAGGTTATTCGTCGCGCGCCCACGCGGGTGACACGCCTGTGCCTGATGAGCACCGACGCTCATTCCGACACGCCCCAGATCGCCTCGGCGCGCGAGCCGCTGATCGTGGCCGCCCGGGCCGGCCGCCTGGGCGAGGCGCTGCAACAGGCGGTGCGTCCCGAGGCGTTGGCCCCGGGCGCGCGCCGGGTCGATGTGCTGGAACTGGTCCAGACCATGGGCGCGGATCTGGGCGCCGAAATCTTCGTGCGCCAGATGCGGGCCCTGCAGCGGCGACCGGATCAGCAGGTGACTCTGCGCAAGATCAAGGTGCCCGCGATGATCCTGTGCGGGCGGCACGACCGGCTGACCCCGGTTCAGCGGCACGAGTTCATGGCACAACTGATCCCCAACGCCCGGCTGGAGATCCTGGAGGATGCTGGACATCTGCCACCGGTCGAGCAACCCGAAGCGGTGACGCACCAGCTTCGCCAGTGGTTCGCGCAACCCCTGGTCCTGGACAACGCCTGAACCGGCAGGGTGGGCGGACTATCGCGCCGCCGCGTTCTTGTTGGCGGGCTTGCCGCGAGCCGGGCGGGCGGCGTCGGCGGCGTTCATGAAGTCGATCACCAGCGGGCGGATGTTGTCGCGCCAACTGCGTCCGGCGAAGATGCCGTAATGGCCGGCGCCGGGTTCGACATGGCTGGCCTTCTTCGCGTCGGGCAGACCGGTCAGCAGGTCCAGCGCGGCGACACACTGGCCGGGGGCGGATATGTCGTCATTCGCCCCCTCGACCGTCTTGACCGCCACGTCGGTGATCTTGCCGATATCGACCTTGTGGCCGTCGACGACGAATTCGTTTCGGGCGATCTCGCGGTTCTTGAACACGCGCTCGACCGTGGACAGGTAGAATTCGGCCGTCATGTCCATCACGGCGAGGTATTCGTCGTAGAAGCGGTTATGCGCGTCGTGATCCGAGGCGTCGCCGCGCATAACTCGCTGGATCTGGTCCGAGAAGGCCTTGGAGTGGCGCTCGCCGTTCATCGACATGAACGACGCCAGCTGCAGCAACCCCGGATAGACCATGCGGCCGACGCCCTTGTACTTGAAGCCGACCCTCTGGATCATCGTCTCTTCCAGCTGGCCCATGGTGACGCGGCGGCCGAAATCGGTGACCTCGGTGGGGGTGGCGTCGGGGTCGACCGGGCCGCCGATCAGGGTCAGCGAGGTCGGTTGCGCCTTGGGATCCTGCTCGGCCAGGTAGGCGGTTGCCGCCAGGGTCAGCGGGACCGGCTGGCAAACCGCGACGACATGGGTGTCGGGGCCAAGCTCGCGCATGAAATCGACCAGGTAGAGGGTATAGTCCTCGATATCGAACTTGCCCTCGGACACCGGGATGTCGCGGGCATTGTGCCAGTCGGTGATGTAGACCTCGCAATTGACCAGCAGGCTCTTGACCGTCGAACGCAGCAGTGTCGCGTAGTGGCCCGACATCGGCGCGACCAGAAGAACCTTGCGCGGCTGCGTCTTGCGGCCGGCCACTGCGAAATGCACCAGGTCGCCGAACGGCCGCTCGACGACGGTGCGGATATCGACCAGGTGGTCCTTGCCATCCTCGCAGGTGAAGGTGCGGATGCCCCAGTCCGGTTTGGTCACCATGCGCTGGAACGTGCGTTCGGTCACTTCGCCCCAGGCGGACATCCAGCTGAACGCAGGGTTGGGAACCATGCTGAAAATCGGATAGGATGCAAGTGAGTTGGCGGAGGCACCCAGCCATTGGTTCGTGTTGCGGAGAGATTCCATCAGGTCGTAGGTGATCATGTATCGCATGATACGTGCCTCCATAAATCCGTCCGAAGATCCGGACAATTCACCGCTTTGCTCTCCCCGGCACCGCGATTTATTCTGCACAGCAGCGAGAGTAGGAGGATTTCCTTAAAATGACAACTAGCGAAGTCGGCACACCGGAGCTGGACAGCGAGAACCTTGAAAAGCTAAGGAAAAACATGGAGAAGGTGGAAGTCCTCTCGAAACGGCTGATCGAGGTGATGGCGGGCAAGGCCGGTCACAACCCTTCGCTGGACGCTCCGAATCAAGAGCTTTTCGCAAAGGCAGCAACGGCCTATTGGGCCGATGTCATGCAGAACCCCGCCAAGCTGCTGGAACAGCAGGTGGCGTTCTGGGGCAAGTCGGTTATGAACTTCGCCGAGAGCCAGCAGGCGCTGGCCCGCAATTTGGCCGAAGAGGCCGATGACGGACCCAAGGACCGGCGCTTTGCCAACCCGATGTGGGAGTCCAACCCCTATTTCCATTTCATCAAGAAGCAGTATCAGACCAACGCCGCGACGATTGCGCAGGCGGTCGAGTCGGTCGACGATCTGGACCCGACCGAGAAACGGCGCCTGAACTACTTCGCGCAGCAGATCATCGACATGATGGCGCCCACCAATTTCCTGGCCACCAACCCGGATGCACTGCAGAAGGCGGTCGAGACCGAAGGGGAGTCGCTCATCAAGGGGCTTGAGAACCTGGTCAAGGATCTGGAGGCCAACAACGGCGAACTGGTGGTGCGCCTGGCCGACGAAAGCGCGTTCGAGCTGGGCGGCAACATCGCCACCACGCCGGGCGACGTGGTCTATCGCAACCGGATGATGGAGCTGATCCAGTACAAGCCATCCACCGAGACCGTCCACGAGACGCCCATCGTCCTGTTCCCGCCCTGGATCAACAAGTTCTACATCCTCGACCTCAAGGCGCAGAACAGCCTGATCAAGTGGGTGACCGAGCAGGGCTATACCCTGTTCGTGGTCAGCTGGGTCAATCCCGACCGCAGCTATGCCGAGACCGGTCTCGAGGATTACATCCAGGACGGCTATCTGACCGCGATCGACGAGGTGAAGAAGATCTGCGACGTCGAGCAGGTCAACGCGGTGGGCTATTGCATCGCGGGCACCACGCTGAGCCTGGTCCTGTCGCTGCTCAAGCAGCGCGGCGACAAGTCGGTCAAGTCGGCCACCTTCTTCACGGCCCTCACCGATTTCGAAGATCAGGGAGAGTTCACGCCGTTCCTGCAGGACGATTTCATCGACGGGATCGAGGCCGAGGTGGCCAAGCAGGGCGTTCTGCGCTCCTACATCATGGCGCGCACGTTCTCCTATCTGCGGTCCAACGACCTGATCTATACGCCCGCGATCCGCAGCTACATGATGGGCGAGACGCCGCCGGCCTTCGACCTGCTCTACTGGAACGGGGACGGCGCCAACCTGCCGGCGAAGATGGTGACGCAATACCTGCGCGGGCTGTGCCAGCGCAACGAGTTCACCACCGACGGGTTCGAGCTGATGGGGCACACGCTGCATGTGCGGGACGTGGATGTGCCGCTGATGTCGATCACCTGCGAGACGGATCACATCGCGGCCTGGAAGGATTGCTATCGAGGGGTGCAGCAGATGGGATCGCGCTCCAAGACCTTTGTGGTGTCCGAATCCGGGCATATCGCCGGCATCGTCAACCCGCCCAGCAAGAAGAAATACGGCCACTATACCAATAGCGACCTGTCGCTAGACGCGGCCGACTGGCTGGCCGGGGCGGATTACACCGAAGGTTCGTGGTGGCCGCGCTGGGAGTCCTGGCTGCGCAAGCGCTCGGGCAAGCAGGTTCCGGCCCGCGATACCGGCGATTCGGACCACTGCAGACTGGCCCCGGCGCCGGGTGAGTATGTGAAGGTCAAGGCAAGTGCCTGATTTTCCGCCGAAAAGAATTTTTTCTGCGACGCAGCACGAAAAATCTTGAAATGCTGCGACGCAGCATGCATATTGTCCGTGAGCCGGAAAGGCCGGGGTGGGCCCGGCGCAGGCAAAAAGGATTAGGACAATGGCAAAGACTCAAGACTTCAACGCCGTCATGAAAGACATCATGGGCGCATTCCCCGTTGACACCAGCGCAATGGAAGACGCGTTCAAGACCACTGCAAGCCTGAACGAGAAGCTGTCGGGCGTTGCTCTGGACGCCGCCGAGAAATCGGCCGAGATCTCGAACAAGTGGACCAAGGACACCCTGGCCAAGCTGACCGAGATGTCGAAAGCCAAGGCAGAGCCCGCCGACTACGCGAAGGCCTATACCGACTTCGCAAGCGCGTCGGCCGAAGTTGCCGCCGAGAACATGGCTGCCTTCGCCGAGGTCGCCAAGAAGGTGCAGATGGAAACCGTCGAGCTGCTGATGGCCGCTGGCAAGAACATCTCGGAAGATGCGACTGCCGCCGTCAAGAAGGCGACCAGCGACGTGACCGCTGCCACCAAGAAGGCCGCAGCCGCGAAGTAAGAAGACCAGCGAAACTGCACCCATTCCTCCCAAATGGTGCAATCGCGAAGGGCAGGTCGACAGGCCTGCCCTTTTTTCGTGGCAAGTGCTTTCCCTTCCCTTTTCTTCTGCGCTCGCATAGTCTGTGCTGCAACGCATCATCCTTGGGGAGGGAAGACGGTGGCGACAGAAGAAAAGCCATTGCTGATCAAGCGCTATGCCAGCCGGCGACTCTATAACACCGAGACCAGCGACTACGTCACGCTCGAGGATATCGCGGGCTTCATCCGCGACGGTCGCGAGGTGCAGATTGTCGATCTGAAATCCGGTGACGACCTGACCCGCCAGTATCTCCTCCAGATCATCGCCGAACACGAAAGCCGGGGCGAGAATGTCTTGCCGGTAAACGTGCTCAACGACCTGGTGCGCAGCTACATGCTGCCGGGCGGGGGGCTGATGCCGCAATTCCTGCAGAGTTCGTTCGACATGCTGCGCGAGAGCCAGTCGAAGATGGTCGAGAACATGAACGCGATGAACCCGATGTCCAAGATGCCCGGTTTCGAGGCAATGCAGGCGCAGCAAAAGGCGTTCCTGAAGGCGATGACCGGCGGGATGTCGGGCCAGTGGTCCGGGCCGGGCGAGGACGACAAGGCCGGCGACGAGAAATCGGGCGAGGATCTGGACGCCATCAAGAAACAGCTGTCGGAGTTGCAGGAGAAGCTCTCCAAGCTCAGCTGACGGCCTGATCCGTCAGTTCCCAAGCCCGGCAAGGCGCAGCCCGTCGAGCCAGCGTTCCTGATCCGCGTCATGGCGCACGGGCACGATCTGGCGCACCTGTTCCAATGTCAGCCCCGGCATCCGGTCCAGCAACCGGTCCAGCGAGGCCCGGGCCTCGTCCATCTGCCCCAGCATGCCCAGCGCCGCGGTCTCCTGCCGCATCAGCGATGCAAAGCCCGGGTTGTCGCGCAGCCCGGCCCGGGCATTCTCTGCGCAAATGGCGTATTCGCCAGCAATATAGGCGCCGATCCCGACGCCACCCCGCCAGAACGCCTTGAGCGGGTCACGCGGACTGAGGGCGATGGCCCGCTCATAGGCGGCAATCGCGGCCTCATACTGACCCGAGACGCCATGATAGGTGGCCAGGTTGCCGTGTCCGATCGCCAGGTTGGGGTTCAGGGCGATGGCGCGCGCCAGACTCGTCTCCCACTCGTCGAAATCCCGCGCAAAGCCTGCGGCCATCGCCAGAATGGCATGTGCATTGGCATTCTGATCGTCCAGGCCAACGGCCATTTCCGCAGCGGCTCGGGCCGAGAGCAGGGCATCGGTCGTGTCGGTCCGCCAGAGATGCAAGACTGCCAGCAGGTCACACAACGCCAGCGCGGCATTTGCATCGCTGTTTTCCGGCTCGGCCGAAAGCGCCTCGGTCAGAAGCGCGCGGGCCACGTCATTGTCGGTCCTGTTGTATTTCCCCAGGTGCCAGCGCGCCTGCAGCAATCGCTCCCAGGCGGTCAGGCTTTCCGGGCGCTGGGCCCGGGCGCGGCGGGTTTCGGCGACAAGTGTTTCCGGCGCGACCGCACCCACGATGGCCTGGGTGATCTCGTCCTGAACGGCAAAGATGTCGTCCATGACCCGGTCGAACCGCGACGCCCAGATATGGGCACCGGTGGCCCCGTCGATCAGCTGCGCCGTCACCCGCACCCGGTCGCCGGCCCGGCGCACGCTGCCCTCCAGCAGGTATCGCACGCCCAGTTCCGCGCAGAGCGCATCGACCCGCATCGGCTGGCCCTTGTAGGCAAAGCTGGTGTTGCGGGCGATGACGAAGAAATCCCGAAAATGCGACAAGGCGGTGATGATGTCCTCGGCAATCCCGTCCGAGAAATACTCCTGCTCGGGGTCGGGCGACATGTTGTCGAAGGCCAGAACGGCGATCGAGGCCTTGCCCGAGGGCGCGGCATCCGCGTCGGGCCGGGGCCGCAGATCGTCGCCCGCCGGCCAGCGGAACACGCGCACCGGCGATTCGATGTTGCGCAGGGCTTGGTGCCCGTCGTCGGAGAATTCCGCTTCGATCCGGTTGCCGATGCTCTCGCGCACCAGCCCGGACAGGCAGATGCCGCCGGGTTCCGCCAGCGCCTCGAGCCGGGCCGCGATGTTCACCCCGTCGCCATAGATGTCGCCGCCCGACATGACGATGTCCCCGAGGTTGATGCCGATGCGCAGTTGCAAGGGCATGTCCCGGTCCTCGGCGATCGCCGTCTGGAGCGCGATGGCGCAGGAGACCGCGTCCACGACGCTGTTGAACTCCGCCAAGGCGCCGTCGCCGGTCAGCTTGACCACGCGGCCGCGGTGCCGGTTCATCGCCGGTTCGAAATGTTTTCGCCGCAGCCGGGTCAGGTGGGCCAGTGTGGCGCTTTCTTCGCGCGCCATGTGACCGGAATAGCCGACGACATCGGCCGCCAGGATGGCAACAAGGCGTCGCACGTGTCCGGTCCTCCCCCTGAGACACTTGCCATAACAGCAGAGGTTGCGGGGATTTCCAACTGCGGAACGCGGATCAGGCGGCTGCCGCGCCTTTTGTCTGGGCCATCGCGTCAAGGATCGCGTCGGCGATCATGTCCAACTCGGGCCGGCGCAGCCGTACGGGCAGGCGCACGTCGCAGGCCCGCATCAGCATCGCCCGGGTGCACGGAAGCTCCGGCACCTCCTCCAGGAACCGCCAGTTCCAGAAGGCGCGGGCGTTGTCCGCGCTCAGGCCGAAGACCTGCACCTTGATGCCGCGCACCTCGGCCGCGGCGGCAAAGCGGGCGGTTTCGGCGTCGGTCAGGCCCATAAGGTTGAACTGGATCGAATCCGGTGCGCGCGCCTCACCGGGCAGCGGATCCGGCACCTCGATATGCGGCGACGCAGAGATTCTGGCGGCGACATGGTCGTGGTTGGTGTGCCCGTCGCGCACCCGGCGCGCAAGTTCCGGCAGTTGCGGGCGGATCACGGCGGCGCTCAGGTTGCTCATGCGCAGATTGTAGAGCGGCAGCTTGTTCTGCCATGCGGCAAAGGCGTCCTGCAGGACGGGGTGCTTCTTCCAGTTATGCTCATAGGCGCCCGACATGATCACCGCGCGGGCCGCCAGGTCGGCGTCGTCGGTGATCAGGATGCCGCCTTCGCCGGCGTTGATCATCTTGTAGGACTGGAACGAGAAGCAGCCCACGCGCCCGATGGTGCCGATCTTGCGCCCGGCCCAGGTGGTGCCCAGCGAGTGCGCCGCATCCTCGATCACCGGGATGTCGTGGGCATCACACAGCGCCATGATCGCGTCCATGTCACTGGTATGGCCGCGCATGTGGCTGATGATGACGGCCTGAACCTCGTCCAGCCGGGCCTCGAAATCGGCCAGGTCGACGCGATAATCCTCGCCCACCTCGCACAGCACCGGGATGCAGTCGGCGTGAATCACCGAGGAGGGAACCGCCGCGAAGGTGAAGCCGGGGATCAGAACGCGCGCATCGCGCGGCAGGCCCAACGCCTTGAGCGAAAGAAACAGCGCCGCCGAGCAGGACGAGACCGCCAGCGCATAGCGGCTGCCCATCATCTCTGCGAACTCGGATTCGAGCAGCGTCACCGGCGCGTTGTCGGGCGCGGTATAGCGGAACAGGTCGCCGGAGGTCAGCAAGGCGTCGATTGCCTCGCGGGCGGCTTCGGGGATGGGCTCGGCGTCGTGGACGTTGGGCGGCAGCATCATATTTCGTTTTCCTTAAGTCGCACTTTCGGAAAGGTAAAACAATCACCGCCCCGTGCCAAGCGGCGCCTTGGGCCATCGGCAAGATTTCACATGATCGTTTCAATCGGCCGGTCAGACGCCCAGCCGGTCGCGCAGCGCGTACCAGGTCATCGCCAGGACCAGCAGCGGCGAGCGCAGGGCCGGGCCACCGGGGAAGGGCAGGGACGGGAACCGGGCCATTGTGTCGAACCCTTCGGCCTGCCCCTGGATCGCAAGGGCCATCAGTTTCCCGGCATGGGTCGCGGTGCCGACTCCGTGGCCGGAATAGCCCGAGGCCGACAGGATGTTCGGCGCCACACGCGCCAGGTAGGGCATCCGCCGCATGGTGATCGCCAGCGTGCCGCCCCAGGCGTGGTCGATGCGCACGTCGCGCAGATGCGGGAAGATCTCGGTCATCGGCTTGCGCACCTTGGCGGCGATGTCCCTGGGAAAGCGATAGCCATAGCTTTCGCCGCCGCCGAACAGCAGCCGCCCGTCGCGGCTGAGCCGGAAATAGTTCACCACGAATTTGGTGTCCGCAACGGCCACATCGCGGGCCAGTACCTGCGTCACGGCATCGCCCAGCGGCTCGGTTGCGGCGATGAAGTTGTTGATCGGCATCACCCGCGCGGCCACCTGGCGATTGAGCCCGCCCAGATAGCCGTTGCAGGCGAGGATCACATGCCCGGCGCGGATGCGGCCCCGGTCTGTGCGCACAAGCGCCGGCTGGCGCTCCTCGATATGGTGGACATGGGTGTCCTCGAATATGCGGACGCCGGCCTTGACCGCAGCCCGGGCCAGCCCCAGCGCAAAATTCAGCGGGTGCAGATGCGCAGCCCCCCGATCCAGAACGCCCCCTTTGTAGGCCGGTGAGGGGCAGATGGCGTGCCCGGCCTCCTCATCCAGCAGATCGGCCTGGTCATAGCCGTAGCGCTCGGCCAGGTGGCCGGCATGCGCGTGAAGCTCGCGGCGCTCGGCATCGCTGAACCCCAGCACGGCGATTCCCGGTTTCAGGTCGCAGTCGATGTCGTGCCGGGCGATCAGGTCCTTGACCAGCGCCTTGGCCTCCTCGGCCAGCGTCCACAGCTTCGCCGCGTCCTCGTCGCCCACCAGCCGTTCCAGTTCCTCCTGGCCCATGCGCTGGGCGCTGCCCAATTGCCCGCCATTGCGGCCCGACGCGCCGAATCCGACGCGGTGGGCCTCGACGAGCGCGACGTCGAAGCCCGCTTCGGCCAGGTGCAGCGCCGCAGACAGACCGGTATATCCGCCGCCGACGACGCAGACATCGGCGCGGGTTTCGCCGCGCAGCGCGTCGAAGCGATCAATCGGGTTGGCGGTCGCCGCATACCAGCTGTCGGGAAAGGTGCCGCGCCGGTCGTTGGAAAACAGCAGGTTCATCCAGGCCCCCAGGCTCGTCCTCGGTGACCGGCGCCGGCCGGCGCGGTCACCCGGGGACTCAGACGTTCAGCAGAAGATGCTCGCGTTCCCAGGGCGAGATCACCTGCAGGAACTCCTCGTATTCCGCGCGTTTGACGATGCCGTAGACGCGGGCGAATTCCGGTCCCAGAACGTCGTGCAGCGCCTTGGCCTCGTCGAACAGGTCCAGCGCCTCGCCCATCACCTGCGGGATGTCGCCATCACCGGCATAGGCGTCGCCGTGGAACTGGCGGCTGGGGCGCGTCTCTTCCATCAGGCCGAGATAGCCGCAGGCCAGCGAGACGGCGATGCCCAGGTAGGGATTGCAGTCCATCCCGGCGATGCGGTTCTCGATGCGCCGGCTTTCCGGCCCGCTGAGCGGCACGCGAATACCCGTGGTGCGATTGTCGCGGCCCCATTCCAGGTTGATCGGCGCGGCGTGGTCCTTGACGTAGCGGCGATAGGAATTGACGTAGGGCGCCATCACCGCCAGCCCCGCGGGCAGATGCGTCTGCAACCCGGCCAGGAAGTGATAGAAGGCGTCGGTCTCGCCGCCCTGCGGACCCGAGAAGATGTTCTTGCCGGTCTCCTTCTCGATGATCGAGTGGTGGATGTGCATGGCAGAACCGGGTTCGTCCTCGATCGGTTTGGCCATGAAGGTCGCAAAGCAGTTGTGCCGGATCGCGGCCTCGCGGATCAGGCGCTTGAAATAGAACACCTCGTCGGCCAGCTTGACCGGATCGCCGTGGCGCAGGTTGATTTCCAGCTGCCCGGCCCCGCCTTCCTGGGTGATCCCGTCGATCTCGAATCCCTGCGCCTCGGCAAAGTCGTAGATGTCGTCGATCACCGGTCCGAACTCGTCCACCGCGGTCATGGAATAGGCCTGCCGCGCGGCCGCCGGCCGGCCCGACCGGCCCATCATCGGCTCGATCTCCTTGGCCGGGTCCAGGTTGCGGGCGACCAGGAAGAACTCCATCTCGGGGGCCACGATCGGCTTCCAGCCCTTGTCGTGATAAAGCTGCACGACCCTTTTGAGCACGTTGCGCGGGCTGAAGGGAATCGGGGCGCCCTCGCGGTCGAAGGCGTCGTGGATCACCTGCAGGGTCCAGTCGCCGGTCCAGGGTGCGGCGCTGGCAGTGGCCATGTCGGGTTTCAGGATCATGTCCCGCTCGATGAACCCGTCCTCGCCGGCGGCCTCGCCCCAATCGCCGGTGATGGTCTGGTAGAAGATGCTGTCGGGCAGGTGGAAATAGGTCTGGCGCGCGAATTTCGACGCCGGAACCGCCTTGCCGCGCGCGATGCCGGGCAGGTCGGAAATGATGCACTCTACCTCGTCCAGTCGGCGCCCTTCCAGGTAGTCGCGGGCGGCTTGGGGCAGGTTCTCGGTCCAGTCGGCCATCAGGCCCTCGCTTTCTTGAAGAAACCGGCCATCCGTTCGGCGATGACCGCATTGTCCACCGGACCGTCCAGCCCGGCGCTTGCGGCGTCCAGCTGCGCGTCGGGCACGACGCCGCGACCGCGGGTGCGGATCAGACCGGCGATGAAGTCGGTGTCATATTCCGGATGCGGCTGGATCGTCCAGATCCGGTCGCCATAGGCAACCACGGCATAGCGGCAAAAGCCGTTTCCGGCCAGAACCGTGGCGCCATCGGGCAACGCGACAACCTGATCCTGGTGCCAGGCGTTCAGGGTGACGGGCTGTCCGTCCAGGTCGTATTCGGTCCGACCGATGGACCAGCCGCCATCGAATTTCTCGACCTTGCCACCCAGGGCCTGCGCGATGATCTGGTGGCCGAAGCAGACCCCGATCAGCGGCCGTCCCTCGGCCTTGATCTGGCGGATCAGATCCTCCAGCGGGGCAATCCAGGGCAGGTTGTCATAGGCGCCGTGACGCGAGCCGGTGATCAGCCATCCGTCGGCGACATCGGCCCCGTCGGGAAAGACGCCGTCCACGACCGGATAGGTTTCGAACGTAAAGCCGTGCCCGTCCAGGAGGCGTGCGAACATCCGGTCGTAATCCCCGGTCGTCTCGATCAGGGCGTCCGGGGCGTGACCGGTTTGCAGGATGCCGATTTTCATGGTTCACCAATTTGATCAAATTCAAGTCTACCGAAACCGCGCCGGCCGGGCAAGGGGGGCTCAGACCGCCTCGAGATAGCTCAGCCAATGGGTGTCCGGATCACGGGCGGCGAAGCGCGCGATCTCCTGGCGCTTGGTCAGCGCCATGTTGGAGACAAGCGCCGCAGGCAGGATCCGGGCCAGCATGGGGTCCGTGGCGAAGGCCTCGACGGCCGCGGCCAGATCCGGGTGCAATTGCGGCAGATCCGCGATCTCGTAGGCGTTGCCGGTGATCGGGTCCGGCGGGGTCAGGCCGTCCTCGATCCCGATCAGGGCGGCGCCCAGAACGCTGGCCAGCATCAGGTAGGGGTTGATGTCGCCGCCGGCGACACGGTGTTCGATCCGGCGGGCCGCCGGCGCGCCGCCCGGTACGCGGATGGCGGCGGTCCGGTTCTCATAGGCCCAGCAGGCCCCGGTCGGCGCATGCGCCTCGGGCACCAGCCGCTCATAGGAATTGCCATGCGGTGCGAAGATCAGCGTCGATCCGGGCATCGCGGCAAGGCAGCCGGCCACAGCCTGGCGCAGCAGGTCGGTGCCGCGTGGGCCGCCATCGTTGAAGACGTTTCGCCCCTCGGCGTCGACGACCGAGAAATGCACATGCATTCCGTTGCCCGCATCCTGCGAATAGGGTTTGGCCATGAATGTGGCGGCAAAGCCGTGCTTGCGGGCCAATCCACGCACCAAGCCCTTGAACAGCCACGTGTCGTCGGCACAGCGCATGGCGTCCTGATGGTCGAGATTGATTTCGAACTGGCCCACGCCGCTTTCGGAAATCGCGGTCTGGGCCGGGATGCCCATCGCCTCGCAGCCGCGATAGAGGTCGGTGAAATAGGCGTCGAAGGCGTCCATTTCGGCCATCGACAGGACCGCCTCGTTGATCAGCCGGCGGCGGGTCAGCGGGTTGACCGGCGGGCGCGGCGCCTCGCCGCCGGCATCGAGCAGGGTGAATTCCAGCTCGGTCGCCGCCACCACGCGCCAGCCCCGTGCCGCATAGCGGTCCAGCACCGATGCCAGCGCGTGGCGGGGGTCGCCCGCGAACGGGCGCCCGTCATCGTGGAACATCTCCATCGGAACCAGCGCGGTCGCGCCGTCGATCCAGGGCACCGGCATCGCGCCGCGATCCGTCGGCCGCAACACCCCGTCGGCATCGCCGCTGTCGAAGAGCAGCGGGCTGCCGGCGATATCGGCCCCCCACAGATCGACGTTGAGCGCCGAAAACGGCATCCGCACCGCGCCCCTGTCCAGCTTGGGTCCATAGGCGCCCGGCACGCGCTTGCCGCGCATCTGCCCGTTCAGATCGCAGGCGGCGATGCGAAAGGTCTGTAGCTGGCTGAGATCCATGACGGCGCTCCGGTTGTCGAACGCCATCGGTTTAACGCGGGCGGCGGGGGCTTGTCACGACTTTTGATCAAATTATCCACGCCCGTGTCAGAACGCTGCGGCGACTCGTCAGCGGATCAGGTTCATGCGCAGGCGCATCCGGCTGCGTTGGGTCTCGGGCAGGTGCCGGTTGAGGTGCTTGTTCACCCGGCCGAAGCTCCAGATGATGAGCAGCGAGAAGATGATGAAATACATCGCCAGGATCGGGTAGGGCACGAAGGGGTTGAAGGTCTTGTCGGCGAAATAGTTGGCGTAGTAGAGCGCGTCGCCCCGCTGCTGCCAGGCGGGAAAGCCCGAGAAGAACACCAGCGTGGTGGCGTGGAACAGAAAGATCGCCTCGTTGGTATAGGCGGGCCAGGCCAGCCGCAGCATGGTGGGCCAGACGATGCGGCGAAAGCGCGGCCAGCCCGACATGCCATAGGCGTCGGCGGCCTCGACATCGCCCTTGGGGATCGAGCGCAGGGCGCCATAAAAGATCTCGGCCGAATAGGCGGCGGTATTGAGGAACAGCACGATCAGCGCGCCCAGCCAGGCGGCGGTGAAGGCGTCGAACAGGGGCGAGACGGATTTCAGGCTGAGAAACAGGAAATAGGCAAAGAAGAACTGGATGAAGAGCGGCGAGCCGCGGAACACGAAGATGAACCATTCCGAGGGCTTGCGGAACAGCTTGCGCGGCGATGCCTTGCCCACCGCCAGCGCAGTGGCCAGGAAGAAGCCGGTGGCCAGCGCCATCACCCCGAAATAGACGTTCCAGATCATCCCCGAGCCGATCAGGGTGAAATGCTCGCACAGGGTGAAATTCTCCTTCGGCAGCAGCCGCTCGCCGATGCCCAGCGAGCGCAGGGCATAGTCCTGGACCGTCTGCCAGCAACTCATGTCCGGCCTCCTGCCCAAAGAGATCGCTTGCGTGAATGCACGGACATCGCGCGCGGCATCTGGCCGAGGGTGAGAGGTGCGGTCGTCATGCCGCCGCCTTTCGTTGCGCTTCGCCGCCTGTCGTGGCCTGGCCGTGGCTGAGTTTCTGCATCAGCCGCTCCAGCAGCACTTCGGAGATGCGCGTCAGGCCAAGATAGAAGACCAGCAGCGCCATGAAATACCACATGCGCCAGTCGCCGTGGGGATAGTCGGTGAAGCGCGGATTTGCCGTCGCGCCCAACTCGCGGGCCCAATAGACGATATCCTCGACCCCCAGCAGGAACAGGAGCGGTGTGGCCTTGGTCAGCACCATCCACAGGTTGCTGAGGCCCGGCAGGGCATAGACCCACATCTGCGGCACGAGGATCCGCCAGTAGGTCTGCCGGCGGGACATGCCATAAGCCTCGGCGGTCTCCAGCTGGGCATGCGGCACGGCACGCATCGCCCCGAACAGGACATTCGCGGCGAATGCGCCGAACACGATGGAAAAGGTCAGGACCGCCAGAAAGAACCCATAGGTCTCGTGCACCCATTGCGGCGAGTCGCCCAGCGGCAGCTTGGCGGCCTGGCACACGACGAAATCGTTGCCCTGCCGGATCGGTTCGTCCCAGTCGGGGCACTTGATCTTGTGGCGGACCCATTCGAACGCCTGGTCCAGCGCGATCACGAAGAACAGGAAGAAGGCGATGTCGGGAACGCCGCGTACGATGGCGACATATCCCTTGCCCAGCCAGCTGATCGGCCAGAAATGAGACCGCGCCGCCGAGGCGCCGATAAATCCGAACAGAAGCGCCGAAGGCGCGGTGATGGCAAGCAGAAGCAGCACGGTGCCGACCGAGTAGTACAGGTTGGCGTGCTTGCCCGTGGTCAGGTAGCAAGCCAGCCAGCGGAACGAGCTCAGCGTCTCGGGATCGGTGCAGAAGGAAAAGATGACAGGCCTCGTGCGGCTGACCGGCGCGCCCGCATCTGGGCGCGCCGGAAGGACCGGATCAGAAGGTCGAGGAGACCTCCCACTTGGAGATCATCTCGTTCAGGCTGCCGTCGTCCTTCATCGACTGGATCGCGGCGTCGAGCTTTTCGCGCAGTTCGCCATCCGATTCGCGAACACCCAGACCGACGCCACCGCCCAGCGGCACGTCCTCGCCCACGAAGCGCAGGTCGGCATCCTCTTCGGCGATCGGCGCAAGGAAGGACTTGTCGGCCAGCACCGCGTCGGCTTCGCCGTTCTTCACTGCGGCGATGGTTTCCTCGGGCGTGGCGAATTCCACCAGCGTGGCGCCGGACTCCGCGATGTAACCGGCCTGGATCGTCCCGGTCTGCGCGGCGACTACGCCGCCGGTCACGTCAACGTCATCCGACATGCCCAGATAGGCGGACGGATCCGGCGGCGTGTAGTTCTGTGTGAAGTCGATGACCTCGTCGCGCTCGTCGGTGATCGACATGCCGGCGATGATCACGTCGTAGTTGCCCGACACCAGGTTGGGAATGATCGAATCCCAATCATTGGTCACCCACTCGCAGGTCAATTCGGCCCGCTTGCACAGCTCGTCGCCCAGCTCGCGCTCGAACCCGTCGACCTCGCCGGCGTCGTTGATGAAGTTCCACGGCGCATAGGCGCCCTCGGTTCCCAGCCGCACGGTCTGCGCGCTGGCGATGCCCGCGCTGAGCGCCAATGCCGCAGCGGTCAGAATCAGTCTTTTCATTTGTTTACTCCCCATTTTTGAGCGTGTTGAATTATGCGGCCTGCGTCGCGGAAAGAAAGCCCCGCAAACGCTCGGATTTCGGGCTGCTGAAAACCGCGTCGGGCGGGCCTTCCTCTTCGACCATGCCCTGATGCAGGAAAACGACGTGTTTCGAGATGTCGGCGGCCATCTTCATGTCATGCGTCACGATGATCATGGTCCGGCCTTCGGCGGCCAGATCCTTGATGACCCGGATCACTTCCTGCTCCAGCTCCGGGTCCAGCGCCGATGTCGGTTCGTCGAACAGAAGCGCCTCGGGCTCCATGCACAGGCCACGGGCGATGGCGGCGCGCTGTTGCTGACCGCCGCTGAGCTGGGCGGGATAGACATCGCACTTGTCGCCGATGCCGACCTTGTCGAGATAGCCGCGCGCGGCCTCCTCGACCTCGGCCCGGTCCCGGCCCAGCACGGTCACCGGCGCCTCCATCACGTTCTGCAGGATGGTCATGTGCGCCCACAGATTGAATTGCTGGAACACCATGCTGAGATTCGTGCGGATGCGCAGCACCTGCCTGGAATCCGCCGGGTGGCGGTGCGATCCGCTGCCGGTCCAGTGCACAGGCTCACCCTTGAAGATGATCTCGCCCTGCTGGCTGTCCTCCAGCAGGTTGCAGCAGCGCAGCAGGGTGGACTTGCCCGATCCCGACGATCCGATGAGCGACACCACGTCGCCGCGATGCGCGGTGATGTCCACGCCCTTGAGGACTTCGAGCTGTCCAAAGCTCTTGTGCAGGTTCTGGATCTCGATGACGGGGGCGGTTTCTGTCACTTCTGGGTCCGTGCTGGTTCGATCGCTAGTGCGTTACTAGGTCGCAAAATTCTGCGCAATGCAACGTGCAAAACGGAGAATTCTAGCCGCAAACCGCCGAAATGCCTAAGGTTGACCCAGCGTTTCGGACGGTGATGGCGGCGTCGGTACGGCCAAATATCTCTCCGCAGGCAAGTCGACCAGACCGGTCAGGTGCAATTGCGCGCGGTCGGCACCCGACAGGTCCGAGATCGCGGCGCGGATCGCCGCGGCGATCGGAGCGGGTTCGCGATGCGCCGCGGTGATATAGGGCAGCGTCGGGGTCGGCACCGTGCGCTCGACCTCGCGCAGTTGGCGGGCGGCGGTGTCCCCGGTTTCCTGCAGCAGTTCCCAGGTCAGCGCATCCAGCCCAGCAAGATCGGCCCGGCCTTCTGCCACGGCGCGGGCGGATTCCGCATGCGCCCCGGTCTGCACCAGCGCCGCGGGGCGCAGCCCTGCACTTGCGAAATGCATCATCGGCGCGGCCCAGCCCGATTGCGACAGGGCCTCGTTGAAGGCGAATGTGCCGGTCAGTAATGCTTGTAGCGACCGGTAATCGTCCGCCCGGGCGACCAGAACCGAGCAGTAGTGCCCCGGTGGGCAGCCGGGCAGCGCGGGATCCGGCGTGCCGACAAGCGCCACCTTGCCATGCAGCCGGGCGCGATAGGGAAACCCGCAGGTCTGCGCCAGCAGCAGGTCGGGGTGTGTCCAGACTTCCCACGGATCGGCGTCCCGCGTCAGTCGGGCCGGGCCCTCGCCCAGGTGATGCCGGATGGCCGCCCAGTAGCGGTCAATGGCCGGGCTCAGTGCCGGCAGATCATACATGGCGAGGCTGGCGATCACCGGAGCGGCCCCGCGCGGTGCAGGCGGCGTCTCAATTCCTGGCCGCGGCCTGACGGGCGCGGGCCGAATCGACATCGCTGACGCCCAGCAGGCTGGCTACCAGCCGCAGAAGGGCATCCTCCTCGGCATCCCGGCTGCCATCGGCCAGTGCGACCGACCAGGCCGCCTCGACCACGGCGCGGCGGTCCTCGTAGGGAACCGCGTCCTTGATCGCGCGGGTGAACCGCACGGTGTCGGGCGCCTCGGCCTCCAGCGCCTCGCCCTCGCCGCGCAGGGCCGCGGCCTCGAAGGGGCTGAGGCCATAGCGGGTGGCGCAGATCCGGTCGATCCGCTCGCGCTCGGACATCGCATAGTCGTTGTCGGACCGGGCGATGCGCACCAGCAGCGCGGTCAACGCCAGCCGCGCGTCCCCGTCATCCAGGGGGGCGGGCTGCGGTTCGGTGAGGCGGTTCAGGAAATCTCGGAACATGGGGTTTTCTAGGGTGTTCAGGCCAGGCGTTCCAGCACGCGCTTGCGCGCGTTCTGGCTGTCGTTGAAACTCAGACCCATGGCGATGCGGGCCTCCTCGACGATCTTGATCTCGCCCTCGGCCTGCTCTCCATCGGCCAGCACCACCTCCCACAGCGCCTCCAGCGCGGCCAGCCGTTCCTCCAGCCCGGTGGTCTCGCGGATCAGCTTGCCGAAAGTATCGGTCTCGGGGGCGGCCGTGTGCAGCTTCTCGCAGGTCGCGCGCACCTTGGCGGCCTCGATCGCGTTGTGCTGATAGAGCCGTGCCAGGATGCGGTCGATCAGGCTTATCTCCTCCAGCTTGTAGTCGCGGTCCGACTGCGCCACCCGCACCAGAAGCGCCCCCAGCGCCAGTTCGGCGTCCGGATCGGGCAGTTGCGTCGGGGTCTCGGGCCGAAAGGCTTGGAAGAACTTCTTGAGCATGGAGCAGAAATTATCCGATTACCCGCAGCGCGCCAAGCCAAGAAGATGGCCACCGGCCAGCTTGCGCCGCCGCCGTGTTAGCGGGCCACGGTCAGACCAGCCGCGACGTCTCCTTCGCGGCCCGCACGAAATCCGCGAACAGCGGATGCGGCTCGAACGGTTTGGATTTCAATTCGGGGTGGAACTGCACGCCGATGAACCAGGGGTGGTCGGTCCATTCCACGATTTCCGGCAGCCGACCGTCGGGCGACATGCCGGAAAAGCACAGCCCGGCCTTTTCCAGCTTGTCGCGATACTTGATGTCGACCTCGTAGCGGTGGCGGTGGCGCTCCTCGATGGCCGTTGCGCCATAGACCTCGGCCACTTTCGAGCCATCGGTCAGCACCGCGTCATAGGCGCCCAGGCGCATGGTGCCGCCCTTGTCGTCATCGACCTTGCGTTCGACCCGGTGGCTGCCCTGCACCCATTCCTTGAGGTGATAGACCACCGGCTCGAACCGCTTGCGCCCGGCCTCGTGGTCGAATTCCTCGGATCCCGCCTGCGCGATGCCGGCGACGTTGCGGGCGGCCTCGATGACCGCCATCTGCATGCCCAGGCAGATGCCGAGGTAAGGCACCTTGTGCTCGCGGGCGTATTGCGCCGCCTTGATCTTGCCCTCGGTGCCGCGCTCGCCGAAGCCGCCGGGCACCAGGATGGCGTGGAAGCCCTCGAGATGCGGCGCGGGATCCTCGCTGTCGAAGATTTCGGCGTCGACCCACTCGATCCGGACCTTGACGCGGTTGGCCATCCCGCCGTGCGTCAGCGCCTCGGCGATGGACTTATAGGCGTCTTCGAGCTGCGTGTACTTGCCGACGATGGCGACCTTCACCTCGCCCTCGGCATTGTGGATGCGGTCGGACACGTCCTCCCACTTGCTCATCTCGGGCTTGGGCGCCGGGCTGATCTGGAACGCGTCCAGAACCGCCTGGTCCAGCCCCTCGCGGTGATAGGCCAGCGGCGCGTCGTAGATCGTTCCGAGATCCTGCGCCGCGATCACCGCATCCGGGCGCACGTTGCAGAACAGCGCCAGCTTCTCGCGCTCCTTGGCCGGGATCGGCCCTTCGGAGCGGCAGACCAGAATATCCGGCGCCAGCCCGATCGAGCGCAGTTCCTTGACCGAGTGCTGTGTGGGTTTGGTCTTCAACTCGCCGCTGGCCTTGATGAAGGGCAGGAGGGTGAGATGCATGAAAATGCACTGCCCGCGCGGCTTGTCCTGGCTGAACTGGCGGATCGCCTCGAAGAACGGCAGCCCCTCGATGTCGCCCACGGTGCCGCCGATCTCGCAGAGCATGAAATCGACCTCGTCCTCACCGATGGCGATGAAATCCTTGATCTCGTTGGTGACGTGGGGGATCACCTGGATGGTCTTGCCCAGATAGTCGCCCCGGCGTTCCTTCTCCAGCACGTTGGAATAGATCCGGCCCGAACTGACCGAGTCGGTCTTGCGGGCGGCGACGCCGGTAAAGCGTTCGTAATGGCCCAGGTCCAGATCGGTTTCGGCGCCGTCATCGGTGACGAAAACCTCGCCATGCTCAAACGGTGACATCGTGCCGGGATCGACGTTCAGATAGGGGTCGAGCTTGCGCAGCCGTACCGAAAATCCGCGCGCCTGCAGCAGCGCCCCGAGGGCCGCCGAGGCCAGCCCCTTGCCGAGGGAAGAAACCACGCCGCCGGTGATGAAGATGAATCGCGCCATGTCTGTTCGGCTGCCCCCCGTGAGTGGTCTGAATCTGTTGCCCGGCGGTTCCCAAAAAACCGCAGCATCACGGGACTCCATTGTTAGGGGATTCGCACCCCATGCGCAAGGGAACCGCAAGATGCTGTTGCGGCCCGTGGCAGGTATTCAAGGTATTGTGGGTTAGTCGGCCCGCGGCACCAGCGGCCCGGTGTCCCCTTCGGCCGGGGGCAACAGGTCGTCGCCCGCAGGCACGGCCGGCGCATCGTCTTCCTGCTGCGCAGGCACGCCCAACCGGTCGATAACCGAGGTTCCCGAGGCCTTTTGCGCCGCGATGATGGTCAGCGTGATCGAGGTCACGATGAAGGCCGCCGCCAGGATCCAGGTCAGCTTGCCCAGAGCCGTGGCCGCAGCCCGGCCGCTGATCGCCCCGCCGCCGCCGCCCATGCCCAGACCGCCACCTTCGGACCGCTGCAGCAACACAACGGCGATCAGCCCGAGGGCCAGCAGAAGGTGGATGATGAGGACTACGTTTTCCATCGTGGATCCTTGCGGGGCTAGGCGTGTATCCGGGCGGTATGTAGGGAAGTTTGGGGTGAGGGGCAAGGGAGGAGTTGGCCGCATTCCGCAGGGGCGCCTGAGGCGACAAAGGCACTGGACAGCGCCCCGCCTGCCGCCGCAATCTGGGCCCATGCCGCATGACGATCCGGATCACCCTCACAGCGTGCTGCCGCCCGAACCCGCGCTTCGGGTCAAGGCGCTCGAAACGGTGCTTGCCCGCCGGGGTCTGGTGGATCCGGCGGCGCTGGACGAGATCATCGACACCTATCAGAACCGGATCGGCCCGCAGATCGGCGCAAGCGTCGTGGCGCGCGCCTGGTGCGAGCCCGACTTCAAGGCCGCGCTGTTGGCCGACGCCACGCCGGTTCTGGCCGAGATGGGGCATTATGGCCGTCAGGGGGAACATGTGGTGGTCGTCGAGAACACGCCCGATCGGCACAACATGGTCGTCTGCACCCTGTGCAGCTGCTACCCGTGGCCGCTTCTGGGCATCCCGCCGGGGTGGTACAAATCCGACGCCTACCGCGCCCGCGCAGTGCGCGAGCCGCGCCGGGTTCTGGCCGATTTCGGCGTCGCCTTGCCCAAGGGCACATCGATCCGCGTGTGGGATTCCACCGCCGAGGTCCGGTATCTGGTGCTGCCCATGCGCCCGCCGGGGTCCGACGGGCTGGACGCCGGGGCGCTGGCCGCCCTCGTAACCCGCGACAGCATGATCGGTACCGGCCTGCCGTCCGCGCCCGAGGCCACATGACGCGCGTGCACGACATGGGCGGCCGGTTCGGGGACGGCCCGGTGATCCCCGAAGGCGAGGGCGCGCCGGTCTTCGCCGAGGACTGGCACGCGCGCGCCCTGGCCGTCACACTGGCCGCCGGTGCGTTGGGGCAATGGAACATCGACATGTCCCGCCACGCGCGGGAAACTCTGTCGCCCGGCGACTATGCGCGGTTTTCCTATTATGAGAAATGGATCTCGGCCCTGGCGGATCTGCTGGTGCGGCAGGGAGTCCTGACCCTGGACGAGTTGCGCGGAGGCGATGCCTCCGATCCGCATCCGCTGGCGGACCGGCGGCTGGGCGCCGAAGCCGTGGCCCGGGTGCTGGCCTCGGGCGGACCGGCCGACCGCCCCGCAGACGCTCCGCCCGCATTCGCGCCGGGGCAGACGGTGCGCACGGTGCGGCCGGCGGGGAACCGGATGGTCGATGGCGGTCACACCCGCCTGCCGTCCTATGCCGGCGGCGCGCGGGGTCGGATCCTGCGCGTACACGGCCATCACGTCCTGCCCGACAGCAACGCGCACGGGCTGGGCGAGGCGCCACAGCCTCTCTATGCCGTGGTGTTCGCCGCCTCCGAGCTCTGGGCCATGCCCGAACACCCGGACGACGAGGTGGTTCTGGACCTCTGGCAAAGCTATCTGGAGCCGGAATGACCAGCGCCCCCGATCCGGTCTTCGAACAGCCGTGGCACGCGCAGGTCTTTGCGATGACCGTGCATCTGAACGAGACCGGGCTGTTCACCTGGCCCGAGTGGACGGTGCGGTTCTCGGCAGTGTTGCAACGCCACGGGCTGGCCCGTGACCTGGACGGCGGCGACGACTACTTCTTGGCCTGGCTCGATACGCTCGAATCCCTGTTGAGTGACACGGCCGGCACCGAACCGGGCGAAATCGACGCGCTGCGCGATGCCTGGCGGCGCGCCTATCTGGACACGCCGCACGGAACGCCCGTGCGCCTGCCGCAGCGCGACCCGTCCGGACCGTGACCGCCTGCGCCGCGCGGTCGCGCGGCCTGCGTCGAATTTGCGGTTTTCCTGCGCCGAGGGCGCCGTTATACCGGCGCGGGTTTCACCTGACGCAATAAAGGACCGAACATGGCCAACGTGGTGGTAGTCGGCGCCCAGTGGGGCGACGAGGGCAAGGGCAAGATCGTCGACTGGCTGAGCGAGCGGGCCGACGTGATCGCGCGCTTTCAGGGCGGGCACAATGCCGGTCACACGCTGGTCATTGACGGCGAGGTCTTCAAGCTGAACGCGTTGCCCTCGGGCGTGGTGCGCGGCGGCAAGCTGAGCGTGATCGGCAACGGCGTCGTGCTCGACCCCTGGCACCTGGTCGGCGAGATTGCCTCGATCCGGGAGCAGGGCGTGCAAATCACGCCCGAGACCCTGATGATTGCCGAGAACACGCCGCTGATCCTGCCCATCCACGGCGAACTGGACCGGGCGCGCGAGGAAGCGGCCAGCAAGGGCACCAAGATCGGCACGACCGGGCGCGGCATCGGGCCGGCCTATGAGGACAAGGTCGGCCGGCGGTCGGTCCGTGTCGCCGACCTGGCCGATGACGCAACGCTCGAGGCGCGGGTGGACCGCGCCCTGCAGCATCACGATCCGCTGCGCCGCGGGCTGGGGATCGAGCCGGTGGACCGCGATGCGCTGATCGCGCAGCTCAAGGAGATCGCGCCGCAGATCCTGCCCTTTGCCGCGCCGGTCTGGAAAGTGATGAACGAAAAGCGCAAAGCCGGGAAACGCATCCTGTTCGAGGGGGCGCAGGGCGCGCTTCTGGATATCGACTTCGGCACCTATCCCTTCGTGACTTCGTCGAACGTGATCGCCGGTCAGGCGGCGACCGGCGTGGGTATCGGGCCCGGCTCGGTCGACTACGTGCTGGGGATCGTCAAGGCCTATACCACGCGGGTCGGCGAAGGCCCGTTCCCGACCGAGCTGGACGATGCCGATGGCCGGCGTCTGGGCGAGCGCGGGCACGAGTTCGGCACCGTCACCGGGCGCAAGCGGCGCTGCGGCTGGTTCGATGCGGTGCTGGTGCGCCAGACCTGCGCCACCAGCGGCGTCAACGGCATCTCGCTGACCAAGCTGGACGTGCTGGACGGGTTCGACACGCTCAAGGTCTGCGTAGGCTACGAGCTGGACGGCCGGCGGCTGAACTACCTGCCGACCGCGGCGGACCAGCAGGCGCGGTGCAAACCGGTCTACGAGGAACTGCCCGGCTGGAGTGAGTCCACCGAGGGCGCGCGCAGCTGGGCCGACCTGCCGGCCAACGCGATCAAATACGTGCGCCGCGTCGAAGAGTTGATCGAATGTCCCGTGGCGCTACTTTCCACCTCGCCCGAGAGAGAGGACACCATCCTTGTCACCGATCCGTTTGCCGACTGATGGCTAGACCGCGACTCAGCTACAAGGCGCGTCGGCGCTGGACGCTGGTGATCCTGCTGATCGGGATGCCGGCCTATATCGTCGCGGTGGTCACCGTGCTGAACTGGCTTGACCGGCCGCCGCTCTGGCTTGAATTCCTGGTCTATGTGGCGCTGGGCCTGCTTTGGATCCTGCCGTTCAAGTACGTGTTCCGCGGGGTCGGGCAGGCCGATCCCGACGCCGACCGCGACTGACTCCGCGGGCAATTGCCCGCGGCTTCCTGGCGAGCCGCCGGACGTCAGCGCCGCCACTGAAACATGGCATCGGCGAGGGCGCGATACTCGCCGGCCATTTCCTGCGTGATCGAGAAAGGGGTTGGGAAAGGGCGGGTCAGGTGTGCCTCGACCTGTCCGGGCAACCGGTGCAGGCGCGCTCGATGTTTTTGCGCCAGATTCTGCATGCGCAGGTTGCCGGGCAAGCATAGCAGGTGCAGCTCGCGGATGCCGCGATTCTGGGCGACCGTCAGCACCCGGTGCATAAGCCGGTCGCCGATGCCGCGGCCCTGCCAGCGTGGCTCGACGCTGAAGGCCGCTTCGGCCCGTTTCGGCCAGGCGTTGGGAAGCGGCCGCAATTCGGCCACTGCGCGCAGACAGCCATCGGGAAATGCCCCGTAAACCAGCGCCTCGGCCGTGAAAACGCTGTCGGCGTAAAGGCTTGCGCGATAGGGGCTGATACCGGCTCCGAACCGGGCGTGGAGGCTATGTCGGTCCAGCCGCTGGAAATGCGCCGCGAGGCGCCGCTGATCCGTGCTTAGCAATCGGCGAACTATGGTGCTGGACATCGGTCGATCCACATGCGGCGTTGGTGGTTGGCAGTATAGCCGGGTGATTTGTCGAGAATGCTGCGATGCGGCATTGGAGGGCCGATTCCAGCAAATTTTTTTAAGTTGCACGTTGCCGAGGCTCACGGTGCCAGTTTGGTGAGCAGACGAAAAAAGGGCCGGCGACGGCGCCGGCCCTTTGCATGTCAATCGGGTTGGGGGGTCAACCGGCCGCGCGCTTGTCAGGGTGAAAGCTGATATCGCCCGATGCGGTGAACTGACCGCCGCCGGTCTTTTCGATCTTGCCGTCACGCAGAAGTTGCCCGAACGAACGCAGTCCGTCCTCGCGGTTGAACTCCTGGTTGTCGAGCTGGCGCACCTTGTTCATCAGCTGCGGGCGCGAGAACTGCTCATGCCCTTCGACAAAGGACAGGTAGGCCGCCGCGGCTTCCAGCAGCTCCGGCAGATCCACGGCGCCATGATCAGCGGCGAAGGCGGCGAAACCGCCGTCCACGGCAGGCTCGGCGCCGGTGTTGCTGATGCGACGGGGGCGCACGGGGCCGCGCGGCGCCGCCTCGTTCGGCAGATCCACGCGCTGTTCGGCCACCAGTTTCAGGGGCGCAGGGCGGTCGGCCGCGGCACGGCGGCGCATGCCGCCACCCGCCGCCGCCGGGCGGCGCGGGCGCACGACCGAGGCGAGATCCTCGCGATAAGGGTCGTCGTCCTCGACCGCGCGGGTGCCGACGGTTCCACCGGCCGATCGCTCCGCCTCGGCGGCGGCAACGGCCGCGCGCAGATGCGAATAGGCCTCGCGGTTGGACGAGGCGTTGGGGTCGCCCAGCTTCTCGTCGGCTGCGGCCATGAGGCGCGACAGGTCATCCTCGGTGTCTTCCATCCGGCGGGGGTCGCCGTGATCATCGGCGTCATCGGCGTCATCGGCGTCATCGGCGTCATCGGCGTCGGGAGTCTCGACACCTGCGTCGATCACGGCCTCCGCCTCGACCTCTTCCCCGGGATCCGCACCGGTCTCCGTTGCCGGAGTTGCAGCCTCCTCCTCGGCGGAGTCCATTTCGTCGTCATCCGCCCGCAGTTCGGCCTCGACCTCGGCCAGTTGGGCCATCAGGTCGGCTTCGTCCTCGGGCGACAGGGCGCTGTCGTCGGAATTTGCTGCGGCGACATCCAGATCGGCGCGCGTGACGTCGACACCGTGCCGAGGCGCGTCGCGGTCCAGGACGTCCTCCTCGCCCAGGATATTGGCGAAATCCTCGTCGCTCTCGAACATGTCGTCGCCGTCGTCGACCTCACCGAAGATCGACTCGTCACCGGACAGTCCGGCGATGTCGTCGTCATACGCGTCCAGGATCTCGTCATCCGACTCGGGTTCGGCAGGCGTGGCCCCGTCGAGGGCGGACAGATCGGCCACCTCGTCCCAGCTGTCGCCATCGTCCTCGTCCCACGCGTCGTCCCAGGCCGTTTCGGCATCCTGGTCGTCCGCGTCGTCCTGAGCTTCGGCGGCCTCGGCGGCCGGTGCGACGCCCGTGACCGCATCGGCCATCACGTCCTCGGCGGGCTCGTCCAGCGCGTGCTCATCTTCGGAGTATTCGTCCTCTTCATAGATCTCGACCGGGGCAGAGGCTTCGGTGCGCGACACCACGGCGCGGATGCGCTCCAGCTTGGCGGCGATGCTCTCGGCCTCGGGCACGAATTCCGGTTCGGCCAGGAGCTCTGCTTCGAACTCCTCGGTCTCCTCTTCGTCGGCCGCGGGTGCATCCTGCGCGAATTCGGCGGCAGGCGCCTCGGGGGCGAAAGCACCGGTCATGGCGCCTTCGGAGAAGTCGGCGGCGGCAGGCTCGGGCCAGGCGGCCACGGTTGCCTCGGGGGCGGGGTATTCGGCCATCGCCGGTTCTGGCGCCGGCGGCTCCGCGGTCTGGGATTCGGCGGCCAATGGCGCCTCGGCGACCGGTTGCGGCTCCGGCGCAGCCTGGGGTTCGGGTGCGACCTCGGGTTCGGGCTGCGGTGTGGCCTGTTCAGCCGCCTCCGGCGTAGCGGGGGCTTCGGGGCTTGGCGTTTCGGTCTCGGGCGGCGTCGACACGGCGTCCGTGCCGATCGCGGCTGCCCCTGCGCCATCACCGGCGCGCAGCACGATGCCGCCGGAATCGCGGCGGGCCTCGACCTGGCGGGAAATCTCGCGCTGTGCAATCCGGGCGAGCATGTCGGCATCGGGTTGTGGGGGTTCGGCGCCGAAATACCGGTCATCCGCGGCCAGGTCCCGGAAATACTCGGCGATCGCCTTCATCGTCCCGAACGAGTCATCGAACCCTTCGAGGGTGCACGAAAATGTCCCGTAAGAGACGGTCAACACCTTGTTGTTCTGTACCATTGGGTGCTCGTCCTCTACTTATCAGTGGCAACCCGTTTACCATCCCCGTAAAGTCAATTTCGGCCCGAATCTGTGCCCCTGACCGTATCATTTTGTGGCCGGATTGTGGCCGGTTTCCGAATTGGTGACAATTTCGACATGATTGCCCCCATTGTTCAAGTCGATCATCCGGTCACGCTGGTGGGCGGCGGCGAGGTCCGGCCCGGCGCCGTGACCGAGGCGCTGGACCGCGCGCCCAGCCTGGTCGCGGTGGACAGCGGCGCCCGGGCGGCGCTGGCCGAGGGGCATCAGCCGGAAGCCGTGATCGGCGATTTCGACTCGCTCGATCCCCGGACAAGGGCGCTGATCTCCCCGGACCGGCTGTTTCCGATCCGCGAACAGGAGACCACCGATTTCGACAAGGCCCTGCGTCACATCCGTGCCCCGCTCGTGCTGGGTGTCGGGTTCCTGGGGGGGCGGGTCGATCACCAGTTGTCGGCGTTCAACACCTTGGTTCGGCATGCGGATCGCCCCTGCCTGCTCTTGGGCGCGCATGAGTTGGCCTTTCACCTGCCGCCCGAGATCGCGCTGACGCTGCCGGTGGGCAGCACCGTGTCATTGTTTCCGCTTGCCGGGGTAACGGGCGCTTCCGAAGGTCTGAAATGGCCGCTTCAGGACATCCCGTTCGCGCCGGACGGGCGGGTCGGAACCTCGAACCAGGTCACCGGTCCGGTCCGGTTGCGGATGGACGGGCCGGGGATGCTGGCGCTGGTGTCGCCCGCCGCTCTGGCGGAGGTCATGCGTGCGTTTCTGGAAGCGGGACACGCGCGATGGCCCTCTCGCGTAGGATGACGTAAAGGCCGGCGGCCACGGTGACGCAGATGCCGAAGGCGGCCAGCCCGTCGGGCAGATCCCGGAAGATCAGCCAGCCGATGACCGTGGCAAAGGGGATTTCCAGGTATTGCATCGGCGCCACCGTGGCCGAAGGCGCAAACCGCAGCGACCACGTCATCAGCAGATGCGCGCCGGTGCCCAGGATGCCGATGGCCAGGAGCAGCCAGAGCGTCTGGTTCGGGAGCGTGGCCGGAACCAGGGGCCGGGGCGACAGGGCTTCCGCGACAAGCAGCAGCGGCACGAGCACCGCTGTCGCCATCACGCCCGACACCGCCTGCAGGCCGATCGGGTCGATCGCCTTGGCCATCTGCCTTGTGACCAGCATGAACAGCGCGAAGATCACCGCGACCCCCAGCGGCAGCAGCGCAGGCCAGCCAACCTCGGCAAAGCTGGGCTGGACTACCATCAACGTGCCGGCGAAACCCACGATACAGGCCCCCAGGCGACGGGGGCCGACCTCTTCCTGCAGCACCAGCTTGCCCAGCAGCAGCATGATGAAGGGCATTACGAAGGCGATGGCGATGGCATCGGCCAGCGGCAGGTATAGCAGCGCCGTGAACATCATCCCGATGCCCAGGATGTGCAGACCCGTGCGCAGCGCCGCCAGCCCCAGGATCCGGCCACGCATGCGCCAGGGCCGGCCGGTCAATATCACGATCGGGATCAAAAGCGCCGCCTGGATGGCGAACCGGACCACAAGCAGGACCGAGACCGGCAGGCTTTGGCCCAGCAGCTTGGCAATGGCGTCGCCCAGCGGCGCCAGCACGCAAAAGCCGAGCATCAGCATGATGCCGAGAAGAGGGCGATCCTGGGTCATGCGCGAACGCTAGCCCGTTTCCGCCGGACATGGAATTGGAGCTTGCCCCGGATCAAGTCCGGCGCGCCATCAGCAGTTCGGCACGTTCACCGCCAGCCCGCCAAGCGAAGTTTCCTTGTAGCGTTCATGCATGTCGGCGCCGGTCTGGCGCATGGTCTCGATCACCGAGTCGAGCGGCACGAAATGCTGGCCGTCGCCGCGCAGGGCCAGGCTGGCCGCGCTGACCGCCTTGATCGCGCCCAGCCCGTTGCGCTCGATACAGGGCACCTGGACCAGGCCCTTTACCGGGTCGCAAGTCATGCCCAGGTGATGTTCGAGCGCGATCTCGGCGGCGTTTTCCACCTGTTCGGGCGTGCCGCTCATCACCGCGCAAAGGCCGGCGGCGGCCATTGCGGCGGCGCTGCCGACTTCGGCCTGACACCCGGCCTCGGCGCCCGAGATCGAGGCGTTGTACTTGACCAGCCCGCCGATGGCGGCGGCGGTCAGCAGGAAATCCTCGACATGGCGCTCGGACGATCCCGGTACATGGTCGAGATAGTAGCGCAGCACCGCCGGCAGCACCCCCGCCGCGCCATTGGTGGGGGCGGTCACCACCTGGCCGCCGGCGGCGTTCTCCTCGTTCACCGCCATGGCATAGACGCTCATCCAGTCGTTGATCGTGTGCGGCGCGCTCTGGTTCAGGCCGCGTTCGGCAATCAGCGCGTCATGGATACCCTTGGCCCGGCGGCGCACCTTCAGCCCGCCCGGCAGGATGCCGTCGGTGGTCAACCCGCGCTCGATACAGTCGTTCATCACCTGCCACAGCCGCGCGGTTCCCTTTGCGAAGGAGGTCTCGCAGCCGCGGGCGATCTCGTTGGCGCGTTTCATGCCGGCGATGGTCTTGCCGCTGTCGCGCGCCATCTGAAGCATCTCGGCGGCGGATTTGAACGGGTAGGGGACCGGGTCGCCCTCGTCGGTGTCCTTTCCGGCGGCCAGTTCCTCCTCGGTCAGGACGAAGCCGCCGCCCACCGAGTAGTAGACCTGGGACAGGATCACGTCGCCCTGCGCGTCGGTGGCATAGAGCGTCATACCGTTGGCGTGACCGGGCAGCGCGCGGTCGTAGTCGAAGACCAGGTCGGAGCCGGGATCGAATTTCAGCTCGGGCAGGCCATCGGGTCGGAGCGTGTGCGTCTCGGTGATGTCCGCCAGCGCGGCATCGGCCTTGTCGCGGTCATAGGTTTCCGGCGCAAAGCCCGCTAGCCCCAGGATGGTGGCCCGGTCGGTGGCGTGACCCACGCCGGTGAAGGCCAGGGAGCCGTGCAGCGAGGCGCGCAGGCCGGCCGCGTCGAATGGCGAGACGCGCAGCAGGTCGAGGAACCGCGCGGCGGCCACCATCGGCCCCATCGTGTGGGACGAGGACGGGCCGACGCCCACTTTGAACATGTCGAAGACGGAGAGGAACATTCAGGTTGCAGAGCCTTCTGGTGGGGTAGGGTGGACAGGGGCGGTGAAGGGCCGGGGACCCAGCCCCTCGGCGGTGATGGCGGCACGTGTGGGCGGCCGCGCCTCCAGCGCGACGAAGATGCGCTGCAGTTGCGGCGTGTCGGCCAGGGCGAACCAGTCGCGGTTGCCGGCCTTGGGGTAAAGCGCCATCCAGCGCAGCAGGCAGGCCAGGTACCAGGTCAGGACCGAGGGCGCGTCCGGCGACAGCCAGTCCGGCCCGTTGGCCGCCTCGGCGTCGAGCAGGGCGAGATGGATGCGCAGCCGCTTGTGCAGCGCGCCAGCATCGGCTGCGTAGCGGTCGGGGTAGAACAGGACCCTCAAATAAGCGTGCAGGGTGTTCGAGGTGAAGAACAGCCAGCTCAGGAACCGCCCGCGCTGCGGGCTGTCGGGGCGTGGCGCCAGCCGCCCGTGCCGGTCGGCAAGCCACAGCAGGATCGCCGCGGTCTCGAAGATCGGACCCTGCGGCGTTTCCAGCGCGGGGATCAGCCCGGCGGGATTGATGGCGCGATAGGCGGCGCCGTCCTGCGCACGGGCGGCGCGGTCGACCAGCACGGTCTCATAGGGCTGGCCGAGCTCCTCCAGCACCAGCCGGACGATCAGCGAGGCGTTGTCGGGGGCGAAATGAAGGCGCAGGGCGTCGCTCATGTCGCTCTCCATAGTCGGGTTCGCCAGATTCGCAGCGCATGAATGCGACCTGTCCTATCGGAAACGCGCAAAGCGGGTCAAACCGGCCGGTCACGGGGGCAGGGCGGACCGCGCCGCAATTCACCTCTCGCCCCTCGGGGTCATCTCGCCTATAACGCGCAAAAGCACCTGGAGAGCTGCCATGACCGGAGAATTGTCGCCCATCGACAAGGCCAAGTTCGTCGCCGCCAAGCGCGCGGCCGAGTTCGTCGAGGACGGGATGCGCGTGGGGCTGGGGACCGGATCGACGGCCGCCTGGCTGGTGCGCTGTCTGGGCGAGATGGTGCGCGAGGACGGGCTCAGGATCCGCGGTGTTCCGACCTCGACCCGAACCGGCCAGCTGGCCCGCGAGGCGGGGATCGAGGTGATCACGCTCGACGAGGCGCGCTGGCTCGATGTGACCATAGACGGCGCGGACGAGTTCGACAGCGACCTCAACCTGATCAAGGGCGGCGGCGGCGCGCTGTTGCAGGAGAAGATCGTCGCCACGGCCAGCGACCAGATGGTGGTGATCGCCGACGCGGGCAAGGAGGTCGGCACGCTGGGCGCCTTCGCCCTGCCGGTCGAGGTGATCCCCTTCGGCGCGTCCTGCACCCGGACGCTGATCGAGGAGACACTGGTTTCGATGGATGTTCTCGGACGCCAGGTCTCGCTGCGCATGAACGGCGACGCGCCGTTCATGACCGACGAGGGCAACCATATCCTGGATCTGCACCTCAAGCGCATCGGCAATGTCCGGCAGCTGAGCCTGGTGCTGAACCAGATCCCCGGGGTGGTCGAGAACGGGCTGTTCATCGACATCTGCGATACGGTGGTGATCGGCTATGGCGACGGCCGGGTCGAGGTGCGGGACATCAACGAGGGCACGGTCGAAAAAGGCCGGCTGGATTTCGTCGAAAGCGACAACCTGTTCTCGGATCTTGCCGACTGAGCATCGCGCTCACGTATAGCCCGCAACCGGTGCCTTCGGGGCCAGGATCGGCCGGCGCGTGGCCAGGCTGCGCCGGGCCTCCTCGTTGCGTCCCAGCTTGAGCAGCGCGTTGACCCAGGCCAGTTCCAGCAGGTCACGCTGGGCCCGGCTGCCGCCCAGACGTTCGGTCGCGGCCATCACCGGCGTCAACTCGTCGATCGCGGCCGCCCAGTCTCCCCGCGCCATTGCCATCCAGCCCCGCGCAACCGGGCGCACCAGGTCGCCCGCGAAGCCGCGCGCGGTCTCGGCGATCCGCGCCAGGCGCGCGCCGTCGCCGGCCATCGCATGCGCCAGCGCGGCATGGATATCGGCGAAGCTCTGCCCGGTGTCGGGAAAATACTGCGCTGCATAGTCGCTGAGTGCCGCCCAATGGGCCGGATCCACGGTCAGACCGGCGATCTCGGCCCGGTACAGGATCGCGGCGGTATCGGTCAGGACGTTGATCGGCAGGCCATGCCCGGTGCCGGGCGCGACATGCGCCGCGACGGTGGCCCAGAGCGCCTGCGCGTCGCCGGCATGAAGCGCCCAGAGGGCCGAATGCCAGCTGAGATGCCCATGCAGGACCCCGCGCGCGTCATAGCCGGTGAGCCACTCGTCGAGATAGGCGCGGCCTGCCTCGGCCTCTCCGGCCTCATACTGGGCGTGGGACTTGAAATGCGCCGCGTTGGCATTGCGCGGGTTCAACTCCAGCGCACGCTCCATCAGGTCCTGCGACGCGCCGACCCGACCGGTCTCGCAGAGCGAGATCGCGTGCATGGACATCATCCACCAATCGTCGCCGTAGTGCGGCAGCAGCGCGGATGTATAGGCCAGCAACTCGGCCTCCCGGCCAACTTCGCCGGAAAATCCGATCAGTCCGAAAACGCTGGCGCACAGCTGCGCGGCCAGGGCGTCGCGGGGGTGGTCGCGCACATGCGTCCGCACCAGCGCGCGGGCCTCGGCCGGGCGGCCGTGGATCGCATGGTCCAGCGCGGCGATGTGGGCGCGCTCGCGGTCGTCGGCGCCGCCGGGACGCGATGCCAGATCGGCGGCGTGTGCGACGGCGTCGCGGGCGCCCGGCATGCCGCCGCCCATCATGCGGGCCCGCGCCAGCGCGGCGTGGCCCAGCGCAAAGCCGGGATCGGCCTCGACCGCGCGCCCGAATGCCTCGACCGCACCGTATTCGGCGCCCAGGAACAGGTGCAGGCCACGATCATAGGCCTCGGTGGCCGACGTCGAGTCCGTGCTCAGCGCGTTGCCGTAGCTGTCCTGTCGTGTCATTGATGCCCCCTCCGTTCCGGCCGGCCAAGCCTAGCAGCATCCCGGCCCTCCGCAAACCGTGCCGCCGCGACCCTCTGGTCATTGGCGGCGGTCTATGGAATACCCCTGCGGTGAGATGCAGACGGAGACGGGGATGAGCGATTTCGACTATGACCTGTTCGTCATCGGCGGTGGCTCGGGCGGGGTGCGCGCGGCGCGCGTCGCAGCGGGCGACACCGGCGCCAGGGTCGCGCTGGCCGAAGAGGACCGGTATGGTGGAACCTGCGTTATCCGCGGTTGCGTGCCGAAGAAGCTGATGGTGTTCGCCAGCGAATACCCCGCGATGATCGAGGATGCGCGCGCCTATGGCTGGGACGTGGCACAGGACGGGTTCGACTGGGACGCCTTCAAGACCAGGCTGCAATCCGAACTGGACCGGCTGGAAGGGGTCTATCGAGGTCTCCTGAAGAAGAACGGCGTCGAGAGCTTCGACCAGCGCGCGCGAATCGCCGATCCGCACACCGTGGAACTGGCCGACGGCACCAAAAAGACCGCCAAGCATATCCTGGTGGCCACCGGCGGCTGGCCGGTCGTGCCGGAGTTTCCCGGCCACGAGCTGGCGATCACTTCGAACGAGATGTTCCACCTGGACAAGCTGCCCGAAAGCCTGCTGATCGTCGGCGGCGGCTATATTGCCTGCGAATTCGCCGGGATCATGAACGGGCTCGGCGTTCAGGTGACCCAGTTCTATCGTGGCGCGCAGATCCTGCGCGGCTTCGACGACGAGGCGCGCGGGCTGATCTGCGAGGAGATGTGCCAGAACGGCGTGGACGTGCATCTGGGCACCAATGTGCTGGAGATGTCGCGCGACGGCGACAAGATCCGCGTCAAGGCGACCAACGGCACCGAACGGCTGTTCGACAAGGTGATGTACGCCACCGGGCGCACACCCAACACCGCCGACATGGGGCTGGAGGAGGCCGGTGTCGCGCTGGGCCGCAAGGGCGAGATACAGGTGGACGAATACAGCCAGACCGGCGTGCCGTCGATCTATGCCATCGGCGACGTGACCGACCGGGTGAACCTGACTCCGGTGGCGATCCGCGAGGGCATGGCCTTTGTCGAGACGGTGTTCCGGGGCAACCCGACGCCGGTGGATCACAACCTGATCCCCACCGCGATCTTCACCCAGCCCGAGATGGGCACCGTCGGCCTGAGCGAGGAGGACGCCGCCGAGCAGGAGCCGATCGAGATTTATGCCACCTCGTTCAGGCCGATGCAGCAGGCATTCGCAGGGCGCGCGCAGAGGGTGCTGATGAAGCTCATCGTCTCCAAGGCCAGCCGCAAGGTGCTGGGCTGTCACATCGTGGCACCTGGCGCGGGCGAGATGATCCAGTTGGCCGGGATCGCGGTCAAGATGGGCGCGACCAAGGAGGATTTCGACCGGACCGTGGCGGTGCATCCCACGATGTCCGAGGAGCTGGTGACACTGCGACAACCAGTACGCAGTGCTTGAATTGCATCCGATCGCACACAGGTTATGACTGACGAAAAGGACGCCGCGGTTGCGCGGCATCAGACAAGGGAAAGATAGCACATGGCGGGCAACAACGGTGGCCCCTGGGGCGGCGGCGGCGGCTCCTCAGGCGGCGGCGGAGGAGGAAACCGGGGCAACAATGGCGGTCAGCGCCCGCCCGAGGGCGACGGCCCGCAGATCCCCGAGATCGACGAGCTGGTCAAGAAGGGCCAGGAGCAGCTGCGGGTCCTGATGGGCGGACGCGGCGGCGGGCGAGGCGGCGACGGCGGGCGTGGACCCGGCGGTGGCGGCCCCCGTTTCACGCGCGGAACCATCGGGCTGGGCCTAGTGGTGGCGGCGGTGCTCTGGGGTGCGGCCAGCTTCTATACCGTGAAACCCGAAGAACAATCGGTCGAACTGTTCCTGGGCGAGTTTTTGGCCGTCGGCAATCCCGGCCTGAACTTCGCCCCCTGGCCGCTCGTGACCGCCGAGGTCATCCCGGTCACGCGCGAACAGATCGAGGATATCGGCACCGGAGGGCGCGGGCTTGAGGCCGGGCTGATGCTGACCGGCGACGAGAACATCGTCGATATCGACTTCCAGGTGGTCTGGAACATCTCGGATCCGGCGACATACCTGTTCAACCTGCGCGACCCGCGCCCGACCATCCGCGCGGTGGCGGAATCGGCGATGCGCGAGATCATCGCCCAGTCCGAACTGGCACCGATCCTCAACCGCGATCGCGGCATCATCGAATCCAGCGCCCAGGATCTGATCCAGTCGACGCTGAACAGCTATGACAGCGGCGTCAACATCGTGCGCGTGAACTTCGACAAGGCCGACCCGCCCGAGCCGGTGATCGCGGCCTTCCGCGAGGTGCAGGCCGCCGAGCAGGAGCGCGACCGGTTGCAGAACGTGGCCGACGCCTATGCCAACCGCGTTCTGGCCGAGGCCCGCGGTGAAGCTGCGCAGGTCCTGGAAGAGGCCGAGGGCTATCGCGCCCAGGTGATCAACGAGGCGCAGGGTGAGGCCAGCCGCTTCACGGCCGTGCTCGAGGAATACGCCAAGGCGCCCGAGGTCACGCGCAAGCGTCTCTACCTCGAAACGATGGAACAGGTGCTGGGCGACGTGGACAAGATCATCCTGGACGAGTCGATGGGCGACGGTCAGGGCGTCGTGCCCTACCTGCCGCTCAACGAATTGCGCCGCGGTCAAAGCAGCAACGAGGGGTCGAACTGATGAAGAAATCCACCTTTCTCCTTCCCATCGCCGTGATCCTCGTCGCGCTGGGCCTGTCCTCGATCTTCATCGTCGACGAGCGCGAAAAGGCGCTGGTGCTTCAGTTCGGCCGCGTCGTCGCGGTCAAGGAGGACCCGGGACTGGCCTTCAAGATCCCGCTTATCCACGAGGTCGTCCGCTATGACGACCGCATCCTGAGCCGGGACATCGAGCCGCTGGAAGTGACGCCGCTCGACGATCGCCGCCTCGTTGTGGACGCCTTCGCGCGGTACCGGATCGTCGATGTGAACCAGTTCCGTCAGGCCGTCGGCGTGGGTGGAATCGCCACCGCCGAAAGCCGCCTGGACTCGCTGCTGCGGGCCCGGACCCGTGAGGTTCTGGGGTCGGTCAGCTCCAACGACATCCTCAGTTCCGACCGGGCAGCGCTCATGCTGCGGATCCGCAATGGCGCGATCGCGCAGGCGCGGGCGCTGGGCATCGAGATCATCGACGTCCGCCTCAAGCGCACCGACCTGCCGTCGGAGAACCTGGACGCGACCTTCGAGCGGATGCGCGCCGAGCGTGAGCGCGAGGCGACCGACGAACGCGCCCGTGGTAACGAGGCGGCGCAGCGGGTGCGCGCGCAGGCCGACCGGACGGTGGTCGAACTGGTGTCCGAGGCGCGGCGCGAGGCCGAGATCATCCGAGGCGAGGCCGATGCCGAGCGTAACGCGGTCTTTGCCGAGGCGTTCGGCAAGGATCCCGAGTTCTTCGAGTTCTACCGCTCGCTGACCGCCTATTCCCGGGCGCTCAAGGGAGAGAACAGCTCGATGGTCATCAGCCCGAATTCGGAGTTCTTCAACTATCTCAAATCCGCCGAGGGCGCCGGACGGAGCGCAGTGTCGTCGCAACCGCAGCAGCGCACCCAGCGGATGCAGGACAGCACCGCGACGGATGCGCCGGTCTCGGAATGATCGCCACCGGACTTCTGGCCCTCGGGCTGGTTCTGATTATCGAGGGGCTGGCCTATGCGCTGGCCCCTTCGCTTATCGAACGCATGCTCGAGGTGTTGCGCAGCCTGCCCGAGTCGGCGCGCCGCCAGATCGGGTTGCTGGCGATGGTCTCGGGGCTGTTGCTGGTCTGGGCGGCGCACCAGATGGGCGGCTGAGACCGGGACCACCATCATTTCCCTGCGATCATGCGTTGCGGGAGAGGGTAAACTGACTACATTGTCTTTCAGGCCCGGGCGCGCGGAACATGCGCCAGGGTCCACCACAGCGACAAGGAGGCCCCGCAGTGCAGGCAAAGGCACGTATCGCAACACCGGCGCAGGACGTATCCCACCACCGATTCAGGCTGGCGTGGCTGACGCTGCTGAGCGCGCTCTTCATCCTGGCGCAGGCCCTGGTCGCACAGGCCCGGCCCGAAAGCCTGGCGCCCCTGGCCGAACGGGTCAGCCCGGCGGTGGTCAACATCACCACATCAACCCTGGTCGAGGGCCGTACCGGACCGCAGGGGATCGTGCCCGAGGGCTCGCCCTTCGAGGACTTCTTTCGCGAGTTTCAGGACCGCAACGGTAGCCCCGAGCAGCCGCGGCGCTCGTCCGCCCTGGGATCGGGATTCGTGATCTCCGAAGACGGCTATATCGTCACCAACAACCACGTGATCGACGGTGCCGACGAGATCCGGATCGAGTTCTTTCCCGGCGACGGTCAGCCCACCGAACTGCCGGCCGAGGTGATCGGGACCGATCCCAAGACCGACATCGCGCTGTTGAAGGTCGAGGCGGAAAGGCCGCTGAAATTCGTCAGTTTCGGCGACAGCGACTCGGCGCGCGTCGGCGACTGGGTGATCGCGATGGGCAACCCGCTGGGCCAGGGGTTCTCGCTGTCCGTGGGCATCGTCTCGGCCCGGAACCGGGCGCTGAGCGGATCCTATGACGATTACATCCAGACCGACGCGGCCATCAACCGGGGCAATTCCGGCGGGCCGCTGTTCAACATGGACGGCCAGGTGGTCGGCGTGAACACCGCGATCCTCAGCCCCAATGGCGGCTCGATCGGCATCGGGTTCTCGATGGCGGCCAATGTCGTGACCAAGGTTGTCGACCAATTGCGCGAGTACGGCGAGACCCGCCGCGGCTGGCTGGGCGTGCGGATCCAGGATGTCACCCCCGACGTCGCCGAGGCGATGGGGCTGGAGAAGGCCGAAGGCGCCCTGATCACGGATGTGCCGGACGGCCCCGCGAAAGAGGCGGGCCTGCTGTCGGGCGACGTGATCGTCACCTTCGACGGCGCCGAGGTCACCGACACCCGCGCGCTGGTGCGCCAGGTCGGCGAAACCACCGTCGGCAAGGCGGTCCGGGTCGTCGTCTACCGCGACGGCAGCACCAAGACCATTCTGGTGACCTTGGGCCGGCGCGAGGATGCCGAGCGGGCCGAGAACGGCGATGCGGACGACAGCGACGAAAGCCCGGCGCCCGAGGCGACCGAGCAGAGTGTGCTTGGCCTGACGCTCAGCGCGCTGACCGACGAGACGCGCCAGCAGTTGGGGCTGGACGCCGCGGCCAACGGCCTTCTGGTCAAGGAGGTCGATGAAACCTCCGAAGCCTTCGAAAAGGGCCTGCGCCCCGGCGATCTGATCACCGAAGCGGGCCAGCAGGACGTGACGACACTGGCCGATCTGGACACCCGTATCGCAGAGGCGAAAGAGGCGGGGCGCAAGTCGCTGCTTCTCCTGGTGCGCCGCGAGGGTGAGCCACGCTTCGTGGCGCTCAGCCTCTCGGAGTGAGGCGGGCCGCCCGGCGCGGTGCAAGTAAAAAAAAAGATCGCGGCCGGGTCCAGGACCCGGCCGCACTCATCAGGGAGGATGATATCCGGTCCGAACGCGGGGACGTCCGGCCGGTGGCCACCGACACCGGCTTGGGATCTGGGACGGATCCACGCAATGCTGGCAACCAGGATCAGGTTGGCAGATTCGCGCGCCGACGTCTGTGAACAGGGTCACAACAGTTGGGTCCACGCAGGATGGCGGCCCCGGTCAGATCTGATCGGGATCGGCCAGCGCGTCCAGCGCGTCGAAATCCAGGATGACCAACCCGCCGCGCGTGGCGTTGATGACGCCCTGGCGCTTCCAGGCCGAGATCGTCTTGGACACCGCCTCACGCGTGGCGCCGACATATTCCGCCAGTTCGCTCTGGCTGAGCTTGATCGAGGCGCGGTCACCGCGCAGCGGGGCGATGTGCAGCAGCTTGCGCGCCAGCCGGGTCGGCACCGGCAGGAACACCTGCTCGTTGATCTGCCCACCCATCCAGCGCATCCGCTGTCCGGCGAGGCGGATCAGGTCCACCGCCAGTTCCGGATCGCGGCGGATCTGGCGCATCACGTCGGAATTCTGGATCTTCAGCACGCGGCAATGCTCGATCGCCGTCACAGTCGCGGTGCGTGGCCCCGGATCGAACAGGGCGATCTCGCCGAAGATGGCGCCGGGGCCCATCATGTCGAGCGAAAGCTTGCGGCCGTTGAGCGAGATGATCGAAAATTCCATCGTGCCCTGGAGGATCGCATAGAGCGCGTCGCCGGTGTCGCCATGTTCGAACAGCACGTCGCCCGGACCCAGCCGGGCTTCGATCGCTTCCAACTGCAGAACATCCTTGAGACGTTTCGATGCCTGCGACAGGAATCCGGTATTGGGTAGAACCGACATGGACAGCGCCTCCCTGACCTACGGTCTAGGCCCGCTGGCCAAAAAACTCAACATAAACGCGCCTTGGGACGGCGCGCTGCCCGGGCATCGCGCCGGGACCGCGCGGGTTCCAGTTCGGTCCCGTCCCGGGCGGAAACAGAGGTTCTTGGCGCGGCGCAAAAGCGCGCTATCCTCACCCCTTGATTGAATTGTGCAGTTTTTGATGACCGTTTGACGACAGGAGATAGATCGCTGTGCCACGAATTGTTCGCAAGCCCATTGCCCTGACCCTTGCCGCCCTGTTCTCCGCCGCAGCGCTGGGTGCACAGCCGGCCCAGGCCGACGATCACGAGGTCGCCCTGGCGGTCTACCTGACCGGATACAGCTATTGGGACAACACCCCGCCCGGCTCCACCGCCATCGCCCGTCCGGTGGTCAATTCCGAAGCCGGCGGCGAGGGCACGTATGAACGACCGATCACCATCGCCGTGGGACATGCCATCGAGAACGGCACGCAGACGCTGCAGTTTCCCGAGGGTACGCGGTTCTACCTCAGGCGGTTCAAGAAATACGCAATCGTCGAGGATGTCTGCGGCGACGGAGACCGCCCGCAGGACGGCCCGTGCTATGTCGGATACCGGGGGCACCCGTGGTTGGATCTCTATATCGGGGGATCGCAAAGCAGCCAGGAAACCGCAGTCAAATGCGCGCGCCACCTGACCGGACTGCAGATGATCATCCTCAACCCCGACCGCGGCTATGAGGTGGTTCCCGGCGCCATGATCGAAAGCGGCTGCCGGGCGTTCTGATGTGTGCGCGTGGCGCTCAGCCGTCCGACTTGCCGCGCGATCCGTCGCCGGAGGCCGAGGTATCGGTTTCGATCAGGTATTTCTGCAGCAGGCTCATCTGCATCATCAGAAACGCCATGAGCGCGATGGGAAAGGCGAATGTCTCGATCTTGACCCAGAGATCGGTGGACAGGGTGCGCCAGACCACCTCGTTGGCCACCGCCAGAACGGCGAAACAACCCGTCAGGCGCCGGGTGAGGATCATCCAGCCCTCCCGGCGCATGGGGAGCATGTCGCTCAGGATATAAGCCAGATAGGACTGCCCGCGCAGCAGGCCCAGCCCCAGAAGGCCGGCGAAGGTGCCATAAACAAGCGTGGTCTTCATCTTGAAGAAACGCTCGTCGTTGAACCAGGCGGTCAGCGCGCCGAAGAAGATGACCACGAAGGCGGTGAAGATCTGCAGCTTGCTCAGCTTGCCGGTCAGCCACCACAGGATGCCCATCGCCGCCAGCAGGATCGGGATGAAGGCGATGGCCGCGACGATGAACCCGGTATACTCGGTGCCGCCCAGCGTGAACATGTCGTCCTTGATCCGGATGTAGATCAGGAAAAAGGCGATGGTCGGGCCCAGTTCGAGGATCTGCTTCAGGATCGGGTTGATGTCTCTGGACATGGTCGGGCGGTCTCCGGTTCTGCTCATCCGCCCACCTCAACTATCACGGCACCCAGCGCAATCAAGCTCATCAATGCGATGCGGCGGGGGCCGACGGTTTCTTTCAACACCAGCCACCCGATCAGCGCCGCGAAAACGGTGGAGGTCTCGCGCAGCACAGCGGCCTCGCCGACCTTGTCCAGCCTTGTGGCCAGCATCACCGAACCGAAGGACAGGAAGGCGATCAGCCCGCCGGCGACCCCGCGCAGCATCAGCGGGGCAATGGCGGGGCGCGCGGCCATGTTGCGCCAGCGCAGCGCGGCGATCACCGGCATGAACGCGCCGTCGATCATGAAGAACCACGCCAGGAAGGTGAACGGATCGGCTGTGGCGCGAATGCCATAGGCGTCGAACGTTGTATAGAGCGCCACGAAAATTCCCGTCGCCACCGCCAGGCCCAGCGCCAGCGGCAGCGTCTGGCGGTCGGCCTGCAGGTGGCGCAGGTTGTAGACCGCCAGCCCGTAGATCCCCGACAGCAGCACCGCGACCCCCATCCACTGCACCGGCGTGAAGATCTCTCCGAAGAGCAGGTAGGCGCCGATCACCGTGAAGAGCGGGCCGGTTCCGCGTACCACCGGATAGACCACGGTATAGGAGCCCTTGGTGTAGGCCTGCGCCTGCAGCAGCTTGTAGCCCACATGGATCACCCAGACCGTGGCGAATATCGGCCACATATGCGGCTCGGGCCAGGGCACCACGAAGAGCGCGAAGGGCGCGGCCATCAGGCCATAGCTTGCGTCGATGGCGCCGCGCGACAGCCAGGGATCGTGGCGGCCCTTCTGCAACGCGCCGAACACCGCGTGCAGGATCGCCGCCATCACCGCCAGCGCCAGTGCCAACTGGTGGCCCGCTTCGGTGCCTTCGAGGGAGATCAGCCATTCGCTCAAACGCGGCGCTTTCTGCAGGGCGGGGGCAGGGGGCTGTCTGCCCCCTCTTGCCCCGGACGGGGTCCGGGGCAATTCACCCCCGAAGGTATTTTCGGCCAGATGAAGTTGCGGATCAGGACGGGTCGAGCCCGGTGAGTGCCGCGGCGAATTCCTCCGGGTCGAAGGGCGAGAGGTCGTCGATCTGCTCACCGACACCAATGGCGTGGATCGGCAGGCCGAACCGGTCGGCCAGTGCCACCAGCACGCCACCTTTGGCGGTGCCGTCCAGCTTGGTCATCACCAGGCCCGAGACATCGGCAAGCTTGCGGAAGGTCTCGACCTGGCTCAGCGCGTTCTGCCCGGTCGTCGCATCGAGCACCAGCAGCGTGTTGTGCGGGGCGCTTTCGTCCTTCTTGCGGATCACGCGGACGATCTTGGCCAGTTCCTCCATCAGGTCGGCGCGGTTCTGCAGCCGTCCTGCGGTGTCGATCATCAGCAGGTCGGCGCCCTCGGCCTGGGCGCGGGTCAGCGCATCGAAGGCGAGGCTGGCGGGGTCCGAGCCCTCGGGCGCGGTCAGCACCGGAACGCCGGCCCGGTCGCCCCAGATCTGCAACTGTTCGACGGCGGCCGCGCGGAACGTGTCGCCGGCGGCGATCACCACGGACTTGCCGGCGGATTTGAACTGGCTGGCCAGCTTGCCGATCGTCGTGGTCTTGCCCGATCCGTTCACGCCCACGACCAGCACCACCTGCGGGCGCTTGGGATAGATCGGCATGGGGCGCGCCACCGGCTCCATCACGCGGGCGATCTCGGTGGCCAGCGCCGCCTTGATCTCGCCGGTCGAGAGCCTTTTGCCGAATCGGCCCTCGGCCAGGTTGGCGGTGACGCGCAGCGCGGTTTCGACGCCCATGTCCGAGGCGATCAGCAGTTCCTCGATCTGTTCGAGCATGTCGTCGTCGAGAGTGCGGCGCACAACCGCCGGCGCCTCGCCGCGCGAGAACAGCCGGCCGAGCAGACCCTTGCCCTGCGGGTCGGGCACGGGATCGGCGGGCGGCGGATCCTCGGGCGGCGGCGGCACGGGGTCGGGATCCGTGGGCATCGGCGTGGGCGGCTCGGCCGGCGGCGGCACCGGGTCGGGTTCGGGCTGGGGCCGGGGATCGGGGATCCGGGGCGAGGGTTCGGGCTCGGCGGCGGCCGGCACCGGCGCGGGCCGGGCGGCGGGTCCGGCCTTTGGCGCGGTCTCTTCGGCGCCGCCCTCCTCGACGATGGCGTCGAGCCCCTGTTCGAGCTTCGAGGAGGACTTGAAGAGCCGGTCCTTGAGTTTGGAGAAGAACGCCATGATCGCACACTCCGCAGCGGTGATCCTTTCACCTAATGCGGAATGCCGCCAGTTGCAAAGGGTCAGGCCAAGGCGACTAGAAGCCCCGCCTGCGCGCCCCAGTAGAGCGGCCAGACCAGGTAGGGCGTCACCCGGCGGGCCGGGTGACCGGCGGACAGGAGGAACGTCTCGGTCGCCAGGATCAGGTCCGAGCAGATGAAGGCCAGCGCTGCGGGCCAGGCCCAGATCATGGCGCCTGCCTGCGGCAGGGCCACGACGGCCACGCCCATTCCCAGGATGATGGGGATATAGGCCAGCACCGGCGCCTTCAGGTCGCCCGCGCGCGGCGCCAGCAGGGCCGCCATGCCAAGGCCGAGGGCCGCCAGACCGGCAACGGTGGGCCAGGCTGCGGCGATCCGGGCGGTATCCGCGCCGGGATGAGTCAGGAAGAGCGCGGCATAGGCCATGTGCCCCAGCGCAAAGGCCCCGATCCCGGCCTGAAACCCGGCATCGGTCTCGCGCGCGAGCAGCGCGTCGCCCAGCGCGCAGAGCGCGAGTGCAAGGATCAGCAGCACCGGCCCGCCGGCCAAAGCCGCCACCAGCGCCAGCAGGGCGACCGAGGCGGTCTTGGCCAGGCTGCGCAAGCGGCTGGCGGCACAGGTCGTCATCGGCAGGTAGATCAGCGCGCTCAGGGCGGCGAGCCAGAACAGGGCGTGGGTCATCGCAGCAGGAAACCGGGGCGGCGGAACTAAGGCAAGGGGATGCGTTTGACTTCGCCGCGTGCTGACGCAATGTAACCCGAGGCAACAAAAAGGAGCATGGCGTGATCTGGTTCTGGCTGGCAAGCCTGTCGCCGGTCGTCACCATCGCCCTGGCCGCGCTGGCCGGCGGGATATGGCCGGTGGTCGCGCTGCTACATGTTACCGGTTTCGTCCTGCTGATGGATCGCCTGCCCGCACCGCGCGGCCGACCGGCGCGGGCGGACGATCCGCTGCCGGCGGTTCAGGCGCTGGCGCATCTTGCGCTTCTGCCGCTGGTGATCTGGTCGCTGGCGCAGGGCGGTGCCGGCAACCCCGGACTGCTGGCGCTGGGCCTGTCGGCGGGGCTCTATTTCGGGCAGGTCTCGAATTCCAACGCCCATGAGCTGATCCACCGGCCGATACGCTGGCAGCGCGGGCTGGGGGTGGCGGTCTTTGTCTCGCTGCTGTTCGGGCACCACGCCTCGGCCCACCTGCTGGTGCATCATGTGCATGTCGCCACCGAACGCGACCCCAACTCGGCCCGCCGGGGCGAGGGGTTCTGGCACTTCTGGCCGCGCGCCTGGATCGGGTCGTTCCGTGCCGGGCTGCGGGCGGAGCGCAGGCGGCACGGCGATTGGACCAATCCCTATGTCCTCTACCTGGCCGGGGCGGCGGCCTGGGGGCTGATCGCGCTGGTGCTGGGCGGATGGGGTGGCGTTGTGGTGCTGGTGCTGCTGGCCTTGCACGCGCAGATGCAGCTTTTGCTGGCGGACTACGTTCAGCACTACGGGTTGCGGCGGGCCACCGGGGCCGACGGCCGGCCGGAACCGGTGGCCGCGCGACACGCCTGGAACGCGCCGCAATGGTATTCCTCGGCGATGATGCTGAACGCCCCGCGCCATTCCGATCACCATCTGCATCCGATGCGGGCCTATGGCGATCTGCGGCTCGATCCCGAACATCCGGTGCTGCCGCGCTCGATGCCGGCAATGGCGGCGCTGGCGCTGGTGCCGCCGCTGTGGCGGCGGGTGATGGACGGGCATCTGCGGCAGCTGGCCGAGCGCACCTGAACCGGTGGCGATGCCCGGGGGGATCTGCCAAACTCGTGGTATGAGACGTGCCCTGCTGATTCTGCTGCTTGCGATCGGGCCGCCCGCCTGGGCCGCGGAGGCGATGACCGCCGAGGAATTCGACGACTATACCCGCGGCAAGACCCTGTTCTACGGGCTCGGCGGATCGGCCTATGGGGCGGAACGCTATCTCGACAACCGGCGGGTGGTCTGGTCCTTCCTGGATGGCGATTGCAAGCACGGCGTCTGGTACGAGCGGGACGGGCAGATCTGTTTTCTCTACGAGGACCGGCTTGACCCGCAATGCTGGACCTTTTCGCAAGGCCCTTCGGGGCTGATCGCGCGGTTCCAGAACGATCCGGAGGCCACCGAGCTTTACGAGGCCGAGGATATCGGCGAGGAGATGCTCTGTTACGGGCCGGATGTCGGGGTTTGATCTAGGCGGATGGCTGTCAAAGGCGGCTGTTCGTGGGTTCCCGGTTGTTCAGGTGAGCCGATTGCCTTTCGCCTGACCGAGATTCAGAAAAGCGAACCCTGTTCCGGCTTGTCCCCGCCGCTCTTCTTGCCGGTCTGCCGACCGCCGGTCGCTACCGTCAGCCGGCCATCGGCGAATTCGATTTCCAGCGCCGCGATGCGTTCGGCCGCGGCGCGTTCGGTCACGACACCGCCATCGCCGCGCACCACGGCATAGCCGCGCGCCAGCGTCGCCTTGTAGCTGAGCGTCTCGCGCAGCCGGTCGGCGGCCGCCAGGTCCTGGCGCAGGCGATCGACGCGCAGTTTCTGCGCGGCCTGCAACCGGTCGGACAACTGGGTCAGCCTGTCCCGGCGGGCGCCGATCTCGCGCCGGATCGGGTGCAGCGACAGGCGCGAGGCGAGGTTGCGGCAGCGGTCCCGCCGGGTCTCGACCAGCGCGCGCAGGGTGGCGGGGCGCAGATGGGCGGACAGGCGCGACAGCTGCAATTCACGCTTGCGCACACCCTGCGTCAGGGCCACGGGCAGCCGGTCCGACATCCGGTCCAGCCGTTGGCGCGGTGTGTCCAGCAGGCTGTCGGGACGGGGCAGGGCGCGGGCCAGGTCGTTGAGGCGCTGGGCGCGGCGAGCCACCGCGTCGCCGGCCGCCCGAGACAGGCGCGCGCCCTGCTCGCCGGTCCAGGCCAGCAGGTCCAGCCGCACCGGCACCGCCAGTTCGGCGGCCGCCGTGGGCGTCGGTGCGCGCTTGTCCGAGACGAAGTCGATCAGCGTGGTGTCGGTCTCGTGCCCCACCGCTGAGATCAGGGGAATGTCACTGGCCGCCGCGGCGCGGGCGACGACCTCCTCGTTGAAGCCCCACATATCCTCGATCGAACCGCCGCCGCGCGCGACGATGATCAGGTCGGGTCGCGGCAGCGCGCCGCCGGGCGTCATCCGGTTGAACCCGTCAATGGCGGCCGCCACCTCGGGCGCGCAGTTCGACCCCTGAACCGCCACCGGCCAGATCAGCACCTTGCGGGGAAACCTTTCGCGCAGCCGGTGCAGGATGTCGCGGATCACCGCCCCCTGCGGCGAGGTCACAACGCCGATGATGCGCGGCAGATAGGGCAGCGCCCGCTTGCGCTCGGGCGCGAACAGGCCTTCGGCCTCGAGCTGCTTCTTGCGCTTTTCCAGCAGCGCCATCAGCGCGCCCTGGCCCGCGACCGAAACCTCGTCGACATTGAGATTGTACTTGGATTGCGCGCCGAAGGCAGTGAGGCGGCCGGTCACGACCACTTCCAACCCCTCCTCGGGCACCACGGACAGACCGGCGATCTGGCCCTTCCAGGTGGTGCAGGCCAGAACGTTCCGGTCGTCTTTCACGTCATAGTAGAGATGGCCCGACCGCGCCTTGAAGACGCGCCCGACCTCGCCGCGGACGCGAATCCGGCCGAACGTGCCCTCAAGGGTGCGTTTCACCGCCCCGGAGACTTCGGAGACGGAGAATTCGGGCAGGTTCTGCCCCGGATGCGGGTCGTCGATCAGGTCGGACATGACCCATGATTGCCCGATCCGGGGCAGGAAGAAAAGGTCACGCGGCGCGCGCCTCGTGCCGGCCCTCGGCGATCTCTTCGATCAGCTTGTCGCAGAAGGCCGGCAGGTCGTCGGGCTGGCGGCTGGTGACCAGGCCCTGATCGGTGACGACCTCGGCATCGCGCCATTTGCCGCCGGCGTTTTCCACATCGGTGCGGATCGAGTGATACGAGGTCACGTCGCGGTCCTTGACGATCCCGGTCTCGACCAGGAGCCACGGGGCGTGGCAGATCGCGCCTATGGGTTTGCCGGCACTCCAGAAGGCCTTGACCAGGTTCAGCGCGGCGTCATCGACGCGCAGCAGGTCGGGGTTGATCTGGCCGCCGGGCAGCACCAGCGCGTCGTAATCGGCGGCCGAGGCCGAGTCCAGCGTGCGATCGACCGGGACAGAATCGCCCCAGTCGGTGCCGGACCAGCCCCGGATCTCGCCGGCTTCGGGGGCCACCACGTGGACCTCGGCCCCGGCATCGCGCAATGCCTTCAGCGGGTGTTCCAGTTCGGACTGCTCGAACCCGTGGGTGGACAGGATCGCGACCTTGCGGTTTTCCAGATTGGCCATGGGAAACCTCCTTTGTGTTTCTGTGTGGCGTTCCAGGCCCAACGTCGCGGCTGCGGTCCTGTTCCATGGTTGCCTGCATTCGCCGCGCGCAATAAGCAGGCGGCGGCGACGGCAAGGAGAGAGCCATGAACATCCTGATCCTCGGCGGCGGCGGGCGCGAACACGCGCTGGCCTGGGCGGTGATGCAGAACCCCAAGTGCGACAAGCTGATCGTGGCGCCCGGCAATGCCGGGATCGCGCAGATCGCCGAATGCGCGCGGCTGGATATCGAGGATGGCGGGGCGGTGGCCGAGTTTGCCGGGGAAAACGCCATCGATTTCGTGATCATCGGCCCGGAGGCGCCGCTGGCCGCCGGCGTCGCCGACCGGCTGCGCGAGGCGGGGTTCCTGGTCTTCGGCCCTTCGGCGGCGGCGGCGCGGCTGGAGGCCTCGAAGAGCTTTACCAAGGAGATCTGCGACGCGGCGGGTGCGCCCACGGCGGCCTATGCGCGGTTCACCGAGGCCGGGCCGGCCAGGGATTACATTCGCGCGCAGGGCGCGCCCATCGTGGTCAAGGCCGACGGTCTGGCCGCCGGCAAGGGCGTGATCGTGGCGATGGATGAGGCAGAGGCGCTTGCGGCGGTCGATGAGATGTTCGGCGGTGCCTTCGGCGGGGCCGGGGCCGAGGTGGTGATCGAGGAGTTCATGGCGGGCGAGGAGGCCTCGCTCTTCGTGCTGGTCGATGGCGAGGAGGTGCTGACCATCGGCACCGCGCAGGACCACAAGCGCGTGGGCGAGGGCGATACCGGTCCGAATACCGGCGGCATGGGGGCCTATGCCCCCGCGCCCGTGCTGAGCGCCGAGGTCGAGGCGCGGGCGATGGAAGGGATCGTGCGCCCGACCATGGCCGAGATGGCGCGGCGCGGCACGCCGTTCCAGGGCGTGCTCTATGCTGGGCTGATGATCCAGGACGGAAAGCCGCGCCTGGTGGAATACAACGTGCGCTTCGGCGATCCGGAGTGCCAGGTGCTCATGATGCGGCTGGGCGCGCAGGCGATGGACCTGATGCACGCCGCCGCTGAGGGGCGGCTGGGCGCGGCGCGCGTGAACTGGGCGGATGATCACGCGCTGACCGTGGTGATGGCGGCGCGGGGCTATCCCGGCGCCTATGAGAAGGGCAGCGCGATCGGCGGTCTGGACGATCTGCCCGAGGATGCCGGCCACATGGTCTTTCACGCGGGCACCGCGGTCGAAAGCGGCCGGGTCGTGGCGTCCGGCGGTCGGGTCCTGAACGTCACTGCGCGTGGCGCGAGCCTGCGCGAGGCGCGCGACCGGGCCTATGCAATGGTCGAGGGCATCGACTGGCCGGAGGGGTTCTGGCGCAGCGATATCGGCTGGCGCGCGCTCTGATCCAAGTGGTGTGAGATTGCCGGGCTGCGCCCGTCTCGATGCGTTGGCAGGGGGCTGTCTGCCCCCTCTTGGCGCTGCGCGCCAATTCACCCCCGAAGGTATTTCCGGCAAGAGGAAGGTGTCTAGCAGGTCAGCCGGGCGTTGATGCTGTCCGGGCCGGTGTAGGGGCCGAGGGTGCGGGTTTCGATGCTGCCCCCGATCAATGTGCTGGCGACGATGCGGTGCCAGGTTCCGTCGGCGGTGATGATTTCCGGGCCGTGGCCGCAGTCGCGGATGCCGCCGGGGATGTGATCCCAGCCGATCCGGTGGTTGGTCAGGCCGGGCAGGCTGGCGATCTCGGTCAGGCGGCCATCGCGAAAGCGCCAGATGCGCAGGGTTTTCGCCAGGTGCGGGCGGTCGATATAGGCGATCTCGATATGGCCGTCGCCGTCCAGGTCGGCCGCGCCGACCGGGGCCAGCCATCGGTTGCGCGTGCCGATATAGGGTGTCGCCGCGATCAGGCCGCCGCCATCGTAGAGCGCCAGCCGTGCGCCCAGGTCGCGATGCGACTCGACGACCATCGCCTCGTCCCGGCCGTCGCCGTCCACATCGACGCGCCGCGGTGCTATGTCTTCGAAGACCCGGCTGTCGGGCAGGCGGATCGTGTAGGGCGACGGCGTTTGCGCGTAGTGCAGCACCAGGGCGCCGTATTCGACCTCATCCCCAAGCACACCATGCGGATAGCGCGTCGTGGGCGCGGCATAGGCCGCCCGTACCAGAGTTCCGGCTTGCCAGGGCTCGTCGGCCGGGACAGATGCGGCCGCAAGCGCAATCGCAATCGTTGCGACCGCGCGGCCGGGGCGGTTCATCAGATCTGTTTTTCCGGCATTTGCACGACAAGGCCGTCGAGCGCGTCGGTGACCTTGAGCTGGCAGGTCAGGCGCGAGCGGTCGGGGTCGGGCTCGTAGGCGAAGTCGAGCATGTCCTCTTCCATGTCGTCGCGGGCGGGCAGTTTCTCGACCCAGTCGGGATGAACATAGACATGGCAGGTGGAGCAGGCGCAGGCGCCGCCGCAATCGGCCTCGATGCCGGGGATGTTGTTGTCGCGCGCGCCTTCCATCACGGTCAGCCCGTTGGCGACCTCGACCGTGTGTTCGGTTCCGTTGTGCTCGATATAGGTGATCTTGGCCATGGTCCGTGGGATCCTCCTGCAGTCGTCGGCGCATCCTTAGACAAGCCATCCCGGCAATTCCAGCCCGTTTTGTGCCGGTAGCGCGCGGGGTTGGACATGGTGGATTTTTGTTCCATATTTGTTCCATGCACGTTGCTTCGATCCCTGCCGGTCCCGGCGGCGGCTGGCCGCGGCCGCCCGCCTGCCTGCCTGCCGCCCGCCTGGCGGTGCCGCCCGAGGGCGCGCGGGTGGCCGTGGCGGGGCTGGTGATCCTGCGGCAGCGGCCCGGCACCGCCAAGGGGGTGATCTTCGTCACGCTCGAGGACGAGACCGGGGTGGTCAACGTGATCGTCTGGCGCAAGATCTACGAGCGGTTCCGCCGGGCGGTGATCGCGGGGCGGATGTTGCGGGTCACGGGACGGCTGCAGCGGGCGCATTCGGTGACCCACGTGATCGCCGAAGAGGTCGAGGACATCTCGGGGATGCTGGATGTGCTGGTGCGGGGCTGAACCGCCGGGCGCCGCTCAGCGGCGGAACAGGGTCTGCTGCGCGGTCCGGTCGCGGTGGTCGCCGCGCAGCTCGGCCCGCAGCGCGCGGCCCGCCTGCACGCCCGGGCGGGATCCCAGGGCCTCGAGCCAGCGCGCCATGTGGGGCTTGTCGTCGAGCGTCTGCTGCTGGCCTTCCCACAGGCTGGCCCAGGGCCAGGTCGCCATGTCGGCGATGGAGTAGAAGTCACCCGCCACGAATTCGGTTTCCGCCAGCCGCCGGTCGAGCACGCCATAGAGCCGCGCAACCTCGGCACGATAGCGGTCCTTGGCATAGGGCAGGTCCTGCGGCGGGTCGAGATGGGGCGCGTATTTCAGGAAGTGATGCGCCTGGCCCGCCATCGGGCCGACCCCGCCCATCTGCCACATCAGCCATTGCTCGACGGCGATCCTGTCGCGCTCGTTTCGACCCATGAACCGCCCGGTCTTGCGCGCGAGATAGAGCAGGATCGCGCCGCTTTCGAACAGCGAAACCGGCGCGCCATCCGGCCCGTCGGGATCGACGATGGCGGGCATCCGGTTGTTGGGCGAGATCTTCAGGAACGCCGGATCGAACTGGTCGCCCCGGCCGATATCGACCAGGTGCAGGTCGTAGGGCAGGGCCATCTCCTCGAGGGCGATGGCCACCTTCCAGCCGTTGGGCGTGGGCCAGAAATGAAAGGCGATGGGTTCAGCCATGCGATCTCTCCGCGGTTGGGCGCCGATCATCGGGGATTTTCGGCAAAGGGCAAGGGCCGGCCGGACCCGGCTCTTGACGCAGGCACCGGGGCGACGTAAACGCCACAGGGACGACCGTGGCGATTTGTTACCGGATTGCGGGCCACGCTAAACAACACCGCTAAAAGGTCAGGATGAAAGCCCCCTTTCGCTTGACCGCGTTGGGGCTTTTTTCGTGTCCGGGGGGCGGGCCATGACGAGGAACGGCAGATGAGCAAGGATTGGAACAAGCGCACGCAGGCGGTGCATGGCGGCACCCGCCGCAGCCAGTGGGGCGAGGTGAGCGAGGCGATTTTCCTGACCCAGGGCTTTGTCTATGACGACGCCGAACAGGCCGAGGCGCGGTTCATCGAAAGCGGCCCGGACGAGTTCATCTATGCCCGCTATGGCAACCCCACGGTGCGGATGTTCGAAGAGCGCATCGCCGCGCTGGAAGGGGCCGAGGACGCCTTTGCCACCGCCAGCGGAATGGCCGCGGTCAGCGGTGCGCTGACCGCCATGCTCAAGGCCGGGGATCACGTGGTCTCGGCCCGGGCGCTGTTCGGCTCGTGCCTCTATATCCTGGAGAACGTGCTGTCGCGGTTCGGGGTCGAGGTGACCTTTGTGGACGGCACCGACCTGGATCAGTGGCGTGCGGCGATGCGCCCGGACACGCGGGCGGTGTTCTTTGAATCGATGTCGAACCCGACCCTGGAGGTAATCGATATCGAGGCGGTTTCGGCCATCGCGCATGAGGTCGGGGCCACGGTCATCGTCGACAATGTGTTTTCGACGCCGGTCTATTCGCGCGCCATCGAACAGGGGGCGGATGTCGTGGTCTATTCCGCGACCAAGCATATCGACGGGCAGGGGCGCGCGCTGGGCGGTATCATCCTGGGTACGCGCGACTTTATCCGCAAGACGGTCGAGCCCTACATGAAACATACCGGCGGCGCGCTCAGCCCGTTCAACGCCTGGATCCTGCTCAAGGGGCTGGAGACGATGGCGCTGCGCGTGAACGCGCAGACGGACAGCGCCGGACGCATCGCGGCGGCGCTGGAGGGGCATCCGGCGCTGGCCCGCACACTCTATCCCGGGCTGGACGGGCATCCGCAGGCGGCGCTGGTGCAGCGGCAGCTTGGCGGGCGGGGCGGCACGGTTCTGTCGCTGGATTTCGCGGGTGGCAAGGACGCGGCCTTCGCCTTTCTCAACGCCATGTCGATCCCGGTGATCTCGAACAACCTTGGCGACGCAAAGTCGATCGCGACGCATCCGGCGACAACCACCCACCAGCGGCTCAGCGAGGATCAGCGCAGCGAACTCGGCATCACGCCCGGGCTGGTGCGCTTCTCGGTGGGGCTTGAGGATACCGATGACCTGATTGCCGATCTGCGCAATGCGCTGGACGCCGCGATGGCGCAGAACATCTGACGGGCTGGACTGGACCGGGATAATCGGCATCCTACCTCTGGACCGGATCGCGCTGAAAAGGATGTGATGATGAACCTTCATGCCGGTGGCCTTGACGACACCCCCGACCGCGATGCCGCGCAGGCGGCACTGGATACGCTGCGGGCGTGGGCCGCCTCGGCCAGCCCGGCCGAAATTGCGCAGCTCGATCCGGCGGTCGCGCGGCTGGTGCCCGATCTGGTGCCGCTGAACTATCCCGCGCTGTCGCGGGACTATCCCCACGATTTCCGGCCCGACGAGGCCTATCGCGCCACGCTGCCCGACCTGCAGAACGGGCCGACCAGCCTGATCCGCGGAGCGCGGCAGCAGATCCAGCATGTCGGCATCTCGAATTTCCGCCTGCCGATCCGCTTTCATCGCAAGGATGGCAAGGACCTGACGCTGGAAACCTCAGTGACCGGTACCGTCAGCCTTGAGGCCGGCAAGAAGGGCATCAACATGAGCCGCATCATGCGGTCCTTCTACAAGCATGCCGAGCGCACGTTCAGTTTCGAGGTGATCGAGGCGGCGCTGGACGACTACATGACCGATCTCGACAGTTTCGACGCACGGATCCAGATGCGGTTCTCATATCCCGACCGGATCGAGAGCCTGCGGTCGGGGCTGACCGGCTACCAGTATTACGACATCGCTCTGGAACTGGTGGAGAAGGGCGGGGTGCGCCAGAAGATCATGCATCTGGACTATGTCTATTCCTCGACCTGCCCCTGTTCGCTGGAGTTGAGCGAACATGCCCGGGCGCAGCGCGGCCAGTTGGCAACGCCGCATTCGCAGCGGTCGGTGGCGCGGATCTCGGTGCAGGTGAATTGCGACACCGATTGCCTGTGGTTCGAGGATCTGATCGCGCTGTGCCGCCGGGCGGTGCCGACCGAAACCCAGGTCATGGTCAAGCGCGAGGACGAACAGGCCTTTGCCGAGCTGAATGCGGCCAACCCGATCTTTGTCGAGGACGCGGCACGGCTCTTCTGCGAGCAGTTGCAGGCCGATCACCATATCGGTGATTTCCGCGTGGTGGCCAGCCACCAGGAAAGCCTGCACAGCCACGATGCCGTATCGATTCTCACCCAGGGCGAGACCTTTGCCGCCGACAGCCTCGATCCCCGGCTGTTTGCAAGCCTGTTCCACGTGGGTTGAGCCGCGCGCTTTGCGCGGTTGACGTTGCGTGACCTGTCCGGGCCGCCGGTGTTTTGCACGTATGACCCGAATTCTCCGTTGTAGGCGGGAAATTGCCGCACCGCAGCAGAAAGGTGCTGCAACTGCGGAAACAATCAACATATGTTGACCGTGAGACGCATCGTTCATTCCGGCGGACTCCCCGCTCGTGGATGGATGCACCGAAAGGGCCCGCCATGCGCGCCGCAGATCCCTGTCGCCCGAACGTGACCGCCATGTCGGCGGCGGGCACCGGCGTTGCATGGCCCTTCCGTCCCCCGTGGTCCGAATTCAGAGGAGCTGTTCCACAATGACCCCCATCACCAACCCGCTCGATTATCAGGCGGCGGCCCTGCGGTTTGCAGGCTACGCCTGGTCCAACCAGATCCGGATCGCCCAGATCCTGACCCGATCGGCCATCGAGGCGCCGATGCTGCAGGTGCACGCGCTGCATCGCGCGGCGGCCCAGCCCTATGGCTCGAAACCGGCCGGCAAGTCGACCCGCAAGGCCGCTGCGCCCAAGGCCAAGACGGCGGCCAGCCCGGTCAAACCGGCCGCCGCGCCCGCTACTGCGGCCAAGCCGGCCGCCAAGCCTACTGCTGCGGCCAAACCAGCGGCCAAGAAGCCGGCTGCAACGGTCAAACCGGCCGAGACGCCCAAGCCGGCGGCGAAACCGGCAGCGGCCCGAAAGAGCCCGGCGCGCAAACGCCCCGCAGCCAAGCGCACGCCGGTCGCAGCGGCCACGAAACCCGCGGCCAAGGTCAATCCGGCGCCTTCAGCCGCGCCCAAGGCGGCCGAGCAGCCCAAGGCGCATGAGCCCAAGGCCAGCTCAGCCAAGGCCCCGGCGCAGAGCACGCCCCCCGCCGCGAAGGCGGAGGCACCGGCGGCCAAGCCGGCGGCTGCACCGGCAACCAAGCCGGCCGACGTCAGCCAGGCGCCGAAACCGGCCGTCCCGGACGCGCCGAAGTCTGCGGGCGCCGCGCCCAAGCCCGAGGCCACGTCCGCCGCGCCGTCGCCGCGCCGGTCGCGCGCGCCGTCGATGCCCCCGGCCATGCCCGAAAGCAAGGCCAAGCTGGACAGCTGAGCCGCGACGAGGGCGCTTGACAGCCGGCGGGGGGCAGGCCAACGCTGCCCCGCATGTTGGACCTGCGCCCCGTCGGATATGTCATCGGCCTGCTGGTCGCGCTTCTCGGCGCGACCATGCTGCTGCCGCTGCTGGCGGACCTCGCAGAGGGGCGCGGCCAGTGGCCGGTTTTCCTTGAAAGCGGGATCCTCACCGTCCTGACCGGCGGGCTGATGGCGCTGAGCTGCGCCAATGGCGTTCGCGAGGGCCTGACGATCCAGCAGACCTTTCTCGTCACGACGCTGGTCTGGCTGGCGCTGCCGGTCTTCGGTGCGCTGCCCTTCATGCTGGGCGAGACGCAGCTGCGTTTCGTCGATGCCTTCTTCGAGGCGATGTCGGGCCTGACAACAACCGGATCGACCGTGCTTTCGGGCCTGGAACACCTGCCGCGCGGGCTGCTCCTGTGGCGCGGGCTGCTGCAATGGCTGGGCGGCATCGGCATCATTGTCGTGGCGATGGTGTTCCTGCCGGAGCTGCGTGTCGGCGGGATGCAGATCTTTCGCTCGGAAGGATTCGACACGATGGGCAAGATCCTGCCCCGGGCGCAGCAGATCGCCGGGCAGATCTCGGTCATCTACGTGGTCCTCACCGCCGTGTGCACGCTGGTCTACACCACCCTCGGCATGAGCTTCTTCGACGCTACGGTGCATGCCTTCACCACGATCGCGACCGGCGGGTTCTCGAACTACGATGCCTCATTCGGCACCTTCTCGGGGCCGGCGGAATATGCGGCCGCGGTCTTCATGATCCTCTCGGCGCTGCCCTTCGTGCGCTACGTCCAGCTGGTGAACGGCAACACCCGACCGCTCTTTCAGGACAGCCAGATCCGGGCCTTCCTGATGGTGATCGGCGTCCTGGTGGGTGTGACCACCCTGGTCCTGATGTCGATCTTTCCGCACGATCTCGAACGGGCCTTTCGCGAGGCGCTGTTCAACATCACCTCGATCATCTCGGGCACCGGCTATGCCAGCGTCAACTACATGACCTGGGGCGGGTTCCTGATCACGATCTTCTTCTTCATCGGGCTGATTGGCGGGTGCGCCGGGTCGACCGCCTGCTCGGTCAAGATATTCCGCTATCAACTGCTGTTCGCCTCGATCAAGGCACAGATGCAGCTGATCCGCTCGCCGCATGGCGTGTTCACGCCGCGCTACAACGGACGGGCGGTGGGCCCGGATGTGCTGAATTCGGTGATCAGTTTCTTCGTCTTCTTCACGGTGACGCTGGGCATGTTCGCCTGGGCGCTGGCGCTGACCGGGCTGGATTTCGTCACCGCGCTGTCGGGGGCCGCCACGGCGCTCGCCAATGTCGGCCCCGGGCTGGGGGAGCGGATCGGGCCGTCAGGCAATTTCTCGGGGCTCAACGATCCGGCGAAATGGCTGCTCAGCGCGGCGATGCTGATCGGGCGGCTGGAGCTGTTCGCGGTCTACGTCATCCTGACCGTGCAATTCTGGCGGGCCTGACCGGTCAGAAAAAAAAACGCGCTCCGTTGCCGGAACGCGTCTTGTCCAAGTTTCCTTTTGCAGGATCAGTCCCAGCAGCTGACCAGCACCGTCATGCCCAGAGCGCGGCGGTCCAGCTCGTTGGGCGTGACATCGCCCTGCGTGCCGCTTTCGGTGGCGGTGATGCCCTTGGCGGCCAGCATCGCGCTCAGCGCGCCGGCATCCGCGGCCAGGCTGACCTCGTCCGGCAGTTTACGGTCGGCGCCGGGGTCGGGCAGCAACATGCCGACGACCGCGCCGCCGGTGTCCAGGACCGGCCCGCCGGCGTCACCGGACTGCGCGGCCAGCGCCAGCCGCTTGAGTTGCCGCTCGCCGTCCAGGCCCTGCAGGTCCGACACCGTGCCGAAGGTCAGCGTGGGTGCGCCCAGCCGCCCTTCGTAGGAATAGCCCGACACGGCCACGTCGGATTGCAGCCGCGGCTCGGCACCGCGCAACTCGGCGACAGCCATCGGCGCCAGCGGTTCCGTCGGCCGGAGCACGGCCACGCCGAGACCCGCATCCTCGTCGACCACCTCGGCCACATGGGTGCTGTCCAGCGTGATCCGGGCACAGCCGCGCACGGCCTCGGCGACGGTGACGACCGTCCCGGCAGGGTCCACGAAAAAGCCCGAGCGCGACAGGCGCGGCTTGCGCAGCTTCAGTCCCGAAACCAGGTCGATATCCTTGGCCGCCGCCTCGCCCGCGCCGGGGTCGAGCACGCCGCCCAGACGCTCGAAGCTTGACTGCATCGCCGACAGGACGCGCGCCCGGCGCGCCTCGTCACCTTCGGGCCAGACCAGGGTGAACCCCTTGACGTGACCGTCCGCAACCGACGCCTCGGTATACGAGACGATGCCGTTGCCGCGACCCTCCAGGGTAAACCGGTCGCCGCGCCGCTCGCGCGGGCCGTTCAGCGGCACGATTTCCAGCGTCTGCATGATGTCATAGAGACCATGCAGCACCGCCCGGTCGCCCGGCTGGCTGATCAGCAACACGCGCGCACCCAGATCGCCACTGGCTTCGAAATGCGCAAAGGGCGGTTCGTACCGGTCGAAGGCCACCTCGCCCAGAGGCAGGTCGATTGCGATACCGGCCTGTGCATCTGTGTGGCGTGCCATTCCGACGCTGATCAGCGGCGCGTTGTACTCGTCCATCAGCGCCTTGCGCTGCGCCGTGGTCAGGATCCCGGTCGCCTCATAGCCTTTGGAGGCCTGCCATGCGGCCATGGACCGGCGTGTGCCGGCGCCGAAGGCCCCGTCGATCGCGGCGCCATAGAACCCCGCCGCCTGCAGCGCGGTCTGCAGATCGCGGCGTTCCTGCGCGGTCAGCAGACGCTCGCCGGCGCGGGCCTCGGCCGGTGTCTCGTCGGTCGGTTGCGGTGTGACCGGCTCGGCCGTCTCCTGTTCCGGCGTGGGCAGGGGCGAGGTCACGACGCCCCGATTCAGCGCATTGGCGCCAACCGGCCAGAACGGCTGCCGCAAGGCTCTGGAGAAGGTGATGAAACTGTCTGACGGGATCTGGCGCTCGGCGCGATAGACCTGCAGCACGCGCTCTGCGTCGGGGCGGGAATAGGGACCGAGGACGATGCCATACCAGCCGTTGCCCAGGGAAAACCCGTGCACATCCGCCAGCGCACCGGAGTAGATGCGCGCGCGATCCTGCGCTTCGGCCAGCGAATTGTGCGCCTCGATCTGGACCCAGGCCTCCTGCTGCTGGGCCGAGGCGCTGTGCGCCAGCCAGGTGAGCGCCAGACAGGCCGCCAGGAATACTCTGATCATCTGTAATATCTCTGTGTTTCGAATTGGGGTTTTCGCCAGTCATTAAGCAGGAAACGTAAAGAAGTTCCATGCCCGCCCCGCAACGGCCCGGGCGGTGTGTCGATATCACGACAGGGTCGCCCCGGTTGCAGGCCGCACCCGTGTTGACGCCCCACGGCGCCTTGCCTAGGAAGAGGCGGCAAGGACCAACCCGGCCCGCGAAAGGCCCAGCCATGACCGACACGACACCGCAGACGCCGCGCTCGTTCCAGGAGATCATCCTGCGGCTTCAGAGCTATTGGGGGGCCAAGGGCTGCGCCATCCTGCAACCCTATGACATGGAGGTGGGTGCCGGCACCTTCCACCCGGCCACGACGCTGCGCGCGCTGGGCTCGCGCCCCTGGGCCGCGGCCTATGTGCAGCCATCGCGCCGACCAACGGACGGGCGCTATGGCGAGAACCCCAACCGGCTGCAGCACTATTACCAGTACCAGGTGCTGATCAAACCCAGCCCGCCCGATCTGCAGCAGCTGTATCTGGGCTCGCTACAGGCCATCGGCATCGACATGGAGCTGCATGACATCCGCTTTGTCGAGGATGACTGGGAAAGCCCCACTCTGGGCGCCTGGGGCCTGGGTTGGGAGGTCTGGTGCGACGGCATGGAGGTCAGCCAGTTCACCTATTTCCAGCAGGTCGGCGGGCATGACTGCCACCCCGTCTCGGGCGAGCTGACCTATGGGCTGGAGCGGCTGGCGATGTATGTGCTGGGCATCGACCATGTGATGGACATGCCGTTCAACGACCCCGATGCGCCGATCCCGCTCAGCTATGGCGACGTGTTCCGCCAGACCGAGGAGGAATACGCGCGCTACAATTTCGACACCGCGAATACCGAGGTGCTGCTGCGCCATTTCGAGGAGGCCGAGGCGGAGTGCGAGCACCTGCTGGCGCAGGACGACACCGATCCCAAGACCGGCAAGCACATCATCATGGCGCATCCCGCCTATGACCAGTGCATCAAGGCGAGCCACATCTTCAACCTGCTGGATGCCCGTGGCGTGATCTCGGTGACCGAGCGGCAGGCCTATATCGGTCGGGTCCGCGCGCTTGCGAAACGCTGTGCGGACGCCTTCGTGCGCACCGAGGCCGGCGGGCAGGCGGCCTGATGGCGCGCGTCGGACCGGCCCGAAGCGGGCAAAGGGGCAACCGGGTGGGCCGCCAGGCCGCGCAGGTTTCCGCCGGAGCCGCGGCATGAGCGGCAAGATCCTGGCCATGATCGTTCTCGTTTCGGCGGCAATCGCCGGCGGGGCGCTCTATTATTTCCAGATCTACGGCTACTACTACGATGTCGCGGCGCAGCCGGGGCGCGACGTGATGCTGCTGCCGCAAGACGCCGAGGCGCCCGAACCCATCACCTATTCCGAGTTCCGCGCCATCGACGCCGACAGCTCGCCGATCCGCTATCGCGCCTGTTTCGAGACCGAGGCCGCGCCGGAGGCGCTGGCTGCGACCTACATGCCCGCCGAGGCGCCCGAGCCGCTGACCGCGCCGGGCTGGTTCGACTGCTTCGACGCGGTGGCGCTGGCCGATGACCTGGCCGCCGGACGGGCGCGGGCCTTCATCGGGCAGAAGAACGTGCATTTCGGCGTCGACCGGATCGTGGCCGTAACCGCCGACGGGCGCGGCTATGCCTGGAATGCGCTGAACAATTGCGGCCGCAAAACCTATGACGGCACCCAGGTGGGCGAGGATTGTCCGCCGCGCCCGACCGCCGGTCAATGACGCCCGGGCCCTTCCTCTTGCCGCAAATATCCCCGCCGGAGGCCCGCGCCGCCAGGCGCGTTCTTGCATTCGCCCAAGCGCTTGCGTATCCGCTGTGGGCGCGTCTGCGCTGCGCCCGCATCGAACCTGCCGAGGACCTTTCATGCCCGACCTGCTGATCGAACTCTTCTCCGAGGAAATCCCCGCGCGGATGCAGGTCCGGGCGGCGGAAGACCTGCGGAGGCGCGTGACCGACGGGCTGGTCGAGGCCGGGCTGACCTATGCCGGGGCTGCCGCCTTCTCGACCCCGCGCCGGTTGACCCTGACAGTGCAGGGGCTGCTGGACGAAAGCCCGATCGTGCGCGAGGAGCGCAAGGGGCCCAAGGTCGGCGCTCCCGACAAGGCGATCGAGGGGTTCCTGCGCGGCGCCGGCGTGACCCGCGCGCAGCTCGAGGAGCGCGACACGCCCAAGGGCGCGGTCTATTTCGCGACGATCGAGCGGGCCGGCCGCCCGGCCGCCGAGATCGTGGCCGAGGTCCTGGTCGAGACCATCCGCACCTTCCCCTGGCCCAAGTCGATGCGCTGGGGCGCGGGCAGCCTGCGCTGGGTGCGGCCGCTGCATTCGATCCTGTGCATCCTGACCGATGAAGGCGGCGCGCAGATCGTTCCCTTGGACGTCGACGGCATCGCCGCGGGCGACACCACGCGCGGCCACCGCTTCATGGCGTCGGACGCGTTTTCGGTTTCATCCTTCGAGGATTACGAGGCGAAGCTCAAGCGCGCGCATGTGATCCTGTCGCCGGAGGAACGGGCCGAACAGATCCGGCAGGAGGCCGCCAACCTGGCTTTTGCGGCCGGGTGCGAGTTGGTCGAGGATGCCGGGCTTTTGGCTGAGGTGGCGGGGCTTGTGGAATGGCCCGCGGTGCTGATGGGCGAGATCGACGAGGCGTTCCTGGACCTGCCGCCCGAAGTGCTGCAGACCTCGATGAAGGAGCACCAGAAATTCTTCTCGGTGAGAAACCCCAAGACCGGGCGCATCGAGCGGTTCGTCACCGTCGCCAACCGCGACACCGCCGACCAGGGCGCGACCATCCTGGCGGGCAACCAGAAGGTTCTGTCGGCGCGGCTGGCGGATGCCAAGTTCTTCTGGGACAACGACCTGCGCGTGGCGCGGTCGGACATGGGCGCCTGGACCCGCGCGCTGGAAGACGTGACCTTTCACAACAAGCTCGGCAGCCAGGGCGACCGCATCCGCCGTATCGCCGCGCTGGCCCGCGAACTGGCGCCGGTGACCGGGGCGGACTCGGACAAGGCGGCACGCGCGGCGGAACTGGCCAAGGCCGATCTGAATTCTGAGATGGTCTATGAATTCCCAGAACTTCAGGGGCTTATGGGCCGATATTACATTGAGGCGTCGGGCGAGGACGCCGCCATCGCCGCCGTCGCACAGGAACACTACTCGCCGCTCGGCCCGTCCGACGACGTGCCCACGGCGCCGCTGTCTGTGACAGTGGCGCTGGCCGACAAGCTGGACATGCTGACCGGGTTCTGGGCCATCGACGAGAAACCCACCGGGTCGAAGGATCCTTTTGCCCTGCGGCGGGCGGCGTTGGGGGTGATCCGGTTGGTGTTGAGCAGTGAGTTGCGCTTGCCGCTCGATCGCTACATCGACAGCCAGTTGCTCAAGCACAAGATTCAACTCAACGGCGATGCCGACGAGAAGGACATTGGCGCGCTCAATGATCTTCTCGACGAAATCGCCGAACATGGCGTGTTCGGAGCGGCACTTCGCTCGGTCCGTGCAAGGCTGGAGGACTCCGAAATCGACACTTCGGATGGTTCGCTTCTTGTCCGGGTGGGCGAGGTGGTGCCGGACCTTTCACAAGACCTGCTGGCTTTCATCCATGACCGCCTCAAGGTTTTCCTGCGTGACCAGGGTATCCGCCACGACGTGATCGATGCCTGCACCCAGATGGCCGGCAACGATGATCTCAGCCGATTGGTCAAGCGTGCCCGCGCGCTGAACGCGGTGATTGTGACCGATGACGGCGAGAACCTCGTGCAGGGCTTCAAGCGGGCCAACAACATCCTGACCCAGGCCGAAGAGAAGGACGGGGTGGAATACTCGTTCGGTGCCGATCCCAAATTCGCCGAGACCGACAGCGAGCGCGCGCTCTTTGCCGCGCTGGAGGCGGCCGAGGCGCGGATCGCACCGGCGCTGGAGGCCGAGGACTATCCCGAGGCGATGGCGGCCATGGCTGGTCTGCGCGCGCCCATCGACGCGTTCTTCGAAGAGGTGCAGGTGAACACCGACAACGCGATCCTGCGCCGCAACCGGTTGAACCTGCTCAGCCAGATCCGCCGCATCTGCGCCTCGGTCGCCGATCTCACGCGCATTGAGGGGTGAGCAGGCTTCTCGGAAACCGTCCAGTGGACGGTTTCGCCTGCGAACGGGCGGAGCCCCGACCAAGCTTTCCGGCACCAGACGTAGCCGTTAGCCGCGCCCGAACCTGAGGACACCACCTCGGGCCAAGCCACGCCGCGCGCTCTTGCGCGGCGGGCAAAGCGGCCTATGCTGCGGGCGAACAGATGTGGTGCCGCAGTGCAGAATGACCCCTATATCACCCTGATCACGGCCGAGGCCCCGGTGACGGCCGAGACCCATGGCGGGCGGGCGAAATGCCTGCAGCGCCTGGTGCGCCTCGACATGCCGGTGCCGCAGACCGTCGCGCTGTCCTTTGCCGCGGTTCAGGACATCGCGCGGGGGCAGATGCCCGACATCCCGCGCATCCTGGGCAAGTTCGCGGCCACCGACCTGCTCTGCGTCCGGCCCAGTTCCGAGGATCCCGACTGGGGCGGGCCGAACGCGGTGCTCAACATCGGCATGAACGATGCGCGCTATGACGAGTTGAGCGGCACGATGGGCCAGGATGCGGCGGCGGCACTCTATCTGCGGTTCGTGCAGATCTATGCGATCCACGTGGCGCGGCTGGATCCGGACGTGTTCGACGACGTGTCCGATGACGGCCCCGCCGGCCTGAGCGCGATCCTGCGGGCCTATGAGGACGAGACAGACGAGGTGTTCCCCCAGGATCCGGGCGAGCAGCTGGTGGCGGTGCTGCGGTCGATGGCGCGCGCCTGGGACGGCACCACCGCGCGGCTTCTGCGCAAGGCCAAGGGCGCGCCGGAAGAGGCCGGGCTGGGCCTGGTGATCCAGCGCATGATCCCGGGCGTGGGGCAGGGCGAATGCGGCTCGGGCGTGCTGCAGCTGGTCGATCCGGTCACCGGCCTGCCCCAGGTCAACGGCCGCTACCTGAGCCAGAGTCAGGGCCGCGATGCGCTGGGCGCGGGGGCCAGCGCGCTGTTTCTGGAGAAGGACGAGCGCGGCCCGTCGCTCGAGGAGCTGGCACCGGACGCCTTTGCCGACCTAAAAGCCCATGCCGCGCTGATGCGCGAGAAGCTGCGCGAAGAGATGCAGGTCGAATTCGTTATCCAGAACGGCGAGGTGCGCATCCTCGACGGCGTGCGCACGCCGCGGAGCCCGCGCGCCGGGGTGCGCATCGCCGTGCGCCTGGCCGAGGACGGCATCATTCCGCAGCAGGAGGCGGTGATGCGGGTGGACGCCCATTCGCTGAACGAGCTGATGCACCGGCAGGTGCGGCCGGGTGCTGCGCGCGATGTGCTGACCACGGGGATCGGGGCCAGCCCCGGCGCGGCCACCGGGCGGATCGTGTTCACCGCCGCCGAGGCGCAGGCAAGTGCCGCGCGCGGCGAGCCCTGCATCCTGGTGCGGCGCGAAACCTCGCCCGAGGACGTGCGCGGGATGCATGCCGCGGTTGCGGTGCTGACCGAGAAGGGCGGCATGACCAGCCATGCCGCGGTGATCGGGCGGGGCCTTGGCCTGCCCTGCATCGTCGGCGCCTCGGGCATGCGGTTCCAGACCCGCAAGAAGATCCTGACCGCCCCGGACGGCCGCGACTTCCGCACCGGAGACATCCTGACCATCGACGGCAGCTCGGGCCAGGTGCTGGCCGGCGAGCCCGAGATGCTGGAGGCGGCGCTGGACGACAGTTTCCAGACATTGATGCGCTGGGCCGATGCCGCCCGCGACATCGGCATCCGCGCCAATGCCGACACGCCCGAGGATGCCGAGGCGGCGCGCAAGTTCGACGCCCAGGGCATCGGGCTGTGCCGGACCGAGCACATGTTCTTCGAGCCCGGCCGCCTGACCATGATGCGCGAGATGATCTTTGCCCAGACCCCGCAGGGTCGGGCCGCGGTGCTGGAGCGGTTGCTGCCGATGCAGCGGGACGATTTCACCCAGCTTTTCCGCATCATGCAGGGTCAGCCGGTCTGCATCCGCCTGTTCGACCCGCCCCTGCACGAGTTTCTGCCCACCACCCGGACCGGGCAGCGCGAACTGGCCGAGGCGCTGGACCTGCCGGTCTCGGATGTCGAGCGCCGGGTCGAGGCGATGAGCGAATACAACCCCATGCTGGGCCTGCGCGGCGTACGCCTGGGCGTGACCGTGCCCGAGATCTACGACATGCAGGCGCGCGCCATATTCGAGGCGACGCTGGACGCCAGCGAGGAGGGCGCGCCGGTCGTGCCCGAGGTGATGATCCCTCTGGTCTCGGCCAAGCGCGAGGTGGAACTGGTCAAGTCGCGCATCGACGCGGTCGCCGCTGCCGTCGCGGCCGAACGGCGCTGCGAGTTCGACTATCGCCTGGGCGTGATGGTCGAGACGCCGCGCGCCTGCCTGCGCGCCGACGAGATCGCGCCGCATGTCTCGTTCCTCAGCTTCGGCACCAACGACCTGACTCAGATGACCTATGGCCTGTCCCGCGACGATGCGGGCCGCTTCATGTCGGCCTACGTGCAGAAGGGCGTGTTTCCCGAAGACCCGTTTCACGTGCTCGACACCGAGGGCGTGGGCGAGCTCCTTTGGCTGGGCGTGGAACGGGCGCGCGGCGAATGTCCGGGGCTGACGCTTTCGGTGTGCGGCGAGCATGGCGGCAACCCCGAATCAATCGCATTCTGCCGCGCCGCGGGCTTTGATTACGTGTCCTGTTCACCCTACAGGGTGCCGGTTGCGCGGCTTGCCGCCGCCCAATTGGCGATTGCCCACCAACTGGGTGACGCTGACGAATAACCACAACATGTTGCGTTTCCTCGGGTAGCGCGTTGGATGAGAATCGGCGGAAAACTACTGGAATCTGCTTGCATTTTTCAGTGATCTGGACCTTCGCGCCCGACTGCGCTATTGGGCTGCCTGCGCTGGCCGGGGGGACTGGCGCGGAAAAGAACCTGGTGGGGTTTCGAAATGAAGAAGATTTTTTGCGCGGTCGCCTTGGCGGCGTCCGTAATGCTGCCTGATACGTCTTTCGCCGAGAAGGATTTGTCGTCGCTGGTGGAACATGAGCAGGCGTCGCTGGATGCGTTGCCCGGCTCGCGTTTCCGGCAATACCTGAATTCCGTCCGACCCAAGCGCAAACCGCTGCAGGTTTCGTATTCGAAGGCCTGGGTCGACGAGCAGCCGCGCGCCCAGGGCGGCGAGCAGTGGCGATGCCTGGCCGAGGCGCTGTATTTCGAAGCGCGCGGTGAAACTGTGAAGGGCCAGTTCGCGGTGGCCGAGGTCATCATGAACCGGGTCAAGAGCACCCGCTTTCCCAGTACGCTCTGCGGCGTGATCCGGCAGGGAACCGGGCGCAAGTATCAGTGCCAGTTCACTTATACCTGCGATGGCGCCAAGGAGGTGATCCGCGAGAAGAAGGCGTTCGAGCGCGTCTCGAAAGTGGCCCGCGCGACGATCGACGGAGTGTCTGGCAACCTGACCGACGGGGCCACTCACTACCACACGACCGCGGTGCGGCCGCGCTGGTCGCGCGTCTATGAAAAGACGGCCCGCATCGGCGTTCACATCTTCTATCGCCACAACTACCGCACGGCCAGCAACTGAGCGACACGCGCACCGCTTTCCGCGCGGCCGGCGCGCGTCTATATTGCGGGCAGGGAGTCCCGCGATGAACCTCGACCGCCGACAATTTCTGGCCGCAGCCGCCGCCTGGCCGCTGGTGCCCGCCGCAGGACGCGCCGCTGGCGCTACTCCGCTGCTTGCCCACCCGGCACGGCAGCAGATCGCGCCCGACGGCCATGCGCAGACTCCGATCTGGTCCTATGACGGCAGTGCGCCCGGCGCCGAGATCCGGGTCGCGCAGGGGGCACGGGTGGTGCGGCAGTTGCGCAACGACCTGCCGCAGGCCACCAGCGTCCACTGGCACGGCATCCGCATCGACAACGCGATGGACGGGGTGCCGGGGCTGACCCAGGAGGCGGTGCCGCCAGGGGGGCAATTCGACTATGACTTCACCGTGCCGGACGCGGGAACCTACTGGTATCACGCGCATAACCGCTCGATGGAGCAGGTGGCGCGCGGTCTTTATGGCCCGCTGATCGTCGAGGAGGCCGATGCGCCTGAAGTCGACCGCGACCTGGTGCTGATGGTCGATGACTGGCGCCTCGACCCAGACACCGTCGAATTGACCGGCGATTTCGACAATGGCCACGACCTTGGCCATGCGGGCCGGCTGGGCAATATCGTGACCGTCAATGGCCGTTTCGATCCGGAGTTCCGGGTTCGGCGTCACGAGCGCCTGCGGCTGCGGCTGACCAACGCCGCCAACGCGCGTGTGTTCGAGTTGGGGCTGGACGGGCTGGAGGGCTGGATCGTCGCGCTGGACGGGATGCCGCTGGACACCCCGCTGGCCGTGACCGGGGCCTTTCCGCTGGCGCCGGCGCAGCGCGCCGACCTGATCGTGGATGTGACGGCCGAGGCGGGCGCGACGGCCAGCCTGCTCAGCATCGAGCGTGATGGCGGGTACGGCCTGACCCGGTTCCAGGTCGGGGGCGTGGCGGCGCAGAGCCGCCGGCCGGCGCCGCAGCCCTTGCCGCCGAACCCCGTGCCCGATCTGGACGAGCCGGCCCGCGCGCCGCTGAGCCGGATGAGGCTGCAGGGCGGGGCCATGCGCTGGCTCGATTCGGCGCGTCTGGGCGATACCGAACTGTCGGGCCGCGAACTGGCCGAACTCGGCCGCTTCTGGGCCCTGAACGGATATGCCGACCGGCCTGCCGAGCCGTTCCTGGATGCGGCCCGTGGCAGTCTGCACCGGATCGCCTTCGTCAACGAGACCGCCTTTGACCACGGCATGCACCTGCACGGGCATCATTTCCGGCTGCTGACGGAGGATGGCCGGCCGGGTCCCTGGCGTGACACGGTGCTGGTCCGGCGTGGCGAGACCCGCCAGATCGCAATGGTTGCGGACAATCCGGGCAACTGGCTGCTGCATTGCCACATGCTCGGTCATGCCGCCTCGGGGATGATGAGCTGGTTCCGGGTGGCGTGATCTGCCGCATTCGCCTGCTGGTGCGGCGCGTCCGGGCCTGTTAAGCAGGCTCCCCATCGCCTATTGCTGGGCGCAGGAAGTCCAGGGCCGGAGGGCCGCCGAGATGAGCACAGAAATCAGACTTGCCTTCGCGCATCCGTCCGAGCGCGCCGCTGCCACCGCGCCGCGCGGGCCGCTCGATCGCATCTCGCTGCGCGATCACATCGTCGAGGTCGAGATCGGCGCCTTCCAGGCCGAGCGCGGGACGACGCAGCGGATCTGCTTCAATGTCGTGGTCGAGGTGATGCCCTTGGCGGAACCGATCGACGACGACGTGGACCGCATCCTGTCCTATGACCGCGTGACCGAGGCCATCGCGCATGAATTGTCCGCCGAGCGTCTCAACCTGCTCGAGACCCTGGCCGCGCGCGTGGCCGAACGCATCCTGGCCGAGCCGCAGGCGGTGCGCGCCTTCGTTCGGATCGAAAAGCTCGACCGCGGGCCCGGCGCGCTGGGGGTCGAGATCGTGCGCGGCAAGGACGCGCTGCATCCCGACGTGCAGGGGGGTGAGCGGCCGCATCCGCGTCTGGTCTATCTCTCGGGCGACGCCATCGCCTCGCCGCACCTGTCGGGCTGGATCGACCAGCTGCAGACCCGCAAGCGTCCCCTGATCCTGTGCGTGGGCCCGACCGGCTTGGACGTGCCGCAGACCGGTCACGCCATGACCCAGCGCCGGATCGACCTTCTGGCCATTGAGCAGAACGCCTGGGTTCTGGCCGCGCGCGATCCGCGCTGCGTTGTGGTCTCGACCCGGACGGAACTGGACTGGGCGATGAAGAACGGCCAGATCAGCGTCTGGGCGCCGTCCAAGATCGTTCTGGACGCGGTGGACGGCCCTTCGGCCAAGCCCTCGGACGCGGTGGCGCTGGCGGCCTGGTTCGCGGCCACGTTCGAGGCTGGCGAGATGATGGTGATCGGCGCCGACCTGCCGGCCGCGCCCGGTGTGCCGCTGCGCTTCGTTCCGGTGGAGCAGAAGGACCTGTGAACGCCTATTACCGGCCTCTTGTGCAGTCGGGCGCTCTCCGCCCGGTGACGGCGCAGCCGCTGGCCGGCGGGGCGCTGTGGTTCACCCATGCCGAGCGCCTGTCGCGCTCTGGCGAGGGTGCAATCGTCGCGGCACAGGACATTCCCGAGGCGGACCTCGACCGGCTGACGCGGCCGCGGCCGCCCATTGCCGGAGTGCATATGGATGCGCCGGTCATCATGGGCATCCTCAACATCACCCCGGACAGCTTTTCCGATGGCGGACGGCACGCCACGGTCGAAACGGCTCTGGCCGGCGCGCGGGACATGCTCGCGCAGGACGTGCCGATCCTGGACGTGGGCGGCGAATCCACCCGTCCGGGTTCGGACGCCGTCGATGTCGAGACCGAGATCGCCCGCACCGCGCCGGTGATCGCTGCGATAAGGGCCGAGACCGGGGCGCTGATCTCGATCGACACCCGCAAGGTGGCGGTGGCCGAGGCGGCGCTGCAGGCCGGGGCGGGGCTGGTCAATGACGTGTCGGGCTTTACCCATGACCCCGACCTGGCGCCGCTCTGTGCCCGGACCGGGGTGCCGGTCTGCATCATGCATGCGCGCGGCGACCCCAAGACGATGCAGGATAACCCGATCTACGAGCATGTGCTGCTGGACGTTTACGACTTCCTCGCCGGGCAGATCGCGCTGCTCGAGGCCGCCGGCGTACCGCGTGCGCGGATCATCGCCGACCCGGGGATCGGGTTTGGCAAGACGCTGGAGCACAACCTGGCACTTCTGAAGGGGATCAGCCTGTTTCACGGGCTGGGCTGCCCCGTCCTGCTGGGTGCGTCCAGAAAGCGTTTCATCGGCACGCTGGGGCGGGCCGCGCAGGCCGCCGACCGGGCACCGGGCTCGATTGCCGTCGCATTGGCGGCGGCGGCGCAGGGCGTGCAGATCCTGCGCGTGCACGATGTTGCCGAAACCGCGCAGGCCTTGCGCCTGTGGGCTGCTGTCCGGTAGTTTCGAGCCAACGAAACAAGCTCAACCAGCGAGGCAGGATGCGCAAACTCTTCGGGACCGATGGCGTGCGGGGCACGGCCAACACCCATCCCATGACCGCCGAGATGGCGCTGCGCATCGGGGCGGCGGTGGGCCGCTACTTCCGCCGGGATGCGGGCGGTGTGCACCGCGTGGTAATCGGCAAGGACACCCGCCTGTCGGGCTACATGTTCGAGAATGCGCTCACGGCCGGGCTGACCAGCACCGGCATGAACGTCCTGCTGCTGGGGCCGGTGCCGACGCCTGCGGTGGGGCTGATGACCCGCTCGATGCGCGCCGATCTGGGCGTGATGATCTCGGCCAGCCACAACCCGGCCCAGGACAACGGCATCAAGTTCTTTGGCCCGGACGGGTTCAAGTTGTCGGACCAGGCCGAACTGGAGATCGAGCGCCTGATCGCCGATGGCGTGCAGCCGGCGCAGGCGCGCAATATCGGCCGGGCGCGGCGGGTCGATGATGCCCGGTTCCGCTATGGCGAGCGGGTGAAATCCTCGCTGCCCCGCGAATTGCGGCTGGACGGGCTCAAGGTCGTGGTCGATTGCGCCAACGGTGCCGCCCACCGGGCCGCGCCCGAGATCCTGTGGGAACTGGGCGCCGACGTGATCCCCGTGGGCACCGCGCCGGATGGCCTGAACATCAACCTGGGCTGCGGGTCCACCCAGCCGGCCTTTGCCGCCGAGACCGTGGTGGCGCATGGTGCGGATGTCGGCATCTGTCTCGATGGGGATGCCGACCGGGTGATCGTGATCGATGCCGACGGGCGGATTGCCGATGGCGATCAGCTGATGGCGCTGCTGGCGACGCGCTGGGCCGCTGACGGGATGCTGTCGGGCGGCGCGCTGGTGGCCACGGTGATGTCCAATCTCGGGCTGGAGCGCCACCTGGCGGCACACGGCATCGGGTTGGAGCGCACTGCGGTCGGTGACCGCTATGTCGTCGAGCGGATGCGCGCGGGCGGGTTCAACCTGGGTGGCGAGCAGTCGGGACATATCGTCATGTCCGACTATGCCACCACCGGCGACGGGTTGATGGCGGGGCTGCATTTCCTGACCGAGATGGTGCGCACCGGCCGGGCCGCCGCCGACCTGGCGCAGCAGTTCAAGCCGGTGCCGCAGTTGCTCAAGAACGTACGCTACAGTGCCGGGCAGACGCCGCTGGAGCTGGGTCCGGTGCAGACCGCCATCACCGACGCCGAATCCGCGCTGAGCGGGCAGGGGCGGTTGCTGATCCGGAAATCGGGAACCGAACCGCTGATCCGGGTGATGGCCGAATGCGAGGACGAGGCGCTTCTGACAGACGCCGTGGACGGGGTCGTGGACGCCATTGCCGAGGCGGTTTCGGCCAAGGCCTGACTCAGGGTGGCGGCTTACCGGCGGCGGGTCTTTCGCCGCCGCCACCGGCGATAAAGCTCCACGTCCAGCGCCGCCACCATTACGCCCAACGGGATCATCCAGAATCCCAGCACCGGCAGGAACCCCAGGAAACCGCCGAGGATCAGCAGCACCCCCACCACGATCCGCAATCCGCGCGGTACGTTGCTGCGGATGCGCGCCCGGTAAGGGCGCAAGCGTTCGCGCAGGGTCGGTTTTCGCCGGTCGTCGGTCATGGTGCTGCCACCCGGCGCGGAGGGCTCAACCCTCCATCGCCTCCAACTCGTCGATCAGGTCCGAGATCATGCTCAGCCCCTTGCCCCAGAAGGCCGGGTCGCTGGCGTCCAGTCCGAACGGGGCCAGCAACTCCTTGTGGTGCTTGGATCCGCCGGCCTTGAGCATGTCGAAATACTTGTCCTCGAACCCTTCGGCACCATCGGCATAGACCGAGTAGAGCGCGTTCACCAGCCCGTCGCCGAAAGCATAGGCATAGACGTAAAAGGGCGAGTGCACGAAATGCGGGATATAGGCCCAGAAGGTCTCGTACCCTTCCATGAACTCGAAGGCGGGGCCAAGGCTTTCGCCCTGCACCGACATCCACAGCGCGTTGATGTCGTCGGGCGTCAGCTCGCCGCCGCGCCGAGCGTCGTGCAGCTTGCATTCGAAATCGTAGAAGGCGATCTGGCGCACGACCGTGTTGATCATGTCCTCGACCTTGCCGGCCAGCAGCACCTTGCGTTGCTCCTGCGTCTCGGCCTTGTCGAGCATCTTGCGGAAAGTCAGCATCTCGCCGAAGACCGATGCCGTCTCGGCCAGGGTCAGCGGCGTGGAGGACAGCATCTCGCCCTGGTCCGCCGCAAGCACCTGGTGCACGCCGTGGCCCAGCTCATGCGCCAGGGTCATCACGTCGCGCGGTTTGCCCAGGTAATTCAGCAGGATATAGGGATGCACCTCGGTCACGGTGGGATGTGCGAAGGCGCCCGGTGCCTTGCCCGGTTTCACGCCCGCGTCGATCCAGCCCTTGCCGAAGAACGGCTTGGCCAACTCGCCCATGCGCGGGTCGAAGGACTCGTAGGCCTCCATCACCGTGGCCTCGGCCTCGTCCCAGTTCACGATGCGGCTGTCCTCCATCGGCAGCGGGGCGTTCCGGTCCCAGACCTGCAGCTTGTCCAGCCCCAGCCATTTGCGTTTCAGTTCGTAGTAGCGGTGGCTGAGCTTGGGATAGGCGGCGACGACTGCCTCGCGCAGCGCCTCGACCACTTCGGGTTCCACATCGTTCGACAGGTGCCGGCCCATCTGCGCCGAGGGCATCCCGCGCCAGCGGTCGATGATCTCTTTCTCCTTGGATTGGGTGTTGTGGATGCGCGCAAAAGTGCGGACATTCTCGCCAAACACGCGCGCCAGTTCGCGGGCGGCGGCCTCGCGCTTGGCCCGGTCCTGTTCGGTCAGCAGGGTCAGGGTGCTTTCGATGCCCAGATCTTCGCCATCGACGGTGAAGGTCAGCCCCGCGATTGTCTCGTCAAAGAGCTTCTCCCAGGCGTCGCCCACCGTGCCCAAGTCATGCAGGAACCGCTCCAGTTCGTCGCTGAGTTGATACGGTTTCATGGCGCGGATGCGGCGAAAGACCGGCTCGTAGCGCGCCAGTTCCGGATCCTGCGCAAAGCGCGCCTGCAGCGCCTCCTCGTCGATCCGGTTCAACTCCAGCGTGAAGAACACAAGCGGCGTGGTGTAGTTGGTGATCTTTTCCTGGCAGTCCGACAGGAACTTGGCGCGGCCCGCATCGGTGGTCTGCTGGTAGTAGCGCAGCCCGGCAAAGGACATGAGGCGCCCGGCGATGGTGTTGATCCGCTCGTTGCGCTGCACGCAATCCAGCAGACCCGCCGCGTCCAGGTCCGCCAGCTTGCCCTCGTAATCGGCGGCAAAGGATGCGCAGGCGGATTCCAGCCAGTCCAGATCGCGCTTGAGTTCCGGTGCGTCCTCGGAGATGTAGAGATCGCTCAGATCCCACTCGGGCAGATCGCCCAGATCCTTGCCACCGGCACTGGCATTGGCGTCACGGACGGGAAAGGGCAGGTGATACATGGGGGCCTCATTGTCTGTTCGCCCACACATCTAGTCCCGCCCATCCCCGATCACAAGCAACCCGCGGTCAGAGCCTGCGCGCGACGACGTAGCGGCTGGGCGGACTTGCGGGATAGTTGCCGGTCTCGATGATCTCGAACCCGGCCTGCGTGATCGCGGTCTCCAGTTCGTCGGTGGACATGAAGTTCACATAGGGCGCCTTGCCAAGCCATTGCATGACCGGCAGCGCCCAGAGCATCAGCCGGAGCTTGATCGGGACACGCCCGGAGATCGGGCACACGGTCTTGGAAATGAACAACCCGCCGGGGCGCAGCATGGCATGCACGCGGCTGAGCGCCTCGGGAAGATCCTCGAGCAGATGCAGCAGGTTCAGGGCCAGAACCGCATCCCGGGGCCGGTCCGACAGCTGCGGGTTGCTCAGGTCCGCGGCAATGAACTCCAGGTTTCCGACGCCCTCGGCAGCGGCCTTTTCCCCGCCGATCTCGATCATGCGCGGTGACAGGTCGCTGGCGGTGTAGCGCCCGACCTCCGGGGCCAGAAGCAAGGCCGTGGAGCCGGTCCCGCAGCCCAGCTCCAGGACATCGTCCTGCGGGCGCAGGTGGCTGCGTGTGCGCTCCAGGGCGGCTTGATACGCGTCGGGATCGTCGATTGGACGCTTGGCGTAGCGGTCGGCGATGCGGTCCCAGAAATCCGCGGGCAAAGGTCCGGTCACGGTGATTGCTCCCTATTCGCAGCGTCGGTGTGCGATCCAGCACCGGCAGCGGTCGCCTTCGATCGGAGCCAGGCGGGAAGGTGCCGGCCGGGCCGCGAGGGCGGAATAGTTCGCGCGGCCGGTTCAGATCTTCTCGACAAGCACGCCGTCGCGCTGGTGAAAGGCCAGGTGATCGCGGATCGCGGAGGCCTGCTCGACCGGGTCCTCATAGCTCCAGGCCACGTTTTCGGAGGTCGAGGACTTGTTGACGATCGAGTAATGGCTGGCCTCGCCCTTGTGCGGGCAGGTGGTCACCTTGTCGGTGCGGTCCAGGAACGCCATCGCCACGTCCCCGCGGGGAAAATAGATCACCGGGTCTTGGCCGTCCTCGAGCAGTTCCAGCGCGGCGCTGGTCTCGCCCAGGATCGCGCCGCCCGAGCGGACCACCCATTTCCCTTCCGCCTGGCGGATCGTGATCGCTTCTCCCATGTCGTCTCCTTCGCTGTCCCGGTGCGGGGCAATTCCTGCCCCTGGGTGCCGGCCCGTGTCAGATCGGCGCGGTGGCCGCATCCAACCACAGCCGCGTGGTGCTGCCCACCCGTGGGCCGATCTTTTTCGCAACGTCGCCGTGATAGGCGTTCAACCAGGCGCGTTCGGTCTCGTCCAGCATATGGGTCAGGATCAGCCGCCTGTCCAGCGGGGCATAGGTCAGCGTACGCCATTCCAGCATCGCGCGGTCGCTGTCGCCGCCCGGCAGGTCCGGCGCCTCGCGCACCACCAGAAGGTTCTCGATGCGGATGCCGAAGGCGCCTTCGCGGTAGTAACCCGGTTCGTTCGACAGGATCATTCCCGGCTCCAGCGGAGCCTGCCCGGTGCGGGCCAGGCGCGGCGGGCCTTCGTGAACGCTCAGATAGGCGCCGACGCCGTGGCCGACCCCGTGGTTGAAGTCCTGCCCGGCGGTCCAGAGCGGCAGGCGGGCCACGCATTCGATGTCGCGCCCGGCCAGACCCACCGGCCAGCGCAGCATCGACATGGCGATCATGCCCTTCAGCACGCGCGTATAGCAGACCTTCTCCTCTTCGCGAACCTCGCCGATGGCCACGGTGCGGGTGATGTCGGTGGTGCCGTCCAGATACTGCCCGCCGCTGTCGAGCACCAACAGGTGCCCCGGTTCCAGCAGGCTGTCGGTGGCCTCGGTGACGCGGTAATGCATGATCGCGCCATTCGGCCCGGTTCCGGCGATGGTTTCGAAGCTGATGTCCTGCAGGGCGGGATCGCTGCGGCGCAGCGCCTCCAGCCGCGTGACCACCTCGCTTTCGCGGAGGCTACCGGGGCTTTGCGCGTCGAGCCATGCCAGCAGTTCGACAACCGCCGCCCCGTCGCGCAGATGCGCCTCGGCGCTGCCTTCGATCTCGGCGGCGTTCTTGCGCGCCTTGGGCAGCGCGCAGGGATCTCCGCCCTCGGCCAGCCTGTCGCCCAGCCGGTCGGCCACGATCTGTGGCACGGTGGCGAAATCGACACTGACCGGACCTGTCAGTTGGTCCAGCGCGTCGAGGAAACCATCCGGCTCGTGGCACGAAACCGTCGACTCCAGGTGCCCCTCCAGCCCCTGCAACTTGACCCCGGCCATGAACAGATCGACCCGCGCGTCGTCACGCAGCAGCGCAAAGCCATGCGCCACCGGGTTGCGGGGGATGTCCGCGCCGCGGATGTTGAGCAGCCACATGATCGAATCGGGCAGCGTGATGATTGCGGCGCGATGCCCGGCCTTGCGCAGGCCCTCGGCCAGCCGCGCGCATTTCTCGGCTGCCGCTTCGCCGGCAAATTCCAGCGGGTGCGGCCGGGCCGGCTTCATCGGCGGCGGAGGCTGATCCGTCCAGATCCGGTCGACCAGGTTGGCGCTGCGCACCAGTTCGACACCCGAGCCCTCGAGTGCGCGCGTGGCCTCGCGGATCTGCCCGGCGGAATGCAGCCAGGGGTCGAATCCGACACGCCCGCCCTTCGGCAGTTGCTCGCGCAGCCAGGCGGCCAGGCTGGTGTCCGGCCAGGGCACGGGGGTGAACTCCTCGGCCACCTGGGCCTTGACCTGCGTGCGGTAGCGCCCATCGATGAAGACGCCGGCCACCCGCTCCAGCACGGCGCAAAACCCGGCCGAGCCGGTAAATCCGGTCAACCAGGACAGCCGTTCGTCATGCGCGGCAACATACTCGCCCTGATGCGCATCCGCGCGCGGCACCAGGAATCCTTCCAACCCCTCGGCGGCGATCTCGGCCCGCAGCGCGGCCAGCCGGGGCGGTCCCTGCTCGGGTCGTGCGGTCACGTCGAAGGTCTGGAACATCTGCGCCTCGTCCTTGCCGTTGAAATCGCGCCAAACCTGCGGGGGGCGCCGGCAAATGTCCAGCCGCGAAACCGGCTTGGCAATACGCGCAGGTCGCCTATCATGCCGGTATGATACGGATCCTCACCCTGACCCTTGCGCTGACGGCCGCTCCGGCGGCGGCGCAGGAAGACCTGCCGCTCGACACGCTCATCCGTCAGAACGCGGCGGCGGCGGTCTCGCGCCAGATGGCAACGCCCGGCAATCCCGGCCAGGCCCAGGTGTCGCAGCCGGTGCGCGCGGGGCAGCAGATCCAGCTCTGCGCCACGACGGACGCCCGCAACAACAGTGGCAGCTATATCGGCCGCGACTACTGGGAGGTGACGCTCAGCGCCGACGGCACCGAGGTGCTGAACACGCGCAACGTCACCGGCCTTCTGTCGCCCTGCTATGGCGCCGACTACGCGCCGTTTCGCGAGTTGCTGGGGCAGTAAACCTAGCCAATCGGAAAACTTTTCTTGTGCCGTGCGGCCGGATGTGGTTGCTTAGCCTTATGGCTTACCATTCCACTTCCCTTGCCGCGCTGTTTCACGCGCTGTCCGATCCGACCCGCCTGGCGGTCACCGAGGCCCTGTGCGACGGGCCGCAGCCGGTCAGCCGGCTGGCCGCGCCCCACGACATGGCCCTGCCTTCGTTTCTCAAGCACCTCAAGGTGCTCGAAGCGGCCGGGGTCACCACAAGTGAAAAGCAGGGCCGGACCCGGATCGTCGCGCTGCGCACGGAACGGCTTGCCGAGGGTCAGGACTGGTTCGCCGAGCGCCGCCGCCTCTGGTCTGACCGGTTCGATGCACTGGAGGCTCATCTCGACCGAACACAGGAGACACCGAAATGACCTCATCCGCCGACCTGCACCACGACATGCTGACGCTGGTTCGCCGTTTCGATCACCCGCCCGAGTCGGTTTTCGGTGCATTCACGACCGCCGAAAGCTGCGCTTCTTGGATGTGCCCGGCACCCGGCGCGCAAGTGCGCTGCGATCCCTTCGACTTTCGGCCGGGCGGGTGTTCGGTCACGCAGATGGATTTCGGGTCGGAAGGCACGTGGCGGTCGACCGACATCTACGCACTCGTTGCCCCGGCGCAGCTCATACTGATGCACTCGCGATTGGAGGGGCCCGACGGGCTCGAAAGCGCCACCGTGGCCACGCTCAGGTTCACGCCCGATGCTGGCGGATGTGTCCTGCGCATGACCGAGCAGGGCGCCTTTGCCAGCGCGGAGTCCGTGGCCGGTCAGCGCGAGGGATGGGACGCGATGTTCGACACGCTCTCGGCCCACCTGTCCGAGAGCCTGGCCAGGCTCAACTCGCGCGTTTGATCCCCATCACCCGCGCCCGGGCGCGGGGGTCGCTGTCGAACAGCGCCGCAAGCTGCTCGGTCATCGCGCCGGCCAGCTGCTCGACATCGGTGATCGTCACCGCGCGGTCGTAGTAGCGGGTCACGTCATGGCCGATGCCGATGGCCAGAAGCTCCACGAGACTGCGCTTCTCGATCATCGCGATCACGTCGCGCAGGTGCTTTTCCAGGTAGTTGGCCGGGTTCACGCTGAGCGTCGAATCGTCCACCGGCGCGCCGTCCGAGATCACCATCAGGATCTTGCGCTGCTCGCGCCGCGCGACCATCCGGCGATGGGCCCATTCCAGCGCCTCGCCGTCGATATTCTCTTTCAGCAGCCCCTCTTTCATCATCAGGCCCAGGTTCGGCCGCGCCCGGCGCCACGGCGAATCCGCGCCCTTGTAGACGATGTGGCGCAGGTCGTTCAGGCGGCCCGGCTGCTGCGGGCGGCCCTCGTTCAGCCACGCCTCGCGCGCCTGCCCTCCCTTCCAGGCGCGGGTGGTGAAACCCAGGATCTCGACCTTGACGCTGCACCGCTCAAGCGTGCGCGCCAGAACGTCGGCGCAGATCGCGGCGATGGAGATCGGCCGCCCCCGCATGGAGCCGGAATTGTCCAGCAGCAGCGTCACCACCGTGTCGCGGAATTCCATGTCCTTCTCGACCTTGAAGCTGAGCGGCGTCGTCGGGTTGGCCACGACGCGCGCCAGCCGTCCGGCATCCAGGATGCCTTCCTCGCGGTCGAACTCCCAGCTGCGGTTCTGCTGCGCCTGCAGGCGCCGCTGCAGCTTGTTGGCCAGGCGGCTGACCGCGCCCTTCAGCGGCTCCAGCTGTTGGTCCAGATAGGCGCGCAGCCGTTCCAGCTCGACCGGCTCGGCCAGATCCTCGGCGGCGACCTCCTCGTCGTGGTCGCCCAGATACACGCGATAGTCCGGATCGGCCTCGCTCACCGGCGGCGGCGGGGGCGGCTCCAGCGGCGCCTCGCCATCGGGCATCTCGGTCTCGTCGCCCAATTCCTCGTCGGACATCTCGTCCATCGAGACCTGCGCCTGCGACTGGTCCTGCTGCTGTTCCTGGCTTTGCTCGGGATTGGCGTCGGCGTCCTCCTCGTCGTTGTCGTCCTGGCCGGTGCTGTCGGGATCGGGCTGCTCGTCGGCATCGTCCTCGGCCTGATCCTCCTGGTCCTCGTCGATCTCGTCGGGGTCGTCGCCCAGTTGGTCGCCATAGCCAAGATCGGTGATTACCTGCCGGGCGAAGCGGGCAAAGGCCGACTGGTCCGGCAGCATGTCCTGCAGGTTCTCGAGCGTGCCGCCGGCCTGCTCCTCGATGAAGCCGCGCCACAGCTCCATCACGTTGCCGGCGCCGGCCGGCAGGTCGCGGCCCGTGGCCAGATGCCGGATCAGGTATCCCGCCGCCGCCGGCAGCGGTGCCTCCGAGGCTTCCTTGCACTGGTCATACCCGCGCCGCGCGGCGTCATGCGCGATCTTGACGTCGATATTCGAGGCGGTGCCGGGCATGTCGCGCGCGCCGACCGCCTCGCAGCGGGCGGTCTCCATCGCCTCGTAGAGGTCGCGCGCCATATCGCCCGGCGGGGCATAGCGGGCGTGCACGGCCGCGTCATGATACTTTCGATGCAGCGCCAGCGCGTCGGCGGTGCCGCGGGCCATCAGCACCTCTTCGCGCGTCATGCGCCGGCTGACCTGCGGCAGGCGGACGGTATCGCCCGACATGCCCGAGGGATCGACCGAATAGGTCACGCTCAGTTCGGCATCGTCGGCCATGACCTTGGTGGCCTCGGCCAGCGCCTTCTTGAACGGGTCGGCGGGATTGTCGGATTGGGCCATTCAGTGCGCTCGGGTCAGGTGGAAACTGCGGGCCGAGACTAGTGCGTCCGGCCCCGGAAGGCCAGTGGTCCCGCCGCTGAATCTGCCCCCTTCGGCGCGCCCGTCAGCCCAGCCGGTCCAGCAGGTCGGTGCAGGTCCGGCGGTCGGATGCGAACAGGCCGGACCGGGCCGTGCGCAAAGGATCCAGCGGCCCGAATTCCACCATATAGGGGGTCACATAGTCGGTTTCGCCCCCGGCATCGGCCACCCGGTCAAGCCGCGCCAGCGGCAGGTCCGACAGGAAGGCAAAGAGGTCGAGCTGTGCAAAGCCCATCATCTGCGCCAGCTGATGACGCACCTGCATGGCACGAAAGAACCCGTGGCACCTGAGCCCCAGTTCCCGGTCCGACAGGGGCGGGAGAACCGCCGCGATCGGCGTCATCCGATCGTCCTGCTCCATTTCTATCACAGCCGGAGTTCCGGCCAGGCCCGCGCCCGCAATCGCAACAGACGCAAGCGCCGCGAAAAAAGCGGTCCTGCGCATTGATCCATCCTCGTACACACGGGCTGCACCCTGGTTCTTGATGGCTCACGTGGCCGGGTCGCAGCCCTCCTTACCCTGAAACAAGGCTACGCGGGGTCCCGAATCGGCGCAATACCGCCGATGCGGAACGCGATCACTTTTTCGCTTGATGTCGGATTCCGGCGACAGCCGGGGTCAGCCCAGGCTGGTGCTGGCCGCGCTTTCGGGCAGCTCCTCGTCGAAACAGCGCTGGTAGAACTCGGCCACCGTCTGGCGCTCCAGCTCGTCGCACTTATTGAGGAAGGACAGCCGGAAGGCATAGCCCACGTCGCGGAAGATCTCGGCGTTCTGCGCCCAGTTGATCACCGTCCGCGGGCTCATCACGGTGGACAGGTCGCCGTTCATGAACGCGGTGCGGGTCAGGTCGGCCACGGTGACCATCTGGCTGACGATCTTGCGGCCCTTCTCGGTGTTGTAATGCGGCGCCTTGCTGAGCACGATCATGGTCTCGGCGTCGTGGCGCAGATAGTTCAGCGTGGCGACCAGGCTCCAGCGGTCCATCTGCGCCTGGTTGATCTGCTGCACCCCGTGATAGAGGCCGGTCGTGTCGCCCAGGCCCACGGTGTTGGCCGTGGCGAACAGGCGGAAGCAGGGGTTGGGCGTGATGATCTCGTTCTGGTCCAGCAACGTCAGCTTGCCGTCATGCTCCAGCACCCGCTGGATGACGAACATCACGTCGGCGCGGCCGGCATCGTATTCGTCGAACACGATGGCCACCGGATTGCGCAGGGCCCAGGGCAGGATGCCCTCGTGGAACTCGGTCACCTGCTTGCCGTCGCGCAGCTTGATGGCGTCCTTGCCGATCAGGTCGATCCGGCTGATATGGCTGTCCAGGTTGACGCGCACGCAGGGCCAGTTGAGCCGCGCGGCGACCTGTTCGATATGGGTCGACTTGCCGGTGCCGTGATAGCCCTGGATCAGCACCCGGCGGTTATGGGCGAACCCCGCCAGGATCGCCAGGGTGGTGTCGGGATCGAACTTGTAGGTCGGGTCGATCACCGGAACGCGGTCGCTGGCCTCGGCAAATCCCTTGACCGTCATCGGCGTGTCGATTCCGAACACCTCGCGGACCGAAATCTCTTCGGTGGGTTTTGCGTTGATGTCGATCGCGCCGTCAGCCATGCCCTGTGTCCTCTGTCCAGCCCCCGGAGCGGGGGGCGAATTCAACCCGCGTGTGGTGCAACATAATGGCGGCGAGGGCAAGGGGAAGCGGCAGCCCCCTGTTGCGCGGCCGCCGTCGCCGATGTCTGGCCTTGCGCGGGACGATATGCTTAGGATGCGCGGCAAGCGAACCGACGGGACTTCATGACGGGACACGAGGAAATCGAGGCCATGCTGGCGCGCACCGCAATGGGCGACCGGGCGGCATTCGGGGACCTGTACGCCGCCACCTCGGCGAAACTTTTTGGCGTCTGCCTGCGTGTCTTGAGGGACAGGGACCGGGCCGAGGAGGTTCTGCAGGACGTGTATGTTCGGATCTGGAACCGGGCGGACCGCTACCGTGTCAACGGTTTGAGCCCGATGACCTGGCTGATCACGGTCGCCCGCAACCTGGCCATCGACCGCCTGCGCAGCGACCGGGCCGCCGCACGGCGCATCGAACCCGACGCGCCGGTCGGCGACACCGAGACGCTGGCCGATCCCGGCCCCGGTCCCGAGGCGCAGGCGATGGCCGCCGATGAGCGCGCGGCCGTCCTGGAGTGCCTGGGACAGCTGGAACCGGATCGGGAACAGGCGGTGCGGCGGGCCTATCTTCTGGGCGACAGCTATGCCGAACTGGCCTCGGCCTTCGACGTGCCGCTCAACACGATGCGAACCTGGCTGCGCCGCAGCCTGATGAAACTGAGGGAGTGCCTGGCGCAATGAGCCCGACCGGCGATATCGGCGACGACGACCGCGCCCTGGCGGCCGAGTACGCGCTTGGCCTGCTGGACCCGACCGAGGCGCGCGCCTTCGAGGCCCGGATGGCGCAGGAGCCGGCCCTGCGCGAGGCCTATGCCGAATGGGCCGAGGCCTTCATCCGGATGGAGCCCGACGATTCCGTGTCGCCTCCGCCCGGTGTCTGGGCCGGGGTGCAGGCCCGTCTGTTCGCCGATCCCCGCCCGCGCCGGCGCTGGCTGGGCTGGGTGACCGCGCTGGGCCTTGCCGCCGCGGTTGTGGCCTTTGTGGCGGTGCAGACCGGGATGTTCCAGCCATCCGAGCCCGACTTCCGCGCCGAGCTGACCTCGGACGCCTCGCCGTTGCGGATCGTCGCAACCTACGCGTCCGCCGAGGGCACGCTGAACCTGACCCGCGTGGGCGGCACCGGCCCGGCCGCCGGGCGCAGCCATGAGCTGTGGGTGATCCCGACGCCGGATGCAGCGCCCGTCTCGCTGGGCCTGCTGGATGCGGGCGAGGGCCTGACCGTGACCGTGCCCGAGCCGCTGCGCGGTGCCATGCCGGGCGCCACCCTCGCCGTCAGCGACGAGCCCGAAGGCGGTGCCCCGGGCGGCGCGCCGACCGGGGCGATCCTGGCTGCGGGCACGGTAAGCGAACTCTGACATTTTCGTGATCGTTTCGTGATCGAATGGGCGAAACTCTCTGCACGGGCCTGCCGTGACTTCAGGCAACCCGGACCAATCGGCCGGGGGTCAACTCGAGCCTAAGGGAGTTTTCAACATGAACTTTGTCAAACTGTCCGTTTCCGCTGCTGCCGCTGCCATCGTCGCCATTTCGGCGCAGGCGGATAACCCCAAGGTGGGCGGCGCGCCGATGTATGCCGACAAGACCATCGTCGAAAACGCGGTCAACTCGGCCGACCACGAGACACTGGTGGCAGCGGTCAAGGCAGCCGGCCTGGTCGACACGCTGTCCGGCGAAGGCCCGTTCACCGTCTTCGCTCCGACGGACGAAGCCTTCGGAATGCTCAAGGACGGCACTGTCGAGACACTGCTCAAGCCCGAGAACAAGGATACGCTGACCAAGATCCTGACCTGCCACGTGGTCTCGGCCGACGCGATGTCCGAAGCCATTAAGGGGATGGTCGACGACGATGGCGGCATGCACCCCGTGCCCACCGTGGGCGGCTGCACCCTGCAGGCGACCTATGACGGCGACCAGATCATGATCGAGGACGAACGCGGCCGCGTGGCCAACGTGACCATCGCCGATGTCGACCAGTCGAACGGCGTGATCCACGTGATCGACACGGTGCTGCTGCCGGCCGGCTGATACCGGTTTGCGAGTGGTAGGGGGTAACAAGTGGGGAGGGGCCGCAAGTCGGCCCCTCTTTGTTGACACCGCCGCAGAGGCTACTTGAAGTTGCGGCTTTCCTTGATCTGGTCCCAGGCCCAGACGACTTCCTGCAGCTGTTCCTCTTGGCTGCGGTCGCCGCCGTTCATGTCCGGGTGCAGCACCTTGATCAGCTTCTTGTAGGCCTTGCGCACCTCGGCCTTGGACCAGCTGTCCTTGGCCTCCAGGATCTCGATGGCGCGGCGCTCGGTGGGCGGCAGGCGCCGGCCGGTGGTGGCGCGACCGGGGTTCTGGGTGGCGTTCTGTCCCAGCACCTGGTGCGGATCCTCGATCCCGAGCCGCGCCCAGGCCCGCGCCTCGGGGTCGCCCAGGGGCCGCGTCTTGCGTTCCCACACCTTGTCCTTGGACATCTGCGCGTTCAGCTCGGCCTCGGTCGTGCCGTCGAAGAAATTCCATTTCTGATTGTATTCGCGCACATGCTGCTGGCAGAACCAGAAGAAATCGTCCAGCACGTCGGGCGCCTTGGGCGCGCGGAACTTGCCCGCTTCCTGGCACCCCTCGTGGTCGCAGACCCGCCGCGAGGTTTCGGACGCGCCCGACATTCCGCGACGACCGCGCGGGTTGCGTTTCTTCGCCGAAGAAACGGACATGTCAAAGCCAAAGGGATCTGGTTTCGTCTTCACGGCGTACCTTTCGGACTATAGGTTCCGACTCGGAGGCAGCAGTTTAATCCAAGCCGCCACAGATAGAAGAGGGAGCGGCAAATTTTTTGCCGACCGGCAGAGATGAGCATCACCGAGCAGATCCGCACACGCCTGCAAGAGGCCTTCGACCCGCGCGAGCTGGAGGTCGTGGACGACAGCGAAAGCCACCGTGGCCATGCCGGCTATCGCGAGGGGGGTGAAAGCCATTTCAACGTGCGCATCCGCGCCGCCGCGTTCAAGGGCCAGAACCGCCTGGCGCGTCACCGCGCGGTTCACGCCGCGCTGGGCGATATCGTGCCGAGGATCCACGCGCTGGCCCTGGACATCGACGCCTGAGCCGTCGCTAGCCAAGCAGCCGCGCTTCCTGCTCCGCCGTCAGGCCGACGCCGAGCGGCTGGTCCCGGCGGCCCCGGTCCCAGTCCAGCAACCGACCCAGCGTGTCGGCCAGCGGACGGCAGGTCAGGCCCTCGGCGCGCGCCTTGCCCGCGTCGACCTGCAGGAAGTGCCGGAACTCGGGCATACTGGGGGCCATCAGGGGCATATCGGTCCAGGGGGCGATGCCGGCCTCCAGTATCGCGGCGTCGTCGCGCCAGACGAACTCCGGCTCTGATCCCGCCGCCGTGGCAACCGCGTCGAGAACGTCACTCAGCGCCATCTCCTGCCCGGTGACATTCCAGATCCCGCCAGGCCCATTTTCGGCGCAGGTCAGCGCAAACCCCGCCGCATCCCGCGCGTCGACGAACTGCACCGGCCGGTCCGGCGGCCCGGGGGCCGGCACCCGGCGTTGCGATCCGCGCGCCTGGTCGATGCGTCGCACCCACCATGTCAGCCGGTTGGTGTAATCCCCCGCGCCGACCAAAAGCCCGACACGTAAGGCCGTCGCGCGGTTCCCCAGCCGCTCTGCCGCGGCCAGTTCGCAGGCCCGCTTCAACCGGCCATAGGACTCGCCATAGGCCGCGGCCGAGGCGCGGTCGGCCGCCGGCACGGCGGCGGCCACGGCCAGGTCCGCGTCGGTCGGGGCAGGCACCGGATCATCCTCGTTCAGCCCCTCCTTCTCGAACGTCCCATAGGCCGAAATCGACGAGATGAGCACATAGCGTTTGAGACCCTCTCCGACCGCATCCAGCAGTCGATGAACGGCATCGGGCGAATAGGCGCATGAATCGAACACCCAATCGAAGGACCGTCCGGCCAGAGTGTCGAGTGTGTCATGCCGGTCTGCCTGGATGAATTCGATCCCGGCGGGTTGCGCCCGTCCGGTCTGCCCGCGCGCCAGCACCGACATCGAGTGCCCGACTGCAGCCGCAGCATCCACGATGGCGCCGCCCAGAAATCCCGTGCCACCGACAACCAGACACCGCATGCGCTTCTCCTTGCCTCTGTTGGTTTCGTGGCCACGGACCTCCAGCCGACACCGTGGATCAGCGTAGAAACCGGTCGATGACCTGCGCCTGCAGCTTCTTGCCGTCCGGGTCCGGGCCGGTCCTGAGCGCGCGGAACGCCTCGGTCCGGTCCGAGGTGCGGCAGCGGATCGGCCGGTTCGGGCCGAATGCAGCGTCAGGTCTTGGAGCGGTCGGGCACCTCGGCGTCGTTGGTATCCGCATCGGAGTGCGCGTCGCCGTTGCGATTGCTTGCGAACGGCGGCAGGTCCGACGAGTCCTCTGCCTGACCGGTCGGGGCGCTGATCTGAGGATCGCGGGTCTCCTCGGATATTGGCCGCGGCGCGGCCACGGGGGGCGCCTCGGCCCGCGGATCGGGCGGGGCCATCGGGCCGGGCAGGGGCCGGGCCGCAGGCGGCAGGTCGTCGGCGTCGCCCTCCAAGGGCGGCTGCGCCACGTCCAGAAGGCGCCGGAAGACCAGCAGGTTGCGCCAGTTCACCGTTGTGCTGGCCAGCCCCGATTTCTCCTCGCTGGGCAACAGCTCTGCGCGCTGGAATTCCCAGCCCAGGGCTGCCATCTCGTTGAGCAGTTCCTCGACCGAGAGGGCAAAGCGGCCCTCGGGCGATTTCACGCCCTTGGCCTTGGTGCCTTTCGCGGGGGCAGGGACGACCTTGTATTCAAAAAGCGGCATGGATGACCTCTGTGCTCCGGCGGGCAACTTATATCAGCGGCATATCGAATTGCCAGCGAGCCGTCAGGCGCCCGGCAGACACCCGCGCGCCGGGCGCGGGGATCAGAGCCCCAGCCTGGCGCTGACGATCTCGTTGACCGCCTTGGGGTTGGCCTTGCCGCCGGTGGCCTTCATCACCTGGCCCACGAACCAGCCGGCAAGCTTGGGGTTCTGTTTGGCCTTCTCGACCTGGGCGGGATTGGCCGCGATGATCTCGTCTACCGCCGCCTCGATGGCGCCGGTATCGGTGACCTGCTTCATGCCGCGCGCCTCGACGATCTCGGCCGGGTCGCCGCCCTCTTTATAGACGATTTCAAAGAGATCCTTGGCGATCTTGCCGCTGATGTCGCCCTTGGCGATCAGGTCGATGATGCCACCCAGCTGCGCCGGCGAGACCGGGCTTTCGGTGATGTCGTGGTCTTCCTTCTTGAGCCGACCGAACAGCTCGTTGATGACCCAGTTGGCCGCCATCTTGCCGTCGCGCCCCTTGGCCACGGCCTCGAAATAGGCGGCCGCCTCGACCTCGGCGGTCAGCACCGATGCGTCATAGTCGGTCAGGCCGAAATCCTTGATGAACCGCGCCTTCTTCTCGTCCGGCAGCTCCGGCAGCCTGGCCTGGATGTCGTCCACCCAGTCCTGGTCGATCTCCAGCGGCAGCAGGTCGGGATCGGGGAAATAGCGGTAATCATGCGCCTCTTCCTTGGACCGCATCGACCGCGTCTCGCCCTTGTCGGGATCATAGAGCCGGGTCTCCTGATCGACCGTCCCGCCGCCTTCGACAATTGCGATCTGGCGCCGCGCCTCATGGTCGATGGCAGCCTGGATGAAGCGCATCGAGTTCATGTTCTTGATCTCGCAGCGCGTGCCCAGATGCGAGAAATCCTGGGTTTCCTGGTATTTCTCGTAATCCCCGGGACGGCAGATCGACACGTTCACATCCGCGCGCAGGTTGCCGTTCTGCATGTTGCCGTCGCAGGTGCCCAGATAGCGCAGGATCTGACGCAGTTTCACGATATAGGCCGCCGCCTCTTCGGGGCCGCGGATGTCGGGGCGGCTGACGATCTCCATCAGGCAGACGCCGGTGCGGTTGAGGTCGACGAAGGACATGTTCGGGTCCATGTCGTGGATCGACTTGCCGGCGTCCTGCTCCATGTGGATGCGTTCGATCCGCACGAGGCGGGCGGTGCCGTCGCCCATCTCGACCAGCACTTCGCCCTCGCCAACGATGGGGTGATAGAGCTGGGAGATCTGGTAGCCCTGCGGCAGATCGGGGTAGAAGTAGTTCTTGCGGTCGAAGGCCGATTTCAGGTTGATCTCGGCCTTCAGCCCCAGCCCCGTGCGCACCGCCTGTTCGACGCAGTATTCGTTGATGACGGGCAGCATGCCGGGCATCGCCGCATCGACGAAGGAGACGTTGGAATTGGGCTCGGCCCCGAACTCGGTCGAGGCGGCCGAGAACAGCTTGGCGTTCGAGGCGACCTGAGCATGCACTTCCATGCCGATGACCAGTTCCCAGTCATGCCGGGCCCCGGCGATGGTCTTGGGTTTGGGGGTCTCGTAGGTCAGGTCCAGCATCGCTCGGCTCTCTTCGCTTGACTTCGATCCGCGTTCTAGGCGCGGCAAGGCCAAGGGGCAAGGGGCAATGCATGTTGGGAAGGGGCGGCGGGCCCTTGGGCGACGTGTCAGACCGCGCTGGTCTTCGGGCCGTCGGGGGTGAATGTCACGCGCTTGCCGCCGGCGATCTCGTCGCGGAACAGGTCGGCGATCACCTGCATCGCATCCGCCCGCCCACGCGCGGCAAAGCGCAGTGGCGAGGTGACCCGGGCATTGTTGTCGAACCCCTGCGCCGCATGGGCCCAGATCAGCGGGTGCAATTCGGTCAGGTGGTCGCGCACCAGCCAGTTCACCGAGTCGCAGATCCGTGTCCGGGCCAGATCGGCCTCCTCGCTGGTGCCGTAGCCTGCCGCCAGCGTCACCGCGCAATAGGCGGCAAGGTAGTTGACCATCGCCTGATCCGGCCGGGCCGCAACGATGTCGCGCAGCCCGTCGAGGAAGAATTCCACATCGACCAGCGCACAGGCCCCGTCATCCAGCGCGATGGCGTTGAGCATCACCCAGCAATAGCCGCCATTGCCCCAAAGGCCGGTCAGGCGCGCGGCGGTCCGGCGGGCCTCCAGCTCCAGCTCGGGATAGCTGCCGAACCAGCCGGGCAGAAGATGCGTGCCCAGGGCGCGCATATGCGCCGGGTTGCCGGGCGCCATGTCGATCAGCGCCTCGTAGTCGTCGGCCAATCCCTTGCGCGGGATGCGCCCGCCGGCGCGCAACGCGCAGCGCGCGGCCAGCAGCGACGGGCTGTTCATCGCCTTGCCGCAATGCTGCGCCAGGATCGCGGCGGCCCGGTCGAAATGCGCGGCGCAGCGGCGCCGGTTGCGGCTGGAAACTGCCGCGTCGTCCCATCCGGTCCCGCGCCAGGCCCAGGCGATGTCGGTATGGGCCTGGGCCACGACCAGGGCGATCATCGGGTCGTTGCCATGCTCGCGCAGCACCTGCTCCAGCCCCATCACACCGTCCAGCAGGATCGGATCGTCGGCGGCGATCCCCTCCTGCAGGGCGTGTTCGACCGCCAGAACCACGTCCGAGCGCGCGCCGAAGGACAGCAGTTCAGTCAGCGGCCAGTTGCCGCACAGCATTGTCCGGCGGGATTCGGCCTCGTGCAGCTGCTGCGCCAGGTCCGGCCACCGCTCCTGCCGGGCCAGAAACATGCCGCGCAGCCGCGCCTGGGCACAGGGCGCGTCCGCCTCGCTGTCCGAGACCACGGGGATGTTCAGGGAATCCTCGATCCGCCGGGCCGGTCGATCGGGCGGTGGCAACAGGAGCGGCGCCGGATCGGACCGCGCAACCCCGGCACGGTCCTGCAGGAAAGCGGACAGACGCCGTAGGGCATGGCGGGTACTTGCGATCATCTGGGGCTCCTGCTCGCAGACGCCGTTCGGAAGGCGTCCGGTCCCGCAAATATGATCATGTATTTTGGCAGGATCGTGGCCCTTCTGGGATCGTTCCGGTCAGGAAAGGGAAAAACTTCGGGTATTGTTGCCTTAACCGAAACCATTTGTTTCAGAAAGCGGTGAAATGATGCCGTTCGACGCGCAGCCCGCGGGCCTGCAGGGCGGCCTCGAAATCGCGATGCGGCGGTACGCAGTCCTGGGGCAACCGCACCCGGCCGCCACCGCGCAGCAGAAGCGTCACGCGCACCGACAGGTCCCAGCGTGTGTCGAAACGGATGCTGTCGATCTCGGCCAGCCCCAGATCGCCCTCGCGCCGCCCGCTGCGCCAGCGCAACTCGGCCCCGTCCAGCCTGAGCGACGCGCTGGTGCCGGCCAGCACGTCCCACAGGGCGGGCAGGGTGAACAGGGCCAGCCCGCCGACCAGCCAGGGCGCGGCGTCCAGTTGCAGCAGGACCGCCGCCAGCGCCGCGTAGATGGCGGCCAGGACCGCGATGTTCCGCAGGGTGCGGTTGCGCCGGACAAAGCTGAACGGTGGCGCGTCCCCGGGCGTCACCGGTCAGCCCCCTCGGATGCGGGCGATCATCTCGGTGCTGTCCGGCGACAGGTCCGGCGTGGCGGCGATGCGGTCCAGCTGTGCCGCGATCAGGGCCTGACGGTCGGCATCGTAGCGCCGCCAGGTCTGGAAGGCGGTGAACATGCGCGCGGTGGTCTGCGGGTTGACCGGGTCCAGCCGGATCAGCCAGTCGGCCAACAGCGCATAGGCCGCGCCCGACGCGTGATGGAACCCGGCATGGTTCGTGGCCAGCGCCCCCATCACGGCACGGAACCGATTGGGGTTCTTCCAGTTGAAATCGGCATGCTGGGTCAATGCCTGCGCCACCTGGGCCGCTCGGTCGGGCTTGGCCATGGAGACCTGCAGGCCGAACCACTTGTCCATCACAAGCCGGTCATCGCGCCACTGGTCGTGGAACTGCGACAGCTGGGTCTCGCCCTTGCCGGCGTGCAGCAGCGCGGCAAGCGCGGTCAGTTGCAGCGTCATGTTGTCGGCGGCGGCATATTCCTCGGCCGCCAACTCGCCGCCATCCAGCCGCGTGATCAGCGCCAGCGCCGTTCCGGCCAGCGCGCGCTTGCCCGATTGCTCGGCATCCGGCGCATAGGGCGCGTCGACCCTGGTGTCGGCATGCAGGCGCGGCAGCATGTCCCGGCATGTCTCGGCCAGCGCCTGGCGCAGATCCTCGCAGGCTTGGTAGATCGCCATCGGGTCGGGCGTGATGCCGCGTTCATGCAGCGTGCCGGCCAGTTCCGACTGCCCGGGCAGGCCGGCCATCAGCGCGCGATAGGCCGGATCCAGCGTGTCATCGCGCAGAACCGCGTGGATCCCGTCGAGATAGCTGGCATTCGGCGCCGCACCGTCCACGGCCATCGCCAGCACCGTGTCGCGGGCCAGGCTGCGGCCGGCCTCCCAGCGGTTGAACGGGTCGGTGTCATGGGCCAGCAGGAACGCCCGTTCGCTGGTCGGGCTGTCCCGGTCCAGGATCACGGGGGCCGAGAACTCGCGCAGGATCGACGGCACCGGCTTCGAAGGCAGGCCGTCGAAGCGGAAGCTCTGCCGCGCCTCGGTCAGTTCGAGCATCTCGGTCGGGCGCAGTTCGTCCCCGTTCGGACCCAGCAGGCCCACCGCCACCGGGATCACCCGGGGCGGCTTGTCGGGCTGGCCCGGTGTCGGCGGTGTCTGTTGCGAAAGCGTCAGCGTGTAGGTGGACCCGTCCCAGTCCTCCTGGACCGAGACGCGCGGCGTTCCGGCATCGGAATACCAGCGTTTGAACTGGGACAGATCGCGCCCCGTGACCTCTTCGAACACGGCCAGCCAGTCCTCGATGGTGCAGGCCTGACCGTCATGGCGCGCAAAGTAGAGATCCAGCGCCTCGGCATAGGCGCGGTCGCCCACGAGCCGCTTGAGAATGCCGATCACCTCGGCTCCCTTCTCATAGACCGTGGCGGTGTAGAAATTGTTGATTTCCTGAAAACTCTCGGGCCGCACCGGATGCGCCAGCGGGCCGTTGTCCTCGGGGAACTGGCGCGCGCGCAGGTCTATCACGTCCTCGATGCGCTTGACCGCCGCGCTGCGCATGTCGGCGGTGAACTGGGCGTCGCGGAACACCGTCAGCCCCTCTTTCAGGCACAGCTGGAACCAGTCGCGGCAGGTGATCCGGTTGCCTGTCCAGTTGTGGAAATACTCATGCGCGATGATCGCCTCGATGCGTTCGAAATTGGCGTCGGTCGAGGTTTCGGGACTGGCCAGAACCGCCGAGGAGTTGAAGATGTTCAGCCCCTTGTTCTCCATCGCGCCCATGTTGAAGTCGTCGACCGCGACGATGTTGAACACGTCCAGGTCGTATTCGCGGCCATAGACATCCTCGTCCCATTTCATCGACTTCTTCAGCGCCTCCATGCCGAAGGCACATTTGCCCTCGTCGCCCGGCCGAACATAAAGATTCAACGCAACATCGCGCCCCGAAACGGTGGTGAACCTGTCCGAATGGGCCACCAGGTCCCCGGCGACCAGCGCAAAGAGATAGGCCGGTTTCGGCCAAGGGTCATGCCATTCCGCAAAACCTTCGCCACTGTCCACCGGGTTGCCGTTGGACAGCAGCACCGGCAGGTCGCCGTTGATCCGAACGGAAAAGACGCCCATCACGTCCGGTCGGTCGGGGTAATAGGTGATCTTGCGGAACCCCTCGGCCTCGCATTGCGTGCAATACATGCCATTGGACATGTAAAGCCCCTCCAGCGCGGTGTTGCCGGACGGGTCGATCTCGACCTCGGTCTCCCAGGTGAAGGGGCCGTCGGGCACCTTGCAGGTGAGCCCCTTTTCCGTGACCTCGGGTTCGACCGGCTGGTCGTCGATGCGGGCCGAAATCAGGCTCAGCTGCTCGCCATGCAGGAAGAAGGTCCGATCGGTGGCGTCGGGATTGGGGCGGAACGCGATGCGCGAATGGACGCGGGTCGCATTGGGCGCAAGGTCGAACGTCAGGCTGATCTCGTCCACCAAATAGCCGAACGGGGCATAGTCCTTGAGGTAGATCGTCGTCGGGGCGGCATCGCGCATCTGGTCACCTTGAAGAGGGAAAGGGTCAAACTAGCTGCACCCTAGAGATGCGGGCAACGGGCTACAAGCCGCCCGCCGGGACCGAAAACCAGAGGCAAGGAGAACCCATGTCTGCGTCCGACAACGACATCGACAAGCAAGTCAAACGCCACCGCCCGTCGCTGCTGGCGATCATCGTGGCGGTCCTCGCCGTTGGTGCGATCGGCTTCGGCGTATTCGGGTTCGGCGCGGACCCTGGGGTGGACGAAGCCGGCAGCAGCGAGCCGTTGCCCGCGGCGGATTCCGCCACGGATTGAACGGCGCTTGCCAATGGTTATCAGGATTTTCCTGAAAGTGAGTTTTGCCGAACCTGACAGGTGTGACGTTGCCGCCCTCGCGCGCCTCGTCTAGGACGGTGCATACAGTGGCACACAATTCGGAGCGGGACATGGGCGACAGGGTCGAGCGGAGCGGGCTGCAAGTGGCCGCGGAGCTGGCGAATTTCATCGAAGATCGGGCGCTTGCCGGCACGGATGTGGAGGCCCAAGACTTCTGGGCCGGGCTGGCGCGCATGGTGGCGGAGTTGGGACCCGAGAACCGGGCGCTTCTGGACACCCGCGACCGGCTGCAGTCGCAGATCGACGCCTGGCATGTGAAACACCGGGACCGGCCGCATGACGCCGAGGCCTACAAGGCGTTCCTGGCCGAGATCGGGTATCTGCTGCCCGAGGGCGATGACTTCGAGATCGACACCGCCAATGTGGATCCCGAGATCGCGCAGGTTCCCGGCCCGCAGCTGGTGGTTCCGATCACCAATGCGCGCTACGCGCTGAACGCCGCCAACGCGCGCTGGGGCAGCCTCTATGACAGCCTCTACGGCACCGACGCGCTGGGCAGCGCGCCGCCGGCGGGCGGCTACGACCGGGGCCGGGGAGCGCGCGTGGTGGCGTGGTCGCGCGTGTTCCTCGACGAGGCATTTCCGATCGCCGGCATCAGCCATGCGGATGCGCGGCGCTATCACGTGCGGGACAGCGCGTTGCTGGTGGACGATCTGCCGCTTGACGACCCCGAGAAGTTCGCCGGCTACCGCGGCGATCCGCGTGCACCGGACTCGGTCATCCTGCGCAATCACGGGCTGCATGTGGAGCTGGTCTTTGACCGCGCGCATCCGATCGGCAGCCGCGACCAGGCGCTGCTGGCCGATGTGCGGCTGGAAAGTGCGATGTCGGCGATCATGGATTGCGAGGATTCCGTGGCCTGCGTCGATGCCGAGGACAAGGTGCAGGCCTATTCCAACTGGCTGGGCCTGATGAAGGGCGACCTGACCGAAGAGGTCGAGAAGGGCGGCCGCACGATCACCCGGCGCCTGGCCGACGACATCGCCTATACCACCCCGAACGGCGCCGCCGCGACGCTGAAGGGCCGGGCGCTGATGCTGGTGCGCAACGTGGGCCACCTGATGACCAACCCGGCCGTTCTGGACGCGCACGGAAACGAGATCTTCGAGGGGCTGATGGATGCGCTGGTGACGGTGGCCATCGCCAAGCACGACCTGGCGCGCGACGGCGGCAACTCGGTGCACGGGTCGGTCTATGTGGTCAAGCCCAAGATGCACGGCCCCGAAGAGGTGGCGTTTGCCGTGCGCATTTTCGACATGGTCGAGGACATCCTCGGCCTGCCGCGCAACACCGTGAAGATCGGCATCATGGACGAGGAGCGACGCACCTCGGTCAACCTCAAGGAATGCATCCGCGCCGCGAAATCCCGCGTGGTCTTCATCAACACCGGCTTCCTGGACCGCACCGGCGACGAGATCCACACTTCGATGGAGGCCGGGCCGTTCAGCCGCAAGGATTTCATCAAGCGCAAGGCCTGGATCGGTGCGTATGAAAACCTGAACGTGGATATCGGGCTGGAATGCGGGTTGCAGGGCCGGGCCCAGATCGGCAAGGGCATGTGGGCGATGCCCGACCGCATGGCGGCGATGCTGGAATCCAAGATCGAGCATCCCAAGTCCGGCGCCAATTGCGCCTGGGTGCCCAGCCCCACGGCGGCAACGCTGCACGCGCTGCACTATCACAAGGTGGATGTGTTCGCGGTGCAGGATGCGCTCAAGGCCGGCGGGCGGCGGGCGCATGTGGACGGCATCCTCGACATTCCGCTGGCCGCGTTCCGCAAATGGTCGCCCGAACAGATCCGGCGCGAGGTCGAGAACAATGCGCAGGGCATCCTGGGCTATGTCGTGCGCTGGATCGACCAGGGCGTGGGCTGTTCCAAGGTGCCCGACATCAACGATGTCGGCCTGATGGAGGATCGTGCAACCTGCCGCATCTCGGCCCAGCACATCGCCAACTGGTTGCATCACGGCGTCGTCTCGCAAGAGGATGTGATGGCGGCCATGCAGCGGATGGCGGCGGTTGTGGACGGGCAGAATGCAGAGGATCCGACCTATCGCCCGATGGCGCCGGGCTTTGACGGGATCGCCTTTCAGGCCGCGTGCGACCTGGTGTTCAAGGGGCGGGTGCAGCCCTCGGGCTATACCGAGCCGGTTTTGCACGCCCGCAGGCTGGAGTTGAAGGCCAGCCGGCCCGGATGACCGCGTTCAGTCCTCGGCGGGCGATGGCCCCCAGCGGCGCAGGATGCAGTTAGAGGCCCAGGCGGCCACGCCGAACACGGCAAAACCGCCGGCGACATCGACCAGGTGATGCCCGCCATGCGACAGGATCGCGGGCATCATCGCCGCATTGACCGCCAGCGCCGGCCAGAACAGGCGGGTGCCGCGCAGATACCAGACCACCAGCAGGGCCATTACCGTGTGATAGGACGGAAAGGCGATCGTGCCGACGATGTCCTGGGCGCGGATGACCGGAAGCCCGTGCTGAACCAGATCGCGCAGATAGGCCCCGTAGGCGCCATCCGTCACAAGCCCCATGGCGGCCTGCGTGTCCTGGGGGATGTCGAAAAAGGCGGCCGGCCCGACGCTGGGGGCGATCCACCAGATCGCGGTGGTCAGCACCAGGCTGAGACTGCCGGTCAGCAACGCGCCACTGAGCGCGCGCGGACGGTTGGTCAATGCGAGATACCCAACCAGAACAAGCAGCTGAACCAGCGAACTGAGGTAGATCCAGCCCAGCAGCCAGGCGATGGTGGGCCAGGCTGCTACGGTCTCGACAAATCCCGGCCAGGAATATCCCAGCATCGCGTCGATCTCGATCAGCATCGGGTCGAGCACCGGCGAGGTCACCGGGAACCGCAGATAGATCAACAGGGTCGTGACGGCCGTGAAGGCGAGGTAAAGGCTGTTGGCGATGGCGAGCAGCGCCAGTTGCGGGCGTCCGGCCTGGACCCGTGCATAGATGCCCACCAGCATCAGCCCCAGCGCCGGCACTGCGCCCGCGGCAAAGCTGGACCAGTGCACCTGCTGACCGGTTAACGCCGCAACCGTCACGCAGGTCGCGGCAAGCGCGCCGACCAGCACGGCCAACCCGCCCTCGATGCGCGTCAGCGCGGGCGGCTTGCCGGACCGGGCCGCCTGTCGGCCGGACTGGATGGAAAGATCGGTCATCCGTGATCCCCGGAACTGTTTCCCGGGGCAAGGTTAATACGCATGATTGTGGAGTTTTTGTGGAGCGGATTCGATGTTTTCTGGAAGCGGTGCGCCGCCTCGGTCCATTGAGGTGCTTGCACTCGACCGCCGTTTTGCGTGATCCTCTGGCGACGGGCGAAATATGAAGGGGTTGGAATGAAACGGCCAGTCGTGGGGATCATCGGAAATTCCTACCTGATGAACGACCAGTACCCGACCCATGCGGGCGGGACGATGAACTCGGACGCGGTGGCCAATGTCTCGGGCTGCCTGCCCATGCTCATCCCCAGCGACCCGCGTTTCGTGTCCGTGGACGAGTTGCTCGAGACCTGCGACGGTTTTGTCCTGACCGGCGGGCGGCCCAACGTGCACCCTGAGGAATATGGCGAGGCCGCGACCACCGCGCATGGCGAGTTCGACCGCGCCCGCGATGCGATCACCCTGCCGCTGGTGCGGGCCTGCGTCGAGCGGGGGCAGCCGTTCCTGGGGATCTGCCGGGGCTTTCAGGAGGTCAATGTCGCGCTGGGCGGCACTCTCTATCCCGAAATCCGGGATCTGCCGGGGCGGATGAACCACCGGATGCCGCCCGACGGCACACTGGAGGAGAAATTCGCGTTGCGCCATGTCGTCACGCTCCGCGAGGATGGTGTGTTCCACCGGTTGTTCGGCGCCCGTGAGGTAATGACCAATACCCTGCACGGGCAGGGCATCAATACGCCCGGTGCGGGCATCGAGATCGACGGCACCGCCAGGGACGGCACGCCCGAGGCGATGTATGTGCGCGACGCGCCGGGCTTCACTCTGTCGGTGCAATGGCACCCGGAATGGGACGCGGCCAACGATCCGGTCTCGCGCCCCCTCTTCCAGGCCTTTGGCGATGCGGTGCGCGAATGGGCCGGCTGCGGTGGCGGCGGGCTGCGGCGGACGGGGTGATGCCCCGCCGGCCCTGACCGCCGCGAGGGGTCAGATCAACAGGTCGAACTCGCGGTTCAGCGGAAGGGTCCGCGCGCGGCGTCCGGTCAGATCGAACAGCGCATTGCCCAGCGCCGGCATCGCCGGCGGGGTGCCCGGCTCTCCGGCACCGCCCATGTGGCGATTGGTTTCCAGCACGCGCACTTCGGTCACCGGCGCCGTGTGCATCCGCAGCACTTCGTAGTCGGGGAAATTGCCCTGCTCGACCTCGCCGCCGGCATATGTGATCTCGCCGAAACAGGCCGCGGACAGGCCATAAACCATGCCGCTTACCATCTGCGCCTCGACCGTGCCGGGATCCAGTGCAAGGCCCATGTCACAGGCGATCCAGGCTTTGCTGATGCGGATGGTGCTGTCTTCGTCGACGACCTCGATGATCTGCGCCACCGGCGTTCCGAAGGAATAGGTGAAGCCCACGCCGCGCCCGACGTCATCCGGCGTCTTGCCGGTCCAGCCTGACATGTCGCGCACGGCCTCCAGGCAGCCGGCCGAGGGTGGATGTTCGGTTTTCATATGCTCCAGGCGGAATTCCAGCGGATCCACCCCGGCCAAATGTGCCATTTCGTCAAGGAAAGTGTCGTGGAAAAACCCGTTGAAACTGTTGCCCACGGACCGCCAGAACCCCACGGGCACCGCCAGATCGGCCACATGGCCGCGAATGCGGTAGTTGGGGATGGCATAGGGCTGGTTGAAGGCGCCCTCGACCAGAACCTTGTCGGGACCGCCCGACGGCACCCCCAGCCGGCCCATCGCCTGAAACAGCGCCGACTGCGCCGCGATCTGCCCGTCCAGCAGGACCGCCTTGCCGTCCTTGACCGCGCCGCGCATTCGCGCCATCGCGCCGGGGCGGTAGAAATCGTGGCGCATGTCCTCTTCCCGGCTCCAGGTGGTCTGGACCGGGGTGCCGGGCACGGCCATGGCGACCTTGGCGGCGATCACGGCAAAGTCGAACTCGCCACGCCGGCCGAAGCCGCCGCCCATATAGGTGGTGTGGACATCGACCGCGTCGGAATCCAGCCCGGCGGTCTCGGCGATCTTGTCGCGGGTGAAGGTGGGCGCCTGGTTGCCGCCCCAGAACTCGACCCGACCACCCGAATAGATAGCAGTGCCGTTCATCGGCTCCATCGTGGCATGCGCAAGATAGGGCAGACGGTATTCAGCGGTGATCTCGGTTGCGCCTTCGGGAAGCGTCGAGACATCGCCGTCGTCGCGCATGGTCGAGTTGGCGTCGGTGTCGAAGGCCGCCGCGATCCTCTCGAACAGCGCGTCGGTCTCGGGCGGATAGGGCGCCTCGTCCCACTCGACCTCGATGGCGTCGACCGCCTGCATCGCCAGCCAGGTGTTGCTGGCGATCACCGCCACGCCGCCATCCAGGTCGACGACCGTTTCCACGCCCGGCATGGCCTCGGCGGCACTGGCGTCAAAGCCCTTCATACCGCCGCCCAGCCGCGGGTTCATCCGCACACTGGCGAACTTCATCTCCGGCAGGCGCACATCGATGCCGAATTCGGCGGTGCCGGTGGATTTCCCGACCATGTCCACCCGCGGCACGTGCTTGCCGAGATAGCGCCACTGGCCGGGATCGCGCAGCGTGGCTTCGGGCGGGTCGATCTGCGCGGCGGCCTCGGCCAGCTCGGGATAAGGGATCTCGGTGCCATCGGGGGCGACAACCTTGCCCGCGACGGTTGTCAGGCTGGCGCGGTCGACCCCGAGCCGCTGCGCCGCGGCCTCCTTCAGCGTCTCGCGGGCGGTGGCCCCGGCCTCGCGCATCCGCTCGAACCCGTCCTTCATCGAGGTCGAGCCGCCGGTCACGTGCAGGCTCAGCACCTTGCCGATCTCGCCGAGCGCCTGGCCGACATTGTGCTGGAAATCCGAGATGTCATAGCCCTTGTTGGGCAGCCCCTCGCCGATCATCGCCGAGTTGTAGTAGGCGGCCGCCGCGGGGCCGTGCAGTACGCGCACCTGATCGAGTTCCACGTCCAGCTCCTCGGCGATCAGCGCCGCCCAGGTGGTCTTGACCCCCTGGCCCATCTCGGCGCGCGGGGCGAAGAGGGTCACGCCCTGCCGGTCGATCAGCACGAAGGGGTTGAGCGCCGCCTCACCCTCGGCGGGCTCCAGCGGGTTGGGGGCGGGACGGCGGACGTAGTAGACACCGAATGCCACGCCGCCGACAATGGCGGCAGAGCCGATCAGAAAGGTGCGGCGGGCGATTTTTCCGATGCTGGCCATGGCTCAGGCCTCCTTCAGGTTGCCGGCGGCGGTGTGGATCGCGGCACGGATACGGGGGTAGGTGCCGCAGCGGCAGAGGTTGCCGGCCATCGCCTCGTCGATCTCGTCATCCGAGGGCGACGGGTTCTCGGCCAGCAGCGCGGCGGCCTGCATGATCTGGCCCGACTGGCAATAGCCACATTGCGCCACCTGATGCTCGACCCAGGCCTGCTGGATCTTGTTCATCGCATCCGGCGTGCCGAGCCCTTCGATGGTCGTCACCTCGCCCCAGACATCGCCGAGCGCGACCTGGCAGCTGCGCACCGCCTCGCCGTCGATCTGCACGGTGCAGGCGCCGCAGGCGGCGACCCCGCAGCCGAACTTTGTGCCGGTCAGGCCGATCTCGTCGCGCAGCACCCACAGCAGGGGCACCTCGTCAGGCAGGTCGACGGTGTGGGAGGATCCGTTGATGGTCAGGGATGTTGGCATGGCGCGTCACTCCGCTGGCTTGGCTTCTGACATAATGAGCATGAAGTGTCAGTATGTCAATTGACATTTTCTGGCCGAACTGTCAGGACTGTTGGCCATGAAAGATCTCGGCACCGATCCCAAGCAGAAGGCGATCCTGAAATCCGCCTGGACCGCCTTTGCCACCTATGGGTTTCGCAAGACGTCGATGGATGACATAGCACGCGGCGCGGGAATGTCCCGTCCGGCGCTCTACCTGCACTACCGCAACAAGGAAGACATCTTTCGCAGCCTGGCGCAGTATTACTACGACGACGCGGCCGAATGCGTGGCCGAGGCGCTCTCCTGCGACGGACCGGTCGCCGAGGTTCTGGCCGGTGCCTTCAAGGCGCAGGGCGGCGGGATCGTCGAGGCGATGCTGACATCGCCGCACGGGATGGAACTGCTGGACGCCGGCACGACAACCGCGCCGGACATCGCCCAGGATGGCGAGGCGCGGCTGCGCGGTCTCTATGCGGACTGGCTGGCGGCGCAGGCCGAGGCCGGGCGGGTGCATCTGCCGGGGCCGCCGGATGCGGTTGCCGCGACGATGACCGCCGCGCTCAAGGGGATCAAGTCCAGCGCGCCGGGATATGGCGAATACCAGCAGCGCGTGGCGCAGCTGGCGAAACTGATCGGCGGCGGGCTACAGGCGGGCTGAGCCGTCAGACGTGGCCGCCGGCGATCTCGATGCACTGGCCGTTGATGCTGGCCGAACCGGGGCGCACCAGCCAGAGCGCGGCGGCGGCAACCTCGTCGGGTGTGATCAGGCGCTTGTGGCGGTTGGCGCTGACCATGGCGTGCAGCGCCTCGGTCTCGCTCAGGCCCGTCTTTTCGGCGATGGCCACCTTGTTGCGGGCGACGATGGGCGTGTCGACATAGCCGGGGCAGAGCGCGTTGAAGGTGTAGGGCTTGCCCAAAAACTCTTCGGAATAGGTGCGGGTCAACCCGACCACCCCGTGTTTCGACGCGGCATAGGCCCCCGCACCGGCCGCCCCGCGCAGCCCGGCGATCGAAGCCACGCTGATCACCCGGCCCCAGTCGGTCTCCAGCATCGACCGCAGACTCTCGCGGATGGTCAGGAACGCGCCGTCGAGATTGGTGGCCATGATATCGCGCCAGAGCGTCATGTCGGTCTTCTGCAGGGTCTTGCCCACGGCAATCCCGGCATTGGCGACGCAGATCTGCACCGGGCCACGCGCGGCGACGGCACTGGCAATGGCTTCGGTCACGTTGTCCTCGTCGCGCACGTCCATCACCATTCCGGTGATGCCGTCACCGGCAACGTCGTCCAGAACCTGCTGACGGCGCCCGGTGATCGTCACCTCGGCGCCCTCGGCGGCCAGCGCCTGGGCGATGGCCAGTCCGATCCCGGTGCCGCCGCCGGTGACCAATGCGTGTTTGCCGCTGAGTGTCATGGCTGTTCCTTTCCCGTTTTGCCGCAGCCTAGCGGTTGAGGCGCGCGAGGCAAGCCGGACACGGGGGTGCGGCGCTATACCGTGGCGGCAGGCGCCGGACGGCGTGGTATGGCCCCGCGACAAGAAGCGACGAGGGAAAAGCTGTGAAATGGATCGACATGCCGCCGGTCTGGCTGGCGGGTTTCATCACCCTGGCCTGGCTGCAGGCTCGGCATCTGCCGCTCGGGCTGAGCCTGGACGGTGCCGTCACCGACCTCCTGGGCGGGGTGCTGGTGGGCGGCGGTGTGCTGGCGATCCTGCTGGCGGCGGTCGAGCTTCGCCGCCACCGAACGACGATCGTGCCGCACCAGACGCCCGACCGGCTGGTCCAGAGCGGCATCTACAAACGCTCGCGCAACCCGATCTATCTGGGCGATGCGCTGATCCTGGCCGGGCTGGTCCTGCGGTTCGACGCGGTGCTGTCGCTGGCCCTGGTGCCGGTCTTCGTCTGGGTCATAGAGCGCCGGTTCATCCTGCCCGAGGAGGACCGGCTGCGTCGGACCTTTCGCGCCGATTTCGCGCGCTATGAACGCAAGACGCGCCGTTGGGTTTAGACGTCGCGGACTTGCTGCGCTTGCGAAATGATCTTGCGCGATATAGGGGAATGGCTTGCGGAGATGTTCGTCCCGCAGTCGCTTGAGGACCACAACAGAGGGGACCCGAAAGGTGAAGATCGGCACACCGAAGGAAATACTCGAGGGCGAGGCGCGCGTCGCGATGACGCCGGATTCGGCCAAGCAGTTGCAGAAACTGGGTTATGATTGCGTGATCGAAACCGGCGCGGGTGCGGCGGCGGGCTTTTCCGATGCCACCTACAAGGAGGCGGGAGTCGAGATCGTCAAGACCGCCGCGGCGCTCTGGAAGGCGGCCGACATCATCGCCAAGGTCCGAATCCCGACCGAAACCGAGCTCAAGCGGCTGACCAGGGACAAGACGCTGATCTCGTTCTTCAATCCCGGTGCCAACGAGGACGGCCTGGAACTGGCCAAGTCCAAGGGCGCGAACGTGATCGCCATGGAGATGGTGCCGCGCATCAGCCGGGCGCAGAAGATGGACGCGCTCAGCTCGATGGCCAATATCGCGGGCTACCGCGCGGTGATCGAGGCGGGCAACAATTTCGGCCGCTTCTTCACCGGGCAGGTGACGGCGGCGGGCAAGGTTCCGCCGGCGAAAGTCCTGATCGTGGGTGCCGGCGTGGCGGGGCTGGCCGCTATCGGCACCTCGACCTCGCTGGGTGCTATGACCTATGCCTTCGACGTGCGCCCCGAAGTGGCCGAGCAGGTGGAATCGATGGGCGCCGAGTTCGTTTATCTGGATTTCGAGGAGCAGCAGCAGGACGGATCGGCCACCGGCGGCTATGCCAGCGTGTCCAGCCCCGAGTTCCGCGAGGCGCAGCTGGCCAAGTTCCGTGAACTGGCCCCCGAGATGGACATCGTCATCACAACGGCGCTGATCCCCAACCGCGAGGCGCCCGAACTGTGGACCGAGGACATGGTGAAGGCCATGAAGCCCGGCAGCGTGATCGTCGATCTGGCCGCCGAGAAGGGCGGCAACTGCAAGCTGACCGTGCCGGACGAGAAGATCGTGACCGACAACGGCGTGACCATCATCGGCTATACCGACTTCCCCAGCCGCATGGCGACGCAGTCCTCGACGCTCTATGCCACCAACATCCGTCACATGATGACCGACCTGACCCCCGACAAGGACGGTCAGATCAACCACAACATGGACGATGACGTGATCCGCGGCGCCACGGTGGCCTATCAGGGCGAGATCACCTTTCCGCCGCCGCCGCCCAAGGTGGCCGCGATCGCGGCCAAACCGCAGGAAAAGCCCAAGGAGCTGACGCCGGAAGAGCGCAAGGCCAAGGAGCTGGCCGAGTTCAAGGCGCAGACCAAGAGCCAGGTGACGATGCTGACGGCGGGCGGCCTTGCGCTGCTGCTCGTGGGTGCGGTGGCGCCGGCAAGCTTCATGTCGCATTTCATCGTTTTCGTGCTGGCCGTGTTCGTGGGCTTCCAGGTGATCTGGAATGTCAGCCACAGCCTGCACACGCCGCTGATGGCGATCACCAACGCGATCTCGTCGATCATCATCGTTGGCGCCTTGATGCAGATCGGGTCGGGCAATTGGCTGGTCCTGCTCCTGGCCGCGCTGTCGGTGCTGATGGCCGGGGTCAACATATTCGGCGGCTTCCTGGTGACGCGCCGGATGCTGGCCATGTTCCAGAAATCGTAAGGAGGGGATGATGGATTTCGGATTCACCACCGCAGCCTATGTGGTCGCCGCCATTCTGTTCATCCTCGCCCTGGGCGGGCTGAGCGGGCAGGAAAGCGCGAAACGGGCCGTATGGTATGGCATCGTCGGCATGGCGCTTGCCGTCATCGCCACCCTGATGGGCCCCGGTTCGGGCAACTGGTTCCTGTCGCTGCTGCTGGTCGGCATCGGCGGCGCCGCCGGCTGGGTCATTGCCCAGCGGGTGCAGATGACGGAAATGCCGCAGCTTGTGGCCGCCATGCACTCGCTGGTCGGCCTGGCCGCGGTCTTCGTGGGCTTCAACGCCCAGATCGAGCTGGCGCGCGTCACCCGTGCGCTGCGCGACAACACCGGAGAGGTGTTTCGCGGCTTTGCCGAGGTTCTGACCCACAAGACGCCGGCCGAGCTGAACATGCTGCAGATCGAGGTCGTTCTGGGCGTGTTCATCGGCGCGGTGACCTTCACCGGCTCGGTCGTGGCCTTCGGCAAGCTGGCCGGCAAGATCGACGGCAAGCCTTCGCAGCTGCCCGGCGGGCACATGCTGAACGCCGCCGCCGCTGCGGGCTCGCTGCTGCTGGCGATCCTCTACGTGGCGGGCGCCGGGCCGGCGATGCTGTGGCTGATCGTGATCACCCTGCTGGCGCTCTTCATCGGCTATCACCTGATCATGGGCATCGGCGGGGCGGACATGCCGGTCGTGGTGTCGATGCTCAACAGCTACTCGGGCTGGGCCGCCGCCGCCATCGGCTTCACCCTCGGCAACGACCTGCTGATCGTGGTGGGTGCCCTGGTCGGCTCGTCCGGTGCGATCCTCAGCTATATCATGTGCAAGGCGATGAACCGGCATTTCGTCAGCGTGATCCTGGGCGGCTTCGGCGGCACCTCGGGCCCGCAGATGGAGGTCGACGGCGAGATGGTCGCGATCGAGGCCGATGGTGTCGCCGCGGCGCTGAACGAGGCCGACAGCGTGATCATCGTGCCCGGCTACGGCATGGCGGTGGCGCAGGCCCAGGGCGCGGTGAGCGATCTGGTCAAGAAGCTGCGCGCGCAGGGCAAGGATGTGCGGTTCGCCATCCACCCGGTCGCCGGTCGTCTGCCGGGGCACATGAACGTGCTGCTGGCCGAGGCCAAGGTGCCCTATGACATCGTGATGGAGATGGACGAGATCAACGACGATTTCCCGTCCACCGACGTGGCCATCGTGATCGGCTCGAACGACATCGTGAACCCGGCAGCCCAGGACGACCCCAACAGCCCCATCGCCGGGATGCCGGTGCTGGAGGTGTGGAAGGCCAAGCAGGTATTCGTCAGCAAGCGCGGGCAGGGCACCGGCTATTCCGGGATCGAGAACCCGCTGTTCTTCAAGGAGAACACGCGGATGTTCTACGGCGATGCCAAGGCCAGCCTGGACAAGCTGCTGCCGCAGATCGACTGATCCTGCCGGCCACGACCCAAGCAAAGGGCGCCCCCGAGGCGCCCTTTCGCCGTTCTAGCCTCCGGCCGCCAGGATCGACGACAGGATGTCCGTCTGCGGCCGGGTCTCGCGGAACTCAATGCCCTGTTCGATATGCCGCAGGTGCCGGTCGAGCAGTTCCAGGGCCTCGGTTTCGTTCCCCTCTGCAATGGCGTCGACGATCCGGGCGTGTTCGTCATCGGCGCAGAGCGTGCCGCCGCTGCCGTAAAGGCCGATGATCAGCGAGGTGCGCATCGTCAGCTCGTCAAGGTAATGCGCCAGCACCGCGTTGCGGCCGATCTGCGCCAACAGAAGGTGAAATCCGCGCGACAGGCGAATCGCCCGCGGCCGGTTTCCGCCCTGCCGGGCGGTCTGTTCCTCGGCCAGATGGGTCCGCAGCCGGTCGATATCGGCCGGGGTCGCGTTGCGAACCGCGTTGCGCCCGATGGTCGTCTCGATGGCGCGGCGGGCCTGAAACACGTCCCGTGCCTCTTCCGGGGTCGGAGTGGCCACGAAGGCGCCGCGATTGGGCTTGTGCTCGACCACGCGATGCGCGGCCAGCGTGGCAAGCGCGCGGCGTACATGCGCGCGGTTGCAGGAAAAAAAGTCGCTCAGCGCCTGTTCGGCCAGCTTGGTGCCGGCACGCAGGCGCTGGTCCGCGATGGCGTCGAGAATGTGCTCGACAATGATGTCTTCCTGCGGCCGATCCATGACGGAAACCTAAGCCGCCGGGGCATTGCCTACAACAGATTCCGGGTCAAATAAAAAATATCAAAAATTGTTCTAACAGATTGTTAACAATTTGTGGTATCAAGATCTCGCCAAAACGAGGATGCCGAAATGAAGCTTGTTGTGATCAATCCAAACTCGACCCAAAGCATGACGGACAAGATCCTTGCCTCTGCGCAGGCCGCCGCGGCGGCCGGGTGCCAGGTCGAGGGTCGCACCGCGCATGGCGCGCCGGCCTCGATCGAGGGGCATTTCGACGAGGTGATGTGCGCGCCCAACCTGCTGCGCGAGGTCCGTGCGGCCGAAGAGGCCGCGGCCGACGCCATCGTCGTTGCCTGTTTCGACGATCCCGCCATCGGCGCCTGCCGCGAGCTCGCAACCGGACCGGTGATCGGGATCTGCGAAGCAGGGATCAAGGCCGCATCGATGATCGCCACATCGTTTTCGGTGGTGACGACTCTGCCGCGCACCGTCCCGGTGATCGAGGAACTGGTGCGCAAATACGGGCTGGACCACCAGTGCCGCAAGGTTCGCTCGGCGACGATCCCGGTGCTGGCCCTGGAGGAACCCGGTTCGAACGCGCGCCTGCTGGTCCGCGACGAGATCCTGCGCGCGATCGAGGAGGACCGCTGCGAGGCGGTGGTCCTGGGCTGCGCGGGCATGTCCGACCTGACTGGGTGGCTGAGCGCGGAAACCGGGATCCCGGTGATCGACGGCGTGACCGTCGCCACAAAATTCGCCGAGGCGCTGGTTGGCGCCGGGCTGAAGACAAGCAAGATCGGCGCTTATGCCGTTCCGAATTCAAAGTAACATGGCCGAATGGAGGAGGAGACCATGACCATCACGGACACCGCCGGAACATCCCCGGAGGCGGGGGCGCATCACGCGCCCGAGATCATCGACCACAAGGGCATCGGAGAGGAATCGCTCGCCCCGCAGGAAACCCGGATCATGGATCCCTGGTCCTACCTGTTCGCCTGGCTGGGCGGCTGCGTTTCGATCGGCACCTTCACCATCGGTTCCGGCCTGGTCGGAACGCTGAATCTGCTGCAGGTCTTCCTGGCCATCGCCATCGGCTGCACGGTGATCGGGCTGGCGCTGATGATCAACGGGCGGGCCGGGCACAAATACGGCATCCCCTTCATGGTGCAGGCGCGCTCGGCCTTCGGCTTCACCGGCACACGGATCCCGGCGCTGGTCCGCTCGGTGCCCGCGATCGTCTGGTTCGGTTTCCAGAGCTGGATCGGCGCGGGGGCCTTGAACCTGGTGTCGGAAACCCTGTTTGGCTATTCCAACATCTGGGTCTTCTTCATCGGCTTCCAGTTCCTGCAGATCCTTCTGTCGGTGCTGGGGTTCCACGGCATCAAGTGGCTCGAGAATATCGGCTCGGTCTTCATCATCGCGTCGCTGGTCTACATGTTCGTCAGCGTGATCGGCAAATATGGCGAAGAGATCTCGGCCAACCTGATCAATGTCGAGGGCACCTGGGGCGCACCGTTCTGGGGTGCGACCATGCTGTTCCTCGGAATCTACTCGACCATGATGCTCAACGTGTCCGACTACTCCCGCGAATTGCGGCACGAGGTCGGCCCGGTGCGGCAGGTGGCGATCTATGCGAACTCGATCCTGCCGGCGACCCTGTTCATGGGGCTGATCGGCCTGATGGTGTCGGGCGCCACCGGCGAGGTCGATCCGATCAAGGTGTTCTCGAACGCCGTGGACAACAAGCCGCTGCTGATCATCACGCTGCTTTTCATCGCGTTCGCCCAGGTGACGACCAATATCCTCAACAACGTGGTGCCGCCGGCCTATGCACTGATGGACGTGTTCAAGCTGCCGTTCAAGACCTCGGCCGTGGTGGTCGGCCTGCTGGCCTTCGCGACCTTCCCCTGGGAACTGGTCAAGGATGAATCCGCCGCGGGTCTCAGCCTGTTCATCCAGACCTACAGCGCCTTTCTGGGCCCGATCTTTGCGATCCTGGTGGTGGACTACTACGTGCTTCGCCGGCAGGAGTTGGACCTCGACAAGCTCTATGATGTCGACGGTCCGTATCGCGGGATGAACCCGGCCGCGCTGATTGCGATGGCCATCGGCGTGGTGGCGGCACTGACCTTCTCGGCGGTCAGCTGGTATGCCAGCCTGCTCCCCGCCGGTCTCAGCTATTACCTGCTGATGCTCTACCTTCCGTCGGCGCGCCGGTTCCGCGAGGGCTGAACCGGACCCTTGCAGACAGGGCGGGCCGTTCGCGGCCCGCCTGTTCGCTTTTTTTGGCCTGTATACCTTGGTATTCCAATAAGCATTTGATTTGAAATGGGAATTGCGGTTTCCCGCGGGTTGTCTATAGTGACACGAACCGCAAGGAGCCGCCGATGCCGCCGATCCAGGACCACCCGCTGCGTTATGCCTTGGCCAACGAGCTGCATGCGCGTCCCTTTCCGTCGGCGCCGGCCCCGGGCACCGTGGTCTATCTGGCGATCAAGCATCCCGAGGGCAGCGCCGAGGAGAAACATGCCGCCGAACGCGCGCATCTGCTTGACCTGCTCGACCGACACGGCACGGCACATCCGGCGCCCGGCGCGACGCATTTCTCGGGCCGGATCGGCCGGCACCGGCTGAAATGGGAAAGCCACACCGAGTTCTCCAGCTACACGGCGATCAGCGACGGGGTCGGAGAGCGGGCCTTCGATCCGGTCGAGTTCCAGGTCTTCCCCGAGGACTGGCTGGCCGCCGCGCCGGGGTTGCGGGTGACGTCGGCCTCGGTGCGCGTGGTGAACCGCGGCTCGGACGACGAGGTGCGCGCGGCGCTGGCCGACTGGTTCGTGCCCGAAAGCCTGGCCGTGGCGTGTGTGCTGGACGATGCGGCGGTTGCGGCGGCGGATTTCCGGATCGATCCGGCCGGGCACATGCGGTTTGCCCTGTTCGTCGCCGCCGGCACCGGCAAGCGCCGCGTGGGCCGGATCGTGCAGCGCCTGTGCGAGATCGAGACCTACAAGGCGATGTCGATGCTGGGCTTTGCCCATTGCAAGGACCTGTCGCCGCAGATCGGTTCGCTGGACCGGCAGCTGACGCTGCTCATGTCCGAAATGTCGGGCGAGGCGGCCCCGGCCGAGGTGACGCTGCCCAAGCTGTTGTCGACCTCCTCGGAGCTGGAGACGATCGCCGCCCGGGCCTCGTTCCGGTTCGGCGCCACCGGGGCCTATGAGGCGTTGGTGAACCAGCGCATCTCGGTGCTGCGCGAAGAGCGGTTCGAGGGGCGCCAGACCTTCGCGGAATTCATGATGCGCCGCTACGAGCCGGCAATGCGAACGGTAAAATCGACCGAGCGCCGGCTGCAGAGCCTGTCGGATCGGGCCATCCGCGGCGCCGAGCTGTTGCGGACCAAGGTCGATGTGGAACGCAGCGCCCAGAACCAGGCGCTGCTGGAGAGCATGGACCGGCGGGCCGACCTTGCCCTGCGGTTGCAGCACACGGTCGAGGGCCTGTCGGTGGTGGCGATCAGCTACTACGCCGTGTCGCTGGCGGGATATCTGCTGGGCCCGGCGGCCGGTGCCGCCGGGATGAGCAAGGGCATGCTGCTGGCGCTTCTGACGTTGCCGGTCGTCCTTCTGGTCTGGCTGGGCGTGCGGCAGGTGCGCCGGCGCCTGGAATAGGCGGCACCTCAGTCCGAGATTGCCACCGCCCGCTGCAGATAGGTCGCATCGCCCAGCTGGCGGGTCAGAAACCCGGCCACGTCGGCGCGCGAGATCTTGAGCGACAGCTTGCGGAAGGCGGGGCCGAACCCTTCCTTGTACCGCGACAGGGCCGGCCCGTCGGTGAAGGCGCTGGGCCGCACGATGGTCCAGTTCAGGCCGCTGGCGCGGACAAGCTGCTCCTGCAACTCGTGATCCAGGAAGACGGGGCGCAGGAGCAGGCCGAACATGATGCGTTTCCAGAAGAAGTTGAGGTTGGACCAGCTTTCATGCGCGCCCAGTGTGGACTGGCAGATCAGGCGGCGAACCCCGGTGGCCTGCATGGCGCGGATGATCGTCAGCGTCCCGCGCGAGCGGATCGTGCTGCGCCGCGACGCGCCGGCGCCCAGTGCGATGACGACGGCGTCGTGCCCGCGGACGGCCTCTTCGACCCGTGCGGCGTCCAGCGCGTCACCCTGGGCCAGGGTCAGGTGCGCGGACCGCAGCGGCAGGTTTTCGGGATGGCGCGCGAACGCCGTCACGTCGTGGCCGGCCTCCAGCATCTGGGCTGTGGCCAGGCGGCCCACGGTTCCCGTGGCTCCGAATACGATGACTTTCATGGGTATTTCCTTTCCGGTGAGTGAACGGCTTTACACGATGTCAAGTTGACAGCGTGTCAATTAGCTGCATCTTGACATCATGTCAAGTCCCTCATCCCCCCCGGCCGATACCCGCACCCGGATCCTGCAGGAGACATGGCGCCTGCTCGAGCAGGGCGCGGGCAAACCGGTTCGCATGTCCGACATCGCCAAGGCGGCCGGGATCAGCCGGCAGGCTCTGTATCTCCACTTTCCCGGCCGCACGGATCTTCTGGTGGCCACCACAAGGTATCTGGACGAGGTCAAGGACGTGGATGCACGGCTTGCCGCCAGCCGGGCCGCGACACGCGGGCTGGACCGGCTGGACGCCTTTGTCGCGGCCTGGTCCGACTACATTCCGGAGATCGCCGGGGTCGGTCGGGCGCTGATCGCGATGCGCGACAGCGATGCCGAGGCGCGTGCCGCCTGGGATGGCCGGATGCAGGCGCTGCGTGAAGGTTGCGCGGCGGCCGTGGCCGCGCTGGCCCGGGATGGCGATCTGTTGCCGGCGCTGACCGAGGACGAGGCGACCGATCTCTTGTGGACGCTTCTGGCACTGCACAACTGGGAACAGCTTGTCCGCGGCTGCGGCTGGTCGCAGGCACGGTTTGTCGGCACGATGCAGCGCCTGGCGCGACAGGCGCTGGTGGTGCGGCCGGACTGACGGCCGGTCCGGTCAGCGACCGCGGATGCGCGGGTCGAGCGCGTCGCGCAGACCGTCACCGAGGTAGTTCACGCTCAGAACCGTCAGCGAGATCGCCATGCCGGGCCAGAACACCCGTTCCGGATATTGCTGCAGGTAGTCGGTGGCGTCGAACAGCAGCCGACCCCAGGTCGGGAAATCGGGCGGGAATCCGAGGCCCAGGAAGCTGAGCGCGCTTTCGGTGATGATCGCCGTGGCGATGCCCAGCGTGGCCGAGACCATGATCGGCGACAGCACGTTGGGCAGGATGTGGCGGGTGATGATGCGGGTATTCGTCGTGCCGATGGAACGCGCCGCCAGAACGAACTCGCGTTCCTTTAGCGCCAGAACGTCACCGCGCACGATGCGCGCCGTGGGCATCCACGAGGTGATGCCGATCGAGGCCACGATCAGGATGAAGATCCCCTGTTCCAGCCCGAAGGCCGCGTTCAGCGGCTCGCGGAACAACAGCATCATCACCAGCAGGAGCGGCAGCAGCGGCAGCGCAAGGAAAAGGTCCGTCAGCCTCATGAGCGGCCCGTCCAGCCGCCGGAAGAACCCGGCGACAACCCCGATGAACGAGCCCAGGATCAGCGCCAGCAGCATCGCGGTGATGCCCACCGAGACCGAGGTCTGCCCCCCCGCCATCATCCGGGCCAGCATGTCGCGGCCCAGCTGGTCGGTGCCGAAGGGGTGCGCAAGGCTCGGCCCCTCGTTGCGGGCGCGGATGTTGATCTTGGTCGGGTCGATGTCCCAGACGAACGGTCCCAGATAGACCGAGGCGACGATCGCCACGAACAGGATGCCGCCGATCAGCGCGCCGCGATGGGTCTTGAACTGGTCCCAGACATCCAGCCACTGGCTGCGCGGGGGCTGGGTCAGCTCCTCCAGAGGGCCGGCGGCGCCGGGCAGGGCGGTCGAGGCGGGGGCAAGCCCCTCGTCGGGAACCAGGCGATCCTTGTCAGTCATAGCGGATCCTCGGGTCGAGTATGCCGTAGAGCACGTCGGCGATCAGGTTGAACAGCACGATCAGCACCGCGAAGATGAAGGTCAGCGTCTGCACCATCGGCAAGTCGTTGGCCTGGATCGCGCCGATCAGCAGCTGGCCGATGCCGTTCACCTTGAACACCTGCTCGGTGATGATGGCGCCGCCGAAGATGGCCGGAATGCCCAGGGCGATCACGGTGACGACCGGGATCATCGAGTTGCGCAGCACGTGCACCATGACGACCACATATTCGCTCATCCCCTTTGCGCGAGCGGTGCGCACGTAATCCTGGTTGAGATTGTCCAGCATCGAGGCGCGCATGAAGCGGCTGAGCTGGGCGGTGATCTGCAGGGCCAGCACCATCACCGGCATGATCATCTGTTGCAGCTGCTTGACGAAACTGTCCCAGCTGTCGACCACCAGCGTGGTGTCATAGATCGACGGGAACCAGCCCAGCTGCACCGAGAAGATCACGATCACCAGGACGCCAGAGAAGAACGGCGGCACCGAAAAGCCGACCATCGACACGAAGGTGCCCATCTGGTCGAACCAGGAATACTGGCGGTAGGCGGAATAGATGCCGATGGGCAGGGCGATGACGATGGCGACCACATAGGCTGTGCCCACCACCCACAGGGTCTGCGGCATGCGCTGGACGACGATGTCCATCACCGGCGAGCGGGTCTGCCAGGAGATCACGCGCAGATCGCCCTGCGAGAAACTGGTGCCGAGATAATGGTCGATCAGGACCTGCGGCTCGATCCAGAAGAACTGCACGATCCATTTCCAGAACCGGATGTGCATCGGTTCGCCCAGCCCCAGCGCCTCGCGCATCTTTTCCTTGACCTCGGGCGGCACCGTCAGCGGCACCTGGGCCATCGGATCGCCGGGGGCGAGTTCGAGCAGCAGGAAGATCACCAGGCTGATGAAGATGAGGGTCGGAACAGCCAGGATCAGACGTCGGATGGTAAAGGTCAGCATTCAGGCGCCTTTTCGTGCATCTTGGTCATGCGGCGGGATGCGAAAGACCGCGCCCCGAGGTCAATCGGGGCGCGGCCGGGTCAGGCTCGGAAACTCACGAGCCTTCCTTGCGGTACCAGTCCGCAGCGTTCCAAAGCTCGCTGTCCCAGACGTTCAGGATCACGCCGCCCAGGGTGTTGGCATGTGCCGACAGGCGCCCCCGGTGGACCAGCGGAATCATCCCGCCATTCTCGACCATGATGTCGTTCAGGCGCTTGGCGATCTCGGCCCGCGCCTCGGCGCCGGCGGTCTTGGTCAGTTCAGCATGCAGCGCGTCGAACTCCTCGTTGCAGAAGCGGCTGATGTTTTCGCCCTGCCACTGGGTCTCGGGGCGCGGGGCCTTGTCGCACAGGCCGTTGCCCAGATAGCTCTGCGGGTCGGTGCCGTTGAAGGTGTTGGCATACATCTCGACATCGGCATAGAACTTCTGGAACGTGTCCGGGCTGCCCGGATCGCCGCCGAAGAAGACGCTGGCGTTGATGTTGCGCAGTTCCGAGTCGACCCCGATCTCGCGCCACCACTCCTTGATCAGCGCCTGGAAGTCCTGGCGCACGGCGTTGGTCGAGGTCTGGTAGACCAGCTTCATCGGTTCGCCATCGGGCGTCTCGCGGATGCCGTCGCCGTTGGTGTCGGTATAGCCGGCCTCCTCGAGCATCGCCTTGGCGCCCTCGATGTCCTGCGTGTCACAGGTGAAGGTGTCGGAGTTCACCGCGGCAGGCGCGGGCACCCAGTTGCAGGTGACCTTGCCGGCCTGGCCATAGCCGATCTCGACCAGCAGCGGCCGGTCGATGGCCATCGACAACGCCTTGTAGACGGCGGGATCCTTCAGGAACGGGTGCGGATGCTTGGCGGTCGACCGCTCGCCCTCGGGCAGGTCGGGCGAGGCATCGGTCTGGTTGAGCATGATGCGCTCGACCAGCGGGCCGAAGCCGGCCACGGGCGTTCCCTTGCCGCCTTCCTGCATCTGCGCGATGACGTCGGGCGCCAGCTGCAGGTTCCAGGCATAGTCGAACTCGCCGGTTTCCATCACCGCGCGGCCCGCGGCGGTGGCGTCGCCGCCGCCCTTGAACAACACCTTGGCAAAGGCCGGCTTGTCGGGATCGCGATAGTTGGGGTTGGCCGACATGGTGATCACGTCGTTGGGCTTGAACTCGTCCACCACGAACGGGCCGGTGCCGATCGGGTTGAAGTTCTGTTCGGTGCATTCCGGGGCCCTGGCGCCCAGGCAGTCGGCAAACTGGGCCGCCTGGATGATCGGGCTCTCGGCGCCGACGAAGGGGCCATAGGGGAACGGAGTCGGCTTCTCGAACGTGACCTTGACGGTCTGCTCATCCGGCGTCTCGACCGAGGTGACGCCTTCGAACTTGGTCAGCTGCGCGCAGCCGCCTTCGGGATGCATGCAGTAATCGGCGGTGAACTTGACATCCGCCGAGGTGAAGGGCGTGCCGTCCGACCAGACCAGGCCGGGCGTGATCTTCCAGGCGATCGAGGTCAGATCCTCGCTCACGCCGCCGTTTTCGACGGTGGGGATCTCTTCGACCAGCCAGGGCACCAGATTGCCGTCCTGGTCGTAGCGGGCAAGCGGTTCGATCACCAGCGAGGAGGACTCGCTTTCCTTGGTGCCGCCCGACAGGAACGGGTTGAGGATCGACGGTGCCTGCCAGTAGATGATGCTGACCTGGCCGTCGGATCCGCGCTCGGCCTGGGCCACGGGCGCCAGAGCTGCGCCGGCGATGGCGCCGAGCAGGATTGTCTTGATTTTCATTTTTCACTCCTTGTTGGACATCTGAATGTCTCGTTCTTTTTCCGCGTTTCCGCGGCTTGGATGTGTTCCGGCGGTCCGGGGCAACTTATTGAAAGCAAACGCGGAACGATGTCGGCATGTTACCTTGCATCTGTCCCTGGCCACCGATGACCCCCGCATCGAAACAGAGTTGAGGAAAAATGCAAGCCCCGCCTTGGCCAAATGGCGGAGGGTTTGACTTTGCCCGCATCACGGTCTTAGCGTTTCCGCAACAACCCGAATGGGCGAACAGGGAGCGTGCCGGTGCTGGATCATCCGATTGCCGAGATCAGGAAACTGCGGGTCGAGTTCCAGACCAAGGACGGCCCCGTGGTCGGGGTCGAGGACGTGTCCTTTGATGTCTATCCCGGCGAAACCGTCTGCATCGTCGGTGAATCCGGGTCGGGAAAGTCGGTGTCTTCGCTCTCGCTGATGCGGCTGGTCGAATTCGGCGGCGGCAAGATTGCAAATGGTGAATTGCTGTTCGACCGGCGCGACGGGCATGAGACCAACCTGGCCGACCTCGACCAGGATCTGATGAAGCGGATCCGCGGCAACGAGATCGGCATGATCTTCCAGGAGCCGATGACAGCGCTCAACCCCGTCTTCACCGTGGGCCGCCAGCTGACCGAGGGGTTGCGGGTGCACATGAACATGAACCGGGCCGCGGCCGAGGCGCGGGCACTGGAATTGCTGCGTCAGGTCCGCATCCCCGAGCCCGAACGGCGGCTGAAACAATACCCGCACGAACTGTCGGGAGGTATGCGGCAGCGCGTGGTGATCGCCATGGCGATGGCCTGCGAGCCGCGCCTGCTGATCGCGGACGAGCCGACCACGGCGCTTGATGTGACCATTCAGGCCGAGATCCTGGCGCTGATGGACCGGCTCAAGCGCGAGACCGGGACAGCGGTGATGTTCATCACGCATGACATGGCCGTGGTGGCGCAGATGGCGGACCGCGTGGTGGTCATGTATCGCGGCAACAAGGTCGAGGAAGGGCCGGTCGAACAGATCTTCGAGAACCCGACCCACGACTATACCAAGTCGCTTCTGGCGGCGGTGCCCAAGCTGGGCGAGATGCGGGACAAGCCCTGTCCCGAGCCGATGCGCCTGTTGGGTGTCGAGGGGCAGAACCTCAAGCCGGTCCCTGGCACGCAGGAAGTGCTCTTGCGTGTCAAGGGGTTGACCACGCGCTTCCCCGTCAAGGGCGGTTTCCTGCGCCGCACGGTGGCGAATGTGCACGCGGTCGAGGATGTCTCGTTCACCATCAACCGGGGCCAGACGCTCAGCCTTGTGGGCGAATCCGGCTGCGGCAAGTCCACGGCCGGCCGCTCGATCCTGCGGCTGGTCGAGCCTCTGGCCGGCGAGGTGGACCTGGACGGTCTGGACATCATGAAGCTGGACTCGTCCGGTCTGCGCCGGGCGCGGCTGGACATGCAGATGATCTTCCAGGACCCGTTCGCCTCGCTCAATCCCAAGATGAAGCTGGAAGAGCAGGTCGCCGAGCCGATGCGCAACTACGGCATCGCTTCGGGTTCGGAACTGCAGGACCGGGTGGCCAATCTGTTCGACCGGGTGCACCTGCCGCGCAGCTTCATGCGCCGCTACCCGCACGAGATGTCGGGCGGGCAGCGCCAGCGCATCGCCATCGCCCGCGCGCTGGCGTTGAACCCCAAGCTGATCGTCTCGGACGAGGCGGTGTCGGCGCTGGATGTCTCGGTGCAGGCGCAGGTGCTGAACCTGATGATGGAATTGCAGGCCGAGCTTGGTCTCAGCTATCTCTTCATCAGCCACGACATGGCCGTGGTCGAACGGGTCAGCCACTATGTCGGGGTGATGTATCTGGGCCGGATCGTCGAGATGGGACCGCGCGCGCGGATCTTCGAAAACCCGCAGCATCCCTATACCCAGGCGCTGATGGCGGCGGTGCCGATCGCCGATCCGCACAAGCGCAAGTCCGAGAAGGATCTGAATTTCAAGCCGATCCCGTCGCCAATCCACCCGACCGACCACGAGCCCGAGCCGTCGCGCTATGACGAGGTCGAGCCGGGACACTTCATCCTGCTCACCGACAGCGGCTACTGAGCGCATGGCGCAACGCCTGTCCCCGCTCGAGATCATGACCCAGCTGGTCTCGTTCCCGACGGTCAGCCGGGACACCAACCTGCCGCTGGTTGATTGGGTCGAGGCGTATCTGGACGAACACGGCATTGCCTCACATCGCTGGCCCGACCCGGACCAGCCGCACAAGGCGGCGCTCTTTGCCCATGTCGGCCCGTGGGAGGAAGGCGCCGTGGTGCTGTCGGGCCATACCGACGTGGTGCCGGTCGACGGGCAGCCCTGGGACAGCGATCCGTTCACCGTCACCGAGCGGGACGGCAAGTATCTCGGGCGCGGCACATGCGACATGAAGGGGTTCGACGCCATCGCCATCTGGGCGCTGGTCGAGGCCCATCAGCGCGGTGTCGCGCGGCCGCTGCAACTGGCGCTGAGTTTCGACGAGGAAATCGGCTGCACCGGCGCGCCGCCGATGATCGAGGCGATGCAGCCGGTCCTGCCCAAGGGCGCCGCGGTGATCGTGGGCGAGCCCACGACGATGCAGGTGGTGACAGGGCACAAGGGCGGGTTCGGATACGACACGCATGTCATCGGCTTCGAGGTGCACAGCTCGCTGATGCATACCGGGGTGAACGCGATCATGGCCGCCGCCCCGCTGATCGACTGGGCCAACCGGCGCAACGCAGAAAGCATGGCCGCGACCCCCTCGGAACTGGCGGCGCTGTTCGAGCCGCCCTGGACCACCGCGCATGTCGGTCAGATCGAGGGCGGGACGGCGCATAACATCACCGCCAAGGATTGCCGCTTTGCGATGGATTTCCGCATCGTGCCGGATGAGGATCCCGAGGCATGGCGCGGCGCCTATCTTGACCAGGTGCGCGAGGTCGAGGCGCAGATGCAGGCGGTGCATCCCGAGGCGCGCATCGACATAAGCCAGCGGTTCCGGGTTCCGGCGCTGACGCCCGAGACCGAGGGGGCGGCCGAAACCCTGGCCCGCGCCCTGACCGGCGACAACGCGCGACACGTGGTGAGCTATGGCACCGAGGCAGGGCAGTTCCAGGAGGCGGGTTATTCCGCGGTTGTCTGTGGACCCGGCGACATCGCCCAGGCGCATCAGCCCAACGAATACATCACCGTGGCGCAGTTCGAGGCCGGCGTCGCCTTTGCCGACAGGCTGGTGCGGCGGCTTTGCGCGGCATCCGGCTGATCCTGCGCGGACTGGTTGAATTGCGCGCATCGGGAAATAGCTTGTACCCGAGACCCGCGCGGTGGACAAAGAGGGCGACGGATCGGGACCTTCGGGTTTCAGAGCGGTCCCGAGGGCCGGAAAGGCCTAGGCCGCATCGCAGCCGCCGAACAGCCCAGACCGCAGGGACACCCGTGCCGGCACACCGACAGAGAACGGAGACGCATTGATGCCAGTCAAGAACCGCTTTGCAGAATTGCATGACGAGATTACCGCATGGCGACGGGATATCCACGAAAACCCCGAAATCCTGTATGAAACCCATCGCACAAGCGCGCTGGTTGCCGAAAAACTGCAGGAGTTCGGCTGCGACGAGGTGGTGACCGGGATCGGGCGCACCGGCGTCGTGGGCGTCATCAAGGGCAAGTCGGACAAGGCCGGCAAGGTGATCGGCCTGCGGGCGGATATGGACGCGCTGCCGATCCACGAGGCGACCGGGCTGGACTATGCCAGCAAGACAGCCGGCGCCATGCATGCCTGCGGCCATGACGGGCACACCGCGATGCTGCTGGGGGCCACCAAATACCTCTCCGAGACCCGCAATTTCGACGGCACCGTGGTGGTGATCTTCCAGCCCGCCGAAGAGGGGGGCGCCGGCGGCAAGGAGATGTGCGATGATGGCCTGATGGAGCGCTGGGGCATCCAGGAGGTCTATGGCATGCACAACTGGCCGGGCCGTCCGATCGGCAGCTTCGCGATCCGCCCCGGCGCGTTCTTTGCCGCCACCGACCAGTTCGACATCACCTTCGAGGGCCGTGGCGGCCATGCCGCCAAGCCGCACGAGACCATCGACACGACCGTCATGACCGCGCAGGCGGTCCTGGCGCTGCAGACGATCTCCAGCCGGAATGCCGATCCGATCGACCAGGTGGTGGTCTCGGTGACGTCGTTCGAAACCTCGTCCAAGGCATTCAACGTGATCCCGCAGCGGGTCCAGATCAAGGGCACGGTGCGCACGATGAGCCGCGAGATGCGCGATCTGGCGGAAACCCGGATCAACGAAATCTGCACCGGCATCGCCGCGACCTTCGGCGGAAGGGCCGATGTCACCTACATGAGTGGCTACCCGGTCATGGTCAATTCCGAGGAACAGACCGAATTTGCCGCCGATGTGGCCCGCGCGGTCTCGGGCGGGTGCGACGACGCGCCCTTGGTGATGGGCGGCGAGGATTTCGCCTTCATGCTCGAGGAGCGGCCGGGGGCTTATATCCTGGTGGGCAACGGCGACACCGCCTCGGTCCACCATCCCGAATACAATTTCAATGACGAGGCGATCCCCGCCGGCTGCAGCTGGTGGGCCGAGATCGTCGAGCGGCGGATGCCGGCGGCTGGCTGATCCCGCGCACCCGGTGGCGCGTTCTCAGTCGAGACCCAGGCGCTTGCAGAGTGTTTCGACAACCGCGTCCAGAGCGGCTTGACCCTCGGCCACGCTCTGTGACGCGGCTTGCCGGGCTGCGGCAAAGGCCGCGTCATCCGTCAGCCAACGGTTGACCGCGCGGTGCAGTTCGGCGGCCGAATTCACCTCGACCGCGCCGCCGCCTGCAATCAGGGCGGCATAGGTTTCCGCGAAATTGAAAAACCCGGGTCCGGTCAGCACCGCTGCACCGGCCTGGGCGGGCTCGAACGGGTTATGGCCGCCGATCCGCTCCAGCGAGCCGCCCATGAACACCAGCGGACAGAGCGCGTACCAGGTTCCGGTCTCGCCCAGCGTGTCCGCCATGAAGACCTGAGTGGCCTCTGTCACGGCTTCTCCGGCGCTGCGGCAGGCGCCGGTCAGCCCGGCCTGCTCGATCATCGCAGCGACCTCTGGGCCGCGCTCCGGATGCCGTGGAACCAGGATCAGAAGCAGCTCGGGATGATCCGCCAGCAGCCGCTTGTGGGCGTCCAGCACCACCGCCTCTTCGCCCGGATGGGTGGAACTGGCGACCCAGACCGGCCGCGCGCCGATATCCCGCCGAATGCGGGCCAGAGCGACCTCGTCCACCGGCAGCGGATCGGACAGCGCCTTGAGATTGGTGCCCGGTTGAACCCGCGCCGGATCCGCCCCCATCGCCAGCAGGTTGTCGGCGGATTTGCGGTTCTGGGTCAGGAAGAGGTCGAACTGCTCCAGCAGGAAACCGGCCGTTTTCGGAAACCGGCGCCATTTGCGGACCGACCCGTCCGACAGGCGCGCGTTGATCAGCGCCAGGGCAAGGCCGCGGCGCCGGCCCTCGACGATCATGCGCGGCCACAGCTCGCTTTCCACAAACAGGCCGGCCTGAGGCCGCCAATGGGCATAGAACCGGCGCAGCGGCCCCGCCGCGTCGATCGGTGCGAACTGGTGACAGCTGCGCGGCGGCAGGCGTTTGGCGATCAGCCGGGCAGAGGTCGGCGTGCCCGAAGTGATGAGAAAGCTGTGCTGCGGCAACCGCCGCGCCATGCGTGTGATCAGCGTCAGCACCGAGAGGCTTTCGCCGACACTGGCCGCGTGAAACCAGATCAGCGGCCCCGGCGCGCGGGTCAGCGACGGGTGGCCCAGCCGTTCCTGGCGGCGCTCCGGCGACACGCCGGCCTGCACCAGCTTGCGACGGATCGTCCACCAGGCCAGCGGACCCAGGGCCGCCGTCAGCCCGCAATACAGACGGTAAAGCGGCGTTGGCACGCCGCCGTGACGGCTCATCTCAGCCGCCCGTGTGGCTCATGTGGCGGGGCATCTGCCCATCCGCGCGCTGCCGGGAATAGTCGAAGTCATGCCCTTTGGGCTTGCGGTCGATGGCCGCGCGGATCGCGGCCTCGAGCGGCGCTTCGCTGTCCGGGCTCTCGCGCAGGGGGCGGCGCAGGTCGGCCATGTCCTCCTGGCCCAGGCACATATACAGCTCGCCCGTGCAGGTCAGCCGCACGCGGTTGCAGCTTTCGCAGAAATTGTGGCTGAGCGGGGTGATGAACCCGATCTTCTGGCCGGTCTCTTCCAGCCGGACATAGCGGGCGGGGCCGCCTGTCCGCTCGGCCAGGTCGGTGACGGTATAGTGCTCCTGGTAGCTGCGGCGCACGTCCTTGAGCGACCAGTATTGATCCAGCCGGTCCTCGTTGCCGATATCGCCCATCGGCATGACCTCGATCCAGGTCAGGTCCATGTCGCGCTCGGCACACCATTCGGTGATGCGCGGCAGCTCCTCCTCGTTGAAGCCCTTGAGCGCGACGGCGTTGATCTTGACCCGCAGCCCGGCCTTCTGCGCCGCGTCGATGCCGTTCAGAACCTGCGGCAGCCGGCCCCAGCGCGTGACCTTCGCGAATTTGGCCTCATCCAGCGTGTCGAGCGAGACATTCACCCGCCGCACCCCGGCGGTATAAAGCTGATCGGCAAAACGCGCCAACTGAGACCCGTTCGTGGTCAGCGTCAACTCCTTCAGCGCGCCGCTGTCCAGATGCCGGGTCATCGCGTTGAAAAAGGTCATGATGTCGCGCCGCACCAGCGGCTCGCCGCCGGTGATCCGCAGTTTCTCGACACCCAGACGAACGAATGTGGTGCACATCCGGTCCAGCTCTTCCAGCGTTAGCAAATCCTTCTTGGGCAGGAATGTCATGTTTTCGGACATGCAATAGACGCAGCGGAAATCGCACCGGTCCGTGACCGAGACCCGCAGGTAGGTGATCGCGCGGGCGAAGGGATCAATCAATGGCGAGGTCATGCCGCAATAGGTAAAGCGGAGCCATGCCGGCGACAAGGAGAAATCGCCTTTGCTCTGGTCCCGGCCTTCGCGGACAGTTAGGGTTTTGACATGCGAACCCTATTGCTGATTTCCATCGTGACGGTCGCAGGTTGCGACCAGTTCCGCTCCTCACTGGAAGGCCCCGCCGCCGCGCCCGACACTGAAATTGTCGCCGGCGAGGAGGCCCCGCCGCAAGCCACGGAGGGCGCCGCCGCGCCGCGCGACCAGATCGATCCGGGCTGGACCGGCGCGCGCCAGACCGTCGCCGGGCTGGGCGATCCGACGATTCCCGGGCCATGGCTGGAAACGCCGCTGGTCACCCAGGAACGGCCCGGGCGGGTGGTGATGCGCAAGACCGGCGCCTCGGCGGTGGTCACGCTGATCCCGTCGGGGGGCGAGGTCGGCTCGGGCAGCCGCCTGTCGCTGGCTGCGATGCGGGCCCTGCTGGCGCCGATCGACCAGTTGATCGAACTGGATGTCTACTCCACCAGCTGACGGGATCCTCAGTCGCCGGGCGGACCCAGGTATTTGCCCGCTTCCCGGCGGGCAAACGCCTTCATGTCCGGCCCGTGGCGGTCCAGGAACCGCCGCACGCGGTCGGGGTCGTGTTTGGACAGGTCGCGCAGCCACCAGGCCACCGCCTTCTGGATGAACCAGGTCTTGTCGGTGACATAGCCCGCGGCCCAGGACAGGATCCGGTCGCGCCGCGCCAGGTCCTCGGCCGAGGGATGCGTCATCTTGGTCCAGGGCAGGGTCGCCACCAGCGCGGCACGGCGGGTCCACAGGTGGTCCGAGCCGGTCCAGCCCTCGACGATATCCAGGCGCGTCGGGTCCGCGGTCAATCGGCGCTGCATGGCCATGCAGGCGTGGTCGGCGATGGCCCAGGCATCGAAATCCGGAAGCCAGGAACACAGAAGCGCCCAGACGTCGTGATCGTCCGGGCGGATTCGGGCCTGGGTCAGCAGCTTGGCCGCGGCCACCCGCGCCTCGTGGATGTTCGTTCTCCACAGGGCATCCGCCAGTGCGACCCGTTCGGGCGCCGGCACGGCCCGCCGCCAGTCGCGGCTCAGGGCGTCGAGATCGGGGTTCGGCACACCCAGATAGGGGCGGTCGGCCTTGTGATAGGCGGCCATCTGCTCGGCCCGGCCGGGCTCGGCCCGCGCCCGGATCGCGGCAAGCGCCGCCTCGGGCGTGGGCGCGCTCATTCCACGGTCACGGATTTCGCCAGGTTGCGCGGCTGGTCCACGTCGGTGCCCTTGGCGACGGCCGTGTGATAGGCAAGCAGCTGCGCCGGCAGGGCATAGAGGATCGGGGCCAGGCTGTCATGGACCCGCGGCATGCGGATCGTCTGCCAGACACCGTCGCCGGCCTCGGAGATGCCTTTGTCGTCCGAGATCAGCAGCACCTTGCCCTCGCGCGCCATCACCTCCTGCATGTTCGAGACCGACTTGTCGAACAGCTCGTCGCGTGGCGCCATGACCACCACCGGCACCTGGTTGTCGATCAGGGCGATCGGCCCGTGCTTCAGCTCTCCGGACGCATAAGCTTCGGCGTGTATATAGCTGATCTCTTTCAGTTTTAGCGCCCCTTCTAGGGCGAGAGGGTACATCAACCCGCGGCCCAGGAACAGGATATCGCGGGCTTCGGCCAGGCGCTTGGCGACGCTCTCCATGGCCGGCTCCTGGTCCAGCGCGGCATTGATCGACGCGGGCAGGCCGCGCAACGCCGCGATGTGGTCGGCCAGATCATCGGCGGTCAGCGCGCCGCGATCGGTGGCGGCCTTGAGCGCGAGGATGAGCAGGACCGACAGCTGGCAGGTGAACGCCTTGGTCGAGGCCACGCCGATCTCGACCCCGGCATGGATCGGCAGGGCCAGGTCGCTTTCGCGGGCGATCGAGCTTTCGGGGACGTTGACCACCGACACGATGCGCTCTGCCTTGCCGGCGCAATAGCGCAGCGCGGCCAGCGTGTCGGCGGTCTCGCCCGACTGGCTGACGAAAAGCGCAAGCGTCCGCGCCGCGACGGGCGGTTCACGATAGCGGAATTCCGAGGCGATATCGACCTCGACCGGCAGGCGGGCCAGCTGTTCGAACCAGTATTTGGCTGTCAGGCAGGCATAGTAGGCCGTGCCGCAGGCCACCATGACCACGCGGTCGATCCCGGTGAAGTCCAGCCCGCCGTCGGGCAGGGTGACGGCATCGTCTCCCACCGGCAGATAGGCGCGCACCGCCTCGGCGATGGTGCTGGGCTGCTCGTGAATCTCCTTGGCCATGAAGTGCTTGAACCCGGCCTTGTCGACCCGCGCGGCCTCGGCGCGAATGGTGCGAACCGCACGCTCGACCCGTGTGCCCTCGTCATTGCGGATCTCGAGAGACCTGCGCGTCACCACCGCACGGTCGCCCTCCTCCAGATAGGTGATGCGGTCGGTCAGCGGGGCCAGGGCGATGGCGTCCGAGCCCACATACATCTCGCCGTCGCCATGCCCGACGGCCAGCGGCGAACCCTTGCGCGCCGCCACGATCAGATCCTCTTCGCCCTCGAAGAGAAAGGCCAGGGCGAAGGCGCCGTGCAGCTTGTCGATGGCTCGAAAGGCGGCGTCGACCGGCGGCAGACCCTGTTGCAGGAAGTGCTGCGCCAGCAGGGCAACCGTCTCGGTGTCGGTTTCGGTCTCCGCGGCAAGCCCGTGTTCGGCCAGCTCCGCCCGCAGATCGCGGTAGTTCTCGATGATTCCGTTGTGCACCACCGCGACCGGACCGGCCTTGTGCGGATGCGCGTTGCCCACCGTCGGCGCGCCATGCGTGGCCCAGCGGGTGTGGCCGATGCCGGCCTTGCCGGGCAGGGGGTCGTGCACCAGCAGATCGCCCAGGTTGACCAGCTTGCCCACCGCCCGCCGCCGGTCCAGCGCCGCGCCGTTCACGGTGGCGATGCCCGCGCTGTCATAGCCGCGATATTCGAGCCGTTTCAGCGCCTCGACAAGGATCGGGGCCGCTTCGTGCTCCCCCAGGACACCGACAATTCCACACATTAGCTTTGCTCTTTCTGCTGCCGGGCCTTCTTGGATTTCAACATATCGAACAATTTGCGGGCGCGGCCCGGTTTGTTCTCCTGTTTCGCCCTGGCCAGGGCCAGGGCGTCGGCCTCGACATCCCGGGTGATCACCGAACCGGTCGCCGTCATCGCGCCATCGCCCAGTTTCACCGGTGCGACCAGCATCGTGTCCGAGCCCACGAAGACGCCCGCGCCGATCTCGGTGCGGTGCTTCATGAAACCGTCATAGTTGCAGGTGATCGTGCCGGCGCCGATATTCGTGGCCGCGCCGACCGAGGCGTCGCCGATATAGCTCAGGTGGTTGACCTTGGCGCCCTCGCCGATCTGCGCGTTCTTGACCTCGACGAAATTGCCGACGCGGCTGTCCTCGGACAGTTCGGTGCCGGGGCGCAGGCGGGCATAGGGGCCGACCACCGCGCCGCGGCTGACATGGCACCCCTCGAGATGCGAGAACGCGCGGATCACCGCGCCGCTTTCCACCGTTACGCCGGGGCCGAACACCACGTTGGGTTCGATCACCGCGTCGCGCCCGATAACCGTGTCGGCGGCCAGATGCACGGTGTCGGGCGCCAGCAGGGTGACGCCCAACTCCAGCAGGTCGGCGCGCGCGCGGGCCTGAAAGATGGCCTCGGCCCGCGCCAGTCCGGCGCGGCTGTCCACGCCCAGGGTCTCGGATTGATCGCAGGCAACGGCGGTCACTCGCAGGCCCTGCGCGGCTGCGATTTCGACCACGTCGGTCAGGTAGTATTCGCCCGAGGCGTTGTCGTTGCCCACCGCGTCGATCAGGCCGAACAGTGTCTCGGCCCTGCACGCCATCAGGCCGGAGTTGCAGAAGGTGATCGCGCGCTCGGCCTCGGTGGCGTCCTTGAACTCGACGATGCGGGTCAGCCGGTCGCCGTCCATAACCAGCCGGCCATAGCGCGCGGGATCAGAGGCTTCGAAACCCAGGATCACCAGGTCGTTCTCGGCGCGGGCGGCCAGCATCCGCTCCAGCGTTTCGGGACGCAGGAAGGGCGTGTCGCCGTAGAGGACAACCACGTCGCCGTCGAAACCCTCCAGCGCGGCGCGGGCCCGGGCGACGGCGTGGGCGGTTCCCAGCTGCTCATCCTGTGTCACCACCATCGCTTCGGGGTCCTCGGCGCGGGCGGCGGCGGACACCGCCTCGGCCCCGTGGCCGGCGACGATGACGGTGCGGTCCGGTGTCAGCGCCGCGCCCGAGCGCATGGCGTGAACCAGCATCGGAGCCTGCCCGATGGGATGCAGGACCTTGGGCAGGTCCGAGTTCATCCGGGTGCCCTTGCCGGCGGCAAGGATGACGAGGGCTGTGCTCATATCGAGGATTTCTCTTTCGTTTTTGCGCCGCCCGTTTTATCCGCTGGGCATCGGGGCGCAAGCAAGGCGGCGATCAAAACAGTTTGCGTGTTGCAACAGACTGGGGCGGAAACCTGCCGAGGGGGCGTGATGCGGACGGTGATATTCGATCTGGACGGAACGCTTGCGGACACGTCCGGCGACCTGTTGGCCGCGGCCAACCTGTGTTTCCAGCAGATGGGTCACGGTGACGTGCTTGACCCATTTGACGACGCCGCCATCGCCATGCGCGGCGGGCGGATGATGCTGCGGCACGGATTGCAGCGCGTCGGGGCCTTTGACGACGTGCTGGTCGAGAAGTTCTATCCGGTGCTGCTGGACGCCTATGCGCAGGCGATCGACACCCACACCTATCTCTATCCCGGCGCGATGGAGGCTGTGCAGGAGCTCAAGGCGCTGGGATATGGCGTCGGCATCTGCACCAACAAGCCCGAGGGGCTGGCCGATCTTCTGCTGGGTCGTCTGGGCATCCGGGCCGAGTTCGCCTCGATGGTGGGCGCCGGGACCCTGCCGGCGAATAAGCCTGACCCCGAACCGTTGCGGGCCGCCGCGAGGCTGGCGGGTGGCGATCCAGCGCAATGCGTCCTGGTGGGGGATTCCGAGACCGACCGGGCCACGGCCCGCGCGGCGGGGGTGCCGTCGATCCTGGTCACATTCGGCCCATCCGGCCACGAGATGGCGGCGCTGGAGCCCGAGGCGCTTCTGGACGAATTCGGCGATCTGGCGCGGGTCGTGCCGCGGTTGATCGGCTAATCGCGGCTTTGAAATCGTGGAAACGGCCGGCCGCCGCTTGACCGCTGGCTGGTGACGTCCGACAAATCCGACATGACCGAGACATTCACCGGCAGTTTCACCCAGCAGGAGCCGATCCCGGACGAGGCGATCGAGGCCGCGCTGGCGGTGATGCGGCACGGCCGCCTGCATCGCTACAACCAGGCGCCCGGCGAGATCGGTGAGGCCGCCCAGCTGGAGCAGGAGTTCGCGGCCCTGGTCGGCGCGAAATACTGCGTGGCGGTGGCCTCGGGCGGCTATGCGATGGCCACCGCGCTGCGTGCCGCAGGGGTTGGGCCCGGAGACGCGGTGCTCTCCAATGCCTTCACGCTGGCGCCGGTTCCCGGGGCCATTGCATCCTTGGGCGCGCGCCCGGTCTTTGTCGGCGTGGCCGAGGATCTGACCATCGACCTGGACGATCTTGCGGCCAAGGCGGATCAGGCCCGGGTCCTGCTGCTCAGCCACATGCGCGGCCATATCTGCGACATGGACCGGCTGATGGCGATCTGCGACGCCGCCGGCCTTCTGGTGATCGAGGATTGCGCGCACACGATGGGCGGGTCCTGGAACGGTGTGCCCTCGGGGCGGCATGGCGTGGCGGGCTGCTATTCCTGCCAGACCTACAAGCATGTGAATTCGGGCGAGGGCGGGTTGCTGGTCACGGACGATGCGGAACTTGCCGCGCGCGCGATCATGCTGTCGGGATCCTACATGCTGTATGAACGCCATCTGGCGGCGCCGGCGCCCGAGGTCTTCGAGCGGATCCGCTACGAGACGCCCAACATCTCGGGGCGGATGGACAATTTGCGTGCCGCGATCCTGCGCCCGCAGCTGCGCCATCTGGACGCCCAGGTGCCGCGCTGGAACGACCGTTACCGCGTGCTGGAGGACGGGTTGCGTGGTCAGCCCGGCCTGACCGTGATCGAACGGCCCGCGCCCGAGGGATATGTCGGGTCGTCCATTCAGTTCCTGTTGCTGGACTGGGCCGCGGGTCAAGTGCGCGAGGTGATCGCGCGCTGCGCCGCCCGCGGGGTCGAGCTGAAATGGTTCGGCGCGCCCGAACCGGTCGCCTTCACCTCGCGCTATGACAGCTGGCGCTATGCCGAACCGCCGCGGATGCCGGACAGCGACCGGATCCTGGCCGGTATCGTCGACATGCGCGTGCCGCTGACCTTCAGCCTGGAGGATTGCGCCCTGATCGCCCGAATCATCCGGTCCGAGGTCGGCGCGGTGTTCCAGGGCGGCGCCTGACGCCAGGGCGATTGACCGGGGCCGGATTCGCTGCTATCAGTTTATTGAACACTTGTTCATAAACGCGGGGAGGTCAGCGCGATGTTCATGGCAACCATGCAGTTCGATCTGGGCGAGGACGTCAACGCCCTGCGCGAGATGGTGCATCGCTGGGCGCAGGAGCGCGTCAAGCCGATGGCGGCCGAGATCGACCGGACCAATGCCTTTCCCAACGAGTTGTGGACCGAGATGGGCGAGCTGGGCCTGCTGGGCATCACCGTGCCCGAGGAATTCGGCGGCGCCGAGATGTCCTATCTGGCCCATGTGATCGCGGTCGAGGAGATCGCCCGCGCCTCGGCCTCGGTGTCGCTCAGCTATGGCGCGCATTCCAACCTCTGCGTGAACCAGATCAAGCTGAACGGCAGCGACGCGCAGAAGCGCAAATACCTGCCCGGTCTGGTGTCCGGCGAGCATGTGGGCGCGCTGGCCATGTCCGAGGCGGGCGCGGGCTCGGACGTGGTGTCGATGAAGCTGCGCGCGGAAAAGCGCAACGACCACTATCGCCTGAACGGCAACAAGTACTGGATCACCAACGGCCCGGATGCCGACACACTGGTGGTCTATGCCAAGACCGATCCGTCCGCCGGCAGCAAGGGCATCACCGCCTTCCTGATCGAGAAGGAGATGAAGGGCTTCTCGACTTCGCCGCATTTCGACAAGCTGGGCATGCGCGGGTCGAACACCGCCGAACTGGTCTTCGAGGATGTCGAGGTTCCCTTCGAGAACGTGCTGGGCGAAGAGGGCAAGGGCGTGCGCGTGCTGATGTCGGGGCTCGACTATGAGCGGGTTGTGCTGGCCGGTATCGGCACCGGCATCATGGCCGCCTGCCTGGACGAGGTAATGCCCTATCTGGCCAGCCGCACCCAGTTCGGCCAGCCGATCGGGAATTTCCAGCTGATGCAGGGCAAGATCGCCGATATGTATACCGCGATGAACTCGGCCCGCGCCTATGTCTACGAGGTGGCCAAGTCCTGCGACAACGGCACCGTGACCCGCCAGGACGCCGCCGCCTGTTGCCTCTATGCCAGCGAGCAGGCGATGGTTCAGGCGCACCAGGCGGTGCAGGCGATGGGCGGCGCCGGGTTCATGAACGAAACCCCGGTCAGCCGGATCTTCCGCGACGCCAAGCTGATGGAGATCGGCGCGGGCACGTCCGAGATCCGCCGCATGTTGGTCGGCCGCGAACTGATGGCGGAAATGCTCTAGGCTGGATCGGGTGCCGGGTGGCCTTCGCCGCCCGGCGTCATATGGACAGGGAGAGCAGCATGGCGAACCTCAAGGCGCTCTACATCAACACCTCGCTGCAACGGCAAAGCGGCGACAGCCATACCCGCGTCCTGCTCGAAGCCTCGGGCCGAATCCTTGCCGATCAGGGCGTTGCGGTCGAGCATCTGCATCTTCTGGACCACCAGGTGCCGCCCGGCGTCTATCCCGACATGACCGAACATGGCTGGGACACGGACGACTGGCCCGCGATTTGGGACCAGGTGCAGGCCGCCGACATCCTTGTCATCGGCACGCCGATCTGGCTGGGCGAGGAAAGCAGCGTCTGCCGCATCCTGATCGAGCGGCTTTATGCCATGTCCGGCGAACTGAACGAGCGGGGCCAGTCGGTCTACTATGGCAAGGTCGGCGGTTGCGTGATCACCGGAAACGAGGACGGCATCAAGCACAGCGCGATGACCATCGGATTCGCGCTGAACCATCTGGGCTATACCATTCCGCCGCAGGCCGACTGCGGCTGGATCGGCGAGGCGGGGCCGGGGCCGTCCTTCGGTGACCAGCTCGAGGATGGCAAGCGGGCGGGGTTCGACAATGATTTCACGCGGCGCAACACCACCATCATGACATGGAACCTGCTGCATCTGGCACGCATTCTGCGGCAGGCGGGCGGCTATCCGAACCGGGGTAACGACCGGACTGCCTTCGCCGATGGAGACCGGTTCGGCTTTGCCCTGCCCGGCGAGGGGTAGGGGCGACATGGTCGATGTCATACCCGGATTGCGCCCTGATGGCGGATGGGATCTGCCCGACCGCCTGAACATGGCGGCGCAATGCCTGTCCCAGCCGTCGGACCGGGTGGCGATCGTGGATGTCACGGGTGCGCAACGACGCGACATCACCTATGGCGATCTGGCCGGGATGACCGACCGCCTGGCGCACGGCATTGCGCCGCGCGTGGCGCCTGGGGACCGTGTTGGCGTCCTGCTCAGCCAGTCGCCGTGGTGTGCCGCCGCCCATCTGGCAATCTGGAAGCTGGGCGCGATTTCGGTGCCGCTCTTCAAACTGTTCCAGCGCGGCGCGCTGCAAAGCCGGATCGAGGATGCCGGCGCGGCGCTGGTCATGACCGACGACGAGGGCGCGGCGCTGCTGGGCGACCTGGCCGAGCCGCTGATCGCCGAGCAGGTCGGGCGGGATGGCCCGCCGGTGCCCTGTGTCGAGACCGGGCCCGACGATCCGGCGGTGCTGATCTATACCAGCGGCACCACCGGCAAGCCCAAGGGCGCCCTGCACGGGCACCGCGTGCTGACCGGCCATCTGCCCGGGGTCTCGATCAGCCACAACCACCTGCGCGAAGGCGACTGCCTGTGGACCCCGGCGGACTGGGCCTGGATCGGCGGGCTGTTCGATGTGCTGATGCCGGGGCTGGCATTGGGTGTGCCGGTGGTCGCGGCGCGGCTGAAGAAGTTCTCGCCAGAAGCGGCGGCGGAGGTGATCGCCCGTGGCGGCGCGAGAAACGTGTTCTTTCCGCCCACCGCGTTGCGGATGCTCAAGGCCGCCGATCAGTCCATTCCCGGCCTGCGCTCGGTCGCGTCGGGCGGCGAGCCGCTGGGGGCCGAGATGCTGGCCTGGGGGCGCGAGGCGTTCGGGCTGGAGATCAACGAGTTCTACGGCCAGACCGAATGCAACATGGTGGTCTCTGCCTGCGCCGAGGCGTTCCCGGCGCGACCGGGCTGCATCGGCAAGCCGGTGCCGGGGCACGCGGTGGCGGTGATCGACCCGGACGGCAACCCGACCGACGCCGAGGGCGATGTCGCCATCCGACGCGGCTCGGCCTCAATGATGTTGGAATACTGGCAAGAGCCTCAAGCCACGGCCGGGAAATTCCGCGGCGACTGGCTGATCACCGGCGACCGGGGCGTGTGGGAGGGCGATTTCCTGCGCTTTGTCGGCCGCGAGGATGACGTGATCACGTCGGCCGGCTACCGCATCGGCCCGGCCGAGATCGAGGATTGCCTGCTGACCCATCCCGCCGTCGCCACCGCCGGCGTGGTCGGCAAGCCGGATCCCCAGCGCACGGAGATCGTCAAGGCCTATGTGGTGCTCAAGCCGGGGGCAGGGGCGTCGGAGCGGGAGTTGCAGGACTGGGTCAAGGACCGGCTCGCCCGGTATTCCTATCCCCGTGAGATCGCGTTTCTGGACGCGCTGCCGATGACGGTGACGGGGAAGGTGATCCGGAAGGAACTGAAGGCGCGGGCGACCAAGGAGGTTGCGGGATGAGGCAAATGTCGGTTCCGATCTTCATCAGTGCGGCCATCACACTGCTGTTCTGCCCGCCGTCCAACGCGCAGCAGGCCACGTCGCCCTTTGACACCCGTGGATTTTTGGACGCTTGTGCGGGTTTCGTCCCCGATGTGGATTTCGCTATTCCGATGGACGGCCAATGCGTGAACCAGGCGCGCAAGATGTGCAGTCTCGCCTTCGGCATGTCGGAGAACGAGGTCTGCCTGAAGGACGTCACCGCGTGGCTGCAGGACGAGACCCATCGGATCTGGCAATCCCTGCCCGAAGACGCGCGGGGCAAGTATGACGAGCCGCCGACGGGTCAACAGATGGCCGAGGACGGATTCGGCCCGGATCTTGGGCAAAGCCTGCCAGACTGCGAGGATGTGGAAATACCGGACGTATCGGCAGGCGTGGTCTGTGACTATTTCCAAGCGGTTCCGACCTGGCACGCGGTGCGCATCATGCAAAGGTCGGCGTCAGCAATTGAGCCGGACAAGGAGTAAGGACACCAAATGAAACTCATCTCAAAAGCCTTGCCCTCTTCCGAGGCGTTCCAAGCCAACCGCGCCGCCCATCTCGACGCGCTGGCGCAGATCGCCGACGCCGCCGAAGCCGCGCGCATGGGCGGTGGCGAGAAATCCCGCGCCCGGCACGAAAGCCGGGGCAAGATGTTGCCGCGGCGGCGGGTGGCGAACCTTTTGGATCCGGGCTCGCCGTTTCTCGAGATCGGCGCGACGGCGGCGCATGGCATGTATGACGGCGCCGCCCCCTGCGCGGGCGTGGTCGCCGGCATCGGCCGGGTGCACGGTCAGGAGGTCATGGTGGTCTGCAACGACGCCACGGTGAAGGGCGGCACCTATTACCCGATGACGGTCAAGAAACACCTGCGCGCGCAGGAGATCGCCGAGGAGAACCATCTGCCCTGCATATACCTGGTGGATTCCGGCGGCGCCAACCTGCCCAACCAGGACGAGGTCTTCCCCGACCGCGACCATTTCGGCCGGATCTTCTACAACCAGGCCCGGATGAGCGCCAAGGGGATCCCGCAGATCGCGGTGGTCATGGGCTCCTGCACCGCCGGGGGGGCCTATGTGCCGGCCATGTCCGATGTCACCATCATCGTGCGCGAGCAGGGCACGATCTTTCTTGCCGGTCCGCCGCTGGTCAAGGCGGCCACGGGCGAGGTGGTGACCGCCGAGGAACTGGGTGGCGGGGACGTGCACACGCGGCTTTCCGGCGTGGCGGACTATCTGGCCGAGGACGACGCGCACGCGCTGTCGCTGGCCCGCCGTGCGGTGCAGTCGCTCAACTTTCGCAAGGCGCAGAGCGTCGACTGGGCCAGCCCCGAGGATCCGGCCTATGACCCCGACGAGATCCTCGGCGTGGTGCCCGCCGATTTGCGCACGCCCTACGACATCCGCGAGGTGATCGCCCGGCTGGTCGACGGTTCGCGCTTCGACGAGTTCAAGCCGCGTTTCGGCGAGACGCTGGTGACCGGGTTTGCCCATGTGAAGGGCTGCCCCATCGGCATCGTGGCCAATAACGGCGTCTTGTTTTCCGAGGCCGCGCAGAAAGGCGCGCATTTTGTCGAACTGTGCAGCCAGCGAAAGATCCCGCTTGTGTTCCTGCAGAACATCACCGGCTTCATGGTCGGCCGCAAATACGAGAACGAGGGCATCGCCCGGCATGGCGCCAAGATGGTTACGGCGGTTGCCACGACCTCGGTGCCCAAGATCACCATGCTGGTGGGCGGCTCTTTCGGCGCGGGCAATTACGGCATGGCGGGGCGGGCCTATCAGCCGCGCTTCCTGTGGACCTGGCCCAACAGCCGCATCAGCGTGATGGGCGGCGAACAGGCCGCGGGCGTGCTGGCCACGGTCAAGCGCGACGCCATCGAGCGTCAGGGCGGTGAATGGTCGCCCGAGGAGGAGGCCGATTTCAAACGCCCCACAATCGAGATGTTCGAGCACCAGTCGCATCCGCTCTATGCGTCGGCACGGCTCTGGGATGACGGCATCATCGACCCGCGCAAATCCCGCGACGTGCTGGCGCTGTCGCTGGCCGCCGCGCTGAACGCACCCATCGAGGAGACACGTTTCGGCGTGTTCCGGATGTGAGGATGGCCATGACGCTGGACCAGGCCCGGGCGCTCTACCCTGGGGCCGAGACCTTCACCCCCGGGGACAGCCGGGCATTGTGCGACAGCCTGCTGGCGCTGATGCGGTCCGGGCGCAAGGTCGCTTCCTGCGGGGCGGCGCGCGACTATGACGAAGGCGGCGAGGCCATGCCGCTGGTGGGTCGACGCGATATCGCGCTGGACTGGGACGGGCGGCCGGCGCTGGTGATCGAGACCACCGAGGTCACGATCCGCCGCTACTGCGATGTCGACGCGGATTTCGCGCTGTCCGAGGGTGAGGATGAAACGCTGGAGGGCTGGCGCGAGGGCCACCGCCGGTTTTTCCAACGCAACGGCGGGTTCGACCCGGAAATGCAACTCGTGTGCGAGCGGTTCCGGCTCGTCGAAGATCTGTCTGCAAGGGGGTAATGCCGTGTTTTCAAAGATCCTGATCGCAAATCGCGGTGAAATCGCCTGCCGGGTAATGGAGACGGCGCAATCCATGGGCGTGGCCTGCGTCGCCGTTCATTCCGAGGCCGATGTCGCCGCCAAGCATGTGGCGATGGCCGACGAGGCGGTGCCGATCGGCGGCGCCGCCCCGGCGGACAGCTATCTCAGGGGCGATGTCATCATCGAGGCGGCGCTGGATACCGGGGCGCAGGCCATCCACCCCGGCTACGGTTTTCTCAGCGAGAACCCCGAATTCGTGGACCTGGTCGAGGCGGCCGGGCTGACCTTCATCGGCCCGTCGGCGGATGCGATCCGGGCGATGGGACTCAAGGACGCGGCCAAGAAGCTGATGGAAGAGGCCGGCGTGCCGGTGGTGCCGGGCTATCACGGCAACAACCAGGATCCCGAGCATCTGTCGGGCGCGGCGGATGCCATCGGCTATCCGGTGCTGATCAAGGCGGTCGCCGGCGGCGGCGGCAAGGGGATGCGGCTGGTCGAGCGGTCGCAGGATTTCGCCGCGGCGCTGGACAGTGCGCGGGGCGAGGCCAGGACCGCATTCGGCAACGACGCGGTGCTGATCGAGAAATTCGTGACCAAGCCGCGCCATATCGAGGTGCAGGTATTCGGTGACGGCACCCACGCCGTGCACCTGTTTGAACGCGACTGCTCGCTGCAGCGCCGTCATCAGAAAGTGATCGAGGAGGCCCCCGCGCCCGGCATGACCGACGAGATGCGCGCGGCGATGGGGCAGGCGGCGGTGCGCGCCGCCGAGGCCATCGGCTACAAGGGCGCGGGCACGGTGGAGTTCATCGTCGACGCCTCGGACGGTCTGCGTCCCGACCGGTTCTGGTTCATGGAGATGAACACCCGTCTGCAGGTGGAGCATCCGGTGACCGAGGCGATCACCGGCGTCGATCTGGTGGAATGGCAGCTGCGCGTCGCTTCGGGCGAAAGCCTGCCTGCGCGGCAGGAGGATCTGTCGATCACCGGACATGCCTTCGAGGCCCGGCTCTATGCCGAGGACGTGCCCAAGGGGTTCCTGCCCGCGACCGGGACGCTCAGCCACCTGGCCTTTCCGCAAGGCTGCCGCGCCGATAGCGGCGTGCGCGCGGGCGACACGATCAGTCCGTGGTATGACCCGATGATCGCCAAGGTGATCGTGCATGGCCGCACCCGCGCCGTGGCCCTGTCGCAGCTTGCCGCCGCGCTGGACGGCACGCAGGTCGGCGGAACCGTGACCAACCTGGCCTTTCTGGGGGCGCTGGCCCGCCATGACGGGTTCGCGGCGGCCGACGTCGATACCGGCCTGATCGGGCGGGATCTGGACGCGCTGGTGCAGGACCCCGCGCCCGAGCCGCGCCACAGGGTGGCGGCGGCGATGCAGGCGCTGAACCTGGTCGAGACGCGCGAGGACAGCGGCTTCACCCTCTGGGCGCCGCTGCACCGCGCCGTGCAGCTGAGCCATCGGGGCGAGGCGTTCGAGGCCGATGTGCAGGTGGCCGGTCCCGACCGCCAGATCTGGCGCGTCGGCGAGGCCGAGGTCATCGCCGAGCGCCGGGGCGGGGCATGGCGCGTCGGCGGCGAACGCCTACCGGCGATGTCGCGCTCGGGGCATACGATCACGGTCTTCGACCGATACGGGCTGGTATTCGAGGTGATCGACCCGCTGGAGCGCGACGCGCTGGCCGGGGGCGACCTGAATGTCGTCGAGGCGCCGATGCCCGGTCTGGTCAAGGCGGTTTTTGCCGAGGCCGGCCAGAGTGTGAGCGCCGGCGATCGGCTGGCCATCCTGGAAGCCATGAAGATGGAGCATTCGCTGCTGGCCGCCCGCGACGGGGTGGTGGCCGAAGTGCTGGCCGCGGCAGGCACCCAGGTCGAGGCCGGCGCCGCCCTGGTGCGGCTGGAGGAGGAATGAGCTTGCCCGCGCCGGCACCTCGGCGCAGTCTGATCCGACCGGCAGGCAATCGAAACTGGAAATGGGGCAGGGCATGAGCGAACGGGTCGAAATCTTCGAGGTCGGTCCGCGCGACGGGCTGCAGAACGAAGCGCGCGAGATACCTGTGGCCGAGAAGGTGGCGCTGGTCGATTGCCTGAGCCGCGCCGGGTTCAACAGGATCGAGGTGGCGAGCTTTGTGTCGCCGAAATGGGTGCCGCAGATGGCCGGATCGGCCGAGGTTCTGGCGGGCATCACCCGGGCCGAGGGCGTGCGCTATGCCGCGCTTGCGCCCAACATGCGCGGCTATGAGGATGCGCTGGCGGCCAAGGCCGACGAGATCGCGATCTTCGCCTCCGCCTCCGAGGGCTTCTCCAAGGCCAACATCAACGCCAGCATCGCCGAATCCATCGACCGGTTCGTGCCGATCCTCGAGGCTGCACGGCATATCGACCTGCCGGTGCGCGGCTATGTCTCCTGCGTGACCGACTGCCCCTATGACGGGCCGGTGCCGCCCGAGAAGGTGGCCGAGGTCGCCGACCGGCTGTTCGGGCTGGGATGCTACGAGATCTCGCTGGGCGACACGATCGGGCAGGCGACGCCCGACGCCGTGGCCCGGATGCTGCTCAAGGTGCGCGAGGTGGTGCCGGCCACCCGGCTGGCAGGCCATTTCCATGACACGGCGGGCCGGGCGCTGGCCAATATCGACGCCTCGCTTTCGCTGGGCGTGCGGGTATTCGATGCCGCCGCGGGCGGGCTGGGCGGCTGTCCCTATGCGCCGGGCGCGGCCGGCAACGTCGCCACCGAGGCGGTGCATGACCACCTGGTGCGGCTGGGCTATGAGACCGGGCTGGATCGTGCGGTGCTGGACGAGGCCGCCGGGATAGCGCGCGCGATGCGGGTCGGGTAGGCCACCAACACAGCTTTCAGCGGAAAGGAGCGGCATGTTCGAAACCCTCACGATCGAGACCGACGAGCGCGGCGTTGCCACGCTGACCCTGAACCGGCCGGACAAGCACAACGCCATGTCGGCGCGGATGCTGGCGGATCTGACGCAGGCGGCGGCGCAGTTGGGGTCGGACCCGGCGGTGCGCGTCGTGGTGCTGACCGGCGCGGGCAAGAGCTTCTGCGCCGGGGGCGACCTGGGCTGGATGAGGGCACAGATGGCGGCCGATCCCGAGACCCGCTTTGTCGAGGCGCGCAAGCTGGCCGAGATGCTGCAAGCGCTCAACACCCTGCCCAAGCCGCTGATCGGCGCGCTGCAGGGCAACGCGTTCGGGGGCGGGGTGGGGCTGGCCTCGGTCTGTGATGTCGCGCTTGGCGTCGACAGCCTGAAGATGGGGCTGACCGAAACCCGGCTGGGCCTGATCCCGGCCACCATCGGCCCCTATGTGATCGCCCGCATGGGTGAGGCGCGGGCGCGGCGGGTGTTCATGTCGGCGCGGCTGTTCGATGCGGGCGAAGCCGTGGAGCTGGGACTTCTGGCCCGCGCCGTGCCCGCCGATGCGCTGGGCGCGGCGGTCGAGGCCGAGGTCACGCCCTATCTCGCCTGCGCACCGGGCGCGGTCGCCTCGGCCAAGCAGCTGGCCCGCGATCTCGGCCCGCGCATCGACGACGCGGTGATCGACCACACCATCCGCGCGCTGGTCGACCGCTGGGAGACCGAGGAAGCCGGCGAGGGGATCGGCGCGTTCTTCGACAAGCGCCGCCCGAACTGGGGATGACACAACCGGCGCTGCAGCGATTGACACGCCGGCCCGCTATCCTACCGTTCATGCGTCGATAAAGCCCATCGCAATGCGTCGCGCTCGGTTGACGCTTCCGGGGTGCACGGGTAGAGAAAACCCGGTCGATACGCCAATTGACGGCGCGCCCCGGACGTGACGCGCAGGAAAGGAGCCACTCGTGGAAGAGTTGTTGCGGGAGTATCTCCCCATTCTGGTGTTTCTGGTCGTGGCTGTCGGACTGGGCCTCGTCCTGATCCTGGCCGCGGTGATTCTGGCGGTGCGGAACCCCGACCCCGAGAAGGTCAGCGCCTATGAATGCGGGTTCAACGCCTTCGACGACGCCCGGATGAAGTTCGACGTGCGCTTCTATCTGGTGGCCATCCTGTTCATCATCTTCGACCTGGAAATCGCGTTCCTGTTTCCCTGGGCCGTGGGCTTCAAGGACATCAGCGATGCCGGCTTCTGGTCGATGATGATCTTCCTGGCCGTGCTGACGGTCGGCTTTGCTTATGAATGGAAGAAGGGGGCGCTGGAATGGGAGTGATGACCGGATCCAACACCGCGCAGGGCGATCAGGAATTCGCCACGCAGGCCCTGAACGCCGAGTTGCAGGACAAGGGGTTCCTGCTGACCTCGACCGAGGACATCATCAACTGGGCGCGCACCGGCTCGCTGCACTGGATGACCTTCGGCCTGGCCTGCTGCGCGGTCGAGATGATGCACACCTCGATGCCGCGCTACGATGCCGAACGCTTTGGCATCGCCCCGCGCGCCAGCCCCCGCCAGTCGGACGTGATGATCGTGGCCGGTACGCTGACCAACAAGATGGCCCCGGCGCTGCGCAAGGTCTATGACCAGATGCCCGAGCCGCGCTATGTGGTCTCGATGGGGTCCTGCGCCAATGGCGGCGGGTATTACCACTACAGCTATTCCGTGGTGCGCGGCTGCGACCGCATCGTGCCGGTGGACATCTACGTGCCCGGCTGCCCGCCGACCGCCGAGGCGCTGCTCTACGGTCTGATGCAGCTGCAACGCAAGATCCGCCGCACGGGAACGATCGTGCGATGATGGCGTCCCAGCCGATCAAGCCCGGCGATGTCGTCCGGCTCAAGAGCGGCGGGCCGGCCATGGTCGTGGAAAGCGTCATATCGGGCGACGTGGTGAACTGCGTGTGGTTCAGCGAGGGACGAAAGCTCCAGACGTCCTTTGTGTGCCAGACGCTTGAACGGGCAGAGATCCGCGATCTCTCCCAGGGTGAAAAACGGGTGCAGTGATGAGCGACGCTCTGAAGGAACTAGGCCAGCATATCGAACTCAAGCGCCCCGATTGCGTGCTGTCCTGGGACGTGACCCATGACGAGCTCAATGTCGATGTGGCGCTGCCCAACATCGTCGGGCTGGTCGACTTCCTCAGGACCGACGCCACCTGCAAGTTTTCGTCTCTGGTGGACATCACCGCGGTGGATTACCCCGACCGGGCCAAGCGGTTCGACGTGGTTTATCATCTGCTCAGCATGTACCAGAACCAGCGCATCCGCCTGCGTGTAAGCGTGCGCGCGGACGAGATGGTGTCTTCGATCGTCTCGGTGCATCCCTCGGCCAACTGGTTCGAGCGCGAGGTGTTCGACATGTTCGGCATCCTGTTTTCCGGCCACCCGGACCTGCGCCGCATTCTTACCGACTATGGCTTTCGCGGCTATCCGCTGCGCAAGGATTTCCCGACCACCGGCTATACCGAGGTGCGCTATGACGAAGAACGCAAGCGCGTGGTCTACGAGCCGGTCAACCTGGTCCAGGAATACCGGCAGTTCGATTTCATGAGCCCGTGGGAAGGGGCGGAATACATCCTGCCGGGTGACGAGAAGAAGGAGGCCGGGTGATGGGTGGCCTTCTATGGATCATCAGCGCGCTGACCGCCATTCCGATGCTGAAGCTGCTGCCGCATTTCGGCATCAACAAATACTGGGCCCTGGCCTGCGTCGTGCCCATCGGCGTGCCGCTGCTGGCCTGGTACATGGCGGTCAAGCTGCAAGAGCTGGAGAAACTGTGACATGATGGACGGCTCCAAAGGCTTCGAAGACGCCCTGACCGGCGAACAGAAGATCCGCAACTTCAACATCAATTTCGGCCCCCAGCACCCGGCGGCGCATGGCGTGCTGCGGCTGGTGCTGGAGCTGGACGGCGAGATCGTCGAGCGCTGCGACCCGCATATCGGCCTGTTGCACCGCGGCACCGAAAAGCTGATGGAAAGCCGCACCTACCTGCAGAACCTGCCCTATTTCGACCGCCTGGACTACGTGGCGCCGATGAACCAGGAACATGCCTGGTGCCTGGCCATCGAGAAGCTCACCGGGGTCGAGGTGCCGCGCCGCGCCAGCCTGATCCGGGTTCTCTACAGCGAGATCGGGCGCATTCTGAACCACCTGCTGAACGTCACCACGCAGGCGATGGACGTGGGTGCGCTGACGCCGCCGCTCTGGGGGTTCGAGGAACGCGAAAAGCTGATGGTGTTCTACGAGCGCGCCTGCGGGGCGCGGCTGCACGCGGCCTATTTCCGCCCGGGCGGGGTGCACCAGGACCTGCCGGATGCGCTTCTGGACGATATCGAGGAATGGAGCCACGCCTTCCCCAAGGTTCTCGACGATATCGACGGGCTTCTGACGGAAAACCGCATCTTCAAGCAGCGCAATGCCGATATCGGCGTCGTGACCGAAGAGGACATCCTGCAATACGGCTTCTCCGGCGTGATGGTGCGCGGGTCGGGCCTGGCCTGGGACCTGCGCCGCGCGCAGCCCTATGAATGCTACGACGAGTTCGACTTCCAGATCCCCGTGGGCAAGAACGGCGACTGCTACGATCGCTACCTGGTGCGCATGGAAGAGATGCGCCAGTCGCTGGGCATCGTCCAGCAGGCCATCGCCAAGCTGCGCGAGGAGCCGGGCGAGATCCTGGCCCGGGGCAAGATCACGCCGCCTTCGCGCACCGACATGAAGACGTCGATGGAGGCTCTGATCCATCACTTCAAGCTCTACACCGAGGGCTTCCACGTGCCGGCAGGCGAGGTCTATGCCGCCGTCGAGGCGCCCAAGGGCGAATTCGGCGTCTACCTCGTGGCCGACGGCACCAACCGGCCCTACCGCGCCAAGCTGCGCGCGCCGGGCTTCCTGCACCTGCAGGCGATGGATCATGTCGCCAAGGGCCATCAGCTGGCCGACATTGCCGCGATCATCGGCACGATGGATGTGGTCTTCGGGGAGATCGACCGGTGATCCGTGGCCTTGCTCTCGTTGTGGCATGCGCCCTGGCCATGCCCGCCTCGGCACAAGGCTTCGCCGAGCTGATCGAGGAGTCCATCGGCTATACTTATGTCCGCGACAACGTCGTGATGATCGAAACCGAATCCGGCGGCGCATTCTGCAAGCTTGATGTGGCAGATGCGGATTTTGCCGCCGTGAAGAACGGCTTGCCGGCCATCGGCCCGGCGGCGACCTGCCTTCCCTATACCGTCCTGAATGGCCGGATGGACTCGTCGGACAGCCGGTCCTTCACCGACATGATCGACGAGTCCGCGGGCTATGTCGGCGTGCGCGAGGGGGTCGTGCTTGTCGAAGAGGGCACCCGCTCAGCCATCTGCCAGATCACCATCAGCGATGCCGATTTTGCCCGGTTCGAAAGCCTGGGCGAAGGCGGTGTATCGGATGCGCGCGCGGTCTGCATCCCTGTCAGCGAGCTTGAGAACTGAACATGCTAAGACGTCTGCACCCAGACCAGCCCGAGGATTTCGCCTTTACCGAGGCGAACCGGAAATGGGCCGAGGCCCAGATTACCAAATACCCCGAGGGCCGCCAGGCCAGCGCGATCATCCCGCTTTTGTGGCGCGCGCAGGAGCAGGAGAGCTGGCTCAGCCGCCCCGCGATCGAGCATGTGGCCGACATGCTGGACATGCCCTATATCCGCGCGCTCGAAGTGGCGTCCTTCTACTTCATGTTCCATCTGCAACCGGTCGGGTCGGTGGCCCACATCCAGGTTTGCGGCACCACGTCGTGCATGATCTGCGGCGCCGAGGACCTGGTGGCCGTGTGCCGCGAAAAAATCGCGCCCAAGCCGCACGAGGTCAGCGCCGACGGCAAGATGAGCTGGGAAGAGGTCGAGTGCCTGGGGGCTTGTGCCAACGCGCCGATGGCCCAGATCGGCAAGGACTACTACGAGGATCTGACCGCCGAGAGCTTTGGCCGGATCATCGATGAGCTGATCGCCGGCAAGGTGCCGGTGCCCGGACCTCAGAACGGGCGCTATGCCGCGGAGCCGCTCAAGGGTCTGACCAGCCTGACCGAATACGACAGCGGCCGTACACAACATAACGCGAGCGTGCAGCTGGCCACCGAGCTGGGCGACACCGTCAAGCACATCGACGGGTCCGAGGTTCCGGTGCTGACGCCCTGGCTGACTGATCGCCCCGCCACGCCAAAGAATGGCAGGAGCGTGGACGACGCCGACCGCTCGCAAGGCCGCCCGGTGGATGAGACCGGCACCAGCAAGCAGGAGGCGCCGGCCAAAACCCGGGCCAAGCCCAAGGCCGAGGCCTCAGCCGAACCCGAGGAGCAACAGCCCGAAACGCTGACATCGGCGCGCGATGGCAAGCCGGACGACCTGAAGCTTCTGAAGGGGGTCGGCCCCAAACTGGAACAGACGCTCAACGAGCTTGGGTTCTTCCATTTCGACCAGATCGCGGCCTGGACGCCCGAGCAGGTGGCCTGGGTCGACAACCGGCTCAAGTTCAAGGGCCGGATCGACCGCGACGACTGGATCGAACAGGCAAAGACCCTCGCCGCCGGTGGCGAGACGGAGTTTTCGGCGCGTGTCAAAAAGGACGAAGGCGACTGATCACCGGCAAGCGCGCTTGAAGGGAGGCTGTCATGGCTGCCGACATGGACAAGACCTGTGCTGCCCTGTGCTGGGGGATGGCGGGATTGCTGGCCCTGCTTCTGGCGATTGCCCTGGGCAATGCCGTCCCGCTGATCCTGGCGCTTTTGGTGGCGGCTCTGATCGGGCTGGGCGCGGCGCTCCTGTTGCAGCGGCTTGTCTGCAGTGGCGGGCGTAACGCCCCGGCACCATTCGAGGAAACGAAAGCGGCGGACCCGGACACGGTGGCGCCGACAGCGCCACAAACCGCTGCCGATCCCGCGCCGGCGGCCGCACCGGACCCGGGAGGGGATATCGAGATCGGATCCACCCTGCTGGCACAGGAGCAGGAACTGGCCGCGCGCAAGGGAACGTGGCGCTACGAGCCCGAGGGCAAGCAGGCCGTGAATGCACCGGCTGACACGGGCGACGGCGACCGGCCTGCAATACTGGACCGGCCGCGCGGCGGCAAGGCGGATGACCTCAAGCGGATCAAGGGGATCGGGCCCAAGCTGGAGCGGTTGTGCAACGAGATGGGCTTCTACCATTTCGACCAGATCGCCGGGTGGACCGACCGGGAAATCGCCTGGGTCGACGCCAATCTGGTGGGGTTCCGGGGCCGCGTCAGCCGCGACGGTTGGGTGGCACAGGCCAGGACGCTGGCGGCTGGTGGCGAGACGGAATTCTCGTCGCGGGTCGACAAGGGCGACGTGTATTGAGATAGGGGAGGTGCGGGCGCATGGATCGCGGCACCGAGGACAAGCTGGCCCGCAAGGGACGCCATATCGGCCTGGTGATCGCCGTCACCATGGTCCTGTGGCTGGGGATGACGCTGTTCATCGGCCCGGCGCTGGGCCTGCCGGGACGATATGCCCTGCTGTTCGACCTCGCGGCCCTGGCCGGCTTCGTTTATGCCGGCATCAACATCGTACAACTCTGGCGCCTGCGCCAGGACAGCCAAAGGTAGCAAGAATGCTCAAGGATCAGGACCGGATCTTTACCAACATCTACGGGATGCATGACCGCAGCCTGAAGGGCGCGCAGGCGCGCGGCCACTGGGACGGGACCGCTGGCCTGATCGGCAAGGGGCGCGACTGGATCATCCAGACGATGAAGGACAGCGGCCTGCGCGGGCGCGGCGGCGCGGGGTTCCCGACCGGCTTGAAATGGTCCTTCATGCCCAAGGAAAGTGACGGCCGGCCGGCCTACCTGGTGGTCAATGCGGACGAATCCGAGCCGGGCACCTGCAAGGACCGCGAGATCATGCGCCACGATCCGCATACGCTGATCGAAGGCTGCCTGATCGCCAGCTTCGCGATGAACGCCAACGCCTGCTACATCTATATCCGCGGCGAGTATATCCGCGAGCGCGAGGTGCTGCAGGCCGCGATCGACGAGGCCTATGAGGCCGGTCTGCTGGGCCGCGACGCCGCCGGGTCGGGCTGGGATTTCGACCTCTACCTGCATCATGGCGCCGGGGCCTATATCTGCGGCGAGGAGACCGCCCTTCTGGAAAGCCTGGAGGGCAAGAAGGGCATGCCGCGCATGAAGCCGCCTTTTCCGGCGGGCGCGGGCCTCTACGGTTGCCCGACCACGGTGAACAATGTCGAATCCATCGCCGTGGTGCCCACCATCCTGCGCCGCGGCGCGGATTGGTTTTCGGGCTTCGGGCGGCAGAACAACGCGGGCACCAAGCTGTTCGCGATCTCGGGTCACGTGAACAACCCCTGCGTCGTCGAAGAGGCGATGTCGATCTCGTTCGAAGAGCTGATCGAGACCCATTGCGGTGGCATCCGCGGCGGGTGGGACAACCTGCTTGCGGTGATCCCCGGCGGGTCGTCCGTGCCCTGTGTCCGCGGTGAGAAGATGCGCGATGCAACGATGGATTTCGACTACCTGCGCGGCGAGCTGGGCTCGGGCCTGGGCACGGCGGCGGTGATCGTGATGGACAAGTCCACCGACATCATCAAGGCGATCTGGCGGCTGTCGAAATTCTACAAGCACGAAAGCTGCGGCCAGTGCACACCCTGCCGCGAGGGCACCGGCTGGATGATGCGGGTGATGGACCGGCTGGTGCGCGGCGAGGCGGAGATCGAAGAGATCGACATGCTGTTCGACGTGACCAAGCAGGTCGAGGGCCACACGATCTGTGCCTTGGGCGACGCGGCGGCCTGGCCGATCCAGGGCCTGATCCGCAACTTCCGCGACGAGATCGAGGACCGTATCCGCGCGCAGAAGACCGGCCGCGCCAGCGCGGTTGCGGCCGAATGACCATCGGGACGACACCGGACACCGGAACGCAGAAAAAGGCAGGATAAGTCATGGAACAGTTTGCGGAATACAGCCACGCCCTGTCGGCCCTGGTGCTCTTCGCCGTTGTCGTTCTTGTGATGTCGCCCTTTTCGGCGCTGGCAAAGCAAGGCGCCGGGCTGGCACCCGGAGCGACACCGAAAGAAGATTACGCGAACAAGGCCTATCGGCTGAACCGGGCCTATCTGAACGGATGCGAGACGCTTCCGGCCTTTCTGACGGTCGTATTGGCCGCGATCCTGGCCGGGGCCAGCCCGTTCTGGGTCAACCTGCTCGCCTCGCTGGCATTGCTTGCGCGCCTGGTGATGCTGTTCGTGCACCTGCAGGGTGTCGGCAAGCCGCAATCCGGCGTGCGAACCTTTGCCTATGTGGGCGGCTGGGCCTGCATGTTGTTGCTGGCCGTCCTGGCACTGGTTGCGATTTTCTGAGGCGAGCAATAGGTATGGTGAACACGGTGCAAGTGAGACGCGGCGCAAGATCGGGGCGGGCTATGCGCGGGGTTGTTCTCATCGCGCTTGTCGGCGCGCTGGCCGCCACTGCCGCCTGCGGAAACCGCAAGAAGACCGATGTCCTGTTCGACGGGCAGCGCTTCCGCGCCAAGGCGGCACCTGTGGACAAGAGCCGGACGCTGGCGGATTTCGTGGTGACGGTCAACGGGGTGTCGGCCTCGCTGGACGGCGCGCGCGAGGCCGGGCGCTACCAGGGGACCCGTTACTGCATCGAGAAATACGGCAGTTCCAAGATCGCCTGGGCGCTGGGCCCCGACGCGGATCCCGCGCAACTGCGGATCGAGAACGACCGTCTGAGTTTCAGGGGGACCTGTCAGAGACCATGACACGGACAACCGCATACCGACCGCACCGCCGCCTGCCGCATGCGCAGGCCCGCACCGCAACGCCGGATCGCCGGTCCGCAGCCTTGGCCGGCGCGCTTGTGATTCTCGCCGCGGCGCTGCTCTGGGCCGGGATGGCGCATGCCAAGCCGCCGCTGCGCGAGGTCGAGGAGATCGACAACGAGCTTTACTACATCGCGATCGCCAACGAGATCGACAAGCGTTGTGACGCCATCTCGGGCCGGCGGTTCAAGGCGATCAACGTGATGTGGGGCCTGAAGCGCAAGGCCAACGATCTGGGCTATTCCGACGCCGAGATCCGGGCCTATGTCGATTCCGACGCCGAAAAGGCGCGGATGCGGCGCAAGGGCGAGGCCTATCTGTCGGCCAACGGCGTCGGCGACCGGAAACCCGAGAGCTTCTGCGCGCTGGGACGCGCGGAAATCAAGAGGAACAGCGCCATCGGCGTCTATTTGAGGGCGAAGTAAAGCCATGTCAGACCTCCGCAAGATCAACATCGACGGGCAAGAGATCGAGGTGGACGGGGCGATGACCCTGATCCAGGCCTGCGAGATCGCCGGCATCGAAGTGCCGCGGTTCTGCTATCACGAGCGGTTGTCGATCGCCGGCAATTGCCGCATGTGCCTGGTCGAGGTCGTGGGCGGCCCGCCGAAACCCGCCGCCTCCTGCGCCATGCAGGTGCGCGACCTGCGCCCGGGCCCCGAGGGTCAGCCACCGGTGGTCAAGACCAATTCCCCGATGGTCAAGAAGGCGCGCGAGGGCGTGATGGAATTCCTGCTCATCAACCACCCGCTGGACTGCCCGATCTGCGACCAGGGCGGCGAGTGCGATCTGCAGGACCAGGCCATGGCCTACGGCGTGGACTTCAGCCGGTTCCGCGAGCCAAAGCGCGCGGTGGACGACCTGGACCTCGGCCCGCTGGTCGAGACCCACATGACCCGCTGCATCAGCTGCACCCGCTGCGTGCGATTCACCACCGAGGTGGCGGGCATCACACAGATGGGCCAGACCGGGCGCGGCGAAGATGCCGAGATCACCGCCTATCTGGGCGAGACGCTGGACAGCAACCTTCAGGGCAACATCATCGACCTCTGCCCGGTGGGGGCGCTGGTCTCGAAGCCCTATGCCTTCACCGCCCGGCCGTGGGAGCTGACGAAGACCGAGAGCATCGACGTGATGGACGCCCTGTGCTCCAGCATCCGCGTCGACACCAAGGGGCGCGAGGTGATGCGTTTCCTGCCGCGCAACCATGACGGCGTGAACGAGGAGTGGATTTCCGACAAGACGCGGTTCGTCTGGGACGGGCTGCGGCGGCAGCGGCTGGACCGGCCCTACGTGCGCGAGGGCGGCAAGCTGCGGCCCGCCACCTGGCCGGAGGCGCTGGGCAAGGCGGCCCAGGCGATCAAGGGGGCGGACAAGCTGGCCGGGCTGGTCGGCGACCTGGCCCCGGTCGAGGCGGCCTATGCGCTCAAGCAGCTGGTCGAAGGGCAGGACGGCGTCGTGGAATGCCGCACCGACGGGGCCAAGCTGCCGGCCGGCAACCGCTCGGGCTATGTCGGGACCGCGACCATCGAGGAGATCGACACCGCCGAGAGCATCCTGCTGATCGGCACCGATCCGCGCACCGAGGCGCCGGTGCTGAACGCCCGCATCCGCAAGGCCTGGAGCCACGGCGCGCAGGTTGCTGTCGTCGGTCCCGCGGTCGACCTGACCTATGACTACTACCATGCCGGCGACGACCGGGCCGCATTGCAGAAGGTGGTCGACATGGGCGGCGATGACGAGATTCGCGGCAAGCGGTCGATCGTCATTGTCGGGCAGGGCGCCTTGACCGAAGCGGACGGCGCCGCGGTTCTGGCCGCCGCCCAGGCGGTCGCCGCCGAGACCGAAAGCGGGCTGCTGGTCCTGCACACCGCCGCCGGCCGCGTGGGCGCGATGGATGTGGGCGCCTTGAATGACCGCGGCATGGAGGCGGTGAGCGAGGCCGACGTGATCGTGAACCTCGGCGCCGACGAGATCGAGATCGCGGAGGGTGCCTTCGTCATCTACCAGGGCAGCCACGGTGACCGGGGCGCGCATCGCGCCGACGTGATCCTGCCAGGGGCCGCCTATACCGAGGAGAACGCGCTCTTCGTGAACACCGAAGGCCGCCCGCAACTGGCTCTGCGCGCCGGGTTCGCGCCCGGCGAGGCCAAGGAAAACTGGGCGATCCTGCGCGCGCTGTCGGGCGAGATCGGCGCGACGCTGCCCTTCGACTCGCTGGCGCAGCTGCGCAAGGCGATGATCGAAGAGGTGCCGCACCTGGCGCAGGTCGACGAGGTTCCGCAGAACGACTGGCGGGCCGAGCCTCGGGGCAAGCTGGGCGATGCCGCGTTCCGGTACGCGATCGGCGATTTCTACCTCACCAACCCGATTGCCCGGGCCAGCCAGCTGATGGCCGAACTGTCGGCCCTGGCCAAGGCGCGGGGACACAGCAAGATCGCCGCGGAATGAGCCGGGGCGGCCTCATCGCGACGATGCTCCTGGCGGGTTGTGCCTCGGCCGAAGAACCGGTCGAGGATGCGCCGCCGCCGGTCTACGAGGGCGTGACCACACGTTCGCTGGACCGGAACCTGGTGCAGGTCGAGGCAAGGATGGAGGGGGTGCGGGACGCCGCCGAAATCGCGGCCTACACGCGCTGTGCCGCCGCGCTTTTCGCCCTGTCCCGCGGCCACGGGTTCGCGCGTCATTTGCGCACGAATGTGAAGGAAAAGGGTGGCGTGTGGACGGCAGATGCTGTTTACACCATCTCGCCAACCCTGCCGCGCGGATCGCGTGTCATCGACGCCCGGGTCGAGGCCGCGACCTGCAAGGAAAACGGAATACCCACGGTGTGAGGACGCATGGCTGAATTCTTCAACACTCCCGGCGGCATCGCCATCATCATCCTGGCGCAGGTGCTGGCCGTGCTGGCTTTTGTCATGGTGTCGCTGCTGTTCCTGGTCTATGGCGACCGCAAGATCTGGGCCGCGGTCCAGATGCGCCGGGGGCCGAACGTGGTTGGGGTCTACGGCATCCTGCAATCGGTGGCCGACGCGCTGAAATACGTGCTCAAGGAAGTGGTCATTCCCGCCGGGGCCGACCGCACCGTGTTCCTGCTGGCGCCGCTCACCTCCTTCGTGCTGGCGTTGATCGCCTGGGCGGTTATCCCGTTCAACGACGGCTGGGTGCTCAGCGACATCAACGTGGCCATTCTCTATGTCTTCGCGGTCTCCTCGCTCGAGGTCTATGGCGTGATCATGGGCGGCTGGGCGTCGAACTCGAAATACCCGTTCCTCGGCTCGCTGCGCTCGGCCGCGCAGATGATCTCCTACGAGGTGTCCATCGGCCTGATCATCATCGGCATCATCATCTCGACCGGCAGCATGAATTTCGGCGACATCGTGCAGGCGCAGGACGGATCCTTCGGCTTCTTCAGCTGGTATTGGCTGCCGCATCTGCCGATGGTGTTCCTGTTCTTCATCTCGGCGCTGGCCGAGACGAACCGCCCGCCCTTCGACCTTCCGGAAGCGGAGTCGGAATTGGTGGCGGGCTACCAGGTGGAATATTCCGCGACGCCCTTCCTGCTGTTCATGGCCGGCGAATACATCGCCATCTTCCTGATGTGCGCGCTGACCACGCTGCTGTTCTTCGGCGGCTGGCTGTCGCCGATCCCGGGCCTGCCCGACGGGGTGCTGTGGATGGTCGCCAAGATGGCGTTCTTCTTCTTCATCTTCGCGATGGTCAAGGCGATCACCCCCCGCTACCGCTATGACCAGCTGATGCGGCTGGGCTGGAAGGTGTTCCTGCCCTTCTCGCTGGGCTGGGTGGTCTTCGTGTCCTTCGCGGCCAAGTTCGAATGGTTCGGCGGCGCATTCGCCCGCTGGACGGTGGGGGGGTAGTCGTGTCAGGGCGGAGGACACTCGACCGGACAACGCGACTTGCGGTCTGCATGACCGCAGCTCTCTTTGCGTGCCAGGCCGTGGTTGCGGCCGAGACAACGCCGAAGCAATACTGGACTGCCGTTGACGCCCGGGCCAGTGCGGTTTGCCCTTCCGCCTATCGCAACTTCGTAGACGCGGTGCGTTCCGATCCTGCCGGGCCTGTGGACACGATTGGCCGGAACATCGAACTGGCGGACGATGCCGAGCCGCGCGATGTCGAGCCGGACGTCCTGCGCGCCGAGCGCCTGCAAATCGTGGCCTGGAAGAACCTGTTTGCGGACAGTTCCGTTTTCTGGTCGCGTGTCGAGCATGGTGCGGCGGATGAAACGGTGCCGCTCGCTTCGGTCAAGAGGGACGCCCGGAAGCTGGATGCCTACAGCGCTGTATTGGGGTGCCTGCATCCTGAAAGCGAAACCATTGAGCAAACGAGTTATAAGGATACCGAAATCGTCGATGCAATAGCGGATGCCGAATGCAAACAGATCTATCAGATGTATTCCGGATACGCCGCCGTCGTAGCTGCAGCCAATGACAAGGCTGGGTTGGCTGACGCATTGAACGGTATCCTGACCGACACTTTCGGCCGCTGTATGGAAGGTGCAAAGTAAGATGACCCAGATCGACTACACCCGCGCCGCCAAGTATTTCCTGTTGCAGGATTTCTGGGTCGGCATGAAGCTGGGCCTGAAATACTTCTTCGGGCCCAAGGCCACCGTGAACTATCCGCACGAGAAGGGTCCGCTCTCGCCGCGGTTCCGTGGGGAACACGCGCTCAGGCGTTATCCCAACGGCGAGGAGCGCTGCATTGCCTGCAAGCTGTGCGAGGCGATCTGCCCGGCGCAGGCGATCACCATCGACGCCGAGCCGCGCGAGGATGGCAGCCGGCGCACCACGCGCTACGATATCGACATGACCAAGTGCATCTACTGCGGCTTCTGCCAGGAGGCCTGCCCGGTGGATGCGATTGTCGAGGGCCCCAATTTCGAGTTCGCCACCGAGACCCGCGAAGAGCTGTTCTATGACAAGGCCAAGCTGCTGGACAACGGCGAACGCTGGGAGGCCGAGATCGCCCGCAACCTGGAACTGGACGCACCCTACCGATGACTGATGCCAAGACCCCGTTCGAGCTGATGATGGCGCAGGCGCAGGAAATGGCCCGGGCGTTCAATCCGGCGCTGGAGACCTTTTCGCCCAAGGGGTTCGAGAAGATGTGGCCGACCATGCCCAAGGAATTCATGGAGATGAGTTTCGGCAAGGGCCTCAGCAAGGATGGTCTGGACGCCAGGACGCGGCTGCTGATCACCCTGGCCGGGCTGACCATGCAGGGCGCGCAGTCCGACACGCAGGTGCGGCTGACCGTGCGCCACGCCATCGAGGCGGGCGCCACCAAAGACGAGATCGCCGAGACCATCGCGATGATGTCCATGTTCGCCGGCATCCCCGCGATGACCCGCGCCATGGAAATGGCCCGCGAGGTCATGGAAGACCAGGAGGACGACAAGTCATGAGCGTATTCGCCTTCTACCTGTTTGCGCTGGGCGCGATCACCGGCGGGCTGTTCACCGTGATCAGCCGCCAGCCGGTGCATTCGGTGCTGTGGCTGATCCTGTCCTTCATCTCGGCGGCCGGGCTCTTCGTGCTTCTGGGGGCCGAGTTCGTCGCCATGCTGCTGGTCATCGTCTATGTCGGCGCGGTGGCGGTGCTGTTTTTGTTCGTGGTGATGATGCTGGACGTGGATTTCGCCGAGCTGAAGGCCGAGATGGCCCGTTACATGCCGCTGGCGCTCTTGATCGGGCTGGTGATCCTGATGCAGTTCGTGATCGCCTTCGGCTCGTGGGAGAGCAACGCGGCGGCCGAGGGGCTGCGGGCACAGGCGATCCCGGTGGACCGGCACAACACCGAGGCGCTGGGCGTGATCCTCTATGACCAGTATTTCCTGCTGTTCCAGCTGGCGGGGCTGATCCTGCTGGTCGCCATGATCGGGGCCATCGTGCTGACCCTGCGCCACCGGCAGGACATCAAGCGGCAGGACATCCTGGCGCAGATGTACCGCGATCCGGCCAAAGCGATGGAACTGAAGGACGTGAAACCGGGACAGGGGCTGTGACGTGGACCTTTGGCAGGTCATGCTTCTGGTGATTGCAGGGCCGCCTATCCTGCTGTGGGGTGTCAGAGAAACCCTGCGGACGATAAGAAAACTGAGGGACGACCGAGATGATAGGACTTGAGCATTACCTGACCGTGGCGGCGACCTTGTTCGTCATCGGCATCTTCGGGCTCTTTCTGAACCGCAAGAACGTGATCATCCTGCTGATGAGCATCGAATTGATGCTGCTGGCGGTGAACATCAACCTGGTGGCCTTCTCGTCCTTCCTGGGCGATCTGGTCGGGCAGGTCTTCACCCTTTTCGTGCTGACCGTCGCCGCCGCCGAGGCCGCTATCGGCCTGGCCATTCTGGTCTGCTTCTTCCGCAACCGCGGCACCATCGCCGTGGAAGACGTCAACGTGATGAAGGGCTAAGGGACAATGGAAACCACAATCCTCTTTGCCCCTCTGGTGGGCGCGCTGATCTGCGGGTTCGGCTGGCGGTTCATCGGCGAGAAGGCGGCGATGTGGACCGCCACCGGCCTGCTGTTCCTCGCCGCGATCCTCAGCTGGATCGTGTTCTTCGCCTTCGATGGCGAGACCCGGCAGATCGAGGTGCTGCGTTGGATCGAGAGCGGCTCGCTCAGCACGTCCTGGGCGATCCGGCTGGACCGGCTGACGGCGATCATGCTGATCGTGGTGACCACGGTCTCGAGCCTCGTGCATCTCTACAGCTTCGGCTACATGGATCACGACCCGCAATGGCGGCAGGGCGAAAGCTACAAGCCGCGGTTCTTCGCCTATCTCAGCTTCTTCACCTTCGCGATGCTGATGCTGGTGACCGCCGACAACCTGGTGCAGATGTTCTTCGGCTGGGAAGGCGTGGGCGTCGCCTCCTACCTGCTGATCGGGTTCTACTACCGCAAGCCCAGCGCCAACGCCGCGGCGATCAAGGCGTTCGTGGTGAACCGGGTCGGCGATTTCGGGTTTGCCCTGGGGATTTTCGCGCTGTTCTTCCTGGTCGACAGCATCAACCTCAGCGACATCTTCGCCGCGGTGCCGACACTGGCCGAGACGCAGCTCACCTTCCTGTGGGCCGAGTGGAACGCCGCCGAGGTGGTGGCGCTGCTGCTGTTCATCGGCGCAATGGGCAAGTCCGCGCAGCTGATCCTGCACACCTGGCTTCCCGACGCGATGGAAGGTCCGACGCCGGTCTCGGCGCTGATCCATGCCGCGACGATGGTGACGGCCGGCGTGTTCCTGGTCAGCCGCATGTCGCCGCTCTATGAGTTCGCTCCCAATGCGTCCGGGTTCGTGATGTTCCTGGGCGCGGCCACGGCGTTCTTTGCCGCCACGGTGGGCCTGGTGCAGACCGACATCAAGCGCGTGATCGCCTATTCGACCTGTTCGCAGCTGGGCTATATGTTCGTGGCCGCTGGCGTCGGAATGTATTCGGCGGCGATGTTCCACTTGTTCACCCACGCCTTCTTCAAGGCGCTGCTGTTCCTTGGCGCGGGCTCGGTCATCCATGCGATGCACCACGAGCAGGAGATGACGAACTATGGCGGGCTGAGGAAAAAGATCCCCTATACTTTCTGGGCGATGATGATCGGCACGCTGGCGATCACCGGGGTCGGCATTCCGCTGACCACGATCGGCTTTGCCGGGTTCCTGTCCAAGGACGCCATCATCGAGAGCGCCTGGGCCGGCGGCACCGGTTTTGCCTTCTGGGCGCTGGTGGTAGCCGCCGCCATGACCAGCTTCTACAGCTGGCGGCTGATCTTCCTGACCTTCTTCGGCGAGGCGCGGGGTGACAAGCACACCCATGACCACGCCCATGAAAGCCCGATGACCATGCTGGTGCCGCTGGGCGTGCTGTCCCTGGGCGCGGTGTTTGCCGGCATGATCTGGTACAACCAGTATTTCGGAAAGGTCGATCAGGTCGGCAAATTCTACGGCATCCCGGTTGCCGAAGCCTCGGAGCAGGGCGACAAGGCCGGGAACGGACATGGCGACGACAGCCAAGGCGAGGCCGCGGAACTTGGCGAAGGCGAGGCCAAGGCGGAAGAGAAGCACAACTACGCCTTTGTCGGCGCGCCGGGCGAGGGCGCGATCTATGTCGGTCCCCAGAACACGGTGCTGGACGACGCCCATGCCGCGCCGGTCTGGGTCAAGGTTTCGCCCTTTGTCGCCATGCTGCTGGGCCTCGGGCTGGCCTACCTGTTCTATATCGTGAACCCGGCGCTGCCGGCGCAGCTGGCCGAGAACCAGCGGCCGCTCTACCTGTTCCTCAAGAACAAGTGGTATTTCGACGAGATCTACGACGCGGTTTTCGTGCGCCCGATCCTGGCCGTGGGCCGGTTCCTTTGGAAACGCGGTGACGGCGGAACCATCGACGGGTTCCTCAACGGGGTCGCCATGGGCATCGTGCCCTTTTTCACCCGCCTCGCGGGCAAGGCGCAGTCGGGCTACATCTTCACTTATGCCTTCTGGATGGTGCTGGGCATCGCGGCCCTCGTCACCTGGATGTCGATCGGCGGGGGGGCGAACTGATGGACAACATCCTTTCCATTGTCACGTTCCTGCCGGCGCTGGCGGCGCTGATCCTGGCGTTGTTCCTGCGCGGCGAGGATGCGGCGGCCCAGCGCAACGCCAAATGGGTGGCGCTGGTGGCGACGACCGCGACCTTCCTGGTGTCGATCGGCATCTACACCGGTTTCGACCCGGCCAATACCGGGTTCCAGATGGTCGAGGAGGCCGAGTGGTTCCTGGGGCTCAAGTACAAGATGGGCGTCGACGGGATCAGCGTGCTGTTCGTGTTGCTGACCACCTTCATCATGCCGCTGACCATCCTGGCCAGCTGGGAGGTCAAGACCCGCGTCAAGGAATACATGATCGCCTTCCTGCTGCTGGAAACGCTGATGCTGGGCGTGTTCATGGCGCTGGACCTGGTGCTGTTCTACCTGTTCTTCGAGGCCGGGCTGATCCCGATGTTCCTGATCATCGGGATCTGGGGCGGCAAGGACCGGATCTATGCCAGCTTCAAGTTCTTCCTCTACACCTTCCTCGGCTCGGTGCTGATGCTGGTGGCGATGGTGGCGATGTATGCCGATGCCGGCACCACCGACATCGCCGCGCTGATGACGCATCAGTTCTCGTCCGAGAGCTTCAGCGTACTGGGTATCTACGTGGTCGGCGGCATGCAGACGCTGATGTTCCTGGCCTTCTTCGCCAGCTTTGCCGTCAAGTTGCCGATGTGGCCGGTGCACACCTGGCTGCCGGATGCCCACGTGCAGGCGCCGACCGCGGGATCGGTGGTGCTGGCGGCGATCCTGCTGAAGATGGGCGGCTACGGCTTTCTGCGCTTCAGCCTGCCGATGTTTCCGGTGGGCGCCGAGGTCATGACCGGCGTGGTCCTGTGGATGTCGGCGATCGCCGTGGTCTACACCTCGCTCGTGGCGCTGGTGCAGGAGGACATGAAGAAGCTCATTGCCTATTCCTCGGTGGCGCATATGGGCTTTGTCACCATGGGGATCTTCGCCGCCAACCAGCAGGGCATCGACGGCGCGATCTTCCAGATGCTCAGCCACGGGTTCATCTCGGCGGCGCTGTTCCTGATCGTGGGCGTGATCTATGACCGGATGCACACCCGGGACATCGACGCCTATGGCGGTCTGGTGAACCGGATGCCGGCCTATGCGCTGGTGTTCATGCTGTTCACCATGGCCAATGTCGGCTTGCCTGGCACGTCGGGCTTTGTCGGCGAGTTCCTGACGCTGATGGGCGCGTTCCAGGTCAACACCTGGGTGACGGCGGTGGCGGCGACGGGGGTGATCTTCTCCGCCGGATATGCGCTGTGGCTCTATCGTCGCGTGGTGTTCGGCGATCTGATCAAGGAAAGCCTGAAGTCGATCACCGACATGAACACCCGCGAGCGGGCGGTGTTTGCGCCGCTGGTGGTGATGACGATCCTGCTGGGCGTCTATCCGTCGCTGGTGACCGACGTGATCGGGCCCTCGACCGCCGCGCTGATCTCGAATTATGACACGGCTCTGGCCGCGGCCGAGGCCGCGACCCAGCTCGCCTCGCAGTAAGGAGCCAGGAACCATGATCCAGGCTGATCTGAACGTAATCCTGCCCGAGATCGTTCTGGCGGTCTTCGCCATGCTGGCGCTGCTGGGCGCGGTCTACACGGTCAAAGACGCGCTTGCCTCGGCGCTGGTCTGGGCGACCGCTGGGCTGATGGCCTTGCTCGCGGTGTGGATCGCCTCGGCCACGGGCGGCACACAGGTGGCCTTTGGCGGGATGTTCATCGACGACGGGTTCGCGCGCTTCGCCAAGGTGGCGATCCTGCTGTCGGCGGCGGCGGTGCTGCTGATGAGCCAGGACTACATGCACCGGCGCGGGCTGCTCAGGTTCGAATACCCGCTGCTGGTGGCCCTGGCCGCGGTCGGCATGATGATGATGGTCAGCGCCGGCGACCTGATGGCGCTCTACATGGGGCTCGAGCTGCAGTCGCTGTCGCTCTACGTGGTGGCCGCGCTGCGCCGCGACAGCGTGAAATCGACCGAGGCGGGACTGAAGTATTTCGTCCTGGGCGCGCTCAGCTCGGGCCTTCTGCTCTACGGTGCGTCGCTGACCTATGGCTATGCCGGCACGACGCTGTTCACCGGGATCGTGCAGACGGCTCAGCATGGCGAGGTGTCGCTGGGGCTGCTCTTCGGGCTGATCTTCCTGATTTCGGGTCTGGCCTTCAAGGTCTCGGCGGTGCCCTTCCACATGTGGACGCCAGATGTCTACGAGGGGTCGCCCACGCCGGTCACCGCCTTCTTCGCCACCGCGCCCAAGGTGGCGGCGATGGCGCTGTTCGCGCGGCTGCTGCATGACGCCTTTGGCGGCGCGGTCGCCGACTGGCAGCAGGTTCTGGTGCTCTTGTCGGTGCTGTCGATGTTCCTTGGCGGCATCGCCGCGATCGGCCAGCGCAACATCAAGCGGCTGATGGCATTCTCGTCGATTGCGCATATGGGCTATGCGCTGATCGGGCTTGCCGCCGGCACCGAGATGGGCGTCAAGGCGATGCTGATGTACCTGGCGATCTACCTGACCATGAATATCGGCACCTTCGCCTTCATCCTGATGATGGAGCGCGACGGCCAGCCGGTGACCGAGATCGACGCGCTGCGGCAGTATTCGCGGCGCGAACCGGGCAAGGCGCTGGCGGTGCTGATCCTGATGTTCAGCCTGGCGGGCGTGCCGCCGATGCTGGGCTTCTTCGCCAAGTTCGGCGTCTGGCAGGCGGGTGTCGATGCCGGGCTGACCGGGCTCGTCGTGGCTTCGGCGGTGGCCTCGGTGATCGGCGCGTTCTATTACCTGCGCATCGTCTTCTACATGTATTTCGGGGACGAGACCGAAGAGGTGCTGGAAACCAACGGATCGCCGGTGCTGTGGGTGGCGCTCATGGGCTCGGCGGCGCTGATGCTGGTGGGCGTGGCCTATCAGTTCGGGGTCGAGGGCGCGGCGGCTGCCGCTGCGGCAACCCTTGTCAACTGACCAACCGTCCGGCGAGGTGACCCGGGCGCATGACCGGACCTTCTTGCCGTGAGCAGCTGGCCGGCGGGATACGGGTTGCATGTGCTGGACGAGGTCGACAGCACGCTCAACGAGGCCGCACGCATCGCGCCCACGATGACCGGGCCGGTCTGGATCATGGCCCGCCACCAGACCGCCGCGCGCGGACGCCGTGGCCGGGCCTGGGCCAACCCGCGCGGCAACCTGGCGGCGACGCTGGTGATGCGGCCGGACGGCGCGCCCGAGGTCGCGGCCCTGCGCAGCTTCGTCGCCGCGCTTGCCCTCTATGACGCCTGCATCGCCGTAACCGGGCGCGCCGACGGCCTGACGCTGAAATGGCCCAATGACGTTCTGCTGAACGGTGGCAAGCTGGCCGGTATCCTGCTGGAAAGCGCCGGGCGGGCGGACGGTGTCGCGCATCTGACCATCGGCATCGGCGTGAACCTGGCCCAGGCGCCGGAGGCCTCGACGCTGGAGCCGGGGGCAGTGCGTCCCGTCTCGCTCCTGTCCGAAACCGGCGCGCAGGTCGCGCCCGACGATTTCCTCATCGAACTGGCGGCGGCCTTCGCCGGCTACGAGACGCAGTTCGCAACCTACGGTTTCGCGCCGATCCGCCGGGCCTGGCTGGACCGTGCCGCCCGGCTGGGTCAGCCGATCGTCGCGCGCACGGCCACGAGCGAAACCGCCGGGACGTTCGAAACGGTGGACGAGCGGGGCAACCTTGTCCTATTGACCGCCAAGGGCCGCGTGAACATCCCGGCCGCGGATGTCTATTTCTGAGGGACCGAGCCCATGCTACTGGCCATCGACTGCGGCAATACCAACACCGTGTTCTCGATCTGGGACGGCGAACGGTTCCTCTGCACCCTCAGGACATCGACCCATCACGCGCGCACGGCGGATGCCTATTTCACCTGGTACTCGACGCTGGTGAAGCATTACGGGATCGAGGCGGACATCACCGATGTCATCATCTCCTCGACGGTGCCACGGGTGGTATTCAACCTGCGGGTCTTTGCCGACCGGTTCTTCGGCTGTCGCCCGATCGTCGTGGGCAAGCCCGACTGCCTGCTGCCCTTTACCCCCAGGGTGGACGAAGGCACCCAGGTCGGGCCCGACCGGCTGGTGAACACCGCCGGCGCCTTCGACCGCCACGGCGGCAACCTGATCGTGGTGGATTTCGGCACCGCGACGACATTCGACGTGGTGGCCTTCGACGGGGCCTATGTGGGCGGGGTGATCGCACCGGGGGTCAATCTCAGCCTCGAGGCGCTGCATCTGGCGGCGGCAGCCCTGCCGCATGTGGACATTTCCAAACCGCAGAAGGTCATCGGAACGAATACGGTTGAATGTATCCAGTCAGGTGTGTTCTGGGGCTATGTGGGCCTTGTGCGCGAGATCTGCGAGCGGATCCGCGGCGAAAGCGGGCAAGAGATGAAGGTGATCGCAACGGGTGGGCTGGCGCCGCTGTTCCAGCAGGCGGCCGATCTGTTCGATACCTACGAAGACGATCTGACGATGCACGGGCTGACCGTGATACATCGCTACAACAAGGAAAACGGCGCGCCATGAGCAGCGAGAGACTGATCTATCTGCCTTTGGGCGGGGCCGGCGAGATTGGCATGAACGCCTATGTCTACGGTTACGGCAAACCGGGCGAGGAACGGCTGATCCTGGTCGACCTGGGCGTGGCCTTTCCGGATATGGACACCTCGCCCGGCGTGGACCTGATCTTTGCCGATATCACCTGGCTGAAGGAACGCGCCGACCGGCTGGAGGCGGTGTTCGTGACCCACGCGCACGAGGACCATGTGGGCGCGGTCGCCCATTGCTATGGCGCGCTCAACGTCCCGGTCTATGCCCGGGCCTTCACCGCCAACCTGGCGCGGCGCAAGATGGAGGAGCAGGGCCACCCCGAGGACGCCGTGCGCACCGTCTCGGCCTGGCCCGAGACCGTAACGGCGGGGCCGTTCAAAGTGGGTTTCGTGCCGATTTCCCACTCGATCCCGGAAAGCGCAGGCCTGGTCATCGATACGCCGGCCGGACGGGTCGTGCACAGCGGCGATTTCAAGATCGACGCGAACCCGGTGGTGGGCGAGGCGTTCGATCCCGAGCTGTGGGCCGAGGTCGCGCAGTCCGGTGTGCGCGCCCTGGTCTGCGACAGCACCAACGTGTTTTCGGCGCACCCCGGACGCTCGGAATCCGAGCTGGGCCCCGCGATCACCGAACTGGTCGGCGAGGCCGGCGGCATGGTCGTGGCCACCACCTTCGCCAGCAACGTCGCCCGGGTGAAGACCCTGGCAGAGGCGGGCCAGCGCGCCGGTCGCTCGGTCGTCCTGCTGGGCCGGGCCATGCGCCGGATGATCGAGGCGGCGGTCGAGACCGGTGTGCTGGCCGATTTCCCCAAAACGATCAGCCCCGAAGAGGCGCAGGAAATCCCGCGCGAGAACGTGATGCTGATCGTCACCGGCAGCCAGGGCGAGCGGCGGGCGGCCAGCGCCCAGCTGGCGCGGGGCAAGTATCGCGGGCTGGAACTGGCCGACGGCGACCTGTTCCTGTTCTCCTCCAAGACCATCCCCGGCAACGAGCGTGACGTGATCCGCATCATCAACCAGCTCAGCGAAAAGGGCGTGGACGTGGTGGACGACCGCACCGACCGCTATCACGTGTCCGGCCATGCCAACCGCCCCGACCTGGAGCGGTTGCACGCCCTGATCGACCCGCAGATGGTGATCCCGATGCATGGCGAGCACCGGCACCTGCGCGAACACGCCAAGCTGGCCGAGGCGGGCGGGCGCGCAGGCGTCGTGGCGGTGAACGGGATGATGCTGGACCTGGGCGGCAATGCGCCCAAGGTGGCCGACTATGTCGAGACCGGCCGCACCTACCTGGACGGCAGCGTGCAGATCGGCGCGCTGGACGGCGTGGTGCGCGACCGGATCCGCATGGCGCTGAACGGGCATGTCACGGTGACGGTGATTCTGGACGAGGAGGACGAACCCCTGGGCGAGCCCTGGTGCGACCTCAAGGGATTGCCGGAGACCGGAAGCTCGCGCGCGGCGCTGGTCGACGTGCTCGAGGAGGACCTCAACCAGTTCCTGATGCGCGCGGGCGACAAGACCCTGCGCGATGACGACAAGTTGGAAGAGGAGCTGCGCCGGATCGCGCGCCAGACCGCGATGTCCGAGATCGGGCGCAAGCCCGAAGTCACCGTGGTGGTCAGCCGGATGCGCTGAGAAACGCGCCTTCGGCGCGTGCCTCCGGCGGAGGTATTTTCAGCGAGAGGAAATCCGCGAGGCGCGCTGTGGCCAGCGCTCAGTCGCTCTGGGGCATCGGGTATCCGCGCAGGCGCAGGAACAGGCTTTCCTCGTCGTCGTTGCGGAAATAAGGCACCGAGGCGGGTGGATCCCGGTCGGCCGCCCGCGCGGCGACCTCGGCCAGCACGACCTCGGTGATGAAGGGCAGGTCGAAGGCGCGCACCTCCGCAAGCGGGATCCATTGCAGGTGGCTGAGTTCGTCGCAGGCATGCGTGAAATCGTCGGGATCGCCCTGGATGGCCTCGGCATCGACCAGGAAGAACCGCGCGTCGAACCGGCGCGGTCGACCCGGCGGGGTCAGGGCGCGGAACACGAATTGCAGCGCGTCGGCGGCGGGCAGGTGGCCGGTCGCGGCGAAGGACTGCCAATCGGGCGGCACGTCGCCCGGCCAGCGGCCGGGCCGGCCGAGGATCAGGCCGGTCTCTTCCCACAGCTCGCGGATGGCGGCGGCGGCCAGCGCCGGTGCCAGATCGGTTGGCGACTTCTCGCACAGGCGCTCGGTGCAGAGCGGCGGCAAGGGGGTTGCCAGCGGGACGGCTGCGTCCGCGGCATCGACCGCACCACCGGGAAAGACGAACTTGTTGGGCATGAAGGCCGCCTTTGCCCCGCGCTGGCCCATCAGCACGCGCGGCGCCTGCAGTCTGTCGCGCAGGACGATGACGCTGGCGGCGTCGCGGATCGCGGTCTTGTCGGGGGTCATTCGCGGCGACCGGCGGCTCAGATGCCGCCGAAGCCGTGCATCCTGCGGGCCCATTGATAGGCCACGACCACGCCCTTGAGGCGCGGCAGCAGGAACAGCGACAGCGCCAGGCAGCCGGTTGCGAAGATCGCGAACAGGGTCAGCGGCTCGGGCCGCCACTGGACAAAGGCCACGTGCAGCGCCGGGGCCATCAGGTGTCCGACGATCAGGATGGTCAGATAGGCCGGGCCGTCATCGGCGCGCTGATGCGACAGGTCCTCGCCGCATTCGGCACAGCGGTCGTTGACCTTGAGATAGCTGTGCAGAAGCGCACCCTTGCCGCAATTGGGGCATTTGCGGCGGAACCCGTTGGCCACCGCCGGCCAGGTCGGCCTGGCGCGATGTTCTCCGGTGGTGTCGAAGGTCTGGTCGGTCATGTCGAGTTCCATGCTTGGGCACCGCCCTTTCTGGCCCGCCGGGGCGCCGGGGAAAAGGGGCCGGGGTCCGCTTGCGTCGTGATGTCGCTAAGGTAAGCATAGTGCCTGCCTGTTCAATCCGCCAATGGCCGGCGCGGAAAATCGGAACCCAATGCGACGGAAGCCGGGCGTGGCCGCGTTCAAGACGGTATGGTGGCGGCAAAGGGCCGCCGCGCAAGACAAGGATCGAAGCAGGATGAGATATGCAGGATTCATGACGGGAATCGTTCTGGCCGCCGCCGCGCTGACCGCGACCGAGGCGCTGGCGCACGGCCCGGGGGGCGGTCAGCGGATGAGTTTCGAGCAGCTCGACGCCGATTCCGACGGGCAGATCAGCCAGGCGGAGTTGCAGGCGCAGCGCACCGAGCGGTTCCGTGCGGCCGACACCGATGGCGACGGCAAGCTGAGCGCCGCCGAGATCGAGGCGCATGCCCAGAGCCGCGCCAGCGAACGGGCGGGGCAAATGCTGGAGCGGTTCGACGCCAACAAGGACGGCATGCTGGATCAATCCGAATTGCCGCAACCCAGGCGCGCCGGACGGTTCTTCGACCGGGTGGACACCGACGGGGACGGCGCGATTTCCAAGGCCGAATATGCCGAGGCGCGGGACCGGATGAGGCGGCATGGCGGCAGGCGCGATCACGGCCGGCAGCGCGCCGACTGACCTGCGGTGGAGGATCTGACCTCCTCCGGCGAGACGGTTCGGGGCGGTGCGTCCGGCCCGGACCCCGACGATGCGGCGTTGCTGGTGCTGTTTGCCAATGGCGATGCGGAGGCCGCGCGCGAGTTGACCGGCCGGCTGGGGCCGCGCTGTCATTCGGTGGCGCTGCGGGTGTTGGGCAACCGGGCCGAGGCCGAGGATGTGGCGCAGGAGGCGATGTTGCGCCTGTGGCGGATCGCGCCGCGCTGGCAGCAAGGCCGGGCCAGGGTCTCGACCTGGCTCTACCGGGTGACGCTGAACCTGTGTCTGGATCGCAAGCGGCGCAAGGCGGCGGTCGACCTGGACGCGGTGCCCGAGCCCGCCGACGCGGCACCCGGCGCGGCCGAGCGGCTGCAGGAGGCGGCGCGCATCGATGCGCTGCAGGCCGCGCTGATGGACCTGCCCGAGCGGCAACGTCAGGCGGTGGTTCTGCGCCATATCGAGGAACTGCCGAACCCCGAGATCGCGGGGATCATGGATATCAGCGTCGAGGCGGTCGAGAGCCTGACCGCGCGGGGCAAACGGGCGCTGGCCGCGGCTTTGGCCGGGCGGCGCGCAGAACTGGGGTATGAGGATGACTGAGACCGAGCGAGACCTGGATGCGATGCTGGCCGCGGCGCGGGCGCGTCGGGATGACCTGCCGGATGGTCTGGCGGCGCGCATCTTGGCGGATGCGGCGACGGTGCAGGCCGCGCAAACGGCCGGATCCGAGCGGCGATTGCCGACGCGGGGGCCCGGCTTCTGGGCGCAGCTGCGCGGCGCTCTGGGCGGCTGGCCGGGGCTGGGCGGTCTGGCCACGGCCTGCGCGGCCGGGGTGTGGATCGGGCTGGCGCCGCCCGACTTCCTGCCGGATCCTGTCACCCTGGTCTACCAGGACGAGGCAGACCTGGACGTGATGGGCGGCGCGAGCCTGAGCGAATTCCTGTCGGAGGACGGCTGATGAGCGAGGAGAAACCGAAGATGCGGCCGCGGATGCGGCTTCTGCTGGGGCTGTCGCTTGCGATGAACCTGGTCGTGATCGGCATGGTGGCCGGCGCGGTGCTTCGCCACGGGACAGGCGATGGCGCGCGGCATCCCCCGCGCAATTCCGGTGTCGCGTTGTTCCGCGCCTTGCCCGATGCCGATCGCGCCGCCCTGCGCGCGCATCTGCGCCGCGACCAGGCGGCCGGGCGCGCGGCACGTCGGGAAGAGATGCAGGCCCTGGCCGAAATGCTGCGCACCGATCCTTTCGATGCCGAGGCCCTGGCCGACCGGGTGCGGCGTCATGCCCGCGAGCGCACAGCACGCGCCGAGGCCGCTCAGGCGCTCTGGCTGGACCGGGTGCGCGCGATGAGCGACGCTGAGCGGGCCGCCTATGCCGACCGGTTGTCGGACCTGGCCAACCGCCGCTGGACCCGCCGCCACGACTGAAGCGCGGGCCACCGGCTCACGCCGCGGCGGCGATCATCGAGACCTGGTTTCGTCCCGCGCCCTTGGCCTCGTAGAGCGCCCGGTCGGCCTGTTCGATCAGCCGCGGCACATCGCGAAGGGGTTCGGGCCGACGCGCGGCGGCGTCTTCCGCCGGGCTGACCACCACGCCGATGCTTGTCGTCACCTGCACGGGCGCGGCGTGGCCGGGAACCAGAAAGGGCGTACCGTTGATGCGCTGGCACAGCCGGTCGGCAATGCGCAGGGCCTGGCCACGGCTGGCGCCGGGCAGGACCACCATGAATTCCTCACCGCCCACGCGCGCGATCAGGTCGCCGGGCCGCAGACCGGTCCGCAGGCGATGGGCGGCCTCGACGAGAACCGCGTCGCCGGCGGCGTGGCCATAGCTGTCGTTGATATGCTTGAAATGGTCCAGATCGACGAGCATGACGGCAAAGCTCTGCCCGGTCCGGGCCGCCTCGTCCGCAATGCCGTGCAGCCGGGGCAGGGCATATCGGCGGTTGTGCAGCCCGGTCATCGGGTCGAGCATCGCGGCGCGCAGCCCGTCCCGCACACGGTCGCGCATCCGGTCGCGGCGCAGCTTGCGCGCGATCTGGGTGTTCAGGCGAAGCGCCAGCTCCTCGGGCTCGAATCCCGCCGACATCACGTCGTCGGCCCCTCGGTCCAGCGCGTCCGCCGCCAAATGCGCGTTGGCCGGATTGGTGACGGCGATCACCGCGGCGTTGCGGGTGGCGCTGCGGGCGCGCAGGTCGGGCAGGAGCCGCAACCCGCTGCGGCTGTCGCAAAGCTCGACGACGATGGCATCCGGGGTGGTGGTGTTCAGCAACTCGTGCATGTCGTCGATCTTGTGCAGGTGCAGGCGGTGGGGCACGCGCCCCTTCAGACGGGCGCGCCAGACCGCGCCGGTTCCGGGCGTCTGCGTCAGCACGGCGACATCGGCCTCTGCGACGGGCGCGTCGAACCCCGCCGGACCCTCGGAGAAACCGAAGGCCTGCGACGCACCCTGCTGGCGCAGATCCTCGGACTGGGATTGCGCGCGGATCAGGCTGCGCACGCGCGCCAGCAGCATCACGTCGTCATAGGGCTGGCACAGCACGTCATCGATGCCCGCCGCCAGGGCGCGAAGGCGCGCGCCCTGATCGTTCTGGGCGGTGACGGCGATGACCGGGATCGACGACAGCGCCTCGTCGCGGCGCAGTGCGGCCTTGACCATCGCCGCATTGCCGTCCGGCAGCGTCATCGCACACAGGATCAGGTCGGGCTGAACCCGGCGCACCATTGGCAGCAGCCCGGCCAGCGTTTCGCCCTGGACGACGTGATACCAGGCCGCCGACAGCTGGACCTTGAGCATGATCCTGTTTGTCGACACTCCGTCGAGGATCAGTATCGTTCCCTGCACCGCGCCGGCCCTTCGACTCTTGCTTTCAATTCCTGACAAAGTGTTTATGAAATCGGTTAACAAACCCTTGCCGAGCCCGGGGAGCGTAGTCCCGACATGCAGTTTTCCGCCGATGCCGCCGAGACCCTGGCGCTCCGCGCGCTGACCTGGCTGGTCGGCAATGACGAGCTGCTGCCGGTGTTCCTGGGCGCGACGGGCGCCTCCGAGGGGGACCTGCGCGCGCGCGCCGGCGAGCCGGACTTTCTGGCCTCGGTCCTGGAGTTCCTGATGATGGATGACGCCTGGATCATGGCGTTCTGCGATGCCCAGAACGTGCCCTATGAGCATCCGATGCAGGCCCGCGCCGCCCTTGCCGGGACCGCGGACATGCATTGGACCTGAGCGGCGCCGGTAAGGGGAAAGCGATGCGGGTCGAGGCCATTCTGTTCGACAAGGACGGCACGCTGTTCGAATTCGCCGCCACCTGGGGGCCGTTTGCGCGCGCCTTCCTGCTGCGCGTTGCGGAGAACGATCCGGATCGCGCCACACGCATCGGCCACACCGTCGGATATGACATGGCGACCGACCGGTTCGATCCCGACAGTGTTCTGATCGCCGCCACCGCAGACGACATCGCCCGCGACCTGCGCTCCAGCCTGCCGCACCTGTCGCATGCCGCGCTGGTCGATCTGCTCAACGAGGAGGCTGCGCTGGCCCCGCAGGCGCAGCATTTGCCGCTGGCGCCCTATCTGGACGCGCTGCTCGGGCGCGGCCTGAAGCTGGGCGTGGCGACCAACGATTCCGAGATCCCGGCGCTCAGCCACCTGGAAGCGGCCGGTATCCGCGACCGGTTCGAATTCGTCGCGGGATTCGACAGCGGTCACGGGGCCAAGCCGGGAACCGGCCAGTTGCTGGCCTTTGCCGCCCATGTCGGGCTGGATCCGGCGCAGGTGGTGATGGTGGGCGACAGCACTCATGACCTGATGGCCGGTCGCGCGGCCGGCATGGTGACGATCGGTGTGCTGACCGGCCTGGCCGGGGCCGATGTTCTGGCGCCGTTTGCCGATGCCGTTCTGCCCGATATCGGGCATATCCCGGCCTGGCTGGACCGCTGACCGCCCGGCCGGAAGCGGAACCGCCGAACAAATTCTTCGAAAACGCCCGCTTCGGGACCAAAAGCGACAGGATCTGTCGCGTTCGGAGCGGCCATTGTCCCCCGGGATCGGGCCTGCTGGTCCCGTTCAGGATGAGGACAAGGCAGATGGCCGACACGACGACACGCAGGCGGCGGGGCGCAGGACGGTCCGGTGGACGGGCCGGGGCCGCAGCCCGGCGCGGAGACGCGGTGATCGAACAAATGCCCTGGGATCCGCCAGTCAATATCGACCGACCGACCGAGCCGCTGGAGGCCGAAGGGGTTGCCGCGATCCATGACGGCGCCATGCGCATCCTCGAAGAGATCGGCATCGCCTTCCTGAACGAGGACGCGCTGCGCCTGTTCCGCGAGGCGGGTTGCAAGGTTGACGGCGACGTGGTGCGGATGGACCGCGATTTCGTGATGGAGATGGTCGCCCGCGCCCCGGCCAAGTTCACGATCACGCCGCGCAACCCGGACCGGACGATCGAGATCGGGGGGCGGAACCTGCTGTTCGGCAATGTCTCCTCGCCGCCCAACTACTGGGATCTGGAGATCGGCAGGAAGGTGTCGGGCAATCGCGATATGTGCCGCAACCTCCTCAAGCTGACGCAATATTTCAACTGCATCCATTTCGCCGGCGGCTATCCGGTCGAGCCGGTCGACATCCATGCCTCGGTCCGGCATCTTGACGTGCTCTATGACAAGCTCACGCTCACCGACAAGGCGATGCATGCCTATTCGTTGGGCAAGGAGCGGGTCGAGGACGTGATGGAGATGGTGCGCATCGCCGGTGGTCTGAGCGACGAGGAATTCGAATCGACCCCGCGCATGTATACCAACATCAACTCGACCTCGCCGCTCAAGCACGACCAGCCGATGATCGACGGCTGCCTGCGGCTGGCGCGGCGCGGGCAGGCCATCGTGGTCACGCCCTTCACCCTGGCCGGAGCGATGGCGCCGGTGACGATGGCCGGCGCGGTGGCACAGTCTATCGCCGAGGCGCTCAGCGCGATTGCCCTGTTCCAGTATGTGCGCCCCGGCATCCCCTGCGTGATCGGCACTTTCACCTCGAACGTGGACATGAAATCCGGCGCGCCCGCTTTCGGAACACCGGAATACATGCGCTCGACCCAGATGACCGGCCAGATGGCGCGGTTCTACGGCCTGCCGATGCGGTCCTCGGGCGTCTGCGCGGCCAACGTGCCGGACGGGCAGGCGGTCTGGGAGACGTCGAACTCGCTCTGGGCGGCGGTGCAGTCGGGAACCAACATCGTCTATCACGCCGCCGGCTGGCTGGAGGGCGGGCTGATCGCCAGCCCCGAGAAATTCATCATGGATTGCGAGATCCTGCAGCAGATACAGCGTTACATGCAGCCCGAAGTGACCTCGACCGCGCCCGACGCCATCGCGCTCGACGCCATCGCCGAGGTCGGGCACCAAGGGCATTTCTTCGGCATCCAGCACACGCAGGACCGCTATACCAGTGCCTTCTACCAGCCGTTCCTGAGCGACTGGAAGAACTACGAGGCGTGGGAGAGCGTCGGCGGCATCTGGACCGCAGAGCGCGCGCATCACCTGTTCAAGCAGATCATCGCATCCTTCGAGGCGCCGCCGATGGACCCGGCAATCCGCGAGGAACTGGCGGCCTTCGTCGTCCGCCGCAAGGAAGAGGGCGGCGCGCCGACCGACTTCTGATCCCGGGCGCTCTGGCCTTGGCCGCGGTGCGGCATTAGACTGGATCCGGGCAGAAACAGGATCCAAAACATGACCCGAACGGGACAGGACGCGCCGATCCGCCTGCGCCTGGCGCTTGGCGGGCTGGGCGCGCTGGCCGGCCTGGCGCTGTGGGCGCTGGGCGAGGCAAAGGGAAACCCGCAGCTGCCGCCGATGCTCTGGCTGCTGTCACTGGCCGGCCTGGGCAGTTTCGCCGCCGTGGCGCTGGCTCTGTCGGGGCCGCTTCGGTTTGCTGTGGCTCTGCTGGGCGGCGTGGCGGTCGCGGTGCCGGCGGCGTTGCTCCTGGGCTGGGCCGGGCTGCGATTCGACGCCGCCGACGAGGTGGCCGGGCGGCCGGAGTTGCTCACCGTCTGGATGCTGATGCTGTTTCTCGTCACGCCCTTCGTTCTGGTGCGCTTGCGGGGCAGGGAGCCCGTGACCGACCACGCCGCGCTGTTCGAGGCGGCATGGAACCTGACCGTCCGCTATGGCCTTGCCTGGCTGTTCATCGGGCTGTTCTGGCTGGTGCTGCTCCTGTCGGCGGGATTGCTGGAACTGGTCGGGGTCGACGCGATCGAGCGGATCCTGCGCAGCGACCGGCTGCGTTTCGTGCTCAGCGGCGGGGTGCTGGGCCTGGCGCTGGCCGTGATGCACGAGTTGCGAAAACGTATCTCTCCCGATCTTGCGCTGCGGCTGCTCAGGCTGTTGCTGCCCGTGCTGCTGACGGTTCTGCTGGTGTTCCTCGTGGCGCTTCCCTTCCGTGGCCTGACCGGTCTGTTCGGCGGCGTGTCGCCGGCGGCAACGCTGATGGGGACCGTGGCGGCGGCGATCACGCTGGTTTCGGCGGCGCTCGACCGGGACGAGGCCAATGCGGTCGCCACGAGCGGGTTGCGCGGCGCGACCCGGGTGCTGGCGGTGATCCTGCCTGTGCCGGCCGCTCTCGCGGTCTGGGCGATCGCGCTGCGCGTCCACGCCCATGGCTGGACGCCGGATCGCCTGCTGGCGGCCCTGGCGGCGGGGGTTCTGCTGGCCTATGCGCTCAGCTACGCGGCCTGCGCCTTGTCGGGGCGGCGCTGGACGGGTCGGATCCGGACCTGCAACGTGGCCCTGGCCGGGGTCTCGATCCTGCTGGCCGCGCTGTGGCTGACCCCGGCGCTGGACGCGTTCCGCATCTCGGCCGCCAGTCAACTGGCCCGCCACCAGACGGGTGGGACCGATGGCACGGATTTGCCGCTCTGGCACATGGCGCATGACTGGGGCCGCGCGGGCCGTGCCGGACTGGACCGGCTGGCGACCGGGGCCGACCTCGCATTGGCCAAGCGTATTGCCGAGGCCCGCAACACGCCCAGTCGCAGCAGCTATGAGTCCGCGGCCGAAGATGACAGCGTGCAACAGGATGCGGCGGAACTGGTCGAGGTGATGCCGGTGCGTCCGCAGGGCGCATCGTTTGCAGGGCGGGATCTCGACCAGGTGCCGCCCTTCTATGTCCGCCAATGGCTGGACGGTTGCCGCCGCCAATTGTCCGACGGGCGGCCAGGCTGCGTGCTTGTGCGGGGGAATTTCCGCCCTGGGATCCCGGCCGCGCAACAGGCGATGGTCCTGTTCCTCGATTCGGGGCAGAGGGTGCGGGCGACCTATCTGCGCCACCGACCGGACGGCGATCCCGACCTGCGTGCGGTCTTCGACCCGCAGGAAGGCTCGGTGCCCGACCTGCCGGCGGGGGCACTCGCGCAGGTTCTCGATGGCGAGTCCGATGTCGTGCCCTCGGGCGTGCGGGCGCTGGGTGTCGGTGGCGCCGTGCTGATGCCGGGGTTCTAACTACAATTCGACTGATCCCGGCCCCGGTTGGTGTTTTGTTAACGGATGCCGGAGAAGTCTTGGGCGACTGGAATACGGGTCCCGAAATGCACGGTTTGATCAACAAGGCGATTCAATCCTTTGTTTGCTCCAGCTATGGGCGCAACCGGTGGCACCGCGCGGCCGAGAAAGCGCAGCTCGGGTTTGTCGAGTTCGAGGCGATGCTGGTCTATGACGATACTGTGTCCGAGCGGATCCTGCGCGCCTTGTGCCACGAGCTTGGCCGCCCGCCCGAGGAGCTTCTGGAAGACCTGGGGACCTATCTTGTCTCGCACCCCGATACCGAGGCGTTGCGCCGCCTGCTGCGCTTCGGAGGGGTCAGCTATGTCGAATTCCTGCATTCCCTCGACGACCTGCCCGACCGGGCGCGGCTGGCGGTGTCCGACCTTGTACTTCCGGCGCTGGAGCTGCACGAACACAGCCAGACCCGGTTCACGCTGACCTGCGCGCCTGGCCTGGCGGGCTTCGGGTACGTGATGATGGGCATCCTGCGGGCGATGGCCGACGATTACGGTGCGCTGGTGATGCTCGAGCATTTGGAGGCGCCCGGAAAGTGCGAACGGATCACCGTCACCCTTGTCGAATCGGCCTTTGCCGAGGGGCGCCGGTTCGAACTGGGGGCGCGTGCGTCTTGATCGGCCGGGACGAGCTTGGCGACCTGCTGGCGCGATTGTGCCCGATGTACCTGCTGCTCGACCCCGAGGGCGCGATCCTGAGGCAGGGGCCGACCCTGCGCAAGCTGCGGCCGGGCCGCAGCCTGGCCGGCCAGCGCCTTTTCGCGGTCTTCGATCTGCAGCGTCCGCGCTCGGTGACGACGATGGCGTCCTTGATGCAGGCCGCCGAGGGCAAGCTGCGCCTGCGGTTTCGCGATCCGCCGCACACCGCGTTCAAGGGCGCCGTCGCGCCGTTGCCCGGTGGGGCCGGCGCGATCGTCAATCTGTCCTTCGGCATTTCGATCCTCGATGCGGTGCGGGATCACGACCTGACCAGCGCCGATTTCTCCGGCACCGATCTGGCCATCGAACTGCTCTACCTGGTCGAGGCGAAATCGGCTGCGATGGCGGCGTCGCGGTCGCTGAACCTGCGGCTGCAAGGGGCCCGGATCGCGGCCGAGGAACAGGCCTTCACCGACACGCTGACCGGCCTCAAGAACCGGCGCGCGATGGATCATGTGCTCGACCGGCTGCTGGCCGCCGAAGCGGGGTTCGCGGTGATGCAGCTCGACCTGGACTATTTCAAGACCGTGAATGACACGCTGGGTCACGCAGCCGGCGATCATGTCCTGCAGCACGTGGCGCGGATCATGATCGAGGAGACGCGCGAGAAGGACACGATCGTCCGGGCCGGCGGCGACGAATTCGTCCTGATCTTTCACGATGTCGAGGACCGGCGGCGCCTGGAACGGATTGCGCGCCGGCTGATCGCGCGGCTGGAAGAACCGATTACCTTCGGCGAAGAGACCTGCCGGATCTCGGCCAGTGCCGGGACCGTCCTGTCTTCGCAATTGCCCGCCCGGCAAGCGTCGCGCCTGTTGCAGGCGGCGGATCAGGCGCTGTATCAGGCCAAGCGGTCCGGTCGGGCCTGCCATCGGTTCTACGACCTCGCGATGGAGGATGGCGGGTGCGACGGCGGAACCGCATCCCGGGAGCCCGAGGGTTGAAGTTCCGACGGACCGAAGCCGTCCGGCCGGAACATGGCGTGAGGGCAGCGGCCGGACCCTTCGACCGTTGCACGCGCCCACACTTCGGACGGTCCTGTCCATGGCGAAATCATGCGGGGCGCGGCACCTCGCGGCCATGCGACTTGCAACCCGAGACGGGCGCGGCCTAACCTTCTGGCAGTGAACCAAAATGCGCAGGCCGCATCCGACGCCAACAGGCGGAGGGACGGCCGCACATCCCCGGGGGCCGGATGCGTCTGATCATAGCCTTGCTTGCGGTGGCGCTGATTGCGCTGACCGGCGCGTCGGCCGCCCTTGTGCTTCAGGCCTGCGGCGTCCGGTTGCCGTTCACCGGGCGGGTGATCTCGTTCTGCGAACCTCCGGGCAGGGCGGCCGAGCGCGCCGCGCTGACCGCCGCCGACCGCGAAGGCGCCGGACTGGTGGCGCGGGTGACGCAGTTGGAGAGCGATCTGGCGCTTCTGCAATGCAAGGCCGATCCGCCACCACCCCCGCCACCGCCCCCCCCGCCTAGACCCGCCACGCCAAGCGGGCTGGCGCCGGATGCGTTCGACAGCGGCGACATCTCGGTGATGGAGGGGTGCTGGCAATTGTCATCGAACTACGCCGTGCGCGAGATAAATACCGGCGAGATCACTCATTTCCGCAACTGGCGCATCTGTTTCGACGCGGATGGCAACGGCACGCAGGTCATGCGCTCGACCAACGGTGTCCGCTGCGAAGGCGGGATCTCGGGCCGGATGCCGGGCAACGGCCGGCTGAGCATGCGTGAGCCGGGCAACCTGCGCTGCGACAACGGCTCGTCGATCTTCCGGCGGGACATCACCTGCCGCATCGGCGATGACGGGCTGGCCCGCTGCGACACCTATCAACCCGAAACCAACGGCCGCAGCTCCGCCACGCTGCGCCGGGCGAGGAGGTAGCCCATGGCCGAGCAATTCCTGTCCAAGATTCGCGTGGACCAGCAGGATTTCGTCGAGGCCGGGGGCCGCGCGGTCCTGGAACGGCACGACGAGCTGCGGGCCATGCTGTCCGACCGGGCCGGACCCGAGACCGCCGCGCTGTTCGCCGAGCCGCTGATCAGCCGCGGCAACGACACCGCCCCGCCCAGCATCGCGTGGTATGCCGACGGCTCCGAGGCGCCGCGCCCGTTCTCGGCGCTGAGCGGGGCCGAACGGGACCGGGCCGAGGCCTGGCTGCGCGACCACCTGCGCCCGCTGCGCGCGCTGGCCGAGGATCCCGAGACCGCCGACCTGGCCTGGGGTCTGCTCAGCACCTATGGGCAGGACGACGTGATGATGCTGGGCGAGCGGCCGGTCGTGGTCAACTGGGGCCTTCTGCCCGGCGGACGCGGGGCCAGCGTCGCCAGCCGCCCGGCGCATTTCGAAGCCGGGCTGGGCCGCTTTCTTGAGCCGCCCGCACGTGTTCGCCCGCAGGCCGCGCCGCATGTGACGCCGGCCTCGGCGACGGCCGTCACCCCTTTAGCCGAGCCCCGGCGGCTGCGCCCGGTGGCCTGGGTACCGCTGATCCTGTTGCTGCTGTTGTGCGGTGGCGTTCTGCTGTGGTTGTTGCAGCCCGGCACCCGCCTGTTCCCGCCCGACGCGCCGAAGCTGAGCGAGGCCGACCTGCTTCAGGCCCAGATCGCCAGGAACGCCAGCCTGCGGGACCGGGCCGAGGCGCTCGAGGCGGATCTTGCCGGCGCGGTCTGCCGGGCAGACGGGGTGCTGATCCTGCCCGGCGGGCTGACGCCGGACGGGCTGACCCCGCCGCCCGAGGGCACCGGCTTTCCAGCCCGGGCCGCGGCGGCGCCGAACGCGGTGCTGCCGACGCAGGCGGGCCGGGTGCTGGTCCCCGATCCCGACGCGCCCGACAGTCCGCAGAGCCTGCTGGAGCATATCGCCGCGCGGACGGTGCTGATCCTCGCCGGGAACGGTTCTGGCGGGTTCGCCGGATCGGGTCTGGTGGTGGGGCCGGGCCTGGTCGTCACCAACCAGCATGTGGTGTCCGAGGCCCGAGATGGGCCTATCCTGGTGGCTGGCGGCGCCCTTGGCGCACCAGTGGAGGCAACCGTGCTCAAGGTGCAGGGGCCGCTGGCCGAAACCGGGGCGGATTTCGCGCTGCTCGAACTGCCGGTGACGGACCTGCCCGCATTTGCGCTGCATAGGGCCGGCGCGCCACTCACCCTGACCAACGTGATCGCGGCGGGCTATCCTGGCGACGTGTTGGAGGTCGATGGCGGGTTCGCGGCGCTGCAGGCGGGCGATGCGGGCGCGGTTCCGGCGCTGACCCTGACCGACGGGATCGTCAACACCGAGCAGCGCATGGGCGAGGGCACCGATCTGCTGATGCATTCGGCGCCGCTCAGCAGCGGCAATTCAGGCGGCCCGCTGGTGGATATGTGCGGCCGCGTCGTCGGTGTGAACAGCTTTGTCCGCAAGGGACCGATGCAGAATCGCGGGTTTGCGCTGGCGGTGTCGGACCTGCTGGCCTTCCTGGAAGGGACGCAGGCGGATCCCGTGATCACGCCGGATGCCTGCGCCCCGGTGGTGCGGCCTTACGGCGCCTCGGTGGAGCCGGGATGATGCGCGCATGAGCTCGGTGCTGGCCACGACCACGTCCGAAGGGCTGCAGCCGCTCGGCAGTGCGGCGCAGCGATCCTATGAGCTGGTGAGCGGCGCGCTGCGCGACCGTCTGGGCGAGGCGCATGCCCGGCTTCTGGCCGAACCGGTGGCGGCAGAGCATGGCGACCGCATCGACTGGCACGCGCCGGTCCCCGGCCGGGCGGTGCCGGTTGACGGCCTGTCGCCCCACGACCGCGCGGCGCTGGGCGCGCGGCTTTCGACGCTGACGGCGGAGATCCTGGCCGAGGCCGGGCGCCTGCGCGCCGATGGCTCGGCCGAGGCACGGCGGCTGGCCGAGGTGCTGGCCAACGCGGTCGAGGTTCCCTCGGACGCCTATATTCATGCGCTGCAGACAGACGCGGGCTGGCAGCCGGTTCTAGTGCATTGGGCGTGGCGCGGCGACGCCGGGCAGAGCGTGCGCGGGGCGTTGAGCGGCCGCATGCCGGCCCGCGGTGCGCAGGCGGCCTCCGGACCGGTGGTCACGGTCTGGGACAACCCGGCCTGGCTTTGGCTGATCTGGCTGGGCTGGTTCCTGCTGGCCGCACTACTTGCGCTGATCCTGTGGCTGATGCTGCATCCCTGCGGGCTGGCGCCGCTTGGCCCCGATTATTGCCGGGCCGAACCGCAGGCGATTGCCGCGGTCCATACCGAGCAGGATGTGTTGCAGGACCGGGTGTCGGCCCTGCAGCGCGAGATCGCGCTGGCCAACCGCAGCTGCCAACCGACCGTGCCGGTGGCCCCGGCTCGGGACACCGCTGATCCGCCTGCGATCCCTGTGCCCGAGCGCAAGGGCGCGCTGCCGCCTGTCGACCCGCCAACATTGCTGCGCTTGGCAGGGCTGGCGCAGGCACTCTACACTCGGGTAAGCCCTTGGACGTCATCAGATTAGGGAACGTGATGCAAAGCTCTGAACAACTGGCCCGGCTGGTCGATTGGCGGGACGAGGTGACGCTGGTGCCCTATTCCGGGGTGCAGATCCTCGATTTCGGGTTCAGGCTGGATACGCTCGAGATCCGCAATGCGCGGTTCGTCGAACGGTTGACCGGTGGGGACGACGCGCAGGAGGAATGGTCGCTGGTGCCGTTCACCGGCGATACCGAGACCGACGAGGCGATCGAACAAGGCGCGCGGGACGACGACGATGCCTATTCGGTGCGGCCCATCGCGGCGCTTGAGCCGTTCCTGTCGAAATGGGTGCCGGTGCCGGTCTTGCGGATCAAGACCGATCGCGGCCCGGGCGGGGACGAGCGGTTCGACGCCGGCCCCTCGACCTGGGCGCGGATGCGGGTGGTGGAGCTTGATGGCCCGGATCCCGACACCGGCGACAGCCATCGGGTGCAGCTGGCCATCGACACTGCGCTCATCGCCTCGCAGCCCGGCGCATACCTGGCGCCCGAGCCGGCGGATTCCGAGAAATCCCGCGAGTTTCGCCTGGTTTCCGACCCGGCCCGCATGGACTGGTTCCTGCGGCGCCCCGTGGCGGGCGAGGATGGAGAGACTTTGGATTTGCAGAAATGGGTGTCCGACTGGCTGGAAGAGATGTTCCTTGCCTACAAACGTGCAGGACGACCCGGCCGCCGGATCACCGCCGAGACCCTGCCGCACAAGTTCGAGCACTGGGCGCGCTACCTGGCCTTCCTGCGGGTGATCGACCAGGCGGTTTCGGTGCCGAAGCTGCGGCTGGCCAATACCGTCAGCGAACGCGACCGGCTGGCCCCGGTCGAGGCCGAGCTGGTGCTGGACGTGGGCAACTCGCGCACCTGCGGCATCCTGATCGAGCGCTTTCCCGGCGAGACGCGGCTGGATCTGGCGCGGTCCTTCCCGCTGGAGATCCGCGATCTTTCGCGGCCGGAACTGCTGCATTCCGGCCTGTTCGACAGCCGGGTTGAGTTCTCGGAGTTCCGTATGGGCGACGAACGCTTTGCCAGCCGGTCGGGGCGGCGCAATGCCTTCGTGTGGCCCAGCTTCGTGCGCACCGGCCCCGAGGCGCTGCGGCTGGTTGCGGGCGAGGAGGGGACCGAGACCGCCTCGGGCCTGTCCAGCCCCAAACGCTATCTCTGGGATGACCAGCCGTTGCAGCAGGACTGGCGTTTCCATCATCACTCCGATCCCAACACCTTGCCGAAATCCTTGCGTGCGGGCATGCGGTTCCTCAACGAGACGGGCGATGTTCTGGAACAGGTCGAGGCCGACGAGCGCGCCCGCCTGCGGCCGCGCGGCACCGCCTCGAAAACCCCGGCGATCCGGCCCCGTTTCGCGCGCGCGTCGCTGTTCGGGTTCATGCTGGCCGAGATCATCGCCCATGCCCTGATCCAGGTGAACGCACCGGCCAACCGCGCCCGCCGGCCGCAATCGGACCTGCCGCGCCGGCTGGACCGGATCATCCTGACGCTGCCCACCGCGACCACCGCGCAGGAACAGGCGATCATCCGGTCCAAGGCGCAGGGCGCGCTGAAACTGGTCTGGGCACTGACCGGGCTGGGCGGCGGCGACAGCGCCATCTCGCGCCCGCCCGAGTTGATCGTCGAGTGGGACGAGGCCAGCTGCACGCAGCTGGTCTGGCTCTATTCGGAGCTGACGCAGAAATTCGACGGCCGGATCGACCGCTTCCTCGACCTCAAGGGGCGCCCGCGACCGCGCAGCCCGGGCGCGGATGCGACATCCTCGCTGCGCCTGGCCACCATCGACATCGGTGGCGGCACCACCGACCTGATGATCACCACCTATTGGGGCGAGGCGGGCCGCGTCCTGCATCCCAAGCAGACCTTCCGCGAAGGCTTCCGGGTGGCCGGCGATGAGCTTTTGCAGCGTGTCATCGCCTCGGTGGTTCTGCCGGGGCTGGAGACCGCGATCGGGGCTGCCGGCGGGCGCTATGCCGCCGAGAAGATCCGCGAGCTCTTTACCGGCGATGTCGGCGGGCTGGATCAGCAGAGCGTGCAGAAACGCCGGCAATTCGCGCTGCGGGTGCTGATGCCGGTGGCGGTGCGGATCCTGGAGATCTGCGAGACCGCCGCCGACGACGCGCCGCTGAACGTGGCGCTGGCCGATGTGCTGCCGCTGTGCGAAGAGGACCGGGCCGCGCTTCCGCAGGCGCTTACCGCCTATCTGGAGGATCCCGCCCGCGCGTTGGGCGCCGAGGATTTCGCCCTGCGCGACGTGGTGCTGGAGTTCGGCCGCGAGGAGGTCGACGCCATTGCCCGCGAGGTCCTGCAGAAGGCGCTGGGCAACATGGCCGAGGTGATCGCGCATCTGGGCGTCGATGTCGTGCTGCTGACCGGGCGGCCCTCGCGCCTGCCGGCGGTGCGCGCGATCCTGCAGGAACTTCTGGTGGTTCCGCCGCACCGCATCGTGCCCATGCATGCCTACCGTACCGGGCGCTGGTATCCGTTCCGCGACCCGGTGACCCAGCGCATCGGTGATCCCAAGTCCACCGTCGCTGTGGGCGGCATGCTCATCGCGCTGAGCGACTCGCGCATTCCCAATTTCAAGGTGATGACCGGTGCTTTCCGGATGCAGTCCACCGCGCGCTTCATCGGAGAGATGGACAGTTCCGGCCAGATCCTGGCCGACCGGGTGCTGTTCACCGACGCTGCCGAGGATGGGGCCGCGATCCCCGATGACGAGGCCAGCGTGACCATGTACACGCCCATCCATCTCGGCGCGCGCCAGCTTCCGCTGGAGCGCTGGACCACGACGCCGCTCTACCGGCTGGATTTCGCAACCCGCTCGGCACAATCCCGCGCGCCGCTGCGGGTCACGTTCGAGCGGACCGGATTCGATGATGACGCCGACCTGGAAACGTCCGAGACGGTGCTGCGGCGCGAGGCCATGCGCGAGGCATTTTCGGTCTCGGAGGTCGAGGATGCCGAAGGCGACGGGTTGAAGCCGTCGGAAGTGCTGCTGCGCTTGCATACCCTCGGGTTTGACGATGAATATTGGATTGATACCGGGCTGTTCCGGCTCTGATAGGTGGTGACGCGTGCAGGCACAGGATAAACTGGCAAGCGATTGCGCAACGCTGGAGGCCCAGAGCGGCGAGGCGCTGGCCTGGGTCGAGGACCCCGAGAACGCCGACCTGGTGGGGGCCGAGACCCGGTCTTTGGTGCGGCTTCTGCGCCGGGTGCGCCGCCGGGCAAGGCGGCTGGGCCAGGCGGCCCGCACACGCATGTCGGTCAGCGTGTTCGGCCCCAGCCAGGCGGGCAAGTCCTTCCTCGTCTCGGTTCTGGCCCGACCCGAGTCCGGCCCGCTGGTGGCCGATTTCGATGCGCCCGAGGGGCAGCTGGACTATATCCGCCAGATCAATCCCGAAGGCGAGGGCGAAAGCACCGGCTTGGTGACGCGGTTCACGATGGTCAAGCAGGCGACGCCCGAGGGCTTCCCGGTGCGCCTGACCCTGCTGGGCGAGGCGGATATCGCGCGCACCCTGGTCAATTCCTTCTTCATGGATGGCGACCGGTCCGAACCGGTGCCCGAACCGGACGAGATCGCCGCCCATCTCGATACGTTCCGCGCCCGGGCCGGCGCGGCCCGTCCCGGTCTGGAACCCGACGACGTTCTGGAGATCGGCGAATATGTCGAGGCCGGGTTCGGGCGCGAGGCCTATGCCGCGGCACTCAGGCCGTTCTGGGACGAGGCGGCGCAGATCGCGCCCGGCTTGTCGGCCGAGGATCGGGCGGCGTTCTTCGCGCTTCTCTGGGGCGGGCATCGGCCGTTCTCGGAGCTCTACGCGCGGCTGGCCGCCGCGCTTGCCGAACTGGGCCACGCCGGCGAAGTGTTTGCCGGGCTCGACGCGTTGGTGCCGCGCGACAGCTCGATCATCGACGTCAAGACGCTGTCGGGCGGGGCCGATGGCACGCCGCTCACGGTCAGCACGCCGGATGGGCGGCAGGCCGCGTTGCCGCGCTCGGTGATTTGCGGGCTGGCCGCCGAGCTTGTGCTGCCGATGCGGGACCTGCCGTCGCAGATATTCACCGAGACCGATCTCCTGGACTTTCCCGGCGCCCGCAACCGGTTCGAACAGGACCTGGGCAAGGCGTTCGAGGCGGGCGGCGCGCTGCTGCCCGAATTGCTGCTGCGGGGCAAGGTCGCCTATCTCTTCGACCGCTATGTCGAAATGCAGGAAATCACCTCGATGCTGCTGTGCATTCCCGACAGCAACATGGAAACCGTCGATCTGCCGGGGCTGGTCCAGACCTGGATCGCGCGCACGCATGGTGCGACGGCCGAGCAGCGGGCGCAGGCCGACTGCGTGCTGTTCCTCGTGCTCACCAAGCTGGACAAGCACCTCTCGGACAGCGCCGCCGAAGGCGGCGACCAGACCCGGTTCGACCGCCGGATGCAGGCCTCGCTGCTGGAGAAGTTCGGCAAGGGCAGCGACGCTTGGGTCTCGGAGTGGCGCCCGGGGCAGCCGTTCGACAATTGCTATTGGCTGCGCAACCCGAATTTCTATGTCGAGGGGCTGATCGACTATGACGAGGCCCGGCGCGAAACGCGGATCCGGCCCGAAAAACAAGAGCGTCTGGCCGAGCTGCGCGAAGGTTGCCTGCACTCGGACGCGGTGCAGCGCCATTTCGCGGATCCGGCCGCAGCCTGGGACGCGGCGCTGACCCTGAATGACGGCGGGGTGAGCTATCTTCTGCAAAGCCTTGAAAAGAAGTGCAAACCGGATAGCAAGCTCAATCAGATCCAGGGGCAGCTGGATGGGTTGATTGCCAATGTCACGCAGGCAATGGCACCGTTTCATGTCTCGGACGATGTGGAACGACGCATCGCCGAGAAACAGGAGGCGGCGGCCCGGGTCATCGACGATCTGGAACAGGCCTTGGGCCGGCACAGGTTCGGCGCGCTGCTGGGCGCGCTGATGGTGGACCAGGACGAGATCGCCGCCCGTATCGGCCGGGTGCCCAGCTCGGTGCGGATCACCAACGCGGTCAGCGCCGCCGCGGATGGCGCACCGGCGGGCCTGCAGCGCCCGGATCGTCCGGCGCGGCCCCGTCCGGGCAATGACGAGGCCGGCACGCGCACGCGGACCCTGGAGCAGTTCCAGGCCGATACGGCGCTGGAGGCGTGGATCGAGGCGATCAAGACCTTCCGGGACGATACCGCGCGGCGGCGGGCCTGCGGGCTGGAGGAGTCCAGCGGTCTCGACCTGGTGGCCGAGTTGATCCACGCGGTGCGCCGCACGCGGCTCGGGCCGCGACTGGCCACGCAGCTGGCGGATGTGAATTTCGGCCTCACGGTCGAGCAGCAGGCGCAGCCGGCCGCGATCCTGGGGGCCGAGGCGATCAACAGTTTCGTCTGGACCCTTGGCATGGACGAGATGCCGGAAGGCGACCGCCCACAGGTGCGCACGGCCGATGGCGGGCACCGGCCGATCTTTGCGCGCAATGGCGCCCATGACACCGTGGCCGACCTGCCGGAACGTCCGCGGCCGGTGGCCGAAGAGGTCTGGACCGATTGGGTGTTCGCGCTGGACGCCCTGTTCGTGGCCAACGCCAAGGACGGGCTTGGGGGGCAGCTGAACCTCGAGCAGAACCTGCGGCTGGGCCGGATCCTGGATGCGCTGGGCGGATCGGACGGATGAGCCTGTCGGTCCATCCGGACCCCCGCACCGAAGGCGGCGGATACGGGTATCTGAAGATGCCCGGTGGATCCTGGCCCGATCAGGTCAAGGTGGCGGTGCAGGATGCCTATTCGGGTCGCTGGCTGGCGCCGACGGCGGACGGCGCGTCGGATTGGCGGCCCGAGCATCACGCCTTCGGTCCCTACAATGTGCATCGGCACCGTGACTCGGATTGGGTGAGGATCGGGCCGGAAATAATTGATTCGATAGAGGAATACACGCCGCTGTCGATTCAGGTGGAGGATGTTGCGCATGTGATGACCTGGCCCGACACGGTGCCGCCGCGCCTGCGTTCGGCTCGGTCCGGTGGGTTGCAGACGATCGTGAAACCGCGCCGGGATGCGACGGAAGACACCGTGGTCGCGCCGCCACCGCCGCCCGTCGCCGGGACCGAGGATACGGCGCAGCCTGACCCGGTGCCGGACCCCACGCCGGCGCGCAAGGCACGGATCTGGCCGATTCTCGTTTTGCTGCTGATCGGAGCCGGAGCCGCCGCGTGGTATCTGGCGGTCGAGCCACACGTCCGAACGGCGCCCAACGCTCCGGCGGTGGAACCGGTGGCCAGCAGCGGTGAGTGCGCGCTTGACGGGCTGCGCGGGCGTGGCGGGTTCGCCGAGCAGATGGCGGCGGTGCGGGCCTGCGGCTCGGCGGTTTCGCCTGACACCGCGCTGCGGCTGGTCGAGGACGCGGCGGCCACCGAGAACCCGCAGGCGCTGCTGCTGTTCGGAACGCTCTATGATGGCGACCGGCTGGATGCGGCGATCGAGACCGGCGTCGGGCTGAGCTTTGCCGACGATCCGGCCCGCGCGGTCGAGTACTACGCGCGCGCGGTCGAGGCGGGTTCGGCCGAGGCGGCGGAGCAGGTCGGCCGGATCTGTGCGCGTTTGCAGGACTCGGGCCTGACGCTCGAGAAAGGGGCATATGATGATTACTGCCGCTAGGGCCGCTCTGGTCGGGTTCGCCCTGGCCCTTGCGCTGCCGCCGGGCCAGGTTGCGGCGAATGACCGCCCCCTGCTGGTCGAGGACCGCAAGACGGTGTTTCAGCGCGTGCTGACCCGGCCCGGCGCTGTGCGGCACGCCGCACCAGAGGGGCAGGCCACGCGCCAGTTCCCGGCGTTCCAGCCGCTCTATGTCTATGCCGAGCGGGATGGATGGCTGCAGGTTGGTCCGTCTTCGAGTGCGGGGCCGGAGGGCTGGGTGCGGTCGGACCAGACGGTCGCCTGGAAGCAGAACATCGTCGGCGCGTTCACCAACGCGGCCGGTCGCGAGCGGCAGTTCCTGTTCCGCAGCGAAGACGACCTGCGCGCGCTGATGGAGCACGAGGCGCTGCAGGCGAAGCAGGCGCAACTGCTCGAACAGGCGCGGAACGGCACCTTGCCGGCCGAAAGCGGGATCGTCGCCGTGGAACCCGGGGAGTACGTCAACATCGTCGAGCGGCTTTACCTGATGCCGATCCTCGATTTTGCACAGGACCTGCACCCGCTGACCTATGAGGACAACCTGCTGATGGAAGTGGCCTCGGTGCCGCTGAACGAGGACGGGGCGCAGGCCGGGATGATCGCCGACAGTTTCGACGCCGGCATCGTCTTTGTCTTCGACACCACCATGTCGATGGATCCCTATATCGAGCGCACGCAGCGCGCGGTGCAGAAAATCGTCGAAGAGATCCGCGGCACCGAGATCGGCCGGCGCGTCGAATTCGGCGTGGTCGCCTTTCGCGACAATGCGGATGCCGCGCCGGGGCTGGAATACCGCACGAAAACGCTCCTGCCGCTGGAGCGTCGTGCCGATGCCGCGGCCGTGGTCGCGACAATCCGCGCCGCCACCGACGTGGCGCGCGCCAACTCGCCCGGCTTCAACGAGGACAGTCTGGCCGGGGTCGAGGACGCGGTGGAACTGACCGACTGGGAGGCCGGGGGCCGTGACCCGTTCGATGCGCGGATCGTGGTGCTGATCACCGATGCCGGCCCGAAGGATCCGCGCGACCCGAATGCGCGGTCGCAGATCGGGCCGGCCGAACTGCAACGCGCGGCGCAGGACAAGGGCGTGGCAATCATGACCCTGCACCTGCAGACCCCCGCCGGAGGTGCCGCGCAGCACGCTTGGGCCGAGCGCCAGTACCGCGCCCTCTCGCGCTTCAACGACCAGACCTATTACTATGGAATCCCTGACGGATCTCCGGCCGGGTTCGAGACCACCGTGACCCGGCTCGTGACCGCTCTGACCGACATTATCCGCGTCGCGCGGGACGAGCAGCCGGTGCTTGCGCCTGCCGAGATGGGCGGCGTTGCCGATCTGGGGCTGGCAATGCGGCTGGCCTATCTGGGCCGCCTGCGCGACACGCAGGCGCCGGACGTGATCCGCGGCTGGGTGTCGGAAAAGGCGGTCGAGGATCCCGCGCGCCTGGCCATCGAGCCGCGCCTGCTGGTGACGCGCAACGAGATGGCGACGATGGCCGATCTGCTGTCGGAACTGCTGGAACTGGGCGAGCGCAGCCGCAACGCCGAGGATGCCGCCGGGTTCTTCGGCCAGGTCCGGGCCGTGGTGTCGCGGATGGCGCAAAACCCCGATCGTCTTCTGAACCCCGACACCGACACGCTGGGCGGGGCGCTCGAATTCCTGCAGGATCTGCCCTATGAGAGCCAGCTGATGCTGACCACCGAGGCGCGCTGGCAGCAAAGCGCCATGATCCGCCGCCAGATCCTGGACGGGATGCGCCAGAAGCTGGTGCAATACCGCAAGTGGCTGCTGGATCCGGATGTCTGGACACCGCTCTACGACGCCGCGCCGGATGGCGAGCATGTCTTTGCCATGCCCTTCGACGTGTTGCCCTGAGCCGATGGGCGCGGGGCTGTGCATCCGGAACGGGCGGGTCTCGCTGGGCGTACGGGGGCGCGGGTTCGAGGTGCAGGTCGCGGAGTTGGAGATCGCGCCGGGGCATGCGGTGGCGCTGACCGGTGAGAGCGGTTCTGGCAAGACCCTGGTGCTGGAGCTTCTGGGCCTGTTGCGCGCGCCGGGGCCGGGCATGGCCTATACCTGCGCCGGTCAGGATCTGGCCGGGCTCTGGGCTGCGGGTCCGCGCAGCGCGGCGCTGGCCCGGTCCCGCGGCCGTGTGTTCGGCTTCGTGCCGCAGACCGGCGGGCTGGTGCCGTTCCTGACCGTCGCCGACAACATCGCCCTGCCGCAGCGCCTGACCGGGCGCGTCGACACCGGCTGGTGCGCCACCCTGATCGACCGGCTGGGGCTGGATGGCACGGCGGGGCTATACCCTGGTGACCTGTCCATCGGTCAGCGGCAGCGCACGGCGATTGCGCGGGCGCTGGCGCATCGCCCGCCCGTGGTGATCGCCGACGAGCCGACCGCTGCGCTGGACCCGGCGCGGGCCGACGCGGTGCTGGCGCTGTTGCTGGAGACCGCGCAGGAGGGCGGCAGCACGCTCATCCTGTCGAGCCATGACACGCCGCGGCTGGAGCGGCTGGGCATCGACCGGCTGAGCCTGCACGTCACGCCGGGCGAACCGCCCGTCAGCCGCCTGCAGGCCGGCCGATGCTGATCGTGTCGCTGGCCCTGCGTGACCTGATGCGCGAGCGGTTCTTCCTGCTGTGCAACATCGCCGTGATGGTCGGGATTCTCGTGCCGCTGCTGCTGCTGATCGGGGTCAAGAACGGAGTCTATTCGGCGCTGATCGGCGAGATGCTCAGCGACCCCGCAAGCCGGCAGATCGACACCGTGGGCAACGCCACGCTGGAGGCCGGCCAAATCGCGCCGCTTCGCGACTGGCCCGAGATCGCGTTTCTCACCCCCAAGGTGCGCGGACAGTTCGACTATATGAATGTCCGGGCCGAGGGCGGACGGCGCATGCGGCCTGCGGTGATGATCCCCTCGGGGGAAGGGGATCCGACGCTGCCGCCCGGCGTGGCGCTGGGCCAGACGCAGGTGGCGCTGAGCGCCCGGCTTGCGGAGCACCTCTCGGTCGGCGCGGGCGACGCCCTGCAGCTGGTCAGCCAGGCCGAGGACCGGCCGCGTCAGCTGGTCCTGCCGGTCACGGTGGCCGCGGTCCTGTCGGCAACGGCGATGGAGGGCCATGCCGTCCTGCTGCCCTTCGAACTCCTGGACCTGATCGAGGCGTTTTATGAATCCTATGCCATGCCGGAGCATGGCATCGCCGCGGGGCGGGATCTGGCGCTGCGCAGCCCGTCCTATGAGGGCATACGCGCCTATGTGCACCGTCTCGACCAGTTGGCGCCGGTGCAGGCCCGCATCGAAGAGGCGCTGGGGATTGCGACCAGCGCCCGCAGCCGGGAGGTCGAGGCGCTGCTTGGACTGGGGCGCAACCTGACGCTGGCGCTGGGCCTGACGGCCGGGCTGGCGGCCTTGGGGCTGGGGGCCGCGCTCGCACTGGGGTTCTGGTCGGACGTGGTGCGCAAGCGGGCGACGCTGGCCGGCATCGCGTTGCTGGGGTTGCCCGGTCGCCGCCTGGCCATTTTCCCGGTGGTGCAGGCACTGGTCACCGCGTTGGCCGGGCTGATCCTGAGCTTTGCGCTCTATGCGGTGGCCGCGCGGATCGCCGGTAGGCTGTTCGGTGACGGGTTGCCGGGGGATGCGGCGCTGACCATCATCCCGCCGGCGCAGGGTGCGGCGCTGGTCCTGGGCGTTGTGGTGCTGGCGGTTGGAGCCTCGGGCCTGGCGGCCTGGGTGGCGCTGCGGCTCGACCCCGCGACGGTGCTGAGGGAGGCCGGCTGATGCGCAATCTCGTGCTGCTGCTGATCGGATTGGCCGGCCCTGCTCTGGCGCAGGTGCCGGACTGGCCGGTGGAGCAGTATGACCCGGCCGGCGCGGAGGCGCCGGCGGACCTGGTTCTGCCGATGCCCTGCGGCGGCGGCATGGCCTTCCAAAAGGTGTCGGTTCCGATGGACGCCACGGACCCGCTGGCGGATCGGCGGATCCGGCTGGGACAGTCCGGTGAAGAAACCGGCTATTCCGACTATCTGCGCACGACCTTCCTGAGCGGCCCGTTCAGCGACGAGCCCGAGGCGCGGCACTACTATATCGCCCGCTACGAACTGACGCGCGGCCAATACCGGGCGCTGCAGGGCGATTGCGATCCGCCCGAGCGTGCTGACCGGATCGCCCGCGGCGGGCTGAGCTGGCACGATGCGGTGACGCTGGCGCGGAACTATACCGGCTGGCTTTACTCCAACGCGCCCGAGGCGCTGCCGCGCGCCGGCGAGACGCCGGGGTTTGTCCGTCTGCCCACCGGTGACGAATGGGAATATGCCGCGCGGGGTGGCGCGCGCGCCGATCCCGCCGGATTTGCCGCGCCGCGCTACTTCGTGGACGGAGAGTTGCGCGACCATGCGCTGTTTCACGGCGGCGGCGGGCGTGGGCGGCTGGGGCCGGTCGGTCTGCGCCTGCCCAATCCGCTGGGCCTGTTCGACGTCTATGGCAATGCCGAGGAACTGGTGCTGGACCCGTTCCGCATCAATGCGCTGGGCCGCCCGCACGGGCAGGCCGGCGGAGTGGTCACGCGGGGCGGCTCGGTGCTGTCATCCGCAGCAGAGATCGGCAGCGCGCGGCGCACGGAGTATCCGCCTTATGCGCCCGAGACCGGACGCCCGTTGCGCGGTGACACGTTCGGATTGCGTCTGGTGATCGGCGCGCATTTGGCCACGTCCGAGGCCCGGCTGGGCGCGATCCGCGACCGCTGGCAGGACCTGGCCCGCGCCGATCCCGTCGACGAGAGCGACCCCGAGGCCACGCTGGCCGCGCTGATCGAGGCCGAGCCGGATCCCCGGCGGCAGGCTGCGCTGGCCGCATTGCAGCTGGAATTGCGCCGCAATCGGGACCGCGTACAGACGGCCCTGCAGCAATCGGCGCGGGCCACATTGCTGGCCGGCGCGGCCTTCGTGCAGACGCTGTCGCGCAACGCCCGCGCGATCGAGGGCAAGGCGGCGAGCATCCGCCTGCTGGTCGAGCTGCAGCGCGCTGGCGACGACAGCCCGATGCTGCGCCGCCAGTTGGCCGCGCATGTCACCGAGATCGAGGCGATGCGGGATCAGCAGCGTGTGCAGCTGACCTCGTACAGGGCGGCGCTCGATGCGCTGGTCGGGGACGTGCCGCCCGAGGACCGCGTGCGGGCCGCGCGGGTGCTGGAGGAGGAGCTGTCCCTGTCGCGGCAGGTCGACCTGGGCGGCGCCTTGCGACGGTTTGTTGCAGATCTGGAAACCTATGCCGAGTCACCGGACATGCCGGCGGACATATTGCTGGAAACCGCGCTGGACTGAGCGGGAAATGGCCGGAAGGTCGGCAATGTTGAGCCGCAACGCGCGCGAAGGCCGCTTGCGCAGGGGCGCCGGAGGTGTTCACAATACGGCGCGCTGAGCGTCCTGAACGGCTGCGGCGCTTGACAAAAGACGGGCCGTTTGCTGGGCTGAAGCACCGATTGTGTTTAGTGTTCCGGTGAACTGCCGCCGCCGGGCCATGCTGGAATGCGGCGCCGGAATTCCGCGAGGTTATCGAAAATGAACAGCAAACATATTTGCGCCACCGTGGTGGCTGCCAGTCTTATCCTCATTCCCGCCGAACGGGCCAAGGCCAACGAGGGCGCCGCACTTCTGGGCGGGGCGATCCTGGGCGGGATCATCGTCAACGAAGTTCACAAGAACAAGCAGCGCCAGCGTACGACCACCGTCCGGCGCAGCACGCGCTCGTCGGGGATTTCCTCGGCGCAGCGTCAGCAGAACCGCGACGTTCAGACCGCGCTGAACTATTTCGGCTACAATGTCGGTGCCGTCGACGGTTCTCTGGGCCGCAAGAGCCGGGCGGGCATTTCGCGCTACCAGGCCGAGATGGGCTATACCATCGACGGGTATCTCGACGAGCATGAGCGGGCGTTCCTGATCAACTCGCATCAGCGCGCGCTAGCCAGCGCCCATGTGGCGCCCTACAACCAGATCCTGGCCTCGCAGGGGCAGGCGGGTCTGCTGCGGACCTACCGCAACGAACAGCTGGGCATCGCCACGCCGCAGCCGGCGCAGCCGCCGCAGGTGCAGCAGGCGACCGCGCCCGCGCCGCTTCCGGCGCCCGCACCGGCGCCGCAGGCCTCGGTTCCTGCGCGGGCCGAGACCGGCGCACTGCCCGATTTCACCTTCGGCCAGACCGCACGGTCGGCCAACGAGCATTGCAACCAGGTCAACGTGCTGACCGCGGCGAATGGCGGGCTGGCCACGGCCGGCAACATCTCGCAGCCCGATTTCGCGCTGAACGAGCAATTCTGCCTGGCGCGCATCCAGGCGATGGCCGAAAGCTCGCGCATCGAGGCGACGATCACCAACATGACCGCCGAGCAGATCCAGCAGCAATGCAAGGGCCTGGCCCAGGCCGTTGCGCCGCAGATGAAAGGCATCGAGGGCGCCAGCGCGGGGCAGGTGATCTCCAAGACCTCGGGCTTCTTGCAGAATTCCGGCCAGCCGATGGCGCAGCTGGTCTCCGGCGGCAAGGTCTGCCTGGGCGTGGGCTATCGCACCGATGACGCGCAGATGGCGTTGGCCTCGGGTGTGCTGCTGACCGCCGCCGGGCAGTTGGGCTATGGCGAGGTGGTTAGCCACCACCTGCGCGAGGGTTTCGGCGCGGCCAAGGCCACCGGCCAGCAGGCGACCGAATGGATGCGCCTGGCGCTGAACGCGGCGCAGAACGGCACGCCGGTTCTGGGCCAGACCGCGGACCGGCTGGCGGTGCTGTCGGCCGCCGTCGATGGCGCGGGCACGGGCACCGCCGCGTTGCCGGCCTTCCCGGCGCCGTCGGGCAACTGAGCCCCGGAAAAAGAAACCGCCCGTCCGGATGCCGGACGGGCGGAGTTCTGTCCCTCGGTCAGACTGTTTTTCTGAATTCTGTCTGCCTGCGCGTTAGAAGCGCTTTGGGCCGCAGTATTCCTCGTGCGGCCCGGAGGGTCAACGCGATCGCGGATCGCCCGGGCGGGGCTGTCACCTAATTGCCGCAGGCTGGGCCTGCGGACCGACAGCCTCGGTCAGCCGTTGTGCGATCAGCGACGGGATCTCGGGCAGTTCGCCCAGGACCGGCAGCCTGAGACCTGCAAACCCGGCCGCGTCCAGCGCCTGCGGCACGTCTTCGGAGGCATGTCCACCGGGACGGGCAAAGACCGGCAGGCAGATGGCCTGCGAACCCATCGGGCGGGCCATGTCCTCGATCGTGGGTGCCTCTTCGACAAATCCAACGCCAATGTCGCCGACACCCAGGATCGCCCGCACTTCTTCGGCGAAGTCCAGCGCCACCCGCGCGGGGTTGCGGCTGCGGCCGGAGCCGTGCGCGGCCAGCAGGTATTCGGTGTCCTCCACGCGCCAGCCTTTCGCGGTGCTGGCCGCTCGCAGCGCGTCCGCGGCGAGGGCGGGCAGGCCGGGATCGGTGCCCAGCGGGTCGAGCAAACGGGCCGCGTGGCCCGCCATGCGTCCGGGCAGGGCGTCGGTCACGAACCAGCCCTTGGCCATGAAGAGCGGGTAGACCACGCCATCCGTGCGCAGCCGGCCCAGCGCCGCCTCGAACGATCCCTTCGCGGCCAGCGTGGCGCTGCCGATGTCCAACCCATCGGCCTGCGCGCTGACCCGCGCGGCGAACGCCGCCAATGCCGCCTCGGCCGGTTCGGGGTCGGACGGTTGGCCGTGGGCCACGATCAGCGCGTCTGTCATCGGTCTCTCCACTGTCTTCAACGGCATAGATGAAGCCCCGTGCGGCGCTGTCAATGCCGGATCCGGGTCACCCCAACAGCGTCAGCCACAGCCAGACCGTCAGGATCGACCCGCCGGTGGCCAGCAGCACCGACGAGGCCGCGACCCGCTTGGCGCGTCCATACATGCTGGCGAAGATATAGGCGTTGAACCCCGGCGCCATCGCGGCGTTAAGCACGCCCGAGCGGAACAGGTCCTGCGGCAGCTTGCTGGCGGTGCCGAACAGCCAGACCAGCGACGGGTGCAGCAGGAGCGACACCGCGCAGACATAGCCGATGGTACGCAGATCGCCCTCGGGGCGGTATTGCACCAGAACCCCGCCCAGGGCGAAAAGCGCGCCGGGCAGCGCGGCCCGGGTGATCAGCGACAGAGCATCGTCCAGAACGCCGGGCAGGGCCAGGCCGGTGAAATTGAACACGAAGCCCAGCCCGATGCCCAGGATAAGTGCATTGCGGAACATCGCCGTCAGCACCGACCTGGCCAGCCGGAGCCCGCCATTGCCGCGGTTGCGGACGATTTCCATAACGGTGATGCCGATGCCGTAGCAGAACGGGGAATGGAAGGCGATGATCGCGTAATTGCCGGTCAGGTTGTCCGTCCCATAGGCGCGCTCGGTGATGGGCAAGCCCAGCAGCACCGAGTTCGAGAACAGGCAGCAGAAGCCGATGGCGACGCAATCCTCCCAGTCGCGGGCAAAGATCAGCCGCGCGCCGGCCATGCCGGCGACAAAGCTCAAGGCCGCGGCGCTGTAGAAGCTGGCCAACAGGCGGGGATCGAAACTGGCGCCCAGGTCCAGCGTCGCGATGGCGCGGAACAGCAGGCAGGGGATCGCGAAATTCTGCGTGAACCGCATCAGCCCGTCGATATGGCCGAAGGTGAAAAAGCCCGAGCGGGTGGCGGTAAAGCCCGCGCCGATCACCAGGAAGACCGGCAGGATGACGTCGATCAGGCTCTGCAGCATCGGACAGGGCGCCCCTGCGGGTCTATTTGCAGCAAAGGGACGTCGGCGGCCGGTCTCACAGCTTGGTCCGGATCACCATGCCGTCATGGGCGGGGGTTATGTGATTGGGCGTTTCGGCATCGACGGTGGCATAGTCGAGGTCGATATGCATGTTGGTCAGCACCGCGCGGCGAGGCCGGGCGCGGGCGATCCATTCCAGCGACCGGTCGAGATGGGCATGGGTCGGGTGCGGCTTGCGGCGCAGCGCGTCGAGGATCCAGCAGTCGAGATCCTGCAGGGCCTCCCAGGCGGTGTCGGGAATCTCGGCGACGTCGGGCAGATAGGCCAGGTCCGCCATGCGGAACCCCAGCGCGTCGATGTTGCCGTGGTTGACCTCGAACGGCTGGAACGGGATCGGTCCGCCCGGCCCGTCGATCCGGAACGGGCCGTCGATGGTCTTGAGGTCGAGGATCGGCGGATAGGCCGACCCTTCGGGCTGCACGAAGGCATAGCCGAAGCGTCCGAGCAGGGCGTTCTGGGTGTCGCCATCGGCCCAGACCGGCACGCGGTTGCGCATGTTGAAGACGATCATTCGCAGATCGTCGATGCCGTGCACGTGATCGGCGTGAAAATGCGTGTAGATCACCGCATCGAGACGCCCGGTGCCGGTGTCCAGCAACTGGTCGCGCATGTCGGGCGAGGTGTCCACCAGCACCGAGGTCGTGCCATCGGGGCCGTCGCGCTCCACCAGGATCGAACAGCGCCGGCGCCGGTTGCGGGGGTTTTCGGGGTCGCAGTCGCCCCAGATCCCGCCAAGTCGCGGCACCCCTCCGGATGACCCGCATCCGAGGATCGTGACACGCAGTTCGTCACTCATGCAGCGGCCCGATAGGCGGCGGCCTTGGCGAAGAGCCGGTCGAAGTTCGCCTGCGTCCGCGCCGCGAAATCGGCATAGTCCAGGCCGAACAGCTCGGCCCCGACGCGGGCGGTGTGGGCGGTATAGGCGGGCTCGTTGCGTTTGCCGCGATGCGGCGGCGGGGCGAGGTAGGGGGCGTCGGTTTCGACCAGGATCCGCTCGACGGGGGCGGCGGCGAAGATGTCGCGCAACTCCCGGCTTTTGGGAAAGGCGGCGATCCCGGACATCGACAGGTAGAACCCCAGCTCGAGCGCCACCCGGGCCAGTTCCGCGCCCGACGAGAAGCAGTGCATCACGCAGGCATAGGGCGCGTTGGCGTGCTCCTCGGCCAGGATGCGTGCCATGTCCTCGTCCGCGGCGCGGGCATGGATGATCAGTGGCAGGCCGCTGCGCTGCGCCGCTTCGATATGGATGCGCAGCGACTGCTGTTGCCGCTCGGCGCTGTCGGAGGTGTAGTGGTAGTCCAGCCCGGTTTCGCCGATGCCCACGAATTTGGGGTGATCCGCCAGGGCCAGCAGGTCGTCGACCTGCGCCATCGGTTCCTCGGCGGCGCTCATCGGGTGGGTGCCGGCGGCATAGAAAACCGGTTCGTGCGCCTCGGCAATGGCGCGCACCGCGGGCTCGTTGCGCAGGCGGGTGCAGATGGTGACCATGCGGGTCACGCCGGCCTCAGTCGCGCGGGTGATGATCCCGTCCAGCTGCCCCTCGAAATCGGGAAAGTCGAGATGGCAATGGCTGTCGGTGATCTGCGGGGGGGTCTTGTCGTCGCTCATCTGCTCTTGCCGGCGGTGTCCTGTATCTTGAAGACCGTATCTAGGACAAGGGCGGCGGGGTCAAGGTTGACCGCCTGGCCGTGACGGGCACGGGCGGTGATGGTGGCAGCGGTTTCCGCCCAGGCCCGGCCACGTCGCGGATCGGGCGACAGCCGCGCGAGGATCTCGGCCTCGCCCGGTGCGGCCTCGGGAGCAGGAGGCTGCCCGGCGGCGCCGGTGCGTGCCAGGCGTGCAAGCGCGGTGTCGATCAGCATGAGCAGCAGGTCGAACCGCTCGCCGGCATTGCGCTGGGCTGCGGCCTCGGCCAGCGCCAGCGCGCGTTGGCGGTCGAGACGGGGCAGCGAGGCGAGGATGGCGATGAGTTCGGCATAGAGGCGCGTGCCGTCAAGCGCCAGCAACCGCAGGGCGGCCCCGACCGAGCCCGCGGCCAGAGCGGTCAGATGCGCGGTATCCGCCGGCAGGTCGGCCCCGGCCTGATCCAGCGCGGCCTGCATATCGTGCGGGCCCAACGGGTTCAGCCGCAGGATGCGGCAGCGCGAGCGGATCGTCGGCAACAGGCGCGACGGCTGGTGCGAGACCAGCAGCAGCGTGGTGCGGGCCGGCGGTTCCTCGAGCATCTTGAGCAGCGCATTGGCGGCGCTGGTGTTCATCTGGTCGGCGCTGTCGACGATCACCACCCGGCGGCCGCCGTCGGCGGCGGAGAGGCCGAAGAACTTGCCCAGGCGGCGGATGTCCTCGACGACGATCTCGTCGGGCATCCGTCCGGTCTTGTCGTTCACCGTGCGTGTGACCGAGGTCAGCCCCGGCTCGGCCCCGGCCAGGATGCGCCGGGACACCGGGTGTTCGGGGTCGATGTCCAGCGTTGCGGGCGGCTCGGGGGCGCCGAACAGCCCGTCCTCCTCGGCAGGTGGCGTGGCCAGAAGGAACCGGGCAATGCGCCAGGCCAGCGTGGCCTTGCCGACACCTTCGGGGCCGGTCAGCAGCCATCCGTGGTGCAGCCGGTCCGAGCCGTAGGCGGCCAGGAAATCGCCTTCGGCCCGGGCCTGGCCGAACAGGCGGGCGGCGTCGCGCGGATGCGGGGCGCCCGGCGCCTGATCCGGTGGCGGCGGGGCGTCGCTCATGGCCCGGCCTGTTGCAGCGCCCCGGACACGAGGGCGGCGACATCTCCGGCCACGCTGTCGATGTCGCGGGTGCCGTCGACGATGCGGAAGCGGTCGGCGAATTCCTCGGCCAGCGACAGGAAGCCCTGGCGCATCCGGTGTTGCAGGGCGGGGCCGAAATCCTCGAACCGTTCCTCGCGGCCCTGCCGGCCGCGGGCGCGCGAGAGGCCCACATCCGGATCCATGTCGATCAGCAGCGTCAGGTCCGGCTCGCGCCCGATCATCAGCGCGTGCAACTGGTCGACCAGCGCGCGCAGGTCGCCACGCGACAGGCCCTGGTACATCCGTGTGCTGTCGGCGAAGCGGTCGCAGATCACGACCTTGCCGGCCGCCAGGGCCGGTGCGATGGTGCGCTCCAGGTGGTCGCGGCGCGCGGCGGTGAAGAGCAGGATCTCGGTCTCGGCGGACCAGCGGTCGGGGTCGCCTTCAAGCACCAGGCGCCGGATCTCCTCGGCACCGGGCGAACCGCCGGGCTCGCGCGTCAGCACCACCTCATGTCCCCGCGCCTGCAGGTGCTCGGCCAGCATCCGGGCCTGGGTCGATTTGCCGGAACCGTCAATGCCTTCGAAGGTCAGGAACAGACCCTGGCGCGTCACGAGGCCTCCGCCGGGGCATTGATGAACTTGTCGAACAACAGGTTGGCGGCGGTCTTCATGCGCACCACGAACCCACCCAGCGGGACGTCCTCGGCGGCCACCAGCGGGCGGCGGATCTCGGGCAGGCCCTCGGGCTTGAGCACAAGTTCGGCCAGTTGGTCGCCGGTCTTGACGGGTGCGTTGATCGGCCCCTCATAGACGACCTCGGCCTCCACCGTCTTGTCGTTGAGCGCCGGCAGAAGCACGTTCAAAGGCGCCGGCGGGACCAGACCGACCGTTCGCTGCGCGCCCATCCAGACCTCTGCCTGAACCACGGGGGCGTCCGGCGTGGCGACCGTCTTTTCGACGAAATGCCGAAACGACCAGTTGACGATGGCCTGCGCCTCTTCGGAGCGGGCGGCCTGGCTGTCGAGGCCGGTCAGAACGAAGACCACGCGCCGGTCGCCCTGCTTGGCGGATCCCACCAGCCCGTAGCCGGCCTCCTGCGTGTGCCCGGTCTTGAGACCGTCGGCGCCGATGCCGAGGCCCAGCAGCGGGTTGCGGTTGAACCGGTTGGCAGGCGAGCGATCCTTGTAGTCATATTCCTTCTGCGCGAAGTAGCCGTAATATTCCGGGAACTCCTCGATCAGGTGTTCGGCCAGGATGCCCAGATCGCGCACGCTCATGCGCTGATAGGGGTGCGGCCAGCCCGAGGCGTTCGAGAAGGTCGAGTTCTGCATACCCAGCTGCTTGGCCATCTCGGTCATCTGCCGGGCAAAGGCGTCCTCGCTACCGGCAAGGCCCTCGGCGACCACGACGGTCGCGTCGTTGCCCGAGGACACGATGATGCCCTGGATCAGTTCCTCGGCGGTGGGCCGGTCCTGCTCGTTGAGGAACATGGTCGATCCGCCCATGCTGCGCGCGCGCGAGGACACGGTGAACGGTTCGTCCAGCGCCACGCGCCCGTCGCGCAGGGCGTCGAACAGCATGTAGAGCGTCATCAGCTTGGACATCGAGGCCGGCGGCAGCGGCTCGTCGGGGTTCTTGGCCAGCAGCACGGTTCCGGTGCCGGCATCGACGACATAGGCGGCGCCTGCGGTGGTTTCGAAGGCCAGCACCGGCGTCGCGCCCAGCAGCATGCCAAGGGCGAGGGCGGTAGAGCGGAGAGAAGCGAACACCTTGGTCCTCCTCAGTTGGTCACGGCATAGGCGTCAGAGAATCCGGCCTGCTTGACCTTGGCCAGCAGGTCGGACCGTTCGGACTTGGTTTGGGCCGGCCCGACGACGACGCGCCAGAAGGTCTTGCCGCTGGCCGATTGCTCTCGGACGGTGGCTTCCATGCCTTCGTTGCGCATCTGGCCGGCGGTGCGGTCCGCGTTTTCCTCGACGCTGAAGATGCCGATCTGGATATAGGGTTTGGAGAGCGACGAGGTGGGCTTCGGCGCAGGCGCGGACGGTGCGGGGTCGGCGGGGGCTGCGGCCTCGATCGCGGCGGCGGCGCCGTCGATCGGGTCAAGCGCGGTTTCGGTGATCTCGCCGCCCGAGGCGGCCCCGCCAGCCAGGTCTGCCGTGTCTTCGGCGGCGGGTTCCGGCGTCACCACCTCCTTGCGCAGGGCGGTCACGTTCAACTCGACCGGTGCGCCGGCCAGCATGCCCAACTCTGCCGCGGCGTCCGACGAGGCCTGAATGCGGGGTCCCGGGATCTCGCGCTCACGCCGGAAAAGGGCGCCCACCACCGACTTGCCGTTCGTGGTGTTGCGGATCATCACACGCTCGGGATCGGTCACGTCGGGATGCGCCACCCAGACACCGCCCAGCGAGGGCCGACCGTCCCAGAGACCCGCCTCGGTCACCTGAAAGACCTCGGGCGCCTCGACATCGCGTTCGATCACCTCGCCTTGCGCTGTCTCGGTGACGGTGTCCTCGGTCTTGTCGCCGGCTTGCAGAAAGGCCGGGCCCTGGCCCTCTTCGCAGCCCGCCAGCAGCCCGATGGCCAGCGTCAGCGCCGCCAGGTGAAGGGGCGGTCTGCGGTTTGCCGTGGTCCGATCCATGTCTTTGTCCCTTGCCTGTTCCGGAGCCGCTTTGCGCCGTTCCGTTTGCCGGTTTTCCGGTCTTTCCCTCGCAGGCGGCCGATGCGCAGCCGCCGTTGCGCGCGATCATAACGCGCCGACTTGGCCAATGAAAGCCTGCAGCGCGCGGCTCGGCAAGTTTTCCCCTTTGGACTTGCCAGCCCGGCGCCAACCGCCTAGACCGGCGGCGCTCCGGAGAGGCTGCGGAACCGGCGGCCGCGCTGTCCGGAGCGCCAAAGCCGGAAGCGTGGCAGAGTGGTCGATTGCACTGGTCTTGAAAACCAGCGAACCGAGAGGTTCCGTGGGTTCGAATCCCACCGCTTCCGCCACCGACCCTTGTCTCATTTCCCCATACAGGAACGGTGTCGATTTTCCCCCATATTCCCGGTGCTTGCGGCGATGTGTGCGGCACTGAGACGCTGTGCCGTCGGCGATCTGGTGCAATGTCCGTGTATGGACGCCCCGGGGTTGCAAGCGGCTTCGTTGACTTTGGCAACAGCACTGCGGTCGAGTTCCTTCGTGTATCCGGCCTCTGGTTGCGACCTTCAACGTCGCGGGCCCTCATGGTGAGTTCGAGGAACAGGTCCAAAACGAGAGGCCGTAGTGCAAGCTACTCGGGACATTACTGGTTTTCCCATTCCTGATCTCGTCGACGCTTTGCCTTGACTACCGTTCAGAACCGCCGCACCCCAGCCTACCTTCGCGCTCAGGCGCCACCCCTTGGTTTGGCGCTTGCCCGTGATCAGGCGGTTCGAGACATAGTAACGGAACCGTTTGCCGTGCCGGTTGGTGTGGGATGGTGTCAGGCGTTCGCCGGTTTCGTACCGGAGTTTGCCCAGAAGCGGAGCGGATGTATCGGTCCCGGCGGAAGAACTCCTGGGTCCGACCTGACCCCGGCGCCGTGCACTGGCGCATTGCAGTTTCTCTTGCACCCGGTCCCACAGCGCGTCGTCGATGATGGCGGCATGCGTTCCCGGCCACGTCTTGTCGCGGTGCTCGATGAGCCCGCGGTAGACCGGGTTGTCGGCCACGCGAACCTCGCCGTACGCGCCGCCCTAGGCGCGGGTGGGCTGACGATGATCGCCGGCGGCTGGATCACCGATTTGATCGGCGTGGGCCTCGCGATCGCCTTGGTTCTGATCCAGAAAGGCGTCTACAAATCCAGGGGCACCTCAATCTAAGCCAAACCGCTCTTCGGCGGACCGGAGGCGGTGCTGGCCTATCTCAGCCGATACACCCACCGCGTCGCGATCTCGAACCACCGCCTCGTCAGCGCGGATGCCGACACCGTGGCCTTCCAGTGGAAGGACTACCGGATCAAGCGCGGGGACCGGATGAAGGTCATACGTCTGTCCACGTCCGAGTTCATCCGCCGGTTCCTCAGCCATGTCCTGCCGTCCGGCTTCCATCGCATCCGCCACGCAGGCTTCCTGGCCAACGGCATCCATCGCAACAGGATCGAGAAGATCAGATGTCTAATCGATACAGAGCCAAAGCCCGCTCGGACGACCGGCGAAGACGAGCACGCCGATGCGTCCGAGCGAGACCCGCGCAAGACATGCCTGAAATGTGGTGGCGCGATGATCGTCATCGAAACCTTCACCCGCGGCCAAACCCCGAGATCGCGCGCACCGCCATGGGAGGACGCCGCATGATCCATCCGTCACACCCGGCCCTGCGATCTCGAGGCGTCGGGTCCGTCAGTGCGGCCATCCCACTGAGACCTCCACTGCAACGGGCTCAGAGCGGCGAAACAAGGCACGAGAGACGCAATCGGCCTGCAGAAATCGACGGGCTGACCGTCCCAGACGAAAAAGGCCGCGAAGATCGACGCATCGACTGCCCAAGACCTGAGCCACAATCCCCATAACACTGGAACCCGCCCGCACTTTCCTCCTTGTCAAGTTTATTGCCGCTGCAGCTCACGCTGACAGCAGCCACAAACCTTAGACTAAGCGAAACCTCTGTGCGGTTGCGCCAGCGGCCGCTTTTGTGCTGACAGCCTCAAAAATATGTCCTCCTACAACTTGTAAAATTCGGCTCCAGCGTATTGTCGTTTGCGGCCCAGGTGTTCAAATTGTTGCCGCACCTTGGCTAGCTCGCGGAGGCAATCGACTTGCTGGGATCGTAGAACGGCATTGGAACTACGGAGCACTCGCGCATTTCGGTCAACTTGTTGACAGTCAATTTTTTGCCTACGGATGCAAATTCGGAGTTTACCATCGCCAGCGCGATATTCTTTTTCAACCTCGGAGAGTAGATTGCGGAGGTGACGGTGCCGACCTTTCTATGCCCCTCCATGATCGGCCAAAAGAAATCATTGGATCCAGTGAATGGATCGCCTTCGATTTCAAGGCCAACGAGCTGTTGGGATACACCCTGTTCCTCGATCCGTTTCAGGGCTGACTTGCTGACGAAATCCGCCTCCATGTCCAGATCGACCAGCCGCCCCAAGTTCAATTCAAAGGGGTTATTGGCGAGGTTCATATCGGCATGGTACGACAGCATGCCCGCTTCGATCCGACGAATGCTGGACGTATGACCTGGTTTCAGACCCAGCGGAGAACCGACGGCCATGATGTGCTCCCAAAGCCTGTCACCATGGATGCCGTCGCGCAGATAAATTTCGTAACCAAGCTCGCTCGACCATCCGGTGCGCGAAATGATCAGCGGGACGCAATCCCAGTCAAGTTCGGTGAACCAGAAATACTTCAACGCCGTCGGGCCATCGCCAAAGGCCGCCCGCAGAATCTCCCGCGACTTGGGGCCCTGCAACTGCAAAGGTGAAACGTCGGGTTCCGTAATCTCGACATTCATGCCGGAATTCACGGCAACGCCGCGCGCCCAGAGCAGCACATCGCTGTCGGCGGTGGACAGCCAGAACTTGTCCTCGGCGAGTTTCAGCAATATCGGATCGTTAATGATCCCGCCGTCCTGATCGGTGATCAGCACGTATTTGCATTGTCCGACGGCGCATTTCGACAGATCACGGCACGTCAGATACTGGGTGAACCTGGCTGCGTCCGGACCCTTGATCTGTACCTGCCGTTCGACCGAAACATCACAAAGAATAGCGTCATTCACGAGGTTCCAGAAATTCTGGTGGGGGTCGCCGAAATCGCGCGGGATGTACATGTGGTTGTAGACAGAGAACCCCTTGGCCCCCCACCGCAAGGCAGCATCGGAGAAGGGAGATTTACGGACCTGCGTGCCGAAACTGAATTGAGCAAAGTCGAGTTCATGGGCCATGTCGTGGTTCCAGTCAAAAGCGGATGGTCAGCGGTGATCGCGGACCCGCTCGCGGAGTTCATTTTTCCGGATTTTCCCGGTGGAGGTTTTCGGCAGCTCGCCTAAGATTTCTTTCTTCGGTCGCTTGAATCCGGCCAGAACCGCGCGGGCGTAATCTAACAAGTCGCCCTCCGTTGCGTCACCGGAGAGTTCGACAAAGGCACAGGGAACCTCCCCCCATTTTTCATCCGGCATAGCGACGACCGCCACGAGGCTGACAGCGGAGTGTAAATAGAGCGCCTTTTCCACTTCGATGGAGGAGATGTTCTCGCCGCCCGAAATGATGATGTCCTTTGATCGATCGCGGATCTCGATGTAGCCTTCGGCATGCTGTACCGCGATGTCGCCGGACCAGAACCAGCCGTTCTTGAAGGCCTTCGCAGTCTCCTCCGGCGCCTTCAGATAACCTTTCATCACGATGTTGCTGCGAAACGCGATCTCGCCCAGTGTGGTGCCATCCCATCGCACAGGCGTGCCAGTATCCGGGTCCAGCACAAGCACATCTTCTTCCAATTCGTAGGCCACGCCCTGGCGCGCTTTAAGATTCGCCCGCTCCTGAAGCGGCAACGCCGCCCAGTCCGGTTTTTCCGCGCAGACGACAGCGGGACCGTAGACCTCGGTCAGCCCGTAAACATGCGTGATGGATATCCCCATCGCTTCCATCTTATTGATCACACTGGCGGGCGGCGGCGCGGCGGCGGTCATCATTTTGATTTTCTGTGGGAAATCCCGCTTTTGCTCGGCGGCGACAATCATCGACATGATGATCGGCGCGCCGCATAGGTGGGTGACGCCGTGATCTGCGAAGGCATCGTAAATTGCATCCGCCCTTGGCGCGCGCAAGAAGACATGGCAGCCGGCAAGCAGGGTGATCGTCCAAGGAAAGCACCAGCCGTCGCAGCGAAACAGCGGCAGCGTCCAGACGTGGACCGGATGGTGCGGCATTTCCCAAGTGACCACGTTGTTGACCGCATTGGTCCAGGCGCCGCGATGGGAATAGACGACACCCTTGGGCCGGCCCGTGGTGCCCGAGGTATAGTTCAGCGCGAGTGCATCCCACTCGTCCTCGGGAAGGGTATAGGCGAAATCCGGGTCGCCTTCCGCCAGAAGGTCATCGTACGTGAACGCGCCGATCCTTTCGCCGCCCGGGCCTTCGCTGTCTTCGATATCGACGATCAGCAGATCCAACCCGGCTTGCGCAACCGCCTCCGCCGCGATTGCTGAAAACTCCGTGTCGACCAGCAGCACGTTGGCATCGCCGTGAGCGAGGATATAGGCAATCGTGTCCGCGTCGAGACGGGTATTGTTGGCATTAAGGACCGCATCCAGCATGGGGATCGCCAGCGCGCACTCAAACGCTTCTGGGATATTCGGGGCGAGTAGGGCAACGGTGTCGCCCTTGCTGATGCCGCGCGCAGCCAGAGCGGACGCAAGCCGTTTGCACCTCATCGCGACCTCGCCCCAAGAGCGCCGGATGCGGCCGTGGATCTGCGCGGGCAGTTCGGGATGCACACGTTCCACTCTTTTTAGGATCGAGACGGGCGAGAGGGCCGCGTGGTTGGCCGCGGTCCGCGCAAGCTCCGGGCCTTCGAAGGTCATTCTCCGGTCCAGTCCGGCATCGGCGCCTTGCGGATGAAGGCCCCGATGCCGGCTTCGGTGTCCTTCGCCATCATGTTTTCCGCCATGGTGCGGCCTGCGAAGGCATAGGCCTCCTCCAGCGGCATCTCGAGCTGTTCGTAGAAGGCCCGCTTGCCGATCTTGACCGCTGCGGGCGCTTTGTCTGCGATGATGCGCGCGAGGTCCATCGCCGTGGCCTCCAGATCCTCCAGCGGCACGACCCGGTTGAGCAGACCCATTTCGGCGACGTGGGCGGCGGGCAGAAACTCCCCCAGCAGCAACATTTCCATTGCCAGCTTGCGCGGCACATTGCGACTCAGCGCGACCATCGGCGTGGAGCAGAACAACCCGATATTGACGCCCGAGGTCGCAAAGCGCGCATCATCGGCGGCCACCGCCAGATCACAGGAAGCGACAAGTTGGCAGCCGGCGGCGGTGGCGATGCCCTTCACTTCGGCGATCACGGGCTGCGGCAGGTGCACCACGCGTAGCATCATGGCGGAGCACTTGGCAAAGAGGTCCTGGAAATACTGAAAGCCGCCGTCCGCGTCCGCTCGCCGTTCGGTCATCTCCTTGAGATTGTGACCGGCGCAGAAGTGATCGCCACCACTGCGCAGGATCACGGCCTTGACGCTGCGATCCCCGGCGATCCGGTCGAAGGTGCCCGATAGCGCGGACAGCATGTCTTCGGACAGCGCGTTGATCGACCGCGGCGCATTGAGCGTCAGGATGGCAACGCCGTCATTGTCGGCGCGCAATATCAGATCGTCGCTTGATGTGTCACTGTCGTAGGCCATGGCACCTTCCCTTCTCAAATCGCTTCAGACCAGCGTGCCGCCGGCCTTTGTCCAGGACCCAACGCCGCCCGTCAGGTTGACCACGGGCAATAGACCCATGTTTATCGCCGATTTCGCGGCCATGGCCGTGCGTCCGCCCGAGGCGCAGTAGAAGACATAGGTCTTGTCCTGGTTGAATTCCGGCTTGTGCGCCGGGCTCTCCGGATCGATGTGAAATTCCATCATGCCGCGCGAGGACCGAACCGCTCCCTCGATCACACCGGTCTTGGCCTGCTCGGTGCCGTCGCGCAGGTCGACGAAGACGTGATCGGGCGACCCGGCCAGTTCCAACGCCTCTTCGGCGCTGATCGCGGCCATCGCTTCGTTCACGATTTCCACGGCGCTTTTCGCGATGATCTGTGGCATGTCAGTCTCCTGTGCGGCGATGGGCGTCTAAATCACAAGGTCGAGGCGCGGTTTCCAGAATGGGCGGAACAGCTCGATCTTGGGGCAGCGGTTCATCACCACCTTGAGGCCTGCATCTTCCGCCAGTTTCGCGGCGCGGTCGTCGTAGACCCCGATCTGACCCCAGATCACCTTGGCCCCGATCGCGATGGCTTTTTCGGTGATCGCGTAAAATTCTTCCTTGGGGCGGAATACCTCGACCATGTCCACCGGGCGATCGATCTCTTCGAGCGAATGCACAACGGGGATGCCCCGGATCTCGGTCAGGGCCGGGTTCGGGTTCACCGGGATCATGTCGTATCCGGTCTCGTGCAACACGCGCAGTACGCCGTAGCTGAATTTCGTCTTGTCGGCACTGGCCCCGACCATGGCGATGGTTTTCACCGATTTCAGAATATCCGCGAGATACTTCTGGTCGTAATCATAGAGTTCATCCAGCGCTTCAACAGGCATGGCTCAGACCTCCTTTTCTGCTTGCTCTGCCGCCGCGCCGCGTGAGGGCTGCGGCGTCGCGATGTCCGCCTTCAACTCATGCGGCGCCAGCGGGTCGAGGAAGGGATTGCGATAAAGCCTGTCGTGGCTTTCGACGCCGATCTCCAGCGTGCAGTCCGTCACGGCACGCGCGACGCACAACAGGACATAACCCTGACTGATCTGCCGGTTGTTCAGCGCGACCTGGCGGCGTTGGTCGACCTGGCCCGCGGTCAGTTTCGCCGCACAAGTGATGCAGCCGCCATACTTGCAGCCGTAGGGTAGATCGACACCTTGTTCGCGCAAGCTCTCCAACAGCGGACGCCGAGCGTCAACGCTGTAGGTCGCGCCATCGCGGTTGGCGATAGTTATGGTGCGCGTTTCGCTCACAGCCAGATATCGCTCGTGCAGTCGCCGCCGGGATAACGGGTTTCATGGCAACGGCTGGGGCCGTTGGGTTCCTTGCCGAAGTCCACGATGAAATTCTCGTTGATCTTCATGCCGCCGTTTTCCACGTCACAGTCGATCAGGACCATCACGCCGCCCTGTGTGCGGATCTCGGGGTAGAACTGGTTGTCCCAGGTGGAAAACAGCGAGGTCGTGACGTAAAGGCGCTTGCCGTCCAGCGACAGCTGGAACATCTGCGGACCGCCTGCAATCTTGACGCCGTTTACCTCTGGCGCCTTGCCGAGAAGCCCGCCCATGAAGACCTGCCCGGTCAGTTTGGGGTTGTGCGGATCGCTGATATCGTACTGGCGCATGTCACCGTGCAGCCAGTTGTTCAGATAGAGGTACCTGTCGTCCATCGACACGAGGATCGCCGACATGACACCTGGCACGGGAATGGGCCATTCGGGATGCGGCTCGTTTTCCACGTCGATCACCTTTTCCCACTCCCACTTGCCCGCGCCGGACTTCCAGAAGTGAATCACGTTGGTGCTGAGCGCGGCACCGCAGAACCCGTGCGTGCTGTCGGGATTATGCAGGAATTTCACCTCCAGCGGGATCAGCCCGTCCTCGCCCAGATACATGCTCTCGACCGGTTCGCGCTTCTCGAAATCCCAGATGTGTAGGCGGCGGCCGTATTTCAGGTGACCGACCTCTTCGAGGTCGAAGCCCGGCATGAACGTGTTGGGGGCCGCCCATTCGGACGAGACCATCACGTTGTGGCGAGGCTGGTACCAGAAATCATAGCCAAAGGGGATGTCGCCCATCGAGTTCTCCCAGCGCCCGACGATCTCGAACTCCTTGTTGAGATGCAGATAGCCGCCGGGCGCCTCGCCCTGCGCGTCGCCAAGAAAGGAGATGATGATTTCGGAGCCGAGGCAATGCACCGTGTGCGGCCCGCTGAGATTGGTCCTGGACTTGATTTCGGCCCCGTCGATGATCTTGTGCAGGCGCGGCGCGTGCGGGTCGGTCGCTGTGTCGATGATGTGGATGTTGTTTGACCGCACCCCCGGCACAAGCAGGTACTTGCGCGACATGCCCGCATCGTCGTGGCAGGAGGAACAGGCGTTCCAGCCCATGTGGTGCAACTCGTCGCCGATGCCGGGCATTTCCAGCCTGTGGATGACTTGGGAATAGGTCGGGCTGTCGGGGTCCGCATCCACCGTCGCCAGGTAGTCGGGCTTCTGAATACCCGTCCCGGTGTAGATCGCGATCGTGTAGAGCAGCTTTTCGCGCGGGGCCTTGATCGCCTCCGCCGGGCTGGCATAGCCCGGCCCGCAACATGTGCCGTCCATCATCACATCCTCCCTTGCGATAAGCCCACGATTCTCGTAATTCGATAAAAAGATTCTCACAAGGCAAAAACATGCATCTGGAACGGCTCACCAGCATTCTCGAAATCGTGGGGCAGAAAGGCGCGGTCACGGTGTCGGAGATCTGCACACATGCGGACCTGCCGAAACCCACGGCTTACAGACTGGTGCAGGATCTCGTTTCGGTCGGACTGCTGGAGCCGCTCGCGCGCGGGCAGTTCTCGGTAGGCTCGCGCCTGAAGCAAATCACCCATGGCGGTCTTTCGGATTCCGGTCTGCTGGACGTGATCGCGCCGGCCCTGGCCCGCGCCGCCACCAATCACGGGGCGGCGTTCTTTCTGTCGCGTCTCCGGGCGGGGCGCGTTGAAATCATCCATGTGGCTACGCCGGACAACGGTGTGTCCTACCTGCATCCCGGCGTCGGCAAGCGGCCGCTGCATGCCTGCTCTTGCTCCAAGGTCATAGCCGCGTACTCTCCGGAGCTTCTGTCGCGCAGCGCGCTGACGGGGGAGCTTCGCAGGTATACAGACAACACGATCACCTCCCTTCGGGATCTCGAGTCGGAGTTCGAGGTGATCCGGGCGCAAGGATACGCCGAATGCATCGAGGAGCTTGAACGCGGCATCTGTTCCGTCGCGACCACCCTGGGCGTCAACGGACCCGGCGCCACGCTGTCGATCGGCGTCACGGCGTCTGCACGCGTCTTGACGCATGCGCGGCGTAAGCTGATCGGCGAGACGCTCCGAACGATGGCGCGCGATCTGTCCGGAACATTGGGCTGGCGCGAGGCTGACGCGGACCGGAAAACCGGATAGGATCGGGCGACGCAACACCCGGTTATCGCACGTGCAAGGGCGCTGCGCATCCCCGGAGCGGGCAGGGCACAAGACGTGGAGATTTGAAATGGCAGACGCGATGCTCGGCACCTTTTTCGCCATCGATGTCCGGTCCGAACACCGGCAAGCCTTCCTGGATGCAAGCATTTTTGCAGCGCAGAGCTTCATCAGTGAAGAGCGCGAAGTTTTCCATTTTCAGATCATGGTTGATGCCGTCGACCCGAACCGGTTCTATTTTTACAACGTGTTCCGAGATGAAGCCGCTGTTCAGGCACATGAGGAGACGTCGGTCTTCAAGACTTGGTGGCAGAAAGTTCAACCCATGCTGGCGAGCGAAACAGAAACAATTGCGAAGATGCACACGCTGTTCCCCAGCGCAAAGGGATTCGAAGCTCAAAAAATGGGCCTGCTGCAATGGTAAATCCTATTGATGCATTTTCGATTAATCGCTTGAATACCGATTTTGCAAAGTTTGGTGGACGATAACGCGAAGGGGATTTCGACCAAAGCGGACAAGTCCTTTCTTCGCAGCATTCGTGACTTTTGGACTCGTGGACTAAGCCGCTCTCGCGGCAAAGGCGCTTGTTGCTGATGTAGCGCGCCAATCCAGGAGTGCGCGTGCTTTGCGCTTAATTCGGAATCCCTGCATTTCTGAGGCTAGACAGCCAGAGTCTTCGGTTCTTAGGATGGTTTTTCGATCCGGCGAACTGCCGCTGCATGGCCGTAATCGAGAGGTTCGGATTTAGGTCCAGCGCAGCCTCGACGGCTGATTTCGCCTCTTCCGCGCGTTCCAACTCGATCAGGTTAGCTGCGCGCAAGAGATGGTGAAATGTTTGCCAGGTTTTGCTGGTGGCCACCGTGCCGAGTTGTCGTGCCGCCTCCAGGGCTTCTTCATGCCGACCAAGGTGAAACAGGATGTGGCCCTTGTAGAAATACATGTTTTGAAGCATCGGGTCACGGGGACTGAGCCTTAACGCCATGTCGATTTGCGGAAGCGCATCTTCCTGCATGCGGAACCAGTCGTAGGTGTGCGCAAGTTCGAGCCTAATGCGTGCGTCGTTGGGGTTTAGCATCACCGCGCGTTCGAGGTTCGCAATGGCTGGCTCGGCGTCACCAGTGAAACGATAGATATACCCGAGTGCAGCGTGGGCCTGCGCGTCCCTATCATCCAACGAAATCGCGCGCCTGGCGGCTTCGGTCGCGGCCACTAGCGTTTCTTGAGGTGTGTCGCTCCACTGAAAGAAGAAAATTGTACCTAGAGTGCGGGCCTTCAGACTGTATGCCGCCGCAAAATCCGGGTCCCGTGCAATCGCCTTTTCCGCAAACTCGATCGCGTCGATCTGAGCCTCCTTGGAAAATACCGTCTGCCGGGCGCGCCCCCGAAGATAAAGGTCCCAGGCGTCAAGATCGTCGGTTGGCTTTCCAAGCACGTCCGAGACATCCGCCTGATAGATTTCCGGAAGCAGTCGACCGGCGATTGCCTGGCTGATTTCGTCCTGGACTTCAAAAATGTCGATCAATTCCCGCTCGAAGGCTTCTGCCCATATCGTTTCGTTGGCTATGACTTCCACAAGCTCGCCACTGACCCGAACCTTGTTGCCGGCACGACGAATGCTTCCGCGAACGACATATCCGACGCCCAGGTCGCGGGCAATTTCGAGGGGTGTTGCCGTTTCTTCCACGTAGGAAAACACCGTCGCGCTGGAGACCACGAAGAGCTCGCGGTTGCGCGACAGATGGGTGGTCAGGTCATCGGTCAATCCGTCGGCGAAGTAACGCGCCGAAGCGTCCTCGCTCAGGTCATCAAATCGCGTCACAGCAATCGAAGGCTTGTTGGTGTCCAGGCCGTCAGGACCATCACCGGAAAGCAGCAGCCAGACCGAAAGAATTCCTGTCGCGGCCAGAAACGCGGCAACTGCCCAGCGCCTTGAGGGCTTTGGTTTCGCCTGTTCCAACGGCTCGACCGTCGAAACCGGCGCGACGAACTGAAACCCCCGTTTTGGAAAGGTCTTGATGAAGCGGGACGCAGTTGCAGTATCGTCCAGGGCTTTCCGAACAGACCGGATACGCGTGTTCAATGCCGCGTCAGTGATCGCATTCCCGTTCCAGATTTCCTCGATGATGTCCTCCTTGCTTACAATCCCTTCCCGGCGGCGGACGAGGAATTCAAGCAATTGAAGCGCCTGCGGTTCCAGAGGCACCGGATCGCCACGGCGGGTCAGACCTCGCGCAGAATCAAGCTGGAATTCGAAGAATTTGTACATAAGGCAACCTATGGCCGGACGATCTCGCGGTTCAACGAGCGATCCTGATTATTATCTAAATGTCAGGGAAAGTCATTTTCCGATCAAGCTTGGCGTCGGCAGCCGACCTATTCGTGGTGTCCGGGGCAAGTGCTCCAACATGCAAACTGTCAAAGCGAGGAGGCTGACATGACACAATTTACACGCGCCGCCGCTGCTGCTGTGGCCATTTCCCTGGCAGGAAGCGCCGCCATGGCGGAAACCGAATTGGAGGCTGCGCTGAAGAGCGGTGGAGAGAGGCTCAAGTCTGACGAGATCGCGGAGCTTTTGATCGGCAATATCGTCACGGCCAAATCGGGTGAGAAGATGTTCAGGTTCTTCTATGACCCGGCCAATATCCTGAAAGGAGAACTGACCAATGGCGGTTGGAGCGGGACGGGGGCCTATGCCATCACCGACACCGACCAGGTTTGTGTCTCGATGGCCGCCGACAAGGGCCGCTATCGTTGCCTGAGCGCTGTGCGCACGGGCGATACTGTCCAGAAGTTCAATGCCGACGGCAAGATGACCTTCGAGCTTCTTGACTTCGAACCATCGACGGGGCTTTGAATTCGATTATTGCTGCCCTCGTCCTGGACAGTGCCAATCGCAGTGGCTCCTCCTGGGATTCTGGACCAACGCACGTGAGAACTTCCGCCGGTTGGTCGGCTCGGGACGTCGTCCCGAGCCGATGTAGATTGGCAATCTATTTGTTGAATCAGGACACCTGTGAATATCACTATAATCGCTCCCACTGTGATCTGGGCTTGATAAGAGCGTTCTCCGCTTGTGAGGAGTTGTCCGGAACGCTTGTCTCCAAGGTCCGCAGCGCCTTCTTGAGGCTTGCCGCCGCTTCTGTTCGGTCTATTTCTGACGGTCACGTCCGCCAAGGTGGTGTATTTTTTCGGGTGTCCTGAGGGCATGATCAGGCGGCCTGGGTTTGATGCTGATAAAGGGGTCGGTCTCCTCTGCGTCGATTTCCGCGAAGGCCTCGACCATCATGTAGCGGCTTGGCGTCTGCCACTCGTCGTTCTGCTTGAACAGCACCGCGCCGATCAGGCGGGTGATGGAGGCCTCGTTCGGGAAGATCCCCACCACGTCCGCGCGGCGCTTCACCTCCTTGTTCAGGCGCTCGATCGGGTTGGTCGAGTGCAGCTTCGTGCGGTGCTGGCGTGGGAATCCCATATCTGTGGCGGGCCGTTGATCACGAGGGCGAGGTTATGGAGAGCTTTGCAACCAAGACCCGGGATAAGAAGGCGGCGTTGAAAGTCTTTAAGAAAGCAGTGCGTCAGCACCGTCAGCCCGAATTGAATGTGACTGACAGGCTCCGGTCCTGCGGGGCGGCCCTGCGCGAAATCGGTGCCGCCCATCGCCAGGAAGCAGGCCGATGGATGAACGATCGGGTTGAGACCTTGCACCTGCCGTTCCGACGACGGGAACGGGCGATGCTGCGTTTCAGGCGCATGTGAAGCTTGCAGAAATTCGCCGCCGTCCACGCCTCGATCTTCCACCACTTCAATTTGGAGCGCAGCCTCATCAGTCGTCCAACTTCAAGCTGAACCGCGCCGCTGCTCTGGCCGGGTGGCGCGGCCTTTGCATTGAATAAGGGACAGCCATCCTGTCCTTGTAGAGACTGGATCAAATTTTTTACACCACCATCGTTCGCCTTCTGCATCGCCATGACCGTGGCAATTATCGTCACTATCGCGTCTCAACTCAGGCTTCAGGTCAGTTCGCCCCATTCTTCTGTTGGTGGCGTGTTTGCTGTCGGCTTCCTGCGTGACTACATCTATTCATGCTATGCGCGGACGCCCTTAGCGGTCATCAGTACCGGGTTTTGAAAGGAAAATACGTCGGATGTTCCGTGGGCCGATTGCATTAGTGGCGGCCCTGGAAATGGCGAAGACGACCAGAAGAAGGGCGAGCCATAGTTGGACCACCAGAAACATCGGCCAATCGATCGTCGCGACATCCGCCTTTGCAGTGAAAAGGAACCCGCGGCTTCCAGTTGCCGCCGAGAGCAGCCGTTCAGCCAGATGAAGAACGATGGTCATTGCGAAGTATATCAGTGCCGACCAGAGCGCACCGTAGATGAGTGGATGTCCGATGAACCGATTGGTGAAAGGAAGCCTGTCAGCCAGAAGAAACGCCTTTCCGACCAGCAGCGCCCCGATGGTTGCTGAAATATGCGAGACCGCGCTGAGTTCATGATCGTCCGACAGGAGGGCAACGGTCAGGACGATGAGATTGAAGCAGACGAAGAAGAAAAGGGTCGGGGCAAGCATCTGCCTGATCTCGTGACGAAGAAACGAGACAACGCGGTTTACCATTATGTCGGTTCTCCAAGGGGCAGGCGGATCCAACGGCGTCAAGCGGAGCGCAAAGGCGTGGCTTCGCGGTATTCCTCACCGACCGTTACCGTATAATTGTTATTGTATAGATTGTCTCGGGTCCAAGCCGATTACGCGTTTGGAGGCCGAGCCGTCGGGTTGCCGGGCGCGGAGGTGAACGAGGGGTCTGATTGGACTTGTTGCGCGCACCTACAGCGACGAACGGGCAAGTACACACAATCCGGTTGCTCCGGAACGCCGCCTAGCTTCCCTTCTTTGGAAAACTGAACGCGGGCAGGCTGTCCAGCGCGTCCTTCAGCGCATCGCCCCAGTCCTTGGAGACAGACTGGAAATACCGGTCCTCCATCCCGATCCGCCCATGCGGCCCTATCCGGAGGCTGTCAGCCTCGTAGCAGTGGTAATCGAAGGGCGCACCGACGGTCAGATTGGCCTTGAGCGTGGAATCGAAGCTGACCAGCAGCAGTTTGATCGCGTCTTCGAAAGCCATCGCCGGATCATAGGCCCGCACCAGGATCGGCCGGCCGTATTTCATCTCGCCGATCTGAAAGAACGGGGTGTCCTCTCCGGCCTCGATGAAGTTGCCTTCGGGATAGATCATGAACAGACGCGGCGGGCTGCCGGCGATCTGTCCGCCGACGATCAGGGTCGCGCCGAACGGGCTGTCCGACCTCTGACCCTCATCGCCGTGCTGTTCGATCACCTCACGCATCGTCTCGGCGATCGTGCGGGCGACCTGGAACATCGACGGCGAGGCCAGAACCGTGGGCACCCGCTCGCTCGGCGATTTGCTGCGTTCGTCCAGCAGGCTCACCACCGCTTGCGTGGTGGCGAGGTTGCCGGCCGACATCAGGGTGATCACCCGCTCGCCGGGCGCCTCCCAGACCGTCATCTTGCGGAAGGTCGAGATATTGTCCAACCCGGCATTTGTCCTTGTGTCGGACATGAAGACCAGGCCCTTGTCCAGAACCATCCCCACGCAATAGGTCATCGCTCGGTCCTTATTGCTGCGCTACGTCGATCCGGACCTCGAGAGACTCCCCGGTGCCTCCGACACGGGTTCCCGATACCGGAGATGCGTCGGCATAGTCCAGCCCGGTTGCGACGCGGACATAGCGCGAATCCGGCGAGATTCCGTTCGAGACGTCGAACCCGACCCAACCCAGCCCGTCGACATGCGCCTCGGCCCAGGCATGCATGGCGTCCTGCGCGGTCTGGTCGTCCAGCATCAGGTAGCCCGAGACATAGCGCGCGGGAAAGCCGAGTTCGCGGGCGCAGACCAGAAACACATGGCTGTGATCCTGGCAGACGCCGCGTCCGGCTGCGATGGCATCTTCGGCGTCCCAGCCAGTATGCGACACGCCAATCTCGTAGGCGATGGACTCGCGGATCCCCGACACCAGCGCGTGCAGCCCGTCCAATGTCGGCTCGGCGCCGATCCGCCGCAACAGGGCGCGCGCGCCCGCACCGGCGCGCGTGAGGGGGGTGTCCTTTTGGTAGAGCCACAGCGGCGCCGGGCCGCGATGCGGGCCGACGATCCCGGCGGTATCGGTCAGCTCGACTTCGCCTTCGCTGATCACGTCCATCTCTGTCGCGCCGGGGGCAAAGCTGATCAGCTCGGTCGCATTGTTGTGGTGGTCCTCGAAACTCAGCTCCTTGCGGCCGTTTTCAACCCGGGTCTGCCAGCCGATGACGGCCTGCTGGTTCGACGATTTCGGCGTCTTGCGCAATTGCAGAAGTCCGAAATTCACCGGGGTTTCGAACCGGTAGCGCGTACTGTGCTGGATTTTCAGTCGCATGTCACCGTCACTCGTAGAACCTGAAGTCGATTTCGATCTGGCGGGCGATCCGCGCCAGGTGGGCGAGGACCGTCTCGATGAATTCGTGCAGGCCGAAATCGAACACCGCGCCGATGTCCTGCGACAGGCACTCGGCCAGCAACGCGTCCACCAGATCGAGCGAGGGCAGAGGGTCGGGAATGTCCTGCTGAAGGTGCAGAAGGTTCTCGCGCACGGTCTCGGCGCAGAAGGCCAGGCTGCGCGGCATCCGCTTGTTGAGGATCAGGAACTCGGCGATCTCCAGCGGCCCGCCGGCGGCACCGTATTCCAGCCGGAACCCGCCACGGGCCGAGACCGAGCGCAGGATCGTCTCCCATTGCACGTTGTCAATCGAGGTGCCGACCGCCCCCGCCGAGGGCAGCAGCACATAGTATTTCACGTCCAGGATCCGGGCTGTGCTGTCGGCACGTTCCAGGAACGTCCCGATCCGGGCGAAATTGAAGATCTCGGTCCGCATCATGGTGCCAAGGGTCATGCCGCGCACCAGCGCGGCATGCTGGCGGATCGTTCTGAGCGTTTCGGGAAGGTCGCGTTCCGACACTTTCCTGGCCAGGATCCGGCGCGCGGTCATGTAGGTGGCATTGGTGGCCTCCCAGACCTCGCCGGTCAGCGCGGTGCGCACCAGCCGCGCGTTCTGGCGGGCCGCCTCGATGCAGGACAGGACCGACGAGGCGTTGGCCCCGGACCGCAGCAGCCAATCCACCGCCTCGTCTCTGGTCACCGGATTGCCCTCGGCCTCGGCCTCGAAGTCGGTCAGCGCGCCCGCCGATTGCAGGACCGAGACCCATTCATCGTCGCCTGCGTCAAGCCGGGTCAATGCGATCCGCTGACCGGTCTCGATCAGGCGCGCGGTGTTCTCGGCCCGCTCGAAGTAGCGATACATCCAGAACAGGCCGTTGGCGGTCTTGCCCAGCATACCCGTCAGTCCTCTTGCACCCAGGTGTCCTTGGTGCCCCCGCCCTGGGACGAATTGACCACCAGAGACCCCTTCTTGAGCGCGACACGGGTGAGGCCCCCCGGCGTCACCTTGATGCCCTCGGGGCTGACCAGCACGTAGGGCCGCAGATCGACATGCCGCGGCGCCAGCCCCTGCCGGGAAAAGATCGGAACCGTCGACAGGCTGAGTGTGGGTTGGGCGATGTAATTGCCGGGCCGCGCCTTCAGTTTCTTGCGGAAGGCGGCGATGTCCCGCTTTGTGGCGGTCGGGCCGATCAGCATCCCGTAGCCACCCGACCCGTGCACTTCCTTGACCACCAGATCTTCGAGATTGTCCAGGACATGGACCAGGCCGTCGGGATCGGAACAGCGCCAGGTCGGAACGTTCTGCAGCAGCGGGCGCTCGCCGGTATAGAATTCGACGATGTCGGGCATGTAGGCATAGATCGCCTTGTCGTCGGCGATGCCGGTGCCGGGCGCGTTGGCGATGGTGATGTTGCCCGCGCGATAGACATCCATGATCCCCGGAACGCCAAGCTGACTGTCGGGATTGAAGTTCAGCGGGTCGAGGAATTCGTCGTCCACCCGGCGATACAGCACGTCGACCGGCTGATAGCCGCGGGTGGTGCGCATGGCGACGCGCCCGTCCACCACGCGCAGATCATGCCCCTCGACCAGCTCGACCCCCATCTGGTCCGCCAGGAAGGCGTGTTCGAAATAGGCCGAGTTGTAGATGCCCGGCGTCAGCACCGCCAGGACCGGCTTGTCGCCGGCGCAGGCGGGGGCACAGGCGGCCAGCGAACGGCACAGGTCGGTGGGATAGTTCTGCACCGGGCGCACGCGGTTGCGGGCAAAGAGCTCGGGAAACATCTGCAGCATGGTTTCGCGGTTTTCCAGCATGTAGCTGACGCCCGACGGTGTGCGCGCATTGTCCTCTAGCACGAAAAAATCGCCCGGGCCGGTGCGCACCAGGTCGATGCCGACGATGTGGGTGTAGATGCCACCCGGCGGCTCGACGCCGATCATATGCGGCAGAAAGGCGTCATTGCCGCTGATCATGTCCTGGGGAATGCGGCCGGCCCGCACGATTTCCTGCCGGTGATAGATGTCGTAGAGAAATGCGTTGATCGCGCGGACGCGCTGTTCGATGCCGCGCGACAGCCGCGACCATTCCGGTCCCGAGATGATGCGCGGGATGATATCGAAGGGGATCAGCCGCTCTTCGGCCTCGGCCCGCCCGTAGACGTTGAAGGTGATGCCGGTCAGTCGGAACAGCTCCTCCGCCTCGCGCTGCTTGGCCCGCAGCCGCGCCGGATCCTCTTCGCTGAACCAGTCGTGGAACTGTCGGTAGGGCTGGCGCAGCCGCGCATCGTGGCCCCACATCTCATCGAAATACGGCGTGTTCTCCATGTCGCAGCCTTTCACGTCCATCGACACGACCACGCCGAGCGGATCACATCAAGGAAAACGATGGATACCACATTCGACTTGTGCGCGTTGCTCAAAAATGGGGCAGGTGGCTAGGAATGCAGGGAACAGGCCAATCAGCACTGCAAAGGGCAATGGCAAACGACAATACGCTTTGCTGACGGATATTGAAGGCGAAGCACTATTCTTTGGAAAAATGGCTAGACCCGGGCCATGAAACGGAGTTGACAAATTTAAGTTGGCGTTTTTCCGGTTCGATGGACGGTTTCGGGCTTATAGATTCCAGCCCTTCGGCAGCAGTCTTTTCGTAGTAAACCGGGGACTTGTGGCCCAATACCGAAAATCGGCGCGAGGGTGCTGCCAAACACCGGACCTGTCACGCCTTTTTGCCGCCCCCGGTTCTCATTTACACGGCCTGCGCCTCGAAGGCCAAGGGGCTTTTCCAGCTTGGGGCTGAGTGCCGTCGGCGTGGATTGTAGAAGCCATTGATGTATTCGAAGATGGCCAGTCCGGCGTCGCGGCGCGTCGACCACGACCGCTGCCACAACAACTCGGCCTTGATCGTCTTGAAGAAGATCTCAACGGCCGCATTGTCGTAACAGTTTCCCGTGCCGCTCATCGACACTTGGAAGCCGCGCTGGCGCAGGATCTTCTGGTAGTCGTGAGAACAGTATTGGCTGCCGCGGTCCGTGTGATGGATGCAACCCTTCGATGGTTGCCGCAACGCAATGGCCATGTTCAACGCCCGGATCGCCAGGTCGCGCTTCATCCGGTTGCTGACGGCCCAGCCGATCACGCGCCGGGAGTGCAGGTCGAGGATGACCGCAAGGTAGAGCCAGCCTTCCTGCGTCCACACATAGCTGATGTCACCCGCCCATTTGCGGTTCGACCGGGCTGCCGAGAAGTCCCGGTTCAGTAGGTTAAGGGACAGCAAGCCTGTCCTTCGTGAGGCTGGTTCGCATTCGGCTGACACAACCCAATTTTTACAGCACCGGCCAGACACGGCGCCAGGAGTCGTACCACTACTCCCAATCGGATCACATTTCGCTATACTGACAAGCGGAGGTTCGAAATGGGCGGCGGACTCGACGAGTGGCTAGAGATTCATGGTTTTGTGGAGTACCGACGCGCGCTCGAAGAGCATGATATCCGCTTCATAGATCTTCCGCTTCTGACCGAGGAAGACCTGAAGGAGCTTGGACTACCAATCGGTCCACGTCGTCGTTTCTTAGCAGCCATCAAGACGATGTCAGCGGATCTTCAGGTAGCGCAAGCGTCTCGTTTTGGGGGGCCAGCGTCAAAACAACCCGAAATTCGCCATCTAACCCTGATGTTTGTTGACCTGGTAGGTTCCACGCAGCTCTCTGACGAGCTGGATATTGAGACGTACCGGGATCTTGTACACGAATACCAAACCATCTGTTCAAACGCCGTGCGGCGACACCATGGGCATCTCGCCCAATTTCAAGGCGACGGCGTCATCGCCTATTTCGGGTATCCCTCGGCCGAGGAGGATGATGCCGAACGTGCAGTTTTGACTGGCCTCGAGATATGCACCGTCATAAGCCACCTCTCGGCGCCTGGCCGCGAACCGATAAAAGTCCGTATTGGGATTGCGACCGGAGACATCGTGATCGACCTGCGCGAAGGCCACAACGCACTTGCCCTTGGCGAGGCCCCCAATCTGGCATCCCGTATTCAGGCGGTAACCCAACCTGGCACGGTCGCCGTAAGCGACGATACCAAAGCGCTCTTGGGGGCGAATTTCGAATGCGAAATGAATGGAGATTATGAATTCAAAGGATTCTCGGACCCGGTTCGCATATGGACTGTCCGCGATGCCAGCGTACCGGAGTTGCGCTTTGAGTCCAGACGAAGGGGCAAGACAACACCTATTGTCGGACGCGAAGGCGAATTGCTCTTGATGGAGAGCCGTTGGCACAGCACCCTGCGCAATAGTTCGCAATTCATAGCTCTTTGCGGCGAGGCGGGAATTGGAAAGTCCAGGCTGGCCGAAGAGCTGAGTGCGAGAATTCCGCGTGAGGACAGGCTAAAACTGAGTTTCCAATGCCTGCCGAACCATGGTGGAAGCGCCTTCCACCCGGTGATAGCGGCCGTCAATCACGCAGCTCGAATTACTCGAACGGACGATACCGATGAGCGACTGAGAAAGCTAAGGCGTTTGTTGTCCGCGTGGACAGATAAATCTGATACCGCATTTCCCGTTTTTGCACGATTGCTTTCGATCCCGTTGTCACCAGAACCTGAGCACCAGGAAGTCCCGCCAGAGCAATTGAAAGAGCAGTTTCAGGATGTAATGGTCGGCATCCTGCGCGAATTGGCTACGAAAAAGCCTTTGCTAATTCTGTTTGAGGATTTGCATTGGGTTGACCCATCAACTGAAGATCTGATTGACTTATTTATTGAAGTTTTGAGAGATACACCTGTCCTAATAATTTGCACGTTTCGCCCCAGCTACCAACCGCGTTGGCAGGGGCTGGCACGCGTGACTTCACTGACGATATCCCGTCTCGAAGACCGACATTCGCGCCAGATTGTCCACAGTATGAACGAGCAACAGAGCATCCCGCCGGAATTGGAAGCTCAGATAATTGCCAAAACAGATGGCGTTCCGCTTTTTCTCGAGGAGATGACGCGGATGATTCATCAACGCCTGGATGCAGCACACACGAGAGCCACGTTTGGCAATGCACTGGCCTTGCCGGAAACGCTCAAGGACCTGCTCCGTGCCCGGATTGACAATCTGGCCACACCGCACGATTTCGTTTCTGTGTGTGCGGCTATTGGTCGATCGATCATTCCCGCGATGCTCCCGGCAGTAACTGGTAAATCTGCAGAAACAATAAAGCGGCTGCTCGATCACTTGACAGAGGCGCAGATACTGACCCGCCGCCCTGTAGGCGACGGCACGAGCTATCACTTTCGGCATGCTCTGATCCAGGAAGCCGCCTACGAACTGATGTTGCCGAGTCGTGCTCGCAAGCTGCATCAACGCATCGCAGAGACCATTGTGAATGATTTCCCGGATTTAGCGGCGCGAATGCCGGAACAACTGGCGCACCACTACAGCTTGTCGAACATGCCCGAAAATGCTCGCGACGCTTGGCGGGAAGCGGCCGAACATGCCGCGCGCCAGTTCGCGACGGAGGAGACGATTAACCATTTGCGCGCAGCGCTGGCGGAAAACGCCAAGGTCGGCGATGTGGCGGCAAGGGATGTCCAGGAACTTGCGATACGGCGCCTCTTGAACGTCGCTCTCAACACACATGCTTTCGGCTCACAAGAAATTCGTGAGAACCGCGATCGGCTACACCAACTGCTCGACAAGACAAGTGCCAGCGTACAAGACAAGTTTCTCGCAAAAGTCGTGCAATATGGCACCCAGCTGATGCTTGGCGAGATCGACAACGGGCTCAAGATTTGCCGGGAAATGCAGGAAATTGCTGGCTTGACAAGCGATCCGACAATGGCAGCCATTTCCGCACACAGCATGGGCATGACACGGTTCATGTCAGCCTCATTCGACGATGCCATTAGCTGTTTCGACGAAGCGCTCCGGCTACGCGAATACATCGCGCCGGACGATATTTTTGCATTCTACGCCGCCGACATACGCCCCGTTGATATTGCAATGAAGGCTTGGGCGGTGGTTTGCCGATCTGGTGAACACCCGGAACTGGAAGGATTATTGGCAGCGGTCGGCGAAGAACCGCATGATTTCTCGCATTGCTATGCGCTCAGTATTCTTGCCGCTACGCACCAGGTTGCCGGTGATGTCGAAGCAGTGATGGATCTATGCGCCAAGGCGCAGGAAATCAGCGACAAGAGGAAATTCCAGTACTGGAGCGCTTGGAATGCGATCTTGCACGGCTGGGCCATCGCCCGCTCGGGCGATCCGTCAGCTGGGATTTCCGAACTATCCCGTGGGATCGAGGACTATCTTGCAACGGGGTCAACGCAAATGACGCTGTACGCGCGCACATTGCTTGCGGATGCCTGGCGCGCTGCCGGCGATTTCGAGACTGGCCTTGCCACGATCGAAGCCGTTCGCGAGGACCCGCTGTCAAGATCAATACGGTACCAGTCCGTCCTGACGGAATCCGTCGAAGCCGCTCTCATCGCGGCCAAGAGCTCTTACAAGTGACATGGGTTTCACTTGCCGTTGAATCAGGGCCACAACGCCCGAATTCATATGGTTGTAGGATGCGCCGCGACGGGCTCCCAGTCCGCGGCTACCAAGAATCGACATTCTGGTGTAAGCTATCGACATATTTTTCCTATTGCGTACGAGTTGATTCTCCGAACTCTAATATGAAAGGGGGACAGCATGTCTCGCCGCGCAGACATTTTTGCATTGGGTATTGGGATCTTTTTTTCGACTGGTGTTTTTACTTCGGTCAATGCCCAGGACGTGTCCGATTTGTCTTTCCTTGAGAATGGATTAGCAGTCAGCCTCGATGGTCTCGAAAAAGTTGAGAGTTTCGTTTCTTACACTATCCAGGCAGACGAAGGCCGCTCTCAGCTCAGTTTCGACAGCCTAGGACAGGAGGTTCTGGAACTTGAACTGAATTACAGGAGCGAGGACTTCCTCGAGGTGGTCACCGAAGCCTTTCCCCCAGAGGACGTGGAAGACAATCGAGCACCGAAGGGTCTGGAAGCTGTCGCGTCAGCGGTGCATGACGGTGGAATGCAAGCACTCGCAGCCGAAGAAACGATCGCCTTCATCCAGGGTGCCGCCAAATGCGCAGCTAGCGGCGGGGAACTCCTGCCCAAGGACGGCGACGGCAATCCGCGTCCGCGGCTCGTGCGCAGTGAAATGGATTTGCATTTCAACGTTGGCGCAATGCCGAATGGGTCGAATTTTGGGAGAGGCCAGTTTGATGTCAGTTCGATCAAGGTGCTGATGTGCGTGGTTTCTTCTACCCCGGCGGACAGCTTCCCGATTATCGTGGATCGACGGTGGGTCATCAACGTGGGCGATGGCGCGTTGATTGCAAGAACGCAGCAACGGTATCCGCCTGATGATGCTGATGCTCCGATCTACCCGTTCCGGCTTTCGGCGCAGGGCAACGACATCCAGCTGGTTTCCTACTACGTTTCAGGCGTTCGCCAACCCTACACCGATCCACTCTATGAGACATCCCCCAACTCATGCATCGACATCTTCTTCACTATCGTGCCGGTGTCAGACCAACCGATCATGATCTCGAGGCCGGGTGATCTGGTGTTCTGTGCTGGCGGCGCGTGCGGGAATAGACCTCCCAAACTTGACGCTACACATTGAGTCTGGACAGCTTTCGCCTTTGCGACTTTGGCGGTTCGGACCATGTCTGGGCTCGGTCAGCGAAGGCTTGCCTGAGGCAGGCAGGATGGTTGCGTGGGCCTTGCCAGAAGGAACCCGGTTGAGGCGGGCAGGGCGGCCTCGTAGCCTTCGACTATGTCTGAACGCGACCCGTTCAAATACTTCGACAGCAGCCTGGAAGTCATTCGCCTGGCGGCAAGGATGTAACGTAAGCGCTCAGCCGGCGCCCTATGCGGCGAGGCTTGACGCGGGTGCGAATGTCCAGGGCATGAGGTCGTCGAAACGGCTCTTGGGGTGGCCGCCGAGCAGGGCGCGCAACGTGTTGGTCAGATAGCTGACCGGGTCGATATCGTTCATCTTTCAGTTGGCGATGAGGCTGGCGAGCATCGCCCAGTTCTCGGCGCCGACCGTAAGCGCCTCGGCGATCCCCTACGCGGCGCGGCTTGACGCGGCCGCAAAGTTCCAGGGCATGAGATCGTCGATGCGGCTTCTGGGATGACCGTCGAGCAAGGCGCGCAGCGTGTCGGAGAGGTAACTGACCGGATCGACGTCGCACATCTTGCAGTTCGCAATCAGGCTGGCGAGCAATGCCCAGTTCTCAGCGCCAACCTCGTGCCCGGCGAAGAGGGCGTTTTTTCGGGTCAGAGCTATCTTTCTGATCTGGTTCTCGACCGGGTTGGTGTCCATCTCCAGACGGCCGTCTTCAAGGAACCGCGTCAGGCCTGGCCAACGCGCCAGAGTGTAGCGGATGTCCTCGGCCAGCTTTGACGAACGCGGAATGCGCGACAGTTGCGCCTCGAGCCAAGGGCGGAAGGCGGCAATGATCGGCGCGGAGAGTTCGCGCCGGGCGGCAAGCCGGGCGTCGGCGGGCAGGCCGCGCACGGATTTCTCGATTGCATAGAGCTCTGCGATCTGGCGCAGGGCTGCCTCGGCAATCGGCGAGCCGTCCTTTTCGAGCCGTTTCACGAACCGCCGACGCGCATGCGTCCAGCAATGAACGAGCGTCCATGGGCCCTCGGGCCGGTCGATCCTGGTGAGTTTGTCATAGGCTTCATAGCCGTCGCATTGCACGAACCGCCCGCGATAGCCCTCGAGGAAACGGAGGGCATGCACGGCGCCGCGGCCGGGCGCGTAGTGGAACATCACCACGGGAGGGTCGGCGCCGCCGTGGCCCCGGTCATCGGAGACAATGGCCCAGAAGTAGCCGGTTTTCGTTTTTCGCCGCCCGGGATCGAGCACCGGCGCGCGGGTTTCATCCATGAACACCCGGTCTGCGCGTTTCAGCCGCTCCTTCAGGTGGTCTGCGATGGGGCGCAGGTGGAAACAGGCGCGTCCCACCCAGTTGCCGAGCGTCGCCCGGTCCAGCGTGATCCCCTGCCGGGTATAGATTTCGGCCTGGCGGTAAAACGGGAGGTGGTCGCCGAACTTGGCCACCATGACCTGCGCGATCAGCGCCTCGGTAGGCAGCCCGCCGGGCACGACATGTTCCGGGGCATGGGCCTGAACCACCGCGCCGGAACAGCGCCGGCAGGCATATCTGGGACGCCGAGTGACCAGCACACGGAGCTGGGCAGGCACCACGTCCAGCCGTTCGGAGACATCTTCGCCGATCCTGGCCATTTCGCCGCAACCGCAGGGGCAGAGCGTTGTTTCGGGTTCGATGACCCGTTCGATCCGGGGCAGGTGTTCCGGAAGATGGCCGCGGTTGCGGTTCGGCGTGCCGCTCTCGGCAGCACCTCGTCCCTTGAGCGCGCGCCGCGCCTTCTCCTGCGCCGCGTCCAGCACGCCCTGCGCCAGCTCCACATCTTCGAGCGGCAGATTGAACTGCTCCGGATCGAGCTTTTCGGATCTCCGCCCGAACCTCTCCCGCCGCAACTCGCTGACGATGCTCTCCAGCCGCTTCTGGGCCTCGACCGCATCCACGAGCGCCGCCTCGGTCTCGGCGAGGCGGGCTTTCAAAAGCGCGTTCTCTTCGGCTAGGGCGGTGTCGGTCATGGCTGCGATCAAGCACACGGGCGGGATCACCACCACCGACAAATCATCGCCGAGTCACTCTGCCGCAGCTACCCCGCCAGTTCCGGCCGGCGCACACGTTCGGGGCGGACAAGCCGCCAGTCGAGGCCTTCGAACAGCGCCGAGAACTGCGCGGGCGACATCTTCATCA
>NZ_FNYD01000022.1 GCF_900109035.1 Cribrihabitans marinus
GACGGTCATCCCAGAAGCCGCATCGACGATCTCATGCCCTGGAACTTTGCGGCCGCGTCAAGCCGCGCCGCGTAGGGGATCGCCGAGGCGCTTACACTGATGAGGCTGCGCTCCAAATTGAAGTGGTTGAAGATCGAGGCGTGGGCGGCGGCAAACTTCTGTAAACTTCACATGCGCCGGAAACGAAGCATCGCCCGTCCCGTCGTCGGAACGGCGGGTGAGAGCTCTCAGCCCGATTGTTCATCCATCGGCCTGTTTTCTGACGGTGGGCGGCACAGATTTCGCGCAGGGCCGCCCGCAGGACCGGAGCCTGTCAGTCACATTCAATTCGGGCTGACCGTGCTTACGCATTGCTTTCTTTAAGACTTTCAACGCCGCCTTCTTGTCCCGGGTCTTGGTCACAAAGCTCTCCATAACCTCACCCTCGTGATCAACGGCCCGCCACAGATAGTGATGTTCACCATTGATCTTGACGCACATCTAGCCTCCGAACCCTGCCGCCTTAGGCAGCCACGTCGACAATGCGGGGAACCCGAAAACGATGATCAGACCGAGAAGCATCAGCGCAGCATAAGGCAAGGCACCGCGAATAACGTCCGACAGCGGGGCTTTGGCAATGCCCTTGATGACAAAAAGGTTCATGCCAACAGGCGGCGTGATCAGTGCAAGCTCAAGATTGATCATCAACAAAATGCCATACCAGATCGGATCGATGCCAAGTGCAAGCATGACCGGAAAGACAATTGGTGTGGTGATCAGAATGATGGAGATGGTTTCGAGGAACATGCCCAACACAAGCACGAGCAGCATCACCGCAACGACAAACATGGCTGGGCTGAGGCCGATGGCCGTAACCTGTTCGACGATCTCGATGGGCAGGCGAATGATGGTCACGGCATGACCGAAGAGCGCTGCAGCCGCAAGGATCATGAACAGCATCGCGGTTGTTCGCACTGTCTCGAACGCCGTTACCCAAAGGTCTTTAGGGCCGAAGTTCCGGTAGACCACTACGCTGATGATCAATGCGTACAGGCACCCTATCGAAGCCGCCTCGGTGGCGGTAAAGACCCCGAGATAAATCCCGCCCAAGACAACCGGCGGCATCAGCAGTGCCCAGATCGACTGCTTCATCCGCGCCCAGATGACACCCATGCCAGCGAATGGCTGCGCAACGACCGCGCCCCCGAATCCCGCGCTGATCATGGCCCAGATCGCAAAGATCGTTGCCATCATGATGCCCGGGATCAGTCCCGCCAGGAACAACGCCCCAATCGAGGCCTCGGTGACAATGGCGTAGAGGATGAGCGGACCGGACGGCGGGATCAGAATGCCCAACGTCCCACCCGCCGCGATGACCCCGTAGGAATAGCTTGGGCGGTAGTTGAAGCGCTTCATCTGGGGGATGGCGGTCGATCCGATGGTAAGCGCTGTGGCCACGGAAGAGCCCGAGATTGCCGCGAAGATCGTGCAGGACAGGATCGTGGCAACCCCAAGTCCGCCGCGAAGATGGCCGACGATCGCATTGGCCGCGTCGTAAAGGTCTTTCACGACGCCCGCGCGGATCATCACATGCGCCATGAAGGCGAACATCGGGATGGCTGTCAGCAGGCCATTGTTCAGCTTGGCAAAAACCGTGTCAGCGGCGCTGTTCACGTTGCCTTCGGTCAGCAGCATGATGATCAGCGAAGTCAGGCCAAGGCCCGCAAAGATCGGCATGCCTGTCAGCAGAAGCGCGATCAGACCGGCCAGAATGAGGAATGTCATCATGGTCGGCGCACCGTCAGAAGAGTGAAGATACGGGCCAGCGCCGCGAGGATCAGGATAATCATGCCGATCAGCAGGAACCCTTGCGGGATCCACATCTGAACGCCCAGGTAGCCGTCCGAATAGACCCCAAAATCATAGGAAAACCGCACCATGAGCACGGCGCTGTAAAGGATCGCCGAGGCCACCAGGATCACGCCGATCATGCCCCATAGGTCCACAAGCCACTGCGTGCGCGGCCCGGCACGTTCGGTGAGCAGGTCGACCCCGAAGTGCTCGCCCCGCAACAGCACCTCGCCCGCGCCGAGAGCGACCATGGCCACGACGATGAACCCGCTGAGTTCGTCCGAAAACGTGATCGGCGTGCCCAGCACGTAGCGCATGAAAACGCTGTAGCTCACCACGCCGAAGACGATGAGCACCAGCAGCGCAGCCAAGCTCGCTCCGGACAGGGTAAGCCAGCGCGCTACGCGCTCCACCTCTGAGACCGGAAGGGTCTCAGAGGCCTTGGTATTGGGGTCCAGCTTCACGCGTCAGTTGGAGATCTGGCTGACGAGTTCAAGCAGCTTCACGCCGTCCTCACCGGTCGCACCTCCAAAGGAGTCGTCAAAGGCCGGCGCCATGAGCTCTTTCCAGGCCGCTGTTTCCTCCGAGGTCTGGAAGTGGACGGTCATCCCGTTTTCTTCAAGCTGCTGCGGTGCGGAGGCTGACGCCTCTTCGGATGCCGCAACCGCCCATTCTGCCGCCTTGGCCCCGGCTTCGGAAATCGCCGCCTTCTGCGCATCGGTCAGCCCGTTGTACCAATCCGGGTTCAGGTAGCCATGGAAAAACACGCTGAAGAGCGGCACGACCGTGACGTGATCCTGCACTTCGAAATACTTGCGCGAATAGGCTGCGGCGATGTCTGTCATGCCAGCATCAATGACGCCGGTCGAAAGCGCCTCATACACCTTGGACCCGGACATGGCAGAAGGCGCGGCTCCCATCGCGACGAGACCGGCATCGGCCACGGGGTTCAGCCCGCGAATCTTCACGCCTTCGAAGTCTGCGGGATTGATCAGCGGGGCCCCTTTCGAGGTGATTGCCGTCATCCGCGTCGTGAAGAGCCACACCGCGTTTTTCACCCCTTTTTCCAGCAGCTTCTCTTCCAGGAACGCGGCAGCTTCGCTGCCCGGCCAGGCGGCAAGCGTTTCCAGATCAGTCACCGCATAGGGTTTCAGCGTCACGTTCATGAGCGGAAGCGTCTTGCCCCATTGGGGGTTGATCGAAAATGCGCATTCGATATTGCCCTTGGCCACCGATGCGATGTTTTCCCGCGCCCCGACAAGGCTGTTGGCCCCGAAGACCTGAACGTCAATTTCCCCGTTCGAGAGCGTTTCGATTTCGGTGGCCCACCGGTCGATCACCTTTGCGATGTGGTGCGCAGGCGGCAGTTGGTGGCTGCAGCGCATTTCCGTCGCTTCGGCGTGAGCTGCACTGCCCAGTGCCGTTGCGGCTAGAAGCGCGGCCGCTGCCGTTTTCAGGATGTTCATGGTCTCCTCCTCTTTGTCATCCAGTCGTTCATGATGCACGCCAGTCGATCTGGCGCGGTGCTCCGGCGCGTGGCGTCGCGCCGTATAGTGGTTCATCCGGCATTGCGGTCGCTGCGATGTCCCGGACTGACATCAGCTGTTCCAGATCAATGCCTGTCGCAAAGCCCTTTCGCTCGCACAGGTAGACGAGATCCTCGAAGACCACGTTCCCGGTTGCGCCGGGCGCGAACGGGCAACCTCCCAGACCGCCCAGAGAGCCGTCGATGACCCGCACGCCTGCATCCAGCGCGGCCGATGCGTTGGCGATCCCCATGCCCCGGGTGTCGTGCAGGTGGATGCTCAGCACCACGTCGCCAAGCTCCCTTTGCACGCGGGTAACAAGGTCCGTCACCTGATCGGGGCCTGCAAATCCGACCGTGTCTGCAAGCCCTAGCAAGTCTGCGCCCGCTTCGACACATGCCGCCGCGATCCGCACGACGTCGTCCGAGGGCACCGCCCCGGCGATCGAACACCCGAAGGCCATGGATATGCCCGCCTGAACCAAGGGCGGCGAGGCTGCACCTTTCGCCATTTCCACGGTTCTGCCGACCAGCGCGATGGCGTCGGCCTGCGACCGGCGGGCGTTGGCCTGGCTGTGTTCTTCAGTTGCAGAGACGACCGTGACGATCTCGTTCAGCGGTGTCTGCACAGCGTCGGCGGCACCACGATCATTCAGGGCTAGGGCGGCGGCATGGACGCCTAGGTCGCGGCAAATGTCGATGACCCCTCGCACATCCGCAAATTGCGGCATCGCGTGGGCAGGAAGGAAGGAGCCCACCTCGAAGTGCCGGACTCCCGCGGCACTTTCCCGATGCAGCCAGTCTGCCTTGGCCGTGGTGGACGGGAAGTGCTCGACCATTTGCAGCCCATCGCGCAAGCCGACTTCGCGCAAAACGACCCTGTCGGGCGGGTATGCTCGGGATGCAGGGCTCATGCCATCTTTGCCTGCAGCGCGCCGCTTGCCGCCTGCGCTTCGGAGGGGGACAGGCCAAGTTCCGAAAGAACGGCATCCGTGTCATCGCCGACATCTGCAACGTCGAGCGAGGCCGGGCGGGGTGTGGCGCCATCCACCTCGATGGGTAGACCCGGCGCCCGGAATTCCTGACCACCCGGCAGATGCGAGTGATGAAGACCGCCCGGGCGCGTGACGTGGGGGTCCTGATACATGTCCACCGGGCGATTGATCGGCGAAAAGGGGATGCCGGTCGCCTCAAAGATCTCGATCAGCTCAGCAAAATCGCGCCTTGCCAGGGCTTCGGCGAAAATGGGGATTGTCCAGTCTCTGGCCTCGATCTGATCCATCTTGGACTGCAGCCGCGGGTCCTTTCGCAGATGTTGCAACCCGATGGCGTTGCACAGAATGTGCCAGTGCCCTTCGGTTACGGCACCGACGAAAATCTGACGCTGATCGCGCGTGTCGAAGATGTCGTAGATCGGCCATGAAAACTCGCGCTCGGGCATGGGGGCCGGTTCACGCCCATCGAGATCGAATTGGACCATGTGTTGCATGACAAGCATCAGGCAGTTTTCGAACAGTCCGATCCGCAGGGCTCGGCCCTGTCCCGACTGATGCCGCTCCATCAGGGCACCAAGAACCGCAAGGGCCCCGAAAAGCCCGCCCATGATGTCGTTCGCCGATGATCCGATGCGCAGCGGGCGGCCCTTCGGGCCAGTCATGTAGGCCATCCCGCTCATCATCTGGACGACCTCGTCCATCGCGGTCCGGTCCTGATAGGGGCCGTGAAGGAAACCCTTGCAGGACGCCACGATCAGTTTGGGATGCTTGTTACGCAAGTCCGAGGGGGCAAACCCCATCTTGGCAAGCGATTGGTCGCGAAAGTTCTCGACAAGGACGTCGGCAGTTTCCAGAAGCCTGTCCAGCGCAGACGTTCCAGCCGGCGATTTCAGATCCAGCGTGATCGAGCGTTTGCCGCGGTTGAAGCTTGGGAAAAAACCGCGCCCCATACCCGTCAGGTGGCGGGTCTTGTCACCGGCGGGGGGTTCGACCTTGATGACCTCGGCCCCGAGATATGCCAGAATCTGGCCACAGCTCGGCCCCATGATCATGTGGGTCATCTCGACAACCCGGATATCCCGCAATGGTTTGAATTCATCTGGCACGCGGCTGGCTCCACTTGAACTTGCGCTGCTGCAGGGTACTCGACGAGATTGCTTTGCGGAATTACAATGTTACCAAAGCATCATTCTGATATCGAGAAAGCGTGGACAGCAGACAGCTCCGATACTTTGCGGCGATCTTTGAAGAAGGCGCGCTCGCCCGTGCCGCCGACCGCGAAAGGGTCGCGGTTTCCGCGCTGAGCAGGCACCTTGCCAATCTAGAAGCCGATCTTGGCACACCCTTGTTCGAGCGCCTGCCAAGAGGGGTTCGACCCACGGCGTCGGGGGCGCGATTGTATGAACATGCGCGCGCCATCCTGCGATCCATGCAGGCCGCCACCGCTGACATCAAGGATTCAGAAGTCGAGGTAGCAGGTGAAATCGCAGTGGGGTTTGCGCATTCGGCGGTCAAGGCAATCGGGGTGCCATTGATGCAGCGCGTCTCCCAGGACTACCCGCACCTCCGGCTGCATCTTTCGGAGATCTTCTCCGGCACGACCACGCAACAACTCGCCTCGTCAGAGGTGGACCTTACCCTGACGTACAACCAGCTTCCGGATTCGCGTTTCCGGTTCAAACCGATCCTCGAAGAAGAAGTGGTCCTGGTCGGGCGACCGGATGTCGTCGGTGGACGCGGCCCGATCAGCTTTGCAGCCCTGTTGGACCTTCCGCTGATCATCCTGCGCCAGGGCCTGAACACCCGAGCGGTCATGGATGACCCGTCCCTGCTTCGGCAGATCGAGGAAAGCGCCCAGTTCCAAATGAACTCCATCGCCGCCATCGGGGGGTGTCTTTTGTCCGGTGTCGGGTGCCTGCTGGGCACGGAGTTTATTGTAAAAGAACACATCGACGCGGGCAAACTGGTGGCCCGCCCGGTCATGAAGCCAACGCTCAACAGGACGCTCTACATCGGAGAGCTGAGCGATCGCCCTTCCACCTTCGCGTTCGAAGCGATTCGCCAGCTGTGTATCGATCTGACGGTTGAAGCGGTTAACACGCAACAATGGAATGCGACGCAGCTGATTCACTTTTCACGTTGATGGTCGGCTTCTCCCAGCGGTTTGAAGCGCGCGGTGGGTTGGGGTGACCTGCTCAGCAGCGTCAGTGTCGGCGCCCAGGTCCAGGCACGACCTACCCGCCGGATGACGGGTTTTCAAAAATGTCCCAATCAGAAATGTATGGCAGAAGAAGATATCCATACCAAAAGCGCTCAACACTCTTGGAGGTGATGTGCTACCCAACGCGCCCTCGGCCGTTGTCAGAGTTTCCGCGCTTCGATCAAGTGCACGGGCTGGTATCGTGCGCTGATTTCATCAGTTCCGCCGGTGCCTTGTTCCCGATGGCGCTGTGCGGCCGTTCCTCGTTGTAGTCTCTACGCCAAGCCTCCAACTCTTCGGCCGCATCTTCAAGGCTCATGAACCAATGGTTGTTCAATCATTCCGCTCGGAACCGCCCGTTGAACGCCTCGATGAAGGCGTTGTCTGTCGGTTTTCCCGGCCGCGAGAGCCGCTTCAACTCGGAAGGCATCAGCCCTGCATACATCTTCTTCCAGTTGAAGAACGTCGCCGAGCTGATCCCGGCCTTCCGGCAGACCTCCCGCATCCACCCGCGCCATTCCTGGCCCGAAAAGCAGCTCAACCTGACGCGTTGCCGCGGCTGTCGCCATGCCACTGGCAAGACGGTCTCCTCAAGCGTGACAATCTCTCCGGGCTTGCGCCGCTTCGTCGCCATTCTGATCCTCCGGTCTCCCAAACATACCGGCGGCCCCCTTCACTGAGGGGAGGATCAGCAACTACGGCGTCATTGTCGGCATGTTTTCCAGGTCAGCAACGTGTCGAGGAGCTGGCCGTCACATCCGACCGTTCACTCCACCCAGAACCGATGTAAGATTGGAACCGAGAGCTTCAGAGAGATAACCTCCTTCTTGCACCAGGGCGAGCGGAAGGCCCGGCTCTGCAAGGCACGCGCCAATGCGCCTGAAACCGGCTTCGGTGATGGCGAGACCCTTGAACGGGTCATCGATCGATGCGTCTAGCCCGAGGGCAACGACCAGACAGTCCGCCCCGAACGCTTTGACCTGGCGCATCGCGATATCAAGCGTCTCAAGATAGACGTCATCGCCTGTACCGCGTGGCAGGGGGAGGTTGAGGTTTGACCCCAAGCCATCACCCTCGCCGCGTTCCTGGGCGTGGCCCCAGAAAAACGGGTAGAATCGCGCTGGATCAGCGTGGATCGAGACCGTGAGGATATCGCTGCGGTGATAGAATATCCCCTGCGTGCCGTTCCCGTGGTGCACGTCCACATCAAGGATCGCGGGCCGGCACCCGGCGGCACGGAGGCGTTCGGCGGCAATTGCGGAGTTGTTGAGAAAGCAGAAGCCGCCAGCGAGGTCGGCAAAAGCGTGGTGGCCGGGCGGGCGTGACAGCGCGTAGACGCTGGTTTCGCCACTGGCGACGAGATCGGCGGCGGTTATTGCGGTTTGCGCCGACCAATAGGCGGATTCCCACGTGTGTTCCGCAATCGGGCATGCGGTATCGGCCTGATGATACCCCGCCTGCCCGATCGCCGATTTAGGATAGCTATCGGTGCGATTTGCGGGGTGAATGTTCGGAATGACCTCGGGTGCCGCGCCTTCGATCCGAGTCCAACGAGCGTGGATGGTTTCGAGGAACGTCAGGTATTCCGCGCTGTGGATTGCCGCGATGGCGCCCAGCCCGTTATCGTCAGGAGGAGCAAAGACGCAACCGGCCTCCTCTGCCGCGGATTTGAGCACTTCGATCCGCGCGGGCTGTTCCGGACTACGGGACACCACGCCATTCGCCATAAAGTTCTGCGGGTCGTGCTTCCACTGTCGGTCGTCGAATATCGCCTTCATCTGTATCCTCGCATCTGTTGAAACGCCTTCCCGGCCAGAACCATCACGGTTTCCGCTTCGACCGGTTCAAATCCGAGTTCGTCGTAGAGAGCACGGGCGCGCATATTGTCGGGGTAAACCGCAAGGCGCATGAAGCGGGCTCCCCAAATCGCTGCGGCTTTTTCGGCGGCGCTCTGCAAAAGCGCGGGGCCCATACCGTCGCCGCGTTCGGTACTGTCCACCCAAAGGTCCGACACATAAACGCCAGCCCCGCCTCGAACGGTCGAGAATACCGGTGAGAAAAGCACGATGCCGGCTGGGACGGCTGCGCTATCCGCAATCTGCGCCCAAGCCGCAGGATGTGCGCCGAAGAGCGCCTGCCGCAAGGCGTCGGTTCCGGCGCGATATGGATCTTCGAGGTCCCGCGACAACGACATGAGTGCGCTTTCCACCGCCGTCAAATCGGCCACGACCGCAGGTCTGATATTGTACGTGTGCATAGGTCAGATCGCCGTCTTCTCAGCGCCCTTCAGCCCAAGCATCGCCCGCGCCTCGTCAGGTGTGGCAACCTCGCGACCCAGGTCTTCGACAATCCGGCGGATCTTGGCGACTTGATCGGCATTGCGTTGTGCGAGCGTGCCTTTCGAGATCATAAGACTGTCTTCCAGACCAACCCGAACATGACCGCCCATCGCAGCCGCCATCGTTGCGAACGGGATCTGATTGCGGCCTGCCGCAAGGACGGACAATGCGAAATCCTGCCCAAAAAGCTTGTCGGCAATCCGCTTCATATGGGCCAGGTTCTCAGGATCGGGACCGATACCACCCAGTACACCGAACACGAACTGAATGAAGAACGGTGGTTCGACAAGGCCTCGATCCGCGAAATGGCGCAGCATGTAGAGATGCCCCACATCGTAGCATTCAAACTCGAACCGTGCGCTGCGGTCTTGACCGAGTTCGCGCAGGATCGTTGCGATATCGCGCGGGGTGTTCTTGAAGACAAGATCGTCAGAGTTTTCCAGGAACGGCCTTTCCCAGTCGTATATCCAGTCGCTGATGCGGTCTGCGGCGGGATACAGCGCGAAGTTCATTGTGCCCATGTTCAGCGAGCACATCTCAGGCTCGGCGACCATCGGCGCGGCAAGCCGGTCTTCGAGCGTCATCACTGCACTGCCACCAGTGGAGATGTTGATGACGGCGTCCGACATTTGCTTGATCCGCGGCAGGAAGGCCATGAAATGCGCGGGCGAAGCGGAAGGTTGACCCGTGTCCGGATCGCGCGCGTGCAGGTGCAGGATGGCTGCGCCTGCGTCGGCCGCATCAATGGCGTGTCGGCTGATCTCTTCTGCTGTGACAGGCAGGTAAGGCGACATCGACGGAGTGTGGATAGAGCCGGTGATCGCACAGGATATGATGATCTTGGACATAACCAGCCTTTCACGCCATTTCTTCGAACAATGCCGCGATCTCTTCAGCGTAGCGGGCGAGTGCCGTGTCCAGCAGGTGCATGATCTCGTCGATCTGGGGTTCGGTGATGACAAGCGGCGGACAAATCAAAAAGTGGTCCCCCTCGATCCCCCCGCGCGTGCGACGGGAATAGATGATCAGGCCAAGGTCGTAAGCGATCTCGACCAGGCGCGCATGGGCATTCCAGTCTTTCGGAAGGGGCTGCATGGTCTCCCGATCCGCGACCAGTTCAAACGCGAGAAGCAGACCCTTGCCGCGCACGTCGCCGATAATGGGATAGCGCGCCATGAGAGCCTGCAACTTGGCCTTCAGCACCTCTCCCATTCGGGCGGCGTTTTCGATCAGGTTATGGTTTTCCAGCTCTTCCAGCACGGCAAGACCAGCCGCACAGGCCAGCGGATTGCCCGCGTAGGTAAACCCATGCTGAAACCCGCCTGAATCCAGAACCGGCTCCACCAACCGCGCGCCCGCAATTATGGCACCCAAGGGCGCATAACCTGCGCCAAAGCCCTTTGACAGGGCCACGATGTCAGGCGTGATACCCCAGTGTTCCGCCGCCAGGAACTTGCCGGTGCGACCCGCACCAGACATGACTTCATCGAAAATCAGCAGCACCCCGTAGGCGTCACAGATCTCGCGGATTCGGGTGTAGTAGCTGTCGGGCGCGACCAGAGCGCCGGTCGATGCGCCGCCTATTGGTTCCATGAGAAAGGCAAGAACAGTGTCGGGGCCGGCCTCTTCGATCTTGTCGCGCAAAAGCTCTGCATACCGAATGCCGCGCTCTTCCTCGCTGAGCGCGTCGCGATCGAGATAGGTGGTGGGCGCTGCAACCTTTGGCATACCCTCCATCATCGGTGCGAAGGGTTCTCTCAATGGGTCATACCCGGTAAGGTCCAGCGCGCCAAAGGTGCAACCGTGATAAGACGGATAGCGCGAAATAACCTTGTGGCGTCTCCCCTGCCCGGTGGCGAGCGCGCATTGGCGGGCCAGTTTCACCGCGCTCTCAACGGCCTCTGATCCCCCCGAGACGAAGAACACGCGATCCAGCCCGTCTGGTGTCATGGCGACGGTCTTGGCGGCCAAGTCCTCGGATGGGTGGGTGCGGAAATGCAGGCGATAGCCAAAGGTCGCCTTGTCCATCTGAGCCTTCATCTTGGCCAGAACACGCGGGTTCGAATGCCCGATATTCGACACCATGGCCCCCGACGACGCGTCGATGTAACGCTTGCCGCTCTCGTCATAGAGGTAGATCCCTTCGCCCCGATCCAGGAAAGGGCGCGGGGTTCGCGTCTGGTAGAACAGGTAGGACTGAGTGTCCGTCATCTTGCACCTTCCAGATGCTTGCGCAGAAAGGCGCGGGTGCGCTCCTTTTCGGGAGACTTGAACACGACCTCAGGCGGCCCCTCTTCAACGACCACGCCCTGATCCATGAACAGCACCCGATCGCAGACAGATGCGGCGAAATCCATCTCGTGGGTGACGATGATCATGGTCATGTGTTCTTCGGCGAGCTTTTTCATGACCTGGTTCACCTCGTCCACCAGTTCCGGATCAAGCGCCGATGTCGCCTCGTCAAACAGCATCAGCTTGGGCTTCATCGCAAGGGCGCGTGCGATTGCCACGCGCTGTTTCTGCCCGCCCGAAAGCTGGGATGGGTAGTAGTCGATCCGCTCCAGCATCCCGACTTTATCCAGCTGTTCCCGGGCAAGCGCGTCGGCCTCATCCTTGGACAAACCTTTCAACATCTTCGGTGCCATGGTTACGTTTTCGCGGGCTGTCATGTGGGGGAAGAGATTGAAGTGCTGGAACACCATGCCGATGTCCTGACGCATCTGGTTGATGTGCTTTTCATATTGCCTGAAAGGCAGTGACCTGTTCACCTGCACACCGTCCAGCCAGACCTCTCCGCCGGTCAGTGGATCCAGATCGTTGATCGCGCGCAGCAGCGTGGATTTCCCTGACCCCGAGGGCCCGATAATGGCCACGATCTGCCCGCGTTCGACCGTCAGGCTGATATCCTTGAGCACCTCCAGAGCTCCGAAGGATTTCTGCGCGTGGCGGATTTGAACGAATTCCTTATGATCGGTCATTGGCAGGCTCCGGAGGTCAGCGCGAGAGTGCGATGCGGCGCTCGATCTTGCGCTGCACCCATTCCATGCCGAGGTTGATGGCGTAGTAGAAAGCGGCCGCGAGAATATAGAACTCGAACGGCCGGTAGGTCGCACCGATGGCGCGCTGTGCCGATAGGGTCAATTCGCTGACACCGATGACCGACACAAGCGCGCTGTCTTTCAACAAAGCGATCATGTTGTTGCCAATGGGCGGGATCACGGCGCGCACGGCCTGCGGCACGACGACCTTGCGCAGCGCCTGCCCGCGGCTCAATCCCACGGTCCGCGCGGCCTCCATCTGGCCTTTGTCGACCGACAGGATGGCCGTCTGGATCAGCTCTGAATTATAAACGGCAAAATGCAGGCCCAGCCCGATCACACCCGCGACGAAGGCCGGCAGGTCCACACCGATCTGCACCAGGCCGAAATAAATCAGGAACAGCTGCAACAGCAGAGGTGTGCCCATGAAGACCCATTCGAACAACCGGAACGGCAGCCGGATCACGGCCGGCGCATAAAGCGCGATCACCGCAAAGAAGATGCCCCCAAAAAAGCTGAGCAGCGCAGCAGCGGCCGTGATGGCGATCGTCCACAGGCAACCGAGCAGGATGATGTCGATGTGTTTTGGGATGACGGTGAAATCGAGACCCATGACGCCGCCCCCTCAGGTAATCTGCACGCGACGGTCAAGCCACGCCACGGCCCGTCCGGTTGCATAGATGATGATCATGTAGAGGATCCCGGCGAGCAGGAACATTTCGAAGGGTTTGTAGGTTGATCCGATATAGCGCTGCGCGGTGTAGGTCAGTTCGACCACCGAGATCGCGGCGACCAGCGCGGTCGCCTTGATCAGCATATTCAGGTTCACGCCCAAGGGGCGAACCATGAGCCGCGCGGCCTGGGGCAGAATGATTTTGTACATTGCCTGCCAACGGCTCAGACCAAGGGTTCGGGCAGCCTCTTTCTGGCCCTTGTCGATCGAGATGATCGCGCCTCTGATCGTCTCGGTCATGTAGGCGCCGGCATTGATGCCCAGTCCGATCACGCCAGCCTCAAAAGCGTCGAGTTCAATGCCAATCTGAGGACCACCGAAATAAAGGATAAAGAGCTGGATCAAGGCTGGTGTGCCGCGAAACACGCTGACATAGGTCGCGCCCACGAACCGTGCGAGGGCGAAACGTGACAGACGCGCCGCCGCGCCGAGCGCGCCGCATGCAAGGCCCAGTAGCGCGGTTAAAGCCGACAGGAGGATCGTGACCCCTGCCGCGTCAATGAAGAATGGGTAGACCCTGACTATCAGGTCGAAATCCATGTCAGGCTTTCCTTGCTGATGCGACGCGCCCGAACGCGTTGCCGGTGCCAGGCACCCGGTGCACAGGCACCGGATGCTCCACTATTGTCGGGACTGCCCTGGCGGATCGCACGAGCGGGGTGCCAAACGCATGGCCTCGCCGCGCCACGCCCCAGAACAAAGGCAAGTACGCGAGATCAGGACCTCAGCGAATGTCCGCGCCGATCCACTCTTCAGCGAGTTTTAGATACGTGCCGTCTTCCATCATGGAGTCCAACGCGGCCTGCATAGCCGCCGCCAGTTCAGGGTTGCCTTCACGAATGGCGATACCGGCACCGAATGGCTCTGTGGTTGGGTCGGCAAACATCTCGAAGTCCTGGCCCTTGGCACCCATCGCGAGGATCGCCGCAATCGAGTCGTTTACGATTGCATCCACACGGCCGTTCTCAAGCTCCAGAAGCAGTTCCGGCAGGCCCTTGTAGGTGTTGATGTCGTAACCCTTTTCGCGCGCCCAGGCCTCGTGGGTTTCGCCAAGGGTCAGCCCGACCTTGACGCCTTCGAGATCCTCGAGACTGTCGATGCCCGATCCCGGTTGCGTAAAAATTGCGCGTTTATCGGAATAATAGGGTCCTACGAAGTCCACGACCTCATCCCGCTCTTCGGTGATCGTCATCGACCCGACAATCGCGTCGTACTTGTTGGCCAGGAGGCCACCAATGATTCCATCCCAAGCCGTCGTCACGATCTCGGCTTCCAGCCCCATCCGCTTGGCAATCTCGGTCCCCACGGCCGGGTCGAAGCCGACAACCTGGTTTTCATCGTTCACGAAGTTGAACGGTGGGTAGGCACCGGACATCGCGATGCGGATAACGCCTTTTTCCTTAAGTGTTTCAAGTTCTTCGGCGGCAGCCATGTTCACGCCGAGGGCGACGAGGCCCGAAGCCAGAACAGCGGATTTCAGAAACGTACGGCGAAGGTTCATTCTCATCTCCTTGTTGGTTATCTCGCGCCCGGTTCTTTCGGGTCATCGTTGGCGGACCAGGCCGCTTGAAAAAAGCCTTGCATGTGAAGAGGCATTACGCAAATAGATATAGGACATTCTTAATATAGACAGAATCTATGCAGTCGCCCAATCGAAACCGATTTCCGTGGAACCTCGACTGGAACCTGCTGCGCACTTACATGGTCGTTGTGGAGCAAAGGGGTATATCGAAGGCGGCGGCATTCCTGGGACTGAAACAACCCACGGTATCGGCTGCCCTGAAACGTCTGGAATCGGCTGTCGGGAAGCAGCTGGTCGTGCGCAAACCCAACGAGTTCTCGGTCACGCGCGCGGGGCAGGCACTGTACACCGAATGCACGACAATCTTCGGCGCGGTCTCTCAGCTTCCGGCCATTCTCGAAGAAGATGTCGCCGACTTGCGCGGTCACTTGTCGATTGCGCTCACGAGTTCTGTAATCTCCCCCCATTTCGACGACGTATTGCATCGCTTCGCGGTTGCGCATCCGAACGTAACCTATGCCTTCGCGGTGCACGAAAGCGAAGACGTCGAATCCATGGTTTCACTGAACCGATCCAGTTTCGGGATCTGCTTGTTGTCGCGGGTCCCAAGAAACCTGAATCATGTCGTCCTCTATCGCGAATATTTCGGCCTTTATTGCGGGCCGCGCCACCCCTTGTTTCGGGCCGAAACCATCTCGCCAAAGGATTTGGAGGGCGAACCGTTCGTTGCCTTCCAGACCGAAGCGCTTGGCGGTCCGCTGGAAGATATCTCAAAGCTTCGCACGCGGCTGAAGCTCTCACCACATTGGCGGGGCGTGTCGTCGAGTCTGAACGAGATACGCCGCATGATCATGACGAATATCGGAATCGGTGCGCTTCCCGTGCATGTCGCCAGGCAGGATGTTGTAGCGGGGCACATCCGCCAGCTTCCTCCCTACGAAAACCTGCCTCTCGTCAGCATATTTCTAATCAGCAACCCCACGCGCAGATACACAGAAGCAGAGGCCTCCTTTCTCGCTGCGCTGTCCTTGGAGATGACCAAAGTTGGGATTGAAGAGCGCACCTACGGAATGCAACCATCCTGAGACCAGTCTGGTTTCCTTCACCGAGTTGTTGACCAGTTTGACCTTCCCCCGCGATTAGGGCCGGCTGGAGCTGGATACCAACCCGGTCGAGAACCAGATCAGAAAAATTGCCCTGACGCGAAAGAATGAACTCTTCGCCGGACACGAGGTCGGCGGTAAGCGCCTCGCCGATCCCCTCCTGCCGCTCTGAGGCTGTCTGTGCGAGTCCTGCTGTCGAGATTAGGCAGAGGACTGGACGGCAAAATGGACG
>NZ_FNYD01000013.1 GCF_900109035.1 Cribrihabitans marinus
CGTCCATTTTGCCGTCCAGTCCTCTGCCTAATCTCGACAGCAGGACTCGCACAGACAGCCTCAGAGCGGCAGGAGGGGATCGGCGAGGCGCTTACTCATCAGTCGTCCAACTTCAAGCTGAACCGCGCCGCTGCTCTGGCCGGGTGGCGCGGCCTCTGCGTTGAATAAGGGACAGCCATCCTGTCCTTTGCGAGACTGGTTCGCATTCGTCTGGCAGCACCACCAATGAAATCGGATCGTTGATGTCGGTTTGCGTCGGCTACGCGCGCCGAGGCAACCATCCGACCAGATTGACAAACGCGCCGCCGCGCTGAACAAGCGTGGAATGCAACCACCCCGCCTGGACGACAGAGACATCGCCATCCTGGCCACGCTGTGCCGCGAGGGGCGCATCGCCAAGACCCAGCTTGCCGCGCGCGTGAACCTTTCGCCCACGCCCTGCTGGGAACGGATGACGCGCCTTGAAAAGGCGGGCCTGATCCGTGGCTACCGCGCCGAGATCGACCTGGAGAGGCTGGGCCCGCATGTGCAGGTCTTTGTCACCGTCGAACTGGAAAGTCACCGCGCCGAGAATTTCCGGACCTTCGAGCGGACAATGGATCGGCTGGACGAGGTCACGGGCTGCTGGGCCATCGGCGGCGGCTATGATTACCTCATGCAGGTGGTCGTGCGCGATGTCGCCGCGTTTCAGGAGTTGATGGACGGTCTGCTGGAGCGTCGCGCCGGCGTCCGCCGCTATTTCAGCTATATCGTCACCAAGCCGGTCAAGACCGTGCCGCCTGCGCTGGCCTTGTTGCGGGGCTAGCGCCGGCCGCCGCCTAAACCCCGAGAAACCCTCGGCCCGGGATCCCCGGAACAGAGAGATCCTCTGCGTTGCGGGGCGAGGAAAGAGGGTAACTCTGCCTCCGCCATGTCAGGATGCGCGGCAAAGGAGGGCCGAAGAATGAACGATCTGTCGAACTTGGCCAGGGTCGGGATCACCGATGCCGATTTGCTGCAGACCGAGGGCGATTTCGCCGGGCAGGGCCGGCTGGCCGTGCGCGACCCGGCCAGCGGCGATCTGGTGGCGCAGGTGGCGATGAGCGATGCACGGGGCGCCCGGGCCGCCGTGGACGCCGCGGACGGAGCCTTTCCCGCCTGGTCGACGATGCTGCCGCAGGACCGCGCCGCGTTGCTGCACCGCTGGCACAGCCTGATCGTCGAGGCGGGCGAGGACCTGGCGCGGATCATGGTGGCCGAGCAGGGCAAGCCGATCGGCGAGGCACGGGGCGAGATCGACTATGCCGCGAGCTTCGTCCGGTTCTATGCCGAGGAGGCGCTGCGGCCGAATATCGAAGGGGTCACCAGCCATCTGCCGGATGCCGAGATGGAGCTGTGGCGCGAGCCCGTGGGCGTTGCCGCGCTGATCACGCCGTGGAACTTCCCCACCGCGATGATCACCCGAAAGGCCGCCGCCGCGCTGGCCGCCGGCTGCACCGTGGTGATCCATCCCTCGGCCGAGACGCCGCTGTCGGCGCTGGCGCTGGCCGAATTGGCGCGCCGCGCGGGCTTCCCCGAGGGGGTGGTGAACACGGTGGTGGGCGACGCGGCCACCATCGTCGGCGAGTGGACGGCCGACGCGCGCGTGCGTGCGCTGTCCTTTACCGGATCGACCGAGATCGGGCGGCTGCTCTACCGCCAGTCGTCCGATACGATCAAGCGGCTGGTGATGGAACTGGGCGGGCATGCGCCATTCATCGTCTTCCAGGGCGCCGATCTGGATCGCGCGGTGTCCGAGGCGGTGAAGGCCAAGTTCGCGACCTCGGGTCAGGACTGCCTGGGGGCCAACCGCTTCTATATCCAGCGCCCGGTCTATGACGAGTTCTGCGCCCGGTTCACCAAGGCGGTCGGTGATCTGACGCTGGGACGGGGCCTGGACGATCCCGATATCGGCCCGCTGATCAATGAACGTGCGGTGGCCAAGCAGCTCGCGCATGTGGAGGATGCCGTCGAACAGGGCGCCCGGCTGCTGACCGGAGGATGCGCCGACACGGCGCTGGGGCCGCTCTTTTTCCGCCCGGCCGTGCTGGCCGATGTGCCCGATACCGCGGCGATCATGTCGGAGGAGACCTTCGGACCGGTCGCGCCCTTGACGCCCTTCGACACCGAGGAGGAGGTCGTCGCCCGTGCCAACGACACCGAATACGGGCTGGTCGCCTATCTGCACAGCAGCGATCCGCGGCGGATCTATCGAATGACCCGGTCCCTGCAATTCGGGATGGTCGCGGTGAACCGCACAAAGGTCACGGGCGCGCCGATCCCCTTTGGCGGGGTCAAGCAGTCCGGCCTCGGCCGCGAGGGCGCGCGCCAGGGGCTGGAGGCGTTCACCGACATCAAGTATGTCTGCCGGGATTGGGGCTGAACCCTCACGCCGTGCCGGTGGCGGAAGGGCGCCAGGTTCGGCTTTTCGGCGTGTTCAGGTTGGCAAAACAACAAGAACACGCCATGAATTCGCCTTGTTTTTCGGACATCTTGGAAACTGATGTTAACCTTTCCGCGTAATATGCGGAGCAAATCCCGCGCCCGGTTCCAGCCGGACCGGCGCAGAGTCAATAACGCGGTGACCGACAATGAGACTACTTGCGGTAGACGACGACGCCAGCATCCTTGAACTGCTGAAGCATATCCTGTCGGCCTTCGGGTACGACGATGTGACCACCGCCCGCAGCGGTCCGGACGCCCTTGCGATCATAGCCCAGGCAGAGCGGCCGTTCGATTGCCTGCTTCTGGATGTCCAGATGCCCGAAATGAACGGGATCACGCTCTGCGAGGAGATCCGGACGCTGCCGGACTACCAATTCACGCCGATCATCATGCTGACCGCAATGGTGCAGAAACACTATATCGACGAGGCGTTCGAGGTAGGGGCGTCGGACTATGTGACGAAACCCTTCGACTTCGAGGACCTCAAGCAGCGCCTGTCCGACGCCCATCGCATGGCGGCCGAGCGCCGGGCCTCGATCGAGGCCGTGACCGGCATGGACGAGACGGCATGCCTGGCCACCGATTTCCCAAGCCTGGTGTCCAACGGGCCGGTTCCCGCAAAGGGAATGGCCGGTTTCTTCGGTCTGCCCGAGTTCGAGAATTACGCGTTCCAGATCTCGACGACACACCCGCTGACATCCTCGGTGGTGGCGGTCAAGGCCGAGAACCTGGACAAGACCCTGGGCGCCGGCGACCTGGACGGTGCGCGGCAGTTCGTGTCGTCGGTCGGCACGGCCCTGCTGGACAGCTCGCAGGCGATGTGCCGTTTCGTCAGCTACTGGGGCAACGGCGTCTTCGTTTTGACCCGCGAAGCCGGCAAGGCACTTGACGCCAATGCGCTCGCGGATGAACTGAAGCAGCGCTCTGCCGCGGCACGCGGCGCATCCAACGGTGCCGTGCGCGCGGTCGGGTTCCGCGTCGGCGAGGAAGTCGCCCTGAACGCGGGCACCAAGCTCGAGGCGATCTATCTGATCGAGAAGACCGTCGAGTCCGTGGAAGAGCCCGCGGCGGAGCCTCTGGCCGTCTGATCCCGACCACCCGTTTTTTGACAGACCTGCAGCAGGCACCAACATGGCGCCTGCTGCAGGTCTTTTGGTCTGAGCGACGGCCGTGCGTGATCCGTCAACGACGGGGTCGCGGCGTCGCGGTGCGAAGTTGCGCGGCACAGACATCTCCCATGAGCGGTCAACTCAGGGAACCTCGGTTCTTGATACCCGCCTCATACGGCGCGCCACCGGTGGCTGGCCGGTCCGAATGTCCATGATGAATTGAGACGTGCCCAACCTTGTGGACCGCCTTGGCCCGCGACCGGCTACGCCGCCCCGGAATCACGCTGTTCGGACGTATCCAGCACCGGCAATTCGATGTAGAACTCGGTGCCCGATCCGACGCGGCTGGTGTAGTCGATCAGGCCGCCCAGGCTCTCGATGATCTCCTTGGAGATGTTCATGCCCAGCCCGGTGCCACCGGCGTGGCGCTCGTCCGAGGAATCCACCTGTGTGAAGCGGTCGAAGACCGTCTCCTTCGAGCCTTCGGGAATCCCGATGCCATTGTCCCTGACATAGATGCGGACGCGATCGCCCTGCTGCTGGTGGCCGACGATCACCTGCCCGCTGTCGAACGAGAATTTCACCGCATTCGAGATCATGTTCGCCAGAACCTGCATGAGGCGCGAGGAATCGCCCATGACAAAAACGGGCTCCTGCTCTGCCTCAGCATCCGTACCGATCTCGACATTATGGGCGGTAGCATACCCCAGGTTGCTGCCCACCGCCTCCCTTACCAGCTCGCCGACTTCGATCGTCTCGCGGCGGTTGACCAGCTCTCCGGCCTCGATCTTCTGCAGGTCCAGAAGGTCGTTGATCAGCGACGACAGGCGCTTGCTGTTCTTTCCCGCCATGTCCAGAAGCCCCTCCATCCGTTCCGGCACCTCGCCCAGCGCGCCGGAATTGATCAGGTCGATGGACCCCTTGATGGATGTGAGCGGCGTCCGAAGTTCGTGGCTGACGGTGGAGACGAATTGCGACTTGGCGATATAGGCGGCCTTGGTCCGCTCATGTTCCTCCCGCAGCTTCTCCAGCTGCGCAAGGTTTGTCTTGTAGAGCTTGAGGAAGACGAAAGAGCAGTCGATGAGGAAGTACATGACGAACACGACGGTGAAGAAGTGCAGCCAGAGGTCGGGCGACGGGTCCGGCCACTCCGTCCACAGGTCCTTGACCACGATCAGCATGAACGAGACCGCGTACATGGCCAGCCTGAGCGCCAGTGCCCAGACCAGCTGATGGTTGTTCATTGCCGCGAACAGCGCGGCGGCGAACAGGAAGAACAGCGGGGTGAAATACGCGCCGGCCGGTTGCTGGAAAGCCACGGAAACCGCGTAGATGCAGATCGCGCCGGAACTCAGAACGGTGTTCAGCAGGATCCAGATCAGGTTGACGGTGACGGCCTGCCGCTCGTGGCTCCTCAGGCCGGCGACGCGGCGGGCCAGCATGAGGTCCTGGACCTCGCACAGCAGGATCGTGATGTAGAACACCAGGGCCTGGAACGGATCGAAGAAGAAGGCCGTGAGCACGGTGACGGCCAAGAAGATCGCCTGACGCTGCCACAGGAGCTCGAAGCTCATGGCAGTGTAATCCTTCATGTTCTTCAGCAGCCGGTCTTCGGGGATGTCGATCACCGGTTCCGGCTGCGGCAAGTCATAGACCGTCATACTCACATCTGCACTGTTCGAGGCGCCTGCGCCCTTCTACCGCCGCTTTGAGGAAGCAGTAGGCCGCGATTGCGTTCACAATTTGGCACGCCCCGCCAAAAGCCGCCCGGTCAGAAAACACAACTCCTTCATTGCCGCTCCCATTTTTGGACACACTGGCCGCGCATCCTGTCGCGGCTGCCATTTGCCGGGGATACGCAATGCCGAAACAGTTCTGGTCGAGGAAAGATCGTGCAGGTTCCGACCGGTCCGCAGGCGGCACGGCCGTGCTGCGCGTTCTGGTCGTGGATGACGACCCTGGCATTCTGCAACTCCTGGAGGCCACCTTGCGCGCCTTCGGCGGCTACGAGGTGCAGACCGCCAGGAACGCCGATGCCGCGCTTGAGGTCGTGGCGGCGCAGGTCGAGCCTTTCGACGGCGTGTTCCTGGACATCCAGATGCCCGGATGCTCGGGGATCGTGCTGTGCGGTCGACTGAGGCAGATGCGCGGCTATGCCGACATTCCAATCATCATGCTGACGGCGATGAGCGAACAGAAATACCTCAACCAGGCCTTTGCCCTGGGCGCCAGCGATTACATCACCAAGCCGTTCGAGTTGAACACGTTGCGGATGAGGTTTGCCAGGGAACGACGCAACGGGCGCGTTCACGGGATAAACGCGGATCGACCGCACGATGGCGCGCAGGGCGATGGGTCACGCGAAGACCCGCGCTGCCTGTCCGAGGCCTTTCCCGTCGCCGGCTTCGAGAGGTGTGTCCGGAAAGAGGCGTTCGAGAACCTCGTCTTTCAGTCATCCGGCCTGGGGCGGGGGCTGCTGAATGTCCGAGCGGTCAAGCTCATCCGGCCCGACATCTTCTTCTCCCGGCTCAGTGCCAGGGGATTCCGGCACCTCATGGACGACCTGGCACTTGCGGTGTCGATCGCCACGGAAAGCAGCGGCGATCTGATCACCCATTGCGGCAACGGCATTTTCCTGTGCCTCGGCACCGGCCCCAGCGACCTGGACCCGGCGGCGCTTGCGGTGATGCTGCAGTCGAACGCCAGGATGCAGGCGGCCGCGGATCGTGCCGGCCTGTCCTGCCGCGTCGCGGTCGGCCGGCAGGTGCCGCTGGCGGGCCTTGACCGCACCAATGTCCTGTTCGGGCTGGAACAGGCCGTGACCCTGGTGGAAGAGGCCGAGGCCCGCGCGGACGGGTGGGCCAACTACGCCGACTGGAAGGACTCCGCGCAATCCCGCGGCCGCGAGCAGTCGCGACTGGAGCAGCGGGCCTATGAGCGGATGCTGCGCGAACTCATGTCGGGCGACGAGCGACCGGACGCGCCCTGACGCCGGATCCCGGAGCTGCGTGAGCGCCGTCTGGTGCTTTGCGGCAACAAAGTGGCACGAATCTGGCCTTTGAAGGGCGGCAATGCTGCGCTGCCCCCTTGCGTTGCCCCCGATAATCATTGTGTTATCGCCCCAAAGTTGCGCCGTGTCCCGAAAACAGGACAAAAAGAAACCCGGCGTGTGTCGCGTGTCAGTGCATCAACGTAAAAGCGACTTTCTCGGGCAGGATCGTGATTGCAGTAGCCATGCATGACTTCCTCCATCGGACAAGAGCGGCCGGCCCGTCCGTTGTGCCGATGACGCGCGTGGCCGCGTCGCGATCAGTGCCCGGCCGAATGGGATCGAAACCTTGAAACACAGCCCCCTCCAGCCGGCTCGGTCCGACGAGATCCCGAAGCAGCCCATCACGCCGGTTTCGGCACAGCTTGCGGAGAAACCCGTCAGCCTGATCGGTTTCGCGAAATCCGCCGGTCGGAACATGCTGGAGGTCATACCGGCCGAAACGCTGCGCCAGACCTATGTTCGCGGACCGCTCAACATCCACTATATCTGTGACCCCGAGATCATCACCGAGTTGCTGGTCGGGGCGGGCCGGTCCTTTCCCAAGGCCAAGTTCACCAAGGACATCATCGGCTCGGCGGTGGGCAACGGCCTGATCCTGTCCGAAGGCGAGAAGTGGCGCAAGCAGCGCCGGCGGTATTCCCCGTTGTTCGCGGCGCGGAATATCTCGGCACTGGCGGGGTATTTCGCCGAGACCGGGATGGAAGTCGCCGAGTCGCTCGCGGCGCAACAAGGGCCGGTGGACGTATCGCAGATCGCGCCGGCGTCGACGCTTGCCAATATCTCGCGGGTGATCTTCTCGGGCAATGAAGAGGTCAGTTCGGAGCAGATCCGGACCGGGCTGATCGCCTATTTCGAGTATATCTCGAAGCTGTCGCTGTTCGACCTGATGGGATTGCCGAAATGGCTGCCCAGGGTGAAGTGGCTCAGAAGCAAGGCGCCCGTGACCGACATGCGCGAGCTGGCCCGGCAGGTGATCGACCAGCGCCGCAGCGAGAACCGGGCCGAGGCGCGGGACTTCCTCGATTTCATGATCGAGGCGCTGGATGCGGATTTCGAGGATCCCGAGACGACGATCGACAACCTGCTGACCTTTGTGGTCGCGGGGCATGAAACCTCGGCGAATGCATTGGCGTGGGGATACTACCTGCTGGCCCTGGACCAGGACATGCAAGAGCGGATCCGCCACGAGATCCGGTCGGTTCGCCCCGAGGGCGGCATCGCCTTCGACGACCTGCAGCAGATGCCCCTGCTTCGGGCGCATATCAAGGAAACGCTGCGTCTCTATCCCTCGGCCGCGTTCTTTGCCCGCGATGCCGCCAGCACGGTGACCGTCAAGGGGATTACCTTCGAGAAGGGCGATGCCCTGTTCTTTCCGGTCTATTCCCTGCACCGGAATGCCGCGTTGTGGGATGAGCCTGACCAATATGATCCGAGCCGGTTCATGGGGGAGCCGCCGCAGCGCGGGCAGTATATCCCCTTTGGCGCCGGCCCCAGGATCTGCATCGGCGCGCAATACGCGGAAACCGAAATCATGGTGTTGATGGCGTCGGTGCTGCGCGATGTCCGGTTCTCGCTGTCCTCGGCCGCGATACCCACCCCGGTTCTGACATTCACCATGCGCACCAGCGGCCCGCTGATCCTGGAGACCGAGCGGGCCTGATCGGCGCCGGGCGACCCTATTTCCGGCGCAGGCAATTCCTGTCGCCGAACATTTCGGACATCACGGTTTCGAACAGGTTTTCGCGGGATCGCTGGCCGGCGGCCGGCGCATCATCGCAATCAGGGCGTGACGCAATCTGCGTATCCGGCTGACGCTCGGCCTTCTGTGGCGGGGTGCCCTTGGCATCGGGCCGCCGTGCGCCGCGAGGCCGGGCACCGATGTCGTGTTGCTCGCGATGAACGGGCGTTGCCTCCAAAATCTCGCGCATGAAATACCTTTCCCGCACATGGCGCAGTATGCCGCCCTCTTGACGTAAGGGCAATCTCAAGCCGCTCGGGACAGAGCGGTCGGTTTTCGCGTTTTCGGACACGCAGGGCGCGTCCGTTCCTAGCGGGGAAGGTAGAGATCAACTGCGTCGAAACCGCGGCGGGAAAGCCGCGTTTCCCGTTGAATTCCGTCATTTTCTGGACGATTTTCGGGCGCTTGACTTGGAGGGGCCGTAGCGGTCGCCTGGGCCGGCCCCGACAATCAAATGCAGGTTTTTGCGGCGCGGCAGGGCCGGTCAGCAACGGGGGCTCAGGACGCCGGCTTGTTGATGTTGAACAGGACCGACTGGCTGTAGCCCCCGTCGACAGGAAACTTCGCCCCGGTGGGGGTGGCCTTGACGTTCAGGCGCCGCGCCCATCTTGCCCAGACCGCCGAGACGATGCCGAGGATCTGCGACGCCCCGGCCTCCTTCGCCGCTGTGGTCATGCCGTTGAACAGCGCGTGCTGGATGGCCGCGCGGCGCACGGCGGGCACCTTGTCGGTCACGAAGAAGCGGGTGGCTTCCCAGACCTTCTGGTTCACGGGGGCCTCGAAGAACAGGATGTCGGTCGGCAGATCCTGAAGCAGCCCGCGCTGGGCATCGCGCAGCATGTAGCTGTAGCACCCGCAACTTGCCGTGGTCGGCAGCAGGCGGACACCGCCCAGAACCTCGCCGAATTCATGCAGCACGACCCAGCGGCAGGCGGGCGTGTCGTACTGGTCGAACTCCATGCCGTCGGCCTCGGACACGTTCCAGTTCAGACGGTCGATGAAGATCGACTTGCGCGCCTCCATGTATTTGGTCAGCAGGGTGCCGCGCTCGTGCTGGTTGCGGAAACTGAGAGTAGTGATCTTGATGTCACCGACTGCCGCGGCGCGTGCGTTTCCGAAACGGTTGAGCAGCGCAAGTTTGCGCCGCGGCGTGAAATCACGCGCTATCGACCCGCCGTTGGCGGGTTCCAGATCCGGAAAAATCGTCGATGCCGGAGTGATTTGCGCCCGCCTGGCAGACTGGTTCATTAACCGCTCTCATTTTTGCCACAGTATTGCCAAGGTTTCGTGAACCAAGTCCAGACCGAAACGCGACTCGCTTCAAACGTGTGCGTTTTCGGTCACTTTCTCAAGCGCTTTCTGCGCCCGGTCGCGGGGAAGTTCACGCAGGGGTTGGATGATACTTCGTTTGCGTCGCGCGGGCTGTCACCGATCGGGCGACTTGATGAAATCGGCGCAGCGTTCGGCGATCATGATCGTCGCGGCATTGGTGTTGGATGAGATCAGCGACGGCATGACCGACGCGTCGCAGATGCGCAGCCCGTCGATGCCTTTGAACCGCAGTTGCAGGTCCACAACCGCCGCCTCGTCGCTGCCCATCCTGCAGGTGCCGACCGGGTGGTGATCGGTCTTGGCGGTGCGACAGGCATAGTCGATCAGCGCGGCGTCGGTCCCGACGCCACAACCCGGCAGAACCTCGCGCGCGACATAGGGCGCAAGTGCCGGCTGGCCCATGATGGCCCGCGCCATGCGAAGCCCGCGCAGAGCGTTGTCGCGGTCGCGCGGATCGCTCCAGTAGTTCGGGTCGATCAGGGGCGGCGCGCCGGGATCGGGCGCGGACAAGCGGACCGTGCCGCGCGAAAAGGGCCGCGTCACCGCCGAGTTGAGCGTGACGCCTGCGTTGCGCAGCTTTTCGACACCGGCCTCTATCCCCGAGCCGAGGCCGAGGTGGAATTGAATGCCGGGCTCGGTGTCGCCCTCCGCCAGCGGCGCAAAACCCCCGGTCTCGAACAGGCTCGAAGCCGCGGGCCCGGTCCTGGTCAGCAGATACCGCAACCCGGCCAGTGCGGCACGGAACGGAGAGGCATAGGTGTCATAGGTATGCGGGCCGGTGCATTCCCAGATCGTGAACAGGTCCAGGTGGTCCTGCAAGTTGGCGCCCACCGATCCGTTGTCATGGACGACCTCAATTCCCAGTTCGGCCAAATGTGCCCCGGGTCCGATCCCTGACTGCATGAGCAGCTTGGGCGAACCGATCGCGCCTGCGGACAGGATGACCTCTCGCCGTGCCTTGAGCTGGTGTCGTTGTCCGCCCTCGGTGATCTCGACGCCCGTGGCCCGGCCATCCGTAACCAGAATCCGCGCTACACGGCAGTTCATCCGGACCTTCAGGTTGGCCCGATGCAGCGCGGGCCGCAGAAAGGCGCTGGCGGTGGAGGCCCGGCGCGCCTCTCGCTGCGTCAATTGGTAGTATCCGACCCCGAACTGAGATCCCCCGGCCAGATCGGGGTTGCGGGGCAGGCCATACTCTTCCGCGGCCGAAAGGAAGGCATCGCAGATCGGCAGGGGCGCCGCCGGATCGGAGACGCCCATCGGGCCGTCGGCGCCGTGGAATTCGTCGGCGCCGCGGCTGTTGCGCTCGGACTTGCGGAAGTAGGGCAGGACATCCCGATAGGTCCAGCCGGGGCAGCCTTCCTGGTTGGCCCAGCGGTCATAGTCCGCCGCGGTGCCGCGCGTGTAGATCTGTGCGTTGATCGAGGATCCGCCGCCGATCACCCGGGCCTGGGTATAGGTCAGGACGCGGTTGCCCAGGTGGGTCTGAGGCACCGTGGACCATCCCCAGCTGCCGATGCCCTTGGTCATCTTCGCGAACCCGGCAGGGATGGCGTAGAAAGGGTGGCGGTCTCGCCCGCCGGACTCGAGAAGCAATATGCGCGCATCGGGCATCTCGCTCAGCCGGGCGGCCAGGACGCAGCCGGCCGATCCGCCGCCGATGATGATATAGTCGAAGTCCATGCCGCCCCGAACGCCGCCTCGTCGAAGGCTACATCACCCGCCCTTGGACCTGTCAATCTCCCCGGCCAGCTCCGTGTACACAAAAGGCGTGATCGCCCGCTGCTTGTGTCGTACAACCTTTGCGTCGGCACATTGTGTCCGGTCCATGCGGTAAGGGAGCGTTGTCATGTTTCGAACCGGCCGTCGAATGCTCGGCGCGATGTTCCTTCTGCTGGTCTGCGCGGGAGCAGTCGGGGCGGAAACCCGCAAGGCGTTCCTTGTGGGCAACGGCGCCTACATACATGCAGGCAATCTCAAGAACCCCTCCGCGGACGTGCGGTTGATCGGCCAGGTGCTGGAGGGCCTGGACTTCGAGGTGGACCTGCACGAGGACCTGACCCGAGCCGAGATCGGCCAGAAGCTGTCGCAGTTCCTCGACACCAGCGCCGAGGCGGATGTCACGTTCGTCTACCTGGCCGGTCACGGCATGCAATACGAAGGCCGCAACTACTTTCTGGGCACTGACGCCAAGCTGGCGACCGAGTTCGACATCCTGTCGGAGACCACGCCGATCGATTCCGTCATCAGGGCGGTCCAGACCCGGTCGCGCGCGCTGCTGGTCTTTATCGACGCCTGTCGCGACAACCCGCTTGCCAATGCGTTCTACACCAACAACTTTTCCGAAAGCCGCGCATTGCAGACCCGGGGCCTTGTTCCGCTGACCACGCCCGCGCAGGGAGCGATGGTCGTGTTTTCCGCCTCGCCGGGTCAGGTCGCCTATGACGGGACGGGCTCGAACTCGCCCTTCGCGGCCTCGCTGGCCCGGCATCTGGATACGCCGAATTCCGAGATCCTGAGCGTCATGAAACGGGTCATCGGCGACGTGAAGCTGGAGACCGAGGACAAGCAGACACCGATCATCAACAACGATCTGGCCACCGAGGTCTATCTGAAGATCGGCGAGGGCGAGGCCGGACAGAGCCTGGCCTTTCAGCGCGAACAGGCGCTGTTCGACGCGGCCAGCGACATGAACTCGCGGCGCGCCTGGTCGGTGTTCCTCGAACGCTTTCCCGACAGCCAGTTCGCCGACCTGGCGCGGCAGGAACGCGACACGCTGGCACGATCCGAAAACATTGTCGTCGCAAATCTGGCAACCGCCCAGAACGAACGGGGCGCCGAGACCGAAACGCTGGGTTTGACACTGCCGGACGTGCGCCTGATCCAGACCAAGCTGGGAACGCTGGGCTATGAGGCCGGGCTGGCCGATGGCGTAATGGGCGAGGCCACCCGGAAGGCGATCGCCGATTTCCAGCAGGCCAACCAACTGCCATCGACGGGCGTGATGACCGAATTCACCGCCCGCGCGATGGGAATCGAGCTGTCGGGAATGGAGGTCAGCGCGGTGCCGATCTACTCGTCGCTCGACGCAAGGAACTGGAGCCCGTCAGCCCTGGCGCAGGTCGAGTCCGACCCGAGGCTGATCCGCGCGGCCGAGGTTTTGAAGGATTGGGAGATCCTGTATGGCTGGTATGACGACCATCTCTATATCGGCGTCCTGGGATGGCGGATGAAATGGCCCGACGCGCAGGCCCTGGCCGAGCGTGCCGGCGGTTATCTGGCGGTGCTGGGAACCGAAGAGGAGAACCGGTTCGCCTATGAGCTGGTCAGCCGCGACGACCGGTTCTGGACGGTCAGCAATGCCGGGCAGGGGCGGCACAGCTATGGCCCGACCTTCGGCCTCTACCAGAAAGAGGAAGGCCGCGAGCCGGATGGCGGCTGGAGCTGGGTGAACGGCCAGCCGGTCTCGTTCACGAACTGGGCCTATGGCAACCCCAACAACGGCGTCGATTACGACAGCGAATACGCGACCTTCTATCGCTGGACCAGGGACGTGGAACTTGAGAAATTCACCGGTGACGAGTGGAACGATGTCGACCTGCCTCGAACCGGCCGGGCCTTCATCATGGAAATCGAGTGACGGACTCGCGCCCCACTGCGGATCGTCGGGCAGGTGCCTTGCCGCCGGTCACACGACCCGCATGGCGCCATAGGCCCGGTGGCCGCGATAGTTCGATTTGAACCAGGTCGATGCCGGCGCGTCCAACTCGTCCAGATCCAAGCCAAGCGCGGCGTTGAGGCGTTCGCGTAATTCCTGCGACCGCGTCGCCCGCGCCCGGGCATCGGAATAGGTCGGGGCGACGTCGCGGTCCCAGAACCGGCGGATCCAGCCATAATCGGCAACTCTTGCCACCGGGAACCCGTCCAGCGCCGCTTTGGCGCAGCCCAGCCGCGCGCCGAAGATCGCCCAGTCGCCGCGCGGAACATCGGCCCCGACCATGCACCACACCTTGAGGCGTTCGAGGTTGCGAGCCCCCACATGCTCGCGCAGTGCCTCGGCGCGGGGCAGGTCGGGATGGACCTCATAGGCGATCTTGCCGTCCGCGAGGTTCAGCTTCACGCCCTCGCGGAACCCGGCCCGGAACGCCTGGTAATCCGATCCGGTTATCGCGATTTCGGACAGCGGCCGGTTCACCTGGTAATAGGGAACGGTCCAGCAGAAATCGACGGCCGCGTACGCGTTTGCTGCGTTTTCATGTGTCTGAAGGGTGCGCAGAATGCTGCGCGGCCAGATCTTGACCCCGCCATTGCCATAGCGCAGGCCGTTCACCCCGTTGCGCGCGCTGAAGGAAAAGACCCGCGCCCGGTCGCGCGGGGCGATGTCGAAACGCGCCGACAGGAATGTCGGGTCCAGCAGCACGTTGTCGGCGTCGATCGTGACGACATGCGGCGTGATCGCGACCTCGCCCGCGCGTCGGTGCGCGGCGTCGAACCCCTTGACCCCATGCACGCGCAGGCAGCGCGGAACGTCCCTGCGGACCCGTTCGAAATTCTCGTCGGCATTTGGCTCGTCGAAGCTGAGGAACACCACATCGCAGGCGGCAAGATCGATCATGGCGCGTCCCAGTCGGCGTTCAGACCCAGGTTGATGATCGCTGCGGGACGCCACTTGTCCCGCAGCAAGCGGCGGCGCGCGGCAAGATAGGCGGCCCAGTCCAGATCCTCGGCAAAGGGTCTGTTTCCGGCAACATTGGGAAGCGTGTCATAGGCCAGACCTTCCTCGACCAGGCCGCGGAAATCCAGCAGGTCGACCACGAGAACCGGCACCATCCGCTTGGTTGCGGCGATGTCGCGCACGCTGTCCAGGTGGCCAGAGATCGCAGTCCAGTCCAGCCCGGTCACATCCACCAGCAGGATCGACAGAAAGCGGTCCTCGCGCAGGAGGCCGGTGACCTGTGGGCTGTCTGAGTTGAACGGCCAGGCGGCCTCGAAGGCATTGGCGGGGCCGTCCTCGGTCTCTCCGGTCTCCGTGTCGCCCGGCGGGGTCGCAGGCTCGGGTGGTTTTCGCCGCCCGATCCTCATCGTGCCAGCACGCGGGCAGGGCGGGGCAGGGATGCCAGCTCGGTAAAGAGCGACCGCCAAGCCGCGCCGATGGCGGTCCAGTCCCGGGCGCGGGCCGCCTTTGCCGCCACCGCGCCGCGTACCGCCCAGGCGTCCGGCCCTTCCGCCAGCGCCTCCCGCAGTGCGTGGGCCAGAGCGCCGGGCTGTCGGGGATCGTAGAGCAGGCCGGTTGCCGGCTCAGACACCGCGTCGCGCAGCCCCGGCGTGTCTCTTCCAAGGATGCCGCGCCCAAGGGTTTGCGCCAGGATCGCCGATCCCGATGTGAGCGACCGCATATAGGGCAGAACGACAAGATCCGACGCCGCATGAACGCGGGCCAGATCCTCGTGCGTGGCAAAGCCGAACCGGGCGACAAGGCGCGGTTCGTCGGGAACCTCCCACCCCTCGATATCCGAGGCGCGGTGGCCTGCCAGGATCAGCCGGTCGTCATCTCCCGCGACTTGCAGGAACGCGGCGACCAATTCGGCGGGCGACTTGTAGGCCCGAATCTGGCCCGGCAGCAGCGCGACCATTCCCGCCGCATCCAGCCCGAGCGCCTTTCGGGCAGCGCCCCGCTCGAAGACCGGATAGACGCCGTCATAGTTTCCATGCGGGATGATCCGGACCTTTCGCATCGGCACCGCGTGCTGCTCCATCGCCGCGGCCAGGGCGGCAAGAGAGTGAACATGCACGATATCCGCCAGGTCCAGCAGCCCGGTGCGGACCTGCTCTGCCGCCGCCCGGTGGCGCTCGTCATGTGGTGTCAGGTTGTGCAGGGTCCAGACAATCCGCCCGCCCCTGTCGCGATAAGACGACAGCGCGTCGAGAAGGCGCTCGGCCGAGACGTCACCTTCCACGAAGGCGGCGGATTCCCAATGCATGTGCAGAATGCTGCCCGCGTCGCCGGCACCCGCTCCGGTCACAAGCCTGTCGGGATCGGGGATCGGCGTGGCGACGACCGATGGCCCGAGCGAGCCGTAGAGCAAGTCCTGATAGGGGTTGAAGTCCCGGTAGTCGGGAAAGAACCGCACCATGACCGAAGCTGGCGACACTGCCTGGAACATGCCGGAAGAATGGCATGCCGACCGAAAGTTGACGAGGCATTTTTCGGCCGACACCCGGTCACGTTTGTTGACGGGGCTTGCCGCAGGGACCTATGGTGGAGGTTGTATGAAAGGGATCACCATGCGTGGATGGATCGCCGGCCAGATCGTGGCACTAGTCGGAGCGTTGGGCGTGTCGGGTATGGCGCGCGCGCAGGCCCCCGACAGCAGCGCCTTCACTTCCCAGGCACAGGCGGAAAACTACCTGCGCGAGAATCCGACCGGTCCGCTGGCCAAGGCGGCCTTTCTTGCCATCGTAGAATTCCAGTTGGCGCGGCAGAATCCCGGCTTCTCCCGCGTGGACATCGCCAGGGGTGTGAACCTCAAGGCGGCTTCGGGGTCCCCGGCCGGCGCCGGCGAGGCGAATGCTGGCAATGACCGAGATGGCGGTGGGGATCTTTACTAGGCGCCAGCCTTCGGCACGACCCGGGCGCTTGTCTGGGCGATTCTGGACGGTCTGCGCCATCTCAATTCCCCTGGCCGTGCTGTCTGTCCCCGCTCTGGCCCAGGATGCGGACGATCCATCGGGCGCGTCGCGCGTTGCGCTGGTGATCGGCAATTCCGCCTATCAGAACGTCACTCCGCTGCCCAATCCCGCAAATGACGCCGAGCTGATCGCCGAAAAGCTGTGGGAATCGGGGTTCGAGGTGATCGAAAGCATCGATTCCGACCGCGAGACCATGCTGGCCGACCTGGCGACCTTCCGCAGCCGCCTGCGCGAGGGGAGCGAGGCGCTGTTCTTCTATGCCGGTCACGGGGTGCAGGTCGGCGGGCGGAACTACCTGCTGCCGGTCTCGGTCGCGCCCGCATCGCCCGAGGATCTGCGCGCGCAATCGGTGGATGCGCAGTTGTTCGTGGACATCATGGATGCGTCCGGCGCGCGGCTGAACATCGTGCTTCTGGATGCCTGCAGGAACAATCCCTTCACCGAGATCGACAGCGAGGATGCCGAGGACATCGCCACTCGCGCGATCACCGTCGGCCAGTCGCGGCAGGAGGTCGAGCGCGGCCTGACGCTCCTGTCCGAGGCCTCCTCGGGCGGGCTGGCCGAGATGACGGCGGGCGACAGCGAGACCATGATCAGCTTCGCCACGGCCCCGGGTGCGGTGGCCTTTGACGGCACCGGCAGGCACAGCCCCTACACCGCGTCCATCGCCGAGAACATGGACGAGCCGGGCGTGGAGCTGGCCGAACTGTTCCGCCGGGTCCGTGGCGGCGTGCGCGAGCGGACCGACGGGCTGCAGATCGCCTGGACCACCAGCACGCTGGAAAACCCGTTCTACTTCAAGCCGGATACCGATGATCTGCGCGGGTCGACGACCGGCCTCGGGGTCGAGGGGGATACGCTGGGCGGGTTGCCGCCCCGGCGCATCGTCGACCGGACCTTCTGGCGGGCGATCCGCGACACGGACCGGCTGGATGCCTTCGAGGCCTATCTTAGAACCCGGCCCGACGGCGCCTTTGTCGACGAGGCCGTGGCGCGGATTGCGGCGCTGGGCGGAGATCCGGATGCGGTGCTTGCCACTGATCCCGCCTTGCCTGACCTGTCCGCGCAGGCCCAGGTCGGGCAGACCGCCTCCAAGGCCGATGTGATCGAACGGCTGGACCGCGACGTGCATGCGGTTCCCATCGGTGTCGGCCCGCGCGACCTCGACCTGCCCGCGACGGCCTCGGATGGCTGGGTCTATGTCTCTCGTACGCCACGCCTGGGCGAGGTCCGCGGTGCCGATGGCTCGGTGATCGACCAGGGCAGCGTGCATTACATGCAGCCCGGCGATGTTCCCGAATTCGAACCCTTTGTCGGATCGAATGGCGGGCTGGAGGCCCTGGAGGGTCTTGCCCTGGGACAGGACGGCGCGACCGATCCCGTCGGGGTCGAGATCGAGGTCTATGTCGATGCCTGCGACATGCTGGCCGGCAACCCCTATGACAGTGAACGCGTGACGGCTGGCACGCGGCAGTTCATCCTCGACCGGAATTTCGACGCCGCCATCGTGGCCTGCGAACTGGCGGTGGACCGGCAGCCCGAGGTCGTGCGGTTCTGGGCGCAGCTGGCCCGCGCCTACCGTGCCGCGGGCCGCTATGAGGAGGCGCGCGAGTGGCAGGTGAAGGCGGTCGAGGCCGGATATGTCAACGCGATGGTCTACTTGGGCCAGATGCACCTGGACGGGCAGGCCGTGGCGCAGGATTTCGCCCGGGCCTACGAGTTGTTCGAAGCGGCGGAAGAGGCCGGCGACATTGCCGCGCTCACAGCACTGGCCTGGGTGCATCGCGCCGGTGTCGGCGTCCCGCAGGATTATGCCGTTGCGCGCGGGTTCTACGAACAGGGCGCGGCGCGGCGGAACGACTGGGCGATGACGAACCTGGCGGAGTTCTACCAGAAGGGCCTGGGCGTCGAGCGCAGCCCGGAACTGGCCGAGCGCTGGTATCTGCAGGCCGCCAATTCCGGTGAGTTGACCGCGCAGACGCGGCTTGCGCGGATGTATCAGGATGGCGACGGGATCCCGCAGGATTTTGACAAGGCGCGGTTCTGGTTCGAGACCGCGGCCTCGCGCGGGGTGCCCAACGGGCTCACGCGGCTGGGCATCATGTACGAGCAGGGGCAGGGCACGGCCACGGATGTCGAAGCGGCGGCCAGGCTCTATGTGCGGGCCGCGCGGGCCGGGGATGGCGAGGCGTATTTCCGGCTGGGCCGTCTTTATGCCTCGCGGACGCCACTGTTCGACGATCCCGCCCGCGCGGCGCTGCTGTTGGAGCGGGCGATCGAGAAACGTGTCTATGGCGCCGAACGGGAACTGGCCAAGCTGCATGAAACCGGCCGTGGCGTGCCCAAGGACATGGCCCGCGCCCGCGATCTCTATGCCGCTGCGGCCGAGGGCAACCCCTGGGCCGCGCGCGACGCCGGGCGCGCCTTTGCCTCGGATGACGGGGTCGAGCCGGATTTCGCGCGGGCCGCGGAGTGGTATCGTAGGGCCGTCGAGGGCGGCGTGCCCTGGGCGGCCTGGGACCTGGCCAAGCTGACCGAGGCGGGGCGCGGCGTCGACCGGGACAGGGTCGGGGCGCTGGTGCTCTATGCCACGGCGCTGGGCCTGTCCGACGACCAGAACCTCGCCCGGCTGGTTGGCGAGGCTACCGCCGGTTATGATGATGTCGCGTTCGTGACCGCCGCGCAACGCCTCTTGGCCGCGTCGGGCGATTTCGCGGGTGCGGCCGATGGCGTCCTGGGTCCCGGCACCCGGCAGGCCTTGGCCGAGGCGGTGGCGGCCCGGAACGCCGGGCTGCCGCCCGAGCCCGTGACCATCGAAACTCTCGCCGCGTTGGCAGCCCCCAGATAGGAGACCAGACATGACACGCAGACGCATCTCCGCTTCGGCCCTTGTGCTGCCATTGATGGTGGCGGCCTGTGCCGAACCCTTGCCGCCGGTCTCGGCCTCCGACGAGATTACCCGCCTCAGGTCGCTGGGGTATTCTGTCTCTGCCCGCGGCGCAGGGGGTGATACCACGGTTCTGCGCTATTCCGGGCCGATCAACGCGTCGGTGGCCTGCGGGCAGCAGGGCCAGTACCGCACGCTGTCGCCGCGGGTCGCGGCCAGCAGCGGTGCGGTCCAGGATTTCAGGCTCAATGCCTATCTGATCCTGTCGGCTGGCGATGACGGTGTCATCAGCGGCGCCGAACGGGACGGCCTCTACGTGGTCAGCAAGATCACCCGTCCCTCGGCGCGCGCGGCGGCCTCCGAGGTGGAAACCATCACCTTCGAGCCCGGCGAGCGCGGCACCTTCCCCTCGGGCCTTTCGTGCCGGGCAACCTGACCGCCGGATCGCGGCATGTCATCGCTGACATAGCGGTCGTCGCCGATAGCCGTGTCGGTGATGTGGCCGCGCCCTGTCATGCCGCCGCGGTGCGTGCGCTGACCGAGGCGGGCTATGGTGTCATTGTCGTTCCTGTCCTCGCCGACACGATCCGCGCCGACCCCTACCGGATGGACCCCGCCATGCGGGACCTGTTGCAATCCGGCGCAGTCCGGCGCGTGGCCTCCGGGGCATCGGTCGAATGTACGCTGGCACTGGCGTTCGACGCCCGCCTGTTCGCTGCCACGCCCGAGGCCGCGCCGCGGATCCGCGCCAGTCACCGGCTTGTCACCGTCGAGCGCCCGGCGGCCCTGGCGTCTCTGGACCGGCCCGCGTTGGAGCGGGTGAGGGCACGGGCGGAAACCCTGCTGGGAGGGCCCGTCATCTGGTGTCCGACCTCGATCACCGCGCGGGACGCTCTTGTCCATGTCGCGCCGGACTGGCCCGTAACGGAACAGGACTGGCACTCGGTTGCCCCGGACCTGTCGCATGTGCGACCCGACGCGGCAGAGCGGGCGAGGCCGACCATCGGCCGCGCCCGTATCGCGCGGGCGCGGCCGGCCGCGGCCTGGCCCAGGGCGTTCCTGGCGACCCCGTTTGTCACCCTCAGGGAACGGGGCGGCGACACCGACGACGCGCCGCAATGGCCGCAGGCCGCGCCGCTGGAGCGGTGGCCGGACAGTGCGATTTCCCTGGCCGATTTCTTCGCAAGGCTGGATCTGCTGGCCAATCCGGACATCGCCCGCGATGACCCGCTGCCGGTCGAGGCGTTGATGGCCCTGTCCGCCGGCGTGGTGCCGTGCCTGCCGGAAAGCTACCGCGATCTGTTTCGCGGTGCTGCCGTCTATGGCACTGACGCGGAACTGGTCCGGGCAATCATCGACCTGAAGATGGATCCCGACCTGATGGGCGCGGCGCGGCAAAGCGGGGCGGCCCTGTTGCGGGAAGTCTTTGCGCCGGATCATTTCGTGGCACGCGTCGAGGCGCTGATCGGGCCGCCCGCGATGCAGCCCTTTGCCCCGGCGGTGCATGCCGAGCCGTCGGCGCGCGTGCTCTTCTACTCGACCAACGGCATCGGAATGGGCCACCTGACCCGGCAGCTGGCCGTGGCGCGGCGGTTGCCGGAACGGGTGCAGCCGGTCTTTGTCAGCCATTCCCGCGCCGTGGCCATCGTGCGCGGGTTGGGGTTCGTGGCCGAGCATTTGCCGTATCACGCGGCCTATGGCCAGGCGCGGGCGCATTGGAATGTCCATCTGTCGCAGGCGCTGACCGCCGCCTTTGCGTTCTACCGGCCGCAGGCCATCGTGTTTGACGGCAACGTGCCCTTCAGGGGATTGCTGGAGGCACTGTCGAACCGGCCCGGTATGGCATCGGTCTGGATCCGCCGGGCGATGTGGGGGCCGGGCCGGGATCTCGAGGCGCTGGACCGCGCCCGGGCGTTCGACCTTGTGATCGAGCCGCGGGATCCGGCCTGGTCCCGCGACACCGGGCCGACCGTTGCGCGCGAGGCGGATGTGCGCCTGGTGCCGCCGGTCCGCATCCTGGATCGCGACGAAATGCCAAGCCGGGCCGAGGCCTGCGCTGCGCTGGGCCTGGACCCTGCCGCGACCAACCTGCTGGTCGCCACCGGGTCGGGCAACAATTTCGACATGGCCGCCGTTACAAGACGCGTCATCGAGAGGCTGCAGGGCCGCGCCGGGCTGGGGCTGGCCGTCGCCGAATGGCAGATCGCGCAGGACCGGATGGAACTGCCACAGGGTGTCGCGCGCCTGACCGGGTTCCCGTTCGCACAATACCTGCCGGCCTTCGACGCGGCCGTCGCGACCCCCGGCTACAACACGTTCTGCGAGCATCTGGCGTGTGGCCTGCCGACGCTCTGGCTGCCCAACGAGCATGCCCAGATGGACCGCCAGATCGATCGTGCGCGGTTCGCCGTCGAGTCCCGCATCGGCCTCATGCTGCGCCACGACGCGCCCTTCGGCGTGAGCGAGGCGCTTGACCGGTTGCTCGACCCCGATCAACGGGCCGGCATGGCCGAGGCCGGCACCACGCTGGCGGCAACATGCATGACCCGCAACGGGGCAGGCGATATCGCGGATATCGTCGCCGACCTCGCCGTGTCGACCATTGCGCGGCTGCATGCGGCGGACGGGACCGAGCATGCAAACCCACCGATCCAGCCTGCAGCGGCACCGGCCGGTTGACGCCGCTTTGCCGGCGTTCGACGGGGCGGGCGATTCCGGCATCCAGATTCGCACCCGCCACGCCGCAAGGGCTGTCCGAGTCCGTCGGGGAATCAACTTGGGCGGGCAGGGTGAATGATTCGCCCGGGCGAAGAAGTGTATCAATGGAAAGCCGTTAATCTGTTATATTTCAGGTAACTGGGGGTCAAAATTAAACCACATTGTAACCAAAATGATGTTCGTACCTCAGGAATTTCTTGACCTGATGTACGTAACTCACCTAGCGTTTCGCCAAGGGCGCGTGGGAGATGCGTCCAGACAGGGAGGACGTTATGAAGAAGCTGAATGCCGCCGCCATCGGTGCGGTGCTGATGGGCTCTGTGAGCGCGCCGACGCTGGCCGCCGCAGAGAACCTGACACTTTGCTGGGCCGCCTGGGATCCGGCGAATGCCTTGGTCGAACTGTCCAAGGAATTCGAGGCCGAGTCCGGCCATACGATGAATTTCGAATTCGTGCCCTGGCCCAATTTCGCGGACCGGATGCTGAACGAGCTGAACTCGGGCGGCAAGCTCTGCGACCTCCTGATCGGCGACAGCCAGTGGATCGGCGGCGGTGCCGAGAACGGGCATTACGTCAAGCTGAACGACTTCTTCGACGCCGAAGGCATCAGCATGGACGATTTCGCCCCTGCGACGGTCTATGCCTATTCCACGTGGCCCAAGGGCACGCCCAACTACTATGCGCTGCCGGCGATGGGCGACGCGAACGCCTGGTTCTATCGCAGGGACTGGTTCGAGCGCGACGACATCAAGGCTGCCTACAAGGAAGCCACGGGCCAGGAGCTGCGCGAGCCGCAATCGCAGAAGGAAATGCTGCAGATCGCGCAATTCTTCCAGGAGCGCGAGATCGACGGCAAGACCGTCTATGGCGCCGCGATCTTCACCGAGCGCGGCTCGGAGGGGATCACGATGGGTGTCACCTCGGCCCTGTACCCGTGGGGGTTCAAGTACGAGAACACGCCGGGATCCTACGACATGGACGGTGCGGTGAACTCGCCCGAGGCGGTCGAGGCGCTGGAATTCTACAAGGAGTTCTACGAGACTGCGACGCCGCCGGGATACACCAATTCCTACATGGGCGAGTCGCTGGACGCGTTCAAATCCGGCCAGGTCGCGATGGCGATGAACTGGTTCGCGTTCTTCCCGGGCCTCTATGCAGATCCGAATACCGGCGGCGACAAGATCGGCTTTTTCGTGAACCCGCCGCAGAACCAGGAAGGTTCGACCCTGGGCGGGCAGGGCATTTCGGTCGTGTCCTATTCCGACAAGCAGGACGCCGCGCTGGAATACATCAAGTGGTTCGCCCAGCCCGAGGTGCAGGCCAAGTGGTGGGAGCTTGGCGGCTACTCGGCGCATAACTCGGTTCTGAACGACCCAGGCTTCACCGACAGCGCGCCATTTGCCGGCGACTTCCTCGAGGCGATGGGCGCGGTGCAGGATTTCTGGCAGGAGCCGGCCTATGCCGAGTTGCTGCTGGCCATGCAGAAGCGCGTCCACGACTACGTGGTGGCCGATCAGGGCACTGCGCAGGAGGCCCTCGACAAGCTGATCGAGGACTGGACGGAAGTCTTCGAGGACGAAGGCAAGCTCTGAGCCATGTCTTCCGGTCGGGTCCGGACGTCCGGGCCCGACACCCCATCCGGCGCGCGGCGGTTCAAGCCGATGAACGCCGTCCGCATCCGAAATCGGACCAGACCGGGCAGGACCAATGTCAAACGGCACAATGGATCGCGTTGCTTCGGCAACCCCCCCTCGAGTTGCGCGCAAGGTCCGGGGCCTGTCGGATCGCGCGATCGCCTGGATCTTCGTGGCCCCCACGATCTTTCTGCTGCTGGCGATCAACATCTTTCCGCTGATCTGGACGATCCAGCTGAGCTTTACCGACTACAAGGCCAACCGCATCGGTCGCGAGGTCAAGAATATCGGCCTGCGCAATTACGAGCGCATCCTGACCGACACCGATATCTGGCTGAACATGCAGGCCACGGCGCATTTCCTGTTCTGGACGATCTTCTTCCAGGTGCTGATCGGGTTCACGCTGGCCTGGTTGATCAACCGAAAATTCAAAGGCAACGACCTGTGGACCACCATCATCGTTCTGCCGATGATGCTGTCGCCGGCGGTGGTCGGGAATTTCTGGAAATTCCTGTACCAACCGCAGATCGGGCTGTTCAACTACATCGTCGCCTTCTTCACCGGCAAGGAGCCGTCGAGCTTCGAGATGCTGGGGTCGGTGCAGTTGGCGCCCTGGTCGATCGTGATCGTCGACACCTGGATGTGGACGCCTTTCGTGATGCTGATCTGCCTCGCCGGGCTGCGCTCGATACCGGATTACATCTACGAGGCCGCCGAGATCGACCGCGCGTCGAAGCTCCGGCAGTTTTTTACCATAACCATTCCGATGGTGCTGCCCTTCCTGATGCTGGCGGTGCTGTTCCGGGGCATCGAGAATTTCAAGATGTTCGACCTGGTGGTGCAGCTGACCGGCGGCGGGCCCGGATCGACGACCGAGCTGACCTCGATCAACCTCAAGCGTGAGGCGTTCGAAAAGTGGCGCACCGGCTATGCCTCGGCCTATGCGATCATCCTGTTCGTGACGGTGTTCGGGCTGGCCAGCATCTACGTGAAGGCCCTCAACAAGGTGAAAGAGAGATGAGCAGCTTTTCCATCACCGAACCGTCGGGCCGGTCCAAGTGGTTCGCCGGCACGCTGGTCGTCCTCTATGCGCTGATCACCATGGTGCCGCTGGTCTGGATCATGCTGACCGGGTTCAAGTCGCCGGCCGACGCCATCAGCTATCCGCCCAAGGTGGTGTTCGACCCCACGCTGGAAGGCTACGTCAACCTGTTCACCACACGCACGCGCCAGACCCAGGACTTCCTGGCCGAAAACCCGCCCGTGACCTGGGCCGACGAGATCGTCCGCCAGTATGACATGGTGATCGTCGGGCCGTCGAAATTCGGCGAGCGCTTCATGAACTCGGTCATCATCGGGTTCGGCTCGACCTTTCTGTCGGTCTTTCTGGGCACGCTGGCGGCCTATGCGTTCAGCCGCTTCAAGATCCCGCTGGCCGACGACCTGCTGTTCTTCATCCTCAGCACGCGGATGATGCCACCCATCGCCGTCGCCATCCCGATCTTCCTGATGTATCGGCAGCTGGGGCTGTCGGACACCCATCTGGGCATGATCCTGCTCTACACCGCGGTCAATATCAGCCTGGCGGTGTGGCTGCTCAAGGGTTTCATCGACGAGATCCCGCGCGAATACGAAGAGGCGGCGCTGATCGACGGCTACACGCGGTTCCAGGCGTTCTACAAGGTGGTCCTGCCGCAGGCGGCGACGGGCATCGCCTCGACCGCGATCTTCTGCCTGATCTTCGCCTGGAACGAATATGCCTTCGCTGTGCTGCTGACCTCGGCCACGGCGCAGACGGCGCCACCCTTCATTCCGACCATCATCGGCATCGGCGGCCTGGACTGGCCCGCGGTGGCCGCCGGCGCCACGATCTTCCTGCTGCCGGTCATGGTCTTCACCATCCTGCTGCGCAAGCACCTGCTGCGCGGGATCACATTCGGAGCGGTGCGGAAATGAGCAACTCGCCATTTGACCCCGACAAGAGCCTGACCGAGGCCCAGCTGGAACGCGAGCGCGCCGGTGCTCCCAGGCCCGTCGTCGAAGACACCAGCGGCGATCCCGACGAAGGTTATCGCGCCCATCCCGCCGCGCGCATCTTCGTGCGCGGCCCGTGGGAGATGGCCGCCACCATCATCATCGCGGTGGGGGTGTTCATGCTGATGCAGCCCTTCGTGATGTGGGCCTACACCTATTCCTTCTTCGTGACGCTGATCGGGACGGTGATGTTCATCGTTGTCAGCCACTTTCCCGAGGGGCGCGACTGATGGCCGAGATCGTGATCCGGAACGTGCGCAAGGAGTTCGGCGATTTCGTCGCCGTCCGCGAAAGCTCGTTCACCATCGAGGATGGCGAGTTCTTCATGCTGCTGGGGCCGTCGGGCTGCGGCAAGACGACGACGCTGAGAATGATCGCGGGGCTGGAGCTGCCGACTTCGGGCGAGATCTATCTCGACGGCGAGGAGATCAGCCAGCGCCCGCCCTCGCAGAGGGACATCGCCTTCGTGTTCCAGATGTTCGCGCTCTACCCGCATTTGAACGTGCGCAAGAATATCTCGTATCCGCTGGTCTCGCAGGGGATGCCCCGGGCGCAGGTGCGCGAGAAGGTGGCCGAGGTGGCGCGGATCCTGGGGATCGAGGACATTCTCAACCGGCCGGTGGGCGGCCTCTCGGGCGGCGACCGGCAGCGCGTGGCGCTGGGGCGGGCCATCGTGCGCGAGCCCAAGGCCTTCATGATGGACGAGCCCCTGGGCGCGCTGGACGCCGAGTTCCGCGAGCACATGGCCGAGGAGCTGCGCGCCCTGCATGACCGGATGGGGGCCACGACCGTCTATGTCACCCATGATCAGCTCGAGGCGATGCAGATGGGCGACAAGATCGTGGTGATGAACAATGCCGTGGTCGAGCAGTTCGGCCCGCCGCAGGAGATCTATGACAAGCCCGCGACCATGTTCGTGGCCGATTTCATCGGCTCGCCGCCGATGAACTTCCTGGATTTCTCGGGCAAGCTCGCGCCCGGAGCCAGCCGCGTCAAACTGAACGGCCAGGCCTTTGACGTGCCCGCGCTGCGCGAGGGCGCGCAGGGCGACCTGGTCTTTGGCGTCCGGCCCGAGCATGTGCGGCTGTCCGACGATGGCGCCTATCGCGGCAAGGTTCTGGCTACCGAGTATCTGGGCACGACCCAGATCCTGACCATCGAAACGCCCAACGGCGTGCTCAAGGCGCGGACCGGCGCGGAAAAGCCGGTCCGGGTCGGCGACACGCCGGCGCTGAGCTTTGTCGGCGAGACGGTGTCGCTCTTCGAGCGCAACAGCGGGCGGGCGCTGCGATCGGCGCTGAACGAGGGGGTGCTGGCCGATGGCTGACGTGCAGCTGAGAAACGTGTCCAAGGCGTTCGGCCGCACCCGCGCGGTGATCGACATGGACCTGACGGTGCCCGACGGCTCTTTTGTCGTGTTGCTGGGGCCGACCGGCGCGGGCAAGACCACGACGCTGCGCCTGATCGCGGGGCTGGAAAAGGCCGATGCCGGGGATATCGAGATCGGAGGACGCCGGGTGAACACCGACACGCCCGCGCAGCGCGATGTGGCGATGGTGTTCCAGCAATACTCGCTCTACCCGCATATGAGCGTGCGCGACAACCTGGCCTTTCCGCTGCGCTCGCCGATCCTGAACACGCCCGAGGCCGAGATTACCCGCAAGGTGCAGGAGGTGGCCGAGGTTCTGCACATCCCGCACAAGCTGGACAACAAGGCCACGGAGCTGTCGGGCGGCGAGATGCAGCGGGTCTCGATCGGCCGGGCGCTGGTGCGGGATCCCGCGATCTACCTGATGGACGAGCCGCTCAGCTCGCTGGACGCCAAGCTGCGGGCCGATCTGCGGATCGAGCTGAAGCGGATCCATGCCGAGCTGGCCGCGACCCTGCTCTATGTGACGCATGACCAGATCGAGGCGATGACGATGGCCAGCCATGTGGGCGTCCTCGACCGGGGCCGGCTGGTGCAGTTCGGCACCCCGCGCGAGATCTACGAGAACCCGCGCACGACCTATGTAGCAGCACGGCTGGGCCAGCCGCGGATCAACCTTCTGCCTGTCGGCCTGCTGGGCGAGGCGGCGCCGGAGGGCGCGCAGCGCGTGGGCCTGCGGCCCGAGAATATCCGCCACGGGGCGGGGCGGGACGCCACCGTGGTGCGCGTCGAGCACCTGGGCGACCAGACCCGGCTGCATCTGAAGTTGGCGGATCACGATGTGATCACCCTGGCCGATCCCCATACCCCGCTGTCACCGGGCGAGACCATCCAGATCGCCGCCCACAACCCGCTGTTCTTCGACGCCCGGGGCGCACGCATCACCTGAGGGAGCAACTTGTCATGGCGCAGTTTGTGAATCGAAAGGACGACCTGGTCAAAGAGGCCATCGACGGCCTGCTGGCCTGTTCCGGCGGGGCCTTGGCGCGGCTGGACGGCTATCCGCATATCAAGGTCGTCTACCGGGCCGATTGGGACCGGTCGCGGGTTGCGCTGATTTCCGGCGGCGGATCGGGGCACGAGCCGGCTCATGCCGGGTTCGTCGGGCCGGGCATGCTGACCGCCGCGGTCTGTGGTGAGATCTTCGCCTCGCCCTCGGTCGACGCGGTTCTGGCCGGGATCCTGGCCGTCACCGGCCCCGAGGGCTGCCTGCTGATCGTCAAGAATTATACCGGCGACCGGTTGAACTTCGGCCTGGCGGCGGAGCGCGCCCGCGCGCTGGGACGCAAGGTCGAGATGGTGGTTGTCGATGACGACATCGCGCTGCCGGACCTGCCGCAGCCGCGCGGCGTCGCCGGCACGCTTTTCGTGCACAAGATTGCAGGCGCGCTGGCCGAGTCCGGCAAGCCGCTGGAGGAGGTGGCCGCGGCGGCGCGGCGGGTGATCACCAGCGTGGCCTCAATCGGCAAGAGCCTCGACACCTGCACCGTACCCGGCTCACCCAAGGAGAGCCGCATTCCCGCCGGCAAGGCCGAGCTGGGCCTGGGCATCCACGGCGAGCCGGGTGTCGAGCAGGTCGATTTCTCGGGCGCGGCCGACGCGATGCGGATCGTGCTGGACAAGTTGCGGCCCCATGCCGCTGGCGGCTCCTGCGTCGCGCTGGTCAACAACCTCGGATCCACCACCCCGCTTGAGATGTCGGTGCTGTGCCATGCGCTGGCGGGCGCGGGGATCGCCTCGCATGTCATCGGGCCGGCGCCGATGATGACTTCGCTGGACATGCACGGCTTCTCCGTGTCGCTGCTGCCGGCCGAGCCGGCGGAGTTGGACGCCCTGGCCGCACCGGTACCGATGGCCGCCTGGCCGGGGCTGCACCCGCTGGGCGCGGTGCAGGCCACGCCGCTGCCCGATGGCCTGACCCCGATCGAGCCCATTCCGTCGGCCAACGACCGCACCCGCGCGACGATCGAGCATGTCGCCGACCTGCTGATCGGGGCGGAGACCGCCTTGAACGAACTGGACGCGAAATCCGGCGATGGCGATACCGGCAGCACCCTGGCCACCGCCGCTCGGGCGCTCAAAGGCAGCCTCGACCGGATGCCGCTGGCCGATCTGACACAGCTCTTCCCGGCGCTGGGCAACGAGTTGAGCCAGACGATGGGCGGATCCTCGGGCGTGATCCTGGCGATTTATTTCAATGCCGCCGGCGATGCCTGCGCCAATGGCGCCACTGTCGAGGGCGCGTTGCGCGAGGGCCTGCGCCGCGTGAGCGAGGTCGGCGGTGCGCAACCCGGGGACCGGACCATGATCGACGCGCTGGCGCCGGCGCTGGAGGCGCTGGAGCGCGGCCTGGTCGAGGCGTCGGCGGCAGCGCGCGCAGGGGCCGACGCGACGGCCGATATCCACACGGCCAAGGCGGGCCGAGCGGCCTATGTGCCGTCTGACAACCTCAGGGGCCACAACGATCCCGGCGCCGAGGCCGTGGCGCTGGTCTTCGAAGGTCTGGCCAGCGCGCCAAGAGGGTAAGAGATTGCGCGACCGCCATCTGACATCCGAGAAGAAGCCCACGGTCAACGACATCGCCCGGGTCGCCGGGGTGTCGCTTGCCACCGTGGACAGGGTGTTGAACGCGCGTCCCGGCGTGCGGTCGGTGACCATCGAAAAGGTCAACGAGGCGATTGCCGAACTGGGCTATGTGCGCGACACGGCGGCAGCGAATCTCGCCCGCAAAAGGCTTTACCGGCTGTTGTTCATCCTGCCGGACACAGCCAATGAATTCGTGGTCGCCCTGAAGGCCGCCATCGCCGAGCAGGGCGCGAAACTGCATCACCAGCGCACGACGCTGGATGCGCTGTCGGTTCCGCCCTTCGATCCGCAGGCCATCGTCGACGCGCTGGACGGGCTGGATGCCGCGCGCATCGACGGCGTGGCGGTGTTCGGACCCGAGACGCCTTCGGTCCGTGACGCGGTGCGGCGCACCCGCGCGCGCGGCATCGCCGTGGTCGCCTTCGTCTCGGACCTGCCCAGTTCCGACCGGGACCATTTCGTCGGCATCGACAACATCGCGGCGGGGCGGACGGCGGCCAAGCTGATGGGGCGGTTCGTGCGCGGCAAGGGACGGATCCTGGTCATCACCGGCTCGCGCCTGGCGCGGGACCACCTGGAACGGCGCACCGGGTTCGACGCGGTGATGAGCCGCGAGTTTCCCCATCTGGAGGTGATGGCCTCGATCGAGGGGCGTGACGATCCCGATCTGATCCGGCAGATGCTGCCCGACGTGTTCGACGCCTATCCCGACATCCGCGGCATCTACTCGTCGGCGGCCGGAAATCCCGGCCTGATCCGGTTTCTCGACGCGGCCGGCCCGCATGACGACCTGGTGGTGATCGCGCATGAATTGACCGCCGCGTCGCGCGCGGCGCTGGAGCGCGGTGTGTTCGACGCGATCATCTCGCAGGACACCGGGCACCTGGTGCGGTCGGCCACGCGGCTGCTGAAGGCCACCGCCGACCGGGTGCCCTTCGACGACACCCAGGAACGCATACGCATCGACATCTACCTGCGGGAGAACATGCCCGCGGCCTAACCTGATTTTGGGAGGATCAGACCATGAAGACCATCAAGGGACCGGCGCTTTTCCTGGCGCAGTTCGCCGGCGACGACGCGCCGTTCAATTCCTGGGACGCGATCACGAAATGGGCCGCCGATTGCGGCTACAAGGGCGTACAACTGCCCAGCTGGGACGGACGGCTGTTCGATCTGGCCAAGGCCGCCGAAAGCAAGACCTATTGCGACGAGATCAAGGGCCAGGCCGCTTCCAACGGGGTCGAGGTGACGGAACTGTCGACCCACCTGCAGGGACAGCTGGTCGCGGTGCATCCCGCCTATGACGCCGCGTTCGACGGGTTCGCCGACCCGTCGGTGCATGGCAATCCCAAGGCGCGGCAGGAATGGGCGGTGGATCAGGTGCACAAGGCGATTTCGGCCTCGGCCAACATGGGCATCCGCGATCACGTCACCTTCTCGGGCGCGCTGGCCTGGCCCTATGTCTATCCGTGGCCGCAGCGTCCGGCCGGGCTGATCGAAACGGCCTTTGACGAACTGGCTGCGCGCTGGCGCCCGCTGCTGGACCATGCCGAGGAAAACGGCGTGAACATCTGCTACGAGATCCATCCCGGCGAGGATCTGCACGACGGCGTCACCTTCGAGATGTTTCTGGAGCGGGTCGACAACCACGCGCGCTGCAACATGCTCTACGATCCCAGCCACTACGTCCTGCAATGCCTCGATTACCTTGACAATATCGACATCTACAAGGACCGCATCAAGATGTTCCACGTCAAGGATGCCGAGTTCAATCCGACGGGGCGGCAGGGCGTCTATTCCGGTTACCAGTCCTGGGTCGATCGCGCCGGGCGGTTCCGCTCGCTGGGGGACGGGCAGGTCGATTTCGGCGCCGTGTTCTCGAAGATGGCGGCAATCGATTTCGACGGCTGGGCGGTTGTCGAATGGGAATGCTGCCTGAAACACCCCGAGGACGGCGCGCGCGAGGGCGCGCAGTTCGTCTCGGACCACATCATCCGCGTCACCGAGCGCGCGTTTGACGATTTCGCCGATGGCGGCACCGACGAGGCCGCCAACCGCAAAATGCTGGGGATCGGGTGATGCTGGCCGGCTTCAACCTGCTTTTGTGGACCACGCATCTGACCGACGATCTGCTGGGGCAATGCGCGGCGATCAAGGCGGCGGGCTATGACGGGGTCGAGGTTCCGGTCTTCGAGGGCGATCCGGCGCATTATGCTTCACTCGCCCGCAAGCTGGACGATCTGGGCCTGCGGCGCACGGCCGTGGGCGTGGTGCAGTCGCCCGAAGCCAATCCGATGGCCGCCGAGGCCCGCCACCGACAGGCGGGCGTCGATCACCTGAACTGGATGGTCGATTGCTGCGCGGCACTGGGCGCCGAGGTGTTGTGCGGGCCGTTCCACCAGCCGCTCGCGACGTTCTCCGGCACCGGGCCCACCGGGCAGGAGCTGGCGCATCTGGCCGAGGCGCATCGCGCGATGGCCGCCCATGCCGAGGGCAGTGGCGTGGCGCTTTCGGTCGAGCCGCTGAACCGGTTCGAGTGCTATGCCCTGAACACGCTGGAGCAGTCCTCGGACCTGGTGGCGGCGGTGGGGGCCGAGGGCTACGGCTGCCTCTTCGACACGTTCCACGCCAATATCGAGGAGAAGGACGTGGGCGCGGCCATCCACGCTGCCGGATCGGCCATCAACCATGTCCATTTCTCCGAGAACGACCGCGGCACGCCCGGCGCCGGCCATGTCGATTTTGCCGAGGCCAGTGCCGCGCTCAAGGCGGTCGGCTATGACGGCTGGATCGTGATCGAGGCCTTCGGCCAGGCCCTGCCGGATCTCGCGGCGGCGACGCGGGTCTGGCGCCCGCTTTTCGGCCACGAGGACGAGGTCGTCGCGGCCGGAATCGACGTAATTCGCAGAAACTGGGGCTGACACGGCCCGAACCGGAGGATCACGGATGTCACGGATCAGATTGGGAATGGTGGGCGGCGGCAACGACGCCTTCATCGGCGGCGTTCACCGCATCGCCTCGCGCATCGACGACAGGTACGAGCTGGTGGCCGGTGCGCTCAGCTCGACGCCCGAAAAGTCGCGGGCCAGCGGCGAGGCGCTGGGCCTGCCGCGGGTCTATGACGACTACAAGCAGATGGCGCAGCGCGAGGCGCGGCGCAAGGACGGGATCGAGGCGGTGTCGATCGTCACCCCGAACCATGTCCACTACCAGGCGGCACGCGAGTTTCTCAAGCGCGGCATCCACGTGATCTGCGACAAGCCGCTGACCTCGACCCTGGCGGATGCCAAGAAACTGGTGAAGGCGGCGGAATCGTCGGATGCGCTGTTCATCCTGACCCACAACTACACCGGTTATCCGATGGTCCGGCAGGCCCGTGGCATGGTCGCCGGCGGCGAGATCGGCGCCGTGCGCGTCGTGCAGGTCGAATACCCGCAGGACTGGCTCAGCGTCGAGCAGGATTTCAAGCAGGCGGCCTGGCGCACCGACCCGAACCAGTCGGGCGCGGGGGGATCGACCGGCGATATCGGCACGCATGCCTTCAACCTGGCCTGTTTCGTGACCGGTCTCGAGGTCGAGAGCCTGTGTGCCGACATCCAGGCCTTTGTTCCTGGGCGCCAGGTGGACGACAATGCCCATGTGATGCTGCGTTTCTCCGGCGGTGCGCGCGGGATGCTGTGGTGCAGCCAGGTCGCGCCGGGCAACGAGAACGCGCTCAAGCTGCGGGTCTATGGCGAGAAGGGCGGCCTGGAATGGGCGCAGGAGGATCCAAACTACCTCTGGTTCACGCCGTTCGGCGAGCCCAAACGCCTGATCACCCGCAACGGCGCCGGCGCCGGAGAGGCTGCGGCCCGTGTCAGCCGGGTGCCGCCGGGCCACCCCGAGGGTTATCTGGAGGGGTTCGCCAACATCTATTCCGAAGCGGCCGAGGCGATCGTCGCCGCCCGTGACGGCCGGCCTGCGCCGGACGGTGTGCTTTATCCCACGATCTCGGACGGGTTGAAGGGGGTGCAATTCGTCTCGGCCTGCGTGAAGTCCTCGGGCCGCGATGCGGCCTGGGTCAGGCTGGACCACTGATGTTCCTGGGGCTGGATCTGGGCACCTCGGGTGTCAAGGCGCTGCTGGTGGGCGAGGATCAATCCGTCGTCGGCGATGCCAGCGCAGACCTCACCGTGGCGCGCCCACATGCCGGATGGTCCGAACAGGATCCGGCCGACTGGCTTGCGGCGACGCGACAGGCGCTGGCCGCTCTTTCCGCGGAGCATGACCTTTCCGCGGTCCGCGGGATCGGCCTTTCCGGCCAGATGCATGGCGCCACGTTGCTGGATGCTTCCGACAGGGTGCTGCGGCCCTGCATCCTGTGGAATGACACCCGCGCCCATGCCGAGGCCGCGCGTCTCGATAGCGATCCGCAATTTCGCGCGCTGACCGGCAATATCGTCTTTCCCGGCTTCACCGCGCCGAAACTGCTGTGGTGCCGGGAGCATGAGCCCGAGGTCTTTGCGCAGGTGGCCAAAGTCTTGCTGCCCAAGGATTACCTGCGCCTGTGGCTGACCGGCGAGCACGTATCCGAGATGTCGGATGCCGCCGGGACCAGTTGGCTCGACACCGGGCGGCGCGAATGGTCGGATGCGCTGCTCGCGGCCACCGGCCTGGGGCGCGATCACATGCCGGCGCTGGTCGAAGGCAGCGAGGCCTCGGGCGGATTGCGCCCAGAGGTCGCCTCGGATCTGGGCCTTCCCGCCGGTATCCCGGTCGCCGGGGGCGCCGGCGACAATGCCGCCTCGGCCGTGGGCGCGGGGGTCGTCCGGGCGGGCGACGGTTTCGTGTCGCTGGGCACATCCGGCGTACTCTTTGCCGCCAATGACGGCTATGCGCCCGACCCCGAATCCGCCCTTCACACGTTCTGCCATGCGCTGCCCGGGCGCTGGCACCAGATGGGGGTGATCCTCTCGGCAACCGACGCGCTGGCCTGGTTCGGTCGGTTGGTCGGCGCGGACCCGGCGGCACTGACCGGATCCCTGGGGGCGCTTCAGCCCCCGGGGCGGAGCATGTTCCTGCCCTATCTGGGCGGCGAGCGGACGCCGCATAACGACGCGCGGATCCGGGCGACATTCCTCGGGCTGGAGCATGCCACCGACACCGCCGCCGCGACCCGCGCGGTGCTCGAAGGGGTCGCGTTCGCCTTTCGCGACAGCCTGGAGGCCATGCACGCGACGGGAACCAGGATTCCGCGTGTGATCGCGCTGGGCGGCGGGGCGCGGTCGGATTACTGGCTTAATGTCATCGCCACGGTCCTGGGCCTGCCCGTCGACATTCCCCGCAAGGGCGAGTTCGGCGCGGCCTTCGGCGCCGCGCGCCTGGGAATGATGGCCGCAGAACAGGGCGGGGCAGAGCTTGCCACGCCCCCCGAGATCGCCCGGCAGATCGCCCCCGACACGGCGCTGACCGATGCCTTCGACGACGCCTATCACCGCTATCGCACCGCCTATGGCGCACTCAAGGAGCTGTCATGACAGAGTTTTTCAAAGGTATCCCGCCGATCCGATACGAGGGTCCCGACAGCGGCAACGAGTTCGCCTACCGTCACTACGACCCCGACGAGAAGGTCATGGGCAAGCGGCTGGAGGACCATCTGCGCTTTGCCGTCGCGTGGTGGCACAGTTTCGCCTGGCCCGGCGGCGACCCCTTTGGCGGGCAGACCTTCGACCGGCCCTGGTTCGGCGACACGATGGAGCTTGCGCGGATGAAGGCGGACGTGGCGTTCGAGCTGTTTGCGCTGCTGGGCCAGCCCTTTTTCTGCTTCCACGATGCCGATGTGCGCCCCGAAGGCGCGGATTTCGCCGAGACGACCCGCAACCTGGAGGAGATCGTCGACTATATCGGCGCCAAGATCGAGGCCGGCGGCCCCCGGCTGCTCTGGGGCACGGCCAACCTGTTCACGCACAGGCGGTTCATGTCCGGCGCGGCCACCAACCCGGATCCGGATGTGTTCGCCTATTCGGCGGCCACGGTAAAGACCTGCATGGACGCCACGCACCGGCTGGGCGGCGAGAACTATGTCCTGTGGGGCGGGCGCGAGGGGTATGAGACCCTTCTGAACACCGACCTGCGGCGCGAGCGGGACCAGGCCGGGCGGTTCCTGCAAATGGTCGTCGACTACAAGCACAAGATCGGGTTCAAGGGCGCAATCCTGGTCGAACCCAAGCCGCAGGAGCCGACCAAGCACCAGTATGATTACGACGTGGCCACGGTCTACGGCTTTCTTCAGGAATTCGGCCTGGAGACCGAAGTTAAGATGAACATCGAACAGGGCCACGCGATCCTGGCCGGCCATTCCTTTGAGCATGAACTGGCGATGGCGGCGGGGTTCGGTATCCTGGGATCCATCGACATGAACCGGAACGACTATCAGTCGGGCTGGGACACCGACCAGTTTCCCAACAACGTGCCCGAGGTGGCGCTGGCCTATTACGAGATCCTCAGGGCAGGGGGCTTCACCACCGGCGGCACGAATTTCGACGCCAAGCTGCGCCGGCAGTCGCTGGGTCCCGCGGACCTGGTGCTGGCGCATGTGGGCGCGATGGATGTCTGCGCGCGCGGGCTCAAGGCGGCGGCGCGGATGCTGCAGGATGGCGCGCTGGAACGGGCGCGCGAGGAACGCTATGCCGGATGGCAGAGCAGCTCGGCAAAGGCCCTGCTGCAAGGCGGGCTGGAGGCGTGTTTCGATCACGTCACCCGGAACGCCCTTGCGCCCGAGCCGCGATCCGGCGGGCAGGAGAGGCTGGAGAACCTGGTCAACAGGTTCGTCTGAGCGCAAACCGGCGGGGCCGTCATGCAGGCAGAGATCCGAGAGCTGTTCCACTACCCGGTCAAGGGCCTGAGCGCGCAGTCCCTGGAGGTGGTGGACCTGCTGCCGGGGCAGGGGTTTCCGCTGGACCGGGCCTTTGGCTTTGCCCGGCCCGGCAGCGGCTTCGACCCGCAGAACCCCAGGCCGCTTCCCAAGTCGAAATTCGTGGTCCTGGCGCAGGAGGCGGCGTTGGCCCGGTTGCGCACGCGATATGACCCGGACGAGATGCGGCTGATGATCGGCAGGAGCGGGGAGGAGGTGTCATTCGACATCGCAACGCCCGAAGGTCGGCATGCCGCCTCCGCCTGGCTGGCCGAGGATCTGGGCCTGCCGGCGGATATGGCGCCCACGCTGCATTCGGCCGGGCCGCACAAGTTCACCGATGTCTCGGTCGTGTCGCCATCGCTGATGAACGCCGTCTCGCTGATCAACCTCGACAGCGTGGCGGACCTTGCCGCGCGGACGGGGCAGGATCTCAGCCCGGCGCGGTTTCGTGCCAACATCCTGTTTTCCGGCCTGCCGCCCTTTGCCGAGCTTGACTGGATCGGGCGCATATTGGCCATCGGCTCCGTCCGGCTGGAGGTCGTGATGCGCACCAAGCGCTGCCCTGCGACCGAGGTGAACCCCCGGACGGCGGAGCGCGACATCGACGTCCCCGCGCTGCTGAAAGGGCAGTTCGGCCATTCCGACATGGGCGTCTATGCCGAGGTCCGGCAGGGCGGGCGGATCCGCAGGGGCGACGGCCTGACGCTTGTCTGATCGGCGCCGGAGCACTGCCTTCCCTTAGGGCAAGGCATTGTCACCGGTGACAGACCTGCTAGACATGAAACCGAGCAATTCAGACATTTCCGCCGGGGGTTTCGGGACCGCGTTTCCGACAAAGGCTGCGGAAATACGGGCGGCACCCGCTTGTCCCGCGCAACTTGCTCGACGCCGAAACGACACTTCAGGCCGGGAACCGCCGAATGCAACATGACGCCACCAACAGGATCGACGGCAAGGGGCTGCCGGCACTCGAATCCCGGCTGCAAGAGGATCTGGAACACCTGTGCTATCCGGGCAAGGCCTGGGTGCCGCAGCGCGAGGGGATCACCGACATCGTCATCATCGGCGGCGGCATGTGCGGGATGCTGGCCTGGCTAGCGCTCAGGACGGGCGGGATGCACAATGTCCGCGTGCTGGACCGCAGCGGAGAGGGGCGCGAGGGGCCGTGGCTGAGCTATGCGCGGATGGAGACGCTGCGCTCGCCGAAGGCGCTGACGGGGCCGGCCTATGGGCTGGGTCCGCTGACCTTCCAGGCCTGGTATCGCGCGCAGTTCGGATCCGACGCCTGGGAGGCGCTCGACAAGATCCCGCGTCCGATGTGGATGGACTACCTGAAGTGGTACCGGAGAGTCCTTGATATCCCGGTCGAAAACGGCGTTTCGGTGGATCGCGTCGAGCCCGAGGGCGACCTGCTGCGGCTGACCCTGTCGGGAGCGCAAAGCGGCACCGTCCTGACCCGCAAGCTGATCTTCGCCACCGGGCGCGACGGCACCGGCGGGCCGAACATCCCCGATTTCGTCTCAGGCCTGCCGCGTCACCTGTGGGCGCACAGCGCCGACGAGATCGACTTTGCCGCGCTGGCCAGCAAGCGGGTTGCGGTGATCGGTGTCGGCGCGTCGGCGGTGGACAATGCGGCCGAGGCGCTGGAACACGGCGCCGCCGAGGTCCGCCACCTGGTGCGCCGCCGCGAGATGCCCACGATCAACAAGATGATGGGTATCGGCAGTTTCGGGTTTACCGCCGGGTATGCAGCGCTTCCCGATGAATGGCGCTGGCGTTTCATGCAATACAGCTTTGCCACCCAGACACCGCCGCCGCACGGCTCGACCCTGCGGGTGAGCCGGCACCCGAACGCGCATTTCCACTTCGGCAAGGCGACGACACGCATCGAGACCGAGGGCGACAGCGCGCGCATCCACTTTGCGGACGGCACATCCTATCTGGCGGATTTCGTGATCCTGGGCACCGGTTTCGTCATCGACCCGATGGCGCGCACCGAGTTCGGCGAAGCGGCCGGCGACATCCTGCTGTGGAAGGACGTCTATACCCCGCCGCCGGGCGAGGCATCGCGGGATCTGGCGCATTTTCCCTATCTCAACTCCGATTTCACCTTTCGCGAGCGGGAACCGGGGCAGGCGCCGTGGCTGGGCAATGTCTATTGCTTCAACTACGGCGCATCGGCCAGCATGGGCAAGGTCAGCGGCGACATACCGGGCATCAGTGACGGCGCGGCCTGGCTGGCCCGCGCGCTGGCGGCAACGCTTTACCAAGAGGATATCGAGACGCATTGGCAGGGCATGCAGGACTATGACACGCCCGAGCTGGACGGCAGCGAATGGGAGCCGACGGACCTGGATGCCGCGGCGCAAGAGCGGAAAGGCAAGGTGGCATGAGCGCGCTGGAGACGACTGCGCTGGCCGTCGCCGGGATCACCGGCGGCACGGTGGCCGAGGCCGCCGCCGACCGCGCCAACATCTTCGAGATGACCGATGCTGCCGAGGCCGCGGTACTGCGGCCGCTCTATGCGGGCGGGTTTTCCCACGAATTGCGCGCGGCGCTGGCGGCCCGCGTGGCGCGCCAGGCCGGGGACGCGGCGCTGGCCGATCACTATCTGCACGCGGCCGGGGACATGGCCGCGCTGGCCGATCCCGATGAGACCGGCGCGGCACAGGGCCTGGCCGGGGTGGTCGCCTTTTGCGACAAGGCCGCGAACGCCACGAAAGACATCGCGCCAGAGGACATCTCGACATTGCAGGACGCCGGCCTGTCCGATGCCGATATCGTCCGGCTGTGTGAACTGGCCGCCTTTCTCGCCTATCAGCTGCGGGTCGTCGCCGGTCTACGGCTGATGCGGGGCGGTTCGGCATGAGCCGCGTGGTGCGCAAATTCACCCGCTCGGTGCCGCAATGGCAGCCGCGCGTGACCCCGGTGAACCTGGCCGAGGCCACGCCCGAGCAGCTGGAGGCGCTCCAGGTCACGCCGTCGAACACCAAAGTGTCCGACTATGTGCTGACCCTGGCCCATGACGTGGAAAGCCTCGCCGTGCGCTCGCCGCTCTTCAACGCGATCATGTACGATCCCGGCGGCATGTCGCGGGCCGAGCGGGAACTGGGCGCGCTGGCCGCCTCGATGGTCAACCGCTGCATCTATTGCGCGGCGGTTCATGCAGACCGCCACGCCAAGCTGGAGAAGGACACAGCCGTCACCGATGCGCTGTTCGACAAGGGGGGCGAGGCCGAGCTGGGCCCGCGGAACCGGGCGATCTTCGATTTTGCGCGCAAGCTGTCCGAGGCCCCGCCCGAGGCGACGCCGGAGGACATGCAGATGCTGCGCGATGCCGGGCTGGCGGAGGCGGAGATCCTGGACCTGATCCTGTCTTCGGCGCTCTTTGGCTGGGCCAACCGGCTGATGCACGTGCTGGGTGATCCGGTCCGGCAGGAGGCCGAGGCATGAGCGGGCCCAAGCGCATCGGCATCGCGGGCGCAGGCTCGATCGCGTTCGGCACCGCGGCGCTTCTGGCTGACCGCGGACATGACCCGATGCTCTGGTCGCCCTCGGGCGCGGGCACCGCCGCGCTGGATGGCGCGCCGCTGACCGCCACCGGCGCGGTCGAGGCCCGTTTCGCGCCCCGCATCGCCGGTTCGGCGGCGCAGCTGGCGGCCGAGAACGACGTGCTGCTGATCGCGCTGCCGGCCTACGGGCACAAGATGGTGCTGGATGCCCTGGCGCCGCATGTCCGGGCAGGGCAGCATGTCATCATCTCGTCCCATGCCTCGCTGGGCGCGGTCTATCTGGCGCAGGCGCTGGCCGCGCGCGGCGTTGCTGCGCCGATCACCGCCTGGGGCACCACCGTTGTCACCGGCCGGCGCCAGGACGGCGCTGCGGTCCAGGTCAACACGCTGCGCGCCCGGGTCGACAGCTGCACGGTGCCCGAGAGCGAGACCGAGAGCGCCCTGACACTCTGCCGCGATCTCTTCGGCGACAGGTTCCAGCCGCGTGACGGGCTGCTGGCGATCTCGCTGTCCAATCTCAACCCGCAGAACCACATGGGGATCGCCCTGGGCAACATCACCCGCATGGAACGCGGCGAGGTCTGGAGCCAGGGCCAGAACGTGACGCCCAAGGTGGGCCGCCTGCTGGAACAGCTGGACCTGGAACGGCTGGCCATCGCCGAGGCGCTTGGCCTGGAGGTCAAGACGATCTTCGAGCATTTCCACCTGAGCTTCCACGTGCCGGTGGCATCGATCTCGGAGATGAACCAGCAGATGCACGCGCGAGGCAATGGCGGCACCGGCCCCGCCACCGCCGACAGCCGTTACGTCACCGAGGACGTGCCCTACGGGTTGCATCTGACCGCCGTGCTGGGCCGGCTGGCGGGCCGCACCGCAACCCTGCACGAGGCGGGGATCGCGATCTTCTCGGCCATGTATGGCCGCGATTTCGCGTCCGAGAACGCCCTTCTGGCCGCCCTGCGGCTCGATCGATTCACGCTTGAGGATCTGCAGCGGGCCGCCCGTACCGGGCTGCTGCGGGCGGCACCGCACCCGGTGTCCTGAACAACAAGAGATACGGACCAGACTGAACCAGCAAGGAGACCCGCAAGATGACCAAACTGACACTCAACCGACGCCGTTTCATGGGCACCGCCGCGATGACCGGGGTGGCGCTGGCAAGCCCCGCCTATCTGCGCCGCGCCAATGCCGCGGGCGACGAGGTCAACATCTGGACCTACAACGATTTCGTGCCCGAGGCGTTCAAGAAGCAGTTCGAGGCCGATACCGGCATCAAGGTCAATGTGCGCCTGGTCGACGACCAGGGCAAGCAGTTCAACCTGCTGGCCGCCGAGGCGCCGAACCCGACCGTGGACATCATGACCGTGGCCGGCCACCGCTTCCTGCAATTCATCGACAGCGAGCTTCTGGCCCCGCTCGACACCGACCGGCTGTCGAACTGGGGCAACATCAACCCGACCTTCTCGGAAAGCGACTGGGCGACGATCAACGGCAACAAATGGGGCGCGCCAATCCTGTCGGGGATGGAGGTGCTGTCCTACAACACCGATCTGGTCACAGCCGAGGAGGCGCAGTCCTGGGACACGCTGTTTTCGGAGAAATACAAGGGCCAGACCGCCTATATCATCCAGGACATGATGTCGATCGTGATGCTGATGAAGGGCTATGACGGCAACATGGTCGCCTATATGGACGACCCCGATAAGGCCGCGGCCATCGTCGAGGAGGCCAAGCAGTTCCTGATCGAGAAGAAGCCTCTGGTGCGCAAGTATTACGACAGCGGCGCCGAGTTCCAGCAGATGATGGTCAACCAGGACATCGCGCTGGGCCATTCCTGGAACGGACCGGCGGCGGCCCTGATCAACGACGGCTTCCCGCTGGCGATGACCATACCGCGCGAAGGCAGCTATGGCTTCGTCTACACGTTCAACATCGCCAACAACGCGCCGAACGCCGACAACGCCTATGCGTTCCTCGACGCGATTTTGGCCTCGCCCGAGATCGGCGCGTCGATGACCAAGGCGTCGGGCTTCATCTCGACCTACAAGGGCGCGTCGGAATACCTGACCGACCTGGAGAGGAAGTCGACGTCGTTCAGCGAGGAGGAGCTGGCCAACCTGCAGTTCTTCCGCGCCGAGGCCAACGAGCTGAAGTACGGCCTGGTCGACCCGGCGGTCGAGGCGATCAAGGCGGCCTGATCCGGTTTTTCTGACAATCCGCCCGCCGGTCTCCGGCGGGCGGGACGGTTTTTCGTCCCGGCAAGAGGAGAAAGCATGAGCTCCGACGCATCCGCGCGCAAGGATCCCTCCGGACTTGCCGGTCAACCTGGCGGGCTGACCGCCTGGGGGCGCCTGGTGGCCTGGGGTCCGTATCGGGCGCTGGCCGATTTCACCACCGCATCGCCGCGGCGGCAATTCGTCATCCTGGCCGCGTTTCCCATACTTTGGGTGCTGACCCAGCACCTGGGACCGATGCTGCAGATGCTGCGCGTCAGCCTGACCGACGCCTATCCGGTGGCCCAGGGCGTCGAGCAGAGCTTCACCCTCGACAACTACCTGCGCTTCTTCGGCGACAGGATCTTCTGGATGCCGTTCTTCCGGACGCTCGCCTTTGCCGGGGTGTTCACTTTCTGCACGCTGATCCTGACCTATCCGGTGGCCTATTTCCTGGCCCGTCACGTCAGCCGCAGGAACCAGATGCTGATGCTCCTGCTGCTGCTGGTGCCGTTCTGGGTGGGCGAGATCGTGCGCACCTATGCGATCATGATCCTGCTGGGCAATACCGGCGCGGTGAACCTGGTGCTGAAATGGCTGGGCCTGATCGATCGGCCGATCCCGTTCATGTATACCAGTTTCTCGATGGGGGTCGGTATCGTCTACCTCACCGCGCTTTACATGCTGCTGCCGCTCTACTCGGCGCTGGAGAAGCTTCCCAAGAGCTACAACGAGGCCGCGGCAGACCTCGGGGCCGGGGCCTGGACGCGGTTCCGCCGGGTGACGCTGCCGCTGACGCTGGAGGGGATTTCCTCGGGCTGCACGCTGGTCTTTCTGATCTCGACGGGGTTCTACGCGACACCGGTGCTGCTGGGCGGGCCCTCGACCACCGTCTTTGCCGAGACCATCGCCGGCTTCTTCCACGTCGCCGGCGACGAGTGGCCGACCGGTGCCGCCTTTGCCACGATCATGTTCCTGGCCGCGCTGCTGATCACCGGCGTGTTCCAGCGCGTCATGCGCGGCTTGCGAAAGGGAGATACCGGATGATCCGCGGCAACCGCATTTTCCTGTCCTGCGCCTATTGGGCCTTCGTGCTCTATGTCTTCGTGCCGCTGATCCTGATGGTGATGATGGGTTTCAAGGACAGCAAGTTCATCGGCTTTCCGATCCGCTCCTGGACGCTGGACTGGTATTCGGGCGTCTTTGCCGATGCCGAGGTGCTGTCCACTTTCGGCTATTCCATCGCCATCGCAGTGCTTTCGACCATCGCCTCGGTCGTGGTCGGAACCTGGATCGCGGTGCTGCTGGAGCGCAGCCGGTTCAAGGGTTGGGGGGTGATGTTCGGCCTGACCGTCCTGCCGGCGCTGGTGCCGGGCATCATCTCGGCCATCGCCTTTCGCATCTATGCCCGTTACCTCGGGATCGAGCCCGGCATGGGCGCGATCATCTGGGCGCATGCGGTGCACAACGTGCCCTTCGTCGTGCTGGTAGTGATGGCGCGGCTGTCGACCCTGCCGAAAAGCCAGATCGAGGCGGCGCGCGACCTGGGCGCCGATCCGCTGGTGGCCTTCCTGCGGATCACGCTGCCCTACCTGGTGCCGGCGATCCTGGGGGCGAGCATCTTCTGCCTGCTGCTCAGCTTCGACGACTTCGTGCGTTCGTTCTTCCTCGGCGGATATGACCCGACCCTGCCGGTGCTGATCTTCGCCAAGCTCAAGTCCGGCATGTCGCCCGAGATCAACGCGATTGCCACCGTGGCGCTGGTTCTGACTGCCGCGATCGGCATCTGGGCCGAAAGGTTCACCCGCCGCGCGAACAAGGATACCAATTGATGACCCAAGATCCCCTGGTCCGGATCGACCAGATCACCAAGACCTTCGGCGAGACCGTCGCGCTGGAGAACCTGACCCTGGATATCGCGCGCGGCGAGTTCGTCACCTTCCTCGGCCCGTCGGGCTGCGGCAAGTCGACCACCTTGCGCATCCTCGGCGGGTTCGAGCAGCCCGACAGCGGCCGCGTGATCCTCGACGGGACGGACGTGACCCGCCAGCCGCCCGAAAAACGCCATGTGAACATGGTGTTCCAGGACTATGCGCTATTCCCGCATATGACGGTCCGGCAGAACATCTCGTTTGCGCTGGAGCTCAAGGGGATGGACAGGGCCGCGATCCGCGCGCGCCAGGACGAGATCATGGATTTCCTCGAACTCGGCGCCTATGGCGACCGCTATCCGGGCCAGCTTTCGGGCGGGCAGCGGCAGCGCGTGGCCCTGGCCCGCGCGCTGGCGCCCGACCCGGCGCTGCTGCTTCTGGACGAGCCGCTGGCGGCGCTCGACGCCAAGCTGCGCGGTCAGGTCCAGCAGGAGCTGAAATCGATCCAGCGGCGCACGCACAAGACGTTCTTCTTCGTGACCCACGACCAGGAAGAGGCGCTGACCATGTCCGACCGCATCGTGGTGATGAATGACGGCCGCGTGGAACAGGACGGCACGCCCGAAGAGCTCTATTTCCACCCCACCAGCCGGTTCGTGGCCGAGTTCATCGGCGAGACGAACCTGATCTCGGGCGAAATGCGCGGGCGCGAGGGGGATGCGGTGGTGATGGACTGGTTCGGCCAGACCCTGCGCGGCCATGCCTCGGGCACGACGCCCCGGCCCGGTGAGACGATCACCGCCTCGCTGCGCCTGGAAAAGCTGGGTTTTCACAACGCCCGACCCGAAACCGGCAATGCGGTCCAGGGGCGCGTCGTGCGCAAGACCTTCCTCGGCAGCCGGATGGCCGTCGACCTGGCCGTCGAAGAGGCGCAGGGCGCGACCCTGCGGGCCTTCGTCGATGCCGAGACCGGTCAGGCGGTCGGGTCCGATCCGGTCTGGCTGGGCTGGGACAGCGACAGCATGGCCGTGTTGCGCGACTGATCGGACGGGCAAATCGGAGCACAGCATGAAGATCGCCACCGCCGCCTATCCGCTCGACTGGCTCGACAGCTGGGCGCAATACGAGGACAAGATCGCACGCTGGGTGTCGGATGCCGCCGGGCAGGGGGCGGACCTGCTGGTCTTTCCCGAATACGGCGCGATGGAGCTGGCCACCCTGGCGGGCGCGGACGCCGCCGGCGATCTGGAACGGTCGATCCACGCCGTGTCGGACCGGATGGCCGATGCCGCGGGTCTGCACCGGAGGCTGGCCGCCGAGCATCGCGTGCATATCCTGGGCGCGTCAGCACCCGTGGCCGTGCCGCAGGGCCGCCCTGTGAACCGCGCCGAAATCTACACGCCGGACAGCCGCCAGGATCACCAGGACAAGCAGATCATGACCCGGTTCGAGCGCGAGACCTGGGAGATCGCGCCCGGCGGTCCGCTCAAGCTCTTCGACACGACGTTGGGGCGGATCGGCGTGCTGATCTGCTATGACGTCGAATTCCCGCTGCTGGGACGGGCGCTGACGCAGGCGGACCTGATCCTGGTGCCGTCCTGCACCGAGGCCTTGTCGGGCTACTGGCGGGTGCGCATCGGCGCGATGGCGCGCGCGCTGGAGAACCAGTGCGTGACGGTCATGGCCTCGGTCGTGGGCAAGGCGGACTGGTCCGAGGCCGTGGACACCAACACCGGATGCGGTGGCGTGTTCGGCCCGCCCGACACCGGCTTCCCCCAGACTGGCGTTCTGGCCGAGGGAGAGTTGAACCGGCCCGGCTGGACTTATGCCGAACTCGACCCCGCGGCCATCGCCCATGTCCGGGCCGATGGGGTCGTGCTGAACCGGGCGCACTGGAGCGAGCAGGACCCGCGCGCCGCATCCGTCACAAATTCCTCGCTTCTGTCAGAAGGGCCTTGAAAAAAAGGCCGGATGGGACCATTTAAGCGCACGTCCCGCAATGTGCGGGTGAATCTGTTATGGAGACAACATGGCCAAGGAAGATACGCTCGAATTTCCCGGTGTCGTGAAGGAGCTCCTGCCGAATGCGACGTTCAGGGTCGAGCTGGAAAACGGCCATGAGATCATCGCACATACGGCAGGCAAGATGCGCAAGAACCGCATCCGCGTCCTTGCCGGCGACCGTGTTCAGGTCGAGATGACCCCCTATGATCTGACCAAGGGTCGGATCAACTATCGCTTCAAGTAACGCCCGTTTCATGGCGTTCATCCTGGGATCGGGCAGCCCGCGCCGGCTGGACCTGCTGGCGCAGCTTGGCGTCAGGCCGGATTCCGTGCAACCACCCGACATCGACGAGACGCCGCACAAGGGCGAGTTGCCGCGCCCCTATTGCGCCCGGATCGCCCGGGAAAAGGCGCGGGCGGTTCCGTCGGGTCCGGACGACATCGTGCTTTGCGCCGACACCACCGTGGCCCTGGGCCGCCGCATCCTGGGCAAGCCCGCCGATGCCGCCGCCGCGGCCGAGTTCCTCTTCGCCCTGTCCGGTCGCCGCCACCGGGTCATCACCTCGGTCGCCCTGCGCAAGGGCGATGCCATATGGCAGCGCGACGTGATCAGCCAGGTCAAGCTCAAGCGACTGTCGGATGTCGAGGTCAACGCCTATCTGGCCACCGGCGATTGGCAGGGCAAGGCGGGCGCCTATGGCATCCAGGGACCGGCCGGGGCCTTCGTGCCGTGGATCTCGGGGTCGTTCACCGCAATCGTCGGCCTGCCGCTGGCCGAGACCGCTGGCCTGCTTCAGGCGGCGGGCTATCCGCTTTATCGCGAGGCGTCATGAAGGGCCGCACGATCATCCTGGACCACTACGAGGGCCGCGAGGCCGCCGCGCTGATGGTCGACGGCCGGCTGGACGACCTGCTGATCGCCGCCGACGCGCCCGCGCCGGGAACCATCTATCGCGCCCGCGCCGACCGGCCGGTCAAGGGGCAGGGCGGCATGTTCCTGTCGACGCCCGACGGCGCCGCATTTCTGCGCCAGGTCAAGGGGTTGCGCCCGGGCGCGCCGCTGCTGGTACAGGTCACCGGCCATGCCGAGCCGGGCAAGGCCCTGCCGGTGACGGCCAAGCTGCTGTTCAAGAGCCGCTATGCCATCGTCACGCCCGACGCCCCCGGCCTGAACGTCTCGCGCACGATCCGTGACGAGGACGAGCGCGACCGATTGCTGGAGATCGCACATGAAGCGATGGGTGGTCGCGGCATGGGCCTGATCCTGCGCTCGGCCTGCGCCGGGGCGGACGGGGACGAGGTTGCCCGGGATATCGAGGCGATGGTCGATCTGGCCGCGCAGGTGCTGGATGATCCCGGATCGGCGCCGGAGAAGCTGCTGGATGGCGACGGCCCGCATGCGCAGGCCTGGCGGGACTGGACGGATCCGGCCGAGGTTGTGACGCAGGCCGGCGGGTTCGAAACCCACGGCGTGCTGGATACGCTCGAAACTGTCCGCGGGATATCGGAACCTCTGTCCGGCGGCGCCCATCTCTATGTCGAGGCCACCCGCGCGCTGGTCGCGGTGGATGTGAACACCGGAGCCGACACCTCGCTGGCGGCGGGGCTGAAGGCCAACCTGGCCTGCGCGCGCGAACTGCCCCGCGCGCTGCGCCTGCGTGGGCTGGGCGGGCAGATCACGCTGGACCTGGCACCGATGGCCAAGAAGGACCGTCGCGGGTTCGAAACCGCCCTGCGCGCCGCGTTTCGCGCCGACGCCATCGAGACCACCCTGGCGGGATGGACGCCCTTGGGCCACTACGAACTGCAACGCCAGCGCAGCCGGTTGCCGCTGTCGGAGGCTCTCGCATGAGCTGCCCGATCTGCGGCGAGCAGACCGCACAACGCTGGCGCCCATTCTGCTCGCGCCGCTGCGCCGACCTCGACCTGGCCCGCTGGCTGAACGGATCCTACACGCTGGAACCGGTCGAACCCGGCCCTGACGAACTGCCCGACAACAGCCCGGATCCCGACCCGTCGCGGCGCCACTAAAAAAGTGCGCAAAACCTCTGGACACCGCCATTTCCCCGGCCTAGAAGGCCCCCACCCAGCGGCCAAGCCCGCTCCCGTGCCCGGGTAGCTCAGGGGTAGAGCAGTGGATTGAAAATCCTCGTGTCGGTGGTTCGATTCCGCCCCCGGGCACCATAAAAATCAATAACTTAGACCCCATCCGGCTTGGTGCACTTAAGTGCACGTGTAATTCGTGTGTAATCACGCCGAACTTTTCGGCTTTAACTTGCGGATGTTGTCTTCCTGGGTGCCGCTGACCCGCCCTTCCAACCGATCCATTGCAGCTTCGATGTGCGACCCGCTTTGATGCGCGTAGCGCGCAACCATGGACAACGTCTTGTGACCGGAAATGCGCTGGACTGTGGGCAGGTCGACGCCCGCCTGAACCAGATGCGTCACCGCCGTATGGCGAAGCGTGTGAGGGGTGATCTGGTCGGGATCGAGCCCAGCGCGTTCAGCGGATCGGCGAAACGCCTTGCGAATAGTGTGGACGTGCCCGGTGGCGCTTCCCGGAGAGGGGAACATCCATTCGCAGCCCGGCGGCAACATGTCTATGCGTTTTCCTAAATACACTGCCAGCTCGCGTGTAATTGGTTGCTCACGCGACCCCGCCTTAGCCTGTGGAACCCAGATCACTCGCTTCCTGACGTCGACATCTTCACGTCGGATCGCAAGAATCTCCGCATGGCGCATCCCTGTGTGCAATCCAACCATGACGAAGGCATGGATGTTTTCGTTGTGATCCGATGCCGCAGCTTCCAGAAGTGCTACGCACTGCTCATCAGTCAGATAGACAATCCTTTGGTTGTCTTCCTTGAAGCGCACGATCTTGACGGGCTTGCTCTTGATCCACTTCCACTCAACAGCTTGGTTCAGTAGGTGGGAAAGGGTGGCCAGCTCCCGGTTCACCGTCGCCTTCGCTGCGCCTGCTGATCGACGGGTTTTCTTGTATCGCTCGACGTCGAAGGATTCGATGGCACTCAACGGCTTTTCCGCCAAGAACGGGACCAAGTGCTGTTTCAATTGGCGCTTCTTGATGTCGATGTTCTTGCCATCACTGTCGCGGAGCCTCTGGACGTATCGGGTCGCGGCTTCCTGAAAGCTCAATGGCGTCTTGCGTCCATCGGGCAGCTCCAAACGCAGACGCCTTGCGTCAGTTCTGGCCTGGGCAATGAAGTCTTCCGCCTGCTGCCGAGTCACTCCCTCAGATTCCCGACCGATCACGCGATGAATGCGCCGACGGTCCACCATGATATTGACGGAAAAGACGCCATCACCATTGGCGTCACGGCGAAATGTAATCCCATGTTCGGAAAGGCTGTCACCAACCTTCAAGGTCCGGATAGCAGGACGTGTCAGCTTGGAGAATCTGGTAGCCATTGTGGAGAACCTCAGAAAGGAATTTCGTCGTCGTCAATGTCGCGGGTTGCGGGTGGCCGAACACGGGGCAGAGTGTTCGAGTCTTTCTCGCCAGTCGCGACCGCGAGTAAATCTTCCCAATACTTATCCACCCTGTCGCGGATTATGTCGTCCAAGCTGACTTGATAGCGCCAGACATCCCCTCGCCACTGGCCGCGCCAAAAAAATCCGTTTTCTTCAATCAATGCCCAAATGTGTTGTTCTTCGAATGTCATCAATTCTGGTGCGATGATCCCAAGGGACACGAGCCGTTGGCTTTCCCGGACGTGCCAAAGAACATCCGCCTTTTCGCCGAATGTATCTGGCTGATCTTGACCGGTGTCGCGCCATTTGTTGATGGCCTGTGTCTGGATTTGTTCAGCGAGAGTGGCCTCGATGAACGACGATTTCGTTCGACGCTGTGATCGGGCTGCCAATTCGCACAGGTAATTTAGGCGTGGATCAAGCCGAATCGAGACTGTCTCCGTCCTGCCCAATTTCGATCCAGAGCCTTTAGAAGCCTTGATTGTCATGATGTCCTCGTGTCGAAACGTTCCGCTGTGATCCATTTTGCACGTTATGTATTGAGTTTCAATACATGTCTTGCTCTTCTTTCTGTGTACTTACCGGCAAAACCTAAAGAGCAAGGAAACAAACCATGAAAATCAATACTGACACGCAGCGCGTCTTCATGCACCCGGATGGACGAATGGACCGCAAGAACGCCGCCCGCTACCTTGGCTGCTCGCCGAAAACCCTCGCCGATTGGGCAATGAAAGGCCAAGGACCGCAATATGTGCTGCTGGGTGGACGTGCCTTCTACTTCCTCGAAGACCTGCAATCCTGGATTGCCGCCGCACCTCGTCTTGCGGGAACCGGCGGTCGTGACATGCGGGCGGGCGACTAGGGCCGCCACAATGCCAGGATCAAAGAACCCGGACCGCAGGCGCATCCGTATCCTGTGTACCTATTCTGTACCTGAAGTAGCAGCGCTTCTCGAAGTTCACGTTCACACTGTTCGCCGTTGGCTGAAGAGCGGGTTGGGTTCAATCGATGGCCAGAGCCCAACCCTGATCCACGGCGCAGAACTTCGCAGATACCTGGACGCCAGAGCCAGAGGCAAGAAGCAAAAGTGCGGTCCAGATGAAATGTACTGCCTTTCATGCCGAGCACCTCGCCTGCCAATCTTGGGCTCTGTCCACATTGGCGATCTCAATGAGAAAACGGTTCGTCTGGTTGGGGCTTGCTGCACATGTGGCAGAAAAATCTGCCGCGCAGGGAGCGTTTCACGACTGCAAGAATACACCGCGTCATTCGGGCCACTCCAGAGGCGGACCCCAAGCCTAAAGGGGAGCAGCATTCCCCTCTTGGATGGTGACTCAAAGGAGCAAGACGAAAATGGACAAGTTCAACGCGGGAAATGAACGGATCAAGCGTGACTACGCTGAGTTCCTGTGCGAAGCGGATCAAAAGTCAGAAGCCACCGTGCGCGGGGTCGAAAAAGCGATCCTGCGCTTTGAGGAATACACCGGTTACTGCGACTTTGGGCGCTTCAATCGCGAACAGGCAAAAGGTTTCAGGGCGGCGCTGTCCGCTCCTGCCGACGAAAGTACACGTCTAGGAAACTCGACCGTTCTTTCGACCTTGAAAGCGGTGCAACGGTTTTTCCGTTGGTTGTCAGTGCAGCCTGGGTTCAAGTCCAAGATCGACACCAACGCTATCGCCTACTTCAACCTCTCCGAAAAGGACATACGCGCGGCTACATCTTCGCCTTCGAAGCCCTCACCGACCATGGATCAATTGAAGCGCGCACTAGGGTCGATGCCTTCGGAAAGCATTCTGGAAAAACGTAATCGCGCCGTATTTGCCCTTCTAATGATGACCGGCATCCGTGACAATGCTGCCGCCTCCTTGCGGCTGGGCCATGTCGACATCGACCGGCAGATGATCGTGCAGGACCCGAAAACCGTCCGCACGAAGAACAGCAAGCTGATCGAGTCGGTGCTGTTGCCGCTTGGGCCTGAGATTGAAGGCGTTCTGTTCTCCTGGGTTGGCTACCTGCGTGACGAACTCCGGTGGCAGCCTGACGATCCCCTTTTCCCTCAATCGCGGCAACGGATTGACCCCCAAAGGGGACCGGTTGTGGATGGAATTAAACGTCAAGTGTGGTCCAATTCCCAGCCTATTCGACAGATTTTCAAGCGGGCGTTCACCGGAGCTGGGCTCCCCTACTTTACCCCGCACCGTGTAAGAAACACCGTCGTCGAGTACGCGTACCTCACTTGCCGAACACCCGAAGAGTTCAAAGCTTTCAGCCAGAACCTTGGCCACGAAAGCGTCGTGACGACACTCTCCAGCTATGGTCAAATCCCACTCGCTCGACAGCGCGAGCTGATCCGCAACGCTGGCAAGAGCCGAGACCTGGATGCGAAGCTGGAACGGCTCCTCGAAGTTCTTGATCGGAGCGAAGACTAGCAGCGAATTCTGGGCATCCCACCACTTGCGGCTGGAGAGGTCTGAGTGATCTAACGGGTGAAGACACCACAGCGGGTATGGGTATGGGTCACAAGCAGATTGATAGAGTTCTTTCACAATTTCGGGAACTATCCAGCGACGAGCGCGGCAAGGGCAGGCTGTTTGAGCGGCTGATTGCAAACTACTTGGTCCGGGACCCTCAGTATTCCGATCTCTTGGAACATGTTTGGCTCTGGGAAGAATGGCCAGACCGCTGGGGTGCTGACGTGGGCATTGACCTCGTGGCCCGTGAAAAGGCGACTGGCGACTACTGGGCGATCCAGTGCAAGTTCTTCGATCCAAGTCACACGATCCAGAAAGCCGACATTGATTCCTTTCTGTCTGCATCAGGAAAACAGTTCACTTCGAATGACGGCAGCAAGCAGTTCGCGCGCCGTATTCTCGTGTCGACCACTGATAAATGGAACAGGAACGCGGAAAGCGCCATCGAAGGGCAGACCATTCCCGTTTCCCGTATAAGCCTTGCCGATCTGGCGGGAAGCCCGATTGACTGGACGGAATTCAGCCTCTCGCGCCCTGACCTGATCCGCCTTCGCCCCAAGAAAACGCCGCGACCCCATCAGGAAGAGGCAATCGCCGCTGTGATCGAGGGCTTCCAGACCGAAGATCGCGGCAAGATGATCATGGCGTGCGGCACGGGGAAGACATTCACGTCCCTGCGCCTTGCCGAAACGATTGTGCCTGAAGGCGGGCGCATCCTGTTCCTGGCCCCTTCGATCTCGCTTGTGTCGCAGACCCTGCGGGAATGGACGGCGCAAGCGCATGATCCGATCCACGCCTTTGTCGTCTGTTCCGACAGCAAGGTGGGCCGCGACGAAGAGGACCTGCGCACGCACGATCTGGCCTACCCCGCGACCACGGACTCGCGGAAACTGGCGAATGCTGCGCAAGCCCTGACACATGGGCGGCGCGTTGTCGTGTTCTCCACCTATCAGTCGATTCAGGTCGTGTCCGACGCCCAGCGCGCTGGGCTTGGCGAATTCGACCTGATCATCTGCGACGAAGCGCACCGGACAACCGGCCTGACCCTTCCGGGCGAAGACCCCTCCGATTTCGTGAAGGTGCATGACGACAGCATCGTGAAGGGCAAGAGACGCCTCTACATGACCGCAACGCCGCGTATCTATGCCGATGCATCCAAGGCCAAAGCGGATCAGAACGATGCCGTCCTGTATTCTATGGACGAACTCGACACCTTTGGCCCCGAATTCTACCGGCTGGGCTTCGGCAAGGCCGTCGAACGCGATCTTCTGTCGGAATACAAGGTGCTGATCGTCGCCGTCGAACAGGACAAGATGAGCGCCGTGGCGAACAGCTACAACCGCGCCTACAAACTCGACGAAAAGAAAGCTATCGACATCAACTTCGCCACCAAGATCGTGGGAAGCTGGAAGGGCCTGTCCAAGAAAGGGCTGGTCCTGGTGGATGAGGACGGCGAACAAGAAGACCTGACCGAAGACACCGAACCGATGCGCCGCGCCGTCGCCTTCTCGCGGTCCATCAAGTCGTCCAAGGCGATGACGGAAACCTTCGGGCGCTTGGCCGAACTCTATGCCGAGACCTATCAACCCGATGACGTGCCGGGCATGATCGACTGCCAGCTTGACCACGTCGACGGCACGATGAACGCCTTGCGACGGTCATCGGCGCTCGAATGGCTGAAGGACAACCCAGGTTCCGGCAATTGCCGGATTCTGTCGAACGCGCGCTGCCTCTCCGAAGGGATCGACGTGCCCGCGCTCGACTCGGTGGTGTTCTTCGATACCCGCGAGTCCATTGTCGACATCGTGCAATCGGTCGGGCGCGTCATGCGCAAGGCGGAAGGCAAGAAATACGGCTACATCATCCTGCCGGTCTGTATGCCGTCCAAGAACGTGGCCGATTACAACAGCTACATCGAAAGCGATCCGCAGTTCCGCAGCATCTGGAAGGTGATCAAGGCCCTGCGTGCCCATGACGAGTCCCTCGTCGACGAAGCCGAGTTCCGCCGCAAGGTCAAAGTCGTCTCGGGCGACGACAAATCCGGCGAGGGTGAAGGCGGCGGCGAAGGGGGCGACAGCCTGCCTCTCGATTTCCCGGCCCTGCCAATCGACGCGATCAGCGAAGCGGTCTATGCCGCGATCCCCAAGAAACTGGGCGACCGCGAATATTGGAGCGAATGGGCCAAATCCATCGGTCCCGTGGCCGAACGGCTGATCACCCGCATCAAGGCGATGATCGACGGCAACCCTGACGTGGCCGAAGAATTCGCCCGCTTCCTGAAGGGGCTGCAAGACACGCTCAATCCCGCCGTCTCGCAGGACGAAGCCATTGAAATGCTGGCCCAGCATGTCCTGACGATGCCGGTTTTTCAGGCGCTTTTCGAGGGCACGGATTTCCCGGCGCACAACGCCGTGGGTAAGGCGCTGGAAGCCATCGTTCACAAACTCGACGCGGGGTCCGTCGACAGCGAAACCGAAAGCCTCGAACGCTTCTACGACAACGTGCGCGAACGCATCAGCCTGGCGAAAAGCGACAAGTCGAAACAGGACATCATCCGCAACCTCTACGACACGTTCTTCAACAACGCCTTCCCGCGCATGGCCGAACGGCTGGGCATCGTCTATACACCCGTTCAGGTCGTCGACTTCATCCTGCGGTCCGCCGATGCCGCGCTGCGCCGTCACTTCCGGCAATCGCTGTCCAGCGAGGGCGTGCAAATCCTCGACCCCTTCACCGGCACCGGCACCTTCCTTGTGCGGCTGATCCAGTCGGGGCTGATCCCGCCCGAGGCGCTGGTGCGCAAATATGCGGGCGAGTTGCACGCGAACGAACTGGTCCTGCTCGCCTATTACATCGCCACGGTGAATATCGAGACGGCGTATCACGGCATCACCGGCACCTATCGCCCGTTTGACGGGATGATCCTGATCGACACCTTCCAGATGACCGAAGACGGCGACATGGTTGACAAGGTCGTGCTGCCGGAAAACAACGAACGCGCCGAACGGCAGCTTGCCCAGCCCATTCAGGTGATCGTGGGCAACCCGCCCTATTCTGCGCAACAGGACAGCGAGAACGACAACAACAAGAACCTCGCCTACCCGACGCTGGACGACAAGATCAGGACAACCTACGCGGCCAAATCGAACGCCAAACTGCTCAAGAACCTCTATGACAGCTACATCCGCGCGATCCGCTGGGCGTCTGACCGTATCGCGGATCGCGGCATCGTCGCCTATGTTACGAACGGATCGTTCCTTGAGGCGAACAATATGGACGGGCTGCGACTGAGCCTAACCGAAGAATTCAGCCATTTGTATGTCTTCAACCTGCGAGGCGATCAGCGGACCTCCGGTGAGAAATCCCAAAGTGAAGGCGGCAAGATTTTCGGTTCAGGTTCCCGCACCCCGGTTGCCATCACAATCATGGTGAAGGACCCGGCTCACGAAGGTCCCTGTCAGTTGCATTATCACGATATTGGCGACTACCTCAGCCAAGAGGAAAAGCTGGCCATCATCGAAGACTTCGCAAGTCTGGAAGCTGTGCCGTGGCGACGGCTGCGCCCGAACGCCGAAGGGGATTGGGCAAATCAACGTGATCCTGCTTTCGACGCATTCGTTCCCTTGGGCGAGAAGGATAGCGCTAAAGCGAATGTGCTTTTCGACCTGTATTCGCTGGGCGTTGTTACAAGCCGGGATCAATGGGCCTATGATTTCTCGGAACCGAAACTTGCATCGAAAATGCGAGGCATGATCGCCGCCTATGAAGCGGAACGCCAGCGATACGCCCGTGTCTGCGCGGGGCTTCAGAAAGGCGACAGACCGGAGATTGAAGAGGTTGTGGATACCGACCCCAGAAAAATTAGCTGGTCACGCGCTCTGAAAGCTGACGCGACCCGCGACAAGCCCGTTCAGTTCAGGGGTGAGGCTATCGTGCAAAGTGCATATCGCCCCTTCAATCGGCAATGGTTCTATTTCGACCGTCGAATGAACGAAATGGTCTATCAACAGCCCAAGCTGTTCCCGACGCCGCGACATGGTAACATCGTGATTTCCAGCACGGGCGTTGCGGATCGCAAGGGCTATTCCGCCCTGGTCACGGATCATGTGCCCAATATGCACTTGACCGACACCGGGCAATGCTTCCCGCTCTACTGGTACGAACACGTCGACGAAAACGAGGATCGGCCACAGGGCGAAATGTTTGCGGATCGCCCCACGCCCGACGCAGACGGCTACATCCGCCGCGATGCGATTTCCGACTGGGCGCTGGGCGCATATCGCAGTCGGTATGAGGACGACAGCATCACCAAGGAAGACATCTTCTGGTATGTCTACGGCATCCTGCATTCCCCCGAATACAAGGATCGCTTTGCCTCCGACCTGAAAAAGATGGTCCCCCGCATCCCCTTCGCCGCCGATTTCCGCGCCTTCAGCAACGCAGGCCATGAATTGGGCCAGTGGCACCTGAACTACGAAACCGTGGAGCCTTACCCGCTGGAAGAGGAATCGGGACGTCTGGTCATGGAAGATGCCGACTACCGCGTTCACAAGATGGTCTTTGGCAAGGGTAGCGGCGGCAAGGACAAATCCGTGATCGTCTACAACCCGCACCTGACTCTGAAGGGTATCCCGCTGGAAGCCTACGGCTATGTGGTAAACGGCAAATCGGCGCTTGAATGGGTGATGGAGCGGTATAAGGTCAGTATACACAAGGCCAGCCAGATTAAGAATGACCCGAACGACTGGTCCGACGATCCGCACTACATCGTTGATTTGGTCAAACGTGTGACCCGCGTGAGCGTGGAAACGGTGCGGATCGTCTCGTGCCTGCCGCCACTGAACGAACAGGAGTGATCAACTTGGGCCGGAAACCGAAATGAAAATCAAACCCTCTGAACCCGGTACAGGTCGAATTCAACGAGCTTTGCGCCAAAGGCGGCGGCGCGGGTGGTGGCCCGGCGCGCACCAAGGTTCAGGAGTTGCTGTTTCAGGGTAGCAAGAAACTGAACACGATGGCTTTCGACGAAATCTCGCATCATCTGAAGACCTTCCCGGACGCGAATCCGTGGCAGGTTTGCTTTGCCGTCGGCTTGGGCTGGGGGCATCTGGCGAAGGTCGACGAAGACTTCACCGCCGCCGCTATCGAGGTGCTTACCGACCTCGATCCCGCTGCCTTGAGCGTTGCAAGAACCTTCCACCTGGAGCGTGGCCCGACCCCCATCGAACAGTCGCTCCGGGGCGGATACCTGATGTTTCAACGGGTGAAGCTGCCCGCGACATTGCCCGACGACTTGCGAATGATTGGCCGTGCGCAGGAACGATGGCTTTCGCCACTAGTGTCGCCGTCAATGGATCGGCCCAAATATATCGGCAGTTGGAACGCGACCGCGATGTTCATGGTGGCTCTGTTTTCCAAGCCTGCGCTGGCAGCAACCCTGACCAATCGGGAAGTCATGCTGCCGCCGGGAGGACCGATCTTCAACGGTCTCAAAATCCTGCATAACGCCAAGATTCTCAAGACGCCGCCGTCCGGGAATGAACTGGACGATGAAGCCTTCGAACCTGGCTCGATTTACGAGAACAATGCCTTGATGGCTGAACTTCTCCAGGGCAGATCGGGATGGAGCATGATCGACGTTCACTCGGGCCTTTACATGCTGGGCACGAGATACCCCGCATCGAAAGGCTGGGCATAACGTGACTATCGAGGCCGCAGAGGAATTGTTTTTGCGCGCCTTGCAAGAGGTAATCGGTCAGGTAAACCGAGGGGAATTGGGAGAGACAAACGAGGCGACCATTCAGCACCACTTGGCCCTTTGCCTGCACCTGTTGGCGAGACAGGAAGATTTACCATTCTCAATCATTATGGAAAGGCGAATTCAGCGCGCTGATGGTGGCGTTTTTCCCAAGAAGGGGCGAAACAACGCTGAAATCGACGTTTTCTTCACTGTTGGCGAAGACGAAACCCGGTGCGCGGTTGAACTCAAACTCTTCAAACGGATCAATCACAGAGAACCCAACAACCGATACGACTCCTACGCCGACTTGGCAAACTTGGAAATCTACCTTGAAGAGCATTGCGACGTTGGATTCTTCGTGCTGCTCACTGATCACCCGCACTACTATGACCCCGAATTTGGCGATCACAGGCCCGGCACCGCTGACTTTTCCTTGAGAGAAGGGCACATCTATCAAGCACAGCGGGAGTTGACCTATCGGACCGAAATGCCCTATGGCCCGCCGTTAACGCTCAGGCACGACTACACATTTCAATGGAAAAACGAGGGCAATGATTGGCGGTTCCTGATCCTCAAGGTCTCGCCCTGATCGGCGTCGACATGGATCAGCCACCGAAACCGTGCGCTGGGCGGAAGGATGATCTAGTCGTCCTTCATCTAGCCCGCGTGCCCGTCGCAGAACTCGCAGCCCGTGTAATGGCCGTGTTCCAGATCGCCCCCGCCGATCTGCGCTTCATTGCACCATTCGCAGGTGGGCGCGCCCACATCTCTTTCGAGGCATTCCGTGCAGATGAAGATTTCGTGGTGCTGGACTACTGTTCCGAGGCTAGAACAGTATGCGCAGTTGATCGGCATGTGAAAATCCGATGGGTCACAGCCTTCTGTGTCCAGCACTTCGGCAAGATCATCTGCCGTGACATCGTATTCGCAGTTCGGACAGGTCCGGTCAGACCCATATTCCGCTTCGATATGCAGCAAGGTCCCGCATTCGGCCAGGCACGGAATTTCAAGGTAGGTCTCGCCCAGACCGCACACCTTGCACCGCTGTTCGAACAGCATCCCCTCGATTTGCTCTACCGCTGCCGCCTCGAACCCGCAGCCCGCGCAGATATTGAAAGCGGTTCCGGCCTTCTTGAGCGTCGAGATTTCCGGTTTCAGGCGCTCGAAAGTAACCTTCAGGAATTCCCGAAGACCTTTCATCTTTGTGTCGACGGAAGCGATTTCAGCCTGGAAGGCATCGAACTGGTCGCTCCACTCCGAAAACAAGCGGTCCAAATGAAACCACGAAAGGCAGATTTCTTTGACGATTTCTTCAGTCAGCTTGTCGTCTGCCTCTTTCCTACCCGCCTCGTGAAAGAAATGGATCATACGGTTGCGATGCGCAGCGATCTTCTCGAACTGGGCTACCGCGTCCGATGCAATGTTTTCACCACAGGCGTTCTTTAGCCGCTTGATCGCATCCGCCTGCGTTGCCGTCTTTGCCTTTCCCGAAAGGAAATCGTTCAAGGTGACATCCGATGTGCGCTCGACAACAAGAGTCCAATGCTCTCGCATCAACCGCGCTTTCAGGATCAATTCAACAGCCGTGGCGAAGTGGATCACGGAATACTTGGGATGGGTCTCGATTTCCGCCACCGACCGTTCAAGAAAATCGAACGCGCTTTCGGACAGATCGCGCAAGGCTGCGTTCAACCTCTTCTTAGACACGATTTTCTCCGAAGTTCGCCTTTGCTCGAATGCTGAAGGTCTACGGTTACACGACAACTTGCGAACGGTCTATCTTGGCGAGGCAATGTCATGCATGGTCGCCGGAACAACTGAAGAACTTGATCAGTCCCCATGTGTAATTTGTGTGAAACTTTACTCGGATCGTTCCGGATATGTTCAGTATACTCAAGGCCCAGAAATGATCGCAAACAGCCAAAAAACACCCGTTTGTCAGACGGTTGCGACCGAGTCAGCATCCCCCCAATGACGTGGAAGCATAATTGAAAATCCTCGTGTCGGTGGTTCGATTCCGCCCCCGGGCACCACTTGCAAGATAATGTAACGAAACGCTTTTTCGATCTTGCTGTATATATGGTGTTGGGCTGATGTTGCTCCGGGACGACAGCGGGACGACAGACTTCCCTCCCTTGATTTATTGCATAGAACACGACTACTGGCACATCCGCGTTTCCGGCGAAACCGGATCAACATCATTTCTTCTCCAGTTCAGCAATCGGAGAAGAAGAATGAACCACGAACACATCCCCCATGACGTTCTGCTGCCTATCACGGCGGTCTGTGAAATCGTAGCTCGCTCCAAGGCAAGCATCTACCGCGACATCAAACGCGGGGCGTTTCCCAAAGCGCAGAAACAAGGTCGTTCGAGCCGCTGGCGCCGCTCCCTCATCATGAAGGTGGTCGAAGGGAAGTACCCGGAGTGATGCAGGCAGGCGGAGGTGACCGGAAGCACCTGATAATTCGGATCGCCGTCGTGTGCCTCCCGAACGCAAGGTTGTCTCTCTGAGCAGTAACCTTTCCAGAAAGGCCCGGACATGTGCCCGGGCCTTCTTCGTCATGTCCTTCCGCCGAGCTTCCGGGTGCGGGCATGCGCGCACCGTGACCACGCCATGCCGAGATCATGCGCGAGTTTGTCCAGATCCCCGCCGAAGGGGTCAGATCTCCTGATCATGACAACACCTTCGGATCGGACGGTTGGGGGATTGCGCATCGACAGGACTGCGTATCAGGCGCACCCTAATTCACAATGCCATCCTTCGATTGACCGCCCGCTCGGCGCCAAGGCGGGCCTCGGCGACCTGCAGCATGTGTCTGAGACGACGGAGCCTGTCGTGCCAGTCTCGGATGCGCTCTCCCCGGTCCGTGACGATCCGCATTCTGACGACGGTACCGACCGGGCCGTCCTCCGTGTCGGGATGCCCCTCGAACACATTCCAGTAACCTGTCGTTTCCTCGCCCAGTTGGTTTTCCAGGAGGGCAAGTATCGGCGTGATCGTCTTTGACACGCCAGCCCTCAGGCCGCCGTCACCGCTCACACGGGCGGCCCACCGTGCCATAGTGGCCCGGTCGTGTGCGCTCCCGGCGATGTCTGCCGACAGTAGCCCTTCCGATGCGGCTTCCAGTTCGAACAGAGTCTTCGCGCAGAGATCCTCCAAGGGCATCTCCAGATAGTACTTGTTCATGACCGTCTCCTCGGTTTCTCGGCGCAGCACCATGCTGCGCGCGTCAAGGTCCCGGCGCAGACGCCGAGCGCTGGTCATGCCCATGGCGCGAGCCATCTCATACATTGCTCCCTGAGGCGGTCCGGACACGTCTCGATCATGAGGCCGGCGAGCCGGATCAACATGAGGCCGCCTCCGTTCGCGTCGAAGAATGTCTTCATGGCGGTCATGATGAGCCCGGCTTGCCGAGTTGGACGCCATTGATCTTGAGATACATTCCGATACTCCTTCTCGCGCCGTCAATCGCGACAGCCGCTTCAAGCACCCGGTTCTTCTCCTTTCGACCTCGGGTGGTTGTTTCCGACCGGCGTCCCGGTGGCAGCGGAGAAGTTTCCCGCCAGTCGGAGGTATGCATTTGCATGAGGCGCCATACCGCCTTTCCGGCCGCGCTCTCGAAAACAGCAGCGCGGCCGGAAGGCGGCGAGAGGTGAGCATCAGGTTAATCACTCGTCCAAGATGAGGACGATCCCGGCGTCGCGCAGAGCCTCGTCCAGACCATCGGCGAGGAGGCATATTTCACGGACGACGGGATCGTCGGGCTCCAGCATCGCGGCGCCGTCCATGTCGTCCCAGTCATCATCATGAACATGATCCAGGAGCAGGATGCGGCGCAGCTCGAGGAGCAGGCGCTGCAAGCGGCGCGTAATCCGCCCGGGCTGGTCGAGGCCGTCACGGATGGCGTTGACCAACCGTGCACCTCGCAGGCCCGCGAGCAGGACGGCTGTATCGCCGAGCGGCTCTTCGTGTTCGGAGAAAAACGCGCGCAGCGCAAGTTCACCGGTCGGAATAGCGCGAACATTCGCGCCTGGATTTATCTTCGCGTGAAACATGGACCCTCCTTGGTTTCATCGAACCCGGGTTTCGTCCCGGGGGTCAGCGAGGGTCGGAGGACCGTTTTCGTTGCTGCCGCCGTGTCTGGCGCCTCTTCAGAGAAGGCGCGAGACCCGGCGGCTGGAGGCTGGCGCGTTTCCTTTAGTCGAGTTCAAAGACGGGCTGTGCCCTCGGATGCAAGGGAGATTGGCCGAAGCTCTCAAGTGCGAAGAAAATATTCCCCACTGCTTCGTAGACCCGTGTGCCGTATGCTGCATGTGTTCAGTCTTAGCCGCGCCCGCAAACGGCTTCGATAGGAACGGGCGGAGAGCCGACATTCGCACCGTTCGGTATCAAGGTCCGCTTCTTCAGCAGGCCTCCACCCCGGCCTTGATTGCGGCGACAATCCGGTCGGTTTCCTCTTCGTTGACGACCAGCGGCGGAGCGATCAGAAGCACGTTGCATCGGCCCGGAATCGTATTGCTGTTGCGGCCCAGGATGATGCCGTTGGCGATGGCCGTCCTTGTCAGAACGTTCAGCCGGTCCTCGCTCAGCGGGGTCTTGGCTGACCGGTCTGACACCATTTCAATTCCTGTCAGCAGGCCCATGCCACGAACCTCACCCACCAGCGGATGATCGCCCAGCTCTTCCCGGATGCGGCTGCGGAAGTAATCGCCCATGCGCTGGCCGTTGGCTGGCAAATCCTCGTCTTCGATGATCTGCACGTTCTTCAGGCCAACAGCGCAGGCCACGGTATGGCCGCCAAAGGTGTTCACCTGGCGAAAATGCTTCATCTCGCCTGGCTCGCCCAGGAACCCGTCGAAGATGTGCTTCTTGGCCACCGTGGCGGCGATGGGCATATAGCCGCTGGCCAACCCCTTGGCGAAGGTGAAGATATCCGCTTCGGTGCCCCAGATCCGGTGGCCGAACATCTGGCCGAGCCGGCCGAAGCCGCTGACAACTTCGTCAAAGATCAGCAACACGCCATAGCGGTCGCAGATCTCGCGCACGCCCTTGACGTAGTTGTCGGGCGGCACCAGAACGCCCCCGCCGGTGATCATCGGTTCCATCAGCACGGCGGCGACGGTCTGGGCACCCTCGTGAATGATGGTTTCCTCCAGCAGGGTCAGCATTTCTGCCCCGTGTTCCTCGACCGTCAGTTTCTCGTGGCGCCGATAGGGATAGGGCGGCATGACATGAACGAAGCCGGGCGCGCCGGGCTCGTAGCCCATCTTGCGCTCGGCCTGGCCGGTGGCGGTCATCGCGCCCAGTGTATTGCCGTGATAGCCGCGATAGCGCGAGATGATCTTGAACCGGTTCTCGCCCTGCTTACCGTTCTGTAGATGATACTGGCGGGCCATCTTGATGGCGGTCTCGTTGGCCTCCGACCCGCTGACCGAGAAATAGACATGCGCCTCGAAGCCCAGCATGGTTTGCAGTTTCTCGGCAAAATCCACCACCGGATCCGATGTCATCATCGGCGCCAGATAGGCGAGCTGCTCCATCTGCTCTGCGGCCACGGCGGCGATCTCCTTGCGGCCATAGCCGACATTCACGGTCCACAGCCCGGCCAGCGAGTCGATGAAGCGGTTGCCCTTGTCGTCGGTCAGCCAAACACCTTCGCCCTTGACCATCCTTGGTGGCGTGATGCCGGACAGGGTGGAATGCTGCGTGATCGGGCGCCACAGGTGGTCCGGCATCTGCATGTTCTGAATGGTCATGTTCCTGTCTCCTGATTATTCGATGGCCGTACGCACACGCATGTCGACCAGACCTTGCGTGATGGGCGACCGCGCGCTGAGAGTTTTCACGTCAATGAGTGCCGATCGGCCTTCGTTGTTGATTACTGCGCGGTGGATGGCGGCGCCGATGTCGCCGGGGTTTATCACCGTTTCGGTGTAGGCGCCGTTGCCGGCAAAAATGTCGGCATAGTCGATGTCGCGCAGATCGGTGGCAACGACGCGGCCCCACATGGCCTTTTGCTGCTCCTGGATCATGCCCCACTGGCCGTTGTTGGCGACCATGACTGTGACATCCGCACCAACGTCGAGCGAGGTTTCGAGCGGCGTGAGGCCGGGGGCGAGGCCGAGCGACCCGTCCCCGGTCACCAGAAGCACCCGCGCCTCGGGACAGGCTATCTTGATCGCCGTGGCAAAGGCCGGGCCGGTCCCCATCTGTTCCCAGGGTCCGGGCGCGATCACGCCGCGCAGCTTCTTGCCGGCAAGGCTCGATTTGCCAAGCGCCACTTCGAACCACGAGGCGATGTCGCCGCCGTCGATGACGATGATGTCGTTCTCGGTGAGAGAGTCGATGGCCTCCATGCAGACCCGCAAAGGATGGACTGGCGCAGTTTCGGATTTGAGGTCGTCATCATATGTCGCGAACCCTTCGGCGCGGGCCGCGCGGATCGCCTCCGGCCAGGCCGGGTCGCCCTTGGGTTTGAGTGCGTGCCGGCTCAGCGCCTTGAACAGCTCGCTGGTATCCGAACATACGCGGTGTTCGACCAGCATGTTGTCCGAAAGCTCGCGCGGGGTGGCATTGACCGCCACGACCGTCTGGTCCTTCCTGAACAAGGGGGCCTCGCCGAAGTTCAGCGGGAAGTCCAGCCGCCCGCCCAGGAGCAGCACCAGGTCCGCCTGCTGCCCGATGGCCAGCGAGGCCGGGTTCTGATGAACATCGACCAGCCCCATGTTCATCGGATGCCCGAGCGTGAGCGACTTTACATGGGTCAGCGGGAAGAACGCCGGGATGTTGTGTTCCAGCAGGTAGTCCTGCAACTCGTTTTCGCTGCGCGAATACCAAACGCCCGGCCCGGCGATGACCACCGGCTTTTCCGCCTCGGAAAGCAGCCTGGCCACGAGGTCGATATCTTCCTGCGCGCACAGCGTCTTGTGCACCTTGCTTCGGGCCGCATCGAAGCGGCGCGCCGTATCGACGGGTTCGGCGGCGAACTGGCCCGAGAACAGGAAATTCGTCGGGACCGCCAGTTGCACCGGCCCCGTGGGGGCGTTGATCGCGATGTCCCAGGCCTTGTCGAAGAACCAGCCGATGCGCTGACCTTCATTGACCTCGATGGCGTAGCGGGTCATCGAGCGCACAACCTCGTGCTGGGGCATTTCCTTGAAGCCCGCATTGTCGAAATTGTGGCTGTTGGAAGAGGCCGAGATGAAGATCACCGGATCGCCGGCATAATAGGCCTCGGCCACGGCGGAGATATAGTTGGTGAAGCCGCTCGGCTCGGCGATGCAGACTGCCGGTTCGCGGGTGATGCGCGCATGGGCCGTGGCCATGAACCCGGCCTCCAGCTCGTTGCGGCAGCCGATCACCTCGATGCCGTAGGCCTCGCAGCCCATGAACAGCGGGTTGATGAAGCCGCCGCAAAGCGCGAAGACGCGCTTCACGCCCTTCGCGGCCATGGCGCGGGCCAGCATGTGACCACCGGTGATCTTGCCGTCCAGTGTCTTTGAAAGGTCCATCTTGTCTCTCCCTTGCAGAACCTGGGTGGCAGGTTCGGTCAATTCCCGGCAGCCACGTCACGAACGGCCTGTTCAAGCCGGTCGATCAGCTCTGAGGTTTCATTTTCGGTGATGATGAGGGGCGGCCAGACCTGCAGGCACCGCGGTCGGAATGGCGCGGTAAAGGCGACAAGCCCGTTGCGTACAGCGGCGTGGCGCAGGGCCGCGCCGGTTTCGGCGTCCGGCGTGTCCAGCCCGGTGAACAACCCGATCTGGCGATAGTCGGTGACGACATCGGGCGCGGTGTGCTTGATCCGCGCATAGCCTGCGGCCAATTGCGCGCCGCGCGCGACGACATTGGTCAGGAGAGCCGGGTCGGACAGCATCCCGATCGCGCGTTCTGCCACAAGGCATCCCAGTTCCGAGCCGGAAAAGGTGGACGGGTGCACCATCGGATGCTCGCAGGCATAATCATATACCCGCGCGCCATAGAGGCAGGCCGACACCGGGTAATAGGCCCCGCCAAGCGCCTTGGCGATCACCACCATTTCAGGCACCACGCCCCAATGTTCGAATGAAAACAGCCGGCCGGTCCGGCCCATGCCGCATTGCACCTCGTCAAGGATCAGCATTGCGCCGGTCGCGTCGCAAAGGTCGCGCAGCCCTTGCATATAGCCGTCGGGGGGCAGGATGATCCCGCCCGATCCCTGCACGACCTCGAGCAGCACCGCCGCCGTATCGGCGCCGACTGCGGCGCGGGCGGCCTCCAGATCGCCATGCGGCACCTGCACCATGTCCGGCACAGTCGGGCCATACGTCGCCCGCATGGCCTCGGGTGCGGCCCCCAGCGCAAAGCCGGAAAAGCCGTGATAGGCGTTCTGCATCGAGACGATCCTGGTCCGCCCGGTGGCTCCGCGCGCAAATTTGCAAGCCACTTCAACGGCTTCGCTACCGGTCACAGCAAACTGGACATGGTCCAGACCTGCGGGTGCGGCCCGGGCAATCGCATCCGCCGCCCGCGCCCGGACCCCCGACAGCAACATCCAGTCGCCCAGATCGTAATTCACCACGGCGTCGCGGATCAGCGCGGCGATTTCCGGCGGTCGGTGGCCGAGATTGAAGATACCGCCGGCACATCGGCAATCGATGAACTGGTTTCCGTCCAGGTCCGCGATGCGGACACCGGATCCGGCGCCCTGAACAAGGGGATAGCCGGCCGTCGCCGCCATGGCCGACACGCGCCCGGTCGAGATCCGCCAGGCGGTCAGATCGGCGGCTGCCGCATTGTCCATCCGCGCTTCGGAGCGATTGCCGGGACTACCGTGCTGCATTGCCGTCTTCCTCGGGTTCGGGGTCAAGGGGGTTGTGACAGGCCCATGCGTGACCGGTCCCGTTCAACGGGGGGCGGTGCGCGGCGCACTCCGCCACAGCCAAGGGACAGCGGTTGTGGAAGGCACATCCTTCGATGGGCGCCATGGGGCTGGGTTGTTCCGCATCGAGCGGGACGATCCGGCGTCGCGCGGGTGCCCCGATGCGGGGGACCGCGCTCATCAGGGCACCGGTATAGGGATGGCGCGGCGCGGTGAAGAGATCGCCGGTCGGCGCGCGTTCGACGATCCGGCCCAGATACATCACCGCCACCTCGTCGCAGATATGGCGCACGGTCGCGAGGTCGTGGCTGATGAAGATCATCGTCATGCCGAGATCGCGCACCAAGCCGCGCAGCAGGTTCAGCACCGAGGCCTGCACCGACACGTCCAGCGCCGAGGTGGGTTCGTCGGCGATCAGTATCTCGGGCTCCAGCGCCAGCGCCCGGGCGATGGCGATGCGCTGGCGCTGCCCCCCCGACAACGCGCGCGGGTGGCGGTCGAGCGTGGGACGCGGCATGTTCACCATCGCCATCAACTCGGCCAGGCGCGCGTCGATCTGATCGTCCGGCACCAGCCGATGATGGCGCAGGAGCTGTGTGAGCATGCGGCGGACACTCATGGCCGGGTTCAGCGAGGCGCCGGGATCCTGGAACACCATCTGGATGCGCCGTCGGTCCGCGCCGTGCCGCTCGGCACCGAGCGTTTGGCCTTCCAGCGAAACCTCGCCCGAGGTCGGATCAGTTAAGCCACCGACGACCCGTGCCAGGGTGGACTTGCCGCACCCGGATTCGCCCACAATCCCGAAAACCGACCCGCGCGGCACCGAAATGTCGACCGAGCGCAGCGCGTGCAGCAGGACCGGGTTGCGCCGTGTGCCGCCCACCGGGAAATCGACACTGAGGTCGCGGATTTCCAGCCAGCCGGTCATGGCGCGTCTTTCTCGGACCGGCGCCAGTTGACGCAGGCGACCTGTGTTCCGGCGCCGGTAGGTTCCAGTTCCGGCTGGCCGGCGACGCAAGCCGCACTCGACATCCGGCACCGCGGCGCGAACCGGCATCCCTCGCCAAACTCGGTGGCGGCCGGGGGGGCTCCGGCGATGGGCTGGAGGTCAGCATCCGGGCTGTCCATGTCCGGGATCGCGGCAAGAAGGGCGCGGGTATAGGGGTGGCGCGGATCGGCAAAGACCGCCTCGGTCGGTCCGGTTTCGACGATCAGGCCGGCATACATCACCGCGACACGGTCGGCGATCTCGTGGATCAGGGCCAGGTCATGGGTGACGAAGATCAGGCTCAGGCTGCGTTTGTCCCGCAGGTCGCGCAGCAGCCGGATGATCTGGGCCTGGATGGTCACGTCCAGCGCGGTCGTCGGTTCGTCGCAGAGCAGGATGTCGCTGTCGCAGGCCAGCGCCATCGCGATGACGATGCGCTGTTTCAGACCGCCGGAAAGCTCATGCGGCCAGAAACGCGCGCGCCGCTCGGGGTCGGGGATGCCGACCTGACGCATGAGGTCGACGGCCCTGGCGGCGGCTTCGGTTCGCGAGCAACCGGCATGTCTTTGAACGACCTCGGCGATCAGGCCGCCGACCCGCATCAGCGGATCAAGGGCCGCGCCTGGCTCCTGCGAGATCAGCCCGACGCGATGGCCGCGCAAGCGCTCGGGCTGGCAGGCAACCAGATCGCCGCCCTTTTCGATGCGGATTTGCCCGGCACCCATCGACAGCCCGTCGGGCAGCAGCCCCAGCAATGCCTTGAGCGTCAGGCTCTTGCCCGATCCGGATTCGCCCACGATGCCCAGGCATTCGTCCTTGGCCAGTGTCAGGTCCACCGGTCCGACCGGCGACAACCGATCGCCATGTGCATCCAGATCGATCCGCAGCCCGGATATGTCGAACAGTGAGTTCATGACCGCAACCAGTCGTCCAGACCGTCCGCCAGCAGCGACAGGCCGGTTCCGAACACCATCAGCATCAGCCCGGGCGCCGCGGCGAGCCACCAGTGGCTGCGCAGGAAGGGCTGTCCTTCGGCGATCATGCGCCCCCATTCCGCCGTGGGCGGCTGAATGCCGACGCCGAGAAAGGACAGCGAACTGAGCACCAGCACCATCAGCACAACGTCGGACATGTAATAGATCAGCGTTTGCGGCAGGGCGTTGGGCAGAACATGGGTGGTGAGGATCACGCGCTCGGGCAGGCCGGTGACGCGCGCCGCCTCCACAAATTCGAGCGATTTCAGGCGCATGACCTCGCCTCGCGCGAGCCGCGCATAGCCGACCCAGGCGATCACCGTGGCGGCGACGATGAAGCTGGTCGCTCCGGCTCCGAGGGCGAAGACGAGGACTAGCAGGAAGACATAGACCGGAAAGGCCTGCACAAGGTCCGCCGCGCGCGATACGACCGTATCGGCGAGCTTGCCGTAGTAACCGGCAATCGCCCCCAGAGCCGTTCCGATCACCATCGGGAAGAACGCAGCGGCGAACGCTATGGGCAGGTCCACCCGGATCGCCACCACAAGCCGGGTCAGGAAATCGCGGCCCAACTGGTCGGTGCCAAGCCAGTGCACGTTGCTGGGCGGTTTCAGGCGGCGCAGGATGTCGGTCTTGTCGGGATCGAAAGGCAACAGCATCGGCCCGAAGATTCCGGCCAGGATATAGGCCGCAAGTATCGTCAGGCCGATGCGCGCCTTCATCGGAAGCGGCCGGGCGCCGCGTCGCGCGCGCTGGGCGATGCGGGCCATCATTCCAGCACCGTGCGCGGATTGACGAAGGAGGTGAAAATATCGGCGCCCAGATGGACAAAGGTCACGAACAGCGCAGTCGTCAGGGTGATGCCCTGCACCACCGGGAAGTCCCGTTGCGCGACCGCGTTCACCAGCGCCTGGCCGAGCCCCGGCAGGGCGAAGGTCTTTTCGATCACCACGCCGACGAAGATCATCGGGCCGACCTGAACGGAAACCATCGTGATCAGCACCAGCGCCGCGTGCCGGGACAGGTGTCGGGCAAGGATCGTGCTTTCGCTCAGCCCGACCGCGCGGGACATCATCACGAAGTCGTTGCGGTAGAGTGCCACGAGTTTCGCGCGCAGCGCCCGGATCATCACCGGCGAGATGGCGATGGCGAAGGTCAGCGCCGGCAGGATGATGGCATTCAGATGGCCCCAGAACCCCTTGCCAAAGCCCGAAATGGGAAACGCGCCGGTCGGCAACGCGACCAGCAGAAGCAGCATGATGCCGACCCAGTAGGCAGGCATGCTGAGCCCGATCACGGTCAGGCCGCCCAGGGCATAGTCCGCTGCCCTGTCTTTGTTGCGGGCGGCGAGAACCGAGACAGCCGAGGCCAGCACAATGCTCAGGATCATACCGGCAGTGAGCAGCCACAGGGTCGGCGCGAGCCGTTCGCCGATGATTTCGGTCACGGGCTGGCGCGAGCGGGTCGAGATCCCCAGATCACCCTGCAACGCGTTGCCGACATAGGCGATGTACTGCGCGACGAAGGATCGATTCAGACCAAGTTCCTCGCGGATCTGTTCCACAGTTTCGTCGCTTGCGGCCATCCCGCCGATGGCCCGTGCGGGATCGCCCGGCACGACATGCAAGAGCAGCATCACCAGCACCATGATGCCGGCAATGAGGGGGATCGTCTGAAGCAGCCGTTTGAGGATGTATCGCGAGCGGGTCATGAGTGCTGCCTGAACCGGTTCAATTAGGGTCGCCCCGGGCCGACCGTGTAACGACCCGGGGATTCACTGGCGGGAGTCAGCGGTTCACGCTGATGCGGTCCAGACGGTAGGCGGTAGTCGGCAGCGTCTCGAAGCCTTCGACCCCATCCGCGATGGCAAAGACCGTATCGGGATGCCCGATGGGCACAGCCGTAAAGGTTTCGCGCATCATGTTCTCGAAATCGCGCACGGCGGCTTCGCGACCGGCCGCATCCGGTGCCACCAGGTATTTTTCGAGCGCGCCGCCGAGGGCATCGAGATCCCAACCGCCCAGCGGGCCAAAGGCGCCCCCGTAGAAGGCGAACATTTCAGCGACGGTGGTGCCAAAGGTGGTGTTGCCAAGCAGCCAGACATCGAACTCGCCGTTCAGAACCTGCCCGAGGATCGTGTTGAAATCGGACACGTTCAGGGTCACCTGAAAGCCGGCATCCTGCAGTTGCGCCTGGACGGCTTGCACGAGCACCTCGTCCACGCCGCGGATATAGGCCGCGCTCAGCGTGATCTCGGGCTTGGGGGTCGGCGATGCTGCCAAGGCAGCCTCGGCGGTTTCAAGGTCGAAATCCCAGGATCCGGCATCGGCAGGCACCGCGCCGGTGGTGCCGGGCATCAGCATGCCCTGCACCGGCACCGAAAGTCCGGGCCACAATGCTTCACCGATCGCGTCGCGGTCCACCGCGTAGGACAGTGCCTTGCGCGCCTCGATGGAGTCGAAGGGCGGTTTGTAGTTGTTGGTGAAGAGGAACATCGTTCGAGCGGTTGGACTGACGATGTGGCGCTGGGCCTCGGGAATCTGGTCGATGAAATCGAAGCGGACGTTTTCGTAGATGTCGATGTCGCCCGACTGGAAGGCGGCAAGACGCTCGTTGTCGCCCTGGATGATCTTCATATCGACACGGTCAAGACCGGTCTCGGCGGCATTCCAGTAATGCGGGTTCCTGACCAGCGACATGGACGATCCCGGCGTCCATGCGTCCAGCGCGAACGGCCCCGAGGCGAGCGGTTCGGCAAAGAAGGCATCCGCGTCCTTGCCGTTCATGTTCTCGGGCAGGACGTAGACCCAGATCAGGCCCGACATGAAGATGTTGTCGGGGCCCGCCAGAGTGACCTTGACGGTGTGATCGTCGACTGCCTCGGCCGCAGTCATGCCGGCCAGCATGCCCTTGTAGTTCTGCGACTTTTCCTTGGCCGCGCTCAGTGAATAGACCACATCGGCGGCAGTGACCGGGCTGCCATCGGAAAAGGCCGCGTTGGCGCGAAGTTTGAACACATAGCTGTTCGATGCCGAGTCGAAGTCCCAGCTTTCAGCCAGCCCCGGAACGTAGCCGGGATCGTCCTTCGAGCCGTAGACCAGAGTGTCGAACAGCATCGGATGAACGATCTCGTCTTCGATCGTGGAGTGCGAGAATACGCTCATCGCGGAAACATCGGCCGGGCGCCCGATCGTCAGGGTTCCGTCGGCAAGAGCCGCGGAAGGCGCGACCGGAAGCGTCAGGAGCAGGGCCGCCGCGGCGACGACAAGGCGTCCGCGAAACGAATGCGGCAGGGCTTTCGTCAGCATTGGTGATTTCCTCTCTGTTGTGGTGCCGGCCGCTTGTTGCAGCTGGTCATATTTCGATCTGGACGCGTGCCGCTTCGGCCGCATGGGCGCCGAACTTCTGAAAGAACGCGACATGCTCGGCATGGGCCTGATAGCTATTCCAATCCTCGACGCTGGCGAAATCGGCGGTCATGGCATAGTCGAAATTGGCCTCTGCCAATCCTTGATCCGGTCCCCAGGACATGGACTGGACGTGCGGAATCGCTTCACACATTTTTGCGAACCCTGCGCTGACCTGGTCGACGACGGCCGGGTCGGTTCCCGGCTTCCAGTTGAACATCACGATGTGCCGTATCATGGCGCGCTTCCTCTTGACACGCGAGCCAGCCGAGCTTCGGCCAGCAAACACAGGATTTCGTACATCAGGGTGGCCCCGATCAGGGCCGTCGAGTCGGACGGATCCCACTGTGGAGAGACCTCCACCAGATCGGCGCCGACAATGTCGAGCCCGCGACAGCCGCGCAGGATCTGCTGCGCCTCGCGGGACAGAAGCCCACCGATTTCGGGCGTCCCAGTTCCCGGTGCGAAGGCCGGGTCGATGGCGTCGATGTCGAAGCTGAGATAGACCGGCATGTCGCCCACGACGCGGTGGATCTCGTCGATCACGCCTTGGATGCCCAGCTCGTAGACCTCTTCGATGAAGACGACGCGAAACCCCTTGTCCTTGGGATAATCCCATTGGTCGGCGAAGTTCTGCGTGCCGCGGATGCCGATCTGGATGATCTTTTCGGGCACCATGAAACCCTCTTCGACACCGAGGTAGAACGGGCACCCATGGTGGAACTTCGAGCCGCGGACCTCGCCAACGGTATCGGAATGGGCATCGAAATGAACGATCGCGACGGGTCGTTCAGCACCGATGGCCCGAACGATAGGATAGGTGACCGAATGGTCGCCCCCGGCAAACAGCGGGGTTATGCCGCGCTCGACGAGCCCCGCCACGTAGCTGGTGATGTCCGTGTGGCAGCCTTCGACATTATGGATGTGGTTGAACCGAATGTCGCCGCCATCGGCCACGCGGCAGGAGTCGTAGGGATTGAAACGGGTAACATGGTGGATCTGGCGCGTCATGATCGAGGCGTCGCGCAATGCTCGAGGGCCGAACCGTGCGCCGGGACGAGTACCGGTCGCTTCGTCGAAGGGTATGCCGACGATGGCGATGTCGACATCTTTGAGATCCGGTTTGTGCGGGCACCGCATGAACGTTGCTATCTCGGAATACCGCGGCTCATAGGCCGGATTGTTCGTGGCCCCCTTGAACATGTCTCTGCCGTTCGACATTCCTGATCCCTTGCTTGCGCAGGCGGCGCAGCGTCATGCCGCATCGGCTTTCGTGGCGTGTTCCGGTTTCATCGATAAACTTCGCCAGTTTGCAGAAAAAGTTGCTAACCTTGTGGTCGTGTTCTTGATGCCGGGAATGCGGAAACTCAGGACCAGAAACGAATGAGCCGGGCTAAGGATACATCGAACAACGGCGCCATCGACGCCTTGACAGGTGCTTTGGCATGCGACCCGCGCTTTGAGGCGTCCGACCGCCTGAAAGCCCTGTTGACGTATCTGGGCAAGCGCGCGGCATCCGGCGACAAGGTCACTCAAACCGAGATTGCACAGGACGTGATGCGATTGGGATCGGATTTCGATCCCCAGGTGGATGCCCATGTCCGCATCGAAGTGGGACGGTTGCGAAAGGCGCTTGAGTTGCACCATGCCCGCAACGGGCAGAACGAGCATACTCAGATCATCATTCCAAAGGGAAGTTACCGCCCCGAGGCGGTTTCTTTTGGCCCGGTGGTGCCGGAAATGGCTTTGGGCAAAACCGCATGCGTGTCCGTTTTTACCGGTTTTGAATGTGGTCCCGAACTTCCGCACGAGGTTGCAGAGCTTGCCGCGAGAGAGCTGCGTGTTCTTTGCTTCGCATCGCCACTGTCGCGTTCAGGTGTCGCCAGATTTCCCGTTCGGGTCGCGGAGAACGCGGCCGAATGGCAGAAAATGGTGGCAGACGAAAGATCTCATCTGGCACTGCACGTCACCGGGTATCGCACCGAGGCTCAATATCGGGTTCTCGTCGAAGTCTCGCAGTCGGATACAGGCGAGATCGTGCACTCGCAACGTCAGGCCTTCGCTCCCGACTTCAGTCCGACGCGGCTCGCGCAGAAAATCGCTCGCGGCACGGCAAATATCCTCTCTGATCCAATCCTCGGTGCCGTGCCTGTCCTGGCTGCAAACCGGTTCGACAACCAGGCCTTGGCGGTTCTTTTGTCCGCATACCGATTCATGGCAACCCAGCGCATCGAGCAAATACCAGAGGTTCTTGCGGGATTGGAGCATATGGCGCGGTCCGGGCATGCGGCGCCTCCGGTCAAGGCGCTGCACGCTGAAATCGCGAGGGTGCATGGCTGGTTACAGGGCAGCGACAGCCGCAGTGACGCACTGCGTTGTCTCGAGATGGCCGAGAATGCGATTGCCGAGGATCCCAGCGATCTGACCTGTCGGATCGCGCTGGCCTACAACCGTCTGAACGCCGGCCTGATCGAAGCTGCTTTGCACACCGGGGCCACGACGCTTGCAAACCCGGCGCCGACATCTCTGACCCACATGACGCGGATGCTGGTCGCTGTCTCGGACACCGAAGGCCAGTATCGGCCGTTGCTGTGCAGTTCCGATCTTGAAGACGACACGCCGTTCTTCATGAAGGAATTCGCCGAAATCATACCGATGATCCGTTGGAGCGAGATCCATGAGGCCGAGCGCCGGCTGGCAGGCTCGCTCTTTCCCAACATCTTCTGGCTGCATGTGTTTCACACCGCGGTGCTGGCCGAGATGGGCGACCTGAAACGCGCGGCACGAAGCGTCGAGCGTATCCGGCACCAGCTTCCCGACTGCCGGATGTCGCTGAAACGGATGATCCTGGGCGTCTTTCCAAGGGAAAACGAACACGCTTACCTGTTTCGCGGACTGAAGGATGCCGGCCTGCGGCTGGCCTGAGCGTCGCGCTTGACGCTTTCCATTTCGGGTTCTGTAACCGTTGCTAACTTATGCGAAGGGAGTTGCAGCTTTAGCGTCAGTCTCGATTTCAACTAACGAGGCTGGGGTAGAAATCCATGTTTCTTCCCGTTTTGGTCAAACTCCAATCCGATCTCAGGCTATGGGGCGTTGCGAACTGCGGCGCCGCGCTGCTGACAGCGGCGTCCTGGCAATTGGTGCAAGCTGATGAAGCGCCTGGGAACGGGTTTGAATACGGAGAGATTTCGGGTCTTTTCGAAGCTCCCGGTGAAAGAGACGGCTATGTTTCGTTCGGCGTTTTCGATCGTGCCTTCGAAGCTTACTCCGATTGGAAATCCAGCCTGCAGGATAAGCACGGGTTCTCCTTCCTCATCGAAGATCGCATGATCAACCAATGGGGCGATGGCGCCGAGGTTTACGACAACGAGCTGAACCTGATCGCCCGGCAGGAGTTCTTTCGTTCAGCGCCCGGGTCGCTGTCTCTCAATGTCTGGGGCCAGTTCGCAAACTCCCTCGCCGGGCGGACCGCCGGGCGTTTCCAGGCCGATCTGGGCGTTCTGTCACCACTCAACGGGGGCACTTCAGGTCCAGATACGTCCAACCAGATCCTTCAGATGCTCGCCGTCGAATATGTTGCGCCGAATGAGCGCTGGCGGTTTCAGGCAGGCAAGCTGGCGTTGAGAACCCTGGTCAATCTCAATCGCTATGCCAATGGCGACAGCGAGATGTTCTTTTCGCCGATGCTGGGTAACAACCCGGTGGTGCCATACACCGCGCTTCTTGGGTTGGGCTTATTTGCCGAGTACCGCACGGATCTTTGGCGGGTTTCCGCGCTGGTGCGCGCGCCCGACACGGAACTGGGTCTTTCGACTGACGCGTGGTCCGCGGGTAATCGCGGATACGTAGTCGAGGCGGCCTTGACGCCGCGGATACCGGGCTTGGGCGACGGAATCTATCGCCTGACATGGTCGCTGGACGAGGCGAACGCCACTTTCCCGAGAATGGAAACCTGGTCGTTCAGTGCGGATCAGGACATCGGTGCACGTATTGGCGCCTTTGCTCGCTACGCGCAGGCCGATGCGACGTTTCGCGATTTCCGCCGTCGCGCGGCCGTGGGATTCCAGGTCAAGAAGCCCTTCGGGTTCACTCATGACCGCATTGGCCTGGGAGGCTGGTGGGGCGATCCGACGAACCAAGCCCTGCGCGACGAGCGCGGCATCGAGTTGTTCTACAACGCACAGATCACCCCCTACCTGCAGATCACACCCGACCTGCAGGTCGTCTTCGACCCGACCAACAGCACCGCAAGTTCCGAGGTCGTGTTCGGCCTGCGGCTGCGCCTCGCCCTCTGAACCCGAAAAGGACCCTACCATGATCAAGGCATTCACCCATGCGACGGCGGCGGTTGCGATCGTCGGGCTGTCGCTGGCCCTCGCACCTTCTCCGGCCCGGGCCGATGCGCTCAAGGGCGCCGTCATCGGGGCCGGGGTCGGTGCCCTGGTCGGCGGCAAGAAGGGCGCCCGCAACGGCGCCATCGTCGGTGCCATCGCCGGCGGCGTAAAGAAAAACCGGCGCAAGCGTTGAGGAGAAACCCGATGATCCGCAAGACTTTTTCCATCCTCGCGGCGGTTTGCGCGGCGTCTACGGCCGGTGCGCAGGATGCCGAGACCGAGTCCATCCTCGCCGAGGCGCAGGGCCACCTGCACCTGACCTGCAATACTATCGTCGAACAGTTCGGCCAGTCCGAGGACAAGCTCCTCGATACGGTCGGCCTAATGGTCGCCGTATCGCTGAACAATCGCGGCATCGACTTTCTGAAGCTCGATCTGACCGATCAGGAAACCGATGAAATCCAGGCCGAATTCGCCGACCAGATCGGCGACGCCTGCGCCGAGGATGCCGACCAGCTGATGGCCGGAATTGTCGACCGCGTCGTGGCCGAACTCGTTCAGTTTTATTGAGCCTCAGGAATTGGAGATTCCGATGACCTTAAGAACCCTTCTTGGCTCCGCGGCGCTGGCCGCCCTGCTTCCATGCGCGACGCTGGCCCAGGTTATGTCTCTTGACGAGCCCGACGAACAGGCGCCGATCCAGGACGGGGAAGAACCGCTTATCCGGATGAACAAGGACGACCCGAGCTACGATGTCTGGAAACTGCTGCGCGATGATCTGTCCAAAGGTCGCGAGCCGGGTCCGATCAACATTCAACGGCTGCGGGGTGGCTTTCCCTGGCAGGGAATGCCGACCTTCTTCCATATGCCCGTTGCCCTTACCCCGGAGGATCTGAAAGCGGGCGAGGTGGACATCGCCATTTTCGGGGCCGAGATGTACAACGGAATGCGCGTTCAGTCCTACGGACCGATGGAAATGCGCGCACCGATGAAATCCGAGGTCTACCACAACTGGGGCTTTCACATGCCCGAGCTGGATTCCGGCCTCGCCGCGCTCGACGAGTTGAACGTCGTCGACTATGGCAACGCCCCGGTACATCCGCTGAGCATGGAAATCTCGATCCCAGAAGTGCGGAAATTCGTGGCCGAAGTCGCCGGAATTGAGTTGGAAAACGGCAACCGAACGATCCCAATCATCATCGGCGGCGGCCATGTGCTGATGTACCCCGATGCCGCCGGTCTGACCGACGTTTACGGCAAGGGAAATCTGCAGATCATCCATTTCGACGCTCATGCCGATCAGGCGCCGGTGGGTTTTGGCGTGTACAACACCCACGGAAACCCGGTGCGTCGGCTGGTTGAAGAGGGTTTCATCAACGGCGAGGACATCATTCAGATTGGCCTGCGTGGCCCGAATTCGACCGATCTGAACGGGGTCGCCTGGAATCGCGAGTCGGGCCTGCGCTATCACATGATGGCCGAGGTCGAACGTCGCGGCTGGCAAGCGGTGATGGATGACGTGCTGGCCGAAGCCAGGGCAAATGGCAAGCCACTCTTTCTGAGCTTTGACATCGATGTGGTCGACCCTGCCTTCATCCCCGGCACATCGACGCCCGAGCCCGGCGGGATGTACATGCGCGAGGCGCTGCCGCTGGTGCGCCGGATCTGCGCAGAAAACAACCTGGTCGGCATGGAGATCGTGGAACTGCGGCCCGAGCGAGACCCGGGTTACATTTCGGTTCAGAACTCAAAGGCAATCCTGCGTCAATGCCTGAACGGCATAGCAATGGCCAAGCACAACCTGCCGGACAACTACCTGCACCCCGACATCGTGGATGACGGCAAATGAAGGGGAGGACCAACCACGACTCCCGCGCCCGGCCGGAACTGCTTCGGCGTGTCGTCCGCGAACCCCTTGTCGGGTTCGCAGCGGCAGCGGTGGCGATCTTCGGCTTTAACGCCCTCGTCGCCGAGCCCGAACAGGAGACGATCCTACTGTCGCCCGACTCCGTCGCGCTGATGATCGAGAATCGCGAGGCCGTGCTGGGCCGCAGTCTGACAGAGCAGGAACAGGACCGGATCGTGCAGAATCTGGCGGATCAGGAGGTACTGGTGCGCGAAGCGGTCAGGCTTGGCCTCTTCATGCACGATCCGAAGACGCGGAAGCGGCTGATCGACCAGATGCACTTCCTGATGGCCAAGAAAGCGCCGGCTCCGTCCAGGCAGGACCTGGAACGCCTGCGCAGCGCGCGACCGGACCGTTATCTCTTTCCGCGCACCGTCAGTTTCGAGCATGTGTTCTTCACGGGCGACGCAACACCTGCACAGGCGCTGCTGCGCGACCTGCAGGATGGTGCGGAGATTCCGCCGGAAGCAGGCGACCGGTTCTGGCTGGGGCGTCAGCTCGAGGGCTATACGGACTCGCAATTGCTGACGCTTTTGGGGCATGGCTTCGTTCGCGATCTCCGCGCGCTCGAACCGGGCATCTGGTCGGGTCCCGTCAAGTCCGCCCGGGGCTGGCATATCGTGCGCGTGACCGCGTTTCACGACCCAAAGCCGTTGCCGGAACGCGAAGTTCAGCGGCGTTTGCTGGAAGACTGGGAAACCGATTACCGTCGCAGGACCTATGATGCCCAACTTGCCGAGATGCGGCGACATTATCGTGTCGGGCTGGCGGATGCCCCGCTGCGCGCCGTGCAGGAGGTCGCCGGGCTCCGCCCCGAGGCGGGTAAGACAGGACAGCGGCCATGAGAACGGTTTTCGCCCTGCTTGTCGCACTCGGCCTGTTCTCCGGTCCTCTCCGTGCCCATGATCTTGGCCTGGCGCAGGTCGAACTGGATCGGACAGGGCCCGGTACGCTCCAACTGCGTGCAAAACTGTCGGCCACAGTCGATGCCCCGTCCCCGGTCCTGCCCTCCGCTTGCACGGCCCAGCCCGGGATCACCCGCAACGCGCCGGGGAACAATCAACTGGTACAGTGGGCGATTTCCTGTTCCGACAACGCCATGCCGAGCGAGCTGACGCTGCCGTGGTCATTGCAGGCCGCAATGGTCACGCAAGCGGGGCCAGACGGGCAACCGACGAGCCGTCTCGTCAACGCCGGACAGGACGGCATCCTGATCGCGCTGAATGACCCGGTTGACGAAACGCTGTCATTCTGGACCGTTCTTGCCGACTACACCGCCTTGGGTATCGAGCATATCCTGATCGGGCTGGATCACATCGCCCTGCTCGTGTGCCTTGCGGTATTGGCGAGCGGATGGACACTGGTTCGTCTGGCCACGGCCTTCACCATCGGCCATTCACTGACCTTGGGCCTGGCTGCATTGGACCTCGTTCGCGTCCCTACCGGACCGATGGAGGCGGTGATCGCCCTGTCGGTGGTCTATCTTGCCCGCGACGTGGTCCTGGGACGGCGCTTCGACCGTCGCCACACATCGTTGCTGGCCGGGATCGGCCTGATCCACGGGCTTGGCTTCGCCAGCGTTCTCGGAGAAATCGGACTGCCGGCCAACGAGCGGCTCTCGGCGCTGTTCGGCTTCAATCTCGGGGTGGAAATCGGCCAGATCATCGTGCTGTTCGCCTTGACCGTCACCATGGCCCTGCTCGTTCGGATCGTCAGGATCCCGGCCAGAACCGGCGGCCTGGTGGTCGGGGTGGCAATAGGATTCATTGCCGCGTTCTGGACACTGGATCGGATCGCATCCCTTGCCTGACACCGGGCACGCGGGGGCGATCGGCCATACAGAGCTGCGGGACTGCGCGTGTGCGTGCCGTATTCAACCACGGAAACCGAGGAGAACCGGGCAATGAGAACCTTGAAACTCTTCGGCCTTGCCGTCCCACTGTCAGCCGTCGTTTCGCCACTTCTGGCAGAGGAGACCCGCCGGCTCGATGCACATGTACATGGCGTCACAGAGGTGCAGATCGCCACCGAGGGCGACAAGGTCGAGATCCGCCTGCATGCACCGGGCGCAGATATCGTGGGCTTCGAGCATGAAGCCACAAGCAAGAAGGACAAGGCGGCGGTCGCCGCCGCTATCGGCCGGCTTTCGGATGCCGGTTCGGTCTTGGTGCTCGATCCCGCCGCCGAATGTACAGTCGAGGATGCCGAGGCTGCGCTTCGCGGCGAAGGCCAAACCCCTGATGATGATCACGGCCACGAAGACGAGGAAGTCGACGGCGCACACAGCGGGTTCGAGGCGCATTATCATTTCGAATGCGTGGCTCCGGGGACGCTGACGACCGTCGATTTTCCGTTCTTCCAAAACTTCCTCAACGCCAAGGAAATCAAGGTCGAATACGTCACTGCGGCAGGGGCAGGGATTGCCGTGGTGACACGCGGGTCCTCCAAGTTGACACTGGACGGAGCATGACCGAGTCCGCGCTTGCACTCAGCGACGTGTCCTTCGCCTGGCCCGGGCGGGACGGGTTTTCACTGTCCTGTCCATCCTTCCGTTTGGCGGCCGGCGAAAGCGTGTTGCTGCTGGGGGCCAGCGGATCGGGAAAGTCCACGCTCCTGTCCCTGGTTTGCGGCATCGTCGTCCCTACCCGCGGAAGGATCGCTGTCGGTGGAATTGACCTCGGCGGGCTTCGGGCGGGGGAGCGCGATCGTCTCCGTGCCGAGCGCATCGGGATTATCTTCCAGCAATTCAACCTGCTGACCTATGCCCGGGTTGCAGACAACATCCTGCTGCCCCTGCGGTTTGCACCGAAACGGCGCGCCCGCGCCCGGAACGGGCCCAAAGAGGCAGCGCGGCTGTGTGGGGCGCTCGGCTTGCCGGATGGCGTGATGCGAAAGACGGCGGGGCGGCTCAGCGTCGGCCAGCAGCAGCGTGTCGCGGTCGCCCGCGCGCTGATCGGTGCGCCCTCCTTGATCGTCGCCGACGAACCGACCTCGGCACTCGACACCGCGACGCAAGATAGCTTCCTGGACCTTCTCTTCGCGCAGGTGGCCGAGGCAGGATCGTCGCTTCTCATGGTCAGTCATGACGAGCGGCTCGGGCAGTTCTTCGACCACGTGGTCCGGATCGAAGACATCGTGACGACGGCCAGGGTCGCAGCATGATCCTGCGTCTCGCCACCCAGTCGCTTATGGCGCGCGCCCTCACGGTTGGGATGACGGTGCTGGCCATCGCTCTCTCCGTTGCCCTGTTTCTCGGCGTCGAGAAGGTTCGCACCGGTGCGCGGGCGAGTTTCGCGGACACGATTTCGGGCACGGACCTTATCGTGGGCGCGCGCTCCGGCTCGGTCCAGCTTCTGCTTTACTCCGTGTTCCGCATTGGCAACGCCACCAACAACGTCACTTGGAAAAGCTATCAGGATATCGCCGCGCGCCCCGAGGTAGAGTGGATCGTTCCGATCTCGCTGGGTGACAGCCATCGTCAGTTTCGCGTCATGGGGACGACGCCGGTGTTCTTTGAACACTACAAGTATCGCGGAGGCAGATCGCTGGGCCTTGCGGCGGGACACGGGTTGGAAAGCCTCTACGATGCCGTCATCGGGGCCGAGGTCGCGGCGAGCTTGGGCTACGCCATCGGCGACCCGATCATCCTGTCGCACGGGCTTGCATCCTTCACCGACCATCAGGATCAACCGTTCCGTGTCGCCGGCATCGTCGCCAGGACCGGCACGCCCGTGGACCGGACCGTGATCGTCAGCCTGGAAGCGATCGAGGCGCTTCACGTTGACTGGCAGAGCGGGGCGAGGGCCGGGCAGGTCACGCCGGCCGAGGTCATCCGCGAGATGGACCTGACACCCACCGCGATCTCCGCCGCGCTTGTCGGGGTGAAATCGCGTTTGCAAATCTTCGGCCTCCATCGCTGGATCAACGAATATCCCGAGGAACCCTTGATGGCGATCCTGCCGGGCGTCGCGCTGCAGGAACTCTGGCAGATCGTCGGTGTGGCAGAGACGGCGCTGATCGGCGTGTCCGCGATGGTCGTGGTGACCGCGTTGATCGTCATGATGGCGATGATACTCGCCAGCCTCGACGAACGGCGGCGCGAAATGGCGATCTGGCGCGCCATGGGGGCCGGTCCCGTGACCATCTTCGGTCTTCTGGCGCTTGAAGCGACACTGATGGCCGTGGCCGGCACGGTGGTTGGACTCGGGCTGCTTTACCTCGGGCTTGCCGCCGCGCAGCCATGGCTCGATGCCACCTTCGGCATCTGGATGCCGATCGGGCCGCCGACACTTCGGGAGGCTTCAATTCTCGCAGGTTTGGTCGCTGCTGCCGCATTTGTGTGTCTGCTTCCGGCGTTGCGGGCCTACCGCCTGTCGCTCGCCGATGGAATGATGGTGAGGATATGATGAACGCTTTTCGAATTGACCGCCGGCGCTTCGTACTCGCGACAGGTATCAGCGGCCTTCTGCCCAGGGAGGGGATCGCCTCTCCGTTCCGCGAGATCACGTGGGAAGACCTGATACCGCCCGGGGTGCCCTATGCCGAGATCCTCGGCGAGGGTGAAGTGGATGAGCAGAATGACACCTGGCTTCCCGTTTTTGATGAAAACGCGACGAGGCTGAACAGCGCCCTTGACGGTGCATTCGTCAAGCTGCCGGGATACATCATCCCGATGGACATCGGTGCAGAAGGCGTAACCGGTTTCATCCTCGTTCCCTATGTCGGTGCCTGCATCCACGTACCGCCACCACCACCGAACCAATTGGTCTTTGTCACCACCGACAAACCCTGGCGCTCGACCAATCTGTGGGATGCCGTCTGGGTTTCCGGGCGCTTGAGCGCTCGGCTGCAATCTACGGAGATTGCGGAAATCGGCTATCACATCTTCGCGGATCGGATCGACAGCTACGAATGATGGGCTGGGACCGCGTAGCACTTCCGGCTTAGCCAGAGGAATTCGAAGCCACTCATCAGCGGCTCCTCCATCCATCGAAGGATCGATTTGCACGTTCCTTCCCGGCCCTCGAAGCGTACTGGTCGCTGCGTCTTGCTCTGGATGCTCGAGACCCGCACTTTGACCTACCCGGAGGAGTAGATGTCGGCGACCGCCAGCCCCCTGAGATCGGGGGATTACCGTATGATCGCTGTTCCAAGGTCATCCTTGCTGCAATCGTCATCTACTGGCCATTAGGCCTGACCCTGAGTCCTGTGGCGTAGCTCACGGCTTGGGTAGATGGCTCAATTTCGCACACCGGGGTCAAGCAGGCTGCGAACTGGTCGTAAGCGCCTCGGCGATCCCCTACGCGGCGCGGCTTGACGCGGCCGCAAAGTTCCAGGGCATGAGATCGTCGATGCGGCTTCTGGGATGACCGT
>NZ_FNYD01000007.1 GCF_900109035.1 Cribrihabitans marinus
AGATACAGGAACCCACGCCGCATCGGCAGGTAGGTGATGTCGGCGGCCCAGACCTGATTGGGTCGCTCCACACGCAGGCCACGCAACAGATAGGGCTAGGTTTTGTGCCCCTTCGCCGCCTTGCTGGTATTTGGCTTCTGGTAGATCGGCATGAGGCCCATTAGCCGCATCAGACGCCGGATGCGCTTCTCGTTCACCAGCCGCTAGAGGTGGACCCAAATTTTCGACCAGTGTTCCGCCTGGCTAAGCTATAGCATGGGATTCATTTCAGGCGGCGGTTTTCAGGTTCTGGGTCCGGCTATCATATGCCTCACTCGGCGTCAGCAGCCCATGGGATGAGTGCGGGCGTTTTTCGTTGTAATAGGTAATCCAGGCGCCGATCCCCTCGCGGGCTTCAGAGCCGGTCTCGAAGGCGTTCAGGTAGACGCACTCGTATTTCAGGGATCGCCAGAAGCGCTCGATCATCCGATTATCGATCCAGCGCCCGCGACCGTCCATCGAGATCTTCACTTTCGCGTCGTGCAGCACGTCAGTGAAGTCGGTGCGGGTGAATTGCGAGCCCTGGTCGGAGTTGAAGATCTCTGGCGGGCCGTATCTGGCCAACGCCTCCTTCAGGGCCTCGATGCAGAACCCGGCATCCATGCTGTTCGACAGCCGCCAGCTCAGAACTTTCCGGCTATGCCAGTCCATGACCGCCACGAGGTACAGGAAGCCCCGGCGCATCGGGATATAGCTGATGTCGGTACACCAGACCTGATTGGGGCGAGTGATGACCAAGCCTTTGAGAAGGTACGGGTAAATCTTGTGCTCTGGGTGTTTCTTGCTGGTCTTCGGCTCTTGGTAAATCGGCACCAGACGCATGAGCCTCATCAGCCGCCGCACCCGGTGGCGTCCGCATCTGTGCCCCTTTCGCTGCATGTGGCGGGCCATTTGCCGTGAGCCGTACCATGGCGTTTCCAGGAACTGCCGATCGATGATTTTCATGAAGGCCAGGTTCTCGGGGCTTTCCCCGCGTGGGTGATAGTAGAGACTGGATCGTGCCAGCGACAGCAGACTGCACTGCCGCCGGACGCTGAGATCGGGATGGTCCTGCTTCACCGCTTTCTGCCTCCAGTGCCGAGGATGAGACTGGAGGCTTCCGACAAAAAATCGCGTTCCACGACCAACTGGCCAATCTTGGCATGCAGCTTCTCGACATCCTTCTCGGAAATCGCCGGCTCGGCCGATGCACCACCGCCAAACGTCGATGCCATGTTCTCAATCGCCGTTCTCTTCCATCCGCTGATCATTGTCGGATGGACGCCGTACTTCTTGGCCAGCTCCGCCGACGTCAACTCTTCACGGATGGCTTCAAGCGCAACCTTGGCCTTGAACTCCGCCGAACAGCGTTTCCGCTTCGTCATAGGAGGTATTCCTTCGTCAGCCGCTACAGCTTAGCAACTGGTCCGAAATCTCGCGACCACCTCTGAGGACCTGGCCACCGCGGCGGTGTCGCATGCTTGGGGAAGCGAATGGAGCTTGGGTCGATCATTGCAGAGCGTTGACCGAACCGGATGCTGGAAATCCGGAAACGCAGTTCGATTGATCCCGATTTCTGCGAGATTCTCTCCGACTATCGGGAGGCGTCAGATGCCCTCACCCGGTGGCGAAATACTGACGGGGCATCATCCGGACGAATCGCGGACTACGAAAGGCTCGTCCACGAGCTCGAAAAGCGGCTGAGATGAAATGTGCACCCCCGCTCGGACAGGGAATGCTTGAAACCGAAATCTAACAAGGAGCCAATTTGATGAAGTATCCCAAAATCCAATCCGGAAGGGCAGGCCGCGCGATTGCGATCGGTCTGGCCGTTGCCCTCTGCGGGCTCAGTGCGCCACAGGCCGAAGCCCAGGACGCAGCGGGCAGCAAGCCGAACATCCTGCTGATCATCTCGGACGATACCGGCTGAGATCGTTGGCAACTGGGCATCTAGCCAATCCTGCAAGTCGTCGAAGATCGGCCTGGCCTTTGCCTTTCGGATCGCGGCGCGTTGATCTGGCGGCGAACCGAGGCAGACCGACCCCATTCTCAGCATCAAAACCCAGGCCGCCTGATCATGCCCTCAGGACACCCGAGAAAATACACCACCTTGACGGACGTGACCCAACCAGCCAATGACGACGAGAAGTGGCCAAGAAGCCCCGCATGCCGAAGTAGGTCACCACGCCCCGGAGGAAGAAATTCGTGCGGCTCTGGACCGAATGCTGTCGCATCCGGAGTTCGGGGCCAGCGAGCGTCCCTTCAGAACTTCATGCTGGAGCGTTACGAACAGGCACTGGAACAAGCGGAAATCGCCGCGTCGAAAGGGACTGGATTTGGTCAGTTTCTCGTTGCGATCAATGCCGCAGCAATCCGCGATGCACGCCGGGCGGCTGAAGCTCTGGATGCACTTTCCAATTCTCCGTCGTTTGCCCAAGACCCTGCGGATTTCATGAGGCGCCACGGCGCGACCGAGGAGATCGTATCCGAAGCGATGACCAGATACCATGAGGCGCGGCGTCTTGCACTGGGTCCAGATGGCGCGGAACCTGCAATCCAACGATGATGGATAACGTGCTGCAGTTATCGGTGGTGAAGCCCAAGCCAGAGTGTTTCGCCAAGCCGCCATAATGTCGCGCCGCCGGTCAAGCATGTCGCTGCGCTGATAGGCGCGCATAACTTTTTCGGCGGCCTGACCAATTTTCTTTCGGCCGCCCGGCCTCAGCTCCGCGTCAGAAGCTGGTAGCCGGGCGTCGCGATGGCTTTCACTGTGGTGATCGGGGCGGCGTCGATCCAGGTGGTGCGTTCGATCACGAAGAGGGCCGCGCCGGGTTCCGCGTCCAGCAGATCGGCCACCGAGTCATCGGCCGATACCGCGTAGAAGCGCAGGTCGCAGCGACTGTAGGGCTTGTTCTGGACCAGCCATTCGTTCGCGTTCTGCCCGGTGAGGTCGACGTCGCCGATCTCGGGCACCGTCTCCAGGCAGATCCAGCGATCCTCGAAGATGTAGGGGCGCCCGTCGGACAGGTGCAGGGCCTCGACCCTCAGCATCGTCCGCGGCTCGGTCAGTTCGCAGGCGGCCAGCACGCCGCGCGGTGCGACGGCTTCCACCCGCCGGATGAGTTGATAGCCATAGCGCCCGCCCTTCTGCTCGACCTCGCGGCGCGTGATCGGGATGTCCAGCGTTGCGCGGGTGACCGGGTCGGGACGCACCCGCGTGCCGCCCTTGCGGCGGCGTTCGACGATGCCGCTGTCGGACAGGGCCTGCATCGCGCGCTGCACGGTCGAGCGGGCGCAGTTCAGCTCGTCGGCGATGTCCACGTCGCGCGGCAGGCGATCGCCGGGGCCATAGCGGCCGGACAGGATGGCATCGTGGATCTGGTCGCGCACATCCTTCCAGGACAGGCGGCTCTCGGGGCTCATATCTCTTGCCCGAGCTGTTTGGCCACGTCCAGATACGCCGTCACGATCCGGTCGCGGTGGACGTGGCGGCCGTTTTGCACCATGTGGCGGCCGGCGCTCCAGACATCGGTGACGCAGGCGCGTCCACGCCCGGTGAACATCAGGCTGTCGAGCACCGCGTCGCCGGTTCGGCGGCACAGGAACTCGTTTCCGGTGGAGACCGCGAGCAGGTCGGCGAACCGGCCTTCCTCGAGGCGGCCCGACGATCGGCCGGCCGCCTGCGCGCCGCCCTGCGCGACCGACTCGAAAAGAACGCGGCCGGTCGAGCGCTCGGCGGTCGCCATCGCGGCGCGGCTGCGGTCGCGCAGGCGTTGCGAGTAGTCGAGCGTCGCCAGCTCCTCCCACAGCGCGATGTGGATGTTCGAATCCGAACCGACCGCATAGCGCCCGCCGGCCTGCTGAAAGGCCGTGCCGTTGAAGATGCCGTCGCCCAGGCTCGACTCGGTGATCGGGCACAGCCCCGCCACCGCGCCGGTCGCGGCCAGCCCGGCGGTCTCCTCGCCGGTCATCTGCGTGCAGTGGATCAGGCACCAGTCCGGGGTCACATCCGCGTTGTCCAAGAGCCACGACACCGGCCGGGCCCCCAGATGCGCCTCCACCTCCTCGACCTCAGCCACCTGCTCGGCGAGATGCATGTGCACGGGGCCTTTCGGGCAGAGATCCCTCGCCAGGGTCAGCGCGTCGGGCGGGACGGCGCGCAGCGAATGCGGCGCGACACCGATGGCGTGGTCCCGAGAGCCGTCCGCAAGGAGCGCGGCGCTGTCCGCGTGCAGGCGGGTGAACAGGTCGCGGTCGCAGCCGAACCGCCGCTGTCCGCCCTCAAGCGCCCGGCCGTCGCACCCGCCCTGCATGTAGAGCACGGGCAGAAGCGTCAGCCCGATGCCGGTATCCCGCGCCGCCGCGACGATCCGGCCGGCCATTTCGGCGGGATTGTCATAGGGCGCGCCGCCGATGTCGTGATGCAGATAGTGGAATTCTGCCACGGCACCATATCCAGCCTCCTGCATCTCCATGAACACCAGCGCCGCGATGGCCTCGACATGATCCGGGGTCAGGCGGTCGAGGAAGCGGTACATCAGGCGGCGCCAGGTCCAGAAGCTGTCGCTGGGGTCGGGGCCGCGGGTCTCGGTCAGCCCGGCCATCGCGCGCTGAAACGCATGGCTGTGGACATTCACCGGCGCCGGCAGGAGCAGGTCGACCGAGCGGGCGCCCTGCGCGGATCCGTGGGAGATTCGGGAGATGCGGCCACCGTCGATGGTCAGGCGAAGGTCGCTGACCCAGCCTTCGGGCGTAAGCGCCTGACGCGCATGGACTTCCTGCATCGGTCATCTCCATTGACAAATTAAGTGCGCACATATTAGCATTATGTAGGACACGCCGCAAGGAGGCGCACATGTCGGACAAGCTGCTCATCACGAACGTATCCGTCGCGCGGATGGGCGGGTCGGACTCGCCCTATGACCTGTTGCACAATGCCGCCCTGCTGATCGACGGCGCGCGGATCGCCTGGGTCGGCCCGATGTCCCAGGTCGCCCCAGACTGGGCGGACATTCCCCGGATCGACGGTGACGGGCGGCTGCTTTCGCCGGGCCTGATCGACTGCCACACGCATCTGGTGCATGGCGGCGACAGGGCGCGCGAGTTCGAGATGCGCCTGAACGGCGCCAGCTACCAGGAGGTCGCGCGCGCCGGCGGCGGGATCGTGTCGACCGTGCGCGACACGCGGGCGGCCTCCGAGGAGACGCTGCTGGCCGATGCGCTGCGCCGCGCCGACGCGCTGATTGCCGAGGGTGCGACCACGCTGGAGATCAAGTCGGGCTACGGGCTGGATGTCGAGACCGAGCTGAAGATGCTGCGCGTTGCCCGCGCCGTCGCCATGCACCGTCCGATCCGGGTGTGCACGTCCTTTCTGGGCGCCCACGCCACGCCGCCGGAATACAAGGGGCGCGACGACGCCTATATCGACGAGGTCTGCATCCCGGCCCTGCGCGCGGCGCATGAGGCGGGGCTGGCCGACGCGGTCGACGGGTTCTGCGAGGGCATCGCCTTTTCGCCCGACCAGATGGCGCGGGTCTTCGACGTGGCCCGTGAACTGGGCCTGCCAGTGAAGCTGCATGCCGAACAGCTGTCCAATCTCGGTGGCGCCGCGATGGCCGCCGGATACGGGGCGATGTCGGCCGATCACATCGAGTATCTCGACACCGACGGCGTACGCGCGCTGGCCGAGGCCGGCAGCGTCGGCGTCCTGCTGCCCGGCGCATTCTATACCCTGCACGAAACGCAGGCGCCGCCGGTTCAGGCGCTGCGCGACCACGGCGTTCCGATGGCGCTGGCCACCGATCTCAACCCCGGATCCTCGCCGCTCAACTCGCTGCTGCTGACGATGAACATGGGCTGTACCCTGTTCCGCCTGACACCCGAAGAAGCGCTGCGCGGCACCACCGTGAACGCCGCCCGCGCCCTGGGCCTGCACGATTGCGGCGTGATCGCGCCGGGGATGCGGGCCGACCTGGCGCTCTGGGACGTGAGCGAGCCGGCCGAGCTGTCCTATCGCATCGGCTTCAACCCGCTTCACCGGCGCATCTTCGGAGGCCAGGCATGAGCACATTGACCCTTGTGCCGGGCGACGTCTCGCTGGCCGATCTCGAACGCGTCTTCCGCGACGGCGTCGCGGTGCGGCTGGACCCGTCCTGTCACCCGGCGATCCAGGCCGCGCAGGCCCGCATCTCGGCCGCCGCACAGGGCGATGCGGCCGTCTATGGCGTGAATACCGGCTTCGGCAAGCTGGCCAGCGTCAAGATCGCCGCCGAGGACACCGCCACGCTGCAGCGCAACCTGATCCTGTCGCATTGCTGCGGCGTGGGCGACCCGATCCCGCAGGCGCAGGCGCGGTTGATGATGGCGCTCAAGCTGCTCAGCCTGGGGCGCGGCGCCTCGGGGGTGCGGATGGAGATCATCGTCCTGATCGAAGAGATGCTGGCCCGGGGCGTGACCCCGGTGATCCCGGTCCAGGGCTCGGTCGGGGCCTCCGGCGACCTGGCGCCGCTGGCGCATATGGCGGCGGCCATGATGGGCGAGGGCCAGGCCGTCTTCGACGACAAGACCCTGCCCGCGGCCGAGGCGCTGAACCGGGCCGGTCTGGCGCCGGTGGGGCTGGGCGCCAAGGAGGGGCTGGCGCTGATCAACGGCACGCAGTTCTCCACCGCCTTTGCCCTGGCCGGCCTGTTCGGCGCCTGGCGCGCGGTGCAGGCGGCGCTTGTGACCTCGGCCCTGTCCACCGACGCGATCATGGGATCCACCGCGCCGCTGCAGCCCGAGATCCACGCGCTGCGCGGCCATGCCGGCCAGATCGAGGCCGCCGCCACCATGCGCGCCCTGCTCGACGGCTCGGAAATCCGCGAAAGCCACCGCGAGGGCGACACGCGGGTGCAGGATCCCTATTGCATCCGCTGCCAGCCGCAGGTGACCGGCGCAGCGATGGACATGCTGCGCATGGCCGGACGCACGCTGCAGATCGAGGCCAACGCCGCCACCGACAACCCGCTGGTTCTGGCCGAGGCCGACCTGATCGTCTCGGGCGGCAATTTCCATGCCGAGCCCGTGGGTTTCGCCGCCGACATGATCGCTCTGGCCCTGTCCGAGATCGGCGCCATCGCGCAACGCCGGGTGGCACTGATGGTGGACCCGACGCTGAGCTTCGACTTGCCGCCCTTCCTGACGCCGGATCCCGGCCTGAACTCGGGCCTGATGATCGCCGAAGTGACGACGGCCGCGCTGATGAGCGAGAACAAGCATCTGGCCAATCCCTGCGTGACCGACTCGACCCCGACCAGCGCCAACCAGGAGGATCATGTCAGCATGGCCGCCCATGGTGCGGTGCGGCTGGGCCGCATGGTGGCCAACCTGGAACGGATCCTGGGCGTCGAGCTGCTCTGCGGCGCGCAGGGCGTCGAGTTCCGTGCGCCGCTGCCAACCAGCGCGCCGCTGGCCCGCGTGCTGGAGCGGTTGCGCGAGACCGTTCCGGCGCTGGCCGAAGACCGCTACATGGCGCCGGACCTGGAAACGGCGGCGGACCTGGTGCGCGGGGGCGCCCTGACCGATGCGGCCGGCACCACCATGCCGGAGTTGGACACATGACGCCGGTCGAGATCACCCGTGGCGACAGCCCAATCGTGCTGGGCCTGCCGCATACCGGCACATGGCTGCCCGAGGACATCCGCGCCCGGCTGAACGATCGCGGCCGCGGGCTGGACGACACCGATTGGCACATCCACAGGCTCTATGACGGGCTGTTGCCGGGGGCGACTACCGTGCGCGCCACCTTCCACCGCTACGTGATCGACGCCAACCGGGACCCGTCGGGCGTCAGCCTCTATCCCGGGCAGAACACGACCGGGCTGGTGCCGCTGACCGATTTCGACGGCGAAGCGATCTGGACCGCGCCGCCCGACGCCGACGAGATCGAGGCGCGGCGGCAGGCCTATCACGCGCCCTATCACGCGGCGCTGGAGGCCGAACTGGACCGGGTGCGCGCGATGCATGGTGTGGCGATCCTCTACGATTGCCACTCGATCCGCAGCCGGGTCCCCTATCTGTTCGACGGCACCCTGCCCGACTTCAACATCGGCACCAATCTCGGCACGACCTGCGCCACTGGCATCGAGCAGGCGGTGGTCGCGATCTGCCAGGCCGCCGAGGGCTACACCACCGTGGTCAACGGGCGGTTCAAGGGCGGCTGGACCACCCGGCATTACGGGCGCACCGATGACGGCCGGCACGCGATCCAGATGGAGCTGGCGCAAACCACCTATCTGGAAACGGAGCGCGCGCCCTGGGCCTATGACACCGCCAAGGCCGAGCGTCTGCGCGCGCATCTGGCAGAGATTCTGGCGCAGCTGGACCACATGGGGCGCGAGGGCCTTGCATGACGCCCGGAGACGGCACCTGGGGTGCGACACGGGCGGCATCACGCGCTCCCCGACGAGGCAACACGACATCAGCGCCGCGCATGGGCAGGCGCATTGAGGGAGAAATGACATGACCAATCCCCGTCACAACATCCGCGACGTCTATCCCGACACCGGCCCCGAGATCACCGCCAAGAGCTGGCTGACCGAGGCGCCGATGCGGATGCTGATGAACAACCTGCACCCGGACGTGGCCGAGAACCCGCATGAGTTGGTGGTCTATGGCGGCATCGGACGCGCGGCGCGGACGTGGAACGATTTCGACACCATCGTCGCCAGCCTCAAGGAGCTGGAGGACGACCAGACCCTTCTGGTGCAGTCGGGCAAGCCGGTGGGCGTGTTCCGCACCCACAAGGATGCGCCGCGCGTGCTGATCGCGAATTCGAACCTGGTGCCGCATTGGGCCAACTGGGACCATTTCAACGAGTTGGACCGCAAGGGGCTGGCCATGTATGGCCAGATGACCGCCGGGTCGTGGATCTATATCGGCAGCCAGGGCATCGTGCAGGGCACCTACGAGACCTTCGTCGAGGCCGGGCGCCAGCATTATGCCGGCGACCTGACCGGGCGCTGGATCCTGACCGGCGGGCTGGGCGGCATGGGCGGCGCGCAGCCCCTGGCGGCGGTGATGGCCGGGGCCTGCTGCCTGGCCGTGGAATGTGATGAGACGCGGGCCGATTTCCGACTGCGCACCCGCTATGTCGATGAAAAGACCCGCTCGCTGGACGAGGCGCTGGAGATGATCGAGCGCTGGACCAAGGCGGGCGAGGCGAAATCCGTGGCGCTGATCGGCAATGCGGCCGATGTGTTCCCCGAACTGGCCCGGCGCGGCGTGCATCCCGACATCGTGACCGACCAGACCAGCGCGCATGACCCGATCCACGGTTACCTGCCGCAGGGCTGGTCCGTCGCCGAATGGCGCGAGAAGCAGGAAAGCGACCCCAAGGCCGTGGAAAGGGCCGCCCGCGCCAGTATGAAGGTGCATGTCGCGGCGATGGTCGATTTCTGGAACGCTGGCGTCCCGACCCTGGACTACGGCAACAACATCCGTCAGGTCGCGCTCGAGGAAGGGTTGGAAAACGCATTTGCCTTTCCCGGCTTCGTGCCGGCCTATATCCGCCCGCTGTTCTGTCGCGGCATCGGCCCGTTCCGCTGGTGCGCGCTCTCGGGCGACCCCGAGGATATCTACAAGACCGACGCCAAGGTGAAGGAGCTGGTGGACGACCCGCACCTGCACAACTGGCTCGACATGGCGCGCGAGCGGATCAGCTTCCAGGGATTGCCGGCGCGGATCTGCTGGGTCGGCCTGGGGGTACGGCACAAGCTGGGTCTGGCCTTCAACGAGATGGTGCGCAGCGGCGAGCTGAAGGCCCCGGTGGTGATCGGACGCGACCATCTCGACAGCGGCTCGGTCGCCTCGCCCAACCGCGAGACCGAGGCGATGAAGGACGGCAGCGACGCGGTGTCGGACTGGCCTTTGCTCAATGCGCTGCTGAACACCGCCAGCGGCGCGACCTGGGTGTCGCTGCATCACGGCGGCGGCGTCGGCATGGGCTTTTCCCAGCATTCCGGCATGGTGATCTGCTGCGACGGCACCGAGGATGCCGACCGCCGCATCGCCAATGTGCTATGGAATGATCCGGCAACCGGCGTCATGCGCCATGCCGATGCGGGATACGAGATCGCGCGGGACTGCGCGCGCGAACACGGGCTGAACCTGCCGGGCATCCTGTGACACGGAACGACAAGACCGAAAAAGAGAGGGAGAAGACAAAATGGATAGACGGAAATTCCTGAAAACGGGCGCCATCGGCGCGGCCGCGGTGCCACTGGCGACACCGGCCATCGCCCAGGATGTCCAGAAGTGGAAGTTGGTCACCGCCTGGCCCAAGAACCTGCCCGGTCCGGGTGTGGCGGCGCAGATGCTGGCGGACCGGATCACCACCCTGTCCGGCGGGCGGATCGAGGTCCAGTTGTTCGCCGCGGGCGAGATCGTGCCGGGGCCCGGCGTGTTCGACGCCGTGAGCGAGGGCACCGCCGAACTCTACCACGCGGTTCCGGCCTATTGGGGCTCGAAATCCAAGGGCATCCTGCTGTTCGGGTCGCAACCATTCGGCCTGCGCGCTGACGAGCAGTTCGGCTGGCTCTACCATGGTGGCGGCCAGGCGCTCTATGACGAGATGTACGGCCGGTTCGGAATCAAGCCGTTCCTGTGCGGCAATTCCGGCCCGCAATGGGGCGGCTGGTTCCGTGACGAGATCAACTCGGTCGAGGATCTCAAGGGACTGAAGTTCCGCACCACCGGCCTGGCCTCCGAGATGTGCGCCAAACTGGGCATGGCCGCCGAGGCGATGAGCGGGCCGGCCATGTTCCAGGCCCTGCAGACCGGCGCGCTGGACGCGGGCGAGTTCATCGGACCCTGGACCGACAGCGCCCTTGGGTATCAGCAGGTGGCCAAGAACTACTATTGGCCCGGCGTGGGCGAGCCGTCCTCGGCCGAGGAATGTGGCGTCAATGCCGAGGTGTTCGGCAACCTGCCCGAGGATCTGCAACAGGTCGTCTCGCTGGCTTGCGAAAGCCTCTACAACCCGGTCTGGACGGAATACACCACCAAGCACGCGGCTTCGCTGAAGAAACTGGTCGAGGAAGACGGTGTGCAGGTCAAGATGTTCCCGCAGGACGTGATAGACGCCATGGGCGCCGCCGCGGCCGAAGTGATCGAGGATCTGCGCCAGGATGAGGACGAGTTGGTCCGCCGCATCACCGAAAGCTTCGTCGCCTATCGCGACAGCGTGGGCGGCTACATGACCTATGCCGACAACGGGCAGATGAATGCCCGCGCCCATGTGATGGGCTACTGAAACGCGGCTGCGCGGGGGCGATCCCCGCGCAGCCGACCGGACGGGACGGGGGAGTGACCGGATGCTGCGGCTTGCCGGATACATCGACGCGATCAACCGCGGCATCGCGCAGGTGCTGCGCTGGTTCGCGCTGGCGATGGTGATGATCCAGACCGGAATCGTGATCGGGCGCTACGTATTCGGCGTCAACTCGATCTGGGTGCAGGAAAGCGTGCTCTACCTGCATGCCGCGCTGTTCATGCTTGCGGCGGGCTTCACGCTGCTGGTGGACAAGCATGTGCGCGTCGACATCTTCTATGCCAAGGCCGCGCCCGAAATCCGCCGGCGCATCGACATCGCCGGGCACCTGCTGCTCCTGCTGCCGTCGATGGCCGCGCTGGCCTGGTGGTCCTGGCCCTCGGTGCGCAATTCCTGGAAGATCCTCGAAGGTCCGATCTCGGTCGGCGGGATCGAGGCGGTGTTCCTGCTGAAGACGCTGATCCCGCTGTTCTGCGGGCTGGTGGCCCTGCAATCGGTGGCGATCCTCGTGCGGCTGCTGGCCGAAAAGGACCCGGCATGACCGCCTATCTCGACCTTCTGATGTTCGCGGCCCTGGTCCTGGCGATCCTGTCGGGCTTTCCCGTGGCCTTCAGCATCGCCGGCGTCGCGGTGCTGTTCGCCTATCTGGGTTGGGCCGTGGGCGCGATGGACATCTCGCTTCTGGGTGCGTTCGGGCAGCGGGTTTTCGGGCTGATCTCGAACCAGGTGCTGATCGCCATCCCGCTGTTCGTGCTGATGGGCGCGCTGCTGGAGAAGAGCCGCATCGCCGAAGAGCTGCTGGACACGATGGGCCGCGCCTTCGGCCAGTTGCGCGGCGGGCTTGGGATCTCGGTGGTGCTGGTCGGCGCGCTTCTGGCCGCTTCGACCGGGATCGTCGGCGCGACGGTGGTGGCGATGGGCATGATTGCCCTGCCGACCATGCTGCGCTCGGGCTATGATCCGCGCGTGGCCTCCGGCATCGTCTGCACTGCGGGCACGCTGGGGCAGATCATCCCGCCCTCGACACTGCTGATCATCCTCGCCGACGTGATGTCCAACGCCTATCAGCAGGCGCAGTATGAACAGGGCAAATTCGCGGTCGAGGCCCTGTCGGTCGGCCAGTTCTTTGCCGCGGCGCTGGTGCCCGGCCTCGTCCTGGTGTCGCTCTACCTGGCTTATGTGTTGGCGCGCGGGGTTCTGCGCCCGCTCGACATGCCGCCCGCGGATTCCTCGCTGCCGCGCCCGACCCGGTCCGAGGTGCTGGGCGCGATCGTGCCGCCGGTTCTGCTGATCTTCGCAGTGCTGGGCTCGATCCTCGGCGGCTTGGCCACGCCCACCGAGGCGGCGGCCGTCGGCGCGACCGGGGCGCTGATGATGGCCGGCGCGCGGCTTGGGCGATACCGCGCAGTGATCGCCGTGGCGGCGGCCGCGCTGATCCTGCTGGCTGTCGCCGCGGGGCTGTTCCCGGTGCGCCTGCAACGCGGGGATCTGGGCGCAGGCTCGTATCTGGCGGGCGCGCTCTATATCGCGCTGGCGGTCCTCGGCGTGGTCGGCGTGCTGGCCGCGCTGAGCAATGTCCTGCGCGAGCGGGTCGTGCACGACGCCGTCACATCGACCATGACTATGACGGCGATGATTTTCGCCACGATCCTTGCGGCGGGCATGTTCTCGCTGGTGTTCATCGGACTGGGCGGAGAGGAGCGCGTCGCGCATTGGCTCGAGAACCTGCCCGGCGGCGCCACCGGCGCGCTTCTGGTGACGATGCTGATCGTCTTCTTCATGGGGTTCTTCCTCGACTTCGTCGAGATCTCGGTCATCGTGCTGCCGCTGGTCACGCCGACGCTGATCCTGCTGGGCCATGATCCGATCTGGCTGGGGATCATCCTGGCGATCAACCTGCAGACCTCGTTCCTGACGCCGCCCTTCGGGTTCTCGCTGTTCTACCTCCGTGGGGCGGCGCCGGCCGAGGTGACGACCGGGCATATCTACCGCGGCGTCCTGCCCTTCATCGCGTTGCAAGCGATCGGTGTGGCGGTTGTCTGGTTCTGGCCGGCCCTGGCGACCTGGCTGCCCAACGCGATGTTCTAGGAGATTTCCAAGGCGGTCCGGGTCAGCCCGGCGCGCTTGCGATGTTCAAAGAAAGACGATGGTGGCGCCAGGATGGAATTGGCGCCACCATCTGCAACCCGGGCGTGTTCAGGTCGAACATCGGGACTTGGCCCCGGGTTATTTCGATATGCCGTCAGTTTCAGACCGGCGGCTTGCCGCGCACCGCCCGGGCGATCATGGCGACGACGAACAGCACCAGGAAGACGAAGAACAGGATCTTGGCGATCCCGGCCGACGCACCTGCGATGCCGCCGAAACCCAGCGCCGCGGCGATGATCGCAACGACGAGAAATGTAAGGGCCCAACCGAGCATTGTGGTCTCTCCTTTCGATTTTCCAGCTGCTTCCAGGTATCAACGCGCCGTTTCTGCGATTGTTCCCGGCGCCGCACCTGCACCTCTGAATCCGGGCCAGTGGAACCCGGCCCCGGGCCTGCGCGTTGATCCGCGAACCCCGGAACCCGTGCAATCGTGGAGGAGAGAATGTTTGAACTGACCGGCCTTGGTGGCCTTATCATCCTGGCGCTCGATATCTGGGCGCTTGTGTCGATCATCGGATCCGCCGCATCGACCGGCAAAAAGGTGCTCTGGTCGCTGCTGGTGATCGTTCTGCCCCTGGTCGGCTTCCTGATCTGGCTTGTGGCCGGACCGCGCTCGGCGGCCAGCCAAGCCTGATTGCTGAAATCGATGGGGCCGCGCCAGGATGCGCGGCCCTTTTTCATGCGCGTATGCCACACAAAGAAAAGCGCCGCGGTGACCGTCACCGCGGCGTTCTCTTTCAAGGGCACTCTGCTCAGATCGACTTGAGCCACTCGTCCACCTGGCGTTCCGCCTCTTCCTTGGACTCGCCGTATTTCTTCTGCACCAGCCCGACAATCTCATCGCGGCGGCCTTCGGCCTGGTGCCATTCGTCTTCGGTGATCTCGCCCCATTTGCTTTGGGCTTCGCCCTTGAGTTGTTTCCAATTGCCGGCCAACTGGTCCCAGTTCATGATGTGATACTCCTTGTTTCGCGGTTTGCGGTGTCTGTACCCGGTCAACGCGGAAGGGCGCCCGACTGTTCCGGACCGGAACCGGGCACAACCAACGGAACCGGCACGGCGCCCGAGGCGTTGACGTGCAGCCAAGGGGGATTGGACGTGAAAAGACTGGACAGGCTGGCGCAAGTTTCGCTCATCTTCATCGGGGCGATCACATTGATCTTCGCGCTCAGCCTGGGCAAGACGATCCTGCCGCCGCTGACCCTCGCGCTGGTCGCCGGCGTGGTGCTGTCGCCACTCTCCGATTTCTGGGAAGATCGCGGTTACTCGCCGGTCTGGGGCGCTCTGATCGGGCTGGTGGGAACGCTGCTGGTCATGGCCGCCCTGGTCTTCGTGTTTCAGCCGGTCGTTATCCGGCTGGTCGAACAGGCCCCAAGGGTCTGGGCCGATATCCGCGAGATCGTCGAGGCGGCACGGGGCTTCGTTCGCGGCGTGAGCCGAGAGGCCGGCGAAGCGGTATCCACGGCCGCAGGCACGACCGCCGAGGGCGAGGGCGGCGAGGAGGGTGTACAGATGCCCACCGTCACCGACGCGCTGCTGGTGGCCCCGGCGGTCCTGTCGCAGATCGTCATTTTCATCGGCACACTGTTCTTCTTCCTGCTGACGCGCAGCCAGATCTATGACTGGCTGTCGCTGCGCCTGTCGCGCCGCGGGGAACGGGCCGAACTGGCGGTGCGGCTGCGGCTGGCCGAACGCAACGTGTCACGCTATTTCCTGACGATCACGATGATCAATGCCGGCCTCGGCACGGCCACGGCGATCATGTTGCAGCTGCTGGGCGTGCCGAACGCGATTGTCCTGGGGGTCGTCGCCTTCCTGGCCAATTTCGTGGTCTACCTGGGCCCGGCGATCTTTTTCGTGGTGCTGTTGTTCGTCGGCGTGGCCGAGTTCGACGGGATCCTCTCGCTTGCGCCAGGCGTGGCCTTCCTGGGGCTGAACGCGACAGAGGCCCAGTTCGTGACGCCCGGCCTGGTCGGACGCCACATGCAGGTCAATCCTCTGCTGGTGTTCCTGTCGCTGGTCTTCGGCCTGTGGCTGTGGGGGCCCATCGGCGGGATCGTCGCGATTCCGCTCCTGCTTTGGGTCATGGTGCTCAGCCAGGTCACCACGAAACCGTTCAGCGCCGCCAAGCCGGCCTGAGGGGCGCGGGCACGCTCACACCATCTCGTCGGGGATGATGCCCACGTCGGTTGCGAATTCCTCGGCCGCCTTCATGTCATAGGGCAGCAGGAACCCCTCGCGTTGGTCGGGGCGGCGACGGGCATTTTTTTGCGCCAGCCTGCGCCATTCCGGAACGGCGCGCAGCGGATCGAAGAACCCCTCGCCCGGCGTCTCGGGCAGCCAGTGCGACATGACCTTGTGCCGCAGCTTGCCGACATCGGCGGCGCCCCTCACGAACAGTCCCGCCTCGGTGTCCCAGCGCAGGCTCCGCCCGTTCAGATTGGCCGAGGAAACGATCGCCGCGGTGTCGTCGAAGATCGAGACCTTGGCATGGATATAGACGATCGGCGCACCGTTCAGCCGGTCGCGCCCGGTGTCGTTCACCGACGTTCCGGGATGGCGGCGCTGCTGTGCCGCACCGCCGACAAAAAGGCGGTTGCCGAACCCCTCTCTGAGAACCTTGAGCGCGCGCGACTGCAGGTATTCGCCATAGCGCGCATCCAGCTTCACCCGCCGTTCGAACGCCACCTCCTCCGGCGCGCCGGGCAGGATCAGGATCATGCCCAGATCCGGATTGTCGCGCGCGCGCCGGGCCAGGAGCTGTGCCAGCTTCACGTCGCGGAAAAACTGCGTCTCGACATAGATCAGGCGCTTCGTGCGCCGTGCCAGGTGTTCATGGGCCACCGCGATCTCGGACACGACGGGCTCTGGTCCCATGTGCAGGAAATCCTGCCGATAGGGCCGCGACATGGTGCGCACAAGGCGGCGGCCCGGCGCCGGCGAGCGGATGCCCGAGGTCACGTCCAGAAAACTCTCCAGGTGGTCCTGCGCCTCGCGCACCGCGGGGCCGTCGAGCAGAAGTTGCACGTCATGCCAGGTCTGTTCCGCCTCGCGCGTGTGATCGGGCGAGTCGTAGCGCCGTTCGTCCAGGTCCAGCCCGCCGATATAGAGCCGTTTGCGGTCGAATACCGCCAGCTTCTGGTGATGCGTCGCCGGGCACAGCTTGGGCAGGGGCCAGAGGCGGGGACGGAACCGCCCGTCCGCGCGGCGCACCAGCGCTTTCCTAAGCCCAGGCATGTCGCGGATGGCCGACGCGCGGTCGGGCTGCGACTGGCGGTTCAACCAGCCGGCGGCCCGGAATTGCCGATGCAGGATCGCAGGCCAGAACAGGCACCGGAAGAAGAGTCCGGTCCGCGCCTGGTGCATCGCCGGGTTGAGGCGCAGGCGGTCGGCGACCCCGCAGAGGTCGGCGGCCTCGGTCAACAGCCTGTGCGCCTTCCAGGTGCAGCTGTGCAGTTCCGGCCGCACGATCGGGTCGAAATCGCTGATGATCAGGTTGACGACAACGCCGCGCTGCAACGTCGCCATAATCAGGTCGGTCCAGGTCTCGCCGAATTCGCGGGCCGCCTCGGAACGCAGGCGGGTGGTCGGGTCGAAGACGCGAAAGCTGGCCCAGATTTCCGTGCGGGCATCGAGAAACTCGCGCTCGAGCGCAGGATAGGCCTCCTCCGCCGTCAGCAGAACATCGAACGTCTTCTGCCGGCGGGTATGGTCATCGCTGCGCAGCATATCTCCCACTTGCGTGTTGTTTCACATGGACGCTCAACGCGCCGATCATTCCACGGGTTCCGCCGCTTCCGCCTCGGCCCGGCAGTTGCGCTCTTCGCCATCGGCCAGCGGCGCCAGCCGGAAGGCGATGGTCAACGAGTGGGACGCATCACCGTCCTCGCGTTCGACCTGCCCGCCGATCTGCATTGAAAAGGCCGAGACCAGCTGAAGCCCTAGACCGGATTTGTCCTGACCGTCGTCAATCGCCGCCACCTCCTCGTCCATCGAGGTCGCGCGGGGGTCGACGGTATTTCGCAATCTCAGCTCCGCCTCTTCGTCGCCGGTGCGCTTCAGGGCCACCCGGATCTCGGCCGCCTCGCCCTCGGGTGCCGAGGCGTATTTGATCGCGTTGGTCATCGCCTCGGCCACCAGCAGCGCCAGCGGAACGGCCTGATCCGGGGTCAGGCGGATGTCGTCGAAATCGGTCTTCAGCGAGAACCGGTGATCCGGGCCATCGGCCAGGTTGGCGATCTGCCCCACGATGGTGGACAGAAGCTCGTCGGAGTGGATGTCCGTCAGACCGGCGGTCTGATACAGTTCGCGGTGGATCGTGGCCAGGCTCATGACCCGGTCCTGGAGCCCCTTCATTATGGTCTTGGCCTCGGCCGACCGGGTGCGGCGCATCTGCATGTTCATGATCGACGCGATGAGTTGCAGGTTGTTCTTGACCCGGTGGTGCACCTCGCGCAGCAGCACCTCCTTCTGGTGCACCATGTCCTCCAGCTGCGCCTCGTCCTGCAGGATGTTCTCGGTCATCATGTCATAGGCCTCGGCCATTTCGCGCAGCTCCAGCGGGGCGTCGCGCATGTCGATGTCGCCCACCAGGCGGCTGCCCCCGGCGAAGGACACCAGCGAGGCCGACAGGCGACGGACGTTGCGCGTTACCAGTCGCTCGACCGCCAGCCAGGCCACGACCAGGCTGGCCAGCCACATCAGGATCGGGAACAGCACCGGGATCTTGTTGAAGAACCCGATCACCGTTCCGGCGCCCTCGAAGGGCCACGACCCCAGTGCAAAAAGCTCACCGGGAACCAGCGGTACCACAGAAAAGGCGCGCCGCTGCCCGGCGGCCGAAACCGCCGTGAAGGATTGCGCCACCTCGACCGTCAGCGCCTGAAGGGCACGGTCGGCGGGCACCGCCTCTTCAAGGCTGTCGAGCTGCCGCGATGCGGTCAGGACGTTGCCGGCGGGATCGAAGGTCAGCACCGTCAGCATCGGGTCCGGCGCGTCTCCCCTGTCGGGCGCGACGCGCAGGCCGGAATGCGGAATCGACAGGCTGACAAGACCGAGATACGCGCCACCCTCGTCGAACACCGGATGCGACACGACCAGAACCGACGCGCCGGACACCAGCCCGACCGGCTTGACCGCAAACGAGGTCTGCAATTCCTGCGACGCGCGTTCGTGAAGCGGATCACCGGAGAAATCGAACTCCCGCCCCGCCGAGTTGCATCGGCTGATCCCGTCCACCGGGACAAAGGCGATCAGGGAGTACCGCTCCCCGCCCTCCATCATGCCGCGCAGCGCCTGCGAGCAGGCGTCGAGATCGCCGGTCATGCGCGGAAGGCTGCCCGCCAGGACCGTGGCCGCCCCGCGCGCCTCCTGGATCAGGCGCAGCTCGCCGCTGGTCGCGCGCATGGTCTCTCCGGTCAGGGCGGCTTCGGACCGCGCGCGCGACTCTTCCAGCACCGCCATGGACTTGAGCACGGAAATCAGCGTCAGCGGCAAAAGGACAACAGCGAGGACAAACGCCAGGCGGAAACCGAGCAGGTCGCGCAGCCGCCGCCGCGGCTGGACCTCCGTCATACTGTCGAACCCCCGGACGCGGCCAGCACCGCCAGCGTTTCGCCATCGGTCTCGGCAACCGGATCCTCGCCCTCGTCCAGCCCCAGCAATTCGCACAGCCGTGCCCGGGCACGGTTGGCGCGGCTCTTGACCGTGCCGACGGCAACCCCGGTCATGTCGGCCACGTCCTCGTAGGAAAAGCCAGAGGCGCCGACCAGGATCAGCACCTCGCGATGCTCCGCCGACAACTCGGCAAAGGCCACGCGAAAGTCGTTGAAGGCCAGCCGCCCGTCATGCCCGGGCTTGGCGCTCAGCTGACCGGCATGGATGCCGTCGGGGTCGGCCACCTCGCGCTTGCGCTTGCGGGTGTGGGAATAGAACGTGTTGCGCAGGATGGTGAACAACCACGCTCTGAGGTTCGTTCCCGGCTCGAACTTGTCGAAATTCGACCATGCCTTGACGATCGTGTCCTGCACGATGTCGTCGGCCGTGGCGGAATTGCCGGACAGACTCATTGCAAAGGCGCGAAGGGCCGGCAGATGCTCGGGCAACTCTTCACGCGGATCGACCGCGTTGTTCATTTCCTGGATTCCTTCTGCCGCAATTGCTCAAGGAGTTCCTTGAAGCGATCCGGCACTTCCTCTTCCAGCGCCTCCTGGTAGACGCGCTTGAGGTTCTGGTCGATCTGAGAACGCAATTTCGCGTTGTCCTTGCCCTGATTCATCTGGTTGCCCTGACTCGCCTACTCGCACATATTGATTTTCTGCCGTCCGTAGGGAACCTAACGCATGGCACCCGCGTTGGTTCCAAAGAATTTCACTTTGGGAGATGAAAATGCCGTCAAGCGATACGGGCGATTTCGCCACTTCGGTTGCATCCAACCTGCCCTTTCTTCGCAGATATGCCCGCGCCCTGACCGGAAGCCAGGACACGGGCGACCGGTATGCGGCGGCCACGCTCGAGGCGATCCTGCTCGACGACAGCGATGCGCCGTCGAAGGACAAGGCCAAGGTCGCGCTTTTCCGCGCCTTCCACCTGGTCTGGAACAGCGCCGGCGCGCCGGTGGAGGATGCCGACAGCCAACTCTCGGAGCGCGCGCAATCGCACATGGCCGGCCTGACGCCCAACACGCGCGAGGCGCTGCTGCTTTTTGCCGTCGAAGGATTCACCATCACCGAGATCGCCCAGATCATGAACGTGACCGAGGACGAGGCGGCGGACTTCATCGACATCGCCCGCCGCGAGATGGACAATTCCGTGCGCGGCAAAGTCATGGTGATCGAGGACGAGGCCATCATCGCGATGGATATCTCGAACATCGTCGAGGAGATGGGCCACCGCGTCACCGGCATCGCCCGCACCCGCAAGGAGGCGGTGGAGCTGGCCGCGCGCGAGAAGCCCGACCTGATTCTGGCCGATATACAGCTTGCCGACAATTCCTCGGGGATCGACGCGGTGAACGACATCCTGGGCCAGTTCGAAGAGCTTCCGGTGATCTTCATCACCGCCTTCCCCGAGCGTCTGCTGACCGGCGAGCGGCCGGAGCCGGCCTTTCTCATCACCAAGCCGTTTTCCGAGGATCAGGTGCGCTCGGCCGTGAGCCAGGCGATGTTCTTCTCGTCGACAGAAACGCTTGCGGCCTGACCGCGTTCCGCAACCGCGTCCCGACCGGCAGCCGCTGCCGGTCGGGCGTGTCGCCGGGTCACGTCTTGGCGTCGCCACCCGGCGCCAGCCAGTTCAGGATGGTCCGGTTGGAAAACGGCCGCGGCATCACCAGCCAGTCCGATATGAGCGGGCTGCCGGCCTCCAGCTCGGCCTCGGCGTCGTCGCCCAGCAACACCAGCCGACCGCCGCGCTGCTCGACCGCCACATCCAGCTTGCTGGCCTCGACCAGTTCCGGCCCGGCCTCGACGAAGGCGACCGAGATCCGGTCATGCGCTTCCAGTGAGGCCAGGGCGTCAGCGCGGGCGCTGTGGGTGAGGATCACAGCCTCGGGGTCGAATCCGCGGATCGCGTCCGCCAGATCTTGCAGGACCACGAAATCCGCGACGACGACAAGATAGGTGTCCGGCCCGTGCGGGCCATTCGGTTGCATGATGCTGTCCTCCCGGGATTAACCGGAGACATGCATCCATTTCGCGGCGCGGGCATTAAACTGTGACATACCGAGCAAAGGAATCACGGTCATGCCCCCCACCTCGTGTCAGAGCTGCCCGCTTCGCAAACGGTCGATCTTTTCGCCCTTCACAAAGGACGAGCTGACCTTCATGCAATCCTTCAAGACCGGCGAGTTGACGGTCGAGCCGGGTACGACGATCCTGATGGAAGGGTCGAACAGCCCGCAGCTTTTTACCGTGCTGAGCGGCATGGGAACGCGATACACCACGCTCGAGAATGGCCGTCGCCAGGTCATCAACTTCCTCTTTCCGGGCGATTTCGCCGGGCTTCAGGCCGGGTTGCAGCACTCGGTCGAGGCGACCACGGACATGACCCTGTGCGTTTTTCGGCGCGACGAGCTGTGGCGGCTGTTCCGGTCGCATCCGGACCGCGCCTATGACCTGACCTGGATCGCCGCGGTGGAAGAGCATTTCCTGGGCGAGACCATCGCCACGCTGGGCCAGCGCGACGCCGCCCAGCGCATCGCCTGGGCCCTGGTGCGGATGTATGACCGTCTGAAGGCGGTCGGCCTGGAAACCGCGGGCCGCGTGCCGCTGCCGTTCCGGCAACAGGATCTGGCCGACGCGCTGGGCCTGTCTCTGGTGCACACGAACAAGACGCTGAAAACCCTGCGGTCCAAGGGTCTGGCCCGCTGGAAGGACGGCCATCTGGAGGTGAAGAACCCCGGGAAACTGGCCGACCTCGCCCTGGTCGAGCACGAGAAGCCGCAACGCCGCCCGCTGATGTAGCGACTGCGCCGCTAGAGAAACAGCGCCGCCAGCGCGGCGTAAGGCAGCAGCGCAAGCAGCAGAAGGAGCCCGTCACGGGTCAGCAGAGCCAGCGCCAGCAGGCACACGCCGCTGGCCGCGAAGGAGGCGGAGAAGGGGATGACCTCGAGGAAGGGCATCAGCAGGCCCGACGCCAGGCACAGAAGTTCGGCCAGCGTGATGATCGGGCGATGAAACAGCACCGTCAGCCGGGGCCGCGTGAAGCGGTCAAGGAGGCCGATCACCGGCTGCGACTTTTCCAGCGCCTTGCGCAGCGCGTCGCCCTCGACCGAGTAGCGCGACAACCTGCGCGGCAGGCGCACCTCGTCATAGCTCATGAGCAATTGGAACGAGATCAGCGCGATCAGGATCCCGCTCAGGGCGGACAGCCCGGGGATGCCCGACAACGGCGTTGCCGCCACCAGCGCGGGCACGAGCAGCAGCGGCAGGAGACTGCGCCGGCCCACCGCATCGACGGCATCCTTCACCGTCACGCTGTCCTGCCCGCTTGCAGCGCGCAGACGGTCGACCAGGGCACTCAATGCCTGTTCGTTCTCCGCCGCCGTGCCCGCCGCGCGGCCTCCGGTCCCGTTGCTCATATCGCCCGCCTCAATCGCCTTCGGCTCTCCCTTCGAGCAATCCGATGGCCCGGATGATGGTCAGCGCGGCCAGCGTGACCATCGCCGCCAGCGGCCAGAACCCCATGCCGACGGCAACGCCCACCGCAGCCGCCAGCCACAGGCTGGCGCCGGTGGTCAGGCCCTTGACCTCGCCTTTGCTGAACACGATCATTCCGGCGGCAAGAAACGCAACGCCGGCGGTCACCGCCTCGACCAGGCGCAGCGGATCCAGCTTGACCTCGGTGCCGTAATCCATCGCGATCAGCTCCAGCGTGGTGATGCAATAGGCCGATGCCGCAAGCCCGACCAGCATGTGTGTTCTCAGGCCCGCCGGACGCCCGCGCGCCTCGCGTTCAAGCCCGATCAGTCCGGTGAGGATCGTCGCGCCCAGAACACGCGCCAACATGAACTGCCACGGCAGATACAGTGTCGACGCGAATTCCTGGGCAAGTGCGTCAGGCGACATCGCGCATTACCTCCGGCAGGCGCGAACCGGCCGCGTCTGGAACCGTTCCGATAGTCCAAGACATCGCATCAACTGTCCTTCTTTTCCGGCAGATCGTCGTGGTCGGTCGAGGCGAACTCCTCCAGCTCCTCTTCGGTCATGCTGTCATACATTTCCTTCGACGCGCCCTGCAGAGACGACACCTTGGCCTCGCCGCGCTTGGCGGCCAGGGCGGCGCCGGCGGCTTTCTGCTGGGCTTTGGACCGTGCGGGCATGACGCTTTCTCCTCGGGTTGGGACAGGTCGGGATATTGGGGTCCAACGTCCCGCGCACCCGGCGGGTTCCCAAGACGGACGCCGGGGCGGCCCCTTGTGCGCGCCCATATGGCACCTGATAACTGAACCTTATCGCCTACATCAGAAGATTGAACTTATCTCTATCCATTTCCTTCGCTAGGGTCATGGTGAGCGCCCGCGAAAAACGGGTCCGCAATCAATCATCACAGCAAGAAAGGGAGCTTGAGATGGACGGCAACGATATTGGTAAATGCCCCGTCATGCATGGCGCCACGCGGTTCGGCATCCGCTCGAACCGGGACTGGTGGCCCAACCAGCTGAACCTGAAGATCCTGCACCAGAATTCCGCCCTGACCGACCCGATGGGCAAGGGATTCGACTATGCCAAGGAATTTCAGAAGCTCGACCTGGCCGCGGTGAAGGCCGACCTCTATGCGCTGATGACCGACAGTCAGGACTGGTGGCCGGCCGATTACGGCCACTACGGCGGGCTGTTCATCCGCATGGCCTGGCACAGCGCCGGCACCTACCGCACCGCGGACGGGCGCGGCGGCGCCTCGTCGGGCAGCCAGCGGTTTGCCCCGCTCAACAGCTGGCCGGACAACGGCAACCTGGACAAGGCGCGGCGCCTGCTCTGGCCGATCAAGCAGAAATACGGCAACCGGATCTCCTGGGCCGACCTGATCATCCTGGCCGGCAATTGCGCCATCGAATCGATGGGCGGCAGAACCTTCGGCTTCGGCGGCGGGCGCGAGGACATCTGGGAACCCGAGGAAGACATCTATTGGGGCTCCGAGTCCGAATGGCTGGCCACCAGCGACAGCCCGAACAGCCGGTATTCCGGCGACCGGGAGCTCGAGGATCCGCTAGCCGCCGTCCAGATGGGCCTGATCTACGTGAACCCCGAAGGCCCCGACGGCAATCCCGATCCGCTGGCCTCGGGCCGCGACATCCGCGAGACCTTTGCCCGCATGGCGATGAACGACGAAGAGACCGTGGCCCTGACTGCCGGCGGCCACACCTTCGGCAAGACCCACGGCGCCGGCGACGCCGCCCATGTCGGCCCCGAACCCGAAGGCGCGCCGCTGCACCAGATGGGCTTTGGCTGGATCAGCACCCACGGCAGCGGCAAGGGCCGCGACGCCATCACCAGCGGGATCGAGGGCGCCTGGACGCCAAACCCGACCCAGTGGGACAACGGCTATTTCGACGTGCTGTTCGGCTATGATTGGGAACTGGTCAAAAGCCCGGCCGGCGCCTGGCAATGGACGCCCAAGGACCTGCGCGAAGAGGACATGGCCCCCGATCCCGAGGATCCGTCGAAGAAGGTACCGATCATCATGACCACCGCCGACATGGCGATGAAGATGGACCCGATCTATGGCCCGATCTCGAAACGTTTCCACGAGAACCCCGAGGAGCTCGCCGAGGCGTTCGCCCGCGCCTGGTTCAAGCTGACCCATCGCGACATGGGCCCTAAGGCGCGGTATCTCGGCGCGGAAGTTCCCGCCGAGGACCTGATCTGGCAAGATCCGATCCCGCCTGTGGATCACGACCTGGTCGACGATTCCGACATCGCCGAACTCAAGGCCAAGATCCAGGAAACCGGATTGTCGGTGCAGGATCTGGTGCTTGCGGCCTGGGCCTCGGCCTCGACCTTCCGCGGATCGGACAAGCGCGGCGGCGCCAATGGCGCGCGCGTCCGCCTCGCCCCGCAGAAGGATTGGGAGGTCAACAATCCCGCGCAGCTTTCGGCAACGCTGGGCGCCCTGGAGGCGGTGAAGGACGCCTTCAACGCCGCGGCCCCGGGCAACAAGAAAGTGTCGCTGGCCGACCTGATCGTGCTGGGCGGCAATGTCGGTGTCGAAAAGGCCGCCAAGGCCGCGGGCCACGACATCGCCGTGCCCTTCACGCCCGGCCGCACCGACGCCAGCGACGAGCAGACCGAGCTGGACAGTTTCGAGGTGATGGAGCCGGCAGCCGACGGGTTCCGCAACTACCAGAAGGCGGAATACTCGGTCTCGTCGGAGGATCTGCTGATCGACCGCGCGCAACTGCTCACGCTCACCGCGCCCGAGATGACCGTGCTGGTGGGCGGTATGCGGGCGCTGGGGGCCAACCACGATGGCGGCACCCACGGCGTTCTGACCGACCGGCCCGGGCAGTTGACCAACGACTTCTTCGTCAACCTGCTGGACATGGGCACCGTCTGGGCGCCGCTATCGGACAAGGAGGATCTGTTCGAGGGCCGTGACCGGGCCAGCGGCGAGGTCAAGTGGACCGGCACCCGCGTCGACCTGGTCTTCGGGTCCAACTCGCAGCTGCGCGCGCTGGCCGAAGTCTATGGGCAGGACGACGCGGACGCCAAGTTCGTGGCCGATTTCGTCGCCGCCTGGACCAAGGTGATGGAGGCCGACCGCTTCGACCTGCACTGATCGCCCGGCGATCCGTTCCGGCGCCCCGCCCCCGCGCGGGGCGCCTTTGCGTTCGGGGGCGCGCGGGGGCGCAGCCATTGCCCGAGAATTTTTGTCGGTTTTTACTTGCATGCCGTTGGGATTTCTTTAACTGATCCTTTCAGTCGGGAATTAAATCCACCTCGATTCGAAGGAACCACCACATGCAGACCACTTCCACCGCCATTGCTGCCGCCCTGATCGCCACCGTTGCCGGTGCCGCCGCGGCCGAGGGCGAACTGAACCTCTACTCCTCGCGCCACTACGACACCGACGAGCGCCTCTACACCGATTTCGAGGACGCCACCGGCATCACCATCAACCGCATCGAGGGCAAGGCCGACGAGCTGATCGCCCGGATGCAGGCCGAAGGCGCGAACTCGCCCGCCGACATCCTGCTGACCGTTGACACCTCGCGGCTGGAGCGCGCCAAGAACGCGGGCGTCCTGCAGTCCATCGACAGCGACGTGCTGGAAGAGCGCATTCCCGCCAACCTGCAGGACAATGACAACCAGTGGTTCGGCTTCTCGCAGCGCGCGCGCATCATCTTCTACGACAAGAACGAGGTCGAAAACCCGCCGCAAACCTATGTCGACCTGGCCGATCCGGCCTACAAGGGCATGGTCTGCCACCGCTCCTCGACCAATGTCTACAGCCAGACCCTGCTGTCGGCCGTGATCGAGAACCACGGCGCCGAGGCGGCCAAGGCATGGGCGCAGGGCATGGTCGACAACTTCGCGCGCGACCCGCAGGGCGGCGACACCGACCAGCTGCGCGGCATCGTCTCGGGCGAATGCGACATCGCAGTTGCCAACACCTATTATTTCGCCCGCGCCCTGCGCAAGGACGTGGACGGGCTGTCCTCGGAGATCGACATGATCGGCTGGGTGTTCCCGGCCCAGGACGCCGAGGGCGCGCATATGAACCTGTCGGGTGGCGGCGTCGCGGCCAATGCACCGAACCGCGAGAACGCGATCAAGTTCCTGGAATACCTGGCCAGCGATCAGGCACAGCAATACTTCTCGGCCGGCAATGACGAGTTCCCGGCGGCCCCGGGCGTACCGCTGGCCGAGTCGGTGCAGAAGCTGGGCGAGTTCAAGGCCGACGATGTCGACCTGTCCAAGGTGGCCAAGAACGTGCCCGAGGCACAGAAGATCTTCGACCAGGTCGGCTGGAAGTAACCGGTCACCGGAACTAACCAGACAAGGGGCGCGGACCGGGTTCGTGCCCCTCTTGCGTGCAGCACGGCAACGGCGCTGATTGCGCCGGTGAAACAGGCCGTCAGTTCGCAGGAATGCGGCAATTCCGTTCCGCCGTGTAACGAGCGATCGGCCGAAAACGACATCGAGTCGCTAGCGGAAGAGAAATGCCGAGGCATCTGCGTTGATTGGTCACCGGTAACGTGAGCAATTTCGATGCACGAGCGCCGTATACCCGAATGGCTTCGCCACGCGCCCGCGCCGAGCGTTCGCGGGTTCGCCGTCCTTGCAGGAACCGAGGCGATTGCCAGAGGGATCCTGGTTTCGGTCTTTCCTCTGGTGATGTTCAACGCGCTGCACGACCCGCGCATCGTGTCCGAAGTCTACTTCGTCATCGGCGCGGTTTCCCTGGTGATCGGATTGCTTGTTCCCTATGCCGTGCGGTTCGTTCCCAGGTGGTGGGTCTACGTGTTCGGCGCCCTGCTGTTTATCAGCGGTGCGCTCGTGACGATCCTCGAGGCGCCCGCCGCGGCGGTCATCGGGCTCGCGCTCACGACTTTCGCCGTCGTCACGACCTTCGTGTGCTTCAACGCCTATGTTCTCGATCATGTCGCCAAGATCGAACTTGGGCGTTTCGAAACGTCTCGGCTGTTCTACAGCGCGCTGGGATGGACGGTCGGGCCCGCGCTCGGCACGGTTCTCTATGCATGGTGGCGACCTGCGCCGTTCTTCATAGCTGCAAGCGCAGCGAGCGCTATGCTGTTGATCTTTCTTGTGATGCGCCTCGGAAACGGCAAGCTGATCAGCAAGAGTCCAAGGGCCCCCAACAGCTCCTTCGCATATTTCGGACGGTTCTTCGCACAACCTCGGTTGGTCGCGGGCTGGGTCTTTGCCGTGGTTCGATCATGCGGGTGGTGGGTCTACGTGGTCTATTTGCCGATCTACGCGGTCCAGAACGGTCTCGGGAGCCAACTTGGGGGCATCGCGCTATCAATATCCAATGCCGCCTTGTTCTGCACTCCGCTCATGCTTCGATACATGACGCACCGGTCGGTGCGCACAGCGGTCAGAACCGGTTTTCTGATGTCGGGGCTGCTGTTCCTTCTGGCCGGCATTCAGAGTGGCTCGCCTGATCGGGCGGTCGTCCTTCTGATGGCCGGTTCGTTCTTTCTGATACTGCTTGACGTCTCCGCCGGCCTTCCGTTCCTGCTCGCCGTCAAGCCCTCGGAGCGGACAGAGATGTCCGCGATCTATTCGAGTTTCCGCGACGTCTCCGGGATATTGACACCCGGCGCCGCTTGGCTGGTGCTTCTCGTTGCGCCACTCTCAGGGATCTTCGCCGCGTGCGGTGCCGGCCTGCTGGGAGCGTGGGTTCTTGCACGAAAGCTTCATCCGCGACTGGGCCGAGCCCGTCTCGCAGTCGAGGGCAATTCGGAGCAACTCGCGGACGTCATCTCTTCGGCCGCCGGTCTGCCGAGCATGATGCAGGAGCAGACTGCGCCAGTCGGATCGCCGGGGAGCCCGCCATAGAATGCGGCGGCTCAGACCGGTTGCCCGGACGAATGGCGGGGAATGCTGGCCCAGAACAGAATCCGGCGGCGCGAGCCGGGAATCACCGGTCTGTTTGGCCGCCTTCACCGCGGCAGAGCGTTCGTGACAGGCCGCGGTGGTGACGCCGGCCTTTGAAGGCTAGTTGCGTCGCAAGCAAGTGGACGCGGACCCGCCGCAGATTGACATGAATTATTTTCCAAGCAATATTCCCGTGATTGGACAAATTTCCCGAATATGACCGATGCCCGATGTCCTGACCGAACGGCTCGCCGCCCAACTGCGTGACCTGCGCTGCGCCCGTGGGCTTACGCTGGACGGGCTGGCGGCGCTGTCGGGGATCAGCCGCGCCACCCTGTCGCGCATCGAAACCGCCGAGGTCAGCCCGACGGCCGAAGTGCTGAACCGGCTCGCTGCCGCGCATGGCGTGCCGCCCTCGCGCCTGCTGATGACGGTCGAGGAGAGCTTCACGCCCCGGATCCCGTTCGACCGGCAGACCGAATGGACCGAGCCCAACACCGGCCGGACGATCCGCGCCGTCTCTCCGTCCGCCCCCGGCCTGCAGGCCGAGATCGAAGAAGGCCATCTGCCCCCCGACAGCCGGGCGCGGCAGGAGCCGCCGGCGCGGCCCGGCCGCGAATGTCACCTTGTCCTGCTGGACGGCGCGCTGACCGCCACGATCGACGGGGTGCCCCATGCGCTTTCGGGCGGCGACTGCCTGCGCTATCACCTCGCCGGTCCCGCCGGGTTCGAGACGGGGCCGTCCCGCGGCGCGCGTTACCTTCTGGTGACGCTCTAGCGGCGCGGTTGCCGCAAGGGCGCAAAGGCTGCTAAACTCTTGCCAATGATTTCCCGGGGACGGGACGGCCCCAGATCACGGATTTTCCATGGCGACCGCTTGCGTTCTGATCGCGGACATCACCGGCAGCACCCGGCTCTATGAACAGGTCACCCAGCGCGAGGCGCTGACCCAGATCGGCCTGGTGCTGGCGCGGATGCGCGACCTGATCGAAGCCAACGGCGGCAATTGCGTCAAGTCGCAGGGCGACGACACGCTGAGCTATTTCGCCCACCCCCTGCCCGCCATGCAGACCGCCCGCGAGATGGTCGAGGAGGCCTGGCCCCACGGCATGTCGATCCATGCCGGCCTGTTCCACGGCGAGGTGCTGAGCATGGACAAGGACATCTACGGAAATGCCGTGAACACCGCCGCGCGCCTTGCCGCGCTGTCGAAACCCGGCGAGGTGCTGATCGGTGACGATGCCTATGACCGGTTGCCGCCCGAACATCGCCCGCTCTTCGTGTCGCTGGGTGGCATCCGGCTGAAAGGCAAGAAGGAACCGACCCATGTCTATTCCTACATGGCCGGACAGGTCGCCACCCAGACCGTGGTGTTCGGCGCCGGCCAGGGCCAGCGGGGCCGCCGCACCGAAAGCGCCGAATTCCAGTGCAACGGCAAGGGCTGGAGCATCTCGGAAGGCGACAGCCTGACCATCGGTCGCGCCGAGGAGTGCGACATCTGCCTCGCCCATCCCTGGATTTCGCGGCAGCACGGCCGGCTGGACCTGCGCGGCGCACAGCTGGAATACACCGACCACAGTTCCTCGGGCTCGTCGGTCATCACCGCCGAGGGGCAGGAATTCGACGTTCACCGCCGCGCGACGCTCCTGAACGGCGAGGGGCTGCTGCTGCTGGGCACCCATGACCGGAGCATCGCCGACTCGGCCCTGACCTATGCCACCAACGACCTGATCCCGGACTGACTTGCCCCTTACCCGTGCCGGCGAACCTGCCGGCAGATCAGGATCACCGGCAGCAAGCCCACCGCAAGGATCACCAGGGACGGCACCGCGGCCCCCTCCAGCCGCTCGTCGCTGGCCAGCCTGTAGGCCTGAACCGCCAGCGTGTCATAGTTGAAGGGCCGCATGATCAGCGTCGCCGGCAGTTCCTTCATCACGTCGACAAAGACGATGAGCAGCGCGGTCAGCAGCGAGGGCGTCAGGATCGGCAGGTGCACCCGCCGCAACGTCGCCAGCGGCGACTGTCCAAGCGACCGCGCGGCGGCATCCATGTTGGCGGGCACCATGCTCTGCCCGCCTTCATAGGCGCCCAGCGCGGCGGCCAGGAAGCGCACCATGTAGGCCCCGACCAGAAGCCAGATCGACCCGGTCAGCAGCAGCCCGGTCGAGATGCCGAAGGTCGCCCGCATCCAGGCATCCAGCGCGTTGTCGAAGGCCGCGAAAGGCACCATCAGCCCGACCGCGATAACGCCGCCCGGCACCGCATAGCCCAGCCGGGCCAGGTAGGCGGCCGTGGCGCTGCCCCGGCCGGGCCGCAACCGCCTGTAATACCCCACGCAGATCGCCGCGCAGACGGTGACCACGGCCGCCGTGCCCGCCAGCACCAGCGAGTTGCGCAGGAACCCCAGATAGCGGCGCGAGAGCAGATCCTGTTCGGAATCGAGGCCCATCGACACCAGGATCACCACCGGCAGGACAAAGCCCAGCAGGACCGGCAGCGCGCAGAGCAGCCAGGCCGCAACCGCGCGCCAGCCGTGCAGCGGAACCGGCGGCAGACCGGCATGGCTCTTGCCGGTCTGGTCGTATTTCGCGCGCCCGCGCTGCATCCGCTCGGCCACCGCCAGCAGCAGGGCAAAGCCCAGCAGGCACAGCGCCAGCTGCGCCGCCGCGGCCCGGTCGGCCAAGGTGAACCAGCTTGTGTAGATGCCGGTGGCAAAGGTCTGCACTCCGAAATAGGCCACCGTGCCGAAATCGGCGATGGTCTCCATCACCGCCAGCAGCACGCCGCCGGCGATGGCCGGCCGCGCCATCGGCAGCGACACCTTGCGGAACGCGGCCCACGGCCCCGAGCCCAGCGCCCGGGCAGCCAGGTAGGCGGTGGCGCTCTGCTGCAGGAAGGCCGCGCGGGCCAGCAGGTAGACATAAGGGTAGAGCACCAGGATCAGCATCATCGCCGCGCCGCCGGTCGAGCGGATCTCGGGGAACCAGTAGTCGCGCGGCCCCCAGCCGGTGATCGCGCGCAGGCTGGCCTGCACGATGCCGGGATGGTCCAGCACGAAGGTATAGGCATAGGCCAGCACATAGGCCGGAAAGGCCAGCGGCAGGATCAGCGCGATCTCGAACAGGCGAACGCCCGGAAAGCGGGTCATCGTGACCAGCCAGGCCGCCCCGACGCCGAGGCAGAGCGTGCCTGCCGAGACCAGCGACACCAGCACCAGCGTGGTCGCGGCGTAGCGCGGCAGGACCGTGGCCGCCAGATGCTCGATCGTGTCGGTGCCGCCGGTCAGCGCCGCCAAGGCCACGGCCAGCATCGGCAACAGGCAGGCGGCGGCCGTCGCATAGGCTACCGCTCCCAGCAGGCTCGTGCTTCGGGCACCGCGGCGGCGCGGGCCGCTGTCGGTAATTTCTGCCTCGGTCATCGCTTCCCTGCGTCAGGCCAAGCGCCCCACGGGCGCACCCTTTGATTGACCATTTCAGTCAGAGATTCCACCCGCATTCTTTGGTGCAGAACCTGACGGAGCGCATTCGCGTACAGTTGACAGTCGGATTTCCGGTTCATCTGGCCGGCAAAACTCCGCCTCAGCCATTGAGCCGGTCGAGCCGGGCGCGCACCGACAGGCCGTGCGCCTCCAGGCTTTCCGAGTTCGCCAGCCGTTCCGCGGCCGGCCCGATGGCGGCCAGCGCGGCCGGCGTCATCTGCGCCAGGGTCGTGCGCTTGAGGAAGTCCATCACGCTCAGCCCGGACGAGAACCGCGCCGACCGGGCCGTGGGCAGCACGTGGTTGGGACCGCCGACATAGTCGCCGACCGCTTCCGGCGTGTAAGGCCCCAGGAAGATCGCGCCGGCATGCACGGTCTTGCGGCTCAGGGCGTGCGGATCGGCCACGCAAAGCTCCAGATGCTCGGGCGCGATGCGGTTCGACAGATCGGCCGCCTCGCCCAGGTCGCGCACGTTGATGATCGCGCCGAAGTCGCGCCAGCTGGCCCCGGCGATCGCGCGCCGCTCCAGGGTCTCCAGCCGCCGGTCCACCGCCGCGGCCACGGCGCGGCCGAAGGCGGCGTCGTCGGTGATCAGGATCGACTGGGCGCTTTCGTCATGCTCGGCCTGGCTCAACAGGTCGAGCGCGATCCAGTCGGGGTCGTTGTCGGCATCCGCGATCACCAGGATCTCGGACGGCCCGGCGATCATGTCGATGCCCACCTTGCCGAAGACGCGCCGCTTGGCCACCGCCACATAGGCATTGCCGGGGCCTGTGATCTTGTCGACCGGTGCAATCGTCTGGGTGCCATAGGCCAGCGCCGCGATCGCCTGCGCGCCGCCGATGCGATAGACCTCGTCCACGCCGGACAGCTTTGCGGCGAGCAGCACAAGCGGATTGACCTGGCCATCCGGCGTCGGCACCGCGACGGCCAGCCGCTCGACCCCGGCCACCTTGGCCGGCACTGCGTTCATCAGGAGCGATGACGGGTAGGAGGCCAGCCCGCCCGGCACGTAGAGCCCTGCTGCCGAGACCGGCGACCAGCGCCAGCCCAGCGTTGCGCCGTCCGGATCGGTCCATTCCGCGTCCTCGGGCATCTGGCGGACGTGGTAGGCCCGGATGCGCTCGGCGGCCAGTTCCAGTGCCGCCCGGTCCTCGGGCGCGACACGGGCCACGATCTCGTCGATCTCCGCGCCGGAAAAGGCCAGCTTGTCGGCGGTCAGGCGCATCCGGTCGAATTTCTCGGTCAATTCGACCACCGCCGCATCCCCCCGCGCGCGCACATCGGCGATGATCCCGGCCACGACCGCGTCCACATCGGGGCTGTCCTCGCGCTTGGCGCCCAGCAGGGCGGCAAAGGCGGTTTCAAAGTCGGTCGCTCGGGTGTCGAGAAAGACGGGCATATAAGGGCCTCCGGTGCTGCGCTGCGGACATACAGGCCCCGGGCCCGCGCCTCAAGGCTCAGCGGCGCGGGTGCAGCGATTTACGCATCGGGTAGCCCGGCAATCCGAAGGCCAGTTCCGGCGCCCCGGCGTCGTGCCAGCCTTGCGACAGGTAGAAGGGCCGCGCGGTGCGCGTCGAGACCAGCCGCGCCTCGGCATGACCGGACTGGACCAGTTCCCGTTCGAGCCGGGCCAGAAGCTGTCTGCCGATGCCCCGCCGTGCCGATCCGGGCGCGACGTAAAGCACCGAAACTTCGCCTTCGGGGGCCACCGCACCCACGCCCGAGGTCCGGCCGTCCAGCACCGCAAGCCAGATCTCGTGGCCGCCGGTGAACCAGTCGCGCAACCGCTCGGGCGTCTTGTTCGCGGTCCAGCTGTCCTGCACCGCCGGATCGCCGCCGTGATCGGACGCGCACAGTTCGCGGATCGACGAGACCAGAACCCGGCTCATGTCGAACACGTCGGACACGTCGGCCTGGCGGATTATCAGCCCTGCGGCGGGCGCCGAGAATGCCTGGGATATGCCGCGCTTGTTGCGCATCTAGGTCGAGTGATCGGGCACCCGACCCGATGGCGCGCGATAGGGGCGGGTCACGTCCCGCAAGGTGACATCGATGGCCTCGACCGCCAGCCGGATCGCACCGTCGCCCGCCAGCGTCAGCAGGATATGCCCGGCGCCATCCGCTTCCGGCTCGAAGCTCACCGACAAAAGCGACAGCACCAGGTCGGTATCGGAGCGGTCAAGGCCCTGGCTGGCCACCGCCAGAACGTTGCCCACGACCAGCAGCGTCTGCACCCGCTCGAAGGGCCGGCCACGGCGCTCGGCGGCGTCGCGGTCTTCCCAGCGGAACCGGTTGAGCAGCAGGGCAAAGCGGCACTGCACCGGCTGCCAGCGCATCTCGGTGACCGGAAAGACCGCGTCCTGGGCCAGGGCCGAAATCACCTTCAGGTCCTCGGCATCCTCGGCGCCGAGGTTCAGCGGCGCCTCGCCGCCGTCTTCGAATGTCGCGTCAGCCATCTTCTTTGATCCGTTCGATATTTGCCCCGACGCCCTCGAACTTGCGCACCACCTGTTCATAGCCGCGATCCAGGTGATAGACCCGGTTGACCCGCGTTTCCCCCTCGGCCGCCAACCCGGCCAGGATCAGCGAGACACTGGCCCGCAGGTCGGTTGCCATCACCGGCGCGCCCTTCAGGCGATCCACTCCGGTCACCGTAGCGGTGCCGCCATGCACGTCGATCTGTGCCCCCATCCGCACCAGCTCCGGCGCATGCATGAAGCGGTTCTCGAAGATCGTCTCGTCCAGCACCGAAACACCCTCGGCGGTGCACATCAGCGCCATCATCTGCGCCTGCAGGTCGGTGGGAAAGCCCGGGAACACCTCGGTGCGCACGTTGACCGCGCGGATGCGGCCGTTCTTGCGCGCGACCTTGAGCCCGCCTGCGGTCTCCTCGACCGAGACGCCGGCCTCGTCGAGCTTCTCGGCGAAGGCCGACACCAGGTCGATGCGCCCGCCCAGGCATTCGACCTCGCCGCCGGCGATGGCCGGGGCGATCATGTAGGTGCCCAGCTCGATCCGATCGGTCACCACCTGGTGCGTGGCGCCGTGCAGACGGTCGACGCCCTGGATCTCGATGGTCGATGTGCCCTCGCCGGCGATCTGCGCGCCCATCTTGCGCAGGCAGGTCACCAGGTCAACGATCTCGGGCTCGCGGGCGGCGTTCTTGATTACCGTCGTGCCCTTGGCCAGCGTCGCGGCCATGACCATGTTCTCGGTCGCGCCCACCGAGGCGAACCGCATCTCGTGCACCGCGCCATTGAGGCCGCCCTTGGTCGTGGCGTGCAGATAGCCGTCGCGCAGGTCGATCTCGGCGCCCAGCGCCTCGAGCGCCTCGATATGCAGGTCCATCGGCCGGGCCCCGATGGCGCAGCCGCCAGGCAGCGAGACCACCGCCTCGCCCAGCCGGGCCAGAAGCGGGCCCAGCACCAGGTTCGAGGCGCGCATCTTGCGGACGATGTCGTAGTCGGCGCGGTGGCTGGTCAGGTCGTGGCTGGACATCGCCAGCACCTGCCCGTCCTGCAGGGCCGAAACCTCGGCGCCCAGCGATTGCAGCAGCGTCGTCATCGTCTTGATGTCGCTCAGCCGCGGCGCATTGGTCAGCGTCAGCGGGTCCTCGCTGAGCAGCGTCGCCGGCATCAGCGTCAGGCACGCGTTCTTTGCCCCCGCGATCGGAATCTGCCCGTGGAGCGGGCCGTTGCCCGTCACAAGTATCGTGTCCATCTGCTCAGCCCTCGTTCTTGTCTGTCTTGGTCCCGGATCCGGCCCGCGCCCGCGTCTGCGCCTTGCGCCGCGCCAGGTTCGCCTTGAGCGCGGCCTTCAGCCGCTCCTCACGCTCGCTGCCTGTCCGGTTGCCTTTTTCGGGTGGTTTCCGCTCTGCCATGACCATTCTCTACAGGAGCCGTAAAAAAGCGTCCAGATAGCCCTTGCACGGGGCCGGGTTTGAGTCTAATCAGCCGCCCACAATGCTGCTGTAGCTCAGAGGTAGAGCACTCCCTTGGTAAGGGAGAGGTCGAGAGTTCAATTCTCTCCAGCAGCACCAGTTTTCCACGAGAATCTACCGCTTTAACACCGCAGCGCGCTGCGCGACCCTTTTGCAATGGCTGCCCGATGGACAGCCCGTGACGATCCGCATAGCCTGACGCCAGAATTCAGGAGTCGAGCCATGCAGTTGAAAGATTCCCGCATCATCTCCGCGCCGCGCGACGAGGTCTGGGCGGCGCTTTTGGATCCCGAGGTCCTCAAGGCCAGCGTGCCCGGATGCCAGGAAATGACCGGAAACGCCGATGACGGGTTCGAGGCGACGGTCGTGCAGAAGGTCGGGCCGGTCAAGGCGACCTTCAAGGGCCGGGTGGTCCTGTCGGACATGACGGCGCCCGAGCAGCTGACCCTCACCGGTGAGGGCAAGGGCGGGGCCGCGGGGTTCGCCAAGGGCAGCGCCCGGGTCGATCTCGAGGAGGACCCCGAGGGCACGCGCCTGGTCTACGATGTCGAGGCCAAGGTGGGCGGCAAGCTGGCGCAGCTGGGCAGCCGCATCATCGACGGGTTCGCCAAGAAGATGGCCGACCAGTTCTTCGAGCGGCTCCAGGCCAAGGTCGAGGGACCGGCCGAGGCGGAGACAGATGAAGGCGGGACAGCGGACGGCGAGGAGACCGGCAAGAAGCCCGGCTGGATCAAACGCACCCTGGGCGGCTGAGGCAGCGGCGCGACCGCCTGGGCCGTCTCAGAGCACGTCCTCGATCTCGAACGAGATCCCGTTGTGCTCGAAGCTCTCGCCGGCCTTGAGCCCGGCCATCGCCTGGTAGATCGGGCTTTGCGGCGAGATGCCCATATAGGCCGTGCCGTTCACCTCGAACCGCGCGGTCGAGACGCAGACGATGAAGCTGCGGTTCTGCAGGACCACCAGCGCGCCGGGCTCCACGGTGTCGGTCAGGGCGAAATCGGTGTTCTCGATCGCGTCGACCTTGGCGTGATGGGCCTGAACCGGAGCGTCGAAGGCGGCGGCGAGGTCGGCATTTTCACGCGATCCCACCATGTCGTCCTTGTCATGCACTTCGCGCCCGTCCAGGCGCGAGTCGGCCATATACGCCCGGTAGTGGGCGATGGCGGCGGCCAGTTCGGCCTCTTCCAGCGACAGCAGCTTGTCGTGCACCGCCTGTTTCAGCGCGGCGCGGTCTTCTTTGGTGCTCATGCGGCATGATCCCTTTCGCAACTGCGGTGGGCAGTCTTGGCCGCAGACCGCCGAATTGCAACAGATTTCCACCCGTTCAGATCAGCAGCCCCGCCGCTCCCTCGTGCCGCAGCAGCGCCACCTTGGTCTCGACCCCGCCCTTGCCCGAGAACCCGGTGAGGCCCTTGGCGCCCATGACCCGGTGGCAGGGGATGATCACCGGGATCGGGTTGCCGCCGCAGGCCTGCCCGACCGATTGCGCGGAAAAGCCCAACTCGTCCGCGATCTCGCCATAGGTGCGGGTATAGCCGAAGGGGATGGCCTGCATCGCCGCGCAGACCGCCCGCTGCATCTCCGAGCCGGCGACCCTTAGCGGCAGATCGAACTGCTCCAACGCACCGGAATCGTAGGCGCGCATCTGCGCCGCCGCCTCGCGCAACAGGTCGGTCGGCACGCCGTCATCCACGCCGTCCCAATCGACGCCGATGACGGCGCCGTCCCGTTCGGTGATGCCAAGCCGCCCGAACTGCGTGTCCACCGCGATTGTGCTCATGAGGTCAGCTTTGCAGATGCCGGGCCGAAGGCGCAAGCCGCTCGCGTCAGGCCTTCAGCCCAACTGCGGCGGCAGCCCGAGCCGGATCGGTCCGCCGGTGGCGGCATCGACCACCCCGCCACGCTGGTAGACCGCGATCCGGCCCTCGTGGGCCAGTTGTGCCGCGACCCGGCGCACGTCGGGCATCAATTCGCGCCAGTCCTTTGCCAGTGCCCGCGCGGCTTCGGACGGGCACAGCGTCTTGCCTGCCCCGCGCGCCTGCGCCAACTCGATGATCGTCGCAGCGATCCGGCTATCCGAGGGCTTCGTCGCAGCGGCCACACACGCCCGCATGCGAGTGGCGCCCGACATCGGGCAGGATCTTCCAGCAGCGCTGGCATTTCACGCCCTCGGCCTTTTCGAACACCACGCCGATCCCCTCGATCTCGGGCAGGCGGAACGCCTCGGCCGGGGCCGGGTCGCCGGTCACGGTCAGGCCCGACGTGATGCACAGGTCGTCGACATCGAATGTGGCCAGCAGTTTGCGCAGGTCCGCATCATCGACATGCACCACCGGCGCGGCCTCAAGGCTGGACCCGATCACCTTGTCCCGGCGCTGGATTTCCAGCGCCGCCGTCACGACCCGGCGCACCCGGCGCACGCGGGCCACGTAGCCCTCCAGATCGGCATCGCGCCAGTCGGTCGGCGTGTCGGGGAAATCGACCAGGTGCACCGAGCCGTCCTCGTCCGGATAGCGCTCCAGCCAGACCTCTTCCATCGTGAACACCAGCACCGGCGCCAGCCAGGTGGTCAGGCGATGGAACAGCAGGTCCAGCACCGTGCGCGCGGCGCGGCGCCGAGTTGTGTCGCCGTCGCAATAGAGCGTGTCCTTGCGGATATCGAAATAGAACGCGGAAAGGTCCACGGTGGCGAAGTTGAACACCGCGCTGAACACGCCCTGGAAGTCATAGGCGGCATAGCCCGCGCGCACTTTTTCATCCAGGTCGGCCAGGCGGCTGAGCACCCAGCGCTCCAGCCGCGGCATGTCCGCGGGATCGACGCGGTCGGCCTCGGAGAAGTCGGCCAGCGAGCCCAGCATGAACCGCATCGTGTTGCGCAGGCGGCGATAGCTGTCGGCGGTGCCTTTCAGGATTTCCGGCCCGATGCGCTGGTCGGCGGTATAGTCGGTCTGCGCCACCCACAGTCGCAGGATGTCGGCGCCGTATTGCTTGACTACCTCGTCCGGCACGATGGTGTTGCCGAGCGATTTGGACATCTTGTTGCCCTTCTCGTCCAGCGTGAAGCCATGCGTCACCACGTTGCGATAGGGCGCGCGGCCCATTGTGCCGCAGGCCTGCAGCAACGAGGAATGGAACCAGCCGCGATGCTGGTCGGTGCCCTCCATGTAGACATCCGCGATGCCGTCCTCGGTGCCGTCTTCGCGGTCGCGCAGCACAAAGGCGTGGGTGGAGCCCGAGTCGAACCAGACGTCGAGGATGTCGAAGACCTGCTCCCATTCGCCCGCGTCGTAGTCGTTGCCCAGGAACCGCTCCTTGGCGCCGTCCATGTACCAGGCGTCCGCGCCCTCGGCCTCGAACGCGTCGATGATGCGGGCGTTCACCTTGTCGTCCCGCAGCAGGAAATCCGGGTCGGTCGGCAGCGCGCCCTTCTTCACGAAACAGGTGAGCGGTACGCCCCAGGCGCGCTGGCGCGACAACACCCAGTCGGGGCGCGCCTCGATCATGGAATAGAGCCGGTTGCGTCCCGTTTTCGGGGTCCACTTGACGTTGTCGATCTCGGTCAGTGCGCGTTCGCGGATGGTCTTGCCGTGGGTGTCCTGTCCGTCGCCCACCGCGCGGTCGATGGCCGCGAACCATTGCGAGGTGTTGCGGAAGATCACCGGCGCCTTGGACCGCCAGCTATGCGGATAGGAATGCTTGATCTTGCCGCGCGCCAGCAGCCCGCCGGTCTCGACCAGCTTGTCGATCACCGCCGTGTTGGCATCGCCCTCACCGCCCTTGCGGCTGAGGATATAGGTGCCGCCGAAAAACGGCAGGTCAGCACGGAACGAGCCGTCATCCATCACGTTGTAGGTGATCACCTGATCCAGCATGCCCAGGTCGCGGTAGAGCTCGTATTCCTCCATCCCGTGGCTGGGCGCGCAATGCACGAACCCGGTGCCTTCCTCGTCGCTGACGAAATCGGCGGCGCGGAAATCGCGGGGGTCGTCCCATTCGCCGTTTGCGCCCTCAGCCCCGGCCAGCGGGTGGCGCAACGACAGGCTGGCCAGCTCGTCCGCGCTCACGCCGCGCAGGCGGCGATACATGGAACCGTCCAGCCGCGCGCGCATCATCACGTCGTCGGCGCGCTTGTCGGCCAGGATGTAACGGTCGCCGATCCGGGCCCAGCATTCCTCGGGGCGCCCGGTGACCTCGTAGAGCCCATAGGAGATGTCGTCGCCATAGACCACGGCCTTGTTCGACGGGATGGTCCAGGCGGTGGTCGTCCAGATCACCACATAGGCGCCTTCCAGGTCCCTGGCGACCAGCGCCGCATCGGCCCCGGCATAGTCGTCATCCTCGCCATCGGCGGGGACGAAGCCGCCGGCCTCGGCCACCTTGAACTTCACCCAGATCGTGAAGCTCTCCTTGTCGTGATACTCGACCTCGGCCTCGGCCAGCGCGGTCTTTTCGACGGGCGACCACATCACCGGCTTGGACCCCTGGTAGAGCGTGCCGTTCATCAGGAACTTCTGGAACTCGGCCGCGATCACCGCCTCGGCGTGGAAGTCCATCGTCAGGTAGGGATCGGCCCAGTTGCCGGTGATGCCCAGCCGCTTGAACTCCTCGCGCTGGATATCGACCCACTTGTCGGCAAAGGCGCGGCATTCGCGGCGGAAATCCACCACGTCCACCTCGTCCTTGTTGCGGCCCTTCTTGCGGTACTGCTCCTCGATCTTCCATTCGATCGGCAAGCCGTGACAGTCCCAGCCCGGCACGTAACGCGCGTCATGGCCCATCATCTGGTGGCTGCGCACGATCATGTCCTTGATGGTCTTGTTCAGCGCGTGGCCGATATGCAGGTTCCCGTTGGCATAGGGCGGCCCGTCATGCAGCGTGAAGGGCTGCCGGCCGGCCTTTTCGCGCAGGCGATCATAGACACCGATCCGCTCCCACCGCTCCAGCCAGCCGGGCTCGCGCTTGGGCAGGCCGGCGCGCATGGGAAACTCGGTTCGGGGCAGGTTCAGCGTGTCTTTGTAATCGGGTGTCGTGGCGGTGTCGGCGCACATGTCGGGCGTCCTTCGGATGGTCTTTGCAAAACTGTCGATGATCGGTCGGTGCGGGTTGTCAGACACCTTTGCCCGGCGTCTCTTGGGTTCAGAGCGCCGGGACCGTAATTCGAATGATGATCGCCATGGGTCGGGTCATGGCGGCCTTATATGGCGGGCCGCGCTATTGGTCCAGAGGTTGCTGACCGGCCGGCCCGGCGCGCAAGAGCGCCCATCGGTTGAGCCAGGCCAGCCCCGCCAGCGCCAGCCCCAGCGCCAGCAGCGAGAACACCCGGATCAGCCCGCCCAGCCCCGCGATGTCGATCAGGAACACCTTGGCCACCGCCAGTCCGATCACCGCCAACCCCGCCTTGCGCATCACGTCCGACGCGCGCGCCAGCGACTGGTAGAACAGCACTGCGCCAAGGATCAGCAGCGTGATGGTATAGGTGTAGAGCTCGGGCTGGGTCACGCCGTTGCTTTCATGCATGCCCGCCGCGCCCTGCCAGAAATGGCGGATGGCCAGTCCCAGCCAGAGAGAACACAGCACCAGCACCAGCGCACCGCAGGCCTGCCGCAGCCGCGCATTCATGTCCCGGACCCGCCAGGCGGCCAGGCCGATGACGACGGCCGGCAGCAGGTAGGCAACCACCAGCGTGTTGATCACCGGCGGGCCCATCACCGGCGCCGCCGAAATCCGAAGCAGCGGGTTCGCCTCGGTCACGGCCGCGAACAGCGCGCTGGCCCCGATCAGGCCAAAGATCGCCCCCAGCCCCAACCGCACCTGGCGCAGCCGCCCGCCGGCCGCCAGGCGCTGCACCTGCGCGAAGGCCAGGCCCAGCCAGATCACAGCGGCCAGGCCCAGGCTCCAGTGGCTTTCGACGGCGCGGGCATCCGCCAGGCTGTCGAGCCAGCGATAGAGCAGCAGCGACAGGAACAGCCCGCCTGTGGACCAGGCCGCGCTGTCCAGCATCAGCTTGGCCGTCGGACGCTCCAGCGGACGCAGAAGCCACAGCCCGGCCAGAAACGCCGCCAGCGTGCCGCCATAGGCCAGCACCACCTCGGGCAGCGGCGCGCGCTGCCCCCATCCGATGCCGGGGTCCACCACCAGCCGGAAGCCCAGCGTGACCACGCCCGCCGCGATGAACCAGGCCATCGGCGGCAACCGGAACTGCCGGTCAAGCGCCGCCGCCACGGACACCGTCACTGCCAGCGCCACTGTCAGCGCCGCCGAGCTGAGGACAATGACGAAGGCAAAGGCAAGGCAGGACAGCGCCGACAGCACCGCCAGCGCCATGCGCAGCCGGGTCTCGCCATCGGCCCGGGCATAGCGTTCCGCCAGCCCGACCATCAGCGCCGCCAGCACCGCGGCATGCAGCGCCCAGGGATAGGCCCCGATGACCGCGGCCGGTGTCCAGCCCAGTTCGATCAGGATCGCGGTGGCGGGGGCGAACAGCGCCGCAGCCCCGGCCCAGACCGCCGGCCAGCGCGTCGCGCGGAACGACCGCCAGGCCGCAGCCACCGTCACCAGCGCACCAATTGCCACCAGCAATGTCACCACCATCGGATAGTCCGCCTCGACCGTCTCGGCATAGGTGGCCGCGAACCGGCGATAGACCTCGCCATTCGATGCGCCCTGATCGAAGACCACCCACAACAGCGCCCCGGCGGGCAGGACCGCGATGTCCTCCAGCGCCTCGGCGCGCCGCGCCCAGATCACCAGAGCCAGGGTCAGGCCCGCCAGCAGCAGCACCGACAGCCAGAATTCGGCCGCACCCGCCAGCCGGACTTCGGCCATCATCACTGCGCTGGCCGCAACTGCCGCAAAGGCCACACGCGCCGGGAACCCGGGCAACGGCGCGCCCTTGCTGCGCCGCAGTGTCTCGGCCACGGTCGGCCCCTCGTGATCGGGCACGAGCCGCCGCACCGGAACCGCGATCGCCGCCAGGCTCAGTCCGGCGAGGTAGAGCATGTAGACCGCCGTCGTCCCGCCGCTGGCGGCATGCAACATCCAGCCGGTCGCATAGCCGCCGATCAAGCTCAGCACCGTGATCCAGGCCCAGCGCCGCACCGTGTCGATGCCGAGACCCAGCAGGGTCACGACCCCGAAATAGCCGTAGAGCCAGCTGGGATCCTCCGACGCGCCGCCCACGACAAAAGGCGCCGCAAAGGCCCCGATCAGCGCCACCGCGGCCAGCAGCGGGCCGTGAAACCAGCCAAGCACCAGGCCGGCCAGCGCCACACCCACCATGCCGATCAGCGCCGCCTCGGGCCCGATCAGCCCATAGAGCAACCGGGCCGACAGCACGCCGCCGAACAGGGTGACCAGCCCGGCGCCCGAGAACACCGAGGGCAGATAGGCCGTGGCCCGATCCTCGCCATCGCCGAACCGGCGGCGGATGACCTCGCCCGCGACGATGAGCGCCGCGCCGAAACCCAGCGCGGCGGCAACCCGCGCGACGGGTGGCAGAAGGCCGTTCTCGACCCCGTATTGCACGAGGAAGATCCCCGCCAGCGCCAACGACAGGGCCGACACGGCATAAAACCAGTTCTCGCGCAACCAGGCCGCCAGCCCCGACAGCCGGTCGGCCCGGAACACGAAGGCGCGCGGCGGGGCCTCATTCGAAACCGCCGCCCCCTGAGCTTTGCGCGCAGCGATCACGGCGGCGGCGGGCGGGTCCTCCGCCCGTGGCGGCGCGGCCGGTCCGGTCTCTGCCGCGACCGGGGCCGGCGTATCCGCCGGTGCACTCCACGGCCCGTCCTTGCTCGGCGCCGCGGCATCCGAGGTCCTGGCATCGCTCAGCCGGCGTTCCAGATCGGCAACTCGCCGGCGCAGCCTGACCTGCCCGACCAGCAGGGCGACAAGCAGGATCGGAATGGCCAGCACGACCAGCAAGGCAAGCGCAATGAAGGCGTCCACGGCAATCTCCCGACGATTCGGGCCACGCTAGCGAATGCGCGCGCGTTGCAGAAGTCGGGATTTCCGCCCGCCGCGCCGGCGTGGCCCGCGCGTGTCAGCCATGAAACAGGGTGCCGACGCCATAGGCGATCAGCGCCGCGGTGCCGCCGATCAGCAACGTCTCCAGCCCCGACCGCCACCACGCGCTGAGCGACCAGCGGCTCTTCAGCGCGCCGATGGCGAAGAACACCATCCCCGTGACCACGGCCGACAGCGCAAAGCCGCCGCTCAGCCCCAGCAGGAACGGCACCAGCGGGATCAGCCCGGCCAGCAGAAAGGCGAAGAAGGTCGCCAGCGCGGCCCTGAGCGGGTGCGGATCGATCCCGCCCAGCCCGTATTCGCCCTCGATCATCAGGTCGATCCACTTGTCGTGCTTGCGGGTGATCGCGTCCGTGGCCTCCTCCAGGACCGCTCCCGACAGGCCCTTCTGCGCCAGGATCTCGCGCACCTCGCGCCGCTCACCCTCCGGGTAGAGCCGGATGTGGCGCTCCTCGATGGCGCGGATGCGGCGGATGTTGTCGGCCTCGGCCTTGGCCCCCGAGTAGTTCGCCGCCGCCATCGAGAACCCGTCCGCCAGCACGTTGGCCACGCCCAGGGCGACGATGACGAAGGGTGACAGCCCGGCGCCTGCGACCCCCGCCACGATGGCAAAGGTCGTGACCGATCCGTCGATGCCGCCATAGACTGCATCGCGCAACAGCCCCCGCCCAGGCGGCGCGCCGATGCGGCGGGTGATTTCGGATGGGCTGTGACCGTGTTCCGCGTCCATTTCCGTCTCCTTGTGCCAGGCAGACTACCCCGGCTGCAACGGCAGGCCTTGCGTCAGATCAAGAAGCAGGACCCGGAGGCTTCTTTTCCGCCACCCCGACTTCCTCTCGCCCCAAATACCTCGGGGGAGTCGCCCGGCACGGGCGACGGGGGCAGAGCCCCCGCCCGGTCGCCGCCGCAGGCGGCGAAACCATCCGTCAGCGCTTCACAAGCCCGGTCAGCGCGCGCCGCACCATGCCGCGGACCGAGGGACGGTGGCGCGGCGAGAACGGCAGCGGCCGGCAAACCTCCATCGCGGCCACGCCCACGCGGGCGGTCAGGGCACCGTTGACCAGCCCCTCGCCGAAGCGGCGCGAGAGCTTCGACAGGACCGAGCCGCCCAGAACCGGCTCCAGCAGGTCGTCGCCCACCGCCACCGCACCGGTCGCGACCAGGTGGGTAAAGACCGCGCGGGTCAGCCGCCAGCTGCCCAGGAAACCGGCGCGGCCGCCATAGATCTCGGCGATCCGCCGGATCATCCGCAGCGAGCTGGCCAGCGCCGTCGCCACATCCGCCAGCGCCAGCGGCACCAGCGCGGTGACCGTCGCCACCTGGCGCGCGGCCGCCTCGACCTCGCGCGCGGCCAGAGCGTCCAGCGGGGCCAGAAGCTCGTCTTCGGCCAGCGCCAGCATCCCCTCGGCATCGAACTGCTCGCCGCTCTGCTCGGCCAGCCGGTCGCGGCCCCAGCGCGTGTCCTCGCGCCCGCGATAGAGCGCGACCAACCCGTCGCCCACGGCCCGCGCAGCCTTCAGATCGGCCTCGGCAATTGCCGCATCGGCGGCGCGGCGCAGCCCATCGACGCGGGTCAGACGGCCGATCGCGGCCAGCTCGCGCAAGGCCACCAGCAGCGTGACCACAACCAGCGCCACCAGCAGGCCCGACACCGCCCAGCCCAGCACCGGCACACGCTCGACCAGCCGGGCGGCGAAATCCCAGGCGGCGACCGTGACCACCGCGCCGACCACGGCCAGCGCCAGCCCCCAGAACCAGCGCGCCAGGCGCGACGGCCGCCGCGCCGCCACCCGCGCGGCGATCTGCATCGCCTGCCCCTCGGGCGCGTCGCCCGGGTCGGGAACCGGGGGCGCCTCGGTGACAGGACGGGCCGGCGCGGCCTCGTCCTTGAGATCAAACAGAACCGGGCCGTTGGTCATGGCTGGGCGCCTCCTTGTACCAGACATAGGCGATGTCGGGCAGGTTTTCATCGTTCTCGGCCCCGGCGCGCCGCCCCGCCTCGACAAAGCCCTCGCGGCGGTAGAAGCGCCGCGCGCTGGCATTGGCCTCGAAGCTCCGCAACACCAGCCGCGGGCACTCCGCCTTGGCCCGGGCGAGCAGCCGCGCGCCGATCCCCCGCCGCCGGGCGGCGCGCGCCAGGTAGAGACCGCAGATCTCCTCGCCGTCGCGGGCCAGGAACCCCGCCACCCGGCCCTCCAACTCGGCCACCGTGACCCAGCCGCGGTCGATCATCGTGCCGCAGAAGGCAATCGCCTCGACCTGCGAATGCAGCCGGGGCATCCACGCGGTCTCCTCGGCGAACCCGTGCAGGATCTCCCCGGCGGTCCCGGCATCGGTGGGGCGGGCGGCGCGCAGAAGCAGGCTCACAACCGGTCTCCGAACAGGAACTGCGCGGCGCGGTCCAGCCGGATATGCGGCGGCCCGTTGCCGGGCTTGAGCGTCAGTTCCGCCGGGGCAAAGGACATCGCCTCAAACTCGGCATCCAGCCAGCGCTCGGCCCCGTCCCGGGCCGGGCCCAGCAGGTGCGCGGGATCCACCGGCAATTCGCCGGGATAGAAGGCGGCCTGCTTTCCGCGGCTGCCATCGGCATTGAGCAACGTGCCCCGCACGCAGGGCAGCTCGGCCCCCGCATGGGCGCGCATCTCCTCGGTCGTGGCGCGCAGCGCCGCGATGGCCAGGGCCGAGGTCTCCGCCCCGGCAAAGCTCGCCCGGTCGCGCGCCGCGCGGGTCAGCGCCTCCATGATCGCGGTCAGCCGGGCGTGCTGGAGATGGTGCAGGTGGTCGGCCTTGGTGGCGGCGAACAGGATCTTCTCGACCCGCTTGCCCAGAAGCAGCTGGCTCAGCCAAGCGTTCCGGCCGGGGCGGAAGGCGGACAGGATCTCGCCCATCGCCCGGCGCATGTCCTCGACCGCCTGCGGCCCCTTGTGGATCGCGCCCAGCGCATCGATCAGCACCACCTGCCGGTCGATCCGGGCGAAATGATCACGGAAGAACGGCTTGACGACCTGCGCCTTGTAGGCCTCGAAGCGCCGCTCCATCTCGCGCCGCAGCGACCGGCGCGGGGCGGGGCCGTCCGGCGGCAGCGGAGCGAAGGTCAGCACCGGCGAGCCGGCCAGGTCCCCCGGCAGCAGGAAACGCCCTGGGGTGCAGTCGGAATAGCCCTGCTTGCGGGCCTTCGTCAGGTAGCTGGTGAAACTGGCCGCCAGCGCCCTGGCGCGGGGCTCGTCATGGGCCGCGCCCGGATCGGTCTCGCGAACGAGGCTCAGGAACTCCGCCGCACCCGGCCGGCCGCCGATGCGCGCCAGCACGTCCTGTGCCCAGTCGGCATAACTCTTGTCCAGCAGCGCCAGGTCCAGCAGCCATTCGCCGGGATAGTCCACGATGTCCAGATGCACGGTGCGCGGCCCCTGCAGACCGGCCAGCAGACCGGCGGGCCGGACCCGCAGCGACAGCCGCAACTCACTGACCGCGCGGGTGCTGTCGGGCCAGTGCGGCGCGGGGCCGGTCAGATCGGCAAGGTGGGATTCATAGTCGAAGCGCGGCACCGTGTCGTCGGGCTGCGGCTGCAAATAGGCCGCCTCGATCCGGCCCTCCTGCGCCGCGACCAGCCCGGGCATCCGGCCACGATCCAGCAGGTTGGCGACCAGCGAGGTGATGAACACCGTCTTGCCCGAACGCGCCAGCCCGGTGACACCCAGCCGCACGACCGGTTCGAAGAAGGTCTCCGAAATCGTGTCGCCCACGGATTCGACGCGGCGCACCAATGTGTCGGCGAGTGCGGAAATGACCAAGTCTCTGCCCCTTGCTGCTCGCGCCCAAGATAGGCAGGGGGGCGACGGGTTGCCAGTGGCATCGCCCGACGGCTTGCCCAAATCCCGCCGGCGCGCTACCAGCGCCGCCATGCCCCGTTTCGCGTTGAAAGTCGAATATCACGGCGAACCCTTCGCCGGCTGGCAGCGCCAGAAGGCGCAGCCCTCGGTGCAGGGCGCGATCGAGGAGGCGCTGGCGCGGCTGGAGCCGGGACCGCACAGGATCGCCGCCGCCGGCCGGACCGATGCCGGCGTGCACGCGCTGGGCCAGGTGGCGCATTGCGACCTCGCCCGCGACTGGGATCCGTTCCGCCTGTCCGAAGCGCTGAACCACCATCTCAAACCGTTGCCGGTCGCCATACTGGCGGCGGCGCGTGTGGATGATGACTGGCACGCGCGGTTCTCGGCCATCGAACGCAGATACCTGTTCCGCATCCTGATGCGCCGCGCGCCCGCCACCCACGATCACGGCCGGGTCTGGCGGGTCAGTCAACGGCTGGACGCGGCGGCCATGCAGCGCGCCGCCGACCGGCTGACCGGGCGGCACGATTTCACCACCTTCCGCTCGTCGATCTGCCAGGCGGCAAGCCCGGTCAAGACGCTGGACGCGTTGCAGGTCGAGGAGGTCGCGGGCTTCACCGGGCCCGAGATCCATTTCCACGTGCGCGCCCGCTCGTTCCTGCACAACCAGGTCCGCAGCTTCGTGGGAACGCTGGAACGGGTCGGCGCCGGTGCCTGGACGGCGGATGACGTGCAGGCCGCGCTCGAGGCGCGCGACCGCGCCGCCTGCGGGCCGGTCTGCCCGCCGCAGGGGCTCTACCTTGCCGGCGTCGGCTATCCCGCGCCGGTCTTCGGCTGAGGGTCGTCAGAGGCTCCGCATCAGCAGGCCCATGGCCACGCCCGCAACCAGCAGCCCGGCCAACAGCTCGACCATCGGCAGGACGATGGCCGCCGAACGGAGGCCCGCGACCGAACCGGCGATCCCGCCGCGCAGGCCGGCCGCGCTCAGGCCGACGGCAATCGTGACCGCGGCGGTGCCCAGCGCCATGGCAAAAGCGCCGGCAATGCCCGCGAGCGGAATGCCCATCTGCCAGGTCAGGATCAGCACGAACAGCGCGCCGGTACAGGGCCGGGCCGCGATGCCGCCGATCAGGGCCAGCGCCTCGCGCAGCGTGCCGGCCTTCTCGACCTCGCCCAGGTCCGGGCCGTGGCGATGGCCGCAGTCGTTGCAGACACCTGCGGGCGCGGGCGCCCGTTGCCGGACCAGCTTGCGCGTACCGCGCCAGACCAGCCAAAGTCCGATCAGGCCGATCGCGCCATAGCTGATCGGCGCCATGATGTCCTCGGTCAGCCCGACCATTCGCTCGCGTGTCAGATTGAGCACGAGCACGCCGGAATAGACCAGCGCCACGGCTGTCACGGCCTGCCCCAGGCTCGACAAAAGCCCGATCACGCCCAGGCGCAGCACCGGCACCCGCCGGCCCAGCCCGTAGCCGCCGATCAGCACCTTGCCGTGTCCCGGCCCCACCGCGTGAAAGAACCCGTAGGCGAAACAGAGCCCCAGCAACAACCAGAGCGCCCCTTGATTGCCGCCGCGCAAGCCCCGAAGCGCGCCTGCCATCTGGTTCTGGAACGCGCGCTGCTCACCGCTGGCCCAGATCGCCAGCCGGTCAAATCCGCCACCCATCCAGAGCCATAGAAGAACGGCCACGGCCACACTGACGGGCACGATCAGGAGACGGGACATGACACCCGTATCTCGGTGGCAAACTCTTCTCCGACCAGCGGAATGTCGTTCTCCTCAAGGTCCGCATCCGCGTCGATCCGCAGCAGCATCGCCTGCATCTGGGCCAGCTTGCCGTCGATGTCGGGGTCGATGCGCTCCACCAGGCAGGCGGCGGTGCTTTCGACGGTGACAGGGCGGTTCAGCTCGTAGGCCGTGTAATAGCTCGGGTCATAGGCCCGGGCGGTCAGCACGTCACCGCCGGTTGCGACCGGCGTTTCGACGGCCCGCAGGTGGGTGGTCACGATCCGCCCGTCCTGCACCTCGGCAGTCGGCTCGCGCGGGCCCGAAAGCGGCAGCGGCCGGCCGTCCAACTCGAGATAGAAATCCCCCTCGAAACCCTGAGCCCAGTTCATGTCGAACCCGGTCAGCTCGGTCTGTTCCTCGGGTGTCAGAACCCCGTCGCCATCCGAATCGAGGCCGCTGTCCTCCAGGATCAGCAGCGAATAGAAATCGTCATAGGCCCATGTCACCTCGACATGGGTAAGCCGGTTCTGGGCGTCATAGATCACCCGGAAACCGGTATCCACGAAGACGTGCGGATGCGCCACTGCCGAAAACGGCAGGAGACAGGACAAAAGGATGAGGAGTCGTCGCATGACGGCAAGATAGCCCCTGCGTCCCGGCGCGGCAATCGCGATCACGGGGTGTGGCGGCCCGGCGCCGGCCCGCGGGTCGACCAAGACCGCCACAAGCCTTGCACTCGGCGCTTCTGGCCGTATGAGTGGGGGTCCGCAACCCAGAGGATCGCGCGCCGTGCAAATGCTTGGAACCTTCATCAAACCGATGCATCCCGAGGGGATCCGCTTCGTCGCGATCTTTGCCGCGGTGTCGGTGGGTCTTTTTCTGCTCGCCGAACCGCTGGGCTGGATCGGTGTCGGGCTGACGGTCTGGTGCTACTATTTCTTCCGCGATCCCGAGCGGGTGCCGCCCGAACGGCCCGGCCTTGTGCTCAGCCCGGCGGACGGGGTGGTCTCGCTGATCGAAAAGGCCGTGCCACCGGCCGAGCTGGGCCTGCCGTCGCAGCCGCTGACACGGGTGAGCGTGTTCATGAACGTCTTCAACTGCCACGTGAACCGCGTGCCCGTCACCGGCGAGATCACCGCCATCGCCTATCGTCCCGGCAAGTTCCTCAATGCCTCGCTGGACAAGGCCAGCGCCGACAACGAGCGCAACAGCCTGGCGATCCGCATGCCGGACGGGCGCGACCTGGCAGTGGTGCAGATCGCCGGACTGGTGGCCCGCCGCATCGTCTGCTTCACCGAGATCGGCCGGACGCTGCAGGCCGGCGACCGCTTCGGCCTGATCCGCTTCGGCTCGCGCCTCGACGTCTACCTGCCCGAGGGCGTGGACCCGCTGGTCTCGATCGGCCAGACAATGGTGGCGGGCGAAACCGTGATCGCCTCGCTCGGAACTTCCGGGGAGGCAAACGCCGAGACATGACCCGCCGCCGCGCAAGACAGAGGACCGAGTTCAACTTGCTCCAACTGCTGCCCAACATGCTGACGATCACGGCGATCTGCGCCGGCATGACGGCGATCCGCTTCGGCATCCAGGGCAACTATGCGCTGGCCATGCAGCTGATCCTGGCCGCCTGCGTCCTCGACGGTCTGGACGGGCGGCTGGCGCGGCGGCTGGGCGGTGGCAGCGACCTCGGCGCCGAGCTCGACTCGCTGGCCGACTTCCTGAACTTCGGCGTGGCGCCGGGGCTGGTGATCTTTTTCTGGGCGCTGCAGGACATACCCGGCACCGGCTGGATCTTCGTGCTGTTCTACGCGGTATGCTGTGTGATGCGCCTGGCCCGGTTCAATGTCAGCAGCCGGTCCGAGAACGCGCCCGGCGAAAGCCGCTACTTCACCGGCGTACCCGCCCCCGCCGGCGCCCTGCTGGTGACGCTGCCGATGTCGGCCTCATTCGCCTTCGCCAACGCGCCGCTTGTGCCGGACCTGGCGATCTGCGCCTTCATGGCCGGCGTCGGCCTGCTGATGATCAGCCGCATCCCCACGCCCTCGCTCAAGTTGGTGCGCATCTCGCGCGAGAACGTCCGCTACGTGCTGGTCGGGCTGGTGGTACTCGGCGGCGCGGTACTGACCTATGCCTGGATAACGCTGGTGGTGCTGTGCCTGGCCTATATCGCCACTGTCGTCTGGGCGTTGATGAGGCGTGACACTCCGGAACAGAACTGAGGGAATCGAATTCGTGGACATCAAGGCTGTTGAATCCTCCTATGCCCGCTGGGCGCCGGTATACGACCGCACCTTCGGCGTCATCACCCAGGCCGGCCGCCGCCGCGCGGTGCGTCACATCAACAGTCGCGAGGGTTCGGTGCTCGAAGTCGGGGTCGGCACGGGCCTGTCGCTGCGCCACTACGCGCCCCATCTGCGCGTCACCGGCATCGACTACAGCGAGGAGATGCTGAAAAAGGCGCGCGCCAAGGTCGCCGAACTGGCGCTGGAGAACGTCGAGGGGCTGCACCGGATGGACGCCCGCGACATCGACTTTCCCGACGATCATTTCGACACCATCGCGGCGATGCACGTGCTGTCGGTGGTGCCCGACCCCGAGCGGGTGATGGCCGAGATCGCGCGCATCTGCAAGCCCGGCGGCCAGGTGGTCATCACCAACCATTTCGTCCGCAGCGAGGGCATCCTGGCCTTTCTCGAACGCGTCTCGGCGCCGCTGGCCAACGTGATCGGCTGGCACTCGGATTTCGAGATCGACACGGTTCTGGGCCGGGAAGAGTTGCAGCCGGAAGTCCATGAACCGCTGCCCCCGCTGGGCATGATGACCTTCCTGGTGCTGCGCAAAACCGCCGGACCCCAGGTGCATTGAGCCGGGTGTGGCCGGCGCAACACCGCGGCGGCCCGACACGCCGGGCCGGGCAAATTAGTGGAAATTCTGCTTGTTTGCAGGGATCGGTGCGCTGTTCAACATATGAACCACGCGCGCCATACTGAGCCTCGGCTTTATGCTTGAAACCAGAGATGACGCGGCGGTCGGCCGGAAGGGTTCAGAGAGCGGTCCTTGAGCAACACGTGGCCTTCACAGAGGTTTCGTCCAGACTTGCACTTCGCGGGACGAAGCCGTCTTTTGGCATGCTTTGACGAAAGTCCGGATCCGTGTGACTGCAGCCGTTTGACTGGTTCTGAACTTTGGTCTTGGGCGGGATACTCGGGACCTCGTTGTTTTGCCTGTTCTGTCCGAAAATTGCTGGGGATCCTCAGTTTCAAGCCTTTATGCCAGCCGCCATCTCCCTCATATGCCGCATGTCCGAGCCGCAGCAGCCGCCAACAATAGAGAGTTCCGGGAACTTGCCTACAAGTCTGGCAACCTCCACGCCGAGAGCCTTGGGATCGCCATCGTCCAACTCGGTCGCATTGTCGAGTTCGGCATGGCTGCATCGTGAGGCGTTCACGGCAATCCCCTTCAAGCGAGGGTGGCCGGTCAGCACATGGCTGAAATGATCGGGATGCGCGCAGTTGACCATGAAATAGGCAGCCGCCCCATCGGTGAGATCATCGACACAATCTATCGCCTCCTCCAACCCGGTCCCGTTGTCCAGGCGCCCATCGGTTTCCACGACGAATGAGACGGCTATCGGAACCTTGCAATCCTTGGCTGCCAGCACAGCTCCCGCGGCTTCTTCGACTTGATTGAAAGTATATGCATTGACCAGATCGATCCCGGCATCGGCCACCGAGCCGATCTGAATTGCATGGTAGGCGCGCGCATCAGCGACCGTCATGGGTGCGAGCCTGGCATAGGCATCACGGGACGGCCCGATGCAGAGCGCGACCAGAACATCATCCCGCTCTGCCTCGTCGCGCAAGCTGCACATCAGTGCCACAGCTTTCCGGTTCAAATCCGCCAGGCGGTCATCACCATAGCCAAGCGGGGCCGCACGGTCTCGGTTCGCCATCCAGGTCAGTGTGTCGATGATGCAGCCCAGATTGGCCTCGGCGGCCACTTTCATCAGATCACGCATTTGGTCGACAATAATCGGCTGGGCCTCCGGGTCCTCTACCAAAGGGAAAGACGCGAAACCTGGCAGTTCGACACCGCGATTAAAAATCAGATCCGTTCCGGTCGCGGCGAAGACAAGAAATCTCTGGTCCGTTTCGTGTGGAAGAAGTCGTCTCATATAATCTCCCCCTCTATGCTGCCTTCAGTTCAGGCTTAGTTGATCGAGGCGAGTAAATACACTTCGTCCGCTTCGTAGATGACCTCGTCTGTAGATGAAACTATTGAGTTCTGAGAGTGGCCTATACTGTGCGCTCAGTGAAAGGCGGCAACGCCGCGAACTCTGACACCGGCCAAGACCGCAGCAATCGCCGCGATAGATCCGAACGGCAGGACTGAGTCCTTCCCCTCAAACCTTCTCCTGCGTGTGCTTGCGCAGCTCCACCCGCGCCACCTGCCGCCGATGCACAGCGTCGGGGCCGTCGGCCAGCCGCAGCGTGCGCACATGGGTCCAGGCGGCGGCAAGCGGCGTGTCCTGACTGATGCCCTGGCCGCCGAACATCTGCACCGCCTCGTCGATCACCTTGAGCGCCACGCGGGGGGCCACCACCTTGATCTGGTGGATCCACGGCGCCGCGGCACGGGCATCGCCCTGATCCATGTACCAGGCGGCCTTGAGGCAGAGCAGCCGGGCCATCTCGATCTCCATCCGGCATTCGGCGATGATGTCGTAATTCGCGCCCAGCTGCGCCAGCGGCTTGCCGAAGGCCTCGCGCGCCAGCGACCGCTTGCACATGCGTTCCAGCGCGATCTCGGCCTGGCCGATGGCCCTCATGCAGTGATGGATGCGCCCCGGCCCCAACCGGCCCTGGGCAATCTCGAATCCCCGCCCCTCGCCCAACAGGATGTTCTCGGCCGGCACGCGGACATCCGTGAACCGGATATGCATGTGCCCGTGCGGCGCGTCGTCATGGCCATAAACCTGCATCGGGCGCAGCACCTCGATGCCGGGGCTGTCCGCGGGCACCACGATCATCGACTGGCGCTTGTGCTTGGGTTGGTCGTCGCCCCCCGTCCGCACCATGACGATATAGACCTTGCAGCGCGGGTCGCCCGCCCCACTGGCCCACCATTTCTCGCCGTTCAGAACGTAATCGTCACCGTCGCGCGCACAGGACATGGCAATGTTCGTGGCGTCGGAGCTTGCAACATCCGGTTCCGTCATCAGATAGGCCGAGCGGATCCGCCCCTCCAGCAGCGGCGCCAGCCATTGCGCTTTCATCGCGTCGGTGCCGTAGCGTTCGAACACTTCCATGTTGCCGGTGTCGGGGGCGGAACAGTTGAACACCTCGGCGCCCAGCGGAGTCTTTCCCATCTCCTCTGCAAAATGGGCATATTCCACGGTGGTCAGGCCGAGCCCCTGCGCGCTGTCGGTCAGCCAGAAGTTCCAAAGCCCCTCCGCCCTGGCCTTCGCCTTCAGCCCTTCCAGGATTTCGGCCTGCCGCTCGGTGTATTGCCAGCGGTCGCCCTTGCCGATCTCGGCCTGGTAGTCGTCTTCCAGCGGCATGATCTCATCGCGTATCATCGCGCGCACCCGGTCCAGCAGCGCGCGGGTCTCGTCGCGCAGCCCGAAGGTCATGGTCTCGGTCATTCCTGCTCCTTTCATCGGCCGCCGCGATCGGCCCGCCCCTGTGACGCAGGATGGCTTGACGGATGCGGCAAAGTCCAGTTGCGTGACGACACGTCACAAAAGGAGCACCGGGGATGCCATGGCGCTGATGATCGAAACCGGCGTCGCCGGCTGGATGGACGACGCCGAGATCGCCGCATCCCTGCGCACCCGACTGCCGGATGCCGACATCCGCACACCGGAAAGCCCGGGCAATCCCGGCGAGGTCACGATGCTGGCGGTGGTTGCCCTGCGGCGGGACCGCCCGACCGGTTTCCCGAACCTGCAACTGGTGCAGAAACTGGGCGCCGGGGTCGAGACCATCGTGCACGACCCGGCCTTGCCCGCGCATGTGCGCGTGGCCCGTCTGCGGCCTGAGACGCCCGCGCGTGAGATCGCCGAATGGTTCCTCGCCTATGTCCTGCGCGCCCAGCGCAACATGGACGCACATGACACCGCGCAGCGCCGCCGCAGCTGGGCGCCGATCGCCCCGCGCGAGGCCGACAAGACGGTGGTGGGCGTACTGGGCCTGGGCCATATCGGCGGGCACACTGCGCGGTTGTTCCGCGACCTTGGCTTTCAGGTCAAGGGCTGGAGCCGATCGCCCAAATCCCTCGAAGGAATCGACTGCCACCACGGCGCCCGCACCCTGCCCGACCTTCTGGGCACCTGCGACCATGTCTGCGCCATCCTGCCCTCGACACCCGCAACCCGGGGCCTGTTCGGACCGGACCTGCTGGCCGCGATGAAACCGGGGGCCACGCTGCTGAACGCCGGACGCGGCGACCTGATCGACGAGGCCGCGCTGCTGGCCGCGCTCGACCGCGGCACACCGGGCCGCGCCGTGCTGGATGTGGTCAGCCGTGAACCGCTGCCCGAAGGCAGCCCGCTCTGGTCGCACCCGGCGGTGACGATCACCCCGCATGTGTCGGGCTGGCACCTTGGCGACGCGCTGGACGACGTGGCCGAGAACTATCGGCGCCTCACCGCCGGCACGGCGCTCCTGCACGAGGTCGACCGCGCCCGCGGCTATTGAACGGCCGTCACACCAGGTGCCGCCCGAAGAAATCCAGCGTCCGGTCCCAGGCCAGCGTCGCCGCCGCCTCGTCATAGCGCGGCGTGGTGTCGTTGTGGAAGCCGTGATTCACATCCGGATAGAAATGCACCGAAAACGCCTTCTGGTTGGCCTTGAGCGCCTCGGAATAGGCAGGCCAGCCGGCGTTGATCCGGTCGTCCAGCCCGGCATAGTGGATCATCAGCGGCGCCTCGATGGCCGGCACGTCCTCGGCCGCCGCCTGCCGCCCGTAGAACGGCGCCGAGGCAGCCAGATCCGGATAGGCCACTGCCAGCGCGTTGCAGACCCCGCCGCCATAGCAGAACCCCACCGCGCCGACCTTGCCGGTCGAACCGGCGTGGTCGCGCAGGAACTCGAAACCGGCAAAGAAATCCTCCATCAGCTTGGCGCCATCCATGGATTTCTGCATCGCGCGGCCTTCGTCATCGGTGCCGGGATAGCCGCCCAGCGGGCTCAACCCGTCCGGCCCGAGGGCCAGATATCCCGCCTTGGCGGCGCGGCGCACCACGTCCTCGATATAGGGATTCAACCCGCGGTTCTCATGCACGACGAGCACCGCAGGCAGCGGGTCCTCCGTGCCGGCCGGCCGCGCCATCAGACCGCTGATGGCCCCGTGCCCCTTCGGGCTGTCATACTGCACGGTTTCCGTCTCGATCGCAGGGTCATCCGGTGCCACCTGCTGCGCCCAGGCATAGTTCGGCTGCAACTGCTCCAGCAGCATCGCACCGGTCACGCCGGCGGCGGCATAGCGCCCGGCCTGGGTGATGAACTCGCGCTTGGTGACCTTGCCATGCACGTAGCCGTCGAAAATCTCCAGAATCCTCGGATCGAAGTCGCGCGCGGATCTGCGCCGCGCCGTATTTGTCCTGTCCATGTCTGGCCCTCCCGTGTCCCGGCAGGGTAGCACATCGCGGCCCGGCGGACGTTCACATTCCTGATCCCGCGTTCATCTGGCCGGAAAAATCCACGCCGGAGGCACCGCCCGCCCATCAGGGCGGGCATGTAAAGCGGCGGGCCGCCAGGCCCGCCTCAACTGGATCACGCCCGGCCTACTCCGCCGCCTCGGCGTAGTCCTCCATCGGCGGGCAGGTACAGATCAGGTGCCGGTCGCCATAGGCGTTGTCCACACGGTTGACCGGCGGCCAGTACTTGTCGACGCGGAACGCGCCCGGCGGAAAGCAGCCCTGCTCGCGGCTATAGGGCCGGTCCCAGTCCTTGACCAGGTCCTCCATCGTGTGCGGGGCGTGTTTCAGCGGGTTGTTCTCGCCGTCGATCCGGCCCTCCTCGATCTCGCGGATCTCCTCGCGGATCGCCAGCATCGCATCGCAGAACCGGTCCAGCTCGGCCTTGGTCTCGCTTTCGGTGGGTTCCACCATCAGCGTGCCGGCCACCGGCCAGCTCATGGTCGGCGCGTGAAAGCCGTTGTCGATCAGCCGCTTGGCGATGTCGTCCACGGTCACGCCGGCGCTGTCGGCAAAGGGACGGGTGTCCAGGATGCACTCATGCGCGACCCGGTCGTTGCGCCCGCGATAGAGCACGTCATAGGCGCCCTCCAGCCGCTTGGCGATGTAGTTGGCGTTCAGGATCGCCACCCGCGTCGCCTGCGCCAGCCCCTCGCCGCCCATCAGCAGGATATAGGCCCAGCTGATCGGCAGGATCGAGGCCGAGCCATAGGGCGCGGCCGAGACCGGGCCCTCGGCGCCGCCCCTCTGCGGGTGGCCCGGCAGGAACGGCACCAGATGTGCCTTGACGCCGATCGGCCCCATGCCGGGTCCGCCGCCGCCATGCGGGATGCAGAAGGTCTTGTGCAGGTTCAGGTGGCTCACGTCGCCGCCGATATCGCCGGGCCGCGACAGGCCCACCATCGCGTTCAGGTTGGCGCCGTCGATATAGACCTGCCCGCCGTGGTCATGCACGATCTGGCAGACATCGCGCACGGTCTCCTCGAACACGCCGTGGGTCGAGGGGTAAGTGATCATGCAGCCCGCCAGGCTCTCCGAATGCTTCTCGGCCTTGGCGCGAAAATCCTCCAGGTCGATATCGCCGGTGGGGCCGGATTTCACCGCCACCACCTTCCAGCCCACCATCTGCGCGCTGGCGGGGTTGGTGCCGTGGGCGCTGGTCGGGATCAGGCAGACATTGCGGTGCCCCTCGCCATTGGCGCGATGAAAGGCGGCGATGGTCAGCAGGCCGGCATATTCACCCTGCGCGCCGGAATTGGGCTGCATCGAGATGTCGTCATAGCCGGTGATCTCGCACAGCTTGGCCGACAGGTCGGTGATCAGTTCGCGATACCCCTCGGCCTGGTCGGCCGGGCAGAACGGGTGCAGCCGGGCGAACTCACGCCAGCTGACTGGCATCATCTCGGCCGCCGCGTTCAGCTTCATGGTGCAGGACCCCAGCGGGATCATCGCCCGGTCCAGCGCCAGGTCCCGGTCGGCCAGACGGCGCATGTAGCGCATCATCTCGGTCTCGGCCCGGTTCATGTGAAAGATCGGGTGGGTCAGGTAGTCCGACTTGCGGTGCAGGTTCTCGGGCACGCGGTAGTCGGGGGCGAAATCGTCATCCTTGCGGGTGATGCCGAAGGCGCGCCAGACCGACTCGACATTCTTCGGCCGCGTCGCCTCATCCAGGGTGATGCCGACCCGGCGCTCGCCCACGCGGCGCAGGTTGATGCCCTCGTCGACCGCGGATTTCAGCACTGCCGCCTGCAGCGGGCCGACATCCACGGTGATCGTGTCGAAAAACGCCTGCGGGTCGACCTTGAACCCGGCCTCCTCCAGCCCCTTGGCCAGCCGCACGGTCTTGCGGTGGATGCGCTGGGCAATGGCCTTGAGCCCCTTGGGCCCGTGGAACACCGCATACATCGACGCCATCACCGCCAGCAGCGCCTGCGCGGTGCAGACATTGCTGGTGGCCTTTTCGCGGCGGATATGCTGTTCGCGGGTCTGCAGCGACAGCCGATAGGCGCGATTGCCGTGGCTGTCCACGCTGACGCCGACGATCCGGCCCGGCATGGCGCGCTTGTAATCGTCGCGGCAGGCCATGTAGGCCGCGTGCGGCCCGCCATAGCCCACCGGCACGCCGAACCGCTGGGCCGAGCCCACGGCGATATCGGCGCCCATCTCGCCCGGTTCCTTCAACAGCGTCAGCGCCAGCGGATCGGCGCAGACGATGCCGATGGCGTTGTGCTCGTGCAGCGCCGCAATGTGATCGGAGAAGTCGCGCACATGACCATAGGTGCCGGGATACTGGAACACCGCGCCGAACACCTTTCCGGCCTCCATCTTGTCGGGGTTGCCGACGATCACCTCGATGCCCAAAGGCGCGGCGCGGGTCCGGATCACGGCGATGTTCTGCGGATGGCAGTCGCGGTCGACGAAAAACGCCTTCTGCTTCGACTTGGCCACCCGCTGCGCCATGGTCATCGCCTCGGCGCAGGCGGTGGATTCGTCCAGCAGCGAGGCATTGGCCACCGGCAGGCCCGTCAGGTCGCAGATCATCGTCTGGAAATTCAGCAGCGCCTCGAGCCGGCCCTGGCTGATCTCGGGCTGATAGGGCGTGTAGGCGGTATACCAGGCCGGGTTCTCCAGGATGTTGCGCTGGATCGCCGGCGGCGTCACCGTGCCGTGATAGCCCTGCCCGATCAGGCTGACCAGGACCTTGTTCTTGGACGCGGTCATGCGCATCGCGTGCATCAGCTCGCGCTCCGACTTGGGCTTGCCGAAATCCAGCGGCGTCTCCTGCCGGATGGATTTCGGCACCGTCTCGTCGATCAGCTGGTCAAGGCTGTCGACCCCGATGGTCTCCAGCATCTCGGCCATCTCCTCGGGAGACGGGCCGATATGCCGGCGATTGGCGAAATCGTAGGGCAGGTAATCTGTGGGCGTGAAAGCCATCTTTGGGTCTCCCGATCGCGGACCGCGCGGCGCGCCGGCCCGCCCCTTCATCTTTTCGAAAATACTCCCGCCGGAGGCGTCCCCGGCCCGGGCCGGGCTCAGCCGATGAAGTCCTTGTAGGCGGCCTCGTCCATGTAGTCGTCCATCGGCGACAGGTCGCTGGCCTTGATCTTGAAGAACCACGCCTCGCCCTCGGGGTCCTCGTTGACCTTGCCCGGCTCGTCCACGATGGCCTCGTTGACCTCGACGATCTCACCGTCCAGCGGCGCCATGATATCGCTGGCGGCCTTGACGCTTTCGATCACCACGATCTCGTCATCCTTGCTGACCTCGCTGCCCACCTCGGGCAGTTCGACGAACACCACGTCGCCCAGCTGCTCGGCGGCATGGGCGGTGATGCCCACGGTCACCAGGTCGCCGTCGGCGTCCAGCCATTCATGTTCCTCGGTGTATTTCATGTCCGTTACCTCTTTGGACTAGCGTTTGAAATTGGCCGCCACAAAGGGCAGCTTGGTCACTTCCAGCGGCAGGCGCTTGCCGCGCAGCTCGCCGTGAACCACCGTGCCCGGCGCGCCCAGCTCCGCCGGAACGTATCCCATCGCGACCGGGCCGCCCACGGTGGGGCCGAACCCGCCCGAGGTGATGCGCCCGATCGCCGCGCCACCGGTCTCGGCGGCAAAAAGCTCCACACCCTCGCGCATCGGCGCGCGGCCCTGCGGACGCAGGCCGACCCGCTTGCTTGCCGGCCCTTCGGCCAGTTGCGCCAGAACCGCCTCGGCACCAGGAAAGCCGCCTTCGCGGGCCCCGCCCGCCTTGCGCGCCTTCTGGATCGCCCAGGACAGACCCGCCTCGGCCGGCAGCGTATCGGTGTCGATGTCATGACCGTAAAGGCACAGCCCGGCCTCGAGCCGCAGCGAATCGCGTGCGCCCAGCCCGATGGGCGCGACATCGTCATGCGCCAGCAACTTGCGGGCCAGCGTCTCGGCCTGCGCCGCGGGCACGGAAATCTCGTACCCGTCCTCGCCGGTATAGCCCGAGCGCGAGACCCAGGCCTCGATGCCCGCCAGGTCCAGCGTGGCGACATCCATGAACAGCATCTCGGCCGCAGCCGGGTTTAGTTCCGCCAGAACCGCCTCGGCCGCAGGCCCCTGCAGCGCCATCAGCGCGCGGTCGGTCACCGGCGCCACCGTCAGGTCGGGCTCCAGCGTGGCCTTCATATGGGCGATGTCGGCATCCTTGCAGGCGGCATTGACCACCACGAACAGGTGGTCACCGCGATTGGCGAACATCAGGTCGTCGAGGATCCCGCCACTCTCATCCAGGAACAGGCCGTATCGCTGCCGGCCCTTGCTCAGGCCCAGCACATCCATCGGCACCAGCCCCTCGAACCCTGCCGCGATGCGGTCCCAGTCGCCTCCCGAGACGATCACCTGGCCCATGTGGCTGACGTCGAACAGACCGGCCTTTTCGCGCGTCTGCTGGTGTTCCGCCATGATGCCCGCAAATTGCACCGGCATCTCGTGGCCGGCGAACGGCACCATCTTTCCGCCCATCTCGACATGCAGGTCATGCAGTGGCGTCCGAAGCAAATCGGTCATTCCAACTCCCGTTTCCAGGCCGACATGATCTGCTGAGAAATCACCCGGCATCCCAATCCGGCCGCCTTGGCGCCGGCTTCGATGCCCCCTCTGTCCTTTCGCCTGAGATCGTTATCCCTTCGGCGCCCCGGGACTTCGCCGGGATCTCTCCAGAGTCATTTCGTGCCGCACACGGTCCTTGTGCCTGAGAGTTTCCGGGGCGGTTGCTCCTTCGGCACCGGCGTTGCCGGTTCTCCCGTATGCTGTCGCGCACCGTATCCGGGTCGTGTCGCGGCGGCAAGGGGGCAATTCCGCGGGCACACGCGGCCACCCGCCGGAGTTTGGGCTTCACAGGAGGCCCGGAATTTGCTCAAACTGGCGGGCCGGAGCGAATGTGGGAGGAAGGCCGATGAAACTGCGCATGACAGGACTGGCAACGGCAGCGTTCCTGGCGCTGTCGGCCTGTGACCAGATGCCCGACCTGACCCGGCCGCTCTACGAGGAATACCCCTCGAAGACGGTGACCGTCTACAGCCGCTACTGGGCGGTGCGGCAGGTGTCGGACGCGCCGGTCATCTACCGGGCGACGCGCGACTGGAACAACCTGAATCCCTATGGCCGGCCCGCCCGGCTGCGCACCACGCAGGCCATCGCCGCGATCCAGAAGGCGACCGGCTGCCGGGTCATCCGCTCCAGCATGTACCAGAACATCTCGGGGCAGGTCTTCTCGCAGGTTGCCTGCTGACGCTCAGGGATCGGTCAGCGTGCCGGGAACCGCACCCGCGCGATGCCGCACATAGAGCTGCGCCAGCGCCGCCGAGGCCACCCGGCTGCCGATCCCGTCGGCCCGGCTGGTCAGCATGATCGGCACCCGCGCACCCAGGACGATCCCCGAGGTATCGGCGCCGGCCAGATAGGTCAGCTGCTTGGCGATCATGTTCCCGGCCTCGAGATCCGGCGCCACCAGCACGTCGGCCCGCCCCGCCACCGGCGAGACGATGGCCTTGGCCGCAGCTGCGCTCTCGGACACCGCGTTGTCGAAGGCCAGCGGCCCGTCCAGATCGCCGCCGGTGATCTGGCCCCGATCGGCCATCTTGCAAAGCGCGGCGGCCTCGACGGTCGAGACCATCTTGGGCGTGATCGTCTCGACCGCCGACAGGATCGCCACCTTGGGCCGCGCGATGCCCAGCGCATGGCCCAGCCCGATCGCGTTGCGGATGATGTCGGCCTTGGTCTCCAGGTCCGGAGCGATGTTGATCGCCGCATCCGTCACCATCAACGGGCGCGGATAGCTGGGCACGTCCAGAACGAAGACATGGCTCATCCGCCGTTCCGTGCGCAGCCCGGTGCGGGCGTCGACCGCCGCGGCCATGATCTCGTCGGTGTGCAGCGCGCCCTTCATCAGCGCCTCGGCCCGCCCGGCACGCACCAGCGCGACCGCCTGTTTGGCGGCGGCATGGCTGTGCGGCGCGTCGACGACCTCCAGCCCGGCAAGGTCCAGCCCCGCGGCCTCGGCGGCGGCGGCGATCTTGGCCGCGGGGCCGACCAGGACCGGCCGGATCAGCCCCTCGTCCCGGGCTGCCAGCGCACCGGCCAGCGAGGTCGCGTCGCAGGGATGAACCACCGCCGTCTCGATCGGGTCCAGCGCCCGGGTGCGCGCGATCAGCGCATCGAACCCGTCGCCCGATCGGTGCAGGTGCACCTCGGGCAGGCGGGCGGCGGGGCGGCGCACCTTCTCGGCCGGCGCGATCACCTCGGCCAGGCCGCTCAGCACCGCCTGCCCGCTGCCGTTCACGCAATCGCAATCGAGCCGCACCAGCCGCGTCTCGGGCTCCTTGTCGCGCACGGTCAGCCGCACGGTGATCGTCTCGCCCAGCGCCACGGGACGGTGAAAGGCCAGCGTCTGCGCGCGATAGATCGTCCCGGGCCCCGGCAGCTGCGTTCCCAGCAGGTTCGAGATCAGCGCCCCGCCCCACATGCCGTGCCCGACGATCCGGTGGAACATGTCGTCGCGCGCGAATTCGGGATCGACATGGGTGGGGTTGACGTCGCCGGACATCACCGCGAACAGGTCGATGTCGCGTTCGGTCAACTCGCGGCTCAGCGACACGCTGTCGCCCACGGCGATCTCGTCGAAGGTCCGGTTCTCGACATATTGCATCGGGCGCGCTCCTGTGTTTCACACGCCGCCACCATAGGACGGCGCGCGCCCCGCGCCCATGCCCCGTGGCGCGACAATCCGTTCCGTTCCGCCCTTCCGTGGGGTAAAATGCACACCGGAGGTGCCCTGCCCTTGATCCCGTCCCGCGCAGGGCGCATTTTGGCCCAACCGCGCCACCGCCAGGACAGACCATGCACAACCCTGCCATCACCGGATCCGGTGTCTACACCCCCGACCAGGTCATCACCAACGCCGAGCTGGTCGCGGCCTTCAACGCCTATGCCGACCGGCAGAACGCCCGCAACGCCGATGCCATCGCCACAGGCGAGGCCGAACCGGTGCCGCATTCCTCGGAAGAGTTCATCGTCAAGGCCAGCGGCATCGAACGGCGCTACGTGATGGACAAGGCCGGGGTGCTGGATCCCGAGGTGATGCACCCGCAGCTGCGCCAGCGCGGCGACGACGAACCGGGCCTTATGTGCGAGATGGGCCTCGACGCCGCGCGCCGGGCGCTGACCCAGGCCGGGCGCGAGCCGCAGGAGGTCGACCTGGTGATATGCGCCGCCTCGAACATGGAACGCGCCTATCCCGCGGTCGCGGTCGAGATACAGGACGCGCTCGGCGCCGGCGGCTTCGCCTTCGACATGAACGTGGCCTGCTCCTCGGCCACATTCGGCATCCAGGCCGCCGCCGACATGATCCGCTCGGGAAGCGTGCGCCGCGCGCTGGTGGTCAACCCCGAGATCTGCTCGGCGCACCTGGAATGGCGCGACCGCGACTGCCACTTCATCTTCGGCGACGTGGCCACCGCGACGCTGCTCGAACGTGCCGAAGACGCGCGCGGCCCGCATTTCGAGATCCTGTCCACCCGCTGCGCCACGCAGTTTTCCAACAACATCCGCAACAACAACGGCTTCCTGCGGCGCACCCGTCCCGACGGCATGGCCGACCGCCGCGACATGCAGTTCATGCAGAACGGCCGCAAGGTGTTCAAGGAGGTGCTGCCGCTGGTCAGCCGTCATATCGCCGAGCACATGGCCGAGGCGGGCGTCGGATCCGAGGATCTGCGACGGCTCTGGCTGCACCAGGCCAACAAGACGATGAACGACTTCATCGGCCGCAAGGTGATGGGCCGCGAACCGGCGCCACAGGAACAACCCAACATCCTGCAGGACTATGCCAACACCTCGTCGGCGGGCTCGATCATCGCGTTCTCGCACCATTCCCACGACCTCGAGGACGGCGATCTGGGGCTGATCTGCTCCTTCGGCGCGGGCTATTCGGTGGGGTCGGTGCTGCTGCGCCGGAACGCCTGACGCGCATTTCCTCTCGCTGAAAATACCTCGGAGCGCGAGGCAGCGCCTCGCACCCGGCGCGCAAGCGCCACAAAGTGCGCGCCGCAGGCGCACAATTCAGCTGCGCCGCGGTTCAGGCGCTTTCTTCCTCCAGGTGCAGCTTCATGTCGATCAGCACCTGCTGCAGCGCAACGGTCTCGCGCAGCAGCCGCTTGGCCTCGGTCACGGTGATAATGCCGTCCTCGATCGCGGTCTGGTATTCCGCCATCAGCATGGCAAAGCGCTGGCTCAGCGCGATCACGTCGGAATTGACCCCGCCCGGGCGCTCCTTGCCGCTGTTGCGCCCGCTATAGGACAGGGTGACATTGTTCAGCTCGGCCAGCGCCGAAGTGACATGCGGATAGGCCGAGGCCGCCTCCAGCCGCGCCACCGCATCCACCGGCATGAACCGGTCCGAATGCTCGGCGTGATCGGAATAATAGCGTCCCAGCGTGGCCTTGGACTTGCCGGTCAGGTCGCAGGCCGCCTCGATCCCCACATCCTTGACCAGCGTCTCGGTGTGCTTCTTCAGATACGTGCCGATATCCGCCATCGTCACCCCTTCCACTGACCCTCGGGCCCCGCCCAGTGGGAAAGGGCAGGCTTTATTCCCATGCAACGCTTTTAGGACAAGTGGCAAGCTTTGACTATCCCCGAGCTGATCGGGGAGTGTGTGAGTGAGTGGCAGGAAACTGCCTTTTCAAGAGTGTTTCGAAGGGCGGTTCTGCCGCCCTTCGGGCCGGTTCGGGCCTGTGCCGAACCGCCGTCCGTGCCGCGTACACAGCAACTGGCATGTGTACCGGCACGGTCGCGCGGCGGCGGTCTTGTCTGCGGCGCGGCAGCGGCATAGACCAGGCGCATGGCCAAGCTCTATTTCAACTACTCGACGATGAACGCGGGCAAGTCCACGGTGCTGTTGCAGGCCTCGCACAACTACCGCGAGCGCGGCATGGACACCTACCTGATGACCGCCGCCATCGACGGGCGCGCCGGTGCGGGCCGCATCGCCTCGCGCATCGGTATCGGCTGCGAGGCAGACACGTTCCGCACCGATGACGACGTGTTCGCCATGATCCGCGCTCGGCTTGAGCGCGGCGCGGTGGCCTGTGTCTTTGTCGACGAGGCGCAGTTCCTGTCCGAGGCCCAGGTCTGGCAGCTGGCTCGCGTGGTGGACGATTTGCACGTGCCGGTGCTGGCCTACGGGCTGCGGGTGGATTTCCGCGGCAAGCTGTTTCCCGGCTCGGCCACGCTGCTGGCGCTGGCCGACGAGATGCGCGAGGTGCGCACGATCTGCGCCTGCGGGCGCAAGGCGACGATGGTGATCCGGCAGGATGCCGAGGGCCGCCCGATCACCGAGGGGGCGCAGGTCCAGATCGGCGGCAACGAAACCTATGTCTCGCTGTGCCGGCGGCACTGGCGCGAAGCGGTGGGGGACATGGCGCCCGGCACGGCCACGGGAACCTGACCCGACCCTCCCGCGTTGGTTTTCTGTCCGATTTTCGACAGACCAGGAGGGTGCCATGTCCAATGTTCCAGAGATCGCAGGCCGCTTGCGTTTCCATGTCGCAATTCTTGCCGGCACATCCATCGCGGGCGCGCTGGTCATTCTTGCCTTCACGATGGGTTTCTACAACTGGATCGCCATCGCCATCAGCGTCGCCGCCGGGATAATCCTGGCCTGGCCGGTCGGCGTCTGGCTGACCCGCCGCATCAAGCAGGACGATCCCGCCTGGGACGCGGACCGCGACAAGGCGAAACCGCAGGTGCGCTGACCCGCCCGCATCAGACCGGGTTCGGCAAGTCCCGCCCGTCCGCCAGCGCGGCCACGTTGTCCAGCGCCATATGTCCCATCGCGCTGCGTACCTCCTCCGTGGCCGTTCCGAGATGCGGCAACAGGACGACATTTTCCATCGCCCGCAGGTCTGAGGGCACTTGCGGCTCGAACTCGTAGACATCCAGCCCCGCCGCGCCGATTGCGCCCTGCGCCAGCGCGTCGATCAACGCGGCCTCGTGGATCACTTCGCCCCGTGCAATATTGACCAGGACCGCGTGAGGCTGCATCGCCGCCAGGACATCGGCGTTGATCATATGGCGCGTCTCCGCCCCGCCGGGAACCGCCACAACCAGGAAATCCACCGCTTCTGCCAGGGCTTGGACGGAGTCCGCGCGCGTGGCCGGGAAATCCAGCGTCTTTTCGCTCCGCGCGATATATGAGACCTGCAGTCCGAACCCGAAATGGCAGCGCCGCGCGATGGCCTGGCCGATCCGCCCCATGCCGACGATGCCCAATCGCTTGCCGCTCACGTGGCAGCCCAGCATCTGGGTCGGATTCCAACCCTCCCATTGGCCGGAGCGCACCAGCCGCTCACCCTCGCCGGCGCGCCGCGCCGCCATCAGGATCAGCGTGAGCGCGATATCGGCTGTCGCATCCGTCACGGCCCCCGGCGTGTTGGTCACGGCGATCCCGGCGGCGCGGGCGGCCTCGGCGTCGATATGGTTGTAGCCGACCCCGAAATTCGCCAGCAGCCGGCAGCGTGGGCGCGGCACGGCAGCGAATATCTCGGCCGAGAACGCATCCCCAAGCGTCGGCATCACCGCGTCATAGTCTTGCAGCGCCGCGATCATCTCGTCCTGCGCCATCGGCGCGGTGCTGTCGCGGATATCGGCCGCGAAATCGGTCCGCGCGCGCTCGGTCACGGCCCGCGGCATCGGTCGGGTGATCAGCAGGCGGGTCAATGCATCCGCCCGCCGGGCGGCACCGGCCGGTCAGGCCCGACCAGGACGATCTCACCTGTCTCGTCGGGAAGCCCCAGCACCAGCACCTCGGACATGAACGGCCCGATCTGGCGCGGCGGAAAATTCACCACCGCCAGAACCTGCCGGCCGATCAGCACCTCGGGCGCGTAATGGGCGGTGATCTGGGCCGAGCTCTTGCGCTCCCCGATCTCGGGGCCGAAATCGATCCAGAGCTTGATTGCCGGCTTGCGCGCCTCGGGAAAGGGCTCGGCGCGGATGATCTCGCCCACGCGCACATCCACCTTGAGGAAGTCATCGAACCCGATCTCAGCCACGCGACAATTCCTTCGACCGCTCGGTTGCCGCCGCCACCGCGCGCGCCAGCAGCGCGGGGAAACCGGTCTTCTCGTCCATCAGCACCTCCAGCGCCGCCTGCGTCGTGCCGTTGGGCGAGGTCACGTTGACCCGCAACTCGCCCGGCGTCTCGTCGGCGGCCTCGGCCAGCGCACCGGCCCCGGCCACCGTCGCCCGCGCCAGGCGCATCGCAAGATCCTCCGGCAGCCCCTGGGCCGCGCCCGCCGCGGCCAGCGTCTCGATCAGGTGAAAGACATAGGCCGGGCCCGAGCCGCTGACCCCGGTGACGGCATCCATCTGCGACTCGTCCTGAAGGCGCACGGTCTGGCCCACCGCCGAAAGAAGCGCCTCGGCCCGGGCCAGGTCCGCCTCGCCGGTCGCCGCGTTGCCGATCAGGGCGGTGATGCCGCGGCCGATGGCGGCGGGCGTGTTGGGCATGGCGCGCACCACTGGCGTGCCCGCGCCCAGAAGCGACTCGTAGGTGGCGATCGAGGTGCCCGCGGCGACCGAGACGAACAGCGTGCCGCCGCCGCCCAGCGCGCTGTGCCCCGGCAGGGCCTCACCCATCATCTGCGGCTTGACGGCGACCAGGACGATGGCGGGTGTCTCGGGAAGATCGGCATTGAGGTTTACACCGGTCCCGCGCAACCAGTCCGACGGCGCGGGATCGACCACCCAGACCGACCGCGGCGGCAATCCGCCCTCAAGCCAGCCCGCCAGCATGGCCGAACCCATCTTGCCGCAGCCCAGCAGGACCAGCCCGCGATCCGCGATGTCTGAGAAATCCATGATGCGCCCCTCGCCGTTGCCTCGGTTCGGGGCCCAGTCTTATGCCCGGCCATAAGCCTCTGCAATGGCGACCTGCATCGCGTCATGCGGCGTACGCCCGCCCCAGGTCATCAGCTGGATTGCCGGATAATACCGCTCGGCGCTCAGCACGGCGGCATTGATCATCGTGTCGATCTGGTCGGGGCTGGCCACCTGGCCGCCGGCCAGGACCAGGCCATAGCGATAGACCATCAGCTTCTGTGCCGCCCAATAGGTGAACGAGCCCGCCCAGCACTGGTCGTTCATGGCGTTGAGCAATTCGTAGAGCTCGCCCACCTTTTCCTCGGGCGGCTCCATCTCGAAGGTGCAGATCAGGCGCAGGGTCTCGTCATAGCCCGACCAGGCCAGGGTGATCGAATAGGTGCGCCACTGCCCCTCGACGGCCATGGCGATCTGGTCGTCGCCGATCCGGTCGAAATCCCAGTCGTGGTGTTCGGCCAGGTGCTCGACGATGTCGATGGGATGAATGTCTTCTTCCAGATACTGCTCGGACAGGGCCATGATGCCACCTCACTGATCTCTAGCGGATTGGGCGCGGCAGCGCCCCCAGCGCTAGTTGCCTGCTCTACAGACCGGGTTTGTTGCCCTTGCCTGTACCAGATATGGTGATGCGGCGACTCCACGCTTGCAACCCCTAATTTTGGGGATATCTGCAATAAGTTGTGGACAGCCCGTCACATTGCCCAAAATATCGCGGGAAGGCTCAGGTTGAGCTTGCGAAAAATCCTCAACCCGCCAGAATGCAGCGCACCGCCGCCGGTTTGGCCCGGGGCGGTGCGTTTCACCCAGTGCAAATCGCGTGGCGCGTCGGCGCCTTATCCGGATTTTTTCTTCCCGCCGGCCTCGAGCGCGGCGATGCGGGCCGCCAGCGCCTCGTTCTCCTCGCGCGCCTTCTGCGCCATCGCGCGCACGGCGTCGAACTCCTCGCGGGTGACGAAATCGCGATCGGCCAGCCAGCGGTCGAGCATCGACTTCATCGCCGTCTCGGCCTCGTCCCGCGCCCCCTGAGCCACGCCCATCGCGTTGGTCATCAGCTGCGATATGTCGTCGAGGATCTTGTTTCGGGTCTGCATCTTCCGGTCTCCGTCACGCTGTCGCATCCTATATGGGCGACAAGCGCGCCGGTCTCAACCCATCGCGGGCCGGACCCGAGGTTGACTTGTCCCGGCGACTGGCGGCATTGAGCGCATATGCACGCAGCCATCCCCTTTCCCGACATTTCGCCCGACCTGTTCTCGATCACCCTGTTCGGGACCGAGTTCGCGCTGCGCTGGTATGCGCTGTCCTATATCGCCGGCATCCTGATCGCCTGGCGGCTGGGGGTGATGGCGCTGAACCGTGCGCGGCTGTGGGACGGCGACCCGCCGATGACGCCGCGCCAGCTGGAGGATCTGCTGACCTGGATCATTCTCGGCGTCATCCTGGGCGGGCGGCTGGGCTATGTCCTGGCCTATCAACCGGGATACTACCTGAGCCATCCCGCCGAGATCCTGATGATCTGGCAGGGCGGAATGGCCTTTCACGGCGGGCTGCTGGGCGTGGTCGCGGCCAGCTGGCTGTTCTCCCTGCGCAACGCCGTGCCCTTCGGCGGGCTGGCCGACCTGGTGGCCCATGCGGTGCCGCCCGGGTTGCTGCTCGGGCGACTGGCCAATTTCGTCAATGCCGAGCTGTGGGGCCGGCCCACCGATCTGCCCTGGGGCGTGATCTTTCCCGGCGCCGCGGCGCAGGATTGCCCCGGCGTCGAGGGGCCTTGCGCGCGCCACCCCTCGCAACTCTACGAGGCGGGCCTCGAAGGGCTGTTGCTGGGGATCGTGCTGCTGTGGCTGGTCTATCGCCGGGACGCGTTCAAGCCGCGCGGCCTGGTCACGGGCGTGTTTTTCGCGGGCTACGGCCTGGCCCGGTTCGCGGTCGAGTTCGTGCGCCAGCCCGATGCGCAATTCGTGACCGCCGGCAATCCGCTGGGGCTGGCCTGGCACGTTGGCGGCTGGGGTCTGACAATGGGACAGCTCCTGTCGCTGCCGATGATCGCGCTGGGGCTGTGGCTGATCCTGCGGGCGCGCCGGGCATGAGCCTGCGCGCCCGGCTGGCCGCGCGGATCCGGCAGGACGGACCGCTCACCGTGGCCGATTACATGACCGAGTGCCTGCTCGACCCCCAGCATGGCTATTATACCACCCGCGACCCGCTGGGCGCGGCCGGCGATTTCATCACCGCCCCCGAGATCAGCCAGATGTTCGGCGAGATGATCGGGCTGGCGTTGGCGCAGGCCTGGATGGACCAGGGGCAACCGGCACCGTTCACCCTGGCCGAACTGGGGCCTGGGCGCGGCACGCTGATGGCCGACCTGCTGCGCGCCACCCGCGCGGTGCCCGGGTTTCACAACGCTGCCCGGCTGGTGCTGCTGGAGGCCTCGCCCGCCTTGCGCGCCCGGCAGGCCGGGACGCTGGAAGGGCACGCACCGCGCTGGATAGACACGGCGGACGATCTGCCGGACGCACCACTCTACCTGGTGGCCAACGAGTTCTTCGACGCGCTGCCAATCCGCCAGTTCCTGCGCGATGGCGCGGGCTGGCGCGAGCGGCTGGTGGGGCTGGAGGGCGACCGGCTGGCCTGGGGCCTGGGGTCGGCAGCGCCGCAAGGGGCGCTGGAACACCGGCTGGAGGACACGCGCGAAGGCGACATGGTCGAGATCTGCGCGCCGGCTCTGACGGTGATCGACGCCGCGGCGCGTCGGATCGCTGCGCGTGGCGGGGCGGCGCTGGTGATCGACTATGGCGACTGGCACTCGCTGGGCGACACGTTCCAGGCGCTCGGCGGCCATGCCCGCACCGATCCACTGGCGGCGCCCGGGCAGGCGGACCTGACCGCGCATGTGGATTTCGAGGCGTTGGCCCAGGCGGCCGCCGCGGCCGGCTGCGCACACACGCGCCTGACGCCGCAGGGGGTGTTCCTGGAACGGCTGGGCATCACGGCACGCGCACAAGCGCTGGCCGATGGCGCGCGAGGTCCGGCACGCGACGACGTTGTCTCGACACATCGCCGGTTGACGCATCCGGATGAAATGGGAAACCTGTTCAAGGTGCTGGGCCTCTACCCCGCCACCGCAACCCCGCCGCCGGGACTTGAACCATGACGCTGGAAATCCTGACTTCCGAAAGCCTCGGCCCGGTTCGCCACGGGTTCTTCACCCGGCGCGGCGGCGCGTCCTCGGGCGTGTTCCAGGGGCTCAATTGCGGGCACGGCTCCAGCGACCAATCCGCGGCGGTCAGCCTGAACCGCCAACGGGTCGCCGACGCGATGGAGGTCGCGCCCGAGGCGCTGGTCGGCGTGCACCAGGTCCATTCCCGGTCTGTGGTCACGGTGCACGGCCCGCTGTCGGACAAGCCGCAGGCCGACGCGCTGGTCACGGCGGTGCCGGGGCTGGCGCTGTCGGTGCTGACCGCCGATTGCCAGCCGGTGCTGCTGGCCGATGCGCGCGCCGGCGTGATCGGCGCCGCCCATGCCGGATGGCGCGGGGCGCTGGACGGGGTGCTGGACGCCACGGTCGACGCGATGGAGGCGCTGGGCGCCGCCCGCGCCAACATCGCCGCCGCGATCGGCCCGTCGATTTCGCAGCGCGCCTATGAGGTGGGGCCGGAGTTCTTCGACGATTTCGTGCAGGAGGATCCCGACAACACCCGCTTCTTCGCCAATGGCGCCGACGACCGGATGCTATTCGACCTGCCCGGCTATGGGCTGCACCGGTTGCGTGCGGCCGGGGTCGGCCGGGCCGAGTGGATCCGGCATTGCACCTATTCCGATCCCGAGCGCTTCTATTCCTACCGGCGCAGCACCCATGCCGGTGCGGCGGATTACGGGCGGCTGATCTCGGTCATCCGGCTCTAGACGCACTCCGGACCGGAGGCGCAGATGGCCGAATTGTGGCCGGCGCCGTCATAAGTCTTAACGCGGTCGTTGCGGAGAATCCCGTTGCAAACAAGGGTCCGGGGACGCGCGTTGTCCGGGGCCGGCACCTGTCGCCGCCGCAGCGATGTCGGGTTTTGGTCTCGCATTTTCCTCAAACCAGCCCAAAGGCCGCCCCAAAACCCCGACATGATCGGGCGTAACGGAGATACAGCGCCCCATGTGCAAACCAGGGGGCCATCCGAAAGGCAGGAGACCGACCATGAAACCCCATCGCCGCTTCGTTGCCTCGATCCTGGCCACTGCGCGGGACGAATCCGTCGCGCTGCCCTGGATCCGGCGCGGGCGGCGCTGACGGCACGCGCCACCGAATCCGAGACGCGAATCCATGACCCGGACCCGTGGCGTTTCCGGCCCAAAATGGGCCAGAGCAGCAGCCGCGCACCCGGTCAGAAGAGGTGCCGCGAACCAGACCACAACCTGTGGATGCGGCTTCTTGCCGGAGACGAAACAGTGGACGGCACACGCCGGAATTGATGAGTGGAAAACACGAAAATTGAGGAAAATTTTGACAATCTGCTCAACCCACCGGCACACTCGGGACGGACTAGTTGGTAATGAAAAATTGTGCCTGTGTGACGTGTTGGTGGGGGCCCGCGTCGGCAGGCCAAGTTATAAAGAGGGCCTATTGACATGACGATCCCCCACTCGCTCGACCGAGCGGCGCGAAATGCTGTCGAAACCAGCCAGCTTCTCAACGATCCGGCCGCGCTGCGCGGGCCCAACCGGCCGCAACTGCGGCGCTACGAAGTGTCCTCCCTTCTCAATGGCAACGTCGTCCAGACCCGGCATATTGCGCCGGCCATGCCGCTGTTCGAGGACGCCTTCTGCGCCTTCTGCCGGGGATCTCTGGTGGAAACCGATATCGGCCCCGTCGCGATCGAGGACCTGCAACCGGGCGATCATGTCATCGACGAGAACGGCACACCGCAGCAGGTCGTCTGGAAGGGGTCCACCGTGCTGGTTCCGGGCCGCGCCGATGCCCGGGGACGCACGCATAACCTGGTCCGGATCATGGCCGACGCTTTCGGCATGCAGCGGCCGCTCTCGGGTGTTCTGGCCGGCCCCTCTGCCCGGCTGATGGCGACGCCCTGCCACATGCGCAAGCTGTCGGACGGCCAGCAGCTGCTGACACCGGTGCGCGAATTCGTCGACGGGCTGAACGTGATCGAGACCTCGCCGCCGACGCCGGTCGAGCTGTTCCATATCGGGCTGCGGCGGCATTCGGTGATCCGGGTCGACGGGCTTCAGTTCGAGACCTACCATCCCGGCGTCAACGCCCTGCGGGTGATGAGCCACGCGATGCGCTCGGTCTATCTCAACCTGTTCGCCCATGTCGAGAAGCTGACCGATTTCGGTCCGCAGGTCCTGCCCCGGGCTGGCGATGGCGAGATTGCGGCCGTCGGATTGTAGGGCGGCAAATCATGAAGATCCTGATCTGGTGGGCCTTGAGCGTTCTCATGGCCCTGATGCTGCCTGAAACGAACACGCGTATCGAGACCGCGCAGGTCGCGGTCAGGGGGTCCGGCCCAGCCGCTCCTCGAGCACGTCGAAAGGGACCCCTGGCTCGTCTTTTGCGCCGCGGATGACCAGCGATGTCTTCACGCTGGCGACATTGGGTGTGGTCAGCAACTGCTCGGTCAGAAAGCCCTGGAAGCTGCTGAGATCCGGTGCCACGCATTTGAGGATGAAATCCACCTCGCCGTTGAGCATGTGGCACTCGCGCACCAGCGGCCAGCCGCGGCATTTCTCCTCGAAGGCCTTCAATTCGGTCTCGGCCTGGCTTTCCAACCCGACCATGGCAAAGACCTGCACCTCGAAGCCCAGTTCGCGGGAATTGACCTCGGCATGGTAGCCGCGGATCAGCCCGGCCTCCTCGAGCGTGCGCACCCGGCGCAGGCAGGGCGGCGCCGAGATCCCGACGCGCTTGGCCAGTTCGACATTGGTCATCCGCCCATCGGCCTGCAGTTCGGCCAGGATCTTGCGGTCAATCGCATCGAGTCGTGAGGCGACCATGGAAAGCTCCCATCTTTTTTCCGGTTGTTATACCAGCCGATAGGCCTGCGCAATTATCTTTCACGTCTCGGCAACATTATAAGTCAGATCGGCGGAATCGTGTGCGGCGGCGCCAAGCGTGTTGGCCGCGGCAACGGGCATCTTGGGGGTTTAAGCCGGGCGGCGCGACCGCTATATCCCTCTTCCCAAGGCGGCACGCCCGTCGATCAGCCACCTGCGGAGTTGAAATGGCCGAGACACGTCACACCAAGGTTCTCATCATCGGATCCGGGCCCGCGGGGTATACCGCCGGCGTCTATGCCGCGCGCGCCATGCTGGAGCCGATCCTGGTGCAGGGCATCGAACCCGGCGGCCAGCTGACCACCACCACAGAGGTCGAGAACTGGCCCGGCGACACCGAGGTGCAGGGCCCGGACCTGATGGTGCGGATGGAGGCCCATGCCAAGGCGATGGGCTGCGAGGTGGTGGGCGACATCATCTCCGACCTGGACCTGTCGCAGCGCCCGTTCACCGCCAAGGGCGACAGCGGCGCGACCTATACCGCGAATGCAGTGATCCTGGCCACCGGCGCGCGGGCCAAGTGGCTCGGCCTGCCCAGCGAGGACAAGTTCAAGGGCTTCGGCGTCTCGGCCTGCGCCACCTGCGACGGGTTCTTCTATCGCGGGCAGGAGATCGTCGTGGTGGGCGGCGGTAACACCGCGGTGGAAGAGGCGCTGTTCCTGACCAATTTCGCCTCCAAAGTCACGCTGATCCACCGCCGCGACGAGCTGCGCGCCGAGAAGATCCTGCAGGACCGGCTGTTCAAGAACCCCAAGATCGAGACCCTGTGGTTCAACACGCTGGAGGAAGTCGTGGGCACCGACAACCCGTTGGGGGTCGAGGGCGTGCGGGTGAAGAACGTGAAGACCGGCAAGATCACCGAGATCGCCTGCAAGGGCGTGTTCATCGCCATCGGCCATGCCCCGGCGACCGAGCTGGTCAAGGACACGCTGGAAACCCATATGGGCGGCTATGTGAAGGTCGAGCCGGGCACCACGCGGACCAGCGTTCCGGGCGTGTTCGCCGCCGGCGACCTGACCGACCATGTCTATCGCCAGGCCGTGACCAGCGCCGGGATGGGCTGCATGGCCGCGCTGGATGCCGAAAAGTTCCTGGCCGAGCAGGACGACGGCGCCGAGCGCGATACTTCCCTGCCCCTGGGCTACGGCGCGCCGGTGAGCGAAGGCGCGTGATCGCCTTTGCCGGGACGGTCTGGCGCATGACCTTCGCGGGTCGCGACGCCACCACCCCGGTGACATCGCCCGAGGGACGGTTCCATCATTCCGGGCAATGGGCCGTTTATGCTTCGCTCAGCCCCGAAGGCACGGCGGTGGCGATCCGGCGCTACCTGCGCCCGGACGACCTGCCGCGGTTGATCTGCCCGCTTGTGGTCAAGGCCGACCGCGTGGCCGATCTGCGCGGGCGGGACGATATGTCGGTGATCTGGCAGGACAACCGCGCCACCGGCGCGGCGTCCCCGACCTGGGCGCAGTCCGATGCCGCCCGCGCCGCGGGCGCACAGGCGTTGCTCTACTCCTCGCGCTCGCGTCCCGACCTGTCGCACCTTGTGGCATTCGTGCCGGAGATCCTGACCGCCGATACCCAAAGGACCGCCCTGCCCTGGCCCTGACCCGCCAAGTGCAGGTCACACCGCACCCCGAAGCGCCTTGACCGCGCCGGGCCGCGCCCGCACTCTGAAGCGATCCGCGCAGGGAGGGGCCGTGGCGAACGTTCTTTGGCATGGCGACTGGATCGCCCGGACCCGGATCATCTCGGGGCTGATCCTGTTCACCCATGTGCTGTTTCACTTCCTCAACATCGGCACGGGCCTGATCTCGCCCGAGGCGATGGACACCTTCCAGGAGGCGAGGCAGGTCATCACCCGCAGCCTGGTCGGAAGCATCCTGCTTTATGGCGCGTTGCTGACCCATGCCGGGCTGGCCTTGTGGCGGGTGGCCGAGCGGCGGACGCTGAGGCTGCCGCCGGGCGAGGCCCTGCAAGTCGCGCTGGGCCTGCTGATCCCGCTGCTGCTGATCCCGCATCTGGTGCACACGCGCTATGCGCACGAGATCCACGAGGTCAATGACCGGATCAGCTATATCGTCATCCTGATCTGGGACAGCATCTCGGTCTGGAACCAGAGCCTGCTTTTGCTGATCGTCTGGATCCACGGGTGCATCGGCCTGCATTTCTGGCTGCGTCTGACCCGCTGGTGGCGGCGCGCCGTGCCCTGGCTGATCGGCGTGGCGGTCCTGGTGCCGGGCTTCGCCCTCGCCGGGCTGATTTCCGAGGGGCGCCGCATGTGGGACCTGTTCGGCGATCCCGAGATCCGGGCGGCCGCGCTGGACTATTTCAACTGGCCCACGCCGGACGCCTTCGCCGATCTGCAGCGGGTGACGCAGGCCGCGCTTGCGGTGTTCTGGGCGCTGCTGGCTATCGCGGTGCTGGGCTACCTGCTGCGCAAGCTGCTGGCGCGGCGGCGTTCGGTGCGGATCCGCTATGTGGACGGGCCCGAGGTGGTCTCGCAGAAGGGCATGACGCTTTTGGAGATGTCGCGCGCGAACGGGGTGCCGCATACCTCGCTCTGCGGCGGAAAGGGGCGCTGCACGACCTGCCGCGTCGTGGTCGAGGAGGGCGCCGACCTGCTGCACCCGCCGGACGAGGCCGAAGCCCGCAGCCTGGCGGCGGTCAAGGCGCCGCCCAACACGCGGCTGGCCTGCCAGATCCGGCCGACCGATCCGATGACCGTGTTCCGGGTGTTCCGCCCCGAGGGCCGCCGCCACCGCACCCATGCCAGTCAGGGGCAGGAGCGGCAACTGGCGATCCTGTTCCTGGACATGCGCGGGTTCACCGCCCGCACCACCGGGCAATTGCCCTATGACGTGGTGTTCCTGCTCAACCGGTTCTTCGACGCCATCGTGCCGGCGATCACCGGCGCGGGCGGGGCGGTCGACAAGTATCTTGGCGACGGGCTGCTGGCGGTGTTCGAGGCGCGCGACGCCGCCGCCTCGGCACGCGCGGCGCTGGCGGCGGCCGAGGCGGTGGGTCACGCGCTTGACCGGTTCAACCGGGTGTTGGGCGACGAGAACGACCAGCCGGTGCGAATCGGCATGAGCCTGCATCTGGGAAACCTTGTCCTGGGCGAGATCGGGGCGCGCGACCACGCGCCGCGCACGATCATCGGCGACACGGTCAACGCCGCCAGCCGGCTGGAGGGCGAGACCAAGGCCCTGGGCGTCGAACTGCTGGTCTCGAAGCCACTGCTGCGAGCCGCCGGGCATGAGCTGGATCCGTCCTGCTGGCGGATGTTCGATCTGCGCGGGGTGGCCGAGCCGCTGGCCGCGCTGGCGGTGGCCCGGGCCGCCGATCTGCCCGAACGCATCGCCGGGGCCACGCCGCAAAACGCCCCGGCGTGACCGCTGTTCACCACCGTGCACGAATCCGCCGACAGCGTTTCGCCCTGCGGTATTTCCGCCAAAAGCAGTCCTTTTTTCGCCGCGTCACCTAGACTTTGACCGAGTCAGGGGTCTATGCCGCCGCTGGACACCCATCCGGGCGCGACGCCGCCTTGAACAGAAGAGAATTCGGATGACAATGCTGAGCAACCTGGCTCCGATCCCGGAGCTGTATGTTTCCTACGAATCCGCGCAGAAGATGAAGGCCGAGGCCGGCGAGTTGACCAGCCTCGACCTGACCCCGCGCCAGATCTGCGACCTGGAACTGCTGATGAACGGCGGGTTCAACCCGCTCAAGGGGTTCCTGTCCGAGGCCGACTACGACGGTGTCGTCGAACAGATGCGCCTGGCAGACGGCACGCTCTGGCCGATGCCGATCACGTTGGACGTGTCCGAGAAGTTCGCCGAGGGGCTGGAACTGGGACAGGACATCGCGCTGCGCGACCAGGAGGGCGTGATCCTGGCCACCATGACCGTGACCGACCGCTGGACGCCGGACAAGGCGCGCGAGGCCGAGAAGGTCTTTGGCGCCGACGACCAGGCACACCCGGCGGTGAACTACCTGCACAACGTCGCCGGCAAGGTCTATCTGGGCGGGCCGGTCACCGGCATCCAGCAGCCGGTGCATTACGATTTCCGCGCCCGCCGCGACACGCCCAACGAGCTGCGCGCCTTCTTCCGCAAGGTGGGCTGGCGCCGGGTGGTGGCGTTCCAGACCCGCAACCCGCTGCACCGCGCGCATCAGGAGCTGACCTTTCGCGCCGCGCGGGAGGCACAGGCCAACCTGCTGATCCATCCCGTCGTCGGCATGACCAAGCCTGGCGATGTCGATCACTTCACCCGGGTGCGCTGCTACGAGGCGGTTCTGGACAAGTATCCGGCCGCCACCACGTCCATGTCGCTGCTGAACCTGGCGATGCGCATGGCCGGCCCGCGCGAGGCGGTCTGGCACGGGCTGATCCGCCGCAACCACGGCTGCACCCATTTCATCGTCGGCCGCGACCATGCCGGCCCCGGCAAGAACAGCGCCGGCGAGGATTTCTACGGGCCTTACGAGGCGCAGGATCTGTTCCGCAAGTACCAGGACGAGATCGGCATCGAGATGGTCGATTTCAAACACATGGTCTATGTCCAGGAGCGCGCGCAATACGAGCCCAATGACGAGATCGCTGACAAGGACAACGTCACCATCCTGAACATCAGCGGCACCGAGCTGCGCCGCCGCCTGCGCGAGGGGCTGGAGATCCCGGAGTGGTTCTCGTTCCCCGAAGTGGTCGAGCAGCTGCGCCATCGCTACCCGCCGCGGTCGCAACAGGGCTTCACCGTGTTCTTCACCGGCTTCTCGGGATCGGGCAAGTCCACCATCGCAAACGCCCTGATGGTCAAGCTGATGGAGATGGGCGACCGGCCGGTGACGCTCCTGGATGGCGACATCGTGCGCAAGAACCTCAGTTCCGAGTTGGGCTTCTCGAAGGAGCACCGCGACCTCAACATCCGCCGGATCGGCTATGTCGCCAGCGAGATCACCAAGAATGGCGGCATCGCCATCTGCGCGCCGATCGCCCCCTATGCCACCACGCGGCGCGCGGTGCGCGAGGACATCGAGGCCTTCGGCGCCTTCGTCGAGGTGCATGTCGCCACCAGCATCGAGGAATGCGAACGCCGCGACCGCAAGGGGCTCTACAAGCTGGCGCGCGAAGGCAAGATCAAGGAGTTTACCGGCATCTCGGACCCATATGATGTGCCGGAAGACCCCGAACTCAGGGTCGAGACGCAGAATGTCGAGGTCGACAACTGCGCCCACCAGGTGCTGTTGAAGCTCGAGAACATGGGGCTGATCGCCGGCCGCTGAGCCGCCGGGATCCCCGTGCCTGTGACGGCCCGCCCCGGTGGCGGGCCGTTTCGCGTTTCGCCGATCCGTCCCGCAGATTTACGCGCGGGCAAGCGCCGGTGACAGTGATTGTCATGAAACCGTTACGAAAGTTTTGCATAGGGGTCATGCAAAGCCCCTAGCAGGCAGCGAGGCCGGACTGCTACGGCCCTCGAACACGTTTCAGGAGTAGATATGACCTACGCAAAAATCACGACCTCGGCACTGGCCCTGATGGCGGTTTCGGCAACCGCCGCCGCCGCCCGCGACAACGTGCAAGTCGCCGGATCCTCGACCGTGCTGCCCTATGCCTCGATCGTCGCCGAACTGTTCGGCGAGAACACTGACTTCCCCACGCCCGTCGTCGAATCGGGCGGCTCGTCGGCCGGCCTGAAGCGGTTCTGCGAAGGTGTCGGCGAGAACACCATCGACGTGGCCAACGCATCGCGCGCGATCCGCGAAAAGGAGATCAAGGCCTGCGCCGAGAACGGCGTGACCGACATCATCGAGGTGCGCATCGGCTATGACGGCATCGTCTTCGCCAGCCAGCAATCTGGCCCGGACTTCACCGCATTCGAGCCGTCCGACATCTTCAACGCCATCGGCGCCACCGTCCTGAAGGACGGCGCGCTGGTCGAGAACCCGCACAACAACTGGGCCGAGTTCAACGCCGACCTGCCCGACGCGGAAATCGCCATGTTCATCCCCGGCACCAAGCACGGCACTCGCGAGGTGTTCGAGGACAAGGTGCTGCTCAAGGGCTGCGAGGACACCGGCGCCATGAAGGCGATGATGGATGGCGGCATGTCCGAGGACGATGCCGAGGATGCCTGTCTCGACGTGCGCCAGGACGGCAAGTCGGTCGACATCGACGGCGACTATACCGAGACCCTGGCCCGCATCGACGCCAACACCAACGGCATCGGCGTGTTCGGCCTGGCGTTCTACGAGAACAACACCGACAAGCTGAAGGTCGCCACGATGGGCGGCATCGCACCGTCGACCGAGACCATCGCCTCGGGTGAATACCCGGTGTCGCGTCCGCTGTTCTTCTACGTCAAGAAGGCGCATATCGGCGTGATCCCGGGCCTCAAGGAATACACCCAGTTCTTCGTCGCGGACGAGATCGCCGGCCCCGGCGGCCCGCTGGCCAACTATGGCCTGGTGGCCGACCCGGAACTGGCCGAGACCCAGGCCGCCATCGAGGCGGAAGAGATCATGGGCGGCGGTTCCTGACCGAACCCGATCTTCTGAGGGAGGCGGCGACTTCCGCCGCCTCCTTGCCTTTTTCGGTTTCCCACTCAAGTTACGCGGGGGCGCGCATATGCCATTGTTCTGGCTCATCCTGGCCGTGCTCGGTCTGGCGTCGGTCGGCTATGTCCTGGGTCGGCGGCGGGCGCTGCAATCCGCCGGCGGCGACAGCCGCAAGCTGCATTCGCTGCCGTCCTACTACGGCTTCAACGCGGCATTGAAATCCGCGGTGCCGGCGCTGTTGCTGCTGGTGGTCTGGCTGCTGGCGCAGCCGCTGATCGTCAACAACACGGTGTCGGAGCTGATCCCGGACAGCGCGGTGCCCGAAAGCTCGAGCCGCGGGCTGATCATGGCCGAGGTGCGCCGCGCCGCCGAGGGTCTGGAGAACGCGGTTGCCGCCGGGCTGATGACCGAGGAGTTCGCGGGCAACGCGGGCGCGGATGTCGAAGAGATCTCCCAGCGCCTGAAGGATGCCGGGCAGATCGTGACCTCGGAGATCACCCAGCCTGTCATGCGCGCTGCACAGCACTACAGGGCCATGAACACGACCGGCGGCCGGATGATGTCGGTCGCGGTTCTGCTGCTGGCGCTTGTGGGATGCCTGTGGGGGCTGCGCGAGGTCGCGCCGGCGTTCCGTGCCCGCAACGTTGTGGAGAACGGCATCCGCGCGCTGCTGATCGCCGCGGCCTCCATCGCCATTCTCACCACGATCGGCATCCTACTTTCGCTGGTGTTCAACACCATCGAGTTCTTCCGCCTCTACCCGGCCTGGGACTTCTTCACCGGGCTCAACTGGGCGCCCAGCTTCTCAGGGCGCGGCGGCAGCTCTGACCTGGGCGTCATCCCGCTTCTCTGGGGCACCTTCTACATCTCGATCGTGGCGTTGGCGGTGGCGGTGCCCATCGGGCTCTTCTCGGCGATCTACCTGTCGGAATACGCGTCGAAGCCGGTGCGCGCCGTCGCCAAGCCGATGCTCGAGGTCCTGGCCGGGATCCCCACGATCGTCTACGGCCTCTTCGCGCTGCTGACAGTCGGGCCGCTGTTGATGAAGGTGTTCGGCAGTGACGGGCTGGGCTGGATGCAGGCGGGCACCGCGGTGATGACCGCAGGCCTCGTCATGGGCATCATGCTGATCCCCTTCGTCAGCTCGCTGAGCGACGACATCATCAACGCGGTGCCGCAAACGCTGCGCGACGGCTCCTACGGGCTGGGCGCGACCCGGTCCGAAACGATCCGGCAGGTGGTGTTGCCCGCCGCCCTGCCCGGTATCGTCGGCGCCATCCTGCTGGCCGCCAGCCGCGCCATCGGCGAGACCATGATCGTGGTGCTGGGCGCAGGTGCCGCCGCGCGGCTGTCGCTCAATCCGTTCGAGGCGATGACCACGGTCACCGCCAAGATAGTCAGCCAGCTGACCGGCGACGCCGACTTCGCCAGCCCCGAGGCGCTGGTGGCCTTTGCCCTGGGCATGACGCTGTTCGTCATCACGCTGGGGCTGAACATCCTGGCGCTTTATATCGTGCGCAAATACCGGGAGCAGTACGAATGACCGATGCCACGCTGAACGGCGACGGCGGCCGGCCCAACGGCTCGCTGACCACGCAGGACGACCGCACCAAGGCACGCAACCGCGCCGAGACCCGGTTCAAGGCCTATGGGCTTGCCGCGATCCTGGTCGGGATCTTCTTTCTGGTGGTGCTCGCGGTGTCGATCATCCGGTCCGGCTCGCCCGCGTTCACCCGCACGGTCGTGGACGTGGAATTCACCCTGTCGCAATCCGAGTTCGAGGCCGCCGAAGAGGAATTGTTCAAGACCAAGGCCTATCAGTCCCTGTTCATCTCGACGCTCAAGGGCCAGCTGGACGAGCGCGGCGTCGAGGTCGCTTTCGACGAGGCCGCTATCGAGCGGCTGCTGGGCAAAGTGGGCGGCACGATCCGCGAGTTCTACACCGCCAACCCGGACAAGCTGGGCGAGCCGGTGCAGTTCGAACTGCCCGCCTCGTCCCGGGTCGACGGCTATTTCAACGGTCGTGTCACGCGCGAGTCGATCCAGGACAGCCGGTTCCTGATGAAGGCCGACCTGGACCTGGTGGATGTGCTGCACGACGCCGGGATCATGAAGTCGAGCTTCAACTGGACCTTCATCACCGGCGCCGATGCAGGCGTGGACAACCCCGGCGGGGCCGGCATCGGCGCGTCGGTCGTGGGGTCGTTCTTCATGATGCTGGTGGTGCTGGTCCTGTCGCTGCCGATCGGGGTGGCCGCGTCCATCTATCTTGAGGAATTCGCCCCCCAGAACCGCTTCACCGACCTGATCGAGGTCAACATCTCGAACCTGGCCGCGGTGCCGTCCATCGTGTTCGGTATCCTGGGCCTGGCCGTCTTCATCCAGTTCATGCACCTGCCGCAATCGGCGCCGCTGGTGGGCGGTCTGGTCCTGACGCTGATGACGTTGCCCACGATCATCATTTCGACCCGCGCCTCGCTCAAGGCGGTGCCGCCGTCGATCCGCGATGCGGCGCTGGGCGTGGGCGCGTCGCGGATGCAGGCGGTGTTCCACCACGTGCTGCCGCTGGCCATGCCCGGCATCCTGACCGGCACCATCATCGGCCTGGCGCAGGCTTTGGGCGAGACCGCGCCGCTTTTGCTGATCGGCATGGTGGGCTTTGTCGCCCGCGGCTATCCCGAGGGCATCGCCGCCGGGTTCACCGACCCGAACTCGGCCATGCCGGCACAGATCTACACCTGGGCGGCGCGCGCGGATGCCGGCTTCTACGAGAAGGCCTGGGGCGGGATCATCATCCTGCTGGCCTTCCTGCTGACGATGAACATCATCGCGATCATCCTGCGCCGCAGGTTCGAGCGCCGCTGGTAAGGCCCCGGAGGACCAGATAGCATGTATGACACGACCTCGGAGAAAGACGTGGACCAGAAAACGATCAAGTTCTCGGCCCGCAAGGTGCAGGTCTTCTATGGCGACACCCACGCGATCAAGGACGTGGATGTCGATATCGAGGACAAGACCGTGACCGCCTTCATCGGGCCGTCGGGCTGTGGCAAGTCCACGTTCCTGCGCTGCCTGAACCGGATGAACGACACGATCGACATCTGCCGGATCGAGGGCGACATCCGCCTTGATGGCGAGGACATATACGACCGCCGGGTCGACCCGGTGCAGCTGCGCGCCAAGGTCGGCATGGTGTTCCAGAAGCCGAATCCGTTCCCCAAGTCGATCTATGACAACGTGGCCTATGGCCCGCGCATCCACGGGCTGGCCCGCAGCAAGGCCGACCTGGACCAGATCGTCGAGCGGGCGCTGCGCCGGGGCGCGCTCTGGGACGAGGTCAAGGACCGGCTGCACGCGCCCGGCACCGGCCTTTCGGGCGGCCAGCAGCAGCGGCTGTGCATCGCCCGCGCGGTTGCCACCGAGCCCGAGGTCCTGTTGATGGACGAGCCGTGCTCGGCGCTGGACCCGATCGCCACGGCGCAGGTCGAGGAACTGATCGCCGAGCTGCGGCGCGACTACTCCGTGGTGATCGTCACCCACTCGATGCAGCAAGCGGCGCGGGTCAGCCAGAAGACCGCGTTCTTTCACCTGGGCAACCTCGTCGAGTTCGGCGAGACCGGCAACATCTTCACCAACCCCGAAGACAAGCGCACCGAAAGCTACATCACCGGGCGCATTGGCTGATTGGAGCCGACATGAACACCAACCACATTCTCTCTGCCTTCGACCGGGATCTCGAAGGGGTTCAGGCCAAGGTCATGCGCATGGGCGGGATGGTCGAACAGGCCCTGCGCGACTCGATAACCGCGCTGCTGAGCCATGACATCGAGATGGCCGCGCGTGTGCGGCAGGACGACCGGGCCATAGACGAGCTGGACGAGGCGGTGAAATCCGACTGCGCCCGCATCCTCGCCCTGCGCGCGCCCACCGCCGTCGACCTGCGCGTCGTGCTGTCGGTGATCGAGATCAGCTCGAACCTGGAGCGGTGCGGCGACTATGCCAAGAACATCGCCAAGCGCACGCCTTCTGTCGGCGTCCAGCATGACATCATGGAAACCGGCACCGCGCTGCGACGGATGGCCGAGTTCGTGCAGGCCATGCTGAGCGACGCGCTGGACAGCTATATCCATCAGGACGAGGACAAGGCGCTGGACGTGATCCAGCGCGATGTCGAGGCCGACCAGATGTACAACACGCTGTTCCGCTCCTTGCTGACGCACATGATGGAGGATCCGCGCTCGATCGCCACCGCCATGCACCTGCATTTCATCGCCAAGAACATCGAGCGGGTGGGCGACCATGCCACCGGGATCTGCGAACAGGCGATCTATGTCCTGACCGGCGAGATGCCGCAGGAGCCACGCCCGAAACAGGACAGCACGACCCGGATGTGAGTGCCATGACCGACATCAGCCCCAAGGTCCTCGTCGTCGAGGACGAACCCTCGCAGCTCGAAGTGCTGGCCTACAACCTGGAGGCCGAGGGGTTCGACGCGATCCGCGCCTCTGACGGGTCCGAGGCGCTGCTGCTGGTGCGCGAAGAGGCGCCCGACGTGATCCTGCTGGACTGGATGCTGCCCGGCACCTCAGGGATCGAGGTCTGCCGCCAGATCAAGATGACGCCCGAGCTGAAATCGATCCCGATCATCATGATCTCGGCCCGGTCCGAGGAGGTCGACAAGATCCGCGGGCTGGAAACCGGGGCCGACGACTACGTCTCCAAGCCCTATTCGGTGCTAGAGCTGATCGCACGGGTCAAGGCGCAGCTGCGGCGGTCGCGCCCCGGAACGGTCGGCGAACGCCTGTCATTCCGCGACATCACGCTGGATGCCGAGACCCACAAGGTGTTCCGCGCCGGCAAGGAGTTGCGGCTGGGGCCGACCGAGTTCCGCCTGCTGACCACGCTGCTGGAGAAGCCCGGCCGGGTCTGGAGCCGCGACCAGCTGCTCGACCGGGTCTGGGGCCGTGACATCTATGTCGACACCCGCACCGTGGACGTGCATATCGGCCGCCTGCGCAAGGCGCTGGGCCGGGCCGGCGGGGCCGATCCGATCCGCACCGTGCGCGGCGCCGGGTATGCGCTGGGCTGAGCGGGATCAGTAGCGGCCCGGGCGGCTGAGGCTGAAAACGCTGGAGGGTAGCGACCGAACGACCGGATCCTGCGTGAACGAACGGTTGAAGCCGATCCGCGAGGCCAGCGGCAGAAGCGGGCAATTGCGCACCGGCAGCGCCAGGATCACGTAGAGGTGGTCGCGCCAGAGCCGCGGCGCGCGGATCGCCTGGCCCAGCTGCGGAACCGGTTGCGGGAAATCATAGACCGAAAACTGCGCTGTGCCGTTCAGGCTGCGCCCCGGTTGCAGCGCGCGATAGGGGCTTCGGAACCAGTCCTCGGGGTCGGCGGCGGCCCCCGCCGCGCGGCTCAGGGCGGTGTTGTCGCGGGCGCGAAACGGCTCGATCCGCACATCCGGCGCGTCGGGTGCGGATGGCAGGCAAACCGGCGCCTTGCCCTGGTTGCGCAGGGCGTAGTCGATCCGCACCTGACCGTCGCGGGCCACGGTCATGCCGCGGATTTCCAGGCTGTAGAACGGATTGGCCACGGCCCGGCCGGCCGGGATCAGACAGGCCAGGGCCAGGGAAATGGCGGGCAGGAGGCGGATCATGGTGAGGTCGGGTCCGAGGGATGTCGCTGGCGTCGGAATGCCCCCGCCGGCACCGGAATGCAAGCCGCGAGACCGCGCTTGGGCCGCGCAATCACGGCGGCGTGTTCAGCCGCCGCGCAATCGCTGCATCAGGTAGACCTCACTGCCCTCGGGCACCGGTTCGGTCAGGCTGCCGGCGATGATGCGCCCGTCGATGGCGACCGACACGCCGGCGTCAATCGCCTCCTGCAGGGCCGGATGGGCGCGGACCAGCGCATCGAGCAACTCGCCCACGGTCCCAGCCTCGACTTCGACGGATTCCTTGCCGTCGGCAAGGCCGCGCAGGCCGGACCAGAGATGGACCTCAGGCATCGCGGGCCTTGAGCGCGGCCAGCGTGCGCGGCGGCGACATCGGCAGGTGACGCATCCGCACCCCGGCCGCCGCCGAGACCGCGTTGGCGATGGCCGCGAGCGGCGGACAGATCGAGGTCTCACCGACCCCGCGCACGCCGAACGGGTGGCCCGGATTGGGCACCTCGACGATCACCGTGTCGATCATCGGCAGGTCGGAGGCAACCGGAATGCGGTAGTCGAGGAAACCCGCGTTCTGCAGCCGCCCATCCTCGCCATAGATGTATTCCTCGTTCAGCGCCCAGCCGATCCCTTGCGCCGCGCCGCCCTGGAACTGGCCCTCGACATAGGTCGGGTGGATCGCCTTGCCGGCATCCTGGATCACGGTGTAGCGCACGACCTTGGTGGCGCCGGTCTCGCGGTCGACCTCGGCATCGACGATATGGGTGGCAAAGCTGACGCCGGCACCCTCGGGCGTGGCCTCGAAATGGCCCGAGATCGGTCCGCCGGTCTGGCCCATCTCGGCGGTGATCTCGGCCAGCGGCAGCGGGTCGAAATCGCCGGCATTGGGGCCTGAAGGAACCGCACAGCCGTCTTCCCATTTCACCGCGTCCTCTGGGATCCCCCATTTCGCGGCGGCCCGCTGGCTGAGCTTGCGCACGGCATCCTTGGCCGCCTTGATCGTGGCAAGCCCGCTGGCATAGGTCACGCGGCTGCCGTGGCTTACGTCGTTGTATCCCAGGCTGGCCGTGTCGGCGATGGTCACGCGGATGTTCTCATAGGGAATGCCCAGCACCTCGGCCGCCATCAGCGCCATCGACGCGCGGCTGCCGCCGATATCCGGCGTGCCGACCATGAGCTGCACCGAGCCGTCCTCGGACAGCGCCAGCGACACGCTGGTTTCGCCGCCGTGGTTGAACCAGAAGCCACAGGAGATGCCGCGCCCCTGCCCCGGCTTGAGCGGCGCGGCGTAATGCGGATGCGCCTTGGCGGCCTCCAGCGTCTCGACCAGGCCGATCCGTTCGAACCGGGGGCCATAGCTGGCCTTGGTGCCTTCGCGCGCGGCATTCTTGAGCCGCACCTCAATCGGGTCGAGATCCAGCTTCCGGCACAGCTCGTCGACCACCGATTCAACCGCGAAGGCCGCCATCGGCGAGCCCGGCGCGCGATAGGCGGCCTGTTTCGGGCGGTTGGTCATCACGTCATAGCCGACCTGGTGCACGTTCTTCAGGTCATAGGGCGCAAAGGCGCACATCGCCGTCATGTCGCCGGGCGCACCGGGAAAGGCACCGCCCTGCAGGCGGAACTCGCCCTGGGCCGCGGTGATGGTGCCGTCCTTCTTCATGCCGACCTTGATGTCCATCGAGGCCGAGGCGGTGGGCCCTGTGGCCCGGAACACTTCGGCCCGGCTCATCACGATCTTCACGGGCCGGTTCGCCTTGCGGCTGAGCGCCAGCGCCACCGGTTCGATGAACACGGTGGTCTTGCCGCCGAACCCGCCGCCGATCTCCGAGGCGGTCACCCGCAGGTTCGCGGTCTCGATGCCCAGCAGCGCGGCGCAGGTCTTCTGCACGATCCAGTGGCCCTGGGTGCAGCACCACAGCTCGCCCTTGCCATCCTTGCCCAGCTGGCCCAGGCAGGCATGCGGCTCGATATAGCCCTGGTGCGTGGCCTCGGTCTCGAAACTGTCCTCGATCACCAGGTCGGCCTCGGCAAACCCGGCCTCGACATCGCCGTGCCCGCTTTCATGGCGCCGCACCACGTTGGGATGCATGTCGTCGGGCACCGAGAAATCGGCCGCCCCCTCGCGGATCACCGGCGCGTCCTGGCGCATCGCCGCGTTCACGTCGGTGACATACGGCAGTTCCTCGTATTCCACCTCGATCAGCTTGAGCGCGTCGCGCGCCGCCAGCGCAGAGGTGGCGGCCACGGCGGCCACCGCATGCCCGTCATAGAGCGCCTTGTCCCCGGCCATCACGTTTTCCAGCACGTTCCAGACCTCGCCGGCGAGGCCGGGCTTGAACGGGACCTCGGCGAAATCGGCTCGCGTGACCACCGCCTTCACGTCGGCCAGCGCCTCGGCCTTGGAGGTGTCGATCCGGACGATCCGGGCATGGGCGTGCGGGCTGCGCAGTATCGCGCCGTGCAGCATCCCTGCCGCGTTCATGTCCGCGCCGAAGCGGGCGCGGCCCGTTACCTTGTCCAGACCGTCGGGTCGGTCGGGGCGGGTGCCGACGAAACGAAACTCGCGCTTGCTGTCGTCCAGAGCCATCAGACGGCCTCCCTCATCTCGGCGGCCGTGTCCATCACGGCGCGGATTATCTTGTCATATCCGGTGCAGCGGCACAGGTTGCCGGCCAGCCAATAGCGCACCTCCTCCTCGGTCGGATCCGGGCTCTTCTCCAGAAGCGCCTTGGCCGCGACCAGGATGCCCGGCGTGCAGATGCCGCATTGCAGGGCGGCATGTTCGATGAACTTGCGCTGCAGCGGATGCAGCTCGTCACCCTGGGCGACGCCCTCGATGGTGCCGATCTCGCGGCCTTCGGCCTCGACCCCCAGCACCAGGCAGGAACAGACCAGCCGCCCATCGAGCGTGACCGAACAGGCGCCGCAGTCGCCGGTGCCGCAGCCTTCCTTGGCGCCGGTCAGGTTCAGCCGGTCGCGCAGGCAGTCCAGCAGCGTCTCGCGCGGATCGCAGAGGAATTCGGTCTCGTCGCCGTTTACGGTCGTCGTCACGTGAACCCGGCTCATTTCGCGTCTCCTTTCGCGCGTGCATATGCGAACCTGGCCGCGCGTCTGGCCAGAACACCCGCAACCTCGGTGCGGAAATCAACGGTGCCCCGCTTGTCGTCGATGGGGCTGCAGGCCGCCCGGGCCGCCGAGTCCAGCGCCGCCAGCGCGGCGTCATCCAGCGTGGTGCCGATGATGGCCGCGGCGGCGTCCTCCACCAGCAGCACAGTCGGGGCTACCGCGCCCAGTGAAACCCACGCCTCGGTCACGGTCTCGCCATCCAGCCGCAGGTTCACCGCCGCGCCGACAACGGCAATGTCCATCTCGGTGCGCGGGATGAACCGCAGGTAGGCGTCGCCGCCCCGGTCCCCGCGCGCCGGAACATGCAGGGCCGAGACCAGCTCGCCCTTGCCCAGAGAGGTCTTGCCCGGCGCGGTCGGAATCTCCTCGGCCGCGGCCTGCCGGGTGCCGTCGGGTCCGGTGATCGTCACACGCACCCCCGCGGCCACCATCGCCGGCACGCTGTCGGCGGCGGGCGAGGCGTTGCACAGATTCCCGGCCAGCGTCGCGCGGCCCTGCACCTGGGTCGAGCCGATCAGGTCCATCGCCTCGACCAACCCGGGCCAGTCGCGCCCCAGCTCGGCATGTTCGCGCATCTCGGCGCCGCTCACCGCCACGCCCAGTGTCCAGCTGCCGTCGGCGTTGCGTGTGATGTCGCGCGCGCCGGCGATCCTCTTGACGTCGATCAGCGTGTCCGGTGTCACCAGATCCGAGCGCAGCTGCACCAACACATCCGTGCCGCCGGCGAGAAACCGGGTCACGCCCTGCGCCTGCGCGGCCAGCGCCGAGGCTTCGTCGAAACTGGCTGGGCTGTGATATTCCATGATCCACCTCACGGCTGATTTCGGGTCATCTCCATCCGGAGTCGGCTGGAACCTAGACCAGTGTTACCCGCGCGTCCATGCGCCCCGTGCGAAAGTCTCACGCTCCCGCCGCACTTGGCCATCGAGTCAGTCGGGCGCGCCCAGAAAGGCCTCGGTCAGGGGCGAGCCGGGATCGCCCAGCCCCTCGATGATGGTGAAGTGGTCGTGATCCGGTTCAAAGGTGTTCGGCGCGGCCCAGGCCTCCGAGATCAACCGGGTCTGGCGCAGCAGTTCGGGCCGCTCGCAGGCGCCACACCAGAACCGCACGTCCAGCCCGTCGCGCGGACGGCGCAGGGCGGGGCTTTCGGCCTCGGCCTCGGCGGTGTCCAGTTGCAGGATCTCGTTCATGCGCGTGCCCAGAAGCGGCCGCAGGTCGTGGATGCCGCTGACCGAGACCACCCGTTCCAGCCGCCCCGGCACCGGCCCGCCCTCGCAGGCCATGCGCGACACCAGGTGGCCGCCGGCGGAATGCCCGATCAGCCGCACCGGCCCCGGCACCAGTTCGGCCGCAAAGCTTACGGCGGCGGCGATCTCGCGCACGATCTCGCCGATCCGCATCTCCGGCGCCAGGGTATAGCCGGGCACCGCCAGCGCCCAGCCGCGCGGCAGGCAGCCGGTGGCGAAATGCGACCAGACGTTCTTGTCCAGCATGTGCCAGTATCCGCCATGCACGAACACCGCCAGGCCGCGCACTGTGCCCTCGGGTCGGAACAGGTCCAGCCGGTTGCGCGCGCCCGGGCCATAGGCGATGTCCAGCTCGCCGGCCTCCACCCGGACGGCGCGCGCCTGCGCCGTCCACCGTTCCAGCATCGCGGCGGCGCCGGGAACGTATCCGGAATTGTCGAAAGCGTCGTCCCAGTCGATCATCTTGGTCCTCCCCTTGCACTCGTTATCGCGCCGGGGCCGCCCCGTGTCCACGGGATCCCGCGTTCATCTGGCCCGAAATACCTCGGGGGGGGAGTCGCCGCCAGGCGACAGGGGAGCGCCCCCATGCCCGGTCAGAGGTCGATTTCGACCACGCCACCGGGCTCCGCCGCCCGGCTCTGACACAGGATGATCGAGGTCTCGCGCTGCGCCCGCGACAGAACGAAGTCGCGATGCTCCACCGCGCCCGAGACCAGTCCGCAGCGGCAGACGCCGCAGATCCCGTCCGAGCATTTGACGTCCACGTGGATCCCGTGCGCATTGAGCACCTGAGCGGCGTCCTTGTCGGCCGGCACCGCGATGTCCCGGCCCGACCGCGCGAGTCGAAGGGTGAAGGGGTGGTTCTCGTAGTCCGGCTGCTCGGGCACCGAGAAATACTCCAGGTGCCGCGCCTCTTCGGGGAAGCCCTGGCGCGCGGCGGCCTGCATCGCCGCATCCATGAACCTGTCCGGTCCGCAGGTATAGACATGCCAGCCAGGCCGATAACCAGAGAGCACCGTATCCAGATCGGCACGGGTGCCCTCGTCCGAGACGTGCAGCTGAACCCTTTCCGCCCAGGGAACCGCCGCCAGGTCGTCCAGATAGCCCGCCGCGGCGCGGCTACTCACCGCGTAGTGCAGCGTAAAGGACCGGCCCAGCGCGTGCAGCCTGTGGGCGAAGGCGATCATCGGCGTGATGCCGATGCCACCGCCCAGCAGGATCGTGTGGGTGGCGTCCTCGACAAGCTCGAAATGGTTGATCGGCCTGGAGATGAAGACCTTGCGTCCCGGCGTGAAGATCCGGTGCAGCAGCTGCGAGCCGCCCCGCCCCGGCGACTCGCGCAGCACCCCGATCTGGTAGCGCGTCCGGTCGGCGGGATCGCCCGACATCGAGTATTGCCGCAGGAATTCCGGCGCCACCAGCACGTCCAGATGCGCCCCTGCGGTCCAGTCCGGCAAGGCCTCGCCACCGGGGCGCGCAAACTCGTATTTCGTCACGTCCGGGCTCATTGCCGCGGCCCGGACGACCTCGACCTGCATCACCGGCGCGTCGCCGCTGATCGTATAGCGATGCACCACGCTGTCATCGCCGGCGGCCAGGCGCGTCTTGTATTCCTCGGCGCTGACCAGGGCCTTGTAGGCGGCGATCCCCGCCTCGCGGTCCATCGGGAAGGGCCAGGGCCAGGGGTGCGGGGCCAGCGGCGCGGGATAGACGGCCAGCGTCTGGTCCTCGAATTTCAGGTCCAGGTCGCGTTGCAGCCCGCGCCTGTTGACCGGGTGCTCGGTGGGCCGGTAGGCGCCGTCCTCCTGCAACTCCAGATCCCACCACCAGGTCTTGATCTCGTTCAGCCCGCCGCGCCCCAGCGCGTCGTCCAGCCGCGCCAGCGCCGGGGCGGCGGCCGGGACATTCATCGCCGCCCAGCGCACCGGGCGTTCGGAAAACAGCCCCTCCAGGTTCCACGGGCAGGTCTTCATGCAGCGCCCGCACATCGCCCCGCCCTTGGTGGTGATCCGGTAGGTGGCGCATTTCTGGCTGTCGGATTTCCAGATCTCGTAGCCGTTGAACATCCGCTTGGGCCCGGCGGTGATCGCACCCGAGGGGCATTCGCGGGCGCATTTGTTGCAGGCTTCGCAGAACCGTTGCAGGCCGAAATCGATGGGCCGGTCGAAGGCCATCGGCATGTCGGTGGTCACCGCGCCCGATTTCAGCCGCGGCCCCAGATAGGGGTTCAGGATCACCTCGCCGATGCGGCTCACCTCGCCCAGCCCGCTGAGCAGCAGGAGCGGCGGCTGCAGCACCTCGCCATCCATCACCGTATGCGCCTTGGCGCGATAGCCCAGGTTGCGGATCTGCTGCGCGATGACGCCGCCCAGCAGCGAAAAGCGCAGATAGGCGCGCATCGACTGCGACACCGCGATCCAGTCGTCGCCGCTGGACCCCTCCATCGTCTCATAGCCCTGGTCGACGATCATGCTGACCGCCGCGCCGTGGCGGGGCGCGATCGGCTCGCCCGCCGCGTCGTGGGAATACCAGGCCCAATCCGGGCAGCGGCTGAGCCCCACCGCGTCGATGCCCAGGAAATAGCTCGCGGCCTTGAGGTTGGCGGCATTGCGCGCGGCGTCCGAGGGGCGCGGACCGGGGGCGCTGTCGCCGTCCTGCAGCAGGACAAAGGCGCCCAGGGCCCGGCGCTGCGCGAAACTGGGGGCCGCCTTGCGCACGTAGTGCCCGCCCCTGGCCTGCTCCTGCACGTTGGGCCCCATGTCGCCAAAGAGCGCCCGGGCGAACATGTCGGTGCGTTTGGGCACGCGCGCGACATTGGCCTCGTCGATATAGGTGGTGGGCGTGTCCACCCGTTTCAGCCGCTCGAACGGGTGGGCGCCATCGGCATAGCGGCGGGTGGCATAGGGGTCGCGGCTGACCGCGCCCTTGGCGGTGCCCGCGCCCAGCCACCAGCGCGGGCCGTTCATCCGCAGGCGCGGCTGCTCGGACATCGGCGCCAGCGGCCGGTCATGGACAAGAGTCATGTCGGTGGTCACGGCGGCCAGCCCGAACCGGGTGCCCAGCCAGGGCGCCACCAGGGCACCATCCTCGGCGGTGGCCAGGCCTGCGGCCACCACCAGCCGGTTCAGGTCGACATCTGTGGATGTCGGCGTGTGCGCCCGCGCGTCCCGGCCCAGCAGCCGGATGTAATTGGCGATCACCACCGCCGTTTCGGTGGCGCGCAGGCAGGCGCGGTGGTCCTGCGCGTCGAGGATCCAATCACTGCCGGGCTCGTCGGGGTCGGGATCCCGGTGATGCTCGTAGAGAAAGACGATCGCATGGGAATGGGTCGCGATCGGGCGCGGCTCGGCCTCCATGCTCTCCTTGAGGTCGGCCATCACCAGGTCGATGCCCGAGGCCAGGGTCTTGGTCTGCCGCGTCCTGAGCGCATGGGCCAGCCGGTCGATCTCGGGATTGCGGCGCGGCGCGCCCAGACGCGCGGCAGCCGGCACCGGGCCGATCCCCACCATCGAGGCGTCGCAGAAATAGCCGAAGGCCTTGAGGTGGTTGGCGCGCTCCTGCGGATCTGCGGGGATCTCGGCGCGGGCCGGGTTGACCGTCCCGTCGCGGATCGCGTCCATCATCGCCTGGAACTCGCCCATCGCGTTGACGATGCTCTCGGGGCGTTCGGGGCGGTTGAAACTCAGCTGCGGCATGGGCGGCACGCTGCCCGGTGCCGCCGAGTCGCGCCGCGCCAGCCGCTCCAGCGGATAGGGTCCCAGGTGCACCGGGCGCTTGCGGGTCGAGAACAACCGGATGCCCATAGCACCCCCTCCCTTGCTGTCGCCGGCCCGGCTCAGAGCCGGGCGCCGACCAGATGGGCCAGCGTGGCGCCGGCTTCGAAAAACACGCTGCGCGCCGTGGTCAGGCGCTCGGCGTGGCTGTCCACCACCGGAACCGGCAGGCCCGAATCGCTGCCGCCGAGCAGGCTTTCGGCCATCGCCTTGCCGAACAGCGTGCCCGGGGCGATGCCGCGCCCGGAATATCCCTGCACGGCCAGCGCGTTGGGGCCGGGCCGCGTCAGCTTGGGCAGGTGGTCCGAGGTCATGGCGATCCGCCCGCACCATCCCTGTTGCAGCGGCAGATCCGCCAGATCCGGGAACAGCCGGGCCAGCTTGCGCCGCGCCCAGGCGGCGTGGATCGCGCCGGCGGCATGGCCCGGATCGCCCATGCCGCCTAGGATCAGCCGCCCCGCCGCGTCGGTGCGGAAGGACGACATCACCAGCGCGGTGTCCCAGCAGCCCTCGCCCCCTGGCAGGATGCGCTGGCGCTGGTCCGCGCTCAAGGGCGCGGTCGCGTATTGAAAGAAGTTCACCCTGGCATGTTCTGCCGCCGATCCCTGCAGATCGGTCTGATAGGCGCCGGTGGCGCGGATCACCGCCCCGGCGCGGATCTCGGCCCGCGGGGTGACGATGCGCCAGCTGTCGCCGTCGCGGTTGATGGACAGGGCCGGGGTCGTGGCGTGGATCTGCACCCCCGCCTGCCTTGCCGCCCGGGCCAACCCCTGCGCATAGGCCAGCGGCTGTATCGTGCCGGCCCTCGGGTCGAACAGCGCGCCGTGGACCGCCGGGCTGCCGGTGCGGGCCTGCGCCTCAGAGGCCGACAACAGCGTGACCGGCGCGCCACCAGCGGTCAGCTGCGCGTGGCGCCGGTTCAGGTCGGCCAGTCCCGAAGGGGCATGGGCGCAATGCAGCGTTCCCGCGCGCACCGGCTCGCAGGCGATCGCGTGCCGGTCGATCAGGTCAAAGACCAGGTCCGGCGCCCCGGCCAGCAGCGCGATCAGCCGGTCGCCGTCCTCGTCCCCCAGATGCGTGCGGATGTCATCGGGCGGCAACCAGAGCCCGGCATTGACCAGGCCCACGTTGCGCCCCGACCCGCCATGCCCGATCTCCCGCGCCTCGACCAGGCAGACCCGCGCGCCGGCCCGGGCCGCGTGCAGCGCCGCCGACAACCCGCTGAACCCGCCGCCGATCACCGCCAGGTCGGCGCGCGCATCCTCGGTCAGCGGCGGCGCGTCCACCGCTTCCCGGCTGGTCACATGCCAGAGATTGTCCGCCTGTGTCGTCACCCCTGCCAATCCGAAACCCGTTTCAACTGCCTCTTGGCATGGCACGGGGCCACCGGTGGATCAAGCGGCCTCAGACGTCCAGCGACCGGGCGATCAACTCCTTCATCACTTCGTTGGTGCCGCCATAGATCATCTGCACCCGCGCGTCGGCATAAAGACGCGCGATCGGATATTCCATCATGTAGCCGTAGCCGCCGAAGAGTTGCAGGCATTCGTGCATGACCTCGTTCTGGGCCTGGCTGCCCCAGTATTTCGCCATCGAGGCGGTGGCGGCGTCCAGCTCGTCCCGCTCGACCCGGGCCACGCAGTCGTTGACGAAGCTGCGCAGCAGTTCGGCCTTGGTCTTGCACTCGGCCAGCTTGAAGCGGGTATTCTGGAAATCCATCACCCGCTGGCCGAAGGCCTTGCGCTCCTGCACGTATTTCACCGTCTCGGCGATGGCGAAATCCATCGCGCCCAGCGCCATGATGGCGATGGTCAGCCGCTCCCACGGCAATTGCTGCATCAGCTGGTAGAACCCCTGCCCCTCCTCCGGGCCCAGCAGGTTGGTCATCGGCACCTTTACATCCTCGAAGAACAGCTCGGCGGTGTCGTTGCCCTTCATGCCCAGCTTCTTGAGGTTGCGCCCGCGGCGGAAGCCCTCGGCGCCCTCGGTCTCGACCGCGATCAGCGAGACGCCCTTGGCGCGCGCGTCCTTGTCGGTCTTGGCCACCACGATCACCAGATCGGCGCTCTGGCCGTTGGTGATGAAAATCTTGGAACCGTTGAGGCGATAGGAATTGCCGTCCCTCTGGGCGGTGGTGCGCACCGCCTGCAAATCCGACCCGGTACCTGGCTCGGTCATGGCGATGGCGCCCACCATCTCGCCCGAAACCAATGGTGGCAGCCAATTCGCCTTCTGCTCGTCGCTGCCATAGGCCACGAGATAGTGCATCACGATGGACTGGATGCCGAAGCCCCAGCCGGCATCGCCACGCGCGGCCTGTTCATAGAGCGTGACCGCGTCGAACCCCAGCCCGCCGCCGGATCCGCCGTTTTCCTCGGCGATGGCGCCCCCCATCAGCCCGGTCTCGCCCGCCTTGCGCCAAAACGCGCGGTCGACGACCCCGGCCTCAGTCCAGGCGTCGATGTTGGGAACAAGCGCGTCATCCATGAAACGGCCCGCCATGTCGGCGAACATCCGGTGCTCGTCCTCGACCCAGGCGGCATTGGGGGTGAATAGCGGCATGCGACCTCTCCTATGGCGGCGATGGCTGGATCCTAGCGCCAAGCCGGGGCCGGCCAAACCGTGACGTGGCGTTGCGGGTGGCGGCGTCCCGAGCAACGCCACGCCCCAGGGCCCCCGGCGGTCCTGCCGTGCGTCCCAAAATTGCAGGCCGGCTCTGTATACAGGGTTGCATGACAGGTTGCGCGCAAGTGGATCCCGCCCTAGGATTTCCGCAACCGCAAGAGGATGTCATGGCCAATCCCGACAGCAATGTGGACCGGCTTTACCAGGCGCTGCATAGCCGCGCGGCAGAGTTCGCCTTCAAGCCCGGCGCGCGGATCAACGAAAGCGCCCTGGCGGCCGAACTCGACGCCTCGCGCACGCCGATCCGTGAAGCCCTGAACCGGCTGGTCGCCGAGGGGTTCCTGACCTTCCAGAGCGGGCGCGGGTTCTTCTGCCGGCCGCTCAGCCCGGATCTGATCCTGGAGCTGTACGAGGCGCGCATCGCAATCGAGTGCGAGGCGGTGCGCCTGGCATGCCAACGCGCCAGCGATGCGCAGATCGCCGAACTGGCGGAGGAACTGGACCGGATCGCACCCGACTATCACGCGGATGCCGAGATCGACGATCTGCTGGCGATGGACGAGGCATTCCATCGACAGCTCGCCGGGCTGAGCGGAAATGCCGAAATCCTGCGCCTGCTCGACAACCTGGCCGACCGCATCCGCTATGTCCGCCGGATCGACCTGCGCAGCCTGCGGGCCCGCAGCGGCCCGCGCGGCGACATGCTGGCCGCGCATCGCGGGATCCTGGAGGTGGTGGCGCTGCGAAAGCCCGAGAAGGCCGCGCGCGCGTTGCGCAGCCATATCGAACGCCGGCAGGAAGAAGCGACCGAGGCCGTGCGCGCGGCATTCGCGCAGCTCTACGTACCGGAGATGTGAGATGGCCCAGAACCTTCTGCAGGGCGGCAAGACCGTTTATGGCGCATCGGTGGGGATCCTGATGCTGGAGACCCGGTTTCCGCGCATTCCGGGCGACATGGGCAATGCGCTGAGCTGGCCGTTTCCGGTGCAGTACCGGGTGGTGCGCGGCGCCTCGCCCGACAAGGTGGTGCGGGGCAATCCGCGCGACCTGCTGCCCGTCTTCATCGAGGCAGGGCGCGAGCTTGTGGCGATGGGCTGCGACGGGATTACCACCAATTGCGGTTTCCTGGCGCTGGTGCAGGAGGATCTGCGCGCCGCACTGGGCGTTCCGGTGGCGACCTCATCGCTTATGCAAGTACCGATGGTGCAGGCCATGCTTCCGCCGGGACGCAGGGCGGTGATCCTGACCATCTCGAAGGCGACGCTGACGGAGGCTCATCTGGCGGCGGCGGGCGTTCCGCCCGACACACCGATCCACGGGACGGATGATGGCCGTTGCCTGAGCCGGGACATCCTCGGCGACGCGCCCGAGATCGACTTCGACGGCTGCCGGCTGGATATGCTGGACGCCGCCGACGCAATCCTTGCGGGTGTGCCAGATGCGGGCGCCATCGTGCTGGAATGCACCAACATGGTGCCTTACGCGGCAGATATCCGGCGCCGGACCGGCCTGCCCGTGTTTTCCATCCAGACCATGATCGAATGGTTCCAGGCCGGTCTCATGCCGCGCCGGTACCCGGTGGAACTGGACGATTCGCGCCCCGGAGCCTGACGGCGCCCCGGAAACGCCTTGCCCTTCCGGACGGGCTTTGCTTTGACTTGGCGCAGCATCGCGCGGCAGGGGAAAGGATCGAGCCATGGCAAAAATCGCGTTTCTGGGCCTTGGGGTCATGGGCTATCCGATGGCCGGACATCTGCAGGCGGCGGGCCACGACGTGACCGTCTACAACCGCACCGCGTCAAAGGCCGAGGCCTGGGTGGGCGAGCATGGCGGGACCAGCGCTCCGACGCCGGCCGCGGCCGCGTCCGGCGCCGAGTTCGTGATGGCCTGCGTCGGCAATGACGACGATCTGCGCGCGGTCTGCCTGGGCGCGGACGGCGCCTTTGCCGCGATGGATGAGGGCTGCGTCTTTGTCGACCACACCACCGTGTCTGCCAAGGTCACGCGCGAGCTGTTCGAGGCCGCCGCAGGCAAGGGCATCGGCTTTGTCGACGCGCCGATCTCGGGCGGACAGGCGGGGGCCGAGAATGGTGCGCTGTCGATCATGTGCGGCGGCGAGCAGGCCCATTACGACCGGGCCGAGCCGGTGATGGACGCCTATGCCCGCATCTGCCGTCGCATCGGTGACAGCGGCGCCGGGCAGATGACCAAGATGTGCAACCAGATCGCCATCGCCGGGCTGGTGCAGGGCTTGAGCGAGGCGCTGCATTTCGCCGAGAAAGCGGGCCTTGACGGGCGCGCGGTGGTCGAGGTCATCAGCCAGGGCGCGGCGGGAAGCTGGCAGATGTCGAACCGGTATGAGACCATGCTGGACGATCAATTCGAGCACGGCTTCGCGGTGGACTGGATGCGCAAGGATCTGGGCATCTGCCTGGATACCGCCGACGAGACCGGCGCCTCGCTGCCGGTCACTGCGCTGGTCGACCAGTTCTACAAGGACGTGCAGAAACTGGGCGGCGGGCGCTGGGATACGTCGTCGCTGATCAAGCGGTTGCGCGCGTTGGGGTGACGCATCGGGGGCGCTGCCCCCGTCCGCCTTCAAGGCGGACTCCCCCGAGGTATTTTCGGCCAGATGAAGGGGATCCCGGGCGCGCCCCGGCCAGTGCGGGAGTTATTAATGCCGACCGAGTCTTGGGTGCGCCACCTGCGCCAGCATTGGGGAATGAAGGCCACGCTGGCGCGGCTGAACGGAGAGTATGACCTGAATTTCGCGGTAACCGCGCAGGACGGCCGGGAATTCGTGCTCAAGGTGATGCGGCCCGGCTGCGACCGGGGGCTGGTCGAGATGCAGGTGGCGGCGCTGGCGCATCTGGCACGGCGCGCGCCCGGCCTGCCGTTTCCTGCGGTGATCCAGGCGCTGGACGGTGCGGCGCTGTTGGAGTGGCCCGACCCGGATGGCCAATCGCGCCTGGTCTGGCTGCAGGAGCGGCTGCCGGGGCGCTGCTATGCCGAGAGCGCGCCGAAATCCCTTGACCTGATCCGCCGGCTGGGCCGGACGCTGGGCGCGGCGGACCGCGCGCTGGAGGATTTCAGGCATCCGTCGCTGGAGCGGGACTTCAAGTGGGACCTGACCCGGGCGGAATGGATCGAGGCGGAGCTGAACGTCATCGCCGATCCGGACCGGCGCGCCTGGCTGACCGAGATCGTCGAGGGGTTCCGGGGCATCCGCGCCGCACTGTCCGCTTTGCCGCGTCAGGCCATCCACAACGACGCCAACGACTACAACATCCTGGTCGAGGGCGTGCTGTCCGAGCCGCGGCGGATCTCGGGGCTGATCGACCTGGGCGACATCTGCGCCGCGCCCAAGGTTTGCGAATTGGCCATCGCCGGCGCCTATGTGGTGCTGAATCACCCGCATCCCGAGCGGGCGCTGGCGGCGCTGGTGCAGGGCTATCACGCGGCCAACCGGCTGACGGCCGACGAGGTCGACCTGATCTGGCCGCTGTTGCGGATGCGGCTGGTTGTTTCGGTGGTCAACTCGGCCTTGATGGCCACAGAGGCGCCCGACGACCCTTACGTGACGATCAGCCAGGCTCCGGCCTGGCGGTTCCTGGAGAACGAGGCCGTGAACGGCGCCCTGATGCCGGCGCGGCTGCGCGCCGCCTGCAGGCTGCCGGTGGCCGAGGGCGCCGACCGGGTGATGGCCTGGCTGGAGCGTCAGCGCGGATCCTTCGCGCCGATCCTGGGCGAGTCGCTGGAGGATACGCCGGTCGGGTCGCTGTCGGTCGAGGGCTCGGTCTGGCCGCGCGACCCGTTCAACCTGGCACCGGACGAGGCCGCCCGGGTCGGCGAGGAGCACGCGGGCAACCGCCTGTGGCTGGGCCGATACAACGAGCCGAGGCTGATCTATACGGCGCCCGCATTCCGCAAGGGGCCGTGGAAGGCCAGCGACCGGCGCAGCGTGCATATCGCTGCGGATGTGTTCGCGCCGGCCGGCACGCCGATCCACGCGCCGCTTGCGGGCACGGTCGCGCATGTCGAGAACCGGGCGGCGCATCTGGACTATGGCGGTGTGGTGATCCTGCGGCATGAAACCCCCGAGGGCGATGCGTTTCACACGCTCCATGGCCATCTGGACCCGGAGGTGTGCGACCGGCTGCGGGTCGGCGACCCGGTGGAGCAGGGCGCCGCCTTCGCGCGCCTTGGCAGCCCCGGGCAGAACGGTGGCTGGGCGCCGCATCTGCATCTGCAACTGGCGCTGTCGGTGGCGGGGATGGAGGCCGACTGGCCCGGTGTCGCCGATCCCGACGAACTGGAGCTGTGGCACGCGCTCTGCCCCAACCCGGCGGCCTTGCTGAACCTGCCCGATGACCGGCTGCACCACCGGCCGACCGACCGCAGCCGCGTGCTGGAGCAGCGGCTGGACCATTTCGCGCCCAATCTGAGCCTGAGCTATGACGCGCCCGTGATGCTGGTCCGGGGCTGGCGGCATCATCTGTTCGACGAGTGGGGGCGGCCCTATCTGGATGCCTACAACAACGTGCCGCATGTGGGCCACGCGCATCCGCGCATCCAGGCGGTGGCGGCGGACCAGTTGAGGCGCGTGAATACCAACACGCGCTACCTGCATCCCGCGCAGGTGGGATTTGCCGAGAAAATCCTGTCGAAACTGCCCGATCACCTGCAGGTCTGCTTCTTCGTGAATTCCGGCACCGAGGCCAACGAGCTGGCGCTGAGGCTGGCCCGCGCCCATACCGGAGCGCGCGGCATGGTGACGCCCGATCACGGCTATCACGGCAACACAACCGGGGCGGTGGATATCTCGGCCTACAAGTTCAACAAGCCCGGCGGGCCGGGACAGCCCGTTTGGGTCGAACTGGTCGAGCTGGCCGACGACTACCGTGGATCGTTCCGCCGCGACGATCCCGACCGGGCCGCGAAATTCGCCGCGCTGGTCGAGCCGGCGATCGCCCGACTTATGGACAAGGGGCATGGGCTGGCCGGGTTCATCGCCGAGACCTTCCCTTCGGTCGGCGGGCAGATCATCCCGCCGCCGGGATACCTGCCGGCGGTTTACGCGCGGGTGCGCGCAGCAGGCGGCGTCTGCATCGCCGACGAGGTGCAAACCGGGCTGGGCCGCCTGGGCGATCACTATTTCGGGTTCGAGCAGCAAGGCGCGTCGCCAGATATCGTTGTGCTGGGCAAGCCCATCGGCAACGGCCACCCGCTGGGCGTGCTGGTCACCACACGCGAGATCGCCGCGAGCTTTGCGCAAGGCCCCGAGTTCTTCTCGACCTTCGGCGGCTCGACCCTGTCCTGCCGGATCGGCAAGGAGGTACTCGACATCGTCGACGACGAGGGCCTGCAGGAGAACGCCCGCGTCATGGGCGAACGGCTCATTGCGGGGCTGCGCCAGATCGAGGCCGACTTCGCCTGTATCGGCGACGTGCGCGGCATGGGGTTGTTCCTGGGTGTCGAACTGGTGCACCCGGACGGGTCCGAGGCCACCGAGATCTGCGCCTATGTGAAGAACCGCATGCGCGACCACCGCATCCTGATCGGCAGCGAGGGGCCGAAGGACAACATCCTCAAGATCCGCCCGCCGTTGACCATCGAGGCCGAGGATGTGGACATGATCCTGAGCTGCCTGCGAGCGGTACTGGGCGAACTGGGCCACATGACGCCCGACGCGCGGCACCGGCACCATCATCATGGTCCCGGCTGCGGCTGCACCTGAGCGCAGCCGCAGCGTCGGTCAGTGCAGGACGACCGGGGCAGGCACGGTCTGCGGCGTGTCCAGTCTTCGGCCGATCTCGTCCCGGCGCAGCGCCAGGCCGAGATCCTCGGCCAGTGCCGCCAGGACCGGGGCCATGTCGGGCCGCACGATCAGGCAGGCCATCAGTAGCGCGTCCTCGCGCGCGCCATCGGCCGCGGCAGCGACCAGCGTGGCGAAACAGCTTTCGTCGGCGCCGAGGTACGCGCAGTCCGGCGCGTGACGGATCAGCGGGCGGCGGCCGAAACTGGCGCACAGGCCGCAGATCCGCGACATGGCGGCAACGGCGCCCGTCCGGGTCTGTGGGTCGTCGGTCCAGGTCCGCAGACATTTTACGGCCCGCGCGCGCAGCGGATCGAGATGGGCCAGCTGCCCAACCGGCGCGCCGCCGTGATTGACCCGCCCGCTCATTTCGTCAGGATCAGCTTGCCCGCGCGGGTGATGCGCAGGGTGTAGAGCTGATGGCCCAGCGCGATCTGCGCCAGGTTGCCGCCTTCGGTCAGTTCCTCGGCCCGGTGTGTGGGCAGGACCGGAAGCGGCTCGGAGCGTTCGTGCATCGGGGTCTGTGCGTTCATGATCTGGCCTCCTGAGGGCATTCGGCTGGCGATTTCTCTGACTGCCGCCGCCCCTTGGACGGGCCGGTGACGGTCTCGCTGGCTGACCCGGCAGAAGGCGGGATGGCGGACGATGAGTCATTTCTTATTAAAACAGTCGGATATGTCAAGCGCCGGGTGTTCCCACGCCCGGACCGGCGGCAGGGCGCTCGCACCGGCCCCCTGAAACAATTCCACCGAACCGCATCCTTTGTGGCCGGAACCGCAAAAATGCCCAGATTGGGTCGGCAATCCGCCGTATTGAACTGCAAATTCTGAACACGGTCCCTCGGGATCCGATTGTGTAATGGGCTTGTGCAACAAGGGGCGGACCAGCCATGTATCTGTCGATCGTCGTGCCATGTATGAACGAGGAGGCGTCCCTCCCCTCTCTCGTGGAGCGTCTGGCCGCGGTGATCGAACCCTGGAGCAACCGGGCCGAGATCATCCTTGTGGATGACGGCTCGACCGACGGGACATGGGACCTGATCCGCGCCGCCCGAAAGGAAGTGCCGCAGGTGGTGGGCCTGCGGCTTTCCGCCAATCGCGGGCATCAGGTCGCGCTGACCGCCGGGCTTGAGGCCGCGCGCGGCAAGCGGGTGTTCATGTTGGATGCCGACCTTCAGGATCCTCCGGAACTGCTGGGCGACATGATGCTGATGATGGATCGCGGCTATGACGTGGTCTATGGCCGGCGCGCGAAACGCGAGGGCGAGACCCTGTTCAAGAAGGTCACCGCCTGGGGGTTCTACCGCTTTCTCAACGCTCTGTCGGATGTCGACATCCCCCGAGACACCGGCGATTTCCGTCTGGTCAGCCGGCGCGCCCTTGACGCGGTGCTGGCGATGCCCGAGCGCACGCGATTCCTGCGCGGCATGTTCGCCTGGGCCGGATATGACCAGATCGGGCTGGAATATGTGCGCGCCCCGCGCGCGGCGGGCGAAACCAAGTATCCGCTGCGCGCGATGCTGAGCTTTGCCACGGATGCGCTGACCGGGTTCTCGACCCGGCCGCTGCGTTTCGCCACGCGCCTGTCGTTCTGCAGCCTGCTGGTCTCGCTCTTGATGGCGATCTATGTCTTCGGCTCGCTGTTCCTCTACAGCACCGCGCCGGGCTGGGCCTCGGTGGTGCTGGCGGTCAGCTTCTTCTCGGGCATCCAGCTGCTGACGCTGGGCATCATGGGTGAGTACCTTGGCCGCCTCTACATGGAGGCCAAGCACCGCCCGCTCTACTACCTCGCCGAAGAGGCGCGCAGCCTGGAGCCGGTTCCCTCGCCCGAAAACCGCCACGACAAGCGGACGGCGCGGGCATGAGCCAGGCGTCGCCCCTGCTGCGCTTTGCGCTGGTCGGTGCCGCCGTGGCGCTGGCCTATGTCGCACTCTACCTGCTGTTCCTGCAGGCCGGAATGGGCCGGGGTTGGGCCAATGCGCTGGCCTTCGGTCTGGCCGTGGCCGGGCAATATGTGGGCCAGACCCTGTTCACCTTCCGCCGCCGGCTGATCGCGCCACGGCAGGCGATGCGGTTCGCGGTGATGATCGGGCTGGGACTTGCAAGCTCGGCGGCGATCACCGGCGGGCTGGCCCCCGCCTTCGGTCTGCCGGATCTCGCCGCGGCCATCGCGGTCACCGTGATCCTACCGGTCCAGAACTACATCCTGATGAAAGCCTGGGTCTACGCGGCCCCCGCAACCTGTTCCGAGGTCTGACATGTCGCATATCTACACTGACCGGTTCTTCGACTATATCGACCGTGGCGCGCGCAGTTCGGCCCGCCGGCTGATCGCCGCTCTGCAACCCTGGTTGAACGCCGGCAGCGTGGCCGACCTGGGCAGCGGTCGGGGCGTGTGGCTGGCCGAATGGCAACGTGCCGGCGTGGAACACGTCCTCGGCGTCGATGGCGACTATGTCGAGCGGGTCCGGCTGGCGATCGCGCCCGACAGCTTTCGCGCCGCCGATCTGACGCAACCACTGAAATACGACCGCCGCTATGACCTGGCCCAGAGCCTGGAGGTCGGCGAGCACCTGCCCACCGAGGCCTCGGAAACCCTGGTGGCAAGCCTGACGCGGGCCAGCGACCGGGTGCTGTTCTCGGCCGCGGTGCCGGGCCAGGGCGGCGAGTTCCACATCAACGAGCAGCCGCTATCCTTCTGGCAGGACCTGTTCGCCGCGCGCGGATATCGCGCCTTCGATTGCGTACGGCCGGCGCTGGCCGGGCATGACGATGTCGAGCCTTGGTATCGCTACAACGCTGTCCTCTATGTGAATGCCGCCGGCCGCGAGGGCCTGCCCGACGCGGTTCTGGAGACCGAGATCCCGGCCGGCGAGCCGGTGCCCGAGGGCGGCAGCGCATCCTGGCGCCTGCGCCGGCAGATCGTCTCGATGCTGCCCCGCCCGACCGTGACCTGGATCGCGCAGGCCCGCGCCGCCGTTCTGGCGCGCCAGGCCCAGCGTATCGCGGGATAGACCGCCATGAGCAGCATGGACAGCACCCGGCCCGGTGTGATCGCGGGCCGCTCCGACGCATGGGGCGCAAGCGCCATCGCCCCGATGTCGCGCGTGCTGGGCACCATCGGCGTGACCTATCTGCTGCTGTTGCTGGTCTCGGCCACCAACCTGGCCGATCCGTTCCTGCGCAATGACGACTATCTGGCGCTTCTGGCCCTGCCGGACGGGTTCTACAGCAAGACCCTGCACGAGGGGCGCTGGCTGAACTACTGGTGGCACCTGCGCGGGATCGTCACGCCGGCCTGGCTGAACTTCGCGCTGTACCAGCTGTTCTGGGCGGCCTTCTGCGGGGCGACGGCGATCATCGCCTGCGGGCGCGGCGCGACCTGGCGGACGGTCCTGACGCTGTCGGGGCTGCTGGCGCTGTCGGTCCCGGCGCTGCTGATCTCGCTGTGGTTCAACACGCTGCTGCCCGGGATCGCCATCCTGGCGCTCTATGCGGTGCTGGCCACGCAGGTCTCGCAGCGAGTATCGCGGCTGTTGCTTCTGATCTTCGTGCCGATCACCCTGACCGCCTATACCACCTACCCGATCCTGCTGCTGTGCCTGTGCCTTGCGGCCCGCGACACGCGCCGGTCATGGACGGACCTGGCCACGGTGCTGTGCCTCTTCGGCCTCGCCTTCGGGCTGGGCATCGTGGGCATCTACACGCTCAACCTGATCGAACACGGCATCTTCGGGATCCCGATGGCCGAGTGGCGCGATCCCCGTCCGGCAACGGATTGGGCCTCGCTGATGGCGAATACGCGGATGCTGGCCCAGTCGATGTGGGACGGCGCCCTGGCGGCCGGGTTCCAGAACACCACGGTCACCGTTGTCGGCATCGCCCTGTTTCTGGGCGCGATGGTCGTGCTCGCCCGCACGGATCGGTGGAGCGCGCTCTACCTGATGACCGGCCTCGGCGCGGGGCTGGCGCTGCTCAGCCTGCAGGTCCTGCTGACCGGCATCACCCTGCCGCACCGCACCCTGGGATTCGCCTGCATGATCGCGGCCATCGCCGTGGTCCGCGCACAGCTCGAGGCGCAGGAGCACGGACTGCCCTCGGCCCGCGCGCTGCAACTGGGGGCGCTGACGATCCTCGCCGCCCACGCGATCCTCACGCCCAAGCAATACGCGTCCTACCTCCCCTGGCAACAAGAGACCCGGGCCATGGCGGACATCCTCAACGCCGGGCATGGCCCGCTTTACGTCACCGGCGACTACGACGCGCTGAACTCGGCCAGGTCTGCGCATCTGCAGGCGCCGCAGGCGCTGCGGCTGAGGCTCTATCACCTGACCGGGCGCCGGATTGTGGTCTGTTCGGAAACCCCTGACCGCTGCGGCAGTTTCGCGCCCTATGACGGTCCCCGGCCGCATATGGTTCAGGGCGACGACGCGATGGTGCTGTACCTGCCGGTCAAGGCGGAGAGCCCGGACGGATAGCGCAGCGCAGGCCACCGCCGTTTTCAGGTATTTCAAAAAAATCCTGACGATCCTTCTGGGAATCCCGATAGGGATAGTCGTTGGCGCGGGGACCGCTTCGGGGTTCAATGCCCCGAACATGACCCGAGTGAAGGGCTCCCTCCATGACCGCTCCCACCTACTACGCTCCCACCGGCGGGCTGCCGCCGCAGACCCAGTTGCTGACCGATCGCGCGATGTTCACCGAGGCCTATGCGGTGATCCCCAAGGGCACGTTCAGCGACATCGTCACCAGTTTCCTGCCGTTCTGGGACAAGGCCCGGTTCTGGGTGCTGTCCCGCCCGCTGTCGGGCTTTGCCGAGACCTTCTCGCAATATATCGCCGAGGTGATGCCGGGTGGTGGCAGCGACCGGCCCGAGACCGATGCGGGGGTCGAGGCGGTGCTGTTCGTGGTCGGGGGCACGATCCGGGTGACCATCGACGGAACCGGGCATGACCTGTCCGAAGGCGGCTATGCCTATATCCCGCCCGGCACCGCCTGGAGCCTGCGCAATACCGGCGACGCCGCCGCGCGCTTCCACTGGATCCGCAAGGCCTATCAGGCGGTCGACGGGCTGGACGCGCCCGACCCGGTAGTGGCCAACGAACGCGACATCGCGCCGACGCCGATGCCCGACACCGACGGGGCCTGGGCCACCACGCGCTTCGTGGACCCCGCCGACCTGCGCCACGACATGCATGTGACGATCGTCACCTTTCAGCCGGGCGGCGTGATCCCCTTTGCCGAGACCCATGTGATGGAACACGGGCTCTACGTGCTCGAGGGCAAGGCGGTCTATCGGCTCAACCAGGATTGGGTCGAGGTCGAGGCCGGCGACTACATGTGGCTGCGCGCCTTCTGCCCGCAGGCCTGCTATGCCGGCGGGCCGGGGCCGTTCCGCTATCTGCTCTACAAGGACGTGAACCGGCACATGCCGCTCAATCGCTGAGCGGCGCGCCCAAACCGCGCGAGACCTCGGCGGCGGCGCCCCGGACCAGCGCGCCGATTTCCTCGATCCGCGCCGGCGGCATCCGCTGGGTCGGGCCGGAGACCGAGATACCGGCCACCGCCTCGCCATGAATGTCGACAATGGGCGCCGCGACGCAGCGCATTCCGGCGGCCTTCTCCTCGTCGTCGAGCGCCCATCCCCGCGCCCGCACCTGCGCCAGATCGGTCTTGAGCGCGCCCGGATCGGTGATGGTCTGCGCGTTGAACCGTTGCAGCACGCGGCGGCGCAGGAACCGCTCCAGCCGGTCCTCGGGATAGCGGCTGAGCAGCGCCTTGCCGATGCCCGAGGCGTGCATGGGCGACAGGGTGCCCGGCGGAAAGAAGGCGCGGATGGATTCCTGGGTCTCGACCTGGCTGACGAACATCACTTCGCCATTGCGCTCGATCCCCAGATTCGAGGTCTCGCCAGTGTCCTGCATCAGCGCGCGCATGGCCGCCCGGCTGCGGTCGATCACGCTCATCCGGCGCAGAAAGGCCGATCCGAGGCGGAACGCCATCGCGCCGATATGCCAGGCCTGCTGCTGCATATCCATTTCGACCACCTGCCGCGCCTCGAGCGTGGCCAGGATGCGGTGCACCGTCGCGGTGGACTGGTCGAGCGACCGCGACAGTTCGGTCAGCGTCAGCCCGTCGGCAGCGGCCAGTGCATCGAGCACGGTCAGCGCGCGGTCCAGCGCCTGGATGGTCGGCTGCGACCCGGGCCCGGCAAAGGCGCGCGGCCGGCCCTTCCTGGGTGTGGGATCGGGCATGGCGTGTCCTTTGCGATTCCCCGTTTTCGGCGTGGAACAGGAAACACTGAAATGTTTTTTCGATCAATGAAAAATGCAAGCCATTGAAACACATCATGTAACTCTGGAAAAGACCTATCATGAAATCGTTTTTCAAGAAAATTTCAGACCTGCGCCTGCTGCGGTAGTCTGGGATGGAACCGCGACAGGAGTGGCACATCATGAGCTTTCAGAACCCCGTTTTCATCCCCGGCCCGACCAACATGCCCGAGGCGCTGCGCAAGGCCTGCGACATGCCGACGATCGATCACCGGTCGCCGCTGTTCGGCCAGATCCTGCACCCCGCGCGCGAGGGCGTGCGCAAGATCCTCAAGAGCGACAGCGCCGAGATCTTCATCTTCCCCTCGACCGGCACCGGCGGGTGGGAGACCGCGCTGACCAACACGCTGTCGGCGGGCGACAAGGTTCTGGCGGCGCGCAACGGCATGTTCTCGCATCGCTGGATCGACATGTGCCAGCGCCACGGCCTAAAGGTGGAGGTCGTCGAGACGCCCTGGGGCGAGGGCCTGCCGGCGGACCGCTACGAGGAGATCCTGACCGCCGATACCGGCCACGAGATCAAGGTCGTCCTGGCCACCCATAACGAGACCGCCACCGGCGTGAAATCGGATATCGCCGCCGTGCGCCGGGCGCTGGACGCGGCCGGCCATCCCGCGCTGCTGTTCGTCGATGGTGTCAGCTCCATCGCGTCGATGGATTTCCGGTTCGACGAATGGGGCGTCGATGTCGCCGTGACCGGCTCTCAAAAGGGCTTCATGCTGCCGGCGGGGCTGGCCATCGTCGGCTTCAGCGCCAAGGCGATGCAGGCGACCGGGACCGGCACCCTGCCGCGCACCTTCTTCGACGTGCATGACATGGCCAAGGGCTATGCCAACAACGCCTATCCCTACACGCCGGCCGTGGGCCTGCTGAACGGGCTGAACGACGCCTGCGCGATGCTGCTGGGCGAAGGGCTGGACAACGTGTTCGCCCGCCATCACCGCATCGCCGAGGGCGTGCGCGCCGCGGTCCGCGCCTGGGGTCTGGACCTGTGCGCCCGCTCGCCCGAGGTCTATTCCGACACGGTCAGCGCGATCCGCACGCCCGAGGGGTTCAACGCCACCGACATTGTGACACTGGCCGCCGAGAAATACGGCGTGGCCTATGGCACCGGGCTGGGCGAGGTCGCCGGCAAGGTGTTTCGCATCGGCCATCTGGGCAGCCTGACCGACGTGATGGCGCTGTCGGGCATTGCCACCGCCGAGATGGTGATGGCCGACCTGGGGCTGGATATCCAGCTGGGATCGGGTGTCGCCGCCGCCCAGGACGTGTATCGTTCGCCCCAGCCCACCCATTCCAGGGCGGCCGCGTGATGAAGGACGCAAGCCCGATGTATATCCCGACCTATGACGACATGCTGGCGGCGCATGAGCGGATCCAGCCGCATATCCGCCGAACGCCGATCCGGCAGTCGGCCTATCTCAACGAGCTGGCCGGCTGCGAGCTGTTCTTCAAGTGCGAGAACTTCCAGGAGCCGGGCGCCTTCAAGGTGCGCGGCGCCAGCAACGCGGTTTTCGGTCTGAACGAGGCCCAGGCGCAAAAGGGCGTGGCCACCCACAGCTCGGGCAACCATGCCTCCTGCCTGAGCTATGCGGCGATGCTGCGCGGGATCCCGTGCAACGTGGTGATGCCGCATAGCGCGCCGCAGGCCAAGAAGGACACGGTGCGGCGCTACGGTGGCAAGATCACCGAATGCGAGCCCTCGACCAGCGCGCGCGAGGAGACCTTTGCCCGGGTGCAGGCCGAGACCGGCGGGGATTTCGTGCACCCCTATAACGACCCGCGGGTGATCGCGGGGCAAGGCACATGCGCCAGGGAGTTCATCGAGCAGGTCGATGGGCTGGATTTCGCCGTCGCGCCGATCGGCGGCGGCGGCATGATCTCGGGCACCTGCCTGACCCTGTCCAACGCAGCCCCCGAGACGCGGATCATCGCCGCCGAGCCCGAGCAGGCCGATGACGCCTATCGCAGCTTCAAGGCGGGGCATATCATCGCCGACGACGCGCCCAAGACCATCGCGGACGGGCTGCTGGTGCCGCTCAAGGATCTGACCTGGCATTTCGTGTCCAACCATGTGAGCGAGATCTTCACCGCCTCGGAGGAGGAGATCGTCGACGCGATGAAACTGACCTGGAAACACCTGCGCGTGGTGATGGAGCCGTCCTCGGCGGTGCCGCTGGCGACCATCCTCAAGAACAGGGACCATTTCGCCGGCAAGCGCGTCGGCGTCATCATAACCGGCGGCAATGTCGACCTGGACAAGCTGCCCTGGATCAATGGCTGAAACGGAGTAACCGACATGAACGCACAAACCGATTTCTCGACCCTCGACGTGGGCTTCGACGTGCCCGCCGTACCCGGCATGGACGCGGCCGACATCCAGACCCCGGCCCTGGTGCTGGATCTCGACGCGCTCGAGCGCAACATCAAGAAGATGGGCGATTATGCCAAGGCGCACGGGATGCGCCACCGGGTGCATGGCAAGATGCACAAGTCGGTCGATGTGGCCCTGCTGCAGGAGAAGCTGGGCGGCGCGGTCGGCGTCTGCTGTCAGAAAGTGTCGGAGGCCGAGGTCTTTGCCCGCGGCGGCATCAAGGACGTGCTGGTGTCGAACCAGGTGCGCGACCCGGCCAAGATCGACCGGCTGGCCCAGCTGCCCAAACTGGACGCCAATATCATCGTCTGTGTCGACGATATCGCCAACGTGTCCGAGCTGTCGGATGCCGCCGGCAAACACGGCACCGAGCTGGGGGTCTTCATCGAGATCGACTGCGGCGCCGGGCGGTGCGGTGTCACCACCACCGAGGCCGTGGTGGAGATCGCCAAGGCCGTGGAGGCCGCCGACAACCTGAATTTCAAGGGCATCCAGGCCTATCAGGGCGCGATGCAGCATCTCGACAGCTATGAGGCGCGCAAGGAGAAGCTGGACGCGGCCATCGCGCAGGTCTCGGACGCGGTCGAGGGGCTGAAGGCGGCCGGGCTGGAGCCCGAACTGGTCTCGGGCGGCGGCACCGGCTCGTATTATTTCGAGAGCAATTCGGGCGTCTACAACGAGCTTCAGTGCGGCTCCTACGCGTTCATGGATGCCGATTACGGCCGCATCCTGGACAAGGACGGCAACCGCATCGACCAGGGTGAGTGGGAGAACGCGTTCTTCATCCTGACCCAGGTGATGAGCCACGCGAAACCCGACAAGGCGATCTGCGACGCCGGCCTGAAGGCGCAGTCGGTGGACAGCGGATTGCCGGTGATCTTCGGGCGCGACGACGTGGAATACGTCAAGTGCTCGGACGAGCACGGCGTGATCGCGGATCCCGACGGCGTGCTGAAAGTGGGCGAGAAGCTGAAGCTGGTGCCCGGCCATTGCGACCCCACCGCCAATGTCCATGACTGGTATGTCGGCGTGCGCGGCGGCAAGGTCGAGACGGTCTGGCCGGTCTCGGCCCGCGGCAAGGCGTATTGAGCCTGTATCGGATCGCTGCGCGATCCGACCGAAGCGGGGGGCATTCTGCCCCCCGCACCCCCCTGAAGGTATTTTCCGCGAGAGGAAGAGCCGGATGCCACCAACAAGGGCATCCGCGACAAGGAGATGTGCAATGCTGATCGTGCCCGAGCGCGAGATCGCCGACCTGATGACCCGGGAGGCGGCGTTCGACGCCGTCGAGAAGGTCTTTGCCGCCATGGCGTCGGGAGACGCCTACAACTTTCCCGTGGTGCGCGAGGCGATCGGCCATGAGGATGCGCTTTACGGCTTCAAGGGCGGTTTCGACCGCGCCGGTCTGACGCTGGGGCTGAAGGCCGGGGGGTACTGGCCGAACAACCTGGACAAGCGCGGCATCATCAACCACCAGTCCACGGTATTCCTTTTCGATCCCGACACCGGGATGGTCAAGGCGATGGTCGGCGGCAACCTGCTGACCGCACTGCGGACGGCGGCGGCCTCGTCGGTTTCGATCCGGCACCTGGCGCGCAAGGACGCTCGGGTGATCGGCATGATTGGGGCCGGACACCAGGCCCGTTTCCAGCTGCGCGCAGCGCTGGAGCAGCGGGATTTCGAGAAGGTCATCGGCTGGAACTTCCACCCCGAGATGCTGCCCAACCTGCAGGAGGTGGCCGAGGCGGCCGGCCTGCCATTCGAGGCGGTCGAACTGGACGGGATGCGCGAGGCGGATGTCATCGTGTCGATCACCTCGTCCTTCGACGCGATCCTGGGGGCCGACCAGGTCAGCCCCGGCACCCATGTGGCCTGCATGGGCACCGACACCAAGGGCAAGAAGGAGGTCGATCCGCAGCTCCTGGTGCGCGCCGACGTGTTCACCGACGAGGTGGCGCAATCGGTCAGCATCGGCGAGGCGCAGCACGCGGTCGGCCGGGGGCTGATCTCCGAGGCGGACGTGGCGCAACTGGGCGCGGTGATCAACGGCAGCCATGCCGGGCGCAGCTCGGACGACCAGATCACGCTGTTCGACGGCACCGGCGTCGGGCTGCAGGATCTTGCGGTGGCCGCTGCGGTGGTGGACCTGGCGGTCGAGCGGGGCATCGCGATCGAGGTCGATTTCTGAGCCCCCTGCGCCTGTCCCATGGACAAGGGTCGGCGTCATGCGCCGGCCCTTTCCTTTTGCCTGATCTCAGTCTGCCTTGGCCACCAGGGACGGGCACAAAAAACCTTGTCGGCGCAACAAGAAAAGGCCGGCGCGATTCGCGCCGGCCTGCGGGCTTCCGTGATACTCGGGGCCCTCAGTTGGCCGCGATATGAAACGGCAACTCCTGCGCCGCGTTGCGATACCAGTCCACGATCAGTTGCCGCTCTTCGGGCTCCATGTAGGTGACATTGGCGGGCGGCATGGCATGGGTCACGCCGGCCTGCAGGTAGATCTGCCGCGCCGCCCGGGCGATGTCGGCCTCGGTCTCCAGCAGAATGTTCTTGGGCGCGCGGTAGAACCCCTCGTAGAAGGGCTCTCGCGCGTGGCACATCGAACAGCGGCCGGGCACCACGCCCATCACCTCGTCGAACCCCTTGGCGCTGGCGAAGACTTGTTCGGCGGGGGTCAGGGCGCGTGTCTCGGACTCTTCCAGAGTGTCCTGCATCAGCGGCGCGGTCGACAGCCACATGATGCATATGAACAGGATCGCGTTGACCGCCCAGGTCCAGGTCGGGTTGCCGGACCGGGCGTGCAGGGAGTTGAAGTAGTGCCGGATCGTGACCCCCATCAGGAAGACGAGCGCGGCGATGATCCAGTTGTACTCGGTGGCGAAGGCCAAAGGGTAGTGGTTGGACAGCATCAGGAACAGCACCGGCAGCGTCAGGTAGTTGTTGTGGGTCGAGCGCAGCTTGGCGATCTTGCCGTATTTGGCGTCCGGCGTACGGCCCTCCTGCAGGTCCTTCACCACGATGCGCTGGTTGGGCATGATGATGAAGAACACGTTTGCCGTCATGATGGTGGCGGTGAAGGCGCCCAGATGCAGCATGGTGGCGCGGCCCGTGAAGATCTGGTTGTAACCCCAGCCCATCGCCACGAGGAGCACGAACAGGAGCAGCATCAGGACCGTCGGCTGCTCGCCCAGGCCGGACTTGCACAGCCGGTCATAGACCAGCCAGCCGATCGACAGGGAGCCGGCCGAGATCAGGATGCCCTGCCAAAGCGCCAGATCGGCCTTGTTGGCGTCGATGAGATAGAGCTCGCCGCCGACCCAGTAGACGATCATCAGAAGCGCGGCGCCGCTGAGCCAGGTGGCATAGCTTTCCCATTTGAACCAGGTCAGGTGGTCCGGCATGTTCTCGGGTGCCACCAGGTATTTCTGGATATGGTAGAAGCCGCCGCCATGTACCTGCCATTCCTCGCCATGGGCGCCGGCGGGCAGGCTTGGCGTCTTGCGCAGGCCCAGGTCCAGCGCGACGAAATAGAAGGACGACCCGATCCAGGCGATCGCCGTTATGACATGCAGCCAACGCACGGCGAAGGCCATCCAGTCCCACATGATGGCGAGATCTTGCATCTTTTCTCCCTCGAATTGATCGCCCCGACGCTAGAGCATGCGCGGCTTTTCGTGTATCCGGTGAAAAACCCAAGCTGCTTCAAAAAAACACAAAGAATGAAAAATGGCCTATCTCGACAATATCAGGACCTTTGTGCGGGTCTATGAGCTGGGCAACATGTCCGCCGCGGCGCGCGATCTGCGAATCTCGGCGGCGGTGGCGTCGTCGCGGATTTCCCAGTTGGAAGAGCATCTTAACGTGCGCCTGTTCCAGCGCACCACGCGGCTTCTGAACCCGACCGAGCAGGGCAACCTGTTCTATCACGGCGCGACCAAGATCCTCGAGGCCGTGGACGAGGCCGAGGCCGAGATCACCAGCGTCACCCAGCAGCCGCGCGGCACGCTGTTCCTGGCGGCGCCGCTGGGGCTGGGCCAGCGGCTGATTGCGCCGGCCGTGCCGAAGTTCAACGCCGAATACCCGATGATCGACATCCGGCTGCGCCTGTCGGACCGCAAGCCGGACCTGGCCGCCGAGGGGCTGGACGCGATGTTCTTTCTGGGGGTGCCGGAGGATTCGAACCTGCGCATCCGCAAGATAACCGACTGTCCGCGGATCCTGTGCGCCTCACCCGACTACATCGCCCGCCGGGGGCAGCCGGCGCGGTCGGAGGAGCTGAAGACCGAGAACCACGACTGCCTGAACCTGCGCTATCCCGGCGCGCCCGAGTTCCAATGGCCGCTGCAGACACCCGACGGGGTGCGCCGCGTGCCGGTCTCGGGCCCGTTCGAATGCGACCATGGCGATGTGCTGACCAGCTGGGCGCTGGACGGGCACGGCATCATCCTGAAGCCGGTCTTCGAGATCTCGGAACACCTGGCCTCGGGGCGGCTGGTGCCGGTGCTGGAGGATGAACCGCCGGTGCCGATCCAGCTGGCCTGCCTCTACATGCACCGGCGTCGGCAGGATCCCAAGGCGCGGCTGCTGATCGACTTCATGGTCGATCACATCCTGGCCAACATGCCCGCCTGACCGGTCTCAGCTGCCGCGATAGGTCGAGTAGCCGTAAGGCGAGAGCAGCAGGGGCACGTGGTAATGCGCTTGCGGGTCGTCCATGCCGAAGCGGATCGGGATCTGGTCGAGGAACTTGGTCTCGCCCTGCGCCTGCCCCGTCTGTTCCAGGTACTCGCCGCAGAAGAAGACCAGCTCGTAGGTGCCGGTCTTGAACGTGTCCTGCGGCAGGATCGGCGCATCCGTGCGCCCGTCATCGTTGGTCACCGTCTCGGCGATCTTCGTGTGCGAGTTTCCCGACACGCGATAGAGCGCGATCCGGATGCCTTCGGCGGGACAGCCGCGGGCGGTGTCCAGAACATGGGTGGTCAGATATCCGGCCATCTCGGTGCCTCCTGTTCGGTTCCGCGGCCACACTAGACCGCGCCACGCTGCTGCATACAGTCGAAACCCGCAAGAAGCTGCTTCAAAAAAATCTGGAAGGTTCTTTGGATTTGCTTGCCCTATAAGAAAGAAAATTCAGGAGGCCGAATTTGACACGCTATACCCGCGACATGCGCGGCCACGGGCCGACACCGCCAGCGCCCAGATGGCCAGGTGATGCGAAAATCGCCGTTCAGTTCGTTCTGAATTACGAGGAGGGCGGCGAGAACTGCGTCCTGCACGGGGACGCGGCGTCCGAGGCGTTCCTGTCGGACATTCCCGGCGCCGCGCAATGGGCCGGGCAGCGCCACTGGAACATGGAATCGATCTATGAATACGGCGCGCGTGCCGGTTTCTGGCGGCTGCACCGGCTGTTCACCGATGCGAATATCCCGCTGACGATCTATGGCGTGGCCTCGGCGCTGGCGCGCAGCCCCGAACAGGTGCAGGCGATGAAGGAGGCCAGCTGGGAAATCGCCAGCCACGGCCTGAAATGGGTCGAGCACAAGGACATGCCCGAGGAGGAAGAGCGCGCCGCCATCGCCGAGGCGATCCGCCTGCATACCGAGATCGTCGGCGAGGTGCCGCGCGGCTGGTATACCGGGCGCTGCAGCACCAACACCGTGCGCCTGGCCGCCGAGACCGGCCAGTTCGACTATATCAGCGACACCTATGACGACGACCTGCCGCACTGGATCGAGATCGGCGAGCGCGACCAGCTGATCATCCCCTACACGCTCGAGGCCAACGACATGCGCTTTGCCACCGCGCCGGGCTGGGTCACGGGCGAGGATTTCGGGCAATACCTGACCGACGCCTTCGACACGCTCTACGCCGAGGGCGCGGCCGGGGCGCCCAAGATGATGTCCATCGGCCTGCATTGCCGCCTGGTCGGGCGGCCCGGCAAGATCGCCGGGCTCAAGCGGTTCATCGAGCATATTGCGAAGCACGATGGGGTCTGGTGCCCGCGTCGCGTCGACATCGCCGAGCATTGGGCGGCGACCCATCCGCCGCGCCGCTGGGAGCGGCCCAGCCGGATGGACAAGGCGCGATTCGTCGAGAGCTTCGGCGGCATCTTCGAACACTCGCCCTGGATCGCCGAACGGGCGCACGGCCTGGAGCTGGGTCCCGCGCATGACTGCGCGGCCGGCGTCCACAACGCGCTGTGCCGGGCCTTCCGCACCGCCACGGCGGAGGAGCGGCTGAGTGTGCTGACCGCGCACCCGGACCTGGCCGGCAAGCTGGCGCAGGCCGGGCGGCTGACGGCGGAAAGCACCTCGGAACAGGCCGCGGCCGGGCTGGACCTGCTGACCGACCAGGAGCGCGAGACCTTCACCCGCCTCAACGACACCTATGTCGAAAAGCACGGGTTCCCCTTCATCATCGCCGTGCGTGATCACGACAAGGCCAGCATCCTGGCCGCGTTCCAGCGGCGCATCGACAATGACCGCGAGACCGAGTTCGCCGAGGCCTGCCGCCAGGTCGAGCGAATCGCGCAGTTCCGCCTGATGGACCTGTTGCCGTGAGCCGCGTGCTGACGCCGCGGCCGCTTACGGCAGAGGCGTTTGCGCCCTTTGGCGATGTGATCGAGGTCTCGGGCGCGCCCGACAAGCTGATAAACCAAGGCATGTGCGGGCGGCACCACGACCGGGCGCGGCTGGACTTTGCCGATGGGCGGGCGGGCATCAGCCTGTTCGACGCCAAGGCCCGGCACCTGCCGCATGTGGTCGACATGGTGGAACGCCACCCCGAGGGCAGCCAGGCCTTCATCCCCGTGAACGGCGTCCCGATGCTGGTCATCGTGGCCGAGGACGAGGGCGGCACGCCCGTGAACCTCAAGGCCTTCACCAGTCAGGCGGGGCAGTCGATCAACCTGCTGCGCAATGTTTGGCACGGCGTTCTGGCCCCCCTTGGGGCGCCGGGGCGATTCGTCGTCGTCGACCGCATCGGCGACGGCCCCAACCTGCAAGAACACTGGTTCGACGATCCGTGGATCGTCGAGGCCACCCCCTGAAGCCGCCTGTCAAGAAGCGGCAAGACCCCCATAAGTGCAACAGGAGACGCGCAATGGCTGACACTTCCATCGGAACCCCGGAACAGCTCCGGGATCCAGATTACTTCCCCGGGCTGGCCAAGGGGATCCCCCTCGGCATCCAGCACGTGCTGGCCATGTTCGTCTCGAACGTGACGCCGGCGATCATCGTCGCCGGCGCCGCCGGTTTCGGGTTCGGCTCGAACTCGCCGGACTTTCCCGAACTTCTCTACCTGATCCAGATGTCGATGCTGTTCGCGGGGATCTCGACCCTGATGCAGACGATCACGCTGGGCCCGGTGGGCGCGGCGCTTCCGATCGTGCAGGGCACGTCCTTTGCGTTCCTGCCGATCATGATCCCGCTGGTGGCGGGCAAGGGCGTGGACGCGCTGGCCGCGCTGTTCGGCGGCGTCATCATCGGGGGCCTGTTCCATGCCTTCCTCGGCACGTTCATCGGCAAGATCCGGTTCGCGCTGCCGCCACTGGTCACCGGTCTGGTGGTGACGATGATCGGCCTCGCGCTGGTCAAGGTCGGCATCCAGTATGCCGCCGGCGGGGTTCCGGCCATCGGCACGCCGGAATATGGCAGCCTGCTGAACTGGTCCGCGGCGCTGGTCGTGGTGTTCGTCACCCTGGGCCTGAAGTTCTTTACCAAGGGCATGCTGTCGATCTCGGCGGTGCTGATCGGGCTTGTCGTGGGCTATGTCTATGCCATTTTCGTCGGCATCCTCAGCTTCGACGCCATCAGCGGATCCTGGGCGCGCTCGGCCGCCTTTGCGCTGCCGCAGCCGTTCAAATACGGTTTCGAATTCAGCGCCGCGGCGGTTATCGGCTTCTGCCTCATGGCCTTCATCTCGGCCATCGAGACCGTGGGCGACGTGGCCGGCATCACCAAGGGCGGCGCGGGCCGCGAGGCGACCGACAAGGAAATCCAGGGCGCGACCTATGCCGATGGTTTCGGCACCGCGGTCGCCGGCTGCTTCGGCGCCTTCCCCAACACCTCGTTCAGCCAGAATGTCGGCCTGATCGCGATGACCGGCGTGATGAGCCGGCACGTGGTGACCTGCGGCGCGGTCTTCCTGATCATCTGCGGCCTGATCCCAAAGGTGGGCGGCGTCATCCGCACCGTGCCCATCGAGGTTCTGGGCGGCGGCGTGATCGTGATGTTCGGCATGGTCGTGGCCGCCGGTATCTCGATGCTGTCCGATGTGACCTGGAACCGCCGCAACATGGTGATCTTCGCCATCTCGCTCAGCATCGGCCTGGGCCTGCAGTTGGAGCCGGGTGCGTTGCAGCACATGCCCGACACGGCCCGCATCCTGCTGACCAGCGGCCTGCTGCCGGCGGCGACCATCGCCATCGTGCTCAACCTGATCCTGCCCGAGGAACTGGCCGACGAGGCAACCGAGGAGGTATCGGGTGGGCATGCCGGACACGGCCGCGGCTCGCTTGTGAAGGACGATCACGTCTGACCGGAGCCGTCCGATTGCAGGACATCCTGGAAACGCCGCCGGTCCGCCCGCGGCGTTTCCTTGCGATTCGGACCGAGGCGGAATGGGGTCCGCGCCTGGTCGCACCGGGCCCTTTCGCCGCAGGTTGTCGACCGCCTGAATCCGGCCTGTGTGCCGCCACCCCCCTTGGCAAAGCGGCACATGGGCCTCACACTGAACTCTTCAACCCGTGCATAGCTGCCCTGCGTCAGATGGGCTGCACAATAGTTTAGTATTAAACTATAAGCCCGCAACGCTACGTAAACCGGAGGAGACCGCTTCATGGCAACCGACATCGAGGACATCGACCCGATCGAGTCCCGCGAATGGCAGGACGCGATAGAGGACGTGATATCAAGGGACGGCCCCGACCGGGCGCATTTCCTGCTCGACCGCGCGGTCAGCCAGGCGCGGGCCGCCGGCGCGACGCTGCCATTCTCGGCCACGACACCCTATCAGAACACCATCCCCGCCGATGAGCAGGTCGAGATCCCCGGCGACCTGGAGATGGAATGGCGCATCCGCACCATCAACCGCTGGAACGCGATGGCCACGGTGGTGCGCCGCAACAAGGAAAGCAGCGAATATGGCGGCCACATCGCCAGCTTCGCCAGCTCGGCGGTGATGTACGATATCGGGTTGAACCATTTCTGGCGCTCGAAATCGGCGATTCACGGCGGCGACCTGGTGTTCTTCCAGGGCCACGTGATTCCCGGCATCTACGCCCGGTCCTTCATGGAGGGGCGGATCAGCGAGGAACAGCTGGAGAACTTCCGTTCGGAAGTGAATGGCGGCGGGCTCAGCTCCTACCCGCATCCCTGGCTGATGCCGGATTACTGGCAGTTCCCGACCGTCAGCATGGGCCTTGGCCCGCTGATGGCGATCTACCAGGCCCGGTTCATGAAATACATGCACAACCGCGGCCATATCGACATGGCCGACCGCAAGGTGTGGTGCTTCCTGGGCGACGGCGAGATGGACGAGCCGGAAAGCCGCGGCGCCATCGACCTGGCCGCGCGCGAGGGGCTGGACAACCTGATCTTCGTGGTCAACTGCAACCTGCAGCGGCTGGACGGCCCGGTGCGCGGCAACGGCAAGATCGTGCAGGAACTGGAGGGCGATTTCCGCGGCGCCGGCTGGGATGTCATCAAGCTTCTCTGGGGCAAGGGCTGGGACGAGCTGCTGGAGCGCGACACCTCGGGCAAGCTGCGTCAACTGATGGACGAGACCGTCGACGGCGACTACCAGACATTCAAGTCCAGGGACGGCGCATATATCCGCAAGCATTTCTTCGGCAAGTATCCCGAGACGGCGGCGCTGGTCGAGGACTGGACCGACGATCAGATCTGGGCGCTGCGCCGGGGCGGGCATGACCCGGAGAAGGTCTATACCGCCTTCAAGCGCGCGACCGAGACCAAGGGCGTTCCGACCTGCCTGCTGGTCAAGACTGTCAAGGGTTATGGCATGGGCACCGCCGGCGAGGGCCAGAACACCACCCACCAGCAGAAGAAGCTGGCCGAGGACCAGCTGCGCGCCTTCCGCGACCGGTTCAAGATCCCGGTCAGCGACGAGGATCTGCCCAAGGCGCCCTTCGTCAAGCTGAACAACGCGCAGAAGGCCTATCTGGCCGACCGCCGCAAGGAGCTGGGCGGGGACTTCCCGAAACGGGTCTCGGACTCGCCCAAGCTGGAAATTCCGGCGCTGGACAAGTTCTCGGGTCAGCTCAAGGGCAGCGGCGAGCGCGAGATCTCGACCACGATGGCCTTCGTGCGCATCCTGACCACGCTTCTGCGTGACAAGAAGATCGGCAAGCAGGTCGTGCCCATCGTGCCCGACGAGAGCCGTACCTTCGGCATGGAGGGGCTGTTCCGCTCGGTGGGCATCTACAATCCGCTGGGGCAGAAATACACGCCCGAGGATGCCGACCAGATGATGTATTACAAGGAATCGACCGACGGTCAGGTTCTGCAGGAGGGCATCAACGAGGCCGGCGCCATGGCCGACTGGATCGCCGCGGCGACCAGCTACTCCAACCACGGCGTGCCGATGATCCCGTTCTACATCTACTACTCGATGTTCGGGTTCCAGCGGATCGGCGACCTGGCCTGGGCCGCCGGCGACAGCCGCGCACGCGGCTTCATGCTGGGCGGCACCGCCGGGCGCACCACGCTGAACGGCGAGGGCCTGCAGCACGAGGACGGGCACAGCCACATCCTGGCCGGGACCATCCCCAACTGCATCAGCTATGACCCGACCTTCCAGTTCGAGGTGGCGGTGATCGTCCAGCACGGGCTGCAGCGGATGTATGGCGATCAGGAGGACGTGTTCTACTACCTCACGCTGATGAACGAGAACTATGTCCATCCCGACATGCCCATGGGCGTCGAGGAAGGCATCATCAAGGGTCTCTACCGCTTCTCCAAGACCACCCGGCCCGGCAAGAAGCACGTGAACCTGATGGGCTCGGGCACCATACTGGTGCAGGCGATGAAGGCCGCCGAGATGCTCAAGGAGGATTTCGGCGTGACCAGCGACATCTGGTCCGCAACCAGCTTCAACGAGTTGGCGCGCGAGATGCAGGACGTGGCGCGCTGGAACCGCCTCAACCCGCTGGCCGAGGAGAAGGTGCCCTATGTCGCCGAGGCGTTGTCGGGTGCCAAGGGGCCGATCATCGCCGCCACCGACTACATGAAGAGCTATGCCGAGCAGATCCGCGCCGCGGTTCCGGGCCGCTACACGGTTCTGGGCACCGACGGGTTCGGACGGTCGGACAGCCGCGTGAACCTGCGCCGGTTCTTCGAGGTGGACGCGAACCACATCGCCGCCGCTGCCATGGTCGATCTTCATCGCGAGGGCGCGGTGTCCAAGAAGGACCTCGAGGCGGCACTCAGCAAATACGACATCGACGGCGACAAGCCGAACCCGCGGCTGGTTTGAGGCCGGGAAGGAGACATCTGACATGACAATCGAAGTGAAAGTCCCCGACATCGGCGATTTCTCGGACGTGCCGGTGATCGGCATATTGGTCAGCGTGGGCGACACCATCGCCGCCGAAGACCCGATCCTGGAACTGGAGAGCGACAAGGCCACGATGGAAGTGCCCGCACCCGCCGCCGGGACGGTCAAGGAGATCAAGGTTTCCGAGGGCGATACCGTCTCCGAGGGATCGCTGGTGATGATCCTGGAGGGGTCGGACGCCGGCGCAGGCGATGCGCCCGAGGCGGAAACGAAATCCGAATCCAAGCCGGCACCGGCCGCCGAGGAGGCCCCTGCCCCCGCATCGGCGCCGACCCCCGCCCCCGCCGCGGTCACCGATGCCGGTTTCGGCAAGGTCCATGCCAGCCCGTCCGTGCGCGCCTTTGCCCGGCAGCTGGAGATCGACCTGAACAAGGTGAACGGCACCGGCCGCAAGGGCCGCATCCTGCGCGAGGACGTGACGGCCCATCTAAAATCCACCTCGGCCCCGGCCGCGGGCGGTGCGCCGGCGCAGGGCGGCATGGGCATCCCGCCGATCCCGGCGGTCGATTTCTCGAAATTCGGCCCCGTCGAAGATGTCGAGATGCCGCGCATCAAGAAGCTGAGCGGCCCGGCCCTGCACCGGTCCTGGCTGAACATCCCGCATGTCACCCACAACGAAGAGGCCGACATCACCGATCTGGACGCCTATCGCCGCGAGATGGACGCGCAAGCCAAGCAGGACGGGTATCGCGTCACGCTCCTGTCCTTCGTGATCAAGGCCAGCGTCTCGGCGCTCAAGCAACATTGGGAGGTGAACTCGTCGATCCACCCCGACGGCGACAAGCTGATCAAGAAGGATTTCTACAATATCGGTTTCGCTGCCGACACGCCCAACGGGCTGGTGGTGCCGGTGATCCGCGACGCCGACCGCAAGGGGATCATCGAGGTCTCCAAGGAACTGGGCGAGCTTTCCGCCAAGGCGCGCGAGGGCAAGCTGAAGGGCGACGACATGTCGGGCGCCACCTTCACCATCTCGTCGCTGGGCGGCATCGGCGGCACCAGCTTCACCCCGATCGTGAACGCACCCGAAGTGGCGATCCTTGGCCTGACCCGGTCCAAGATGGCACCGGTCTGGGATGCGAATGCCGGCAAGAAGGGCAAGTTCGTGCCACGCAACATGCAGCCGCTGTCGCTCAGCTATGACCACCGGGCCATCGACGGGGCGCTGGCCGCCCGGTTCTGCGCCACGCTGAAACACCTGCTCGGCGACGTGCGCCGGCTGATGCTGTAAGGGAGGGCGCGGACATGGACGTCAAGGTTCCCGACATAGGCGATTTCACCGACGTTCCGGTGATCGGCATCCTGGTCTCGGTCGGCGATACGGTCGCCGCCGAAGACCCGCTGATCGAGCTGGAATCGGACAAGGCCACGATGGAGGTTCCCTCGCCGGCCGCCGGCGTGGTCAAGGAGATCAAGGTCGCCGAGGGCGACAAGGTTTCCGAAGGCGCGCTGATCATGGTGCTGGAGTCCGACGACGCCAAGGCATCCTCGGGCGATGACGCGCCTTCGGCCAAGTCCGAGAGCGCACCGGCGGCACCCGAAGCGGTCCAGGCCACCGGCACCGCGTCCGGCAAGGGCGATGTGCATGGCGAGGTGGTCGTGCTGGGCTCGGGCCCCGGCGGATATACCGCCGCGTTCCGGGCCGCCGACCTGGGCAAGAAGGTGGTGCTGATCGAGAAGGACAGCAACCTGGGCGGCGTCTGCCTCAACGTGGGCTGCATCCCGTCCAAGGCGCTGCTGCATGCCGCCAAGGTCATCACCGAAGCCGAGGAGATGGGTGAGCACGGCATCAGCTTTGCCAAGCCCAAGACGGATATCGACAAGCTGCGCGACTGGAAGGATTCGGTCGTGAAACAGCTCACCGGCGGCCTTTCGGGCCTGGCCAAGGGCCGCAAGGTCCAGGTGGTCAACGGCTATGGCCGTTTCTCGGGGCCGAACATGATCGAGGTGCAGAACGACGAGGGCCTCACCAAGGTCAGTTTCGACCAGTGCATCATCGCCGCCGGCTCGGAACCCGTCACCTTGCCCTTCATCCCGCATGACGACGACCGGGTGATCGATTCCACCGGCGCGCTCGAGCTCGATGGCATCCCCAAGCGGCTGCTGGTGCTCGGCGGTGGTATCATCGGGCTGGAAATGGCCTGCGTCTATGACGCGCTGGGATCCAGGGTCACGGTGGTCGAGCTGATGGACCAGCTGATCCCCGGCGCCGACAAGGACATCGTGAAACCCCTGCACAAGCGGATCGAGGGCCGCTATGAGGCGATCAAGCTGAAGACCAAGGTCACCGCGGTAGAGGCGCAGAAGAAGGGGCTGAAGGTCACCTTCGAGGACGACAAGGGCGAAAGCTCGACCGACACGTTCGACAAGGTTCTGGTAGCGGTTGGGCGCCGGCCCAATGGCAAGCTGGTGGATGCCGAAAAGGCCGGTGTCGCCGTCGATGACCGCGGCTTCATCGCCGTGGACGGCCAGCAGCGCACGGGCCAGAGCCACATCTTCGCCATCGGCGACGTGGTGGGCCAGCCGATGCTGGCGCACAAGGCCGTGCATGAGGGCAAGGTTGCCGCCGAGGTCGCGGCCGGTCACAAGCGCCATTTCGATGCCAAGGTGATCCCCAGCGTGGCCTATACCGATCCCGAGGTCGCCTGGGTCGGCCTGACCGAGACGCAGGCCAAGGAACGGGGCATCAAGGTCGGCAAGGGCGTGTTCCCCTGGGCCGCGTCGGGCCGGTCGCTGTCGCTTGGCCGCTCGGAAGGTGTCACCAAGGTGATCTTCGATGAGGAGGACGATCGCGTGATCGGCGCCGGCATCGTCGGGCCCAACGCGGGCGACCTGGTGGCCGAGGTGGCGCTGGCCATCGAGATGGGCGCCGATGCGGTCGACCTGGGGCACACCATCCACCCGCACCCGACGCTCAGCGAGACGGTGAACTTTGCCGCCGAAATGTTCGAGGGCACGATCACCGACCTGATGCCGCCGAAGAAAAAGCGCTGAGACCGGCGCGACGAGATTGCGGGCAGGACGCCGACGCGCGTTCTGCCCGTCTCAGAACGCCTTGAACGTCATCGTGGTCAGCGACCGCTCGATCCCGGGGATGTCGAGCAGGCGTTCGTTGATGAAATGGCCCACATCCTGATCCTTGGGGATGTAGAGCTTCATCAGAAGATCCCATTCGCCGCTGGTCGAGTGCAGTTCCGAGTGGATCTCGCGCAGCGCGATCTCTTCGGCCACCTTGTAGGTGGCGCCGGGCTTGCAGCGAATCTGGACGAATACGCAGGTGGTCATTCCGGCCCCCGAATGTGGATGCGGCTCCAAGCTGTCATGCCGCCACTCGTGGCGCAATCCCCTGATTTCGCCGCAACACATCGCCGCGCCGGTTCCGCGCGGGCTGGCAATCATCCCGGGCATGCGCCTATATGCGGGCCGGAACCAGCAAGGATATGCCCATGCGCCGCGCCGCGATCACCCGCAAGACCGCCGAGACCGAAATCAGCGTCGAGATCGACCTGGACGGAACCGGACGCTACGATAACAGCACCGGCGTCGGGTTCTTCGATCACATGCTCGACCAGCTGGCCCGCCATTCCCTGATCGACATGACCATCAAGGCGCAGGGCGATCTGCATATCGACGACCACCACACGGTCGAGGATACCGGCATCGCGCTGGGCCAGGCGCTGGGCCAGGCCTTGGGCGACAAGCGCGGCATCGGGCGCTATGGCGAATGCCGCCTGCCGATGGACGACGCACAGGTCGCCTGCGCGCTGGACCTGTCGGGCCGGCCCTTCCTGGTCTGGACGCTGGACTTTCCCACCGCGAAGATCGGCACATTCGACACCGATCTGGTGCGCGAGTTCTTCCAGGCCCTGGCCACCCATGGCGGCATCACCCTGCATGTCGACCTGCTGCACGGGATCAACAGCCACCACATCGCCGAGGCCGCGTTCAAGTCGGTGGCGCGCGCGTTGCGTGACGCGGTGGAAACCGACCCGCGCAAGGCCGACGCGATCCCGTCCACCAAGGGCGCGCTCTGAATGCTGACGGCGATCATCGACTACGAATCGGGCAACCTGCACTCGGCCGAAAAGGCGTTTCAGCGCATGGCGCGGGAACGCGATGCCGGCGAGGTCGTGGTCACCTCGGATGCCGAAACCGTGGCCCGGGCCGACCGGCTGGTGCTGCCGGGCGACGGCGCCTTTCCGGCCTGTGCGGCGGCGCTGCGCGGGCGGACGGGGCTTTACGAGGCGCTGGTCGACGCGGTCGAGACCCACGGGCGCCCCTTCCTGGGCATTTGCGTCGGGATGCAGCTGATGGCCACCTCTGGCCATGAATACAGCACCACGCCGGGGCTGGACTGGATCGGCGGTGACGTGGTGCGGATCGAACCGGGCGACGCGCGGCTCAAGGTGCCGCATATGGGCTGGAACGATTTGGTCATAGACCGGCCGCATCCGGTCTTTGACGGGATCGAGACCGGTGACCACGCCTATTTCGTCCATTCCTACCACTTGCGGGTCGCCGATCCGGCGCATCGGATCGCCCATGTGGACTATGGCGGGCCGGTCACGGCCGTGATCGGGCGCGACACGGTGCTCGGGATGCAGTTCCACCCCGAGAAGAGTCAGGCCATCGGGTTGCGGATGATCGGCAATTTCCTGAGCTGGGCGCCCTGACCGGACGGTCTCAGTTCACCCGGCGCCAGGTCTGCTTGGAACAGATCAGCCCGCCCGCCACGCAGCCGCGCAGGGCAAGGCTGTTGCCGTCGAGATTCATCTTGCCGATATAGACCTTGTCGTTCGAGGGCCGCCACACCTTGCCGGCATAGCTGCCGTCGCCATTGGGCACCATGTCGATCACCAGCGTCTTGCCCAGATTGGGCGACTTGTATTCGCCGCCGTCGTTGAAGGTGCGCGCGATCGTCCCGCAGATCGCCGCGCCGCATTTCTGCATCCGGACATGTGCAAAGGCGCCGTCATCGGGCTGTGTCTGCCAGGTGCCCAAAACCGGATCCGCACCCGCGGTTCCAGCCAGACCCACCGCCGCGATTGCCGCCAGCAAAAGATGTTTCATCGCCATTTCCTCCCTGTTCAGGCGCAGTCTGGCCAACCCGGCGCCCGTGTTGCAAGCCTGACCTCGGGTCGCGTTGCATCCCGCCACTTGTTCATGCCATATCCGCCCGCATCCCAGCGAAAGGCGCCGCCATGATCCTCTACCCCGCCATCGACCTCAAGGACGGCCAGGCCGTGCGCCTGCTGCGCGGCGAGATGGACAAGGCGACAGTCTTCAACGACGATCCCGCCGCCCAGGCCCGCGCCTTTGTCGAGGCCGGATGCCAATGGCTGCACCTGGTGGACCTGAACGGCGCCTTCGCCGGAACGCCGGTCAACGCCGCGCCGGTCGAGGCGATCCTGGAGGCCTGCGAGGTGCCCGCGCAGCTGGGCGGCGGTATCCGGGACATGGCCACCATCGAGGCCTGGCTGGACAAGGGGCTGGCGCGGGTGATCCTCGGCACTGTCGCGGTCGAAGACCCCGCGCTCGTGCGCGAGGCCGCCCGCGCCTTTCCCGGCCGGGTGGCCGTGGGCATCGACGCCCGCAAGGGACGGGTCGCGACCAAAGGCTGGGCCGAAGAGACCGACGTCGAGGCCACCGAGCTGGCCCGCAGCTTCGAGGATGCGGGCGTGGCCGCGATCATCTATACCGACATCGACCGCGACGGCGCCATGCAGGGGCCGAATGTCCCGGCCACCGCGGCGCTCGCCCGCGCCGTCTCGATCCCGGTGATCGCCTCGGGCGGCGTCTCCTCGCTGGACGACCTGATCGCGTTGCGCGACTGCGGCGTGGCGCTGGATGGCGCCATCTCGGGCCGGGCGCTCTATGACGGCGCGCTGGACCTCGGCGAGGCCCTGGCCTCCCTGCGCGACTGAACCGCGGCATATACTGGCCGAAGGACACCTGTTCTCTGGATTGACCGTGATGCGATCACAGGCGGAAGCGCGTCAAACCCCCGAGGGCGTGATGTCGCCCCATGGCTGGTGTTCCGCTCACATGCAAGTGGCCCGCACGGGTGAATGGAACGGTTGCGCCTGATCCCTTTTGCTTGGAACAGTACAAGGATCTTGGGAACCGCCCCCCAAGTCGGCCTGTCGAAGACACGGGTTGATGGAGCCGGACCGGATGCCAACCGCGAGTGGAAGACCCGCCTGACCCCTCAGTCGTAGCTGCGCTGGTCCTCGATCACCAGCCCGTCGCGCGGCAGCGAGCCGGGGGCGACCACTTCGACCGCGCCCTTGAGCTTGAGGAGCTCGGCCACCGACCGGGCGAACCGGGCGTCGTCGCCGCCAGCCGCCTCGATCCGGACGGTCATCGCATCCATCTCGCCCTGGCGCGTGGCGATCACCCGGGCCTTGACGATCTCGTCATGCCGGGCCACCAGCTGCGCGACCTGTTCGGGCCGCACGAACATGCCCTTGATCTTGGTCGTCTGGTCGGCCCGCCCCATCCAGCCCTTGATGCGCATGTTGGTGCGCCCGCAAGGCGACGTGCCCGGCATCACCGCGCTGAGATCACCCGTGGCGAAGCGGATCAGCGGATAGTCGGGGTTGAGCGAGGTCACGACCACCTCACCCACTTCGCCCGGGGCGACCGGCGTGCCGGTGCCGGGGGTGACGATCTCGACGATGACATGCTCGTCCACGATCAACCCCTCCATTGCCGGGCTTTCATAGGCAATGTTGCCCAGATCGGCAGTGGCGTAGCATTGCAGGCAGGCGATGCCGCGATCGGCATAGTCCTGGCGCAGCGACGGGAACAGCGCACCGCCGCCCACCACCGCCCTGGTGAAGCCCAGCGCCACGCCCATCTCTTCCGCCTTGTCGAGGATCACCTTCAGGTAATCCGGCGTGCCGGCATATGCGGTGCAACCCACGTCGCGCGCCGCCGTCACTTGCAACTCGGTCTGCCCGGTCCCCGCCGGCAGCACCGCCGCGCCAACCGCCCGCGCGCCATTCTCGAAGATCATGCCGGCCGGCGTCAGGTGATAGCCGAAACAGTTCTGCACGATATCGCCTGGGCCCACACCGGCGGCATGCAGGAACCGGCCCATCCGCCACCAGTCATGATCGGTGCCGCCGGGCTCGTAGATCGGACCGGGCGACTGGAACACATGGGCGAAGTGGCGCGCGGGCTTGACCGTGTAGCCGCCGAAGGGCGGACGCTCGGCCTGTGCGCGTGTCAGGTCGGTCTTGCGCAGCACCGGCAGCGCCGCCAGCGCCCCGGGTCCGGTGATCGCCTGCGGATCGACCTCGGCCAGCGCATCGGCATATGCCGGCGCCTGCTTCGCGCGGGCGATCTGGGCCGGAAGCGCCTGGGCCAGATCCGCCGCACGCTGATCCGCCGAGCGGATTTCAAGCGCATCGAAATGCTGTGTCATGGGTCGAACCTCCGCGGGCCGCCGCCGATCTTCCGGGCGCGACAGCTTGTCAGATTGTCATTGGGTTTACGTTGGGGCAATTGACGGTATGCCATTGCATACTGCACTGGCCGGCCGAGCCGAGAGAGGACGACACCGTGACCGACACCGCCGATTCCATTGCCGAACTTGACCGCAGGATCACCTTTCACGAGGACATCCAGACGATGGAGGCCGATTTCTCGGACCTTCATTTCGACACGTCCGAAACGGTGAACCGCGTTTATGACCGGTTGGAGGATCGCATCGCGAAATCCGGCGAGGAGCACTGGTTCTTCCTGGTCAACCTGCACGGCACCCGCATCGACCCGGCCGCCTGGCTGGCCTATTCCCGACGCGGCAAGGCGCTGAACCTGTCGCATTCCATGGGCTCGGTCCGGTTCGACCCCTCCGAGGAAACGCGCGGGCAGATCCAGCGCGCCGCCAATACCGAGGCGTTCGATCCCAACCTCTTTGCCAACCGCGACGCGGCGCTGGCGCGCATCGCCGAATTGCCCAGCAAGCGCCGCAAGCGGGTGGCGCATGATCCGAACTATGTGCTGGCGGATTACGTGCGGCGCATCTCGTTCGATCCCGAGACGCAGATCATGAACGTGGATTTCTCGCATTTCACGTTTCATCACTCGCGCGACGTCAACGAGTTCTACGACCATATCGAAGAGCGTATCGCCGAGACGGGCCGCAAGTGGTTCTTTCTGATCGACCTCAACGGCTGCCAGATCCTGCCCGCGGCCTGGGTGCAATATGCCCGGCGCGGCAAGGCGCTGAACCAGGCGTCCTCGCTGGGCTCGGTGCGCTATGCCGCCGGATCCGAGACCGAGGCCGACATCCGCCTGCGCGCCGAAACCCAGGGATTCCGCCCGAATATCCGAAACACCCGCGAAGAGGCGCTGGAGCGGATTGCCGAGATGAAGGCCGAAGAACACGTCTGATCCCCCTCAGCTCAGCCACCGCTTGCGGCGGCGATAGGACCGCACGTCGCGAAAGCTCTTGCGGCCCTCGTCGGACATGCCGAGATAGAATTCCTTGACGTCCGGGTTCTCGCGCAGGTCGGCGGCGGGGCCGTCCATCACCACGCGGCCCGATTCCAGGATATAGCCGTAATGAGCATAGCGCAGGGCGACATTGGTGTTCTGCTCGGCCAGAAGGAAGGTCACGCCCTCGTTCTCGTTGATCGACTTGACGATCTGAAAGATCTGCTCGACCAGCTGCGGCGCCAGCCCCATCGACGGCTCGTCCAGCAGGATCGTCTCGGGCTTGCTCATCAGCGCGCGGCCCATCGCGACCATCTGCTGCTCGCCGCCCGAGGTGTAGCCCGCCTGGCTGCGGCGGCGTTCCTTGAGGCGCGGGAAATAGCTGTAGACCAGGTCAAGGTCGGCCTGGATGTCGGCCTTGCTGTCCTTGCGGGTATAGGCGCCGGTCAGGAGGTTCTCCTCGACCGTCAGATGCTCGAAGCAATGCCGCCCCTCCATCACCTGGATCACCCCTTTCTGTACCAGGTCGGCGGGGTCGCCGTTATGCACCGGGTTGCCGCGATACTTGACCGAACCTTTGGTGACCTCGCCACGCTCGGAATGCAGCAGGTTCGAGATCGCCTTGAGCGTCGTGGTCTTGCCCGCGCCGTTGCCCCCCAGCAGGGCAGTGATCCCGCCCTTGGGCACATTCAGGCTGACGCCCTTCAGAACGAGGATCACATGGTTGTAGATCACCTCGATATTGTTGACCTCCAGCAGGGTCTCGGCCTGCACGTCGATTTGCGTCTCTGCGTCCAGCATCAGATCACCCCTGTCCGGTCCCGTGGCGGGAAAGGGGCGGCAGCGCACCGCCGCCCCGGCTTTCATGGCCTCAGTTGCACTGCGGCTCGATGTTGTTCTCCGAGGCGTAGGCCGAGGAATCCTCCTCGATCAGCGCCCCGATCACCTCGGCATCGGTCGGCTTGAAGTCCGAGATCAGCGACCAGGTCTGGCTTTCGGCATCCCACTGGGTCACGCCCACCATGCCGTTGCCGCCATGGTTCTCGCAGGTCACCTTGAACGACGGGCCGAAATTGGGCATGCCCAGCTCGGTCATCCGCTCTTCGGTCATTTCCAGCTGCTCCATCGCGTCGCGCATCATGCCCGAGGTGATGTCCGCTGTGTCGTTCATCTCCTGTGCCTGGCGCGCCGCTTCGGCCGCCAGCATCGCAGCGTAGAGCCCGCGGTTGTAGAGCACGTTACCGATCTGGTCGCCCGCGCCCGCGGCCAATCCCTTGTCGACGACATGCGTCTGGATGTCGTCGAAAACCGGGAAGTCACGACCGACATTGTGGAAGGTCAGCGCCTTGTAGCCATTGGCGGCGCTACCTGCCGGCATCACGTCATGCTCGGCGCCCGACCACCAGATTCCAATGAAGTTTTCCATCGGGAACCGGATGTTCGCGGCTTCCTGGATGGCGACCTGGTTCATCACGCCCCAGCCCCACATCAGCACATAGTCCGGACGGTCCCGGCGGATCTGCAGCCATTGCGACTTCTGCTCCTGGCCGGGGCTGTCGACCGGCAGCAGGATCAGCTCGAAGCCGTGCTTCTTCTGCAGCTCTTCCAGCGTGCGGATCGGTTCCTTGCCATAGGCCGAGTTGTGATAGACCAGAGCGACCTTCTTGCCGCTGATGTCGTCGCCGTTGATCTCGAGCAGATAGTTGATCGCGCCCGAGGCCCCGTCCCAGTAGTTGGCGGGGTAGTTGAAGGTGTGGCTGAACACGTTGCCGTTCTTGGCCGAGGTGCGGCCATAGCCCATCGTGTGCATGGGAATGTCGTCGGCCGTTGTCTTGGGGATCAGCTGGTAGGTGATGCCGGTGCTGAGCGGCTGATAGACCAGCGCGCCTTCGCCCTTGGTCGCCTCGTAGCACTCGACGCCCTTCTCGGTGTTGTACCCGGTCTCACATTCGATGACGTTGGCCTTGACCCCGCCGATACCGCCGTCGCGCTCGTTGAGCATCGTGAAATAGTCGGCATAGCCGTCGGCGAACGGGATGCCACCCGCCGCAAAGGGCCCGGTGCGGTAGCTCAGCGACGGAAAGGTCAGATCCGCCATCGCTGGACCCGCCGCCATCGCGGCCGCAAGCGCCAGTGTTGTCAGTTTCCTATTCATCGGGTCTTTCCTCCCTTGGTTTTGTCCGATGTCTTCGCGCCCCGCGTTCCGGTCGGGGCCAACCGCAGGATGGGGTTTCACCCCATCGCCGTCGTCAATACGGGAACGGCCAGAGCCGCAGTTTCTCCTTGGCCACCCGCCACAGCTGCGCCAGCCCGTGTGGCTCCATCACCAGGAAGGTGATGATCAGCCCGCCGACGATCACCAGCTGCAGATGCGCCACGATGTCGGTGGGCCAGCCCAGCATGTCCGCGCCCACCACCTTGAGCACGACCGGCAGCAGCACCAGGAAGGCCGCGCCGGCAAACGAGCCGAATATCGAGCCCAGCCCGCCGATGATGACCATGAACAGCACCAGGAAGGATTTCTGGATGCCGAAGACCTCACCCACCTCGACCGCGCCAAGGTAGATCGCAAAGAACAGCGCCCCCGAGATGCCGACGAAGAACGAGCTGACGGCAAAGGCGGTCAGCTTGGCCCGCAGCGGGTTCACGCCGATGATCTCGGCGGCGATGTCCATGTCGCGGATCGCCATCCAGCTGCGCCCCACCGTGCCCCGCGTCAGGTTGCGCGCGACGACGGCGCAGAAGGTCAGGAAAACCAGGCAGAACAGGTAGGTCGCCCAGGCCGGCGCGTTGGGTCCGGTGATTATGATGCCGAAGGTATCGCGCTCGGGCGCGTTGATCTGGCCCGAGGCCGAGTAATTGTAGAACCACGGCACACGGTTGAACAGCCACACCAGGAAGAACTGCGCCGCCAGCGTCGCCACCGCCAGGTAGAACCCCTTGATCCGCAGGCTGGGCAGGCCGAATACCACCCCCACGGCGGCCGTGATGCCACCGGCCAGCAGGACGTGGATGAACATGCTGACTTCGGGAAAGGCGGTCATAAGCTTGTAGACGGCATAGGCCCCCACCGCCATGAACCCGCCGGTGCCCAGGCTGACCTGCCCGCAATAGCCGGTCAGGATGTTCAGCCCGATCGCCGCGATGGCATAGATCAGGAAAGGCAGCAGGATGGCGTTGGCCCAGTAATCGTTGATGACGAAGGGCACGATCCCGAAGGCCACCGCCAGCACCGCGTAGTAGCGGTAGCGGTCGAACTTGATCGGAAAGGTCTGGCTGTCCTCGACATAGGAGACCTTGAAGTCGCCTGCTTCACGGTAGAACATCGCTCAGTTTCCCCATTCTTCCTGCGCGCGATTGCGCGTTTCGCTGTCCAGCTGCCTGGACGGTCTGGCATAGCCGCTCGCCTCGGTGATCCGGACGAGCTTCATGTAGGCCACGATGCCGCTTACCAGCCCGGCAAAGGCCAGAATTGCCGCGATCACCAGCTGCCGGTCGGTCAGCCCCTCGGCGGTCAATGCGATATAGCCGAACGCCCAGAACCCGGCCCAGGCGATCACGTTGACGATGGCGATCAGCTTTCTCATACCGCAGCCCCCCGCACCCCGGGCGGCAGAAGCGGGCCGCGGGTCGTCAAATGGCCATGCAATTGCTCGGTTTTGGTCTCACAGCGTGGTATGATCGCGCCGTTCAGACCGGAGCTTCTCATGAATACACTTGCCAAAGAGCTCGAAGATCTCGAAGCGCGCCGCTCGGCCGGATCCATCTCGGACGCTGATGCCGCGCTGGCCAAACAGGCGCTCTTGCAGCGCGCCCCGTCCACCGGCGGCACGGACCGGGCGGGATCCGCCGACGCGTCGCGTCGCGGGCCAGTTGGCTGGATCATGGCGATCGTGTTCGCCAATTTCCTGCTGACGCTCCTGGTGCTCGGCGGTATGGCGGCATTCGCGTATTTCGTGCTTCCCTTGACGCTGGCCCTGCCCATCCTGATCATCATGGTCCTGATCCTGCCGGTCCTGTGGCTCATCGAATGGTTCGGCGATCTGTTCTGATCCTGGCGCACGGCCTCACACCCTCTCGATGATCTTCTCGCCGAACAGGCCCTGCGGCCGGAACACGAGGAAGATGAGCGCCAGCACATAGGCGAACCAGTTTTCGGTCGCCCCGCCCACCAGCGGGCCGATGGCGAACTCGAACAGCTTTTCGCCCACCCCGATGATCAGCCCGCCGACGATTGCGCCGGGGATCGAGGTGAAGCCGCCCAGCATGAGAACGGGAAGCGCCTTGAGCGCGATCAGCGACAGCGAGAACTGCACGCCGGACTTGGTGCCCCACATGATCCCCGCGACCAGCGCGACGAAGCCCGCGACCGACCAGACCATGATCCAGATGAAGTTGAGCGAGATGCCCACCGACAGCGCCGCCTGGTGGTCGTCGGCCACCGCGCGCATCGCCCGGCCCTGCTTGGTATACTGGCTGAACGCGACCAGGGCCGCCACCAGCAGCGCCGCGATCACGGTCGCCACGATGTCCAGGTTGTCGATGAAGAAGCCGTAGCCGAAGATGTTGAACGTGGTCTCGTCGATCCACAGGTTGATGCCCTGCGGCAGGCCCACGTCCAGTGTCTTGATCTCGGAGCCCCACATCAGGTCGGCCACGCCTTCCAGGAAATAGGCCAGCCCGATCGTGGCCATGAACAGGATGATCGGCTCCTGCCCGACCAGATGACGCATCACGAAGCGCTGCACGCACCATGCCAGCAGCACCATCACCGCCATCGTCAGCGCGATCGCCACCACCGCCGGCACCTGCCAGCCGAAATGCGTGACATGCAGGCCGAATGTGGCGTTGATCAGATGCGAAAACGGCACCTGCCCCTGCATGATCCCCACCAGGGTCATCGCCGCAAACAGGGCCATCACGCCCTGGGCGTAGTTGAAGATGCCCGAGGCCTTGAAGATCAGCACGAACCCAAGGGCCACAAGCGCATAAAGCACCCCGGCCATGAGACCGTTGAGGATGACCTCCATCGCGAAAATCAGTTGCTCAGGCATCGGATGCTCTCCCTGTCGGCCGGGTGTCCCCTGCCCCGGATCCGGTCCGGGGCCTCCTGTCGGCGGGCACCCGCCACGTGAACTCAGTCATGGCTGACCCCCAGATAGGCGTCGATGACCTCCTGGTTGCCGCGCACCTCGTCGGGCGTGCCGTCGCCGATCTTGCGCCCGTAATCCATCACCACAACCCGGTCGGACAGGTCCATGACCACGCCCATGTCGTGCTCGATCAGCGCGATGGTGGTGCCGAACTCGTCGTTCACGTCGAGGATGAACCGGCTCATGTCCTCCTTCTCCTCGACATTCATGCCGGCCATAGGCTCGTCCAGCAGAAGCAGCTTGGGTTGCGCGGCCAGCGCCCGGGCCAGCTCGACCCGCTTCTTCAGCCCGTAGGGCAGGCGCGAGACCGGGGTCTTGCGGATGTGCTGGATCTCCAGGAAGTCGATCACGTTCTCGACGACCTTCCGGTTCGCGCTTTCCTCGGCCTCGGCCCGGCCCTTCCACAGCGCCTGCGCGAACAGGCCGCTCTTCATGTGGTTCAGCCGGCCGGTCATCACGTTGTCCAGAACGCTCATCCCCTCGAAAAGGGCGATGTTCTGGAAGGTGCGCGCGATGCCTTGCCGCGCCACCTCGAAGGGTTTCATCTGCGGGCGTCTTTCGCCGCGAAACCACACCTCGCCCTCCTGCGGAAGGTAAAAGCCCGAGATCACGTTCAGCATCGAGGACTTGCCGGCGCCGTTCGGGCCGATGATCGCGCGGATCTCGCCCTCGCGGATGTCGAAGGAGATTTCCTTGATCGCCACCACCCCGCCGAAGCGCAGGGTGATGTTCTTCATCTCCATCACCACCCCGCCGATCTTGCGGCCGTCTTCGGTGGTGTAGCCTTCCGAGGCGTCAAGCATCTGGATTCCCTCTCACATTCCGGGCGCCCCGACGGGACGGCGGGCGGGGCGAGGCCCCGGATCCCATCCGGGGCGAGCGGCGCGCGTCCGGCCCGCTCATTCCGCGGCCACCTGCTGCGGCGTCACCGGCACCACCTTGGCGTCGCGGATCTCCAGCGTTGCCTTGATCGAGCCCTTGCGCCCGTCCTCATAGGTCACTTCCGTCACGGTCGAGATCTTCTCCGACCCGTCATAGAGCGCATCGATGATGTCGGCGAATTTCTCCTCGACGATGCGGCGACGCACCTTGCGGGTGCGGGTCATCTCGCCATCGTCGGCGTCCAGTTCCTTGTGCAGCACCACGAAGCGATGCACCTGGCAGCCCGACAGCATCGGGTCCTCGGCCACCGAGGCGTTGACCGCCTCCACATGCTCCTGGATCGACGCCAGCACCCGCGGATGGCCCGCAAGCTCCTGGTAGGACGCATAGGCGATGTTGTTGCGCTCGGCCCAGTTGCCCACCGCCGAGAGGTCGATATTGATGAAGGCCACGCATCGGTCGCGGTTGTTGCCGAACACCACCGCCTCGAGGATATCGGGGTAGAATTTCAGCTTGTTCTCGACATATTTGGGCGCGAACATCGCCCCGTCGGCCATCTTGCCCACATCCTTGGCGCGGTCGATGATCCGCAAATGGCCGCTGTCCTCCTCGAAGAACCCGGCATCCCCGGTGGCGACCCAGCCCTCTTCATCCTTGGTCGAGGCGGTGCTTTCGGGGTTCTTGTAGTATTCCACGAAGGTGCCAGGCGAGCGATAGAAGATCTCGCCATTGTCGGCGATCCTGATCTCGACATCCGGGGCCGGCACGCCCACCGTGTCGGCGCGCACCTCGCCATCGGGCTGCACGGTGATGAACACCGTCGCCTCGGTCTGGCCGTAGAGCTGTTTGAGGTTGATCCCCAGCGAGCGGTAGAATTCGAAGATCTCGGGGCCGATAGCCTCGCCGGCGGTATAGCCCACGCGGATCCGGCCATAACCCAGCGTGTCCTTGAGCGGGCCATAGACCAGCAGGTTGCCCAGCGCATATTTCACCCGGTCCCAGGCGCCCACTTGCCTGCCGTCCAGGATCCGGCCGCCGACCTTCTTGGCATGGGCCATGAAGTGGTGGAACATCCGCTGCTTGAGCGGGCTGGCATCCTCCATCCGGATCATCACGTTGGTCAGCTGGCCTTCGAACACACGCGGCGGGGCGAAGAAATAGGTCGGCCCGATCTCGCGCAGGTCGGTCATCATCGTGTCCGCGCTTTCGGGGCAGTTCACGCAGAACCCGCACCAATAGGCCTGGCCGATCGAGAAGATGAAATCGCCGACCCAGGCCATCGGCAGATAGGACAGGATGTCCTCGTTGCGGGTCAGGTGATCGAACTCGGCCGAGTTCCGGGCGCTCTCGATCACGTTGCGGTTCGACAGCACCACGCCCTTGGGCTTTCCGGTGGTGCCGCTGGTGTAGAGCATCACGCAGGTGCTGTCATAGGTCAGCCTGTCCCGGCGCGCCTGGAGGTCGGTGAACCATTCCTCGCGCGCGGCGCGGCCCTGTTCCTGCACATGGCTGAACTGGTGCAACGTGTGGTGGTCGTATTTCCGCAATCCGCGCGGGTCGAGATAGAGCACATGTTCCATCTGGTGCAGCTGGTCCTGCACCTCGATCACCTTGTCGACCTGTTCCTGGTCGCTGACGATGACGAAACGCGCGCCGCAATGGCCCAGCACATAGGCCATCTCTTCGGCCACCGCGTCCTGGTAGAGCGGCACCGGCACCGCGCCGACCATCTGCACCGCAACCATCGACCAGTAGAGATAGGGCCGGTTGCGGCCGATGATGGCGACGAAATCGCCCTCGTTGACGCCCAGGTTGATCAGACCCAGCGCCAGCGCCTCGATCTCGGCCTCGGTTTCGGCCCAGCTCCAGCACTGCCAGATGCCGTATTCCTTCTCGCGGTAGGCGGGGCTGGAGCCGAACTCCGTCGCGTTGCGGTGTAGCAGCGCCGGCAGGGACTGAAGCCCCCCGGTGCCAGACTGCGTCTGAGCCAAGTCCTCTCTCCTCCCCGTTCCGCGGGTCCATGCGGGCCGCGCGCCGCCGGGCGCGCCGGCACCGCCGACCGTGGCGGGGCACACGCTGGGCCGCAAGTCTTGCGTGATGATTTCGCAATCCTAACGAATTGTAACAGGCTGGGCCGGGCCCGCGCGGCGCGGCGCGATGGCCTCTGTTCGGCTGTCCCGCCCGGTGCTAGTCAGGTCCGGCGGAGACATGGACTTGGACATCACCGAACACGGCAACAAGGCGATGACCACGGCCGGGCTGAACCTGATCGCCCAGGCCCTGTCGATCTATGACAGCGAGCTGCGGCTGGCGGTCTGCAACCGCCGGTTCCAGGAGATGTTCGATCTGCCCGACCGGCTGGTGCGACCGGGCGCCCGGTTCGCCGACACCATCCGCCACCTGGCCGAGGCCGGCGAATACGGACAGGACGACAGCATCGAGGAGATCGTGCGCCTGCGCGTGGACCAGGCCCGCGCCTTCGAGCCGCATTACATGGAGCGGACCCGCCCCAACGGGCAGGTGATCTCGGTCGAGGGGGCGCCGCTGCCGCAGGGGGGCTGGGTCGCCGTGTATACCGACATCACCCGCACCAAGCAGGTGGAACAGCTGCTGCGCGCCCGCTCCGAGGAGCTGTCCGGCCAGCTTCTGGCCCATGCCGAGGAGTTGTCCGCGACCAACCGCCAGCTGGCCGCAACCATCACCGCGCTCGAGGAGGCCAAGCGCCAGTTGACCGAAATCGAGAGCCGCACCCGCCTGACGACCGAGATGATGCCGGCCCATATCGCCCATGTGGACGCCGCCGGGCGCTATGTCTATTCCAACCGGCGGCTCAGCACGGTGATGCCGGGGCGCCCCTCCGAGATCGTCGGCAGCCACATTTCGGACGCGCTTGGCGCGCATGCCTTCTCGAAGATCGAGCCGCACCTGGCTGCGGCCTATGCCGGTGCAAGCCCGGTCTTCGAATTCACCGAAGAGCAGGATTCGCGGCGCATCCGGGTGGCCTTCACCCCCGACGGGGCGGGCGGGGTCTATATCCTGTCGATGGACATCACCGAAGAGACCCAGGCCCGTGTCGCGCTGCAACAGTCGCGCCGGCGCGCTCTGGCGGCGCAGATGACCAGCGGGCTGGCGCATGATTTCTCGAATCTTCTGACCATCATCCTGGGGATGCAGGGCAAGCTCTCGCGGATGGACCTGCCCGAAGAGGCGGCCGAGCTGGTCTCCGCCACGCAATCGACCGCGCGACGGGGCGGCAGGCTGCTGAACCGGATCGCGGACATGACCGGCAAGCGCACGCCGCGCCCCAAGGCCACGGACATGCACGGGCTGCTGGCCGACCTCAAGCTGCTGGCCAGCCCCGCCCTGCCGCGCGGGGTCGGGTTGTCGGTTCTGGACAACACGCCCGACGAGGCGCTGATGCTGGATCCGGGGATGTTGCAGGACGCGCTTCTGAACCTGATCCTGAATGCCCGCGACGCCTGCGGCACGAACGGCCAAATCACGGTGAGCGCCCATGCGGTGGGGCGCATCTGGCTGGAAATCGCGGTCAGCGACACCGGCCGCGGGTTCTCCGAGGAGGCGTTGGCGCAGGCGCTCAACCCGTTCTTCACTACCAAGGGCAGCGAAGGCTCGGGGCTGGGCCTGCCGATGGTCTATGACATGGTCAAGCTTGCGGGCGGCGATCTGCGGCTGGGCAACTCGCCCACCGGCGCGGTGGTGACGCTGCGCCTGCCCTACCGGCCGGCGCCGCCGACGCAGGGGGGGCTGGCGCTGCTGGTCGAGGATGACGAGGACCTGCGCGCGGGGTTCCGCGAGATGCTGGTCGAGATGGGCTTCAGCGTGATCGAGGCGACCTCGGCCGACGAGGCCTGCGCGCTGGCCGCCGACCTGGAGGAGATCGTGCTGGTTCTGTCGGACATCCGGCTCGAGGGTTCGGCGACCGGGCTGGACCTGCTGGACCGGCTGGAAAAGGATCTGCCCTGCGTGCTGATGACCTCGTTGCCGCCGAACGATCCGCTGCACCAAGCCGCGTTGGCGCGCGGGCCGGTCCTGCGCAAGCCCTTCACCGGCACGCGGCTGGCGGCGCTGCTCGGTCAGGGAGACAGGCCATGACCGCACCGCTTGTGACCATCCTGGACGACGAGCCCGAGATCCGGCAGATCCTGACCGAGGCGCTGGCCGATGCCGGGTTCCGCACCCAGTGCTTCTCGCGCGCCCGCGAATTCGAGGCGGCGCTCAAGCGGGTGACGCCCGATGTCTGCCTCGTCGACCTGTCCCTGCCGGATACCGACGGGCTGGCGCTGGTGCACCGGCTGGCGCTGGAACAGGGCGCGGCGGTCATCATCATCTCGGGCCGGGCGCAGGTTCAGGACCGGGTGACGGGTCTGGAACTGGGCGCCGACGACTACATCACCAAGCCCTTCGATCCCGCCGAGGTGGTGGCCCGCATCCGCGCCCGGCTGCGCGTGCCGCACGCGGCGCCGGGCGGCGGCGACACCGCGCGGTTCAACGGCTGGACCGCGCATTTCGACCGCTACGCTCTGGAGGATGCGGGCGGCGGCGAGACACCATTTTCCCATGCCGAGGGCGAGGTGCTGCGGCTGTTCCTGGAAAGCCCCAAGCGGCTGATCAGCCGGGCGCAGATGCAGGAAATGCTGGGCGGCGGCGCCGGCGAAAGCTTCGACCGGGCGATGGATGTGCGGATTTCGCGGCTGCGCACCAAGCTGCGCGAAGACCCCAAGAACCCGCGGCTGATCAAGACGATCTACGGCGCGGGCTACATCTTTCTCGGCGACGTGACCTGGGACTGAGCGTCTAGAGGCGGCCCGCGCCAAACGTGTCGCAATCGGCGATCAGGCCGGAATCGTAGCCGCGCCGGAACCAGTCGGCGCGCTGCTGCGATGTGCCGTGGGTGAAGGTGTGCGGCCGGGGCACCCGGCCGGCCTGCCGCTGCAGATGGTCGTCGCCGATCATCCGCGCCGCGTTCAGCGCCTCCTCCAGGTCGCCGCGCTCCATCAGCCCCTCGACCGACCGAGCCCAGATGCCGGACAGGCAATCGGCCTGCAGTTCCAGCCGCACCGTCAGCGCGTTGGCCTGTGCCTGCGACACCTGACGCCGGGCCTGGTCGACCTGGCCAAGAATGCCCAGCTCGTTCTGGACATGGTGCGCGACCTCATGGGCGATCACGTAGGCGGCCGCGAAATCCCCCGCGGCGCCCAGTTGCCGCGACAGGGTGACGAAGAACCGCGTGTCCAGATAGGCCTTGCCGTCGGCCGGGCAGTAGAACGGCCCGGTGGCCCCCGATGCGCCGCCACAGGGGCTTTGTGTGACACCCTGGAACAGCACGAGCTGCGGCGGGCGATAGGCCTGCCCGACCTGTCGCTCGAAGATCTCGGTCCACACGTCCTCGGTTGTGGCCAGCACCCGCGATGTGAATTCCGCGGCGCGCTCGTCCGCCGCGCTCATCGGGCGCGAGGATTGCGCCGGCGCGCTTCCGCCGTTGAGCAGGGGCGTGACGTCGATGCCGGTAAAATAACCCACCGCCAGAACCAGCAGAAGCCCGGTCAGGCCGATCCCGCCGGCGCGCGATCCACGGCGGCGGCCGCCGCCGCTGCGGCGCCTGTCCTCGATGTTCCGGCTGCGCCGGATCCCTCTCAACCGCATGATCCCGATCCCGTCCGAACCCGTGGCACCGTCGGTATACCCGCCGGGCGCGTCGCGGCAAAAGGCGATACCGCGCACAAGCATGTTGACTCGTTCGCCCGCGCGGCGATAGCCGTTTCCGGGATGGTTCCCGCGCCACCGCAGTGGCCGGGATGAAAAGGGAACCCGGTGCGCCCCTTTGCGGGCAAATCCGGGACTGCCCCCGCAACTGTAGGCGGAGAGCGACGCCGGAATGCCACTGGTCCCCGGGGACCGGGAAGGCCGGCAGAGCGATGACCCGCGAGTCAGGAGACCTGCCATCGCATGGAAACTCGAGACCGGGCGGGGTGTCCGGGCGGGTCCGTTCCGCCCGATCGCGGCCCGGCCTGTCACCGCCCCGTCCCGCGCGCGGAGGGCGCAGCATGATCTGGACGACAGACACACACCGTTTCACGGCAACCACCTGTCAGCATACCGGCCGGGACTGTCCCGCGCTGGCCCGCATGGCCGAAAAGCTGGCGGGCGCGATGGAAAGCGCCCGCCCGACGACCACCGAGGATTTCGAGATCGAGGGCACCAGCACCCTGGACCGCTGCCCCTATCGCTGCCCTGCCCGGTTCCGCGCCAGCCACGCGCGCATCCGGATCTTCTGCGGGGTTGACGGCGATGCCGAGATCGGGCCGCTGGACCGGTTGGCCGACCTGCTGCTGTCGGCCGAGGCCGGGGGCCTGCCGGCCTCGGCCGCGCCGCGGCCCTGCGCGATGGTCGAGGTGGTGCCCGGCGCGCAGGGCTGATCCCGGCCCGACCGGCGCGCGGTCGATCGATGCGCTCCACCAGGCGGTCGGCACGATCTGACGCCTGTGGGCCGGGCAATTGTCGGCGCCATGCAGCATGGTTGCGACCAACCCGCCGCCATAGCCGTTGACGTGGTGCAGATCGGGCATCGGCACCAGCACCTCCGCCTCGCCGGCGGCAAAGGCCTTTTTTTCGGGGATCTCGCCGCACGGCGACGGAATTCGAGGGATCGCTGCATCGGTCCTTCCTCTCATACTCCCCCGGCCGTCCGCTGCTCGGGGCGGGAAAAAACCGCAATGACTGCGCGGTTCTGCAAGGCTGCTGGTTCAGCTGTCCGCAGACCCGGATGCCGCCCTGACGGCAGTGCCGGTCACGGCGCGCGCCGGTTTCAGGGCAAGTCCTGCGCCAGGACCGGATCACCGGCGGGCGCGACGGCCCAGGCCCTTTGCGCGTCGGACTCCACCGCGCAGGGACGCACCGCGCGCAGCCGTTCCAATGCCTGATCCGGGGCCTCGCCGCATTCGATCATCAACCGCAGCACGATCATGCCGGATCGGCCGCAGCCGCCCTTGCAATGCACAAGGACACGGCCCCCGCCGGACAGGGCGTGGCGCGCCGAGGCGCTGACCTCCGGCCACAGGTCGTCGACGTCGGGCCCCGGGGCGCCGAAATCCTCGATCGGCAGATGCGCCCAGCGGCTGGCCCGACTCTGCACGTCGGCCCCGAAATGATGCGCGCCGACCGCGACCATTTCGGCCTCGGTTGTCATCGAAAGGACCAGACCGGGCCGCCAGGCGGCGATCATGTCCAGATCACCGGCGTAATCGCCGCCCCGGCCCGGCAACGGGCACAGTGCCAGCGTACCGCCGCCGACCTGCAAGGCATAGATCACCAGTTGAGACATGGTCCGGCCCCTCCCGAATTCCGGATCCTGCGCTGAAAAATGGATCTTGAACAATTGAGACAGTCTATGCGCAGCCGGCACCGATCCCAAAGCAAAAATCCCGGCCCGCCGTAGTGGACGCCGCGGGCGCCCGCGCATACGCTGCCGCGAACAGACGAATCCCGCTCCGAGGCCCCATGACCGAACCCAGCCCCGCCCGCTACCAGGTGCTCGCGCGGAAATACCGCCCCGAGACCTTTGCCGACCTGGTCGGGCAGGACGCGATGGTCCGCACGCTGAAAAACGCGTTCGAGGCCGACCGGATCGCCCAGGCCTTCATCATGACGGGCATCAGGGGCACCGGAAAGACGACCACCGCGCGGATCATCGCCAAGGGCATGAACTGCATCGGCCCCGACGGCCAGGGCGGTCCCACGATCGAGCCCTGCGGCCAGTGCGAGCATTGCCAGGCGATCATGGAGGGGCGGCATGTCGACGTTCTGGAGATGGACGCGGCCAGCCGCACCGGCGTCGGCGACATCCGCGAGATCATCGACAGCGTGCGCTATCGCGCCGCCAGCGCGCGCTACAAGATCTACATCATCGACGAGGTCCACATGCTCTCGACCAGCGCGTTCAACGCGCTGCTCAAGACGCTGGAGGAACCGCCCGAGCATGTGAAGTTCATCTTCGCCACCACCGAGATCCGCAAGGTCCCGGTGACGGTCCTGTCGCGCTGCCAACGGTTCGACCTGCGTCGGATCGAGCCGGAACAGCAGATCGCGTTGCTGCGCCGCATCGCCAATGCCGAAGGCGCCGAGATCGCCGATGACGCGCTGGCGCTCATCACCCGCGCCGCCGAGGGGTCGGCCCGCGATGCCACCTCGCTGCTGGACCAGGCCATCAGCCACGGCGCGGGCGAGACAACCGCCGAACAGGTGCGCGCCATGCTGGGTCTGGCCGACAGGGGCCGGGTGCTGGACCTGATGGACATGATCCTGCGCGGCGACGCGGCGGGCGCGCTGACCGAGCTGGGCGGGCAATATGCCGAAGGTGCCGACCCGCTGGCGGTGCTGCGCGATCTGGCCGAGATCACCCATTGGGTGAGCGTCGTCAAGATCACCCCCGATGCCGCCGAGGATCCCACCGTCTCGCCCGACGAGCGCGCGCGCGGGATGCAGATGGCCGAGGCGCTGCCGATGCGGGTGCTGACCCGCATGTGGCAGATGCTGCTCAGGGCGCTGGAAGAGGTCTCGGCCGCGCCCAACGCAATGATGGCGGCCGAGATGGCCGTGATCCGCCTGACCCATGTGGCCGACCTGCCCGGCCCCGAAGAGCTGATCCGCCGCCTGCAGAACGCCCCGGCGCCGGCCCAGGGCGCAAGCGGCGCAAGTCAACCCGCCGGTGCGCCAACCGGCCCGGTCGCGGGACATGCCGCGCCGCCGGTCCAGGCCGCGCCGCCACGCGGTGCCGGCAGCGGCCCGGTCGCGGCGCTGGCACAGGATCCGGCCGAAGCGCTGGCGCATTATCCCACCTTCGACCACGTGGTCGAGCTTATCCGCGCGCATCGCGATGCCAAGTTGCTGACCGATATCGAGACCGACCTGCGCCTTGTCGCCTACCAGCCCGGCCGGATCGAGTTCCAGCCCACCGCGCGGGCGCCCGCCGATCTGGCCCAGCGCCTGGGCAGCGCCCTGCAACGCTGGACCGGCAATCGCTGGGCGGTGAGCGTGGTCGCTTCGGGCGGCGGAAAGACCATTGACGAGATCCGCAACGCCGAACGCTACGCGCTCGAGGCCGAGGCGAAGGAGCATCCGCTGGTGCAGGCGGTCCTAGCGCAATTCCCCAAGGCCCGTATCACGAAAATCGAGACCCCCGATCAGCGCGCCGCGCAGGTCGAGACCGAAGCGCTGGCCGAGGTCGAGGACGAGTGGGACCCGTTCGAAGAGGACTGACACCCGATGCGGCACCCCACCGCAGGGAACGGAGCGAACGCCATGAACAGCCAGCCCCTGCACCCCCGGTTCGGCCTGATCCTGCCGGATGTGGATCTGCGTGAGGTCACGGCCGATCACCTCTACCCCGAGATCCGGAGCGCGTTCGAAATCCATTCGGCGCTGCTTTTCCCCGCGCAGTCGCTGAACGACGACGATCACACGCGGCTCGCCCGCCTCTTCGGCCCGCTGGAAAACCGCGAGGCGATGGCCGCGGGGCGCGACATGGATTTCACCGTGTCCCCGGTGAGCAACGAAACCGGGGACGGCGTGCATGCGCGCGACGATCTGCATCTGCTCAACCTGCAGGCCAACATGCTGTGGCACACCGACAGCACCTTCCTGCCGGTCCCGGCGCTGGTCAACATCCTGACCGCCCGCGTGGTCCCGCCAAAGGGCGGCGAGACCGAGCTTGCCTCGACCCGTGCCGCCTGGGCGGACATGCCCGCCGCGCTGAAATTGGCGCTGAGGGACGCGGTGATCTGGCACCGCCTGTCCCATTCCCGCAGCCGGATCTCGGCCGACCTGGCGGCACGGCCGGAGATGACGCGATGGCCCGACCGCCCCTGGCGCGCGGTCTGGCCCAACCCGGTCACCGGCGACGAGGCGCTGTTCATTGCCTCGCACGCCTTCGCCATCGAGGGGATGGGCCATGAAGAAAGCCGGCGGATCCTCGACGAGGCGATCGCCTTCTGCACCCGGCCCGATTATGTCTATTCCCATCGCTGGCAGGTCGGTGACGTGCTGATCTGGGACGAGCGGGCGACCCTGCATCGCGGCCGGCCGTGGGACTACGACTTGCCGCGCAGCCTGCGCTCGATCTGTTGCTCGGTGACGGCGGCAGACGGGCTGGACAGCGTCCGCATCGTCTGACCCGCGCCGCCCTTGTGCCGCGCCCGCCCGGACCGTATCTAGGCAGGACAGCGATTTTCGGGAGACACGCGATGCTCAAAGGACTCGGCGGTCTTGGCGACATGGCCAAGATGATGAAATCCGCCCAGGAACTGCAGACCAAGATGGCGCAGATGCAGGAGGATCTGAACGACATGACGGTGACCGGCGAATCCGGCGCCGGGCTGGTCAAGGCCACCGCCAGCGCCAAGGGCGACCTGAAGGCGCTGGACATCGACCCGTCGATCTTCAACGGCGACGACAAGGAGGTCGTCGAGGACCTGATCCTGGCCGCGATCAAGGACGCCCAGGCCAAGGCCAGCGAACGCGCACAGCAGGAAATGGCCCAGCTGACCGAAAGCATGGGCCTGCCCAGCGACATCAAGCTGCCGTTCTGAACTTCATCTTTTTGCAAATACTCATGCCCGCCCCCAGACACAGGCGCCCCGGTTGAATTCCACCCGAGACATCGACAACCTGATCGAGCTGATGGCCAGGCTGCCGGGGCTCGGCCCGCGGTCGGCGCGGCGCGCGGTGCTGCACCTGATCCGCAAGCGCGCCCTGCTGCTGACCCCGCTGGCCGACAGCCTGCGCCTGGTGGCGGAAACCGCGCGCGAGTGCCTCAACTGCGGCAATGTCGGCACCTCGGATGTCTGCGACATCTGCAGCTCCGAGAAACGCGCCACCGGCGAGCTCTGTGTGGTCGAGGACGTGGCCGATCTCTGGGCGATGGAACGGTCGGGCATGTTCAAGGGCCGCTATCACGTACTGGGCGGCACGCTGTCGGCGCTGGACGGGGTCGGCCCCGAGGATCTGCGCATCCCCCGCCTGCGCGACCGGGTGGTGTCCGAAAACATCACCGAGGTCATCCTGGCGCTGAACGCCACCGTCGACGGGCAGACCACAGCGCATTACATCGCCGACCAGCTGGAGGGATCGGTCCGGCTCACTTCGCTGGCGCAGGGCGTGCCGATCGGCGGCGAGTTGGACTATCTCGACGACGGAACGATCTCGGCAGCGCTGAAGGCGCGCAAGGAGATCTGAGGGAGGAGGGCGGCTCCGAGGCCAGTGTGTTGAATGCCGCAATTTGCATCGACGGCAGCTATGCCCAGAACTACAGTATTCTGAATTCCTGCCTAAGCCTGCTCTTCGCTGTCTTGCTCGCGACAGAGATACCGACTCACCCATTCACCTCTAGGTTTCCGGCACCCCCAGTCTGCGCAAGTCATCCAGCCATCGGTTGAGGTAATCGTCGCTCTCGAACGGAGCTTGGCTTGCCTCTTCAATGCTGTAATCGGGGTTGTCTGCCAAGAATTGGTCGATCAACGTTCTTGCTTCTTCTTCCCGCTCCAACCGCAAGAGTATCGGCGCAAGTGTGCGTCGAAGGCGATCCGGGACCTCGTTCATCTTTTCAATCGAAGCAAGTGCGCCTGCGTAATCTTCCGCAAAATACTGTGCCCACCCCAGGTTCCACAGATACCAATCCGGATGATGCGGGTTGAGGCGAATTGCCGACCGCATCCGCTCAACGGCTTCTTCGGCTCGTCCGCTATAGACCAGGGGGTCAGTTGAGTTCACGAGGGTGCCCGCGGAATTCGGGTTCAGCGAGATTGCCTTGTCATACAGCGTCACCGCCCGGTCGAGATCGCCGCTATACATCGTCACATAGGCCAGAACGGCGTAGCCGGCAAAATTGAGTGGTTCCAGATCAATCGCCTTTCTGGCCATTTCAAAGGCAAGATCGAGCGATTCCTCGCGTGACAGGTTTTCGCTCCAGCCAAAGCGATATCCAAAGGCATGAGCCCAGGCCAGTTCGGCATATGCGCCCGCGAAGTTTGGATCGAGCGCAATCGCCTGCTCACTCAGTCGCCGGGCTTGAATATTGTCCGTCTTGCTGAATTCAAAAGAGTGTTCCTGCGCACGTCTGGAGAGTTCATACGCCCCGAGGCTTTCAGTGGGCTGGTGTTTCAACCGGTCATACTCGGCGAGATTGATACTCGTACTCAACGTCGAAGCGACGGTGCGGGTGATCTCATCCTGAACCTCAAAAATGTCTTGCAGATCACGGTCGTATTGTTCGGCCCAGAGATGCTTGCCGGTCGTGGCATCGATCAATTGCGCATTTGCGCGCAAGCGTTCACCGGCGATCTGAACGCTGCCTTCGACGATGTATCTGACGCCGAGTTCCTGCGCGATCTGCTGCACGTCCGTGGGCTTGTCCTTGTACGTAAAGGTCGAATTGCGCGCGACGACAAAAAAGTCGGAGAACCGGGACAGCGCCGTCAGGATGTTCTCACTCAGACCATCGCTCAGGTAATCCTGGCTCGGATCGTTGTTGAGATTGTCGAAAGCCATGACCGCGATGGACGGCTTGCCGGAGGCGGGCAAAAATTGGTCGCCATTGGCGGACGATGTCGGAGCAGGGCCCCAGGGTTGCCACCATGCCGCCACGCCCAGGACCAAGGCAAGCACGACGCCGATGGCAGCTGCGAACCGACGTCGTGAAGGCTTTGCTGCACTCCGCACAATGGGCGACACCAAAGCCGTGGCCTTTTCATCGAGCGCCAATCTGAAGACGTGCAACGGGTCCGCCATGTTCTTGACCTGATGCATTCCCGCATCTTCGATGGTGAGGTCGAGTTTGCCCTTAACCTGATCGAAGACGTTGACCGACATGCAGATGCCGGCGGGTTCGGCCAAGCTTTCAAGCCGCGCGGCGATGTTGACGCCATCACCTTGAATGTCGTCCTGATCAACCACGATGTCGCCGACATTAAGCCCGATCCGATATCGAACCTGAGCGTCGTCCGGCAAGTCCTCGTTCTCGATCCCGACAAAATGCTGCATTTCGACGGCACAAAGAACGGCCTCGACGGCGCTGGCAAATTCAATCAGCAGGCCGTCACCCATCAATTTTACAATGCGTCCGTTCCGCGCCGATACAATTGGCTCAAAGAGACGTTCGCGATGCGTTCTGACTATCTCCAGAGTACCGGCTTCGTCATTGCGGATGAGGCGGCTGTAGCCAACGACGTCGGCGGCAAGTATCGCGGCGAGGCGGCGTTCCAAATTCCTACCTCCAAGGGTTGGAAAACAGGTTAGGCAGAAAGCCGCCACTAATCCAGAAGCTTTGACACCGCTGATATCTTCCCCTGAAACTCCCGTTGACTGAGCCACTTCCGACAGCTGCTGTTCCGCTGTTTTGCAGGTCACATCCGGTGTCGTGAGAGTCAGCCATCGCAAACCCGCCAGCGTGCACATCGAAGCGCATCCGGCTGCGGCCAACCGCAAAATGCAAACGCCGGCCACGTGGGCCGGCGCCATTCAATCCGATGGGACTCAGCGACGGGGGTCGTCGCTGTCGTCCTCCTCGTCCTCATCGTCGCTGCCCGCCGGCAGGTTGAAGAAGCTGTCGGCGTCCACCGGCTCTTCCTTCTTTTCCGAGGCCACGGAATCGCTGCCGCCCAGGGTGAAGGTTTCCAGCCCCTCGATCGCGGTCGGCATCCGGGGTTCGGCCTCCATCTCCAGCGACTGCTCGGTCGAGACCAGCTTGCGGCGCTCGTCGTCGTTCATCACCGGGCTGTCGCCGGTCTTCTTGGCCGCCTTCTGCACCGCGCCGTCCAGTTCGGACTGCCGGCAGAGGCCCAGCGCAACCGGGTCGATCGGTTGGATGTTGCCGATGTTCCAGTGCGTGCGCTCGCGGATCGACTGGATCGTGGGCTTGGTGGTGCCCACCAGCTTCGAGATCTGGCTGTCGCTCAGCTCGGGGTGGAACTTGACCAGCCACAGGATCGCCGCGGGCCGGTCCTGCCGCTTGCTGAGCGGGGTATAGCGCGGCCCGCGGCGCTTCTCCTCGCCCACGGCGGCGGCGTTGAATTTCAGCTTGAGCTTGTGCAGCGGGTCCTTCTCGGCCTGCTCGATCTCTTCCTGGGTCAACTGGTTGTTGGCGATCGGATCGAAGCCCTTGACGCCCGCGGCCACGTCGCCGTCGGCGATGCCCTGGATCTCCAGCTCGTGCATGCCGACGAAATCGGCAATCTGCTTGAAGCTCAGCGTGGTGTTGTCCACCAGCCAAACTGCGGTCGCCTTGGCCATCAGCGGTTTTGCCATGTGCAACTCTCCTTTGAATACATCTTTCCCGTCGCCTGGAATCGGCGGCCCCGGGGCGGGGCAGGTTTCCTTTGTCGGGGAACTGTTGGGCTATATAGTCCGGCAGGACGGATAAGGGAAGAGGTGAATGCGCGGGCTGGCGATCTGGTGTGTCTGGGCCTTTGGCGCCGTGGCCGCGATGGCTGAGGGCGAGCGCGCGGGCGAGTTCGACTACTACGTGCTGGCGCTCAGCTGGTCGCCCAACTGGTGCGCAACCGAGGGCGATGCCCGGGGGTCGGATCAATGCGACGCGCGTCACGACTACGGCTGGATCCTGCACGGGCTCTGGCCGCAGTTCCATCGCGGCTGGCCGTCCTTCTGCCGCACCGCGCACACACCGCCGTCGCGGCGGATGACCCGGGACATGGCCGACATCCAGGGCAGCGCGGGGCTGGCGTGGCACCAGTGGCGCAAGCACGGTACCTGTTCGGGTCTCGACCCGGCGGGCTATTTCGCGCTGTCGCGCCGTGCCTACGCGCAGGTCAACCGGCCCGAGGTGTTCCGGCGTCTGGACAGCGCCGTGACCCTGCCCGCCAAGGTCGTGGAACAGGCGTTCATCGAGGCGAACCCGGGGCTCGAGCCCGACATGATCACCATTACCTGCCGGCAGGGCCATGTCGCCGAGGCGCGGATCTGCCTGTCGCGGACGCTGGAGCCGGTGCCCTGCGGCGCCGACGTGATCCGCGACTGCCGCGCCAGCGCCGCCAGGTTCGAGCCGATTCGCTGACTCCTCAGACCATCTGGAACGCCACGCCGGCAAGGATCGCCCCGGACAGGCCCAGCCCGACATAGAGCGCGAAGACCCGCGGCTTGACCAGTGACCACACCGCCGCCATGGCCGGGATGCTGCTGATCGAGCCGGCGACGACAAAGGCCATCGCGGCGCCAGTGCTCATGCCCTGATCGATAAGCCCGGCCAGCAGCGGCGGCGCGACATAGCCGTTCAGGTAGGCCGGCATGCCCACCAGGGCGGCGGTGACGATGGGCATCAACCCGCTTCCACCCATCACCCGGGCCACCATGTCGGCCGGCACGTATTGCACCAGAAGCGCCTCGAGCACATAGGCCAGCGCCAGCCATTTGAACAGGAAGAGGGCGTTGCCCACGAACTCGGTGCGGAACCGCGTGCGGCGCTCGGCCTCGTGCCAGAACCGCCAGACCGGTGTATCGGTCTGTTTCGGGCCGCACCCGCAACAACTGGCCGCCTGCCGCGGCCGGAGCGGATCGGACAACCCGCCCTGCGCCACGAGGACGCGCACGGCGAACCCTCCGAACAGGCCCATCGCCACCGCCGCCACCGCCTTGCCGATGGCAAAGGGCCAGCCCAGCGCCGAGGCCGTGATCAGCAGGGTCGGCGGGTCGATCAGCGGCGAGCTGAGCCAGAACGCCATGACCGCCGACAGCGGTGCGCCCAGCGCCAGAAGCCCGGCGATGAAGGGGATCACCTCGCAGGAACAGAAGGGCGCAAGCCCGCCGAAGAGCGCCGCCAGAACGATCATTCGCGTTTCGCGCCCCTTGAAGGCGCGCGCGACCAGCACCTCGGCGCCGGTGGCCTTGAGATAGGCCAGAAACAGGACCGCCAGAACGATATACTGGCTCGTACGCGCGAGTGACCCGGCCGCCAAGATGATCGTCTGCCACAGGTTGCCGGGATCGAGTACCAGCACGCACAGAAGCAGGAGCGCGATCGCCGCCCACGGCGTCTTGAGGTGTTCGGCGATCTGCCAGCGGGCGGATCTGGGGATTTGGATCAGGTCAGCCATGGGCGGTCTCTTTCCGGTCTTCCCCGTCCAGGCATTCATCCGCGCAGCATTCGCCGAGAATGAAATTCGCCAGCGACTCCAGGTGGTCGAAATCCGCGCGGTTGACGGTGCTGCGTCCGACCCGCTTCTGGATCACCAGCCCCCCGCCGCGCAGGGACTTGAGGTGATGGGCCAGCGTCGAGGGCGGGATGCCCGTGCGCCCCTGGATGTCACCGACCGTCAACCCGGCCTCGCCGGCGCGCACCAGCGCGCGCAGAACCTTCAGCCGCGCCTCGGATCCCATCGCCGCGAAACCGGCGGCCGCTTCATCCCACATCCTGACACTCCCACTAAACTAGTTTTATGGTTATTTCAGGCGACCCCGCCCGTCAACCCTGTGCTTGGGTTGGGGGCTTGCAATATGTCCAGATCCTGTATGCTGGCCCGAGCGGAGGACCGAGATGCCAAGCGACCCCCCTTTCCGACTGATCGCCGCGGCGCTGCGGCTGGGCGACAACGTTACCGAGTTAACCGAGTCGGTGGATGCCCTGAACGGCCTGCAGGACAGGCTCGAGCGGCTGGAACGCAACTCGGCCGAGATCCTGGGCCGCGCGCTGGGCGACAAGGCGGCGCGGGCGAACAGCCTGCTGCTGACCAACCGGCACAAGCTGAACCGGCTGCAGAACGCGATGGCGCAGGCGCAGAAGGGCTGCGAGAGCGCACGTGAAGCGGTGGAGAGCGAGGCCGCGCTGTTCCAGGAGATCCTGGGCCGGCAGGCCCGGCGCACCGCTGCGGCCGACCTGGATGACAGCTTGCGTCAGATGACCCTGATCGCCTTTCGCCGCTGCATGGAAGGCCTGATCGAGCAATGCCTGGAACGCGGGACCGGCGATCCTCCCGAGACGGATTTCGTCTTGCCCGAGGAATCGCATGGCTACATACCGTTCGGGTTGGAGAATTTCCTCGACACCCTTTTTCGGCTGGACGACCTGTTGACCGGCGACCCCGATTTCGCGTCCGAGACCGACCGCTATCGCCCGCTGTCCTTTCTCGAGGTTGGGTGCGGCCCGGGCAAGAACCTGTTGATGGCGCAGCTGTCGGGCATCCTGAATTGCGACCGCTATGCCGGGTTCGACCTGAACGAACAGCAGGTGCAGCGGGGCCGGGACGGTCTGGGACTGACCGATGAACTGTTCGTGGCCGATGCGCTGGAGGTCGATTACGGACCCTATGACCTGATCTTCTCATACCGGCCGATCCGCACGCCCGACCTGCAGCAGCAGCTCGAGGCACGCATCGTCGAGACGATGACCCCCGGCGCCTATCTGGTCGCGCCGCTGGACGAGGGTCTGGCCGGCCAGCGGCTCATGCGCCGGATCGCCGGCACGCGGTTCGTCTGGAAACGCCGGGCCGCGCCGGTCCAGCCGGAGGCGGAGGAACCGGACAGCGGATAAGTCCAGATTGCGCGCGCCCTAGTGCCACATTACTGTGCCGCAACATGGGCATTTCGGTCGACACGTTCTTTCTCAACCCGCAGGCACAGGGCACGCTTCAGGCGCAGATCCAGCAGATGATCGCCGAGGGCATCCTGTCGGGCCGCTTCCATGTCGGCGAGAAGCTGCCCTCGTCGCGCAAGCTGGCGGCGCATCTGGGGGTCAGCCGGATCACCGTGACGCTGGCCTATACCGAGCTACTGGCCAATGACTACCTGACCTCGCGCGGGCGGTCCGGCTATTACGTCTCCGACAATGCCCCGGTTCCGCCGCGCTACACGCCGCTGCGGCGGGGGGCCGAGACGGTGGACTGGGACCGCGCCATCGCCCGCCGGTTCACCCTGGGCGACTGGCTGGACAAGCCGGCGGATTGGCGCGACCACCGCTACCCGTTCATCTACGGGCAGACCGACCCGACGCTGTTCGATCATGCCAATTGGCGGCGCTGCGCGGTGCGGGCGCTGGGACAAAAGGACTTCGCCTCGCTCACCGCCGATTACCTCGACCGCGACGATCCGCTTCTGATCGAGTTCATCGCCCGCCACACCCTGCCCCGTCGCGGCATCCATGCCCGGCCCGAGGAGATCCTGATCACGCTGGGGGCGCAGAACGCGCTGTGGCTGACCTCGCGCGTGCTCTTGGACCGCAGCCGCAAGGCAGCGATTGAGGATCCCTGCTATTACGCTCTGCGCGAATTGCTGGTGCAGTCGCGGTGCCGGCTGGCGCCGGTCCCGGTCGACGGCGACGGGCTGCCGCCCGAAGCGGTGCCGGGCGACACCGACGTGATCTTCACCACGCCGTCGCACCAGTCGCCCACCACCGCGACCATGCCGCGCGCCCGGCGGCAGGCGCTGCTGGACCGGGCCGAGGAGATCGACGCGATGATCGTCGAAGACGACTACGAATTCGAGCTGTCCTTTCTGGGTGCCCCGTCGCCAGCGCTGAAATCCATCGACCGGGACGGGCGGGTGATCTATGTCGGCAGCTTCTCGAAATCGCTCTTTCCGGGGCTCAGGCTGGGCTATCTCGTGGGGTCCGAGCCGTTCATCCGCGAGGCCCGCGCGTTGCGGTCCATGGTGCTGCGCCACCCGCCGGGACATATCCAGCGCACGGCGGCCTATTTCCTGTCTCTCGGTCATTACGACGCGCAGATAAGGCGCATGTCGGCCACGCTCCTGCAACGGCGGCAGGCGCTGGAGGCGGCGATTGCCGCGCACGGTCTGACCATCGCCGGGCGCGGTGTCTATGGTGGATCGTCGCTGTGGATGCGGGCGCCCGAGGGCGTCGACACCGCAGATCTTGCGCGGCGGCTGCAGGATCGCGGTGTGCTGATCGAGCGTGGCGCGCCGTTCTTTGCCGGACCGGAGCGGCCTGGCAATTTCTACCGGCTGGGCTATTCCTCGATCCCAACGGAGCGGATCGCGCCGGGGATCGAGCATATCGCCCGGGCAATCGACGAAAGCGCATGACGCCACTGGACCTAGCCGACATCCGATCTGGCCCTATCCGCTGCCGGATGCTTGCGCCTAAACCGATCCGTGACCCGGCCCAATGGCCCGCCCCGATCCCCGTTCAGGAGCCCGACCGATGAAGATGACCACCGAAGAAGCCTTTGTGAAGGTACTGCAGCGCCACGGCATCCGCCATGCCTTCGGGATCATCGGCTCGGCCATGATGCCGATCTCGGACCTGTTTCCCAAGGCCGGCATCCATTTCTGGGACTGCGCGCACGAGGGCAGCGCCGGCATGATGGCCGACGGCTACACGCGAACCACCGGCGAGATGTCGATGATGATCGCCCAGAACGGCCCCGGGATCACCAATTTCGTGACCGCGGTAAAAACCGCATACTGGAACCACACACCGCTGCTGCTGGTCACGCCGCAGGCGGCGAACAAGACCATCGGCCAGGGCGGGTTCCAGGAAGTCGAGCAGATGAAACTGTTCGAGGACATGGTCGCCTACCAGGAAGAGGTGCGCGACCCGACCCGCGTGGCCGAGGTGCTGACCCGCGTGATCGCCCAGGCCAAGCGCCTGTCCGGTCCCGCGCAGTTGAACATCCCGCGCGATTTCTGGACCCAGGTGGTCGATATCGAGATCCCCGATCCCGTCACCTTCGAGGCCTCGCCCGGCGGCGAGAACTCGATCGCCGAGGCGGCGCGGCTGATCTCGGAAGCCGATAACCCGGTGATCCTGAACGGCGCCGGCGTGGTGCTGTCCAAGGGCGGCATCGCGGCCAGCAAGGCGCTGGCCGAGCGGCTGGATGCGCCGGTCTGTGTCGGATACCAGCACAATGATGCGTTTCCGGGCAGCCACCCGCTATTTGCCGGGCCGCTGGGCTACAACGGGTCGAAGGCGGCGATGGAGCTGATCCGCGACGCCGACGTGGTGCTCTGCCTCGGCACAAGGCTCAACCCGTTCTCGACCCTTCCCGGATACGGCATGGACTACTGGCCGACGGCGGCCAGGGTCATTCAGGTCGACATCAACCCCGACCGCATCGGCCTGACCAAGAAGGTCGACGTGGGCATCGTCGGTGACGCCGCCAAGGTGGCGCGCGGCATCCTGGGGCAGCTGGCGGACAGCGCAGGCGATGCCGGGCGCGGCGCCCGCAAGGCCCGGATCGCGGAAACCAAGAGCCGCTGGGCGCAGCAGCTGTCGTCGATGGATCACGAGGAGGACGATCCCGGCACCACCTGGAACCAGCGCGCCCGCGCCGCCAAGCCCGACTGGATGAGCCCGCGCATGGCCTGGCGCGCGATCCAGGCGGCGCTGCCGAAAGAGGCGATCATCAGCTCCGACATCGGCAACAATTGCGCCATCGGCAACGCCTATCCCAGCTTCGAGGAAGGCCGGAAATACCTGGCGCCGGGCCTGTTCGGCCCCTGCGGCTATGGCCTGCCCTCCATCGTCGGCGCCAAGATCGGCCGCCCGGACGTGCCGGTCGTCGGCTTCTCGGGCGACGGGGCCTTCGGCATCGCGGTCAACGAGCTGACCGCTATCGGACGCGGCGAATGGCCGGCGATCACCCAGATCGTGTTCCGCAATTACCAGTGGGGCGCGGAGAAGCGGAACTCGACCCTGTGGTATGACGACAATTTCGTCGGCACCGAACTGGACGAGCAGGTCAGCTATGCCGGGATTGCCACGGCCTGCGGCCTCAAGGGCGTCGTCGCGCACACGATGGACGAGCTGACCGCGGCGCTGAACCAGGCGATCGAGGATCAGAAGAGCGGCAAGAGCACGCTGATCGAGGCGATGATCAACCAGGAGCTGGGCGAACCCTTCCGCCGTGACGCGATGAAGAAGCCGGTCGAGGTTGCCGGCATCGACGCCTCGGACATGCGCCCGCAGACGGTCTGACGCCAATGGCGGCCGGCGGCTCCATACTGGTGGTCAATGCCGGGTCGTCCTCGATCAAGGTGGCGGTGTTCGATGACGGCCTTCGCGCCACTTTGTCCGGCGCCGTCACCGGCATCGGGGGACGTGGCGAGATCCGGTTGGGCACGGACACCCGCGCGGCCGACCTGCCCGATCACACAGCCGCGCTGGCCGCCCTGCTGGAGGCGCTGGCGGGGCAGGGCATCACGCTTGCCGACCTGCGCGCGGCGGCGCATCGCGTGGTGCATGGCGGCGCCTCGCTGACCCGGCCGCACCAGGTGACACCGGAGATCCGCGAGGCCATTGCCGCCTGCGCGCCGCTTGCCCCGCTGCACAATCCGCACAACCTGGCGGCCATCGACGCGATCGCCGAGCTGGCGCCGGATCTGCCCCAATGCGCCAGCTTCGACACCGCCTTTCACGCCGGCAATCCGGCGCTGGCCACGCGCTATGCCCTTCCCGACATCGAGGCGACTCGTGGGATCCGGCGCTATGGCTTTCACGGGATCAGCTATGCCGCGATGGTGCGGGGCTGGACCGATGTCACCGGAACCGCCCTGCCCCACCGCCTGCTTGCACTGCACCTGGGCAACGGCGCATCGATCTGCGCCATCCGCGACGGCCGCTCTGTCGCGACGACCATGGGTTATTCGCCGCTAGAGGGGGTGACCATGGGAACCCGCACCGGCAGCATCGACGGCAACGCCGTTCTGCACCTGGCCGAAACGCTGGGAATCGAAGCCGCGCGGCACATGCTCAACCACAAAAGCGGGCTTCTGGGCCTGTCCGGCCTGAGCCACGACATGCGAACGCTCGAACAGGCCGACAGCGCCGCCGCCCGTTTCGCCATCGACCATTTCTGCTACTGGGCGGCGCGGCATTCCGGCTCGATGATCGCGGCGATGGAGGGGCTGGACGCCATCGCCTTCACCGGCGGCATCGGCGAGAACGCCGGCGCGGTTCGGGACTCCATTACCGTCCGGCTGGCCTGGGCCGGAGACGTGCCGGTTCATGTGGTCCCGGCGCAGGAGGAACGCCGGATCGCAAGCGATGCGGCGGCGCTGCTGGACGGGACTGCATGAGCGCTCAGAGCCCCAATTGGGGAACACACGTTCCGTCACCCGCCACGCCTGCAGAAAATCGTCGCGCCCTGCCGGGATTGCTTCTAGGGTCGGGCCAAGCGCGACAGGAGAAGCGATGCAACCGGTAATCGACACGTCCCCCAAGGTCTCGGATGAGGTGCGCAAGACCACCTGTTACATGTGCGCCTGCCGCTGCGGGATCAACGTGCACATGAAGGACGGCAAGGTCGCCTATATCGAGGGCAACCGCGACCACCCGGTGAACAAGGGCGTGCTCTGTGCCAAGGGCAGCGCCGGTATCATGCAGGTCAACGCGCCCTCGCGCCTGCGTGCACCGCTGAAACGGGTCGGGCCGCGCGGGTCGGGCGAGTTCGAGGAGATCAGCTGGGACGAGGCGATCAGCACCGCCGTCGGCTGGCTGAACGAGCTGCACGAGACCGCGCCGCACAAGCTGGCCTTCTTCACCGGCCGCGACCAGAGCCAGAGCTTCACCAGCTTCTGGGCGCAGAATTTCGGCACGCCGAATTATGCCGCGCATGGCGGGTTCTGCTCGGTCAACATGGCCGCCGCCGGCATCTACACGATGGGCGGCGCCTTCTGGGAGTTCGGGCAGCCCGACTGGGACCACACCAAGCTGTTCATGCTGTTCGGCGTGGCCGAGGACCATGACAGCAACCCCATCAAGATGGGCATCGGCAAGATCAAGGCGCGTGGCGCGCGGGTGATCGGGGTAAACCCGATCCGCACCGGCTATAACGCCGTGGCCGACGATTGGGTCGGCATCACGCCGGGCACCGATGGCCTCTTCATCCTGTCGATGATCCATGTGCTGATGAAGGCCGGGCGGATCGATCTGGACTATCTCGGCCGTTACACAAACGCGCCGGTGCTGGTGGATGCCGACACCGGCCTTCTGCTGCGCGACGCCGACGACAAGCCGCTGGTGATCGACCGCGCGAGTGGCAAACCTGCGCCCTTCGACCGGCCCGGCGTGAGCCCGGACCTTTCGGCCACGCATGAGGTCGATGGCGTCACCCACCGCCCGGTCTTTCACCACATGGCCGAGCGCTACCTGAGCGAGGACTACGCCCCCGAGGCGGTGGCCGAGCGCTGCGGCATCCCCGCCCCCCGCATCCGTGCCATCGCGGCCGAACTGGCCCGCGTCGCCTTCGACGAGGCCTTCGAGATCGAGCGGGAATGGACCGATTTCCGCGGCGAGACCCACAAGACCATGACGGGCCGGCCGGTCAGCTTCCACGCCATGCGCGGCATCTCGGCCCATGCCAACGGGTTTCAGACCTGCCGCGCCCTGCACATCCTGCAGATCATCCTGGGCACGGTCGAGGTGCCCGGCGGATTCCGCTTCAAGCCGCCCTATCCCAAGCCGGTCGAGGCCCACCCGACACCGCATAGCGGCCGCCGCCCCGGACGCCCGCTGAACGGCCCGCATCTGGGCTTTCCGCGCGGGCCCGAAGATCTGCAGGTGGACGACGCGGGCAAGCCCAACCGCATCGACAAGGCGTTTTCCTGGGAGAACCCGATGTCGGTGCACGGGCTGATGCACATGGTGATCTCGAACGCCCGCGCCGGCGACCCCTATCACATCGACACGCTGTTTCTCTACATGGCCAACATGTCGTGGAACTCGTCGATGAATTCCTCCGGTGTGATGGAGATGCTGACGGCGCGCAACGACGATGGCGGCTATGTCATCCCCCGGATCATCTATTCCGACGCCTATTCCTCGGAAATGGTGGCCTATGCCGACCTGATCCTGCCCGACACCACCTATCTGGAACGCCACGACTGCATCTCACTGCTGGATCGGCCGATCTGCGAGGCCGACGCCGCCGCCGACGCGATCCGCTGGCCGGTCATCGAGCCCGACCGCGACGTCCGCGGCTTTCAGTCTGTGCTGATTGAACTGGCCAACCGGATGAGCCTGCCGGGTTTCACCGACGCGGACGGCACCCCGAAATGGACAGATTACGCCAACTATATCGTCAACCACGAACGCCGGCCGGGCATCGGCCCGCTGGCCGGGTTCCGCGGCACGGGCGACAAGGTGGGCCGCGGCGAGGTGAACCCGGAGCAGCTGAACCGCTATATCGAGAACGGCGGCTTCTTCGTCGAGCACATCCCCGAAGCGGCGCAGTATTACAAGCCGTGGAACACGGCCTACCAGGACTGGGCCGTGGGGTTGGGCCTCTTTGAAAGCCCGCAGCCCTACCTGTTCCAGCTCTATTCCGAGCCGATGCGCCGCTTCCAGCGCGCTGCCGAGGGCCATGGCGACCGCCAGCCGCCCGAGCATCTGCGCGACCGCATCCGCACCCATCTCGACCCGCTGCCCTTCTGGTCGGACACCGATCAGACCGGCAACGCGGGTTTCACCGTGACCGCCCTGACCCAGCGGCCGATGGCGATGTATCACAGCTGGGGCAGCCAGAACGCCTGGCTGCGGCAGTTGCACGGGCGCAACCCGCTCTACGTGCCCACCAAGCTCATGCGCGAGCACGGGCTCAGCGACGGCGACTGGGCGCGGGTCACCTCGCCGCATGGCGAGATCACCGTGCCGGTGATGGAAATGGCGGCGCTGAACGAGAACACGGTCTGGACCTGGAACGCCATCGGCAAGCGCAAGGGCGCCTGGGCGCTGGACGAGGAAGCGCCCGAAGCCACCCAGGGCTTCCTGCTCAACCACCTGATCCACGAATTGCTGCCGCCCAAGGGTGACGGGCTGCGCTGGGCCAATTCCGATCCCGTCACCGGCCAGGCCGCGTGGTTCGACCTTAAGGTCCGAATCGAAAAGGCCGACGCGCCACCGGACGAAAGCCAGCCCGTTTTCGCGCCCATCGACTCTCCGGTCGGCACCGGCCCGAAAGAGCTGCGCTGGAAGGTTGGCAAATGACCCATACCCTTCCTCTCGCTGAAAATACCTCGGGGTCTGGGGCAGAGCCCCAGTCCTGCGGCAGACAACTGCGCATGGATCCCTCAGAATGACCACCCTTCCCGACAAGACCGACCGCAAGATGGGTCTGGTGATCGACCTCGACACCTGCGTCGGCTGCCACGCCTGCGTGATTTCCTGCAAGGGCTGGAACACCGAGAATTACGGCGCGCCGCTCTCCGACCAGGACCCTTACGGCAGCGATCCGTCCGGCACGTTCCTCAATCGCGTGCATTCCTACGAGGTGCAGCCCGAACAGGGCGCCGCGCAGCTGATCCATTTCCCCAAATCCTGCCTGCATTGCGACGACGCGCCCTGTGTCACTGTCTGCCCCACCGGGGCCAGCTACAAGCGGGTCGAGGACGGCATCGTGCTGGTCAACGAAAGCGACTGCATCGGCTGCGGGCTCTGCGCCTGGGCCTGCCCCTATGGCGCGCGCGAGATGGACGCGGCCGAAGGCGTGATGAAGAAATGCACGCTCTGCGTCGACCGGATCTACAACGAGAACCTGCCCGAGGAGGACCGGGTGCCGGCCTGCGTGCGCACCTGCCCGGCCGGCGCGCGGCATTTCGGCGACCTGGGCGACCCCGACAGCGACGTGAGCCGCCTGAGCGCCGAGCGCGGCGGAATGGACCTGATGCCCGAGCAGGGCACGAAACCGGTCAACAAGTATCTGCCGCCCCGCCCCAAGGACCGGATCGAGGATCAGATCGACGTGCTGGCCCCGTTGCTGGAGCCGATCGCAGCCGATACCGGCGGCTTCATCGGCTGGCTCGACAAGGCGCTTTCCAGGCTACCCGGAGGGACGATCTGATGCACCCCGCGCCTTCCGTCATCATCTTCACCACCCTGTCCGGCCTGGGCTTCGGCCTGCTGTTCTGGCTGGGGATCGGCCTGCCGCCGGTCACCGGCTGGGTCGCCTTCGTCTTTTTCGCCATCGCCTTCGCGCTTGCCGCGGGCGGGCTGATGGTCTCGACCTTCCATCTGGGCCATCCCGAGCGGGCGCTCAAGGCCTTCACCCAGTGGCGCAGCAGCTGGCTCAGCCGCGAGGGGATCTGCGCGGTCGCGGCGCTGGCGACGATGGGTCTCTACGCCATCGGTGCGGTGTTTCTCGGTGCGACTTGGCGTCCGGTGGGGATCATCGGGGCGGTGCTCAGCCTCGGCACCGTCTTCACCACCTCGATGATCTATGCCCAGCTGCGCAGCGTGCCGCGCTGGAACAGCTGGCTGACGCCGGCGCTGTTCCTGTCGCTCGGCCTTTCCGGCGGCGCGCTGCTGGCCGGGCAGACGGCAATCGCCGCGCCGCTGCTGGCGGTGGCCGCCACGGTTCAGCTGGCCGCCTGGCAAAAGGGCGACACAGCACTTCAACGGTCGGGCAGCACCATGGCCAGCGCCACCGGGCTGGGCGGTATCGGCGAAGTGCGCGCCTTCGAGCCGCCGCATACCGGCACCAACTATCTGCTGCGCGAGTTCGTGCATGTGGTCGGGCGGCGGCACAGCCGGCGGCTGCGGGTGATCGCCTTTGCCCTGGCCTTCGTGGTGCCGCTGCTCCTGCTGTTCCTGCCGTTCAGCCATGCACTGGCCGGGCTGGCGGCGCTGGCGCATCTGGCCGGCGTGGCCTGTTCCCGCTGGCTGTTCTTCGCCGAGGCCGAACACGTGGTCGGCCTCTACTATGGCAAACGGCAGCCGGCTCCCGGCGCGCAGCCGATCAGTTGATCAGCCCGGCGTGACGCATCGCGTCGTCGATCGCGTGCTTGGTGCCGTCCTCGAGCCCGGTCAGGGGCGAGCGCACCTCCTCGGTGCACAGGCCCAGCCGGTGCAGCGCGTATTTCGCGCCCACCAGTCCCGGCTCGATGAAGATCGCCTCGTGTAGCGGCATCAGCCGGTCCTGGTAGTCCAGCGCCTTGCCGTAATCGCCCACCAGCGTCGCCTCCTGGAACGCCGCGCACAGGCGCGGCGCGACATTCGCCGTGACCGAGATGCACCCCACCCCGCCATGCGCGTTGAAGCCCAGAGCGGTGGCGTCCTCGCCCGACAGCTGGATGAAATCCGGCCCGCAGCTGGCCCGCTGCTGGCTGACCCGCGCCAGGTCGCCGGTTGCGTCCTTGACCCCGATGATCCGCGGCAGCCGGGCCAGTTCGCCCATCGTCGCGGGCGTCATGTCCACAACGGACCGGCCGGGGATGTTGTAGATGATGATCGGGATCTCGGCGCAATCGTGCAGCGCGGTGAAATGCGCGATCAGCCCGCGCTGGGTCGGCTTGTTGTAATAGGGCGTGACGACCAGCGCCGCATCCGCGCCGACCTTTTCCGCGAACTGAACGAATCGGATCGCCTCGAGCGTGTTGTTGGACCCAGCCCCGGCGATCACCGGCACACGACCGGCGGCGGCCTTGACCACCTCCTCGACCACGGTCTCGTGCTCGGAATGGGTCAGCGTCGGGCTTTCCCCGGTCGTGCCCACCGGCACCAGCCCGGCCGAGCCTTCGCCGATATGCCATTCGACCAGGCGTTTGAGCGTCTCAAGATCCAGCTCGCCGTTGCGGAACGGGGTGACGAGTGCCGGCATAGAGCCCTTGAACATGAGGAACGCTCCCTAGATCCTGAGACGCGGGCCGCGGCCCACCAAACCGTGTGCGCTGGGACGATTGTGAATTGATCCCCGCGGCATGCGGCTTATCGTGATGGCTCTAGCCTTGGTTTATCGGGGAATGCAAGAGATGACGCGCGTTTTGGCCCTTGCGATCACTGTCGTCGGCCTGATGGGCCTTTGGGGCGGCCCGGCCCGGGCGGCGGAAGCCGAACGCTTGCGCGCGGCGCTGTCCGAGATGCGGCAAGGCGACTGGGACAGCGCCCTGCAGGTTGCTGGCGCGCGCGCCTCGGTGACGCGCGACATCATCGTCTGGCACTGGCTGCGCGACGGGCAGGGAACCTCCGGCGACGCGCTCATCTTCCTCGGCCGCCGGGGCGACTGGCCCGGGCTGGACTGGCTGCGCCGCAAGGCCGAGCCGAATTTCGCCGGCGCCGATGCCGACCGCATCCTGCGCTTCTTCGATGGCAACCCCGCCCAGACCGCCGAGGGTGCGCTCACCCATGCCACGGCGCTGCTGGCGCAGGGCCGGCGCGGTGACGCAGAGGCTGAGCTGGTGCGGGCCTGGCGGGTGATGCCGATGCAGGCGGCCCTGCACAAGACCTACCTGGAGAATTTCGCGGAACTGCTCAAACCGCATCACGAGGCCCGGCTGGACCGGCTGCTGTGGGACGGCAACAAGCAGAGCGCCGGGCGCATGCTGCCGCTGGTCAGCGCGGCCCAGCGCCAGCTGGCCGAGACCCGGATGGCGCTGCGCGAGATGGCGCCCGGGGTGGACGGCATGATTGCCAAGCTGCCGAAATCCGTCCTCGATTCGCCCGGCCTGGCCTATGAGCGATTCGTCTGGCGCGACCGCAAGGAGCTTGACGATAGCGCCATCGACCTGATGCTGGCCCGTTCGGCCAGCGTAGCGAAACTGGGTGAGCCGGCCTATTGGGGCGAGCGCCGCCGCCGGCTGGCGCGGCTGGAGATGCGCCAGGGCGATGCCGGGCGGGCTTACCGGGTCGCGGCGCAGCACCACATGACGCCCGGGATGGGCTATGCCTATGCCGACCTGGAATGGCTGGCCGGCTTCATTGCACTGACCAAGCTGAACGATCCCGCCACCGCGGCCGGCCATTTCGAAAGATTCGACGCCGCCGTCGAATCCCCGATCTCGAAGGGTCGCGCGGGCTATTGGCTGGGCCGTGCCTATGCCGCGCTGGGCGATGCCGAGAAGGCCTATGAGGCCTATGCCATGGGCGCGGATCACCAGACCTCGTTCTACGGCCTGCTGGCGGCGGAACGCATCGGGCGCCCCTTCGACCCGGATCTGGCAACGCCCCCGCAGGTGCCGCCCTGGCGCGAGGCCGCCTTCACCGGCTCCAGCGTCTACCGCGCCGCCCGCCTGCTGATGGAGGCGGGCGACGAGGCCCTGGCCGAACGATTCTTCACCCACCTGGTCGAGAGTCTGAATGCCGAGCAGGGCGCGCAGATGGGCAACATGGCGCTCGAGATGGGCCGCCCGCACCTGGCGGTGATGATCGCCAAACGCGCGGCCCAACAGGGCAATGTGCTGGCCGGCGCGTATTATCCGCTGCACCCGGTGGCGCGGATGGACCTGCCGATGGCCAAGGAAATGACGCTTGCCATCGCCCGCCGCGAGAGCGAATTCGATCCGGTCGTGGTCAGCGGCGCGGGTGCGCGCGGGCTGATGCAGGTGATGCCGGCCACGGCCCGGCTGGTGGCCGAAGACCTGGGCATCCTGGGCGGTCATCAAACCGACCGTCTGACCTCGGACTGGGAATACAACGCCCGCCTCGGGGCCAGCTACCTGGCTGGGCTGGCGGCGCTGTTCGACGGCAACGTGGTGATGATGTCGGCCGGCTACAATGCCGGGCCGCGGCGCCCGGCGTCGTGGATGCGGCGCTTCGGGGATCCGCGCGGCGACGATGTCGACATGGTTGAATGGATCGAGCACATCCCGTTCAAGGAAACCCGCAACTATGTCATGCGGGTCACGGAAAGCCTGCCGATCTATCGGGCGCGTCTGGGCCGGCCCGCCCTGCCGGTGCCGTTTTCGGAGGAGTTGCGCGGATCAACCCTGCGCGCGTTCGCGCCAGAGCGTGAATAGACCCGCCGAGACGATCAGTGTGGTACCCAGGATCACCGCAAGCCGCAGGTCCTCGCCGAAGAGCGAGATACCCAGGATCGTCGTCCACAGCAGGTGGAAATAGGCAAAGGGCTGCACCGCTCCCGCCTCGGCCGTCTCGTAGCACTTGATCAGCAGCCAGTGCCCGGATGCCCCGGTGACGCACAGAAGCGCCATCCAGATCCAGTCGCCCTGGCTCATCGGCTCCCAGAACCACAGGCCGATGGCGGTCATCACCACGGCGCCGACGGTCCCGGTCCAGAAAAAGCTGGTCGATGTCCGGTCGCGCCGCGCGGCATAGCGGGTCAGCAGGGCATAGAGCGCAAACATCAGCGCCGAGATCAGCGGGATCACCGCCCAGGGGTTGAACACCCCCATGCCCGGCTGAAGGATGACCAGCACCCCGATGAACCCGACGCCGATCGCGCTCCAGCGCCGCCAGCCGACATGCTCGCCCAGAACCGGGCCGCTCAGCGCGGCCACCAGCAGCGGGTAGCAGATGAACACCGCCATGCTCTCGATCAGGCCGAGCACGGTAAAGCCGAACACCGCCACGCAGATCTCGGCGGCCAGCAGCACCCCGCGCAGGATCTGCAGGCCCGGCTGGTCGGTGCGCACCGCCGCGCGCAGCCCGCCCGGCGCGCGCGCGGCCAGCGCGATCACGAAAGCGGCGAAGAACCAGTATCTGACCATCACCACCATGTAGGTGTTGTAGGTCCCCGCCAGGTGGCGCGAGATGCCGTCCTGAAGGGCAAAGACCACGGTGGCCGCCAGCATCAGCGCGATGCCCGCCGGCACGTTGTTCTGCTGGCTCATGGCAGGCGCGCCCGCGTCATGTGCCGCTTGCGCCCGAAGCCGGGGGCGCGCGTCACCTCGAAACCCGCTGCGGCGAGGCCCCGGCGAACGAATCCGGCGGCAGTATAGGTCGCAGCCGTGCCGCCGGGGCGCGTGTGCGCGGCTACCTGTGCCATCAGCGCGTCGCCCCACAGTTCGGGGTTCCTGGCCGGGGCGAACCCGTCGAGGAACCACGCATCGGCGCGGCCGCTCCAATCGGGCAGCGTGTCGCGTGCGTCGCCGGGGATCACCTGCAGCCGCAGGCTGCCCAGGTCGCAGGCGCCGCCCTGCCAGCGATCGAGAAACTGGCGGGACAGGTCGGAAATCTCGGGAAATTGCGCGTGCGCCCGCGCCATCGCGGCAGGCTCCATCGGAAAGGCCTCGAAGCTGGTGAAATGCAGCGGGCCGGTCTGTCCCGCCTCCTCCCACGCCTGCCAGGCGGTCAGCATGTTCAGCCCGCTGCCGAAACCCAGCTCGGCGATGTGAAACCCGGACCCGAACCGCGCCGGCAGGTCGTTGCCGTCCAGGAACACGTGCCGGGTTTCCGCCAGCCCGTTTGCCAGCGAGAAATAGGGATCGTCGAACCGACGCGAGACCGGGACCCCCTCGGGCGTCCAGATCAGCTCGGCGTGCTGGTCAGTCATGCGAATATCCCATAGACCCGGGGACGAACGGCGCGACACTGGACAAGGACAGGGGGATTGGCAATGGCGGATGTGACGATCCGGGGGGCCGGGATCCTGGGCCTGTCGGTCGCCGGGGCCTGCGCGCGCCGGGGCGCCCGGGTGCGGGTCATCGACCCGAACGGGCCGGGCGCGGGGGCGTCGGGCGGGCTGGTCGGCGCGCTGGCGCCGCATGTGCCCGAGAACTGGAACGACAAGAAGGCGTTTCAGCTCGACAGCCTGCTGATGGCCGAAACCTTCTGGACCGAGGTCGAGGCGGCCGGCGGGGTCTCGCCGGGCTATGCCCGGCTTGGTCGGTTGCAGCCGGTGCCTGACGCGGCGGCGCTGACTCTGGCGCGAAGCCGCTCGGAAACCGCGCGCGAACTGTGGCAGGGACGCGCCGAATGGCAGGTCCTGGAGGTGAGCGCGGCCGGCGCCTGGTGTCCCGCCAGCCCCACCGGCCATGTCATCCGCGACACGCTGAGCGCGCGGATGCACCCGCGCCGTGCCTGCGCCGCGCTGGTGGCGGCCCTGGACGCGCGTGGCGTGAGCGTACAGACAGAAGGCCGCGATGCCGGGCAGGTTCTGCACGCCACCGGAATCGCCGGTCTGACCGAGCTGAACGACGCGCTGGGCCGCAATGTCGGCGCCGGAATCAAGGGGCAAGCCGCGCTCCTGCGCTTCGATGCCGGAGAGGTGCCGCAAATCTTTGCCGATGGCGTTCACATCGTGCCGCATGCCGACGGTACGCTTGCCATCGGATCGACCTCTGAACGCGACTATGACGATCCTGCCAGCACCGACGCCGCGCTCGATGCGGTGATCGACAAGGCGGTTTCCGCGCTGCCCCTCCTGCACGGGGCCGAGGTGATCGAGCGCTGGGCCGGCATTCGCCCGCGCACACGCAGCCGGGCGCCGATGCTGGGCGCGCATCCGCTGCATCCGGGGCAGTTCATCGCCAATGGCGGGTTCAAGATCGGGTTCGGCATGGCGCCGAAAGTCGCCGATGTCATGGCCGATCTGATGCTGGAGGGGCGCGACACGATCCCCGAGGGGTTCCGGCCCGAAGCCTCGCTCTGATCCGTCAGGCCGGGCGGGCCTCGGCCTGCAGGCATTGCCGCCCATCCGGTCCGCGCACCCACAGGTCGCTGCCATTCCGGCACAGCGCGGCGGTTTCCGTGTGCACCAGCGGCGCGGTGGCGCGAAAGGCGAACTCGGCAAGCGGCCCCAGCCCCTGGCTCGCCATGAGCATCAGCATCTGCGCCAGAAGCGGGCCGTGGACCACCAGCCCGGCATAGCCTTCGACATCGCGGGCGTAGTCCAGGTCATAGTGGATGCGGTGGCCGTTGAAGGTGAGCGCGGAATAGCGGAACAGCAGCGTCGGCGCGAAATTCATCGGGCGTGTCTCAACCTCGTCACGGCGCGCGACCGGCGGCACCGGGCGCGGCGCGTTCGGGTCGGGATCCTCGCGATAGATCAGGTCCTGCCACTCGGTCAGGCAGCGCGCGCCGTCCTGCCAGATCTCGTGGCGCAGCGAGACAAGGCCCAGCGGCCCGGTGCGGCCGGTCTTGCGCCGCGCATCCTCCAGCACCGAGCGGCGCTCGGCGGCTATCCCGGCGCGCAGGGGGCGGTCAAACCGCAGGCGTCCGCCGGCCCACATCCGGCGGGGCAGCCCGAGATCGGGGATCAACCCGCCACCGACGCGCGGATGCCCGTCCCGCCCCAGCCGGTCGGGCGGCTCGGGGGTCCAGAAATACAGCTGGTGAAAGAACGGCGGCAGCGCATCGCCCGCGCCGATATCCGCGTCAAGACCAAGCGCCGCCTGCAGCGCGCGGGCGCGGGCGGGATCAATTATGTCGGTTGCGCGCAGTTCGGTCATCGCCTCAGGCTAGGTCCGGGGCCGGTCCCGGACAAGCCGGCCTCACCGGGCGATCTCGGCCCTGAGGTTCTCCATCAGCGTCGTCAGGGTCTTGGTGTAAAGCGGGCTGGTCAGCCGGCCGTCCTCGTCGAACTGGTTGGAGCTGTCGGCCAGGTGCATCTCGGGTCCGATGGTCAGGCGCGGCTGAAACGGAACCATGAAGCCGCGCAGGATCATCTGCGCGCGCTCGCCTCCGGCCCTGCCCGCCGTGGCCGACATCACTGCCACCGGCTTGCCGGCCCAGGGGTTGCCCTTGGTGCGGCTGATCCAGTCCAGCGCGTTCTTGAGCACGCCCGACGGGCCCTTGTTGTATTCGGGGGTCGAGATCACCACCGCATCGGCGCCCGCGATCAGGTCGGCCAGGTCCTGGACCGGAGCCGGGATGCCGTGGGCTTCCTCGTCATCGCCATTGTAGAGCGGCAGGTTCAGATCGGCCTCGGTGAACCGGGCTGGCCCGAACAGCCGCGCGGCCTCGCGCATCAGCTTGCGGTTCGTGGCCCCGCGCCGCAGCGAGCCGGACAGGCCGACGAGGACGGAATCTGGCATGGGCTGGCCTCCTGTAGCAGCTTTGAGGCAGAGAATAGGCGCCGCGTGGCGATTGCCAACTCTGCGCCCGCGCGCAGGGCCTGTGTGTCAAGGCAAAGGCCGCGGCAGAACCGCGGCCCCTGGTGCATTTCCGGCAGCACTCACGCGTTGCGCGGGATGACAACGATCTCGACGCGGCGGTTTCGGGCCTTGCCCTCTGCGGTCAGGTTCGAGGCGATGGGCTGTTCCTCGCCGCGGCCGATGGTCTGGACCCGGTCAAAGCTGACGCCGCCCGCCTGCAGGATGTCGCCCACCGCGTTGGCGCGGCGCACCGAAAGGCCCTGGTTGTAGGTGGCGTCGCCGTCGCTGTCCGTATGGCCGATCACCTGAACCGTTGAATTCGGGTAGCGCAGGAGGTTCTGCGCGACCTTGTTCAGATCCGACCGAAGGCCCGGGCGCACGGCGGCGCTGTCGGTGTCGAAGGTGATGTCGTTGGGCACCGATACCACCAGCCGGTCGCCGGTATTGGTGATGGTGATGCCGTCATTGGCCAGCTGCTGCCGCAGTTCGGCGGCCTGCTTGTCCAGCTGGTTGCCGACCAGGCCACCGGCGGCGGCGCCGACCGCGGCGCCGGTCAGGGCGCCCAGGCCACGGTCGGAATCGTTGGCGATCGCCCCCGCCCCGGCCCCGATCAGCCCGCCGATCAGCGCGCCCTGCTTCGCTTTCTGGTTGGGATCGGTCTGGCCGCTCAGCGTCGCCGGATCGGTGCACGCGCCCAGCGCCAGCACGGCGGACAGGCCGGCGGCAACCGGCAGTTTCGAAATCGTCATGGGATCACCCTCTGCTCACGGCCCCGCCTGGCGCGGGGTCTCTCACGTTCCCGCCCAATATCACGGCATGTCGCCCCGCGCTCAAGCGGCAATCCGCCAGAATCGGCGGTTCCCCGCGCAAGAGCCGGTCACAAGAGCGCCAGCAAGGCCGCCCGTTTGCAAATGTCAGGCATCGGCGCGCGCCGACTCGTAGGCCAGCAGCGCCCGCTTGACGGGCAGACCCCAGTGATAGCCGCCCAGGCCGCCGGATTTCCGCAGCGCCCGGTGGCAGGGGATCAGCCAGCTCACCGGGTTGCGGCCCACCGCCGTGCCCACGGCGCGGACCGCGCGGGGCTGGCCGATGGCCTCGGCGATATCGGAATAGGTGGTGACCTGCCCCGAGGGGATGTTGAGCAGCGCCTCCCAGACCTTGATCTGAAGCGGTGCGCCGATCAGGTGCAGCGGCGCCTCGGTGCCGGCGTGTCCGGTGCTGAAGGCGCTCCGCACCCATGCGGCGAGATGCGCCGGATCCTCGACGAACTCGGCGCTCGGCCAGCGGCCGGTCAAATCCGCCATTGCCGCCGCCTCGCCGGTCTCGGCGGAAAACCCGATGCCGCACAGCCCCTTGTCGGTGCCCATCACGAGCGCCGGGCCGAAGGGGCTGTCGAACCAGCCCCAGCGGATGGTCAGGCCACCGCCGCGCCGGGCATAGTCGCCGGGGCTCATCGCCTCCCACCGCACGAAGAGGTCATGCAGCCGGCCGCCGCCGGAGAGACCGGCCTCATGGGCGGCGGCCAGCGTCGTCGAACGCTCCCTCAGCAGGGCCTTGGCGTGACCAAGTGTCAAGTATTGCTGATATTTCTTCGGTGAGACCCCGACCCAGCGTGAGAACAGGCGCTGGAAGTGGGCCGGGCTCATGCTCATCTCACCCGCCAGCTGGTCCAGGGTCAGCGAACCGCCGCTTTCGTCGATGAGGGCGATGGCCCGGCGCATCACCCCGTAGTGATAGCCCTGTTCGGCAGTCTGGACGTTCATGGCCTGTCTCCTTCTTCGACCACCAATCTAGCAGCCCGGGGAAAGGACGCGACCCGTTTCCTGCGGTTTGGCCGGACCTGCCCGGCGACGGTTTCGCATCGCGCACTCTCTTGCCCCCGCCCGCGTTGGCGGGCATAGGAAGGCATGGCCCGCCAACTGGATTACCACACGCTCCGCGAGATCTTCCGCCGCTTTCACGCGGCCGAGCCCGAACCCAAGGGTGAGCTGGAGCATGTGAACGCCTATACCCTTGTCGTCGCCGTCGCGCTGAGCGCGCAGGCCACCGATGCGGGGGTAAACAAGGCGACGCGGGCGCTGTTCCAGGTGGCCGACACGCCCGAAAGGATGCTGGAGCTGGGCGAAGAGGGGCTGACCGAGCATATCAAGACCATCGGCCTCTACCGGCAGAAGGCGAAGAACGTCATCAAGCTGAGCCGTATCCTGGTCGAGCAATATGGCGGCGAGGTGCCCAATTCGCGGGCCGCGCTGCAATCGCTGCCCGGCGTCGGGCGCAAGACCGCGAACGTTGTGCTGAACATGTGGTGGCACCACCCCGCGCAGGCCGTCGATACGCATATCTTTCGCGTCGGCAACCGCTCGGGCATCGCGCCGGGCAAGGATGTCGACGCGGTGGAACGCGCCATCGAGGACAACGTGCCTGTGGATTTCCAGCAGCACGCCCATCACTGGCTGATCCTGCACGGCCGATACCATTGCAAGGCCCGCAAGCCGCTTTGCGGCACCTGCCTGATCCGCGACCTATGTCAATTCGAGGACAAGACCCTATGAAAACCTACCAGATCGTCGGCATCGGCAATGCCGTCGTCGACGTCATCAGCCAATCCGACGACAATTTCCTGGAACTGATGGGTATCCAGAAGGGCATCATGCAGCTGGTCGAGCGGGAACGCGGCGAGCTGCTCTATGCGGCGATGGAATCGCGTGTACAGACCCCGGGCGGGTCGGTCGCCAACACCATCGCAGGCGCCGGGGCGCTGGGGCTCGAGGCGGCGTTCATCGGACGGGTCCATGACGACGCGCTGGGCCGGTTCTATGCCGACGCGATGAACGAGGATGGCGTGGATTTCGTCAATCCGCCGGTGCCGGGAGGGGAATTGCCGACCTCGCGTTCGATGATCTTCGTCTCGCCCGACGGCGAGCGGTCGATGAACACCTATCTGGGGATCTCCTCGGAGCTCAGTTCCGAGGACGTGTCGGGCGATGTGGCCGGCAACACGCAGATCATGTTTCTCGAGGGCTATCTGTTCGACAAGGACAAGGGCAAGACCGCGTTTCTGGAGGCGGCGCGCGACTGCCGGGCCGGGGGCGGCAAGACCGGAATCGCGATCTCGGATCCGTTCTGCGTGGAACGGCATCGGCCGGATTTCCTGTCGCTGATCGCCGACGAGCTGGATTTCGTGATCGGCAACGAGGCCGAGATCCGCGCCCTGTTCGAGACCGATGACCTGGAGGACGCGCTGCGCCGGACGGCGGCGATCTGCGACCTGGTGGTCTGCACCCGCTCGGGCGACGGGGTGACGGTGCTGGCCGAGGGCCAGCGGATCGACGTGCCGGTGGACCGCGTCACGCCGGTCGATGCCACCGGCGCGGGCGACCAGTTCGCCGCGGGCTTCCTCTTCGGCCTGGCAACCGGCCGCGACCTGGAGACATGCGCACGGATCGGCAATGCCTGCGCCCGCGAGGTGATCGGCCATATCGGCCCGCGCCCCGAGGTCAACATGCTCGAGGTGCTGCGCGAGGAGGCGCTGGTCTGAACCGCCCCCGGCCGGCCGAGAGCAATGCCAACTCGACATGAACGCCCGGGTCTGGTAGTTTAGCGCATTGGCTGCATTGAGAATATTGGACCCGGGGGACGATGACCGACAAGCTTGAAAAGCGGGTGACCGCCCTGGAGCAGAAGCTCGAACGCAACCTGGTGATCATGCAGAAATTCATGGATCAGTCCGCCAAGCGCATCGTCAAGCTGGAAAAGCGGTTCAAGAAAGTCGAGAAGACCTCGGTCAAGATGGAGAAGGTGGCCGATCCGCGCGCCATCGAGAACAACCTGATGCAGATGGTGGACAAGGCGCTCAAGGCCTACGACCGCAGCAAGTCCTAGCCCGTTGGCCGGCGGCCCCGACAGCTCTCCGAGCGACATCCTTTCAAGCGGCGCGGCGCGGGGAACGGCGCTGGAGGCGTTCGGGCCGGCGCATCGCTGCGCCCGTTTACGGATCTCGCATGCGTTCTGGAACCGGTCGGGGTTCGATCCGTTCCTGAACCTCGACGTGCCCTATACCGGCACCTCCAGCGGCCGGTTGTCCGAGGATGCCCTGGAGGTCGCGCTGGCGGCGGCGGACAAGGCGGACACCGCATCGGGTTTGCGCATTCTCGAAATCGGGGCCGGCACCGGGGTCTTCGCCAAGCTGTTCCTGGACCGGATGAAGGAGATCGCGCCCGAGCGCTACGGATCGGCTCGATACCTGGTGACGGACGGGTCGGCCCGCATGCTCGAGGCGCAGCGCGCATTCGGCGTGCTGGACGATCATCGCGACGTGGTGTCCTGGCGGCAGCTGGACGCGGCCGAGGACTGGGACGACCTGGAACCGTTCGACGTGATCCTGGGCACCTATATCCTGGACAGCACCCCGTTCGACCTGCTGGCGCTGCGTGACGACCGGATCTGGCGCAAGGAGGTGCGGTGCGTTCTGGACCATCCGGACCCTGACGAGATCGCCGCGATCCGCTCGGCGTTGGACGCGGACGATCCCGACCGGCTGGCCGGGCTGGCGCGGCGGGCGCAGCTGTTCGGCATCCAGACACGGCATGTCGAGATCGCGCGCGACGACATCCCCCATGCCGGCACGATCCCCAGCGACACCGGCGGCGAAACCCTGCCCTTCGTCCATTCCCGGGGCGCGTTGGACTGTATCGAGCGGTGCATGTCCCTGCTGAACCCGGGCGGCGTCGCGGTGTTCAGCGATTACGGCCATGTCGAACCCATGCAAAGCCACGAAACCACCGAGTTCCAGGCCTTCGGCCTGTCCACCGCCGCCGGCCTGAACTTTCCTCAGATCGACGCGGCCTTCTCGGCGCGCGCCGATCTGGGATATTTCGCCCCGGTGCTGGACCAGGGCAACCTGATCACCCGGGTCCTGACCCGGGATCCGACGATGGATCTCGGTGCGCTGGTCGAGGATCTCTATGGCGCAGTGCGTCACGCGGCGATGACCCTGCCGGTGGAAACCGCGCGCGAATTCCTGCGCGGGCGCATGTTCGAGACGGCGCGGGAGCTCTATGCCAAGGCGCTGGACCTTCAGCCACGGAACTGGGCGCTTCTGGAAGAGGTGGCGACGATGTTCCAGGGCAGCATCGAGGAGCATGGCATCGCGCTGGAGCTGGCGGATCTTGGGCTCAGGCTCAACCCGCTATCGCCCGGTCTCTGGCGGGTGCGCGCGGCCTCGTTCCTGGCGCTGGGAGATCAGGGCGCCGCCGACGCGGCGATTGCCCGGGCGGCCGAGCTGGCCCCGGCCAACCCCGCGATGCTGGAATGCAAGGCCGAGGTCGCACTGGCCGGCAGCCGCTATCGCGAGGCGCTTCTGGCCATCGGCGAGGCATTGGCGCATGACCTGGAGGGCGAGCACCATGAGAGCCTGCTGGCGCTGCAGCAATCCGTTCTGGCACGGATCGCGACCGATCAGCATGTGCTGCTGATGGCCGAATCCAACCGGTTCCGCGCGCTCGACACCCCGCCATAGGGTCGCGTGCACTCATCCCAGATTCGGGCCGAACTCCTCGAGAACCCGGGCATAGACCGCGCGCTTGAACGGCACGATTCCGGCCAGCAGATCACCCGGATCCTGCCATTTCCAGCGGCTGAACTCCGGGTGTTCGGTGGCGATGTCGATCTGGTCGTCGCGGCCGTGAAAGCGCATCAGGAACCATTTCTGCTCCTGGCCGCGGAACCGCCCCTTCCAGATTTGCGGCACGATCTCGACCGGCAGGTCATAGGGCAGCCAGGTCTCGGTCTCGGCCAGGATCTCGACCAGATCATCCGTCACCCCGGTCTCTTCGCGCAGTTCGCGCAGCGCCGCCACGCGCGGCGCCTCTCCGTCATCGACACCGCCCTGCGGCATCTGCCAGGCATCCTCGAACCGGTCGTTGCGCTGGCCCACGAAGACGCGGCCATCCGCGTTGGTCAGCATGACGCCCACGCAGCGGCGATAGGGCAGCTTGGCGATCTGGTCGGGGGTCATGGGCGGCCTTTCGGTGGTTCGCGCTTGTCTAGCAAGCCCGCCATCGCCACGAAAGGGGATGACGTGAGGTTTCGCGTGACACGCCGCGGCATGGCGGCAATCTTGCCCGCCAATACCCAAGGGAGACGTCCATGACCCAATACCCGCACCTTCTGGCCCCGCTGGACCTGGGCTTCACCACGCTGAAGAACCGCGTTCTGATGGGCTCGATGCACACCGGACTTGAGGAAACCCGCGACTGGGACCGGGTGGCCGAGTTCTATGCCGCGCGCGCCCGTGGCGGCGTGGCGCTGATGGTCACGGGCGGCATCGGGCCGAACCTCGAGGGGTCGGTCCTGCCCGGGGCGGCGATGATGACCACCGATCAGGATGTCGAGAACCATTCGGTCGTCACCGAGGCAGTGCATCGCGACGGCGGCAAGATCGCCATGCAGATCCTGCATGCGGGCCGCTATGCCTATGGGCCGCAATGCGTGGCGCCCAGCGCGATCAAGTCGCCGATCTCGCCCTTTGCGCCGACCGAGCTGGACGAGGACGGGATCGAGAAGCAGATCGGCGACATCGTGAACGCCGCCGTCCTGGCGCAGCGCGCGGGGTATGACGGGGTCGAGATCATGGGATCCGAGGGGTATTTCCTCAACCAGTTCATCGTCACCCACACCAACAAGCGCACCGACCGGTGGGGCGGTTCCTACGAGAACCGCATCCGCCTGCCGATCGAGGTGGTGCGCCGCACGCGCGAGGCCGTGGGACCCGAGTTCATCCTGATCTACCGGCTGTCGATGATCGACCTGGTGCCCGATGGCTCGACCCATGAAGAGGTGGTCCAGCTGGCGCAGGAGATCGAGGCGGCCGGCGCCACGATCATCAACACCGGCATCGGCTGGCACGAGGCCCGCATCCCCACCATCGCCACCAGCGTGCCGCGCGCCGCCTTCGCCTGGGTCACGCAGAAGCTGATGGGCAAGGTCGGCATCCCCATCATCACCTCGAACCGGATCAACACGCCCGAGGTGGCGGAGCAAGTGCTCGCCGAGGGCTGCGCCGACATGGTGTCGATGGCCCGGCCGATGCTGGCCGATGCCGATTTCGTCGCCAAGGCCGAGGCCGGACAGGCCGATCACATCGCGCCCTGCATCGCGTGCAACCAGGCCTGCCTGGATCACACGTTCCAGGGCAAGCTGACATCCTGCCTGGTCAACCCGCGTGCCTGCCACGAGACCGAGCTGGTGATCGAACCCACCACGCAGGCCAAGCGCGTGGCGGTTGTCGGCGCCGGGCCGGCCGGCTTGTCCACCGCGATCACCGCCGCGCAACGGGGTCATGACGTTACGCTGTTCGACCGCGCCGACGAGATCGGCGGGCAGCTGAACATGGCAAAGCAGATCCCCGGCAAGGAGGAGTTCTGGGGGCTGGTGGACTGGTATCGCACGATGCTGGCCGATGCCGGCGTGACGGTCGCGCTGGGCCGCGAGGTCAGTGCCGGCGATCTGGAGGGTTTCGACGAGGTGGTCATCGCCACCGGTGTCCTCCCCCGCGATCCGTCCATTCCCGGGCAGGACCGCGACAACGTGCTCAGCTATGTCGACGTGCTGCGCCACAAGCGCCCGGTGGGGCAGCGTGTCGCCGTGGTGGGTGCGGGCGGCATCGGCTTCGACGTCTCCGAGTTCCTCTTGCACGAGGGCGAGAGCCCGACCGAAAGCCTGCCGCTCTGGATGAAGGAATGGGGCGTGAGCGACCCGGCCGAGCATCGGTCCGGGCTGTCACCCAAGGGCCCGCAGCCCGAACCGCCGGCGCGCCATGTCACCCTCTTGCAGCGCAAGGCCGAACGCCACGGCAAGCGGCTGGGCAAGACCACGGGCTGGATCCACCGCGCGGCGCTCAAGATGAAGGCGGTCGAGTTCGTCGGCGGCGTGAACTACGAGCGCATCGACGCGGCCGGCCTGCATGTCAGCTTTGGCGAGGCGCGCGAGAACCCGACCCTGATCGAGGCCGACACCATCGTCCTGTGCGCCGGGCAACTGTCCGAGCGGTCGCTGGCCGACACGCTGGCCCAGCGCGGAGTGACGCCGCATGTGATCGGCGGCGCGGACGTGGCGGCCGAGCTGGATGCCAAGCGGGCCATCGACCAGGGAACACGGCTGGCTGCCGCGCTGTAACCGGGTAGGATGGCAGCACCCGTGCCGCGACCCAAGGAGGCCTTGCGATGGCGCATCCCGATTTCCCGCTTACCGGTTCCTGCCGCTGCGGCGGCGTGACCATCGAGGTGTCCGCGCCGCCCATGCTGACCGCCGTGTGCCATTGCAAGGGCTGTCAGCGGATGAGCAGCAGCGCCTATTCGCTGACCGCGATCTTCCCGGCCCCGGCATTTTCGGTGACCGGCGGCACTCCGGTGATCGCCGGTGCCAAGGGGCCGGAACAACACCATTACCACTGCCCCGACTGCATGAGCTGGATGTTCACGCGGATCGAAAGCGTCGACGCCATCGTCAATGTCCGCCCGACCATGTTCGACGACGCGGCCTGGGTCACGCCCTTCATCGAGACCATGACGCGGGACAAGCTGCCCTGGGTGCAGGTACCGGCCAGGCACAGTTTCGAGGAATTTCCGTCGATGGACGAATTCCAGGCGCTGGCCGCCGAGTTCGCCGGCCAGTCCTGACGCCGCGCGGTCAGCCATGCGCCGCGCGGCTGTCCTCGGGCGCCTGGTCGCGGTCGTGCATCCCGTAGTCGCGGATCACGCCAGCCACCCGCAGGCGGTAATCGGCGAAATACCCGCCCCGCCCCCGGGCCTGCGCGCCGCGATGGCCCGGCAGTTGACGCCAGCGGGCCACAGCCGCCTCGTCCTCCCAGAAGGACAGCGACAGGAGCTTGCCGGGGGTGGTGAGGCTTTCGAACCGCTCGACCGAGATGAACCCCTCGACCCCGTCGAGAAGCGCGCGCATCTCGGCGGCCAGGTCGAGATAGGCCTGCCTCTGGCCCTCGGCGGGTTCGACTTCGAATATGACGGCGATCATCCCGCGCTCCCATGTGGTGTGGACACCAGCCTGAGCCAGGTCCGGTCCTCCCGCAACAGGAACTTGCGGGACCGTGCGAAGGCATAGTTCTCCTGCCCCAGCGGATCGGCGGCAAGGCGGGCGCGATAGGCTTCGTATTCTGCCAGGTCGGGGATGTTGTAGATGCCGTAGGCCAGAGTCGAGGATCCCTCATGCGGTGCGAAATATCCGATCAGGTCGGCCCCGCAGCGGGGAATGGCGCGGCCCCAGGTCCGGGCGTATTGCACGAAATCGTCGTGCTTGGTCGGGTCGATCCGGTAGCGGATCACGCAGGTCAGCATCGGCTTTCTCCGTTTGTGTGGACACCGGAGAGACTAGAGGCTAGCCGCGATGGGATGCTTCGGCTAAGATCGAATAATGAAAGACGGACCCGACATCGCCCGCATCGCCGCCCTGATCGGCGACCCCGCCCGCGCCAACATGCTGGGCGCGCTGATGTCCGGCAAGGCGCTGACCGCGACCGAGCTGGCCCAGGAGGCGGGCATCACCCCGCAGACCGCCAGCTCGCATCTGGGCAAGCTGCTCGAGGGTGGGTTGCTGCATCTGCGCGGACAGGGACGGCACCGGTATTACAGCCTGTCGGGCAGCGACGTGGCCGAGACGCTGGAAAGCCTGATGGGCCTGGCCGCCGGGCGCGGGCATCTGCGCACCCGAACCGGGCCGCGCGACCCGGCCCTGCGCGAGGCGCGGGTGTGCTACAACCACCTGGCCGGCGCGCGCGGTGTCGCGATGTTCCGGGCCCTGCGCGCGGCGGGGCATCTGACCGAAGCGGATGGCGTGATCGACCTGACCGAGGGCGGGCGCCGGTTTTCCGAGGAATTCGGCATCGACCTGGCCGCGCTGGAGCGCGGCCGCGCACCGCTTTGCCGGCCATGCCTGGACTGGAGCGTACGCGAGACACATCTTGCCGGATCGCTGGGGCGAGCGCTGCTGGCACGAATGGAAACGCTGGGCTGGGTCGGCCGCGAGCCGGGCAGCCGGGTGATCCGCTTCACCCGCAAGGGCCAGGCGGGCTTCGACGCGGCGTTTCCCGCCACGCCGTAAACGGGGACAGATCCACCTACCCGACGCTGATGGTGATCACTTCCGACACGACCGGCGATTCACTCTGCGCGTGGCCGGCATCGCCCAGCACCGGTTGCAGCGTGTGCGGCCGAGGCGGGCGCGACGGGCAGAAGGGCGGCCCAGGTCGCGATCACGGTTCCAATCATCTCTCTTCTCGTTTCTGGCCGGGTCAAGAAGATCACAAGGCCGCGGGCTGACGAGGGTGCCGGCGCATCGGCCTCAAGGGGATATCCCGGGTCCCCGGTGCCATGTTTCTGCCCCTTGCCGGCCACATATCGCCCCCCGGAAAGCAGGCGAAACCCCGCCACTCCACGCTGTTTCCTTGTTTCCGGGTTGCAAACGATCCCGGTTGAAACCCTGATATTATCCCATCCCCGCCCCGATCTCGCCAAGATTGGCCGCGATAACACGTCTCCAACGACAAATAATCCGAGGGACCGGGAATGGATCGACTGACCGAAATGGAGGCATTCGCCAATGTGGTGGACCAGGGCGGGTTCACCGATGCCGCGAAGAAGATGGGCATCTCGAAATCGGCCGTGTCGAAACACGTCTCGAGCCTGGAGGCGCGGCTTGGCGCCCGGCTGTTGAACCGCACCACCCGCCGGGTGTCCCCGACCGAGATCGGCCTGGCCTATTACGATCGCGCGCGCCGCGTGCTCAACGACGCCGGCGAGGCCGACGCGCTGGTCACTTCGATGCAGTCCGCTCCCTCGGGCCTGCTCCGGATCAGCGTCGCCACCGATTTCGGCGTCAACCACCTGTCCCCGGTCCTGTCGGATTTCCTGGCCGACTTTCCAGACATCACCATCAACATGGTTCTCAACAACCGCTATGTCGAACTGATCTCGGAAGGGTTCGACATGGCCGTGCGCATCGGCGAGCTGGAGGACAGCACCCTGCGCGCGCGCAAGCTGACCGAGACCACGAAGCGGATGATCGCCGCCCCCGCCTACTTCGAGCAGTATGGTCGACCGCAGAAGATCGACGACCTGAACGAACACAAGCTTCTGCATTACTCCAGCCAGTCCAGCGGCAACGTCTGGAAGCTGACCGCGCCGTCGGGCGAGAAACGGCAGGTCCGGACCGCCGGCTGGCTCAGCGTCAATGACGGGCAATCGCTGCTGAACGCGGCGATCTCGGGTCTCGGGATCGCCTATCTTCCCAGCTATCTCTATGCCGACGCGCTGAAGAGCGGCCTGGTCGAGGATGCGATGCCGTCCTTGCCGGACGAGGTGCAGGGGGTCTATGCGGTCTATCCGCCGGGCCGCTTCACCCAGCCCAAGGTGCGCGCCTTCATCGATTTCCTGGTCCATACCTATGCCGAAAAAGGGCCCATGGACTGGTAGATACGGTCTCCAACTTCCCTTGGTGAGCCAAACTGCCCGCGCCGGATCCCGGTTGCGGGCCTTCTTTCACGCGTCGGGCGGCGTCAAGGCAACAGCAACACCGCCTCGACCCGCCGGTTGGCCTCACGCCCCTGGGGCGTGGCATTCGTGGTCAGCGGCGCGAGATACCCCGCGCCGGCGGTTTCGATGCGCGCTTCGTCCAGTCCCAGCTCGTCCACAAGGCGCCGGCGCACGGCATCGGCCCGGCGCTTGCCCAGGGCGATGTTGTCGGCCAGACGGCCCACGGCATCGGTATGGCCGACCAGCACGATCCGCATCTCGGGCTGTTCCGCCATCAAAGTGGCCAGTGCCCGAAGCGACCCGTATGGGCCGGCGCCGAGAACGTCCGATCCGGTGGCGAAATCCAGATCCGCCAGGATTGCGCGCCCGTTCCGCTGCAAGGCATCTGCCAGATCCTCTCCCGTTCGGACAGGTGGCGCCACGGGCGATACGTCCGGTGCGACAGTGGCCGGCGCGTCCTCGCCGGGTGGCGTGACGCGGATCATCTGGACATAGATCAGCCCCGACACGCGGCTGACCAGAACGCTTAGCCCGGCCTCGCCCGCGACGGCGGACAGGAACCGGTAATCGCGGTTGGCGACATACATGTCCGGGGCCGGGATCACCTCGGTGGCAAAGCGAAAATCGAACCCGCCGCAGGCCCGCGCGTCGCAATCCAGCAGGATGTCATATCCCGCCTCGGCGATCTGCGCCCGGAGCGGCGCCAGAACCTGCAGCGGCGTGCGCGAGCCGCCGCGGATCCGCCAGCTCAGCCGCTCGACCCGGCCTTCGAGTTTCAGCGTGGCGATCCCGTCCGGGCCATGCGGCCCGACAGGAAGCGCATAGCTGTCGAGCGACCGCACGCGCTCGGCCAATTGCTGCGCGCCCGCGGGCAGCGTCAACTCCTGCGCCGCGCCGGGTCCGGCAAGCAGGCAGGCCAGCAGGCCGAATACGCGCCTCATCTGGCCTGCGCGTGATACTCGGGATTGGGCTTCATCGCGGTGGCGCTGGCCACCCGGTTCGTCATGTTGAAGAACCCCGCCACGGCGGCGATGTCCCAGATGTCGCGGTCGCTGAACCCGACCTCGCGCAGCGCCTGGCGGTCGGCCTCGGTGATCTCGGCGCTTGCGGTTGTCATCTGCGCCGCGAAGTCCAGCATCGCCCGCTGCCGCGCCTCCAGCGGTGCGACCCGGTGGTTCATCACCAGCATCTCGCCCAGTGTCGGATCGCCGGACAATTGACGCACGGCGGCACCGTGGGCAACGAGGCAGTAGAAGCACTTGTTGATCGACGACACCACCACCGCGATCATCTCGCGCTCTAGCTTGCTGAGCGCGCTGTCGGCCAGCATCAGGTCGTTGTACATCGCGGTAAAGGCGTTCAGCTTGTCGATGTCGAAGGCATAGGCCCGGAGCACGTTCGGCACGAAGCCCAGCTTTTCCACGCAGATATCGAAGTAGCGCTGCGTTTCCGCAGGCAGCGGATCGGCCATCGGCAGGTCGAGGGCAGTGGGCAGGCTGGAATCGCTCATGGGCATCGGTCTCCTTCAGTCGAGCCGACGATAATGGTAGGCACCGACAACCTCCATCCCCAGCGCGGCATAAAGCCCGTTCGCGGCCGTGTTGGCCTGCGTGCAGATGACGCTGAGCGTGTCGGCGCCGTTCTCGACCGCCCAGAAGGCGGCGGCGCGCATCATCCAACGGCCCAGCCCCTGCCGCCGCTGGTGGGGCAGGATCTCGACGGCGTGAACCATCGCGGTGCCGGCATGGATCGCCACGAAGCCAACGCCGCCGGGCTTGTCCCGGTGTCGCGCCAGAAGGCCGGTCTTGGGGCCCGGCGCGCGCTCCATCACCGCCAGGCGGCCCGGGCCGATGCCGCCCTGCGCCCAGATCTCGCGCATGATCGCCAGCGGCTCCCACAGGGCAAAGACGGTGACGCGCGGGATCGGGATGTCGGTCAGCTGCGCGGACGGGCAGGCATGGACGTTGACCGGGTCCACGACCGGATAGCCGCGCGCGGCCAACGCAGCGTCGAGAGCGTCTTCGCCGGGTCGGATCATGAAGATTCTCGGCTGGCCCATGTCCCGCATCGCCGCCTCGGCGGCATCGATATCGGCCTCGGTGAACGGACCTTCGGCGCTGGCGGCCGAGACCCGCTGTCCGCCGCCCCGCCCCTCGCGCAGGCGGAAGGGCCCCGCGCGGGTGATGCGCGCGGCAGGCCAGGTGCCGTCGATGACCGCGAACCAGTCGGTGTTCACAAGCCCAGCTCGCCGGCCAGCCGCGTCACCGCCGCGTCGATGCGCCCGCCATCGGTGCCGCGCACGACCACGTTGGCCCCGAAGGCGCCGTTGACCTGGAACGGGTAGCAGCCGATGGACAGGTCGGCGAAATCCGCGGCCAGCTGCGACAGGACCGCCGCGATGTCCCCCTCGCCACGGTTCACCCTCAGCGTCTGCGACAGCAGCGGCGCGCCGCCGGTCAGGGTCGGCACGACGCTGGCCACCATCGCCTGGAATACCAGCGGCACGCCGGCCATCACGTGCACGTTGCCCAGGGTGAAGCCCGGCGCGGTCGAGACCGGGTTGTCGATCAGCCGCGCGCCGTCGGGGATCCGCGCCATGCGCAGCCGCGCCGGGTTCAGCTCCAGACCCGTGCTTTCGTAGTGCCGTTCCAACAGCGCCCGGGCATCGTCGCGCACGTCGATGCCGACGCCAAAGGCCCGCGCGATGCAATCGGCGGTGATGTCGTCATGGGTCGGCCCGATGCCGCCGCTGGTGAACACGTGGTCATAGGCGTCCGACAGTGCCTTGACCGCCGCCACGATGGCGTCGGCCTCGTCGCTGACCACGCGCACTTCCTTGAGGTCGACGCCCTGCTTGGTCAGTTCGCCGGCCAGGTGGTGCATGTTGGCGTCGCGGGTGCGGCCCGACAGGATCTCGTCGCCGATCACCAGCATCGCGGCGGTTGGGTTGGTCATGGCTGCCTCGCTTGATCGCCCTTTACGGCAGGTATAGGCCTGTGCCCATGCGCTTTCAAACCCCCCTTGTTCCCGCCACGCTGATCCGCCGCTACAAGCGCTTCCTGGCCGACTGCCGGTTGGCGGACGGGCGCGAGGTCACGGCCCATTGCGCCAATCCCGGCTCGATGCTGGGCCTCGCGGACCCCGGCGCGCGGATCTGGCTGGAACCCAATGACGACCCGAAGAAGAAGCTGAAATTCGGCTGGCGGCTGGTTGAGCATGACAACGGGCATTTCACCGGGGTCGATACCTCGGTTCCGAACCGGGCGCTGAGGGCCGCGCTGGAGGCCCGGGCGATCCCCGAACTGGCGCAATACGGTACGGTGCGGCCCGAGGTGAAATACGGACAGGCCAGCCGCGTCGATTTCCTGCTCGGCCAGGACGGGGCGCCGGACGCCTATGTCGAGGTCAAAAGCGTCACCCTGTCGCGCGCGCCCGGGCTGGCCGAGTTTCCCGACAGCGTGACCGCCCGCGGGGCGCGGCACCTGGGCGACCTGGCGGCGATGGCCACGCAGGGGCACCGGGCCGTGATGCTCTACCTGGTACAGCGCACCGATTGCGTCCGCTTCGCCGTGGCCGCGGATATCGACCCGACTTATGCCCGGGCCTGCGCCGCGGCGCATGCCGCCGGTGTCGAAACCCTGGTCTACACCACGCGCATTTCGCCCGAAGCCATTGAAATCGGGCCTCCGATCGACCATGTGGACAGCCTGCCTCTGGCCCTTTCCGCGCAGGCGGATTAAAACAGGTGTCGAGACAAGACCGACGGAGCCCCACCCTGATGAAAGAACATCGCGGCCGTCTGACCCGTGACGGCATCCGCATACACGAAAAGGCCGACTTCGCCGGGATGCACGCGGCGGGGGATCTGGCCGCGCGGATCCTGGACGACATCGCCGCGCATGTGTTTCCGGGCCAGACCACCGGCGAGATCGACCGGCAGATCACCGCGATGGTCGAGGCCGCCGGCGCGACCTCGGCCACCATCGGCTACAAGGGGTATCAGCACGCCAGCTGCATCTCGGTCAACCACGTGGTCTGCCACGGCATTCCCGGCGACAAGAAGCTCAAGGACGGCGACATCCTGAATATCGACGTCACCGTGGTCGTCGATGGCTGGTATGGCGACACCAGCCGGATGTATGTCGCGGGCAAGCTGCCGCGCAAGGCCGAGCGGTTGATCCAGGTGACCCATGACGCACTGTTCAAGGGGATCGAGGCGGTCCGCCCCGGCAACACCTTCGGCGACATCGGCCACGCCATCCAGACCTATGTCGAGGCGCACCGGATGAGCGTTGTACGCGATTTCTGCGGTCACGGGCTGGGCCGGGTGTTCCACGCACCGCCCAACGTTCTGCATTACGGCCGCCCCGGCGCGGGCGCGGTTCTGGAAGAGGGCATGTTCTTCACCATCGAGCCGATGGTGAACCTGGGCCGACCCGAGACCAAGACCCTGGCCGACGACTGGACGGCCGTGACCCGCGACAAGTCGCTGTCGGCGCAGTTCGAGCATTCGGTGGGCGTGACGGCGGACGGGGTCGAGATCTTCACCCTGTCGCCGGCCGGCAAGTTCCACCCGACCTACGAGGCCTGATCGCCGTCCTCCTCGGCCCGCAACAACGCCAGCAGCAGCGTTTCGTCGCGCCAGGGAATGACCGTGTCGTGAATGAAGACCGGTCCGCGCCGACGCGGCCGGGCCGTCTTTGCGTCGGTCCGCAGGGCCGGGGTCCGCGCCCACCAGGATGGGGTCATCGCGTGATCCATCCCGCAGACTAGGCCGGTTCCGCCGCCTCGGTCAATCCGGACAGGCCCAGCAGGCGGGGCACCGCGCGCATATCGGCAAAGACCTCGGCCCCGAGCTCGGCCAGCGCGACGCCGTTCCCGTGTGGCGCGTAGCCGAGGCAACGCATACCCGCCCGCCGCGCCGCCAGCACGCCGCTGCGGCTGTCCTCGATCACCACCGGCGCCTGCGCATCGAAATGCCGGGCGGCGGCCTGGAACAGGGCCGGGTCGGGCTTGCTGACCCCCAGCTCGTAGGCCGAGAAGATCGCGCCTTCGAACCGGTCCCACAGGCCGGTCTGCCCCAAGGTGATGCGCATCTTTTTAGGACTGCCGTTCGAGGCCACGCAAAAGGGCAGATCCGCCCGGTCGGCAAGATCCAGCAGGGCATTTATGCCCGGCACCGCCTCGACCCCCTGCGCCAGCCGCGCATGGGTCTCGGCCCGGATCTCGTCCAGCCACTCCTCCGGCAGGTTCGCACCCATGTCGCGTGCGATGTCGCGGACCCCGGCCATGGTTCCACCGACGAACAGCTCCATGCTGCGCGCAAGGTCAAGCTCCAGCCCGTAGCGTGCCAGGTTGTCCACCAGGCATTGGTTGGACGCCGGTTCGCTGTCCACCAGCACCCCGTCACAGTCGAAGATGATCAGGTCATGGGGTGTCATCGGGCCTCCCGCCGCAGCAGAGTGACATGGGTGTCGCCGTATCGCCGTGTGTCCTGCAGGGCAAATCCGGGCGGAGCCGGCATGGCGGCGTGCTCTTCCCAGACCACCAGGGCGCCGGCGGCCAGCCATCCGCCCGCCTCGGCCGCGAGCAGGGCCTTCTCGCCCAGGCCTTTGCCATAGGGCGGGTCGAGGAACACCAGGTCGCAAGGTGTGCCAGGATTGGCCGGCAGTCGCGCGGCGTCGCGGCGGATCAGTTCGGTCCGCTCCGCACAGCCGGTCAGGGCGATGTTGCGCCGGATCAGGTCCTGCGCCACCCGCCCCTGATCGACAAAGGTGGCATGCGCCGCCCCACGCGACAGCGCCTCGAGCCCCAGCGCCCCGGTCCCGGCGAAGAGGTCCAGCACCGCCGCACCCTGAACCGCGTCCAGATGGGTCAGCACGCTGAACAGGCTTTCGCGCACCCGGTCCGAGGTCGGGCGCAGATGCCCCCCGGCATCGCCCTTGCCGACCGAGGCCAGCGCGCGGCCCCGAAAGTCGCCGGCGATGATCCTCACGCTTTCAGCAGGGGTTTGAGATTGGCCTCGGGGTCGGCGACAACCGCGGGGTCGGCGCTCTTGCCCGTCTCGATCAGCCGCTTGCCGACCATGTAGGCGCGCGGATCGTTCATCGCGTCCACCGCCACCAACTCGCCACCTCGATAGTACCAGAAGGACACCGTGTCGCCCTCGCCCTGCCGGGTGACGACCCGGTCATAGCCGGTGTTCAGCCCGGCGATCTGCAGCTTCACGTCATACTGATCCGACCAGAACCACGGCTTTGCCACATACTCGATCCCGGCGCCCAGCATGTTCTGCGCCACCACCTCGGCCTGATCGATGGCGTTGGGCACGCTCTCCAACCGGATGCGGCCACCGCGATAGGGGAAGGAGGTGCAATCGCCCGCCGCCCAGATCGACGGGTCCGAGCTGCGGCCCTGCGCATCGGTGCGGATGCCGTTGTCGATCTCAAGCCCCGCTGCCTCGGCCAGCGCGGTGTCGGGCGCGATGCCCACGCCGACCACGACGAAATCCACCGCCAGGTCGGTGCCGTCGCTCAGCACCGCGCCGGTCACGCGGCCCGCCTCGCCGGTCAGGCGGTCCAGCCCGACACCTTCGCGGATCTCGACACCGTGGCGGTGATGCAGCGCGCGGAAATAGGCGCTGGTCTCGGGCGCGGCCACCCGCTGAAGGATTCGCTCGGCCATCTCGACCACGGTGACATGAACGCCGCGCTTGGCACAGACCGCGGCCGCCTCGAGACCGATATAGCCGCCGCCGACCACCAGCGCGTGGGCGCCTTCGCTGACGGCGGGTGCCATCGCGTCCACATCCGCCAGGTCGCGCACCACATGCACACCCTCCAGATCGCCGCCGATCGCCGCCGGCAGCCGGCGCGGCACCGATCCGGTGGTCAGCGCCAGCTGGTCATAGGCGATCACCTCGTCCGGCAGGGTCACGGTCTTTGCGTCCGGATCAATCGCCGTCACCCGCGTGCCCATCCGCAGATCGATGTCGTTCTCGGCATAGAAGCTCTCGGGTCGCAGGTAGAGCCGTTCGACCTCCATCTCGCCCAGCAGATAGGCCTTGCTGAGCGGCGGGCGCTGATAGGGTGGCACCGGTTCGGCCCCGATCAGGGTGATCCGGCCCTGGAACCCGTCCTTGCGCAGCCGCGCAACCAGCGACGCACCGGCCTGCCCGGCCCCGATCACCACGATATGACTCATGTCCCCCGCACTCCCGAAACCGCTGGTCAGCTTGCGCCGACCAGCTATATGCCGGACAAGGGAGATCCGCAAATCCAACGAAAGGACGTGCAACATGATTTCGATCGGCGACCAACTTCCCGAGGCGAGCCTGACCCGCATGGGCGACAACGGACCCGAACAGGTGAACCTGTCGGACAAGACCAAGGGGCGCAAGGTGGTGATCTTTGCCGTGCCCGGCGCCTTCACGCCGACCTGCCATTCGGCGCATGTGCCCAGCTTCATCCGCACCCGCGACCAGTTCGACGCCAAGGGCGTCGAGGAGATCATCTGCGTCTCGGTCAACGATCCCTTCGTGATGAACGAATGGGGCAAGGCCACCGGCGCGGCAGAGGCCGGGCTGACCATGCTGGGCGATGCCGATTGCGGCTTTACCGACGCCATCGGGATGCGCTTCGACGCGCCGCCGGCCGGGCTTATCGCGAGGTCCAAGCGTTATGCGATGCTGGTCGAGGACAACAAGGTGACCGCGCTGCATCTCGAGGAGAACCCCGGCACCTGCGAGACCTCCGCGGGCGAGGCGCTGCTCGAGGCGATCTGAACCCGGCTCGGCGCGCATGGGGTCCGCGCCGGACCCCGTGCCGCCTTGATCCCGTATCCGGGGACGTATAGGGAATTTCCAGCGTGCAATGCGGAGGTTCCGATGCAGGACGATCCCAAAACCCTGGTGTCCACCGGCTGGCTTGCTACCCATCTGAAGGATCCCGACCTGCGGATCCTGGACGGGTCGTGGTATCTGCCGCAGCAGGACCGGGACGCCCGGGCCGAATACGAGGCGGCCCACATTCCCGGCGCGCGCTTCTTCGACATCGACGAGATCTCGGATCATCGCTCGGACCTGCCGCATATGGTGCCGCCGGTCGAGAAGTTCATGTCGCGCATGCGGGCGATGGGCGTCGGAGACGGGCACCAGGTGGTGGTCTATGACGGCGCCGGGCTGATGTCCGCGGCGCGCGTCTGGTGGCTGTTCAAGCTGATGGGCCAGGACAACGTGGCCGTGCTGGACGGCGGATTTCCCAAGTGGCAGGCCGAAGGCCACCCCGTCGAGGACATGGAACCGATCATCCGCGACCGCCACATGACCGTGCGGCTGCAGAACCACCTGCTGCGCGACGTCACGCAGGTGGCGTCGGCCGCCAAGCTGGGCGATCACGAGATCATCGATGCCCGCGCCGCCGGCCGGTTCTCGGGCCGCGATCCCGAGCCGCGCGAGGGGTTGCGCAGCGGGCATATCCCGGGCTCCAGGAACCTGCCCTATGGCGCGCTGCTGAACGAGGACGGAACGATGAAATCGACCGAAGAGTGCCGCGCGCTGTTCGAGGCCGCCGGCGTCGACCTGTCCAGGCCCGCGATCACCACCTGCGGATCCGGCATCACCGCCGCGATCCTGTCCCTGGCCCTGCACCGGCTGGGCAAGACCGACCACGCGCTTTATGACGGGTCCTGGGCCGAATGGGGCGCCTTCCCCACCCTGCCCGTCGCAACCGGAGACAGCTGATGTTCGAAAGCCTCAAGTCCCAGCCCGCCGACAAGATCCTGGCCCTCATGCAGATGTATCGCGACGACCCGCGCGAGCAGAAGATCGACCTGGGCGTGGGCGTCTACAAGAACGCCGAGGGCGTCACTCCCGTGATGCGCGCCGTCAAGGCCGCCGAGAAGCGCATCTGGGAAGACCAGCAGACCAAGGCCTATACCGGGCTGGCCGGAGACCCGGCCTATGCCGACGCGATGATCGGACTGATCCTGGGCGAGGCGGTTCCGCGCGACCGGATCGCCGCGGTGGCCACTCCCGGCGGCACCGGCGCCTGCCGGCAGGCCTTCGAGCTGATCCGCATGGCCAACCCGGACGCGCGCGTCTTTGTCTCGGACCCGACCTGGCCCAACCACACGTCGATCCTGAACTACCTGGGAATCGAGACCGTCGCCTATCGCTATTTCGACGATGAGACGCGCGGCGTCGATTTCGGCGGCATGATCGAAGATCTGAAACAGGCCCGCGCCGGCGACGTGGTGCTGCTGCATGGCTGTTGCCACAATCCGACCGGCGCCAATCTGAACATGGTCGAGTGGCAGGCGGTGGTTGATCTGATCAACGAACGCGGGCTGATCGCGATGATCGACATCGCCTATCAGGGGTTCGGCGACGGGCTGGACGCGGATGCCGCCGCGACCCGGCTGGTGGCCGGCTCGGTCAAGGAATGCCTGATCGCGGCCAGCTGTTCCAAGAATTTCGGGGTCTACCGCGAACGTACCGGTCTGCTGATGGCGGTCAGCGCCGATGCGGCGCAGACGGATCTGAACCAGAAGACGCTGGCATTTCTCAATCGCCAGAACTACTCGTTCCCGCCCGATCACGGGGCGCGGGTGGTCACCACGATCCTGACCGACGACGCGCTACGCGCGGACTGGGCGGCCGAGTTGGAGGAGGTGCGCAAGTCGATGCTGGGCCTGCGCCAGCAGCTGGCCGACGAGCTCCAGCGGCTGACCGGGTCCGACCGGTTCGGCTTCATCGCGCAGCACCGCGGCATGTTCTCGCGCCTGGGCACCACGCCGGAGCTGGTCGAGAAGATGCGCACCGAGCACGGCATCTACATGGTCGGCGACAGCCGCATGAACATCGCCGGGCTGAACGCGCGTACCGTGCCGATCCTGGCGCAGGCCATCGTCGACGTGGGCGTCTGATCCCGAACCGGAAGAATGAAGAACCGCGGACGCGAAAAACCCGGGCCTGGGCCCGGGTTTTCCGTCTCAACCGGTATGGGCCTCAGCCCTTGGCGAATTCCGGATAGGCCTCCATGCCCAGTTCCGCCATGTCGAGGCCGTTGATCTCTTCCTCTTCCCCGACACGCAGGCCGACGGTCGCCTTGAGGATCATGAAGACCACGTAGCTGACCACGAAGACGAAGGCGCCGATGGCGGCGAAGCCGATGATCTGGGTGACGAAGCTGGCCTCGTCATTGGTCCAGGCCACGATGAAGGTGCCCCAGAACCCGGCGATCAGGTGGACCGGGATGGCGCCGACCACGTCGTCGATCCGCATCCGGTCCAGCATCGGCACGGTGAAGACCGCGATGACGCCACCGATACCGCCGATGATCAGTGCCTGGAACAGGCTGGGCGCCAGCGGCTCGGCGGTGATCGAGACCAGACCCGCCAGCGCACCGTTCAGGACCATGGTCAGGTCGGTCTTGCCGTACATCACCTGGGTCAGGACCATCGCGGCAACGGCGCCGGCAGCCGCGGCCATGTTGGTGTTGGCGAAGATCTGCGCCACGGCATCGGCATCCTCCAGCGTGCCCATCGCCAGCTGCGAGCCCCCGTTGAAGCCGAACCAGCCGAGCCACAGGATGAACGTGCCGAGCGTCGCCAGCGCCAGGTTGGAGCCGGGGATCGGCACGACGCGGCCATCCTTGGCGTATTTTCCGATCCGGGGACCCAGAACCAGGGCGCCGGCCAGCGCGGCGAAGCCGCCCGTCGCATGCACCAGCGTCGAGCCGGCGAAGTCGGCAAAGCCGATCTGGCTCAGCCAGCCACCGCCCCACTGCCAGGATGCCTCGGTCGGGTAGATCACGCCGGTCAGCACCACGACGAAGGCCAGGAAGGGCCATAGCTTGACCCGCTCGGCCATGGTGCCAGACACGATCGAGGCGGTGGTGGCGCAGAACATCAGCTGAAAGAAGAAGTCGGATGCGTTGGAGTATCCGCCCGCGTCGATGTCAGACTTGATGTCCTTGGGGCCGATGGTGCCAAAGACGCCTTCGATGATCCAGTTGCCGTCACCGGGATACATGATGTTGTAGCCGATCAGCCAGTACATGATCGCGGCCAGCGAGAACAGGCCCATGTTCTTGGTCAGCTGCATGGTCACGTTCTTGGACCGCACCAGCCCGGCCTCGAGCATGGCAAAGCCGGCGGCCATCCAGAACACCAGGAAGCCACCCACCAGGAACAGCAGCGAGTTGAGGATGAATTGCGTCTGCGCGGCGGCGGCCCCCTCAGGTGCGGCCTCCTGCGCCAGGCCCAGTTGCGGCAGCGCAATCAGCGCGGCGGCGGGGGCGAGTGTCTTGATCAGGTTCATAGGTCCCATTCCCTTGAAAATTCGGTTTGGCGCGCTCAGATCGCGTCCTCGTTGGTTTCGCCGGTGCGCACGCGCATCGCCTGCGCCACGTCCAGCACGAAAATCTTGCCGTCGCCGATCTTGCCGGTCTTGGCGGTGCCGGCGATGGTCTCGACCACCTGGTCGGCCATCCCGGCCGGCACGACGAGTTCCAGCTTGACCTTGGGCACGAAATTCACGGCGTATTCGGCCCCGCGGTAGATCTCGGTGTGGCCGGATTGCGATCCGAACCCCTTGATCTCGGTCACCATCATGCCGCGCACGCCGATCCCGGTCAGCGCCTCGCGGACCTCCTCGAGCTTGAACGGCTTGATTGTCGCAATGATGAGTCTCACGTCTTTCCCCTTCACTCCGCAGGCTTGGCCCTGCATTTCGCACATGCAGAAAAAAGCGCGCCAGAGGGGCGACGGGGAGGGATGAGGGTCGGATTCCGGTCCGGATTCCGGTCCGGTTGCATATTTTTTGCACATCTTGCCTCCAACGCACAAAAAATAGGCGGTTGCGAAAGGCAAATTCTTCTGCGAATGCACCTCAACACTCGGGCCGTGCCGGGCTATGGTGCGCGCAGACAAAGAAACCGGGCAGGGTTCAGCATGAGCGAGTCGAAGCGGCGCAGACCGCAGTTGGTCGCCGACAAGAGATACGGCACCGCCAGCCGCAAGAAGGCGCCGGCAAAGAGCAGATCAACCACAAAGCGCCGCGCGCCGCGCAAACCCGCCCGTCGGGGGCCGCGCGGCCCGAGGCGCGGCGGCCCCATCGGCGCGCTGCGGCGCCTGTTCCGCTGGGTCTTCGGCCTGATCTGGGGGTTCTTCTGGCGCGTCGGCATGGTGGTGCTGCTGCTGACGGCGATTGCCGTGGGATATATCTATACCACTCTGCCGGATGCGCGGGCGCTGCTGGACGGGCGGGCGCGCGGGTCGGTGACAATGCTGGACCGGAACGGCGACGTCTTCGCCTGGCGCGGCGACCAGTTCGGCGGCGTGATCACCGCCGACACCGTATCACCGCATCTCAAGAACGCGGTCATCGCCACCGAAGACAAGCGATTCTATTACCACCTGGGCGTCAGCCCGCGAGGCGTGGCCAGCGCCATCCGCATCAACCTGAGCGAGGGGCGCGGTCCGCTCTCGGGTCATGGCGGTTCGACCATCACCCAGCAGACTGCCAAGCTGATCTGCCTGGGCGTACCCTACGACCAGACCAAATGGGAATCCGAGGCGGAATACGAAGCCGATTGCCGCCGGGGATCGTTGTGGCGCAAGGTCAAGGAGGCGGTCTATGCCCTGGCGATGGAGGCGCGCTACAGCAAGGACGAGATCCTGACAATCTATCTCAACCGGGCTTTCCTGGGCGCGGGTGCCCGGGGGTTCGAGGCGGCCAGCCAGCGCTATTTCGGCAAGTCCGCGGCCGAGGTCGATCCGGCCGAGTCGGCGATGCTGGCCGGGCTGCTGGTGGCGCCGACGCGTTATGCTCCCACGAACAACCTGCAGCGCAGCCAGGACCGCGCAACCGTCATCGTCGGCCTGATGGGCGAGCAGGGCTACCTGACCGCGGAGCAGGTAAACCAGGCACGCAATTCGCCGGCCGTCCTGTCCGAGGCTGCGGCGGCCCGGGCCGGCGGGTATTTTGCCGACTGGGTGATGAGCGAGATCCCCGACTATTTCGGCGACAACACCACCGAGGACGTGGTGATCCGCACGACGCTGGACCAGAACATCCAGAGCGCGGTCGAGGAGGCGATGAAGTTCATCTTTCAGGAGAAGGTGCACGAGGACTCCGAGGCGCAGGCCGCGATCGTGGTGATGTCGGCCGACGGTGCGGTGCGCGGCATGGTCGGCGGGCGCAAGACCCGCGTGTCGGGCGTGTTCAACCGCGCCACCCAGGCGCAGCGGCAGACCGGTTCGGCGTTCAAGCCATTCGTCTATGCCACCGCGCTGGACCTGGGCCACTCGCCGCTGGCCACGGTAGTGGACGAGCCCTATTGCATCGACGTGCCTGGCTCGGGCCGCTACTGCCCCAAGAACTACACGCGCAAGAACTATGGCCGGGTCACGCTGACCGACGCGCTGAAGCGCTCGCTGAACATCCCGGCGGTCAAGGTGTCCGAGGCGGTGGGCCGCGACAAGGTGCGGCTGGTGGCCAGCGAGTTCGGTCTGGCCAGCGATCTGGCGGCGGGACCGGCGCTGGCGCTCGGTGCGTCCGAAAGCACCCTGATCGGGATGACCGGCGCCTATGCGGGCATCCTGAACGGCGGCTCGGCGGTAACGCCCTATGGCATCGTGGAACTGACCCTGCAGGGTGATCCCGATCCGGTGATGGGGGCCGAAGGCGGCATCCGCGAGCGGGTGATCCAGAAGGAGGCGGCGGGCCAGCTGATCTGGATGATGGAGAAGGTGATCTCGGAAGGCACGGGCACACGGGCGCAATTGCCCGGCTGGCAGGCGGCGGGCAAGACCGGCACCAGCCAGGAGGCGCGCGACGCCTGGTTCGTGGGCTTCACCTCGCAATATGTGGCCGGGGTCTGGATGGGCTATGACGACAACACGCCGCTGTCGGGGGTCACAGGCAGCGGCCTGCCCGCCGAGATCTGGAAGGAGACCATGCTGCGCGTGCATGAGGGGCTGGAGCCCGAGCCGCTGCCGCTGATCGTGCCGCAGCAGCCGGTCCGGCAGACCGAGCAGCGCCCGCAGCCGCAGCGCCAGCAACCTGGCGGCGGCGGACTGGGTCAGGCGGTGGACAACCTGCTGCGCGGAATCTTCGGCAATTGAGGCCGGCCGGCCGTCTCAGCCCGCGCCGGCCAGGTCGCGGGTCAGCTGGTCGAGATTGCCGCCGCGCCGGTCGAGCATCGCACCGATCTCGGTGCGCTCGGTCAGCAGCAGGTTCACGCCCTCGATGAACATGTTGAAGAACTTGTCGCGCCCGGACTTGTCCGAGACCAGGAATGTCACCTCGAACGGCGCCTCGCCGCGCAGCTTGACGGTGCTGCGCACCTCGTAGCCCGCGCGGATCGGGCGCGTCGAGGTCACGGTGACCTGCCCGCCGATGAATTCGCGGAAACGGCGGCCGTACTTGCGCGCGATATAGCCCTGGAACGCCTCGGTGAAGGCATTGAGCTGCGACCGGCTTGCGCTGCGGGCATCCACGCCCAGCGCATAGCGCGCCATGATCGGCACGTCGGCATAACGCACGAAGAGCCGTTCGAAATCGCGCAGCATCGCAGCCTCGGACTGGCCCGAGGCGATGACGCGGTTGATCTCGGCCACGACACTGTCGACCAGCTGACGCGCCCCGGCCTCGGTCAGCGCCAGCGCCGGCAAAGGCATCGCGGCCAGACCGGCCCCGGCCAGCGACGAGGTCAGGAAAAGGCGGCGGGAAAACGGGTTACTGGGCATAGGGGTCCTCGTAGGGATCTGAGTAAGGGTCGGCATAGGGATCGGCGGCAGTTGCCGGATCGACCGGGGTTCCGGTGTCGGCATAGGGATCGGAATACAGGTCAAGATAGGCCGCCTCGTCATCCGATGCCAGTTCGAAGCGGCGCGACTGCATGTAGATCAGCCGGGACTGCGCATAGCTGTCGGCACTTTCATAGAGAATCGAGTCGATGGTGTCGGAGTATCGTCCGCGGTTGCCCATCCGGCGAACAACCTCGGCCCAGACCCCGGCATTGTCCACCGCCCGGGTGGGCGAGAAGGTCAGCGGGCTGGTGAACAGGTTCACCACCACCCCCACCGCATCGCGCCGGGTACTGGGGCCATAGAGCGGCAGCTCGACATAGGGGCCCTCGCCGAAGCCCCAGACATGGAGCGTCTCGCCGAAATCGGTGTCGATCTGCGGGATGTTCATCTCGGTCGCCGGATCGAACAGCCCCGCAACACCGAAGGTCGAGTTCAGCAGGAACCGTCCCAGGGCGATCCCGGCCTCCCGCGGTTTGCCCTGCAGCAGGTAGTCGACCATCATGCTGGGGTTGGACAGGTTCTCGGCGAAGTTGTTGAAGCTGGTGACCATCGGCGCCGGAACGACCGCGACGTAGCCCTTCGAGGCGGGCCGGAAGAACACCCGGTCCACGCCGCGGTTGAAGCCATGAACGCCTCGATTGACGTTTTCGTAGGGGTCGAAGATCTCGTTGCTGCCGCGCTGTTCGGGCGGTTTCGTGGCGCATCCCGACAGGACAAGGGCCAGGGTCAGCGGGGCGATCAGCAGGTGCGCGCGGCGCAAAATGTTCATTCCAAATGCTTCCGTTCGAACGGTTCGGCCCGCCGAATGCGGGAACCCCCGATCCCGGCAGCACCCGGCGATTTTCGTCAGGTGCCCGAGACATAGTGGATTCGATCCGGATTTGGAACCGCGTCGCCGCAGCACCGGCCAAAGCGGCGGCCGAAGCCCTGCCATCGGCACGCCACCGCCATCCGGGTCGGGCGGGCGGCGGGCGAAATTGCCCTTTCCGGCCCGGGCGAACCCGGCTAGCGTCCGGCCAAAGCGGCACATGAGAGGAGACCAAGAATGAGCATCGAAGCCAGATTGGAGAGCCTGGGCGTGACCCTGCCGGACGCACCGGCGCCGGCCGCCAACTACGTGCCCTTCGTGGTCGTGGGCCCGCTGGTGCATGTTTCGGGCCAGATCTCCAGCGACGAGTCCGGGCTGATCACCGGCAAGCTGGGCGACACGATGGATGTCGCGGCGGGCGCGGCAGCCGCGCGGCGCTGCGCGATCAGCCTGCTGGCCCAGGTCAGGGCGGCCTGCGATGGCGATCTGGACCGTCTGGCCCGGGTGGTCAAGCTGACCGGCTTCGTGAATTCGACCGCCGAATTCACGGACCAGCCCAAGGTCATCAACGGCGCCTCGGATTTCCTGGTCGAGGCGCTGGGCGATGCCGGGCGTCATGCCCGCTCGGCGGTAAGCGCCGCATCCCTGCCGCTGGGCGTGGCGGTCGAGATCGAAGGCATCTTCGAGATCCGCTGATGACACCGCCGCTGCCAGAGGTTTTCCTGCGCCTGCCGATCGCCCATCGCGCCCTGCATGACCTGGCGGATCGCCGGCCCGAGAACGGGCGCGGCGCGATTGCTGCGGCGGTTGCGCAGGGCTATGGGATCGAGATCGACCTGCAGCCAAGCGCCGACGGCCAGGCGCTGGTCTTTCACGACTACGACATGATGCGCCTGACCGGACTCGCCGGCCCGGTGCACGGGCTGACCGTGGATCGGGCCGCCGAGGTGCCGCTTTCGGGGGGCGACGGCGAGACGATCCCCACCCTGCCCGAGGTGCTTGCGCTGGTGGCCGGGCAAGTGCCGCTGCTGATCGAGCTGAAGGACCAGGACGGCGCGATGGGGCCGGGCGGCGGCGATGCGCTGGAGCGGGCGGCGGTTGCGGCGCTGAACGGCTATGACGGGCCGGTCGCGCTGATGTCGTTCAACCCGCATGTGGTGGCTCGGTTGGCCGACCTGGCGCCGCATCTGCCGCGCGGGCTGGTGACCTCGGGCTACGATCCGTCGGACTGGCCGTTGCCGGTCGAAACCTGCGCGCACCTGCGCGCGATCCCGGATTTCGACAGGGTTCGGGCAGGGTTCATCAGCCACGAGGCAAGCGATCTCGCGCGTCCGCGCGTGGCCGAGCTCAAGTCGCGCGGCGTGCCGGTCCTGTGCTGGACCATCCGCTCGCCCGCGCAGGAGGCGCAGGCCCGTCGCGTCGCGGACAACATCACTTTCGAGAACTACCTGCCCCCGCTCGCGGGTTGAACCCCGGCCTGTCGGCTACAGATTAGAGGCAGGCACGGAGACCAGATGGACCAGGCACAGATCGAGATCAGGGTTCTGTCATCGCTGTCGCAGATCCCTGCGGCAGAGTGGGATGCCTGCGCCTGTCCCGAGGCGGCGGACGGGGGCCGGCCCCTGGACCCGTTCACCACCCACCGATTCCTCGCGGCACTCGAGGACAGCGGCTCGGTCGGCACCGGCACGGGCTGGCATCCGCAACACCTGACGGCCCATCTCGACGGGATGCTGATCGCCGCCGCCCCGGCCTATGCCAAGTCGCACAGCCAGGGCGAATACATCTTCGACCACAACTGGGCGCATGCCTATGAGCGGGCCGGCGGGCGCTATTACCCCAAGTTGCAGATCGCCGTGCCCTTCACGCCGGCCACGGGGCGGCGGTTCCTGACGCGCCCGGGCTATGAGCGGATCGGGCTTGAAGCGCTGGCCCAGGGCGCGGTGCAACTGGCCGAGCGAAACCGCATCTCTTCGGTGCATGTCACATTCTGCACCGGCGCCGAGGCCGAGGCGGGTGCGGCCGTGGGCCTGATGGCCCGCCGCACGCAGCAGTTCCACTGGCTGAACCGTGGATATGCCGATTTCGACGGGTTTCTGGCCGACCTGTCCTCGCGCAAGCGCAAGACCATCCGCAAGGAGCGCCGGCAGGCCAACGGTTTTGGCGGGACGATCCGCACCCTGACCGGCGCCGAGCTGCGGCCCGAACACTGGGACGCGTTCTGGATCTTCTATCAGGATACCGGTGCCCGCAAATGGGGCTCGCCATATCTGACCCGCGCGTTTTTCGACATCGCGCACGAGACGATGGCCGACGACATGACGCTGGTTCTGGCCGAGCGCGACGGGCGCCCGGTCGCCGGGGCGCTGAACTTCGTCGGGCGCGACACGATCTATGGGCGCTACTGGGGCTGCACCGAGCATCATCCCTGCCTGCATTTCGAACTGTGCTATTATCGCGCCATCGACATCGCCATCGCGCAGGGCCTGGACCGCGTCGAGGCGGGCGCGCAGGGCGAGCACAAGCTGGCGCGCGGCTACTTGCCGGCCGAGACCCATTCACTGCATTGGGTGGCCGATCCCGGCTTTGCCGAGGCCATCGCCCGCTATCTCGAGGCCGAGCGCGATGCAGTGGGCGAGGAAATCGAGTTGCTGACAGAATACGGCCCGTTCAAGAAGACCCAAGTGGAGGAACAGCCATGACCGAACGCCTGAGCGAAGAGACCCGAAAACCGCTGCTGGAGCCGCTGTTCCAGAACGGCTGGGCCATGGTCGAGGGGCGCGACGCGATCACCAAGACCTTCGAGTTCGAGAATTTCGTCGACGCCTTCGGCTGGATGACCCGCGCGGCAATCTGGGCGGAGAAGTGGAACCACCACCCCGAATGGCGCAATGTCTACAAGACCGTCGAAGTGGTGCTCAGCACCCATGATGTCGACGGGCTGTCGGCGCTGGATGCCAAGCTGGCGCGCAAGATGGACGCGCTGGTCTGAGGTCGCGCCGGCCACTCCGGCCTGGTCGGGATGTTGCGGGAACATTTCCAGCTCTGTCGAAACGTGCCGGGCCTCATCCGGTCTTGGGCTTGCGCTTGGCGGTCAGCTTCATGTCCGGGTTCTGCAGCCGCTCCGGCGGCCCGGTCCAGGCATAGGCCAGCAGGCAAGGGTCGAGATCGCCCGTGGTGATCCGATGCTCGTCGCCCGAGCGGTTGAGGATCAGCGAGCCCGGCGCAAACACCGCCGCGTTGTTCTCAGACCAGGCCCCGGAGACCGAGATATAGCTTTCCTCGATCTCCTGGTGGCTGTGTTGCGGATAGGTTGTGCCCGGCGCGAACAACACGAATCCCAGGATCAGGTCGGCGCATTGCACCGGCCCCTTGGGGCCGAGGATCTCGCAATAGGCGTATTTCCGGCTCAGCGCCTTGGGCATCCGCTCATAGCCGTATTCCCAGGTCAGATCCTCCTTTACCTCGCGCAGGGCCCTTGCCATGCCCTGCATCGCCGCCCGCTCTCCCAGATCCAGCGCGCGCGGCAGATGGGCCGTCACCGGCTTCGCCGCGTTGTCCCGCGCAACAAGGTCGGGGTTTTGCGTCATGACTGCCGACAGCCGGTCCCGAACCCGCTTGCGGTGCGCGCGGATCGCCGCGCTGCCGCCGGCCGAGCCGTGGCGGTAGAGAGCATCGAATTCGCGCAGCAGGTAGAGCCAGTTCGGACTATCCTTCAGGCACGGGGCGGTCGGGGATGTCATGCAGGGTCTCCTCTTTCGGGATTGCATCGGCTGCCGCGCCGTCAGAGCCGGGTAAATTGACGCCGGCAGAGGTTCACTGGTCTAGTTGCCCAGCTTGGCGTGCACCTCGTCCAGGTCGATCTCACCCACCGGCATCTTGTTGGAGGGATCCTCGAAATCGTATTTGAACAGCTCGAAATCCCGCTTGTAGATCTCGTAGACCAGGTGCATCGACAGGTCATCGAAATAGTCCTCGACCGGATGCGCCCGCTTCGGCCCATGCCCCTCGCTTTCGTTGAAGCGCGGGATCTCGGCCAGCTTCACGTCTTGCGGTGTCTCGATCGCATCCAGCACCTTCTGCATCCCGTCGTTGAACGCCTCGGTCCAGAAGATGTTGTCATAGCGCCCGCCGTTGCAGATGAAGGTCGAGACATGGCCGGACATGGCCGACCAGTGGATGTCGGGATCCATCGGCCGCCGCCAGCGGATCGTGTCGCGAACGAACAGCAGGAACCGGCGAAAGCTCTGAACCTGGTCGAATTCCTGCTTGCCGTCCTCGCCGCCGACCTCGACGCCGTATTGGTAGATCAGCATCGGCACAAGGTTTCCGCGATAGCGTTTGCCGTTGCGCTGGATGCCACAGATCTTGTCGAAGAACGAGCTCAGAACCCGGGTATAGGGGTTGCGCACGCAGGTGAAGGCATAGGATTCGTGGCCCTGCACGTTGCGGGTGATCGGCTCCTGGCTGGCCTCGAGCGCCCATTTGTGCAGGCCCGACTGTGCATCATGGATGTCGCCGTCGAAAAACTCGCCGTGATCGGAGTAATACATGATCTGGCCGATGGTCGAGCAGGCGCATTTCGGCACCACGCGGTAGACCACGCTTTCGCTCTCCGTCATCCAGGTGCCGGGAAACCCCATCCGCCTTGCCTCCGCTGGCCGCGCCGCCTAACCGCACTGTTTTTCTCAAAAAAGCAAATATAGTGTGTTTATTCAATCCATCTTGACCGGTAACACGGTAGAACAGTCACAGGACAATACACGGCAAGGACGCATCGCATCTCGTATGGCCAAGATCGCTTATATCCTTCTGTGTCACAAGGATCCCGACGCGATCATCCTGCAGGCCGAGCGGCTGACCGCCGTGGGCGACTATATGGCGATCCATTTCGACGCCCGCGCCAGGCCCGAGCATTTCCGCAAGATCCGCGCGGCGCTGGCGGACAACCCCAACGTGGTCTTCGCGCCGCGGCGCGTGAAATGCGGCTGGGGCGAGTGGTCGCTGGTCAAGGCGACGTTGCTGGCGCTTGAGGCGGCGGTGGGGGCGTTCCCCCGCGCCACGCATTTCTACATGCTGTCGGGCGACTGCATGGCGATCAAGTCGGCGGAATACGCGCACGGTTTTCTCGACGCCGACGACAAGGACTACATCGAAAGTTTCGACTTCCACGAGAGCGACTGGATCAAGACCGGGATGAAGGAAGACCGGCTGATCTATCGCCATTGGTTCAACGAGCGCACGCAGAAACGCCTGTTCTACGCCTCCTATCACCTGCAGCAGCGGCTGGGCCTGACCCGCAGGGTGCCCGAGGACATCCAGGTGATGATCGGCAGCCAGTGGTGGTGCCTGAGGCGACGCACGGTGGAATGGATCCTGGATTTCACCCGCAAGCGGCGCGACGTGATGCGGTTCTTCCGCACCACCTGGATCCCGGACGAGACATTCTTTCAGACGCTGGTGCGCCACATGGTCCCCGAGACCGAGATCGAACCGCGCACCCTGACCTTCCTGATGTTCTCGGACTACGGGATGCCGGTCACCTTCTACAACGATCACTACCACCTGCTGCTGAGCCAGGATTTCCTGTTCGCCCGCAAGATCAGCCCCGAGGCGAAACAGCTCAAGGCGCGGCTGGGCCGGCTCTATGCCGCGCGCGACGTGGATTTCCAGATCTCGAACGAAGGGCTGAGCCTGTTCAAGTTTCTCACCGGGCGGGGGCGGATCGGCCGGCGGTTCGCCATGCGGTTCTGGGAGGCGGAAAGCACCCTGGGCCGCGAACGCGAGCTGATGATCGTGGTGTGCAAGAAATGGCACGTCGCCAAGCGCCTGCTGGACCAGATCCGCCAGGTGCTGAACCTGCCGACGATCGAGTATCTGTTCAACGAAGAGGATACCGACCTGCCTGACCTGGGCGGCATCCAGGCGACACTGGAAAAGCGCACCCGCCACCGCCGGTCGCTGATGCGGATGCTGTTCGAGTATTACGAGACCGACCGGCTGGTGATCTGCCTCGATCCGTCGAACCTGGAGCTGATGCACGACTTCTTCTCGGACCGGGCGGTGACGCGGATGCTCGAGATCGATTGCCAATTCAGCGACGACTACCTGATCGGCCACGCCCATCGGGTCGGCCTGGCCGGCGAACGCACGCCCAAGCCCACGCTGGAACGGCTGCTGCCGACTATCCGCAACGACCTGGCCTATGAATCCGACCGGATCCGCGATGCCGGTTTCGCCCGATACGCCCGGATTCGCGAATCCGCGACACCCGAACAGAATGCCGAGCGGATCGCCGATTTTCTGACCATCCCGCCGGAACAGGCGCTCAGCATCGCCCGCGCCGAGCACCTGTTCGCCGATTGACCCGCTCGGCGGATGCCATTCGCGCCTCGGACCTTATTGCCGCCCGACGTCGGGCTTTCGGGCAAGCGCCGGTCGTCGCTTTCCGGCTCACTTCGATTTCCAGCTGTCCAGCCAGCGGCGGAACCGCCCGCGGCGTTCGGAAATCGCATCGCCGGCGGCATAGAATCCGTCCTCGACATCCTCGATCATCGGGTCGATCCGCCGCGCGCGGAAGCGCCGCCAGCGCACCCAGATCGCCCAGACCAGCGCGGCGAAGAGCGTCAGGAAGATGATGTTGAACCAGTTGATTACCCGGTGATCCGGTCCCTCGACCCGCTTGATCGACACCGCGTTGGGATAGATCGACAGGAACTCGTTGCGCCAGCCGTAATGCATGACCGACACCCATTTCGGCGCTTCTCCGGTGGACACCGCATCATTGGCGTCGGTGAACAGGTTCGACGTGTCGAACTTGAAATAGGGCGGCCAGCCCCAGCCGGTATCCTCGTTCCGGTAGACCACGTTGCCGTCGTCGGGCCGCTTGGCATAGATGAATTGCACGTCCCGATTGCTGAGGCTGGTCGATTGATCCTCGGGCTCGGACCAGAAGATGCGGGTCCAGTCGTTCAGGTCGATCCGCTCGACATTGGTGTTGACGATCCGCACCACGTCATATTGCGGCAGCGTATAGTGCAGGAACCCGCCCACCAGCAGCCAGAAGGTCAGGATGATCGTCCATTTGACATAGGCCATGGTGGAACCCTCACATGAAATTCACGACATAGATCAGGGCGGCGATCGCCACCCAGGGTACGATATAGACACCCAGGATCAGTTTGCGACGGAACGAGCCGTCGTATTTCTTCAACCCACGGTCGACGAACGCCTCGCGGTCGCCGGTCAGCCCCTTTGCGTCCCAATGCGCCTCCAGCTTGCCGCGCCGCACGCGGCGCGAATAGAGCGACAGCGCCACATAGGCCACCGTCTGCACCACGAACAGGATCAGCAATAGCCGCAGCAATCCCAGCATGTCAGCGCCTCCTCACCGCGCCCCAGGGGCCGACGCGATCGATCAGGTCGTCCTCGCGCGGCGGCTCGCCGCTCATGTCCGGCTCGGAACCATAGAGCTCGGCCCGCGCACCGGCCTTGTCCACCTGATACTCGCGCGCCAGGAAATCGGCAACATAGGCGCGCTTGGCCTCGGGCCAGCCGGCATAGGTGCGATAGAACAGCTCCTTGTGGCAGATGAACAGCTGCCGCGCGTCCAGCGGCGTCAGCTCCGCCAGGGCCATGTTGACAACGTCGCGGTCCGGACCGGGTGCGGCGCGCAGCGTGTAGAAATAGGCCGGATCGTCCGAGCTGATGCGCGGCCAGCCCCCCTCGCCCAGCGCCCAGCGGCGCAGGTCGGCCAGCCCGTGATATTCGGCCGGCAACCGGGCGGCATGTGTCCGCGCCAGCCGGCGCATGTCCAGCCGGTCCAGATCGGACAGGTCCAGCCCGGCATCGCAGGCGGTGTCCAGCACGATGAAATCCATCTTCTGCTGCAGGATTCCCGCCGCCTGAGGCCCGCGCGCGCGCACCACCGGCTCCACAAGCGCGTTCAGCTCGAAGAACTTCGCGATCTGGCGCCGCTGGCCCAGGTCGAACACGTAAGGAACCGGCAGGTCGGCTTCGGGCCGGCCGCCCGCCGCGATCACCGCCGGGTGGTCGAGATCGGGAAACAGGTAGAGTCCGCCGAAATGCGCCGTCCAGACGTTGCGCTGCTCGAACTCTGTGTGCTTCAGCCGCACCGGGTTGCGGGTCACGTCGCCGGTTTCGCTGGCGATGCCGATCATCTCGGCGATCAGCACATCGTCGAACCAGGCGTCATCCTCGGTCTTGAACCGCTCCACCAGCCCGGCCAGCTTGTCGGCCTTCTCCAGCGTGCCCTTGGTGGTGTCGGCCTCGACCCTGATCCGGCGGATGTCGAACAATTGTCGGGGCGAGGCGACATGCAGCACCGAATTGACCAGCTCGCCCGCCACCGCATCGGTCGCGGTTAGCGCAAAGAGCTGCGCCTCGTTCTCCTCGATGAACTGGCGCAGGATGCTGCGTGAGGACGAGAACTTGACGTTCAGCAGCGGCGCGCGTTTCTGCTCGGTGGTGAGCAGGATGAACTGCCGGTTGACCCCGTTGGGGTTGAGATAGAGGTGATCGCCCAGCTCGTCGCCCACCTCTGGGCTGTAGCCCGAGATATCCACATGGAAATCCGTGAGCGCCGTGGCCTTGCCGGTCAAATGCATCAGCGCGCGGTTGTAGCGTTCCACCAGCGCCGGCGCGGCGACATGGATCAGGTTGCCGAACATGAGGCCCTTTTCGATCAACCGCCGCATTGCGACCCTCCGCAGGGGTGGACCCCGTCGGTCCCCTCCCGCTCAGCGTGCCGCGGCAGGGAAACCAATCCAAAACCGCCCCGGACCTGATCCGGGGCCTCGCACTGAGCCGATGCCAGAGGTCCCGGGTCAAGCCCGGGACGGGTCGGACCAACCATCACCCCTTCCCCTCCAGATACCGCTTCTTCGCCTCTTCCTGCCGCCCGAAATCGCGCACCATCGCCTCGATGGCCACCTCGTCGGACTTGTCGGCATAGCGGAACTCTGAATCCGCGTACCGGTTGATCTCCTGGATCACCATCTCCACCGTGATCGGCCGGCGCAGTTCGGAAATCATCGCGCATTTGGTGTCGTAGTCGCGGAACAGGAACAGCTCGGGGTCTTCCATCCATTCATCCGGCAGTTCGAAATCCATCGCCCGCACCTTCACCGCGTCGGTGATGTTCTTGATCGCGCGGCCCGTGAACCGTTCATCCGCCGCCTGGATCGCCTTCAGATAGGTGCCCAGCTTGGCGATGGTGTCCAGCGCGCCGATCTCGCCCTCGACCCGCTCCCACACCTTCAGCAACCCATCCTCATGCGGCCGGTTGTGGCTTTCAAAAGACGCGGCCACCGCCTTCTTGATCTGCTGCGCGGCGTAAAGCTCGTGATCGCCCAGCGGGATGTCGTGGTTCCTGCCCATCAGCAGCGCCAGGATGTCGATATAGTCGTCCCGCGTCTGCGGCCCGTCCACCAGGAACCGCGCGCCCGCCCGCTGGCGCAGGGCGTCGTCCACGTTCTCGGGGTAGTTCGAGAACATCCCGAAGGTGCAATTGCCGCGCACCACCGTGTTGGCCCCGGCGAAGGCCTCCATGAACACCGCCGTCACCTCCTGCTGGCCCGCCGAGGACTGCCGGTCGCCGCGCTTGCCGGCAATCTGGTCGATGTCGTCGATGGTGCCGAAGCCGATGACACCCGGATCCAGAACGTTCTGCACGAAGGCCTTGGCGTTCTGGCCGGACTTGCCCTGGTAGCTGTCGATATTGTCGATGCCGAAATTCTGATAGCGGAAGGGATAGCCCGCATTCTGGCAATACTCATGGATCAGCCCGGCCATCATCTGAATGAGCGTGGTCTTGCCCGTCCCCGGCGCACCGTCGCCCATGAAGGTGAAGATGAATCCGCCCAGTTCCGCAAACGGGTTCAGCCGCCGCTCGAAATCATAGGCCATCAGCATCTTGGACAGCCGCAGCGCCTGGTATTTGGCGATATGGTTACCCACCACCTCGTTGGGCTTCTTGAACGTCATGGTCAGGGTGGTCGATTTCGCCCGCGCCGCCGGTTCGAAGCCGCGGATGGTCAGATCGTCCGCCTCGACCCGCCAGGTTGCGCCGGTGAACGGGCCGAGATGCGCCGCCGATTGCGCGCGCAGCCGCACTTTCTCCATCAGCTGCTCGGCATGGGCGGCGCAGGTCGCCACCAGATGCGCGTCGTCAGGTGCGTGCTGGCCCAGCTTCTGATCCAGCTCCCACAGCGCGCCATGCAATGCCAGCGGCGCGTTGTCGGTCAGCACCTCCTCGGCCTCGCCGACCTCGACCGTCACCTCGCCCAGATGCGAGGACAGCAGATAGGCCAGCGCGTTGCCGAAGACCTGGAGCGCAATCAATGCTTCGGCGGTCAGCAGCTCGGTGAACTCGCCCTTGCGCGCTGCCGGCAGGTCTCCCGCCAGGTTGGCCCGCTTCAACTCGCCCAAGGGTGTCTGCTCGCCAAAGGCGTCTCCCATTGCCAGCGCAATCGCCAGCGCCCGCCGGATCGCCTGCATCACGGTGGCCTGCGGCGGCGAGACCAGCGTGTCGCCATCATCCGCCGCCTCGATCCGCTCGCGCAGATGCACCCCGTCGGGCCGGCTTGTCTGTCGCGTGACCAGCCCCGGCGTGGTCGACCGGAACCGCCGCCCCAGGGTGATCCCGGGCGAGCGCTCGGACGGCGCGGCATCCGCGGATTTCGCGATCCGCGGCGCATGGTCGAACCCCTCCAGCAGCGCCGTTGCCGCAGGGTAGTGCTTGCGGATATCCGCCTCGCGCAGCTCCATCTGGTCCGATGTCAGGCTCATGTTGCGACCGCCTCTCTCATCCTCTTGCCGAAAATATCCCCGCCGGAGGCAAAACCCTAATAGCGCAGCACCTGCCCGGCCTCACTCACCACGAATTTGCGTACATCCGAAAACCCCGGCGGGTTGCGCTCGGCCAGCACCTGGAACGGCCGCTGCGGCAGGATGATCGCGCGGTGGGTATGCGTGGCCCCGGTCTCGGCCCCGCGCCCACCGAACGGGTCCAGCGCGAATACCTCGCGATCCACCGTGCCGAACCAGCCCGAGCGCTCCTCGGTCACCCGCTCGCTCTCCAGTTCCTCCATGGTCCAGGCCAGCGCCCAGTCCTGCCCTTCGGGCGCCGCCGCATCCTCCAGTACCTGGCGCAGCGGCCCGGTCTGCTCGGTGAAGGCCGAGGAATACATCGGCCCCACATGGATGCGCCGCAGATGCTTGGGATGCAGGTCGTCGAAATCCGCGTCGAACCCCTTGGCGATGGTCACCAGCTTGAGCGCGCCCAGCGACTGCGCCATCAGATGCGCTTGGCATTCAGGCCAGCGCCGCTGATCCTTGGGCAGCGCCTCGCGCCCGCTATCCTCCAGCCGCATCAGGTAGATCACCGGCAGGTTGACCTGGCTGTCATAGACCGCCCAGTGCAGCAGGAATTGCCGCCGCTCACCCGCATTGCCCATCCAGTGGCATTCGGGATCGTTGCGCGCCCAGAACAGGTTGCCCTTGACGAGTTCCTCGTAATAGAGCCGCTGCGACAGCGCGAACTGCAGCTTGGTGGGGATCTCGCGGTCGCCGATGATGGTCTGCACCATCTCGTCCTTCAACGCCGCCTCCGATGGCATCCCCTCCAGGTGCCGCGCCGCCTGCTGGGCGTCATTGGCCATGGTCATCAGCTCGGTCGCTACCGGAAACCCGCTGTCGCGCTTGTCCATCGCGAGGCTGCCGAAGAACCGGCCCGTATCGCGACCGACCAGCAGGTATTTCATGCTGAGCGCGCGAAAGGTGTAGAGCAGCCCCGAGAGGTAGCGCGAGATGGTTTTCACCTCGTCGCGGCCGATCGCACCTTCCGCCTCCATGTTCGCGGCCACCCTCAGCAGATGCAGCGAGATCGTCTCGAACTTGCGGAAATAGCGGCGCGAGGCGAAGGTGTCGGTCAGGCCGGTATGGTCTTTCGCCAGATCGGTCAATTCCGGCCCCCATGGCGCGGTCCGCCGTCCCTCACGTCGTCATCCGCCATAGAGGTTCTTGTCGTGCTTCTCGACGATCGCCTGGAACCGGCGCGCGAACCGCTCATCGGCCTTGGCCTTCTTCTCCAGCACGTCGCGGGCGAACACCATGTGGCCCTCATGCGCCTCCAGCATGTCGGCCATCTTCTGGTTGGTGGCGGTGCCGATCGAGGCCATGGCGGTCTGCGCCTCCTTGTCGGTCTCGACCCCGATCTCGTTGATCCGGTGCGCCACGTCCTGCTGCTGTGCGGTCTTCAGCGATTTGGTCAGCGCGTCATAGAGCACCACGCGCTGCTGGGTATCCGTCTGCAGCTTGTTGATCAGCACCATCTGGGTCGCCGCCTGGTTCTGCAGGGAATCGACCCACGACTTGCCCTTCTCGATATAGCGCTCCAACGTCTGGCTCTTGGCCAGCTTGACCTGCTCGTCCTGCACCTTGGCATTGTACTGCTTGTTCAGCTCCGCCAGCTCGGTCTCCAGCTTGGTGCGCGCCGCGGCGTCCTGCTCCACGGAAATCTTGTTCTCCAAAGTGATGATCTGCGGGTCCATCGCCTGGATCTCGGCGCGCACGCTTTCCAATGCCGCCACCGTCGCCTCGCGGTCATCGAGCGTGCCGGTCAGGTTGGTCTCCACCTTCTCGCGCTGCTCTTCCAGCACCGCCAACTGCCCCTGCAGCAGCTTCACGATCACGTCCGACTTGGCGATCAGGTCCTGCAACTTGTCGTCGATGCTGGCGCCGCGCATCCGCTCCTGCCGCAGCGACTCCGACTTGCCGCGCGAGAAGATGCCGACAAAGCTCTCCCACCCGGTCTTCGAGCGCATCTCGTCGAAATCCTTGGAAAACGCCGCCGTCACATCATCCAGACCCATGATCAGCTCGGCGATATTGGCGTTCATCACTTCCGTATGGGCGTGCACATCCTCCAGGGTGGCATTCTCGATGTCGATATCGGCCTCGGCAGTGCCGATCTTCTCCCGCGCCGCCTCGATCCGGCCGGTCAACCCCTCGATCTGCGACTGGCTTTCGCGCACCTTGCGCTGGGTTTCCTCGATCATCTTGTCAAACTGGACATTCGCCACTGTTCAGATCCCTCAAATTGCCACGCCAGACAGATAGGCAATGTTAAAGGCCATTACATCACCTTGCCCGCACTATTTCCCCACTGTTGCAAATGCTGCGGCAGCTGCAAACGAAAAAAGACGGGGCCGCATATGCGCGCCCCGCCCTTCATCTTTTTGAAAATACTCTCGCCGAAGGCATGGCCCGGCACGGGCCATTCACCCCACGACGTTGAACTCGGGCCCGTAGGGATAGCCGGTGATGTTCTCGTTGCCGTCCTCGGTGATGATCAGGATGTCATGCTCGCGATAGCCTCCCGCGCCCGGCTTGCCATCGGCAATGGTCAGCATCGGCTCCATCGAGATCACCATGCCCGGCTCCAGCACCGTGTCGATATCCTCGCGCAGCTCCAGCCCCGCCTCGCGGCCATAGAAATGCGACAGCACGCCAAAGGAGTGGCCATAGCCGAAGGTCCGGTATTGCAGCAAGTCACGCTCGGCGAAGAAGTCGTTGATCCTGTGCGTCACCTCGGCACAGCTGATCCCCGGCTTCAGCAGGCTCATGCCATATTCATGGGCGCTGACATTGGCCTCCCAGATCTTCAGGCTGGCGGCGTCCACCTCGCCCACGAACAGGGTGCGTTCCAGCGCGGTGTAGTAGCCAGAGATCATCGGAAAGGTGTTCAGAGACAGGATGTCGCCGCGTTGCAGCCTGCGTCCGGTGACCGGGTTGTGGGCGCCGTCGGTATTGATGCCCGACTGGAACCAGACCCAGCTGTCGCGGTATTCCGCGTCGGGAAACCGCCTGGCGATCTCCAGTTCCATCGCGTCCCGCCCGGCCATCGCCACGTCGATCTCGCGCACGCCCTCCTTGACCGCCTCGCGGATGGCATAGCCGCCGACATCGGCCACCTGCGCGCCGTGACGGATCAGCGCGATCTCGGCCGGCGACTTCATCATCCGCTGGCGCATCGTGGTCTCGCAGAGATCCACCATCGTCGCGGGCTTGAGGAAATCCTCCAGCTTGTCGCGCTGCATCAGGGTCAGGTGATCGCCCTCGTACCCGATCACCGCGCCCTCGCCGGTGACCGAGCGGATCGCCCGCCAGTAATTGTCGCGGGTCCAGTCGGTATAGGTGATGTTGTCGCCGTGACAGCGCCGCCAGGGTTGCCCGGCGTCGATCCCGGCGCTGATCGTCACGCTCTCGCGCGCCGTGACGACCAACCCATAGGGCCGCCCGAAGGAACAATACAGAAAGCCCGAGTAATAGGCGATGTTGTGCATCGAGGTGAACACGGCGGCGGTGACGCTCAGCGCCTCCATCCGATCGCGCAGCCCGGCAAGGCGGGCCTCGTATTCCTCGGGCGGGAATGGCAGCGTGGCTTTCTGGCCGTTGTGATAGCGGTAGAATTCCGGACGGGGTGTGAACATTGCGGTCATGTGACCCTCCTTCGCAAAGAAAGGTCCCGGCGTTCAGGACGGTTTTTGATAGGGGCGCATGCCGCGCGGCATGAGGCGACGCCATCGCCGTGCCCGAATATCCCATGCGCCAAAGCCGCGTTTCGATCAAGGAAAAAGTCGGGCCGGCCATCGGTGGCGCCGCTCAGGAGCATTTGATCAAATAGCGATTGATTCTCCGCCGGGACTGACCCTACACATCCAGCAGGGCGCCGGTCTGTCCGCGCCCCGACCGTTTTCAACCGGAGGATACCCGATGCTGGACGCACCGACCGACCTGAAATCCCTGCTCAAGGACCCGTCGCTGCTGGTGACGCAAGGCTATGTCGGCGGCCAGTGGACCGACGGCGAGAACGGCCGTTTCGACGTGACAAACCCGGCCCGCGGCGACGTGGTGGCGCAGGTCGCCGATCTCAGCCGCGCTCAGGTGGCCAAGGCGATCGCCGCCGCCGCAAAGGCGCAGAAGGACTGGGCCGCCTGGACCGGCAAGGAACGCGCCGCCGTGTTGCGCCGCTGGTTCGACCTGATGATGGAGAACCAGGACGACCTGGGCACGATCCTCACCGCCGAGCAGGGCAAGCCGCTGGCCGAGGCGAAGGGCGAGATCGCCTATGGCGCGTCCTTCATCGAGTTCTTCGGCGAAGAGGCCAAGCGGGTCTATGGCGAGATGATTCCCGGCCACCAGCGCGACAAGCGCATCATGGTGCTGAAACAGCCCATCGGCGTGGCCGCCTCGATCACGCCGTGGAACTTCCCCAACGCGATGATCACCCGCAAGGCCGGCCCGGCGCTGGCCGCCGGCTGTTCCTTCGTCGCCCGCCCCGCCGCCGAAACCCCGCTCTCGGCGCTGGTGCTGGCGGAACTGGCGCATCGCGCCGGCATCCCGGCCGGCGTGTTCAACGTGGTGCCCTCGTCGCGCTCGTCCGAGGTGGGCAAGGAATTCTGCGAGAACCCGGCGGTGCGCAAGCTCACCTTCACCGGCTCGACCGAGGTGGGGCGCATCCTGCTGCGCCAGGCCGCCGACCAGGTGATGAAATGCTCGATGGAACTGGGCGGCAACGCGCCCTTCATCGTCTTCGACGACGCCGATCTGGATGCCGCCGTCGAGGGTGCGATGATGTGCAAGTTCCGCAACAACGGCCAAACCTGCGTCTGCGCCAACCGCATCTACGTGCAGGCCGGGGTCTATGACGCCTTCGCCGAAAAACTGAAGGCAGCGGTCGAAAAGCTCAACGTGGGCGACGGGCTGGCCGAGGGCACGACCACCGGTCCGCTGATCAACAAGGACGCGGTCGAAAAGGTGCAGGAGCATATCGAGGACGTCACAAACAAGGGCGGCAACGTAGTGACCGGCGGGCTGCCGCACGATCTGGGCGGCACCTTCTTCCAGCCCACGATCGTCACCGGCGTCACCCAGGACATGAAGGTCGCGACCGAGGAAACCTTCGGCCCCCTCGCGCCGCTCTTCAAGTTCGAGGACGAGGACTCGGTGATCGAGATGGCCAATGACACGATCTTCGGCCTGGCCGCGTATTTCTACGCCAAGGACCTGTCGCGCGTCTACAAGGTCGCCGAAGCGCTGGAATACGGCATCGTCGGCGTGAACACCGGGATCATCTCGACCGAGCTCGGGCCCTTCGGCGGCGTCAAACAGTCCGGCCTTGGCCGGGAAGGCAGCCATCACGGGATCGAGGATTACCTCGAAATGAAATACGTCTGCCTGTCGGTCTGACCCCGACCGAATGAAGACTGCCGGCCGGATGTGGTAAGGATTCCTTGTTCATCTGGCCGGAAAATACCTCGGGCGAGGCGCCCGAAACGGGCGACGGGGGCAGCGCCTCCGCACCGCTCAGCCCGGGTGCCGCACTGCGTATTCCTGGTAGGCATATCCGCCCTCGAAGACCCGGCTCACCTCGCAGGTCAGGCGCGGGGCGGAACCCGCCCCGGCAAACAGCGGCGTGCCGCCCCGCAGCAGGATCGGCGCCCGCTTGAGGCGCAGCCGATCGATCTCGCCCCGTGCCAGAAGCGACCCGGCAAACCGGCCGCCACCGCACAGGTAGATCGGGCCGGAACTCATCTGTCGCAGCGCCGCCAGCACGTCCCGGCCGTCGCCGCGCACCAGTTCGACCTGGCGATCGGGCGGCAGGTCCAGGCTGTCCGAGAACACCAGCGTCCGCATGGATGGATAGGGGTTCTGGCCCGGCGTCAGGTCAAAGCGATGGCCGAACTCGTAGGTGGCCCGACCCATGATTGCGCAGGCATAGGCGACCAGCCGCGCCATATAGGCCTCGACGACCTCGCCTTCCCGGGCAAAGCCCGAGATGTCCCCTCCGGGACCGGCGATGAAACCGTCGACCGACACGGCGACGTCATAGATGATGGATTGCATGGGGTGCTCCGATGGCAAGCGTTCCGAATGGCCTTGCGGGCCGGATTGGGCGGGAACTTACTTGATCACCGGTTGGGCACTCCTGATTTGCTCGTGGAATCCTGCCATATCGGCGGCGGATCCGGCAAGCAAATCCGCCCCGTGTCTGGAGGGGCACGGGGCGGCGCGATAACCGAGGGACTTGGCGACTATCGCGTTGCACTCACGGGACCGGAGATCGGCCCGGCCCCGCAAGATGGAAGTCAGTTCACCGACTTCGATTCCACCAGGTTCGCGGAGTCGGGTTGCGACGTGGCGATCTCGATCCGGCGCGGCTTCAGCGCCTCGGGCACCTCGCGCTTGAGGTCGATATGCAGCATGCCGTTCTCGTGGCTGGCGCCGGTCACGCGCACGTGGTCGGCCAGGGTGAACCGGCGCTCGAAGGCGCGGGTGGCGATGCCGCGGTGCAGATAGGTCCGCTCTTCGTCCTCCTCGGCCTTGCGGGCCGACACGACGAGGGCGTTTTCCTTGACCTCGACCGAAAGGTCGCTTTCGGTAAAGCCGGCCACGGCAATCGAGATGCGGTAGCTGTCGGCGTCGGTCTTCTCGATGTTGTAGGGCGGATAGCTGGGCTGTGCCATGTCACTGGTCATGACCCGGTCCATCAGATCGGCGATCTGGTCGAAGCCGATGGTTGCACGGTGCAGCGGTGCAAAATCAAAGTGTCGCATGTGTCTTGTATCCTCTTCATTCGAGCGATTGACAATGAGCCCTCCGTCAGGACGGGCATCGGTCTTGTGCCGGACCCCGAAAGTGGCGATCCGACACCGCAAAAATGGGAGGCGCGAAACCCGGTTTCAAGACCCTCCGGGGCGCACGAACTTGGCCCCCGCGGTGCTCCGCCCGCTGCCGGCCTGCAACCGGCGGACACTCGCCCGCGGCGCCGGCGCATCGCGGCGCATCTGGCGTTTCAGCCGGTCGACGATGCCGTCCAGTTCCATACCGTATCCAACCACCCGGCCGTCGATCTTGCCGCCGGTCGACACCACCGAAAGGATGCGCCCGCGCGTGCCTTCCCGCGCCAGGATCGCGGATCCCGACGAGCCGAAGGTGACGTTGCAATCGAACGCCATCAGCCCCTGATCGCGCCACAACAGGCTGCATGACCGCTGACGCGAGATCGCCTCGGTCCGGCCGCGACCATAGGACGACACGCTGACCTCGCTGCCGCGGAGGTCGCCGGAATGCAGCGCGAAGGGATCGGCCAGCGCGGTGGGAATTGGGGTTTCCAGCCGCATCAGGGCGATGTCCACGCGAATCCGCTCGGTCGAGATCGCCCCGCGGGCGGCGAATTCGGGTGGCGTCTCGATCTGCACGACCTTGCGGTCGGCAACCGAGACCCCGTCGCGCAGGCCGGCCTGAAAGAGCACCTGCCCCGGGGCAAAGTGACGGCCCGTCGCGTCGTCGAAGGCGCAATGCGCGGCGGTCAGCACCAGGTCGGGGGCGATCAGGGTTCCGGTGCAGATCCCTCCGCCGTTCAGGTTCAGGCGCCCCACCGCCTCCCATCCGAACAGGTCGTCGCGGTCGGTCAGGCGGCGCAGGCCGCTGTTCTGGGCTGCAACCGGCAGCGCGATGACCAGCGCCAGGGCAAATGCGGTCAAGGTCTTCATGGCCGGACGAACTTCGCGCCGGTCCTGTTGCGCGCGCCTCCGACTGTGATCCGGTTGGTGCGCGGTGCGGGCTCCTGGAATACGCCATGCCCTGCGGCCAGTTCGGCCCTGAGAAGCACCAGCGACTGTTCCAGCGCCGTGCCCAGCGCCACGCGGGTTCCCTGCACCTCGGCCTTGGCCGAGACAACCGAGACGATCCGCGGCGCGCCGCTTTCGTATGAGAAGATCGGCGCGCCCGAGGAGCCGAAATCGACATCGCAGGACATCACCAGCACGCCCTGCTGGCGCGCCATCACCCCGCAGACTTCCTGAAGCGAGGGCGCCTCCGACCGGTCGAGCGCATAGGACACGACGCCGACCTGGTCGCCCTTGTGCGGGCGCGGGCCGGTCTGAAACGGGATCACCATGGTGTTGCGGATCGGCTGGTCCAGCTCGAGCAGCGCCACGTCGTTGCGCACCCGCTCGGTCGAGGCCGCGCCGCCATAGGCATAGTCGGGATGCACCACCGCGCGGCGGATGTTGCGATAGGCCGACGCGCTGCCGCGCCGCCAGCCGGCCAGGAACTCGATCCGCGCGGGGTCGATCCGCTGCGTCGTGGCCTTGTCGAAAAGGCAATGCGCTGCGGTCAGGACAAGGTCGGGGGCAATCAGTGACCCGGTGCAGAATCCCGTCCCGTCGATATCCAGGCGCCCGACGCCCATCCATTCGCGCCCGGAATCCATTGTCTCCAGGCTTTGCAGGCGGCTGTCCTGTGCCGCGGCCGCCGCCGGCAGAAGGGCCAGCAGGCACATCATAAACACTTTCCGCACAAACCCCTCCACGCCCTGATCGCCACCCGCTTCTAGAAAGAGCATTGGGCAAAAATGCGGCAATGCCGAGGCATTCAGCGCAGGATCGGCACCGTTGATGCGGAATTGTCGCGGCCCGACAGCGCCGGGGGCACCGGCCCGCCGCTGGCCCAATCGAGCAGTTCAACCGTATGAACCACCGGCACCGCCGTTCCCGATCCGATCTGCATCATGCAGCCGATATTGCCCGCCGCGATCACGTCCGGGGCCTTCGCCTCCAGCGTCCGGACCTTGCGCGTCTTCAGCTTGGCCGAGATCTCGGGCTGCATCAGGTTGTAGGTGCCCGCGCTGCCGCAGCACAGGTGGCTGTCGGCCGGCTCGACCACCGTGAAACCGGCGCGTTTCAGCAGGTCCTTAGGAAAGGTCTTGATCTTCTGCCCGTGCTGCAGCGAACAGGCCGCGTGATAGGCCACCGTCAGTCCTTGATCGGTGCCTTCGGGCAGGTCCAGCCGCATCAGCAGCTCGCTCACGTCCAGCGCGATCTCCGACACCCTTTTCGCATCCTCCGCCAGGGCATCGGCACGGAACATGTGCCCGTAATCCTTCACCGTCGTGCCGCAGCCGCTGGTGTTGATGACGACGGCATCCAGCCCCGCGCCGTCCATCTCGCGGGTCCAGGCGCGGATGTTCTTCGCGGCCGTCTCGTGCGCCTCCGAGGTCTTGCCCATGTGATGGGTCAGCGCGCCGCAGCAGCCCGCGCCTTCGGCCACCACCACCTCGCAGCCCAGCCGCCGCAGCAGGCGGATGGTGGCGTCGTTGATGTCGGTGTTCAGCGCCTTTTGCGCACAGCCCGTCATCAGCGCCACCCGCATCCGCCGCGCGCCCTGCGGGGCAAAGCTCTGCGGATCGTCGTTGCGGCTGACCGGCGGGATCTGCCTGGGCGCCATCTCGAGCATCGCGCGCAGCCGGGCATCGGGCATCCAGCCCTTGAACGGGCGGGCCAGCTTGGCCCCCAGCATCGCCAGCCGGAACCGCGTCGGATAGGGCAGGATCCGCGCCAGCACCCAGCGCAGCGCGCGGTCGGACAGCGGCCGCTTGTAGCGCCGCTCGATATAGTCGCGGGCGTGGTCCACCAGATGCATGTAATGCACACCCGAAGGGCAGGTCGTCATGCAGGCCAGGCAGCTCAGGCAGCGGTCGACATGCTTGACGGTGCGCGCATCCGGCACCCGGTCATTCTCCAGCATGTCCTTCATCAGGTAGATCCGCCCGCGCGGGCTGTCCAACTCGTCGCCCAGCACCTGGTAGGTCGGGCAGGTCGCCGTGCAGAACCCGCAATGCACGCAGGAGCGCAGGATCTCGTTGGCCCGCGCGGTGCCCGGGTCGCGCAACTGCTCTTCGGTGAAATGCGTCTGCATGACCTACCCCATCAATCCCGGATTGAACACGCCCCTGGGGTCGAACCGCGCCCGCAACCCGGCGCCGATCCTGGCCAGTGGCGCCGGCTCGGGCTGGAACATGCCCAGGCGCGCGCGCGTCTCCGGCGCGCCGCGCACCAGCGTGGCATGGCCCGAGAACGCGCCCAGCCGCGCGCGCAGGTCCGTGCCCTCGGGCACACGCGCCCAGATCAGCCCGCCGCCCCAGTCGAACAGCAGCGCCTCGGCCTGCGCCCGCGCGGCAATGTCCGGGGCATTGCCCGGCTTGACCGAGATCCGCCAGACATCGCCGGGCCGGTCATGAAACGCCGCCACATCCCGCAGGCTCCGCCACAGCGCGGCGCTGTCATCGGCCCGTGAAACCGTGCCGAACTGGTCCAACAGGGCCTCGAGCCGCCCGGCACGGTAATCGACCGAGGCCGCGAACCCCTCGACCCGCAGGAGCGCCAGCCCGGCAGCCGGGTCATGGGCCGCCCCCGTGACCTCGAAGGGCGAGCCCAGCGCCGCCGACAAAACCCGCACGGCCGATTTGGCATCCGGCACCGCGACCTGCACGGTGGCCTCAGCCTCAGGCACCGGCAACACCTTCAGCGCCACCTCGCTCAGGACGCCCAGCGTGCCCCAGGATCCGGCCATCAGCTTGACAAGATCATAGCCGGTCACGTTCTTCATCACCCGCCCGCCATTGCGGATCACCTGGCCCGCCCCGTCGACGAAGCGCACGCCCAGCAGGAAATCGCGGCACGCGCCCACCTGCACCCGGCGCGGCCCCGAGACATTGGCCGCCACCACGCCGCCGATCGTCGGCGCTCCTTCCGTGCCCAGCAACCCGCGATGGTCCATCGGCTCGAAGGCCAGCCGCTGGCCCTCTTCCGCCAGCGCCGCCTCGACCTCGGCCACCGGCGTGCCCGCCTGCACCACAAGCGTCAGCGCCCCCGGCTCGTAGGTCACGATGCCACGCAGGCCGGCGGTGCTCAGAACCGGACCGGTGTCTGCCAGCCGCGTTCCGCCGCCGGCAATCCGCACCGGCGCATCCTGCGCGGCCACCATCTCGGCCAGTTCGGCCTCGTTCCCGGGTGTCAGCATGTCTTCATCTTTTTCCAAATACTCACGGATGCCGCCGCCAGGCGGCAGCCCTATTCGGCCGCCATCCGCACGACCCGCCGCCGATAGGAAGAGGCCAGCGGAAACACCTTGGCCGGATTCAGCAGCCAATCCGGGTCGAACACATCCTTCACCGCCATCTGTGCCTCAAGGTCGGCCGCCCCGTATTGATGCAGCATCAGGTCGCGCTTTTCGATGCCGACCCCGTGCTCGCCGGTCAGGCAACCGCCGGCATCGACGCAGAGGCGCAGGATATCCGCCCCGAATGCCTCGCATTTCTCCAGATCGCCGGGCTTGTTCGCGTCGAACAGGATCAGCGGGTGCATGTTGCCGTCGCCTGCGTGAAAGACGTTGCCCACGGCCAGCCCGTAGTCCTTGCTCAACTCCCCGATCCGGCGCAGCACCATCGGCAGTTCCGAGACCGGGATGGTCCCGTCGAGGCACATGTAGTCGTTGATCTGCCCCATCGCCCCGAACGCCGATTTCCGGCCCAGCCAGATCCGCGCGCTTTCCTCTTCCGAGCCGCTCTCGCGCAGCTCCACCGGGTCATGGGTCCGGGCGATCTCGAGGATCCGGCCCAGCTGCGCGTCGATCTCGGCCTCCGAACCCTCGACCTCGACGATCAGCAGCGCCTCGCAATCGGGATAGCCCGCGCCGGCGAATTCCTCGCAGGCCCGGATGCACAGGCGGTCCATGAACTCGATCGCCACCGGCAGCACGCCGGCCTTGATGATGTCGCTCACGCACTGGCCCGCCACTTCGGTCGAATCGAACCCCATCAGCACCGGCCGCGCGCCTTCCGGCTTGGGCAGGATGCGCAGCGTGGCCTCGGTCACCACGCCCAGCTGTCCCTCGCTGCCGCAGATCACGCCCAGCAGGTCCAGCCCGCCCGCGTCCAGATGCGCGCCGCCGATTTCCGTCACTGTGCCGTCCATCAGCACCAGCTTGACGCCCAGCAGATTGTTGGTCGTCACCCCGTATTTCAGGCAATGCGCCCCGCCGGAATTCATCGCGATGTTGCCGGCGATGGCGCAGGCCAGCTGCGAGGACGGGTCGGGGGCGTAGAAGAACCCCTCTTCCTCGACCGCGCCGGTGACGCTCAGGTTGGTGCGCCCCGACTGCACCCGCACGAACCGGTTGTCATAGTCGACTTCCAGCACCTCGTTCATCCGCGCCACGCCCAGGATCACGCTGTCCGCGGTGGGCAGCGACCCGCCGGCCAGCGAGGTGCCGGCACCGCGGGGCACGACCGGCACGCCCTCTTCATGGCAGATCCGCAGAATGGCGGCGACGTCCTCGGTCCGAGACGGCAGCACCACGCACAGCGGCGGGCAGCGATAAGCGGTCAGGGCATCGCATTCATAGGCCCGGGTTTCGGCCTCGTCATGTATCACCGCATCCGACGGCAGCACCGCCTGGAGACGGCGGACCAGACGATCCTTGCGGGCCAGAACGCGCGGGTCCGGCGTCGGCATGTCCATGCGGGCTTCCTTTCTTTGGTAAAAAGATATTACCAATTTTATGATCTGACAAGAGATATCCGGCGACCGGACCGAGTGTAAGCGATAGCTCCGATACGATAACATCAAAACGCGTCACGCAGAAATGACTGCCAGCCCACGCGCCGTTGCGCTAGGCTGCGCCCATGCGTTTCCTGGTCCCACTGCTCGCCCTCGCCGCGCCCGCACTCGCCGATCCGCCAGTGATCGAGTCCGTCTCGGCCCGCCAGTCGGGCGACATCTGGCGCTTCGACGTGACGCTCTCGCATCCTGACACCGGCTGGGGGCATTACGCCGACGGCTGGCGCGTGCTGGCGATGGACGGCACCGAGCTGGGCATGCGGGTCCTGGCCCATCCGCACGTGACCGAGCAGCCCTTCACCCGGTCGCTCGGCAATGTGCGCGTGCCGGCGGGCGCCACCGAGGTGCAGATCGAGGCGCGCTGCCTGGTCGATGGCTGGGCCGGCGCGCCGGTCACGGTTTCGCTTCGCTGACACTCACCGGCAGGTCCTCGTTCATCACCCGAACCTCGCGCTGCGGGAACGGGATCGAGATCCCCTCGTCCTGGAACGCGTCCCACAGGGCGAGGAAGACATGGCCGCGGATATTGGTCAGGCCCCCGGTCGGATCGCTGATCCAGAACCGCAGGATGTAATCGACGCTGCTGTCACCGAAGCCCACGATATGGCACACCGGCTTGCGCCCAGGCCCGTCCAGCACGCGGTTTACCCCCTCGGCGGCGCGGATCGCCACCGCGCGCACCTTGTGGGGGTCGTCGTCATAGGCGGTGCCGAAATTCAGGTCCAGCCGCACGAACCGGTCGGAATGAGACCAGTTCACCACCTGGCTGGTGATCAGGTCCTCGTTCGGGATCAGGTATTCCTTGCCGTCGCGGGTGACGACGCTGACATAGCGCGCGCCCAGCGCGTTGATCCATCCGAACGTGTCGCCCAGGCTGATCACGTCGCCCGGCTTTATCGACCGGTCCATCAGGATGATGATCCCCGAGATCAGGTTCGACACCACCTTCTGCAGGCCGAAGCCGATGCCCACGCCGATGGCCCCCGACAAGAAGGCCAGCCCGGTCAGGTCGAAGCCCAGCGCGCGGATGCCCATCATCAGCACCGTGCCGTAGAGCAACACCTGGACCGCCTTGGCCAGAAGCACCTGCATCGAGGGCGAGATGTCCTCGTTGCGCTTGAGCGCGGTGCCGGTCGCCTGCGTGACCAATCGGGCGGTCGTCAGCAGAACGCCGATCAGCAGCGCCGCCTTGAGGATGCCCAGAATCGAGATATGCAGCGTGCCGATTTCCAGCGCGACGCCATCGAGGAACGAGGCCACGTCGTCCACCAGGTCCAGCGCCACCAGCGTGGCGTAGATCCACATCGACCACTTGAACAGCAGGCGCAGCGTGCCGTTGCGCACCAGCCGCGCCAGGAAGGCGATCAGCAGCCAGGCGGTGGCCAGGGTGGCCACCACGCCGATGATGTAGCTGCGCGAGGGCCAGGTCACCTGCTGCATCACCAGGTAGACCAGCCAGCACAGCACCATGAAATAGATCAGCGTCTGCCGCCTGAGGCATTGCACCAGGATACGCAGCCGCCATTTCGGCCAGCCCGCCCGGGCCCGCGCCCAATTCTCCCAGCGGGTCTCGGTCGCCTTTTTCAGCAGCCACGCCAGAACAAGAAGGCCCAGCACGATCAGCAACTGGTATTGCCGCCAGCCCGGCGTCAGGACCAGTTCGGCGATCCGGTCCGCGCGCTCCAGGAACGCCGCGATCACGTCCCAGATGGTCTCGGGCAACAGTTCTTCGGTCATTCGCGTGCCTCCCGGCCCCAAGAGACCGCTTTCCCGAAAGGATGGCAAGCACCGCACCCCATTCCCGCCTTGATCGGCAGGCGGCGGCGGGGTATCCCAACCGGCATGACAAACGCCCATACCCCGGATTTCGGACTGCAGGACCGTGCGCGGCTGCGCGAACGGTTCTACGGCGCCGCCCATTCGGTTCTGGCCCGCCCCTGAGGCGCGGCCACCCCTGAACAGCCAATCTCACAGCCCATCGGGAGAGGACCTCATGTCCCCCAAGACACTCTATGACAAGATCTGGGATGCCCATCTCGCGCATCAGGCCGAGGACGGCACCTGCCTTCTCTATATCGACCGCCATCTGGTGCACGAAGTGACCAGCCCGCAGGCCTTCGAGGGGCTGCGCATGGCCGGGCGCACGGTGCGCGCACCCGACAAGACCATCGCGGTGCCGGATCACAACGTGCCGACCACGCCGGGCCGCAACGACCCCGAGCAGATGCCCGAGGACAGCCGCATCCAGGTAGCCGCGCTGGACTCCAACGCGCGCGAGTTCGGCATCCACTACTACCCGGTCAGCGACATCCGCCAGGGCATCGTGCATATCGTCGGCCCCGAGCAGGGCTGGACATTGCCGGGCATGACCGTGGTCTGCGGCGACAGCCACACCGCCACCCACGGCGCGTTCGGTGCGCTGGCCCACGGCATCGGCACCTCCGAGGTCGAGCATGTGCTGGCCACCCAGACGCTGATCCAGCGCAAGGGCAAGAACATGAAGGTCGAGATCACCGGCCAGCTGCAGCCCGGCGTGACCGCCAAGGACATTACCCTTGCGGTCATCGGCGAGACCGGCACGGCCGGCGGCACCGGCTATGTGATCGAGTATTGCGGCGAGGCGATCCGGTCGCTGTCGATGGAAGGCCGCATGACCGTTTGCAACATGGCGATCGAGGGCGGCGCGCGCGCTGGCCTGATCGCGCCGGATGAGACCACGTTCGAGTATGTGAAGGGCCGCCCCCACGCGCCGAAAGGCGCCCAGTGGGAGGCCGCGCTGGCCTGGTGGAAGACGCTCTATTCCGACGACGACGCGCATTGGGACAAGGTCGTCACCATCCGCGGCGAGGACATCGCGCCGGTCGTGACCTGGGGCACCTCGCCCGAGGATGTGCTGCCGATCACCGGCACCGTGCCCAGCCCCGAGGATTACGAGGGCGGCAAGGTCGACGCGGTGCGGCGCTCGCTGGACTACATGGGCCTGAAATCCGGCACGCCGCTTTCCGAGATCGAGATCGACACGGTGTTCATCGGCTCCTGCACCAACGGACGGATCGAGGATCTGCGCGCGGCGGCAGAGATCCTGAAGGGCAAGAAGGTCAAAGACGGCCTGCGTGCCATGGTCGTGCCCGGCTCGGGCCTGGTGCGGGCCCAGGCCGAGGAAGAGGGTCTGGCCGACATCTTCAAGGAGGCCGGGTTCGAATGGCGGCTGGCGGGCTGTTCCATGTGCCTGGCCATGAACCCCGATCAGCTCAGCCCCGGCGAGCGTTGTGCCGCCACCTCGAACCGCAATTTCGAGGGCCGGCAGGGTCGTGGCGGACGGACCCACCTGCTCAGCCCCGCGATGGCGGCGGCGGCAGCGGTCACGGGACGTCTGACGGATGTGCGGGAACTGATGTAGGCTGCCGACATCTGTCGGATCTTCAAAGGAAAAAACCATGAGCGACTGGCTGAAACTGCTTCTTCTGGGACTCCTGTCCATTGTCTTCGGCGTAATTGTCCTGGCGGCGCCGGTCGTCGCCTCGGTGGCGATCACTGTCCTGACCGGCATCCTGCTGCTGATCAGCGGGGGCTTGCAGGCCATCGGCGGCTTCACTGTCGAGGGCGCCTTGAACAAGGTCCTGGGAATCGTGATGGGCCTGATCATGCTGTTTCTCGGCTGGTCGTTCCTGGCCCACCCGCTCGAGGGCACGCTGACGCTGGCCACGGTGGTGATGATCCTCTTTGCCGCGGGCGGCATCGCGCGGATCATCCTGTCCTTCCAGATGCGCGACACGCAGTTCTTCTGGCCGATGCTGATCTCGGGCGCTCTGTCGCTGCTTCTGGCGGGATACATTCTGGCCAATGCCGGCGCGGGTCTGGCGCTCAGCCTGCTGGGCATCCTGCTGGGCATCGAGATGCTGTTCAACGGCTTCGGGCTGGTCTTCGCGTCACTCTTCATGCGCAGCGCCTCGCGGTAGCGCGGGCGCCGCGCCTCAACCTCATCTGGCCGACACGGCCAATCGCCTGCGCATCGCAGGCCGGAAGCAGGAAAGCTCACATGGAAAAGTTCATCAAGCTCACAGGGGTCGCGGCGCCGATGCCGCTGGTCAATATCGACACCGACATGATCATCCCCAAGCAGTTCCTCAAGACGATCAAGCGCTCGGGACTGGGCATCAACCTGTTCGACGAGATGCGCTATGACGACAATGGCGACGAGATCCCCGATTTCGTCCTCAACAAGCCGCAATACCGCGATGCGCAGATCCTGGTGGCGGGCGACAATTTCGGCTGCGGCTCGTCGCGCGAACACGCACCCTGGGCGCTGCTGGATTTCGGCATCCGCTGCGTGATCTCGACCAGCTTTGCCGACATCTTCTACAACAACTGCTTCAAGAACGGCATCCTGCCCATCGTCCTGCCGCAAGAGGAGGTGGACAAACTGATGGACGACGCGGCGCGCGGCGCGAACGCGGTGCTGACCGTCGATCTGGAAAACCAGACGATCTCGGGCCCGGATGGCGGCACGATCGGGTTCGAAGTCGATTCGTTCCAGAAGCATTGCCTGCTGAACGGGCTCGACGATATCGGCCAGACTCTCGAAAAAGGCGCCGCCATCGACGCGTTCGAGGCCCAGGCCGCCCAGGCCCGCCCCTGGGTCTGAAATTTCCGTAGCGTCAAGTTTGGGTCGGCGGTTCTTCGCCGACCCGGCCTGTTTTGGGGCGGGCGGCATCCGATCCGCAAGATCTTGCGACAGCCTCTAAACCTGCCCCGACCCCGCGTTTTCAATGATGCAAGATCGCACCAGTTTCGCCATGTTTTCGCCTGAAATCAGGTATTTCGTGAGTCGACGACTTGAGCGAATGGCTGAATGACGGCACAAATGGGGCCAAAATGAGGCATTCGTCCCTGGGGGACGGGTTCAAGTTGGAACAAGGGTTCGGCGACGTACCGGCCTGTCCAGTTTGAAGGGATCGGACAGTGATTACACGGATCACGGGCGCAATATTGCGTGGTGTCTTGGTGGCCGCAATGGTTGCCACCCCGGCATTGTATTTGCCGGGCTACCTGACGAATTCGTCGGAGATCGTGGTGCTGATCGCGATCCTTGGCTTCATGCTGACATTCGCCGAATACAATTCGACCTTTCCCAGCTTCATCGAGTTCCGTGACGCGCCGCCGTTGAACCGCCTGCGGTTCATCGCGCTGATGTCGATCGTCACGATCCTGACGCTGATCGCCAAGCACGAGTTCGAGCCGACCAACGTGACTGCCCTGTTCGAGGGCTTCGGCCTGTTGCTCGCGCATGTGGCCGATTTCCCCTATTCGCCGGTGCGCCTGGTGCTCTTGATGCTGCCCGAGCACGCGCCCTTCGAACTGATTGCGATGGTGCGAACCGCCGCAAGCGTGGCCTATGTGATTGCCCTGTCGGCGATCCTGGCCTTCTGGTTCGCGGTTCGCGTGCGCGGCTGGCCGACCGGCAACGGCGCGTTCAACGTCTGGATCAACCTGCCGCTCTTCGACCCGACCACCGGCGGCGACGTGGTGGCGCGCTTGCAGCGCGACGGCCGTATCAACACGATCATGGGCGTCCTGCTGCCCTTCATGATCCCGGCCCTGGTCAAGCTCGGCTCGGGCCTGATCGACCCGATGCTGCTGCAGAACCCGCAGACCCTGATCTGGACCATCAGCGCCTGGGCCTTCGTGCCCGCCAGCATGGTCATGCGCGGCCTGGCGATGCTGCGGATCGCCGATCTGATCGAAGAGAAGCGCCGCCGCGCCTATGCCAACGCCGAGACGATGATGGTGGCATGATCCGCGCCCTGTGGCTTGCGCTTGCGCTGGCCACGACCGGCGCGCAGGCCGACACCATCCGCATCGCCAGCTTCAACGCCGAACTGCATCGCGACGGCCCGGGGCTGCTCCTGCGCGACATCCGGTCGGGCAAGGACGCCCAGGTCGAAGCGGTCCTCGAGGTGATAGCCGCGACCGACCCCGACATCCTCGCCCTGCAGGGCGTCGACTGGGATCTGGAGAGCCGCGCCCTCGGCGCCCTGGCAGAGCGGCTGGCCGAGGCCGGCACCGCCTATCCGCACCGCGTCGCCCGACAGCCCAACAGCGGGCTGGCCACCGAGCTGGACCTCGACGGTGACGGCCGGACCGGCGGGCCGGGCGATTCCCAGGGATGGGGCGAATTCACCGGGCGGAACGGCATCGCCCTGCTGTCGAAATACCCGATCGAGACCGATGCGATCCGCGATTTCTCGGAACTGCTGTGGCGCGACCTGCCGGGTGCGATGCTGCCCCAGCGGGATGGCGCGCCGTTCCCGTCGCCGGCGGCGCAGGCCGCGCAACGTCTGTCCTCGACCGGGCATTGGGTGGTTCCCATCGACCTGCCCGGCGGCCGGCTGCACCTGCTGACCTTCCAGGCCGGGCCGCCGGTCTTCGACGGCCCCGAAGACCGCAACGGCCTGCGCAACCGCGACGAGATCCGGTTCTGGCCGGTCTTTCTGGACGGCGCGTTCGGGCCGCCGCCCGAGAGCCGCTTCGTGATCGCCGGTGGCGCCAACCTGGACCCCTGGGACAGCGACGGGCACGGCGCGTCGATCCGTGACCTGCTGGCCGACCCCCGGCTGCAGGATCCGCGACCCCAAAGCCCCGGCGCCGCCCAGGCCGGATCACAGGGGCACCGTACGCCCGACGCGCTGGACACGGTGGACTGGCCTCGGCCGGGCCGGATGCGGGTGGATTACGTGCTGCCCTCGGCCGACTGGACTGTGGCGGCCGCGGGCGTCGTCTGGCCGGCCCCCGGCGAACCCGGGCATGACGCGGCGATCCGGGCCAGCCGGCATCGCCTGGTCTGGGTCGACCTGCGCGTGGATTGAACGCGATACGGGTAAGTTGGCGGAATCTGCGCCCCCTTGCGGCCGGTCGTCGTTGACCCCCCATGCGCCACGCGCTAGGGCGATGGCAACCCAACGCAAGGAGTCCCGCTGATGTCCAACCCCTCGCTCCTCATCCTGCCCGGCGACGGGATCGGCCCCGAGGTCATGGCCGAAGTGCGCAAGATCATCGACTGGTACGGTGCCAAGCGCGACCTGGCCTTCGACGTGAGCGAGGACCTGGTCGGCGGCGCGGCCTATGACGCGCATGGCACGCCGCTGCATGAGGACACGATGGCCCGCGCGCAGGGGGTGGACGCGGTGCTTCTGGGCGCAGTCGGCGGCCCGAAATATGACAACCTCGATTTCAGCGTGAAGCCCGAGCGCGGCCTGTTGCGTCTGCGCAAGGAGATGGATCTGTTCGCCAATCTGCGCCCGGCGCAGTGTTTCGACGCGCTGGCGGATTTCTCGTCGCTGAAGAAGGACGTTGTGGCCGGGCTCGACATCATGATCGTGCGCGAACTGACAAGCGGCATCTATTTCGGCGAGCCCCGGGGCATCATCGAGGAAGGCAACGAGCGGGTCGGCATCAACACCCAGCGCTATACCGAATCCGAGATCGACCGGGTGGCGCGGTCGGCCTTCGAGCTGGCGCGCAAGCGCGGCAACAAGGTCTGCTCGATGGAGAAGGCCAACGTGATGGAGTCGGGCATCCTGTGGCGCGAGGTGGTCCAGAAGGTGCATGACGAGGATTACGCGGATGTCGAGTTGAGCCACATGTATGCCGATGCCGGCGCCATGCAGCTCTGCCGCTGGCCCAAGCAGTTCGATGTGATCGTGACCGACAACCTGTTCGGTGACCTGCTGTCGGACGCCGCCGCCATGCTGACCGGCTCGCTTGGGATGCTGCCCTCGGCCAGCCTTGGCGCGCCGATGGCCAATGGCCGGCCCAAGGCACTCTACGAGCCGGTGCACGGCTCGGCCCCCGACATTGCCGGCCAGGGCAAGGCCAACCCCATCGCCTGCATCCTGAGCTTTGCGATGGCGCTGCGCTACAGCTTCGACCGCGGCGACGAGGCGACCCGCCTTGAAAAGGCGGTGGAGACGGTGCTGGCCGATGGCCTGCGCACGGCCGACCTGCTGGGCGAAGAGGGCGCGACCCCGGTATCGACCGGCGAGATGGGCGACGCTATCGTCGCGGCGCTTGACGCGAGCCTTTGAGGCACTGCCCCGGCGGCGGCGCGCCAGCCTCCGCCGGATCGCCACATGATGCCTTTACCCCGGCCGCGCGATCAGAAATGATGGCGCTAACACCATTCGATCGCAGCGGACATCCATGACCAGACCTCAGTCCTCCGGCAACCTGCAGGGGGCGCTTTTCGCGCTCCTGGGCTTCGGCATCTTCTCGACCCATGATGTCTTCATCAAGTTCCTCGGGAGCAGCTACTCGCCGATCCAGATCCTGTTCTTCTCGGGGCTTCTGGGCTTTCCCCTCGTGCTCCTGATGCTGATGAGCGACGCGACCAAGGGAACGCTGCGGCCGGTTCATCCCGGCTGGATGGCGCTGCGGTGCCTGGCGACCATGACCAGCGCGCTTGGCGCATTCTTCGCGTTCTCGACGCTGCCGCTGGCTCAGGTCTATGCGATCCTCTTCGCCTCGCCGCTGCTGATCACGGTCCTGTCCATCCCGATCCTGGGCGAGACGGTGCGCCTGCGCCGCTGGGCCGCCGTACTCGTCGGGTTGGTCGGGGTGCTGATCGTGCTGCGGCCCGGCCAGGCCGAGCTGACCTTCGGCCATCTCACGGCGCTGCTGGCGGCGATCGGCGGCGCCACCAACTCGGTCATCGTCCGCAAGATCGGTCGCGAGGAGCGGTCGGTGGTGATGATGGTCTATCCGATGCTGTCGACCTTCCTGGCGCTGGCACTGGCGCTGCCCTTCGTCTATCGGCCCATGCCGATCGCGGATTTCGGCGCGATGGCACTGATTGCGGTGCTGGCCTTCCTGGCGATGCTCTGCGTGATTCGCGCCTATCGCGCCGGAGAGGCGGTGATTGTGGCGCCCATGCAGTATTCCCAGATCCTCTGGGCCACGCTCTACGGCTATCTGTTCTTTGGCGAGCGCCTGGATGCGCCGACCGCCTGGGGGGCCGCCGTGGTGATCGCCAGCGGGCTCTATATCCTGTTCCGTGAAAGCCGCGGCACGGCCTCGCGCAACCGGCCCGTTCTGCGCACGCGGACGCGCGCCGGCGAGACCCTGCGCGTGGGCGCATTCCTCAAGCGCAACATCGGAGCCGACAGCCGAAACGGCGAGCCGGACGGGCCGGCAAAATGACGTTCCGCGCGGCAAATTTCCTGCGCATCGCTCTTGCCAAGCCGCCGGGTTGGAGTTAACCCAACCGTCACGGTCGGAGTGTAGCTCAGCCTGGTAGAGCACTGTCTTCGGGAGGCAGGGGTCGTGAGTTCGAATCTCGCCACTCCGACCAGATCATCCAGATATCCACGCGGGTCGGTCGATCAGGCAGCAACCGGCCTGTGGCAACGGCGCGATTTGCGCTAGGCTTGCCCCGAACGCAATTCGGCGGAAGGAGCGGCCCCATGCAATCACGCCTCAGGGATGGCGAACGCACGGTCGAGGCCCCGGCGTCCGACGATGCCGGGCTGCATTTCATCGGCCGCATCCGCACCCCCTGGACCCGACGCGCGGATTGCCCGCGGCAGGGGCGGCAGGACGGGCCCGATTGCCGGATCGAGCTGTTCGACCCGTGGGGCGATGCGCTTCTGGGGATCGAGGATTACGACCAGTTGGAAATCCTCTACTGGCTTGACCGGTCGCGGCGGGATCTGGTGATCCAGAACCCCAAGAACGACGGCAAGCGCTTCGTCGGCACCTTCGCCTTGCGCTCACCGCAGCGGCCGAACCCGATCGGCACAGCATCGGTCCGGCTGATGGGCGTCGAAGGCCATTGCCTGATCGTCCGCGGCCTCGACTGCCTCGACGGCACACCGCTGGTCGACATCAAGCCGGATCGTTGCGACTTCTCCCCCGAGGCGCCCTGGAAGGCAGCGGACCAGACGCCGCCGGAATGACCGGCGGGCCGACGCGGGGGTCTAGCGACCGTCCCGCACGTCAAGGTCATTCAGCAGGTCCAGCAGGGCCTCGTAGCGTTCGGCGCCCATGCGGTCGCGGATCTCGTCAAGCAGGGCCAGGCTGGTCTGGAGATTGTCGCGGATCACCTGCTCTCCCTGGTCCGAGATCCGCACGATCTGCTTGCGGCGGTCATCGGGGTCGGCCTGACGCTCGATCAGGTGCTTGCTTTCCAGCTTCTGCAGGATCCGCGTCAGGCTGGGCAGCAGCAGACAGGCCTGCTCGGCGATGCGGGTCGGATCTTGCGGCCCCTCTTCTTGCAGAACCCGCAGGACGCGCCATTGCTGCTCGGTGATTCCCACATCCGCCAGCATCGCGCGAATCGGCCCCATCACCCGCTCCCGCGCCCGCAGGAGCGCAATAGGGAGGGACCGGGAGGTGCGCGGCAAATCACTGGACATGCGCCATTTTCGCGGAATCATCGGGAACCCGCAACCGCCGCCGCGACGGGAGGGGATTGACAGGGTCCTAAAAACTTCACATGTTAAGTAAAGGAGGAGACGATGCCGCATGTGATCCTGGACTATTCGGCCAATATGGAAGAGCGGATCGACATGGGCGCCCTGTGCGACACACTGCGCCGGGCCGCGGCCGAAACCGGGGTCTTTCCGGCGGCGGGCATCCGGGTGCGGGCTTTGCGCGCAGATCACGTCTCGATCGCCGACGGACACCCGGCGCATGGCTATGTCGACATCTCTGTCCGCCTGCGGGCCGGGCGCGACCTGGAGACACGCAAACGGGCGACGGGGCATATCTTTGCCGCGGCCGAGGCCGCGCTGGAACCCGCGATGCGCCGACATCCCATCGCGCTGTCGCTGGAAATGCGCGACATCGACCCCGACCTGTCGCCCAAGACCGGAACCATCCGCGATCACCTAGGAAAGGGACCGCCCGATGACTGACCTGGCCACAAATCTTGACACGCTCGCGCGCCATCTCGACCGCTACCGCGGCGCGGGCATCGGCAACCTGATCGGCGGCGAAACCCGACCCGCCGGCCAGGGCGCGAGCTTTGAGACCCGCTCTCCGGTGGATGACAGCCTGATCTGCACCGTCGCCCGCAGCGATGCCCAGGATGTCGACGACGCCGCGCGCGCCGCGCAAGACGCCTTTGCCGGCTGGCGCGACATCGCCGCGACCGAGCGGCGGGCGATCCTGCACCGCATCGCCGACGGGATCGAGGCGCGTGCCGAGGAAATCGCACTGTGCGAATGCTGGGATACTGGCCAGGCGCTGCGGTTCATGTCCAAGGCGGCGCTGCGCGGGGCCGAGAACTTCCGGTTCTTCGCCGACCGCGCCCCCGCCGCCCGCGACGGGCAGGCGCTGCCGTCACCCACGTTGATGAACGTCACCACCCGCGTGCCCATCGGCCCGGTGGGCGTGATCACGCCCTGGAACACGCCGTTCATGCTGTCGACCTGGAAGATCGCCCCGGCGCTGGCCGCCGGCTGCACGGTGGTGCACAAACCGGCCGAGTTCTCGCCGCTCACCGCCCGCATCCTGGCCGAGATCGCGCATGAGGCCGGTCTGCCCCCCGGCGTGTGGAACCTGGTCAACGGGTTCGGTGAGGATGCCGGCCGCGCACTCACCGAACATCCAGCGATCCGCGCGATCGCCTTTGTCGGTGAATCCAAAACCGGCTCGATGATCATGAAACAGGGCGCCGATACGCTGAAGCGGGTGCATTTCGAACTGGGCGGCAAGAACCCGGTGATCGTGTTCGACGACGCCGATCTCGAGCGCGCGCTGGATGCGGCGATCTTCATGATCTACTCGCTGAACGGCGAGCGCTGCACCTCCTCCTCGCGCCTGCTGGTGCAGGAGAGCATCGCCGAGGACTTCGAGGCCAGGCTGACGGAAAGGGTCAACAACATCCGTGTCGGCCACCCGCTCGATCCCGATACAGAGGTCGGGCCGCTGATCCACAAGGTGCATTTCGACAAGGTCACGTCCTATTTCGACGCGGCCCGCGCAGATGGCGCGACAATTGCCGCCGGCGGCGATCGGGTCGGCGAGCAGGGCTGGTTCGTGCGCCCGACACTGTTCACCGGTGCGCGCAACAACATGAGGGTGGCCCAGGAAGAGATCTTCGGTCCGGTCCTCACCGCAATCCGGTTCCAGGACGAAGACGAGGCGCTGCACATCGCCAACGACACCGAATACGGCCTCACCGCCTATGTCTGGACCAACGACCTGACCCGCGCCTTGCGCTTTACCAACCGGCTCGAAGCAGGGATGATCTGGGTCAACAGCGAGAATGTCCGGCATCTGCCGACCCCCTTCGGCGGCGTCAAGGCCAGCGGCATCGGCCGTGACGGGGGCGACTGGTCATTCGAATTCCACATGGAGCAAAAGCACATCGGTCTGGCCAAGGGAAGACATCCGATCCCACGCCTCGGCGCCTGATCTTCCTCTCGCGTCAAATACCTCGGGGAGTGTGAGGGGCTGGCCCCTCACTCCCGCAGCCGGCCACCGACATCGAACCGAGGAGGTCCAGAATGCCCGTCCCGAAACCCAACCTCTACCCGCCCTTCAACATCGTCCGGCTGTCCCACGTGGAATACCGGGTGACCGACCTCGCCGCCTCGCGCGCCTTCTATGTCGACACGCTCGGGCTGCAGGTCACGCACGAGGATGACGACCGCATCTGCCTGCGCGCCATGGAAGAGCGCGGCCATCACTGCATCGTGCTGCAACGGGCCGACGCGGCAGATGTCGGCGTGTTGGGATTCAAGCTCTACGACGAACCGGACCTGGACCGGGCAGCCGAATTCTTCGCCGGGCGCGGTCTGCCGGTCGACTGGATCGAACGCCCGCATATGGGCCGCACCCTGCGCACCCGCGATCCCTGGGGCATCCCGCTGGAATTCTACGTCAAGATGGACCGCCTGCCGCCGATCCATCAGAAGTACGCGCTCTACAAGGGGGTCAAGCCGCTTCGGATCGACCATTTCAACATGTTCGCCTCGGATGTGGATGCCAGCGTCGCCTTCTATAACGACCTAGGCTTCCGGGTCACGGAATATACCGAGGATGACGAGAGCGGCCGGCTCTGGGCGGCGTGGATGCATCGCAAGGGAGGGGTGCATGACGTGGCCTTTACCAACGGGCTGGGACCGCGCCTGCACCACACCGCGTTCTGGGTGCCCAATCCGCTCAACATCATCGACCTGCTCGACCTGATGTCGACCACCGGCTATGTCGCCAATATCGAGCGTGGGCCGGGCCGGCACGGCATCTCCAACGCCTTCTTCCTCTATATCCGCGATCCCGACGGCCACCGGATCGAGATCTACTGCTCGGACTACCAGACCGTCGACCCGGACCTGGAGCCGATCAAGTGGTCGCTGACCGATCCGCAGCGCCAAACCCTGTGGGGCGCGCCGGCACCGCGCAGCTGGTTCGAGGAAGGCTCGGTCTTCGCCGGGGTCGAACCGGTGCCCAGCGCGCTCAAGGCGCAGCCCATCGTGGCCCCCTGAGGAGACGGCAGATGGATTGGGACGACTTCGCCGATTGGGGCCACCGGGTGACCGACTGGGCACGGGATTATCGCAAGACGGTCAGTGAGCGCCCGGTGCGGGCACGAACCGAACCCGGCGAGGTTCTGGATGCCTTGCCACAGGCGCCGCCAGAAGCACCCGAGCCGATGCAGGACATCTTCCGCGATTTCGAGGACATCGTGATGCCCGGCATCACCCATTGGCAGCATCCCCGGTTCTTTGCCTATTTCAGCGCCAATGCCGCCGCGCCCTCGGTGCTGGCCGAGTTCCTGACCGCCGCCATCTCACCGCAATGCATGTTGTGGCAGACCTCGCCGGCGGCGACCGAGATGGAAACCCGGATGATGCAATGGCTGGGCGGCGCCATCGGCCTGCCGGACGACTTTGCGGGCGTCATCCAGGACAGCGCGTCCTCGGCCACCCTGGCCGCGGTGCTGACCATGCGCGAGCGCGCGCTGGACTGGCAGGGCAACCGGGCGGGCCTGTCGGGTCAACCGCGGCTGCGGGTCTATTGCTCGTCCGAGGTTCACACATCGGTCGACCGCGCCATCTGGGTCGCCGGGATCGGGCAGGATAACCTGGTGCGCGTGCCGATCCGCGGCGATTGGCGAGGTATGGATCCGCGGGCGCTGGAGGACGCGATCAACGCCGACCACGACGCGGGTCACCGACCCGCCGGGCTGATCCTCAGCGTCGGCGCGACCGGAACCGGAGCGACCGACCCGGTTGCCGGCTGCCTGGAGGTGGCCGAACGCCACGGGCTCTATACCCATGTCGATGCCGCCTGGGCCGGGGCGGCGATGATCTGCCCCGAATTCCGCAGCTACTGGCAGGGCGTCGAACGCGCCGACAGCATCGTCTTCAACCCGCATAAATGGCTGGGCGCGCAGTTCGACTGCTCGGCGCATTTCCTGCGCGACCCGGATGACCTGGTGCGCACACTGGCGATCCAGCCGGAATACCTCAAGACCCACGGCAAGGATGGGATCGTCAACTATTCCGAATGGTCGGTTCCGCTGGGCCGCAGGTTCCGCGCGCTCAAGATCTGGTTCCTGATCCGCACCTACGGGCTGGAGGGTCTGCGCGACCGGCTGCGCAACCACGTCGCCTGGTCGCGCGCGCTGCATGACAGGCTGGCCGAGACGCCGGGCTTCGAGATCGTGACCCCGCCGATGTGGTCGCTCTGGACCTTCCGCTATCTGCCCGAGGGCGCGCGGGATCCGGATGCGCTGAACCTCGCGCTGGTCAACGCGATCAACGATGACGGGCGGATCTACCTGACCCAGACGCGGGTGGACGGCAAGCTGGTGATCCGGTTCCAGGCCGGGCAGTTCGACACCACCGAGGCGGATGTGATGTCCGCCCATGATGTGATATGCGAAATTGCAGGGAGGCTGGGGTGACACGCATCGCAAGCTATGTTTCGGGCGGGCAGGCCTTCTATGGCGCGGTGGCCGAGGGAGGGATGATCGCGCTTTCGCCCGCCTTTCATCAATGGCCGACCCTGCGCGAGGTGATCGAGGCGGGCGCGCTCTATGACCTGGCGGTGGCCGCGCGTGACAAGCCGGTCAGCCATCCCGACGGCAGTTTCGACTACACGATCCCGATCCCCGTCCCGGAAAAGATCATCTGTGTCGGCGTGAACTTCCCCGACCGCAATGCCGAGTACCGGGACGGGCAGGACGCGCCGCCCAACCCCTCGCTCTTCATCCGCTTCCCGCGCAGCTTCACCGGCCACGGCCAGCCGCTGATCCGGCCGCCCGAGACGCCGCAGCTGGATTACGAGGGCGAGATCGCCGTGGTGATCGGCAAGCTGGGCCGGCGCATTTCCGAGGACGCCGCCCATGACCACATCGCCGCCGTCACGCTCTGCAACGAGGGCACGCTGCGCGACTGGGTGCGGCATGCCAAATTCAACGTCACCCAGGGCAAGAACTGGGACCGATCGGGCGCGATGGGGCCGTATCTGGTGCCATTCACGGCAGCGGCGCAGCTCGACGACATTCGCCTGACGACGACAGTGAACGGCGAGCTGCGGCAGGACGACCGCACCTCGCGCATGATCTTTCCGATCCGGCGGCAGATCGCCTATATCTCGACCTTCACCACGCTGGTGCCCGGCGACATCATCGTCACCGGCACACCCACCGGCGCGGGCGCCCGTTTCGATCCGCCGCGGTTTTTGCAACCGGGCGACGAGATTGTGGTCGAGGCCGAGGGCATTGGCCAACTGGTCAACACGGTGGCCGACGAATGACGCCGGAGCAGCACGAGGCGGCCGCCGAGGCGTTGCACCGGGCCGAAGCCACGGGCCAGCAATGCCGGCTGCTGTCCCTGCAATATCCCGGCATGACATTGGACGACGCCTATGCGGTGCAGGCGGCCCTGGTGGCGCGCAAGCTGGCCGAGGGGCGGCGGCGGATCGGCTGGAAGATCGGGCTGACCAGCCGGGCAATGCAGGACGCGCTGGGCATCGACACGCCCGACAGCGGCGTGCTGCTGGACGACATGGCCTTCGCCTCGGGCGCCACGGTGCCGGCGGGCCGTTTCATCCAGCCACGGGTAGAGGCCGAGATCGCCTTTGTCATGCGCGCGCCCCTGGCGGGGGCCGACTGCACCCGCAAGGACGTGCTGGCGGCCACCGGGCATGTCGCCCCGGCGCTGGAAATCCTCGACACCCGGATTCTGCGCGCGGATCCCGACACCGGGCAGGCGCGCATCGTTACCGACACGATCAGCGACAATGCCGCCAATGCCGGCGTGGTTCTGGGGGCCGCGCGCCACGCGCCCGACGCCTTCGACCTGCGCTGGGTCGGAGCCATCGTCACCTGCGGCGGCACCGTCGAGGAGACCGGCCTCGGCGCGGGTGTGCTGAACGATCCCGTCACCTCGGTCCTGTGGCTGGCGCGGCGTCTGGCCGAATACGGGCAGGCGATCGAGGCCGGCGACATCGTCCTGTCCGGCTCGTTCATCCGCCCGATCGAGGCACCGCCGGGCACTGCCATCACCGCCGATTTCGGGCCCTTCGGCTCGGTCGCCGTCCAGTTCACCTGAGAGGTTCCCCATGCCCCCACCCACAAACCGTTTCAAACAGGCCCTGACCGAGGGCAAGCGCCAGATCGGCTGCTGGCTGAGCTTTGCCGACCCCACCGCCGCCGAGGTGATGGGCACCGCCGGGTTCGACTGGCTGGTGATCGACGGCGAGCATGCGGCCAACGACATCCGGTCGATCCGCGACCAGCTGATGGCGCTGGAAGCGTCGCCCTCGCATCCGGTGGTGCGGGTTCCCATCGGCGAGACCTGGATCATCAAGCAGGTGCTGGACGCCGGCGCGCAGACCGTGCTGGTGCCGATGGTGGACAGCGCCGAGCAGGCGCGCGAGCTCGTGCGCGCCTGCCGGTACCCGCCCTTCGGCACACGTGGCGTGGGGGCGGCGGCGGCCCGGGCCACCGGCTTCGGTGCGATCCCCGATTACGTGGCCACCGCAGATGACCAGATCTGCCTGCTGGTGCAGGTCGAAAGCCGCAAGGGCATCGACGCGCTGGACGAGATCCTGGAGATCGAGGGCATCGACGGGGTGTTCATCGGCCCCGCCGACCTGTCCACCGACATGGGCCTCAAGGGCGACAGCGCCGATGCTGCCGTCCAGGCGGTGATTGCCGATGCCCTGTCGCGCATCCGCGCGGCGGGCAAGGCGCCGGGCGTTCTGGGGCTGAACGATGCGGCAACGCAGGGCTACCTGGACATGGGCGCGCAGTTCCTTGCCGTGGGGATCGACCTGCTGATCCTGGCGCGCAACGCCCGCGCCCTGTCCGAGAAATGGATCAGGGCGCAGCCGACTTGAGCTGCGCGGCGGCGCGCGCATAGCCGCCCGCCGCCCCGTCGATCAGGTGCACATGGTCATCCTGCGTGACCGAGGGCACGAAACAGGTGATCATCGCCTCGTCCTGCTCGAACAGGCCGAACTGCACGGTTCCGTCGGCGTCGGCGCGTTCGAGAACCTCGGTGATTTCCGCGACCGAACCGGAATCGCAGTCCAGCGTCATCTTCAGCCCGTCGTCGAACTTGCGGAAATCGGCATTGCTGCTGACGGTCTTGGCGTAATGCACCGGATCGAAACCGCCCGCCTTCAGCCCGGTCTTGAAGAAGACCCAGGCGATCAGGTTCTCGACCAGCAACTGCACCTTGCGCCAGGCCAGCGACGACTTGCCCCGCGAGACATGTGCCTCGAGCTCCAGCCCCGGCGGCGGCCAACGTACGCCGGACCCCTGCGGCGGCAGGGGATGACCGCCCCGGTCCAGCCGTTCCGCCACCGCGACGATCCGGTCGGCCACCTCGGCATAGGCCTGCAGCGACGCACCCGGCGCAGGCTGCAGTACCAGCGACAGGATCACGCCGTTGCGCGAACGCGCGTTGTTCCAGCGGCAGGAGAGGCCCGTGAGGTCCGGCACCGATCCCGGCGCGGCAAGGGGCACGGCAAAACGCCCGGCCTTCATCTCGGCCTCGGACCAGGTCACGCCGCCACCGGCGAACATGGCATAGTCGAGCCCCGGCGCGGCCTGGTATCGGGCCACGCGCACATCCAGGCCTGCCGCCCGGATATCCGCCACCGGCACCTGCGCGGCCCGCAGGGTGACGCCGAATTCCTCCTGCGCCCAGCGCGCCATGATCCCAAGCACCTGCCGGGACGACTCGGCACGTTCCGGCCCGCAGGCAAAGACCGCTCCGTCGCCACCGAACACGAAGGGCAGGCCAGCCCGCCCATCCGCGTTGATCTGCGACGAGATCACCGCGGCGCCGATCACGTTGACCATCTTGTACCGCCCCTCGGCGATCAGCTCGGTCGAGCCCACGATGTCGGCGGCGCCGATCACCCAGCCATCGGGCAAGGGCACATAGCTTCCGTCGCGGGTCAGCGCGGCAAATGAGGCGATGCGCGGCAGCGACTCGTAAAAGCCGGCGTGCTCGGTATCATCGGACATGCGGCGGGCGGCCTTTCGAAATGCGGGTGCGTCCGCAGCATGTGCGCCATCCGCGCCTTGCGTCAAGCCGCCGGTCATGCAACGCAGCAGACGGGCAAAGATCCGGGGGACCCGCCAATGCAGGACGTGCGCGTCATCGCTCCGAACCTCAAGCGCCGCTTGTCGGGCGTCACCGCCACCATCGCGCGGCTGGTGCCCCTGCAGGCGCAGTGGATCGATATCGCCGCCACGGGCCCGGGCCTGCCCCGGGACATTCCGCATATCCCGCTCGCCGGGTTGCCTTTCCTGTCACGCGGGCCGCTGCGTGTCTGGCATGCGCGCCGCAACACCGAGATGCTGCTGGGGCTGATCCTGCGCCACGTGTTCCGGCTCAGGCTCAAGCTTCTGTTCACCAGCGCCTCGCAGCGCAGCCACAGCGGTTACACCAAGCGGCTGATCTCGCGGATGGACGCGGTAGTCGCCACCTCGCGCAAGACCGCCGGCTATCTCGACCGCGACGCCGATGTCATCATGCACGGCATCGACCTGCAGGGTTTCACGCCGCCCGAGGACAAGCCCACCCTGCGCCGTCAGCTGGACCTGCCCGAGGGGCTTCTGCTGGGCTGCTACGGGCGGATCCGCCACCAGAAGGGCACCGACGCCTTCGTAGAGGCGATGATCGGCCTGTGCGAAAGCCGCCCGGACGTGAGCGGCATCGTGATGGGACGAGCCACCGACAGCCACTCGGCCTTTCTCGAAGGGCTCAAGGCGCGGGTGGACGAGGCCGGGATGGGCAAACGCATCCTGTTCCGGCCCGAGGTCACGGTGGATCGCATCGCCGACTGGTACCGGGTGCTCGACCTCTTCGTCGCGCCGCAGCGGTGGGAGGGGTTCGGCCTCACCCCGCTCGAGGCGATGGCCTGCGGCGTGCCGGTGCTGGCCACCGATGTGGGGGCGTTTTCGGAAATCGTCACCAGCCCCGAGCTGGGCCGCGTGGTTCCGCCCGATGACATCCCCGCCCTGACCCGTGCCGCGCAGGAAATGCTGGCGGATGCCGACGCGCTGGCGCGTGCATCGCAGGCCGTGCGCGCCCATGTCGAGGCGCATTTCGACATCGAGGGCGAGGCGCAGGCCCTGGTGGCGCTCTATCGCCGGCTGCTGGACGAAAGCTGACGCCGATACCCGCAGCGCCCTGGCGGTGCCTGCGCTTACCCCTTTAATCCCGGCGCAATGGCGGCTATAGACGCGCGGCCTCAACATTGGAGTCGAGACATGGGTTATCGCGTCGTCATCGCAGGCGCCACGGGCAACGTGGGCCGCGAAATGCTGAACATCCTGGCCGAACGCCAGTTCCCGGTGGATGAGATCGCCGTCCTGGCAAGCCGCAGGTCGCTGGGCACCGAGGTAAGCTTTGGCGACAAGACCCTGACCACGCAGGATCTGGACGCCTTCGATTTCACCGGCTGGGACATGGCGCTTTTCGCCATCGGCTCGGACGCCACCAAGAAATACGCGCCCAAGGCCGCCGCCGCCGGCTGCGTGGTGATCGACAACAGCTCGCTCTACCGCTACGACGCCGACGTGCCGCTGATCGTGCCCGAGGTGAACCCGCAGGCGATCCACGGCTATGACAAGAAGAACATCATCGCCAACCCGAACTGCTCGACCGCACAGATGGTCGTGGCGCTGAAGCCGCTGCATGACCGCGCCCGGATCAAGCGCGTGGTGGTCTCGACCTACCAGTCGGTCTCGGGCTCGGGCAAGGAGGGGATCGACGAGCTCTGGGACCAGACCAAGTCGATCTACAATCCTACCGACGACAAGCCGGCCAAGAAGTTCACCAAGCAGATCGCCTTCAACGTGATCCCGCATATCGACGTGTTCATGGACAGCGGCGACACCAAGGAGGAATGGAAGATGGTCGCCGAGACCAAGAAGATCGTCGATCCGTCGATCAAGGTCACCGCGACCTGCGTCCGGGTGCCGGTCTTTGTCGGCCATTCCGAAGCGGTGAACATCGAGACCGAGGATTTCCTGGACGAGGACGAGGCGCGCGACATCCTGCGCGAGGCGCCCGGCATCATGGTGATCGACAAGCGCGAGGACGGCGGATACGTCACGCCGGTCGAATGCGTCGGCGATTTCGCCACTTTCGTCAGCCGCATCCGCCAGGATTCGACCATCGACAACGGCCTGAACCTGTGGTGCGTGAGCGACAACCTGCGCAAGGGCGCGGCGCTGAACGCGGTGCAGATCGCCGAGTTGCTGGGCCGCGAGGTTCTCAAGAAAGGTTGACCGCCAAGGTCCCGCCGCCGGCCCGGAGCCACGCGCATTCCGGGCCGGGGCCAATGCCCGCCCCTGCCCTGAGCTTGCTTTTGTGCGGCCCGCTTGCAACGCTGGCCGGAACAACAGCCAAGGCAGGTGCATCATGCGCAACCCCATCCTCGCGATTGCCTTACTGGCGCTGCAACCGGCCTATGCCGAGACCATCGCCGTCTCCAGCCGCGTCACCGAAGTGACGATGCACCCCGACAGTGCCGCCATCTTGCGGCGCGCCGAGGTGTCCTTGCCCGCCGGCCGTCACCGGCTGGTGCTGCAGGGCGTGCCCGCCTCGGCGGTTTCCGAAAGCCTGCGGGTCGAGGTGGAGGGCGCGCGTCAGACCGGTACGTTGCTGCGCCAGGATCGGGTCCCGCCCCGCGATGCGGATACGCCCGAGATCGACGCCGCACGCCAGCGCATAGAAGAGATCGAAGACCGGATCCGCGGCGTCGAGGATGATGCCCGCAGGGCCCGGCTGGCCGGCAGCGCAGCCGAGGCGTCCCTGACATTCCTGCGCGGGCTTGGCGAGAACGAGGGCCTGGCCGAGGCCGGCCCCGACACGCTGCGAGACATCGCCCGGATGATCCGCGACGAGGCCGGAGCGGCCGGGGCGGCGGCGCTGGATGCCGAGATCGCGGCGCGGCGGATCGAGGACCAGCTGAGCGACCTGCGCGACGAACTGAAGGCCGCGCAGCAGGCCCTTGCCGCGCTCACGGTCGAGGATGAGGACCGCCTGTTCATCGCAATCGAGGTCGACGCGCCAGAGGCGGCCGATGCCACCGTCACCTTGCGCTATCTCGTGCGCGGCGCAACCTATTGGACACCGGCCTATGACCTTCGGCTTGCCACTGGCGATGCGCCGTCGCTGACGCTGGAGCGGAGCGCGCTGGTGCGGCAGACCACCGGCGAGAACTGGACCGACGTGGCGCTGCACCTGTCGACTCTGGCCCCGGTCGGGCGGGCGGAGCCGAACGCATTGTTGCCCCTGCGCCTGCGGATCGGCCCACCCGAGGCCCCGGTGCGTCAGAGTCGGAGCCAGCCCGAATCCGACGGCCTCGCCTCACTGGTCGCCCCTGCGCTGGAGGCGCCCGCGCCGCCCCCACCGCTCTGGAAGGTCGCCGAGGGCCCGGGCGTCACCTACAGCTACGCCGTGCCGGTTTCGATCGCGTCCAGTGCCGACCTGCTGCGGCTGCGGCTCGACAGCCTGTCGCAACCGGCGCAGGAACGCGCCCTGGCGGTGCCCTTCCACGATCAGACCGCGTTTCACATGGCGCGTGTCGAGGACGGCTGGGGCGAGGAGCTTCTGCCCAGCCAATACGCCGCGCGCTATGTCGACGGGGTTCTGGTCGGCACGAGCGGGTTTCCCGGACTGGCCGCCGGCCAGGAGGCCGAGTTCGGCTTCGGCCCGATCGACGGGCTGCGCATCAAGCGCGACGTCCTGGACCAGAGCGAGGGCGACCGCGGCCTGATCAACCGCTCGAGCGAGCGGAACGAACGGGTCGAGATCGAGGTCGAGAACCTGACCGGGCGGGACTGGCCGCTGCGCGTGCTCGACCGTGTGCCCTATTCCGAGCAGGAAGACCTGGAAATCTGGTGGACCGCGTCGCCGCGGCCCGACGAAGATGATGTCGACAAGCAGCGCGGGATCCTGGCCTGGGACTTTGATCTGGGTACGGGCGACACGCGGACGATCCGCATCGACACCACCCTGACTTGGCCCGAGGGCATGGTTCTGCGCTGACCGATCCGGCCCGCCGCGGTAACACGAGGCGCGCGAATCGCACCCTGGAAAACTGCAACTGTGAGGCGAAGTCGCCGCCCGTTTCGAATCAGTTAAAACCCACATCAAATCCTGTGTTTCGCAGGTCGAAAAAATCGGGCCGACCGCCGGCAATAATGCGTCACACAGTAGACAATCATTTGTCAGAATTGTGATTTGCCGCTTTTCAGCCTCAAGAATGATCAATTCCCGCCTCAATCTGAGCCAAACCTTAACGGTGTTCGCAAACCGCATACTCAGGGAAAGGAGGCAGCGAATGACCACCAGTTCGCTTTCTCTCGATACCGGCAAAGTTGTGTCGGCTCCCGCTCCGGGAAACCCGGTGACGAAAACCGGCGCAACGCGGCGCCTGCCATCGCTCGCCTGTTCCGACCTGGACAGGATGTTCGAGCAGGCACAGAGCCGCGGCACCGGCTGACACATGCGGCGGCGCGGTTCCTGCCAGGGCCCGCCAAGACCGTGACGACGAAGCAAGACGCGGGCCAAGACCGCCCGGCACAAACAAAGGGGATGACCATGACCAGTATTCTGACATTCACACCGGGCACTCAGACCCGCCGCGCACCGGCCCCCAGGGCGATGACGCAGAACGTCGTTTCCATGGACGACTGGCGCAATGCCCCGCACCCGATCCGCACGCCGCACGGTGTCTTCTTCGTCACCAACGTCTGGGGGTCGTCCGGCGACGCCGCCTGAAACCCCTCTCTTTCGCCCTCACACCAATCCGAATCCAGGAGAACCAAAATGACCATCTCGCTCGCCGCCCAAGCCCGCAGCAACCGCCTCGCCGCACTGGCGCATCTGCGCACACTCCGCGAAAACGAAGGAGAAGGCGGCACCATCTGCGATCTGGCCGCCGCGCGCTCCAGCCGCAAGCCCACGCCGGTCTTCTTCTCGCGCCGCATGCAGGCAGAGCCGGAGCGGATGGCGGCCTGACCTCCGCGACAGCACCCGACAATCCGGCCACTCACACAGCCGAAACCGAAGGGGCAAGCCAGGCGCTTGCCCCTTCGCCGTGAAAGGCGGTCTAGACCGCGATGAACCGGCCGGCGTCGGGGTCGTAATACTCCAGCCCGCCTTCGCCGATATCCGTCCAAAGGCCATGCAGCGTCAGCGAGCCGTCGGCAACCGCATCGGCGACGAAGGGAAAGGTCATGAGGTTGTCGAGCGAGGCCAGCACCGCCTGGTGCTCGAAACTGCGGGCTTGCTGGGTCGCGTCCTCGATATCCGCAACCGAGTCGAATTTCGGTCGCAGGATGTCCATCCAGCGTCCCACGAAGCTCTCCTTGGCCTCCAGTTCGGGTGCCTTTCCCTTGCACATGTCGATGCAGCCCTGCACGCCACCGCATTGCGAATGGCCCAGCACGATCAGATGCGCCACCTTCAGCACGGTGACCGCGTATTCCACCGCGGCGCTGGTGCCGTGGTGATCGCCGTCCGGCTCGTAGGGCGGCACCAGGTTGGCGATGTTGCGGTGAATGAAGAATTCGCCCTGGTCGGCCCCGAAGATCGAGGTCACGTGGACCCGGCTGTCACAACAGGAAATCACCATTGCGCGTGGCCGTTGCCCCTCGGAGGCCAGCCGTCGATACCAGGTCTTGTTCTCTTGATAGGCCGTGGCCTTCCAGCCGTGATAGCGTTGCACCAGGTAGCTGGGCAAGGGTTGAGCAATCGTCATCCTGTCTGTCCCGTCTTTCCGTTCACAAGGCCTCACTAGTCCGGATTAGCCGCGAATTCGAGGCATAATGCCCCGCGCGGGCAACCTTTTGCAAACGCCGCCGCGCGCAGGATGCCCCGGTACCGTGGGGGTGCAAACAGCATTTGGGGTGAGACCGGTGGACAAGGTGACAGCAATCAAACACAGCGAATCCGTCCGGCTGGACCGAGACAGGCTGCGCGGCCTGTATCGACAAATGGGCGACTCGGGGGCCGAGGACGTGCTGTGCCGCGCGATCGAGGAACTGGCGGTGCGCCTGTCGAGCTGCGAGCGCCTCTGGCGCGAAGGCCGGCGCAAAGAGCTGCGCAAAGCCGCCCGGTCGCTGTCGGCGATCGCCGAACAGATCGGCATGACCGAGATCGTGCGTGTCGCCTCGGACACGGTCGGCGCAATCGACGGCGGCGACAGCGTGGCGACAGCGGCGACGCTCTTTCGACTGATCCGGGTCGGCGAGCGCTCGCTGACCGCGGTCTGGGATCTGCAGGACCTCTCGATCTGAGCGGCCGGGGGTTGCGGCCCCGGGCGCGGTCGCTACTCTGTGCGCAACTGACGACCCGGACGGAAAGACCCCATGAGTTTGAGCTTTGCCGACCCGCAAGAGGCCGCCTTGTCGTTACACGTGATCGCGCAACCGGATCTGCGGACATGGTGGGAAAGCCAGCCTGCCCCGGTGCGCCGCTGGGTCGAGGCCAGCGGTTTCACCGGCGCCATCGGGCAGGCCCTGCTGGTGCCCGACGCGGACGGCGCCCCCGCCCTGGCGCTCGCCGGTTACGGCACCCCGGCCAAACGCGCCCGCAAGCGCTTCGTCCTGGCCGCCGCGGCCGAGAAACTGCCCCAGGGCACCTACCGGCTGGCCGGCGGCGTCGCGGATGATGCGCTAGAGGCGGAGTGTTTCGGCTGGCTGATGACCGGTCATGTCTTCGACCGGTACAAGGCGCGCAAGGCCGGCACGGCGCGGCTGATCGCCCCGGACGGCATCGATGCCGCCCGGGTCGAGGCGATGGCGGCGGGCGAGGCGCTGATCCGCGACCTCATCGACACCCCGGCTCAGGACATGGGGCCCGATGCGCTGCAGCAGGCCACCGAGGCGCTGGCCGCAGAGTTCGGCGCGAGTTGCACGAGTGTCGCCGGCGACGACCTGCTGGCGCGCAACCTGCCGATGATCCACGCGGTCGGGCGCGCCTCGGACCGGGCGCCCCGGCTGATCGACATGACCTGGGGCACCGAGGGGCCGCGCCTGACGCTGGTCGGCAAGGGCGTGTGCTTCGACACCGGCGGGCTGGACCTGAAACCGGCCTCGGCGATGGGGCTGATGAAAAAGGACATGGGCGGCGCGGCCAACGTGCTGGGCCTCGCGCGGATGATCATGGCGCTGAACCTGCCGCTGCGGTTACAGGTGCTGATTCCGGCGGTCGAGAACGCGGTCGCGGGCAACGCTTTTCGGCCCGGCGATGTCCTGACCTCGCGCAAGGGCCTGACCGTCGAAATCAACAACACCGATGCCGAGGGGCGGCTGGTCCTGGCCGACGCGCTGGCGCTGGCCGACGAGGAGGACAGCGACCTGATCGTGTCGATGGCGACCCTGACCGGCGCCGCCAGGGTTGCCGTGGGTCCCGACCTCGCACCGTTCTACACCGATGACGAACCGGCTGCGGCGGCACTGGCCGAGGCTGCAGGTCCGGCCGCTGATCCGGTCTGGCGGATGCCGTTCCACACCCCCTACGAGGCGATGATCGAGCCCGACATCGCCGATCTGGACAACGCGCCTTCCGGCGGGTTCGCCGGCTCGATCACCGCGGCACTGTTTCTGCGCCGCTTCGTCGAACGCGCGCCCTATATGCATTTCGACATCTACGGCTGGAACCCCGCCAAGGCGCCGGGCCGGCCAAAGGGCGGAACCGGCCAGGGGCCGCGCGCGCTGCTGGGCGCCCTGCCGCGGATGCTGAAGCTGTGAGCGACCGGCGCCTCTCCCCCGTCAACGCCCGCGTCGCCGCGGCGCATCTTGCAGAGGCGCCCGCCGGTCTCGCGCGTGTGCCCGGCACGCCGCGCTGTGTGGCGCGCCCGGTTGTGGACCTGATGCGCGCACCCGGCGGCCCGCGCGACCGCCAGCTGCTCCTGGGCGAGGCGGTGGATGTCTACGAAGACCGCGACGGCTGGGCCTTCGTGCAATCGGGCCGGGATGGCTATGTCGGCTATGTCGAGACCACCGCGCTGGGGCCGGCCATCGACGCGGGCCATTGGGTCTGCGCGCCGGCCACCCATGCCTATGCCGCGGCGGACCTGAAATCACCCGAGCGCCTGGCGCTCAGCTTCGGCAGCCGGGTGCGCGTGACAGGCACCGCCGGCGGATTCGCAGAAACCGCGCAAGGACATATCCCCGAGGTGCACCTGGCGCCGGTCTCCCAGCGGCTGACCGACCCGGTGGCGGTGGCGGCGCTGTTTCTCGGCACGCCCTACCTGTGGGGCGGCAACAGCCGCGCGGGCATCGACTGCTCGGGTCTGGTGCAGGCCGCGCTTCTGGCCTGTGGCCGGGATTGTCCGGGCGACAGCGATCAGCAGGAGGCCGCGCTGGGCCGGGCGCTGCCCACGGGCAGCGCGCCGGAGCATGGGGACCTGCTGTTCTGGGCCGGCCATGTCGCCTGGGTCGCCGATCCCGAGACCATCCTGCATGCCAACGCCCATCACATGGCGGTTCAATACGAACCCCTGACACCGGCCATCGCCCGGATCCAGGCCCAGGGCGACGGTCCGGTCACATCACACCGCCGGCTCTGACCGGATCTTCATCTTTTTTACAAATACTCACGGCGCGCGGCCAGCCGCGGGCACTGCCGTCAATCGGGCTTCACCGCCCGGATCAGCTTGCGCTCGAGCACGCGCAGCACCGTGCGCAGGTCATGCCCGCGCTTGAGGATCTGCCCGTCCATTCCCACGACCGAATACATGCCCTGCCGCCCGCGCAGGCGGGGATGCTTCTCGATCCGGTAGAGCGGGTGCTCGGCAGTGCGCCGGAACACCGAAAAGACCGCCGTGTCGTGCAGGCTGGAAATACCGTAGTCACGCCATTCCCCGGCGGCCACCATGCGGCCATAGAGCGACAGGATGACGGACAGCTCGCGGCGGTCGAATGCGACCTGCATCTGGGCCGGACCCGTCGGCAACGGGCTGGGAGGCTGCATGTTCATACCGCCAAGCCTTGCCAGTTTTCGCCCGCAAATCAAGCCTTCACGCAACATGCGCCCTGCGGATGAGGCGCTGTGCCCACGCCGGTCAGGCAAAGCTGCCCTGGCAGAACCAGCCCGAGGACAGCGCCCCGCCATGCCCGTAGAACAGCCACAGCCGGTCGCCCTGCTCGGTCACCACCACCCAGTAGTCGCGCACGCCGCTGCGCCAGTTGGGATCGTCCAGCCACCATTCCGGCGCGATGCGCTCGGGGCCCGTGGCCTGCGCCAGCCGCCAGTCGCGCCCGCGCCAGCGGAACGCGCCGGGCACGGCGGGGCCGTCGGGGGCCGTCACCGGCTCGGGCGGCCACAGCAGCAACGGGCGCGGAACCGGCGGCGCGGGCCAGTCCGGCGCCGGGTCCGACCACGCGGCGGCCAGGGTCTGGGCGCTCTTTTCGGGGATGTGGGACGAGGCGGGGTGCCGGCGGGTGATCGCCTCCAGCCCGATCCGCGCGCCCAGCTTGCCGATCAGGTCGTCCAGCGCGGTGTTGCCCGCCAGCCGGTCGCGCACCACGCGCGCCGCCTCGGCATGGCCGGCGACGGTGCGGGCATGCACCGGCTCGGTGCGCACCGCCGCGATGCGCAGCATGTCGATGCCGAACCCCGCGTCGATCCCGTCCAGCTTCAGCTCCAGAAGCGGGCGGATGCGCTGCGGGTCGTGGCTGGGCCGGGCCAGCCCGGCCTGCACCACCTGCGCCGCCTGGTCGGTGCGGTGCGCCTCCAGCCGTAATTCCCGCGCCCCGCGCCCCTTCGCCTCCAGCCGCGCGCACAGCACCGGCAGGATCCGGTCGATCGCCGCCATCAGGTCGTCCCTGAGCCCGATCGGCTCGGGCAGGGTCATGCGGGCGGCGAAATGCGCGGTCGCGCGCGCCGGCGAGACCGGCTCGGGCGCGCTGCCCATGGCCTGGTCCAGCCGCAGCACCAGCCCCCGGCCGAACCGCCGCGCCAGCGCCGCGCGGGGCTGGCCCAGCAGATCGCCGATCCGGCGCAGGCCCAGCCGGCCGAGCTGTTCGGTCACCTGCCCCTCCAGCCGCAGCGCCGCGACCGGCAGGGGCGACAACGCGCCGTGGCACTGGCCCGGCGGTGCGATCCGCGCGCCGCCGCCGGCGGTCACCACCTGCGGCGCGGCCCCGCCCTTGGTCCAGTGCCGCCGCTTGGCGGCGCGCGACCGGGTGGCGCGGGCCTCCTGGTCCACCGCGTCGCCGCTGCGCGCCGGCGCCGCGCCCTGCCCGGCATAGCGCGCCAGGGCCCAGGCCGCGCCCAGCGTGTCGGCGATGCCCAGGCGCACCGTCAGCCCCAGATCGGTACAATCATCCGCCACCACCTGCACCAGCGCCGCCTCGCCGCCGAACAGATGCGCGCAGCCGCTCAGGTCGATCACCAGCCCGTCGGGCGGCTCTTCGGCAACCCAGGGGCTGAACTTGCCCGCCCAGCGCCTGAGCGCGGTCAGGAACGCCGCCTCGGCCGGGGCGTTGCGGGCGCGGGTGACCAGCCCGGCACACATGGCATGGGCGTCGCGCACCGGCTGCCCGACATACAGCCCCGCCCCCTCGGCCGCGGCATTGAGCGCGGTGATCGCCTGCAGGTTGGCCTGCTCGGCGACCACCGCCAGGGGGCCGGCCTCCAGCCCCCGCGCGTCACGCATCAACCGCTCCGCAGCGAGGCGGGGAAACCAGAGCGACAGGATTCGGCGGTTGGGCATCGGATTCGGCAGGTTTGTTCCTGATATGTTCCTACCCGGGAATCGCCGCCCGAGTCGAGTCGATCCCGCCGCAGGTGGCCCGGCGGACTGTCGGATTCGGCGCATGGAACGGCCCAAACAATGGTTGCAAAGCCCCTGCCCTTGACGCAGGCTCGGCGCAAAATTGACAAGGAGATCCCCGATGCGCACCCGTGCCGCCGTCGCCGTCGAGGCCGGCAAACCGCTCGAGATCATGGACGTGAACCTCGACGGCCCCCGCGCCGGCGAGGTCCTGGTCGAGATCAAGGCCACCGGCATCTGCCACACCGACGAATTCACCCTGTCCGGCGCCGATCCCGAGGGCCTGTTCCCGGCGATCCTGGGGCACGAGGGTGCGGGCGTGGTCGTCGAGGTGGGCGAGGGCGTGACCAGCCTGAAGCCCGGCGATCACGTGATCCCGCTCTACACCCCGGAATGCCGCGAATGCGACTACTGCCTGCACCCGCGCACCAACCTGTGCCAGGCGATCCGCGAAACCCAGGGCAAGGGCGTGATGCCTGACGGCACCTCGCGGTTCTCGACCCTCGATGGCGATCCGATCCTGCATTACATGGGCTGCTCGACCTTCTCCAATCATACGGTCCTGCCCGAAATCGCGCTGGCCAAGGTGCGCCCCGACGCGCCGTTCGACAAGATCTGCTATATCGGCTGCGGCGTGACCACCGGCATCGGCGCGGTGATCAACACCGCCAAGGTCGAGATCGGCAGCCGGGCCATCGTCTTCGGGCTGGGCGGCATCGGGCTGAACGTGATCCAGGGGCTGCGGCTGGCGGGTGCCGACCAGATCGTCGGCGTCGACCTGAACCCAGACAAGAAAGAGATGGCCGAACGCTTCGGCATGACCGATTTCGTCAATCCTTCTGAGGTCGAGGGCGATCTGGTGCCCTACCTGGTGAACCTGACCAAGGGCGGCGCGGATTACACGTTCGACGCCACCGGCAACGTTCAGGTGATGCGCGCGGCGCTGGAATCGGCCCACAAGGGCTGGGGCGAGAGCATCATCATCGGCGTGGCGCCTGCCGGTGCCGAGATCTCGACCCGGCCGTTCCAGCTGGTCACGGGCCGGGTCTGGCGCGGAACCGCGTTCGGCGGCGCGCGCGGGCGCACTGACGTACCCCGGATCGTCGACTGGTACATGGACGGCAAGATCGAGATCGACCCGATGATCACCCACACGCTGAAGCTCGACGACATCAACAAGGGGTTCGACCTGATGCATGCGGGCGAATCGATCCGCTCGGTCGTGGTCTACTGAACCCGCGGGGATGTCCGTGACGATCCGCGAGGCCGACCGCGCCCGCGACGCCGAAACCGTCTGGCAGATCCTGCGCCCTGCGGTCGAGGCCGGCGACACGTTCTGCGCCGATCCGCGGGGCGGCAAGGCCGGTGCGCTGGCCTATTTCTGGCCCGATACCGCGCGGGTCTGGATCGCCGAGGCGGACGGGGTCGCGCTTGGCTGCGCCTATCTGCGGGCGAACCAGACCGGCAATGGCGCGCATGTCTGCAACGCCGGCTATTGCACCAGCCACGCCGCGCAGGGCCGGGGCGTGGCGCGGGCGCTTCTGGAGCACTCGCTGGCGGAGGCGCGGCGGCAAGGGTTCCGCGCGATGCAATACAATTTCGTCGTCGAGACCAACACCCGCGCCATCGAGACCTGGCGCCGCGCCGGCTTTGACGTGGTCGGCCGGCTGCCCGGCGCGTTCCACCACCCCGAGCGGGGCTATGTGGATGCTCTGGTGATGTATCGCAGCCTCGTCTAGGGTCGCCGGAAAAAGGAGGCATCATGCCCGACGAAACCAACCTGCTGGCGGTCCTGATCGACGCCGACAACACCTCGCCGAAATACACCCGCGCCATATTCGAGGAAATCGCCTCGCTGGGCGAGGCGTCGGTGCGCCGCTGCTATGGCGATTTCTCCAGCCAGCAGATGACCGGGTGGAGCAAGGTGCAGGCCGAATTCGGCCTGGTCCCGCACCACCAGCCCGCCAATACCGTGGGCAAGAACGCCAGCGACATCGCGCTGGTGATCGACGCGATGGACCTGATGCATTCGGGGCGGTTCGACGGCTTCGTCCTGGTCAGTTCCGACAGCGACTTCACCCGGCTGGCCAGCCGCATCCGCGAGCAGGGGCTGGAGGTTTTCGGCATGGGCCAGATGAAGACGCCCGACGCCTTCCGCAAGGCCTGCAAGCGTTTCATCTTCCTGGAAAACATCGCTGGCCCCGAGGACGACTCGCAGGAACAGACAGGTGACCGGAAACCGGCCAAGCCCAAGGACCAGAAGATCCCCGCCGCCAAGCTGCGCGAGGCCCGCGACCTGGTCATCAAGGCGATGGATTCGATGGATCAGGAGGACGAGTGGTACACGCTGGGCAGCATCGGCCAGCGCCTGATCGCCGCCAACCCCGATTTCGACACCCGCAGCTATGGCACCCGCAAGCTGTCGGATCTGGTCGTGGCGCTCAAGATATTCGAGACCAAGCGCGGCGCCGGCAACCAGCTGATGGTGCGGCGCACCGACTAGGCTGCGTAGCGGGCCAGGAACATGTCCACGGCATGGCGGGCCACGCTGTCGATCTCACCTTGGGTGAACCGGTCGCGGATGCCGAACGCGGCCTGGTTCCACAGCTTGACCCGGCACAGTTCGGCAAATTGCTCGGCCGCCATCTCGGTATCCTCGATCCGCAGCTCTCCCTTGGCCACCGCCGTGTCCAGGTATTCCATCAGACGCGCCTGCCCGTTCTTCGGCCCGGCCTCGTAGAAGGCGCGGCCAAGTTCGGGAAAGCGGTCGCGTTCGGCGACGCAGATGCGGAACACCTGCTGCGCGAAATCCGACAGCAGGAACCCGGTCAACTCGGTCGCGGCCACCGTCAGCACCTCGCGCGCCGGCCGCGTCTCGTCGATCATCGACAGGATGCGTTCGGCCATCAGGTCGCATTCGGTCTGCGCCGCCTCGCGGAACAGCAACCGCTTGTCGGGAAAATAGCTGTAGAGCGTTGCCTTGGACACGCCGGCCACACGCGCGATATCGTCGACGCTGGCACCTTCGAACCCGTCGGCCATGAAGACCTTGCGCGCGCCCTTGAGTACCTGGTCGTATTTCCGCCCCTTGCGCGGGACGGCGGCGGGTTGCGTCATTCTGGCCCCTGACATGCTTTGCAATGTCAGAATATAAACTGACCTGTTCAGTTTCAACGGGATTCACGAAACGCCTTGCATCGCGATCCTCAGCCGCTAACTTAGAATCGTTCTAATATAGGTTCGGCCCATGCGCTTCTTGTCACAACGCAAGCATTTCAACGACCTGTCCGAGCAGGAGATCATCGCCCTGGCGATCTCGTCCGAAGAGGACGACGCGCGCATCTATCGCAGCTATGGCGAGATGCTTCGCGCCGATTTCCCGGCCACCGCCCGCATTTTCGACGGAATGGCCGAGGAGGAAGACTCGCATCGGGCGCGGCTGATCGCGCTGCATGAGGAACGGTTCGGGCCGGTGATCCCGCTGATCCGGCGCGAGCATGTCGCCGGATACTATGCGCGCCGGCCGGTCTGGCTGGTCGAGAATCTCGGCATCGACCGGATCCGCGCCGAGGCCGAGGCGATGGAGCGCGATGCCGAACGGTTCTACCTGGCCGCCGCGCGCCGGACCTCTGACGCCGCGACCCGCAAGCTGCTGGGCGATCTGGCCGCGGCCGAGGCCGGCCACCAGGCCACCGCATCCGCGCTGGAAGTAACCCATCTCGACGACGGCGCCCGCGACGACGAGGCCGCCGCCTCGCACCGGCAATTCGTGCTGACCTGGGTGCAGCCGGGCCTGGCGGGGCTGATGGACGGGTCGGTCTCGACCCTGGCGCCGATATTCGCCACCGCGTTCGCCACGCAGGACACCTGGACCACCTTCCTGGTCGGGCTGGCCGCCTCGATCGGTGCGGGCATCTCGATGGGCTTCACCGAGGCCGCCTCGGATGACGGCGAGATCTCGGGGCGCGGCTCGCCGATAAAGCGCGGGCTGGCCTCGGGCGTTATGACCACGCTGGGCGGGCTGGGCCACGCGCTGCCCTATCTGATCCCCGATTTCTGGACCGCAACGACGATTGCCATCGCCATCGTGTTCGTCGAGCTTTGGGCGATTGCCTGGATCCAGAACCGCTACATGGAGACCCCGTTCTTCCGCGCCGCGTTCCAGGTCGTGCTGGGCGGCGCCCTGGTGCTGGCCGCGGGTATCCTGATCGGCAGCGGCTAGGGAAAATCCCGTTGTGGTTCGGGAAAATCATGCTACCGAAACCACATGGCCGAGATCTTCCTGCGAACCCTGCCCTTCTTTGCGATCATTGGCCTGGGCTATTGGGCCGGGCGCGCGCGCTTCTTCACCGAAGAGGCGACGGCGTATCTGACCAAGTTCGTCTTCTACTTCGCCCTGTCGGCCATGCTGTTCCGGTTTTCCGCCAACCTGCCCTTTGCCGAGATCTTCAACGGGCGGCTGGTGATCGGCTATCTGGCCGGCACGATGGCGGTCTACCTGGTCGCAACTCTGGTGGCGATGCTGCGCGGGCTGGACGTGCAGACCACCGCGGTCGAGGCGCAATGCGCCGCCATCGGCAATGTCGGCTTTCTCGGTCTGCCGATGCTGGCGCTGCTGCTGGGCGAGGCGGCGATCGGGCCGGTGATGCTGGTGCTGACCGTGGATCTGGTGGTGTTCTCGTCGCTCATCGTGATCCTGATCAATGCCGGGCGCGACGGGCGGTTAAGGCTGGGCACCTTGCGCCTGATCGCGCTGGGGCTGGTGCGGAACCCGATGATCGTGTCGATCACGCTGGGCATGCTCTGGTCCTGGTTTCAGTTGCCGATCCCGGCGCCGATGAACGACTTCCTGTCGATCCTCGGCGGTGCCGCAACCCCCGGCGCGCTGTTCGCCATCGGCGCGTCGCTGGCCGGCAAGACGGCCGAGCGCGTGCGCATTGCCGGCTGGCTGAGCTTCTGCAAGCTTGTGCTGCACCCGGCGCTGGTGGCGCTGGCGGTGCTGGTCCTGTTGCCGATCGACGGGTTCTCGGCCACGGTGGTGATCGCCGCGGCGGCCCTGCCGGTGGCGGGCAATGTCTACATGCTGGCCGCGCATTACCGCGTCGCACCGCACCGGGCCTCGGCAGCGATCCTGCTGTCCACCGCCGCATCGATCCTGACCGTGCCGCTGGTCATCGCCTGGATCGAGACGCTCTGACACCACCCCGGGACAGGCCGCACCGATTTCGTTAGGCTTCCCCGGACCGCCCTTGCAGAAGCCGTGCCGCATCCCACATGCCTTCCGGACTTGATCGCCATATCCAGGAATTCGACGGCCAGAACATCACCGTACTGGCCGAGGCCCGGGTCGCCTGCGGGTCGGCCCCCGGCTATCTCGAAGAGCTGGTCGCGCTCTGCGCCGATCCGCGCGCCAGCGTGGCCGACGGCGCCACCTGGATCCTCAAGGCCGAGCTGGAGGACGGGCTGGCGCTGCCCCAGGAGATGACCGCGCGGCTTGTTGCCTCGCTGGGCGACCTGCCGTCCTGGCAGGCCCGGTTGCACCTGTGTCAGTCGGTCGAAGCGCTGGACCTGAGCGCGGATCAGGCCGAAACCGTCATCCGCTGGGCGCAGGCGCTGAGCAACCATGACCGCCCGTTCCTGCGCGCCTGGAGCCTGCATGTCATCGTAACGCTGGCCCGGCGCTTCGACAGCCACCGGGCCGAGGCGGAAGCGGCGCTTGCCGCCGCCGAGGCCGACCCGGCCGCATCCGTCCGCGCCCGCGCCAGACGGCTGCACTGAGCAGGGCAGCACTGGACGCCGCCGCCCAACGCCGATAGCGATAGGGCAACCGCATGAACCAAGGAGCCCGCCATGGAAACCCTCTCCGAGAACGCCTGCTTCGGCGGCGTGCAAGGCGTCTACCGTCACGCCTCCGCCGCCTGCAGCTGCGACATGACCTTCGGGCTGTTCCTACCGGCCGAGGCCGCCGACGGCCCGGTCCCGGTCCTGTGGTATCTCTCGGGGCTGACCTGCACCCACGAGAACGCGATGACAAAGGCCGCAGCACAGGGCTGGGCCGCCGAACAGGGGATCGCGCTGGTGTTTCCCGACACCTCGCCGCGCGGCGAGGACGTGGCCGACCACGACGATTACGACCTGGGCCAGGGTGCGGGATTCTATGTCAACGCCACGCAGGATCCCTGGGCGCCGCATTTCCGAATGTGGGACTACGTGGCCGAGGAGCTGCCGGCGCTGCTGGCCGCCGAGTTTGCCATCGATGGCGAGCGGCAGGCGATCACCGGTCATTCCATGGGCGGGCATGGCGCGTTGACGCTGGCGATGACCCTGCCGGGCCGCTACCGCTCGGTCTCGGCCTTTGCGCCGATCTGCAACCCGACCGGATCGGACTGGGGCCGCAAGCAGCTGTCGGCCTATCTGGGCAACGACGAGGGGGCCTGGGCGCGCCACGATGCGTCGGCGCTGATGCGCGAGACCGGGTTCGAAGGGCCGATCCTGATCGACACCGGCACCAAGGACCAGTTCATCGACCTGCTGCGCCCCGAGGCGCTGGCCACGGCCATCGCCGAACGCCGCCAGCAGGCGGTGATGCGGATGCAGCCGGGATACGACCACAGTTACTTCTTCGTCTCCTCCTTCATCGAGGATCACGTCGAGTTCCACGCCGAGCGCCTTTGGGCGTGAGCGGCGCGCTCTATATCGATGCCGATGCCTGCCCGGTGAAACCCGAGGCCGAGCGGGTCGCGACCCGGCACGGGCTGACGATGTTTCTGGTCTCGAATGGCGGTTTGCGCCCGCCTGCGAACTCGCTGGTGCAGACCGTGATCGTGTCCGAGGGCGCCGACGAGGCCGACAAGTGGATTGCCGATCGCTGCGGGCCCGGCGATGTCGTGGTGACCGCAGACATTCCGCTGGCCGCGCGCTGCCTCGAGGCGGGCGCGCGGGTGCTGCGCCATGACGGCGACGCCTTCACCCAGGCCGGCATCGGGCAGCAACTTGCAATGCGCGACCTGATGGCCGATCTGCGCGCCGCGAACCCGCTGGGCGCGGGCGGCGGCGGCAAGCCCTTTACAAAGGCCGACCGCAGCCGTTTTCTGGACGCGCTGGAACGCGAGGTGCGGGCGGCCGCCCGGGCCGGCTGACACCGCAGGACGGGGAGGGGCAATGACCATTCAGGCGGTGGTGTTCGACATCGGGAACGTGCTGATCGAATGGCAGCCCGAGCGCTTCTATGACCGCGTGATCGGGGCCGACCGGCGCCGCGCCATGTTCGCGCAGATCGACCTGCACGGCATGAACGACCTGGTGGATCGCGGGCGGCACTTCACCGAAACCGTCTATGACTGGGCCGAACGCCACCCCGAGTGGCGCGACGAGATCCGCATGTGGCATGACAACTGGATCGAGCTGGCCGCCCCCGAGATCCCGCGCTCGGTCCGCCTGTTGCGGGCGCTGCGCACCCGCGGCGTCCCGGTCTTCGCGCTGACCAATTTCGGCGTGCAGACCTTCGACCAGGCGATCCCGCATTACCCGTTTCTGGGCGAGTTCGACCGCAGCTATGTCTCGGGGCATCTGCAGGTGACCAAGCCCGACCCCGAGATCTATGCCCGCGTCGAGGCCGATTGCGGATTGCCGCCGCAGGCGCTTCTGTTCACCGACGACCGGGCCGAGAACATCGACGCCGCCGCCGCGCGCGGCTGGCGCACCCATCTGTTCGACGGCCCCGAGGGCTGGGCCGACCGGCTGGTCGCCGAAACCCTGTTGACCGAAAGCGAGGCCGCATGACCATTCCGATGATCCCCTTCGACGAAGGCGAAGCGCTGCTCGACTGGCTGGAGCTGACCGAGGCGCTGGCCGCCGGACACGACCTGCCCCGGGCCGAGATCGGTGACACCTTTCTCTACCGCGATCCCGACACGCTGCTGTCGCGGGCGGCATGGATCGACGGGCTGGGCATGGCGGTCAAGACGGCCACGCTGTTTCCGGGAAACTCCGAACATGGCGAACCGGTGGTCAACGGGTCGGTCAGCCTGTTCGACGACCGCAACGGCACGCTGGCCGCGCTGATCGACTTTCACCTGGTCACCAAGTGGAAGACAGCCGCCGACAGCCTGCTGGCCGCGCGCCGTCTGGCCGCGCCCGACAGCCGCGAGATCCTGATCGTGGGCGCCGGGACCGTGGGCCAGTCGCTGTGCGAAGCCTTCGCTGCGGGATTTCCCGACGCGCGGATCCGGCTGTGGAACCGCACCCGCGCCAAGGCCGAGGCGCTGGCGCGCAAGGTCGCGGCGGTCGAGCTGGCCGATGACCTGCCCCAGGCCGTCACCCGCGCCGACATCGTGGTCTGCGCCACCATGTCCACCGACCCGGTGATCCGGGGCGAATGGCTGCGGCCGGGCCAGCACCTGAACCTGATCGGCGCCTACCGGCCCGACATGCGCGAGGCCGACGATGCCGCCCTGCGCCGCGCCCGCATCTTCGTCGACAGCGTGGACACGACCGCCGACCATATCGGAGAGATCCGGATCCCGCTGGAGGCCGGCCTCATCACGCGGGAGGACCTGATTGCGGATTTCTACGACCTGGCGGCCTTTACCGCGAAGCCCGATGACATCACCCTGTTCAAGAATGGCGGCGGGGCGCATCTGGACCTGATGACCAGCCGGCATATCCTGGGCAAGTGGCAGGGCGCGACATGACCTGGCTGACCGTTGCAGTTCTGATCCTGGCGGCCCTCCTGGCCGCCTATCCCTTTGTCCGCGAAGCCCGGCGCAAGGTAATGACCGACACCGCGCGTCGGGCCGCGCCCGGGCGCCTGGCCAGGCTGTCGCGCGGCGTGACCCACTACCGTTGGCACGGACCCGCGCGCGGGCCGGTTGCGGTCTGCGTGCACGGGCTGACCACGCCCTCTTATGTCTTCGACGGGCTGGTCGAGGGGTTGGCGGCGCTGGGCTACCGGGTGCTGACCTACGACCTCTACGGGCGCGGCTGGTCGGACAGGCCGGCCGGCGATCAGGACGCGATCTTCTTCCTGGAGCAGCTTGAAGAGCTGCTGGCCGATCAGCGGGTCGGGGACGACCTGACGCTGGTCGGCTATTCCATGGGCGGTTCCATCGCCACATGCTTTGCCGCCGCCCATCCCGACAGGCTGCGCCAGCTGGTTCTGCTGGCGCCTGCCGGGGTCGGGAATACCGGCGACCGGCTGGCGGGCTTCGTGCGAAAGACGCCGATCCTGGGCGACTGGCTGATGCACATGACCTTTCCCGCCCGACACCGGCGCGGCACCGAGGCCGAGCGCGCCCTGCCGAGCGCGGTTCCCGACATCGTCGACCGCCAACAGGCCGAGCTGGACTGGCGCGGATTCGTGCCGGCGGTGCTGGCCAGCCTGCGCGGCATCCTCGGGCGGACGCTCGAATCCGAGCACCGGCGGATCCATACTGCCGGTGTTCCGGTGCTGGCGATCTGGGCGCGCAAGGACGACGTGATTCCGGTGGCACACATGGGAAGGCTGGCGGAATGGTCGCGCGCCGCCCGGCAGGAGGTGATCGAGGAGGCCGGCCACGGCCTGACCTACACCCATGCCGAAGAGGTGACGGCGATCCTCAGGGCGCGGCTGCGCGAAGGTCTGGAGTGAGCGGCCCGTCCGGCGGCAGCGGGCGCTCGCGGATCGGCAGGTGCACCAGCGCGCTGAACGCACCGACGCCCACGCCGACCCACCAGACCAGCGTGTAGTCGCCATAGATGTCATAGAGCCTGCCGCCCAGCCAGACGCCCAGGAAACCGCCGATTTGGTGGCTGAGAAACACGATGCCATAGAGCGTGCCCATGTAGCGCAGTCCGTAGATATAGGCCACGAGACCCGAGGTCAGCGGCACCGTCGCCAGCCAGAGCGACCCCATCACCACCGAAAAGACGATGACCGAACCCGGCGTGATCGGCATCAGGATGAAGGCACCGGCAGCCACGGTGCGGGCGGTGTAGATCCCGGCCAGCAGGTATTTGCGGGGATAGCGGCTGCCGGCCCAGCCCGCCGCCAGCGTACCCGCGATATTGGCCAACCCGATCAACGAGATCGCCACCGCCCCCAGCGCCGAGGTCGTTGTGATCCCCATCCCGTGCAGCAGGCCGCCCGGTGCGATCGGGCCGCTCATCTCGGTCACGAAGGCGGGGAAATGCGCGGTGATGAAGGCCAGCTGATAGCCACAGCTGAAGAAGCCCAGGAAGATCATCGCATAGCTCGGATCGCGAAAGGCCTTGACCAGGATCCGACCCATGCTCTCTTCCAGCTCGGCCTTGCCCGAGCGCACGGGCGCGCGCATCAGCGGCAGGGTCAGCACCAGGGCCAGGACGGCCGCGGCAAAGACCACGAAGACCTGCTGCCAGCTGAGGAACCGCATCAGGAACTCGGCGGCGGGGGCGCCGACAACCTGGCCCAGGCTGCCCGCGGCGGTGACGATCCCCAGCGCCATCGAGCGGTTGGCGTCAGACGCCGCGCGGCCCACCACCGCCAGCACGACGCCGAAGCCGGTGCCGGCAATACCGAACCCCACCAGCCAGGCGTAGAGCTGATGCGCCAGCGGCGTGGTGGAGGCGGCGGTCAGCACCATCCCGGCGGCATAGGTCAACGCCCCCAGCACGATCGCCTTTCGGTCGCCGATCTTCTCGGCGATGGCGGCAAAGATCGGCTGGCCGATCCCCCAGGCCAGGTTCTGGATGGCGATGGCCAGCGAGAATTCGGTCCTGAGCCAGCCGAATTCCTCGGCCACGGGGATCTGGAACACGCCGAAGGAGGCCCGCACCGCAAAGCTCACGGTGATGATGACGCAACTGACGATCAGGACCGGGGTGATCAGGCGGGTGTCACGGGTCATAGCGGGCCTCGCTTGGGATGCCGGAACCGTATGGGAGCCTGTCGCGCTGTCAATTCAAGCTTTCTGTGCCTTCGGATCAGCGGATTTGATGTGTCCGCGCGGCGCGTGGTGCTTTTCACCACGCCCGCGCCGCGCTAAGGCTGCGCCATGACCGAGGTGACAGACCTTTACGCCGCGCGCGTGGCCGATGGCACGTTGCAGGCCGATCCCGCCCAGGAGGCGGTTCTGCCCGAGTTCGAGCGCATCCGTTCTGCCCTGGCCGAGCCGGCCAAGCGCGGTCTGTTCCGCAAGGCGCCGCCACCGCCCGAGGGCCTCTATCTCTGGGGCGGGGTCGGGCGCGGCAAGTCCATGCTGATGGATCTGTTCGTCGAAACGCTGGGCGAGATCCCCAACCGCCGTGTACATTTCCACGCCTTCATGCAGGAGATCCACGCCCAACTGCACGAGGCCCGCCAGGGCAATGCCGAAGACGCGCTGGCCCCGGTGGCCGCCGGCGTGGCGCGGGACGTGCGGGTGCTGGCCTTCGACGAGATGCAGATCACCGACATCACCGACGCGATGATCGTCGGCCGCCTGTTCGAGGCGCTGTTCGACGCGGGCGTGGTGGTCGTGACCACCTCGAACCGGGTGCCCGACGATCTCTACAAAGACGGTCTGAACCGGCAGCTGTTCCTGCCCTTCATCCAACTCATCAAGGAACGCATGGTGGTGTGGGAGCTGACCTCGCCGACCGATTACCGCCAAGACCGGCTCGAGGGTGCGCAGGTCTATTTCACCCCCATCGGCCCCGAGGCGCGCGCGGCGATCCGCGCCGTCTGGACCGACCTGAGCGGCGGGGCGGCCGAACCTCTGCACCTGAAGGTCAAGGGCCGCGACGTGGTGCTGCCGGCCTTCCGCAACGGCGTGGCGCGGGCCAGCTTCTACGACCTGTGCGGCCGGATGCTGGGGCCGGCGGACTACCTGGCGGTGGCCGAGGCGGTGCGGGTCCTGGTGCTCGAGGACATTCCGCGCCTGTCGCGCAACAATTTCAACGAGGCCAAGCGCTTCGTCACCCTGATCGACGCGCTTTACGAGGCGCGGGTGCGGCTGATCTGTTCGGCCGCCGCCGAGCCCGAGATGCTCTATGTCGAGGGCGAGGGCACGTTCGAATTCGAACGCACCGCATCGCGCCTGCGCGAGATGATGGCCGCCGACTGGGGGCAGTGAGGGCGCAAGCTCAACCGGTCCAGTCCAGCACGACCTTTCCGCTCTGGCCGGACTTCATGGCAGCGAACCCTTGGGCGAAATCGGCCACGTCGAAACGGTGGGTGATGACCCGGCTCACGTCGAGCCCGTTCTGCAGCATGGCGATCATCTTGTACCAGGTCTCGAACATCTCGCGACCATAGACGCCCTTGATTGTGATCGCCTTGAACACGATGCGCGACCAGTCCACCGGCGACTTGCCCGGCGGGATGCCCAGCAGCGCGATCTTGCCGCCCATCACCAGCGCCTCGACCATCTGGTCCAGCGCCGCCTGGCTGCCGGACATCTCCAGGCCCACATCGAAGCCTTCCTTCATGCCGTGTTCGCGGATCACGTCATTGAGATCCTCGCGGCTGACATCCACGGTGCGCACCTTTGGCACCACATGCTGCGCCAGACTCAGGCGGTCCGGGTTGATGTCGGTGATCACCACGTGGCGCGCGCCGGCGTGCTTGGCGACGGCAGCGGCCATGATGCCGATCGGCCCGGCGCCGGTGATCAGCACATCCTCGCCCAGCAGATCGAAGCTGAGCGCGGTGTGCACCGCGTTGCCCAGCGGGTCGAGGATGGCGCCGATCTCGTCGGGGATGTCGTCGGGCAGCGGCACCACGTTGAAGGCCGGCAAGCGCAGGTATTCGGCGAAAGCCCCCTGTTCGTTCACGCCGATCCCGCGCGTGCCGGGGTCCAGGTGGAACTTGCCGGCGCGCGACTGGCGGCTGTCGGTGCCGATCAGATGCCCCTCGCCGGAACAGCGCTGGCCGATCTTGAGACCTGTCACGTCGCGGCCGATCTCGACGATCTCGCCGGCAAACTCGTGCCCGGTGATCAGCGGCACCGGCACGGTGTGTGACGCCCACTCGTCCCAGTTCCAGATATGGATGTCGGTGCCGCAGATGCCGGTCTTCCTGACCTTGATCAGCACGTCGTCGGGGCCGATCTCGGGCACTGGCGCCTGCACCATCCAAAGCCCCTCTTCGGGTTTGGATTTCTCCAGGGCGGTCATGGTGTTCTTCATGGGTTCCTCCGCGCCCCGGGCTTGACCCGGGGCCTCACAAAAGTCCCGGTCCGGGAGGTCCCGGGTCAAGCCCGGGACGGGTTTCAAATCACGCCGACGGCCTTGCCGGCCACTTCGAAGGCGGCCAGCGCCCGGTCCAGTTCGTTCCGGGTGAGTGCCGCATTCATCTGGGTGCGGATGCGCGCCTTGCCGCGCGGCACCACCGGAAAGAAGAAGCCCGAGACATAGACCCCCTCGTCGAACAGCCGCGCCGCCATGTCCTGCGCCAGCTGCGCCTCGCCCAGCATGACCGGGATGATCGGGTGTTCGCCGGGCAGCAGGTCGAAGCCCAGGCGCTCCAGCCCCGCCCGCCAGTAGCGGGCGTTCTCGAAGAGTTGCGCGCGCAGGGCATCGCCCTCCTCGACCAGCCGGATTGCCTCGATCCCGGCGGAGACAACGGCAGGCGGCAGCGAGTTGGAGAACAGATAGGGCCGCGCCCGCTGCCGCAGAAGGTCGATCACTGGCTGCGGCCCGGCGATATAACCGCCGATTGCCCCCCCGAGTGCCTTGCCCAGCGTCCCTGTCAGGATGTCCACATCGACACCGAAATGATCCGGCGTGCCCGCGCCGCGCGGTCCCATGAAGCCGGTGGCGTGGCAGTCGTCGACCATGACGATGGCATCATATTCCTGCGCCAGCCGGGTGATCTGCGGCAGGTTGGCCAGGTAGCCATCCATGCTGAATACCCCGTCGGTCGCGATCATGATGTGCCGCGCCCCGTCCTCGCGCGCCTGTTTCAGCCAGGCCTCCAGGTCGTTCATGTCGTTGTTGAGATAGCGATAGCGTTTCGCCTTGCACAGCCGCACCCCGTCGATGATCGAGGCGTGGTTAAGGCTGTCGGAAATGATCGCGTCCTCGGGCCCCAGCAGCGGTTCGAACAGACCGCCATTGGCGTCGAAACAGGCCGCGAAAAGGATCGCGTCATCCTTGCCCAGAAACGCCGCCAGCTTCTGTTCCATCTCGCGGTGGATGTCCTGCGTGCCGCAGATGAAGCGCACGCTGGCCATGCCGTATCCGTGATCGTCCATCGCCCCCTTGGCCGCGGCGATCAGGTCGGTATGGTCGGCCAGGCCGAGATAGTTGTTGGCGCACAGGTTGATGACCTGCCGGTCGCCGACGCTGATCTCGCCCCGCTGCGGCGAGGTGATCAGACGCTCGCGCTTGTACAGCCCTTCCGCGTCGATCTGGGTCAGCGTGTCGGTGATATGCGTCAGAAACGCTTGGGACATGATCCGGACTCCTCTGTCGAGTCGGACCTCTAGCATAACGGATGGGATTCCCAAATAGAGGATTGCCGTTATACAGGATTTTTTTCCGGCAAGCTGGATTCCGCTTGTCTGGGGGCAGTCAAAGCAAAGGCCGCCCCGGTGTGCCAAGCCCCTTGCCAATTGTGTTGAAGCTCCCTGCCTCGCACCCGATGCATCATGGCTTTCAAAAGGAAGTTGCCCGCGCAGAATTATGCAAGGACGCCATCGCTCCGAATGCCGGTAGTGCGGGACTTCGCCGTCGCCGATCCTATTCTCACTTGTAACTGCCTGTATCCCAAAGCTTTCATATGTTGAGGCGCCGAGATCGCAGAAAGCAGACGTTAAATGCATTGGCCGCGACTGGTTACAACGCGGAACGGTGCGGCCGTTCACGACAAACGCAATTCAAATATCAAAGTTCGCTTGCGATAAGACTCAGCGCCTTTGCCCGGTCTCCGGCATGTTTACCAGTGCGCGCGAGTTGTACGGCGATGCGCTCGGCCTCGGCATATTTCGCCGCCTCGGCCAGCGAACCGGCGATATCCCTCAACGCCCAAGACTGGTGATTGCCCTCAATCTGCACAGCGATACGCTCGGCCTCGGTAAATTGACCCGACTGGGCCAGCGACCCCGCGATCCGGTACAAGGCCCAGGCCCGTTTAGAGCGACCCAAGCGACGCTCGGGCTGCACAACGATGCGTTCGGCTTCCGACCAAAACCGCGTTGCCTCGGCCAATTGCCCTGCCGCGGCCCGTGTCTTGGCGATATGGCTCAACGCTGAAGCTCGGGCCTCGGTGCGCTTGATCTTCGTGAGGGAACGCTCCGCCGCCGACCAAAGCCGCGTTGCTTCGGCCATATTCTCCGCCCCGGCCTGTGCCCCGGCGATCACCTGCAGCTCCGAAGCCCGGTTAATGGCAGACTCGGGCTGCACAACGATGCGTTCGGCTTCCGACCAAAACCGCTTTGCCTCGGCCAATTGCCCCACTTTGGCACGCGCCTCTGCGATATCGCTCAACGGCATGGCTCGGGAAGGGACATAGCGACTGGTTTGTACGATCTGCGCGGCCACGCGCTCCGTCTCGGTAAACAGACAATCGCGAGGCGGGAGGCCATCGCAAAGGCTGACAACGTGGCCGGCGGCGGCGGCGATCGGCCCGTCCTGCAATTGCGCTGCGGGATGCGCTTCGAGTTCGCCAAGACTGTCCGCCTCCGGATACGCCGCCAAGGCGCGGGTGACGACGGCGTCTGCCTCGCGCAAGAGCAAGTAGGCGCGAAGTGCGCTCGACCGATCTGTCGGCGCGGTCTGCCGTGCCTCCTCTAGGAGCTCCGTGACAGTCTCAATGACCGCATTGACCTCAGCGGTATGTTGGGCCGCCTCGGTTTCCCCGTCCGAGTCCGCAAAGACAGGTGCGCCCAGTAGGCAAAGCGTAAGTACGGCAATAAGGAGCTTCATGATATACTTGCTGGCAATATCCGGGAAAATTTTTTTTATTCGCTACCATCCTGCTCGTAAATGGCAAACACCTGCAAAATAGCAGCGACTTCCAATGAATTGATCTTATTGTTTGTCGCGGTCGCCTCGAAGGTCCGCTTTCGGGAAACATGTATGAACTGCCTTCCCCTGCAAGTGATTTTTCGATGCGCCGCTGACCCTGCTTCTATGTATTCGGTCTTTCTTTGGAACCATTTGATTTGCCCCTGACCAAGATGGGAAGTCGCGCGTCCTGTGTCTCGTTAGCTCATCGGCACTTTACGGGCCATGCTCC
>NZ_FNYD01000012.1 GCF_900109035.1 Cribrihabitans marinus
CATCACCTCGGGGATGTCCCAGAGCGCCTGGAACTCGGTCATCACCCCGTCCTCGAAGCGGTAGAACTCGTGGAAGCGCAGGTGCATCTGGTGCCCGGTGGGCGGGATGTCCATCCAGGGTGCGGCGAAAGTGCCGGTATAATAGCCGCCGCAGCCGACCCAATCGGCGCCCTCGGGGGTGGGCCCGGCCATCACGATGAAGTCGCGCCGCTCCAGATCGGGGATCGCGGCGAAGAGCGGGGCATAGGCCCGGTCGTAGAACGCCTCGGGCCCGGTCATGTCGCCAAACGGAAAGGCCAGCCGGAACAGCGCGTCCGGGGCGGCGAGCCCGGCCAGCGCCGCGCGTACGCCGGTTTCGGTGAAATCATACATCGCCGCGCGCAGCGGCGCGAGCCGGGCCTTGTGCTCGGTATGTCGGTCGGGTGCGCTCATGTCCGCTCCTCCGAAACCCGGGCCGCGTCCGGAGACGGGGCAGGGCGCTCGCCGCGGTCATAGGCCTCCCAGCCGCGGCCGTCGAACACGTCGACGCCCAGCTGCGCCAGCACATGCGGGAAATCGACCATCACCCAGTTGTCCGCGATCCTGCCGTCCTCGACCTTCCAGAAATCCATATAGCGTATCTCCACCCGCTTGCCGGTGGGTTCAACCCCCATGAAGGCCCCGGTATGCCGGGCCTCTTGCCGGCCGAAGGCGGCGGCCCATTCGCCCATGTAGAGCCGCGCCTCGTCGATGCAGACCTTGTCCGAGAAGGCGGCCTGGAACGGGCGCTGCCAGTTGTCCTGAAACTCCCTGAGTCCGGTCTTGGTGCCGCAGCCGTAGTTGCCGCGCCAGCGGAACCCCTCGGCGAAGAACTCGCCGATATCGGCGATGCGGTGGTCGTTGAGCCCGTCGACCATGCTCTCGATCACTTGGCGGGTCTCGTCGGTTTTCGTCATGTCGGTATCGCGGCTCAGAACCGCCTGTTCGGGTCGGATGCCTTTCATCGGCCTTGTCCTTTTGGATATTCGCTGAAGGGGTTATGCGCGGGTTCGCCGCGCCCTTTCCAGGAAATCCCGGGGCATCCGGTTGAGCGCGGGGTGACGGCCCCGCGCCCGGTGACGGGCGGCACAGCCCATCAGCCCTTGACCGCGCCGGCGGTCAGGCCGCTGACGATCTGGCGCTGGAACACCATCACCAGCAGGAACAGCGGGGCGGTGATCGACACCGCCGCGGCGATGGCCTCGACCTGGTCGGTGGTCGTGGTCTCGCGGTTGAAATAGCCCGCGATGGCCGGGACCATCGTCTGGTTCTGCGCATCCAGCAGCAGCGAGGTGACCAGGAAGTCGTTGTAGCCCAGCAGGAAGCTGAACAGGCCGGTGGTGATGACGCCGGGCCACATTACCGGCATGATCACCCGCCGGAAGGCCTGGAAATGCGAGCAGCCGTCGACGCGGGCGGCCTCGTCCAGCTCGGTCGGGATGTTGTGGAAGAACGAGCGCAGCATCCAGATGGTGAAGGGCTGGTTGATCGCCACCAGAACCGCGATCACCGCATAGGGCTGACCATAGAGCGTGGGCGCGGCGTCACCGAAGATCGGGCGCAGGATCTCGGACGAGTTGATGAAGACCGGCAGGTAACCCGCCACCAGAACCGAGTGCGGCAGCGCGCGGAAGATCAGCGCCAGGATCAGAAGCCAGAAGGCAAGGTTGGATCCCGACCGGGCCAGCCCGTAGCCCGCCAGCGTGCCGACGGTCAGGGACACGGTGACGACACCGGTGGTCACGATCAGCGAGTTGATGAAGTTGCGGTAGAACTCGTTTTCGACCCAGACCGATTGGTAGTGCACCGTGGTCAGGCCCAGGATCGGATTGCCGAGCGGGCCGGCGATGGCGTTCAGGCCGGACAGCACCACCGGGAGAATGGCGAAGAACAGCACGATGAAAGCCACCGCAAAGCCGACGACCGCGATGATCCAGCCCAGCAGCACGGTGCCCGGCTGGGTGAAGCGGGCCACCATCTCGGGCAGCCGGCCCATGGCGAATTTCCCCGACCACCAGAGCACCAGCAGCCCCAGCACGATGTCGATGATCGACAGGCCGTCACCGCCCGCGCGGGTTCTCGGCCCGAAGATCACCTCGAGCGGGTTGGTGGCGAAGGCATCCACCGGCGACTTGAAGCTCATCACCGTGATCCAGAAGATCGGGAAGGCCGCGATCAGGCACCAGAAGGCGAGGAAACCGGCCGATCCGAGACGCAGCCCGAGGGACTGCCGCATTGCTTTGGGCGTCGACATGGTCAGTGGCTCCCCTTGTGGTCGCGCCAGGTGCGGCGCAGTGGCAGGATCAGCAGGATCACGATCCCGATCATGGTCAGCATGGCGCTGGCCGAGGCACGGCTGATGGCGCGGTTGCCCGAGTCGTCGGGGACCAGGAAGTCATAGGTCAGCCACTGCAGCGAGATGACGTGGCTCTGGCTGCGGAAACCGACGACCTCTTCGAACACGCGGTAGGAGTCCATCAGGTGGATGATCGCGATGAAGATGATCAACGGCATCAGATGCGGCACGATCACGTAGCGCAGACGCTCCAAACGGTTGGCCCCGTCGATGATCGCGCTTTCCAGCGTGTCCTGGTTCACGGTCTGCAATCCGGCGTAGAAGATCACGAAGGCGAAGGGCGCGACATGCCAGACCCGGTAGAACAGCATCAGCAACTCGATGGTCCAGGCCTGGGCGAACATGGCGATGTCCTTGTCCAGCCAACGCTCCAGCGCGGCGGTCAGGATGCCGTCGCCAACGAACAGCCAGTAGATCGACAGCGAGCCGATGACCGGCGTGATGATGAAGGGCAAGAGCGAGATGAAGATCACCGGCCCGCGCAGCGATCGCGCGGCATTGTTCACCGCCAGCGCGATGGCCAGGCCGACGCCGATCACCAGCGGAAGGGTGAAGAGCGTGAAGGTGAGCGTGAAGCGCAGCGCCTTCCAGAAGTCGATGGTCATCAGCTGCGACCAGCTGCCGTTCCGGATCGCCGCGCCGACGCGGTCGAATTCGAGAACGTCGCGATAGGCCTGCAGGCCGACGAAATGGGTCGTGGTCTTGATGTTGCCGTTCTCGTCCATGACCGGCCGGCTCTTGACCTCGGTAACGCAGGTCTGGGTGGGAAAGCCCGGGGTGCAGGTCTCGACCTCGACCTGCTCGAACTCGGGCTGCACGTTGTAGAAACTCTGGGTGAAGACGCTGACCAGCGGGAACGCGATGAACAGCATCATCATGAACAGTGATGGTCCGACGAACGCGATGAATGTCTTGAACTTCATGTCTCCGGCCCTTCCTCGGCTGGGTGACTTTGCTGGTGGCGCCTGCGTACTTCGGGACGGTCGGGCGGGGTGCCGCGACGTCCGATGCCCCGGCAGGGGCGGGTGGAAAGGCGGGCGTGCCGCCTTCCCGGAGTGGTGTTACTCGGTGATCAGTCCGGCCTCTTTGGCCGACGTGATATAGGCCGCCTCGATATCGGCCAGGGCGGTCTCCGCATCCTTGGCGCCGGTCAGGTAGTCGCTGATGCCGTTGCCGAGCGCGGTGTGCATCAGGCCCATGGCCGTGGTCGACGGATAGGCCGGCGGGGAAGGCTGCGCGCTGAGCGTCTCGATCGCGCCCGTGGCGAAGCGGCCGGGCTCATACCCGGGAACCAGCCAGATCGCGGCCTCGTTGTTGGCGCTCACCATCTCCTCGTCCAGGCCCTCGACGATCAGCTTGAACGCGGCGACGGCCTCTTCATCCGAAATGTTCGCGGCCACGACGATGCCGTCCCACCAGATTGTGGTGGCCGGCGGACCGTCCGCGGTGGCCAGCGGGGCGGCAGCGGTTTCCACCAGCCCGACGACCTGGCTTTCGCCCTCGATGTCGGCGGCGGCGGCGCGGCTGGCCCAGAGGTTGGCCATCGCGATCTTGCCCTGCTGGAACTGCTGCTGGACATAGGTGGAATCCGACACCAGGTATTCGGGGTCGAGATAGGGCGTCATCGCCTTCATGGTCTCAAGCGCGTTGATCCCGGCTTCGTTGTTGATCGTCGGGTTGTTGCTGTCGTCGACGAAGCTGCCGCCGTAGCCGTAGAACATGTTCACGAAGTCCTGCGCCAGGTTCCAGCCGGACTTGAGTGTGGCGCCCAGCGGGTAGTCGACCACGCCGGCCTCCTGGATCTTCTCGGCCGCGGCCATCACTTCGTCCCAGGTCTGTGGCACCTCGAGGCCCAGATCCTTGAGGATGTCGGCGCGATACTGCAGGTGCTGTGTGTTCACCATCATGGCAATCGCCATGATCTTGCCGTCGATGCGGATCAGCTGGTTGGGCGACAGGTCCTGGCCGTATTCGGCCACCAGATCGTCAAGCGGGCGGATCGTGCCCTCGTTCAGAAGCGGGGTGATGGTGCCGTTCGACACGCCGCCGAGATGGTAGAGCGACGGGCTGGCCGCAAAGGCGGCGGGCTGCTTGGTGCGGAACTCCTGGTCCAGCTCGGCTTCGAAATTGCCGCATTCGGCCATCGCGTCGGCGACCGCCTTCCAGGCCTCGAAGCCCGCCGACAGCATCTTGACCTCGATCTCGTTCTCAAAGGCGCATTCGGCCCATACGCCGGTGCCGGTCACAGCGACCGCCCCGGCCAATGCAAGGTTTCTCAACTTCATTCTTTCTCTCCCTGTAAACTACCGGACGCCGCCCATGTCGCCGCGCCCTGTTCCGCCCCATCCCTGACGGGGCAATTGCGCAGGACCTCAGGAGGCCCCGATTCTCGCCCCCGTCGCCGTGTCGAACAGGTGGCAGATGTCGGTCGGCACCGAGAACGAGACCATGTCGCCGATCTCGGCCCGGAATTCCTTGTGCGCCTTGACCGAGACGAGCTGGCCGCCGGCCCGCACCGTCAGCATGGTGGCGTCACCCAGAAGCTCGATCGTGTAGAGCGGGGCGTTGACCTGGCCATTGCCGTCGGCGACCTCGGCATCCTCGGCCCGGAAGCCCAGCGTCACCTCGCCGTCAGAGGCCTGCAGCCCGGAAATCTCGACATTCTTGCCGCGGAAGGTGCCGCCCTCGATCACGCCTTCCATCAGGTTCATCGCCGGCGAGCCGATGAAGCTGGCGACGAACGTGTTGGCGGGCATGTCATAGATGTCGGTGGGCGTGCCGACCTGCTGGACGATGCCCTGTTTCATCACCACAACGCGGTCGGCCAGCGTCATCGCCTCGATCTGGTCATGGGTCACATAGACGGTCGTGACCTTCAACTCGTGGCTGAGGTTCTTGATCTGGGCGCGGGTCGAAACCCGCAGCTTGGCGTCCAGGTTGCTGAGCGGCTCGTCCATGAGAAACACCGACGGCTTGCGCACGATGGCGCGCGCCAGGGCGACCCTCTGGCGCTGGCCACCGGACAGCTCGGCCGGTTTGCGGTGCAGGAAATCGGTCAGCTCGACCATCTCGGCCGCCTTCATCACCCGCTCGTCATGGGTGGCGGGGTCGGCCTTTCGGACCTTGAGCGGAAAGCGGATGTTCTCGTAGACGTTGATATGCGGGTAGAGCCCGTAGGACTGGAACACCATCGCCACGTCGCGGTCCTTGGGGTCCAGGTCGTTGACCTTGCGGTCGCCGATCCAGATCTCGCCCTCGGTGGCATCCTCCAGCCCCGCGATCATCCGCATGGTCGTGGTCTTGCCGCAACCGGACGGACCGAGCAGGACCAGGAATTCCTGGTCGGCGATGGTCAGGTCGAAACTGTCGACGCCAACGAACGATCCCCAGCGCTTGGAGATTTTGCGGAGTTGGATTTCTGCCATGTCAGTCCCTGTCGGTTGCTGTCGAGATCTTTGCAAGCGTATTCAAAACATCATTGCGCAAGACCTGATTCGTGGCAAGGGCTTATTGTTCGCCGCGATTCGGGCCCGATGAAACCGACCTCCCACACCGGGGTTACGCTCTCAGCTGCCGGGCGCGCAAAAAGCGCGCTATGCGCGCGGCACATGGGTCATTGCGAAATTATCGGGTTAGGAGGTGTCGGCAGCAAGCAATTTTCCGGCGTCAGGAGCTAGATCCAGGACTCGGATCGGCCTCAGCACCCGGCGGAGCACGCCGGGACTGACGGGGCCGGGCCGATGGTGGGTCCGGCAGAGCACGGAGGTCCGTTGGTGCGGCCAATCCCTCCTTGAACGCTGCCCGAGGTTGATCTAGTGTGATGAATACGTATTCAGGCCGATTCGCGGATCACCCGTCCCGAAACGGCCGGGCGAGCTTGCCGGGAGGCGGCCAGGACAGGTGCATGGGCAGGTCGGCCCGGCGTCGCACCGGGGCCGAGCGGCGCGTCGGACGCCCTGAAAGGGGCGCCCAATCCGATCAGGACAGGAGGCAATGACATGACCATCACCTACCTCAAGCGCGGCAAGCCCGAAGCCGACCGGGCCGAGGACGACGCCAAGACCCGCGCGGTGGTCGAGGCGACTCTCAAGGACATCGAGGCGCGCGGCGACACGGCGGTGCGCGAGCTGAGCGAGAAGTTCGACAAGTACAGCCCGCCCTCCTACCGCCTGTCCGAGAGCGACATCGAGGCGATCACCTCGAAAGTGTCCGAGCGCGAGATGGCCGATATCCGCTTCGCCCATGACCAGGTGCGCAACTTCGCCCAGGCGCAGCGCGACTCGATGAAGGATATCGAGGTCGAGACCCTGCCGGGCGTGATCCTGGGCCACAAGAACATCCCCGTGCAGTCCGTGGGCTGCTATGTGCCGGGCGGCAAGTTCCCGATGGTCGCCAGCGCGCATATGTCGGTGGCCACCGCCTCGGTCGCCGGCGTTCCGCGGATCATCGCCGCGACGCCGCCCTTCAACGGCGAGCCCAATCCGGGCGTGATCGCCGCGATGAAGATGGGCGGCGCGCACGAGATCTATGTGCTGGGCGGCATCCAGGCGATCGGCGCGATGGCGCTGGGAACCGAGACCATCGACCCGGTGCACCTGCTGGTCGGTCCCGGCAACGCCTTTGTCGCCGAAGCCAAGCGCCAGCTTTTCGGCCGCGTCGGCATCGACCTCTTTGCCGGCCCGACCGAGACGATGGTGATCGCCGACGACACGGTCGATGCCGAGATTTGCGCCACCGACCTTCTGGGGCAGGCTGAACACGGTTACAACTCGCCCGCCGTCCTGTTGACCAACAGCCGCGCGCTGGCCGAGTCCACCCTGGCCGAGATCGACCGGCTGCTGGGGATCCTGCCGACCGCGGGCACCGCCTCGGTCAGCTGGGACGCCTATGGCGAGGTGATCCTGTGCGACAGCCATGACGAGATGCTGGCCGTGGCCAATGACTACGCCTCGGAGCATGTGCAGGTGATGACCGGCCGCGACGACTGGTATCTCGACAACATGACCTGCTATGGCGCGCTGTTCCTCGGCCCGCGCACCAATGTCGCCAATGGCGACAAGGTGATCGGCACCAACCACACGCTGCCCACCAAGAAGGCCGGGCGCTATACCGGCGGGTTGTGGGTCGGCAAGTATCTCAAGACCCACAGCTATCAGAAGGTTCTGACCGACGAGGCGGCGACGATGGTGGGCGAATACGGCTCGCGCCTGTGCATCCTCGAAGGTTTCGTCGGCCATGCCGAGCAGTGCAACGTGCGGGTCCGCCGCTATGGCGGGGTCAACGTGCCCTATGGCGCGCCCGCGCCGCATCGCGATGCCGCAGAATAACCTCCAGAACATCCCACAGGAGACCCCAACCAGATGACCCCGACCGAGATGGAAGCCCGCATCGTCCGCTACGGCGACCTGCAGCCCTGCAAGACCGCCTTCATCGACGCGCATACGCCGGGCAGCGACCAGAAGGAAAACTTCACCATCATCGGTGGCGGTGTGTCCGAAAGCCCCGACCAGCACGTGCACATCACCATTCCGCACGGGTTCAACATCGGCGCCGCCGGCCAGCCGCCGCGCTGCCGCAACAGCCTGCACAACCACCGCACCGCCGAGGTCTTCTTTGTCCTCAAGGGGCGCTGGCGGTTCTTCTGGGGCCGCTGGGGCGATGCCGGCGAGGTGGTGCTGGAAGAGGGCGACATCTTCAACATCCCCACCAACACGTTCCGCGGGTTCGAGAATATCGGCACCGATTACGGGATGATCATGGCGATCCTGGGCGGCGACGATGCCGGTGGTGGCGTGATCTGGGCGCCGCAGGTGATCGAGGATGCGAAGGATCACGGGCTGGTTCTGGGTGACAACGGCAAGCTCTACGACACCAAGAAGGGCGAGAGCCTGCCCGAGGGCGTGAAGCCGATGCCGCTTCTCACCGAGGAGGAACTGGCCAAGGTGGACGAGCCGACCCCGATGCAGGTCATCGGCGGCTATGTCCGGCGCTACAACGACCTGTGCGCCATCGCCTCGGACGCGCCGGCCAAGGTGATCGGCAAGCAGGGCGTGATCCGCGACCGGCCGGGGTTCGAGGTCGACCTGATCACCCGCGCCAGCGCCACCGACAGCAAGCACAGCCATGACCGCCCGTCGGTCCTGATGCCGGTCAGGGGCCATTGGCGCGTCGAATGGGAGGGCGGCGCCGCGACCCTGGCGCCCGGAGATACGATGAGCGTGCCCGAGAACCTGGCCCATTCCGCAGTGCCGTCGATGACCGGCGAGGCCGCGCTCTACCACGTGATCGGCACCGACGATCCGGCCGGCGCGACCTGGAAGGGCTGAGATGGCGGACGGGGCAGGGGCCGAGGGGACCGCGATGAGTGACCTTCAGGGCGCCAAGGCGCTGGTGCGCGCGTTCTATGCGGCGCTGGACGCCGCCGAGGGGCCCGACGTGGCCGGGGTGATGGCGCGGTTCTGCGCCCCCGACCTGCTGTGGCGGGGGTTCCACCCGTTCGACGAGCAGAGCGGGCCCGAGGCCGTGGCGCAAACCTTCTGGGTGCCGCTGAAATCGGCGCTACGGCCGTTGCGGCGGCGGCTGGATCTGTTCTTTGCCGGGCGCAATCACGGTGACGGCGCTGTCTGGGTGGCGTCGATGGGGCACCTGATGGGGCTGTTCGACGCGCCCTGGCTGGGCATTCGCCCCACGCGCAGGATCGCGATGCTGCGCTATGCGGCCTTTCACCGGGTCGAGAATGGCGCGATCACCGAGACCGCGATGTTCTTCGACATCCCGCATCTGATGATGCAGGCCGGGCAGAATCCGTTTCCGCCGCAAACCGGCGCGCATCTGGTGCAGCCAGGTCCGGTCGATCACGACGGGCTGCTGTTTCAGCCGCAGGATCCCGAGGAAGGCGAGCGCACGCTGGCCGCGATCGAGTTCATGGTCAAGGATATCGGCGGCGGCTGGCGCGGCGGTGCCGACCATTCGCTGGTCGACGAGCTGCGCCGGTCCTGGAACGAGGACATGATCTGGTGGGGTCCGGCCGGTATCGGCGCGACCTACACCATCGAACGCTATGCCGAGCAGCATTCCGGCGCCTTCCGCGCGGCCTTTGCCGGGCGGGTGTTCAACGGCCATGTCTGCCGCATTGCCGAGGGCAAGTTCGGCGGCTTCTTCGGCTGGCCCAACCTGACGCTGCAACCCACCGGCGGCTTCATGGGGATGCCGGCCACCGGCCAGGCCGGTGACATGCGGGTGATCGACATGTATCGGCGCGAGGGCGACAAGCTGTCCGAAAACTGGGTCTTCATCGACCTGCTGCATTTCTGGAAACAGCAGGGGCTGGACGTGCTGGGCCGGATGCAAGGCCTGACCGCCTGAACGGCGGCGCTCAACGGTCGCGGCCCACGCGGCCAGTGCGTAGCGGTAAATGGCGACCACCTGCGGCGCCAGGCCCTGCGCGCTCAGGCCGCGGCTGAAATACGGCACGATCCCGAAACAGATCGACGCGAACAGAACCCCGGCCGCCGCCAGGGGTTCCGAGGGCAGGGCGTATCCGGGTGTTCGATGGGAAGTGCTCATCCACCCGCCATACCAGATTCCCTGCGCCCGGAAACCGGGCGGGTCAGGCCCCCCGGGGCGGGATCTCGGGCAGCCTGCCGGCCGCCCAGCTGCCGGTGGCCAGGTCGCGGATATGGTCAATGACCTCCTGCGGCACGTCGTGGTCGGTCTCGGTCCCGCGCAGCGGATCGTCGTGGAACAGGTAGACCCGCGACAGGAACTGTTCGAACTCCAGCGACCCCTCGCCGTGGCGTTCGCCGTTGCCGCCGGTGGACACGACCGCGCCGCCGCCCCAATCCTGGCCGCTGTCATTGTTGGGATTGTAGAAATAGACCCGCATCTTGCCCGCCTGGTCCTCGCCCACGCGCAGGATCGCGATGGCGTGCCAGCCGACGAACTGTCCCTGGGGATCGGTGACCGCGATACCGGCGGGCTGCGGGTGGCTGACCGGACGGTCGCCATTGAAAAGCGGGTGATAGCTGGACATGAACCGGCGCAGGAAGGTGTCATAGCCGGTCAGCCGGCCGCTGGTCACGTCGACGGCAACGGCGCAGTCCCGCGCCACCCACCAGCCGTGGAACTGCGGGTTGATCCAGCGATGCGGATCGCCGTCGCGCCCGGCGCAGAGCCGCCCCATTTCGGCATAGATCCGGTCGAGGTGAGACACCAACAGGACCGAGACCGGATCGGCGTCGATCGGCCCGAACCCGGCCAGGCCCACGGGCAGGTCGGCGGCGTCGATCGCGGTGCCTTCGAACTGCATCAGGACGGTGTCGAACTCGGCGGCCTGGGTGACGATGTGCAGCAGGTAGTCCGGCTCGATCAGCGCCCACATGGCGATGGCGCGCGCCGCCTGGCAGGTCGGGTTGGCGCCCTGGCCGATGCCCAGCGGCTGTCCCAGCACCTGGACAACCCCGGCCAGCAGATGCGCCTCGGGCGGCACCGCCTCGCCGAAGCCCTGGATCAGCCGCTCGCGGGCTTGGCCGCGCACGGTCAGTTGTAGCTGCCGGTCCAGCGCGGGGACCATCGGCGCATGATGCAGGATGCCTCGTTCGAGCAGCATTGCCAGGCCATAGACCGCCTGCGGCGTCGCCGGCGTGACCGCGGCACCGATCAGGTCCTGGATCAGGCGGCGGTAGTTGCGCCAGGAATCCAGGCCGCGCGACCCCAGCCCCAGCGCCTCGGGTACAAGCGGCCGGTCGGCATAATCCACCGCCCAGGTAACGAAGGCCGCGTGATAGTCCGACACCAGCCCCGTGTCATGCATGGCGCGGGCAAACCCCATCGCCTCGCGCGACAGGCCGGCCTCGTCGAAATGCGCGATGCGGTCCAGGTAGACGGCAGTACCGGGATCGTCCAGCGAGGCCACGGTCGGACCGAACAGCGCGCTGACCAGGCGTTCGGCGCCCAGCCGTTCGTTGCCCGGCTCGGTGCCCTTCTCGTGCAGCGCGATGGCGATCTGGGCGATCATGTCCTTGGCCACACCCACCTGCACCGAGCGCTGTTCCAGCAGACGCCAGATCTCGGTCACCAGCACACCCAGAACGTCGGTCAGGCCGATATGCTCGAAGATGTAGGTCAGCGCGCGCCGCTTGCGGTCATACCGCTCACCCAGCATACGCGCGGTCTCGTCGGGCGGCAGGAAGATGTCGCGCAGGTTCAGGGCCAGCACCTGGGTCAGGAAATGCCGGGCCTGGTCGCTGTGCAGGTTGTCATGCCGTGCCTGTCCGGTTGCCACCGCCAGGAATCGCGCCAGGCTGGTCAGCTCAAGCGCCGCCGAGACCGGATCTTCCGAGCTCAGTGTGCCGCCCACAAGCTGCGGCAGAAGCGTCTCGGGCCGGTCCCAGTCGGACCCTGCAAACAGCCCGGCCGCGTCCATCCGGGCTGCCTGTGCCGCGATCGCGTCCAGCCCGCCGGGCATGGCCTGCAGCCGCGCCACAACGTCCAGGACCGGGCGCTGGTGGCGGAACTTGGCGAAGGGGCGCGCCTGCTCCAGCCGAGCGATCGCGACGTCCAGCGTCTCGGCCAACCGCAGGGCCGGGGCGTCGACCCCGGACCCTTCGGGCGGCGGCGCGGAATGGGCGGTATCTGCGGTCATCAGACGTAGTAGTCCAGCTCTTCCTGTTGCTTGAGAAGATCCCGCAACTCGTGGGCATTGTCACCGAAGAAATAGGCCAGCCCCCAATGCGTGCCGAATGCCGAGCGCTTGGCGACCTTGTGCTCGCGCGGGTCGGACAGCTCGTGAAACTCGAAATAGGGATGGTTGGCGGTCTGTTCCGGGATCTCCAGCCGGCTGACCACGCGGCGGCGCGGATAGACTCCGAAACAGCCGGCATGGCCCTTGGCGTCCTTGATCGGCGTGGGAAAGAACGCGTCCAGCTCCTCCTGCGTGGTCTTGGGGTCGAAGGCGACGACCAGACCCTGGTAGCCGTTGAAGCCATAGGCGCGCTCGATCAGCTCCAGCGCGTTGAACCCCGGCGGGCGATAGGCGACCTCGCCAAAATAGAGCTTGTTGTCGCTGGTCAGGAAATACTCGGGATGGATGAAGCCGAACTCGATGTCGAAGACTTCGATCAGCTTCTCGATCTCCTCGGTGATCCGCTCCCGGTGCGCTTCCAGTTCCGGCGTCGCCGGCACAAAGACCGAATAGCCCAGCGTGACGTATTCCGAGATGTTCAGGAACTGGATCTTGCCGTCCTTGATCCACGCCTCGACCGCGAATTCCCAGCCGTCCAGATGGCTTTCCAGCAGCGCCGGAAACTCGTCGTCGGGGATGCCGTCGACATCCTCGGGCGTGCGGATCACCCGGTGCCCGGCGGTGCCCGACTTGTCGAAGGCCTTGAAGTGGATCGGATCATTGGGGTCGCCGTCCAGCTTGAGCAGGGTCTGGTTGACCCGCTTGAGGAAGCGGATGACGTCGCCGCGGTCATGCGCCTCTTCGAAGACGCCGACCCGGATGCCACCCAGCTGCGCGCGCCGCTTCATCAGCGACTTGTCGCGGAACAGCATGGCCTGGCCCAGCAGGCGCGGGTTCTTGAGCAGCACGGCATTGATCGCGCCGGCCCATTCCACCGTCTCCTCGAAGATCGGGATGGCCACGTCGACGCCCATCTCCTCGAGCTTGTGCGCCAGCTCGTTCGAGCGTTCGTTCAGCCGGTCAAAATCCCACGGCACGAACGGGATGTCGTTCTGCTCGCAATAGGCCTCGGCCCAGGGCGGGGCGACCACCACATACCGTCGGTCGAACCGGTCCACGGCGTCGATGGCGTTCAGGCTCCAGCCCAGGAGGGCGACATAGCCCTTGTCGGGGTTCTTATCGGTCATTGTTCCGTCCTTTCCGTCGGCAGATCCTGACCTGACATGGTATGCCGTCCGCCGGCCCCTCGGGCGTGACGGTCCGCGCGGTGGCGGGGTGTGATCTGCTGTAATCGTGGTTACGCGCATCGGGGTCGGCATCGGGTCAGGGCCCGCCCGTGTCTCGCGTGGGTGCAGTTCCGTCGCGGTCGACCTTCCTGCGGCGCGGGGCCGCTTGCTGGTGTCGCGGGCAGCGTCACGGGGCGCATGTGAGATGCGCCGCCAAGCGGCCGGTCGTCCCCGGTCCAGGCCGGGCGGGGCGGCCTCTTGCGCCCGGTTCGGTATACCCCATGATCCCACGGATCGGGGCAGGACATCAACTGCGCAGACGTGAACCGGTTCCCCGCCCTTTGGAGCAACCCGGGTCAACCGCCTGACTTCGCAACGTTAATCCGGGATGCGATTTTCCGACGCTCTAGGCTTCAGGGGGTGGTCTGGCGGGCGTGAAAGACGAAGCCGAGGAAATTCAGCAGAACCTGCGCGGCCAGCGTGGCGGTGACCCCGCCGGGATCGTAATCCGGTGCAACCTCGACCAGGTCGATCCCCACGACCTCGTGTCGCCGCGCCAGGGCCTGCAGCATCTCAAGCACCTCGTAGTAGAGGAACCCGCCATGGCTGGGCGTGCCGGTGCCCGGCGCGATCGAGGGGCAGAACCCGTCGATGTCGATGGTCACATAGACCCGAGCGCCGATCGGGATGCGGGCGATCACCTCCTGCGGCCCCAGCGCGCGGGCCTGGCGCACCGACAGGATGTCGGACCCCATCGCGCGGGCGGCCTCGTACCCGTCACGCGCCGTGGATGAGACATTGCGGATGCCGACCTGGGTAAGCCCGGTGACATAGGGCTTCTCGGCCGCGCGGCGCAGGCAGTTGCCGTGGCCGTTGCGCACCCCGTGGCGCTCGTCGACGAAATCCAGATGCGCGTCGATCTGCAGGACATGGATATCGCCATTCCCCTCGAAGGCGTCGATGCAGGGGATGTTGACCGAGTGGTCGCCGCCCAGCACCACCGGAAAGGCGCCCGCCCGCAGGATCGTGTCCACGCCGTCGCGGATGTTGGCGTGGCTGGTCGCGGTGTCGGTATGCACGATGTCGGCATCGCCCAGATCGACGATGCGCACGGTCTCGGGCAGGTAGGTGCAGTCGTCCTCGTGGTCATAGGCCCCGCCCAGCCCGAACGAGAACAGGGTCGAGGCCTCGCGGATCGCGCGCGGCCCGAACCGGGCGCCGGCGCGGAACTGGGTGCCGGCGTCGAAAGGCGCGCCCAGCACCGCGATATCGGCGTCGAGCGCGTCCCAATCGCCGACATGGGGGCGCTTGCCGAAGGTGGAAATGCCGACGAAGGGCAGGTTCAGGCGGGGCTTGGTGTCGCTCATCTCGCGCTCCGGGCGGTTTCGCTCTGTCTGATCGCATCCTACGCAGGTGTCGTGGCCGGCGGCAAATCCGGGGCCGCTCCCGCGGTGTTTCCCAGGGCGAAGGGCGGCTTTCATCCTTGCCTTGGCGCCGGGATCGTCCGAGAGAGACCGGATGAAAGACCGCCCGTTCCTCTTTATCCTGGCGACGCTTCTGATCGACGCGATCGGCATCGGGATCGTGTTCCCGATCATGCCCGAGCTTATGGAGCGCGTGGGCGCGGCCTCGAACGCCGAGGGTTCGCTCTGGGCGGGGCTGCTGATGTCGGCCTATGCCGGCGCGATGTTCCTGTGCGGGCCGGCCATCGGCTCGTTGTCGGACGCCATCGGACGCAAGCCGGTCCTGCTGGCCGCGCTGGCGCTACTTGCGGCGGATTACGTGGTCATGGCGCTGGCCGGGTCGCTGTGGCTGCTGTTGCTGGGGCGGCTGATCGCGGGCATGGCGGGCTCGACCTATATCACCGCGACGGCCTATATCGCCGACATTTCGACAGCGGGCGAGAAATCCGCGCGGTTCGGCATGATCGGTGCGGCCTTCGGCATCGGCTTCGTTCTCGGCCCGGCCCTGGGCGGGCTGGCGGCGACCATCCACTTGTCGGCGCCGTTCTGGATCGCCGCAGCCATGTCGGCGGCCAATGTCCTCTTCGGTCTCTTCGTTCTGCCCGAGAGCCTGCCGCCCGAGCGCCGGCGACCATTCGGCCGGCGCGAGCTCAACCCCTTCGCCCAGATCCTCGACGCGTTCCGCATTCCCAACCTGGCCGTGCCGCTGCTGGTGCTGTTCGTCTTTGAGTTCGCCAACATGGTCTATCCGGCCCTTTGGGCGTTCTGGACGCGCGAGGTGTTCGGCTGGTCCACCGCCCTCATCGGCCTGTCGCTGGCGGCCTACGGGGTCATGCTGGCCGTGGTGCAGGGCGGGCTGATGCCGCTGCTGGTGCGTGGGCTGGGCGAGTTCCGGGTGCTGGTGATCGGGCTTCTGGCCGCGCTGGTGGGGATGGTGGGTTTCGGGTTTACCGAAACGCTGGTGGGGCTGGCGCTGTTTTTGGTGCTGGCCGCTCTCTCGGACCTGGCGCCGCCGCTGCTGACTGCGATGTCGTCCAACCGCGTCGATGAAAGGCGGCAGGGCATGGTGCAGGGGGTCATCGCCTCGCTGTCGTCCTTTGCATCTGTGGTCGCGCCCCTGATCCTGACCTTCGTTTTCGAGGTCTATACCGACGACGAGGGCGAGCTCTACATGCCCGGTGCCCCGTTCCTGCTGTCCGCGCTGATGGTGCTGGCGATCCTGCCCCTGGCGCTGCGCCTGGGCCGCGCCACCGGCCTCTCGCTCGATCGCCCGTAGGCCGTTGCGGGGCGCGACACCTCGCTCGTGTCGCGAACCGTGCGGACGAAAGAAGACGCCGCAATGGCCGGCCTTGCTTGTTAACCGGGCCCCAAGGTTGATGCGCATGAAGTTTGCGCATATACTCTTCACAAGGAGGCTCCACAATGCAAGCAAGCAAGACCGCCCGCAAGGCCACCAACCTGTCGCTGGACCAGACCCTGCTGGCCGAAGCGCGCGCGCTCGGCGTGAACCTCAGCCGCGCCGCCGAGGCGGGGCTGAGCGAGGCGGTGCGCCGCGCCAAGGCCGAGGCCTGGCGGCGCGAGAATGCCGAGGCGATCGCCAGCTCCAACGACTGGGCCGAGGCCAACGGCCTGCCGCTCGAGGCGTTCCGGCAGTTCTGATGGCGAAATACGATGTCTTTGCCGGGACCCAGCCCGGAACGCTGTTGCTGGATGTGCAGAGCGACCTGCTGGGCGGGCTGAACACGCGGGTCGTGGTGCCGCTGATCCCGCAGGGCCAGGCGCCGGTGCCGGCGCGGTTCCTGAACCCGGTGGTCGAGATCGACGGGGTGCCGCATGTGATGGTGACGCAGTTCCTGGCCGCGGTGCCGGCGGGAATGCTGCGCGATCCGGTGGACAGCCTGGCGGCGCGCGCCGACGAGGTGACGCGCGCGCTGGACATGCTGTTCCAGGGGTTCTGAGCGCTAGCCCGCCCGCGCCGACAGCGCCGCCTCGGCCAGCGCGCGGGCCTGCGCCAGGTCGCGGCCGCGAAAGGCGCTGTCCAGCGCGGCGAGCCGGGCGCGGGCGGTGTCGTCGCCGTCCTTGGCGGCCAGCGCGATGGCGCGGCGGGCGGGTGCGACCTGCTCGGCATAGAGCTGCCCGGCGGCCAGCCCGTCGCGCAGGGCGGTCTCGGCCAGGGTCAGCGCATCCAGCGCCTTCTGGTATTCGCGGGTGCGGGCGCGGTCGTCGGCCTCGCGCAGGGCGTCGGTGACGCGGGCCAACTCGTCCTGCACGCAGCGCTCGGCGTTCAGCGCGGCCAGTTCCTTGCGCTGCGCCAGGGCCTGCCGCAGGTTGCTGTCGAAGCGGCCATGCTCGACCATCCCGTCGGTCATCTCGGTCAGCACCCGCCGCGCCTGCGACAGCAGCCCCATCGCCGCGGCCTGGTCGGGCAGGGCGCCGCGCGCGCGCTTGAGCATGTCGACACATTCGATCAGCTCGGGGCGGAACCGGCCGGCGGCGGGCAGCTTGCGCAGCCCCGCGATCATGTCGCGCAGCCGGGCGTGGTTGGCCTCGAAATCGTCGTCGCGCTCCTCGGGGCGCAGCTCTTCGACCAGTTCCAGCCCCTTGGTGCGCACCTTGAGCTCGGTGGCGGCCTTGCGCAGGGTCAGCACCGCGCCGACCCAATTGGCGCTTTTGGTGAAGTTCTCGGCCTCGCCCATCATGTCGCGCACATCCGCCAGCACCGGGCGGGCGGCGCCGCCGCCGGGGGCCTGCGCCTCGATGGCGGCGATACCGGTCTCCAGCCCGGCGCGCAGGCGGGCATAGTCGGCGCCGCGTTCGGCCTCGGCCATCATCGCGGCGTGGCGGTGTTCCTGGGCGTCGCAGGCGGCCAGCGCCCGGTCGATCTCGCCCTGCGCCTCGGCCTTGGCGCGGCGGGCCTCGTCCTCCTCGATCCGCGCCAGGTAATCCTCGATCGCGATTGCCCCGCCGCCGGCGCGATGGGCGCGGGCCTCGGCCAGCCGGGCCTGAAATCTGGGCTCTTCGACCAGATAGCGGCGCACCGCGTCGATCTCGCGATCCAGCGCGCGGACGGTGTCGGCCTCGCGCGCCATCAGCTGCGCGGCGCGGGCGGGCTCGGCCTCGCGCGCGGCGGCCAGCGCCCGGGCTAGTGGCGTGGCCAGCCCCGCCAGCAGCCGGGCGCCGCGCGGCGGCAGGGCGCGCACCCGGCCCAGCACCGCCTCGGCGCGGGCCATGTCGTCGCCCGCATCCGCCGTCGGGGCCGGGTCGGCGCCGCCTGGGGCCGGCACGATCCCGAACCGGGTCAGAAACTCCTGTTGCGTCCGGGTCAGCATGGATGCTCCGCCCTGAAGGTGTCGGATACAGTCTGACCGGCTTTGCGCGATCCGCCAACAGGGCAGCGCCAAAAACCGACAAACCGGTGTCGCGGCTTGGCTTTTCCCTTGCGTCAAGCGGGTGTTTTGCGCTTGGCTGGAAACAGTTCATTTCAGATCGGACCACAGGTCGATGCCATTTGCGAATACCCTTTCCCCGCGCACGGTGGTGCTGGCCGGCGTCCTGTCGCTTCTGGCGCAGGCGGGGCTGGCGCAGACCGCGTCGAACATCGCGCCCTCGACCTTTCAGCCCGAGAACCGGCAGGCCACTTCTGCGCCGGTGACCGTGGCGCGCGACCCCGGCGCCGACACGCCCGCCGGGTCCGACCGGCTGTTCGTGACGGTGGGGGCGGTGGACCTGCGGAACCCGCTGCCGCAGATGCGGGCGGCCAACGAGCGGTTCCGCGCCACGCTGGCGGGCAAGCGGGTGCCGGCATCCGAGATCTTCCGCGCCGTGCGCGAGCTCGAGGCGGCCTACGCCGAGGCGGGATTTGTTCTGGCCCGCGTGGTGCTGCCGCAGCAGACGGTGCGCGACGGCGGCACGGTGCGGGTGGAGGTGGTGAACGGCTTTGTCGAGCGCATCGACAGCAGCGCGGTGCCGGACCCGGTGCGCGCCCGCGTGGCCGCGATCACCGCGCCGCTGGTGGGCCGGCCCGGGTTGCGCATCCAGCAGATCGAGCGCGCGCTGCTGCTGGCCGGCGACACCTATGGCGTGCGGCTGGCCTCGACCCTGGCCACCGGCCAGCAAAGCGGCGGAACTGCGCTTATCCTGGACGGGCAATACAAGCGCGTCACCGGCTCCTACGGGCTGGACAACACGCTCTCGGACGAGCTGGGGCCGTTCAACCTGAGCATGGGGCTGGAGCTGAACGGCGCGCTGGAGATGGGCGAGACCTTCTATGGACGGCTGGGCGGCGCGCCGCAGGACTATTTCAGCAGCGATCCGCAATACCGCATCGCTGCCCTGGGCGCGGTGGTGCCCATCGGGCTGGACGGGCTGACCTTCAATGTCGAGGGCACGCTGAGCCAGTCCAACCCCGATGACGCGCTGGTGCCCACCACCAGCCAGTTCGACCGGCTGTCGCTCAGGCTCTACTATCCGTGGATCCGCTCCCGCGCCTTCAACCTGACCTCGCAATTCATCCTCGACCGGCAGAATGACGAGCAGGAGCTGAAGCTGCCGGGCGGCAACATCCCGATCTATCGCGACGAGCTTACGGTGCTGCGCGCCTCGCTGGATGCCGGCTGGCAGTTCGACTCGGGGGCCTATCTGCGCACCAGCGCGATCCTGTCGCAGGGCATCGACGCGCTTGGCGCGCGCAGCGCCGCCGAGGCCGCCGGAAACGGCGTGCCGTTGTCGCGGCAGGGCGCGGATGACGAGTTCACCAAGCTGGTGGTCGGCGTAAGCTATGACCGGCCGCTCAGCCCCGACTGGAGCCTGTCGCTGCGTGGGCGGATCCAGGAGAATTTCGGCGATCCGCTGCTGACCTCGGAGCAGTTCAGCATCGCCGGGGCGGGCGAGCTGTCGACCTTCGACGCAGGCTCCGTCAAGGGCGATGACGGCTGGGTGATGCGGGCCGAAGTGGCGCATCAGAGCCGCATGTCGCTGGGCGGCATCGGCCTGATCGTCAAGCCCTATCTGTTCGGCGCCTATGGCGAGGTCGGGCTGGAGCAGCCGACGATCGTCGAGCAGGGCAGCACCACCGCCACCTCCTACGGTGTCGGGATCGAGCTGCTGACCATCGAGGAGTCTGATTACAGCAACGCCACGCTGCGGCTGGAATACGGAAGGGGGGAACGGGATGACAACGAACCAGATGACGACCGGTTCAGCATCGTCGCCAGCCGCCGGTTCTGAGCCGCGGCGGGCGCGGGTAGTGCGCCCCGGGCTGGGCCTGGTCGCGGCGCTTCTGGGCTCGACGGCCCTGGCGCAGGAGCTGCCCACGGGCGGCAGCGTGGTGGCCGGCGGCGCGGTGATCGGCGCGCCTTCGGGCGGGCAGATGGCCATCGGCCAGACCACCGGCGCGGCGGTGATCGACTGGCAGAGCTTTTCCATCGGGCAGGGCGGCCGGGTCGACATCACCCAGCCCGGCGTGCAATCGGCGCTGCTGAACCGGGTGACGGGCGCCACCACCAGCCAGATTCACGGCCAGTTGACCGCCAACGGCCAGATCTTCGTGGTCAATCCCAACGGCATCTTCATCGGCCCCACCGGCCGGATCGGCACCGGCGGCTTCGTGGCCTCGACCCTGGGCATCGGCACCGACGACTTCATGGCCGGGCGCTACCGGTTCGAGGGCGATGGAAGCTCGGCCACGGTCGAGAATGCCGGGCGCATCGACGTGGTGCCGGGCGGCTATGCCGCGCTCATTGGCGGGCGGGCGAAGAACTCGGGCGTGATCCGGGTGCCGCTGGGCAGGGTCGGGCTGGCCGCGGGTGAGCGGGTGACGCTGGATGTCTCGGGCGACGGGTTCCTGCAGGTGGCGGTGCCCTCGCAGGGCGACGAGACCATGGAGGCGCTGGTCGAGAATTCGGGCCGCATCGAGGCCGAGGGCGGGCAGGTGCACATGATGGCCGCCAGCGCCCGCGACGCGGCACGGCAGGTGGTCAACATGTCCGGCGTGATCGAGGCGCGCAGCGTCGGCGGGCGCAGCGGCGCGGTGGTGCTGGGCGGCGGCGGCGGCGCGGTGCGCGTCACTGGGCGCATCGACACATCGGCGCGGGCGCAGGTGGCGACCAGCCCGCGCCCGGTGGCGCGTCCCGAAACGCAACCGGGTGGCGACATCACCATCACTGGCGCGGCCATCGAACTGGCCGGCGCCACGCTGGTCGCCAGCGGGGCGGGCGCGGGGCAGGGCGGTCTGATCCGGGTCGGCGGCGATTTCAAGGGCAGCGGAGACCTGGCGCGCGCGCTGACCGCGCATGTGGATGCGGCCACCCGGCTGATTGCCGATGGCGGCGAGAGCGGCGATGGCGGGCGCATCGTGGTCTGGTCGGACGTGTTCACCGATTTCAGCGGACAGATCTCGGCGCGCGGCGGCGATGCGGGCGGCGATGGCGGGTTTGCCGAGGTCTCGGGCCTGGCCGACCTGCGCTATCGCGGGCTGGCCGACACCCGCGCGCCGGCGGGGCAGGTGGGGATGCTGCTGCTGGATCCCAGCAACATCACCGTGCCGGGCACCATCGACGCGGCGACCATCGAGTCGAACCTGTCCACCACCAGCTTTACCCTCGACACCAGCGGGCCGGGGCCGGATGCCGGCGACATCACCATCAACGAGGCGATCAGCTGGAGCTCGGGCTTCTCGCTGGGTCTGGACGCGGACAACGATATCGCGATCAACGCGCCGATCATCGGCAGCGCGCTGACCGTGCTAGCCGGTGGCACCATCACCACCGGGCCGGCCGGCGCAATCGGCGTCGGGCTGTTCGAGATCTTCGCCGGTGACTGGATCCAGCTTGGTCCGGTCCTGCCGGCCTTTGACGCCGACGATTTCCGGCTGGATCCGGATTATACCGGCACGTTCCTACGTGCGCTCGGCGGCACCGGCGGCGCCGGTGATCCCTACCGCCTGACCGATATTTACGGTGTTCAGGGTATCCGCACCGGGGCGCTGCCCTCGGCCAGTTTCGTCCTGGCCAACGATATCGACGCCGAAGTGACGGGCACCTGGCGCGAATTCGACGGCCCGTTCGGCTTTGACACCATTCCCGTCTTCAGCGGTACGCTGGACGGGGCGCGGTATGTGATCTCGGACCTGTTCGTCAACGATTTCGTGGATGGCGGGCTGTTCGGCACCATCTCCGCCGGAGCCACCGTTACAGACCTGGGGCTGGTCGATGCCGATGTCAGCAATGACGAGGGCGGGCTGCTGGCCGACACCAACCTGGGCACCATCGCCAATTCCTCGGTCGAGGGCGTGTTGCAGATGGTGGCCGGGGTCGTCGGCGGCATGGTCGGCACCAATGCCGGCATCATCCGCGACAGCTTTGCCGATATCGAGATCGACGCCTTCTCCTTCGCGGCGACGCCGGCCTCGGTCGGCGGGCTGGCCGGGCAGAATTTCGGCACCATCCTGCGCAGCCACAGCAGCGGAACGGTGGATGTCAGCGAATCCGGCGGCGCGTTCGTCTCGGCAGGAGGGCTGGTGGGGTTCGAGCAGGGCACGATCACCGATTCCTATTCCTTGGCTGACGTCACCCTGACCCAGAGCGCCAGCAATGGCGGCGCGGTGGGCGGGCTGGTCGGCATCAACGAGGCACCGATCCCGCCGGGCAGCTTAACCATCACCAACTCCTTCTCCGCCGGCACCCCCTCGGCCACCGGCGCCGCGGCGGTCGGCGGGCTCGTGGGTCTCAACACCGGCACCGTCATCAACTCGTTCTGGGACACCGATGCCTCGGGCGTGGGCACCAGCGCGGCGGGCACCGGGCTGACCACGGCGCAATTCCAGGACACCGCCGGCTTCTTGGCGCTGACCCAGCCTCTGGGCTGGGATTTCGCCGGCGCCTGGGCGCCGGGCGCGCCGGGGGCCTATCCGACGAACTATTCCACCAGCCCGGTGGTCTTCGTCCAGCCGGGCGATTTCACCGTGCAATACGGCCAGACCCCGACCGCCACCGCGCCGGGCACCATCGGCGGCGGGGCCGGCAGTTTCGTCTTCGGGCCGCTGGGCGACACGCTGGACACGTCCGGGCTGCTGTCCAACCTCAGCTACGGGTCGCAGACCGTGGGCACGACGCCCTTCACCATTCCCGTCACCGGCCTGACCTCGGCGCAGGGTGTGGGCTATGCGGTGCGCTCGCTCGGCGCCACGGCGACGATCACGCCGGCGCCGCTGACCGTCACAGCGCTGAACCAGAGCCGGGTCGAGAACGACGAATTCGTGCTGGACCAGAGCGCCTTTGCGGTGACCGGCCTGGTGTTCTCGGACAGCGTCGGCAGCGTGGCGCTGAGCAGCGCCGGCGCAGCATCCGACGCCACCGCCGCCGGCAGCCCCTATGCGATCAACCTGGGCACGCCCGCGGGCAGCGGGTTGAGCAACTACAGCATCGCCCTGGTGCCCGGCCAATTGGCGGTCCTGCCCGAGGCGACCCCGCCGGTGCCACCGGTGCCGGTCATCCCGCCGCCGCCCACGGTGGACACCACGATCACCGGCGGCACCGGCGGAACCGGGGGCGGCACGACCGGCGGCACTGCGGTCACGCCGACCGACCGCGCGGCGCTGGCCCTGGGCACGGTCGAGAGCTTCTCGGAGGATTTCGAAGCCCGCGCCGCTGCCTGCGCAGGCCAGGATGATGATGTCGGCGCGTATCTCGCCTGTCTCGCCGACGCGATGGACAGCTACTCCGACGACCTGGAGCGGCTGGTCTCGGAGCTGCCTCCCGAGTTGTCGGGCATCGCCGACATCATCCGCGACGCCTCGGCCGGGATCCGCGCGGCAGGCGCCGAGGCGCAGGCCCGTCTGGCCGTCGCCACCAGCGCCGCCGAGCGCGCCGCGATCCGGCGCGAGGCAGTGGGCAAGGCCCGCGCCGCGCTGCAGACCGCCGAGACCGAGATCCGCAAGGCGATCTCCCTGATCCGCGCCACGGATCCCGAACTGGCCGGGCTGCACCGTCAGCAGGCCGAGACCGTCATCGCCGCCGTGGGCCGCGCCGAGATCGGCATGTCCCGCGTGCTGGAACTCTGACCCCGGAGGACCCGTCTGGTGCCCGTGCGAGTTCTCGTGTTTGCCTTCTGCCTGATTGCCGGCGCCCTTCCGGCGCTGGCCGAGCGGCGCGTGGCGCTGGTGGTGGGCAACTCGAACTATGCCGATGTCACCTCGCTGGATAACCCGATCAACGATGCGTCGGACCTGGCCATCGCGCTCGAGGGGCTGGGCTTCGAGGTGTTCCTGGGCACCGACCTGGCCCGCGACGAGATGCTGAGCCTGGCGGAATCCTTCGGCGCGACCGCCGCCGAAGCCGATGTGTCTCTGTTCTTCTATGCCGGGCACGGGTTCCAGTCGGACGGGGTGAACTACCTGGTGCCTGTGGATGCGCGCATCAACTCGGGTGCGGACGTGCCGGATCAGACGGTGACGATGGGCGACATCATAAGCCGCATGGAACGTTCGGACGGCTTGCGCCTGATCTTTCTGGACGCCTGCCGCGACAACCCGTTCGATATCGACCTGCCCGATGCGTCCGACGGGCTGGCCCGGGTCGGCAGCGCGGCGGATTTCCTCTTCGCCTATGCCACCCAGCCCGACAACGTGGCCTATGACGGCACCGGGCGGAACTCGTTTTTCACCGAGGCGCTGCTGAGCCATATCTACACGCCCGGCCAGGACATTTCCGACCTGATGATCAACGTGCGCAAGGACGTGATCGCGGCCACCGGCGGGCGGCAGATCCCGTGGGACAATTCCTCGCTCACACGGCAGTTCCGCTTCGACACCAGCCCGGCCACCGCATCGGAGGAGACGCTGTTGTGGCAGGTGGCGGCCAATGCGCGGGATCCGGCGCTGATGCAGCTCTATGTCGACCGTTATCCGCAGGGCGCGCATGTGGGCGACGTGATGGCGTTCCTGGGCGGGGCCGGCGAGAGCGCCACGCGCAACCTGAGCGCCCCGGACAGCGACGAACAGGCCGAGCGGCTGTGGAAGCTGGCGCAGCGCAGCCGGATGCGGCCGCTGCTGGAATTCTACCTCGAGCAATATCCCGACGGCGCCCGTGCCGGGCAGGCGCAGCGGCTGCTGCAGAGCATCCCGCGCGCCGAGGACAGCACGCCGGGCGGCATCTGCGAACGGCTGGCCACCCATCCCCGCGACAGCACCGCGCGGATCACCGGCGTGCCCTTTTCCCAGTTGCAGCGCAACGCGGTGGGCGCGATCCAGGCCTGCAGCGCGGCGGCGGCGCAATCGCCCGAACTGCCGCATTACGTGGCGCTGCTGGCGCGGGCCACCATCGCCGCCGGCGACATCGAGCGCGCGGTCACGCTCTACCGCCAGGCGGCCGAGCGCGGCGACCTCAGGGCGATGGTCAGCCTGGCGCAGTTGCATGAAAGCGGCACCGGCCTGCCGCAGGACATGAACCGGGCGCTGGAGCTTTACGAGCGCGCCGCTGAGGGCGGCAGCCTGGACGCGATGATCAACCTTGCCGTGACCCTGTTCGAGGGCCGCGTGGTCGCGCGCGACAACGCCCGCGCGCTGTCGCTGCTGCAACAGGCGGCCGAGGGCGGCTCGGCCAAGGCCACGTTCAACCTGGGCGTTCTGGCGCAGGACGGGGTGTTCGGAGAGCCGGCGCAGGCGCTGGACTATTTCCGCCGCGCCGCGCAGGAGGGCGAGCACCAGGGCTGGCTGGCCGCCGCGATCCTGCTGGACGAGGGCAGGGGGGTGGCGGCCGATCCCGCCCGCGCCGCCTCGATGCTGCTGCGCGGGGCGGCCGCCGATGACGGCACGGTGATCGCGCAGCTGACCGGCGCGCCCGACCAATGGTCGCGCGAGACCCTGCGCTCGGTGCAGGCGCAGCTGGCGGCGGCGGGGTTTTACGACGCGGCCATCGACGGGCTGGCGGGTCCGGGCTTCACCGCCGCGCTGGAACGCTGGCGCAACGGCGGCTTCGACGCCGCCGCACTGGTGGACTGACCGGGGAGAGGCGGCGTCAGGGCGCCGTGGCCTCGGCAACCAGGGCCGACATGCGGCCCGCGGCCGGAGCCGCGCCGAAATCGCGCGCGATGTCCTCGGTGATGGCCTTCTCGACCTGTTCGAGCGTGGGGCCGGAGCGCGCCTCGATCTCCAGGCGCAGGGGCGAGCCATAGGACTGTCCGAAAGCGAAATCGCGCGCCTGCGCCGCGTGGCTTTCCATCTCCAGCTCCGCGATCCGCACGTCGCCGAACCCGGCCGCCGCCAGATCGGCCTCGATCCGGGCGGCTTGGGAATACCCGAACGGGGTTCGCGCCAGAAACTGCGGCGGATCCTCGGGATAGAGCCGCATCAGCGTGGCAACCGCCCGGTTCGAGAAGTCGTTTTTCTCGATCGGCCCCCAGCTGTTGAACACGAACCGGCCACCGGGGCGGAGCACCCGGCGCGCCTCGGCGAAGCCCGCCGGGCGGTCGGGAAAGAACATCACCCCGAACTGGCACAGCACCACGTCGAAACTGTCATCGTCGAAGGGCAGCGCCAGCGCGTCCGCCGCCTGCCAGTCCAGCCGGTCGTCATCATGGTGTTGCCGGGCACGCTCCAGCATGGCCGCGTTGAGATCGGTCACCACATAGCGGGCGTTGCCATCCAGACGCGGCGCCAGCGCCCGCGTGACCGCGCCGCTGCCCGCGGCCAACTCCAGCACCGATTTCGGATCGCCCCGGGCCGCGCGGCGGGCAAGGTCGTCGGCATAGCCCGCGAACAGGATCGGCACGAGATGCGAGTCGTAGATTTCGGGAATCGAGCCGGTGAAGTCGGAATCGGTGTCGGGCATTCGTCCCTCCGTGAGCAGGTCGGCCGGCACAGTAGCGCGACTGCGCCACAAAGTCGCCATTGCAACACCCGCAGGACTGCTGGACCGGTCAGTCGGCAAGCCCTGCGTTGGTGTATCCCTGCCTCAGAAGGTCCCGCTTCGTTGGATCCTTCAGGGGCAGGCGCCCCAGATGGTCCGCGAAGGAATATCGGGGATTGATCGCACCCAGCTCGCGGCGCACCGCGCGCGCCTCGTCCAGGCGGCCGAGGTTTCCAAGCGCCGAGACCAGAAATCCGCGTGTCAGGTCGGTTGTCGGCGAGGCCTGGATGCGTTCCTCGAAATTCTTGACCGCATTCTCGTAGTCTCCGGCCAGCAGATAGGCGGTCCCGATGAAATGCAGATACTGGTGCCCCATGATCGGCTCCAGCCGCAGCGCCAGTTGCAGGTCCGCGATGCCGTCGAGCGGGGTCCCGCCATAGATCTTGTCAAGCCCGCGCATCCCGATCGCCAGTGCGAAATTCGGGTTGAGTTTCAGCGCCCGCTCAATGGCGGCCGCGGAGGCCTTGAGGTCGCCTGCCCAGAACATGTTCAGGCCGGCCACGTAATGCGCGTAGGGCAGGTCGGGATCCTTCTCCAGCGCCAGGCGGCAATAACGCTTCGACAGGTCCATGCTGTCGCTGCGGCCCAGCCACTTGTTCTGGAAGTCGCGGTTATAGGCGTGGGCGAGGCCGACATAGGGTTCGGCGTAGTCGGGATCCAGATCGATGGCCAGGTTGAACGAGCGCAGGGCGAGATCGAACATCTCCCTGGTATTGGCGCTGCTCAGAAGCGCCTCGCGGCCGCGCAGGAACAGGTCATGCGCCTCGACGCTGCGGGTCGGAACCTGACCGATCCGGTCCTCCTCGGCCGGTGTCAGCTTCACCTTCAGCGCATCGACGATGCAGCGGGTCACCTCGTCCTGGACCGCGAAGATGTCCGCGAGGTCGCGGTCATAGCGGTCGGCCCAGAGATGCGCGCCGCTGGCCGCGTCGATCAGCTGCGCGGTGATGCGCAGGCGGGTGCCGGCGCGACGGACCGAGCCCTCGAGAACATGCGCCACGCCCAGGTCGCGGCCCACGGTGCGGATATCCGTGTTCCGGCCCTTGTAGGCAAAGCTGGAATTGCGGGAGATCACCAGAAGGCTGCCGACCTTGGACAGGTCGGTGATGATGTCGTCGGTGATCCCGTCCGAGAAATACTCCTGCTCGCGGTCGCCCGACAGGTTGTCGAAGGCCAGAACCGCGATCGACGCCCGCGCCGCCGTCGCGGTCCTTGCAGCCGGCGCCCCGGCCAGTCCGGGTGGCTGGTCGGGGTGCCATTTCCAGATCCGGATCGGCGCGTCGATGTTCTTGACGGCGACTTCGCCGCAATCGTGGAATGCGATTCCGATGCGGGTGCCAAGGCTTTCATTCACCGCTGATGACACGCAGATGCCGCCGGGATCGGCCAGCGCCTCGAGCCGCGCGGCGACATTGACCCCGTCGCCATAGATATCCGCGCCGTCGATGATGACATCGCCCAGGTTGATGCCGATCCTGAGCGTGATGGCCGGACTGGCCGGATCCGGCGGCACGGCGCCCTGTTGCAGTTCGATGGCGCAGGTCACGGCATCGACCACGCTTGCGAATTCCACAAGCGCGCCGTCGCCCATCAGCTTGACGATGCGGCCGCGATGCGCCGCGACCGCCGGGTTGAACACGGCCTGCCGGTGGGACTGCAGCGCCCGGTGCGTGCCGGCCTCGTCCGCGCGCATCATCCGCGAATACCCGACGACATCCGCCGCCAGTATCGCGGCCAGCCGACGGTGATCTGAAGATTGCGCCATGGATTCCCCTTGGCCCTGCCGGGACCCGCGCAATCAGCCTACAGGGGTTCGGGCGTCAGATGGAAACCATTCTTGCGCGCCCGGTGCGAACCGCCTACCCCTCGGCCCGGTCCATCAGCCCGCGCACCCAGCGGCCGCAGGCCCAGGTCGCCGGCACGCCCAGGGGCAGCGACCAGATCAGCGCGGTGACCGGCGGGATGGCCGGGCCGCCGATCCCGTGCAGGATCAGCCCCGCAAGGAACAGATTGATCGCCACCGCCGCGGCGGCGAAGGGGTAGAACAGCGCCGCCAGTTTCCACACCGGCCAGCGGCCCTCAGTGGCTGGTGCCTTCGGAGAAGGTGATCTTGTTCCAGACATTGTATTTCCCAGACGGTTTGCGCATCGGCAGGCGGGTGACCTCCTCCAGCGTCTGCGCATCATAGACGATCACCGCGCCGTCATCCTCCCAGACCGAGACCAGCGCGTACGCCCCGTCGCGGGTGAACTCCACATGCGCCACCGTGGCGCCGGGCACCGGGCGCAGGGTGCGCACGATCTCCAGGCTCTGCTTGTCGATCACATGCATCGCGTCGCGGTTGGGGCCAAAGAACACGTCGGCCCAGAAATAGGGCGTGTTCTCGTGGCTGCGCAGGAAGAAGCCGGGGCCTTCGGTTTGGATCACCGCCAGCCGTTCCCAGGTTTCGGTGTCGATGACGCTCAGCTTGCCCTCCTTGAGGTGCGGCGTGGCCATCACCCGGCGCCCGTCTCGGTCCCAGCTAATGCCCGAGCCCAGATGCGGCATCCCTTCCAGCGGCAGCTCAGCGATCTCGCGACCCACGTTGAGGTTGACCACCACGCCGCGCACGCCATCGCGCGCGGCCCCGATCAGATTGCGGTAATCGTCGTCGAAAAAGAAATCGTCGAGCGGCCCGCTCAGCTCGATCCGGCGGCGGGCGAACAGGCCCTGCGACGAGGCGATCCCCTCGACCATGCCCTTTTCGCGGGAATGCACGAAGCCCTCATAGACCGGATCGGCCTCGGGGTCGGTCGCCACCTCCCAGATCTCGGGCGCGTCCTTGAGCGCAAGGATGAAGCTCTGCCGCTGCGGCGCCTGGTAGACCGCCGAGACGCGGCTGGGCGTACCGTCCTTGGCGATCACCTCCATCACCCGGGCCACCGACAGGTCCTCGGTCGACAGGATAGTCAGCGACATCGGCAGGTAGTTGGCCACCGCCAGCCACTTGCCGTCATGGCTCATGGCGATGTTGCGGCTGTTGAGGCCGGCGCGCACCCGGCCCACCTGTTGCAGCGACCACAGGTCGTATTTCTGCACCCAGCCGTCGCGCGACATGATGAAGACATAGCGCCCCTCGGGGCTGAATTTCGGCCCGCCATGCACGGCAAAGGGCGTCTCGAACCGGTCCAGAACCTGAAACGTGTCGCCGTCGAGGACCGAGACGTGATGATCGCCGGTCTCCACCACCAGCGTGATGTTCATCGGGTCGCTGTCCCAGACCGGGGCGTCTGCCGCCGCGTAATCCTCGTCCAGCATCCGGCTGGCCATGATCTGCGGCTCGCCCCAGTCCGGCACGTCTTCCAGCGGCGTCTTGAGGTATTCGGCCAGCGCCGCGATGCGGTCCGCGCCCAGATCCTCGGCAAAGCCCGGCATCTGCGTGGCCGCCCGGCCCGCCGCGATCACCGCGTCCAGATTCGGCCCGCGCATCCGCCCCAGCGTCTCGGGGATCAGCGCCGGGCCAAGCCCGCCCAGCCGGTCGGCGCCGTGGCAGGAGGCGCACATGTCGGCATAATCCTTCACCGGCCCCGCGACCGCAGCGCCGCCAAGCGCCAAGGTCGCCACGATCAGCGCAGCCCTGATCTTCCTCTTGCTGAAAATATCCCCGCCGGAGGCTCCCGCACTCGCAGGCATCGCAACGGCGGGATCAGAAGAACTGGTGCGCGGGATCATGTCTCTTGCCTCGGAACGGTGTGACGGTCAGGCGGTCGGCGGCATCCACGCCGATCTCGGCATCGCTGAGATAGCAGGCCGGATCCTCCTCCCAGGGATCGCCGGTCAGCTGCAGCGCGCGAATGCGGGTGTTGCCGCCGCAGACGTCGCGCAGCGTGCAGGCGCCGCAGCGCCCCTTGAGCGGCCGGGGCCGGGTGCGCAGCATCGCCAGCATCGGGTCGTCGCCGGTCCACAGCTCGGAGAACGGCGTGGTCTTGACGTTGCCCACGGTATAATCCGACCAGTAGGTGTCGGGATGCACGCGGCCCAGGTTGTCGATATTGGCCACGCCCAGCCCGCTGGAATTGCCGCCCCAGGCGGCCAGGTGCGCACGTATATGGGCCACCTTTTCGGCGTCGAAATTGCGCGCCACCCACCCAAGGAAATACCCCGCATCGGCGTCGTTGTTGCCGGTCACGATGTCCAGCGGCATGTCCTCGGCGGCGGCCACCCAGGCGCGGTCCAGCAGCAGGTCCAGCCCCTTGCGCGTGCGCCGGTGCGCCGCGTCCTCGCCCCGGTTCTTGTCGCCGCGCCCGGCATAGACCAGGTGGCTGAGATAGAACTTGTCCACCCCCTCGTCATCGCAGAGCTGCAGCAGGTCGGGCAGGTGGTGATGGGTGCCTTCGGTCAGGCAGAAGCGCAGCCCCACCTTGATGCCGCGCTTCTTGCATTCGCGCACCCCGCGCAGGGCATCGGCAAAGGCGCCGTCCACGCCGCGGAACCAGTCGTTGGTGGCCCCGATCCCATCGAGCGAGATGCCCACATAGTCGAACCCCACCTCGGCGATGCGGTCGGCGGTTTGCCCGTGGATCTTGGTGCCGTTGGTGCTGAGCGCCAGCATCCGCACCAGCGGCCGCGCGCCATGGGCGATGTCGAAGAAATCGAACCGGTCCAGCGGCTCGCCGCCCGACAGGATGATCGCGGGCACCTTGAATTGCCCCAGATCGTCCAGCGTGGCCATCGCCTGCTCGTGGCTCAGCTCGCCGGGGAAGTTCACATCCGCCGAAACCGTGTAGCAGTGCCGGCATTTCAGGTTGCAGCGCCGCGTGAGGTTCCAGATCACCACCGGTTTCACCGGCCCGGGGCGGCGCTTGCGCGGCGGCGTCGGCGTGACCAGCTGGTGCATGTATTCGGTCAGACGGAACATGTCAGTTCCTTTCCTTCAGGCGCAGCCCGGTCTTTTTCAGGATGCGCGTGGAATAGAGGATGTCATGGCCCCGGCAGGCATCTCCCAGCAGCGCGGCGATCTGCGCGCGCTTGGCCTCCACCTCGTCGCGGGTTGCCCCGTGGACCATGGCAAAGAGGTTATAGGGCCAGTCGGGCCGGGCGCGGGGCCGTTCATAGCTGTGGGTGACGAAGGGCAGGGCGCCCACCTGCGGACCCAGCGCGTCGATGCGGGCATCGTCCACATCCCAGACGGTCATGCCATTGGCCACCATGCCCAGCTTGTAATGGTTGGGCGCGGCGGCGATGCGGCGGATCACGCCGCTGGATTTCATCGCCGCGATGCGGTCCATCAGGTCGGATTCCGCCAGCCCCAGCCCCTCGGCCACCTGGGCGAAGGGCGCTTGCACCAGCGGCAGCCCGCCCTGCAGGGCGGTGATGATGGCGCGGTCTGTCGTGTCGATGCTCATGCGGCCACCCGGAAGCCAATGAAGAATTCCTGCAGTTTGGGAAAGCGCAGCACCTTGTGCCCGGTCTCCCGCTCGATCGCATCGGCGGCGGCTGCGATGCCCCCGGGGGTTTCCGAGGCCAGCACGAACCACATGTTCAGCCGGTGCGTGCGCTGATAATTATGCGCCACCTCGGGCAGCGCATTGACTTTGATCATGACCTCTTCGAATTCCGCGTCCGGCACCGCCATCGCGCAGAGGCAGAAAGCCCCGCCCATCGCCGCGGCGTCGAAGAAGGGGCCGAAGCGGGTGATCACGCGGGCCTTTTTCATCCGGGCCAGACGGTCCAGCAGCTCGGCCTCCTCCAGCCCCAGCTCCGCGGCCACGGCGGCATAGGGATGCGGGACCAGCGGCAGGTCGTCCTGCATCCGGTTGAGGATGCGGCGGTCGGTGGCGTCGAGGGTCATGCGGCGGCCTCCTTGTCGGCGATCAGCGCGCCGGTCTGCTTGAAGCAGCGGGTCGAGAACAGCACCTTGTGCGGCGCCCCGAACAACTCGGGCAGGGCGGCGGCGCGGGCCAGCACCTCGCGCGCCTGCGCCCGCGACTTGGCGTGGATCATCGAGAACAACCCGTAGGGCCAGATCCCCGGCACGATGCGCCGCTGATAGCACAGCGTCACGCCGGGCACCGCCGCCAGCGCCGGGCCGGCGGCGCCGATGCGGTCGGCGGGCACGTCCCAGACCACCATCGCGTTGGCCGACCACCCCAGCGCGCGGTGGCGCACAATGACGCCGAGGCGAGTGATGATCCCGGCCGCGACCAGCGCGGCGAGCCGGTCCATCACCGCGTCGGCGTCACGGTGCAGCAGCGTGGCGATGCGGTGATAGGGGCGCGGCGTCAGCGGCAGGCCGGTGGTCAGCTGTTGCAGCAATTCGCGGTCGCCGTCGCGCAGCGCCGCGCGGTCCACCTTGCGCCGCGGCGGCACGGTGGCGACGTCGCCCGACAGGCGGAATCCGAGGTCGATGTTGAAGGGCCGCACCAGCGGCAGGTCCAGCACCCGCAACCTGGTCTGCGCCCCGATCCGGGCCAGGGTCGCGTCCACATGCGCGCGGTCGGGGCCGGTGGCCACGAACCACAGGTTCCATTCGTCCTCGCGCAGGTAGTTGTGGTTCACGCCGGGCTGCGCGCCGATGATCGCGGCAACCTCGTCGATGCGCGGCTCGGGCGCGGCGACGGCGGCCAGCGTGCTGGCGGAGACCGTGCCGGGCGCCACGGTGGCGCCGACGCGGGTGATGCGGCCGGCGACCTTCATGCGGTTCAGCCGGGCCAGCACATCGTCTTCGGAGATGCCGAGTGCGGCGGCCATGGCCGCAAAGGGGCGGTCGGTGATCGGCAGGTCGCGCTGCCAGTCATCCAGCAGGCTGCGGTCGATGGGGTCGGTGATATGGCACATGGTTACAGCCCCGTCCGGTGCGCGCGCGCGGTGAAGAAGATGCCCGAGGGGCTGTCGGCCTCGATCTCGCGCAGTTTCTCGAAGGTCTGCGTGTCGTAGACCATGACCTTTCCGGCATCGCGGACGCTGATCCAGACCTCGTGCCCGCGCGGCGTGAACTCCATGTGCAGCACCGCCGGGCCGGGCTTGAACTGGTGGATCACCTGCTTGCTCACGCTGTCGATGACCTGGATCGTGTCGTTCAGCGGATGGGCGAAATTGACCCAGACATGCCGACCGTCGGGGCGCGCCATGGCAAAGACCGGCTGACCGTAGGTCTCTGTCCGGCCGGTTTCCGTGAGTGTGGCGGCGTCGACCCAGAGCACCTGGTGGTGCCCGACGGCCGGCAGGACAAACTCCGCGCCGGTATGCGCCCAGCCTTCCAGATGCGGCATCTTGTAAACCGGCATCTCCTGCTGGCCGCGGCCATATCCGGGCAGCACGCGGATCGGCTCGGGCGTCTCGGCCCAGAGGTCGAGCGCGGTCAGACCGTCCTGCCCGAACAGGCCGGTGATATAGGTGCGCCCATTGGCGGTGATCAGCGCGTCATAGGGGTTCTTGCCCATGCCGGGGATGCGTGTGGTGCGCATTCCGGGCCCCGAGAAATCGGCGATCCAGCTTTCGCCACTGTCCCAGACGGTAAAGACGAAGCGGCGGCCCGGCGCATCGACCAGCCCGATGGTCTTGCCGCCGGTGGGGATGTCGGCCACCAGCTCCAGCGTGTCGGCGTCGAAGACGCGCACGCCGCCGGGTTCATAATTCGACACCGCGACCAGCTCGCCATCGTCCGAGATTGCGCCGCCGATGGCGTTGCCGGCCTGCACCACGCGGCCGGCGATCTCGCGTGTCACGATGTCCACCTTGGTCAGCCCGCCATCGCGGCCGAACACATAGGCGAAGCGTTGATCGGGGGAATAGACCAGGCTGGCATGGCTGAGATCGCCCAGCCCCCCGATGCGCGCCAGCGCGGCGCGGTCGGACTGGTCGACCAGCAGGACCGAGCCGGTGGCGCGTTCGATCACCAGGCCCAGATCGCCGGTGGCGGTGGGCTCGGCCAGGGCGGTTGTGCCCAGCAGGGCGGCGGCAAGGGTGAGGGCAAGGCGGGTCATCGGTCCTCCTCTGGCGTCAGCAGGTAGCGGGCCACCCATTCGGCCTCGGCCTCGTTCATCAGCGGGCGCCAGGGCGGCATGGCGGTGTCGGGGATGCCGTCGAGGATCACTCCGGTCAGCACCTCGGTGTCGTAATGCTGCAGGGTCTCGGCGCGAAGGTCGGGGCCCAGCCCGCCCCTGAGCGTGAGCCCGTGGCACGAGCCGCAATCCTGGTGCACCAGACGCTTGAGCGCCTCGGCATCGGGGGCAGGGGCCTCGGGATCGGCGGCAAAGGCCGCGCCGGCCAGACTGGTCACCATCACCGTCAGCGCGCGCAGCAGCCAGCCGCGCCGCGGGGGCCTGTTGCGCCTTTCAGCCATGCGCCTCGACCCGTTCCAGAATCCGTTCGACCGGGGCCTGCGCGTAAAGCGACACGACCTGGCCGATGATGAAGAGTGTCGGCGCGCTCAGGCCCGCCTCGCGCACATCGGCGGCCACCCGGTCGAGCCGCGAGACCATGCGGCGCTCGGCGGCGGTGGTGGCGCGGCTGACCGCCAGAACCGGGGTCGCGCCCGGCAGTTTCTCGGTCATCAGGCCAACCGCGATCTGGCCGATATTGGCCACGCCCATGTAAACCACCAGCGTGGTTGCGGGATCGGCCAGGCGCTTCCAGTCGAGATCCAGCACCTGCCCCGCCTGGCGGTGGCCGGTGACATATTGTACGCCGGTGGCCAGCCCGCGATGGGTCAGCGGCACGCCGGTGGCGCAGCTTGCGCCCTGGGCGGCGGTGATGCCGGGGGCATAGTCGACCACGATGCCGTGGGCCATCAGATGCGCGGCCTCTTCCGAGCCGCGCCCGAAGATCATCGGGTCGCCGCCCTTGAGCCGCGCGACCGTGTGGCCCGCGCGGGCCTCGGTCAGCAGAATGTCGTTGATGCGGTCCTGCGGGACCGTATGGCATTTCGGCGCCTTGCCGACCGCGATCCGCCGCGCGCCGGCAGGCGCCAGCGCCATGATCTCGGGCGAAACCAGCCGGTCGAAGACCACCACGTCGGCCGCTTCCAGCATCCGCAGCGCGCGCAGCGTCATCAGTTCGGGATCGCCCGGTCCGGCTCCGATCAGGTAGACTTGTCCCGGCTTGGTCATGGCGTGTTCCGTCCTCTGGCTGGTTGGCTGGCGGTCAGGGGGAAAAAGGGGCGGGTTCCAAGAGACGCAGAGGAACCCGCCCGCCGGTCCGTCGTCAGTAGACGTCGGCCCGAGTGTTGTAGACGTTGAACTTGCCGGTCGGCGTCACAAGGCGCTCGTCCTTGATGACCGTCTTCAGCTCAAGCGTCTTGTCGTCGACCACCACGATGGCCGATTCCAGGTCCTTGGCGTTCCACACGGAGAACCAGATCTCGTTGCCCTCCTTGTTGAACTCGCCCTGCACCACGCGGGGCTGGCCCTCGGCGATGCCGGCCCATTCGACGATCGGCAGAACCGTGAATTCCGGTTCCTCCTGCGCCAGGTCGGCCACCTTGAAGACCGCGACCGAACCGGAGATCTCGGCATCCGGGTTCAGCGGCGCGTCGACATAGAGGTTGTCGGACTCGGGGTGCGTCTTGACGAAGAGCGAACCGCCGCCCATCGCATAGAGCTGCTGCACCATCTTCCAGGCGTGGTCGGGGTTGCCCTCGGGGTCGGTGCCGATCACCGCAACGGTGTCGTCGCCCAGGTGCGAGGTGACCCAGACCGGCCCATAGGTCGGGTGGTTGATATTGGCGCCGCGCCCCGGATGCGGGGTCAGGCCGTCAGTGTCGATCACCGCCTCGACGTCGCCTTCCTTGGTGTCCATCACCACCACCTTGTTGCGGGCGTTGGCTGCGGTCAGGAAATAGCGCTTGGTGCTGTCCAGCCCGCCATCATGCAGGAACCGTTCGGCATCGACCTCGGTGATCTTGAGGCTGTTGATGTCGGAATAGTCCACCAGGTGGATCTTGCCGGTCTCCTTGATGTTGACGATGAATTCGGGGTTGTAGTGCGAGCTCAGGATCGCCGCCACGCGCGGTTCGGGGTGATAGGTCTCCTCGTCGAAGATCATGCCGCGGGTCGACTTGATCCGCAGCGGCTCCAGCGTGTCGCCGTCCATGATCACGTATTGCGGCGGCCAGTAGCTGCCACCGATGGCATACTTGTCTTCCCAGCCTTCCATCTTCGAGGTCTCGACCGAGCGTGCCTCGGAGCCGATCTTGATTTCGGCGACGGTGTCGGGGCTCTCCATCCACAGGTCGATCATGTTGATCTTGGCGTCGCGGCCGATCACGAAGAGATAGCGGCCCGAGGCCGAGATCCGGCTGATATGCACCGCGTAACCGGTGTCGATCACCTTCTTGATCTCATAGCTGGCGCCGTCGATCAGGGCGATCTGCCCGGCATCGCGCAGCGTCACCGAGAACAGGTTGTCGATGTCCCAGTCGTTCATCTTTTCGGCCGGACGGTCCTCGGGGGCGACATGCACCTTCCAGCTGGCCTTCATCTCCGGCATGCCGAACTCGGGCGGCGCCGGCGGCTCGAGCAGGACGTAGCGCGCCATCATGTCGATCTCTTCCTCGGTCATTTCGCCCGAGGTGCCCCAGTTGGGCATGCCCGCGGGCGAGCCGTAGGTGATGAAGTCGCGCAGATATTCGAACCCGTTTTCGCGGGTCACATCCGGGGTCAGCGCCTTGCCGGTCGCGCCCTTGCGCAGCACGCCGTGGCAGCCGGCGCAGCGTTCGAAATAGATGGTTGTCGCCTTCTGGAACTCGGAAGGCGTCATCACCGGGTCGCCGGGCTTGCGGCCCGGAATCTCGACCTGGATCTGGCCCAGGGTGGTCATGCTGGGCTCATAGGCTGCCGCCGGGCCATCGGCATGGTCCTTTGGCTTGTCCTGGGCCACGGCCATTGGCGCGGCCAGGCCCAGCGTCAGCGCGGCGCCGGTCATGAGCAGCGTTGCGCGGATGGCTTTGGGTGTCTTCATAACGGGTACTCCGTTCGGGATGGTGAGGCACTCACGAGTCTGTCATCGGGCCGGGCGCGCCGCCTTGACTTTCGTTAAGGCCGTGCCCGGTGGCCGCGCGTAGCAGTTGATCCATGCGCGCCGTGATCCTGAGAACCCTGTGCCTTGTGCTGCTGGCCCTGCCGCTCTCCGCGCAGGAGCGGCTGCCGGCCGCGCCCGGCATCGCCCCGGCCCGGCCCGACGCCGCGCTGGCCGCCGAGATGCTGGGCCTGGAGGGTCCGGTCATCGTCACCCGCGTTGCCGAGGCGCCGGCCCGATGGGCGGTGAGCGCGCCCAACGGCACTGCGCAGGGGGTGATCGGGTCGAGCTGGGAGATCGCGCGCACACTGGGCTATTCCGGCCGGCCCATCGACATGCTGGTGGCGGTCACGCCCGAGGCGCGCATCGCCGACGCCCGGCTGATGCGCCATGCCGAGCCGATCCTGACCCTGGGCCTTTCCGACGCCGACATCGCGCGATTCGTCGGCGGTTTCGCCGGGGTCGACCTGGCCGCACCCGAGCAATCCGCCGCGCTGGCCGAGGCCGGGGCGCCCGACATCATCTCGCGCGCCACCGTCACGACGGGGGTGATCCGCGACTCGGTTCTGCGGGTCGGGCGCGCGCTGGCCCTGGCGCAGGGCTATCTGGACGCGGGCCGGATCAACCGGGTCGGCTATGAGCGGAAAGACTGGCAGGCGCTGCTGGAGGAAGGCGCGGTGGGCCGGCTGCGGGTCACGATGGCGCAGGCCGCCGAGGCCATGCCCGAGGCCGCGCCGCCGCTGGAGCCCGGTGACGGCGCCTTCATCGAGCTCTTCGCCGCGGTGATCGACCCGCCCGCGATCGGGCGCAACATCCTGGGCCAGCAGGCCTATACCCGTGTGGTCGCGGCGTTGCCCGAGGGCAAGGTGGCGCTGTTCGTCGCCTCGCGCGGGCTCTATTCCCATCGCGGCATGGCCTGGCGGCGCTCGGGCCTCTTCGACCGGCTGGCGCTGGTGCAGGGCGGCGCGCGCTATCCGGTGCTGAGCCAGGGCTATATCCGCATCGACAAGCTGCCCGCCGGCCTGCCCGAGTTCAAGGAGCGCAGCCTGTTCCAGGTCGGCGGCGAGGGGTTCGACCCGGCCGCGCCCTTCACGCTGGAGCTGACCGCCACGCGCGGACCCGCGCAGATGGTGCGCGGCCTCGACTATGCCCTGCCCGAGGCCTATCAGAACACGCCGCCGGCCGAGCCCGCGCCGCTCTGGCGCGAGACCTGGGAGCGGCGCAAATGGGCGGTGATCGGGGTGGCCACGATGCAGGGCGTGCTGACGCTGATCCTGCTGGCACAGGAATGGATCGTGCGCCGGCCCCGGCTGTGGCGCGGGCTGCGCCTGTCCTTCCTGACCGTCACGCTGGTCTGGCTGGGCTGGGGCATCAACGGGCAGCTCTCGGTGGTGCAGGTAGTGGCCTTCGTGCAATCGCTGCTGAGCGGCTTCCGGTGGGAGACCTTCCTGATCGAGCCGGTGATCTTCACCCTCTGGGCCGGGGTGGCGCTGGGGCTGCTGTTCTGGGGCCGCGGCGTGTTCTGCGGCTGGCTGTGCCCCTTCGGCGCGCTGCAGGAGCTGACCAACCAGATCGCGCAGCGCCTGGGCGTGCGCCAGATCGCCGTGCCGCAACCGCTGCATGAACGGCTGTGGATCATCAAATACACGCTGTTCCTGGCCATCCTCGCGCTCAGCTTCTACTCGATGCAGGATGCGCTGGTGCTGGCCGAGGTCGAGCCCTTCAAGACCGCGATCTCGATGCGGATGATGCGCGCCTGGCCCTTCGTCCTCTTCGTGCTGGCGCTGCTGGCGGCGGGGCTGTTCATCGAGCGGTTCTATTGCCGCTATCTCTGCCCGCTGGGCGCGGCGCTGGCGATTCCGGCCAAGCTCAAGATCTTCGACTGGATGCGCCGGCGTCCGCAATGCGGGCGCGAATGCCGGCTGTGCGAGCCGAAATGCACCGTCGGCGCCATCGACCCGCTGGGCCGGATCAACCCCAATGAATGCGTTCTCTGCCTGCGCTGTCAGGTGATCTATTTCGACCCCAACACCTGCCCGACGCTGAAACGCCGCGCCCGGGCGGGCCAAGCGAAAGCTGCGACATGACCGCCCTGACCCGGATCTTCACCGAAGGTTTCCGCATCTTCTTTCTCGCCGCCGGCCTGTTCGGCGTCTTCGCCATCGCGGTCTGGAGCCTGGACCTGGCCGGGCTGGCCGACGCGCCGGGCCGCTCGGTCTCGCCGCTGGGGTGGCACGCGCATGAGATGGTGTTCGGCTATGCCACCGCCGCGATCGGCGGGTTCTTCCTGACCGCGGTGCCGAACTGGACGGGCGCGCCAGGGGCGCGGCAGGGCTATATCGCGCTGGCCGCCGGGCTGTGGCTGGCCGGGCGTATCGCGGTCTGGTATGCCGGCGCGCTGCCGCCGGTCTGGGTGGCGGTGCTGGACCTGGCCTTCATTCCGGTGCTGTCGCTGAAACTGCTCAGCCAGCTGGTCAAGCGCCCCAAGCCGCAGAACATGATGTTCCTGCTGTTTCTCGGGCTGATCTGGGCCGCCAACCTGATGGTGCACCTGGACTGGATCGGGGCCGCCTGGGGCGATGCCGGGACCGGGCTGCGCGCCGGGCTGCTGGCGGTCTGCGCGATGATCTCGGTGCTGGGCGGGCGGGTGACGCCGGCCTTCACGCGCAACGCGATGAAGCGCGAGGGCGTGGACGAGGCGCGCTGGCCGGTCAGCGACGCGCGGCTGGAGAAAGCCGCGCTGATCCTGTCGCTGGCGCTGCCGCTGCTGGTGCTGCTGCCGGTCGCGCCAGTCGTGACCGCTGCGGTGGCGCTGGTCTTCGGCTTGGCCCAGATCGCCCGGCTGGCGCGCTGGCGCTGGCGCTGGTGCCTGACCCGGCCGATTCTGCTGGCGCTGCATATGGGGCTTGCGATGCTGGCCGCCGGGCTGGTCCTGTGGGGGCTGGCCGGGCTTGGCCTGGGCTCCGAGGTGGCGGCGCTGCACGTGCTGGGCATCGGCGCGGTGGGCGGCATGACGCTCGCGGTGATGAGCCGCGCCGTGCTGGGACATTCCGGCCGCGACCTGGTGGCACCGGGGCCGGTGGCGGCGGGCTATGCGATGATCGCCTGCGCCGGGCTGCTGCGCTGGGTCGCGGGCACGGTGCCGACCCTGTGGCTGGCGGGCTCGCTGATGGCGGGGCTGCTCTGGGTGCTGGCCTTCGGCCTCTTCGTCGCTGCGCTCTGGCCCGCACTCACCGGGCCGAGGGTGGCGGGGTAGGGCGGATGCGGGCGGCGGGTTCGAGGCCAAGTTGCAGGATTTCTGCAATGCAGCCCAGGTCAACTCACGAAAAGGTTGCTTGACCCTCCCGTTGCCGGAAGTTCTAGCATCAAGCTTCTAGGTGAATGAATTTAAAGGCACCTTGATTTCAAAGGCACCTATGGAGATCACTTATCAAACCCTGCTGCTTGCATTCGGCCTCGGGCTACTTGGCTTTATAGAACCCTGCACTATCGGCGCACACATGCTGTTTCTGGGAGGCCAGAGAGTCCGCCCGATGGGTCAGCGGATCAGCGCAGCTTTCATCTTTCTATCAGCCCGGCTCGTCGTGATGGGTGGATTTGGTGGCTTGATCGTCGTTCTGGGCCAGGGCCTTATCGAGGTTCAGACCGGTGCGTGGCTAGCTTTCGGTGCAATTTATCTTGGCCTTGGGTCTGCGATATTAGCGGGATGGGACAAAATAATGCGCCACCGCATCGGGTTGGCCCCCGAACGATGGAAGGTTGCCTCCAACCCGCTGCTTCAGGGGTTGGCGTTCGGCCTGAACATTCCCGCCTGCGCCGCACCAGTCCTTTTCGGGCTTATCGGTACAGCGACCGTCAGCGGGTCGGCCACGACCGGTTTTCTGATGATGGGGGTCTTCGCGCTGGCGCTGTCACTTCCACTCCTGCCGCTCTCCGTCGTACCCCGCCTCGCCCGGCCCCTTGACCGGCTTGCGGACTGGCTGCGGCCGCGTCGCTGGCTGCTGGGCATGATTTTCATCGGGCTGGGCTGGTCGGTTTGGTTTGGCCTCTTCGTGGAACCCGTGGACTGGAGTGGGACGTGACCCCCCGTCGCCGCTTCTGGCACGTCGCGGGCGCAGGTACCGCATTCCAGGCTGGTTCGGCGGCGGTGGACAGCGCAACCGTGATGTCGGCGCTGGTATTTCAACTGACGGGCAGCGCCGTCGCCGTGGGAGCCGTTTCGACGATCCTGCGGCTCGGCTGGCTTCTCCCGCAACTTTTCGTTGGCTACTTCGCCGGTCGTGGTGCGTCCTCCATGCCGTTCTATGTCCTCGGCGCGTTTGGACGAACGGCGGCCATTGCCATGCTCGCAATCGCCCTCTGGGTCGGCGCGACTCTCGGCTGGAGCTACGCCGCGCTCGGTGCGGTGACACTTGTGCTGTGGGTGCTTTACGCGTTCCTCAGCGGGATCGTCGGCGTTCCCTACAACGACATCGTCGCCCGGTCGGTTCCGTCTGACCGCCGGAGCCGGATGCTTTCAATCCGCTTCTTCGGGGGAGGGGTCGTTGCCCTTCTTGTCGCCGCGCTGGCGGACAAACTGCTCCGGACGCTCGATTTCCCGATCTCCTATGCCGCGGTGCTGGGGATCGCGGCGTGCCTGATGTTGGTCTCGTCCTTCATCTTCACTGCGATGGGAGAGCCGGAACAGACGACGCCTGCCAAAGCGGCCACAAGTTTCACCGCCTATCTGCGTGAGGGGGCTGTGACGTTTCGAGACGATCCGGTGTTCCGCCGTTTCGTCTTTGCGCAATGGTGCGGCGGCGCGGTTCTTATTGCCGCTCCGTTCTTTATCGTCGCGGCCAACGGGCTTGGCGTTGGTTTGGAAAACGTGGCGCTTTTGCTCGGTGCCCAGACCGTCGGGGCGCTTGCGGGAAATCCGCTATGGGGCTGGTGGGGCGATAGCCGGGGCAAATTGAGCCTTATGCGCGGGATCGCCATTGCCCGCACGGCTCCGCAAATTGCACTTCTGGTTCTTCTGCTGATACCCGTGCCGCCAGAGGCAGCCATGCCGGTTCTGCTCGCCGTATTCTTCGTTCTGGGCGCCTTGGCGAATGGCTTGACGATTGCGGTCATCGGTCTGCTGATGGAGATATCGCCGGACGACCGACGCCCTGCCTATAGCGGGTATTTCAACGCGCTGACTGCACCCGCTTTCGTTCTGCCGCTTGTCGGCGGTTTGGCCGTCGCCGCCTCGGGTACATGGATCGTATTTGCGGCTGCGCTAGCTGCCGCAATTGGTCAAGCCACGTTTCTCGCGCGCATCGACCCAAGAGAATGAAGGAGATGGACGAGGCTGCTCGGCCATCCGGATGAAAAGCGGACACTCGGCCAAAGTCTGGAAAGCCCGCCGAACCGCCCTTCGCCGCCTGGGCTAGCGCCACACCATTTCCGGCAAACTTGACTTTCGTTAAGGCGCCCCGTCCGGCCAGCCCGCATACCTGAGCGCACCATCAAGCGGCGCAAAGGAGAGCGCGATGCGCGAAGTCATGACCAAGGCCATGGCCCGCAACATTTTCTATGGCGGGTCATTGTTCTTCATCCTCATCTTTCTGGGCCTCTCGGCCCATTCACACCTCTATATCGTCAACACCTCGACCAATTCCGAGACGCTGACCGAGAGCGTCAAGTCCGGCAAGCACCTGTGGGAGAAGCACGGCTGCGTGAACTGCCACTCGATCCTGGGCGAGGGCGCCTATTTCGCCCCCGAGGTCGGCAACGTGATGACCCGCTGGGGCGTCCTGGACGATCCCGAAGGCGCGTTCGAGATGCTCAAGGGCTGGATGGAGGCGCAACCCACCGGCATCGAGGGGCGCCGCCAGATGCCGAATTTCAACCTGAGCGACGAAGAGATCCGGAACCTGACCGATTTCCTGATCTGGACCGACAATATCGACGCGCAGGACTGGCCGCCGAACGACGCCGGCTAAGGAGGGACAAGACATGAAATACCAATCGCAGAAAATCGCGCTGGCCTATTTCGCCGTGGCCATGGCGCTCTTTGCGGTGCAGGTGCTGATGGGGCTGCTGGCGGGCTGGATCTATGTCTCGCCCAACTTCCTGTCGGAGCTGCTGCCGTTCAACATCGTGCGGATGCTGCACTCCAACGCCCTGATCGTCTGGCTGATCACCGGCTTCTTCGGCGCCGCCTATTTCCTCATCCCCGAGGAATCCGAACGCGAGATCCACTCGCCCACCCTGGCCTATGTGCAGCTGGCGATCCTGGTGGTTGGCACGCTGGGCGCGGTGCTGACCTATGCCTTCAACCTGTTCGAGGGCAACTGGCTCTTGGGCAAGGAGGGGCGCGAGTTCCTGGAACAGCCCAAATGGGTCAAGGCCGGCATCGTCGTGGCGGCGTTGATGTTCCTCTACAACGTCTCGATGACGGTACTGAAAGGCAAGAAGACCGCGATCACCAACATCCTGCTGCTGGGCCTCTGGGGTCTGGCGCTGCTGTTCCTGTTCGCCTTCTACAACCCCGCCAACCTGAGCCTGGACAAGATGTACTGGTGGTATGTCGTGCACCTGTGGGTCGAAGGCGTGTGGGAGCTGATCATGGCCTCGATCCTGGCCTATCTGATGCTCAAGCTGACCGGCGTGGACCGCGAGGTGGTCGAGAAATGGCTCTATGTCATCGTCGCCGCAGCGCTGTTCTCGGGCATCCTGGGCACCGGCCACCACTATTACTGGATCGGCGCGCCCGGCTACTGGCAGTGGATCGGCTCGATCTTCTCCAGCCTCGAGGTGATCCCGTTCTTCGCGATGATGGCCTTTGCCTTCGTCATGGTCTGGAAGGGCCGCCGCGACCATCCCAACAAGGCCGCGCTTCTGTGGTCGCTGGGCTGTGCCACGCTGGCCTTCTTCGGCGCCGGCGTCTGGGGCTTCCTGCACACGCTGCACGGGGTGAACTACTATACCCACGGCACCCAGATCACCGCCGCGCACGGGCACCTGGCCTTCTTCGGCGCCTATGTGGCCCTGAACCTGGCGATCTTCAGCTATGCGATGCCGATCCTGAAAGGGCGCGATCCCTATAACCAGGTGATGAACATGGGCTCGTTCTGGCTGATGTCCGGGGGCATGGCGTTCATGACCTTCGTGCTGACCTTTGCCGGCACGGTGCAGACGCACCTGCAGCGGGTGTTGGGCGACTATTACATGGACGTGCAGGACCAGCTGGCAGTGTTCTACTGGATGCGCTTCGGCGCCGGTGTTGCCGTGGTGATCGGCGCGCTGGTGTTCATCTATGCCATGTGGGTGCCGCGGCGCGAGGTCATCTCGACCGACGCAACCCAACCCGCGGAGTGACCCGAGATGGATGGTTCGATGAACATCAACCCCTCAGAACAGGAGTTGGGGGCGGCAGACGCCCCCTTCTACCTGCCCCAGGACGACGAGATCGACGTCTTCGCCGCCGCCTATACCAACCGCCTGCCGGTCCTTCTCAAGGGGCCGACCGGCTGCGGCAAGACCCGCTTCGTGACCCATATGGCCGCGCAGCTGGGCCGCCCGCTCTATACTGTGGCCTGTCATGACGACCTCAGCGCGGCCGACCTGATCGGGCGATATCTGCTCAAAGGCGGCGAGACGGTCTGGGTCGACGGGCCGCTGACCCGGGCGGTGCGCGAGGGCGCGATCTGCTATCTCGACGAGGTGGTCGAGGCGCGCAAGGACGTGACCGTGGTGCTGCACCCGCTGACCGACGACCGCCGCATCCTGCCCATCGACCGCACCGGCGAAGAGCTGGAGGCCGCGCCCGGCTTCATGCTGGTGGCCAGCTACAACCCCGGCTACCAGAACATCCTCAAGACCCTGAAACCCTCGACCCGGCAACGGTTCGTCAGCCTGGAATTCGACTTTCCCGCGCCCGGGCTGGAAACCCGCGTGGTGGCGCAGGAAAGCGGGCTCGACCCCGACCGCTGCGCCGCACTGGTGCGGCTGGCGGGCAAGCTGCGCGCGCTCAAGGGTCAGGACCTGGAAGAGGGTGTCTCGACCCGCCTTGTCGTCTATGCCGCGACGCTGATCGCGCAGGGCATGTCAACCGACCGCGCCATTCTTGCGGCGATGGTCGAACCGCTTACCGACGACGAGGACACCAAACGCGGGCTCCTCGATCTTGTCGCGGCCATCTTTGGGTGAGGCCGGCCGATGGGCAGGATCGAATTCGAACCATGGGAACCCGAAGAAAGTGTCGGGAAACTGTGGCACGCGTTTGCCAGCCGCCTGGATGCGCCACGCGCGCATGAGGGAGCCGCGGTCGACCTCTCCGAGGTCGTGGGGCGGCTGGCAGTTCTTTTCCGGGGCCTCGGGGGCAAGGCGGGCGTCGAGCTGCGCGCCGTATCCCCCGAGGTCTCGCGCCACCGCCTGAGCTGGCGGCGGCGGCTGGGCACCGAGGTCGAGCTGGCACCGCGCGCCAGTTTCGACGGCGAGGTGCTGCGCCTGCCCGAGCGGCTGGCGATCTATCCCGTGCGCGAGGCCAATGGCGCGGCCTATGTCTGGCTGGCCGCCTGCGCCGCCTTTGCCGGCACGCGGGTGGACGACGACGATCCGCTGCGCGCCGACCTGCGCGCGCTGGCGGCGGCGCAGACGATGGTCGGGGCCACGCTGGACGCCGCGCCGGGTCTGGCGCCGCTCTATGCTGCACTCTGCGACGGGCTGCTGCACCAGCGCGCCACCCCGAGCCTGCCGCCCGACGAGGCCGCGGTCGAGGCGCTGATCCGGCACATGCTGGGCGATCCCGCACCGCTGCCGCCTGCGGCCGAGCGCCTGCGCGCGCGGCCCGACGAGTTGACCGCGCCGCGCGGCTATCAGCCGTTCCGCCCGGTGCCGCTCTGGCCCGAGCTGCGCGCCGTGGCGTTCTCGCAGGGCCACGAGGCCGAAAGCCGCGACACCGAGGGGGCGCCCGAGGAATCGAGCGAGAAGACCCACCGCGCACGCCGCCGCAAGTCCGAGCAGGCCGAGCGCAACGACAGTTTCATCCTGCACAAGTTCGAGGCGATTCTCAGCTGGGCCGAGTTCCTCAACCTCAACCGCCGGGTCGATGATGACGACCCCGACAACGCCAAGAAGGCCGCCGACGACCAGGACGAGATCGGGCTGGGCCAGATCTCCAAGGCGCCGCCCACGCGGCTCAAGCTGCATCTCGATCTCGCGCCAGAGGATGTCGACCGCGAGCGCGCCTCGGGCCGCATCCTCTACCCCGAATGGGACGTGCGCAGCGGGCAATACCTGGCCGACCACGTGAATGTGTTGACCTCGCAGGCCGAGATCCGTGACGGCGCCGAGGCCTTCATCCACGACCCCGCCACCGCGCGGCGCATAAGGGCGGTGAAACGCCAGTTCGAGGCGCTGCGCCCGGGCCGGGTAATGACCCGCGGGCATCTGGACGGGGACGCGCTGGATATCGAGGCCGCGGTGCGCGCCGAGACCGACCGCCGCGCCGCCGGCGAGGGCAACGAGCGCGTCTGGATGCAGTCGCGCCCGGTCGCCCGCGATCTCGCCGTGTCGATCCTGCTGGATGTCAGCCGCTCGACCGAAAGCGCGGTCACTGGGCGCGCGGTGATCGACATCGAGCGCGAGGCGCTGGCGGCGCTGGCCTGGGGGCTGGATGCCTGCGGCGACGAGTTCGCCATCCACGCCTTCTCGTCGCTGAAACGCCACCGCGTCTATATCCAGCGCTGCAAGGGCTTCGACGAGCCGATGGGCCCGGTGCCCGAGGCGCGCATCGCCTCGCTGCGGCCCGGCTTCTACACCAGGCTGGGCGCCGCCATCCGCCACGCCTCAGCCGATCTGGCGCTGCAGACCCGCAAGCGCCGGCTGCTCCTGGTCATCACCGACGGCAAGCCCAACGATCTGGACCATTACGAGGGCCGCCACGGCATCGAGGACACCCATATGGCGGTGCGCGAGGCGCGGCGGCTGGGCCAGTCGGTGTTCGGCGTGACCATCGACAAATCCGCCAAAAGCTGGTTCCCGCGCCTGTTTGGGCAGGGCGGTTTTGCCGTTATCCCCGACCCCGCCCGCCTGACCCTGGCGCTGCCGCAGATCTATCGGCAGCTGGTGGGCGCGTGAGCGACGCCAGCCTGATCGACGAGCTGCCCGGAGAGCTGCTGATCTGGGTGCTGATCGTCAGCGAGCTGCTGGTCTTCGGCGCCGGGCTGGTGGCCTTCATGGGCGTGCGCCTGACCGACCCCGCGGGCTTTGCCGAGGCGCAATCCCATCTCTACCGCACCGGCGCCGCGCTCAACACCGTAGTGCTGATCTCCTCGGGCTTTCTGGCCGCAAAGGCGCTGCATTGGCGCCAGACCGACCGGCGCCGCCCCGCCCGGCTGGCGCTGATCGCCGCCGCCGCGCTGGGGGTGGTGTTCCTGGTCATCAAGGGCGCCGAATATGCCGGCAAGGCGGCCCAGGGCATCGCCTGGGACACGCATCCCTTCTTCACCTTCTACTACCTGCTCACCGGGTTCCACGCCGCCCACGTCGCCGCCGGCGTGGCGCTTCTGCTGCTGGTGGCCTGGCGCGACGCGGTGCCGAACATCCAGGCCAGCGCGCAGTTCTGGCACATGGTCGACCTGGTCTGGGTGCTGCTCTTTCCGGTCATCTACCTGCTGGGATAGGGCGCCATGACCCGCAGTTCACCTTTTTCCAAATACTCAAATCCCGACCCGCTCACCCGCGCCTGGGCCGGGCTGGTGGCGCTCAGCCTGGCCACGACCGCGCTGACCCTGGCGGGGCTGCCGGCCCGGCTCACCGGCGCGCTGGTGCTGCTGCTGGCGCTGCTCAAGGCGCGGGTCATCCTGGCGCGCTACCTGGAACTCGACCGCGCCCCGCGCCTGCTGGCGGGGTTCACCGCCGCAATCGTCGCGGCCGGCGCGCTCATCCTCGTGCTCTACCTCGTCTGACCGGCAACCGCGGCGAAATCGGTCCGGAACCTGATGCGCAGGCCCCGCGTTGGGGTCAAAATTGCGTCTGAAATCAGGAAGGGACATCATGGAGGAACTCGACAAGATCACCGACACGGCCGGCGGCTGGATCGACCAGTTGCTGACCACCGAGATTTACAACGGCAAGGCGCTCGGTGACCTGCTCACATTCGAGGCGCTTCTGGGCCTGGCCGGCAACGTGCTGGCGGCGGCGGCCATCATCCTCTTAGGCTTCATCGTCGCGGGGTTTATCGGCCGCCGGATCCGGGCGCTGTCGGACCGCCACAAGCGGCTGGACCAGACCCTGTTCACCTTCCTCAGCAACATCGCGCGCTACACGGTCCTGGCCTTCACCGCGCTTTTCGTGCTCAACACGTTCGGGGTGCAGACTACCTCGATCGTCGCGGTGATCGGTGCCGCCGGCCTGGCCATCGGCCTGGCGCTGCAGGGCACCCTGTCCAATGTCGCGGCCGGGGTGATGATCATCCTGTTCCGCCCGCTCAAGATCGGTGATTTCGTCGCGGTGAACGGCGTGATGGGTACCGTCAAGGACATCACGCTCAACTACACCGAGATGGCCAACCTGGGCAACGTCAAGGTGATCGTTCCCAATTCCGAGGTCTGGGGCAACACGATCGAGAACTATTCCGAATACCCGACACGCCGCGCGGAATGGGAATTCGGCGTCGGATACGGCGCCAACCTGGCCGAGGCCGAACGGGTGATCCGCGAGACGATCATGGCGGACGAGCGCTCGCATACCGACCCCGAACCCTTCATCCAGGTGAACAACCTGAACGACAGCAGCGTCGATTTCCTGGTGCGCGTGTGGTGTTCGGCCGAGGACTACTTCCAGTATCAGGCCGACATGAAACGCCAGGTCAAGGAGGCGCTGGACGCGGCCGGCGTGCCGATCCCGTTCCCGACCCGCACGCTGGTGCACGACACGCCGGCGGTGCGCCTGGTCTCGGATGGCGAGGGCTCTGTCGCCGCCGAGTGATGCGCGCTCGCGGCGCGGGCAGGGACGGGGATCAGGCGCGGAACGCCGCCGCCAGGTCCTCGGGCAGGTCGAACTCCTCCAGCACCCGCGCCCGCGCCGGGGCCGACATCTTGTGCGCGGTCTTCTCGACGATGCGCGCGATCTTGTCGGCCTCGTGCTTCTCGGCAAAGGGCGCGAAATACCACTTGAGGAAGACGAAACAGATCACGTCCTCTAGCGCCTGGACCTGCGGGTCGCGCTTGATGCCTTCCTTGCGCAGCATCCGGCCCACGGTCGCGATCTCCCCGGCGCCGAATCCGGCCTCTTCCATGAACCCGCCCACGCGCGTGGCATGATGCGCGGCCAGGTCGCGGCGCCAGGTCAGGTAGCCCGCGCGCCCCTGCGGATAGTCGGCGCGGGGCAGGATCCAGCGTTCCACATGCTGTCCGCGCGCGGCGATCCGCAGCAGCGCATCCGCCTCGGGCATCAGCCGCTCAAGCTCGGCGCTCATGCGCTGGCCGTAGAGCAGCGCCTCCGGCTGGCCCTCGTCGCGGCGCGGATCGGCGCGGTTGGCCGCGTCGATGGCGTCGATCACCTGCTGCGTGCGGTCGGTCATGGCTTGCTCCAGCTGTCGGCGGGGTCGCTGTCGGCATAGTCGCGCAGCGTGGGGATGTCGTCGATCACCGCGTGGTTGCGCTGCACCTTCACACCGGCGCTCTTGAGGCGCGAGAAGGCCCGGCTCAGGCTCTCGGGCTTCATGCCCAGACGGCCGGCGATCAGCATCTTGTCATAGGGCAGCGTCACCTCGCAGCCACCCTCCTCCTCTTGGCACAGACCCAGCAGAAACCCCGCCACCCGCTGCGCCCCGGTCTGGGCCTTGAGCTGTTCCAGCTGCGACACCAACGAATGCAGGTGGCTGAAGGTCGCGGCCAGGATCGACACGCCGATATCGGGATCCTTGCGCATAAGCGACACCAGCACCTGGGACGGGATGTGCATGATCTCGCAGGGGGTCACCGCCTCGGCCGAGACCGGGTAGGGCATCTGCTTGAGGGCCACCGCCTCGCCGAAGCTCTCGCCGCGGGTGAACACGCTGACGACCGCCTCGGCCCCGGTGGGGGCGATGCGGTAGAGCTTGACCCAGCCGTCGAGGACCACATGGATCGCGTTGGCGGTTTCCTCCTGCAGGAACAGCGTTTCGCCGCGGTCATAGCTGCGCCAATGCGCCTGGCCCAGGAGCTCGTCCACATGCCGTTCGGGCAGGCTGCGGATCAACAGCGCGTTGCGTGCCACGTTGCGATGCTTTTCGTCGAGCAATCCTGCCTCCCGTTTCCGCCTGCGCCCACGCTAGGGCAAGACCCGTCCCCGCGCATCCGCGAATTTCGACGACCGGCGCTGGTCCGCGCCCGGCTTGACAATTGTCATGTAACAGCCGCGCCCGGGCTTCTACCCTGTACGGCAAGCAGAGGAAAGCGGGAGACGGCCATGCAGTACGAAGCGTATTTCCAAACGTCGCTCGAGGCGCTGAAGTCGGAAGGCAATTACCGGGTCTTCGCCGAGCTGGCGCGCGACCGCGGGGCGTTTCCGGCCGCGCGCAACCACGGCTGCGGGCCCGAGCGGGTGACGGTGTGGTGTTCGAACGACTATCTCGGCATGGGCCAGCATCCCGACGTGCTGGCGGCGATGCATGACGCGCTCGACCGCTGCGGGGCCGGGGCAGGGGGCACGCGCAACATCTCGGGCACCACCCATGACCACGTGTTGCTGGAGGCCGAACTGGCCGATCTTCACGGTAAGGAGGCGGCGCTGCTGTTCACCTCGGGCTATGTCTCGAACTGGGCGGCGCTGGGGACGCTGGCGGCCAGGATCCCCGGCTGCATCGTGTTCTCCGACAGCCTCAACCACGCCTCGATGATCGAGGGCATCCGCCAGTCCCGCGCGCAGAAGGTGATCTGGAAGCACAACGACCTCGCCGACCTGGAGGCGAAACTGGCCGCCGCCGACGCGGATGCGCCCAAGCTGATCGCCTTCGAATCGGTCTATTCCATGGATGGCGACATCGCGCCGATCGAAGGCATCTGCGACCTGGCAGACAGATACGGCGCGATGACCTATCTCGACGAGGTGCATGCAGTGGGCCTCTATGGGCCGCGCGGCGGCGGCATCGCCGAGGCGCGCGGGCTGATGCACCGGCTGACGGTGATCGAGGGTACGCTGGGCAAGGCCTTCGGCGTGGTCGGCGGCTATATCGCCGCCTCGTCCGCGCTCTGCGATTTCGTGCGCAGCTTTGCCAGCGGGTTCATCTTCACCACCGCCTTGCCGCCCTCGGTGGCGGCGGGCGCCGCGGCCTCGGTGCGGCATCTCAAGCGGTCGGGCGTGGAGCGCGCGGCACAGCAGGCGCGGGTGGCCGAGCTGCGTGCGCGGCTGGATGCGGAAGGCATCCCGCATCTGGACAATCCCAGCCATATCATCCCGGTGATGGTCGGCTGCCCGGTCAAGTGCAAGTTCATCTCGGACACGCTGATGGAGGAGTTCGGCATCTACATCCAGCCGATCAACTATCCCACTGTGCCCAGGGGCACCGAGCGGCTGCGCATCACGCCTTCGCCGGTGCATGGCGACGCCGACCTCGACCACCTGGTCGGCGCGCTCAGCACGCTCTGGCAGCGCTGCCAGATCGCCCGCCAGCCCCTGGCCGCACAGTAATCCAATTGCGCGCCTTCGGCGCACGCCGCCTGCGCTGACGCGCGGGTGCGAGGCTCTGCCTCGCGCTCCGAGGTATTTCCGGCAAGAGGAAATGCGGTCCCGACGATCTCTTGCCGGAAAGGCCTGGCGGGGGTGGAGCGGTTGAATTCCACGCGTGACCAAAGTCAAGGAAGGCGGGGGTCTGCGCGCCTAGGACAGGGGCGAGACATTTTCGGCCGCCGACTCGGTCGCACCCGCGAAAGTTGAATCGGAAAAACATGATTCAAATCAAATCCCCACCCACAGTGCTGGCCTAGGGTGCCGGCGAATCGAGGATACCACACGACCATGACCCGCCCGCTTCCCGCCATCGATACAATCGCCGCGCGCTGCCTGCGCGTGGCCGGGGCCGTGGGCGGCGTTCCGGCGCTTCTGCTGGAACCGGCGGTGCCGGCGCCGAAAACAGGACTGACCGGAGACGCTGCATGACCCTTTGGCATGCCATAAGAACACTGACGATCCTGCTGGTCCTGAGCCTGGCCGGCGCCACCGGCGCCCGGGCCGACAGCCTGGCGAGCTTCCTTCCCGATCTCGATCCGGCCGAGCTGGCCCCCGGCGCCGAGGGTTTCGGGCCGATCCGCGAGGATGTGCCGGTGGCCCCGGTTCTGAAGGGCGGCGAGACCGTGGCCTGGGCCTTTCTGACCTCGGATTTCGTGGGCACGACGGGCTATTCGGGCAAGCCGATCCACGTGGTCGCCGCCATCGACACCGATGCGGTGCTGACCGGGGTGAAGCTGGTCAAGCATTCCGAGCCGATCGTGCTGATCGGCATTCCCAATTCCAAGATGGTCGCGCTGACCGAGGGCTATGCCGGGCTCGACCTCAAGGCCGAGGTGGAGAGCGGCGGGCAGGCGCATGACCTCGACATCATCTCGGGCGCCACCGTCACCATCATGGTGATCGACGACAGCCTGGTGCGCGGCGGCATCAAGGTGGCGCGCGCGCTGGGTCTGGGCGGGTTGTCGCCGGTGCAGATGGACGGGCCGCGGCGCGAGCTGGACCCGGGCGTGGACACGGTCCGGGACTGGACGGCGCTGTCGGGCGATGGCTCGATCCGGCGGCTGACGCTGGATGTGGGGCAGGTCAACGCGGCCTTTGCCGAGACCGGCGACGAACGCGCCATCGCCCGGCCCGAGCGGGGTCAGCCCGGCGACACGTTCATCGACATGCACATGGCGCTGGTCTCGGTGCCCGCGATCGGTCGTTCGCTGCTGGGCGAGCAGGAATATGCCAACCTGACCGACTGGCTGGAACCCGGCGAGCACGCGATCCTCGTGCTGGGGCGGGGCACCTATTCCTTCAAGGGCTCGGGCTATGTGCGCGGCGGCATCTTCGACCGGATCCAGCTGATCCAGGGCGACCGGTCGGTGCGGTTCTTCGACCGCCAGCACCGCCGGCTGGGGGCGCTGGCCACGGCCGACAGCCCCAGCTTCACCGAGCTCGACCTCTTCAAGATCCCCGCCGGGGCCGAGTTCGACCCGGCCGAGCCGTTCCGCCTGCAATTGCTGGTGCAGCGCGCGGTGGGCGCGGTGGAAAAGGTGTTCCTGACCTTCGACCTGGATTACCGCCTGCCCGAAAGCTATCTCAAGCCGCTGGCCGCGCCGCAGGTGGTGGACGATGCCAGCGCGGAATCGGCGGCCAAGACCGCGCTCTGGCAACGGATCTGGCGTGACCGCACCGTCGAGATCGCCGGGCTGGGCGTGATGCTGGCAGTGCTGACCGCGACCTTCTTCTTCCAGTTCCAGGCGACGATGAACGCGCGGGTGTTCTTCTGGTTCCGCATGTCGTTCCTGACTGCCTCGCTGGTGTTCCTGGGCTGGTATGCCAATGCGCAGCTGTCGGTGGTGAACCTGATGGCGCTGGCCGGCAGCTTGCGCAGCGGGTTCACCTGGGACGCGTTCCTGATGGATCCGCTGGTCTTCATCCAGTGGTTCGCGGTGGCCGCCGCCCTGCTCTTCTGGGGGCGGGGGGCCTATTGCGGCTGGCTGTGTCCCTTCGGCGCACTGCAGGAGTTGACCAACCGCATCGGGCGGGCACTGAAGATCCCGCAATGGACCCTGCCCTGGGGCCTGCACGAGCGCCTCTGGCCGCTGAAATACATGATCTTCCTTGGGCTTTTCGGCCTTTCCATGGTGTCGATCCCGCTGGCCGAGAAATACGCCGAGATCGAGCCGTTCAAGACCGCGATCATCCTGAAATTCGTGCGCGACTGGCCCTTCGTCGTGTTCGCCGTCAGCCTTCTGGTGATCGGGCTGTTCATCGAGCGGTTCTATTGCCGCTATATCTGCCCGCTGGGCGGCGCGCTGGCGATCCCCGCGCGGATGCGCATGTTCGACTGGCTGCGCCGTTACAAGGAATGCGGCAACCCGTGCCAGACCTGCGCCAATGAATGTCCGGTGCAGGCAATCCACCCCACGGGCGAGATCAACCCGAACGAATGCGTGGACTGCCTGCATTGCCAGGTTCTCTACCAGTCCGAGGCCAAGTGCCCGGTCGTCATCCGCCAGCTCAAGCGCCGCGCCAAGGTTGGCCGCGCAGAACTGAAGATGCCTCTGGGCGATGCGCCCGCCGGGCATCCCAACGCAAAACCGCAAACCGTTTCCTGAAAGGAGGAACACATGTCGGACCATGACAGAAAGTTCAACGTAAGCCGCAGGGGGCTCTTGGGGGCCACTGCCACCGGGGCCGTCCTGGCCAGCACCGGGATCGGCGCGTCGATGATGGGTGCCAAGCCCGCCAGCGCCGCCGGCACCGCCAGCCTCGCACCGGGCGAGCTGGACGAGTATTACGGCTTCTGGTCCTCGGGCCAGACCGGCGAGCTGCGCATCCTGGGCGTGCCGTCCATGCGCGAGCTGATGCGGATCCCGGTCTTCAACCGCTGCTCGGCCACCGGCTGGGGCCAGACCAACGAGTCCAAGAAGATCCTGACCGAGGGGTTGCTGCCCGAGACCAAGGCGTTCCTGGCCGCCAATGGCAAGGAGACCTATGATAACGGCGATTTGCACCACCCGCATATGTCGTTCACCGATGGCACCTATGACGGGCGCTACCTGTTCATGAACGACAAGGCCAACACCCGCGTGGCCCGCGTGCGCTGCGACGTGATGAAATGCGACAAGATCATCGAGATCCCCAACGCGCATGACATCCACGGGTTGCGTCCGCAGAAATACCCGCGCACCGGCTATGTCTTTGCCAATGGCGAGCACGAGGCGCCGCTGGTCAATGACGGGCAGATCCTGGACGAGCCCGACAAGTATGTGAACATCTTCTCGGCCATCGACGGCGACACGATGGAAATCGCCTGGCAGGTGATGGTGTCGGGCAACCTCGACAACACCGACTGCGACTACCAGGGCAATTATGCCTTCTCGACCTCCTACAACTCGGAAATGGGCATGACGCTTGCCGAGATGACCGAGAACGAACTGGATCATGTGGTGGTCTTCAACCTCAAGGAAATCGAGGCGGGGATCGAGGCCGGCGACTATCAGGAGCTGAACGGCGTCAAGGTGATCGACGGGCGTAAGGGGTCGAACAAGAAATACACCCGCTACATCCCGATCCCCAACTCGCCCCACGGCATCAACACCGCGCCCGACGGCAAGCATGTCTGCATCAACGGCAAGCTCAGCCCCACCGTGTCGGTGATGGACGTCACCAAGCTGGACGCGCTGTTCAACGAGGATGCCGACCCGCGCTCGGCCATCGTGGCCGAGCCGCAGCTGGGCCTTGGCCCGCTTCACACCGCCTATGACGGTCAGGGCAACGCGTTCACAACGCTGTTCCTCGACAGCCAGGTGGTGAAGTGGAACATCGACAAGGCAATCGAACAGTTCGGCGGTGCCGATGTCGACCCGATCCTGGAAAAGGTGGACGTGCATTACCAGCCCGGCCACAACTCGACCTCGATGGGCGAGACCAAGGAAGCCGATGGCAAGTGGCTGATCTCGATGAACAAGTTCTCGAAGGACCGGTTCCTGAACACCGGCCCGCTCAAGCCCGAGAACGAGCAGCTCATCGACATCACCGGCGACGCGATGGAAGTGGTGCATGACGGCCCGACCTTTGCCGAGCCGCACGATTCGATCATCGTGCGCCGCGACATCGTGAACCCGGCCAATATCTGGGACCGTGCCGACCCGATGTGGGAGGACGCGCGCAAGCAAGCCGAGGCCGATGGCGTCGATCTGGATGACTGGCAGGACCAGGTGATCCGCGACGGCAACAAGGTGCGGGTCTACATGTCGAGCCAGGCGCCGAATTTCAGCCTGGAATCCTTCACGGTCAAGCAGGGCGACGAGGTGACGGTCCATGTCACCAACCTGGACGACATCGACGACCTGACCCACGGCTTCTGCCTGTCGAATTTCGGCGTGGCGATGGAGATCGGGCCGCAGGCGACCGCCTCGGTCACCTTCGTTGCCGAACGTCCGGGCGTGCACTGGTATTACTGCCAGTGGTTCTGCCACGCGCTCCACATGGAGATGCGCGGCCGGATGTTCGTGGAACCGCGGGCAACCTGAGCCGATGCGCTGGCTCCTGATCCTGGCACTGGTGATCGGTGGCCCGCTCTGGGCCGCCGAGATCCGCGTGCCCAACGAAGCGGGGGCCATCGCCGATGCGATATCCCGGGCGGCGGACGGGGATACTCTTCGCCTGGCGCCCGGCACCTATGCCGAAACCCTGGTGCTGGACCGGCCGCTGACGCTGGACGGGCAGGGCCATGCCGCCATCGACGGCGGCGGGCAGGGCAGCGTGATCACCGTCACCGGCCCCGGCATCACCGTGCGCGGGCTGACCGTGACCGGATCGGGCGACAGCCACGACACCATCGACAGCGGCATCCAGCTGACCAAGACCGCCCGCGCCCCGGTGATCGAGAGCAACACGCTCAAGGGCAATCTCTACGGCATCGACATCCACGGCGCCGATGACGCCATCGTGCGCGGCAACGTGATCGAGGGCCGGCAGGACCGGCTGATGAACCGGCGCGGCAACGGGGTCTATGTCTGGAACGCCCCCGGTGCGGTGGTCGACGGCAACGACATCCGCTGGGGCCGCGATGGCATCTTCGTCAACTCGTCGAAGAAAAACACGTTTACCAACAACACGTTCCGAGATCTGCGCTTTGCCGTCCACTACATGTATGCCGACGACTCCCTGGTGCAGGGCAATGTCTCGGTTGGCAACGACCTGGGCTATGCAATGATGTTTTCCACCCGCGTCAAGGTGATGGACAACGTCTCGCTGAATGATCGCGAACATGGCGTGATGCTGAACTATGCCAACCGGTCCGAGATCACCGGCAACGTGGTGATCGGCGCGCAGGAGAAATGCTCGTTCCTCTACAATTCGAACAAGAACGTCTTTACCGGCAATCGGTTCGAGCGTTGCGGCATCGGCATCCATTTCACCGCCGGCTCCGCCGACAACCGCATCACCGGCAACGCTTTCGTCGGCAACCGCACCCAGGTGAAATACGTCTCGACCAAATGGGACGAATGGTCCGAGGACGGCCGCGGCAACTACTGGTCGGATTTCGCCGGCTACGACGTGGACGGCGACGGGCTGGCCGACGCGCCCTATCGCCCCAATGACAGCATGGATCACGTGCTCTGGACGCAGCCGGCGGCCAAGCTGCTGCTGGGCTCTCCGGCGGTGCAGCTGGTGCGCTGGTCGCAATCGGCCTTTCCGGCGCTGCTGCCCGGCGGCGTGATCGACAGCCATCCCCTGATGCGGCCTCCCGAGCCGCCAGCCATGACAAAGGTGCCCCATGACGGATAAGGCCCTGACCATCTCCAATGTCAGCAAGGACCGTGGGCGCACCCGCGTGTTGCAGGACATCGACCTGAGCCTGAGGCCCGGCGAGCGCGTGGCGCTGCTGGGCCATAACGGCGCCGGGAAATCGACCCTGTTCAAGTGCATTCTGGGCCTGACGCCGCTTTCGAGCGGGGCCATCGACGTGACCGGCGCCGCCCCCGGCAGCGGGGCTGCCCGCAGCGCCACCGCCTTCCTGCCCGAATCCGTCAGCTTCCACCCCGCGCTCACGGGGCGCGAGCAGCTGGCGCTCTTCGCCCGGCTGGCCGGCCAGCGCGCCGATATTCCCGCGCTGCTGGACCGGGTGGGGCTGGGCGACGCGATGGACCGCCGAATCGGCGCCTATTCCAAGGGGATGCGGCAGCGGCTGGGCCTGGCGCAGGTGCTGTTGGGCCGCCCGAAACTGGCGCTGCTGGACGAACCCACCAGCGGGCTCGACCCGATCTCGCGCCACGACCTTTACGCCATCATCGACGAGCTGGCGGGGCAGGGCACCGCGGTTCTGATCGCGTCCCACGCCCTGACCGAGGTCGAGGCCCGCACCGACCGCATCGCCATCCTGCGCCGGGGCGTGAAGGTGGCCGACGACACGCTGGCCAATCTCTCCGACCACGCGGGCCTGCCGATCCGCCTGCGCGTGCGCGCCACGACTGACGCCGAGGCGCTGGCCCGCGACATGGGCGGCACCCGCGTCAACGGCGTCTCGGTCGAATTGACCTGCACCCCCGCCGGCAAGATGGCCGCGCTGCGCCGGGTCGCGGCGATGGGCGATGCGGTGGCCGATCTGGACATGATCCCGCCCCGTCTGGAAGACCTGTACCGACACTATGCAAAGGAGGGCGCGCAATGACCCGCTTCCTTGCCATCGCCAGCGCCGAGATGCTGATCCTGCGCCGCAACCGCTGGCTCTTGGTGGCCACGCTCATCATGGTGCTCTTCGCCCTGGCGCTGACCTTCGCCGGCAGTGCGCCCACCGGCGCGCTGGGGGTCGACATGCTGACCGTTTCGGTCGCCTCGATGACCACGCTTTCGGTCTATCTCGCGCCGCTGCTGGCGCTGATGATCGCCTTCGATGCCGTCTCGGGCGAGGCCGATCGTGGCAGCCTGGGCCTGCTGCTGACCTATCCCGCCGGTCGCGGCGAGATCCTGCTGGGCAAGTTCGCCGCCCATCTGGCCGCGCTTGCCTTTGCGATGGGCGTGGGCTTCGGCACCGCAGGCGCCGTCGCCGCCTGGTTCGGCGGCGCGGGGGCCGACAGCCTGGTCGCGCTGGCCCGGTTGATCGGCACCTCGATCCTGCTGGGCGCGGTGTTCCTCGGCCTTGGCTACCTGGTTTCGGCTCTGAGCAAGGATAATACCGCCGCCGCAGGGCTCTCGGCCGGGCTCTGGCTGGTCTTCGTCGTGCTCTACGACCTGGGCCTTCTGGGCGCGGTGGTGATGGACAGCGACGGCTCTTTCACCCGCACCCTGTTCCCCTGGCTGATGGTCGCCAACCCCGCCGATGCCTTCCGCCTTTGGAACATCGCCGGCTCGGACGCGGTGGCGCTGACCTCGGGCATGACCGGCGCGGCGCAGGCGCTGCCGCAATGGGCCGCGCCCGCCTCGCTCATGGCCTGGCCGGCGCTGGCGCTCTTGCTGGCCCGCGCGGCGTTCCGGAGAGTCGAGCCATGAGGCGCCTTGCATTGATCGCGCTGATCGCACTTGCCGCCTGCAAGGAGGAGGTCGCCGAGGCCCCGCCACCCGCCGCCCTGACCGAAGCGGCGCTGAGCTATTTCTGCCAGATGAACGTGGCCGAACATGGCGGCCCCAAGGGGCAGATCCACCTCAAGGGCCATCCCCAGCCGCTGTTCTTCGCGCAGGTGCGCGACATGCTGGCCTATCTCAAAAGCCCCGAGCGCGATGCCGAGATCACCGCGATCTATGTCAGCGACATGGGCCGCGCGGACAGCTGGGACCATCCCGGCCCGGACAACTGGACAGAGGCGGCCAACGCGATCTATGTGGTGGAGGCCGGCGTCAGGGGCGGCATGGGGGCGCCCGAGATCGTGCCCTTCGCCGACGCCGGGGCCGCGCAGTCCTTCATCGGGGCCTATGGCGGCCGCGCCCTGCCGATGACCGAAATACCCGACGACGCCGTGCTGGCCCCCGTCGACCTGGACGCAGACCTGGAGACCCCCGCATGACCCGCCTGACCCGCCGCCGTTTCCTGACCATCTCCGCCGCCGTGACGGCCCTGCCGCTGCAGGCCGGAACCGCGCCCACCGCCCGCTGGCAGGGCGTGGCGCTCGGCGCGCCGGCCTCGCTCAGGATCGAGGGGATGGACGAGGCGAGCGCCGCGCCGGTCTTTGCCGGGATCGAGGCGGAACTGGACCGGCTGGAGATGATCTTCAGCCTCTACCGCCCGGATTCGCAGATCAGCATCCTGAACCGCGCCGGCCGGCTGGACGCGCCCGCGCCCGAACTGCTGGAGGTGCTGAGCCTGTCGCAGGCCCTGCACGGGGCCTCGGGTGGCGCCTTCGATCCCACGGTGCAGCCGCTCTGGGTCGCGCTGGCGCAGGGGCGCGACGCGGCCGGGCTGCGCGCGGCACGGCAGGTCGTGGGCTGGTCCGGGCTGCGCTTCGACGCCGACCGGGTGGCCTTTGACCGGCCCGGCATGGCGCTGACCCTCAACGGCATCGCCCAGGGCGCGATCACCGACCGGATCGCGGCGCTGCTGCGCGGCCACGGGCTGGACGACGTGCTGATCGACATGGGCGAGATCGCCGCCCTGGGCGGCCATGGCGACGGCGCGGACTGGACCGTGGGCATCACCGATCCGCAGGGCGCCATCCTGCGCCGGATGACGCTGCGCGACCGGGCGCTGGCCACCTCGGCGCCGATGGGCACCGAGCTGGGCGACGGCCTGGGCCATATCCTCGGCCCCCGCGGCGAGACCCCGCGCGCCGGCGTGGTCACCGTCTCGGCCGATGACGCGGCGCTGGCCGACGGGCTGTCCACCGCGCTCTGCCTGATGGCGCCCGACCAGGCCGCCGCCGCCCTGGCCCGGTTCCCCGGTGCACGGCTGGAATACCGGGCCTAATTACCATAATTCTCATTATATGGTGAAGATGCCGGTCGCGGGCGCGGCCTACCCGTCGCGTCCCGGCTCATCGGGGTTGCTGGAGAACAGCGCGATCTTGTTGCCCTGCGGATCCCTGAGATAGCCGACGTAGAAATTCGCCCCATAGGCGGCGCGGAAGCCCGGCCCGCCCTCGTCGCGGCCGCCGGCGGCCAGCGCGGCCGCGTGAAGCGCGCGGACCTCCTGCTGGCGTCGGGCCTGGAACGCGATCATAGCGCCGTTGCCGGCCGATGCCGGGCGCCCGTCAAAGGGCGGTTTGACGTAGAACTCGGGCAGAGCCGCAGGCGCATCCGACCCTTCGGGCAGCGCATAGCTCAGACCCTCGGGGCCTTCCTCCAACCCGTAGCCGAGCGCCGGCAGGAACGCGGAATAGAACCGCTTCGCGCGCGGGATGTCGTCGGCACCGACGGTGACATAGCTGATCATTCGGCGGCTCCGTCATCATGGGAGAATTCCCGTTGCGCCGGATCTCATCGGAAATCCGAATTCCGACCGGGGCACGGCTGCCCCGATCTAGAGCAGACCGGCGGCGACCCATTCCTCCAGCTTGTTGCGGCTGACCTCGAAATGCATCGAATCCTCGCGCCCCCAGGCCGCGCCCCAGACCCAGCCCTCGTCGCGGAAGAAGTCGGCCAGGATGGTCAGGCCCAGCTGGGTCTTGCCGTCGCCGAGCGTATCGAGCACCCCGTCGATGTTCAGGTCCACCGCCAAACCATAGGCATGGGTCGAGGCCGAGGAGGTCGAGCCGCGGATGAACCGCACGCAGAGCGAACCGGCCGTGTTGATCCGGGCGTAGAGGTCGGGATCGGTGCGCTCGATGTTCTGGAACACGGTGCGCAGGCTGTCGATGGCCGGTTGCAGCATCCGCACCCGGATCGGCCCGACCTGTTCCAGCTTCAGCTTGGATTCCAGCCGCGGGTTGGTCATCGACTGGCACTCGTTGCTCAGATCGTCGCGCGGCAAGCCGAAGGTCTCGCGCAGAAAGCGCGGCCCGGCAATCTGCAGCTCGTTGTTCACCTTCTTGCGGTTGGCGATCAGCACCACCTGGGCATAGGCGTCGATGATCTCGTTGGGGCTGGAGCTGTCATAGCCGTAGGAATCGGCGTCCAGGCTGTCGGGCGTGATGATCGGCGCGCCGCCGATCTGCACCCGGCTCAGCTCGGTCGCCATGCGCTCCAGCCGGCTGCGCAGGTCCTCGACCTGCTGGCTCAGCATCTCGATCTCGATGCGCGCGCCGCTGTCGATGGCGGGACCGCTGAAATCCTCCTCCTCGAACAGCCAGGGGATCAGGTACCACAGCACCGGCGCCAGCAGGATGGCCACCGCAAGGATGATCGCGGGAAGGATGCGCATAGGGGTCGGTGTCTCCGTGCCGGTCGTTCTGGAACGTCAGTCTAGGGTGCCGTTGCGGACCTGTCACGCGCCTGCCGGTCACGCCATGTCCGGAATGTGTGATCTTCTTCATTGTCGGGTGTGCGGCGCTTGGCTAGTCTGATGCAATGTGAGGAAACCCTTTGAGGATAGTTCTATGATTACCCTGAAAACCCTTGCCCGGCCCATCGTCCGGCTCGGTGCGCCCGCGCTTCTGGCGCTGGCCGCGATGCAGAGCGCGCAGGCCCAGTCGGCCAGCGAAATGACCACCGACGAGATCACCGACGCCTTCAACAAGCAGAAGACCCGCGGCCTTGTCATCGTGCCCTCGGGCGACCAGCCGGCGGCCAGCACCGACACCACCTCGGTGGCACCCGCCGCAACCGACTATCAGGCGGTGGCCCGCGAGGATCAGATCAACCTGCAGATCAGCTTCGACTTCGACAGCGCCGCGCTGCGCGCCGACCAGAAGCCCAAGCTGGCCGCGCTGTGCGAGGCGATGCAATCGGTTGACGTGCAGGTGTTCCAGATCATCGGCCACACGGACAGTTCCGGCTCGGCCGACTACAACGAGAACCTGTCGCTGTTGCGCGCGCAGGAGGTCAAGCGCCACATCGTCAGCGATTGCGGCATTCCTGCCGATCGGCTCGAGGCGATCGGCCTGGGCGAGACCGCGCCCTATAACGAGACCGATCCGCGCGCCGACGAGAACCGCCGCGTCGAGTTCCAGGCGCTTGGCTGAGTGAGCGCGCCCGAGCCGAGGCCAACCGAGGGGTCCGCATGACCACATCCCGCGCCGGGGACCTGTTCCAGCCCGGAGACCTGGTGAACAACACCTATCGGATCGAGGCGATCCTGGGGCGCGGGGGTACGTCGGACGTCTATCGCGCCCGCTCCGAGATCTCGGGGCGGCTGGCCGCGCTCAAGGTGCTCAAGGCCGAATTTTCGTCCAATGACGACTATCTGGTCCTGCTGACCCGCGAGGAAGAGATCCGCGACATCCGCCATGACGCGGTGGTGCGCTATTCCGAGAACAACCGCACCGGCGACGGCCATGTCTACCTGGTGATGGATTACGTCGACGGGCCGGGGCTGGACGCCAAGCTCAAGGCCGGGCCGATGCCCGCCGACGCGCTGATGACCATCTGCCGCCGGGTCTGCGAGGGGCTGGAGGCCGCACATGCCCGAAACATCGTGCATCGGGACCTCAGCCCCGACAACATCATCCTGCGCGACGGCGACCCCGCCCAGGCCGTGATCATCGATTTCGGCATCGCCAAGGACACCAATCCCGGCGCCGAGACCATCGTCGGCAACGAGTTTGCCGGCAAATACGCCTATGCCGCGCCGGAACAGATGTCGGGCAAGACCGACCACCGCACCGACATCTATTCGCTGGGCGCGCTGCTTCTGGCCTGTTTCCGCGGCGCCCCGCCCGAGATCGGGCGCAATCCGATGGAGGTTGTCGAGAACAAAAAGAAGCCGCTCGACACCGCCGGCGTGCCCGAGCCGCTGAAATCGGTGATCGACCGCATGTGCGCGCCCGATCCCGCCGACCGGTTCCAGAGCACGACCGAGGTGCTGGCCGCCCTGGCAGGCCGCGGGCCCGCCGCCCCGCCGGCGCCGGCCGCAGCCGATGCCGGCAATCTCGAGGACGCCACCGTCATCGTGCCCCGGCCCGGCGCCGGCACCAGGGACAGCGCCGCGCCGAAACCGGCCGCGGGAAAACCGGGCGCCGGGCGCGGCAAGGCCAAGGCGCAATCGGGATCGCGCGGCGGGCTCTACGCCGTGATCGCCGTGGTTCTGCTGGCCGCAGCCGGCGGCGGCGCCTGGTTTATCGGCGTGCTGGACGGGTTGTTCGGCCCCTCCTACCCCGAAGCGCGGCCCTACACTCTGGTGGCCGAGAAACGCGAGGGGCTGCCGCCGCGCGTGACCGGATACGCCCCCTCGGAACAGACCCGCGACGGTCTGGCCTCGATCCTCGCCGACCAGGACGGCAGCGTCGACCTCACGCTGGCCTCAGGCGACATCTCGCCCGAATGGGGCGACGGAGTGACCGGCATCGTCAAGGCAGTGTCGCAGCTGGACGAGTGGCGGCTGTCGATCACCGGAAACGAGGCGCGGCTGACAGGGCGCACCACCGACGAGGGCGTGCATGACCGGGTCAACGCCGCCTTTGCCGCAGGCCTGCCCGGCGGATTGCAGGGCGCGCCGGAAATCACGCTCGATCCGCTCTTTCTGGACTCCGCCGATCTCAGGCCGGTGCTGAATGCGGTTGCCGATTGCGGCCCACTGGAGCTGCGCAGCATCCCGCCCTCGGGCTATGGACCGGATCGCGAGATCGAGGTCACCGGCACGCTGGCCTCCGAGGCCAGCCTGACCGCCCTGCGCAGCGCGCTGGCCGGGCTGGCCGGCGGGCGGCCGCTGGAGCTGGACATCGACGTGCTGAACCCGACGCTGTGCCTGATCGAGAACTTCCTGCCCTCGGCCCCGCCCGGCGATGTGGGCATCCAGTTCCGCAACGGGGAAAAGGGCAACGCGGTCAACCCCTCGGGCGATTTCATGGTCGGCGAGAACCCGGTGATCGACGTGGTGCTGCCGCGCGACGTGCAGAACGGATACCTGTCGGTCTCGGTTCTGGACGTCTCCGGCAACGTGTTCCACCTGCTGCCCAACATCTCGCGCAAGGAGAATGACATCTCCAGCATCCGCGCCGGCGACCAGGGGCCGATGTCGATCCGGGTGGCCTATTCGGTCGCGGAAAGCGCCGAGAATGGCGGGCTGGCCTTTCAGGTCGACGACAGCACGCTGGGCAAGAGCAAGGTCATCGCCATCCATTCCGACGCGCCGCTCTTCACCTCGATGCGCCCGACCACGGAATCCGCCAGCGGCTATGCCGAGGCGCTGCGCGACAGCGCCCGCTCGCAAGAGACCCGCATCCTGTCGCTCGACAGCCGCATCCTGACTACTCTGGCCCGCTGACGCGCCGCCGGGATCAGCCGATATCCACCACCACTACTGTCACATTGTCCGCGCCGCCGCCATCCAGCGCGATCTGGATCAGCTTGTCGGCCACGGTCTCGATCGGCATCTCGGCCAGCGCCTTCTGCAGCACCGCGAAGGGCGCGTATTTGCTCAGCCCGTCCGAGCAGATCAGGAACCGGTCGCCCGACTGCACCGGGCCGCGCACCTTGTCCAGCTCCAGCTCCTCGCCCACGCCCACGGCGCGGGTGATGGCGTTGGATTGCGGGTGATGCTCGGCCTCGTCCCAGCTCATCTCGCCCGACTGCACCAGCGCCGCGACAAAGGAATGGTCGGTGGTCAGCATCCGGATCTCGCCCGCGCGCAGCAGGTAGATGCGGCTGTCCCCGGCCCACAGTCCCACGAAATGCCCGTTGGCCAGAAGCAGGCTCGCCACCGTGGCGCCGATGGTCTGGCCACCGCGCGCCTCGGCCTCGGAACGGATCAGGCCATGCGCGCGCCCGATCGCCTCGCGCAGCGCGCCCAGCCGGTCGGACGGGTCCATTCCGGCGGGCATCGCCGCCACCATGTCCACGATCAGCCGGCTGGCATAGTCGCCGGCGGCGTGGCCGCCCATGCCGTCGCTGACCAGCCACAACCCCGCATCCGGCAATGCCAGCACCGCGTCCTCGTTGACCTCTCGCTTCAGACCGACATGGCTGCGGGCGCTGTATCGCACGGGGTGGGATGAACTCATACGGGCCGCGCCTCGGTCCAGATGGCTGCTGTCAGATCGAACAAGCCTTGCACGTTTGGCCCCTCCGGTAAACCGTCACAGACCAGCAGGCGCGGCACCCCGGCGACCCAGGCGGTCCAGATGCTGGGCGCCGCGTGCCGCCCGGCCAGCAGCCCCGCTGCCAGGTCCGGCAGCAGCGCCGTGGGCTCGCCCTGCGTCATCACCAGGTTCGGCCCGGCGGCCCGCAGCACCGCCGCATCGCGCCGCGCGGGCACTGCGATCCCGGCCAGCCCGGCGGCCAGCCGGTCGCGGGTCATGTCGTCCTCCAACGCCGCCAGCGCCAGCTCCTCGAGCTGCGCGAACAGGTCCGCCGAGCGCAGGTGATCGGCCAGCACAGACCCCTCGGACGAAAGCGGCGCGGCCAGGGTCAGCGGGAACTGCCGCCCCACCCGGTCGACCGAGGGCATCATCACGCCCAGCATCTTCTGCGGTCCGGCCAGCCCCGCCGACAATCCGAACCGCCAGATCGGGCAGGACAGATAGAGTGCGTCCCACCCCGATCCGGCCGCCTCTCGCCCGGCCAGCAGGCTGCGCTGCACCCAGCCGTCCCAAGCCTGCACGAACCCCGCCGGCAGGTCGAGCCGGAAGAAATCGCCCAGACAGGGCATCTTGCCGAAGGCCCCGAAGGCGGCCGCGCTCATCAGAACGAGGTCGGGCAGCTGAATTTCTGCAGCGCCGGCAAGGCAAAGGGGTTGATCACCGATCCCGATTGCAGCTGGAAGATGGCGATACGTCCGCCCACGTTGAAGATCACCTTCTTGCGGTCGCTCACATTGGTGCGCCGCACCTCGGCGGCATCCAGCAGGCGGAACCAGGCCCAGGGGCCGTCGCGGCTCAGCACGCTTTCGATGTTGCGCTTGTCGGGCTGGAAGCTGACCCGCGCCAGCCCCACCGCGCCGGGCCAGGTGATCGCCATCGGCGAGGGCAGCCCGCCGCGATGGGCAAATTCCAGCGCCTGGCCGTCCACCTCCAGCTTGACCGCCTTGGCCTTGGGGTCCAGCGCCTCGGGCATGATCTGGAAGCTGATCGCCGGCTGCGCGCCGCCGGCAAAGAACGCCTCACGGATCTCGGCGGCATTCTGGAACTGCTGCAGCACCGCCTGGCTGATCCCCAGGTCGGTCTGGTTCACCCCGGTCTTCCAGCTCCAGGGCCGGGTGCGGGTATCCACATGCTTGACCAGCTGTTCGTTGAAGAAGGAATCCAGCAACCCGCCGGGCGCGAACAGCTTGGCGAAATCGCCCATCGCCACATCCGCCCGCGCGCGCCGGTCGAAGGGATAGCGGTTCTCCAGCACCTGCTGGCAGAACGGCAGCACATTGGCCTGCCAGCGCGCGTTGATCGAGGCGCGTGTGCTGTCGGTGGTGATCCCGGCCGAGCCGGTGACGATCTGCTTGGACCAGCGTTCCATCGGGCCGGGGATGCGCGCCGCCTCCTGCTGGAACCGCTGAAGCGCCTGGCCCGATTCCACGCCGGTGACGCCGGAAAAGGACATCTTGTTGAGCTCCTGGTAGACCTCGGTCAGCGTGGCCATCAGCAGGTCCAGCTGGCTCGACTGCCCGTCGGGCCGCGCGGTCATGTCGTGCAGCCAGGAAAACCGCTCCTCGACATAGGTGCCGGGCGGCGGCGGCGGGGCCGCCCCCTGCCCCGTCGCGGTCTTGGCCAGCGCCTCCAGCAGGATCCGGGTCTGCACGCTGGTGTTGGTCTGCAACTCGATCCCGGCCACCGTGCTCAGCCCCTCGTTCAGCTCTGGGTTTGCGGTCAGCGCGTTGCGGTTCTCGGTCAGGCGGGTTTCGTCCGAGATCGCCATCAGGATATTGACCAGCGGCGAGGTCGGCCCGCTCAGCACATTGGTTACCTCGACCGCGTGGCTCAGGCTCTCCATCGGCACGATGTCCACGTCGCCCAGCATCGCGTCATAGCGCGCGATATAGTCGTTGTAATAGAGGTCCAGCACGTCGCGGCTGAGCGCGGCCAGCGCCAGTTCGGTCTGTTCAGCCTCGCCGCGCGGGCCCAGCACCCAGCTTTCGCTCTGCACGCGCTTGGCCACCCCGATGGCCTCGCCCATGAATACCTCGTTAAAACCGCGATAGGTGAAGATCCCCTCGATCCCCTCGGTCAGCGCCTTGCCCGAGGACCGCACCAGCACCCGCGTCACCGCCGGCCCGCCCACCTCGGTCAGCCGCCATTCCGGCAGTTCCACCGCAGCAGGGCTGGCGATGATGCCGTTGTAGACCCGTTGCGCCAGCGGCATCTCGGACAGGATGCCCTGCACCTGTTCCACCAGCGGCCCGTTCAACGCGATCTCGCGCATCGGCTGGCTGAGCAGCGCCTCCAGATGGTCGTTCAGATCGGCGCGCAGCGGGTCGCGGGACGGACCGGCAAAGGACACCGTCCAGTCGATATTCATCCACTCCTTGACCAGATCGGGATTCATCGGCCCCTGCAGCCCCAACATCAGATAGACCTTGAGCGCCTCATAGAGCACGTCGGTATTGTTGATGTTGGCCATCATCTGCTCTTCCAGCCTGAGCAGCAGGCGCGGCAGGAAGCGCTGGTTCAGCGCCGCGCGATAGGTCTGTGCCGCCTGGGTGCCGATCACCTCGCCCTGATAGAGGCCATAGCGGACCTTCTGTTCCGGCTCGGGCTCGTTCAGCACCGGGTTGGCGGGCATGTCGCGCAGGTTGTTGAGCGCCGCCACCACCGGCACCAGGTCGGTGTCGCCCACCGGGCTGGGCGGCAGGGTCGCGGCGGCGGCCTGGTAGGAATCCACGCTGGCCTGCGCCTGCGCGATCAGTTCGGAATTGCCCAGGAACGACCGCACCAGCAGCGCGCCGACGCCAATCGCCGCCAGCAGCGTGGCGGCAATCGAGCCCCATTTGACGATACGATAGCGCCGTTCCACCTTGTCGTCGGCACTGACCAGCCCCGCCTCGCGAAAGATCACCTCGTCGAAGAGCCGGGTCAGGAAATAGCTGCGCCCGGTGCCGCGCCCCGAGCCGATGGCCTGCCGCCCGATGCCGAAGGTGCGCGCCATGCCCAGCATCAGCCGGTCGATCGGCGTGCCCTCTTGCGTGCCGGAGGTGAAGTAGACCCCGCGCAACATGTGCCGGTGCTGATAGCGGCTCTCTTTGAACACCTCGCCCAGGAATTCATGCGCCACCTTGCGCACGCTCGCAACCTGGGTCGGGAAACCGGCGATCAGGGCGCGGCGCTGGGGGTCGGTCTCGGCCTGCATCCGCTCCAGCGCCTGCGCGTTAAGCTGCCCCAGCAAGGCGGCGAACTCGTCGTCGAAATGCGCCACCGGGCTGGCCTCGCCGCGCGACTTGTCCAGCGGCAGGGTGAAGCCCCAGACCTGTTCGCGGTCCTCCTTGCCCAGGTTGTCGTGGAACTCGGTGAAGCCTGCGATCAGGTCGGCCTTGGTGAAGATGACATAGACCGGGAACCGCACGCCCAGCTTCTCGCGCAGCTCCTCCAGCCGGCGGCGGATCGCCTTGGCGTGCTCGGCCTGCGTCACCTCGTCCTGCAGCGACAGATCCGACAGCGAAATCGCGATCATCGCGCCGTTGATCGGCTGGCGCTTGCGGAACTTCTTGAGCAGGCCGAGGAATCCCAGCCAGGCGGCATTGTCCACCTCGGCATCGCTTTCCTGCGTGGTATAGCGCCCGGCGGTGTCTATCATCACCGCGTTCTCGGTGAACCACCAGTCGCAGTTGCGCGTGCCGCCCACCCCGCCGATGGCGGTCTTGCCCAGCTCGTCGGCCAGTGGAAAGTCCAGCCCGGAATTCACGATGGCGGTGGTCTTGCCCGCGCCGGGCGGGCCGATCATCACGTACCAGGGCAACTCGTTCAGGTGCCGCCGCCCGTTCTTGGACTTGCGCAGCGCCTTCATCGCGGTCTTGAGCTTGAGCTTCAGCTCCTCCAGCTCGGTCTCGGTCAGGTCGGGCTCTTCCTCGATCTGTTCGGTCAGCTCTTCGGTCAGCTTGCGCTCGCGCCGCCGCCGCAACAGGAAGATCAGCAGCATGATCGACAGGAAGAAGCCCAGGATCACCCCGCCCCAGATCAGCCGCGACTTGAGGCTGGTCAGCGGATACCACTCGTTCCAGCCAAAGGCCGGGCCGAACCAGAACAGCACCCCGGCCAGCACCATGGCCACGAAGAACAGCACGAAATAGATGGATCGGAACAGCGGAAAGATATACCGGCGAAAAAACATCAGCTCTGCTCCTGCACCAGCAACACCTCGATGCGGCGGTTCTTGGCCCGCCCCTCACGGGTGGAATTGTCGGCGATGGGCTCGCTGTCGGCGCGGCCCTCCGCACTCATCCGCGTGGGATCTTCCAGCGCCGAGGCCATCTGCTTCATCACCGACTTGGCCCGCGCCAGCGACAGGTGCATGTTCGACGGGAACCGCGACGAGTTGATCGGGATGTTGTCGGAATGCCCGGCGATGATCACCGGGCCGGGCTCGTCGTTCAGCGCCTCGGCGACGCGCTTGATCGGCACCAGGAACTTGTCCTGCAACTGATCCGATCCCGAGGCGAACATCGCCGTGCCCTTGACCCGCACGATCAGCGTGTTGCCCTTCTGGAACACCTCGACCAGCCCCTCGTCGATCTCGTCGCGCAGGAACTCGACCACCTTTTCCACCTGCACCTGCTTGGGCTGCTGCGGCGGCGGGGGCGGCGGCGGCGCGCGGCGCTGCAGCTCGGCCACCGGGCCCGCGTCGATGATCGACAGCTGTCCGATCAGGTTCTCGGTCCGCGTCGACAGCGCATAGCTGAGCCCGGCGAATTGCAGCACCAGGATCAGCGCCGTCACGGCCACCGCGATCCAGACCGGCCGCCACAGGCTGAGCGGGCGATAGGGCTTGTCCACGCCTTCCCAATGCGGCGACAGGTCCCGCTCCAGCGGGCCGCGTTGCGCCCGGATCAGCCGCGCCAGGCCCTGGCGGATCATCAGGTGCTTGTCCGGCCCGCCCTGTTCCACCCTGAGCCGCCCCTCGAAGCCCAGCGACAGGCACATATAGACGAATTCCAGCAGCTCGATATTGTTCGCCGGGTCCTTCTCCAGCCGCGCCAGCAGGTCATAGAACCGGTCGCCGCCCACCGTCTCGCGGTGGAAGGTGCCGACCAGCGACTGCAGCGCCCAGGACGACTGCCCGCCCCAGGGCGTGTTCAACACCACGTCGTCCAGCGTCGCACACAGCGCATAGCGTGCGATCTTGACGGTCTGCGCCGGGATGCCGGCCTGCAGGGCGGCGTTCTCGAAGGCGCGCACCTCGGCCACCACCGAATTGCGCAGCTTGTCGGGGTCCATGTGCTGGGCGCGGTTGCGGATGCGGCTGATCAGCGAGAACAGCGAGGTGGCACAGGCCACCAGCCGGTTCATCCCGGTCATCACCACCGCCTCGCCCTCACCCGCCCGCGGCGCGGCCTGGCTGGCCTGGGCCTGCGGCACGCCATAGGCCCCGGGGCCGCCCGGCGCGGCCGGTTCCTGGCCATAGGCCTGGCCCTGCGGCTGACCTTGCGCGGGGGTCGCGCCATAGGGATCGACCGGCGCCGGCTGCTGCGGCGCGCCGCCCGCCGGACGCCGCCCGCCGGGATTGGGTCGGATCACCGTCTTGTCGGTGTCCTGCGGCTCGGCAAACGGATCGTCGTCGGACATGCGCGTTACCTGTTCCTGGCGGGCTCGTGCGATCAGTCTGGCGCAGGCGTGCGGATCGATCAACGAAACACTCCGGTTTCTCCTGCGGAATCCGCACATTGTGACCGTCCGCCGCCGGATTCCGGGTCGCCCGAGCGGATGCCGCGATGCAGCGTGGGGCGGCCGGCCCCCAAGCGATGCGCAGGTTTCCGCCCGCTGAACCGGCAGGAACCGGCCGCCGCCGCGCCGGCCGGGGAACCCGCCGGCACGCCCCACGTTGCCCTTTCATGAACGCCCCGCCCCCTCGGACGGGGCCCGCGACACGAAAAGGAGATGTCAAATGCGTATGATGACCAGTGGTCTCGCAATGGCCTGCCTGCTTGCCTCAGCCCCTGTCTCGGTAATGGCCCAGACAAGTGACGACAGCACCCAGATGCCCTCCGCCGAAAGCTCGATGACGGCCGAGAGCGAACCCGCACCCAAGCCCGTCGAGGGCCAGATCGTCCTGCAGAGCGAGGACTCGATGCTGGTCAGGGACCTGATCGGCTCGACGATCTATTCGCCAACCTCGGAATCGGTGGGCGACGTCAACGATGTGATCGTCAAGCTCGACGGCAGCGTCGAGGGGGTCGTGATCGGTGTCGGTGGCTTCCTCGGCATCGGCGAGAAGCAGGTTGCCGTCACCATGGACCAGCTGGAACTGGCCAGCTTCGAATCCGGCGGCCAGCGACTGGTCCTGGACGCCACGCGCGCCGACCTCGAGGCCGCGCCGGCCTTCAAGACCGCTGCCGAGCAGAAGGCCGAGGCCGACGTGATCGAGATGGAGAACAACACCGGGACCACGGAACCGGCCGTCAACAACTGAGGATGCCACCGCGTACCGACACACCCCACCTGCCTGGCACGCGGCGGCATGCGGGCGGCGGTCCGGTCAAACGGGTCGCCGCCACGAGTCAATCAGGGGGCGCTGCCCCCGCCGCCCGTTCCGGGCGACCCCCCCGAGGTATTTTCAGCGAGAGGAACTCTGGACGCGCATTTCCTCTCGCCCAAATACCTCGGAGCGCGAGGCAGAGCCTCGCACATTCAATTGAGCGCGCCGAAGGCGCACAATTCCCCTACTGGTTGCGGATCGCCCAGAGCTCCATCTTCAACCCCGGATACTGCCCCGACACATGCACCGCGATGCCGCCCGAGGTGGTCATCTTGCTCCAGTAGGGGCTGGCCGGGTCCAGCTCGAAATAGACCACGCCCGCGTGATAGGGGATCTGCCGCGGCGCCACCGGCAGCGGTCGCAGGGTGATGCCCGGCAGCGCCGAGTTCACCAGCTGGCGGATCTCCTCGACCGGGCCGGTCTTGGCCTGGCCGGCGAAATGCTGGCGCACCTGCTCGGCGGGGATGTCGGCATTGACCGCCAGCACGAAGCCGGCGTTGCCCACCAGCTTGCGGTCGGCGATGACGCCGACGCTGATGCCGTATTTGCGCGGCTCCAGCGGGATCGACACCGCGGTCTGCTCCAGCACCGAGCTGAGATACTGCCGCAGCACCCGGATCACCGGCGCAAAGGTCGGGGTCAGCGCGTCATGCTGGTAGGCGGGGAACTCCACCGCCTCCTTGTCCGGGCTCATGAAGGTCGCCAGCTCGCCCGCCAGCGCCACGCAGACGCGATAGAACGCCTCGGCATGCACGTTCTCGATCCGCGCCATGTGGCGGATCACCGGAAGGGTCCGGTTGATCACCATCAACAGCAGGAAATCCGAGATCTCGGCCGCACCCTTGGCCGGGCCGCCCTCGCTCAGCCGGCCGGCCAGCGCCTGCATCCGGTGGCCCAGCATCCCCTCCAGCTCGTTGAGGAACCCCGCCAGCGCCGGGGCGGCGCGGACGTCCAGCACCGAGGGGATGAAGCCGCGGTCCAGCACGATCTCGCGATCCGCGCGCACCTCGATGATGCGCGCCACCGGAATCGCCAGCTTGTCGGCCAGGTCGTCCACCTCGAGCGCGAATTGCAGCCGCAACTTGCCGACGCCCAGCGTCACCGGCTTCTTCTGCTGGCTCATCACGTCGGTCACTTCCAGCTCGGCCGGGCGCAGCCGGCTGACCGACTGCTCGGCGCCCGACAGGTCCACCTCGGACGCGCCCTGGCGGCGCTGCGGCACGGTCAGGTAGACCACGCAATCCTTGATCGTGTCGGGCACCTCCAGCGCCGGCGGGTGGTCATCCGACTGCGGCACCCGGAACACGGTGCCGTCAGGCGTCAGCCCGGCACAGCCCTTGAGCGCGAACTGCCCGACCTTGAGCACCTCGTCGTCGATCTCGAGCGCGCTCAGCCCCCAGGCATAGGGCACGACGCGCCGCGCCAGCCCGCCGACCAGCGCCTCGCTGTAGCGGTCGGCCTGCTGGAAATGGTGGGGTTGCAGGAACAACCCCTCGGTCCAAAGCACCTTGCTGTCCCAGGACAAATGCTGCCCTCCCCTTCCCGCGCCGCCACCGGAGGCGTCATTTCAACTTGTCGAGCTGCTCCTTGTAGGCCCGCGCGAATTCGCGGCTGAACAGCTCGTGAAACTCGTTCTCGGCCTGATCCGAGATCTCGTGATACATCTTCTCGTAGACTTCCCAATAGCGCGCCTTCTTGCCCTTGAAGAGCGACCCCAGCGCGCCCGAGGTCTCGATCTTGCCGGCCACCTGCTCGGGGTCGAGCCGCGCCAGCACGCCCTTGAGCGCGGCCTCCATGCCGGTGACCATCGCCACCTCATGGGCCTTGATGTCGCGCAGCGCCTGCTCGGTGGCCTCCTCGGCGCCGAGATAGCCCTTGACCCGCGGCCGCACCAGCGCCTCGATCGCCTGTTCCGGGCTGATCGAGAATTTCAGGGGGTTGTTGCCGCCGGCCGAGATCATGGTCTGGTCGATGCGGAATTCCGACTTGATCGAGGTGCGCGTCATCAGGATCTCGCGCAGCCCGGTGATCATCGCCCGCAGCACCCGGCCCATGCGGCCCATGGTGGCCGGCAGGTCGGCCTCCTCGATGCGCAGGTCGTCGACCTCCAGCGCGTCGAGAAAGGCGCGCGCGGCGGCGGTGTCGCCGGGACCGGCCGGCGCGGTCGCGGTCGGCGGTGCGGCGGCCGGCGCCTCCTTCTGCCGGGCCGGCGGTGTCGGCGGCAGCGTGGTCTCCTCGCCCGAGGGCGGGGGCGGTGCGGGCGCGGACTCGGGCTCGGGCTCGGGCTTCGTCGCCTCGCCGCCGCCGGGCGACAGCAGGTCTTCGTCCCAGTCGTCGGGGATCAGCGCCCCGCCCGATTGCGGCGCGGCATAGGCGTCGCTGGGCGAGGGGCTGTGCATCGGGTCGCTGGCGCCCGAGCCTTCCATCCCGTCGCTGGGCTTGTGAAAGAACGGGTCGTCATCGTCGAGCGGCGGCAGCAGCTCGTCCACCGGGTCGGGAATGTCGATCTGCCCCGGCCCCTTGGGCGCGTCGCCGCCCAGCAGGTCATCCAGGAAATCGCCCTCGGGCCCGGCATCGTCCAGAAGCGCCATTGGATCCGGCGCGCTCTCGGCGCTGCCATGGCTGACCCCGCCCTGCTCCATCGGCGGCGGGATCGCCTCTTCGAAGCTGGGCAGATCGCTGCCGATCTCGATCACCATCTCGTAGCCGCCGGCGCTGAGGACATCGCCGTTGTTGAGCGGTGTCGGCGTGCGGCCCAGCGGGATCTTGGAATAGTTCAGGAAGGTGCCGTTGGTCGACAGGTCCACGATCACCACATTGCCATTGTGATCCTCGATCACGAAATGGTTCTTCGACAGAGTCTTTTCCGGGTCCGGCAACACCAGGTCGTTCGACGGCGCGCGGCCCACCGTCAGGCTGCCACCCTTCATCGCCACCGGGCGGCCGTCGCCCGGCACGATGCCCGTGGACTGGAATTTCAGCATGACGCTCATGCGTGCGACTTATCCTCCGACCAGCACCGTGAATTCTCCCAGCGTGATCATTCCGCCGCAAAAACAGGTGTCCTTGACGCGGGCCGCCTGCATGTTGCCGATCAGGACCGTCATCGAGCCGATGGCGATCGGATGCGGGTTGGCCGGCGTCACCATGTCCGCCAGGGCGCGGGCGGCCGGGCGTTTTCCCACCAGCACAGTCACCATGCAGGGCGGCATCACCGGCATCGGAACCGGTGCCGGCGGCGGCGGTGCCGGCGGCGGCGCCGGCAGGGTGCACAGGTGCAGGTCGCCAACTCTGGCTTGCGGAAATCCCATGCTCAGCCCTCCTCGCCTGCGGTTACGGTTTCGATCTTGCCATTGCCGCCCCGCGCGATATCCACCGCGCGGTCGATCACCAATTGCGTGTAAACCTTAGACTCCTCGCGCCGCGCCTTCAATGCGTCGACATTCACCATCAGCGCCATGATCTGCGACCCGCCGGGCGGCGCCGGCATTTCCGACAACTCGCCGGGGCCCAGCGTGCCCTCGGCATAGACCACCGCCATCGCCAGCTTGCCCATCGGATCCTTGGGTTTCAGGTGATCCAGCGCCGCCTGGGCGCGCTCGCGGTTCTCGGCGGTGGGCCGGCGCACCCAGTCCTCGGCCGCGGCCAGCGCGGCATGCGGCTTGTCGGGGTCGGTCCCGGGCAGGTCGCGGGCGGCCAGGCAGGCCCACCAGATGCGTTCGCGCGCCGGCAGGATCGCCGCCAGCACCTTGAGCACGTCGGGCCAGGCCTGGGCGTCGTCCAGCTCGGCCAGCACCGCCTCGGGCTTGGCGCTGGCCGGCGCCTTCACCCTGGTGTCCAGCTCGAACCCGTGCTCGGCCAGCATCCGCGCGGCGGGCATGTCGGGCACCTTGGTCATTCCCTCGTATCGCTTGCTCATGACATGGCCCCCTAGTTGATCGTCGTTGCGGCGGCGTTCAGTGTCAGGCTCAGCCCGCCATCCACCGTTGCCGACATGCCGCTGGTCAACTCGGCGGACATGTCGCCGTTGATCGCCACCGTCGGCGCCTGGATCGTGACCCCCATCTGGTCGATGGTGATGGAGCTGCCGCCCACGGTCAGCTTGATCTCCATCGCCGCCTCGATGGCGATGGACCCGGCGCTGGCATCGACCGAGATGTTGCCCAGGCTCACCAGGGTCGACTTGTCACCCTGCTCGATGGTCTCGGAATGGTTGCCGGTCACCGTGCGGGTCGACTCGCCCGAGATGGTCTCGGTCTGGTCGGTCTCGATGGTGACGATCTGGCTGCCGGTCTCGACGGTGAAGGTGTGGTCGCCCTCCTTGACGATCTCGGTCATGTGGTTCTTGACCGTCAGCGCATAGCTGAACTCGTCGGTGCTCTCGACCGTGGGTTCATGCTCGTCCAGCCCCACCGTGACCGCCGATCGGTCCTTGATCAGGCCCAGGTAATCCTTCTGCGCCTGGAACCGCACCAGTTCCTCGCCGGTCAGGTCCTCGAACATCAGCTCGTTATAGGTGTCCGCCGTGCCGCCCTCGCTGGAGCGGGTCATGATCCCCGACTGGGTCTTGTTGTCGGGCAGCGGATAGGGCGGCATGGTCTCGGCGTTATACAGCATCCCGGTGCAGATCGGCCGGTCGGGCTTGCCCTCCTCGAACTGCACCACGACCTCCTGGCCGACGCGGGGGATGTGGATCATGCCCCAGTTCTTGCCCGACCAGGGCGTCGCCACTCGCACCCAGCAGCTGGTGTGCTGGCCGCTGTCATTGTCGGTCCGGTTCAGACCGTCGCATTCCCGGTCCCAGTGGAACTGCACCCGGATGCGGCCATGCTCGTCTGTATAGATCTCCTCGTCGCCATTGGGCGGGCCGGTGACCAGCGCGGTGTGCAACCCGGGGATCCGCGGCCAGGGCGTGTCGGGCGGGCTGCGGAACGCGGTGGTCTTCAGCTGCACCTGGATCTCGCCGGTGAACATGTCGCCCTCGGTGATGTCCTCGGGGAACTCCAGCGCGCCGGTGTCCAGGTCCTTGCCCTTCTTCTCGAACCCGTAGCCTTCCGTGGTCTGCAGGTAATAAGTTCCGGCCAGCACCAGGTATTCCTTGTTCTGCTCGGCCTCGGGATGCTCCTTGAGCGTGAAGGTGCTGCCGGTCGCCATCGAGCGCACCGTGACCCGGCCGCGGCGGCGGTCGAACATCACGTCGCGCGCCTCCTGCCGGACCTCGGCGCGCTTGGTGCCCAGGCCGGTGTCCTGCCGGTAATGGCCGGGATAGTCGTAGCGCTCGTAATCCTTGTGGCTGTGCTGGGCGGTGGTCTTGGTGCGCGCGCGCACTTCCAGGTCGGCCGAGGGCGTCAGGAAGTCGAAATCGCGCAGCGACATCATCCCGGTGATCACCGATTCCGAACTGCCCCATTCGGTCACCGCGTCGTCCAGCCGCTGCCGGGTGTCGTCGCCGGGGCGGTATTCGATGGTGGATTCCCCCTCGATCGGGTCATGCCCGCTGGCATCGTCGGCCAGCACCAGCTTTTCGTATTTGTCCACCGCGTCGCGATAGTCGAAATAGTAATAGATCCCCTCCTCCTCGAGCAGCCGCGAGATGAAGGCGAAATCGGTCTCGCGATACTGCACGCAATAGGGGCGCGGATCATAGCTGCCGCTCAGCCGCAGGGTATAGTCCGAGAACCCGTGCTCGGAGAAGATCTGCTCGACGATCTGCACCGTCGATTTCTCCTGGAAGATCCGGCTGTCGCTGGTCTGGTCCAGCATCCAGAACCACGGGCGCAGCTCGGCCAGCAGCTGGATATGCGCATCCCGCAGCGCCAGCCGCTCGACCTCGACGATGGTGCCGGTGAACTTGCGGTCGCTGCCGTCGGCGGTGGTCAGGTGGATGGTCATGATCTTGCCCAGGAACTCCTTGAGCTCGACCGAGGTCAGCTCGGCCAGGAACTCCACCTGGATCGAGGCCAGCTTGCCCAGCCTTTCGCGGACGATGGCGCGGCGGATCAGGACCTTGTCGTCGTCATAGGAATAGGTGCCGGTAATCCGCAGCGGCCATTCCGTCTGTTGTGCTTCAGCCATCGTTACATCCTTTCACATAATCCGGGCCGGGCGCCGCGGCGATCACAGATCGGCCAGCAGCGCGGCCAGCTCGGCATCCATTTCCTCGTCCTCGTCATCCCCGCCCGATGCGTCCTCGTCATCGGCAAAACCGGCCAGCAGCGCGTCGAGATCGTCCATCTCGTCCCCCGCCGCGTCGTCCCCGCCGGCATCGGCCAGCAGCGCATCGAGATCCATGTCGTCCTCGTCATCCGTATCCGGCACATCCTCGGGTTCGACGGCCTCGGGCTCGGGTTCCGGCTCGGGCGCCGCCGGCGGCGCCACCCCCGACCACGGCCCCAGGATCTCGGCCCCGGCCAGCGAATTGAACGAGCCCAGCCGCACCTCGTCGCGCCCCTTGACCGACAGCACCGGCATGATGCCGCGCAGCCCCGAATGCACCGCCTTGGCCTGGGTTATGTTGCGCTCGGTGCAGGGCAGCGCTACCTGGTCGCCATGGCGGTCGTTGACGAAGTGATAGGGCATCCCGCCCAGGCTCATCACCGAGCCCAGGTTCATCGCCTTGCCGTTCTGCCGGAACGACCGCGCCAGCAGGATCGTCACCAGCACCACCGGATTGGCCCAGAGCATGCCGCGCAGCCCCTCGGCCTCGGTGAACTCCTCGAAGTCGAACTCATAGATCGGCTCCGAGCCCTGCCCATAGGGCCGGCGCAGCAGGAAGCGCGGGCTCGCCAGGCCCAGATACCCGGCCTCGGGCATCTTGCGCAGCCGGTCCCAGGCCTCGGCCACCAGCGGGTGCCGGTCCTTCAGATCGGTGTCCAGATAGGCCGGGGTGATGGCGCTGTAGAACGGCGCGTCCACATGTGCCGCGACCTGCGCGACCCGGCCCAGGATCTCGGCATGGGGCGGCGTCTCCTCGAAAGTATAAAGCCCCATCAGCGCGGAATAGCCGCCGCGCCCGGTCTCCTCGTCCAGCGGCCCCTCGGTCAACAGCCGCACCAGCCCCGACTGCGCCAGGTCGTCGGCGGCGGCCAGGTCGGCGGCGATCTCCTCGGCGCTCACGTCATGGAGGATCACCTCCAGCGTGTCGTCCACCTCGACGCTGCGCGCGATCAGGTCCAGGCTGCGCCACTGCGCCTCCACAGACTGGAATTCGGGGTGATGCAGCAGCAGGCGCATCGCCCCCGACAGCGCCTCGTCCACCGCGCCCTGCATCGCCTGCACGTCGGGGTCGGGCAGCTTGCGGATATGCGGGCCGACCACCCGCGCCAGCAGATCGTCGATGGGGGACGCCTGCGCGGTGGCGCCCGTGGTGTCGCCGATCAGCTTCTGGAAATCGCTCAGCTTGAGGTCGGCGCGCACCGTGTTGCCGCCGGATGTGCGCCGCGGCGGCACCACCGCCTGGCCGAATTCCTCGCCCCATCGGGTCAGCTGTTTCGCCGCGTGCTCGGCGGTGGCCCCGGCCGACAGCTGCCCCTTCAGCCCGGCCAGCCCCTCGAACAAGTCGACCTTCTCGAAAAGCTCGTCGGGATGCAGGTCGTCAAGCTCCTTCAGCGTCACCTCGATCCCCGCCCCGTCGCGGCCCAGCGGGAGGACCAGCGTGGTGCCGAAACCCGCGATCACCTCTTCCACCGTGTCGGGATCCAGCAGGATCGGCGGCCGCGCGGCCAGCGCATCGCCGGTCTCGACCAGCCCGCGCGCCGCCCGCCCCGAGAAGTCGCCAAAAAGCGCGATCCGGAACCGCCGGCGGTTCAGCCGCTCGGGATCCGGCCGATCGGCGGCCAACTTCCCGAAGGCCAGTTCCGGCGGTGCCGCCTGCGCGGCGTCCTTGCCGGCGTCCTCGGCATCCGGTGCCGCATCGGTGTCGGTGTCCGCGTCGAGATCGGACAACAACGCATCGAGGTCGTCCCCCGCCGTGTCCGAGGCATCCTCCGCAACCGGCTCCTCGACCGCATCCTCCTCGTCGAGATCCGCCAGCAGCGCATCCAGATCATCCTCGTCCGCCTCCGGCGCTTCCTCCACAACGGGTTCCTCGGGCGCATCCTCCTCGTCAAGGTCGGCCAGAAGTGCATCCAGGTCATCCTCATCCGCCGCAGGGGTTTCCTCGGCAACCGGCTCCTCGCGGGCATCCTCCTCGCCGAGGCCGTCCAGCAGAGCATCCAGGTCGTCGCCCTCTGCCTCCGGGGCTTCCTCCCCACCGGGTTCCTCCGCCGCGGCGTCCTCCCCGTCGAGGTCGCTCAGCAGCGCATCCAGGTCATCCTCATCCGTCTCGGGGGCCTCCTCCGCAACCGGCTCCTCGGGCGCGTCCTCTTCGTCAAGATCGCTCAACAGCGCATCCAGATCGTCGCCGTCCGGTTCCGGGACCTCCTCGGTCTCCGGAACTTCGCCGGCCGCTTCCTCCGCGGTCTCGGTCGCGCCGAGATCATCGAGCAACCCGTCGAGATCCCCCTCCCCGTCGGCACCCATGTCATCCAGCAGGCTGTCCAGCCCTCCGGCCTCCTCCCCGACCGCAGGCTCCGCCCCCAGATCGTCCAACAGCGCATCGAGGTCATCGCCGGTCTCCTCGGGCACAGCCTCAGGAAGGCTCGCCAAGGCCTCTTCGGCCGCGGTGTCCGGCTCCGGCGCGGCCGCCTCCGTCCCCAGATCGTCCAACAGGGCGTCGAGGTCGTCCCCCGTCTCTTCCTCAGGCGCCGCTTCCGGCAAGCTCGCCAGCGCCTCCTCGGCCGCGGTGTCCGGTTCCGGCTCGGGCGCCTCCGCCCCCAGATCGCCCAACAGCGCGTCGAGGTCCTCACCCGTTTCTTCCTCAGGCGCCGCTTCCGGCAAGCTCGCCAGCGCCTCTTCGGCGGCGGTGTCCGGCTCCGGCTCGGGTGTCTCCGTCCCCAGATCGCCCAACAGCGCGTCGAGGTCGTCCGTCGTCTCCTCCTTGGGCGCAGCCTCCGGCAAGCTCGCCAAGGCCTCTTCGGCGGCGGTGTCCGGTTCCGGCTCGGGTGTCTCCGCCCCCAGATCGCCTAACAGCGCATCGAGGTCGTCCCCCGTCTCCTCCTCGGGCGCCGCTTCCGGCAAGCTCGCCAGCGCTTCCTCGGCGGCGGTATCTGGCTTCGGCTCAGGTGCCTCTGTGCCCAGATCGCCCAACAGCGCGTCGAGGTCATCGCCGGTTTCTTCAGGCACGGCCTCTGGCAAGCTCGCCAAGGCCTCTTCAGCGGCGGTGTCCTCCTCCGTCTCTGGCGCCTCGGGTTGCAACTCGGGCAGGCTTGCCAAGACATCCTCGGCGGTGGTCTCTTCTTTTGCTTCGGGAGCGGCGGCGGCAAGGTCGTCCAGCACATCGTCGCCGGACTCTTCCGCGACCTCCGCCACTTCGGGCAGGCTCGCCAGCGCCTCGGCCGTGTCATCCTTCTCGACACCCTCCTCTGGCGCGGCGGCGGCAAGGTCGTCCAGCACGTCGTCGCCGGTCTCTTCCGCAACCTCCGCAACTTCGGGAATCGACGCCAGCGCCTCGGACATCCGGTCGGTCTCCAGCGCCTCCTCGACCGCTTCGGGCAGCGTGGCCAGGGCCTCCGCGACCGCGTCCTCGGCATCCGGCGCGGCGGCGGGCGCGGCGGCGCGCAGGGCGTCGAGCGTGGCGGCGCTGTCATCGGAGGGCACCTCGGGCAGGTCGGCGCTGCGCAGGCTCTCCAGCGCGGCGGCCTCGGCACCGTCATCGGCCTCCAGCGCCGACACCGCGCGCAACAGCGCGGGATCGGCCAGGATCTTCTCGATCAGCGCCTCGGCCCCGGTCTTGCCGTCCATATAGGCCATCAGGTTGGACAGCTGCGTGCGCGCAGCCAGTAGGGCGCGCAGCGGCTCGACCTTCTCGGCGATCGCCGCGGGCGTGAAATCGCGCATTCGCTCAAACGTCAGGTCCACGGCCATGTTGCCCTCGCCGGTCAGCGTGTTGGGCACGGAAAACGCTACGCGCGGCGCCATCGCCTTCATCCGGTCGTCGAAATTGTCCACGTCGATCTCGAGAAATGACCGCCCCTCGACCGCGCCCTGCTCGAGCCGGCTCTTGCCGGACAGATCGCTCATCACGCCCATCACGAAGGGCAGCTGCACCTTCTTCTGCGAGCCGTAGAGCTCGACATCGTATTCGATCTGCACCCGGGGGGCGCGGTTGCGGGCGATGAATTTCTGCGAACTGTCAGCCATCGCGTCCCCCCCGCAGCTCGGCCAGCTCGCGGCGCAGCGCGCGCAGTTCGTCATGCAGCGCGCGCACATGCTCGTCGACCACATCGGTCTCGGATTTCACCAGGTCGCGCAGCTGTTCGAACTCGGCCTCGGCCTCGGCCTCCACCGCCGATTGCATGGTGTTGACCAGGAGGCCGATGAACAGGTTGAGCACCGAGAACGCCGTGACCACGATGAAGGGCACGAAAAACGCCCAGGCCATCGGATAGACATCCATCACCGGGCGCACGATGCCCATCGACCAGCTTTCCAACGTCATGATCTGGAACAGCGAATAGAGCGAGCGGCCCAGCGTGCCGAACCATTCGTCGAACCGGTCGCCATACATCAGCGTGGCCATCACGCCGAAGACGTAGAACACGATCGAGATCATGATGATCACCGCGCCCATGCCCGGCAGCGCGTCCAAGAGCGCCTGCACCACCTTGCGCATCTGCGGGATCACCGACAGCAGGCGCAGCGCCCGGATCACGCGCAGCCCGCGCAGCGCCGACAGGCCCGAACGATCGGGCAGCAGGCCCAGGCTCACCACCACCAGGTCGAACACGTTCCAGGCATTGTTGAAGAACCGCAGCCCGTAGGCATAGAACTTGACCAGCAGCTCGAGCACGAAGATCGTCAGAACCACCCGGTCGATCACCTTGATCAGCCCGCCGACATGGTTCATCACCACGTCCGAGGTGCTCAGCCCCAGGGTGATCGCGTTGAAGATGATCACGCCCAGGATCGTGTTGGTCACCCAGTTCTGTTCGATAAATTCCCGCGCCCGATCGCGCGATCCCGTGGTCATCCCTGTTGCGTTCCCGGCCACTGTCTCACGTCCTTTCTGTCGGTCCGTCCCGGCGGCGCGCTGCCGCCGGGACGTGTCCTTCCGTTCCGCCTCCCCGGGCGGCGCGGCCGTGCCGGCCGTCCTGCGGCCGGCACCCGTTTATGTCCCGCGTCAACCTCACGCGGCATCCTGCGCGAAATCCGCGGCCTCGAGCGAGATGTCCGCGACCAAGCCCACGCTGGTCGACACGAAATCCGCGACCGAGCTGGAATCGGCAAACCCGGTGCCCGCCGATGTCGCGGTCAGGGTCAGGCCGACCACCACCGGGAACACCTTGTCGAAGATCTTGTTGAAGGCCGCGTTCTTGTCGTTCAGCGCCCTCATCATCTGCTCCAGCTTGGGCAGGTTCTTCTCCAGGTTGGTGATGCGCGCGCCGGTGTCGACGCATTTGTCCAGCGCCTTGGACAGCGCCGCGCGGGTCTTGATCAGCTTGTCATAGGCCTTGCGCACCTTGGCGGCCTTGATCCCCTTCAGCTTGGCCTCCAGGTCCTCGGCCTCCTTCAACGCCTTCATGATCGACTTGGACAGCTTGCGCATCGCCACCGCCAGCCCTGCCGACTTGTTCTTCAGCAGGGCGATGTTGTCGTTGCATTTCGGGATGGTGGCGAGGAACGGCGCGTCGGTGCCCAGGATGCCCTTGAGGGTCGAGGTGGCGGTCTCGCCGGCGACGATCTTGGCCTTGCTGGCGTCGAGGTAACGCTTCTTCAGCGTGTCCAGGTCACTGGCCAGCACCTTTTCCACCTTCTCGGCGCTGCGGCTGATATCGACGATCTGCTTGGTCATCGCCGCGCAGGAGCGCAGCGTCGCCGCCAGACCCGCCACCAGCCCCGGGATCGCCAGCGCCAGCGAGCCGCCCATCGACGGCACCGCGCCGGCCGCGGCGGCAACGCCCAGGCCCAGCCCGCCGACACCCGCGAGGATGCCGATGCTGCCGGTGGTCAGCTTCACGCCGGTCTTGATCTTGTATTTGGTATATTGCTTCTTCTGCGCCTTGAACTTCTTCCACCGCGCCTCGGGCAGCGCCTTGAGCTTGAGCTCGGCCGCCTGCATGCGGCTGTCGAAGACGTTCAGCAGCAGGCCCTTGACCTGCTTGGCATCGGTCACCTTCTTGGCCTTGATCAGCGCGTCGATCTTGTTGAGGTCCTTGACGATGGCGGCCACGGCCGCCTCGCCTATCTTCTCGGAATCGTCGACGATCTGCTGCGGGGTGACATAGTCGCCCTCCTTCTCGAACACGTCGAGAATGTCGTCGTTCAGCTTCTGCTCCAGGGTGAAGCCGTTGACCTTGTTCAGCCAGTCCAGCTTGACCTTCTTCATCACCCGCTCGCCGATGTCGCGTTTCCAGACGACCACGTCCTTGCCGATCTTCTGGGGCGGCACGGGGGCCGAACCCGACCCGGCGGCGGCCTTCTTCTGTTCCCCGGCGATCCTGTCCTTGAGCTCGTCATCGGCCTTCTTGATGACCGTGTCGTATTTGCCCAGCACCTCCTTGGTGGTCTTCTGGGTCCGGTCGCTGCATTTCTTGGTCGCCACGCCGACCGCCTTGCCGACCTGTACCAGCGCCTTGCGCGCGGCCTCGTGTTCGAACTTGTCGACGGCGATGGCATAGTCCTTCAGCGCGTCGCCCAGGCCGGTCTTGCCCAGGAAAGTCGGTTTGTTCTTGGACCACCATTTATGGTCCAGCTGCGGCGTCATCCCCTTTTTCATCGCAATTCTCCTCGCGATACGGCGCCGCCCGGTGCGGCACGCTCAGCCTTAGTCAAACCCGTAAACGAACTCTCCGTCTGTAACGTCGATCACAACCTTGGCGATTTCCTGGCCTTCCATCATCCGGCGCAGGAACTCGGCCGAGATTTCCGGCAGCATGGTGTTGGTGACGATGGCGTCGATCATCCGGCCGCCGCTTTCCAGCTCCTGGCAGCGGTTGACGATCTCCTCGACCACCGCGTCGGTGTAGTCGAACGGCACACCATGCGCCTCGGTCACCCGTTTCTGGATGCGGCCCAGCTGCAGCTTGGTGATCTCGGCGATCATGTGCGGGCTCAGCGGGTAATAGGGAATCGTCACCAGCCTCCCCAACAGCGCCGGCGGGAACACCTTGAGCATCGGGTCGCGGATCGCCTTGGCGATGCCCTCGGGGTCGGGCATCAGATCCGGGTCGGCGCACATGTCCATGATCATTTCCGTCCCTACATTCGAGGTCAGCAGGATCAGCGTGTTCTTGAAGTCGATCACCCGGCCCTCGCCATCCTCCATCACGCCCTTGTCGAAGACCTGGAAGAAGATCTCGTGCACATCCGGATGCGCCTTTTCCACCTCGTCCAGCAGCACCACGGAATAGGGCTTGCGCCGCACCGCCTCGGTCAGCACGCCGCCTTCGCCATAGCCCACGTAGCCCGGCGGCGCGCCTTTCAGCGACGACACCGTATGCGCCTCCTGGTATTCGCTCATGTTGATGGTGATGACGTTCTGTTCGCCGCCATAGAGCACCTCGGCCAGCGCCAGCGCGGTCTCGGTCTTGCCGACACCGCTGGTGCCCGCCAGCAGGAAGACGCCAATCGGCTTGTTGGGATTGTCGAGCCCGGCGCGGGATGTCTGGATGCGCTTGGCGATCATCTTCATCGCGTGATCCTGGCCGATCACCCGCTGGCTCAGCCGGTCCTCCAGGTTCAGGATGGTCTCGATCTCGTCCTTGACCATGCGGCCCACCGGGATGCCGGTCCAGTCGCCCACGACGCTGGCCACCGCCTGGTGATCGACGATGGGCAGGATCAGCGGGTTGTCGCCCTGCACCTCGACCAGCTCGGCGTTCTTGGCCTTCAACTCGTCCAGCAGCGCGGCGCGCTCCTCGTCGCTCAGCGGGCTGGCTTCGGCCTCCTCGCTGCCGGGTTCCGCCTCGACCGGCGTGCCGCCCTCGCGCAGCTTGGCGCGCAGCTCAAGGATCGACTCGACCACGGCCTTTTCCCGCTCCCAGCGTTCGGTCAGCCCCGCCAGCCGTTCCTCCTCGGCCTCTTTCGCCGCGCCCACCGCCTCGCGCCGGTCGCCCACCTCGTAACCGGCGGTCTCGTCGCGGCCGATGATCTCCAGCTCGGTGGTCAGCGCCTCGATCCGGCGGCGGCTGTCATCCACCTCGGCCGGCACCGCGTGCTGGCTGACCGCCACCCGCGCACAGGCCGTGTCCAGCAGGCTCACCGACTTGTCGGGCAATTGCCGCGCCGGAATATAGCGCGCCGAAAGCGTCACCGCCGCCTCTATCCCCTCGTCCAGCACCTGCACCCGGTGATGGCCCTCCAGCATCGAGGCGATGCCGCGCATCATCAGGATCGCCTTGGGAATGTCCGGCTCGTCCACCTGCACCACCTGAAAGCGCCGGGTCAGCGCCGGATCCTTCTCGATGTATTTCTTGTATTCCGCCCAGGTCGTCGCGCCGATGGTCCTGAGCGTGCCGCGCGCCAGCGCCGGTTTCAGCAGGTTGGCGGCGTCGCCCGTGCCGGCGGCCCCCCCTGCCCCCACCAGCGTGTGGGTCTCATCCACGAACATCACGATGGGCGTGGGGCTGGCCTGCACCTCTTCGATCACCTGCTTCAACCGGTTCTCGAACTCGCCCTTCATGCTGGCCCCGGCCTGCAACAGGCCCACATCCAGTATCAAGAGACGCACCTCCTTCAGCGCCGGGGGCACGTCGCCGCGCGCGATGCGCAGGGCGAACCCCTCGACCACCGCGGTCTTGCCAACGCCCGCCTCGCCGGTCAGGATCGGGTTGTTCTGGCGCCGCCGCATCAGCACGTCGACGATCTGGCGGATCTCTTCATCGCGGCCGACAATCGGGTCTATCTCGCCGTTTCGAGCCTGTTCCGTCAGATCGGTGCAGAACTGGTCCAGCGCCTCGCTGCCGCCCAGCTGCGCGGCGCGCGCGCCGCTGGCCTCGCCGGGCTCGGCCCCGCCGCCCACTTCCGAACCGTCCTGCGCGCCGCCCTTCTCCTCGGGCGAGCCCTCCGCCGCCTTGGCGAAATTGTCGGCCAGGTCGTCCGGGCCGATGCTGGCCAGTTCCGGCGACATCGACTTGAGGATATTGCGCAGGGCGGGCGTCTTGAGCATCCCGAGCAGCAGGTAGCCGGTGCGCACCTTGCTGTCGGAATAGAGCAGCGAGCCCCAGACCCAGCCGCGTTCCATCGCGTCCATCAGGTGATCGCTGAGGTCCGAGATCGACGACGCCCCGCGCGGCAGCCCATCCAGGCTGCGGGTCAGTTCCGTGGCGATCTTGCCGGGGTCCAGTTCGTAATGGTCGATGATGCGGTGGATGTCGCTGTCCTGGGTGTTCAGGATCTGGTGCAGCCAGTGCTGGATCTCGACATAGGGGTTGCCGCGCATCTTGCAGAACACGGTCGCCCCCTCAATGGCCTGATAGCCTTGTTTGTTCAGCTTGCCGAACAGTGCCACGCGGCTGATTTCCGTCATCTTTCAATCCCTCTCTGTCTGTCCGCCAGTCTATGCTTTTTCTGGTTATACGTGTTGAAATTCCGGATAGAGGATCAGGTCGTCGGCATCCGGCCGGCCCTCCTCGGGCGCGTCGCGGTCGCGCGACCAGCTGGTATGGCCCAGCCGCGTGGTCCCGCCCAGGCTGGAGCGCGGCACCTCGTCGCCGGCCAGCACCAGGTTCACCTCCCAGTCCAGCGCGTCGCCCACATAGGTCCGCACGATGCTCTCCAGCCGCCGCTGGCTGTCGCCGCCGGGCAAGAGCCGCTCGTATTCCTCCAGGCCGAGCGGGCCCAGGCGGATGCGGAACTTGGCCGCGCGCGACCAGACCCGCGCGCCGATGCTGGTGGACCGGCCCAGCCCCGCCGGCGCGCCCAGCTCCCAGCGGTCGCCGGGCTCCAGCTCCAGCCAGCAGCCGACGAATTGCTGCACCGCCACCGGCACGTCGAAGAAGGCCGACAGGATCGACACCAGCCCCTCGACCGTCTTGGTGCCGCTGGCCAGATGGCCCGCGAAATGCCGCCGCGCCATGTCGGGCATGGCGTCGCGCTCCAGCATCGGCATGCCCTTGAAGCCGGCCAGCGCCGCCACCCATTGTTCGAACGGGTCGTCGCCCCGGTCAAAGCTGGGCGCCGGTCGCGACGCCGCCCAGGCACGGTAGGACAGGCTCATCAGCCGGTGCGTCAGCATGTCGGCAAAGGCCACGAAGGTCGGGTCGCGGTGGTTGCGCAGCCGGTCGCGGGCAAACTCGGTCAGGTGCAGCGGCAGCGGCCCCTGCGGCCCGAAAAAGCCGAACCACAGGTTGCTCAGCCGCCCCGGGCTATTGCCGGCGCCGGGGATGAACTTGGTCAGGGTGTTGGGCGGAAAGGCCAGGCTGACCTCCTGGCCCATGCGCACCCGGTCCTCGCGCGGGCGCCGGCTCTCGCCCAAGCGGGGGGCATCGTGATGATGCGCCTCGATCACGCGCAGCGCCTGGAACACATGGTGTTCCTCGGGCCGGGCCGCCAGCGCGGCCAGCAGGCTCAGATGATCCGGCCGAGGCCGGCCGCCGGTCTCCATCGGGCGATCTCTCCGCGTCTTTCGGTGGTCAGAACCGTCTCGGTAAAACTGTTGATCGTGGTGTATTTGCGAAAGAACCGCTCCAGCACCGCGCCCAGAACATAGACGCTGGTGCCCTCATAGAAGCTCTCGTCGAAGCCCAGGGTGATCTCCAGCCCGCGCACGGCGGTGCTCAGCACCTCGTCGCTCATGCGCCGCACGATGGGCCGCGAGCGGACCGAGACGATGCCCTCGAGCTGCTTTTCCGTCACCCGGTCGCCCAGCGGCGCATAGATCCCCAAAAGCTCGCGCAGCGCGCCGGCGCCAGTGCTGGCATCGCCCTCGGCGATCGACAGGTAGTTCAGGCTGAGATGGCTGATCAGCTTCCAGGCGCTGTCGCCCTGGGCCAGGTTGGCATGCGGCCGGGTCGGCGTCACCGCCAGGCGTACGCGCTTGACCGGGCCGCCCTCGGGCAGGCGGAACAGGTTGTCGCCCCCCGTGGCCAGCAGCATCGGCAGGTCGCGGTTGGAACACATCGCCACCACCGCCAGCTGCTCCAGGTCGCCGGGATAGGGCGCCTGCGCGCGGTCCACCAGCGACAGGAACACTTCGGATCCCAGATACGAGGTGCGCACCCCGCGCAGCCGCTCCTTCTCGGTGCGGGTGCGCATCCGCCGGCCGATGGTGTAATAGGCCGGGTGGATGTCGCCCGCCGCGGTCAGGTCAGTGTCGGAATAGAACGGGCGGAACTCGATATCGCCCTCGACATCGCCGCGGATGCCGCGCACGCTCTCGATCGAGAACACCTCGTAATCCAGCCCGGCGGTGCGGCTGGGCACCAGGTGGTGCTCGGTGTCGCGGCGGGTCACATGCACCCGGTCGCAGCGGCGCCGGAACAGGTTGATCGCCGGCACCGCGCCCAGGGTGAAGGCCTGCGGCGCCACCGCCGGGCCGACATCCTTCATCCCGTCGTCCAGCAGGACATAGATGTCCACATCCTCGCCCTTGGCCTTCTTCAGCGCCGGCTGCAGGCCCTGCAGCTCGACGAACAGGAAGCGCTCGGGCATGGCGAAATATTCCTGCAACAGCCGGTAGCCGTCGAAGGACTGGCGCGGCGTCGGCAAGAGCGCCTCCTCGCGGTCGAAGCCGCGCGGCACGATGGCCCCCTGCGGCAGCCGCAATGTCCAGTCGTCGCGGCGGTCGGAACTGCGCCCGGTCAGCCCCTGGCACTGGGTCGCCAGCAGCTCGTGCAGCGCCCAGGACCGGCCGCTCTGGCTGTCCAGGTGCAGCACCAGCCGGTCCATGGTCAGATCCTTGATCGGCTGCCCGTCGGTGCGCCGCAAACGCAGCCGGATGCCGGCCCGCGCCTTGGTCTCGCGCGCCACCCCGGCGGCCACCAGCTCGCCGCGCCCGTCGATATACTCGGCCTGGGAAATCTCGATCGGCCACAGCGTCACGTCGGAAGCGGTGCGGAACTCGCAGGGGGTCTGCTCGCCCTCGCCCAGCCGCGAACGCAGGGTCGAGCCGCGCTTGACCACATAGCCGTCCTTGAGCGCGGCATTGCCGATATCGGGCTCGAACGCGGCCACCATCATCGACGGCGTCGGCGCAAGGTAATGCGGATAGACGATTTCCAGCAGGTTCGAGGTGAAGACCGGGAACTGCATCTCCAGCTCCAGCTGCACCCGCGCCGCCAGAAAGGCGCTGCCTTCCAGCAACCGCTCGACATAGGGGTCCAGCACTTCGATCCCCTCCATCCCCAGCCGGGCGGCGATCTTGGGATAGGCCTGGGCGAACTCGGCGCCCATCTCGCGCAGAAAGGCCAGCTCAGTCTCGTAATGTTTCAGAAGCCGCGTGTCCATCTCCGCCTCCCGTTACCCGGCCGCCCGGTGCGCCGGCGGCCTGACGCGCCGCCCACGGGCGGCGTCCTCCCGCGGGATGCGCCCTGCCCCGCTCATCGCCGCTCGATCTCCAGCTCGCCGGTGGTCACATCCACCTTCGAGCGCAGATACAGCTCCAGCGGCATCGGCTGCGCCCACATCACCGCGCGGATGTCGAACTCCACATGCATCTCGCCGGCGCGCTCCTGCGAGCGTAATTCGACCATTACCGACCCTTGCACGATGCGCGGCTCGAAGGTTTCGATCGCTTTCTGGATCGACCGCTTGATGATTTTGGCCCGCGCCATGGTCGAGAACGCGCCCGAGGTCTCGCGGATGCCGTAGTTCAGAACCGACCGTGCCGCCTGCGGATAGATCTCGGGGTCGATCAGGTCGGTCTGGTCGGTGGTGTTCAGCAGCATCGACAGGTCGCGCTGGATGATCTCGCGCAGGCGGCTCACGTCGATCACGCGCGCGTCCCGGCCTTCCTTGCGCTGGCCGGGCTCGTCATCGGTCAACCGGTCGAGCAGGGAGGGTTGCAGCCGTTCCGAGAGCGTCTTCTCAACCATCTCCCGCCGTTTCTCCCCCTGCATCCGCGGCGGCGGCGTCCCCGGCCTCGGGCACGTCCAGCACCAGTTCGCGGATATCCATCAGCGCGATGTCGGTGGCCTCGGTGGTCAGCAGGCGCTGGCCCAGCCCGACAAAGGTCTCGGCCCCGGCATCGGACCAGCTGGTCGCGCGGGCCAGCTTCTCGGCGTCGTCGCCGCGTTCGGTGGTGCCGGGATAGCGGGTCGGGATCAGCGCCGCCACCTCGCCGCCATTGGCCAGGGTCAGCATCCCGGCGGTCCAGACCGCATCGCGCAGGTCGCCGGGTTCCTCGACGACCAGTTTCGAGATCTGCGAAAACGGCAGCCAGAAATAGCGGCCGTTCACGATCACCTCCAGCACCGGGCCAAGCCGCATGTCGGCATCGGCGATCCAGTCGAACCTGGTGCCGTTGGCGCTGCCCGACACCGCGGGCGCCGCGTCGAAGGCCTGGCCGCGCAGGTCGGCGGCCTCGTCGGGGTGGCCGGTGGCCAGCAGCTTGCCGGCCTCGATCAGATGCGCCAGCCACTCGCCCGGCTCGCCGAATATCAGGGGCATCTTGTCGCCGGCAAACACCTTCTCGCGATAGACCTCGCAGATGATCGCCTCGCGATAGGTCTGCGCCATCATGGTGGCCAGCGGATCCAGCTCGGCGCTCAGCTTGAGCTGGGTGATCGCACGGTTCCAGTCGCCCAGCACGCACAAGAGCTGGAACAGGAAGATGCGCAGCTTGGGATCGGCCGGGTCGGCGCGGATCTTGTCCTGCAGGGTGCTCAGCGCCTGGGTCAGATCTCCGGACCTGAGATGTTCTTCCGGGGTCATGGCATCCCTCGCGCATATGTTGCGGCCCTTGCGGACTCAGGAAAGGCCCCGGGCAGAGACATCTCTGCCGGGGCCCGCGGGGTCGGCCGGATCAGCTGACGTCGCCGGTCTCGAGGTTCCACAGGAACTCGTTGCAGTCGCTCAGCTTGCCGGTCTCGAAATCGGCGATGCGGTATTTCACCGAAATGCCGCGATAGGCTATGGTCCAGTTCTCTTCCGGGATCTGCTCCTCGCCGCCGGACACCGAATAGCTGTCGATGATGGCGTGTCGCAGGGTGAAGATCAGATAGGGCTCCATGCCCTTCTTCTCGTCGTCGCCGGCCCGGCACATCTGGATGATCAGCTCCTTGGTGGCCTTGCCGCTGGCGACATAGGTCATCAGCTTGGCGCTGGCCTTGCTCAGCTCGGTGGTGCAGGAGACCTTGCCGAAATTGGCGTTGGCATAGCCGCGCTGGGTGGTGCCCAGGTCCGACATGTCCAGCGTGCGCTCGACATTCCATTCCAGGTTCTTGACCGCGATCCAGTCCTTGTGCTGCTTCTCCCGCGCTTCGCCGGGGATCTGGTCAATTTTGATAAATACGTTCTCTGTCATTTTTCCATCCTTCCTCGTTCGGAGGCTAAATCAGTTGGTCTTGGCTTCTGTGCAATCTTGATACACTGCTCCGAATCACAATTCTGCGAACTGGATCACGTTTACCCGCTCTTTTCCGACGGCAGCTTGGACACCAGGCGAAGCGAGACCGACAATCCTTCCAGCTGATAGTGCGGGCGCAGGAAGAATTTCGACGTGTAGTAGCCGGGGTTGCCCTCGACATCCTCGACCACCACCTCGGCCGCGGCCAGCGGTTTGCGCGCCTTTTCGGATTCGGCCGAAATATCGGCGTTGAAATCCACGTAGTTGTTGATCCAGCTCTGCAGCCAGCTCTCCATGTCCTGACGGCTCTTGAATGAGCCGACCTTGTCGCGGACCATGCATTTCAGGTAATGCGCGAACCGGCAGGTGGCGAAGAGATAGGGCAGCCGCGCGGCCAGGTTGGCGTTGGCGGTGGCGTCGGGATCGTCGTATTCCGCCGGCTTGTGCAGCGACTGCGCCCCGATGAAAGTGGCGGTGTCGGTGTTCTTGCGGTGAATGAGCGGCATCATCCCGTTCTTGGCCAGCTCCGCCTCGCGGCGGTCCGAGATGGCGATCTCGGTGGGGCATTTCATGTCCACCCCGCCATCGTCGGTGGGGAAGGTATGCGCCGGCAGGTTCTCCAGTGTGCCGCCGGATTCCACGCCCCGGATGCGCGAGCACCAGCCGTATTCCTTGAAGCTGCGGTTGATGTTCACCGCCATGCCGTAGGCGGCGTTGACCCAGCCGTATTTCTCGCTGCCCGCGCCCTCGGTATCCTCCTCGAAGGCGAACTCCTCGACCGGCTCGGTCTTGGCGCCATAGGGCATCCGGCCCAGGAACCGCGGCATGGCCAGGCCCACATACTTGCTGTCCTCGCTTTCGCGCAGGCTGCGCCAGGCGGCGTATTCCGGGGTCTGGAAGATCTTGGTCAGGTCGCGCGGATTGGCCAGCTCGGCCCAGCTGTCCATCTGGAACAGCGACGGTTTCGCGCCGGTGATCAGCGGCGCATGGGCCGCGGCGGCCACCTTGGACATCTCGCCCAGCAGCTCGATGTCCTGGGGGCTGTGGTCGAAATGGTAATCGGCCACCAGCGTGCCATAGGGCTCGCCGCCGAACTGGCCGAATTCCTCTTCGTAGATCTTCTTGAAGATCGGCGACTGGTCCCAGGCGGTGCCCTTGAACTTGCGCAGGGTCTTGTGCATGTCCTTCTTCGAGATGTTCATCACCCGGATCTTGAGCTGCTCGTCGGACTCGGTGTTGTTCACCAGATAATGCAGGCCCCGCCACGCGCTTTCCATCTGCTGGAAATCCTCGTGGTGCAGGATCAGGTTGACCTGCTCGGTCAGCTTCTTGTCGATCTCGGCCACGATCCCCTCGATCGAGCGCAGCGCGTCGTCCGAGATCAGCGCGGTGTTGGCCAGCGCCTGCTCGGCCAGGGTCTTGACCGCGGATTCAACCGCCGTCTTTGCCTGGTCGGACTTGGGGCGAAACTCCTTCTGCAGAAGGGCCTCGAATTCGGATGAGCCGAACGCCGTGGCGCCTTCGGCCTGTTCTGTCTTGGCTGCTTCCTCGGCCATCTCTTATTCCTCCTTCTCGGCCTCTTCGGCACCCGGCTTGGGCTGCGCGGCCAGCGTCTTCAGCAGCGACGGGTCCTGGATGATCTTGGAAATCAGATCCTCGGCCCCGGTCTTGCCGTCCATGTAGGTCATCAGGTTCGACAGCTGGGTGCGCGCGTTCAGCAGTTCTGCCAGCGGCTCGACCTTGCTGGCGATGGCGGCGGGGCTGAAATCGTCCATGCTCTCGAAGGTGATGTCGACGGCCATGTTGCCCTCGCCGGTCAGCGTGTTGGGCACGGTGAACGCCACCCGCGGCGCCAGCGCCTTCATCCGGTCGTCGAAATTGTCGACGTCGATCTCCAGGAACTTGCGGTCGGCCACCGCCGGCTGCTCGACCTCGGACTTGCCGGCCAGGTCGCTGACCACCCCCATCACGAAGGGCAGCTGCACCTTCTTCTCGGCGCCGTAGAGTTCCACGTCATATTCGATCTGGACCCGCGGGGCCCGGTTTCGGGCAATGAATTTCTGTGAACTGGTTGCCATCTGTCTGTCTCCTCAAGTCCAAATGTCCGGCGCGGCGCGCCGGTCAATAATCGTATTCGTCGCTTCCCTTGATGCCGCCGATCTTGCGCACCTCGTCCAGGCCTTCCTTGGCCATGTCCTCGATGATGGTCAGGAAGTCGGCGCTGACCAGCCGCTTGGCGCGTTCCAACAGGATCGGCACCGGGCTCGACGGCTCCTGGCGCGCGTAATAGTCCATGATCCGCTCCAGCGTGTTGGTCACGTCCTGCGGGCCGTTGATCGCGCCGCCGCCCGAGGGCGCGGGCGCCCCCCCTGCCCCGCCGCCACCTGCCGCGTCCGCCGCGGGCGCATCCCCCTCGGCCGCGTCGCCGGCCGACGCCGCCGGCGCGGATCCGTCGCCATATTTGGCCAGGGCGTTCTTGATCCCGCGCAGGCTCATCACCAGCGGGTCCAGCGCCGGCCCCTCGCCCGGTGTCTTGTCCGAGAAGATGCCGTCGATCGCGTCCACATCCTCGAGCAGCAGCGCGATGGCATCGGCATTGGCCTGCTGCACCTCGGCATCGGTATCCTTGAACGCCGCCTGAACCGCATTGTTGTCGGGCACGCTGTCGAAATCCGAGGGCGGGGTGATCGCGCCCTGCGCCACCTCGACATGGCGCAGCGACATCCGCCCGAAGGTGCGGCTTTCGGTCAGAGCGACCCGGCGCAGCCCGACATAGACCGCCGACGGACCCGCCTGCCCGCCCGGCTGGCCGCACAGGCCCTGCACCGCGTTGATGCGCATGGTGACATCGCCGTCATCCTCGTCGGGTTCGGGATGGCAGCTGTCCCAGAAATCCTCGAGCAGCTTGCGGATGTAGTGCACCGCCCCGGCAAAGGCCGGCAGCCCCTTGGTGCGCAGCACCGCCTCGGACAGGAACACCGCGGCGCGGATGTCGTGGCTGCGTTCCAGCACCGCCAGGGCCAGCTTCTCGACCTCGGGCCAGTCGGGTTCTTCGGCGGCGACGACCTCGTCGCCCATCTGGCGTTCTTCGCCCGGCTGCGCGGTCAGCTCCAGTTCGGTGAAGACCGGATCGTATTCCAGGTTCTCGCCGCTCGGGGGATTGGCGTCCCGTGGGTCTAGATAGGCAGCAAGATCCATTCTCTCTCCGATGGATTGGTGTCGTGTTCCGCCGCGTCGGTTCCCGGCCCCCCTGCCGCGCCCGCACATACCGCCCCGCCGGGCGCGCACGTTCACGACCGCCGCGGCGGCCTACCTCCCGTCTTGACGTCAAGTCAGCCTTATAGTCTGTTCAAAGTCAAACTCTTATTGCGCGAGGCCCGGCCCCGGATGGCGACAGACCCCGCAGAGGGCGCGGTTTTGCGCCAGATGGTGAGCCTTGCCCGCAAGGAGCCGGTGAATTTCGCCTTCTGCGACGGCGGCGCCGGCGGCAGCGGACCCGTGCTTCTGATCGACCGCCGCAAGCCCGCTGCAAGCCTGGCCAAGGAGGCGCGCAGGCTGGCCGGCGGGGCGCGCGCGGCGCATGGCGAGATGACCGCGCAGGGCAGCACGATCCGCCTGGATTGCGCCGCCGATCTGCCCAACCTGGCCAAGCTGATGCGCACCCACATGAAGGCCAACGGGATCAGCGCCGAGGTGGTGCTGGGCACGGCCGAGGCCGACGAAGCGGCCGCCGAACCGGCCGAGCCGCCCACGGCCGCGGCCGCCGGCGTGGTCGGCCTGTCCGAGGCGCGGCAGGGCTGGAGCGATGCGCGTGACCGCGTGATGGCCGATGTCAAGGCGCTGCTCACCGGGGTCGGCGCCGCCACCGGGGACCAGCCCGAATACGCCCACGCCCCGCGCGAGATGGCCCGGCTGGTGCAGCCGGTGGCGCAGATGGACGACCGGCTGGACGCGCTGCTGGCCCGGCTGGAGCGCGCGCAGGGCGACGACCGCGCGGCCCTGGTCGCCGCCGCGCAGAAGGCGCTGCGCAACCATGCCGCGCTGATGGAGACCGAGTTCTTCAAGGCGGTGGATGCCAGCGGCTTTGCCGAGACCCGCATCCGCGCCACCATCCTGAACGCATTGAAAGGGGTTGCAGAGGCGCTGACCAAGGCGGCCTGACCCGCATCACATCCTGGGGAGGAAACAAGATGAAACCGACACCGATCATGGCCGCCCTGCTGGCCGCCGCACTGGCCTGGAGCGGGCCGGCGCAGGCCGAAGAGCCGCAACTTGTGGTTGAACTCAACAAGTTCGAACCCACCGATACCGGCGGCTGCCGCGCCTTCTTCCTGTTCCGCAACGGCACCGAGATGAGTTTCGAGGCCTTCGAGATGTCGCTGGCGATCCTGGATGGCGACGGGGTGATCGACCGGCTGCTGAGCATCGATGCCGCCCCCCTGCCCGTCAGCCGCACGGTGCTCAAGCTGTTCGAGATCCCGCAGATCGCCTGTGACGACATCTCCGAGATCCTGCTGCACGACCTGACCGCCTGCACCCCGCAGAACGCCGAGCCGATGGACTGTTTCCCGATCCTGTCGCTGGCCAGCAAGACGCCCGCGCCGCTGGCCAAATAGCGCATGGCCTGGTTCGACACCCTGGGCGCCGGCGGGCCGATCCTGGCCGTGCTGGCGGTGCTGTCGCTGATCTCGGTGGCGCTGATCGTGGTCAAGACGCTGGCGCTGTGGCCGGTGACAGGCGGCGGGTCGGCGCGCGACGCGGCGCTGGCGGAGTGGGCCGAGGGGCGGCGCGACGCGGCCCGCGCGGGGCTGGGCAACGCCGCCGCCGACCGGGTGCTGGCCTATGCCATGCAGGCGCTGTCGGACGGGTTCCGGGGCGCGCCGCTGATCGCCGAGCTGACCCGGCGCGGCAACGAGGAATTTGCCGCCATGAGCCGCGGCATTAGGGTGCTGGAGCTGATCGCGATGATCTCGCCACTGCTGGGCCTTCTGGGCACCGTGACCGGGATGATCCAGTCCTTCCAGGAGCTGGAGCTGGCCGAGGGCGCGGCCAATGCCTCGGTGCTGGCGGGCGGCATCTGGCAGGCGCTGCTGACCACCGCCGCCGGTCTGCTGGTGGCGATCCCGGCCGCGGTCGCCGCCTCGCTTCTGGCCGGGCGCGCGGAACGCGGCGCGCAGGCGATCGAGAACGCGGTCGGGCGCCTGATGGTGATCGAGGAACAGGGGCCGCGCTGAGGGAGGCACGTCATGGCCGAGATGCTGAGCCTGACCCGGCCGCGCCCGTCCCGCGCTCCGGTCTCGCTGGTGCCGATGATCGACGTGCTGCTGATCATGCTGGTCTTCTTCATGGTCACCTCGACCTATCTGGATCTCGACATGATCCCTGCCGTGGACAGCGCCGAGGGCGCGGCCCCCGGCCCCGCCGCTGCGGCCGATGGCACGGTCCTGATCCGGCTGGGCGCCGATGGCCGCCCGGCGATCCAGGGCCGCAGCCTGTTGCATGGGGAACTGGCGGCGCATCTGGCGGCGCGGCCCGACGCGCAGGTGATCGTGCTGCCCACCGGCGCGGCGACGATGCAGGCGCTGGTCTCGGTCATGGACACGGTGACCGGCGCCGGCGTCACTCGGATGCGGGTCGTGCGGCTGGAGGCGCGGCCATGAGGAACGCCGCATGAGAATTGCCCGCCCCGCCCCGCGCACCGCGCCCGAAACCGTCATCGCGCTGATCGACGTGGTGTTCTTTCTGCTGGTCTTCTTCATGCTGATCGGCCGGATGGACGCCACCGCGCCGTTCGACGTGACCCCGCCCGAGTCGCTGACCGGTGCCGACATGCCCGGCGGCGGCGCCACGCTGGCTGTGGCGGCGGACGGCGCACTGGCGCTCGATGGCGCGCCGGTCGATGCCGGTGCGGCCGCCGAGCGGCTGCTTGCGCGGCTGGCCGATCAGCCGGATCTGCTGGTGCGGATCAACGCCCATCGCGACGCCCAGCTGCGCCACGTGCTGCCGCTGATCGCCACGCTCGAGGGGCAGGGCGCGCGCGAGGTGGTGCTGGTGGTCACGCCGCCGGATGCCGGGAAATGAGCCGGGGGGCGGCGCTGTGGGCGGCGGGGCTGGCGGGGTCGGTCCTGCTGCATGGCGCGGGGGCGGCGGTGCTGTGGCGCGCGGTGCAGCCCGATCCGGTCGCCGAACAGCCGGTGCCGGACACCAGGATGCGCCTCTCGGCCTATCGCGTGACCCGGACCGAAGCCGCCGAGGCCGCCCCGCAGGCCGATCCGGCGGCGCAGACCGAGGCCACCGGGGCGCGGCTGGGGCCGGGGGAGATCCCCCGCAGCCGCGCGGAACCGGCCGCGTTGACAGCTGTCAACCTGCCTCCGCAGACCGCGCCCACCGCCACCGCACCGACGCTGGATGCGCCCGGTGAGGCCCTGCCCGCCGCGGTTCCGGATCCCGAGACCATGCCGCAGGCCCGGCCGCAGACCGAGCCGCTCGACCCGGCCCAGCCGGCGCCGGAGACCGCCCCGGCGGCGGAATTGACAGCCGTAAACATCCCCGACGCGCCGCTGCAACCCCGGCCCTTGGTCGCGGGCGATCCCGTGCCCGAGGCGGCAAACCCGCTTGCACCGGCGGCCGACCCGCTGGTCGATGTCGCGCCCGCCGCCGATGTTCTGACCGGCACCCAGCCGCCGGCCAACCCCGCGCCCAGCGTCGAGGCCCCCGCGGCACCGGCCGCGCAGATCGCCGCAACCGGCGAGGCGCTTGGCAGCGCGCCACCACGGCCGGTGACGCTGCCTCAGGCTGCCCCGCAGGTGCAGAGCGTCCGCGCGGAACTGGCCTTCTCGACCGACGAGGGCGCGGTGGATCCGGTGTCGCTGGCCGCCTTCCAGAGCTTCATGGATCCGCAGGCCGGGCAGGCCGAAGAGCTGCGCGACGGGATCGAGGGGCTGCTGGCGGCAGTGCCCTGTTCGCGGATGCAGGTGCAGTTCCGCCCCGAGGGCAACCGCCTGGACCTGGTGGGCCATGTTCCCGCCGAGGACATGCGCGCGCCGGTTCTGGCCGCGCTGCAGGCCCAGATGGGCGGCAACATCACCGTGGCCGACAACCTGCGCATCCTGCCCGAGCCGCAATGCGGCGCGCTGAGCGGCATCGCCGATGTCGGGCTGCCGCAATCCACCGACCAGATCACCAACCCGCTGCTGGTGGGCGAGGACACCCATGCGCGCGAGTTCCGCTATGTGCAGGGCCAGCAGCTGGTGCTGGACCTGACCGGCGCGGACTACGACGCCTATGTCTATGTCGATTACTTCGACGCCGAAGGCCAGGTGATCCATCTGAGCCCGAACGAGTCGACGCCGCTGCGGCTGACGCCGGCGGAATCGGCGCTCAGGATCGGGGCCGAGCGGCCGGGCGAACCGGGGCTCTATATCACCATCGGGCCGCCCTATGGCCAGGAGATCGCCGTGGCCTTCGCCGCGTCCGAACCGCTCTATTCGGGTCTGCGCCCGCTTGTAGAGCCTGCGGCGCCCTATCTCGACTGGCTGCGCGCACGGGTGGCCGAGGCCCGCGAGACGCATCCCGACTTCAAAGGCGAATGGGTCTATTTCTTTGTCAGCACCGTGCCGGGCTAGCTGTCCTGGTTCCGCCCCCCGCCACGTCAGTAAAAGAACGGCAGGCCCTTGCGCTTGGCGGCTTCGACCCATGTCGGCACAAAGGGGATGATCTTGTCCTGTGACGGCACCATCATCTCGATGAAATTCGCACCGGAATTCTCGATCGCCGCGGACAGGACGTCTTCGATCTGGTCCTCACGCGTGATCCGCGCGGTTGCAAAGCCGAAACCGTCCAGAACCTTGACGTAGTCGACACCACCGAAATCCGTTGACCACGGCTCGTCCACGTCATCGAGCAGGATGGCCTCGCCGCGGATCCAGCCATAATTGTCGTTGCGGGTCAGGATGATCGTGACGTTCTTGCCACTGCGCTTGATCGTTTCCAGATCCCCCATGACGAAGGCGAAGGAGCCATCACCAGTGAACGAGATCACCGGGCCGTCACTGGCATAGGAGGCGCCTATGCCCGCCGGCACCGAATAGCCCAGGGCGCCCATGGAATAGTTGGTCAGATAGCGGCGCCCGGCCTTGCGCACCGACATCAGGGCCGAAGGGTAGATCGCCGCGACGCCGGGTTCGGCGGTCACGATCGCATCGTCGGGCAGCAGCCTGTCCAGAGCCTCGGTCAGCCTGACGGGCGAGACCGTGCCCTCGGGCATCCGGATATTCGAGTTGAAGACCCGTTCGAGCGCGCTGGTCCTGAGGGCGGTCAGATCGACCGTCGCCGGCGGTACCGGTGCGTCATCGGCCAGCAGCTCGTTCATGTAGGACAGTGTGGCCCGCGCATCGCCGACCAAACCCACCTGCACCGGAAAGTTGTTGCCCACATGGGCCTCGGCGATGTCGAGGTGGATGAAGGTCTTTTCCCTGGGGTCGCCGTAGAGCTTCCAGTGCATCGTCGAGCTGGAATCCGTGTTGGTGCCGATGAAGAAAACCGTGTCGGCCGCCTTCACGAACTCGTTGGAATACTCCATGCCGCCGCGCGCACCGATGACGCGAAGGGCCAAGGGGTGCGTTTCGGGGATCGTGCCCTTGCCCGCCGTGGTCGTGGCAACCGGGATCTGCAGGGTATCGGCCAGGGCCAGTACGGCCTCGGTCGCGCGCGAGATCAGCGCGCCCTGCCCGCAGACGATCACCGGGTTTTCCGCGGCCTTGAGCAGCTCCAGCGCCGCACGCACCTTGGCATGATCGGCCACCGGCCGATGCGCGGGATAGGAGCGATAGTCCGCCTCGGCGTAGAGGTCGTCGATCCGCGCGGTCTCGTTGAACACGTTGATCGGCACGCGGATATGCACCGGGGCCGGTCGGCCCGAGGTCGCGACCCGGAAGGCCCGGCGCAGCAAGAAGGGGATCTCGGCGACATTGGTCAGGTAGAAGGATTCCTTGCAGATCGGTGCATAGAGCGCAGTCTGGTCCACGCCCGTCAGGCCATGCCGCTTGTCCTGGTTGATCGGGATGTCCGACGAGAAGAAGATGACCGGCACCGAGCTGAGGAAGGCCTCGGTGATGCCCGGTGTGCAATGGGTGACGCCCGGGCTTGGCGCCTCGAGCACGGCCGGGCGACCGGTGACCTTGGCATAGGCCTCGGCCGCGAAGGCGGCGGTGCGTTCGTCGCGGGTCAGGACATATTCGATGTCGGTATGCTTGTACCAATCCTTGTACCAGCCGATGGTCGTCTCTCCGGGCAGGCCGAACACGTGGGTCACGCCGAACAGGTCCAGCATCTTCAGGATGACCTGGCCGCCCGTCATTTCACGAGCTGCGCGGTCCGGGTCGCGTTCGGTTTTCATGGCTGGGACTCCTCAATCCAGGGCCGGTGCAACGGCATATCGGGCGAGTTTTTCGGGGTCGACCGAGACGCCGAGCCCGGGTCCCGTCGGGACATGGACGCGCCCGCCCCGGACCGGGAAAGGATCGACCAGGATGTCGTCGAGCGCATAGTAGGTGGCCATGTAGAACTCGCAGCCCAGCCTGAGGTCCGGAACCGCCGCCATCAGGTGCGCGCCCGCCGCATGGGCGAGGCCCGTCTCGAACATGCAGCCGCCATAGACCTCGATCCCGGCCGCGCGGGCGATGGCCGCCACTTCCAGTGCGCGGCGGATGCCGCCGGATTTCATGATCTTGAGAGAGAAGATGTCGGCGATGCGGATCTGCGCGCCATACAGGGCGGTCCGGGGATCGAAGACGCTTTCATCCGCCATGATCGGCAGATCGACCACATGCGCGATATGCGCCAGCGCCTCGCGCTCGTGCATCTTGACGGGTTGCTCGACAAAGGTCGGCCGGAACGGCTCGAAATCCTTGATCCTGCGCACCGCGTCATAGGCCGGCAGACCCTGGTTGTAGTCGATGCGCATGTCGATCTCGTCGCCGTAGAGCGCGCGCAGTCTCTCGACCCGCATCAGGTCGAACGCATGCCCGGCGAACCCGGTCTTGAGCTTGTAGATGCGCACACCGTCGTCCCACAGCGTCGCGATATCCTCCAGATCGGCGTTGAAATCCGGATTGGCGACGGAAAAGCTCATCCCGATATCGTCCCGCATCCGGCCGCCGACAAGCTCGCAGACGGACAGGCCGGCGATCTGGCCGGTGAGGTCCAGCAAGGCCATCTCGAGCGCGGCCTTGGCCTCGGGATGCCCGACCAGCGCCCTGTCGGCCGCCAGCATGTGCCTTTCGACCTGAACCGGGTCGGCCCGGATCAGGAACGGGCGGAAATAGGTGTGAAGTGCTGCGGCATTGCCCTCGGCGGTTCCGGTGAAGACCGGCCAGGGCGAGGCCTCGCCCCACCCGGTGAGGCCGGTATCGGTGGTCAGTTCCAGCACCACCGAATGGATGCCCGAGACGTCGCCGCTGCCATGCGAATGCACGGCCCTGGCGGGAATGTTGATGCGGTGGACCCGCATGCCCTGAATCTTGTGAATGCTCATCTGGCTTGCCTTGGATATCTCAGGGACGGACAGTCAGGACGCTGCAATTGGTGTCGCGGTCGCGCGCGACCCGTGCCGCGTTCGGGCCGATGAACAGGTCCCGGATCGTCGGCTTGTTGGCGCCGATGACGATGAACGAGGCCCCGATCTCGTCGGTCCTCGCGACGATCCTTTCGCAGACGGTGCCGCGCAACACGCGACCGCCACAGGCGCGCAACTCCTCGGGGACGAAATGCTGAGCATAACCGTCCTGCTGGTCGGGGATGACGAACACCAGTTCGATCCTTTCATCATGCGTCTGGGCCAGCTTGATGGCCTCTTGTACCACGCGGGCCTCGGCGACGTCATTGTGAAGGTTGATGGCGGCAAGGATGGATGTTTCCGGCATGTCTCGTTCTTTCAAAGCGGTGCCAGGGCCGCCCCGGGGCGGCCGGGTCAATTCGACCGTCCCGTCATCCGCTCGGGCAGGTAGAGGGCCAGTTGCGGAAACTAGATCGTGAACAGCGGCAGCACCGTCAGCGTCGAGCTGGACGAACTGGTCCAGATCCGGGTCAGCATGGCGTCGCCCGCCTGGCGCGTCGTCAGCCTAGGCAGGTATTGCCACCGCAGGAACACCGGGAAATCGGGGGTCAGGAGTATTCCCGGCCCCTTGGCGGCCAGACCCGGTGCGGTCACCGGGGCGACGGAACAGGCCGCCAGGACACCGGCGTTGCCGTACGAGGCCGCGTTGTCATGCCCCGCGCCATCGCGATCGATCAGGGTATCGGGCCTGCCGGCGCGCGCCAGCCAGATCGCGGTCGACAGGCCGACGATGCCGGCACCGATCACCACCACCGGACTGTTCGCGTCGTCCTTCATTGAATAGCCACCCCTGCCCAGCCTTTGATGTATGGCACCGAATCGCTGACACGAGCGTAACATGCTGCCGATAATACTGTATACAGTATTGCCGACAATTAAGGATTTGATTTGACAGGGCTGTCCCTTGGTTTTCCGCCTCTCATAACCAATTTGACCGAGTTGGGTGTTGGAAAAGGCGAATGTCGTCGCACGGGCGTGTGCGGAACTTCGGGACAAGCTGCGCTGTGCGCTGGAATGCGAGGCCGTGCGGCGTCTGATCGAACGTGATGACCGGAAGCAGATCGAGGCCCTGGTCGACCATCTCGACCGAACCGAGCCGATCTATGTGACCTGCGAGGATTTCTCGGAACTCGCGCGCATGGACGAGGCGTTTGACATCAAGATCGCCAAGTGCTCCGGCAACGCCGAACTTGTCGACATGCTGCGCAACGTCAATGAACGGATGCGTTATTTTCGGACAATCAACCGGCGTCAATTGCGGCTCCAACCTCAGAGCGACGACCCTGAGGGCCTGAGCGCGCATTGGAAGATCGTGAGGGCCATCGTGGCAAAGGACACCGAAACCGCCGTTGCGGCAACATCGAGTGCCGCAGCGAACAGGTCGTCGAACTCGTGAAACTGGCCCATTCCGAGCTGTTCGTTCCGAACCCGTGATCCGGGCGCAAGGCGCCCGGCATCTCAATTCGCCGCCGCGAGCGGGGCAGTCTCCCCTGCCCCGCCCGTCGGCTCAGGCGGCCTTTACCGCGCTGACCGACGCGTCCAGGATGTCCATCGCCTCGGCGAAGATGTCGTCGGGCACGGTGATCGGCGCCAGGAAGCGGATCACGTTGCCATGCACGCCGCAGGTCAGCAGGACCAGCCCGCGCTCCAGTGCCTCGGCGCGGATCGCATTGGCCATCTCGGGGTTCGGCCTGCTGCCGTCGGCGGTGTTGAACTCGGCCGCGACCATGAAGCCGGGGCCGCGGATCTCGGCGATCTCGGGCGTGGTCGAGCGGATCGCCTCGAGCCGCTGCTTCAGGCGCGAGCCCAGCTCGTTGGCGCGGGCGCACAGGTCCTCCTCCTCGATCACGTCCAGCACGGCGTGGGCGGCGGCGATGCCCAGCGGGTTGCCGCCATAGGTGCCGCCCAGCCCGCCGGCATGGGCGGCGTCCATCAGATCGGCCCGGCCCGTCACCGCCGCCAGCGGCAGCCCGCCGGCCAGACCCTTGGCCATGGTGGTCAGGTCGGCGGCCACGTCATAGCCCTCCATCGCGAAGAGATTGCCGGTGCGGGCGAAACCGGTCTGCACCTCGTCGGCGATCAAAACGATGCCATGCTCGTCGCACAGCCGGCGCAGCCCGCGCATCAGCTCGGCCGGCGCGGGATAGAACCCGCCTTCGCCCTGCACCGGCTCGATCACGATGGCCGCGACCCGGCCCGGGTCCAGATCGGACTTGAACAGCCCGGTCAGCGCGCCAAGCGCATCCGCGGTGGTGGTGCCGTGCAGCTCGACCGGGAACGGCACGTGAAAGACATCGGGCATCATGGCGCCGAACCCGGCCTTGTAGGGATGCACCTTGCCGGTCAGGCTCATCCCCATGAAGGTGCGGCCGTGGAACCCGCCGCCAAAGGCCACCACCGCGTCGCGGCCGGTGGCGATGCGGGCGATCTTGATGGCGTTCTCGACCGCCTCGGCGCCGGTGGTGACAAACACCGTCTTCTTGTCGAAATCGCCGGGCACCTTGTCGTTCAGCCGTTCGGCCAGCCGCACATAGCTTTCATAGGGCAGCACCTGGTGGCAGGTATGGGTGAAGGACTCGGCCTGGCGGCGCACCGCCTCCATGACCTTGGGGTGGCAGTGGCCGGTATTCACCACCGCGATGCCGGCGGCGAAGTCGATATAGCGCTTGCCCTCGACGTCCCAGACCTCGGAATTGCTGGCGCGGTCCACGTAGATCTGCGTCTGCATGCCGACCCCGCGCGAGATCGCGCCGTCGCGGCGTTTCGAGATTTCCGAATTCAACATGTCGCATCCCCTGCGTCAAAAGGGCCCCGCGGACCCGAGTAAGTGTTGGCGGCACTCTACAAGGATTGCAGGCGGGCAAAAGGCCCATTCGCGACCCCGGGGGCGGTTCCCGCCGTCGCATCGCGCCGGCGCAGATTTTCATTGACGCCGGCGCCCGCATCCCCGACTTCCTTGGCCCTGAGACCACCACTTGACCAGGAGCGGCGCGCCATGCTGGACCGGGATCTGCCCCTCGACACGCTTCTCGACCACCTGCACCGGCTGGCCCGGTCCTCGCTGCACCTGTGGGCGGTGCCGGACGGTGCCGATATCCGGCTGATCAACGTGTCCGAGAACGTCACCTTCCTGGTCGAGGCGCCGGACGGGTTCCGGGCGGTGCTGCGCGCGCACCGCGAGGATTACCACAGCCGGCGCGCCATCGACTCCGAACTGGCCTGGCTGCGCGCGCTGGACGCCGACGGCGCGGTGCCGACCCCGCGCGTCTACGCCGGCCGCGACGGCCGCGCGATCCAGACCGGCCGGACCCCGGGGCTGGAGCGTCCGCGCTTCATGGTGCTGTTCCACTTCATCGAGGGCCACGCCCCGGACGAGGACGGCGATCTCACTCCCGGTTTCGAGGAACTCGGCGCGCTTGCCGCGCGCTGCCACCAGCACGTGCTGCGCTGGCCCCGGCCCGAAGGCTTCGAGCGCCTGACATGGGACACCGAGGCGGTGTTCGGGCCCGCGCCCACCTGGGGCGACTGGCGCGATGCGCCCAACCTGGACGGTGACATGCGCGTCGTGCTCGAGCGGGTGGAACGGGTGGTGCGTGCCCGGCTCGACCGGTTCGGCAAGGCACCCGACCGCTACAACCTGATCCATGCCGACATGCGCCTGGCCAACCTGCTGGTTGGCCCCGCCGGCACACGGGTGATCGATTTCGACGATTGCGGCATGGGCTGGTTCCTCTACGATTTCGCCGCCGCCATCAGCTTCATCGAGGACGACCCGCGCATCCCGGCGCTGAAATCCGCCTGGCTGCGCGGCTATCGCACGGTGCGGGCGCTCAGCCCCGAAGAAGAGGCCGAGATCGACACCTTCGTGATGCTGCGCCGGATGGCCCTCCTGGCCTGGATCGGCAGTCATATCGAAGCGCCCGAACCGCAGCAGATGGCCCCCACCTTCGCCGCCGGAACGGCCGAACTGGGCCGCGCCTATCTCGCCCGGTTCGACGCGGGCTGAACACCCGGGCGGCGGATCAGCCCCGCCCCCCCTGCCCCGCCATGTGCCGCGGCAAGTCGCTGCGCGCGTGCAGGATATCCACGACGATCACCATCTCGGACCCTCAATTTCCTCCGCCCTGGCACTCGAATCTGCCTGGCTAGGACACACCCGGCCGCGCGGCGTCCGAGAACCGGACGTTCACCTTGTCCTCGCGAAAGTCGTCGAGACCCAGCCGCCAGCTGCGCTCGGGCCAGAACAGCTCCAGGCTGCCCGAGCGGGGCCGGTAGGCGGCGGTGTAGAGCGTGCCGAAGCCCGAGGAAAACGCCGTCGAATAGAGCGGCGGGCGCAGGAAGGCGCGGATGAACTTGTCCTGGGTTTCGGGATGCAGTGTGAGGCGCTGCAGCAGATAGCGTTCGCGCTCGACCGTGGCGGTGAACCGCGCGTGGCTTGACCATTCCACCCGCTCCTGGTGGTTGGTGGCCACCGCCGCCCGCGACAGCACCGCCGGCCGGTCCGGCGCCAGATAGGCGGTCAGGTAGTGCCGCCGGGCGTCCACCGCCGTCACGTTGTAGCTCATGTGGCAGGGCACGCGGGACAGCACGGCGCCGGCCTCCTCGGCGGTGGTGCAGGTCTGCAGCACATAGCGCAGGATCAGCGGCACACCGAACCCGTCGCCCACCTCGCGCCGGCCGCCAAAGGTCAGTGAGACCGCCAGACCGGCATCGTTGATCCCGTCCACCAGCCCGAACAGCCCGTCGCTGGTGCCGATCACCCCGCGCCCGTCCCAGTTGGTCTTGAGCACGATCCCGTCGAAGGCCTCGGCGCTGTAGTCGTAGTTGCGCACGATCAGCGGCTCGTCGCCCGGCCAGACCGCCTGGCTGCAGGCGGCCAGATAGGCCGGCGGGCAGTAATAGCTGAGAAACCGCGCCTCGCGGTCGCCGCCGCCCGCCAGCACGCAGAGCCGGTCATAGAGATCCGCGATCTCGGGCATATGCGCCTGAAGCGCGCGGCGGCTCTCCAGGTATGTGGGACGCCCCGACAGCCCCTCGCGCGACCACCAGGCGGCATAGGCGGGCCAGTAATCGGCAAACAGCCCGGCCCATTTCGGGCCGGGAGTGTCCTCGGCGATGGCACGGAAACTCAGCATGGGGTCTCTTGGGCGATTCCGGCGCGATTGGCAATGCGCCGGAACCGATGCGGTCTCACATGATCTTGAACGCCGGATCCTCGAGCACCTGCGCCGAGGGCAGCGGACGCGCCGAATAGGCCGCCTTGATCCCGTCGATCCAGCGCTTGGATTTCGCCGTCAGCTGGAAGCCCTGGGTCATCGACCGCCCCCGCGTCACCAGGATGCCCAGGTCGGCCCCCTCATAGCGATAGTCGCCCACGTTCGAGATCCGCAGGAAGAACGCCTCGTCCTCGCTCTCGACCGCGCGGCGGTGATAGTCGAACCGGTCATAGACCACCTGCCCGTCCGGCAGCATCTTGTAGATGCCCGATTGCGGCGCGTGGGTGATGATGTCCACGTTGTCGTCGGTGTGCTTGATGACCATCTGCGACCACGAGTCGATCATGTCGGGATCGGCCCATCGGGAGTTCAACTCCTCGACCTCCAGCTTGAAGGGCTTTTTGGAAAACTCCAGCAGATGGAACAGGAACAGCGGCGCGTCGGCATGGGCAAAGGCCGCGTGGTTGGTCATCGAACTGGCCCCGGTGATGCGCGGGTTCAGCTCGCCCAGCCAGATGTCGCCGGACTTCTTGTCGATCAGGAAATCCAGCTCGAAATAGCCCCGATAGCCTTCCTTGCGCAGCTGTTCACCGAACTTGAACGTGAGCTCGCGCGCCTTCTGCCGGGTCTTGGGGGGAAAGGCGGTCGAGAAGATCTCGTTTCCGCACCAGCCGCCGCGATAGGGCGTGAGCTCGCTGAACCCCACAAGCTCGGTCATCAGCGGGCCGACGATGGTGCCCTTGGCCGTGGCGCAGGCCTCGATCGCAGAGCCGCGGCAGTTGATCCGCTTCATGATCTTGATCTCCCCCTCGCCCACGATCTCGTGTTCGTGGCGGCGGAAGTCGGCCTCGGACTTGATGAAGAACGTCGTGTGCCCGCTGTCGCCGAAGGCCGATTGCAGCACCAGGTCGTCGCCCAGCTTGGCCTTCTTGCAGACCTCCTGCAGATGCGCGTAGCCCTTGACCTCGGAGAGCGTGTTGGGCACCGACGGCACGCCGGCCTTGTTGCCAATGCGCACGGTCTCGATCTTGTTGTCCATGCTGGTGCGCAGCTTGGCCTTGGGGAACCACACCTCGCCGCCCAGCTCCTTGACCAGTTTCTCGGTGGTCTCGTCGAACATCAGGAACACGAATTTCGGCTTGCCGCCGCGCGCCTTGACGTAATCCACCACCTCCTTGTGCTGCAGCAGGTAGTTGTTGATGTCCTCGATCGACTGGAACTCGTCATGCGGCAGCTCGGACGGGCACAGCACGTTGGGATGCCGGCCGTCGAAACAGTCCATATAGCAGATATACTTGAAATTCTTGACCCATTCATCCAGCCCCAGCAGGTTGAAATTGGTCGCCGAGACGAAATAGATCGGATCCTTGTTGGTGTGGAAATACCGGCGGATCTCGGAAATGTTCTTGAGCGTCTTCTTGGGCATATCGGGTCCTCTCCTTGTCTCGTCTCACGCCGCCACGGATTTCAGGGCGTCCTTGGTGAACACGCGCAGGCCCAGGTCGGGGCGGAAGCCGTGGATCTCGCTTACGTCCAGCGCGCGCATGAACGCCAGGATCTCGGGGCTGACCACCTGGCCGGGCACCAGGATCGGAAAGCCGGGGGGATAGGGAATGATGAACGAAGCCGAGACCAGCTCCTCGCCGTCCTCCAGCCGTTTCATCAGCCCGTCATCCAGCGGCAGGTAGTCGCAATTCTCCTCGTCATAGGACAGGAAGAACGCGGTGCGGATGTCGCCCTCGGGGGTGTCCTGACCGCCACGGAACGCATCGTGGAAGCGGCTGAAATCGGGCAGCGGCGGCACATGCTCGATCAGCGCCGAAACCCGGTTCTCGAACGAGCGCCTCTCCATCTTGGATGCATCGTCCAGCAGGTCGTCCAGGCCGTTGGCGATCTCGACCAGCACCTCGATCAGATAGGCGACCGAGGAGCGCGTGGTGCCGATATTGGTCATGAACAGCACCGTGTTGCGCGAGGTCTTGTTGATCTGGATGCCGTATTTGTCCATCAGGATCTGGGTCTTGAACGTGTCCCCGTCCCAGCCGGTGCCGCCCACGGTCAGGGTGACGCGGGTGGGGTCCAGCACGAACTCGTCGCGGCTCCAGATGTCCCACTTGTCCGACCAGCCCTGCTCGGCGTCGTAATAGGCCTCGATCCCGCTCTCGCGGTATTCCTCGGGGATCATCATGCCCGGCGTCAGCACCTTGAAATACCGGTTCAGCACCGGGTGCGTGGCCACCGCGCGGCGGATCGCCATGGCGCTTTCCACCTGGCGTTGCACGAACTCGAACCCTTCCAGTTCCACCTGCCTGCGGCCCACGTCCAGCGAGGCGATGATCTGGTAATTGGGCGAGGTCGACGTGTGCGTCATGTAGGCCTCGTGAAAGACCTGTTCGACCTCGCCCTTGAAGTCCTGGTCGTTGACATGGATCATCGATCCTTGCCGGAGCGAGGTCAGCGTCTTGTGGGTCGATTGCGTGGCATAGACCCGCACACGCGCGTCGGGCGGCGGCACCAGCCGCGTGTTCAGCCAGGTCTCGTCATCGGCCTTTTCCAGCTCCTTGTGCTGCGCCTCCCAGGCTGCGGCGGCCTCGGGCGTGCGCAGGCTCTCGCGCAGGGTGTTGGCCACGCTCATCGCGGTGCGCTGGCGGTAGGTCGGCACGAAGCGGGCAAAGGCGAACCACGCTTCGTCCCACAGGAACACCAGGTCGCGCTTGATCGCCAGGCATTCCTCCATCACCCGCTGCACGTTGTAGATCAGCCCGTCGAAGGTGCAGTTGGTCAGCAGGACCATGCGCACCCGGTCCAGCTTGCCGGCCGCCTTCAGCTTCAGCAGCGTGTGCTTGATCTCGCGCAGCGGCACTGCGCCATACATCGAATACTCGTGCAGCGGATAGCTGTCCATGTAGACGACATTGGCCCCGGCCAGAACCATCCCGTAGTGGTGCGACTTGTGACAGTCGCGGTCGACCAGCACGATATCGCCCGGACGGATCAGCGCTTGCACCACGATCTTGTTGCAGGTCGAGGTGCCGTTTGTGGCGAAAAACGTCTGTTTAGAGCCGAAAGCCCGCGCCGCCATGTCCTGCGCTTCCTTTATCGGACCGCGCGGCTCAAGCAGGCTGTCGAGCCCGCCAGAGGTGGCCGAAGTCTCGGCCAGGAAGATGTTGGGCCCATAGAAAGCACCCATGTCCTGGATCCAGTGGCTGCGGCTGATCGACTTACCGCGGCTGATCGGCATGGCGTGAAAGACACCGGTGGGCTGCTTGGAATACTCCTTGAGCGCGGTGAAGAACGGCGTCTTGTAGCGCCGCCCCACCCCGCGCAGGATGTTCAGGTGCAGCTCCAGGAAATCCTCCTGGTTGTAGAACACGCGCCGGCAGCGGCCCAGGTCCAGCCCGGCAATGTCCTCGGCCGAGCGGTCGGTGATCAGGTAGGCGTCCAGTTCCGGGCGGATCCTTTCGATCAGGCGACAGGCTTCGGGGCCGTAATGGCTGGGTTCCAGCGCGTCCACATCCTCCTGGTCGCTGACCTGGCTGAGATACTGCTTGAGCAGCGGCAGCGCGTTGCGCGACTTCAGCGTCAGGCCGGGACGGATCACCACCGCCTGAACATTGTGGTTGAACAGGATGCCCATCAGCGCATCTTCCAGGCTGGGCACGATCACCGGCTCATAGATGAACGGATCCTCGGACCGGCGCACCCGGTGCAGGTTGTTGCGCAGGAATCGTTCCTGGTGCTCGTTGACCTTGTCGACGATCAACACCTCGAAATAGTGCCGCCCCAGCGCGCGATCCTCGGGGGCCAGCGCGGTTTCGTCCTCGTAATCCTCGCTGTCGCCGTCGTCGCCGCCGATCGGGATCGTGCGGCGGCGATAGGCGCCCGAGGTCAGTGCCCGCGCCACCCGCCGCACCGAGATCGACAGATCCTCGATATTGCGCTGATCCAGCATCCGCCGCAGGTGTTCAAAGGATTGTCCGCCGGGAAAGGCCCAGTAGACCTCGATGGGGGCCAGAACGTCGAACAGCGCCTCGGCAGTGGCCAGGAGCTTCTTGCCCTGCCGGCCCTCTATGCCATGCACGCTCAGCGACTCGGCGGTCTCGCGCAACGCGCTCCAGCGGTCGGCGCGCAATTGCGTGGCGCTGTAATAGTCGCCGATTGTCGGCAACTTGGACTTGGCGGATTGGGCCTCCATCGGTCAGTCCTCCCCCGGCGCGCGGCGCCGGCCTGTGGCCCCCCGGGATCAGGGGCCGTTTTCGGTTCCCGTACGCGCCCGGAAGATCGGCATCATCGAATGGTCGATCTGCTCGCCCTCCAGCGCCGTGCGCGGGTCGGCCACGTTCACGCCCGCGCGCGACCCCTGTTTCGGGGTCTCCAGCGGGCCCAGCGTGTGCAGATAGGCATCCGCGCCGCTGCTGCGGTCATAGACCGGGAAATCGGCGGCCCGGTCACGGAAGCTCTTGAGCACCTGCCCCAGCCCCTTGAGTCCCGCCTCGCGCTGGCGGCGCACCAGGTCCAGGTCGATCTCGATGGGGAACATGTCCTCCTGCCCCGCCGACTGGTGCAGCACCGTGGCGGCGGGATCGACCACCAGCGACCGCCCCGTGCCGCCCGCGCCCAGCCCGTTCACGTCGAACACGTAGCACTGGAACTGCGCCGCGGTGGCCCGCGCGATGGCGATCTCGGCATCGCGGTCGGTTGTGCCGGTCAGCACCGGGTGCAACAGCACCTCGACCCCCTGGCTGGTGAGCTGGCGGGTGGTTTCGGGGAACCAGATGTCATAGCAGATCGACAGGCCGAACCGGCCCACCTCGGGCACGTCGAAGACGCAGAACTCGGTGCCTGACGAGATTCCCGCTTCATAGGGCCTGAACGGGAACATCTTGGAGTATTTCCGCACGATCTCGCCCTGCGGGTCGATCACCACCGAGGTGTTCAGGATCCGCCCGTCGGGCATCTTCTCGAACATCGAGCCGGGGATCAGCCAGATGCCGAAGCGCCGCGCGTCCTCCTGGAATTGCTCGATGGTCTCGTTGGGAAACGGCTGGGCATAGCGGTCCAGCGGGCCGAAGGGTGCCAGTTCGGAAAACAGCACCATCTGGGTCCAGGGAAATCGCGCCATCAGGATCTCGATCCGGTGGCGCATCGCCTCGACATTCGAATGCAGCGCCGCGACATGCATCTGCACGCCGGCAATCGCGAAAGGTGTCATCTGGTTCCGGACTCCACGGGGCCTGCCCCTGCCATCTGCTTGTTGATCCACCGCGCCACATGCGCGTCTGCCGAGCCTATGCGAGACTCCGGCGGTGATCCATAGCCTTTTGCGGATGCCCCGGTAAGCCGGAATCGCAGGGACGCGTTTTTATTGTGCAGGTCATTGAAACCAGTGATGATCATGAGGGTTTCCGGGTAGAGCCGGTCAGCCGGGCCCGGGTTGTCACGACCGGATGCAGGCCCGACCCTCGATCGAAAGCCTGGCCCGGGTCGTCCGGCCACGCCGCCTGCGCCGCCGCTCTTCTTGATTGCGCACGCCCTTGGCGCGGGCCGATCAACTCGGTCGCTTACAGGCAGTGGTCGCCAAACGCATAGAATCATTGGGCGAACAGTGGCGGGAGTCGCAAGAAAACCCAATGCGGTCACGCACTTGCCCAAGCGGACCATGATCGCTCTGCGCCGCGCTTTCAGGTGCCTCGTCGTGTGATTTAAGCCTAATTTCAATAGCTTACGGCTTCACACATTTGGAATGCCCGATTGAGGCTGTGTATAACTATTCCACTACATCTAGATTCTTCTTGCCGGACTCGGATGTTCGTGGCATTTCCATTCTGACGGCAAACTGCGTCAGACGTGGTTCCGACCGTCAGAACGATCAAGAGCCTTGGCAAAGGCCGGATGAGGCGACAGTACATGGATGATCGAAACACAGGCTTCGTGCAAGGTGTAGGTTCCTCCGACATCGGAGCGTTTGCGGACAACCTAGCCGAGTCGCTGGACCGGCAGATGAAGATCGCGTTCGAACCCGAAGAACGCAAATCGCTGCGGCGCTTCAGCTCGACCGAGGTTGCCGGCCTGTTGCGGGTCAGCACGTCCAACCTGCGCAACCGCCACAAGGACGGCAGCTTTCCCGAAGTTCATACCGACACGCGCGGTCACAGGTTCTATACCGCCGAAGAGATCGACGAGTTGCGCGACATCCTGGGCCGCACCGGCAAGAACGCCGACGCCTATCGCCCCGGACGTCGCGACGGCGACCGGCTCCAGGTCATCTCGGTGGTCAACTTCAAGGGCGGGTCGTCCAAGACGACCGCGACGATCCACCTGGCGCAACGCTATGCCTTGCGCGGCTATCGCGTGCTTGTGCTGGATCTTGATCCGCAGGCCAGCTTGACCACCTTCTTCGGCTTCCGGCCCGAGCTTGAATTCGCCGATGGCGGCACGATCTACGACGCCTTGCGATACAGTGATCAGGTTCCCCTCTCGGAGGTCATTCAGAAGACCTATTTTCACAAGCTCGACATGGTTCCGGCCGGCCTGATGCTGTCGGAATACGAAACCGAGACGGCCAACGCACTCACGCGTCGGGTGCAGCCGATTTTCGCGGAACGCCTCGCCCTGGCGCTGGAGGAAGTCGATGCCGACTATGACGTGGTTCTGATCGACTGCCCGCCGCAGCTGGGCTTTCTAACCTTGACGGCGCTGGCTGCATCCACGGGCCTTCTGGTCACTGTCGTTCCGGGCATGCTGGACATTGCCTCGATGAGCCAGTTCCTCAAGCTTGCGTCGGAGACCGTCAAGGCCGTCGAAGAGGCGATCGGGCGGTATGTCACCTGGGATTTCGTCAAGTTCCTGATCACGCGATACGAGCCTTCCGACGGGCCACAAACCCAGATGGCCGGGTATCTTCGATCCATTCTCGCGGGTCAGGTCATGACCGAACCCATGCTGAAGTCGACCGCCATCTCGGATGCCGGCATGACGCAGCAGACGATCTACGAGGTTGATCCCGGCCAGCTTATCCGAAAGACGATCGATCGGGCGCTGACCAGCGTGAACAGCGTTGCCGATGAGCTTGAGCAGACGATCCAGATGGCATGGGGGCGTCGCTGATGGCCCGCAACATATTCAACCAGCCACCCAAGGACGACCGGGCGAGGGCAGCCCCCTCCCCTGCCCCGGCGGCGCCCGCGTCGATCGCTGGCTCTGTCGGTGGGCTGCGGGATTCTCTACGTGAGATTACCGCCAATTCGATCCGAGATATCGAGCCGGACCGGATCGACATGGACGGCCTGCGCGACCGCCTGGTGCTGGAGGACAGCAGCATCGACGAACTGGCCGACAGCATTCGCAGGCACGGTCAGCAGGTGCCTATCATGGTCCGCCCGTCGGACCAGCCGGACCGTTACCGCATCATCTATGGCCGTCGCAGGCTTGCCGCCATCCGAAAGATCGGCGGAACGGTCAAGGCCATCGTCCGCACGCTGGACGACGATGCCTCTTTGATTGCCCAGGGTCAGGAAAACAACCTCCGGCTTGACCCGTCATTCATCGAAAAAGCGCTGTTTATCAAAGAGATGCAGGAAGCCGGCTACAAGCCCGGCGTGATCCAGGATGCGTTGGGACTGACCCGGCAAGGGGTGTCGAACCACCGTGTCATCATCGAGCAGCTGCCCGATGAGCTTGTCCGGCTTATCGGGCCGGCGCATGGCGTCGGCCGTCGGCAATGGGGAGATCTGGCAGGGTTGGCCGAAAAGGCGCCGCTGGTGGACATTGCGCGGGAGAGCGTTGCCGCCCTGCCCGACAACACGCCAAGCGCGGAGCGATTCCAGGCCGTATATGCGGCCTGCGCAAACCGCGCCCGCGGCGCCGCTCGACAAGACACCCGCCGTCAACCGCGCGTGGTCAAGGACGAGGCCGGCCGCCCCATCGCCACGCTGTCCAGCGACAGCAAATCGGTGGCCATCAAGCTTGCCCGCAAGGACAACCCGGAATTCGGCCAGTGGATCGAGGAGCGCGCGGAAGACGCGCTGAGGCAGCTCTTCGACCAATGGCGGAATGAGAGCGGCTCGGGGTCCTGACCCCGGCCATAACGAGAAACCCGAGCAGAGGAGAATAGCGAGGACCAAAAAGAAAAGAGCCCCCCAAGGTTTCCCCTGGAGAGCCCTCATCATCTGATTAGCACCTGTGATGTAGCAATCTCCGACAGAGCGGTCAAGAGTCACCGATTCGGTGGACCTGTTTTTTGTTGTCTTTTTTCGCGTTGATTGCGGAAAGGGATTGGGAAGCTGTGGGCCAGGACGGTCTTCGTTCAAAAATCATGGCATTCACAAAGCTTTCCATCATGGACACCGGCAACGGTTCGGCCACTGGCACACCCACGCCCCCTGAACCCGACATCTGGACCATTTTCCGCGCCCTGCGGGACGCAAGGAGCACGTTCGGCTTGCGCCCCAGCCATGTCCAGACGCTACAGGCCATGCTCAGCTTTCTCAGGCCGGGGCACGGCGACACGGTGTTTGCATCCAATCACGAGATCTGCCGCCGCGTCGGCGGCATCGATGAGCGGACGCTGCGCAGGCATATCGACCGCTTCGTGGACCTCGGTTTCATGGAACGGCACGACAGCCCAAATGGCAAACGCTATCGCGTGCGGTCATCGGATGGGCATTGCATAAGCTATGGCCTGTCCCTCACCCCGTTTCTGGAGCGCGCGAGCGAACTGCTCGCCGCCGCGCAAGAAATGGAGAACGCGCGACGAGACCGCATCTTTCTTCGCAAGCAGATCTTGACACGGCTTGCCCGACTTGAGGAGGTCGACCCCCGGAACCCGTTCCCGAACGAAGCGCGAAAGGTCCTTCGACGGAAACTCACGATTGCGGAGTACCGGGCCTTGCTGTCCAAAACGGAAGCGGTATGCCAGGCCATGTCCACCGTGGTGGACACCCCGGAAACACGGAATCTGCCCGCCAATGACGGGCAAACTGTCCGGCACCATTCAAGGTCTGAAAAAGAACAAATAGACTCTGATAGCGGGCACAGTGCCGAATTGCCGGAACTACGAGCGCTGACCTCAATCTGCCAGGAGGCAACATCCTTCACGACGAACGCTCTCGGAACCTGGTCGGATGTCGAGAACCATGCGCGGACCCTCGCTCCGATGATGGGCATCCATTCAAGCAGCTTTGATCGGGCATTGAATAAGGCTGGTGCTCGGAAAGCTTCCTGCGCAATCTTCATCATGCTTCAACTCGGCAATCGCATCAGAGACTTTGCCGCGTATTTCCACAGTATCACACTTGGACGCCGGGCATCGGAGTTCAACCCGGCGGCGCTGCTTGCCCGACTGTCCCAGGCCAATGGCGCTGCCGCATGACGTCCACCGCGGTGGACAGATTTGGGCCAGTGAAAATCACTCGCATGAGAGCCGGAAGAATGCCAATGCCTTTCGGAACAATCACCTGCCTTCTCGCAACACGGTGTCCACCGCGGTGGACACCTGCAGACTGGCGGAGTTCCGTCGCAAACTTAGAGACCTGCGGCCTTTGTCAAGTTCACGCGAACCCTACTTTGGCGATGCTGAGACCGGCCGGGCGTTTCAGCCGACCTTGCCAGATCGGCGCGCAGGCTATGGCCCGAAAACAGGGCGAGCCTTTCGGACTCGGACAGATCGCTTCGGATCCCGGATCTCAACATGGTCTGCTTGACCAGCCGGGCCACATGCTTGTCGGAAAGCCGGACTCCGAGCGCCCGCATTCCGTCACGGGACGTGCGCACAAAGACCGGGCCGGGCTCGATTCCGGCGAAGTGCAGCCATTGCTCGAGCACATGAACCGGGTAAGTCCAGTCGGGCGACCCGCGGCCGATCTCGACCTCGCGCCAGCCAGTCCTGGCGTTGAGCGTCAGAACCGCGCCCGCCTCGAGGATCTCGATCCTGCTGCGGCCGCCGCCCGGTGTGTCATCCCTTCCGACATCCAGCTGCACGACCTCGGACCGGCGCAGTCCGCTGGCATAGCCCAGCAGCAGGAGCGCTTGTTTCCGCGCCAGCGGTCGGGCGTTTTTTCGCTTGATCCCGGCGAGTACCGAGGCAATGCGTGGGTCCTGTCGGTCCAGCGAATAGCCACGCTTCGCATAACTCCAAACCAAGCCCGACAGACGCCGGTCGATCGTGCTGACCGAGAGGACCGGAGAAGGAGCAGCAGGTGTAGCCAGATCGGTCAGGACGAGTGCGATCAGTCCGGGGGTCGGGGGCAGGGGCTCCGCTCTCTTCAGCCGGCACCAGCGTCAAAAATGTTTCCAGTCGGCCTTGTAGGATCGCAGCGTGTTCTCCGAGGCGGTTCTGACATGCCGCTCCAACGTGTCGGAGCCAGTTGCAGACCGGGGAAGGGCGACCTCGTTTTCGCCCGCGCCGCCGCCTATTGGGCAGTGGATCGTGGACTCCGATTTCGCGGGCTCCAAGGGCTGATTTTCGGGTGCGTCGACCATGTCGCGCCGCCTATCCCGGATATGTCCGATAAGGTCATCTTATTGAACAAATCGCCCTACTGCAGAGCGTGGCTGTTTCCACACTATGTTGTGGCAACAGGCGCCATAGACGGATAATCTTGTGGAATGACCTGTGAACGGCCCAGCCCGACCGATGACCGAAAGATCCTACCGAAATTGCCCGCCTGGGTCACAGCTGGACGGTTGAAAACCCCCAATACCGTGGCCTTTCGGTCCGGGGCGGCGTTAGAGGTCCTCGACAGTCTGTTGTCCAGGGCAAGCCACGATGATGTGATGGCCGTTGACGTCGAATACGAGTATGCGAACGGACGACCGTTCAGGTCCGTGCCTTCTCGAACGCGCTCCAGGCCGCTTCGAAGGTGGCGAAGTCGAAGCCGGGCGCGCGGGCGGCGTCCAGCACGATCAGTTCCGTGTCCAGCAGCTTGCGGATCGCATCGCCCAACTCACCGACCAGTTCAGGCGGGATCGCCAGCGCGCCGTGCCGGTCGGCATGGATCAGGTCGCCGGGATGCACGGTCAGGCCGAAGATGGTGACCGGCGTGTCGATCTCGCGCACATGCACGAACCCGTGGCTGGGGCCAATCGACCCTGCAATCACCGGAAACCCCTCGGGCAGGTCGCCCAGGTCGCGCATCACCCCGTTGGTCAGCGCGCCGGCCAGGCCGAATCCCTTGTGGATCGTGGTGTTGATCTCACCCCAATAGGCGCCGATGGCATGGGCGCCGTCCAGGTCCTCGACGACGGCCAGGGCCGGGCGCGGACCCTCGGCCATGTAGCGGTAGTAATCCATCCGCCGCGCGCGGATCACCTCCGCCGGTTCGGTGGGCGGCGCCACCGCCGAGATCCGCGCGGTGCGGGCATAGCCCACGATCGCGCCGGCCCTTGGGTCCGAACTTTGAACGGCGCCGCGGGTGAACCGGTCGAAGCCGCGCTTGCCTTCGGCCACCTCGATCGCGTTGCAGACGGTGGGAGTGTCCACCGATTTCAGAAGAGTCAGCAGAGCGTCGTCCATCATTCCTCCAGCCAGCGGGCCAGTGCCGCCGTTGTTGCCTGCGGTTGCTCCAGCGTCGGCAGATGTGCCGCGCCGTCGATGATCTTCAGTGTCGACCCGGGGATCAGATCGTGCATCAATTCGTGCCTGTCGCGCGGACAGAGCCTGTCCTCGGCGCCCATCAGCACCAGCGTCGGCACCCGCACTGTGCGCAGGGCCTCGCAGCGGTCAGGCCGGTCGCGCAGGGCGCGGGACTGGCGCAGGAACACGTCGGCGCCCAGGTCCATCGCCATCTCAAGGCACAGATCCATGACGCGGGGCTTGTCGGGGCTGTCCATCAGGTAGTTGGGCTTCAACTCGTCGCGCATCACGTCGCGGAGGCCGCCTGCGCGCACCTTGTCCATCTGCGGGCCGCGTGCCGCCTGAACTGCGGGCAACTCGGCGCGCGGGTTGGTGTCGAGCAGGGCCAGCCGCTCGACCCGCTCAGGCGCGCGGGCCATGATCTCCATCGCCACGATGCCGCCCATCGACAGGCCGGCCAGCGCAAAGCGGGGCGGGGCATGGTCCAGTACCGCCTGGGCCAGCGCCGCGGTGCTGTCATGCTCGGTGATCGGCGCCAGGTGGACCGCCCGGTGCTGCCCCAGCACCGCGACCTGCGGCGCGAAGAGGCGCCCGTCGCACATCATTCCCGGCAGCAGGACAAGCGGTGTCACGACACCAGCGCCGCGCCTTCGGACAGCGCGCCCAGCTTGGCATAGGCGATATCGGGATCGACCGCGCCGAAGCCGGCGAATGTGCCGAAGCCGCAGTCGCTCCCGGCGATCACCCGGTCGTGGCCGACAATGTCCACGAACCTCTCGATATGCTGCGCGACCAGCTGCGGATGCTCGACGAAATTCGTCGTGGTATCGACCACACCGGGCACCAGAACCTTGTCGTCGGGAATCTCGGCCTTGCGGTCGCGGAACACCGTCCATTCATGGCCGTGGCGGGGGTTCGAGGTCTCGAACAGCACATAGCGGGCCTGCGCCGCCATCAGCGTGCTGAACATGGTGTCCATCGGGATGTCGCAGACATGCGGCCCCTCGTAATTGCCCCAGCAGATGTGGATGCGGACCTTGTCCGCGGGGATCCCGTCGAGCGCGTGGTTCAGGGCGTCCACATGGCTCTGCGCGATGGCCACGAATTCGGCATCGGAAAGATCGGCAAACAGCATGTGCCGCGACAGCGCCAGGTCGGGACAGTCCAGTTGCAGGTCCAAACCCGCGGCCACGATGGTCTGGTATTCTTCCTTCATCGCGTCGGCCAGCGCGGTCAGATAGGCCTCGCGCGTCTTGTAGAAGTCGTTTTGCAAAAACAGCGAGATCACCCCGGGCGAGGCGGCGTTCATGAAGCCGCGCTCGGCGCCATGTGCGGCCATCGCCGCTTTCAGGTTGTCGATGTCCTTTTGCAACTCGCCCTGGCCCTTGGAGCGCACCTCGCCCACGCACATCGGGCGGGCATATTGCGGCGTACCGCCGTCATCGGCCAAGCGCTTGAGAAAGCTGGGAAATCTCTTGAGATCGGCGGGGGCGTTGCGGGGGCTGTCGCCATCGAACCCGGTATAGCGGTCCTTGACATAGGTGGCATATGAGATCTTGGAGGTCTCGCCGTCCGACACGATGCCGACCCCGGCTTCGACCTGGCGGGCCACCGTGTCCGAGACCGCGCGGGTCATCGCGGCGTCGAACGCGTCCGCGTCATAGGGGGTGCCGTTCTCGCGGGCGAAGATGAAATCGACGACTTCCTGCGTGCGGGGCAGGGATCCGACATGGGTGGTGACGATCCGGGTCATGGTTTTGTCCTTTGCCGTGGCGCGGTGGGGCAGGGGGCCGCCCACCGCGCTATGTGTTTCAGGTGTCGCCGGTGTGCAGCAGGATCTGTTTCCATATCGCAACCTCGTCATAGAGCACGTATTCGCGGCGTAAGCCCACGCCGTCGGGGCCATAGGGGCCGTATTCGGCATGGCTGATGCCCATCACGTGCACCGGCGCGCCGGTGGGACGGCCGAACGCGCCCCAGCCGTCATGGGTGCCGTCCAGCGACCAGCGGATCGCGGCGCGGGCCGGCATCATGTCGGCATCCATGCCGATCCGGTGGTGGATGCGGAACCGCGCCGACGGGAAGGCCGAGCGCAGGCGCAGCCAGGCCTCGCTGATCCCGGTGCTGCCGATCACCGTTTGCGCTCCGGGGAACTCGGCGATGGCTGCGCGGTCGTAATGGGTGAGCACGTGGTTGAAGTCGCGCTCCATGATCCGGGTCAGCGTGTCGGCATAGCGCTGGCCCCATTCGTTCTCGTTGCCGGTGCCGGTATAGGGGCCGGGCTGGTCGATCGCGGGGTTGAAGGGGCGGGCGGCGTGTTCGGGTCCGCCTTCGTCGCGGATCAGCGCGGCGGCATAGGCGCGCGGCTCCATCCCCAGTTGCCGGACGATACCGCCATAGTCGCGCACCAGCCATTCGTCGAAGATCACGTCCTCCCTGGCGGCGCAATCGGCGATCACCCGCACGGCAACGCGACGCCCCGTGGCCGGGCCGAAGGCGCCGTCATGGCTGTGGGTGGCGGTTGTCAGGATCCGGTGCGAGGACAGGTAGCCGCCCACAGGATCGCCCGACCAGATCACGTCCTCGCCCAGAAGCTGCCGGTCGGGGAACTCCGCCAGCGTTGCCATGGTCGCGGCCATTGTGGGTTCGTTGCCGCGGGCAAAGCCCATCGGCGTGCGGACCGGGATGTCGCTGGAATAATAGTGGTTCAGCGTGGCGATGGCGTGGTCTTCCCAGATTTCCCTGGTGATGCCCAGGATGTAGTCGGGAAAGTCCTTCCAGCGGTTCGAAAAGCCCTTCATTCGTGTTGTCCCGTCTGAAGCAGGATCTGTTTCCAGATCGCGGTTTCGTCGATGAGCGTGAACTCGTTGCGGATTTGTGGCCCGCCATCAGGGCCGAAGGGCCCGAATTCGGCATGGGTGATGCCCATCACATAGACCTGCGCGCCGGTGGGCCGGCCGAACCGGCCCCAGCCGTCATGCCGACCCCAGAGCGACCAGCGCAGCGCGGCGCGCGGCGGCATCATCGGGTCCTCGCAACCGATCACGTGGTCGATGCTGAACCGGGCATCGGGGAAGGCGGCGCGCAGGCCCATCCAGAACCGGTCGGCCTCTGCCTGGCCAAAGACATCCGCCCCGCCCGGGTAATGCAGGTTCGCCGCCCGGTCATAGTTCTGCGGGATCGCCTGCATGTCCGCATCCATGATCCGGGTCAGGATATCGGCCAGCCGCGCGCCCCATTCGCTGTCATTGCCGCGCCCGTCATAGGGGCCGGCGACATCGGTGTCGGGGGTCATCGGCTTGACGCAGGCCTCGGGCCCCCCCTCGCGGGCGATCAGGTCGCGGGTCCAGTCGCGCACATCCTGACCCATCTGCAGCACGATGGCGGACTGGTCGCGCACCAGCCACTCGTCATAGACCGCGTTCGAGCGGATCGCGCAATCGGCCAGGATGCGGTAGCACAGGCGCCGGCCGGTGGGCGCGCCATAGACGCCGGGCCCGCTATGGGTGGCCCAGCAGATCAGCCGGTGCGAGGACAGGAAGGCGTCGGTCTCGTCGGTGGTCCGCGCCGGATCCTCGCACCAGATCACGTCCTCGCCCGGCAGCTCGCGGTCGGGAAACTCGGCCAGGGTGGCCATGGTCGCGGCGATCACGTTGCTGTTGTCGACAACGACGCTGGCCGGAGAGCGCACGATCAGGCCCGGCGCATAGAGCTGGCGCAGGCTGCCGATGCGGCGGTCCTCCCAGATCTCCTTGGTGATGCCGATGATGAAATGCGGGACATCCCGCCATTTCGGGTCGAAGCCTTTCACGTCCTGAATCCTTTCGGTTTGCGGGCCGAGCCCCGGATCACGAGCGGCCCGGGAATGAGGATCTGCCGCGGTTCCTGGCCGCCCTCGATGCGCGAGAACAGCGCGTCGACGGTCTCGCGCACCATGCGGTTCACAGGTTGCCGCACCGTGGTCAGGTCATAGGCCGGCCAGCCGGCGATGGGAACATCGTCATAGCCCACGACCGAGACGTCGCCGGGCACCGACAGGCCCAGTTCGAAGCGCAACGTGTCCATGACCGCGAAGGCCATGTGATCGTTGCCGACAAACACCGCGTCGGGCGGGTCGGCGCGGCCGAACAGCTCGCGGGTGACGGTGGCGGCGGTGTCGCGGTTGTATTCGCCGTCGATCACCGCCACCGCCTCGCGGCCGTGATCCTTCAGCCCCTCGGCAAACCCGATGGCCCGGTCGCGCCCGGTCGTCGCGCCCTGCCAGCCGGCGATATGGGCGATGCGCTCATGCCCGCCGGCGACGAGGAAATTCGCCACCGTCCGACCGCCGGCGACATTGTCCGAGGTGACCGCGGCCAGACGCGGGTCGTCCTTGGCACGGTTGAACATGACCACGGGGATGCCCGCGGCCTCGCACAGGTCGGTCAGGTCGTTGGACATGCCCACCGAGGCGGTGACGATGCCCTCGACCTGGTAATCCAGGAGCTCCTGAACGATCTGGCTGATGTCGTCCTGGAACTGTTCGACCATGAAGACCAGGATGTGATAGCCGCGTTCTTGCAACACGCGGCTGAGCCGGTCGACGGCCACCGGGTAGAACTGGTTGTCCAGATAGGCCACGACCAGCCCGATGATCCGGCTCTTGCCGGTGATCATCGCGCGCGCGATCGGGTTGGGGCGATAGCCCAGCTCCTCGGCGGCCTTGCGCACCTTCTCGATGGTCTTGCGCGAGGCCGAAGCGCCGGGCGTGAACACCCGGCTGACCGCCGACTGGCTGACCCCGGCGCGCCGGGCGACATCGATGGATGTCACCTTTTCCTTCATCAATCCGCGGTCCAGCCGCCGTCGATCAGCAGCGAGGTTCCGGTGACCAGGGCCGAGGCGTCCGAGGCCAGGTAGGCGACCGCGCCCATGATGTCCTCGACCTCGCCGACCCGGCCCAGCTTGATCTTGTCCTCAATCCACTTGCGGCGCTCGGGATTGTCGAACGTGTCCTTGGTCAGGGCGGTGCGGATGAAGGTCGGGCAGACCGTGTTGACGCGGATCCGGTGCGCGCCCCATTCGATCGCCATGGCCTTCACCATCCCTTCCAGCCCGTGCTTGGAGGCGCAATAGACCGCGCGGTCGATGCCGCCCACATGCGCCATCTGGCTGGAGATGTGGATGATCGAGCCGGGCTTGCCGGCGTCGATCAGCTTGCGCGCGATGCCGGTGGACAGGAAATAGGCGGCGCGCAGGTTGACCGCCATCACCGCGTCATAATCCGCCGGCGTCGTCTCCATCGCCGGGCCGTGGCGGGCCAGGCCGGCCGAGTTGAGGGCGATGTCGAAAGGCGGCTGCGCCTCGAGCGTGGCGGCCAGCGCGTCGAGATCGGCCATGTCCAGCGCCAGGGCCTCGGCGCTGCCGCCTGCGGCCGCGATCTCGTCCACCGCGGCCTGCAGCTTGCCGATCCCGCGCGCCGCGCAGACCACATGCGCGCCGGCCTCGGCCAGCGCCGCCGCGCAGGCCAGCCCGATGCCCGAGGACGCGCCAGTAACCAGCGCGCGCCGACTGTCGAGCCGGAAGGACGGGGTGCGGGGCAGGGTCATGCGATGGCCTTTCCTGTTTCGGGGTCGAATCCGCGCCGCGCCTTGTTGAACTCGCGCATCCGGGCGAACACGTCGACGCCGATCTGGTCATACATGTCGAGCAGGTCGACCATCACCCAGTTCTCGCGGATCAGGCCGTTCTCGATCCGCCAGAAATCGAGACTGCGCATGGTCACCTGCTTGTTCACCGGCGCAATCCCCAGCCAGCCGCCGTGGCTGATGGTCTGGATCATGTCCGGCCAGCCGGTGACGCCGACATAGTCGCGGTCCCCGAAGAAATGATAGGTGATCTCGTCGACGAACTGTCCGCGGTCGGGCATGCCGTTCAGGAAGGGGATCTGGTGCCAGTTGCGGAAACCGCTTATGCCGCGCCCGGTGCCGATGCCCGACGGGCCATACCAGCTCATCCGCGGGTGCCAGAACCGCTCCATCTCCATCACCTCGGGGCCGCCCTGGGCGGGGTGCTTCTTGAGATGGTCCAGCATGTCGATGACATGCGCGCAGCTGGCCGCGCCGTGGGCCTCGTCGTAGGGACCCGGCACCAGCCCGTCCTGCGTCGCGGGACCGGGCACGTGCCATTCACGGCCCAGCGAGGGCGCCATCGGCCAGGCGCCGGCCTGCATCATCACCTCGGGGATGTCCCAGAGCGCCTGGAACTCGGTCATCACCCCGTCCTCGAAGCGGTAGAACTCGTGGAAGCGCAGGTGCATCTGGTGCC
>NZ_FNYD01000016.1 GCF_900109035.1 Cribrihabitans marinus
ACGGTCATCCCAGAAGCCGCATCGACGATCTCATGCCCTGGAACTTTGCGGCCGCGTCAAGCCGCGCCGCGTAGGGGATCGCCGAGGCGCTTACGTTCGGTGCGGCCGGCCACGATACGCTGCTCGATAATGTTGGAGACGACGTTCTCTGGGGCGGAGCCGGTACGGATGGAGGCGTCTCGAACATTGCTGGATTTTGGTGGCGGCAACTTGCTGGAGCTCAGTGGCTTGCACGATCCGGCGATGCTGGTGGAAAGCTTGGTGCTGTTGTGACGTTGCTTCTATTGGTTTCGTCTACTGGACTGCATGATGATTTTCACAATGTCTTCAGCGGCTTCTTCGGAAAGACGCTGAATTTGGAATGGGCGGCTTTCAGGCTCTGGCAACGCCAAGGAAAAATGCTCTTCTAGCCAGTCCAGTTCCTGCTGAGTCCGATCCCGCATCTTTTCTATCGTTCTTGGCGGCAGGCTAAAACGCGGGCCACCTATCTTGAACAAGTACCCTCTACTTGACGGGAAGTCGGGGACAATTCTTTGCAGCCTGTTGTGTGCATCGGCCAGTGCCACCGCTGCTCCAGAAAGGCTGACATTGGTTTCGGCGCGATCAACCAATTCCATCAATGAGCCATGACCGATTGCCTGCAGGATGTGGCGTTCGGCTCCGACGTCCTTGGCGTCTTCGAACGAGAGTACAGTGACCCGCTCGCGGCCTAAAACATTCAGAGCCGGGTTCAGCGTGTCGATGATGGAGTGCCAATTGGGGTTGTTCAGTTGCTGCGTCAGCACCCCATGGCCCATCTTTATATTCTGCTGAATGCTGCTGGCGGCTTGTGAATACGGATGGCGAACGTAGCAGACAACATGCATCTCCAGTTCCAGTTTGGACAGGTTGGCTTGCAACTCGCGCAGTTTAGCCTCGCCCATATTGTGGAGATATTCGGTGGAGAGCAGAACATCACCAGCGCTTTCGCCAACCTCGCGCGCCAGACGTGAGATCTTTTTTTCAAAGGATCTGTTAGCAGCCTCGGGTGAAATGCCCTGTTTTGCGAAATAGAAATGTCTTCCACCCACCGGGTGATAGGTGGATATCAGAAACGCATGATCGACATCATTGCCGGGATACAGGAATCCAGCGCTACGAAGCGGCTCACGTGCTTTAGACAAAGCTTCCTGGATAGCCGTCGTGCCGGTTTTAGGCATGCCGATGTGAACAAACGCTTTGCGCAAGTCAAACCTCATTGATGATTACTGCGGCTGATAGCCCCTTCGCGCGATGGCTCCAAGCGATTAGTCGCTTCGGTCTCACCCTAGGCGGCCATGTTCCGCTCATGCCGGGCGATGGCCTCTTCGAGATCCTCGTAGATCGTCAAGGCGCCGTCCTCCAGCACCGCACCCATGTCGCAGAGCTGGCGCACCGTGGGCATGGAGTGCGACACCACCACCGCGCTGGCGGTGCGCATCCTCTCGTGCAGCACCTCGGTGCTGCGTCGTCGGAAGGCGGCGTCGCCCACCGATGTGACCTCGTCGATCAGGTAGGTGTCAAAGGGGATGCCGACCGACACGCCGAAGGCCAGCCGCGAGCGCATGCCCGAGGAATAGCTGCGCAGCGGAAGGCGGAAATGCGCCCCCAGTTCGGCAAATCGCTCGACGAATTCCAACAACGCATCGGTGTCCACCCCGTAGAGCCGGGCGATGAACCGCGTGTTCTGCGCGCCGGTCAGGTCTGGGTGGAAGGATCCGGCAAAGCCCACCGGCCAGGAGATCGTGCCGGTCGACAGGATCTCGCCGGAACTGGGGTCCAGGCTGCCGGCAATCATCTTCAGCAGGCTCGACTTGCCTGCCCCGTTGCGCCCCAGAAGCGCGACCGAGCGGCCGGTGGGAAATACGGCACAGACATCCCGTGCCACCGTCTTGGCCCGTCCATTCAGGTAGAAGGTCTTGGTCAGATTGCGCAGTTCGATCATCGCGCCCTCAGCGCCGGTCGCGGATCGCGTAATAGATCAGCACCAGGACCGACCAGCCGAGAAACAAAAACAGCGCCACAAGCCCCAGCAGCAATTCGCGCTGAGGATATTCCGATTTTTCCGCGGTTGTGGGCAGAACATGGGCGGCCAGGTATCGACTTTGCCGCCGCGCCTCGGCCAGCGCCGAATCGTAGGAAGCAAGGGCCGCGGTATAGGTTTGTTCGGCGAATTCCCGATCCACCACCAGCCCCTCGAACTCGCCCACGAGCGTGGCCAGGACCTCGCCGCGGTCGGTTCCCTCGCCAAAGCCCATCTTGCGGCGTTCGGCGGCGATCCGCTCCTCTATCACGGCCACGCGGCGTTCGTATTGGGCGATGCGCGGATCGCCTGCGCGGGCGGTTTCGCGCACCAGATCCAGGTCGATCAGCGTGGTCGCCAGCTGTTCCTGCAGCGAGCCCAGCAGCCCGGCCTGGCTTTGCAGATCGACCGCTGGGTCGACGATCTGGTTGCGATTGCGGAACCGGGTCAGTTCCTGCCGGGCGGCGCGCAGCCGTTCGACCGCCGTTTCCAGCTCTTCGCGGGCGTAACGGATGGTATCCTCGCGGGCGATATCGCTGAGCTGGTTGATCATCCTCGAGCTTTCGTCGAAGATTGCCCGCGCGATGGCGGTCGCCTCGTCGGGGCTGAAGGCCAGGGCACGGATCTCCATCAGTCCGGTCCCGGAATCGTAGTGGATCCGTACCATGCGTCCCCAGTGATCCAGCAGATCCTCGATCGTGCCGGGGGCATGGAAGGCGAAAACCGGGTCGTCCACGGGTCGTGACCAGATGCGTCGCAGGTCCAGCCGGGCGTCGATCTCGCTCACCAGTTCCTGGCTCTGGATATATTCGTAGAGAATGTCCGTGTCCGAAGAGCTGGAGTTCGATCCACCCAGGTTGGTCACGCCGCCGAAGATCTCGATTGCAGTACCCGCATCCTCGCTGCGCACCGAAAAGGCCACGGTTGAGGCATATTGGTCGGTGGCGCGCGTGTAGAGATACACGGCCGAGACCAGTACCGGCGCGAGAACGAGAAGTACGAAGCTTGCGAGTACGCCCCAGTGGCGACGTCGAACCCGGCCAGGACTCGCGGGAGGGAAACTGGCGCCAGCAGGTGGTTGGGGCGGGGATTTCGCTTTTGGCGCGGATGCCGGCTTTGGATTGGTCTGTGCTCCGCCTTCGGCCGGCGCCGCGGGCGTCTTCGGGCCAGAATTCTTTGGTGCAGCTGTCTGTTCGTTCACTTTTTTCACCGCCGCGAGGGTTTGTCATGGACCCGATCCTGCTGCATAGTCGCGCCTTGCAAAACCGAGCGCAAGGGGAGAGAGGAGATGGATCTGCCGCAGCGGGCCGGGACGTCACGCCCTCGACTGCAACCGCTGCCCGGCCGCCGGCGTTTCGCCACGGTCCGGGCTATTCTGGCGCTTATGCTGCGTGAGATGGCCACCAGTTACGGCCGTTCGCCGGGGGGCTATGTCTGGGCGGTGCTGGAGCCGGCAGCGGGGATCGCCTTTCTGACCGTTGTCTTCTCGATCGGATTCCGATCCCCTCCGATCGGGGTCAGCTTTCCGATCTTCTACGCCACCGGGCTGGTTCCGTTCCTGATCTTTCACGACCTGGTCACCAAGACCGCTGCCTCGATCACCTTTTCCAAGCCGCTGCTGGCCTATCCAAGCGTCACCTTCGCCGATGCGCTTCTGGCGCGGTTCATCCTGAACGGGCTGACGCAGATGATGGTGGCCTATATTCTGTTCACCGCGATCTGGGTGGTGCAGGGTGGACGCACGGTCCCGGATTTTCCGGCCATCGCACTGGCCTTCGCCATGCTGGGCGTGGTGTCCTTCGGCATCGGCACGTTCAACTGTTTCATGGTCACCCGGTTTCCAGTCTATCAGCGGATCTGGAGTATTGCGACTCGACCGCTGTTCCTGGTCAGCGGTATCTTCTTCATCTTTGACAGCATTCCGCAGCCCTTCCGGGATATCCTGTGGTACAACCCTCTGATTCATGTGGTGGGTCAGATGCGCCATGGCTTCTACCCCAGTTATGACGCGGTCTATGTCTCACCGGTCTATGTCTTCGGGCTGGGTTTGGGGCTCCTGGCGGTCGGACTGGTCTTTCTCGGTCGCTACCAGCGCGATCTTTTGAACCTCTGAGCTGCCGCCGTCATTCAACCCTGTGGTCCGGTGTGACTCCTTGGGGGTGTCGTCGCCAAAAATCGCTTCGATAATGCATATCGGCAAGGTTTCGCGGTCCTCAGGAAGCGGTATCACCGTACCATTTCGGGCCGTTCCGACCGCTTCAGCCTGAGCCCCCAGGTCGAAGCAATAGACAGGCAGTCCGGTCGACAGGACTTCGTGTGTGGCAAACGAGAAGGTTTCAGGACAGATCGAAGGGATCAGCCAATGGGTGATTTCGTAGCGTTGGATCAGATCCGGTAGGTCATCGAATCGATACCTGCCATGTATTCGAGCTGTGGCCGAGAAAATAAAGCTAGGATCGACTTCCCCGATTACCACAAGTGGATTGTAGCCTAATCGATCGAGTTCACAGCTGAGTTGAGCCAGAACGGCCGCTCCTTTTTCGTAGCCGATGGCGCCGAGGACCCCGATCACGGGAGGGCGCGGCGACTTATGTTCGATTTTGGGAAGAAGAGAGGAAAGCTGGTGGGGCATTACATCGATTTCTATAGGCAGGTCGGGATAGGCGACCGTGACATGGCTTCGACTGTCCTCGGAGAAAGTCACGATGCGATCAGCTGCCTTCATGAGTGCGCCCCATTCCTTACGCCAGCGACGTAGGGAGACTTTTCGTCCGTTTGGTTGGCGCGTGGTATGAATGGTTTCGGTCGATGTTCGGTCCGGAACGCCCCGGAAATGCCGGTCTTGGCCCAGTAGGTTGAACGAAGGGCTGATCGGGAAGAAGTCGTGAAACAGTACTTCGAGCCGATCTTGCTTTCCCCGTTTCAAAGCGATGAGATTGCCGGGGATTTCGACCGGATTGCGGTCACCTACGCCGCAGGAGTAGACGATCTCCAGCGCTTCGGGGATGTCGAGTATCTGCCGGACCATTTCGAAATCCTCGCTGACCGTCCGGCTGATGCCGTCATGACCGTGTAATTCCAACTGCCAACGGTAACTTCCGCCGATCCGCAATACCATCGCGGCGCCCACGGCCTCGATATTCTGCGCGATACGTTGCTCCAGATATTTTTCTGCCCCGCCGCCCATAGAATGGGCGAGGTAGACTGGGATCGGCCGGTCGCTGCGTTCGGCCGCCAGCGCCAGCCCCAGTGCAACGCGTGGGGCTGCAAGGAGGTCAGCGCGGATAAAATCCTGAACGTCTCTGTCATAATTGGGATAGCGTTCCGAAATTGTGTCACTGTTGCGCCTGATAAGCTTGAGTTTTTCGGCGCTGCCGAAAGAACTGCCGCCGCGGTGCTCGACAAAGAGCGACGGTAAGCCCAGATGTCGGCCGCCGATGGCGCGCGCGCGCTGGCACCAGTCGACCTCTTCGCCGTATCCGCGGCCGAATTTCGTATCGAACTCGGGTAGGTCGGCCAGATACTGGATGTTCATCGCCATGCAGAATCCAACCCCGGTGGGTGCCTCGGCAATGTCCGCATCGGGATGGAATTGTCGCGCGACCCTATCGATCACGTTCGCCTCACCTGGTGTCAGGTCGTTGCGGTGGCAGATCACGGGTATAGTGAAAATTTCGGCATCGTTTGACATCGGTGTGACGCTGGCCACTGCGTCATGTGCCAACAGGGGCCGGATCAGGCGCGAGGCCCAGCCCTCGGGTACGAACGCATCGGAATTGAGCAGGACCACATGATTGTTCCGGTCGCGAGCGACGGCAAATGCGCGGTTTACACTGCGAATGAACCCTCGGTTTTCGGAGTTTTCAAGGAGCGTTACGCGGACACTGCCCTGCTCGGCGGCCCAAGTCCGCAGCCAGGGCCGGATATTTGCGTCGGTAGAGCAGTCTTCGACCACGACCAGGTGCCAAGGCAGATCGGTGTGCCGGACCACCCGGTCCAGGGCCTCGGGCAGTAGATCGAATGCATTGTAGACCGGCAGGACAATCGTGATCTCGACGTCTTCCAACCCCTCGGGCTGAACGGGCGGGTTTTCCTCGGTTGGGAAAAGCGGGATACCCGGAACCATGTTGCGCCCGGCATCTTCGTCGAGGTGCAGGAATCTCTTGACGGCGGCCCGATCCTGAGGGCGGCCGTGCAGCTTCCAGCGCAATGCCGCCGGACTTGCGCGCAGCAGCCGGATCAGAAATCCGGGGATCAATCGGCGTCTCGCAGCCCGGATCCGGCTGTCCGGTACGGGAGGTAGGCTGCTGAAATAGCGGTGATCCCCAAGCTCGACACTGAACATGATCCAGCCTTGCGCAAGCGGGTGATCGACATGGAAGCCAACCATGTCCGTCGCACCCGGTTCCAGAATGGCTGCCACGTCCTTGCGGCTCAGAGTTGGGGCCGCCTGCGATCTCTGGCCTTCGGTGATCAGCGCCACTTGGGTCGCGTTGGTCCATCCGGTCGCGTAAAGTCTGCCATTTGCAATACCATACCGGTCCAGGTGGCCGATCCGCTGGCCGAGTTCATTGCGCAGAACGAACCCGTCGCAATTCACCTCCAGGTGCGTTTCTGCGTAACGCTGGAACAGGGCCTTGATAATGCGTACCATCGGATCCTTCCAAAACGGAATGTCGGGGTGGGTCGTCCTGGTGTATTTGAACGAGGTCATCCCGATCTGTCTACGAGCAACCCTTCCAGATAAGTCCCATACTGATTTTTGGCGAAAAGTTCTGCTCGTGTCCGCACCTGATCCGCGTCGATCCAGCCCTGCTCGAAGGCGATCTCTTCCGGGCAGCCGGTTTGCTGGCCCTGGCGGGTTTCCAGGGTCCGCACGAAATTGCCCGCGTCCAGCAGCGAGGCATGGGTGCCGGTGTCCAGCCAGGCATAGCCGCGGCCCATGGTCTCGACCCGCAGCGCACCGTCGTCGAGATACATCTGCAGCAGGTCGGTGATCTCCAGCTCGCCCCGTGGCGAGGGGGTGACCGCCCGCGCCCGGTCCGGCGCGGTCCCGTCGAGGAAATAGAGCCCGGTCACCGCATAGTTCGACAGCGGCCGGTCGGGCTTCTCGACGATCTGGCGGGCCCGACCCCCGGCGTCGAAATCCACCACGCCGTAGCGTTCGGGGTCGGCCACGTGATAGCCGAAAACGGTGCCGCCGGCCGCCTGCGCATCCGCCGCCGCCAGCAGTTTCGGTAGCCCGTGTCCGAAAAAGATGTTGTCGCCCAACACCAGCGCGCTCGGCGCGCCGGCCAGGAAACCCTCGGCCAGGATGAAGGCCTGCGCCAGCCCGTCGGGGCTGGGCTGGATCACGTAGTCGAGCGTGATGCCCCACTGGCTGCCATCGCCCAGCACGCGCTGGAACTGCTCCTGGTCCTGCGGCGTGGTGATGATGCAGATCTCGCGGATGCCGGCCAGCATCAGCACGCTGAGGGGATAATAGACCATCGGCTTGTCGTAGATCGGCAGCAGCTGTTTGCTGACCCCCATGGTGATGGGATAGAGCCGTGTCCCCGACCCGCCGGCCAGGATGATCCCCTTGCGTGCGGTCATGCGATCTCTCCCAGATCTTTCAGAATGTCGCGCAGCCCGGCCCTCCAGTCGGGGCGCGTGATGCCGAAAACAGTCTCTAAACCGGTGCAATCCAGCCGCGAATTGAGCGGCCGTTGCGCCGGCGTCGGATAGTCCGCGCTGGGAATGTCGGCCACGTCGCAGGCGATGCCGGCCTTTGCGAAGATCTCGCGCGCGAAACCGGCCCAGCTCACATCCGGGGTGCCGGCGAAGTGATGGACCCCCGACTTGCCGGGATCGCGGGCCAGCTGACCCGCGATCTCCAGGCAGGCCGCGGCGATGGCGCGCGCCGGGGTCGGCCCGCCCACCTGGTCGGCGACGATGCGCAACGCGTCGCGCTCACGGCCCAGCCGCAGCATCGTCTTGACGAAATTGCTCCCATGCGCCGAGACCACCCAGGAGGTGCGCAGCACCACATGCCCCCCCCCTGCCCCGGTCACCGCCCGCTCGCCGGCCAGCTTGGTGCGCCCATAGGCGCCCAGCGGCCCGGTCGCATCCTCCGGCCGCCACGGGGCTGCGCCGCTGCCGTCGAAGACGTAATCGGTCGAGATGTGAACGAGGGGAATGCCGAGGGCGGCGCATTCGGCCGCCATCGCGCCGGGCGCGTCGCCATTGACCACATTGGCCAGCGCCTCCTCCTCCTCCGCCTTGTCCACACCGGTATAGGCGGCGGCATTGATCACCGCGCGCGGGGCCGCCTCCCGGATCGCGGCGGCGCAGGCGCCCGGATCGGACAGGTCGGCGGCGTCGCGCCCCAGGCATCTCACCCCGCCCCGCGCGGCCAGCTCGCGCGCCACCTGCCCGGTTTGACCGAAGACAAGAACCGTCATGCGCGCGCCTCCCCAATTTCATCTTTTTGCAAATACTCCCGCCGGAGGCGCGAGTTTTCCGTGAAAAATCGAAATGTCATGCCTTGACCCCCAGCCGCTCGCCGACACCGGCACGCGCCTGCAGCGCCCGCCACCAGGGTTCGTTGTCGAGATACCACTGTACCGTCTTCTCCAGGCCTTCCTGCAATGTCACCGAGGGCCGCCAGCCCAGCTCGGTGCGGATGCGCGCGGGATCGATCGCATAGCGCAGGTCGTGGCCGGGGCGGTCGGTGACGAAACTGATCTGCTCGGCATAGGGCGTCCCCTTGGGGCGCTTCTCGTCGAGGATGGCGCAGATCATGCGCACGATGTCGATGTTGCGGGCCTCGTTCTCGCCGCCGATATTGTAGGACCGCCCCACGGCGCCCTTCGCCAGCACGGTGAGCAGCGCATCGGCATGGTCCTCGACATAGAGCCAGTCGCGCACGTTCAGGCCCTGCCCGTAGACCGGGATCGGCCTGCCCGCCAGCGCGTTCAGGATCACCACGGGGATCAGCTTTTCGGGAAAGTGGTAGGGGCCGTAATTGTTGGAACAGTTGGTCAGCACCACCGGCAGCCCATAGGTCTCGTGCCAGGCCCGCACCAGGTGGTCGCTGGCGGCCTTGGATGCGGAATAGGGCGAGCGCGGGTCATAGGGCGTCGTTTCGGTGAACTGGCCGGTCTCGCCCAGGGAGCCGAACACCTCGTCGGTCGAGATGTGGTGAAAGCGGAACCCCTCGGGCCGGCCGGCCTGCACCCAATGGGCGCGCGCCGCTTCCAAGAGCGTGTAGGTGCCGGTAATGTTGGTCTCGATGAAGGTGCCCGGCCCGTCGATCGAGCGGTCCACGTGGGATTCCGCGGCCAGGTGCATCACCGCGTCGGGGCGATGCTCGGCCAGGACACGGTCCATCGCGGCGCGGTCGCGGATATCGGCCTCTATGAAGGCGTAATTGGGTGCATCGCTGACGCTGGCCACGTTGTCCAGGCAGGCCGCATAGGTCAGCGCGTCGAGATTGACCACCTCATGCCCGTCGCGCACCGCCTGGCGCACCACGGCCGATCCGATGAACCCGGCGCCGCCGGTGACGATCAGTTTCACTTGCCGTCCTTTCCTTGCAAGACGCGGGCCGGCACACCGACCGCCATGGCCCCTGCGGGGACGTCGCTCAGCACCACCGCGTTGGCGCCGATCACCGCGTGATCGCCCACCGCGACAGGTCCGAGGATACGGGCGCCGGCGCCCACATCCACATGCGTCCCCAGCCGCGGCGCGCCGTCGCGGCCGGCGCGCGTGCCCAGCGTGACCTGCTGGAACAGCAGGCAGTTGGGGCCGATCTCGGCCTCGGGGTGGATGACGATCCCGTTGGGATGGGGCAGCAGCAGGCCACCGCCGATCCGTGTCCCGAGACCGATCTCGGCCTGGGTGACGAGGGACCACAGCCAGTGCCCGCACTTGGCCCGGACCCGGCGCAGTGCCCCCAGGGGGGTCCGCTCCGCCGCCTGGTGGGCGCGGATGCAGCCGAGCAGCCGCCGTGACGGATCCCACAGCCCCCGCGGCGCCTCGCGGCTCCAGTCCGGCTCGGACCAGTCGCGACTCACGCATCGCCCTCCCAGGCAAAGGGGCTGTCGAACGCCGCCAGCGGCGGCGCGGCGGCGTCCTTGTCGCTCAGCACCGGATCACCCGACAGGCCCCAGTCGATGCCGCAGCTGTTCCAGCGCAGCGCGCCATCGCAGTCGGGCGCGTAGTAGTCGGTGCATTTGTAGCAGATCTCGGTATCGGGCTGGCGGGTGACGAAGCCATGCGCGAACCCCTCGGGGATCAGCAGCTGGCGGCCGTTCTCGAAGGACAGCTCCAGCCCCACCCACTGCCCGTAGGTCGGGCTGCCCTTGCGGATGTCGACCGCCACGTCATAGAGCGCCCCGCGCCCGCAGCGCACCAGCTTGGCCTGGGCATGGGGCGGGGCCTGGAAATGCAGGCCGCGGATGGTGCCGGCGGCGGCCGAGAGCGAATGGTTGTCCTGCACGAAATCCAGCGTGATCCCGTGTTCGGCCAGGGTGCGCCGGTTCCAGCTCTCGCTGAAGAACCCGCGCGCATCGCCGAACCGTTTCGGGGTCAGGACCAGCACCCCGGACAGGGCTGTTTCTTCAACCTGCATGACGCAATGAGCCGCCTCGATGTGAATTCAGGCGGGTTCTATCAGGCGACTCCCACAGTGTCACGACATGCGGTTTGGAAAACGCTGGGCGGTGATCAAATCCACAACCCGTATGCCAACAGTGCCACTTCCAGTGTTTCCGCCGCGATCGGGGCTTCCAGCTGGATGTGCCAGCCGGTTGCTGTTGCCCAGACGGGCAGGGTGCCCAGGGCCCGGCGCTGTGCGGCCGTGCTCGCCTGGGCCGGGTCGATCCCGCCGGCATGTACGGCCAGCGGCGTGGCCATTGGTGCGGGGTAGTCGAAGAGTTGAGGTGCGCTGCTGTCGACATCGACAGTGACCGTCCGCGAACAGATCATCGTGCCGTCCGCCCATTTGACGAAGTGACCCTGCGTGGTCTGACCCCGTTCCAGGATCGCCCCGGCCGGCTGGCCGCCGATCTGGGCCACCGGTCCCAGGATCTGAGCGCGCAGAACGCCATGTTCGGCCAGCATCAGCCTTCCCGGCGACGCGTCTTCCGGACCCTGCTGAACGGCGCTTCCGCTAGCCGCACCACTATCCGGGTCAAGGCGAAGCGCGGTTTGCCAGGTAGAACCGTCCGGACTGACCCTGATCGCAAAGGCATCCTCGCCGGCCAACCCAACTTCCGCTCGTCCGGACCAGCCAGACTGGAACAGAAGGCTTGCGGTGTCGCCGGTGCCGGCCTTGTTGACGGTGAGTCGATGATCATCGCCATCATGGTTCAGCAGGGTGGCCGGCGCGGCAACCGACAGGCGGTTGACTGTATCGGCCTGGGCATTGATCCCGAGGGTTTCGGCGTCGTTGACGTGAACGGGCACCCATTCGTTGCCGTCGAACCGTACCAGCGTGCCGATGTCTCTCAAGAGCGCGACCCAGCCGGGCAGGGGCGGGGTGAAGGACCAAGCGCCGCCCCGATGGATGGCGATCTGCTGGTCGCGCCCGGCCCAGTCACCGGTGGCGCCCGGACCGACAATGAACCGGTCTCCCTCGGCTGGTGACGCGGGTGGCGACGAAGGTCCGAGCGCAGCGATGCTGAGTTGGGTTACGGCATCCAGCCGCGCCAGGGCCTCGTTATGGGTGACGTGTTTCTGGGCTTGCGAGGGTTGCAGGTAGGGCAACCCAAGGGTCGGTGAGGTTCCGGTCACGGTGAAGGCTCCATTTGACGTTGTCGTCCCGGGCAGTCCTAACAGGCAGTGCGGTAACGGGCTGTTACCCTGGCGTCCGCCCGCAGGCCGGCAAGGCAACGGATATGTCTCATATCCGCGGATATGAGGCATTCGCAGGCTCCATAATGGTCTTTACAGAGCCTGCTTCTTGGGCTCAGCGGCTCTTTCCACGCCTGGAATCCGCTTGCCATATCTCCTCGGGTTGCGCAGGTTGCTGAAAAGCGAGCCCCAAGGCTCGTTCATATCCACGGATATATCGGGCATGGCAGACGGGCAGTTTCAGCATTTCATTCGCAATATGTCGCATGTGATGGGGGCGGTGAACACCAAGCTTCAGCGTGATCTGGCGCTGCGCACCCGGGTTGCGCGCCGCTATTCAATGGCAGAAACTTCCGAGTTCCTCGGCACCGACGGATCGGGTCTGGTGCATCTTGCCGAGACCGATGCGGCGTTTCCCGAAGGGCAGGGGGTCGGCCGTCATCGCAGTTTTTCGCCGTCCGAGGTCATGCTGATCCGTGCGCTTGCCGGAACGCAGCCCGGATCTCCGCACGGCTTGCACTGGCGGTGTCCGGGCGAGCCGCCCATCGTGGTGACGTTCGGCGCGCAAAAGGGAGGCACCGGCAAGTCGTTGGCTGCCGCGCACTTTGCGCAATACCTGAACCTGTTCTACGGGTTGCGGGTCGGGGTCATAGACGCCGACCCGCAGGCGACGGTCTCGTTGTATTTCGCGGACGAACGCTTGCCGCTCTTTGACCCGGGGACGCCCACCCTGGCCGAGTTCATGGGCGTGGATGATCCCGGCGCCCGGGCGCTCATCTCGCGCGAACCGTCAGAGCTGGACGCGGTCTGGCAGCCCACGCCCTGGCCCGGTATCCGCCTGATCCCCGGTGGCGGCAACATACAGAACGGCGATATCAGCCTGTTTTTCCTGTCCCGCAACGCGCCGGTGCCGGTTTACCGGGTCCTCAAGGACGCCATTGCGCAGTGGGATGCGGGATTTGGCCCGCGCACTCCCCACGCGGCGCTGCGCGGGCCGGACGGTGCCTTCGACCTTGCTGCCTATGCGCGGGCCCTTGAGGAGACGGTGGATGTGATCGTGATCGACCAGCAGCCTTCTTTGACACTGATGCAGCTCAATGGGTTGATCGCGGCAGATTCGGTGGTGATACCGCAGACGATGAAGGGGTTCGACCTGGCCACGTTGTCCACCTACGTGACCAATATCGGCGAATACATGGAGTTCATCCTGGGCTTCGATTCCGACATCACCGTCGGCGCCGGAGCTCACATGGTGCTGCCAACCATCGTGCAAGAGCAGAACAACCAGGACACTGATCAGATTCTCGATCTTTATCGCAAGGCACCGCGGGAGGTGATGCAGGTCTGGTACAGCCGATCGGATGCAATCGCCAACGCGGCCGAGGAATACAAGAGCATCTACGAATACCTGCCTCCGCCTGGCCGCCGCGCCTCGGCGCGGGCCTTCATGGCCAATGCCAACGCGGTGAACGATGCTCTGGTGCAGCGCAGCTTGCCGCATCTGCCGCCGCGCGACTATGCCGCCACTTTCATCACCGAGCGATGGAGCTGATCATGGCCCGCAAGAGAAAACTGAACGCACAAGCGCCCGAAGGCGGTGATGCGGAGCCGCCCGAGGCCGCCGCCCGGGGCGGCATGGGGGGGATGTGGGCCGGGTCGGCCATGAACCTGCTGCAGCAGCGCATCGAAGCCGTGCATGGCTCGCTGGCGGCCGGCGTGATGAATGGCACCGTGGTGCTGGAACTCGATCCCGGCCAGATTGAGGATGCGGTCGGCAGCGACAGGATCGGGGACTGGGCGGCCGACCCCGAGTTCCAGGCCCTCAAGCGCAACATCCAGCGCCGCGGCCAGACCCAGCCGATCCGGGTGCGACCCCGCGACCCGGACTGGCGCCCCGATCCGCAATCTCCGCGGGACACTGATGCCGTCTTCGTGGTGCAGTCGGGCCGCCGCCGGCTCGAGGTCTGCCGACAGTTGGGCCGCAGGGTGCTCGCGGTGCTCTCAACCGAGGCGGGCGCGACCGCGCTCGCCGATCTCGAGGAGCGATTCCACGAGAACACCATGCGCAGGAACCTGACCGGTTTCGAGGAACTGCTGTCGATCGGGCTTCTGGCCGAAAGCCTCAAGGACCTGTCGCAGGACGAGATCGCCGCGCGGCTCGAGGTGTCCCAGAACGACGTGTCGCTGGGTCTGTCCTGTGTGAAGTACCGCGACGACATCCTGGCGCAGGTGGATGTGGCAAACACTCCCAAGCGCGAGTATCGCGGCATCATCCCGCGCCTGCGGCGAGGCGAAGGCCCGAATCCGGCGAAACCGGCGGGGCAGGGCAGGGCAGAGGCCGCCAGGGGCCGCTTCGTCGGTGAGAAGATGACTGTCGAAATGCGGACTGCCAGTGACGGTCTGCGGGTCAAGGTAAAGATGGATGGCGCAACCGGGGTGGACCTGGACACATTGGCCGAGCAAATCGCGCGGCTTCTGTCCCGGGGATGACCTGTGGGGACGATTTCGTTCCGGTCATTCGGGGTGGCAGCCGCAGATCATTCGCAGGCGGGCAGTCCACCGGAAAGGAGCGTCATGCTTCCACATATCCGTATTCAGAGCATTCGGGCAAACAGGAAGGCCAATGTCGTCTATCTCAACAATCCCAAATCCGGGTGCACCACCGTCAAGGCCAACTTGTGGAGCCATATCGCACCGGACACGTACCCTCCGCGCACGAATGTTCATGACCTCAAGGCATCTCCATTCACAAACAAGATAGCGCAGCAGTCATGGCTGCGTGACGCCACTGTCGTGACCTTTGTCCGCAATCCCTATGTCAGGCTGGCATCGGCTTTCCTAGACAAAATCGGGAACAAGGACATCCCCGTCTGGGGTGCTTTCGCCGAGCGTTATGGGCTCCATGACCCCCAGACCGTTTCCTTCGACCTTTTCGTCGAGATAATCGCAGGGGAACCACCGGAGTTTCTCGATCCGCATTGGCGCCCACAGCATATCAACATAATGTACCCGTTTGTTCGCCCCAATTTCCTGGGTCGTCTGGAGACGATAGATCAGGATCTGCCATATCTTTTGTCGGAGTGTTTTGGGATGACGTCGAAGCCTCCAAAACGACAGGCCCCTCACGCTACGGGTGCGGGAAAGCAGGCGGGGGCGCTGCTTTCCGACAGCGGCACCTTGTCTCGCGCCCGAGCACTCTATGAACGGGATTTCGAACTGTTCGGGTATTCTTCGGCGCTGGAAGACATGGCGACCTCCGGTTTCGGTAGCATGCACAAGGCAGGCCAGCATGACGGTCTCGACTTGTTGCGATCCCTGCGTGATGCCGAGGACGGGCGGGGTAGGCAGGAGATACTGAGCAGGCTGGCGGACCATATAGGCGACACCGATGATCGGTTCACCCGGAACTGGCTTCTGCACAGCAGGATTGAGGCAGATGCCCGACAAGGCCGGGGGGATGTCATGCTCATCCGGGGCAATCTGAATGAGATCGTGACCGGTTACGACTTTCTCAAACGCACCGCTGCCCGCATTGCGGCGGCCAGCGGTGCTTGGGATCTGGTTCGATGCATTTCCCGTGCCGCGTCCGCCTGATCGGAAGAATTACGGCTCGCCCAGCCACTCGCTCAGCTTCTGCCCAATCCGCGGCCCCGTCGGGCGGGCGATCTGGGCCAGACGCATCAATGCGACCGCTTCGTCCTTTGTGGGGGCCTGGCCGGTTTCGTGTTTCAAGGCCACATCCCGCAGGACGTCGGCGTCGGAATCGCACAGCCCGGGTTCTACGGGGTGACGGCGCGCCAATGCGGTCGCGCAGGAGAAGAGGATATCTTCGATCCTGTTCAGAGGAACGGTGTAAGAGTCTGGGTTGGCCGGGGCCTTCGGGCGAGCGAACGGGTTCTCGTTGTGGCCAAGAAATCGCCTGGAGAAGGCCCGGTTAGACGCATCGAACAGATCGTATACCCGCAGCTGATCCGGGTCCTCGATGGCTCCCAGGTTCAAGTCGGAGGAGTTCAGAATCCTGCGGCGCAGAATTTGGCGAGTGGCATTGAGGCTGCCGTCGCGGTTGTAGCGTGGAAACACATGGTTGACGGCCCTGCAGAGCTCCGCCTGCAGAGCACTGAGTTTCGCGTTGGGCGTGGTGGCTGAGTAGTCAAGTGCGTCCATGCGGATGGCCTGATCAACACGGGTCAGGAAATCGATCCTGAGGTCTCCACTGGCAAAGACATTTCTGTCGTAGATGGCGGGTTCGAGATTCTCGCTGCCAAATGCATCGGCCCATTTCCCGAACATGACCGCGTAGTTGTAGTAGTGCATGTCTGGATCGATCTCGCGCTGGAATTTCTCGATCTTTCCGAAAAATCCACTGCGTATGGCCGTTGAATACAGGCTCTTTCGAACCTCTGATTGCTCCCGGAAATAGCAGACGATCCGGACAGACGAAAAGCTCTCCGTGAGAAAGCGGGCCAGTGCCGCAATCTCCTCCACGGTTTGCAATCTGCTGTGCAGGTGTTCCGAACTGATGACCATCGTGTGATGAGTGCGTGCCGCGTCCTGGATTTCCGACCTCACACGATCTTCGAACCCGTCAAAGAAACGTGCCTTTTGCTGCGGGGTCGAGATGTTGTGGCTTCGGTCGAAATCGTCGGATTCCGTATGAAAGTAAGCCGAAAGCATTCGGTTGCTAGGTGTACCCAAGACGTCGCTGAGCGCGATGCCTTGAGCCGAAAGCGCGGCACGATTCAGGTAGAGCCATGTCTGCAACATCGTCGTGCCGGTTTTTTCCGTGCCGATATGCAACAGGCATTTCATGGTTGCTCACTCCAAATCCGCACATCACCAGATGTCGATACGTTCTGGACGGGGCTGGGGCAATCTTGCCGACTGGCTCTGTGGTGCGATGTCATAATAAGGTCTGGCCCGGATTAGTTCATTTATGTCAACTTGTTCCGAACGCTATCCGGCTCGCTGGCCTTCCAGCAAGATAGAGAATTTTTCGGAAGTCAGATTAGAGTGTCGTCCCCCCAAGTGCCGCAAGAAGACCAATAACAAGCGTTATGTAAACTTCACTCTTGTCTCAAGATGGCGCGGCCTGGTGAATGGCGTCAGTTTCCGCCGAACAGATCCCGGGTGAACACCTTGGCGGCCACGTCCGCCAGTTCGGGTACCCGCCGGTTGGCGATGATCAGGTCGGCGCGGGCCTTGAACGCGTCGATCTCGCGCAGCACCGGCGAGCCGAAGAAACTGTCCTCCTCGAGCACCGGCTCGTAGACCACCACCTCGATCCCCTTGGCCTTGATCCGCTTCATAATGCCCTGGACCGAGCTCTGCCGGAAATTGTCCGAACCCGCCTTCATCACCAGCCGGTGCACCCCCACGCAGGACGGGTTCAGCGCCAGGATCCGTTCGGCGATGAAATCCTTGCGGGTGCGGTTGGCGTCGACCACAGCCTGCATCAGGTTCTGCGGCACCTCGCTGTAATTGGCCAGCAGCTGCTTGCTGTCCTTGGGCAGGCAATAGCCGCCATAGCCGAAGGACGGGTTATTGTAATGATCGCCGATGCGCGGATCCAGCCCCACCCCCTCGATGATCTGGCGGGTCTCCAGCCCATGCGCCAGCGCATAGCTGTCGAGTTCGTTGAAATAGGCCACCCGCATAGCGAGATAGGTGTTGGCAAACAGCTTGATCGCCTCGGCCTCGGACGGGTCGGTCAGCAGCACCGGCACATCCGTGTTCAGGGCGCAGCCGCGCAGCAGGTCGGCAAAGACGCGCGCCCGGTCCGAACGTTCGCCCACCACGATGCGCGAGGGGTGCAGGTTGTCGTGAAGCGCCCGCCCCTCGCGCAGGAATTCGGGGCTGAACAGGATCCGGTCGCATCCCAGCCGCGCCGACAGCGCGGCGGTGAACCCCACCGGCACGGTGGACTTGATCACGATCGTCGCGCGCTCGTTCAGCGCCGCCACCTGCGCCACCACCGTCTCGACGGTGGTGGTGTCGAAGAAGTTGGTCCGCGGATCGTAATCGGTGGGCGTGGCGACGATGATGTAGTCGGCGCTCTCGCAGGCCGCGCCCAGGCCGGTGGTGGCGGTCAGGTCGAGCGGCCGGTCCGCAAGGTAGAGCGACAGGTCGGGATCGACGATCGGGTTCTGCCGGGCGTTGATGCGGGCGACGCGTCCGGGATCCACGTCCACCGCGACCACCGCGTGGCGCTGCGCCAGCAGGACGGCGTTGGACAGGCCCACATAGCCGATGCCGATAACAGCGATTCTCGCCCTGTCCATTGCCGCGCCCCCTGCATGCCCCGGTCACCGTACCCGGGGGTCACAAAGCACGAAATCCGGGGGGCGACAAGACGGGGCGCCCGGTTCGGGCGGATGCGTGTCGATGCGGAAACCGGATCGCAAAACGGACCGGCCCCCGCGCGGGGTTGCGCGGGGGCCGACCGGGAAAACCTTGCGGGTGTGGCTTACGAGCCGCCAGTCGTGGTGGTCGTGGTGGTGGTCGAGCCGTCACCGCCGCCGCTGCCGCTTGCCGCGGCCGCTGCGCCGAGCAAAACGACGGTGCCGATTGCGATTTCCTCGGTGCTCACAGCGGTGTCCGCCACGACTTCTTCGGCTGTCTGGGCGGAGACCAGGGCCGGCGCGGCAAACGCGCACAGGGCCGCAGTTGCAAGAATCTTTCTCATAATCTTAACCTCACAGGAACAAACTCCCGATCACGGTAATCCAATGGCCGGGTGTTTTCAACGGATCAGTGCGCCGGCCCCGGTATCGGGGCCTGTTTTCCCGGCTCGGCCTTTTTGCCTATCGCTTCAACTGGCGGAACGTCAGATACCCGATATGGGGTCCCGCCCATTGCCGCGACTGCCAGATCACCCCTGCCCCGCGATCGACCCAATAGTCGTTGGTCACCTGGCCGCCCCCGCCGGTACAGCGCTGCTGCAGGTGGCGGGTCGCGTGGCGCCGTTCGACGATCTCGATCGTCTCGGGTCCGAGATCCACCAAGTCGCAGGCCAGCGCCAGCTGAACCTGCCGGTTGTCGAGGCTGTGGAGCATCTGCACATGCGCGCCCCCGGACGAAGGCCCCGGTTGCCGGCCCGACACCTGGACCGAGCTTGACAGGACATCTCCGCCAAGCCCCCGCGTGGCCACCAGAACACCGTTGCGCATGGCGAAGGTGACATCGTCGCCACTGCGCCACACGGTGATCCCTTGTGGCCGTTCGGCAGTGATGAACAGCAGCCCGGTCTGGTTTTCGCGTTCGAGCGTGGCCTCCATCAGCGCGCCTTCGATCTTGTCCAGCTGGGCGCGGGTGAAATCCGGCACCGTCGGCCGCTGTGCCCGGCGTCCGGCAATGCTGGCCTGTCCGGCCTGCAGGAGCTGCACCTCGAGCGGCACTTCATTCGTGCCACCGCCGCATCCGGTCAGGACGAGAAGCGGAATCAGGACCCATGGAGGAAACCGGCGGCTCATTCCCAGACCCCCGGCCAGCCGTCGTCCAGCGCCTTGCCATGCGCCGCGCGCACCTGGCCGTAGAGCCGCCCCGGCACATGGACCCGCGCGCCGCCGTCGCGCTGGATCGGCCGGATGGTGGTGCCGATCGACCGCTGGCTGGGCTGGCCCAGGAACCATTCCAGCGGGATCGAGAAGCGGATGCCCTTGTCGAAGGACCCTTCGCCGAACTCCTCGGCCGAGACATCGGTGAGGGTGAAGAACCCGCCCACCGACCAGCCGTTGTCGAACACCCGGTCCAGCCCGAAGGTGGCGCCCCAGTCGCCGGCTAGGTAGCGCCCGGCATCGACCTGGGCGTGGAAGCCGCGGCCCAGGTCCATATAGGCCGAGGCATGACCGGTGACGATGCCGTAATCCTGGAACCCCAGCCGCTGGTCATAGTCACGCTTGCGGGCGTAATTCGCCTCGAGCCCCAGCGCCAACCGGCTGCTCACCGGCTTCCACAGCAGTTCCGAGGACAGCCCGCCATAGGCGCTTTCGAAATAGCCCGCCGTGACGCGCGCATAGAGATCCCGGCCTGGGCGCCAGTAATAGGCGGCGTAGAGATTGTTCAGCGTGGTGTCCTCCTGCGCGAACAGCACCTGGTCGGTGCGCACCGGCGGCAGCGCCGAGCCGGAGGTCTTTCCGCCCTTGACGTTGCCCGCGACGCGCTGGCGCAGGGTGCCCGAAAAGAGCCAGCCCGGCGCCGGCCGGTAGCTGGCGTTCAGGTCCGCGCCCACATCGATGCGGAAGGGCTGATCCGGGTCGAAATAAGCCGGCGAGAAATAGGGCGCCACCGACCAGCTGAAATCAGGGTAGAGATCGCGCCCGGTCGCCGCGCCCGCTGGTATGCGCGGCGCGGCCTCGCCGATGCCGGTGACCGCCCGCAGCGCGTCGGTGGCCTGCGGATCGAATTCCAGCGCCTCCAGGTCCGAGCGCCGCAGCGTCACCTCGCTCAGCCCCATGCCATTGGCAACCGGCACCAGCCGGAAGGTCTCGACCGAGGCCGGCATCACCCGCGCCAGCGCCCGTGCCGCCCGCCCCATCGCCACCGCCGGGTTGCGGTAGCGCGTGTTCCGATAGCGCAGCTCGGCCCGGTCGGCCTCGACCGCCAGGCTCTCCAGCACCAGCCCCTCGGTCAGCAACACCGGTTCGAGCTGGTCGCGCAGCCGCGGCGTGGCCTCGGCCGAAGCGGCCCAGCCGGTGTCCCAGGCCTGCGGCCGGCTGGTCCGGTCGGGGCGTGCCGCCACCGGCTGCGGCGCCGGAATGCCCAGCCGGCGCACCGGGTATTTAGGGTTCAGCTGGATCTGCGCGCCCAGCCCGAAGCTGGAGCCGTACATGTAATAGGCCCCCAGCCGGGTGCGCGGCGTGGCCTGGTACTCGACCCCGAAATTGACCGAGGATTTGCGCTCGAAGACGGAACTGTCCCGGGTCTCCAGCACATAGGCGTCCGAGGAATATTCCAGCTTGAAGCCGAGCCGGTCATTGGCCTGCCACTCGATCCCGGCAAAGGGCGCCACCGGTCCGCGGAACCACTGGTCATAGGAAAGCTCGCCGCCGGTGTCGCCGGTATTGAAGGCGGGCCGCGAGCCGGTCGAGCCGATGGACCCGTTCGAGCCCAGCCGCCCCCAGCCCAGCCCGGCGGTCAGCTTGAGTTGCCCGTCCCCGCGCGCGGTGCCCAGCGGCGCGGTCCGAAACCGCTTGGTGGCCACGATATACTCGCCGGAATAGATGCCCGTCCCGGCTAGGTCCTGCAGCCCGAGCGTCAGTTCCGGCCACGCCCCGCGTTCCTTCATCAGCCGGAAACGAACGTCGAAATTGCGGTCGTAATAGGTGTCGAAACCGAACAGGTTCAGGTCGCGGATCGCGCCGTAGCGGAACGAGGCCATCAGCCAGGGCGTCGCCTGGAAGGCCAGCGTATAGCGGGTCTGGCCCGCAAACGTCGCCGCCGCCATGGAGAACTGCCCGTCGGGCATCATCTCGGCCGAGGGCATGTCCATCAGCCCCGGCAGGCCGTAGAAATTCAGGCTGGCGGCCGCAGGCGGGTCGAAGGACGGCGCGGCGGTGTCCTGTGCCACGACAGGGCCGGAGGCCAGCGCCAACAGGCCGGCAAGACCAGCGGCCGGGGCAGAAAGGGACGGTCCTGGGAATGGCACGTGGGGCTGCCTCTGCCTGCTCGCACTGTTTTCCAGATTTAGATCACAAAGGATCCCGCTGGATCAACCGGCCGGGATCACGACCGCCGCCGGGCCGTCTCATCGGCAACATATCCTTCGACCCAATGCGCGATTTCCGCCCGGGCGGCGTCGACATCCCCGGCGGCCAGCGCATGGCGCAGGCCGCGCAGCAGCGCGGCCACCTCGATCTCGCTCAGATGTGCCTCCTGCGCGCAAAAGATCTTGCGGTGCCGCGTGGTGGTGAGGTCGCCGGTCAGGCTCAGCTCTTCCTCGAGCTTCTCGCCCGGGCGCAGGCCGATGAAGTCGATCTCGATATCGCCGTCGGGATTGTTCGCGTCGCGCACGCTGTAGCCGGCGCTCTCGATCACCTGGCGGGCCAGCTGCACGATCGGCACCGGCGCGCCCATGTCCAGCACGAAGATCTCGCCGCCCCGCGCTTCGGCCCCGGCCTTGAGCACCAGCTGCACCGCCTCGCCCAGGGTCATGAAATAGCGCTTCACCTCCGGGTCGGTCACCGTGACCGGCCCGCCGCGGCGCACCTGGTCCTGGAACAGCGGCACAACCGAGCCCGACGAGCCCAGCACGTTGCCGAAGCGCACCATGGTGAACACCGTGCCCGCGTTGCGGGTGGCCAGGTCGTGCACCACCAGTTCGGCCAGGCGCTTGGAGGCGCCCATCACGTTGGTCGGGCGCACCGCCTTGTCCGAAGAGATCAGGATGAACCGCTCCACCCCGGCCTCGGCGGCGGCGCGCGCCAGCGTGCGGGTGCCCAGCACGTTGTTGGCCAGTCCCGCCAGCGGGTTGGCCTCGACCAGCGGCACATGCTTGTAGGCGGCGGCATGCAGCAGCACCTGCACGCCGTGATCCTCCAGCACCCGCGCCACCTGGCGCGCATCGATGACCGACCCCAACACCGGCACGATCTCGGTCTGCAGCCCCTCGGAAAGCTGCTGTAACTCCTGGTGGGCCGCGTAGAGCGCCAGTTCGGAAAGCTCGTAGAGCACCAGCCGCGCCGGCCGGCAGGCCAGCAGCTGACGGCACAGCTCGGCGCCGATCGACCCGCCCGCCCCCGACACCAGCACCGAACGCCCGGCATAGCTTTCGCAGGCCTCGGCCAGTTCCATGTCGCAGGCGTCGCGGCCCAGGAAGCTCTGCGGCGGGATCGGGGTCAGCTTCTCGACCAGCGGTTCCTCCCCGATCAGCTGCGCGAAGGAGGGCAGCGCCTGCACCTCGAGCCCCATCTTCTGCAGCTTGCGCGCGACCTGGGCCTGGCGTGGCCGGCTTTCCGATGGCATCGCCAGCAGCACCCGGTGGATGCCGCGGTTCTCTACCAGATCAGGGATCTGGGCTGGCGCAAACACCGGCAGACCCGCCATCAGCACACCCTGAAGGGAAGGGTTGTCATCGACGAACGCGACCGGGTCGATGCTGTCATGGGCCCGCAACGCCTGCGCCAATTGGGTGCCGGTGGTGCCCGCGCCATAGATCAGCACCCTGCAGCGCGGCTGGGCGCGGCGGTAGAGCTCGGTCACCACCCGGTAGAGAACCATTCGGCTCGCCGCGGAGAACATGAAATAGCTGATGCCGAAGATCACATATGTGCCGGGCGGCATGTCGATCCCGGCTACCCGCGCCAGCAGCGCTGACAACAGCGCCAGCACCGTCGCCAGAAGTGCGCTCAGCCCGATGGCATTCTGTTCATAGGCCTTGAGCTGGATCTGTGGCAGCCCCAGCTTCTTCGACAGGAGCCCCGCTGCGAGCATGAGATAGGGAAGAATCGGCAGATAGCCCCTCAAGGTGCCGAGTGCGCTGTCCGGCAGGGATTGCACCGAAAAAGTGAAGAACAGTGCCAACGGCACAAGAAGCAGGTCTATACCCAGGAAAATCCTGACTTTCTGCTTTCGACTCAACGCGTTAACAATACTCAACATATAACTTGCCGCTCCTGTGGGCAGAGGCCGCCCCCTGTGCCGGTCAATTGTCCGGATGCCCCGACCCCCCGTTCGGGACGGGCAGATAAAAAACCCAACCCAGTCTATGCCGGGAAATTCATTACTCAAAATTTATTTTGGGATTGAGACCTTCCGGCAATCTGATCGGCAAGAAACCCGTACCTGTCGGCGCTATTCCGCCGCCTGGCGGTGCTGCATCAACTCTCGCAGGTAGCGGTCGAGATCCTCGCGCAGGTCCTCGCGCGCCAGCCCGAAAGCGACGGTGGCCTGCAGGAAACCCGATTTCGAGCCGCAGTCGAACCGCTGGCCGCGAAAGCGGTAGCCATGCACCGGCACGCCCTGTTCGATATCGGCCGCGATGGCGTCGGTGAGCTGGATCTCGCCGCCCGCGCCCTGCTTGATCCGGTTGAGGTTGCGCAGCACCGAGGGGCCGAGGATGTAGCGCCCGATCACCGCCAGGTTCGACGGCGCCACGGACGGGTCGGGCTTCTCGACCATGCCGCGCGCCGTCACCACCGCGCCCTGTTCCCCGGACACGTCCAGCACCCCGTAGGAGGCAGTCTGCTCGGGCGGCACCTCCATCGCGGCGACCATGTTGCCGCCGGTCTCCTCATAGGCCTCGACCATCTGCTGCAGGCAGGAGGTCTCCGAGGCGATCACGTCATCGGGCAGCATCACCGCAAACGGCTCGTTGGCGATCAGCCGGCGCGCGCACCAGACCGCGTGACCCAGCCCCAGCGCCTTGTGCTGGCGGATATAGGCGATGGCGCCGGATTCCATGTTGGTGTTTCTCAGCATCTCCAGCATTTCGTCCTTGCCCTTCTTCTTGAGCTCCTGCTCGAGGATCGGGTTGTGGTCGAAATAATCCTCCAGCGCGGACTTGCCGCGCGAGGTGACGAAGATGAATTCCTTGATGCCGGCGGCGCGCGCCTCGTCGATGGCGTATTGCACCAGCGGCCGGTCGACCAGGGTCATGATCTCCTTGGGTACCGACTTGGTGGCCGGCAGGAACCGGGTGCCCAGCCCCGCCACCGGGAAGATCGCCTTGGTCACTTTCCTGCGCATGTAAACCTCAATCAAAACTCAACTGTCCTTCGCCACCGCATCTCCGCCGCGCGGCGTGCCCCCGAGTCTTTCCGCTCTGCCCGCCGAGCGCAATGGGTAAACCCGGATCTGGGCGGATCGTCGCGATTTTCCCCCCGGCGCCCCCGTCAGCGCGGCCGCTTGACGAACAGGTTGCCGATGGTTTCGAAGACCAGCGCGAAATCGTAGCACATGTTCCGGTGGCGCTGGTAGATCAGGTCGAGCCGGGCCTTGGCGGGAATGCAGACGCGGGAATAGACCGCGTCGGTCTCCTCGGGGGTGGCGCAGCGCGCCAGCAGCGCCGCCTCGTGGCGGTGATAGACGATCGAAGCCAGCCCGGTGACGCCGGGCCGCGCGCGCAGCACCTCGGCATAGAGCGCGGGATACCGCTCGACATAGAGGCGCAGCGGCGGGCGCGGGCCGACAAAGCTCAGGTCGCCGCGCAGGATGTTCCACAGCTGCGGCAGCTCGTCCAGCCGTTTGGACCGCAGCCAGGCGCCGGTGGGCGTGATCCGCGCCGCCTTGTCGCCACCCGACACCCCGGCATCGCTCTCGGCCCCGCGCATGGTCCTGAGTTTCCACAGCCGGAACCCCTGGTCGGGGGTCTTCATCCGCTCGGCCACGTAGAAGACCGGCCGGCCTTCCTTCCACAGCAGCCACAGCACCAGAACCAGCAGGACGGGCGCCAGGATCGCCACCAGCAGCGACGCAAAGAACAGGTCGAAGAGGCGCTTGTGCCAGGTCATCGCGCTACCCCGCCCATATGCGGCTCTAACCCGCGCCATTCGGCCACCATCGCCGCCGGGTCGACGGGCTCCAGAGGGCACAGGCGGGCCAGCGCCGCCACCGACAGCTGCACCCGCGGGATCGCCCCGGCCGGGGCCGGGCGCGCGGTCCAGGCCAGTCCGGCGGCATCCAGCAGCGCGCCCATCTCGACCGCGCCGGGGGCGGCGACGTTCAGCACGGCGGGCAGGTCGGGCGCGGCGCAGAGCGCAGCCAGGAGGCGCGCCAGCGTCACCGGCCCGACATAGCTGCGCGCCGGGGTGGCCCCATCGGCGAAGCGGTCCAGCGCGCAGCCCGGCCGCCAGCCCCCCAGCGCGGCATCCAGCCCCGCCACGTTGCCGATCCTGAGCGCCGTGACCGCAACGCCCAGTTCGGCGGCGCGCGCCGCGGCGCGCGCCTCCATCTCCACCTTGGCCCGGCCGTAATCCGAGACCGGGTGCAGCGGTGCCGCCTCGGTCAGCTCTCCCGCGGCCCGGCCATAGACCGCCGCCGACGAGGCCAGCAGCACCCGCGCCCCCGAAGCGGCCCCGGCCCGCACCGCCGCCTCGGCCAGCGCCGCGTGATCGGCCATGTCGCCGCCGCGCCCGGGCGCCGGCCCGGCCAGGTTCAGGATCACCGAACATCCCTGCGCGGCGCGCGCCAGCGCCGCCGGTTCGGCCAGCGGATCCACCCGCGTCCAGCCGTCGCCCGGCGCCGCCCGCCGGGTCTGCCAGCGGACCCCGCCGCCGGGCCAGCTCCGGCGCAGGACATCTCCGATCCGGCCTGTTGCGCCAATGACCAGGATCCCGGGAAACCGCATCTGAGCCTCAGTCCGTGTTGACCATGCTTTCATTGCCAGTATCCTGCGCGCAACGATAATCAAAGGCGTTTCCCCGCCCGGGCAGTCCGTATGCGCATCCTGATCCATATCATCGTGGCGTCCAGCCTGGCGCTGCTGCCCGCAGCCTGTGCGCGCGGCCGGCTGCCCGGCGGCGCCCCGGTCAGTGAAGAGATCCTGGCCGAGGCCGACGCGCCCGAGGCGGGATTCGCGCTCTACCCCGTGACCCGCGCCTTCCTGCCGACGGTGGCGCAGTGGCCGGCCACCGGCACCCAGGAGCGGCTGCGCTGGATCGGCGCCAGCACCGGCGCCCGGACCCAGATCATCCAGCCCGGCGACCGGCTGACGCTCAGGATCTGGGACAGCAGCGAAAACTCGCTGCTGACCTCGCTGGACCAGAAGGAGGTGCAGCTGCAGGACGTGGTGGTCGCCGCCAACGGCACCATCTTCATGCCCTATGTGGGCAATATCAGCGTCATCGGCCTGACCCCCGACCTGGCCCGGGAAGAGCTGCAATCGGCGCTCGAGGCGATCGTGCCCTCGGCGCAGCTGCAGCTGTCGATGATCGAGGGGCGCAACAACTCGGTGGACCTGGTCAGCGGCGTGGCGCAGCCCGGCACCTACCCGATGCCCGACCGCAACTACACGGTGATGGGGCTCATTTCGGCCGGTGGCGGCATCAGCTCCAGCCTCAACAACCCGCAGATCCGGCTGGTGCGCGGCGGCGCGATCTACGGCACCTCGGTGGACCGGCTGCTGAACGAGCCGCGGCTTGACACGCTCCTGCGCGGCGGCGACCGGGTCTTCGTGGAAGAGGACGAGCGCTATTTCCTCAGCTTCGGCGCCGCCGGGCGCGAGGATCTGCACATCTTCACCAAGGACGTGATGTCGGCGATGGACGCGATCTCGGTCATGGGCGGGCTGCAGGACAACAAGGCCGATCCCAAGGGGCTGCTGATCCTGCGCGAATACCCCGACTCGGCGCTGAGCGCCGGCACCCGCGGCCCGCGCCAGAGCCGGGTGGTGTTCTCGGTCGACCTGGCCTCGGCCGACGGGATCTTCTCGGCGCGCCGGTTCCGGATCAACCCCGACGACCTGCTGATCGCCACGGAATCGCCGATCAACGACGTGCTGACCGTCTCCAACATCATCGGCAACTTCGTGGGCGTCTTCAACACCACCGCCAACCTGGGCAACTGACCCCGGCGCGGCCGGCCCTTCCTCTTGCCGCAAATATCCCGGAACGCGAGGCAGAGCCTCGCATCCGCGCGTCAGCGCATATGGCGTGTGCCGGAGACGCTCATTCCGGGGCGCCGGGCACCGCGATCCGCCGGTCCTCGGGCACCAGGGCATTGATCTGGCGGATGTGCTCGGGCAGGCAGCGAGTGAGGAAATCGTATTTCTCGATCACATGGGCGCGCGCGGCCGGCCCCAGATGGGCATGGCCCGCCGGGTTGGCCAGCACCTCCACCACCTGGGCGGCCAGCGCGTCGGGATCGAAGAAATCCACCAGCAACCCGGTCTGCCCGTGGGTGATCGCCTCGCGCACCGGCGCCACGTCCGAGGCCACCAGCGTGGCTTGCATCGCCATGGACTCGAGCAGCGACCAGCTGAGCACGAAGGGCATGGTCAGGTAGATGTGGCAGCGGCTGATCTGGACGAGCTTCTGAAACGTGTCATACGGTACGCGCCCCACGAAATGCACCCGGGACCAGTCGACGCGGTCTCCCAGTTCCCGCTCCATTTCGCCGCGCAGCCCGCCGGGTGTGTCGCTGTTCGGCCCATAGGATGTCTCGTTGCCTCCCACCAGAACCACCCGCGCATTCGGTCGGGCCCTCTGGATCCCGGGCAGCGCGCGCATCATGACTTGGAAACCGCGAACCCGCTCCATATTGCGGGCCAGATAGGTGACGATCTCGTCGTTTCGCGTAATCGGCCGCTCGAGCCGGCCCAACCCGACCGAGGCATTCGCGTCCGGTGTCAACTGGTCGGTACGCACCCCGTCATGACAGACATACATGCGGTCGTGAAAGAATTCCGGGAAGCGGTCGCGCTGCCACAGCGTGGGGCATTGACCCAGATCGACCGCATCGAGATTGACATAGGGCACCACGTTGCGCGCGCGGGTGGTGAAGCCCACATGCTCCGAGACCGGCTCGTCGGGGTCGAATCCCACGATGCCGCCCTCAGTGCGGTAGAAATACTCGAAATAACCAATCACCGGCACGTCGGGCCAGACGTCCTTGAGAAAGGTCAGCTCTCCCCATCCGACGTGGCCGATGATGATGTCGGGTGTGAACCCTTTTTCCATTTTGAGCTTTTGTGCCGCCAGGGCAGCACCGAACCCGGCTCCCGTCGCCTCTTCCCAGACCCTAGACAGCCCGTAGGCGTCTTTCCCGGGCTCGTGGTGAGACGCATATGTGACCCGCAGCACGCCTTCGATGTCAAGATCCCCACGCTGGGTCAGGAACACGATCCGGTGCCCTCCCTGGCTGACCAGCCAGCGGACGATTTCGCGATATTGACCAGGCATGTTCTGGTGAACAAACAGAAAATTCATGATGCAGAGCATGCCTCCCGCAGCAGTTTAATGACCGTGCAGCCGCAATGAAGAAGTTTCCATTCCGACCCCCTCACCTTTTGTGACGCCAGATGGCGGCAATGAAATCGAACAGCTCTTCCGGCGTCAGCTCCTGCACCTCTTCTGTTTCGGGGTATTCGTCAAAGGACTCGTCGAACAGTGTCGATCGATCCAAACGTGGCAGGTAGGTGCGCAGCACATGGGCATTGTTGTCCAGAAACCGTGCATGGAAGGCCTGCGCCGCATCTCTGGCGGGTCGGAACGGCGGGCCGGGGCAAACATCGCGAATTGCCCACTGAATCGGACCGCGCTCGGGATTGATCTTGCCGGCGCGAATCGTCGGAAAGGTCCGATTGAACCGCTTCAGAAACAAATACTGCGCCAACGGCAAAGACGTGTTCAACTCGCCGACTTCGGCAGCGGGTTCGCCAAGGCCGGTCTCACGATAGAAATCTGCCACCACGCTGCGTTTGTGGAGCCGGTCACGCTCGTAAAGCCGTACGATCAGGTTTTCAGCTCCGAATACACGGGCATAGCGGTCCAGAAGGCGATCGAAACAGAAGTAATCCGGCATCCGGCCGTTATCGCCTTCGGGAAACAGCGGTCCCAAACCGCCGAGCCTCACGCGCGTCGATTCCAGGCTGACCGCCAACCGGTCCTGCCTGCGCAAGTAGACAATGACCGAGAATTGTTCGACCGGGCCGGTTCCGGCAATGAGATCCCGTAGCCGTATCAGCGCCTCGTCACTCAGCAGTCGACTGTGGCAATGCTCGTTCGAGATGACCAGCGTGTGGAATGAATCCTCGGCGCGTTCGCTGCGCAGCTTGTCTCGCAGGCGCCGTCGGTATTCGAGATGGTCGCAATTCTGCCGGCCCAGCTCGACCATCTTCAACTCGTCGTTGCGGGACAGGTCCATCGCCGCCACGGCGATTTCCATGTGGTTTTCCGATCCGAAGAGCCGGGGATAGAGAATGCCGCGCTCGGCCAGCGCCTCGCGGTCTTCGGCCAGCGTCCGCTGTATCGAGGTGGTCCCGGTCTTTTCGGTCCCGATGTGCAGAATGACTTTCACGAAGGCTGCTCCATTGGCAAAAGCGGTCGGGTGTTACCCGAACAATCGCCTTGTCATGGCTTGAATGTCTGTCCGTTTCGCGAGGTTTTTAAACAGTCTCTGCCAATCGGCCCGGGCGCATCCTGCCTCGACCAGGGGAACCTGCGCCCTGAATATCCCGTCCGCTCCGGCCTGCACATCCGTCGCCGGCCCTGAGTGGACATGCAGCAGACGGTGCCGCCGATCCCAAGCCCAAAGCCTGTCCCGCAGGCTCATCAGGTGAGTGTCGGTCAACGGACCCCTCGTGGTCACGACATATAGGCCCGGCTTCTTGTTGAGTTGAAACCGAAACCGGGTTCTGAGCCAATCGAAGGCATCCTCCGCCGATAGCGGGGTTTGCGGCCCCGCCAAGCCGTTCTTGCCGGCAAGATCGGCGCGAAACCGGAACCGGTTTGGTACTTGTTCGGCGCCGGATGCGTCGAGGAGGGCCATCACCTCGTCAAGCGGCGTCTGCGACCAGCGCAACAGGCTGGCCGGTTCGTACCCAGAGTCCCGCTGGAACAGGGCGAAGTCGCATGTCTCTCCCAGGCTTTCCGACAGCCTCAGAAGTTCAGCCACGGGATCGGGATCGGTCGGGATGGGAGGAACCGCAAGACTGTCTCCGCACAGGGGCAGGATCCGGTCCTCCCACATGGCGGCACGCACCGGATCGATCCCGGCAAAGGCCCTGGCATCATTCAGCGACAGCCGTGCAATCAACTCGATTTGCCGCGGCGTCAAAACGGAAACCGCACGCGGTCGACCTTCGCGCTGCGTGTTGTAGACGGTTCGCGCAACTTCGGCGTCGATCTTGCAGACGGCGGGGCACCCGAGGAAATGCTGAACTTGCAGCAAGAACCTTTCAGGGTCGGCCTGCAGTTCATCATGATAGAATATGCCGAAGCGATCCCCGAAAGCAGCACGCCAGAGCCGGACGGTCCTTGCATAGTCCCGGTGCCGTTTCTGGAACCCGCTTTCCAGGTATCGCAACAGTGTCGCATCCGCCATCGGTCCACGAAAACAGCCACGCATGTATCCGTGCAGCCGGATCACCGACTTGTTGCGTTCGAACGGGTTGCGCAACATGACGAAGACACGGGAGGCTTCAGGCAGGGCGTCCCGAAGCGCGGTAATCCGTTCACTGGGCATAGTGCTGTAGATCGGACTGATGTCCAGCGAGGGTCGGTCCGGCCGAGCCATCAGATCCAGGTAATCCGGAGCCGACACGTTTTGTGTCTGCTCCCACCTGTCGAGCCAATCCAGCTGTTCGGCATCGGCTTCGTGGGATATGCGCCTGTTGGCGAGAACCTTGTGTCTTTCGGCGTCCGACCGGCTTCCCCACCAATACCGGACCTCCTTGACGCATGGCAGGAATAGCGTGCCGCTCCGGCGCAGGTTTTCATACAACCAGGTCGTTCCGGACCGGGGCGCTCCGATGCAGACATGGACGGGTTGAGGTCTCCGGGGCATAACCGCCGTCAAGTCTCCGGCTCCAACGGCCAGACCACGGCACCGGAATCGCTGACCACAGACATTTGCGAACCCTTCCGCCGCCGCTTGAAATGCACGGTTTCCGGGACCGGCTTGTGCGGCACGCCGGCGGCATGGGTCAGGCAGTTCCAATGCCAATCCTCGTGCCCGAACCCCAAGGACAGGTCGTTGCGGCGAAAAGGGAAGCGCCGGTAGAGCGAGGTGGGCGCAAAGGACATTGCGTCCCAGTAGTTGGCCCAATCCAGGTAATCCGGATCGAAGAAAGGCCCCTCGGAATCGACATGCCACCAAAGGTTCTCTTCGTCTCCGAAAACGATGTTGCAGGTCGAGTGCAGTATCGCGTCGGGGCGGTCCTGTGCCATCTGCCAGGCGGCTGTCAGCCAGTTATAGGACCACAGATCGTCGCCATCGAGAAACGCCGCACAGCGCCCCCTAGCCGCGGCGACTCCATGATTGCGGGCCTGTCCCGGATCGCCCTCGTCAGATTCGACGATCCGGACGCCCTCTCCGATCCCGGCAGTCAGGACCTCGCGGGTCAACCCATCGCTGCGGTCCAGAACCAGAACGATTTCGCAAGCCAGTCCCCGAGCTTCGGCATGCGCTACCGCTTCGCGTGCACTGCGCGCGGTCGGACCTGCCAGAAGCCTCTCGCGATGGCCGGTGATGATCACCGAGATGTCGACGCCGGATTCCAGGTGCTCAGCCATTCTCGACCTCCTCCAACTCTGCCAGACGCGCACGGTAGAGCTCTCCCGCATGACGCTCGACAACGCGTTGGTAGAGGCGCTCGGCCCGGGCGACACGTTCCGCATCATCCCCGAGCATGTTGCGGATCGCGTTCACATAGGCCTGCACGTCGCCCACTTCGGTCACCGGCCAGCCGGTGTCTTCATCCAGCAATTCGGGAATCCCGTCCACCGCACTGGCCACCACCGGCAGCCCGTTGGCTCCGGCCTCGATCAGCACGTTGGGCAGCCCATCCCATGCTGACGTGTAGAGCCAGCCGTCACTGTTGCGCAGCGGCAATTCATCGAACCGCTCGAACGCCGGATTCAGGACCAGGTTGTCCGGCAATTCGACCGAGTCATCCATCGGCGCATCAAGCACCGCCCTGCCCCAGCAGCGGATCTCTATATCGGGCATGGCCCGGGCGATTTCGACCACCAGGTCGAAGCGCTTCTGCCGATCCAACCGTCCTGCCCAGAGCAGCACCGGTCGGTCTCGTCCGGATTTACTTTCCACCTGTCGGTGCACCAGTGGTGTTTCGGGCGGTGTGTTGAGTGCTGGCGAATAGAGAACCTGCAGTTTATTCACCTGCCCCGCCGGCAGCGCGAACCGGTTGGTCAGCCGGGCCGGCAGCGCGGCATTATCAAAAAGTGCGGCCTGCAGATGCGGCAGCACAGTCGCGAAATACGAGACGGGGTAGCCCACTTCGCATCCATCCGGCGTCTGGTCCGAGCAGAAGTAATAGGCGTATAACCGGGTGAAGCGCGCCAGCCGAGCGCCATAGGTTTCAAAAGTCTCAAAACCGAGCCGGCTGTTTACGTTGTAGACATGCCGCGCGCCGAGCCCCCGGATCAGTTCATAGAGTACGCGGCGGCGGCGATCCGGTCTGAGCAGGTTCAGATGCGCGGACAAGTCGATGCTGGTCACTTTCTGGGGAAACCAGTCGGGCCGCACCCAGTCGGATTGATCGGTGCGCAGAACCAACGTCTCGTCCGGGGACGGCAGCGCATCGGCAAGGACCCCGGCCAAAAAATCGGCGCCGCCCATCTTGCAGAAGGGCATCAATATGATCCGCTTGGCCCGACGCAATGGGATCAGGTCGCGGATCGCCCGGAAATCGGCATAATCGGCGTCCTGCCACGGCGGCAGGAGCTGAAACCTGCCGCCGCTACTGCGACCAATCTTCGGCTCCAGAATCGTGGCCCTATGCAGTATATCGGTGATCCGGTCGGACTTGAGGAATGCCGCCATTCCGGCGAAACCATCTGCGCCGGCCGGCCGGCCGGCAGCCCAGGTCAGAAAGGTCTCGTTCAGGCTCTTGCCATCTGGGGAAAGGGCACGTGTCCGGTTCGGTTCCAGATAGACCAGCGGTGAAAAGCGACGTTCTTCGCTCAATCCGCAGATCAGGAAATGCTCGAAGGCCCAGCCCTCGAACTGCTCGGCGACGTCGGGGTTGCGGGCCAGATAGGTTGCCTCGTCGAACAGGGCGTTGGGTGCGATCCGAGATGCCACACCATGCTCCAGCCAATGCAAGAAAAGGCCGCGCCGCCCATCGATCGGTGGCAATCCGGCCTTCTGTGCCTGCAGACTGTACCATTCGGAGTCAAAAAGGGGGCCAGGGGGAGCACCCTGGGGAAAATCGAAGGCCAGATATTGCGCTAGCAGCTGGTTATCCGAAAGGGTGGCGATGATACCCTTGCGCTGGCGATAGGCACCGGCTGAAAAGAGCGGCAGGACGAACCGGTGAAACAGGCTGCCGTCCACATGGTCGAGGTCCATCCCGCTGGCCTGCAGGAACTGAAGAACCAGCGCGGACCAGTCGCGATCACCGAACCGGCGCAACTCCTCCTCGCGGTTAAGCGGCAGCCCCAGCGCCCGCCCCTCGAGCACATAATGAGCCAAGGGCGACATGTCCGGGGGCGCGTCGCCAAGGTATTTCTTGCGGTAGTAGGCTCCATCAAGTTCGCGGAAGGGGTTGCGGTTCTCCTGCCAGCCATAGGCCAAGTAGTGTTCCAGCGGGTCGGCACCGGCCCGGGTTACATCGGCGTAGCGGTCGCCGTAGAATTCGGCATCAAAGGCCTCAGCCATCGCGGCGCGAAGCGCTGCGTCCGACATCACGTTCGAAGTCGCGTCATCCGGTGAATCGTACTGGGATGCAACGACGTTCACGGCATTCACCACCGTACACGCGCGGAATCGCCGAAGGCAGCTCCAAGCCGCGTAGACTTTTTCCTGGTCATAGCTTCACCCCGTTTCATTGGCCTGCCCCCATCGATCGTCACCCCTCTCAACGGTGCGATTCGTTGCACAGATTGCCACAGAATTGCAATTGGACGAGCCATTTGGTGAACCTGCAAAGCAATCCGGAATCCGGGGCAGGACCGACCATCCAAAAGAGTGCAGCACGAGAACAATCCCCGCCAAACCCGGCTACTGTTTCCAAGTTCGCGGAGTATAACCGCCGCCGCTCCCGCGCCGTGCTTGTTCGAGACGGAATAAATGCGTTAACATTCTCTTAATTTTTAGACTGCGATTGCGCCAAATCTGTTTGCCGGGGGGGGGCGTGGGTTCATGGGAACGCACCATCCGAAGTCTGCTTATGTCGAAGGCCAAAAAAGAATGGCGAAACTGCTCGCCCACTCTTCGGGGGCGGATCTCGCTGCCATCGGAATTGTCAGCTTGGCCGATCGGCGTATTGCCAACATGTGCATCAGCACCGGAGAGGCGGGTCCGGAACTGAGCGAAACGGACGCCATTCGGGCGGTCTCGCAGGCGATGGCTTCGCAGCTATCGCTCCTGCGAAGCGATCCGGCCCTGGGCACACTAAATGCGGACCAGGACGGCAACCTGGACACGCGGCTGATCTGGCTCAGATCGACCCGACACCTGATCGGCATAGGCGACCGCCACGGCAAGTTGGCCGCGTTCACCGCGCTGATCTACAACCGCACCGAAAGGGTCGACACGCAGGAGCGACGGAACCTGATCCGGATCGGGCTGACCTATGCCAGCCAGCAACTCAGCAACTGGGCAAGCCTGGGTTCCGAGACCGGTTCGCCGCTGCTGCCGGACGCGATCCTGCGCTCCCTCTCATTCGGATTCATCGTGGTCGACGCGCTGGGAGCGGTCGACTACGTCAAGGACAGCACGCAGGGCTGGCTGGCCAAAAGCCGGGACATCGAAATCCAGAACCGGCGGCTCAGCTCGGAGAACCCGCGTAACCAGCATATGTTGCAATCCGCCTTGGCGGCGGCGACCGGCCCGCAGCGCAAAACCTCGGTCCTGCAACTCGAAAGCCAAGAGGGAAACCTCCCCGACACACTCATCGTCCTGCCAATCCAGGACACCCAGCCGCGGGCGCTGGTCATCTTCGGCCAGGATCAGGAGGACAGTACGCTGCGCGACCTTCTGTTGCAGACCTTTGGGCTGACACTGGCGGAGCGCCGGCTGACCCATCATCTTCTGGCCGGAAGATCGCTGGCCCAGGCCGCCGCTGAAGCCAACCTGACCATCTCGACCGCGCGCAGCTACCTCAAACGCATCTTCGCCAAGACCGGCATGCACCGGCAAAGCGAACTGGTCACGCTGTGTCACCGGATGATGCCATCGGTCAAGGCCGCCGGAGCGACCGAACCCCTGAAGCAGGACTGATCGCGGACCCATCCCGCCTTGCCTGACCCCCGACGAGACCGGCCACCGCCGGCCGGGGCCGTGAAAGGTGTCCCCGAAACGTGAGACACCGCCCCTTTTCAGGGGCGGTGCCGGGGGACGGAGCCCCGACCGGGAACCGGCCGGGAAACCCCGAAGCGATTAGGTGATCGTCTCGTTGAGGAAATCGACGTGGATGTAACCCGGACCGTAGCTCGCGTTCTCGCTCTGATCCAGGAACTCGAAGGCCATCTCTTCCTCGGTGATGTTCACCGTGGTGTCGCCGATTTCCTTGTCGTCGAGATACACCTTCTCCCAGGGATCATCCACGTGGATGCGGTCCCAACCGACTTCCGGCGCATCGACTTCGACATCCATGTCCATGACGAACTTGTCTTCGAAGTAGACAACGCCCTTGCCCGCACCGTCGATGCCGACATCGGTCAGGAAGTTCATCAGGGCTTCCGGGCTGTCGTCGTAACCCAGCGGACGCTCGCCAGCGGCGAACAGACCGTCAAGCTCGTTGACCAGGTCGACGATCCGGACCTTACCGGCACCCATGGTGTCTTCGATGATCACATCATAGCCGTCATAGCTCGCCTCGAGGCGGCCCTGATAGCCATAGGTGCCCGCATCGGTGTCACCGAAGTCGGTGTGGAAGACGATACGGTCTTCCTGATCGTCGTCGAAGTCGACGATGATGTTCTGGTCAAAGACCTTGTGCGAAGTGACAGCGAGACCCTTAACGGTCGAGAAGCCGAAGACGAAGTCGTCGCCATCGCCGCCGCCGACCAGGACATCGTTACCAAGATCGGCAAACAGCATGTCGCTGCCTTTTTCGCCGTTCAGGTAGTCGTTGCCCTCGCCGCCGACCAGCATGTCGTCGCCGCCATCGCCGAAGGGATCCTTGTCGTCACCCCACAGGCCACTGAACTGCACGTTGGCAAAGTTGTCCGGACCGTCGCGGAAACCGCCGGTGCGGAAGTTGCCGGTGCTGGCGCCGGTGTGCAGGGTGAAGGTGCCGGCAGCGAAGTTGAACGATGCGATACCGTCATCGTCGTCGCCGCCATACAGGATGTCGTCGCCCTGGCCGCCACGCAGCTCGTCGTTGTCCGCACCACCCTTGATGAAGTCATCGCCGGCGTCGCCGAAGAGAAGGTCCTCTTCCTCGTTGCCGTCGATCTTGTCGTTGCCTTCACCACCGTGGATGATGTCGTCGTCGTCGAAGTCGCCGTCGTTGCCGCCCACGATCACGTCGTCGCCGATACCGCCAAAGATGTTGTCGTTACCGTCGCCGCCATTGATCTGGTCGTTGCCTTCGTTGCCTTCGATGTGGTCGTCGTCGTTGCCGCCGTCGATCACGTCATTGCCGGTGTTGCCCTGGATGTCGTCCCAGCCATCGTTGCCGTAGATGTGGTCGTCATCCTCGCCACCAAAGATGGTGTCGTCGCCGACGCCGCCGTCGATGCGGTCGGCTGCAGCACCCTGGGCCGGATCGCCATCGGAGTTGTCACCCCAGATGATGTCGTCGCCGGAGCCACCGTCGATGCAATCCTCGTTGTCATTGCCTTCGATGATGTCATCGCCGGACCCGCCGTCGATGCTGTCATCGTCGGCGCCGCCGAGGATGTTGTCGCCGCCGGTGCCGCCAAGGATATAGTCCTCGCCGCGGCCACCCCAGATGTGGTCGTCGCCGGTGCCGCCATCGATGTAGTCGTCACCGTTGTAGCCATCCAGACGGTCGTTGCCCGAACCACCCCAGATGGAGTCGTCGTTCCAGCCACCGTTGATGTAGTCGTCACCGGAGTTGCCGGCCAGCTGGTCGTAGCCCCAACCGCCGTAGATCACGTCACGCATCGAACCGCCGGACACGCTGTCGTCGCCGCCAGCCGCCCAGATGGTGTCCTTGCCGCCCTGACCGACCAGGATGTCGTTGCCGGCTGCGCCAGCGATCTGGTCGTTGTCAGCACCGCCGAACAGCGCGTCATGGCCCACGCCACCCTGCATGAAGTCGTTGCCGGTGCCGCCGAAGGCCAGATCGTTGCCGCCTTCGCCGTAGATCCGGTCATTGCCCGAACCGCCGTCGATCACGTCGTCGCCTGCATCGCCTTCCAGGATGTCGTGGCCTGCGTCGCCGGTGATGGCGTCTTCATCCATGCCACCACTGATCAGGTCGTTGCCACCCATACCGCGCAGGAAGTCGCAACCCATGTTGCCCAGGATCGCGTTCCGGTCGCCGGTACCTTCGATGTAGTCGTTGTCGGCCAGGCCTTGCGCACGGGTGCGGCCGGGATGATTGGCAAGAACGATATTGTCGCTCTTGTCCGTCCCAATTACCACGCCGTTGCCAGGACCTGAAATGTCATCAAAATTAAAATATGTAGGCATCTTTTTTCCCCCGTAAGAGACTGTTACACAGCCTGCCTTCGAAAAAGACAGGTAAACGTCCACGCGAACGAAGTCCGCTGCGGACGTCTCTCAATGAGCCATTGTGGGGGGAGTCCTATCTACCCCCATTTGGGGGCAATACCGAAACAATGCCCAACCCCAAGAGGAAACACATTGTATCCGATGCGGCAACGCCACAGGTGCTGAGGCGGCCGCGACGACATGGAGGCCGCATGTCGGGCGCCGGGGTCAACCTGCCGCGGCACCGGGGGCGATGCTGGGCGGGTTCCGGCCTATCCTCTGTGTCGACCAAGGCGGTTCTTTGCCTGTCCAGGGGCTTTTCCACGGCCGACAAGGCCGGATGCAGGCGCAATTGCGGCAACAATTTGGCATTTGCCTTCCGGATCCGGCGACGTGATCTCATCCGCCGGGGCCGCCCGGAGCGCACCCTCGTGGCAAATCGTTGACAATGGTTTTCCCCGTCATGTCAGGCAGACGCCGAAACGGAAACAATCGCCAATCCGAACAGCGGTCATTCTCACCGGTGCAACAGTCTGCTGCGCAGGCGTGCGCTGGCCTGTGCCGAACCGGGAGGCACATGTCTTCCGCAAGCGCTTGAATCCTTGGCCACCGCGGTGATGCGCGGGGCCGCCGTCCTGCCAGGATCAGCCCGATAACTGGATGACGCGCCAAGACGCAGCGGCTAGCCTGTTCCAGCGATTCTATATTGAAATGATTTGAGTACAGGCTCCGGCTCGTCCCGGGGTACGGAGGATGGACATGGCCGGCATCGACCGCTCCAACGGATTGAACGAAATGCGGGATATCCGCCGCGAAAGCCGCAGGCTGCTGTGGGCGGCTGGATTGTTCAGCGTTTTCGTGAACCTGCTGATGCTGACCGGCCCGCTATTCATGCTCCAGATCTATGACCGGGTGCTCGGCAGCCGCTCCGAGGAAACTCTCGTGGCGCTGTTTGCGCTGATGGCTTTTTTGTTCTTCATCATGGGTGTTCTGGACTGGTCGCGCGGCCGGCTCCTGGCCCGGATGGGAACCCGGTTCCAGGCCCGGCTGGACCGCCGCGTCTTCGATGCCATCCTGCGCAAGGCTGCGCGCGGCAGGGGGCTGCGTGACTCCGATAACCAGCTCAAGGATCTCGAGGCGGTCCAGCGATTCTTCTCCTCGCCGGTTCTGGCCGCCATATTCGACCTGCCCTGGACCCCGATCTTCCTGCTGGGTATCTCGATCTTCCATCCTTGGCTCGGAATGCTGGCGGTGGGCGGCGGCGGTCTGCTCATCATCATAACGGTGCTGAACCAGGTCACGACCCGGTCCGCGGTCATCAAGGCCGGCGCGGCCAGCTACCAGTCGGAACGAATGTCCGAACACCTCATCACCGAAGCCGAGATGGTCCGCAGCCTCGGGATGCAGGAGAATTCCTTCAACCGCTGGCACCTGGCTCGCAGGCGCGCGCTCGAAGAGAACCTGCGCGCCAACGACATGGGCGGCAGCTTCTCGTCGATAACCAAGACGTTCCGCCTGTTCCTGCAATCGGCCATGCTGGGGCTCGGGGCGTATCTGGTGCTGCAGGAGCAGTTGAGCCCCGGCGCGATGATTGCCGGATCGATCCTGCTCGGTCGCGCATTGGCCCCGGTGGACCAGGTCATCGGACAATGGACGCTGATCCAGCGCGCCAAGCGGGGCTGGGACAACCTGGCTGAATTGCTGTCGCTGGTTCCGGCCGAGGCGCAACGGCTTGAGTTGCCGCGACCGCAGGCGCGGCTGCAGGTGCAGCAGCTGACGGTGGTTCCGCCCGGCGCGGCACAAGCCTCCCTGCGGCTGATCAATTTCGAGCTCCTGCCCGGCCAGGCGATGGGCGTGATCGGTCCCAGCGGCTCGGGTAAATCCACGCTGGCACGGGCGCTGACGGGGGTCTGGCCCGCCGCCGGCGGCAAGATCCGCCTCGACGGCGCCGCCCTGGAGCAATACGTGCCGGAGGTTCTGGCGCAATACATTGGATATCTGCCACAACGCGTGCAGCTGTTCGATGGCACGATCGCCGAGAACATCGCCCGCCTGAGCATGACTCCGAACGATGCCGAGGTCGTCGAAGCCGCAAAAAAGGCGGCGGCGCATGAGATGATCCTGCGCCTGCCGGATGGCTACGACACGCCGGTGAGCGTGGCCGGGGGCCAGCTCTCTGGCGGTCAGGTGCAGCGGATCGGCCTCGCCCGGGCGATGTATGGTAACCCGATGCTGCTGGTTCTGGACGAACCGAACTCGAATCTCGACAACGAAGGCTCGACCGCGCTCAACAAGGCAATCCGGCAAATGAAGGAAGAGGGGCGCTCGGTGCTGATCATGGCTCACAGGCCGGCCGCGATCATGGAATGCGACCTTCTGCTGGTGCTCGAGGACGGCATGCGCAAGGCTTGGGGCCCGCGCGATCAGGTCCTGTCAAAGGTGGTCCAGAACCACCAGCAGATTCAGCAGGCCGCAAATAAACCGGTTGGTGTGACATGAGTGATAGAAATCCAAACAAGTCCTTTTCCGCATCACGGCCGATGCTGATCGGTCTTCTGGCCCTGATCCTGCTGCTGGGTGGATTCGGTGCCTGGGGGGTGATGGCAAATATTTCGGGCGCGGTGGTGGCGTCGGGCCGGATCGTGGTGGACAAGAACCGCCAGGTGATCCAGCACCCCGACGGCGGCGTGGTCGAAGAGATCCTGGTGGAAGAAGGAGCCAAGGTCGCCGAAGGGGATCTTCTGCTGCAGCTCGACGGCAACCTGTTGCGCTCGGAACTGACGATCATCGAAGGGCAACTCTTCGAGCTGATGGCCCGTGCCGGCCGCCTTGAGGCGGAACGCGACGAAAGCACCGAAATCACGTTCGGTGACGAACTGCTCGAGGCGGCGCAGACGCAGCCGAATGTCGCCGATCTCATAGAGGGTCAGGCACGGCTCTTCGAGGCGCGAAACGAATCCATCGCCAAGGAGGTGGAGCAGCTGCGTAACCGGCGTGTCCAGCTAAACAACCAGGTCGAGGGCATCGATGCCCAGCGGGCCGCGCTGGACGAACAGAAGAGCCTTATCAGCGAGGAACTGGTTGGCCAGCAATCCCTTCTGGACAAGGGGCTGGCCCAAGCGTCGCGCGTGCTTGGCCTGCGGCGCGAGGATGCGCGGCTGGCCGGTCGGCTGGGAGAGTTGCAGGCAGGGCGGGCCGAGGCGCTGGAACGGATTGCCGAGCTTGAGATCGAAGAACTGAAGCTCCGGACGCAGCGCCGCGAGGCGGCGATCACCCGCCTGCGCGATCTGGAGTATAACCTGATTGAACTGACCGAGCGGCGTCGATCCCTGCGTGAACAGTTGAGCCGACTGGATATCCGCGCCCCGATCGCGGGGATCGTCTACGACATGAAGGTCGGCGGGCGCCGCTCCGTGATCCAGGCCGCCGAACCGGTGCTGTTCCTGGTGCCTCAGGACCGGCCTCTTGTGATTGAAGCCCAAGTCGACACGATCCATGTCGACCAGGTCCGGCAGGGCCAGGAGGTCGTGGTGACCTTCGGTGCTTTCGATCGCCGTACCACGCCGGAACTCGACGGAATCGTCACCAAGGTCTCGGCGGACGCCTTCGTCAATGAGCGAAACGGCGCCGCCTACTACAAAGTCGAGGTACAACTCTCCGAAGACGAGCTTTCCAAGCTGCCCGACGAACTGGTTCTGGTGCCCGGCATGCCGGTGGATTCGTTCATCCGCACAGACGAGCGGTCGCCGGTGGCCTATCTAACCCGGCCGCTGGCAAATTACTTCAGGAAGGCGTTCCGCGAGAGTTGAAGCACGCGCGGGGAGAGCACCCCGCGCCGCTCAGAAGAGAAAATCGTCCGCAGCCAGGTCGCTCAAGGCGATCCCGGTCAGCACCAGTTCATTGCCCAGCCCGTCGAAAATCACGGCACCCGATCCGCGCTGTGTCATGTGATCGGCTACCAGGTCGTCATAGTTCGTGATCGCGCCGACCCCAGACAAGTCGATCCACTCGTCTGCCAGTGACGTTGAAAAATTCATTATCCGGTCCTGTCCGAAACCGTCGTCGAAACGGAAGACATCCGGACCGAGACCGCCATCGAGCAGATCGTCGCCAGCGCCGCCTTCAAGCGTGTCGCGCCCCATTCCGCCTTCGAGCGTGTCGTTGCCCGGGCCGCCGCTCAGAAGATCCGGCCCATAGGCCCCGAACAACCAGTCGTCGCCGACGCCGCCCTCGAGCGTGTCAGCTCCACGACCGCCCCGGAGCGTATCGCCATCGGCCCCACCGAGGAGCAGATCGTTGCCGAGACCACCTTCCAGCGTATCACTCCCTGTGCCGCCGTCGAGCTGATCGAAGCCGTCCCCGCCGAGGAGCAGATCATCGCCCGACCCACCATCCAGCCGATCCGAACCGAAGCTGCCCCGCAGGCTGTCATTTCCCGCCTCACCCGCGAGAACGTCATTTCCCCTCCAGCCCAGCAGAACGTCGTCACCAGTCCCACCGAGAAGCTCGTCGGCCGCCATGCCACCCTTCAGAAGGTCGTTCCCCGCACCGCCAAACAGCGCGTCCCGCCCGTTCAAGCCAACGAGCTTATCCTGCCCGTCCATGCCCATCATCAGATCGGAAGCCGCGCTTCCCCAGATATCGTCGGAGCCCTCGTCGCCCATGCGGCGCGCGGCCCAGTGGAACGGGTCTGCCTGCAGATGTTCGACCTCGGTGTTGCGCAGGATGATGTCGCGCAGCCCGGTTCCCGAGACCTCGGCGGCCAGCGCCGGGTCCAGCATGTCGGGCAGATCACCGAACCCTTCGTCGGCGGCCCGGGTGCGCAGGAACTGGTCGGCGACGATCCAGGCGAAGAGCGGACCCAGCGGGGCGTCCCCGACACGGTCCTCGACCAACCCGCCAACCCACAGATCGACCTGATGCACGCTGTCATAGACTTCGGCCAGATCGGCCTGCACCTCCGGATCTGACGAGATCGCGGCGAAATCGTCCGCCGCCAGCGCCGCCGGATCGAGATCCCCCAGCAGCGCGGCGCGGGTGTCGACATAGCTCTGTAGCCCGTGGTCCCGTCCACGCAGTATGTTCAGCGCTGCCAGGCTGAAACCACTGACACCGTCGCCCAGGGTCAGGAAGAAGTTCAGATCGTCGATGACCTTGCCGTCAATCTCCTGTGCCGCGCTGCCGGCCTGGCCGCGCAGGATGTCGTCCAGATACCCGTCGCGCAGCCAGCTGCTGTTGAAAAAGGCATCCTGGATCATCAGCGGCCCGGCCGGGTCCCCAGCGCCGGATTCGCCCATCATCGGCATCGCGCTCGAAACCATCGTATGCCCGACCCGGAACGCCGCGGTCGAGAATTCCACCGAGACCTGCCCGTCCACGCCGGGATCGTATCCCGCGGACGGGCCCAGCACCGCCGCCACCGGCGCCAACCCCTCGTTGCCGGCCAGAAGCGCCGGCAGCCAGTCGCGATAGGTGATGGTCTGGATCTCGGCCTCGACGATGGCACGGGCGGTGTCGAACAACTGGTCGTCGTTCCAGCCCGGGTTCTCGACAGCCAGCCGGTCGGCCCAGCGGTTGTGTTCGCGCATCAGAAGCGTCTGTAGCGCGGTCAGGCCGACATTCTCGTTGGCTCGAATATCGCCGGCCAGGAATAGCGGATCGGTAGCGCCGGCCATTTCGTCATTGTCCGCGGCGATCGGCAGCAACGCGCCGCCGGTCTCCGGCGTTTCGAAGCTGCGCAGGCGCCCGCCCTCACCGCTGCGCAGCAACTCGGTGCGCTCGGTCGTCGAGCCATAGACCATGCTGGCATCCAGCGCCGGCGTAATCTCGTTCAGCGGATGGCGCGGGTCGCCCGGTCCGGTGCCGCCGTCATGAACCGATCTCTGGAACGGCCCCATCAGACCCGGCACCGCGACCAACTCGCCCGAGGCATCGCGGGTCAGGCTGAGATCGTGATCGAGGAACTGGCCCCAGAACACCATAAGCGCCGACAGACCTGCCGAACTGGGCATCTCGCCATCCTGGTCGAAGAGGGTTCGGGCAATCTCCACCGGGTCAGCACCCGAGGCGAAGCTTCCCACGCCATCGCCGAAATTCGGCGCTGTCAAACGCAATAGCGGGTCCGAACTGGACAACACGGGCATAACAAAAAATCCGAATAAAAATATAGCAGCTGGAGTCAGTGTGTCACGAAACCGTGAGATTCGTTAAGCCCCCAACGGAAACAGTTCGTTCCGCGAATGGAAACCGCGCCGATCCGATGCCTGTTCACAGCACGTTGCGGCGCTTGTCCAGCCATCCCAGGAATGCCCTGTCCGGACTGCGCAGGCGCGTCCTTCCGGTCGCCGCCCACCAGGCGCGCCACTCGGCTTCGAGCGCATAGATGTCCGCCCCCGGCATCAGTGTGCGACCCTGTTCGAGCGCGTCCGCCGACAGCACCGGCGCATCCGGCGCTTCGATCACCGTCCGTCTCGGGGTGACCCTCAAGAGATCTCCGGGCAGTTCCTCGAGGTGATATCCCGGCAAATGATCGCGGGCGATCATTTCGCGCAGCATCGCCCGGAATACCCTGCGCGGGCTGGTCGATCCGGATTTCTTGGCCAGAACCGCCACCGAGATGCACCATTCCGGCTGGCGCCCACAGTGCTTTCGAGCCAGCTCGTAGATGCGCCGTTCCAGCGGCTTGCGCAGGCGGAAATAGTCGCGGCTGAGTGTAAGCACCGATTTCGACAGTACCGCTCGCCAGATCCAGTCCGACAGGGTGACACTGACGCTGACCATGCGGCCGCCGCGCGTCCTGCGCACGATCTCCCAGGATTCGATGAGCCCGAACCCGGTGGTGGTCTCGGTGTCACCGGTGATGATGTTGGTGGTGATGCGGGTCCCCGCCAGACGTTCGAAGGCCTCGCGCAACCGGCGATAGGCGTCACCGCTGGTCTCGCGGTTGGTGGCCACCAAAAGATCATGCGCGGTCAGCTGAAGTGTGCGCGCCACCGCCCGGCCTGCGTTCATCGCCGCCACGATCTGACTGATGCAGTAGATCAGTATGTCCTTGTCATGCATCGTCGCCCGGCCCTTGACCGAAGGGACGACCTGGATCTCCGCTCCGTTGTGGACATAGCTCAGCACCGAGCGGTCAGGCCGGGTCGAGAGGGAGAACAGCGGGTGCTCCATCGAGGCCAGGTCATCCTTGGGCCAGGCATCAAGGATGTCGCAGACGAAGAAATCCGCGGTCGGATGCCGATCCGGCAAAAGGGCGTCACCCATGAAAACTGCTCGTTTCCGTTTCGTGGTTTTATTGACGCCAGACTAGAGCCCCCCCTGCCCGGGGTCCAGAAGCGGCTTCGGGGGATTGGAGTCGGACAAACGTGGCACCAGAGTCGCGCAAACGTGGTTCCGGAGTCGGAATACCCTGCCAAGGATAAAGCAGGTACTTGTTTTTACTGGAATATTCAGGAAGCACGGTTCCCCGTAACATATAAATAACAGATTCCTAACTGCGCCATATTTTGACACGCACTTGTCCAAACATGGCTGCATGGAACATAAGCGCTTGAGAAAACGAGGAAATCATGGGTAAATACCTATAAAGGTAGCAAGTATCTATATATTAGATACAATACGAAAATATCGATACATAGAAAGTGGCCATCCTATGAAGCGCCCTGCATATCTCGCGGTTCATCCGGCTTCCCATCACCCGGTGCAATCCGAGTCGGTAGACCTGCGTACCATTGCGGATTTCGGTGCCGCCTGCGAAGCCATCGCCATGCCGCTCCAGACAAACCGCACGCAAGTGAACGGGAGCCGCCTGTTTTCAACCTGGGAAATCACCCGCTATCTGATCCCAGTGGACCCCGTTCACCTCCGCCGGGTCCTGCGCCAGAACCCCGACTTGCCACAGGGAAAGAGTCGCGGTGAAGCGGGTTCGAAATGGTTCTCCCTCCAAGAGGTCCGACAACTGAAAGCGTTCTTCGCCAGCACCGGCACAAAGGCACGGGCATACCTGCCCTACCGTCCTCCCGGACTGCCGCCATGCAGCGCGGTGCTTGCCAACAGCACCGCGGAAAGCGGCAAGACCACCACATGTGCGCATCTTGCCATGGCGGCGGCACAGGACGGCTACCGGGTCCTGGCAATTGATCTTGATGCCCGGGGGGGGCTGACCCGGCTGATGGGGGCCGAGACGGGAGAGGAGTGGCAGACGGTTCTGCCGCTGGTGGGGCGCCACTATGTCGAACACCTGCAGATGCTCAACCGCCTCCGGCTGGAACGCGGCGAGACCCCGGTTCCGATCGAGGCTGGGCTAGAGCGCGCGCTCGGGCTGCGCCCTTCGGATCTGGCCCAGCCGACCCGTTGGCCCGGTGTGGACGTGATCGCTGCCGGCCCCGACCTGTCGGCGGCCGACCTGCGGATTGCGGGGTGGCGCCTGCAAGCCCGGACCTGGAAGTTCTGGACCTCGCTTGCCTCGGCCTTGACCCAGGATTCTCTCTCGGACCGCTACGACCTGATCCTATTCGATACACCGCCGGCGTTGGGCCATCTTTCCATGGCCGGAATGGCGGCAGCCCAAGCGCTGCTGGTGCCTCTGCGTGCCCGGCCCCAGGATCTGGCCGAAACCGGTCGGTTCATGACCATGCTCGGATCCGCCTTCGGGACAGTCGAGGAGGACGAGGCGCTGGCGGCCCGGGCCATCGGTGGTGATCCCGCGCGGTTTTCCTGGGAGGCCGTGCGCGCGGTTCTGACTCGTCACGACCCGGCCCGCGAAAGCACCGCTGCTGAAGCGGCACAGGCCGCTTTGGGATCGCTGCTCTGGTCCGACCGGCTGCCGGACAGCCCGTTTGTGACACAGACACGCGCGATCTACGATACCGATTACCGTGAGACCAACCGTGAAACCTATGCAGCCGCACGCGAGGGCGTGGACGCCATCTATGCCGCTTTCAAGCGGCTGATGGTGGACAGCTGGCAGCGCGCAGAAACGGTAGAGCCTGATACCATGTCAGGCGCGCCCCATGATGGCTAAAGCGTAGAACAGGGCGGTGCCTGCCAGGGTCTGCCGACGCAACCCGAGACGGGCATATCCCAGCGCGCGCAACGGTCCGGCTCGACGGTTGGCCCGGGCATAGCCATCAAGTATCTGCCGTGCCTCTCCGGTCAGCAGCGTTTCCTGGGCACCAAGGTGGGCGAGCTGCCGGTCTATCCAGTCTCGATATTGCCCCGACCACATCACATGGATCCGGCGGCGCAGGCCGCCCAGACTTCCGGCGGCCCCGATCGTGTTGGCCGCATGCTGGCGCCAGATTACCACCGGTTCCTGGTCCAGCAGGCAATGTGCTCCGGATGCGCTGAGCAACAGGTAAAGCCACCAGTCATGATAGGGAATGCCGCTGGCCTGTCCCGCCTGTCGTACCAGGCGCAGCGCCGCCGGGTTGAGCACGGTGCTGTGCCCGGCAAACAGATTCTGCACCAGAGCGTTGCGCAACTCCGGTGGGCGCGGTGGATCTGACGTGATCCTGCGCGGTCGCAGCTGCATGTCGGCGATCACGCTTTGCGCGGCATAGAGCGCCGGGGCGTCCGGCCGGACCCCGGCCATCACCACCAGCGCGCGGCTCAGCTTGCCTGGCAGCCAGATGTCATCTTGGTCTGCCAGGGCCACGTGATCGTCCGGTAGATCCGGATGGCACAGCAAAGACAGGTAGTTCTGCGCCGGCCCCTGCCCCGGCCCCCGCAGGATACGAACCTCGCGGTCGGGGTGATCCATGGCGAACCGTTCCAGAATACCGCAGGTGTCGTCGTCCGAACCGTCGTCGCTGACCCAGAGAGACCAGTCACCATGATCCTGTTCGAGAAACGAGTCCAGCTGCGCGGCCAAGAAATCCGCGCCGTTACGCGTGCCCATGAGAATCCTGATATGGGATGCGTTTCGCGCCACACGGCCACCTTATCTCCATCCGCCGCGCTCTTAATGAAACAAGCTTGCCCGGCCGGCAATATCAAACAGGCCACGTAATCGCGGATTTGCGTCAACACATACAAGCTCACGTGTTTGCTCTTTGTTTCTTGAGACAGAAAGGCCAAGAGGCTACAATATTTCGTATTCACCTACACGGGAGCAACAGGATATGGACATCTCTAACCTGCTCACCATCGCTGACCTCTGTCAAACGGTCGGTATTAGCCGATCAGACTGGCACAAGATGAAACGGCACCGCATGACACCGGCAGTTGTGACTGTTGAGGATATCCAACGCATACGCCGGGAAGCTGTCGAGGAATGGCTTGCTGAGAATGAAACCAGAGCTTCAGCCAGCGCGACCCGCAAGGCCAGCGAAGGCCCGGAACCTCTAGCTATCTAATTCCTGAGAAAAATACCCGTGTTTGATCTGGCGACGAGATATTCCACCGAGATTGCAGAAAGCCCTTTTGTTCAAAGGGTGTTGAGGCCAGCGGCACGGTCCTGTCCTATAGTAGTAGTAGGTCTGAAAGGACCTCGTCCATCACGTTATGAAAGGCGCAAAGCGAGGGAAAGGTTCATGCGGTTTCGTGAAGCGGTGGCATTCTCCTACACATTGGATTGGCCCCTGAACATCGGCCTCACAATCACTTGGACGGCTCTGCAAGCGGCAGGCGAACATAACGAGGGCCATTGCCTTGGTCGTAGTGAGTGGGCGCGCGAAAACTATACCCGCGACGAGCTGTCCCGGCTCTGTCGGTCTGAGGATTTGCCTTTTGCCGCTCTTTGGGGTCGGGACGTAGGCGCGGACATGGGATCGCATGTGCACCTGTCAATGTTCTGGCCTTCGTACAAGCTCAGCAAGCTCGTCGCTGTGATCGAACGTATAAGCGGCAGCTCGTCAGAATTTGTGTTGAAGCCCTACGCAGCGGATATTGTCGCCCGTTCGGTATGTGGCGGGTGGCAGATCAACATGAACAACCGCAAAGACGACAAACAAAGCGCTCTTGAATGGGCAGAATACATCGCGGCTCAGCCCGCCAAGCACCCGGCTGTGCCAGAAATTAAGGGTAAGGCATTCGGCATCTCACAAGCCATTGGAAAATCCGCCCAGGATCGCGCCTGGTCCATGCTAGAGGCCAGAGAGGCCAAATACGGGTGGATGCGTCACCCGGAAACGCTGTGAGACCCTTTCCAAGAAAATCCGCACCCGAGGCTCAAAATCGCCTCGCGGCGCTCAGCGACCCTCTCAGTACAGCTGCGGGCGTGTCCTTCACAGAACGTTTTCCGAAGCACTTTTGAGCGAACCGATGCTGGGCAAATTTCCAAATGATTTCGGCAAAAACTGAGGTGGGGCATGGGTGGCATTGGTAGCGGGCAGCGCTGGCAGTTAGGGGCAGACACGACAGACAACTACCGCTCAATTGATATTCGCTGGCTGAAACGCGAGGGCCTTCTGGAATCGGGGGTCAGCCGCCGCATTACTTGGTCGCGAGGCGGCGAGGCGATAGGCTCGATCAACATCCAGTCAGAGCCGGGGCGTGTGATCTTGGACTATCGCCACCGGGATCGAGGCAGGGAATGGAAGCCCGAACGTTATCCCGTCTATCTAGACACCACGCCCTGCCACATGGGCGGTGAGCGGCATTGGTTCCTCTGCCCTGCCCGTGGGTGCGGTCGCCGGGTCGCCATCCTCTACGGCGGGGCAATCTTCGCCTGCCGCCATTGTTACCGGCTGGCCTATCCCTCTCAGCGTGAAATGCCGGGGGATCGAGCTGTACGGCGGGCAGATCGCATCCGCGACAAGATGGGCTGGCCTGGTGGCATCCTGGAAGGCAGCGACTGGGGCAAGCCCAAAGGAATGCACTGGCGCACCTATGAGCGGCTCTGCCGGAAACACGGCACCCTCTCATATCGCGCCCTGGTCGGAATCATTGATGATTTTTAAATCGTCGTCCGCAGCTGTGTCATCCCGCCGCTACCGAGGTCGATTTTCTCACCGTCGTTCTCACTGCTGGCAGTCAGTGAGCATTTTCCGGCGGGGCATGTGACTCCTCCCAAAACCAGGGAAACGAATGTCCGAAAGAGGATCGCTCACCGGACATGTTTTGCAACCGTTGGCAGGGTCAGAGAAACCGCACCTCAACACATCTCGTATAGGTGGTACGATTAGATTCGCATATGCCACCCCCTAATCGTACAATCAAGCCATGACTGTGACGAAGATTGGCTATGCCCGCTGTTCGACCGACAAACAGGACCTGACCGCACAGAGGCGGGCCCTATGCGCATTGGGGGTATCGGAGGACCTCATCTATACTGACCACGGGCTGACGGGCACTAACCGCGCCCGCCCCGGTCTAGACCAGGCACTTGCTGCCGTGCGCGAAGGAGATGTCCTGGTCGTGCCAAAGCTGGATCGTCTTGCAAGGTCCGTCCCCGATGCGCGCGCTATCGCGGATCAGCTAGAGAAAAAAGGCGTCAAGCTCGCCCTGGGTACGTCGGTCTACGATCCTTCCGATCCGATGGGCAAAATGTTCTTCAACATCTTGGCGACCTTCGCCGAGTTTGAGGCCGATCTTATCCGGTTGCGGACGAAAGAAGGCATGGCTATCGCACGGGCAAAAGGAAAACTCCGTGGAAAACAGCCAAAGCTCTCGGAAAAACAACAGAAAGAGCTCGCGCGCATGCATGCCACCGGTGACTATTCCATCAGCGATCTAGCAGAGTTGTTCGCGGTTTCGAGACCAACTATCTACAGAACCTTGCACCGCAAAGGCGCTAAAATCATCCCTTAGCGTAGCATTCTGCCCTCTCCCGCATCAGACCCCTGTGTCCGATGCGGTGGACATGCTTCTGAATTTCAGCCGCGACAACCTGCTCGAACCAACTGGTCTGCAAGATCCGGCGGCGCTGATGGACAGCATGGTTTTATTGTAGGGCCGTGGTTTGTTCGGTGGTAAGCGCCTCGCCGATCCCCTCCTGCCGCTCTGAGGCTGTCTGTGCGAGTCCTGCTGTCGAGATTAGGCAGAGGACTGGACGGCAAAATGGACG
>NZ_FNYD01000031.1 GCF_900109035.1 Cribrihabitans marinus
GAGGCTGTGTGAAAACTCCCATTGTTTTCTGGGGGATGGTATGCTTTCCGCGAGAAATGCGGAGTCATTCCATGGGGCAGTTTATCGAGGGCTTAGACCGGCATCAGGCGATGCTGCTCCCTGAATGTTTGGACGATTATGTTGGGGAAGACAGCGCAGTTCGGGCGATTGATGCCTTCGTGGAGATGCTTGATCTTGCCGCACTCGGCTTCAAGGCATCGCCAGCCGCGACGGGTCGGCCAGGCTATCATCCGGGGTTGATTCTGCGGATCTATCTGTACGGCTACCTCAATCAGGTCCAGTCATCACGGCGGCTGGAACGGGAGTGCAGTCGCAATCTAGAGCTCATTTGGCTAACGGGACGCTTGAAGCCTGACTTCAAGACGATTGCTGACTTCCGCAAGGCCAACGGCTCAGCGATCCGTAAGGTGTGCCAGCAGTTCGTCGCGCTATGCCGCGACATCAATCTTCTCGACGGGAACCTGGTGGCCATTGATGGCAGCCGGTTCAAGGCAGTGAACTCGAAAGCCAAAAACTACACGCGTGGCAAGCTGCGCCAGAAGCTCGGTGAGATTGACAAAGCCATTGAGCGTTATCTGGGTGAATTGGATCGTGCCGACGAGGTGTTTGAGCAGACCGGAACGGTCTTGCCCGAGGCACGCATGGAACGCACCCTGCGAAAGCTGGAGCACCTCCGCAAAGAAGCGGCGCGCTACAGATCGATCGAAAAACGCATGGATGAAACGGGCGAAACGCAGGTCTCGTTGAGCGATCCAGACGCGCGATCCATGGCCGCGACGCCCCGCATGCCGCGCGTGGTCGGATACAATGTGCAGACGGCGGTTGAGGCCGAGAACCACCTGATCGTCGCCCATAAAGTCACCATGCATGGCTATGACAGGGACGCCTTGTCGATGATGGCGGTGGCTGCGCGCGATGCGATGGCCCCGGATCAGATCGAGGCCATCGCCGACAAGGGGTATTATAAGAGTGAGGAAATCCTCGCCTGTGAGGAAGCCGGGGTCGCGGTCGTTGTTCCCAAGCCTCAGACATCGAATGCCGGTGCACGGGGACAGTTCGACAAAGCTGATTTTGCCTACGACACAGAGGCTGACGCTTACATCTGCCCGGCAGGCCAAGAGCTGGTCTATCGGTTCACCGGCCAGCAAGATGGCAAAGCGATCCGGACCTACTGGTCGAGCAACTGCGATGGCTGCGTGCTCAAGGATAAATGCACCAACAGCAAGGAGCGCCGTATCCGCCGGTGGGAACACGAAGACGTGCTGGAACGTGTTCAGCAGCGCCTAGACACAGACCCAGCCCAACTGGCTGTGCGCAGCATGACAGTCGAACACCCTTACGGCACGATCAAGTCATGGATGGGAGCTACGCACTTCAAGATGCGGAGGCTGAAAAACGTCGCCACCGAGATGGCCTTGCACGTCCTTGCCTACAATATGACCCGCGTGATGAAGATCATCGGTATCCCGGCCCTGATTGCTTCGATGAGGGCCTGAACCGCGGCAGCTAGGCCAGACGAGAGCGTCTCAGCACCGCCAGATCGCCACCGATTGCCTCAGCAACGCCATTTAGCCCAAATCTGAAGGATCACACAGGATCAACGACGAAAGTCGCGTCCAAAACCGGACGCCTAAGAATCCGCGCAGTCCCAGCCCGTTTCCACACAGCCTC
>NZ_FNYD01000017.1 GCF_900109035.1 Cribrihabitans marinus
GCCCAGAACCTTGATGTCCATCAGATGCTCCTCTCTCCACCTATGCCCGCCACGGTAGCAGCGGGTTGGTGGGAAGGCAGTTCATCCCATTAGCTCAGATGGAAAGCGCCTGCAGGCGCTTGAAAAGCGTGCCGATCCCGGTCGGATCGAGATTGGCGAAGGCCACCCGCAGCTGCCGCGCGCCGGCGGGGTCCGAGGCTGGCATGAACATGGTTCCCGGCAGCAGCAGGATGCCCGCCTCGGCCACCAGGTGCCGCGCCAGATCGTCCGAGCGCATGTCGAACGGATGCTCGAGATAGGCGAAATAGGCGCCCAGCCCCAGCAGCCGCCACCCGCGCGCCTCCAGCTTCGGCATTTCCCGGAGAATGGCCGCCCGGCGGTCCAGGATCTCGGCTCGTTCGCCGGCCAGCCATTGGCCCAGGTTGCGTATCCCCCACAGCGCCGCGTGCTGTCCGATCTGACCGGGGCATATCGCAACCGTGTCGAGAAACTTCTCGATCTGAGCCAAGCGGGCAGGGCTGGTGGCCATCGCGCCGACCCGGTGGCCGGTCAGCCGATAGGCCTTGGAGAACGAATAAAGATGCACCAGCGTCTCGTCCCAGCCAGGGCGCGAAAAGAGGTCGTGCGGCGGGCCGCTCCGGCTGTCGAAATCGCGATAGGTTTCATCGACGATCAGCGCCAGGCCGCGGTCCCGGGCCAGGTCGAAAAGGGCCGCCACCAGTTCGGCGGGATATTCGACGCCGCCGGGATTGTTCGGGGTGACCAGGGTGATCGCGCGGGTGCGTTCGGTAATCAGCGCCGCGGCCCGGTCCGGATCGGGCAGCAGGCCGGGGCCGGTGGCCAGCGGCACGGCCCGCACGCCGCTCATGTCCAGCCACATCTTGTGATTGAAATACCACGGGGTCGGCAGGATCACCTCGTCGCCCTCGCCGGTCAGGGCCGATAAGGCCGCGGCAAAGGCCTGGTTGCATCCCGAGGTGATCGCAATCCGGCCCGGATCCATGTCGGCGCAATAGTGCTCGGAGATTTCGGTCGCCAGCGCCGCCCGCAGCTCGGGGTTGCCCAGAACCGGTCCGTAGAGATGTGCGGCATCCTCGGTCAGCGCGAACTCGGCGATGGCCCGTCGCAGCCCGTCGGGCGGCGGATCCACCGGCGCGGCCTGGCTGACATTGATCAACGGCCGGTCGGGCGGAAAGCTCACGCCCTCCAGCCAGCGCCGTGCTTCCATCACCGGGGGTGCGAAGGTCTGTGCCGTGCGTGTCATGGCGCGGGCGCTTCAGTCGGTGCCGCGATAGGGCTCGACATATTGCAGCGCCATGTCCCAGGGAAAGAAGATCCAGGTGTCCTGGCTGACCTCGGTGATGAAAGTGTCGACCATCGGGTTGCCCTTGGGCTTGGCATAGACGGTGGCGAAATGCGCCTTGGGATACATGGCGCGCACCAGTTCCAGGGTCTTGCCGCTGTCGACCAGGTCATCGACGATCAGGATGCCGGTGCCGTCGCCCATCATCTCGGCATTCGGCGCCTTGAGGACCTCGGCCTCGCCCTGCGACTGGTGGTGATAGGACTTGACGCTGATCGTGTCGACGGTGCGGATGTCCAGCTCGCGCGCGACGATCATCGCCGGCGCCATGCCGCCGCGGGTGATCGCCACCACGGCCCGCCAGCCGCCATCGTCGGGGCCATGACCGTCCAGCCGCCAGGCCAGCGCGCGCGAGTCGCGGTGGATCTGGTCCCAGCTTATGTGAAATCCCTTCTCGTGGGGCAGGCGGTCGGTCATGTCGGCATATCCTTCGTTATTGTCGGCTGATCAGCAGGCGCAGGCCCAAAATCCCCAGAACCCCGGCGGCGATGCGGTCGAACAACGGTTTCATGCGCAGGTATCCATTGCGCGCGGGCCCGGTGGCCAGCAGCAGGGCAAAACCGGAATAGGCGATCCATTCGACCAGCAGGTGGTTGAGCACGATCAGCGCCTTTTCCCCCGGCGCCAGGTCCGGCGGGAAGATCACCAGAAGCACGGCCGAGGCAAAAAGCACGGATTTGGGATTTCCGAGGTTGACCAGGAACCCGGTGCGAAAGGCCCGGCCGCGCGGCACGGCCACGGCGTCGCCCACCGGCCGGCGCGCATCGCGCCACATGCCCCAGGCGATCCACAGCAGGTAGCCGGCCCCGGCCAGCTTGATCGCGGCATAGGCCCAGGGCACCAGTGCGAACACCGCCTCCATTCCCAGCAACGCCAGCATCGTCCAGAGCGCGGCCATCAGCCCCAGCCCCAGTCCGGTGGCGATCCCGGCGGCGGCGCCGGAGACCAGCGACGTGCGCAAGGCAAGCAGCAGCGCAGGGCCCGGCGAGGCCAACGCCGCCAGCAGCGTCAGGTTGAAGGCGAGGAGGTGCTCCCAGCCCATCGCGCTCAGTGCTTCTCGATATCCGGCGCGTCCACGGCCTTCATCCCGACGATGTGATAGCCCGAATCCACGTGCAGGGTCTCACCCGTCACGCCCGAGCTGAGATCGCTCAGCAGATAGAGTGCCGATTTGCCCACGTCATCGGTGGTCACGTTGCGGCGCAGCGGCGAGTTGAACTCGTTCCATTTCATGATGTAGCGGAAATCGCCGATGCCGCTGGCCGCCAGCGTCTTGATCGGGCCGGCCGAGATGGCGTTGACGCGGATGCCGTCCTTGCCCAGGTCCTCGGCCATGTATTTCACCGACGCCTCCAGCGCCGCCTTGGCCACGCCCATCACGTTGTAATGCGGCATCACCTGTTCGGCGCCGTAATAGGTGAGGGTGAGGGCGCTGCCGCCTTCGCCCATCATCTTCTCGGCGCGTTGCATGACGGCGGTGAAGGAATAGACCGATATGTCCATGGTGAGCGAGAAGTTGCCCCGGCTGGTGTCCACATAGCGGCCGCGCAATTCGTTCTTGTCGGAGAACCCGATGGCGTGGACCACGAAATCCAGCTCGCCCCAGGTCTCGGCCAGCGCGGCGAACAGGGCATCGAGCGAGTCCTCGTCACCGACGTCGCAGGGCAGGACGATCTGGCTGCCCAGCTGCGCGGCCAGCGGATCCACCCGCCGTTTCAGCGCCTCACCCTGGTAGGAAAAGGCCAGTTCGGCCCCGGCGTCGGCCAGGGACCGGGCGATACCCCAGGCAATGGACTTGTCGTTGGCGAGGCCCATGATGAGGCCGCGTTTTCCGGCCATCAACGCATTTGACATATTCGGTTCTCCGCCTGTCGTCCCGTTCCTGTTCAGGTGGTTTAGGCGATTGCCGTGAAGGCATCAAGGCCGGGAGACGCGCACCCTTGCGGCGTGTCCCGCTTGCGCCTAACGTCCGGCCGTCAACGGCACGAGGGCAGGGCATGAGCGACAGGGACGGCATATTCGCAGGCGGCGACCCGTTCGAGATCGCCCGCCGTTGGCTGGCCGAGGCCGAGGCGACCGAACCCAACGACCCAAACGCCATCGCGCTCTCCACCGTCGATTCGAGCGGCCTTCCGAATGCGCGGATGGTGCTGCTCAAGGAGATCGAGGCCGACGCCTTCGTGTTCTACACCAACTATGAAAGCGTGAAGGCGCAGGAAATCGAAGGCGCCGGCAAGGCTGCTTTCGTGATGCACTGGAAATCGCTGCGGCGTCAGATCCGCGTGCGGGGCACGGTCAGCCGCGAGGAGGGCCCGCAGGCCGATGCCTACTACGCCTCGCGCTCGCTCAAGAGCCGGCTCGGGGCCTGGGCCTCGGCCCAGTCGCGCCCGTTATCGAGCCGGACGGCCCTGATGGCCGAAGTGGCCAAACTGACCTCAAAGCTCGGCACCAATCCGCCGCGTCCGCCGTTCTGGGGCGGGTATCGGATCAACCCCAGTGAGATTGAGTTCTGGGCCGACGGCGCCTTCCGGTTGCACGACCGGTTTCGCTGGACTCGGGCCGAGGGCGGCGATGGATGGCAAATTTCGCGTCTGAATCCCTGAATTCCACGTGACGCGAAATGCAACCTCTTGATTTCAAGTCGTGTTTTTTGCTTGAACTTTTGTTGTAAAATCTTGCACACCAAGAGGATAGTTTACGATAACATTCCCGTTGGGACATCCGGTGGCAGAAGACTTGACGGAAATGCAGCATGTGAAGGGCCGCGTGAAGTGGTTCGACCCTTCCAAGGGTTACGGGTTCGTCGTTGCGGCTGCGGGCGGCCCGGATATTCTGTTGCATGTTAACGTCTTGCGTAACTTCGGTCAAAGCTCCGTCGCCGATGGCGCCGAGATCGAGATTGTGACCAACCGGACCGACCGCGGCGTGCAGGCGGTGGAGGTGGTCAGCATTGCGCCGCCCGAGCGCGCCGATACCGGTGTGCTTGCCGATTTCGCCGAACTCGACCCGGAAACCATCCGTGCCGCGCCAATGGAACCGGCCCGAGTCAAGTGGTTCGACAAGGGCAAGGGCTTCGGTTTTGCCAACGTGTTCGGTCGCAGCGAGGATGTCTTTCTTCATATCGAGGTGCTGCGCCAGTCCGGGCTTGCCGACCTGCAGCCCGGCGAGGCGCTTGCGATGCGCGTGATCGAGGGCAAGCGCGGCCGGATGGCCGCTGAGGTGCTGGCCTGGGAAGCGGCGCTTTCGCTCAAGACCTGAAGGGTGATGTGTATGCGTGCGTTGTTTCTCGCCTGTCTGCTCTGGGTCGCAGTGTCGGGTGCGGCACGCGCGGGAGAATGCAGCCCCGATATAGTGACCCTGCGCACCGACCAGGGTGTTCTGCAATTCTCGGTCGAACTTGCCGACACGCCGCAAGAGCGGTCGCGCGGCCTGATGTTCCGCGAAGACTTGCCGAAATGGGCCGGCATGCTCTTTGTCTACGAGCGTCCGCAGCCCGCAAGCTTCTGGATGAAGAACACGCTTATCCCGCTGGATATGCTGTTTGCGGACCGGACGGGGCGCGTCACCCGTGTTCATCACCGCGCTGTGCCCGGCGACCTGACCCCGATCGACGGGGGGCGGGAGGTCTTTGCGGTGCTGGAAATCAACGGGGGATTGGCCGAGGAGCTGGGCTTGGACCCGGGGGCGGTGATGCGTCATCCGGCGTTCGCGGGCGGGCCCGCGGCCTGGCCCTGTTAGGGCTTTTCGAATCCTTTGCGCCCCGCTAGGAAGGCGCACGGTCCGGGGCGTGGCGCAGTCTGGTAGCGCACCTGTTTTGGGTACAGGGGGTCGTGAGTTCGAATCTCGCCGCCCCGACCAGTTTTCCTACTACATCGGCTCCCCGCCCGCGGCGCGGTAGAGACGGTTGATCTGGCGGGTGATCCGCGGATCCGACGGCGCGATGCGCCGGGCCAGGCCGGTCCGCTGCGGGACGTTCAGGAACAGTTCGGAATCCACCCGGTAACCCGGCGCGTCCTCGCTGGCGAGAAACCGGATCACCAGCTGCGGCAGGTCCTGCGGATAGCCGTCATATTCCACGATCGCGGCCGCGGTGGCGGCCGGGGCCATGAATTCGCGGCATTCCAGCGCGCCGGTGCTCAACTCGCGGAACTCGCGCGCGGGCCCGATGCAGGACGCCTCGAACGCCTCGAGGAATCGCGTCGGCGGGTCTTCGAACCGGGCCGAAGGCGCCACCGGCCCAACATCTTGTGCCACGCATCCGCCAAGCAGGAATATCATCAATGCGGATCCCCGGACGGGCATGACAGCAACCCTTTCGGCCTTGGTGCGCTCTTTCGGTGACGGTAGGACAAACCGCGCGGGGCGGCGAGGCGCGATTTGCCGCTACCGCCGGTTGTGGCCATTCAGGCGCAGGCCGACAGGCCGATTTCCCCGCGCCGCCCGGAAAACCCTGATGCGGCCGGCATTTGGCGGCACAAGGGCAGGGCGCAACCCACGGGCGACCATGTGGAGGAATCGGAACGCAGCGCCCTGCGCCCCGCGATCCCCCGCAGGTCAACAAAAAAGAGTTCCCGAAATTTGAAATTTTGCGTTGACCAATTGGGTGAACATACGCCAGATTGTGTGGACCGACCGCGCCGACACTAAATCTGGTAGGCAATGCCAGAAATCGGGGCGCAGGGACAGATGACAACCTGACATGATGGACGGGGCTTGCCGCGTCTTCTTGGCCGGTGCGCATGGCGCGGCGGCATGGGATCTGTCCGGTCGGACAGCCCGGCGCGGCCGGGAAGGGAATGCGGGGCCACGCCCCGGCTAGGGACGGATCGAAAAGCTCAGGGGCGGCGACCATGAAGATCGAAAGAAAGTTCACCACGGCAGGTCAGGATGCATATGCGGACCTGGATTTCGTTTCGGCGACGTCCGAGATCCGCAATCCTGACGGCACCATCGTCTTCCGACTGGAAGGTATCGAGGTGCCCGCGACGTGGAGCCAGGTCGCCAGCGACGTGATCGCGCAGAAATACTTCCGCAAGGCCGGCGTGCCGGCGCGGCTGAAGAAGGTGCGCGAAAAGGACGTGCCGGAGTTCCTGTGGCGGTCGGTCCCCGACGGCGACGATGTCGAGATGGGGGGCGAGACCTCTTCGAAGCAGGTGTTCGACCGACTGGCCGGCGCCTGGGCCTATTGGGGCTGGAAAGGTGGCTATTTCACCACCGAAGAGGACGCGCGCGCCTATTTCGACGAGATGCGCTATATGCTCGCCACCCAGCGCGCCGCGCCCAACAGCCCGCAATGGTTCAACACCGGCCTGCACTGGGCCTATGGCATCGACGGGCCGGCGCAGGGGCACCACTATGTCGATTACAAGACCGGCAAGCTGACCAAGTCCAAATCCGCCTATGAACATCCGCAGCCGCATGCCTGCTTCATCCAGGGGGTGCAGGACGACCTGGTGAATGACGGCGGCATCATGGACCTGTGGGTGCGCGAGGCGCGGCTGTTCAAGTATGGCAGCGGAACCGGTACCAATTTCAGCCACTTGCGCGGCGAAGGTGAAGCATTGTCCGGCGGCGGCAAGTCGTCGGGCCTGATGGGCTTTCTGAAGATCGGGGATCGTGCCGCCGGCGCGATCAAATCAGGCGGGACAACCCGTCGGGCAGCGAAGATGGTGATCGTTGATGCCGATCACCCCGATATCGAGCAATTCATCCAGTGGAAGGTGCTCGAAGAGCAGAAGGTGGCCTCGATCGTTGCCGGATCGAAGATGCACGAGAAGATGCTGAACGGTATTTTCGAGGCCATCCGCACCTGGGACGGAGGCGAGGCGGATGCCTATGACCCGAAGGTCAACGAGGCGCTGAAGGGCGCGATCCGCGAGGCCAAGAAGGTCGCGATCCCGGAGACCTATATCAAGCGCGTGCTGGACTATGCCAGGCAGGGCCATACCAGCATCGAGTTTCCGACCTATGATACCGACTGGGATTCCGAGGCCTACAACTCGGTCTCGGGGCAAAATTCGAACAATTCCATCCGCGTCACCAACGCGTTCCTGCGCGCGGTGGAAAAGGACGCCGACTGGGAGCTGGTCAACCGCGTGAACGGCAAGGTCGCCAAGACCGTCAAGGCGCGAGACCTGTGGGAAAAGGTCGGCCACGCCGCCTGGGCCTGTGCCGATCCCGGCATCCAGTATCACGACACGGTCAACGAGTGGCACACCTGCCCGGCGGATGGCGAGATCCGCGGCTCGAACCCGTGTTCCGAGTATATGTTCCTCGACGACACCGCCTGCAACCTGGCCTCGATGAACCTGCTGACCTTCCTCAAGGATGGCGAGTTCCAGGCCGAGGATTACATGCACGCCACCCGGCTGTGGACGCTGACGCTGGAGATCAGCGTGATGATGGCGCAGTTCCCGTCCAAGGAAATCGCGCAGCTTTCCTATGACTTCCGCACGCTGGGTTTGGGCTATGCCAATATCGGCGGGCTGCTGATGAACATGGGCTATTCCTATGACAGCGACGAGGGGCGGGCGATCTGCGGGGCGCTGACCGCGATCATGACCGGCGTGTCCTATGCCACCTCGGCCGAGGTCGCCGGCGAGCTTGGCCCCTTTGCCGCCTACGAGCGCAATGCCGAGCACATGCTGCGGGTGATCCGCAACCACCGCGCCGCCGCGCAGGGCAAGGCCAACGGTTATGAGAAGCTGAGCGTGAAGCCGGTGCCGCTGGATCACGCCAACTGCCCCGATGCGCGCCTGGTCGAACTGGCGATGACCGCCTGGGACGAGGCGCTGTCCCTGGGCGAGAAGAACGGTTACCGCAACGCGCAGGCCACGGTGATTGCACCCACCGGCACGATCGGCCTGGTGATGGATTGCGACACCACAGGGATCGAGCCCGATTTCGCTCTGGTGAAGTTCAAGAAGCTGGCCGGCGGCGGCTATTTCAAGATCATCAACCGTTCGGTTCCCGCCGCGCTCGAGAAGCAGGGCTATTCCAGCGCGCAGATCGAAGAGATCGTGTCCTATGCCGTGGGTCACGGGACCATCGGCAACGCGCCGGGGATCAACCACACCTCGCTCACCGGGCACGGGTTCGGCCCGAACGAGCTGGCCAAGGTGGATGCGGCACTTGGCTCGGCCTTCGACATCCGCTTCGTCTTCAACCAGTGGACGCTGGGCGAGGAGTTCTGCACGCAGGTTCTGGGCATCCCCGGCGACAAGCTGAACGATCCCACCTTCGACCTGCTGCGGCACCTGGGCTTCTCCAAGGCCGATATCGATGCGGCCAACGATCATGTCTGCGGGACCATGACCCTGGAAGGCGCGCCGCATCTGAAGGAAGAGCACTATTCGATCTTCGATTGTGCCAATCCCTGCGGCAAGCGCGGCAAGCGGTTCCTCAGCGTGGACAGCCACATCACCATGATGGCGGCGGCGCAGAGCTTCATCTCGGGCGCGATCAGCAAGACGATCAACATGCCCAATGACGCCACCATCGAGGATTGCCAGAAGGCGTATGAACTCAGCTGGTCGCTGGGCGTCAAGGCCAACGCGCTCTACCGCGACGGCTCCAAGCTGAGCCAGCCGCTGGCCGCCGCCCTGGTCGAGGATGACGACGACGCGGCCGAGATCCTGGAAAGCGGCACGCCGCAGGAACGGGCCGCGGTGCTGGCCGAGAAGGTCATCGAGAAGGTCGTGGTCAAGGAGATCGTGCGCTCGCATCGCGAGAAGATGCCGGAACGCCGCAAGGGCTATACCCAGAAGGCGATCGTCGGCGGGCACAAGGTCTATCTGCGCACCGGCGAATACGGCGACGGGCAGCTGGGCGAGATCTTCATCGACATGCACAAGGAAGGCGCCGGCTTCCGCGCGATGATGAACAACTTCGCCATCGCGGTCTCGGTCGGCCTGCAATACGGCGTACCGCTGGAGGAGTTCGTCGACGCCTTCACCTTCACCAAGTTCGAACCGGCGGGGATGGTCCAGGGCAACGACTCGATCAAGAATGCCACTTCGATCCTCGACTACATCTTCCGGGAACTGGCGGTCAGCTATCTCGACCGCACAGACCTGGCGCATGTGAAGCCCGAGGGTGCCAGCTTCGACGATCTGGGCCGGGGCGAGGAAGAGGGCGTGTCCAACGTCTCCCAGCCCAGCGACACCGCCGCCACGCGGTCGCTGGAGGTGCTCAAGCAGATCAGTTCGACGGGCTATCTGCGCAAGCGCCTGCCGCAGGAGTTGGTGGTGTTCAACGGTGGACAGGCGGTGCCGACCGGGATGTCCGAGGCAGCGGTGACATTCGAAACCAAAAGCCAGACCACCGTCGTCGCCGAGACGGCCACCGGGATGGACGCCCGCACCAAGGCCAAGATGCAGGGTTATGAGGGCGACCCCTGCGGCGAATGCGGAAACTACACGCTGGTGCGCAACGGCACCTGTATGAAGTGCAACACCTGCGGATCCACGAGCGGGTGCAGCTGAGGAGAGACGAAAATGATGGTTCCAGGGCACTTCAGAATTGATGACGCAGTATACCCTTTCAGCTTCGAGTTGGTTGGTGACAGCGGATTGCTGGTTCCGCCCGTCAAGTTCTTGGCTCAAAACAAGAATAAAGCTCATCGAATTTCTGTCGTGCTTGATGCCGAAGGCGTGAACGCGTCCCCGGCTCAATATATGGATGGATTGCTGCCGGACGGTCGATCTAAAGATACCGCGCGTGTGCCAGTGAGCTTCCATATTCAAAGGCGGGAAGGCTAACCAGATCGCGTCCCGAACGGGGCGTGTAGGGGCCGGGGAGTGTCTTCTGGACGCCGGCCCCGACGAAACCAGAGGGAGATCGGTGATTTCCCGCAGCTACGGGGTGGGACGGAATATCAGTCCTCCCACTCTCATCCGGGGCGGGTGCGCTCGCCCCTGCGACGTCCAGGCCGCAGGCAAAAAAACACCGGGCGGTCAACGAACTGAGCCTGGACGGCGAAACTGGGGGGCTTCGGCCCCCCACTTTTTTTGTTCCATCGAGTCGGCGAAATAGACCTTGCCGCCCGTGCATCGGCGAGGAGTTGCCGGAAACACCGACTCGCGTCAGAGGAGAGCCGCCCACCCATGCGCGGCATGTCGCCAATCGCAAGGAGCCGCCCAGCCCCGCGGCGATTCTGGCAGGCTTTGGCGCGTTTTACGCCCACCGGCTCAAGGAGGATGACGGGGCCGCGAGAATGCCCATGTTGGTCCTGTCCGACGCGATCGGACGATCAAAAAACGAAACAGGAGTTCTCGTAATGAAACCGCAAAACCTCACCGCAGTGGCCGCTCTGATCATTGGCATCCCCGCGCTGGCGATGGCCCAGGGTTCGGCCGACGCGAACGGCGACGGCATGCTGACCATCGACGAGGTGCAAGCGGCCTTTCCCGAAGTGACCGCGGATGCCTTCGCGGCCATGGACGTGAACGCCGACGGTGCGCTGGACGAGGAAGAAATCACCGCCGCGCAGGAAGCCGGCCTGATGCCGAGCACCGAGGGTTGATCTGATCTCCCCCAGGGTGCGGATTCCGCTCACGGAACCGCACCTGCCCCGGGAAGGGGCGTGAAGCCGGACACGGACATTCCGGCGGCGCGGCGGCTGTGCAAGGGCATGGCCGCCGCGAGCCGTTTCAGCCCGGCGGCAGGTGGATGGCGAACCGCGACCGGATCGCAGCGTCGGTGATCGGGTCGAACCGGGCGCTGGCGCGCTCGGCCAGGATCTCGACCTTGCGCGCGGTGGCCCGCTCGATCAGGTCGGGCCGGCCGCGCTCCTGCCATTCCTTGGGCGAACTGCGGTCGCCGAGCGCGGGATAGACGTGATCGGACTGCATCCGGCCCAGCGTCTGCTCGGTGCCCAGGTAGTGACCGCTGCCACCCAGGCAGACCTGCCGCATCTGCTCCAGCGCCAGCGTGTCGTCGCTTACCTCGATCCCGCGCACGCAACGCAGGGCCTGGCCGATCAGGTCGTCGCCCAGGATCAGCGACTCGTGGCAAAATCCCAGCAGCGAGGCGTGCATGCCGGCGGCCTCGTAGACCATGTTCAGCCCCGACAGGCCCGCCATCACGTTCGAGCACATCTGCTCCCAGCCCGCCTGCATGTCCGGCAGCTTGCTGTCGGCGATCCCGGCCGCCGCGCCGCCCGGCAGGTCGTAGAACCGGTGCATCTGCGCGCATCCGGCCGTCAGCAGCGCCTGTTCGCCCGACCCGCCGGTCATCGCGCCGGTGCGCAGGTCGAGGCCGAAGGGCCAGGTGCCGAACACCGCCGGATGACCCGGCTGCATCACGTTGACATAGACCAGCCCGGCCAGGCATTCGGCCACCGCCTGCACGATGGCCCCCGCGATGGTCGAGGGCGCGGTCGCCCCGGCCATGCCGGCCGACAAGAGCAGAACAGGCATCCCGCCGCGAATACATTCCTCCATGACCAGGCAGGCCTCGGTGGCGAATTTCATCGGCGGGACGACGAAGCAGTTGCTGTTGCCAAGGAACGGCCGCGCGCGCCACTTGTCCTCGCCACCCGCGATCAGGTGCAGCATTTCCAGCGCGTCGGCCACATAGGCCGGGTCGGTGAACGAGGTGCCCACATGCTTGGTGGTGCCGGCGCAGCAGGCATAGATCGTGTTCAGGTCCATCTCGCGGTTGTCGGCGATGTCGCGGGCGACCATCGGGCGTTGCAGGAAATGGATGTTGTCCAGCTGGTCGGCGATGCGGGCGGCGTCGTGCAGATCCTGCAAGGTGCTTTCGCGGTAGTCGCGGGTCCCGACATCGACCATGTGGACGGCGGCGCCTGCGGTGCCGTAATGGACCCGTGTGCCGGACAGGTCCAGATCATGCGCACCGTCGCGGCTGCACAGCGTGACCGCGCGGTTGGCCTTGGCCAGCATGTCCTCGACCAGCGCGCGGGGAAAGCGCAGCCGCCCATCCTCGCCCAGAAGGCACCCCGCTGCGGTCAGCATGGCGACGCCGCTGGGCGGCGCATCCGCCAGGCCGATCTGTTCCAGCGCGTCCAGCGCGGTGTGATGGATGCGCTCGACCTCGGGCTGGCTGAGCGGGGCATACTGGCCGCCGGTCAGTCCCGGTCGCACCGGGCGCAGGTGATCGGGCAGGGCGGTGGCGCGGGCGGCGCGGCGCGCGGCACGGCCGCCACTGCGCAGGGAAAGGCTGGGCTGAGGAGTCATCTGGGATCTCGATCTTTCAGGGATTCGGACAAGGGCGTGTGAAATGCGCCTCAGGGCCGCCCGCGTGCCGCCAGCCCACGCTCCGCACCGATGGTGCGGCAGACGATCGAGATCTTGCATTCATCACGCTGCATGGGCGCTCCTGACATTTGAAACCAGAGTGAACGCAAAAATCCGCCTGTCTGTTCCATTTGCGACCTGCGCTCTCGGCATGTTTTTGCTGCAACGCAGCGCGTTTCGGCCATTCCATGCCGCCACCCCGCCCGCGCCGGTCGCGGGGGCTGGAAACCCGCGCGCCGGATCCATTTGTAGGTCCAGCGGGCGCGACATGGCGCCCCGAACGACAGGAGAAGTCAAAATGACCCGTATCATTTCCACGGCCGCCATCGTTGCGGCGCTGAGCAGTCCCGCATTTGCCGGAAACGTGTCCGAACCCGTCATCGAGCCGGCACCGGTCGCCCCGGCGCCCGCCCCGAACCTGGGGGGCGACTGGACCGGTGCGTATATCGGTGGCCAGATCGGCCAACTGGACGTCGAGCCCGAAGGCGCCCCGGACGGTGACGATGTCGCCTATGGTGTGCATGGCGGCTACAACTACGATTTCGGCCGCTTCGTGCTGGGTGGCGAAGTCGATTATGACGCCACCGACCTGGACCTGGGCGGCGCGGCCAGCGTCGATTCCGTGCTGCGCGGCAAGCTGAAAGCAGGCTACGATTTCGGCCAGGTTCTGGCCTATGTCACCGGCGGTGCGGCGCGGGCCGACACCTCGCTGGGCGACGAGACCGGCGAGTTCTACGGCCTCGGCGTGTCCTACCAGGTGACCGACCAGTGGATCGTCGGCGCCGAGTTGCTGGAACACCAGTTCGACGACATCGGCGGCAGCGGCATCGACGCCGACGCCCGGTCGGCCTCGGTCCGGGCCTCGTTCCGGTTCTGATCGAACGGTTGGGCGGTGCGGCCGGGCTGGCCGCGCCGCCTATCCGCCCTCGCGCGGGGGCAGGGCGGCCTGTGCCTTTTTCGTCAGACCGCCGCGCACGATGTCATAGGACATCCCGAGCCGGTGGTGCAGTTCCTCCGGATCGGCCTCCCAAGGCAGCTTGATCCAGCTGCGGTGGAAATAGGGTGCGCGCCGACCGACGCCTGCCTCGATCAGCATCGCGGCGGTCTCGACATCGGGGGTCTTGACCGACACACCGTCATCGACGGTGCCGACGCAGGCGAACATCTTGCCGCCCACCTTCCAGGCATCATGGCCACCGCCCCAGGGGTCCGAGACCTCGGCGCCGGGGAAGTCCTTGCAGATGTCGTTCACGAGATCGCGGGTCATGGGGTAGAGGATGCGCCCGCCGGCCCTTGCAATCAAGGCTTGGCGCAATCCGCCGCCCGTGCTATCCCGTGTCCCATGAACCGGGTGATCCGCATCATTATCTGCTGCATTCCCTGCTGAGTTTTTCTCGCGGGCCGGTTTGTTGTCGTTTCTTTCCTGAAGACAAGTTGCTAAGCCCGCGGCGTCGCGCAGGGCATTCACGCGTCTTGAGGAATTGAACATGACCACGATCAGGCTTTTCAACACGGCCACCCGCAGCAAGACGGATTTCGCGCCGCTCGATCCCGACAATGTGCGCATGTATGTCTGCGGGCCCACCGTCTATGACCGCGCCCATATCGGAAATGCCCGCCCGGTGATCGTGTTCGACATTCTGTTCCGGCTGCTGCGCCATGTCCATGGCGCGGAAAACGTGACCTATGTGCGCAACTTCACCGACGTGGACGACAAGATCAACGCGCGCGCCGCCGAAAGCGGGCGCAGCATCGGCGAGATCACTGCCGAGACCACGCAATGGTATCTCGACGACATGGGCGCGCTGGGATCGCTGCAGCCCACGCATATGCCGCGCGCCACCGCCTATATCGCGCAGATGGTCGAGATGATCGGCGTGCTGATCGACAAGGGCCATGCCTATGAGGCCGAGGGGCATGTCCTGTTCGCGGTGGACAGCTGGCGCGCGGACTACGGCAAGCTGTCGGGCCGGTCGGTGGACGACATGATCGCAGGCGCAAGGGTCGAGGTGGCGCCCTACAAGCGCAACCCGATGGATTTCGTGCTGTGGAAACCCTCGGATGCCGACCTGCCGGGCTGGGACAGCCCCTGGGGACGCGGGCGGCCGGGCTGGCATATCGAATGCTCGGCGATGGCGCATGAGCTGCTGGGCGAGACCTTCGACATCCATGGCGGCGGCAACGACCTGCTGTTCCCGCACCACGAGAACGAGATCGCCCAGAGCCGCTGCGCCCACCCCGAGGGCGGTTTCGCCCGGGTCTGGATGCACAACGAGATGCTGCAGGTCGAGGGCCGCAAGATGTCCAAGAGCCTGGGCAATTTCTTCACCGTGCATGACCTGCTGGAGCAGGGCGTGCCGGGCGAGGTGATCCGGTTCGTGTTCCTGCAGACCCACTACCGCAAGCCGATGGACTGGACCGCGCAGAAGGCGCGCGAGGCCGAGGCGGTGCTGCGCAAATGGCGCGCCCTGAGCGAGGGCGTTTCGCCCGCCGATGCGCCCGTCGCGTCGGTTCTGGAGGCCCTGGCGGACGATCTGAACACCGCCGGCGCGATTGCCGAACTGCACGGTCTGGTGGCAGAGGGCAAGGCGGCCGAGTTGCTGGCCTCGGCGCAGCTTCTGGGTCTGCTGACGCCTGAGATGGGTGCCTGGGCGGATGTCTCGGCGCTGGACCTCGACGCTCATGCCGAGAGGTTGGAGGAAGCGCGGATGGCGGCGATGGACAACCGCGACTTCACCGAGGTCGACCGGCTCAAGGCGCTCTACATGGCCGCCGGGCTTGAGGTGCGCATGTCCAAATCCGGTGTCGAGCTGGTGCCGGGTCCGGGCTTCGACGCCAAGAAGCTGGAGGCGCTGTGATGGGCGGGGCAGGCAGAGGGCTGGTGCAATGAGTTCGGAACGTCTCTATCTCTACGACACGACGCTGCGCGACGGACAGCAGACGCAGGGTGTGCAGTTCTCGACCGCCGAGAAGGTCCGTATCGCGGAGGCGCTGGACGCGCTGGGGGTGGATTACATCGAGGGCGGCTGGCCCGGCGCCAACCCCACCGACAGCGCGTTTTTCGACGCGAGCCCCGAGACCCGCGCGCGGTTGACCGCCTTCGGCATGACCAAGCGGGCCGGGCGGTCGGCCGACAATGACGAGGTTCTGGCGGCAGTGATGAATGCCGGGACCGGGACGGTCTGCCTGGTGGGCAAGACGCATGACTATCACGTGCATCACGCGCTTGGCGTCGCGCTGGAGGAGAACACCGAGAACGTGCGCGCCTCGATCGCGCATGTGGTGGCGCAGGGGCGCGAGGCCCTGTTCGATGCCGAGCATTTCTTTGACGGCTACCGCGACAACCCGGACTATGCGCTGGAGGTCTGCCGCGCGGCGCTGGAGGCCGGAGCGCGCTGGATCGTGCTGTGTGACACCAATGGCGGCACGCTGGCGGGCGAGGTCGGCCGGATCGTGGGCGAGGTGATCGCCGCGGGCATCCCCGGCGACCGGCTGGGCATCCACACCCATAACGACACCGAGCAGGCAGTAGCCGGGTCGCTGGCGGCGGTCGAGGCCGGCGCGCGGCAGATCCAGGGTACGCTGAACGGGCTGGGCGAACGCTGCGGCAACGCAAACCTCACCTCGCTGATCCCGACGCTGCTGCTCAAGGAGCGCTATGCCGAGCGGTTCGAGACCGGCGTAAGCCTCGAGGCCTTGGCCGGGCTCACGCGAACCAGCCGGATGCTGGACGAGATCCTCAACCGTGTGCCGATGAAACAGGCGCCTTACGTGGGCGCCTCTGCCTTCGCCCACAAGGCGGGGCTGCATGCCAGCGCGATCCTCAAGGATCCCGCGACCTATGAGCATGTCGATCCCGCCACGGTCGGCAACACGCGCATCATCCCGATGTCGAACCAGGCCGGCCAGTCCAACCTGCGCAACCGCCTGGCCGAGGCCGGGCTGGAGGTCGAGCCCGGCGACCCGGCGCTCGGCCGGATCCTTGAGCGGGTCAAGGCGCGCGAGACCGAGGGTTATTCCTATGACACCGCGCAGGCCAGTTTCGAACTGCTGGCGCGCGAGGAACTGGGCCGTCTGCCCGAGTTCTTCGAGGTCAAGCGCTACAAGGTCACGATCGAGCGCCGCAAGAACAAGCGCAATCGCATGGTCAGCCTGTCCGAGGCGGTCGTCGTGGTGAAGGTCGATGGCGAGAAGCGCCTGTCGGTCAGCGAATCCTTCGACGAGTTGGGCGAGGATCGCGGCCCGGTCAATGCGCTGGCCCGGGCGCTCGCCAAGGATCTGGGCCAGTATTCCGGCCTGCTGGCCGACATGCGTCTGGTGGACTTCAAGGTGCGCATCACCCAGGGCGGCACCGAGGCGGTCACCCGCGTCATCATCGACAGCGAGGACGGCAAGGGCCGCCGCTGGTCCACCGTGGGTGTCAGCGCCAACATCGTCGACGCCTCGTTCGAGGCGCTGACCGACGCGATCAAGTGGAAGCTGATCCGCGATTGCGGAGCGCCGCACGGCCGCAATGGCGTTTGACGCCGACCTGACCGCCTGCGCCGACCTGGTGCGCCGGGCCGACCCCGACCGGTTCTTGGCCGCGATGGCCGCCCCTGTGGCGGCGCGGCGGGTGCTGTTCCCGCTCTATGCGCTGAATGTCGAGGTCTCGCGCGCGCCCTGGGTCACGCAGGAGCCGATGATCGCCGAGATGCGGCTGCAATGGTGGCGCGACGCGCTGGCCGAGATCGCCGCCGGCGACGCGGTGCGGCGGCACGAGGTGGTCACGCCGCTGGCCGATGTGCTGAGCCCGGAGATGGCCGCCGGGCTGGACGAGTTTGTCGCGGTCCGGCGCTGGGACATCTACCGCGATCCGTTCGAGGATGCCGAACATTTCGAGCGCTATATCGACCACAGCTTGGGCAGCATTGCCTGGGCCGCGGCGCGGGCCCTGGGCGCGGCGGACGAGGCGGTGGTGCGCGACGCGGCCTGGGCCTCGGGCGTGGCCAGCTGGCTGCGGGCGATCCCGGACCTGGAGGCGCGCGGCCGGGTGCCGCTGCTGGACGGCACGGCGGACGGGGTTAGGGCGCTGGCGCAGGATGCGCTGGACCGTCTGGCGCGGGCGCGGGCCGGGCGCGCCAGGGTTCCGGCCCCGGCGCGGCCGGCGCTGTTCTTTGCCTGGCAGGCCGAAACCGTCCTGAAACAGGCCCGCACCGCGCCCGGCCGGGTGGCCGAAGGAAGCCTTGGCACCAGCGAGTTCCGCCGTCGCACCAGCCTGATGTGGCGGGCCGCAACCGGGCGCTGGTAGGCGTCAGGCCGGTCTTTCGTCGCCCGGGCGCAGCAGCAGCCAGATCAGCGCGCCGCCGGCAAGCACCAGGAACGGCGCCATTGCCAGGTTCACCGCGGTCCAGCCCTCGACCGCCGAGCCGCCCGAGCAGTTCATCAACCCGCCCGAGGCCAGCGAGGCAAAGGTCACGCCGCCGAAGACCAGCAAGTCGTTGAGCCCCTGCATCCGGCCGCGCTCATGCGGGGCGTGGGCTGCGGCCAGCATCGAAGTGGCCCCGATGAAGCCGAAATTCCAGCCCAGCCCCAGCAGGATCAGCGCGAGAAAGAAATTGTCCAGCTCCACCCCCTGAAGCGCGACCGAGCCGGCGCCCGCCAGGATCAGCAGCCCCAGCGCCACGATCTTCTCGGCACCGAACCGCGCGATCAGGTGGCCGGTAAAGAAGCTGGGCACATACATCGCCAGCACATGGCTGGTCACCACGTCGGCGGCATTGCCCTGGGTAAAGCCGCAGCCCACCACCGCCAGCGGCGTGGAGGTCATAACCAGGTTCATCAGCGCATAGGAGACCATCGCGCAGATCACCGCCACCGCGATATGGGGCGTTGTGATCAGTTCCCATCGTGTGCGCCCGCGCGGGCTGTCCTCGGCGGGCGGCGGTGGCTTCGGTATGTCAAGGAACAGGAACAGCGACGATCCCACAACGTTCAACGCGATGATCGCCAGGTAGGTGCCCAGAAAGGGGATCACGAAGGCCTGGCTGGTCGCCTTGACCAGCTGCGGGCCGATCACGGCGGCGGCCAGCCCGCCGGCCATCACGTAGGAGATCGCCTTGGGCCGGAACGTGTCCGAGGCGGTGTCGGCGGCGGCGAAGCGGTAGAAACCATGCGCGCTCATGTAGATGCCGGTCAGGAAACTGCCGGCCAGGAAGATCGGAAACGAGGCGTGGTAAAGGCCATAGGCGCCTACGACGCCCCCCAAGGCCCCGGCCGAGGTGCCGACGACAAAGCCCGTGCGCCGGCCCCATTTCTGCATGATCGCCGAGATCGGCGTGGCCGCCAGCATCGAGCCCAGCACGATCAGCGAGATCGGCAGCGTTGCAAGGCAGGCGTTGCCCGCCAGCGATTGCCCGGCAAGCCCGCCCACGGTGAAGATCATCGGCATCTGCGCGCCCAGGATCGCCTGCGCGGCCACCAGAACGGCCACGTTGCGCCGGGCGCGGCCATCATCGGAATAGGCGGCGGCAGTCGTCATGACGCATGCGTATTATTGAATTCGGTGCGGCACAAGCGGCTTGATCCGACGCGCCGGGCGGCTAGGGTGCGCCGGCGGGCAGAAGGGCAGGAAGGCGCTGATGAGTGTGGGACGCATAATCGAAGGCGACAGTTGCGTGGCCGAGGGCGCGGCGTGGCTCAGTGCCCAATGCCCGCGCATGGCCCATGCCATCGACCTGTGCGCGCCGCTGCCCCTGCGGCGCAAGCCCGACGGGTTCGCCGAACTGCTCAGCGCCATCGTCAGCCAGCAGGTCAGCGTCGCCTCGGCGCGGGCGATCTGGGGCCGGATGGCGGCGGCGGGGCTGACCAGTCCGGAGCGGGTGGCCACGGCCACTGAGGACGATCTGCGCGCCGCCGGGCTGAGCCGGCAGAAGATCCGCTATGCACGGGCGCTGGCGGCGGCGGGGATCGACTATGCCGGGCTGCGCGAGCTGCCCACCGAAACGGTAGTGACTCGTCTGACCGAAGTGCCGGGGATCGGCGTCTGGACCGCCGAGATCTATGCCATGTTCAGCCTCGGCCGAGCGGATGTCTTCGCCCCGGGCGACCTGGCGCTGCAGGAGGCGGCGCGGCTGCTTTATGACCTGCCGGAACGGCCGCGCGACAAGGCGCTGCGCGACATGGCGGCGGCCTGGTCGCCCTGGCGATCGGTTGCGGCCCGCGCGCTCTGGGCCTATTACCGCGTGGCCAAGGACAGGGAAGGAATTGCATGACACGGGTATTGAACGCGGGCCGCAAGGCGCCCCAATCCGGCACCACGCGCTCGGTCGTGGTGTTCCTGCACGGTTATGGCGCCAACGGGGCCGACCTGCTGGGGCTGGCCGATCCGCTGGCCGAACACCTGCCCGATACGCTCTTCGTGGCGCCCGACGCGCCCGAGGCCTGCGCCGGGGCGCCGATGGGGTTCCAGTGGTTCCCGATCCCCTGGATCGATGGCTCGTCGGAAGAGGAGGCGATGCGCGGCATGGCCGCGGCGATCGACGACCTGAACGCGTTTCTCGACGCGCTGATGGTGGACGAGGATGTGCTGCCCGAACAGGTGGTACTGTTCGGCTTCAGCCAGGGCACGATGATGGCCCTGCATGTCGCGCCCCGGCGCGAGGATGCGGTCGCGGGCATCGTGGCCATCTCGGGCCGCCTGCTGGAGCCCGACCTGCTGGCCGACGAGGCGGTGAGCCGGATGCCCGTGCTGCTGGTGCATGGCGACAGCGATGACGTGGTGCCGCCGCAATCGCTGCCCGAGGCCGCCGACGGCCTGCAGAAGGCAGGATTCAAGGAGGTCTATGCCCATGTCATGAAGGGCACCGGCCACGGCATCGCGCCCGACGGGCTGAGCGTGGCGCTGGCCTTCATGCGCGACAAGCTGAGCCTTTGATGGCGGTGGCCGTCCGGGCCATGGCTGCGCGCCACATGCCGCGGGTCGGCGGCGCGTCATTGCGCTGAATACGCAAAACCTTCGATCCGATGCAGGGAGACGCCAAATGCTGATCGTGACCGGAACCATCGAGCTGGACGAGGACAGCGTTGCGCCGGCGCGCGAAGCGGCCCGCGTGATGATGGAAGAGACGCGCCGCGAAGACGGATGCCTCACCTATGAGTTCGCCCAAGTGATCGGCACCGAGACCCGGTTCCGCATCTACGAGGAATGGCGGGACCGGGCCGCACTCGAGGCGCATTTCGCCACCCCGCACATGGCGACGTTCCGCGCTGCTCTGGCCGGGCTCAATGTGGTGTCGCGGCGCCTGGTGACGATCAGCGACGGCCGCATCGAACCACTCTAGCCCGGTTTCAGGTCGTCCCAAAGCCAGCTTTCGGCGAACTCCACCGAGTTGCCGGCCGGATCGCGCACATAGAGCGACCGCGCTCCGTTCGGCCAGTCGAAGGCGGTGTCGATGGTGACGTTGGCCCGGGTCAGCCGCGTCTGCATCGCTGCTATTCCCTCGCGGTCCAGCGTCAGGCAGACATGGCCCGGCCCGCGCGCGCCATGCGGCGGCACCGGCATGCGCGGGTTTCCGGGCGGTGCCTCGGTCTCGTCGGGGTTGAAGACCAGCAGAACCGAGGCGCCCACGGCAAAGAACACGTGGCGGTTGCCGACCCGCTGGATCCTGGGCAGGCCCAGAAGCTCGCCATAGAACACTTCAGCGAGATCCAGGTCATCGGCATAGACTGCGGCTTCGAGAACGGCGTTGGGAATGGGGGCAGGGGGCAGATCGTCTGTCATGCGGCCAGACTATCAACGCCGGTGCGGCCTGTCAGGGGGGGGCAGGGCCTCCCAGCGGCCCGGGGCCAGCCCGTCCAGCGTCCAGTCGCCGATGCGCGCCCGGATCAGGCGCAGCGTGGGATGGCCCACCGCGGCGGTCATCCGCCTGACCTGACGGTTGCGCCCCTCGCGCAGGGTCAATGCGATCCAGCAATCGGGCACCGACTTGCGCACCCGGATCGGCGGGTCGCGCGGCCACAGCCCTTCGGGTTCCTCCATGCGACTTGCGCGGGCAGGCCTCGTGCGCCCGTCCTTCAGATCGACGCCCCGCGACAGCGCCTCCAGCGCCGCGGAATCGGGGATGCCTTCGACTTGCACCCAGTAGGTCTTGGGCATCTTGTGGCGCGGATCGGCGATGCGCGCCTGCAGCCGGCCGTCATCGGTCAGCAGCATCAACCCCTCGCTGTCCCGGTCCAGCCGCCCGGCCGGATAGACCCCCGGCAGGTCGATGAAATCCGACAGCGTCCGGCGCGGCCCGCCTGCATACCCCGCGTCGGTGAATTGCGGCAGAACGTCATGGGGTTTGTTGAAGCGGATGAACCAGGCCATGCGCCCGAATAGCGCGCCGGCCTGGGCGCGGCAAGCTGTGGATAACTGTCACGGTTCCGTCACGCGAATATGTGACCGTGGAAGCGAGATGTTGTGGTCACACAATGCTTGCCAGAGGGCAACCACGATATATAGTGAATCGCAGGCTGGGGCGGTCTCCCTGCTCCGGTCGCGGGACCGGGCAGTGCTGTTGAGGAGACAAAAGCAGATGGCGGCGGAGTTCAGAACCGAGTTCGTGCGCGAGCCGGGCGCACTCAGACAGCATCCGGCGCTGGTGCTGAATGCGGATTACCGGCCGCTTTCCTACTATCCCCTGTCGCTCTGGCCCTGGCAGGAGGCGATCAAGGCCGCCTGGCTGGAGCGGGTGGATATCGTGGCCGAATATGACGAGGTTGTACGCAGCCCCAGCACGGTGATCCGCATACCCTCGGTGGTTGTCCTCAAGGATTACGTGAAACCCCAGAAGCGCGTGGCTTTCACGCGCTTCAATCTTTTTCTGCGCGACCAGTTCCATTGCCAGTATTGCGGAAGCCGGGGCGAGCTGACCTTCGACCACGTGGTGCCCCGCGCCGCCGGCGGGGTGACGAGCTGGGAAAACGTGGTGGCCGCCTGTGCGCCCTGCAACCTGCGCAAGGGGTCCAAGTCGTTGCGCCGCGCCGGCATGGCCCTGCGCAAGCCGCCGCGCCGGCCCCAGGCCGAGGAGTTGCGCAATGCCGGCCGCAAGTTCCCGCCCAACCACCTGCATGACAGCTGGATGGATTTCCTCTACTGGGACGCCGAGCTGGAGGCGTAGGCGGCCAGCGGCGCGACGCTTTGTCGATGCATTTCAGCCAGCGCGAAACACCGGCTTTTCCTCTCGCAGCAAATACTTCGGAGCGCGAGGCAGAGCCTCGCAAAGCCCGGCCTGTCAGCTCGCCGAACGCTGCAGCATCCCGAACAGGTCGCGGGGATCGTCCGGGTCCGCCAGCAGGTCGAGCGGGTGGTAGAACTCGGTTCCCGGCAACTGATCGCGGACATAGCGCAGGGCGCTGAAATCCTCGATGGCGAAGCCCACGCTGTCAAAGAGGGTGATCTGCCGGTCGCCGGTGCGGCCCGGTGCGGTGCCGTTGACCACCTGCCACAGCTCGGTCACCGGGTGGTCGGCCTCCAGCTGCTGGATCTCGCCCTCGATCCGGGTTTGCGGCGGATATTCGACGAAGATGTCCGACCGGTGCAGGATCGCCGGCGCCAGTTCCGTCTTGCCGGGGCAGTCGCCGCCGATGGCGTTGATGTGGACACCGGCACCGACCATGTTGTCGGTCAGGATGGTCGCATATTGCTTGTCGGCGGTGCAGGTGGTGATGATCTGCGCGCCCTCCATCGATTCCTCGGCACTGGCGCAGGTCACGACCTCCAACCCCGACCCGGCCAGGTTGCGGGCGGCCTTGCGCGTGGCCTGCGGGTCGGTGTCGTAAAGGCGCACGGTCTTCAGCCCGCAGATCGCCTTCATCGCCAGGCTCTGGAACTCCGACTGCGCGCCGTTGCCGATCATCGCCATGGTGTCGGCTCCCTTGGGCGCCAGGTGCTTGGCCACCATCGCCGAGGTTGCCGCCGTGCGCATCGCCGTGAGCATGGTCATCTCGCTCAGCAGGACCGGATACCCGGTCTCGACCGAGGCCAGCAGGCCGAAGGCGGTCACGGTCTGCAGCCCCTCGCGCGTGTTCTTGGGGTGGCCGTTCACGTATTTGAACCCGTAAAGCTCACCATCCGAGGTGGGCATCAGCTCGATCACGCCGACGTCGGAATGGCTGGCCACACGCGGGGTCTTGTCGAACAGGTCCCAGCGGCGGAAATCGGCCTCGATATACTCCGCGAGCCCGCGCAGCATCTCCTCGACGCCGATGCGATGGATCAGCTGCATCATGTGATCGACCGAGACGAAGGGCACCAGGGCCTTTTCCGAAGGTTTCATGTGTCAGTCCTTTCTTCCAGCGGTCCGGCCGCACCGGGCTGGCCGCAACGCGGCCCACGCCGCCAATGTCACGAATAGCTCTGGGTCGGCCGGTCGAACACGCGCCGCCCCAGCGCCGAGGCGGCCAGGTCGACCATCACCTGCGCCGTGCGCCCGCGCTCGTCGAGAAACGGGTTCAGCTCGACCAGATCCAGCGAGGTCATCAACCCGCTGTCGCAGATCATCTCCATCACCAGGTGCCCCTCGCGGATCGTCGCGCCGCCCGGAACCGTGGTGCCGACCGCGGGCGCGATGGCTGGGTCCAGGAAATCCACGTCCAGCGAGACGTGCAGCAGTCCGTTCTGTGCGGCGACATGCTCCAGGAACGCGGCCAGCGGCCGGGCGATGCCGTTCTCGTCGATCTCGCGCATGTCGTGGAACCGGATCCGCGTCGCCTGCAGCGCCTCGCGCTCGGCGCCATCGACAGAGCGCAGGCCGAGGATGCAGATGTTCTCTTGGGGCACAGGGTTTCCGATCACCGGAAAGCCGGCAAATCCGCCGCGCCCGGTGACGTAGCCCAGCGGCGTGCCGTGCAGGTTGCCCGACCCGGAGGTATCCGGCGTATGGAAATCGCTATGGGCGTCCAGCCACAGCACGAAGAGCGGCCGGCCGGTGCGCGCGGCATGGTTGGCAGCACCCGCCACGCTGCCCAGCGACAGCGCATGATCGCCGCCCAGAAAGATCGGCAGGCCGCGGGGCAGGGCCTCTTCGGCGGCGCGGATCAGCCGGTGGGTCCAGCCGATCGTGCGGTTGGGCTGGTGCAGGCGGCCGGTATCGTCATCGGGCGCATGCGAGGCCGGGGTGAGGTTGCCGATATCCTCGACGCGGTGGCCGAGCGAACCGAGCGCCTGGGCCAGCCCGGCAGTGCGATAGGCGTCGGGGCCCATGAGGCAACCGGTGCGCCGCTTGCCGCTGTCCACAGGTGCGCCGATCAGGATGCAGTGTCGGGGTGTCATGAGAAACCGTCTTGTGAAAACTGGAACATCCAGACTCTGCGCGATTTGCGTTGAATTCCACCCGGCTTTTTGTGCAGATGGGAATGCTATTGGTCAAAATGGGGGCAAGGTTGGACAAAACGGATGAACGGCTGATCGCCGCCCTGCGGCACGACGCGCGCGCCTCGCTGTCGGATCTGGCGCTGCAGCTCAGCCTGTCGCGTACCACCGTCCGGGCGCGGATCGAACGGCTGTTGCAGCGTGGCGAGATCCTGGGGTTCACCGTGGTCCTCAAGGCGGACACGCTGCAGGATCCGGTGCGCGGGATGATGATGATCGGAATCGAGGGGCGCGGCGCCGCGCGGATCACCCGGCAGTTGCAGGGGCTCAAGGAGGTGCGGGCGATCCACTCGACCAACGGGCGCTGGGATCTGATCGTCGAACTGGGTACCGAGACGCTGGAACAGCTCGATCACGCGCTTGCGCGCATCCGCACGATGGACGGGGTGCAGACCAGCGAGACCAACCTGCTGCTGTCGACGAAAAAGGCGACGTGACGCGGCTCAGGCCCGGGCGCGCGCCGCCATCAGCCACAGGCCGGCAAGGCCCAGCGAGATCAGCGCGTTCCAGCCGGCCATCGAGATGCCCAGCATCTCCCACGGGATGTCGTCGCAGCGCACCAGGGGGGCTGCCATGATCTGGTCCATCAGCTCTTCGGCCGACAGCCCGCCGACGGGCCCCGAGGAACAGGTGGACGGCCCCGACCACCATCCCTGTTCGACGCCGGCGTGAAACGCGCCGATGCCCGCCGTCGCCAACGCCGCAAGCGCGCCCAGCAGCGGCAGCGCACGGCCGGGCAGGGCGAGCGCAGCCAGTCCCAGCAGCGCGGCCACCGCGTGGGGATAGCGCTGCCAGTAGCAGAGCTTGCACGGCGCGAGTCCGCCGAGATACTGGAACCCCCAGGCCCCCAGCAGCAGCGCCGCCGAGCCTCCGGCCGCCAATGCAATCCATGTTCGGCGCCTGATCATAGATACCTCACCACGGCAAATCCCCCGATCAGAAGGGCAACGAAGACGCTGAACACCAGGCCCAGCCGCTGCTCGATGAAGCCGCGCACCGGCGCCCCGAAAGCCCAGAGCAGGGCCGCCACGGCGAAGAACCGGATCGCGCGCGCCAGGATCGACGTTGCAATGAAGGTGCCCAGCGGCATGGCGGTCCAGCCGGACATGATGGTGATGACCTTGTAGGGGAAGGGCGTGACGCCCGCGGTCAGCACCGCCCAGAACCCGAAATCGTTGAAACGCGTGTTGAATTCGGCCATCGCGGCCTCCTTGCCCATTGCGGCCAGTATGGGCTGGCCGATGCCCTCATAGAAGAACATGCCGATCGCGTAGCCAAGAAGCCCACCCAGGACCGACGAGACCAGCGCGACCGAGGCGATCAGCCAGGCCCGGCCCGGCGCGGCCAGGATCATCGGGATCATCAGCACGTCGGGGGGAATCGGAAAAACCGAGCTTTCGATGAACGCCACAAGGGCCAGGACCCACAGGGCCCTGGGATGTTCGGCCAGGTCGATCGTCCAGTCGTAGAGCCGTCTCAGCATCGTGTCCGCATATCCGTGCCCCGGTCGGGAAATCGCGGGGTCGCGCTGCAAAACCATGCCGCGGGCGCGGGGTCAACTGCAACCGGCGCAAGCGGCGCGCGGCGGCGCATTTTTGTCTCTGGACGTCGGCGCGCGGGGGCGATAATTCAGGGGCGTGCCCAAGTGGCGGAATGGTAGACGCAGGGGATTCAAAATCCCCCGCCTTTACGGGCGTGTCGGTTCGAGTCCGACCTTGGGCACCAACTTTCCGCATTTTCCAGGAACCGGCGCAGGCTCGGTTGCGTTCACAGGGTATGAAGGCGCGAACCGGATCCAGACGGGACATGCAGCCACGACAGGCGCACCGCAAATGCGGGCCGTCCGGTGAGCGCGCACAAAAAAGCCCCCGGCCGAGACGGGGGCTTTCGTTGCGCAGGGCCTGGGCAGGATCAGCCGCCCCAAGTGCGCACGTCGCCGCAATCCATGTGCACGAAGTTCGAGCGCGAATAACGGCCCACCCCGCCGGCGCGGACCGATTGGGCCGCGCGGGCCATCTGGCCGACCGAGCGCGAGCTCAGTCGCAGGTCGGCAGCCTGCCCCTTGATGTGCAGCGAGTTCTTGGCCACGCCACGCGAGCGGCTGCGCAGCATCGCGTTGGTCTGCGGGCTGCGATAGCCCGACAGCAGCATGTAGGGTTCGTTCACGTCCAGAAGGTTGTGCGCGGCGGCCATGATGTCCAACGCGCGCAGGTCGATTCCCTTGACCTGATCGGTGCGCCAGTCGCGCATGAAGTGATTGACCTCTTTGACGGCCTCCTTGATGTAGTCGCCGTCGATCCAATACACCATGTCGATCCGCTCGCCGGTGCGGCCGGAATACATCCGGATCCGGCGAATGTCGCCTCCACCGCGCAGGAAACCCGCGGCCTGAGAAAAGGTTGGTGCTGCTGAGATTGCTGTTGCTGCGAACGCACCAAGTAGTGCGCGCCGGGAAAGTCCCGTTGAGCCGCTTTCCGTCATGTTCTGCCGTGTCCCGTCCGTAGTCCTGCCTCTGACACGATGTTACGTGCCACTTGTTAACATCCATCCCCGAATGAGGGATGTATGCCATAGCCCGAATGTCGGGCCAAGGCGTGATCGGATATTGCCTGCGGAAGGCTGCGATTTCGGCGGGTTTTTGCGCATCGCGTGACGATCGGCGGTTTATTTGCATCATTGTTGCATTTTGGCCGCGACGGCGCCGCGTTGTGCCATTGCCTCAGTGCCGTCACGGTTCAGGCTGATAATGGTGTTGTGATTGGACAGGGCGGGCTGTATTCCTTGAGTATTTACAGACGCAAACCAAATTCGCCTTGAGAGATTCGACCAAAGGATTCCCGAATGATTCCGACTCCGCTGTGTCAACCCGCAAAACGCCTGTCGGCAATTCTCTGCGCGGCCGGGCTAGCCCTTGTCCTGGCGGGCCCCGCAGTTGCACAGGTGACCGCATTCAAGCAGTCCGTTGCGGTCGCGTCCTATGGCAACGACGAGATCGGCGCGTTCTACCGCGACCGGAACTATGCGCCGCTCTGGACCGGGCAGGGGCCCGAGCAGACCGCGCGGCGGGCCGCCCTGATCGAGGCGCTGTCCTCGGCGGACCTGCACGGCCTGCCGCAGGGTCGCTATGACGTCGATGCGCTGATGCGCCGGATGGCCGCTGCGCGCACCGCACGCGATCTGGGCGAGGTCGAGGTGGCGCTGAGCCGGGAATTCGTGCGCTTCGCCCGCGACATCCAGACCGGTTTGCTGACACCGGCCTCGGTGGATGGCGGCATCGTGCGCACCGTCGAGCGTCAATCGCCCGACACCTATCTGCGTGGTCTGGCGGAAGGCCCGGCCCGCGACTACATCCGCGGCCTGCCCCCGCGCTCGCAGCAGTATCGCACGCTGCTCAAGGAGAAGCTGCGCTTGGAGGCGCTGATCGCGACTGGCGGTTGGGGTGCAAAAGCGCCGGGCGGAAAATATGAACCCGGCGATGCGGGAACCGGCGTCGTGGCGCTGCGCGACCGGCTGATCCGGATGGGTTATCTGCAGCGCAGCGCCAGCCCGCGCTACGACTCGGCGATGGAATCGGCGGTGCGCGACTTTCAGGCCGCGCACGGGCTGGCCGAGGACGGCGTGGCCGGTTCCGGCACGCTGGAAGAGATCAACCGCCAGGCCGGGGACCGTTTGAAATCGGTCATCGTCGCGCTGGAGCGCGAGCGCTGGCTGCCGCGCGACCGCGGCGACCGGCATGTTCTGGTGAACCTGGCCGATTTCTCGTCGCGGATCGTGGATGACGGCCGGGTGACGTTCCGCACCCGCTCGGTCATTGGCAAGAACACCTCGGACCGGCGCAGCCCCGAATTCTCGGACGAGATGGAGCACATGGTCATCAACCCCAGCTGGTTCGTGCCGCGCTCGATCGCGACCAAGGAATACCTGCCTAAGCTGCGGGCCAATCCCAACGCAGTGTCGCACCTGGTGATTACCGACAGCCGCGGAAGGCGCGTGAATCGCGGGGCGGTCGACTTCTCGCAGTTCTCCGCGCGCAGTTTCCCGTTCTCAATGCGCCAGCCGCCCGGCCAGCGCAACGCCCTGGGGCTGGTCAAGTTCATGTTCCCGAACAAATACAACATCTACCTGCATGACACCCCGGAGAAAAACCTGTTTGCGTACGAGGTGCGGGCCTTCTCGCATGGCTGCATCCGCCTGGCCGAGCCGTTCGAGTTCGCCTATGCGCTGCTGTCTCGGCAGGAGGAGGACCCCAAGGCCTTCTTCCACCGCGTCCTGAACAGCGGGCAGGAGACCAGGGTGGATCTCGACGTTCACGTGCCCGTGCATATCGACTATCGCACCGCGGTGGCCGGCACGCGCGGCGAGGTGGAGTATCGCCGCGACGTCTATGGCCGGGATGGCCGGATCTGGTCGGCGCTCAGCGCGGCGGGGGTGGTCCTTCCCTCGGTTCAGGGGTAATCACTGGCCCCGATCGATCCGTCAGACGGGGGGCGCCATGACCTATACAGTTCAACAGATCGCCGATGCGCTCGGGGCCGAGGCTGCGGGCGATACCACGCTGCAGATCGACAGTGCAGCCGAGCCGGGCGACGCGGGCGCGTCCGACCTGGCGCTGGCGATGTCGCCGAAATACGCCGAGGCGTTGGGATCGGGCGCAGCGCGGGCAGCGATCCTGTGGCCCGACGCGGATTGGCAGGCGCTGGGGCTGAAAGCGGCGATCTTCGTGGCCCGGCCGCGCATGGCCATGTCCGGCGTCACGGCGATGCTGGACACCGGCCAGTGGGATCAGGCGGGCATCCACGCCGCGGCGGTGATCGATCCCTCGGCCGAGCTGGGCGAGGGCGTGTCCGTTGGCCCCTTCACGGTGATCGGCGCGCGGGCCCGCATCGGTGCGGGATCCGCCATCGGGCCGCATTGCACGATCGGCAAGGACGCGGTGCTGGGCCCTGATGCCCGGCTGCGCGAAATGGTCAGCATCGGTGCGCGCGCGACCATCGGCGCCCGGTTCATCGCCCAGCCGGGCGCGCGGATCGGGGCGGACGGGTTCAGCTTCGTCACGCCCGAGGTCTCGGGCGTCGAGAACGTGCGCCGGACGATGGGCGACCAGGCCGGCGCGCGGGCGCAGAGCTGGTTGCGCATTCATTCCCTTGGCGCGGTCACCATCGGCGACGATGTCGAGGTCGGCGCGAACGCGACCATCGACAACGGCACCATCCGCGACACGGCGATCGGTGACGGCAGCAAGCTCGACAACCTCGTGCATGTGGGCCACAACACCCGCGTCGGGCGCGATTGCCTGCTGTGCGGCCAGGTCGGCATCTCGGGCTCGGTCGAGATCGGCAACAACGTGGTCCTCGGCGGGCAGGTCGGCGTGGTCGACAACATCTATATCGGTGACGGGGCCATCGCGGCGGGCGGATCCAAGATCCTGTCCAACCTGCCGGCGGGCCGCGTGGTCATGGGATACCCGGCGGTCAGGATGGAAACCCATACCGAGATCTACAAGGCACAGCGCCGGCTGCCCCGGCTGGCCCGTGACGTCGAGACGCTGAAAAAGGCGGTTTCCAAACAGGGGTCGAGCGACTAAATCTCGCGCAGAACCAAAAGTGACGGGAACCGACATGAACATCAGCGACCGGGTTGTGGCGATCATTGCCGAACAGGCGATGCTGGACCCCTCTGACGTCACGCCGGACAGCACGCTCGAGGATCTGGGCATCGACAGCCTGGGGCTGGTCGAGAGCATCTTCGCCATCGAGGAGGAGTTCGACATCACGATCCCCTTCAACGCCAACGAGCCGAACGCGAGCGATTTCGACATCTCCAGCGTCCAGGCGATCATCGACGGGATCCACCAGCTGGTTTCGCAGAAGGCGTGAGACGCCAAATGAAACGCGTCGTCATCACCGGGGCCGGGACCATCAACGCCCTCGGCCATTCCGTACCCGCCACGCTCGAGGCGATGCGCGAGGGGCGTTGCGGAATCGGAGAGCTGGAATTTCGCGATGTCGACCGGCTTGCCATCCGGATCGGCGGCCAGGTGCGCGGCTTCGAGGCCGAGGGCCGGTTCAACCGCCAGCAGATGTCGCTCTATGACCGGTTCACCCAGTTCACGCTGACCGCCGCGAAAGAGGCGATTTCCCAGTCCGGCCTGCAGTTCCACGGCGACCTCGCCGCGCGCACCGGGGTGGTTCTGGGCACTGCCGGCGGCGGCGTCAGCACCTGGGACGACAATTACCGCTCGGTCTATGAGGATGGCAAGAACCGGGTGCATCCCTTTGTCGTGCCCAAGCTGATGAACAATGCCGCGGCCAGCCACGTGTCGATGGACCACAACCTCAAGGGGCCGAGCTTTACCGTTTCCACCGCCTGCGCCTCGTCCAATCACGCGATGGCGCTGGCCTTTCAGATGGTGCGCAGCGGCGCCGCGCCGGCGATGATCACCGGCGGATCGGAATCCATGCTGTGTTTCGGCGGCGTGAAGGCGTGGGAGGGGCTGCGCGTGATGTCGCGCGATGCCTGCCGCCCGTTCAGCGCAAATCGCAACGGCATGGTCCAGGGCGAGGGGGCCGGTATCTTCGTGTTCGAGGATTACGAGCACGCCCGCGCCCGGGGCGCCGAGATCCTGTGCGAGGTGGCGGGCTTTGCCATGACCTCCGATGCCGCCGACATCGTGATGCCCTCGAAACAGGGCGCATCCCGCGCCATGGCCGGGGCGTTGGCGGATGCCCGGATCGCGCCGGACGAGGTGGGATACATCAACGCTCACGGCACCGGCACCGCCGCGAACGACAAGACCGAATGCGCGGCGGTGGCCGATGTGTTCGGCCCGCATGCCGACAATTTGATGATCTCATCGACCAAATCGATGCACGGGCACCTTATCGGCGGCACCGGCGCGGTTGAACTGCTGGCCTGCATCATGGCCCTGCGCGACGGCGTGATCGCACCCACCATCGGTTACGAGGAACCCGATCCCGAGTGCGCGCTTGACGTGGTGCCCAACGAGGCGCGAGAGGCCAGGGTCGATGTCGCGCTGAGCAACGCCTTCGCCTTTGGCGGCCTGAACGCCGTCCTGGCCCTGCGCAGGATCTGACCCCGGCACGAAAAAACCGCCGGGCCATGATCGGCCCGGCGGTTCGTCTGAGCATTTCCGCGGGTGCGGGGTCAGTTCTCGACCACGTCCACCGCGTCGAAGGCCGCGGTGAAGCCCGACAGCGACAACGCCAGGTCGATCTTCTGATCCGGGGCCGGGGCGGGGACCAGCGACACGGTCGCCTGCTTGCCGCGCTTCATCGCGTCGATATCCGCCTGGGTCAGGCCGATCTGGGCGATGCAGCCGACCGGGTTGCAGAAGGAATAGTTGTAGCGCTTGCCCGGCGCACCGTCGATCGAGATGGTCAACTGCGCTGTCAGCAGCGTCTCGAGCGGCACGATCACCGTGGCGCCGGCCACGGCCGGACCGGAGTTCTTGAGCCGGAACATCGACACCTCGGCGATCGGGTTGCCATCGTCGCCGTTCAGGATCTGCAGCATCGAGCAGGGGTCGGTCTCTCCCTCTGTCTTGACGCAGGCCAGGGTCCAGTCGTCGAACTCCTCCTTGGCGTAGCGGCTGCCCAGCTGCGGCGTGTCCGTGGCCGGCTGGCCGAGGTCGAGCGTGGGCGTTTGCGCGCCTTCGGTCGCGCCTTCGTCGCTGCTGTCCTGCGCGGCGACACCGCCGCCCAGGACCATCAGGCCAATGGCGCAAGCGGGGAACAGGTTCTTGATCATCAATGCCTCATCGAATTGATTTGTCGTTGCACGCCCCTCTAGCACGGCTGATGCCGGGTGTCAGGGCCAATCGCGGCACGAATTTCGTCGGGCAAGCTGTCGCACCGGGCGGATCCGGCCCGGCGCCGAGGCATCAAGCCCCTGATGGGAAATAAAAAAGGAGGCCGCGACCCGGGCCTCCTTCTCGATTTTGTCACTCCCCGTCGGACTGGCCGACTTAGTTATGTGCAAACGTTACGAAAGGGGAGGCATCCGGTCAACAGGAAACAGGATTATTTTTTCAACCCCGGGGGGTTACGTCCCTGTGTCGCCCAGACCGCGCCCCTCGTCGGGTGGAAAAAGCGCCGTGCCCGAGGGCACGGCCAGTCTGACAGGGAGGAAGTTGCCCCGACCCGTTGCGCAAGCGCGTGGGGCCGGGACAGAAACCACTATCGCAGGCAAAGGTTAACTTTGTATGGTCGGGGAAACACGGTGCAGGCGAGGGGTGCAAGTCTAATGGACGGCAAGGTTTTTCTGGGCGGCGGTGGCGGGGATTATGGGCAGAAGCAGGGCCTGGCCCTGAAATACGCGAACCGCCACGGCCTGATCGCCGGGGCGACCGGCACGGGCAAGACCGTGACGCTGCAGATCCTGGCCGAGGGATTTTCCCGGGCGGGGGTTCCCGTCTTCCTCTCCGACGTCAAGGGCGACCTGTCGGGCCTGGCCAAACCCGGCAGCCCGGATCACAAGCTTCACGGCGCCTTCACCGAGCGGGCCGCGCGGATCGGGTTCGACGATTATTCCTACGGCGCCTGCCCGGTGACCTTCTGGGATCTGCTGGGCGAGCAGGGCCACCCGGTGCGGACCACCGTTGCCGAGATGGGGCCGCTCCTGCTGGCCCGTCTGCTGGAGCTGAGCGACGCGCAGGAGGGGATCCTGAACATCGCCTTCCGCCTGGCCGACGAGGAAGGTCTGCCGCTGCTGGATCTCAAGGACCTGCAGGCGCTTCTGGTCTGGATCGGCGAGAACCGGGCCAGGCTGGGCCTGCGTTATGGCAATATCTCGGTCGCCTCGGTCGGTGCGATCCAGCGGCGTCTGCTGGTGCTGGAGAACCAGGGCGGCAACAGGCTGTTCGGCGAACCGGCGCTGGAGCTTTCGGACATCATGCGGCTGGACGCGCAGGGCCGGGGCCGGGTCAACATCCTGGCGGCCGACAAGCTGATGGCCGCCCCCCGGCTCTATGCCACCTTCCTGCTGTGGCTGCTCAGCGAGCTGTTCGAGGATCTGCCCGAGGTCGGCGACCCCGACAAGCCGAAACTGGTGTTCTTCTTCGACGAGGCACATCTGCTGTTCGAGGATGCGCCCAAGGCGCTGGTCGACAAGGTGGAACAGGTGGCGCGGCTGATCCGGTCCAAGGGGGTCGGCGTCTATTTCATCTCGCAGAACCCGGCCGACGTGCCCGAGGACATCCTGGGCCAGTTGGGCAACCGCATCCAGCACGCCCTCCGCGCCTTTACCGCGCGGGACCGCAAGAACCTCAGGATGGCGGCCGAGACCTATCGCGAGAACCCGCGCTTCGACACCGAGGAGGCGATCCGCGAGGTCGGCGTGGGCGAGGCGGTGACCTCGATGCTGCAGAAGAAGGGCGTCCCCGGCATCGTCGAGCGCACCCTGATCCGCCCGCCCGGCTCGCAGCTGGGGCCGATCACTGCGGAGGAACGTCGGCAGATGCTGGCCGCATCGGACATGGCGCGGAAATATGACACGGCCCTCGACCGTAAATCGGCGTTCGAGATGCTGGCCAAACGCGCCGAGCAGGCGGCGAAGGCGGCCGAGCAGGCGGAAGCGGCGGAAGAGGAAATGGACGCTGCGCACCGGGAATACTCGGCCGGCCGGCGCTACAGCGGAAAGCGGGTCCCGCGCTCCTCGACCCGCAGCCCCCGCCGCGGCGACAGTTTCGGCAGCGTGCTGACCGATGTGGTGGTCAAGGAGCTCAAGGGCACCACAGGGCGCCGCATCGTGCGCGGCATCCTGGGCAGCCTTTTCAAGGGGCGCTAAGCCCCGCCCCGATGCGTCAGCTTGCCTGCATCCGGCGATAGCCCTCGTCGACGCAGATCTTGTCGGCTTCCTGGATCGACATGCCGGCCGGCGCCGCGATCGCGCGATCCCAGACCACTGTCTGATCGGTGTAGAGCTGGCAGGTCACCGCTCCCTTCGGCGTGTCGATCCGGACCGGGTCGGTTTCGAAATTCCGCGGATCCGGGCTGCAGGCCGCAAGCAATCCGGCGGCCGTGATGGCGGTGGCGGTTTTGGCAAGAAGGCGCATGTGGCTGTCCGTTTTTCTCGTTCAATCAAGGCAAGTGACGTGGTGCCGGCGGAGCGATCCGCCGACGCTCATTTCTCGGGGATCAGGCCGCGCGGGCTGAAGCGCAGCACCAGCAGCAGGATGACCCCCATCGTCAGCAGGCGCATATGCGCGGCGCTGTCCAGCAGGTGGGACTTGAGCGCGCTGCCTTCGGCCATACCCGACGTCACCAGCTGCATCAGCGCCAGCCCCATCGGTTCGACCTGGACCCACAGGAACCAGATCAGCATCCCCCCCAGCACCGCGCCGAAATTGTTGCCCGATCCGCCGACGATGACCATCACCCAGACCAGAAAGGTAAAGCGCAGCGGCTGGTAGGTGCCGGGCGTCAGCTGACCGTCCAGCGTGGTCATCATCGCGCCCGCGATGCCGCACACGGCCGAGCCCAGAACGAAGATATGCAGATGACGGCGGGTGACGTCCTTGCCCATCGCCTCGGCCGCCACCTCGTTGTCGCGGATGGCGCGCATCATCCGGCCCCAGGGGCTCTTCAGGGCCATCTGCGCCATCCACAGCAGGATCACCAGCACCACCAGGAACATCAGCGCATATTCCAGCTTCACGTAGAGGGTCGAGGCGGTGACCGGATCGATGCCCAGACCGGAGGCCCTGTCGACAAAGCCGGGATCGTTCTGAAGGTCGATCTCGTAGGGGACCGGGCGCGGCAGGCCGATCACGTTCTTCACGCCACGCGCCAGCCAGTCCTCGTTCTTCATCACCGCGATGATGATCTCGGCGATGCCCAGCGTGGCGATCGCCAGGTAATCCGAGCGCAGCCCCAGCGCGGTCTTGCCGATGAGCCACGCGCCGCCGGCGGCAAGCACACCGCCCACCGGCCAGGCCAGCACCACCGGCAGGCCCAGCCCGCCGAGATAGCCGCTGACCGCGGGGTTGACCGCCTCGACCGCCTCGACGCCCGGATCGAACACCGCGCGGAACAGGAAGAACCCGGCAACCAGCACGCCGAGGATCGCCAGGCTGCGGGTCGCGCCCTTGGGCAACCGGCTGGCCACCAGGGCCGCGGCCACGATCGTCGCGGCCCCCAGCGCCAGGCCCAGTACCACGCCGGCACCGCCCTGGCTCCAGGCCTCGGGAACGGGCGGCATCGACACCAGCACGGTGGCCAGCCCGCCCAGCGCGACGAAGCCCATAACACCCACGTTGAACAGCCCGGCAAACCCCCATTGCAGATTTACGCCGATGGCCATGATCGCCGAGATCAGCCCCATGTTCAGGATCTGCAGGGCCGAGTTCCAGCTCTGCATGTAGCCGGTCAGCAGGATCAGCGCGCCCACCAGCGCGAAGAGGCCGAGTTTCTTCATCTGTTCACTCATACCGCTTTCCCCCTGAACAGCCCGGTGGGTTTGAACAGCAGCACGATCAGCAGGATCACGAAACTGACCGCGAACTTGTAATCGGTGCTCAGCAGCTGCACGAGCCCGTCCGGCTCAAGGCTCTCGGGCACCAGATAGCCCAGCACCTTTTTCCAGGCATAGGTGATCGTCACCTCGGAGAAGGCGATCACAAAACCTCCGGCGATGGCGCCCAGCGGGCTGCCCAGCCCGCCGACGATGGCCGAGGCGAAGATCGGCAGCAGCAGCTGGAAATAGACGAAGGGCTTGAAGCTCTTGTCGAGCCCGTAGAGCACCCCCGCCGTCGTGGCCAGCGCCGCGACGATCAGCCAGGTGATCATCACCACCCGCTCGGGGTTGATGCCCGACAAAAGCGCCAGATCCTCGTTGTCGGAATAGGCCCGCATCGACTTGCCGGTGCGGGTCTTGCCAAGAAACCAGAACAGCAGCGCCACGCAGATCACCGCGACCACCACCGTGATGCCCTGGCTGGTCTTGATCGCCAGCCCCTCGTCCAGCCCCGACCAGGTCTTGAAGTCGCGCGCCGAGATGATGAACCGCTCGCCATCGGCAAAGCGCTGGTCGCCGGGGCCGATGATGAAGCGCACCAGCCCGTTGAGGATGAACATCACGCCCATGGACACGATCACCAGGATCACCGGCTTGGCCTTTTGCGCGCGGTAGAAGCGATAGACCAGCCGGTCGGTGACCAGCACCAGCGCCATGCAGCCCATGATCGCGAGGGGCAGGGTCAGCAAGGCGGTGGGCAGCGGGCCGAAACCGATGCCCATGGCCTGGAACCACCAGGTCAGCAGCACCGCGATCATCGCCCCGAAGGCCATGGTGTCGCCGTGCGCGAAGTTGGAGAAGCGCAGGATCCCGTAGATCAGCGTCACCCCCAGCGCGCCAAGCGCCAGCTGGCTGCCATAGGCGATGGCCGGGATCAGGACGAAGTTGGAGAGCGCCACGACGGCGTTGAGGAGATCCATCAATCCGCTACCTCGCAATGGCCAAGGCTGGTGAGGCTGACGCCCTGATCGACGAATGTGTGCGTCGAATAGGCAAACATGCCGTCGGAGAACAAGCTAAAGGCGTATGCTGTTGGTTTTTCGCGGTTTAATCCATGCGCGGACATCAAGTCGGTCGAGGCCTCCATAACTTTCAGGATTGGTACGGACTCTCCCCCAAGATCAAGCCTAAGCTCGTTATCAGGCAGCGTTTCGAACTCGAATTCCATTGGTGTAGGCTTGCAGGGCGCGGTGTTCACACACGTATAGTCCATGACGCATTTTGTGACCTCCCCGGCCAACCCCATTCCGCCCGACAGAAGAATGGGCACACAAGTGATGATCGTCTTCACAGTTACCCTCCCAAAAACGACTTGCGCACTTCGGGATCGGCCAGCAGTTCCTTGCCCGTTCCGGAATAGGCGTTGCGGCCCTGGACCAGCACGTATCCGGTGTCGGCGATCTCCAGCGCCTGCTTGGCGTTCTGTTCCACCATCAGGATCGGCAGACCGGTGCGGGCGACCTCGATGATGCGGTCGAAAAGCTCGTCCATCACGATGGGCGAGACGCCGGCGGTGGGTTCGTCAAGCATCAGCACCTTGGGCTGGGTCATCAGCGCGCGGCCCACGGCGACCTGCTGGCGCTGGCCGCCAGACAGCTCGCCGGCGGCCTGGTGGCGCTTGTCGCGCAGGATCGGGAACAGGTCGAAGACCTGCTCCATCGTGCCCCGGATGTCGTCGCGCCGGATAAAGGCGCCCATCTCCAGGTTCTCCTGCACCGTCATCGAGGTGAAGATGTTGCTGGTCTGCGGCACGAAACCCATGCCCTTGACCACCCGGTCCTGCGGGCTGAGCCCGGTGATGTCCTCGCCGTCCAGCCGCACCGAACCCTGGCGCATGTCCAGCATCCCGAACACCGCCTTCATCGCGGTGGATTTGCCGGCGCCGTTCGGGCCGACGATCACCGCGATCTCGCCGGGATCCACGGCGATGGTGCAGTCATGCAGGATGTCCGGCCCCTTGCCGTAGCCCGCCGTCATGCTGTCGCCGATCAGGAAGGCGTTGGCGGTCGACATCGGGTGCCTGGTGCCCGGCGAGGGCTGCAACGTGCCCGTGCCCTTGGGGTTGGTGATCGAATGATCCCTGTTGCCGCGCCCTTCCTGGTAGGGATTGCCGCTCATGCCCCGGCCTCCAGCTTGTCCTTGTTCTTGAGCCCGGTGCCCAGATAAGCCTCGATCACCTGCTCGTTGGCCTTGATCTCGTCCAGCGTGCCCTGGGCCAGAACCTTGCCCTCGGCCATGCAGATCACCGGATCACACAGCCGGTCTATGAACTCCATGTCATGCTCGATCACCACGAAGGTATAGCCGCGTTCCTCGTTCAACCGCTTGATCGCATCGGCGATGGTGTAGAGCAGGGTGCGGTTCACCCCGGCGCCGACCTCGTCCAGGAACACGATCTTGGCGTCGACCATCATGGTCCGGCCCAGCTCCAGCAGCTTCTTCTGCCCGCCCGAGACCTGGCCCGCCTTGAGGTCGGCGATCTGCTCGATTGTGAGGAACTCCATCACCTCGTCGGCCTTGGCCCTGAGCGCGCGTTCCTCGTCGGCGATCCGGCGGCGCCCGAACCAGGTGTTCCACAGCGTCTCGCCGGATTGCCCGCCCGGCACCATCATCAGGTTCTCGCGGCAGGTCATCGAGCCGAATTCATGCGCGATCTGGAAGGTGCGCAGCAGCCCCTTGTGGAACAGTGTGTGCGGCGGCAGGCCGGTGATGTCCTCGCCATCCATCGTCACGCGCCCGGAGGTAGGGTCAAGAACCCCGGCGATCACATTGAAAAGAGTGGTTTTTCCAGCGCCGTTCGGTCCGATCAGCCCGGTGATAGTCCCCTCGGCGATCTCAAGCGAAGCGCCATCCACGGCGTGGAACCCGCCGAAATGCTTGTGCAGGTCGTCAACGACGATCATGTCTCCCCCAGAAGGCCGTCGCCGGTGGCGCGGCCTTTCTTTGTTTGCCCCGGAAAGCTGCGGCCTTTTGTCATCAAAACAGCCCGGACACAAGGTCCGGGCTGAATTGCATCACGTCGTGGCGCCGATCAGCGGTACTTGACCGTGGTGATCTTGCCATCCTTGATCTCGTACTGGCGGTAGTTGCCGGCACTTTCGCCGCCACCGATCAGCTCGACCGCGGTGGCCCCGACATAGTCAACCTCGCCGCCATCCTTGAGGATCTGCAGCGCCTTGCCCAGTTCGCCGGGATAGATCTTCTCGCCGGGCTCGTTGGCGACATCCATCACCTTGTCCTTGTAGTCGGCCGGATCCTTGGAATCGGCGGCCTGCATGGCCAGCATGATCAGCGCCGCGGCGTCATAGGATTCACCCACGAAGGACGAGGTTCCGTCAAAGCCGTGCTCTTCGCCCATCTTCTTGATGGCGTCGGCGCCGGGGCTGTCGGTGCCCGGAACCTGGCCGGTGGAGCCGTCGATGTCGCTGCCGAAATCATCTTCCAGCTTGGCGCCATACATCCCGTCGGGGAAGTGGAAGCTGTCGAAGGCGCCGCTGTCCAGGGACGCCCGGATGATGCCGGACCCGCCCTGATCGACATAGCCCGCGATGACCAGCCGGTCGCCACCGGCCGCGGCCAGCGCGCCAACCTCGGCCGAGTAGTCGGCCTTGCCGTCCTCATGCGCCGCCGAGATGGTGACGGTGCCGCCGGCCTCCTCGAAGGCCGACTGGAAGCTGTCGGCCAGGCCCTTGCCGTAGTCGTTGTTGGTATAGGTCAGCGCGACCTCTTCGATGCCCATCTCCATCAGCACGTCGGTCATCACCACGCCCTGGCGGGCATCCGACGGGGCGGTGCGGAAGAACAGGCCGTTATCCTCGGCATCGGACAGACCCGGCGAGGTCGCCGAGGGCGAGATCATCACGACGCCGTTGGGCAGCGCCACATTGGCCAGGATCGCGCCGGTCACGCCCGAGCAGTCGGCGCCGACGATGCCGTTCACCCCGTCCGAGGTGATCAGGCGTTCCGCGGCGGCTGTGGCGGCACCGGAATCGATGCAGGTGGAGTCCGCGCGCACCGGCGTCACCTTGGCCGCGTCCAGCAGCATGCCGCTGTCGGTGACTTCCTTCATCGCCAGCTCGGCGCCGTCCGCCATATGCGGGGTCAGCGATTCGATCGGGCCGGTAAAGCCCATGATGATCCCCAGCTTGACTTCCTTGCCGTGGCCGCCCGCGCTGGCGGCGCCCGCGACCAATGCCGTGGCCGCAGTGGCCAAAAGCAGTTTCTTCATATCATTACTCCCTTATTGGAACGCGATCGTTCTGCCGCGAGCCTATGCAAGCCGATGAAAAAAGAAGGCGATTGTATATTTGACAAACCCGTAGCCTAAGCGTTTCGGTGCCGCCTTAGACCATCAAGTGCAAGCTGGTTTAGATCGACGCCATAGTCG
>NZ_FNYD01000023.1 GCF_900109035.1 Cribrihabitans marinus
AATCTGAAGGATCACACAGGATCAACGACGAAAGTCGCGTCCAAAACCGGACGCCTAAGAATCCGCGCAGTCCCAGCCCGTTTCCACACAGCCTCTCCGCATGACTGACATGCGTGGGCGCCCTCAACTATGGCCCTTCAGGTCACTTCCGTCAGCGCGTCGATCACGGGGCAGTCCGGCACATCGTCACCGGTGCATTGCGCCACTGTGGAAGACAGAACGCGTTCGATGCGTTTGAGATCGGCGATCTTGGCGCGGACTGAGGCAAGATGCGCATTCGCAAGAACCTGCACTTCGCCGCAGGTCTGGGCCCCGCCATCGACCAATGCGAGCAGATCGCGAACCTCGTCGAGCGTGAACCCCAGCTCGCGCGCACGCATGATGAAGCGCAGACGCCCGACATGGCTCTCGTCATAGGCCCGGTAATTCTTAGACGTGCGCGGCGGCTCGGGCATGACGCCGATGTTCTCGTAGTAGCGGATTGTCTCGAGGTTGCATCCGGTCAGTTTGGCCAGATCTCCGCGCCTCAGGATCTTCACCGATCCGTGATGATTTTTCACATCAGCCCCCTTGAGCCTGTACCAACTGCAGACTCTAGTTTGGGATCATCGACGAGGCAAGGACGATTCGAACCATGACTGAAACCACATCCGCGGGCCGCCAGACGGCCATGGACGAAACAGGGTCCGCCGACAAAAACGCATGGGCGACAACCTGGCTCGGCGCGCTTGGCGCGCTGGCCATGACCTCATGCTGCATCCTGCCGCTGGTGCTGGTCAGCTTCGGCGTGACCGGCGTTTTCATTGCGCAGCTGGGCGTTCTCTACCAGTACAAATGGATCACCTTCGCGCTGAGTGCCGCCTTCATCGGCTATGGATTTTACAAGGCCTACCGTCCGATCCCGGCCGAAGTCTGCGCGGATGGCACCTGCACGCGTCCCGTGAACCGGACACTGATGCGATCCATTCTCTGGTCTGCAGCCGCCATCGTCGCCGTGGCGATGATCTTTCCCTATCTCACCCCATACCTTCTGTCCTACTGAAAGGCCAAACCCATGAAGTCACTGCATCTTGCCCTTGCGGTCGTTGGAACTCTCGCAGCTTTCCCCGCCAGCGCCGCCGAACAGCGCATCAATATCGGGGTCGGCGAACTGACATGCCCGACATGCTCGTTCACGGTTGCAACGGCGATGCGCGGCGTGCCCACGGTCGAGATCATCGACTTCCGGGAAGGCGAGGAGTTTGGCACGGGCACTTACGTCGTGGCCTTCGACGATCAGGCGGCCAACCCCGACATGATCATCGAAGCGGTTCTGGCCAACGGTTATCCGGCGGAAATCGTCGAGCCCGGCGATTCCTGATAGCGCTCGCACACCCGCACCCGTTGCCGGAGACAGCATGTAAGACATGACCAGTGAACCCGCGACGCTTTTGCCGCGCGGCCTCATCGGCGGCGTCGTTGCAGCGTTCTGTGGCTTCACGCCGTTCCTGTTGGTGATCGTCGCCGGAAAGGAAAGCAGAATATGACCAGGACCTACGACCTCATCGTGATCGGCGGCGGCACCGCTGGAAATGGCGTCGCCCGGATGGCCGCGGATGCAGGCTGGAGCGTCGCCAGCATCGACAGCGAACCCCATGGCGGCACCTGCGCCCTGCGCGGCTGCGATCCCAAGAAGATGCTGATCGCGGTCACCGAGGGCGTTGAATGGGCGGAAAACATGAAAGGTAAGGGCCTGGAGGCGCAACCTTCGGTCAACTGGCCCGACATGATCGCCTTCAAGCGCAGCTTCACCGACAACATGCCGCCGCGCATCGAAGGCGGAATGGAGAAGGCGGGAATTGACGTCCTGCACGGAGAGGTACGGTTCACCGGCTCCGATACGATCGAGTTGAACGGCGAAACCCTGACGGCGAAGCATTTCCACATCGCCACCGGCGCGCGGCCGATGACGCTGAACATCCCCGGCGAAGAGCATCTGACCACCAGCACCGAGTTCCTGGAACTGCCCGAGCGGCCCGACCGCATCGCCTTTGTCGGCGGCGGCTTCATCGCCATGGAATTCGCGCATATCGTCAAACGCGCCGGGTCCAATGAAGTGACCGTGCTGGAAATGGCGGACCGCCCCCTGGGCAATTTCGATCCTGACCTGGTCGGGATGCTGGTCGAAGGCACCGAGGAACTTGGCATCGATCTGCGCACCAAGGCGAAGGTGGCGAAGATCGAGAAACAGGGCGACGAATTCACCGTCACGGTGGAGCGGCCGGACGGCACCGAAACCGTCACCTGCGACCTGGTGGTGCATGGCACGGGACGAGTGCCCAATATCGAGGGCCTGAACCTCGAGGCCGCCGGTGTCGAATACTCACGCCGTGGCATCAAGGTGAACGAGGCGATGCGCACCACCAACCCGGCAATATTCGCCGCTGGTGATTGCGCCGACAGCGGGCTGAACCTGACCCCGGTCTCCGCGGCAGAGGGACGCATCGCAGGAAAAAACCTGCTCGCCGGAGAGGACGCTAGGGAGATCAAATACCCGCCGATCCCGTCGGTTGTCTTCACCCTGCCGATGGTGGCCACGGTCGGCTTGTCGGAAGCGGCGGCCAGGGATCAGGGGCTGAAATTCGATGTGCATTTCGAGAAGACCGGGGACTGGTATTCGTCGCTGCGCGTCGGCGCGAAACACACCGGATTCAAGGTTCTGGTCGAACAGGGCACCGGGCAGATCCTCGGCGCGCATCTGATCGGGCCGGGATCGGAGGAACAGATCAACCTCTTCGCCATGGCCATGGGCGCCGGACAGACCGCCAACCAGATCAAGGCGATGATCTTCGCCTATCCGAGCTACGCTTCCGACATCGGGTCGATGGTGTGAGACGAGTTTTGACCGGGCCACGAGGACGGCGCCGGTTGTCAAAAAAAGGGAAATGAAAATGGACCAGACCGTCAAAGCGGACGACTGCTGCTCGACCAAAGACGCCAGCAGCGACAGCTATGACCTGATCGTGGTTGGCGCCGGCTCGGCCGGGTTCTCCGCCTCGATCACGGCAGCCGGGGCCGGAAAGCGCGTGGCTCTTGTCGGGCATGGCACGATCGGCGGCACCTGTGTGAATGTCGGTTGCGTGCCATCCAAGGCGATGATCCGCGCCGCCGAAGCGGCCCATGATGGCGCGTCCGCTGCCCGGTTCCCGGGCATCGCGCCCTGCACCCACGCTGTGAACTGGGGCGCACTGGTACAAGGCACCTCCGATCTCGTAGATGAAATGCGGCACAAGAAATACATCGATCTGCTGCCCGCCTATGAGAACGTCACCTATATCGAGGAGGGTTCGGCGCGATTGGTCGAGGGTGGCGTCGCTGTCGGAGGACGGGTGATATCTGCCCCGCGCATCCTGATCGCCACCGGCTCTCGCCCGCATATGCCAGCGATCGAGGGGATCGACACCGTGGAGACGCTCGATTCCACGGGTCTGCTGACCCTGCCAGACCGGCCCGAAAGTATCATCGTGCTGGGCGGCGGCTATATCGGCTGCGAGCTGGCGCAGATGGCCTCGCGGCTGGGGGTGAAGGTCACGCTGGTGACCCGCTCGCGCCTTCTGCCCGGCGCCGAGCCGGAGGTGGCCGATGCGTTGATCGAGGCGCTAGAGTCGGAGGGCATCGCGGTCGAGACCGGCCTTACTTACGTCTCGGTCGCGAAAGTTGCGGGCGGCGTCACTTTGACTATCGAACGCGGCGGAAAGACCGAGGCTCTGACCGCTGAACGGCTGGTTGTGACCACCGGCCGGATCGCCAATACCGAGAGCCTTGGGATAGAAGCTCTGGGCATCGAAACCGATGCGCGAGGTTCGATCAAGATCGGCACAGACATGGCCACCACACGGGCCGGCGTCTGGGCGGCAGGCGATGTCACCGACCGCGACCAGTTCGTCTATATGGCCGCCTATGGTGCCAAGGTCGCGATCAATAACGCCCTTGGACTGGAACCGATGCGCTATGAAAACGCGGCGATGCCCTGGGTCGCGTTCACCGACCCGCAAGTGGCTGGCGTTGGCCTGTCGGAGGCCGAGGCCAAGACGGCGGGGTACGAGGTCAAGACGAGTGTAATCACGCTCGACAACGTGCCCCGCGCCGCCGCCGCACGCGATACACGAGGCGCTATCAAGCTGGTCGCGGACGCCAAAACCGACCGCCTGCTGGGCGGCCAGATCGCGGCACCCGAGGGCTCCGACGCCATCCAGACGCTGGCCATGGCTCTTAAGTTCGGCATGACCACACGGGCACTTGGCGAAACGATCTTCCCATATCTGACCACGGTTGAAGGGCTGAAACTGGCCGCACAAACCTTTGACAAGGATGTGGCAAAGCTCAGTTGCTGCGCGGGGTGACTTCATGGGGCCGACCGAGAAATCCGACTTTCTCTCGACCCTTCCCGGGGTGCTGATCGGTTGGGGCTTGCCAACCGCCGCGATGCTCCTGGCGATCGGCGTGCCGCATCCGGTCAGGACCTGGGTCTGGGTCGGCGCGCTGATCTGGATGGGAACAGCTTGTCTTTGGAACGCGCATCGGTGCAAACGGCGACACTGTTTCTGAACTGGACCGTTTTTCCTGGTGATGGTGCTGGCCGTGTTCGCCTACGGGTATGGCCTTGTGGATCTTGGCGGCCAAAGCTGGAAGTGGCTGGGTGCGGTGATCGGGATTGGCGCGTGGGCAATCGCGGCCATCACGGAGCGGCTTTATGGGGCGTTTTCGTTCGCCAGCACGCCCCAGCGCCAGACGGTTCTCGCGGCTGGATGTTGCAGACACGGCTTGCCTGAGCGCCCGTAATCCGGGTCGCGGGCGTGCAGGCGCCCAGCTGCTTGACTTGAGCGAGTTCGACATCACGGCGCTGGCCGCGATTGCCTGGCACCGGCCGATCAGCTGCGAAGAGGTTCAAGGGTATCTTCAACAAGCAGGTCAGCCGTGACCCAGTCGATCGACTGCATGCGCAAGACCGGATCGCAACCGGGCAAAGATCGCCCCGGCGCGCGGCGCCATATCCGTTTGTGCCCACTGAGCAGTTCCTGGTGGCGTTCAGTCCGGAAAGCCAACGCGATCTTCCTGATCGAGAGCAGTTGGAGGATGCGGGGTTGACCGAATGCTAGTCCATCCCAACCTCAGTTTTGTTCGGCAGGGTCGCGCGGCAAGCGGTCGTTAACTGCAAGTGCGAGAACCCGAAATCACTGTTTCAAAAGCCGACTTCAGGCATCTCGAGCGGATGGCTTACGAAGCATCAAGGGCTTGCTGGCTCCCGAATTGGCGCTGACTTGTGCAGGCGTACTATGCCGCCTACCGCCGTGCCACCCACCGGCTCGGGTTGTGTAACAGCGGCACTGATCTTCCCCGGAACGCTCGTCCATTTCGGCCTTCTCAAACGGTATTTGTATTCTGCAACGGGACTGCTACGTTTCAGGCCTGTGTCGCGGTCCTTGACTGGGCTCGGCAGGCCGGCCGAGTCGGGAGGCTTGGGTGGCGGCGCATGAAGCGCTCTGAATAGAGCGAATTGGGAGGAAGAAATGACTAGCAACCACACTATCGACCGCAGATCGTTTCTGCGGAAATCAGCTCTAGCAGGAGGTGCGCTTGCGGGCGGAACCCTTGCCGCGCCGACCGTGCTGGCGCAAGCGCCCATCGTCATCAAGATGCAGACGTCGTGGGGAGCGGCCAACATCTGGGATGAATTTGCCAAGGATTACGCCATACGCGTAGGCGAGATGTCCGGTGGGCGACTTCAGGTCGACGTGCTGCCCGCAGGCGCCGTTGTCGCGGCGTTTCAGGTGCTCGATGCCGTCAACGACGGTGTGCTCGACGCCGCACATTCGGTACCGGTCTATTGGTATGGCAAGAACAAGGCCGCCTCGCTCTTCGGGACCGGCCCGGTCTTCGGCGGTTCGGCCACGACGATGCTCAGCTGGTTCTACGCCGGCGGCGGTCAAGCCCTCTATGACGAGTTGACCCAGGACATCATGGGCCTCGACATCCAGGGGTATCTCGGCTTTCCAATGTTTGCGCAGCCCTTCGGCTGGTTCAAGGGCGAGGTCAACACAGTCGCCGACCTCAACGGTTTCAAGTACCGCACCGTGGGTCTGGCGGCCGATCTGATGTCCAAGCTCGGCATGTCGGTCGCGCAGCTTCCCGGGGGCGAGATCGTGCCAGCGATGGAACGTGGCGTCATCGACGCGTTCGAATTCAACAACCCGTCCTCGGACCGCGACTTCGGTGCACAGGACGTGGCCAAGAACTACTACCTGTCGTCCTATCATCAGGCCTCGGAAAGCTTCGAGTTCCTGTTCTCCAAGTCTTTCCTGGAGGACCTGGACCCCGATCTGCAGGCGATCCTCAAATACGGTGTCGAGGCGGTGTCGACGGCCAACACTGCCAAGGCGATGGACCGGTACTCGGCTGATCTGCAGACGCTGGCCAACGAAGACGGTGTCACGGTGCGCCGCACCTCGTCCGAAATCCTGCAAGCCCAGCTTGGTGCCTGGGACGAACTGATCCCGGAACTGGAAGCCGACGCGTTCATGAAGAAGACGCTCGACAGTCAGCGCGAGTGGGTGGAACGGGTCAGCTACTATGAGCTGATGAATGCGCCGGACTACGCGCTTGCCTTCGAGCACTACTTCCCCGGAAAGCTCTCACTCTGAGCGATCGGTCGCATTGCGACTCGAAAAGCGACCCCCCGACGCGATGCGCGCCGAGGGGGCACCAGTAGAGAGGTGGGGGATACGATGCTTGGCTTCATCCATTTCGCAGACAACCTGTCGGCGTGGTTCGGCAAGGCTTTCGCTTGGCTGATCGTGCTCATGGCGCTCGGTACGGGGTACGAGGTGTTCGTCCGCTACGTGCTGAACAGCCCGACAGCCTGGGCGCTTGATGTGTCCTTCATCATGTACGGCACGCTGTTCATGATGGGGGGTGCCTATACGCTGTCGCGGGGCGGCCACGTGCGGGGGGATTTTCTTTACCGTCTGTGGCAGCCGCGCACGCAGGCCAAGGTCGATTTCGTGCTCTACCTCTTCTTCTTCTTTCCCGGCGTCACCGCCCTGATCCTGTCGGGGTGGAAATATGCGTCGCGGTCCTGGGGCTACGGCGAGGTTTCGGTCAATTCGCCCGCGGGCGTGCCGATCTACCAATTCAAGACGGTCATCGTCGCCGCCGGCATCCTGCTGTTCATCCAGGGCATCGCCCAGGTTTGTCGCTGCATCATCGCGATGCGCACCAACAAGTGGGTGCCCGCACGCGAGGATGTATTCGAAACCGAAGACCTGATGATGCAAAAGGCCAACACGGCCGAAAAGGACGCCCATCCATGACGGATCCTCAAGTCGCCCTGATGATGCTGGGGCTGTTCATCGTCTTCGTCTTTCTCGGCTTTCCCATTGCGTTCACGCTGATGGCGATGGGCATCGGCTTCGGCTACTACGCCTATTTCGACCCGAACCGGCAATGGCGTGGCTTCGATCGGCTGGATGAGGCTGCCGGCAACTGGGAAAGCTGGTCACTCTGGTTCGAGGGGTTCTACAACAACCGCATCTTCGATCTCTTCATCAATCAGACCTTCACGGTGATGTCGAACGAGGTGCTGACGGCCGTGCCGCTGTTCCTGTTCATGGGATATATCGTGGAACGGTCGAACATCGTCGATCGGCTTTTCACCACGCTCAATATCGCGTCGAAGAATATTCCCGGCTCGATGGGTGTCGCCGCGCTCATCACATGCGCGCTTTTCGCAACCGCGACCGGTATCGTTGGAGCGGTCGTTACACTGATGGGCCTGCTGGCCCTGCCCGCGATGCTCAAGGCCCGCTATAACCCGTCATTCGCGTCCGGCATCATCTGCGCGGGTGGTACGCTGGGCATCCTGATCCCGCCGTCGATCATGCTGATCGTCTACGCCGCGGCGACGAATGTCTCTATCGTGCGGCTATACGCGGCGGCGCTCCTTCCGGGACTGACGCTGGTGGGTCTCTACCTGGTCTATATCATTGGCCGGTCGGTCCTGCAGCCGTCCTCGGCCCCGCGTCCCGGCCCGGACGAAGTTCCCGATGTGCCGATGACCAAGCTGCTCCTGATGATCCTGACGTCTTTCCTGCCGCTCGCATTTCTGATCCTCGCGGTGCTGGGCTCGATCCTCTTCGGGCTGGCCACACCGACCGAGGCCGCGTCCATCGGGGCGTTGGGTGGCATCCTGCTCGCATTCATCTACCGCGCGATGACCTGGCAGCGGATGCGCGAGAGCGTGTACCTGACGGTGCGCACCACCGCGATGGTCTGCTGGCTTTTCGTGGGATCCTACACCTTCTCCGCGGTCTTCTCCTACCTCGGCGGGGAACATGTGATCTCGGAGTTCGTGCAATCGCTCGACCTGTCGCCGATCATGTTCCTGATCCTCGCACAGCTCATCATCTTCCTGCTGGGCTGGCCGCTGGAATGGTCCGAGATCATCATCATCTTCGTGCCGATCTTCCTGCCGCTTCTGGCGATATTCGAGATCGACCCGCTGTTTTTCGGGATCCTGGTGGCGCTCAACCTGCAGACCAGTTTCCTGACGCCGCCCATGGCGATGTCGGCCTACTATCTCAAGGGGATCGCGCCGCCGGAAATCCGGCTCACGCAGATATTCGCTGGCGTCATGCCGTTCCTGTTCTGCGTGATCGTGTCGATGGTGCTTATGTACGTCTTCCCGCAAATCGTCTTCTATCTTCCGGAGCTGTTCTATGGGCGCTGAAATCCAGCGCGCCGATGCGATCCTGGCGCTGCCGGTGCTGGAGATGCGTGACAGGCTGGCCTCGGGCGCACTGTCAGCGGTCGAGCTGGTGCAGGCCTGCATCGCCCGCATCGCGGCGCGCGAACCGGAGGTTCAAGCCTGGGCCTGGTTCGAGAGCGATCATGCGTTGGAACAGGCGCGCGCACTGGATGCGCTGCGGGTGACCGGGCGGCCCATCGGGCCGCTGCACGGTCTGCCGGTGGGGCTCAAGGATATTATCGATACCGCCAAGATGCCGACCGAGAACGGCGCCGAGGCCGACCGGGGTCGTGTGCCGAAGGAGGATGCTTTCGTCGTCGCGCGGCTGAAGGCGGCGGGTGCTGTCATCATGGGCAAGACCGTCACGACAGAGCTTGCTTTCATGCGCCCGTCAAAGACGCGCAACCCGCACGATCCGGCGCATACCGCCGGAGGCTCGTCGGCCGGATCCGCCGCGGCCGTGGCGGCCGGAATGATCCCGCTGGCAGTGGGCACGCAAACCGGTGGATCGGTGGTCCGACCCGCCGCGTTCTGCGGCGTGACCGGGTTCAAGCCGACCTTCGGTGCGATCCCCCGGAGCGGTATCCTCATGCAGTCGCCCAGCCTCGACACCGTCGGTGTCTTCGCCGCCGACCCGACAGGCGCGGCACTTCTGGCTGAGGTCCTCTTCGGACATGACCCGTCCGATGCTGACACCGCACCACGCCCCTTCCCGCGGTTGTCGAAAACGGCGCTGTCCAGGCCGCCGGTGACGCCTGACTTCGTTTTCGTCCGCCCGCCGGGATGGACCGATGCGGAGCCGGAGACGCGCGACGCGTTGGCCGAACTGGTCGAGGCTCTGGGCGAGAAAGTGACGGAGCTCGACCTGCCCGGCCCGTTCGAGGCAGCCGCGCGCGAACGTCGGCGCATCAACTATGCCGAGATGGCGCGGCACTACTTCCGCTATGCGCGTGATGCAGCCGCCACGCTCGGCGCGGAAGTCCGCGACGCCATGGAGGAGGGCAATGCCGTCCTCGCCCGCGACTACCTCTCCGCGTTGGACTGGAGGCCAGTGCTGAACGCAGCGCTGGGTGAAATCTTCGAGCGTTGCGACGCGATCCTCTGCCCCGCCGCGCCAGGACCCGCGCCGCGCGACATCGAAACCACCGGCGATCCGGTCTTCAACAGCCTCTGGACGTTCTGCGGCCTGCCGGTCGTCACGCTGCCCCTGCTGACCGCCACCAACGGGATGCCCATGGGCGTACAACTGGTGGGCGCACACGGCAACGATGCGCGGCTGCTGCGCACGGCGCGCTGGCTTTACGAATGGGCCGACCGATGATGTCTCGAAAGGACACCGCATGAACCGCATCCTCGCCATCTTCGCCTTCGTCGTCTTTGCCATCTTCGTCGGCATACTTGCCTTCGAGGTGCCGAGCCCGGACCTCGTGATCGTGATCGTGGTCACCGCCGCGCTCCTGGCCTACGATTTCATCACGTCCAGCCAGACCGACTCAAAAGACTGATGGCCCGCCCGGTCATCTGGATCCCGCGCCACCTGTCCCCCGCGACGCTCGAGCGGGCGCGTCGAGACTACGACGTCATTCTCAAGGACCAAGACACGCCCGGTACGGCGGAGGAAATCGTGGAGATGAGCGCGCGGGCGGACGGAATGATTCCGTGCCATTCCGAGCAATTCACCGCCGAGGTCGCGGGGCGTCTCGACCCACGCCTGAAGATCATTGCCAACCATTCGGTCGGAACCGACCATTGCGATCTCAAAGCGCTGAAGGCGCGGGACATTACCGTGACCAACACGCCGGATGTACTTAACGATGCCACGGCGGAACTTGCCTTCATGCTGATGCTGGGCGCCGCGCGCCGCGCGGTCGAGGGCGACCGGATCGTGCGTTCCGGCGGGTGGGACAGTTGGTCGCCTTCCTACATGGTGGGCAAACAGGTCACGGGCGCGCGGCTCGGGATCGTGGGTATGGGTGGTGTCGGCCGCGCGCTGGGGCGCAAGGCGCGCGGCTTCGACATGGAAGTGCATTACCACAACCGCCAGCGCCTCCCGCCCGATCTGGAACAGGGCGCATCCTATCACGAGACGCTCGACAGCCTGTTGGAGGTGTCGGATTTCCTGTCGCTCAACTGTCCGGCCACGCCCGAGACGACGGGGATGATGAATGCCGACCGCTTCGCCCGGATGCCGCAGGGCAGCATCTTGGTCAACGCCGCGCGCGGGGCGCTGGTTGATGAGGATGCGCTGCTCTCGGTGATCGAGGAAGGTCACCTCGCCGGGGCAGGCTTGGATTGCTTCCTGACGGAGCCCGGTGGCAATCAGGCCTTCGCGGGTCACGAAAACATCGTCATGATGCCCCACGCCGGCAGCGCGACCGCGAAGACCCGCGACGCGATGGGATTTTGCGCGCTCGACAATCTCGATTCCTTCTTCTCCGGAGACGACCCCGAGGATGCGCTGTAATAACTCCGGTCTAGGTTACCACCCCCACGACCGCATCCGGCAACCAAGTCGCGATGCCCCGAAACAGGTACAGCAGGAAGTGTTCTGCAGGCAACCCAGCAGGCCATCTCCAAATTCGGACTCAAGGCAGATCGCCAAGCGCTTCTGACACACACACCAATGCAATCAGGAGACGCTCACGTTGTGTCAATTCCTGGAGAAATAGCCGAAAGTTGGTGCCGCGTAGCCCCTAATTGTGAGACGGAAAACTCAATAAAATCAATGGCTGTGCTATGCCCCTAGATATGAGATTTTGCCCTTAATTTCGATATTTTTGCCCCTAAACCTGAGACAGGGCTCACAAGCTTGTGCGGCATATTCCGATGGAAAATGATGGCGAAGACTCCATTGCCGTCGGTGCGGAAGAGGCGCGCAGGGCTGCCGTGCTGCCCCCGCTTGTTCAGGCATTTCTCAAAGGTACTGGCAGTCTGGAAGGCGGCGTCAATGATGCCGTTTGGGAACTCGGTGTCAGCAGGGCGACGGTCTGGCGTTGGATAAAGCTGCTGGCGGAAAAGGATGGGCGTAACCGGCCGGTTACGCCGAACCACCGTAAGCGCTGTCTGAACAGCACCGGGCTTTCAGCTTGACGGCTGGAAATTCCAGGGCAGCAGGTAGTCGATGCGTTTTTTTGGATGACCTGCCGCGATCGCTTCGAGCGTAGATTTCAGGTAGGCGAAGGGCTCCACGCCGTTGATCTTGCAGGTCTCGATCAGCGAGGCGATGCGGCCCCAGGCGCGACCGCCTTCATCGTGGCCGGCCTTGCGTCACCTTGGCGATCGACATCGCAACGCGGATGGTAACCGGATACTACGCCACTCTCGAGGCCCCTTCGCGTCTGTAAATGGCGCTTTGCCTGACACAGGCGGTGGCCCCCAAGGCGGAGCTCCTGGCGGAATTGGAGTGCAGTGTTTCTTGGCCCGCACAGGGTAAACCGCACAGCATCCACGTCGATAGCGGCCGCTATTTCCGGTCGCGGGCCTTCCGATCGGCATGAGCGGAATGGGGGATCGATCTGGTCTATCGACCGCCGGGAAGTCCTCATTTCGGAGGTCACATCGAGAGGCTGATCGGCACGATGATGGGGACCGTACACCTGTTGCCGGGAACAATGCAATCGTCGGTCGCGGCCAAGGGCGACTATGACGCCGAAGGCATGGCCACGATGACCATAAGCGAGTTCGATCGCTGGTTCGCGTCGGAAATCTGCCGCTACAATAACAGCATTCGTTCAAGTCCTGGCTGTACGCCCGTTGCCAAATGGGAGGCGCTGTCAGAGGAAATGATGGGCGACATTCCCTTCGAGATGGACGCCTTTCGCGTGAGCTTCCTGCCGAGCGAACTGCGCAAGGTCGGGCGGGACGGCATCCATCTGTTCGAGATACGGTACTGGTCCGATGCCCTTGCAGGCCATATTGGGTGCGGGGCTGGAAAGGTGGTCGTCCGCTACGACCCTCGCGACCTCTCGGTGATATGGGTCGAACTGGACAATGGTATGTCCGTCGAGGCGCGGTACCGAAACCTGGAAATCCCGCCCGTGTCCCTCTGGGAATATCGCGAAGCGATGAGGAAGGCACGTGCCCTTGGAAAGTCGGGGTCCAATGAGCTGGTCCTGGCTGAGCTGATCCGACAGCAACGCCAGATCGAGGCTGAAAGCCGGGGACTGACCAAGGCCGAACGCCGATCCTGTGAAAGAAAAGGGACATTGGAGGGCAGGGACAACTGAGGAAGGCGGTCGGATCGCCCTCATTCAATCGGACATCTGGATCGGCTTTCCGCGGGCCGAACAAGTGTTGGACCGTTTGCAGAGTATGATCGAAGCGCCACGGCAAACCCGTATGCCTGACCTTCTTGTGCATGGCGAGTCCGAGATCGGAAAGACGATGATCGCCCGCAATCTGTCGCGCAAGTACGCACCACTCTCGCCTTGTGCTGATGGCAGTAACGGATATTCACAAATTTGATCCTGCGGTGCACATCCCTTCGTAATGGCAGTAGGTTGGTCATTGTAGCGGGTGTCTACAAGTAACCCGATCTCATAAAGGCGGAAATCAATCGGGAGTTGCCTAGAACGTCACTGAGCCAGTTATTGGTGATTGCATTGGCCCTGTCTGTTGGATCGCCTGCAATACAAAGAAAGAATTGCCATGACTACAACTGACACTGACTCTCGCACGACAAGCTCACTAACAGCGTTCAACGCACGCACTCTAGGGTTAATGTTCATCGCAGGTTTCTGCGCCACCGTCGCGTTCGATCTGTTGGGTCAGATCATCAGCCCGGGCCTGGGCTTTTCGAGGCTGTCACCGCACGGGTTGGCCAAGAGCCTACTTGGCACCCTTGGCCTGCCGAACAGTGATTTCGCGGGATATTTCGTACATTTTTATCTTGTTGGCCTGATTGGTTATCCCGTCGGTTGGTTGTTCGTCTTTAGACCTATTTGGCATCATATCGTGGGGCAGACGAATTGGTTTTTGCCCTCGGCGATCTATGGCTTCGGCCTGTGGGTTTTCGCCATTGGGGGTATTACGGCTATCGCAGGCCTTCCTTTCTTTCTTAATTTCACCGGCATCACCTGGGTAGCGCTGGTGGGTCATGTCCTATACGGTGTCGTATTGGTTGCGACACTGCGGGTAATTGATCGACCGTGAATCGGATCGTCAGGATGTGTTCGGGGCCACGATTTGCCTGTTCGGGGCGGCAATAGCCTCGCCGCATGTCGGTGCACTAGGGTCTGTTGAGATTCATCGCGAGTTTATTGTAAGCGCCTCGCCGATCCCCTCCTGCCGCTCTGAGGCTGTCTGTGCGAGTCCTGCTGTCGAGATTAGGCAGAGGACTGGACGGCAAAATGGAC
>NZ_FNYD01000019.1 GCF_900109035.1 Cribrihabitans marinus
GTCCATTTTGCCGTCCAGTCCTCTGCCTAATCTCGACAGCAGGACTCGCACAGACAGCCTCAGAGCGGCAGGAGGGGATCGGCGAGGCGCTTACAAGTCACTTTGGGCTCCGAGCTGTCAAAGAAGGCCCCGCAGAATCCGGCGGAGCCAAGGCTAGCCCACCGACATGGATGGCCCAGAGTTGCCATTCACCAAACGTCACGACGCTGGGGTATAGTTTCCCCAAAGCGGACGTCTGCAATGCGCGCGGCAAGTTGGGACTATCAAGGACTGCAGTGCAGACGGTCCAGACTGTAGCACACCCAGTCTTGACCAAAATGCAGGGGCGACCGAGGACACTGCCGCTTGTCCGTCGTCGCTTCAATAGAGGAACAGGGTTACGGTCGTGGGAACAAGGGCTACGATCACAAGCACCAGCAACATGACGGCGATGAAGGGCAGTGTCGCGCCAAAGATCTGCTCTACCGAGACGTCGGGATCGTTCAGCGTGTTGTGCACCGTAAACACTGAGATCCCGAAGGGAGGCGTGAGAAGGCCGATCTCGACCGCGAGAACAGTAACAATTCCGAAATGCATGAGATCGATGCCAAGCCCTTGCGCAATGGGCGCTGCGATGGGCACCATGATCAGCAGGATCGACGTGCTGTCGAGGATCATCCCCATCAACAAGATGATCAAGGCATAGAAGAACAAGAACCCGAATGGGCCAAAGCCCGAGTCAGTTACCAGACCTGCGATTGCATTGGGCAGTCCGGCAATTGCCAACATTCGGGAATAGAAGGATGCCGCCACCAGCAACAGCAGGATCGACACCGAGATTACACCGGTTTGCTTCATCACCTTCCAAAGCTTGGGCCTGTCAAGGCTGCGACGGGAAAGTGCTACGATCAACGCGCCGAATGCGCCGATACCGCCCGCCTCGGTCGGGGTGAAGAACCCGGTGTAAAGGCCACCCAACACGAGGATGACCAGAAGGATGATAGGTACCAACTTGAGAACGAGTTCTTTGAGCGGCATTGGCTCAAAACCACTGTCCAGCCTGCGTTCCCGTACCGCGTCAGGATCGTCAAGCACGAATCCGGGATAGGCAATCGTGATCCCGATCAGCATGGCGACAAAGCCCAGCGCCAGCATCAGCCCTGGAATGATTCCGGCAATGAACATGCCGCCAATCGAAACCTCGGCCAGTACGCCGTAGATTATCAGCAACAGCGAGGGTGGGATCAGCATCCCGAGAACAGACGACCCGGCAACGGTGCCCGCGGAGAACGCAGGGCGATAGCCATGGCGCGTCATCTCGGGTACCGCGACACGGGTAAAGACTGCCGCCGACGCTATGGACACGCCCGTGACAGCGGCAAAGATCGTATTCGCGGCAACTGTGGCGACACCAAGCCCACAGATCATGCGGCGCAAAAGCTCTTCGGCCACTTCGAATGTATCGCGTCCGACATTGGACACGCTGACCAGAAGCCCCATCAAGACAAACAGGGGAATGGTGGCGAACAGGTAATCGGCGATCCCCGAATAAGCGGTCAGTTCCAGCATCCGGAAAGACAGATCGATATTCCCTCGGATGATCCAGATTCCGAGGAAGGCAACGCCGAACAACGCGTAGGCGATCTGCATACCCAGAAGCACCAGAGCGATAAGCACCGCGATCAGGATGAAACCGATGGTCAGCGTGGTCATGCCGTGCTCCTCACGCTGCGAATTTCTTCACGGGCTCTGTATAGAGCGGCAAGGGCCGCCACGACGCAGCCCGAAATGGTGATGCCTCGGAATGGCCATGTCGGAATGGTCCAGACACCTTGAACCCCAAAGAATTCAGCGGTCTGCCAGGCGCTCAGAAACTTCGACCATGACGCCCAAAGGATCAGGACAAAGACAATTGCACCGGCAACACAGAACAGCGCCTCAAGCCATGCCACCAGCCGGGGGCTGGATTTCTGCATTCGGCGGACAAGAAAATCGGCACGGGTCAGCCGCAATTGCAGGATTGCTGCTGGAACCTGCAGAAAGACTATTGCAACAACAGCGCGAGCGGCAATCTCGGACACGCCTGTGATCGGCGCATCCAAAAAGTTTCGCCCGATCACATCTGCCACGATCAACAGCATCAAAGCGCCTATGCTGGCCGTGCCGACCGCCGACATGGCTGCGGCGACCGAACCGAGCACCGCGCCATAGGGGGCCTCGGAAAAGGACGGGACAAAGCGGTCCTCCTGCAGCTCAGGTGTCTCTTCTGTGCTCATGTCTGGGCGGTGTCCTGCTGGCAAGGATACACCCGCCCGGTCCACACGGGTCCGGGCGGGCGCTGTGTTGCGTTGCGATCTTAGAGACCTTCGTCCCAGTTCCGAAGCGGCGTCGCGCCGCGTTCGCGCAGGGCGCCGAAATAGGCCTTGAGTACAGTCTTGCCCGCATCCCCGGTCTGCTCCAACCAGGGTTCGATGATGTTGGGCAGGCCATCGACCCACTTGGCTTTTTCGGCGTCGGGAAGCTCATGAATGGTCAGCCCCGCCGCCTGCATCTCGTCCAAGGCGCGCGCTGCCAGATCACCGACGTAGTCGCCATGCGCGATCGAAGTCGCCTGTGCCGCCTCGCGGAAGGCTGTTTGTACCGGAGCGGGAAGCCCGTCAAAGAAGTCCTTGTTCGCGGCAATCCCACCGAAATACATCGACCCGATGCCAACGCGGGTCAGTTCTGGCGCAACTTCATAAACGCGCGTGGGCAGAATGCCCGACGCAAAAGACAGCGTGCCCTCGGTCACACCGGTCTGGATGTTGGTATAATAAGTGGTCAACGCCCCATCGACCGGCGTCGCACCGGTTTCGCGCAGCCAGTTGGCCGATGTGCCCGGCGCGTTCAGTTTGCGGTTCTGCAGGTCTGCCATCGAGGTCACCGGAAAGGTGCCGTAGATGTCATAGCTGTCGGTGATCAGCGACGACAGGTGCACCATGCCGTTCTCGGCCCAGCTGTTCTTCAGCTCGGGCAGGTTTTCTGACAGGTCATCGAAGATTTCGATGATCATCCGGTGATCTTCGGTGGCGAAGGGCGTGAAGTAGGTCACGTTCTGAAGCGGCATATTGGCCCCTTCCCAAACCGTGCCCACCATGCCGACATCGACGATCCCGTCCATCACCGCTTCGCGGGTGTCGGTGAACTTGTAGAGCGTGCCCGCATAGTTCTCGACCCAGTCGACCTGATATTCGTTGCCATTCTCGGCAAGGATCCGGTTCACCTCAGGCTGAAAGGTGTTCTTCATCGCGTAGACCCAGATGTTGGCCTCCGGATGCGACGAGCCGATATTGACCGTCAGGCTTTGCTGCGAAACTGCCGCGGTGCCGACAAGCATCGCACCGATCGTTGTAAGTGCTGTGAGTTTCATGGTGGTCCTCCCTTTTTAGCGCCTTGTTGTGGCACCCTATGGTTCAGTCTTGAAGTTTGCCCAGCGCGCGTAAGATGCGTTCCGGCGTGAAAGGCATTTCAGTGACCTGCGCGCCAAGCGGGCGCAGAGCATCGTTGATTGCGTTCATCACGGCGGCAGGTGCGCCGGCAGTGCCGGCCTCGCCAGCGCCTTTTGCGCCCAGTTCGCTTTCCTTGGTTGGTGTTTCCACGTGACCCACCTGCATGTCCGGCATCTCGGCCGCCATGGGGACCAGATAGTCAGCCATTGAACCATTCAGAAGCTGACCATCCTCATCGTAGTGGATCTCTTCATATAGCGCGCCGCCAAGGCCCTGAACGATTCCTCCCCGGATCTGTTCATCCACCAATTGCGGGTTGATCACGCGACCACAATCTTCGACGCACCAATGCTTGAGCAGGGTCACCACACCGGTGTCTGTATCGACCTCAAGATACGAGGCCTGCACTCCGTTGGTGAAGGCGAACGGATACTCCATCGTGATAAAGTGCCGGGTCTGAACCAGTTCCCTTGGCAAATCCTTTGGCAGAGTATCGCCCCGGAAATAAACAATGCGCCCCAGTTCAGCGAGCGGCATACGCTCTTCACCGCTGTCCATATCGACGACCTGTCCGTCACGGATATCAAGCCTGCCCGCATCGGCCTGCAACATCGCCGCCGCCACTTCCAGGATGGAGGCGCGCAGCGCCCGTGCCGCCTGCAAAGCCGCCTCACCGCCGATACCAGCGCCGCGCGAGGCCCAGGTTCCGCCGCCATAGGGCGTTACCTGCGTATCACCGGTGATCACGCGAACATTTGACGGGTCAACGCCGACACCTTCGGCCACAACTTGGCTCAGCATTGCTTCGGTGCCTTGTCCCTGTTCGGTCACACCTGACAGCGCCACGACTGACCCGTCGGGATCCATCCGAACCGTACAGCCATCCTGCGCCGAGATACGTGCGCCACCGATGCCATACATGAACGGCGACGGGTTGGTCAGTTCGATGAAGGACGCAATCCCGATGCCGCGATACTTGCCCTGCTTGCGGGCTTCGGTCTGATCGGCGCGCAGAGCGTCGTAGTCCATCATCTCCGTCAGCTTGTCCATTGACGCATGATGCGACAGGCTTTCGAACTTCATGTTGGCCGGGGATGTCGCCGGATAGGCGTCGTCCGCATACATGTTCCGTCGCCGGATTTCGACCGGGTCCATGCCAATCGCTGCTGCCGCCATATCCACCAGGCCTTCGGTGATGGCCACGGCGATGGGGTGGCCCACCGCGCGGTACTGGCAGGTCGGCGTCTTGTTCTGGAACACAACCGAGGTCTGCGCCCGGTAGTTGGCGAAATCATACGGGCCGCCACACAGGTTCACCACCTGATTGCCCTCGATGGCCGAAGTACGGGGATAAACCGAATACGGCCCGATCCCGGTCCAATCATCGACATCCATCGCAAGAATCTTGCCGTCGGCATCCACCGCGATCTTGGCTTCGATCTCGTGATCCCGGGCATGAATGTCCGTGGTGTAGCTCTCCAGGCGATCCGCGATGAATTTTATCGGACGCCCCATCACCTTGGCCATCGCAGCGGTCGCCACCTCATCGGGATAAACATGCACCTTGATACCATACGATCCGCCCACATCGCCGCAGATGACACGCACGCGGCTCTCGGGAATGTCGAGATGCTTGGCAAAAACAGTCTGCATCATGTGCGGTGCTTGCGTTGCATGATAGGCGGTCATCTGGCCTTCCGCCGGATTCCAATCAACAAGGATCGAACGCGGCTCCAGCGTCACTCCAGTATGGCGTGCCGTGCGAAAGCTTGCCGACACCACCTTGTGCGCGGTTTCAAAGGCAGCATCGACATCGCCCGCTTCGTGCAGACGTCGAAAAGCAAGATTGTCCCCCAGATCAGGGTGAATCACAGGGGCGTCTTTATCGAGTGCCGTCATCGTGTCCGTGACGGCGGGCAATTCTTCGAAATCGACAATGACCATCGACGCCGCTTCCTCCGCGGCAGCACGCGTCGTGGCGACAACTGCCACCACCGGCTCGCCCACCCAGCAGGCGCGATCGACGGCCAACGGATGTTGGGGCGGCGACTTCAGACCCTTGAGATGCGCCAGTACGGCGACCCATGGCGAACAGACTTCGGCCAGATCGGCACCGGTAAAGATGCGCACCACACCTTTGACTGCTTTGGCCTCTTCCAGATCAATGGTGCCGATCTTGGCATGCGCAACAGTCGATCGCGAAAACGCAACGTGCAGCATACGGGGCAACACGATGTCGTCGACATAGCGGCCACGGCCTTGCACCAGCTTGGCTGCGTTCGGGCGAGGTACCGTCTTGCCGATGTAGGAATTCGGCCGGTCGGGATTGTTGAACGGAATGGTCATGCCTTGCCCTTTCCCGCGCGGCCTTGTGCGACGCTCTCGACTGCATCGATGATGGCTTCGTACCCCGTGCAGCGGCAGTAGTTTCCCGAAAGGTGTTCACGGATCTCTGCACGGCTGGGCGTCCCACCCTTCGAAAGCAACTCTTCTGCCGCGACCAGCATCCCCGGCGTGCAGAACCCGCACTGCAATGCATTTCGCACCACGAAAGCCTCTTGCAAATCGCGGATCGCGTTGGTGTCGGTCAGACCCTCTATGGTCCAAACCTCTGTCCCATCCGCCTGCGCCGCCAACATCAGGCACCCCCGCACCGCATCGTCGTCAACGCGGATGGTACAGGCACCACAAACCCCATGTTCACAGCTGGCATGCGCCCCAGTCAGCCCCAGCTCGAGGCGCAGAAAATCAATCATATGCTGTCCGGCAGGCACACGTGCCTCAACCGGTTCACCATTGACGGTCAGAGACACGTCGACTTTGTCACGAAACATTTCGGTCATGCTGCGTCTCCTTTCAGGCGGGCCACGGCGCGGCGCAGCAGAACACCACCCAGATGACGGCGGTAGGCGGCACTGGCTTGTGTGTCGGATGGTGGATCGATCTCGGCGGATAACGCATCGACAGCAGCATCCAGATCACCGGCATCAAGTGCGGCCATGGCCCCCATCGCCAGAACGGGTTTCGGTCCAACCGAGAAAAGCGCAACGCGATGGCCTGCCGCGCGTTTGGCAAGACAAAGCCCAACAAGCGCGTAGTCGCCCGAGCGGCGCGCGACTTCCTCAAGGATCTGCATCTCGCCCGCTTCGGCAATGGGTAAAGTGATCCCGGTGAGGATCTCATCTTCGTTCAGCGCAGTTGTGAAGACCTCTTCGAAGAAATCTTCGACTGCGATGCTGCGCGACCCGTCAGGCCCTTCAGCATGCATTGTCGCGCCAAGCGCCAACGTGCAGGCGGGGAATTCTGCTGCAGGGTCCGCATGCGCAAGCGCGCCTCCGATCGTGCCGCGATTGCGGATGGCGGCGTGGGCGATGTGCGCAACCGCGTCCTTCAGGAGTGGCGCATGAGCTTGAACCTGGGGATCAGTGCCTACCTGAGCATGACGTGTCAACGCACCAATCCGCAGAGTGTCACCTTCGACAGCAATGCCGGACAACTCACTGATTTTCGAGATATCGACCAGCAGATCTCCGACTGAAAGCCGCATGTTCATCGCGGCGACCAAGCTTTGACCACCCGCCAATACACGACCCTGACCATCTGATCCCGCCAACAGATCAAGCGCATGGCGTACGCTTTCCGCCCGGGCATAGCCTCCCGCTGATGCCTTCATGGCGTCCTCCCTCTTTTTGCGACCTGTACCTTATTAAGCACTTGATCAATGTTATTGAGCAGATGATCTTTAAAAGCGAGTCGTTGCAAGCGAAAATTTCTTTGCTACTACCGAGACAACGAGGGCGCATGATGGACGGACAGACCGAAAGACCCGCCCGCGATGGCGAAGATGGCGCCACACGAAGGCGCCTGCCTCCGGCTGAGCGCCGCCAACAGATTGTCGATGAAGCGGTCCGCTTTTTTGCGGAAGTGGGCCTCGAGGGAAAAACGCGCGAACTGGCGCGCCGCCTTGGCGTCACACAATCCCTTATTTTCAATTACTTCGCCACCAAGGATGAACTGATCGATGCGGTCTATGAGAAGGTGTATATCGGCCGCTTGTCACCCGCTTGGCCCGAACGCCTGACCGACCGCAGTGTGCCGCTACGCGACCGCCTTCTTGCCTTCTATAGCGAATACAGTGCCTTGATCTTTGAGCGGGAATGGATGCGCATCTTCATGTTCTCGGGCCTTGCAGGTGCCTCCTTGAATCGCCGCTATCTTGAACATTTGGGCGATGTGATCCTGCTACCACTTCTCGCTGAAACCGAGGCCTTGGCGCAAACGGACGCACCGCCAAAAATGGAAGACGTGTGGAACCTGCACGGAGGCATCGTCTATATTGGCATACGCCAACACATTTACCGCATGCCCAAACCCGCCAAACCACAGGAAGAAATTGCGCGCGCAATCGACAAGTACCTTCTGTATTTCGGCATAGACTCTGAGAACTGAGAGGCATGGCGTAAACGGCATATTCCGTTGAAATACTCGCTCTTGACCGAGGAGCCCTCGGCTGACCCAACTCCTGCAATGGGTGGTAGGATCGGCGATGACGGGACCGATGGTTAACCTGATCTGACTGGTCCGATGTGATTGTTGGTGCATGACTGGCCTCTGATCCATCGGGACGATGGTTTCAGGGGCGGGTGGTCGATATCCGAGTGCGCTGTGCGGCCGTTGAGACCTTCTTCAAGACGATCAAGGCCGAGTTGTTGTGGCGGCGGTCGTGGTCGACGCGCCGCAACGCCGAGCTGTCTATCTTCGAATACATCAATGGCTTCTACAATCCACGCCGACGGCGCTCAGCCCCAAGCTGGAAAAGCCCCTCGGCCTTCGAGGCGCAGGCCGCGTAAATGAGAACCGGGGGGCGGCACAAAAGCGTGACAGGTCCATTTCGCTACGGCTTCCGGTCCAAACAGGGTGCCGAGCCAGCGTGCGAATATCATCATCGGTGATCCGCGCCTTGCACATGCGGGCCATGAAGGTCGCGACACGGACATTCAAAAGGCGGGCGCGGACCTTCGCTGTGGATCACTCGGCGGTTTTCAGGCTCACCTGGACGAATTCGCCGAGAACCTCGCCAGAAGCGCGCGGCACACGCCGGCGCCAGACATAAACCGCGCCGCGTCTGTGGACATAGTTGATCGCCGTCATGGCCTTTTCCCGATTGGGAAGAAGGACGCGAAAACTTGACTGTTTCACTTCGCTTCGGTGTGGATTTTCCCACTCGTGTGACGCACCCATGTGATGCAATGGGGTTTCGCTCAAAAGCGCCACGGCCGCGGCGACAATGATTTCAACGAGTTAAGGGAAGCCTGGCTGGGGTGGTAGGATTCTATGCTAAGTTATTGATACAAAAAAATATACCAAATCAGAGTATATGGTGTCAATTCCAGGAGCGCAAAAACCTTAACGTGCAACAGCCAGTGCCTTCATGACGATCTCAAACTTGGGCCGCGCCTCCTGTTCGACGGAAGCGCGTTATTGGCGGTCATCAAGCCACGCCCAGGAACTGTACCGAGTGGCTGCCCAACTACGCCAGCAAAAGGGCGAACCCGTTGCGCTTGAACCTACGACGGGGCATGAAAAAGGGTGGCTTTCGCCGCCCTTCTTACAGGAACCTTTTGTTCTCTTATACTGATCGCCAACTGCGCAACGCGCCCTCGATGCGCGCGTAGGCTTGGATGGCCTCGTGCCTGGAATGATGGCCGTCGCAGACCTGGTGGCCGTAAGTGTCTGCGCCTGTATTTTCGACGGTATAGCCGAGTGCGAGAAACGCCTCGTGTGCCGCCTCGGTCAGCCGCGCGCGGTGCCATGGCGAGGCTATGACGGTAACGTCGGCGAACTGCCGATCGACATGCGTGTAGTGCCGGTCCACCCAAACGTGAACATGCGAGAGGCCATGCTTCTCGATCAGCCACAGCGTCACGTCGCAGATGTCCTGCTCCATACCGAATTCATCGGGACAGAGGCTCAGGCGGCGCGCACGCGCCGTCTGTAGTACACAGCGTGCCCCTGTCTCACTCGGCATGACGGAACCGCGCAAGAAGCTCGCTGACGCGCGCGCCATGCCACTGCATCATGTCGGAGACCGGCAGGCCCCGCTCATGACCGGTTCGGTCGAGTGACGACGGCCTCTGATCGGCCAGAACGCGGTGGATGTCCCGCAGCGCGGCCTCGACGGCGTCGACATCCGGGATCGGCTGCCCGAAGACCCCGTGCATGTTACAGAGCGCCGCGAAGCCGCTGGGATCATCGAGCGCGTCGAGTAGGTCGCAGAGGCTCCCGCCGTGACGGTGGAGGTGCTTCTCCGCGGCATAGGCGGCGCCGAGACGCGCCTCGGCGGCGTCGAGGTTGGAGGTATTGAGCATGATGTTCTCCCTTCATGCGGTTACGGAAACGGTGCTGGGTGCCTATTCTTCGGCATAATGTTTAGTCGTGTCCGCAAATCGTGTTGGCGATGAAATAGTTTCTCCCCATCATTGCTTCGGTTGAACGAGCTTTGGCCAACATCTATGCCAAAGTGGGCGCGATCATCTGCTGCGCCATCAGGCTTGCAGGTGTCGCTCTATATCACTATGTTATAGAGAGGCGAGATTGAGGGTATTCAAAGGCAAAGTCTTTGCTCGCTGGGCCAAGAGCGAGCGCATCGAGGACGAGGTGCTCTGTAAGGCGGCTCAGGAGGCATTCGCCGGGCAGGTGGAAGCCGATCTCGGTCTCCATCTGTTCAAGAAGCGCGTAGCAAGGACGGGAGGAGGGAAGTCTGGCGGGTATCGCACCATTCTGGGATTTCGGAAGAATAACTCCAAGCGGATTTTCTTCCTCTTTGGGTTCCCGAAAAGCGCCAAGGCCAACCTTTCCTCCAAGGAGAAGAAGGCATTGGGAGTTCTGGCGGTCTCTCTGATCGACACCACCGATCCACAGATCGACGCTCTGAAAGCTGATGGAACGATTGAGGAACTGGAGTGCAGGAAATGAGCGACATTCTCAAAATGGCACACGATATGGCCAAGGACCTTCACAAAGTAGGCGCCATGGATGACATCACGATGCGGGTGATGGATGAGTTGTGCCTGCCGGAGCCCAAGACCTTCTCGGCCAGCGAGATCAAGGCCATCCGCAAGAAGACCCGGATGAGCCAGGCGGTCTTTGCAGCCTTCCTGAATGTCGGCAGCAACACGATTGCTCAATGGGAACAGGGCAACCGTTCGCCGAGCGGCCCGTCGGTCCGCCTGCTGGATGTGATTGACCGTAAGGGCATCGAGGCGATCGTCTGAGCCGTCAGGCTGCCCGGAACACCGCCGCCGGCGTCAACCCGATCTGCCGGGCTACGAACCAGTCCAGATAGCCCGCCAGGTATTTCGACGCCGGGCCGCGGAACAGTAGGATGAAGTCGCTGTATCTGGAGTGCAGAGAGTTGATGTTCTGGATGTGATGCGAGGCCGTCGCCTGGGCCTTGCCTTTGCCGCCCACCACGAAATGTTCCAGCCCCTTCCCTTTGGCGAAATGCTGGTAGGCCTGGTGGGCATCCGTGCAGAGCACGGCATCGGCCGGCACCATGGCATCCAGCTCGCGGCAAATGGTGGCATTGGTCCGGTCGGGGATCCGGCGCACCATCTTGGCGCCACCGCGATCGGCCACCGTCAGGATCGGCACATGCCAGTGGCTCAGCCCGCGCAGCATCGGCACGCCTTTCTTGCCGTATTCATACCAGCGGAGCCGCGGCGGCCGCGGATGGTTGGCGGGATCACGCAGGTGCTTCACCCATTCCCGTGAGCCCTTCCGGGACTCGCGCTGGAAGGCTTCATCGGCCTCAATGATGCCGGCGAAGGCATCGGACGAAGATCCCTTCATTCCCGCCAGGATGATCATCCGCCAGCGCCAGATCGTGCGCTTGTCGAGGCCAAGCCTGTTGGCCAGCTGCCGCACGGACGAAGGCACCCGAGGCCCGAGCATATCGCGGATCACATCGAGGAACAGATCCGGGCGATGGATGCGCCCGGTCCGCGAGGCGGTGCGTCCGCAATAGGTCTTCTGGCAGCCGCCGCAGCGATAGCGCTGAACATTCGTTCGGGTCCGCCCCCATTTCTGGCGCCGGTCATCGCCGCAATGCGGGCACTTGTGTTCCCGCTTCGTTCGTGATTCAATCTCGGTCAGGGCGTCGGATTTCCTCCGAACATCCCTGATCTTCGTCCTGGCATCCTCGATCTGCGCCGGGTTCAGGTCATCGAACCTGTCGAGGAAAAGTCGAAAGTCGTGTGTCTGCACGATCCGCCCCACTGTTTTTTGAGAGCGATATTGGCGGATTGTGAAAAAACGAAGGCCTCATCCGATTTCCCCAACACGATTTGCGGACACGACATAATGTTTCGTGCGTCGTGGCAGACGGATTCGTTCTGCGGGCGCCTTTCGGTTAGTTTCAGTGGTTGGTGTTCGGTGCCGGCAAGGAGATCGTCGGTCGTTCTTCCGCTCGGCTCGCACCGCCGCAGGCATTCTGCCGCGGTGCGTGACTGGGCTTCAGGCTGCGCGCTCGTCCGACACCTCGATGATCCCGGCTCCGTGCAGGGCATCGTGAAGACCATCCGCGAGCAGACAGATATCAGACACGATGGGATCGTCTGGCTCCAGCATCGCGAGGCTGCCTGTGTCGTCCCAGGCATCATCATACGCATGATCGAGGAGCAGGATGCGGCGCAGCTCGAGAAGCAGGCATCGCACACGGCGCGCCATTCTACCGGGCTGGTCGAGGCCGTCGCGAATGGCATTGATTAGCCGTTCGCCGCGGTTGCCTGCCAGCAGAGCGGCCGCGTGGCCAAGCGCCTCGCCGTGCCGGGCGAGAAACGACCGCAGCGCCAGTTCCCCGGTTGGAACGACGCGGCACTCATCGCCATGATTGAATTTCGTGTAAAACATTTGGCCTCCTGTGGTTTCGTGGTCCCGGGGTTCGTCCCAGGGGTCAGGGCGGATCGGAGGTCCGTGTTCGTTGTCGGCCGCAGTGCCTGGCACCTCTTCAGAGAATGCCCGAGATCGGCGGATGTAGGCTGGCGCATTTCCTTTCGTTGAATTCCAGTGCGGTCTATGCCGTCCGATGCAAGAGACATTAGCCGAAGTTCACGAGGGCGAAGCTTTTTCTTTGAGATTTCTTGAGAAAGATACGTTTGGCCGGAACGACCGGCGCTTTGGAATAGGACCAAGCACGGCAGTAGGCGCTTCCGATGATCTCGACTGCTGGCTCGGGATTAAGCTGTTTTCCGCAGCTTCGCCTTGCCGCTACAGCCGGGGAAGCGGACACAGCCGAGGAACGGTCCATACCGCCCCCGGCGCTCAACGAGCCATCCGTCCTGGCAGGTAGGGCAGGCTTGTTGCTCGGCCCCGCATTCCGAACATTGCAGGTTGCCGGTGTCGGTGTTTCTGATCGGCAGCCCGACGCCGCATGCGGGACATGCCGACATTCGATTGCCGCATAGCTTCACATGCTCGCACCGATACCAGCCCGGCCCATACTGACCCGGCATGTAAAGCAGGCGTCCGCCGCATTGCAGGCAGGTATGCGTGCGCTCGGAGGCCCCTTCCGGGCTTATGACGCCGTATACCGGGTCCTTCATCAGTTCGGTCACGAAGGCGGAGGGACGCGCCTCGGACGCCAGGATAGTGACACTACGGCGCGCGCGGGTCATGGCGACATACATGACGCGACGCTCTTCGGCATTGGCGAAGGGCTCGGCTTCCGGCGAGACGAGGCTCAGCAAAGAATCGTCCACGATCATCGAAGGAAACCCCATGAGAGCCGGTGATCGGTGGTCCTGTCGATTTCCGCAAAGGTCGGCTGTGCACCTCAGACGCTGAATGAGTGGACAAAGATGCGCTCGTCGTCGGCGCTGAGGTGGATTGCCTCGAATACGACCCGAACCAGATTACGCATCACCATTAAGTCGTAGCCGACGCCGACGCACCGCACTTACTCGCAATGGAATCGATTGGGGTCTCGTCGGTGGGCTGATGCTGCTCATCTCCTACTTGTTGATCCTGTTCGGCCAGATCGAAATGGGTGGCCGCGTGGACCTGGCTCTGTCGCTCCTCATTTGGCTCAACGAGATGGCGCTCGCCCTCTGGCTGCTTCTACGCGGTTTGGACCTCGGTCAATTGCCGTCGGAAAGCCCCAATGCAACATGACCAGCGAGACCATCGCTGAGCTGGTGTCATCGCCGGACTGCTTTCATCGTCGCAACCGCATTACTGTTTCTGGATGCCATTCATCGGGTGTTGATCACAACGATCCCGGTTTTTTGTCCTGTCTCCACGTAGCGAAATGCGTCAACTATGTCTTCCAGGGGATAGCTCCGGTCAAAGACGCCGTGAAACTGCCCTGTGGCCATCAGATCGGCGAGATACCGAACAAAGCCCTGCGCATCCTGCGGAAAGGGTATCTGCACGCGCTTGCTACCGGTCACGCCGAACAACGCACTGAGCAGAAGGTTTGACCAGCCAGGCCCGAGGTCGGTCGCCAAATAGACCGCGCTTTCGCCCAAGAGTGGTCGGCAGGCGAACCAGGAGGTCTTGCCGACAGCATCGAAGACGAGATCGAACTTTTCCACGATCGCGGTAAAGTCTTCCGTTTCGTAGTTCACCACCCTGTCGGCCCCAAGGCTCTCCGCCAGGTCAAGGTGCTGGGTGCTGACGACAGCGGTCACATCGGCCCCTTTTGCCTTGGCCAGTTGGACCGCCGCCGTCCCGATGGCACCGGACGCGCCAAATATCAGACAGCGCGCTCCTTCGGCCAACAGCTTGGTCGTGCCGTGTGCATACCAGGCACCTTCACCGACGACGGCCTGATTGAAGCGAAGGTTCCCCGGAATCCGCGCAATTGCACCATCGACGGGGGTGCAAAGGTACTCCGCATGCGCACCAAAGCGGTCGGGCGACAGCCCGAAGACCCGGTCGCCTATCTTGAATGATGTTACGCCGTCGCCGAGTACATCCACGACGCCGGCGAAATCCATGCCCAAGGTCCGCATATTCGGTCGTACCAGCCCCGTCGTCAGTCGCGCAAAGAACGGATGCGCCCGAAGCGTGCACGTGTCAGTTCGACCGACTGCGGCCGCGTGAACCGCCACCCGGACCTCGCCGCTCGCGGGCCGTGGGATTTGCACTTCACGAAGCGTTAGAGTTTCGGGTGCGCCGTAGCGGTCGAACACGATGGCTCTCTTTGTTTTTGCACTGGCCATAGCGTGAGATTACCAGTCCAATGGGGCTTTGTGTCGATTCTCCGACCGCAGCGCACTGCTCCTGCTGTACGTTTAGCCGGTTAAACCTGGTTGACTCTTTCTGTCGCGTGCTTGTCAGAGCGTTCAGAACCACCCCGCATCTTTCAATCGGGGCTCGAAGGACCGCCCGACCGGCACTTCCATACCGTTCCGGGTCAGTATCGTGCGCCTCCGGTTCTCAAGCCGGATTTCCTTCACGGCGGCTTCCGACACCCACCACGACTTGTGAACCTGCATGCCGTCGGTATCGGCCAGGTCCCTCGCCGCATCGCTCATACGGTGAAGGGTCATGCCGTCTCCTTCATCCGTGACGACACGCAGGTAGTGGTCCTCCATGCGCAGGTACTGGATGATGCCCGACAGGCCGTCCGGCCGCCGCGACAGATGTCCGATCGTCGGCCTTCGGTCGCCTCGCTCAGTCCCTGGCAAGGCGCCGGATGTTTCGGCTATTAACGTTGGCGCACCCTCGAAGAGCGGCCACCGCTCGATCAGGATGTACTGCACAAGGCAGAAGACCAGATTGATCACCGTCACATTCGCATACGTCAGCCAAGGCGACGGCAGGCCTTGTGGCGGGGCAATGACGGTATCCAGAAGCCAGCGGACTTCGAAGGTCAGCGGCACCGCCCCGATGATCGCGGTTGCGACGAGCAATGCCCACCCCGGCCAGCGTTCGGTGCCGAAGCTCGCGCGCACGCCGCGCGCGATCAGGATCATCTGCAGCCAGCCCGCGGTGACCGCAACGCTCCAGAAGGTCACCTGACCGGGAATCGCGTCGCGTTGCCCCTCTTCGTTAACCGAAATCCAGATCATCAGCGCCGCCGTGATGATGATCGCGACGGAGTAGCGCAGGTGAATATTTGATCTGAGGCTGTGCATCCCGGCGTGCGCGCCCTCTCGCGTGTACGGTTCACGTTTCGTGAACTGTATCACGAACGCGGCTTGCGAAGAAATTGCAACGTTTCCGAAGGGTTGCTGGATCAGGTCCTCAGCGGCTGCCAACCTCCCTCCATCACGAACGCAACCGAAGGAACCGCGCCGATGCAGAGCGCCATCAAAACACTCTTGCTTGCCGCCAGCCTCGCGTCCACCGAAGCGGCTGCCGGTCAGATCGACCTGACAATGACCGGCTTCGCCAGCGACAAGGGCATGGCCCGCATCGTCCTCGTGGAGGGCATCGAGGGCTACACCGGCGGCAAGCCCGTCACGCTCACCGCCACAGTACCGATTGATAACGGCACCGCGCGCTGGACCGCCGATGTGCCGCGGGGCACCTACTCGATGATCGCCCATCACGACCGGGACGAGAACGGTGAACTGGATCGCCCGCTCTTCCAGCTTCCGCTGGAGCCCTACGGCTTTTCGAACGGCGCCTGGACCAGTGCCGGGCTGCCCGCGTTCGACGAGGTGGCCTTCGAGGTTGGCGACGGTACCGCCCGGCAACGCATCCGCATGCGCATGAATGCCTTCGCCACGCTGCTGCAGGTCGTGCCGGTGGGTGCCGTCGCGCTTGCCGCTCTTTTCACCATTCTCACCATCCGCCGCCGTCGTGCGGTTCGCCACGCTTGAGAAAAGGACCGACCCCATGAACATTCAAGCCATCACCCGCGCCGGAGCCGCCGGCATGATCGTCAGCGGTCTTGCACTCGGCTATTCCTACATCGCGCATCCGCACTACATGTCACCCGAGACGATCGCCGCGCCGTTCTGGATCGTCATCCATGCGCTCTTCGCGCTCTCGCTGGTTCTCGGGCTACTCGGAACGATCGCGATCTATGCACTCACGGCCGAACGCGCCGGGGGTTGGGGCCTTGCGGGTTTCATCTCGCTCTTCATCGGCATGATGCTGATCTTCGGCCTCGACTACTACGAGGTGCTGATCGCGCCCTACCTCGCCGTTCACTACCCGCAGGTCATCGCCGATCACGGGGCGGGTGACGCGATGGGGCTGGTCGCCGTCTTCTTCCCGCTGGCCGGTGTCCTGACCGTCCTCGGCTACGCCGCGCTCGCCTATGGCTGGATGAAGGGCGATGTGCTGCCGAAGCCTGTCGCGTTCGCCATGATCATCGCCGCCTTCGCTTTCGGCTTCGGTCTCAGTCCTCTCGGAGGATTGATGGCTGCACGCGTCACCGCCGCCGCATTCGGCGCAGCACTCATCGCCATCGGCGTCTCTGCATGGCACTCTGCCGCGTTCTCTCCGGCGGCCACCTGATCTCCTGCGGGCCGCCGCCTCCTCTCCAGCGGCCCGATCCCGACCTGGAAGGAATGGACCCATGCCGCACCCCTTTCCTTCTATCGGCCTCGGGTCGGCGGTTGATGCACATCATGGCGAGGGCCGTATTTGCGTGCTTGGATATCCCACCGGCTTCGGACACACGGGAGTAAATCGATGCCGCAGACAGATGGATATGTCTCCACCCGACGCGATCTTCGCCAGCTTGGCGTCGGCAAGATCGGCCAAGGCCCATTCCGAAAGCAGCCGGAATAGTGGCGGGGCGAGAGTTCGACATTGTCTTGTGGGGCGCGACCGGTGCCACCGGGCGCCGCACCGCGCACCATCTCGCAAGGCGCTGCGGGGATTGCGGCCTCGCATTGGCAATTGGTGGGCGAAACCGCGAGAGGCTCGAAGCGCTGCGCGACGATCTGCCCGGCGCCGGCCGCGAGATCCCAATCCTTGTCGGTGACAGTCACGACACCGCATTCATGGGCGAGATGACCGCAAAAACGCATGTGGTCGTGTCGACTGTCGGACCATTTGCGCTCCATGGCAGCGAACTCGTCGCTGCCTGCGTCGGGAACGGCACGCACTACTGCGACTTGACCGCCGAGCCGAAATGGATGCGGGCCATGATCGACGCCCATGAAGGGAAAGCGCGGGAAACGGGCGCACGGATCATTCATTCCTGCGGTCAAGACTCGATCCCCTCCGATCTTGGCGTGCAGTTTCTTCAGGATGCTGCACTGGCACGCCATGGCAAGCCGTGCAGGCGCGTTGCCACGCGGGTGACGCGGATGAAGGGCGGCTTCAGCGGCGGCACGGCAGCGAGCTTCCTCAATGCCATGCGGTTGCGCGAAACAGACCCGGAATTCGACCGTCTGTCGCAAGACCCCTACGCGCTTTGCCCGGAAGGCGAACGCGACGGGCCGGACGGGCCGGACCGCATGATGCCGCTGGAAGTGACCTGGGATGCCGATCTGCAGGCCTGGACCAAGCCTTTCTTCATGGGGCCGATGAACGCCAAGGTCTTGCGGCGCAGCAACGCGATCATGGACTACCCGTATGGGCGCGACTTCAGCTACGAGGAAACCGCCCTGACCCGGGGCGGCATCGGCGGCTGGTTGGCGGCGATGCGGTACGCGCTCTTCGGCCGGCTTTTCCTGATCGCCATGGCGACACCGGCGACGCGCGGCCTGCTGCAACGCCACGTGCTGCCCAAATCCGGCGAAGGCCCGAGCAGGGAGGTCCGGGAGGCCGGTTCGTACGAGTTGATTCTGGTGGGTGAAATGCCCGATGGCGCCGTCATGAAGGCCCGCATCACCGGGCAAGGAGATCCAGGCGTGCGATCGACGACACTGATGTTGACCGAAGCAGCGCTCTGTCTGGCAGAGGACGCGGACAGGCTTCCCGTCGGCGGCGGATTCTGGACCCCGGCAGCCGCGATGGGCGCGCTGCTGCGCGACCGGATCACAGCGCATGCCGGGCTGACGTTCGAGCTTGTCGAGGATCGGCAACCGTGACGAGGCCAGGTCCCGTCGTCCGACTCACCATCTCATAACCCGATACGCTGCGGCTGACCTTGAGGCATCTCAACGCGCTCAAACGGCTGGTAGGCTATAACTCGACGATAGCCGCAGCAACGGAGATCGGGCCGGATGATCTGTCATCTGGCGTCGCCGGGCGGCGTTTCTGGGGGCTCCCTCATGGTTGATACTTCGACAGTCGCTTTGGATGACACGCGCCGCGCAAGCGGTCCTATCACATCGGTTCGGGCCCTGACTTGCGGACAGGCCGAGCAGCACGAGGAACACCGATACGGCAGCAGGTTGCCGCAGCTCTGGTGGGTCTTCTTCGGGCGAAGCTGGGTGCCCTTGCCGCTGCAATGCTTCCTGATCGAGCATCGTGACGGTCTGGTCCTGTTCGATACCGGGATCGACCCGGCGATCCTCTCTGACAAGCGGTATATCAAGGAAGCGATCGGGCGGTTTCTGCTGCATAGGATCTTCCGGTTCCACCTGAGCGAAGCCGACCGCATCGACCATGTTCTGGCCGGCGCGGGCGTGGCCGCGGGCGATATCCGAACGGCGGTCATCTCTCACCTTCACTTCGATCACGTCGGCGGCATCGCGCAGATCCCACAGGCCGACCTGCTGGTGAGCGCGCGCGAATGGGCGATCCTGTCCGAACCGCATCCCGAGCGGGAATGGATCCTGCGGGAGCATATCGAAATCCCCTCCGCGAGATGGCGGCAGATATCCTTCGAGCCGAGCGACGATCCGCTTTTCGAGGGTTTCGACGGCATCCATGACGTCGCCGGCGACGGCACGATGATCCTGCTGCCCACGCCGGGACACACGGCGGGCTCCATGTCCCTGCTGATCCGGCAGGACGGGTGGGACCCGATCCTCCTGGTGGGGGATCTCACCTACGAGGCCGGCTTGCTGGAACAGGACATCCTGCCCGGCACGGGCGACCGGGAGACCCTTCTCGCGTCCTTCGCCAAGGTGCGCCGGCTGCGGCAGCGCCTGCCGGGCCTCGCCATCGTGGCCTCGCATGATTTCACCGCTGGTGACGCGCTATCGCGGGCCACGCACCGACCATCACAAAATTCAGGCGAGATGGCGTCATGACCGACGCAGAAGACAAGCAACCCGACGAAACAATCACGGGGGCTGGAATGAACGCGGACCACCCAAACCTTGCATTGCTGTCGAAGCTCGACATCCGCGATCTGGACGCCTCGGCGCCGCTGTTCTCGGATGATTTCGTCTGGCACAACTTCAACCCCAACCTGCCGGATGTCGAGGGCGACTATGCCGGGCTTGACGGGCTGAAACAGTTCTTCGCCACCATCGCCGGAAAAACCAGCGGGACGTTCCGGGTCGTGCCGGTCTCGGCGTTCCCGTTCGGCGACGAACTGGTCGTCGTTCATGCCCGCGACTTCATGGAATTCGACGGCAATCCGATTGGCATAGATGTCGCCGTTGTCTGGCGCATCGTCGAAGGGAAGATCGCCGAGGGGTGGGATATCCCGTCGGCCTTCACCTTGGCACCCTGATCATATGAGAGGATCACCGCAATGACCAATGGAACCACGCAGACCTGGGACGCGATCGTCGTCGGATCGGGCATGGGCGGCATGACAGCCGGCGCCGCACTGGCGAAAACGGGACACAAGGTCTTGCTTCTGGAGCAATACAAGACCCTGGGCGGCCTTACGCACAGCTTTTCCCGCGAAGGTTTTTCCTGGGATGTCGGGATCCACTATCTGGGTTGCGTCGCGCCCGGCGACCGGGAACGGGGCATGATCGACTGGCTTTCGCACACGCCCATGGATTTCGAACCGATGGGCGCGGTCTATGACAACCTGCATCTCGCCGACGCGCCGCCGCTTGCGCTGTCGCGCCCGTTCGAGGCCCATGAACGCGACCTCAAGGACCGGTTTCCCGATGAGTCTGAGGCCATCGAAGCCTGGATCGCCGCGCTGCGCGAAGGCCGTGAGATCATGAATACAATCGCTTCGACGCGGGCTTTGCCCGAATTCGCCGGTGACATGATCGATTGGTGGAACCACCGCGCCATCAACAAGTGGTGCAAACGCACGACAAAAGAAGTCGCTGAAAGCCTGACACAAAACCCGGATCTGATCGCGGCATTTACCGCGCAGTGGGGAGATTTCGGCGGCCGCCCCCACAAGGCGAGCTTTGCGATGCACGCATTGATCCCCGGGTCTTATCTGCAAAGCGGTGCCTGGTATCCGGTGGGCGGCGGCAAGGCGTTTGCCGACCACATCATCCCGACGATCACGGAAAACGGTGGTGAGGCGCGCGCCGGGGTGAAGGTCGAAACGCTGCTTGTCGATGGCGACAAGGTCGTGGGCGTGCGCACGTCGGACGGCGAAGACATCCGGTCGGACGTCGTCATCTCAAACATCGGTGCGCGCGAGACAATCAACAACTTGCTTCCCTCGGATTGCGGCGCCGGAGACTGGATTGATGAAATCCGGGCTCTGCCCCCCTCCATTGCCCATTTCAGCCTGTTCCTCGGGTTTGAGGGGGACGTTGAAGAGGCCGGGGCCACACGGTCAAACCATTGGTTCTATCCGAAAGGAGAGATCGACGCCGTGTGGAGCGATGCTCCGACCGGCAATCCGCCCGGCTTCTTCGTCTCGTTTGCCTCTCTCAAGGACCCAAGCCACGATCCGGGCCCCCAGCAGAAACATGCGGGCGAAATGGTGGTCTGGACCGATTGGAGCAGTGTCGCCCGATGGGCGGACCTTCCCTCGGGTTCGCGAGGCACGGAGTACAAGGCCTTCAAGCAGGAGGTCGAGGACAAGATGTTCGCGCTGTTCAAGGAGAACTTCCCTGACCTGGCCGAACTCGTGGTGTTCCGCGAGCTGTCGACACCCTTGGCAACGGCGGCGATCACCGGCCATCACGAGGGCCGTTTCTACGGTCTGGACGGGACGCCCGAACGCGTGTTGAGCAATGCGCTCAACGCCAAGACCCCGATCGAAGGGCTCTACCTGTCCGGGCAGGACGTGGTCAGCCAAGGCATTCAAGGCGCACTCTGGGGCGGGATCCTCTGTGCTGCCAGCCTCGATCCGAAGGTCTTCAAGCAGCTGAGAGGGTGACGCATGCACCGCGCTCTGCCTGTCTCGCTCCGTGTCCATCACGCGGGCTGCGCTCTCGAAAGGGTCGTCAGCCCGAATAGCAACAACGCCGCCGACAGGCCGCAGGCGATTGTCCGGACCGTGTTCCAGAACGTCCAGCGCGGCAGGTAGGTGCCGGTCCAGTAGGCGCGGGTTGCGTCCTGCGACAGGTCCATGCGTGCCAGCGTCTCGTTCATCGGCACGTTGCAGACGATCGTGACGCCGAAGCAGCCGAGAAGGTAGACCAGCCCCGCCATGCCGATCAGCATGGCACCGGGGCGGGAGGGGCCAACCGCGGCATGGACGATCAGCGCCAGGGATAAGGCGGCGAGGCCCAGGAAGAGAGTCATGAAGACCCAGCGAAACACCTCTCGATTGATGGCCTGCATCGCCTCCGCGCCACCATGGCCGCTGGTCGCGGCGAGGGCGCGCATGATGAAGTCCGAGAAGGCGAGGAAGACGCCGCCGACCAGCGCATAGGCGAGGACGGCGAGGTGGATGAGGTAGAAGAGAAACGGGGACATGGTGTGGCTCCTTGCAGGGGCGGCGGCGGGACAGCGAGGGCCACGCCGCCGCTGTGGGGTCAGCGCATGGGCTGCGCGGCGGGGTGGACGCGTGCCGGCTGCCAAAGCCGCCGGCGGAAGGCCGCGAGGCAGAGCGCGGCGATGCCGAGCTCGACGACGAGGGCGCCGATGACGCTGGCGGACGGCATCCCGTCCACGCCGAGCCCAATGAACCGTCCGGCGGGAAAGGCGATGAAGACCGTCAGCGCCAAGGCGATGGAGACGGGCAGCATCGTGAGACTCCGGATGCCGAGCAGCATCAGCCCCCCGAAAACCGCGAGGCCCGCCCCCGGAGCGCGCAACTCGCTCAGGAGGCTGGCATCGTCGCCGAGCGTGATGCCGTAGCTGGCGTAGAAGGCGTGCGGCGCGAACGTGATGAAGGTGCCGATGCCAAGCGCGGTGAGGCCGGAGAGGCCGAGCGCGATCTTCTCAAGGAATGAAGGCGTCATGTCATGTTCCTTTCATGGTGTGGTCTCAGGCGGCGCTTGTCCACGCGCCGGTTCGGGCGGCGGCCCGGGCGAAGTCCGCAAAGTCGCGCGGGGCGCGGCCGAGCGCGCGCATCACGCCGTCCGTGGTGTGGGCGTTGCGCCCGTCCAGCGTCTCGCGTGCGATGGCGGTGAAGACGTCGGCGACGAAGGGTCCGCCCGCCCGGGCGACATTGGCGTGAAAGTCTTCGAAGCTGATCGGGATGTGCCGGATCTCTTGCCCTGAGGCCTGCGAGAGCTCCATCGCCATCTCTGCGAAACTCATCAGCCGCGGGCCCGTGACCTCGTAGAGCTCACCCCGGTGCCCCTCTTCGGTCAAGGCCGCGACGACAACATTGGCAATATCGTCGATGTCGATGATGGGCTCCGCGATGTCGCCGCCGGGCATCGGCAGGACGCCGGCGAGGACCGGATCGCGCAGGTAGCCTTCGGAGAAGTTCTGCGCGAACCAGGCGGCCCGGACGATGGTGAAGTCCACGCCGGAATTGCGCACCACCTCTTCCCCCAGCCGGGCATGATGCTCGCCCCGGCCCGACAGGAGGACGAGGTGTTCGACGCCCACGTCGCGGGCGGTTTCGCAGAGGGACTCGAGCTTTTCCACGGCACCCGGAAAGGCGAGGTCGGGAAAGTAGGTGACATAGGCCGCACCGGCCCCGCGGAGGGCGGGCGCCCAGGTCTCGGGCGCCTCCCAGTCGAAGGGTGTGGCGGAACTGCGTGAGCCCCGGCGCACGGGATAGCCCCGCGCTTCGAGGCGGCTGGCGATGCGGGAACCGGTCTTGCCGGTGGCGCCGATGACGAGGATCAGTTGGTCGTTCATGGAATGTCTCCCTGGCTTCGGTGTCGGTAGCCAAGGGATAGACCACGCGGCGCCATGCGGTATTGACCGGCGATGCCAGCGTTTTGACCGCCGTCGCCAAGCTGGCCGTCAGCGCCCAGCAAACCCCTTGCGGTAGGTCGCGGGCGTCGTGCCCATCCAGCGCTTGAACGCGCGGGTAAAGGCGCTCTGCTCCGAGAAGCCGGTCAGAAACGCGATTTCGGCCAGCGAATGGCGCTCGTCTCGCAACAGCCCTTCGGCGAGATCGCGACGGGTCTCCTCGGTCAGGCTCTGAAAGCTCATCCCGTGCTCCGAAAGGCGCCTGTGGAAGGACCGCGCGCTGAGCCCGAGGCCGCGGGCGATCTCTGCCATCTTCGGCGCCCCTTCGCTGAGAGCCTGGGCGATAGCCGCCTTCGCCTGCGCGACAAGCGCGGGCTCCCGGGTGATCTCGGACAGTTCGACGTCGAGTTGCGAGATGAGATAGCGCGATATCCCCTCGTCCCCGAGAATGTTGGGACGGGCCAGCGTCTCGTCGGCATAAAGGATCGCGTCGAGGTCCGCGCCGAAGCGAACCGGGCAGCCGAACGAATCCTCGTGTGCGGCTATCGAGCGCGGCGCGGGATGCCGGACCAGAACTTCCACGGGCGCGAGCGGCACCGGGCAGACCTGCCTTGCGATGGACACGGCGCTCGCAAGCGTCGCCTCGTTCGACAGCCGCATACCGAGGCACCGATCGCCCGTCCGATGCAGGATGAAAAGCGTGCCCCCCGCCGCCGGCCGCAGCTCGTATTCGACGACGCTGGTCCAGAGACGCGCATAGCGTTCCACCCGCGCATAGGACGCACCCAGCGTCGTTGCGGCCTTGAAGGCCAGCCCCAGCGCGCCGTATTCGTCGAGCCGCATGGAGGCCCCCGTGCGCACCGGCAGGTCGGTCACGTCGACCTGCCCCGCCATGCGTTCGAGCATGGCATAGTAACGCTCGGCCGGGACCATCTGCCTGGGGTCCCATGGGCCTTCGGGGTCGATCCCGACACTGGCCAGCATCGCCCCGGCGTCGATCCCGTCACCCGCCGCGGCGACCATCTTGCGTGCGAAGAGCGATGTCACATAGCCCATGCCGGGCATCCTACGGTGCCGGGCATGTGCAGCCAAGTTCGCGAAATGCTGCTTCGACACGAGATGCCCGGAACCGACCCCGGAGATGGCCGCAGAACCATGCGACACTCAATCGGGCGGCTTCATTCGGTCAGACCACATTGCCTGACCGCGAACGCCGCAGCTCATCCGCTTATGACCCGGGTCGAACCCGAGACGCGGATGCCCGCGCCCGGTGCCTCGCCGA
>NZ_FNYD01000014.1 GCF_900109035.1 Cribrihabitans marinus
GGCAAATCAAATGGTTCCAAAGAAAGACCGAATACATAGAAGCAGGGTCAGCGGCGCATCGAAAAATCACTTGCAGGGGAAGGCAGTTCATACATTGCCCCCCGTTCCCGGCCAGCGTAGACAGGGCCGCGAAGCGACAGAAACCACCGACCGAACCTCGAGGGAGCACCATGGCCGCAGGCGTCAAGAGCTTTTCAAAGATATTCGTCTGGATCCTGATGGGCCTGCTGCTCCTGGGGCTTGCGGGCTTCGGGGCGGTGAACCTGTCGGGCACCGTGCGCACCGTCGCGACTGTGGGCGACGAGACCGTGAGCGTTGACGAATATGCCCGCGAGTTGCAGCGCGAGATCCGGGCCGTCGAGGCCCAGACCGGCCAGCCCCTGCCGATGTCGCAGGCACGCGAGATAGGGATCGACCGCCGTGTGCTGACGCGGCTGGTGGCGCTGGCCGCCGTCGACAACGAGGTCGGGCAGCTGGGCGTTTCGATCGGCGACGAGAACCTGCAGCGCGAGATCCTGGAGATTTCCGCCTTTCAGGGCGCCGATGGCGGGTTCGACCGCGAATCCTATCGCTTTGCGCTGGAACAGGCGGGGTTGAACGAGGCCGAGTTCGAGGCCGATCTGCGCAAGGAGACCGCCCGCACGCTGGTGCAGGGGGCGATCGTCGGCGGCGTGCAGATGCCGGAGACGCTGACGGACACGCTGGCTGATTTCGTGGCCGCCCGCCGCAGCTTCACCGCCGCCATCGTCACGCCCGACAAGCTGGAAACCCTGGTGCCGCCGCCGTCCGATGCCCAGCTCACCAAATATTACGAGGCCAATCCCGACCAGTTCACGCTGCTGCGCACCAAAAAGCTGACCTATGCGCTGCTGACGCCGGCCATGCTGCTCGATGAGGTCGAGATCGACGAGGATTCGGTGCGCCGCCTCTACGAGCAACGCGAGAACCAGTACAATCAACCCGAGCGGCGGCTGGTCGAACGCCTCATCTTTTCCGATGAACGGGCCGCCGAGGACGCTCTGGCGCAGATCGAGGTGGGCGGGACCACATTCGAAAACCTGGTCGATGAGCGCGGGCTGGCCCTGTCGGATATCGACATGGGCGATGTCGCCGCCGGGGATCTGGGAGAGGCCGCCGGGCCGGTCTTCGAAGCCGATGTCGGCGAAGTCGTCGGACCGCTGGCCACAGATCTGGGCCCCGCCCTGTTCCGCGTCAACGGCAGCTTCGACGCGCGCACCACGTCCTTCGAGGATGTCGAGGCCGAGCTGCGCGACGAACTGGCCGCCAGCCGTGCCCGCCGCCTGATCGAGGCGCGGGCCGAGAATATCGACGACCTGCTGGCCGGTGGCGCCACGCTCGAGGAGCTGGCGCAGGAAACCGACCTGGAGCTGGGCCAGATCGACTGGACCCCCGAAACCTCGGACGGCGTGGCCGCCTATGCCGAGTTCCGCAGCGCCGCGCAGGCGGTCAAGGCCGAGGATTTCCCCGAGGTCCAGTTCCTGGAGGATGGCGCGATCTTCGCGCTGCGGCTGGACGAGGAACTGCCGCCCCGACCCGAACCCTTCGAGAGTGCCCGCGACAAGGTGGTCGAGGCCTGGACTGCCCAGGCGATTACGGACGCGCTGGAGGCGCGCGCCGATGATGTCCTGGCCGAGATCGAGGCCGGCGGCGACCTGCAGGAGGCCGGGTTGCAGATCAAGGTCGAGAACGGCCTGACCCGCACCGCCTTCCTGGACTATGCGCCCGACGGGTTCATGGGCGAGGTGTTCGACATGGAGGTCGGCGACTGGCGCGTCGTTTCGGGTGACGGCAATGCGCTGCTGGTGCGGCTGGACGAGATCCTGCCGCCGGCCGAGACTGATGAGCTGACCCAGATGCGCCAGGCGATGGCCGACCGGATGGACCAGGCGCTGGCGCAGAACCTGTTCGATGCCTTCGTGCAAGCCGCCCGCGCGCGGGCCGAGCTTACGATTGACCAGCAGGCGCTGACCGCCGTGCAGGCGAATTTCCAGTAGTCGCGCGCTGATGGCCCTGACCCCGGAATACGAGACCTTCGCCCGCGCCTACGAGGCGGGCGAGAACCAGGTCGTCTATGCCAGGCTGGCCGCCGACCTGGACACGCCGGTCTCGCTGATGCTCAAGCTGACCGGCGCCCAGAAGGACGCGTTCATGCTGGAATCGGTCACCGGCGGCGAGGTGCGTGGGCGCTATTCGATCATCGGCATGAAGCCGGACCTGGTCTGGCGCTGCCGGGGCGCGGCGTCCGAGCTGAACCGCTCGGCCCGGTTCGACGCGGATGCGTTCGAGCCGCAGACGGGCGACCCGATGGCCAACCTGCGCGCCCTGCTGGCCGAAAGCCGCATCGCCCTGCCCGACGATCTGCCACAGGCCGCCGCCGGTCTGTTCGGCTATCTGGGCTATGACATGGTGCGGCTGGTCGAGCATCTTCCGGATGTGAACCCCGACCCGCTGGGCCTGCCTGACGCGCTGATGATGCGTCCGTCGGTGGTGGCGGTGCTGGACGGGGTCAAGGGCGAGGTCACGGTGGTCTCGCCCGCCTGGGCCAGCGACGGGCAATCGGCCAAGGCCGCCTATGCCCAGGCCGCCGAGCGGGTGATGGACGCGGTGCGCGACCTGGAGCGCGCGATGCCCTCCGAGACCCGCGACCTGGGCGATGCGTCGGAAATCGCGCCGCCGGTCAGCAATTTCACTGAATCCGGCTATATGCAGGCGGTCGAGCGCGCCAAGGACTACATCCGCGCCGGTGACATCTTCCAGGTGGTCCCGGCGCAGCGCTGGACGCAGGAATTCCCGCTGCCGCCCTTTGCGCTCTACCGCTCGCTCCGGCGCACCAACCCCTCGCCCTTCATGTTCTATTTCAATTTCGGCGGCTTCCAGGTCATCGGCGCCAGCCCCGAGATCCTGGTGCGGGTCTTCGGCCGCGAGGTGACGATCCGCCCCATCGCCGGCACCCGCCCCCGCGGTGCGACGCCCGAGGAGGACCGCGCGCTCGAGGCCGATCTGCTGGCTGACAAGAAGGAACTGGCCGAGCACCTGATGCTGCTGGACCTGGGCCGCAACGATTGCGGGCGGGTGGCCCGGATCGGCACCGTGCGCCCCACCGAAGAGTTCATCATCGAACGCTACAGCCATGTGATGCACATCGTCTCGAACGTGGTGGGCGAACTGGCCGAGGGCAAGGACGCGCTGGATGCCTTCTTTGCCGGCATGCCCGCGGGCACGGTGAGCGGTGCGCCCAAAGTGCGCGCGATGGAGATCATCGACGAGCTGGAACCCGAGAAGCGCGGCATCTATGGCGGCGGCGTCGGCTATTTCAGCGCCGGCGGCGACATGGACATGTGCATCGCCCTGCGCACCGCCATCGTGAAGGACCACAAGCTCTATATCCAGGCCGGCGGCGGTGTGGTCTATGACAGCGACCCGCAGGCCGAGTACCAGGAGACGGTGCACAAATCCAACGCCATCCGCCGCGCGGCGGCCGACGCCGCCCGGTTCACCGGCGGCGGCAACCGCTAGCGCCACGTTGCGTTGACGCGCAGGTGATCTCGGCCCTAGGGTATTCTACTCAGGACAGGGGCTGCCATGACCGAATCCCGGGCAACGCGCCGTCTGGCGGCCGTTCTGGCCGCGGACATCGTCGGATATTCCCGCCACATGGGCCGGGACGAGTTGGCGACGAGATCCCGGTTCAACGCCCTGATGGACAGCGTCATCCGTCCGGCTGTCGCCAGGTTCGGCGGGCGGATCGTCAAGCTGCTGGGCGATGGGCTGTTGGTCGAGTTCGCAAGCGTGGTCGATGCCGTGGATTGCGCGACCGCGTGGCAGCACGAAGTGGCCCGGTCCAACGCGGCGGACACGGATGTCCCGCAACTGGTCTTTCGCATCGGCGTCAACCTGGGCGACGTGATCGTCGAGGGGGACGACATTCATGGCGACGGCGTGAACGTGGCCTCCCGCCTGGAGTCCCTGGCCGATCCCGGCGGAATTGTCCTGTCCCGCGCGGCGCGCGACCAGGTGCGGGACAAGATCGACATCCCGCTCGATGATCTGGGCGAAATCGAAGTCAAGAACATCGCGCGGCCGGTTCGCGCCTTCAAGATCGGCCACAACCGGGAACCGGCGCCGGTGGCGAGGCGACGATGGCCCCTCGCGGCCGCCGCGGCCGTCCTTCTGGCGGTTGCACTCGTCTGGCTGCAACCCTGGATCAGGCTCAGCGAGGCGCGGGCCATTGCCGCGATGGAACTGCCGCTGCCAAGCAAACCCTCTGTCGCCGTCATGCCCTTTCGCAATCAGGCCGGCGAGCCCGGTGAACTGGCCGCCGACGTGATCGCGCGAGACGTCACCGACAGCCTGAGCCTTGTGTCCGGCCTGTTCGTGATCTCCAGCAGTTCGACCTTCAGCTACAAGGAATCCACGGCCACGCCGCAGCAGGTTTCGCGCGAACTCGGCGTGCGCAACATCGTGCAGGGCACGGTGCGCGGAACCGGCGGCGACTTCAGGGTCGCGGTCGAAATCGTCGATGGCGTGAACGGCGCGACGATCTGGCGTGAGGAATTCCAGCAATCGGGCAGCGATTCCTTCAAGCTCAAGGAGGACATCTCGCACTCGATCGCGCGCATACTGGCCCAGAACATCGCCCGCAGCAGCGCGCCGGGCCGATCCACGTTCAGCGACGAGGCCTATACCCTGTGGTACCGCGCCTCGCGCGAGATCGGCAAGGCCCCCAGCAAGAGCGGTTTCAGTTTCGCGAAGGCGCTTGCGGAAAGTGCGCTGGCAATCGACCCCGAGTTTGGCCGCGCTCTGGCCGTGCTGGCCTATATCGACACGCAGAACGGGTATTTCGGTTTCGTGGATGACCGGCAGGGCGCGATGCGGAAGGGCCTGGAGAAGGCGCGCAACGCCGTTCGACTGGCCCCGGATGACTGGTATGTCCACGAAATGCTGGGCTTTTCGCTGATGAATGTCCGTGCCTACGAGGATGCGGTCGCGGCCTTCGACGTCGCCATCGGCCTGGCGCCCTCCTCCGACAGCACCCTTATCCGGTCAGCGCTGCCGTTGTTGTTCCTTGGACGCCCCGATGAGGCCGAGGCGCGGCTGCTGACGGCGATGCGGATCAATCCGCTCTATGACTGGGCGCCTGTGAATTTCCTTGCCATGGCCTATTACGAACAGGGCCGTTTCCCCGAGGCGGTCGAGAAATTCGACGAGGCGGCCCGGCTCAATCCCGGGTTCATCGGCAACATGGTCTGGCGGGCCGCCGCACATGCGCAGGTCGGAAACCAGGAAACCGCGGAACGGATTGCCGCCCGCCTGTTGGAAAAGGCGCCCGGCTGGACGATTTCCAGCAATTTCGTGCAGATTCGCGACCCCGCGATGCAAGCCCTTCTCGACGATGGCCTGCGCAAGGCCGGACTGCCCGAATAGCCTGATCCGCCCGTCACGGAATCATGCTACCGTTGTCTGGCGCACTCACACACAGACCGTCCGACATTGGGAGAAGACGCATGTCACGATTTCCGCTCACCCGCCGCCATTTCCTGGGCACCACCGCGGGGTTCATCGCCCTGCACCCGTTCTCGGCCCGCGCGGCGACCGGACAGGCGCATCTGCGGATCATGGAGACGACCGACCTGCATGTGCATGTCTTTCCCTATGACTACTACGCCGACAAGCCGCGCGACACCGTGGGCCTGGCCCGCACCGCCTCGATCATCGCCGATATCCGGGCCGAGGCGACCAATTCCATGCTGATCGACAACGGCGACTTCCTGCAGGGCAACCCGATGGGCGACTACATCGCCTATGAGCGCGGCATGAAGGAGGGCGACACGCACCCCGTGATCACCGCCATGAACGCCGTCGGGTTCGACGCCTCGACGCTGGGCAATCACGAGTTCAACTATGGGCTCGATTTCCTGATGAAATCGCTCGCCGGGGCCGAATTCCCGATCACCAGCGCAAACGTCGTCAAGGAGATGTCCTCGGATCCCACCAAGGACTCCACGCTGGTGCAGCCCTATCTGCTGCTCGACCGGATGCTGACCGATGGCGACGGCCAGACCCACCCGATCCGCATCGGCCTCATCGGCTTCGTGCCGCCGCAGATCATGAACTGGGACCGCCGCCATCTCGAGGGCAACGTGCAGGCCCGCGACATCGTGGCCACCGCCAAGGCCTATGTGCCGCAGATGAAGGAACAGGGCGCCGAGATCATCATCGCGCTGAGCCATTCGGGCATCGGGCCCGCGACCCATAGCGACGGGATGGAAAACGCCAGCGTGCCGCTGGCCGCAGTCGAGGGGATCGACGCGGTCCTGACCGGGCACCATCACCGAGTGTTCCCGTCCTCGGATTACGACGGTATCGACGGGGTCGATGTCGCCGCCGGCACCATCCACGGCAAACCCGCCGCGATGGGCGGGTTCTGGGGCTCGCATCTGGGGGTGATCGACCTGATGCTGGAACGCTCGGGCAACGAGTGGCGCATCGTGAGCCACGCGACCGAGGCGCGGCCGATCTCGAAGCGCAACGAGGATCGCTCGATCACTCCACTGGTCGAGAGCCGGCAGGAGGTGCTGGACAGCGTGCAGGCCGAGCATGACGCCACGCTGGAATATGTGCGCCGCCCGGTGGGCAAGACAGACGCGCCGCTGCATTCCTATTTCGCGCTGGTGGCCGACGATCCCTCGGTGCAGATCGTGTCGATTGCCCAGCTTTGGTATATCGAACAGATGATGAAGGGCACCGAGCACGAGGGCCTGCCGATCCTCAGCACCGCCGCCCCCTTCAAGGCCGGCGGACGCGGCGGGCCGGACTATTACACGGATGTCCCCGCGGGCGACGTGGCGATCCGGAACGTGGCCGACCTCTACCTCTATCCCAACACGGTGCGCGCGGTCCGAGTGACCGGGGCGCAGGTCAAGGACTGGCTGGAACGCTCGGCCGGGATCTTCAACCAGGTCACCCCGGGCCAGGCCGACCAGGTGCTGCTCAACCCCGACTTCCCCAGCTACAATTTCGACGTGATCGACGGGGTTGAATACCGCATCGACCTCAGCCAGCCGTCGAAATTCGACCCCAAGGGAGAGTTGATCAACCCCGATGCCAACCGCATCACCGACCTGACCTTCAACGGGGAACCCATTGATCCGCAGGCGGAATTCATCATCGCCACCAACAACTACCGCGCCGGCGGCGGCGGCAAGTTCCCCGGCGCAATGGGCGACACCACGATCTTCGAAGGGCCGGACACCAACCGCGACGTGATCGTGCGCTACATCGTCGAGAAGGGCACGATCAGCCCCAGCGCCGACGGCAACTGGAGCTTTGCGCCGCTGCCCGACACCTCGGTCCTGTTCGACACCGGCCCCAAGGCCGTGGACTATGCCGGCGACGTGCCGGGGGTCGAAATCGAAGAGGCCGGCGACGGGCCGGATGGCTTCGCCCGGTTCCGCATCACGCTCTGAGAGGGATCGCGGCACTGCCGGGGCGGATGAGCAACGCCCCGCTTCCTCTTGCCGGAAATATCCCCGCCGGAGGCACCGCGCCGCAAGGCGCGGTTCACTGGCCCGGCACCTGCCGCGTCAGCACCGCCGAGACCGGCGCCAGCGCCACCCGGCTGGCCCGGTCCTGCAACCCCCAGAGCAGCAGCGAGGAAATCGTGTCAGGCCGCACCCGGCCCAGCATGATCACCGCCCCCTCCTGCCCGGCACGAAATGCCGCCTGGTCCAGGAAACGCCGGATCACATCGGAGGACTGGCCAGCCCCGTCGAAATCGCGGAACACCACCGCGGCGGGCACCCCGTCGCGCGCTGCCAGTTTCTGCACGGTGTTCAGCCCCTTGTCCTGGGTAATCAGCCCGCGGCCGGTGGACTGGGTGATGTCAGTCACCTGATCGGACAATTCGCGGTTGCCCTGGATTCCGGTTTCCGTCCCCTCCAGGATTGCGACGCTTTCAGGCACCTTGGACAGCCAGACCTCCATCGACACCTCGGCATCGCGGGCAGTAGCCGAAGGCGGAAGATCGGCCAGCATCACCACTTCGAATCCGGCCGCCCGGTGGCGGGCCATCTTCTCTGAGGCCTCCGGATCGGTGGGGTCCAATGCGAAGGTCACCGGGTAGGGAAACTCGGCCAACGCCTCGGCTCCGAGCGCATCCGGGCCGTCGATCAGCACAATCGACAACAGCGGCTTGGCGTCTGGGTTCTCGAACGGTACCGCATGGGCCTTGATCGGCGGCTTCCCGCCCGCATCCGCCGCCGGCTCCTCGGCCTCGTCCCGTTCGGTCAGCGGAATCACCGGGGTTCCGGCGGTCGGCCGGTTCACCACCGGGCTGTCGCCGCCGATCTGCGGCAGCGCGATGGCCTGCTCCGTGCCCTCATCCTCGGCCGCAGGATCCTCCGGGGCGGCCTCCGGTTCCTGCGCCGGGGGGGCATCGGGCTCGGACGCGACGATCGGTGCGTCTTCTGCCTCGGCTGCGTCCGGCGCCTCGGGCGCACGCGGCTGGGCGGGACGCTCGGTCGAGGCGACCACGCCGCTTTCGGCCGCCGGCGCCTTGGGGGCTTCGACGGTCGGCGCCGTTCTGGCCGGCGGCACGTCACCGGTCACGTCGAGCGTGGCCGGATCGCTTTCCCCGGGCTGCGACGGGGTTGCCGCATCGACAGTCACCTCGGGCTTGGCTGCCGGGGCAGTCGCCTCGTCGTCGGCGGCCACGGTACCGCCGCCATCGGCCGGATCGGCCGGTGCCCGCGGGGCCAGTTCGACCAGGTCCGCATCGCGGCCCGGCGCGTCCACGCCCGCAGCCTCGGATACCGGGGCCGGATCGGCATTTGCCGGCGCCTCGTCGCTGACATCCGGTTGCCGCGCAACCGGAAAGCTGAGCGAGACGAATGCGGCGCCCCCGACGACCACGACCGCACCCACGACCATTCCCCCGAAAAATCCGCTCATAGCTCGACTGCCTCTTTATCTGGGTCACTTGCGCCTGTCGGACCCATGCGCCCTTGACGCTGCCGCCCTTCCCTGAGCATGTAGGATCCGACACCACTATATCGCGGCTGGACGGTGCCTCGCCAGCCCCTAATGACGCGGGCCAAGATGCTGCTGCTGATAGATAACTACGACTCGTTCACCTACAACCTCGTCCACTACCTTGGCGAGCTTGGCGCCGAGATGGTCGTGCGCCGGAACGACTCGCTGGATGTGCAGGAGGCGATGGCGATGAAGCCCGCAGGCATCCTGCTGAGCCCCGGCCCCTGCGACCCCGACCGCGCCGGTATCTGCCTGGCGCTGACCCGGGCGGCGGCCGAAACGCGCACCCCGCTGCTCGGCGTTTGCCTGGGCCACCAGGTGATCGGGCAGGTTTTCGGCGGGCGCGTCGTTCGCTGCCACGAAATCGTGCATGGCAAGATGGGCCATATCCGGCACGGCGGCACAGGCCTGTTCGCCGGTCTGCCCTCGCTCTTCGAGGCGACGCGCTACCATTCGCTGGTGGTCGAGCGCGACAGCCTGCCCGACAGCCTGGAGATCACTGCCGATCTGGAGGATGGCACGATCATGGCGCTGCAGCACCGCGAGCTGCCGATCCACGGCGTGCAGTTCCACCCCGAATCCATCGCCTCGCAGCACGGGCATGCCTTGCTGCGGAATTTCCTCGCCGAGATGAAGGTCCCCGCGTGAGTGACGCTCTGAAACCGCTGATCGGGGCCGCCGCCGACCGTCCGCTGACGCGCGCCGAGGCGGAAACCGCCTTTGCCATCCTGTTCGAGGGCGAGGCGACGCCCAGCCAGATCGGCGGGTTCCTGATGGCGCTCAGGACGCGCGGAGAGACGGTGGATGAATATGCCGCCGCCGCCGCGGTGATGCGTGCCAAGTGCAACGCGGTGCGCGCGCCCGAGGGCGCGATGGACATTGTCGGCACCGGCGGCGACGGCAAGGGCACGCTGAACATCTCGACCGCCACGGCCTTTGTGGTGGCCGGCGCCGGGGTCTGCGTGGCCAAGCACGGCAACCGCAACCTCAGCTCGAAATCCGGCGCGGCGGATGCGCTTGGGCAGATGGGTGTGAACGTGATGATCGGCCCGCAACAGGTTGAAAAGGCATTGGGTTCCACCGGAATCTGCTTCATGATGGCGCCCATGCACCACCCTGCGATCGCGCATGTGATGCCCACCCGGTCGGAGCTGGGGACGCGCACGATCTTCAACATCCTGGGCCCGCTGACCAACCCGGCCGGCGTCAAGCGGCAACTCACCGGCGCGTTCAGCCGCGACCTGATCCGGCCGATGGCCGAGACGCTGGCGCAGCTGGGCTCGGACCGGGCGTGGCTGGTGCATGGATCTGACGGCACCGACGAGCTGGCGATTTCCGGCGTGAGCTGGATTGCCGCGCTCGAGGATGGCGGGATCAAGGAGATCGAGCTGCATCCCGAGGATGCCGGCCTGCCCGTGCACCCGTTCGAGGACATCATCGGTGGGTCGCCCGAAGACAACGCGACCGCCTTCCGCGCCCTTCTGGACGGCGCACCGTCGGCCTATCGCGACGCGGTGCTGCTGAATTCCGCCGCGGCGCTGGTGGTGGCAGAGGCGGCCGGCGATCTGCGCGACGGGGTCAAGATGGCCGCCGAAAGCATCGACAGCGGCCGCGCCCGGCAGAAGATCGAGGCGCTGGCACAGGCAACACAGGGACCCGCATGACCGAGACGATCCTCGACAAGATCAAGGCCTACAAGCTGGAAGAAATCGCCGCTGACAAGGCCGCAAAACCGCTGGAGGCGGTGGAGGCCGAAGCCAATGACGCCCCACCGGTCCGGCCCTTTGCCGAGGCGTTGCACCAGGCGTCGCGCGAGGATTATGGCCTGATCGCCGAAATCAAGAAGGCCAGCCCGTCCAAGGGATTGATCCGCGCCGATTTCGACCCGGCCGCCCTGGCCCAGGCCTATGAGGACGGCGGCGCGACCTGCCTGAGCGTGTTGACCGACACGCCGAGTTTCCAAGGCGACAAATCCTATCTTGGTGCTGCAAGATCCGCCTGCAACCTTCCGGTTTTGCGCAAGGATTTCATGTATGACACCTACCAGGTCGCCGAGGCCCGCGCGCTGGGGGCCGACTGCATCCTGATCATCATGGCCTCGGTCGACGATGGCCAGGCCGCCGAGTTGGAGGCAGCCGCGTCGGATTGGGGGATGGATGTCCTCATCGAGGTGCATGACGCCGATGAACTGGCCCGGGCCGAGGCGCTCAAGAGCCGGTTGATCGGCATCAACAACCGGGATCTGCACAGTTTCGAGACCAGCCTCGACACCACTCGCAAGCTGATCAAGCGGGTGCCGGTGGACCGCACCATCGTCAGCGAAAGCGGTTTGCGCAGCTCCGACGACCTGGCCGAACTGGCGCGCTACGGCGCCCGGTGCTTTCTGATCGGCGAAAGCCTGATGCGGCAGGACGACGCGGCCCAGGCGACCCGCGATTTGCTGGCCAACCCCCTCACACCCGGAGCGATGTGATGGCCCTGACCCATTTCGACGCCAAGGGCGATGCGCATATGGTCGATGTTTCGGACAAGCCGTCGACAGCGCGGGTCGCAGTCGCCGCCGGGCACATCAGCATGGCCCGAGAAACCTTTGATCTTGTTGCCGAAGGTCGCGCCAAGAAGGGTGACGTCCTGTCGGTGGCGCGGCTGGCGGGCATCATGGGCGCCAAGAAGACGCCCGAGCTGATCCCGCTGTGCCATCCGCTGCCGGTGACCAAGGTGGCGGTCGAGTTGACGCTGGACCCCGACCTGCCCGGCGTGCGGATCGAGGCCACGGTCAAGACCACCGGCCAGACCGGCGTCGAGATGGAGGCGCTGACCGCCGTGTCCACCGCTGCGCTCACGGTCTATGACATGGTCAAGGCCGCGGACAGGACGATGGAGATCGGCGGCATCCGGGTTCTGCTGAAAGATGGCGGAAAGTCCGGGCGTTACGAGGCGACATGATCACGGTAGACGAGGCGCGCGCCCGGCTGTTGCAGCTGGTCACGCGCGGCCCGGTCGAAAAGGTGCCGGTGGCCCAGGCCGCCGGACGTGTGCTGGGCGCGGATGTGACCGCCACACGGGACCAGCCGCCTTTTGCCGCGTCCTCGATGGACGGCTACGCGGTCCACTCCGACGAAGTCGAGCGGCACGCGATGTTCAAGATCATTGGTGAAGCCGCTGCAGGGAAAAGGTTTTCCGGATCTGTTCAGCCAGGTCAGGCGGTGCGCATCTTCACCGGTGCACCGATGCCCGCCGGGGCGGATTTCGTGGTGATCCAGGAGGATGTGAGCCGCAAGGGTGATGTCATCACGATAACCGAAACTCCCGGCACCAAAAGCAACGTTCGACCTGCGGGCGTCGATTTCACCGTCGGAACAAAGCTGTCCGCGCCCCGATTGTTGATGCCCGCAGATATCGCCTTGCTTGCGGCGATGAACATCGCGCAGGTGCCGGTGACCCGGAAACCGGTGGTCGCCCTGATCGCCACCGGCGACGAACTGGTCATGCCCGGCGAGGATCCCGGCCCGGAGCAGATCATCGCCTCCAACACGTTCGGCCTCCGGGCGATGCTCCAGGCCGACGGGGCCGAGGTGCGGATGCTGCCCATCGCACGCGACACCGAGGCCTCGCTGCGCACCGCCTTCGGGCTGGCTGCGGGGGCGGATCTGGTGGTAACCGTCGGCGGTGCCTCGGTGGGCGACCACGACCTGGTGGCGCCGGTGGCCGAGGCACTGGGGTTGGAGCGGTCCTTCTACAAGATCCGGATGCGCCCGGGCAAACCTTTGATGGCCGGGCGCATGGGGGACGCCGCCATGGTCGGACTGCCGGGCAACCCGGTCTCGGCGCTTGTCTGCGGGCACCTGTTCCTGCGGCCGATGGTGCGCCGAATGCTCGGCCTCGACCCGGGTCCGCCGCCGCCGAAGAATGCGGCCCTGGCGGCACCGATCGGCGGGAACGGTGCGCGCGAGCATTACATGCGTGCCCATGTCCAAGATGGGCGCATCACGATTTTTGACAATCAGGACAGCTCGTTACTGAGCGTTCTTGCAGCGTCCAACGCGCTGGTTGTGCGTCCGCCCGACGATCCCGCGCGGGCGGCGGGCGACATGGTCAGCTACCTGGCCATCTGACCCCGGCTTCCAAACGGTTGACACAAAACAGGAACATGCGTAGAACAAAATGAAACGCATGGGCATGAGGTACGAGCGATGTTGACCAAGAAGCAACTGGATTTGCTGGAATTTATTCACAGGCGGATGCAGTCGGACGGTGTTCCGCCCAGTTTCGACGAGATGAAGGATGCGCTGGACCTGCGGTCCAAGTCGGGCATCCACCGGCTGATCACCGCGCTGGAGGAGCGCGGCTTCATCCGACGACTGGCACACCGCGCGCGGGCGATCGAGATCGTTAAGCTGCCCGAAAGCCTGGGCGGCGATCCCTCGCCCGGATTCCAGCCGCGCGTGATCGACGGCGACCGGCCGGCTGCGCCGCGGCCCGCGAACAGCGAGCGGGTCGAGGTTCACGCGCTGGAACTGCCGGTCATGGGCCGGATCGCCGCCGGTGTGCCGATCGAGGCGATCAGCCAGGTGTCGCACAACGTGGCAGTGCCCGGCTCTATGGTGGTCGGCGCCGGTGAGCATTATGCGCTCGAGGTCAAGGGCGACTCGATGATCGAGGCGGGTATCAATGACGGCGACATCGTGGTGATCCGGGAAACCGCCGTGGCCGACAATGGCGACATCGTCGTGGCGCTGGTCGAGGACCACGAGGCCACGCTCAAGCGGTTCTACCGGCGCGGCAACGCGATCGCGCTCGAGGCGGCGAACCCGGCCTATGAAACCCGCGTCCTGCCCGAGGACAAGGTGCGCGTACAGGGCCGGCTGGTGGGGCTGATCCGAAGCTATTGATCCCGGACCGCGCTCCAGAGCCGCCGCCCGCCGTGGTCGGCGGCTTGGCGCAGGCCCTTTGCTCCCAGCGACAGGCTTCCGGTGCGGCGCAGGCGCTGTGGATCGAACACTTCGCAGCCGCCCGTCAATTTCAGCGGCACCGAGGACACGATGAGCTGACCCTTTGAACAGCTGTCCATCCGCGCCGCGGCCCGTTTGCCCGACACGTGGATCACCTCGACCGAACCTGCCCGCATCCGCCACGGCAATCCGCGCTGCGGCATTGCCCCGCGCCCGGCGGCCGTTTGCTGCTCTGCGCCGTCGCCGTCATTTTCCAGCCAGACCCCGGCGACGAACCCCGCGCCCCTCGCCTTGCTCAGCGCGCGGCCGTCTGTGGTCATCACGCCGACCAGGGTTCCGGATTCAGCGACAAGGATGGCCGGCCTGTCGGCCCCGGCCCAGAGCGTGAAGGCGGCCAGCACAGGCAGGATCCCCGCCAACCGGCTCCGCCCCTGCCACAGGATCAGCAACAGGAATCCCAGGGCGATCAGCGGCAGAACAGCGGGCGGCGGGCTGGCCACGTGGCCCTGCGCCCCGTCAAGGCCCGATATCCACTCCGCCACCGCAAGGATCCAGCGGAGCCCGAGCCCCATCAGCTTCAATCCGATCCACTCCAGACCCAGCGGCGCCAGACAGGCCGCGAGCACGGCGGCCGGAATGACGAGCGTCCCCATCAGCGGCACCGAGACCAGGTTCGCGGCCAGCCCGTAATGCGACAGCGTGTTGAAATGCGCCGCCCCGATCGGCGCGGTGGCCAACCCGGCCACCGCGGAAGAGATCGCGACGCCCAGCACCGGGGCCAACCAGCGCGGACCCGGCCTGACCTCGATGCGCCGCATCCAGCCGAACACAGCGACCAGCGCGGTCGTGGCGGCAAAAGACATCTGGAACCCCGGCCCCAGCAGCGCCTCGGGCCGCAACGCCAGCACGATCAGCGCCGCGACCGCCACCGCCCGCAATGAAATCGCCCGCCGGTCGACCAGCAACGCGCCCAGCATGACCGCCACCATGACAAAGGCCCGTTCGGTGGCCACGTTGCCGCCCGACAGTGCCAGGTAGCCGGCGGCCGCCACCAATGCACCGCAGGCCGCGATCTTGCGGACCGGCCAGCGCAGCGCGAGCACAGGCAGCAGCGCCAGCGCCATGCGCAGCCCCCCGAAGACGAATCCCGCAAGCAGACCCATATGCAGCCCCGAAATCGCCAGGAGATGCGCGAGGTTGCTGGCCCGCAGCGCCTCGAGCGTGGCCTGCCCCACGCCGCTCCGGTCGCCGGTTGTCACGGCGGCGGCGAACCCGCCGACATCGCCCGGTAATACCTGGCGCACCCGGGCCGAGGCCGCCATGCGGATCGCCTCGATCCGCAGCCCGGCCCGCCCGTCACCCGGGGGGGCGGCCAGCAGGACCGGAGTGCGCGTGTATCCCACCGCGCCCAGCCCGTTGAACCACGCATGCCGGCGGAAATCGTACCCGCCGGGCTCCACCGGCCCGCCGGGCGGCGACAGGTGCCCGGTGGTCATGATCCGGGCCCCGGGCTGCGGCTCGGGTGCCGGGCCGTGGAACGAGACCCGCACCCTGTTCGGGGTACGATGGGGAGCCGTTTCGCGCAGGCGTACGCGGTCCAGCGTCACCCGCAGCGCATCCGAGGCGGAGCGGTCCAAAGCCACCACACGCCCCTCGATCGGGCCGTAATAGCGGAAATCCAGCACCGGCCCGGCGACCCGATGCGCACGCGCCCCGGCCAGCATGATCCCCAGCGCGACCAGCGCCAGCGCCGCGCCGAGCGGCGACCAGGACCCGGCCCCGCGCCACGCCAGACGCGTCCCCGCAGCCAGGACCATCATGGCGGCGGCATAGACCCCGGCGCCAGGCTCGACCGGCCAGGCGAAGTAAAGGCCGATCCCCACGCCCAGGCACACCGGCGCCCAGGGAAAGAGATGGCCGCGCTGGCGCAACAGCGTATGCTCGACCCGGTGCAGAACGCGCATGCTTGCTCCTGTCGGCGCGGCTCGTTAGACAGGCGACAACCCTATCTCCCTCACGGTTACCAGAAGGTAAAAGGCCCCCATGTCCGAAATGGTCGTTACCCGTTTTGCCCCCTCGCCCACCGGGTTCCTGCATATCGGCGGCGCGCGCACGGCGCTGTTCAACTGGCTCTATGCCCGCGGCCGCGGCGGCAGATTCCTGCTGCGGATAGAGGATACCGACCGCGAACGCTCGACCCCCGAGGCGACCACGGCCATCCTGCAGGGGCTGCGCTGGCTGGGGCTGGACTGGGACGGCGAACCGGTGAGCCAGGCCGCCCGCGCCAACCGGCACGCCGAGGTCGCGCGCCAGTTGCTGGCCGACGGCAAGGCCTACAAGTGTTTCTCGACCCAGGACGAGATCGCCACCTTCCGCGAGCAGGCCCGCGCCGAGGGCCGCTCGACCCTGTTCCGCAGCCCGTGGCGCGACGCCGATCCGGCCGACCACCCCGACGCGCCCTATGCAATCCGCATCAAGGCACCGCAGGGGGGCGAGACGGTGATCCGTGACCGGGTGCAGGGCGACGTGACGATCCGCAACGATCAGCTCGACGACATGGTGCTGCTGCGCTCGGACGGCACGCCGGTCTACATGCTGGCGGTGGTGGTCGACGATCGCGACATGGGTGTGACTCATGTGATCCGCGGCGACGATCACCTCAACAACGCCGCCCGGCAGATGATGATCTATGACGCGATGGGCTGGGACGTGCCGGTCTGGGCGCATATTCCGCTGATCCACGGGCCGGACGGCAAGAAACTCTCCAAGCGCCACGGCGCGCTGGGGGCGCAGGAATACCAGGCGATGGGTTATCCCGCCGCGGGCATGCGCAACTACCTGGCACGGCTGGGCTGGAGCCACGGCGACGACGAGTTCTTTACCGACGCGCAGGCGCGTGCCTGGTTCGACCTGGACGGGATCGGCAAGTCCCCGGCGCGGTTCGACCTGAAGAAGCTGGAGAATCTGAGCGGGCAGCATATCGCGATCGGCGATGATGCCGCGCTGCGGCATGAACTGCAGGCCTATCTGGCCGCCGCCGGCCAGCCTGCCCTGACCGAAACCCAGGGGGACGACATCGAGCGTGCGATGTATTGCCTCAAGGACCGGGCGCGAACCTTTCCGGAACTCCTTGAAAAAGCGGAGTTTGTTCTGACAGAGCGTCCGATCCGGCCGGATGAGAAGGCGCAGAAGGCCCTGCAATCGGTATCCGACGGTATACTGGACGAATTGACGCCGCAGTTGCAAAATGCTAGCTGGACGCGAGACAGTCTGGAGGAGGTCATGGCGTCCTTTGCCGCGGCGAAGGACACCAAGTTCGGCAAGTTGGCCGGCCCGCTGCGCGCGGCGCTGGCCGGTCGGGCGGTTACGCCTTCGGTCTATGACATGATGCTGGTGCTGGGGCGCGACGAGACCCTGGCCCGACTTGAGGATGCAGCGAACCTGTCACCGGTCACCTGAGCCGGTCTCGCTGCCCCGACACGACCGGGCTCGCGCGGCTGCGCGGGTGCCGACCGCACGGTGGACCCGTCGCAAGACCCGTGCCCGCAAGAGGAAGGGATTTCAGATGACAGACAGCCAGAAAACAGCAACGCTGACCCTTGATGGCGAAAGCTACGACCTGCCGGTCTTTTCGCCGACCGCCGGCCCGGACGTGATCGACATACGCAAGCTCTACGGCACGGCCGGCGTCTTCACCTACGATCCCGGCTTCACCTCGACCGCCAGCTGCGACAGCACGATCACCTATATCGATGGCAACAAGGGCGAGCTGCTGCACCGTGGCTACCCGATCGACCAGCTGGCGGAGAAATCGCATTATCTCGAGGTCTGCTTCCTGCTGCTTTACGGCTACCTGCCGTCGGCCTCCGAGCTGGAGACCTTCGAAACGACGATCACGCGCCACACGATGATCCACGAGCAGATGCACTATTTCTTCCGCGGGTTCCGCCGCGACGCGCATCCGATGGCGACGATGGTGGGCGTGGTCGGCGCGATGTCGGCCTTCTACCACGACTCGACCGACATCAATGACGAGCGCCAGCGCGAGATCGCCACCCATCGCCTGATCGCCAAGATGCCGACCATCGCGGCGATGGCCTACAAGTATTCCATCGGCCAGCCCTTCGTCTATCCGCGCAACGATCTGGATTACGCGGCCAACTTCCTGCACATGTGCTTTGCGGTGCCGGCCGAGGATTATCACATCGACCCGATCCTGGCCCGCGCGATGGACCGGATCCTGACGCTGCATGCCGATCACGAGCAGAACGCATCGACCTCGACCGTGCGGCTGGCCTCGTCCTCGGGCGCCAACCCGTTTGCCTGCATCGCCGCCGGCATCGCCTGCCTCTGGGGGCCGTCGCATGGCGGCGCGAACCAGGCCTGTCTGGAGATGCTCAAGGAGATCGGATCGGTCGACCGGATCCCCGAATACATCGCCCGCGCCAAGGACAAGGACGATCCGTTCCGCCTGATGGGGTTCGGTCACCGCGTCTACAAGAACTTCGATCCGCGCGCCAAGGTGATGAAACAATCTGCCGACGAAGTGCTGGATCTTCTCGGAGTCGAGAACAATCCGGTCCTCAAGGTCGCCAAGGAACTGGAGAAACAGGCCGTCAACGACGATTACTTCGCCGAGAAGAAGCTGTTTCCCAACGTGGATTTCTATTCGGGCATCATCCTCGAGGCGATGGGTTTTCCCACCTCGATGTTCACGCCGATCTTCGCAGTGTCGCGGACCGTCGGCTGGGTGTCGCAGTGGAAGGAACAGCTGGCCGACCCGCAGCTCAAGATCGGCCGGCCCCGCCAGCTGTATCAGGGCGAGATCCTGCGCGACTACGTGGATATCGAAAAACGCTGAGGAAAGGCGCAGCGCGTGTCCCGCCCCGGTCCCCAAGGCCCGGGGCGTTTTTTCGTGGTCACAGAAGGCTCAGCTGGTCGCCCGGCTGCGGCGGGCGCGCGAAGAGGTCGCAACGCAGGGGCTGCGAGTCCGTCGCAAGCCCAAGCCTTCGGCACGCTGTCCGGAACCGGGCGCCGACCAGCCGGGCATAGGCCCCCTCGCCCCGCATCCGTTTGCCCCAGCGCGGGTCATAGTCGCGCCCGCCATGCATCTCGCGCAGCAGCCCCATCACCTTGGCGGCCCGGCCCGGCGCGTGTTCGGCCAGCCACTCCTGCCAGAGCGCCGAGACCTCGCGCGGCAGCCGCAGCATGATCCAGCTGGCCGCATCGGCGCCGGCGTCGCGGGCGGCGGTCAGCAGGGCCTCAAGCTCGTGATCGGTCAGCCCCGGCACCAGCGGCGAGGTCATGACCCGGACCGGAACCCCGGCCCCGGTCAGCCGCCGGATGCTCTCCAGCCGCCGGGCCGGTGACGGCGCGCGCGGCTCCATCCGCCGTGCAAGGTCGGCATCCAGCGTGGTCAGAGAGACCCCCACGCGCACCAGGCCAAGCGCCGCCATCGGTGCCAGGATATCCAGATCGCGTTCGACCAGCGCGCCCTTGGTGACGATCGCCACCGGGTGGTTGAACGCGGCCAGGGTCTGCAGGCAGGCCCGCGTGATGCCGCGGTCGCGCTCGACCGGCTGATACGGGTCGGTATTGGTGCCCAGGGCAATCGGCGCCACCCTGTAGCGCGCGGCCGCCAGCTCGTGGCGCAACACCTCGGGCGCGTTCGGGCGGGCGATCAGTATTGTCTCGAAGTCCAGCCCCGGCGAAAGGCCCAGATAGGCGTGGCTGGGTCGTGCAAAGCAATAGGCGCAGCCGTGCTCGCAGCCCCGATACGGGTTGATCGAGCGGTCGAACGGCAGGTCCGGCGACCGGTTATAGGTGATCAGGCTGCGCGCGGTCTCCTCGCGAATTTCGGTTCGGAACGAGCCCCGCTCCTCGGGAATGTCCCAGCCGTCCCACACCTCTTCGCGGGCCAGATCGAAGCGGCCGGCCGCGTTGCTTGCGGCGCCACGCCCCTTTCGGCGCTCCGCCGGGACTGAAGAGAGATCCTGCATCCCAGACTTATGGAACAAAGAATGAACACATGCAACAAACCCAACATCTTTCTGCGAAATTCTCATTACACAAGCCGCAGATTTCCCCGTAGAAGTCGGTTGCGGAGCCGCCGGTGTCGCAATCGTCGCAGTCCCGAACCGCGCAAAGCGCAAGAAACGGGTCAATCCGTCACACCCGGGGCGGCGGCCCCACAGAACCGAGGAAACGCGCCAATGTCGGAAGAAGAAGACGAGATCATCCTGTCGGAACTGGACGATGAGGAACTTGTCCAGCAGATGTTCGACGACCTCTATGACGGTCTCAAGGAAGAGATCGAAGAGGGCGTGACCATCCTGCTCGACCGCGGCTGGGCCCCCTACGACATCCTCACCAAGGCGCTTGTGGGCGGCATGACCATCGTCGGCGCCGATTTCCGCGACGGCATCCTGTTCGTCCCCGAGGTTCTTCTGGCCGCCAACGCGATGAAGGGCGGCATGGCCATCCTCAAGCCACTGCTGGCCGAGACCGGCGCACCGCGGATGGGCACCATGGTGATCGGAACGGTCAAGGGCGACATTCACGACATCGGCAAGAACCTGGTGTCGATGATGATGGAAGGCGCGGGTTTCGAGGTGGTCGACCTGGGCATCAACAACCCGGTCGAGAACTATCTGGCTGCGCTGGAAGAGCACAAGCCCGACATCCTGGGCATGTCCGCCCTGCTGACCACCACCATGCCCTACATGAAGGTGGTGATCGACACGATGATCGAACAGGGCCTGCGCGACGACTATATTGTGCTGGTGGGCGGCGCGCCCCTGAACGAGGAATTCGGCAAGGCGATCGGCGCAGATGCCTATTGCCGGGATGCCGCCGTGGCCGTCGAGACCGCCAAGGATTTCGTCAGCCGCAAGCACAACAGCCTGAGCGCCTGAGCGCCGCGCGACGATCCCTCCCCGCGCCGACCCGCTCGCCAGACCGAGGAGACCGGCCCGCATGACCCGGCCCGCCGACCTGCCCGACGACACGCAGCTGACCCGCGACGGGGTCAGCCTGGCGCAAGGCGGGCGCATCCTGCTGGTGGCCTGCGGCGCGCTGGCGCGCGAGATCGTCGCGCTGCGCGACCGCAACGGCTGGGACCATATCGACCTCACCTGCCTGCCGGCCATCCTGCACAACCACCCCGAACGCATCGCCGACGCGGTCGAGGCCACGGTCACCGCGCGGCGCGACGCCTACCAGAAGGTCTATGTCGTCTATGCCGATTGCGGCACTGGCGGCCGGCTTCAGGACACCTGCGCCCGCCTCGGCGTCGAGATGATAAAGGGCCCGCATTGCTACAGCTTCTACGAGGGCAACGCGGCCTTTGCCGCGCATGACGACGAGGTCACAGCCTTCTACCTCACCGATTTCCTGGCCCGCCAGTTCGACGCCTTCGTGTGGAAGCCGCTCGGCCTGGACCGCCACCCGGAATTGCGCGAGATGTATTTCGGCAATTACACCAAGCTGGTCTACCAGGCGCAGTCGGACGATTCCGCCCTGACCGCCCGCGCCCGCGCTTGCGCCGAGCGGCTGGGGCTTGCTTTCGAGCGCCGCTTCACCGGCTATGGCGACCTGGAGCGCACGCTGGCCGACTGGGCCGGATCTGGCCCTTCATCTGGCTGAAAACACCTGGGGGAGCGCGAGGGGCTGGCCCCTCGCCCGCGCGACGGGGTCAGGCGTGCTCGGCGGCGACGGAACGGATCCGCTCGATCATCGCCCTAAGCCCGTTCGAGCGTTGCGACGACAGGTGTTCGTGCAGACCCAGCCGCGCCATCTCGGCCCGCGCGTCCACCTGGGGCACCTCGACAACCTCCAGGTCGTTGTAGAGCGCGCGCAGCACCGCGATCAGGCCGCGCACGATCATCGCGTCGCTGTCACCGTCGAAGTGGAACCGCCCCGTCTCGATCACCGGGTGCAGCCAGACCTGGCTGGCGCAGCCATCGACCTTGGTGGCCGGCACCTTGAGCGCGTCCGGAAGCGGCTCCATCGCCCGGCCCAGGTCGATCACGTGGCGATAGCGGTCCTCCCAGTCGTCGAGAAACTCGAAATCCTCGACAATCTCCTCAAAGGCGGGGCTGGCCATCTCTCGGTCCTTCGTGGTTGCGCTCTGCAGCCTGTGACCTAAGCCGCCACCTGCGGCCTGTCCAGCCCCGGCAATGGCTTTTCAAGCGGCGCGCGATGCGCTAACCGGGTTGCGGGCAAGGGAATACCGATCCGGGGCGGGTGCGATGCGCAGATCAATTCTTCTTCTACTGGTGGCCGGCATCACGCTGAGCGCATGCAGCGGCTGGCGGGACTCGCGGGTGAACCCGTCGAACTGGTTCGGCCGCGACCGCGGATCGGTGGCCAATGTGGATGCCGACGGCACGGTCAATCCGCTGCTGCCGCAGGAGGACAGCATCGGCATGTTCGACCGGCCCGACTCGGTGGATATCAGCGTGCCGATCACCGCCGTGACGGACCTGCGCGTCGAGCCCACGAATACCGGCGCCATCATCTATGCCAGCGGGGTCGCCAACCGTCAGGGCGCCTATGCCACGCGGCTGCGGCGCGAACGGTCCGAGGCGGATGCGGAGGCCGGCATCCTGACCTATTCCTTCCGCGTGGTCTATCCGGTCGATCCGACGCCTCAGGGGCCCGAGCAGACCCGCCGCGTGCACGAGGCCGCCTCGGTCTCGAACGAAACCCTCGAGGGGATCCGGCTGATCCGGGTGGTGGGCGAGACCAACGCACGCGAGGCCCGCCGCCGCTGAGCGACAGTCAGAGCGGGACGACCCGCACGTTCTGGCCCTTGGCGGCCAGCGCGATCTTGCCCTCGCACAGGCGCAGCGCATCCTCGCCGAACACCTCGAACCGCCAGCCCGACAGAGCCGGAACATCCCGCTCGCCCGCGGCGATCAGGTCCAGATCGGCACTGGGCGCAATCAGCTTGGCGGCGACGCCGGCGCTTTCGGTCTTGGATTTCAGCAGCACGCGCAGCAGGTCGGCCAGGGCCGGGTTGACCTGCAGCTTGTCACGGCTGCGGTCGATTTCGGGCAGCTGGTCGGGCGGGCAGCTGATCCCGCGCTCGACGGCGGCCAGGATGCCGTCCGCGATTGCGCCCTTGCGGGCCTCGCGCAGCAGCAGGCGCAACCCGCCCAGATCGGAATGGGTGCGCGGCTTCGCCGAGGCCAGTTCGATCAGCGCGTCATCCTTGTAGACCCGGTTGCGCGGCACGTTGTTCTGCTGCGCGTGGATCTCGCGGAACCGCGCCAGCTCCCGCACGATGGCCAGGAACCGGGCCGAGTTGGTGCGGGTCTTGACCCGGCGCCAGGCCTCTTCGGGCTGGATGTCGTAGGTGGCCGGGTTGGTGAGGATCTTCAGCTCTTCGGCGACCCAGTGGCTGCGCCCGGTCTTCTCCAGCTCGGCCGCCAGGTATTCATAGATCCCCCGCAGATGCGTCACGTCCGCCAGGGCATAGGCCTTCTGCGCCTCGGTCAGCGGGCGGCGCGACCAGTCGGTGAAGCGCGAGGTCTTGTCGACCCCCTGCTTGCAGATCTTGCGTACCAGCGTCTCGTATCCCACCTGCTCGCCGAAGCCGCAGACCATCGCCGCCACCTGCGTGTCGAAGAGCGGTTCGGGAAACACCCCGGCGTCGATCCAGAAGATCTCCAGATCCTGACGGGCGGCGTGGAACACCTTGACCACGTCACGGTGGCGGAACAGTTCGTGCAGCGGCTCCAGCGAGATGCCGTCGGCCAGCGGGTCGATCAGCACCGCGCTACCGTCATCGTCGCCGCCGGGATGGGCCAGCTGCACCAGGCACAGCTTGGAATAATAGGTCCGCTCGCGCAGGAACTCGGTATCGACGGTCACATAGGGGTGGCGTGCGGCGGCCGAGCAGAACTCGGCCAGCTCTTGTGTTGTTGTCAGGGTCTTCATCTGGATCGGCTGTATCTTTTTCTTGTTCGTGTTACTGCCCGCCCGGCCCCCGCGTGCGGCTGTCGGGGCAACCATAGGCCGAACGCGCCCCAGCCGCCAGACCCCGTGTCACGGCAGGTGCACCGGGCGCGTATCGCCCTGCGCAAACCGGCGCAGGACCGCCGGATAGAGGCGATGTTCCTGTTCCAGCACCCGCGCGGCAAGGCTGGCCGGCGTTTCCTCGGGCCGCACCGCGACCACGGCCTGGCCCAGGATCGGCCCGTCATCCAGCTCTGCCGTCACCTCGTGCACAGTGCAGCCATGCGCGCGCTCACCCGCGTCCAGCGCGCGCGCGTGGGTGTCGAGCCCGCGATACTTGGGCAGCAGCGAGGGATGGATGTTCAGCATCCGCCCGGCAAACCGCGCCACGAAACCGCCCGTGAGGACACGCATGAACCCGGCAAGGCAGACGATGTCCGGTGCGGCGTCCTGCAATGGCTTCAGCAGTTCCGCCTCGAATGCAGCGCGGTCTCCGGCAAAGGGCCGGTGGTCGACCGCCGCCGTGGGGATGCCCCGCGCCTCGGCCGCCCGCAGCCCGCCGGCCTCAGGGTCGTTCGACAGGACCAGGCAGGGCCGGGCCGGATGGTCGCCGGTCATGCTGTCGGCCAGGGCCACCATGTTCGAGCCGCCGCCCGAAATCAGTATCGCAACCCGCTTGTGGCTCACGAATGCGTGCCGGAATAGGCCACGCCCGGCTGGCCGGTGACATGGCCCAGCCGGGCCACCGTCTCGCCCTGCCCGGCCAGCAGCACGGCCAGATCCTCGGCCCGGTCGGCCGCGCAGACCACCACCATGCCGATGCCGCAGTTGAACGTCTTGAGCATCTCGGCCTCGGCGATGCCGCCGGTTTCGGCCATCCAGCGAAACACCCCCGGCAGATCCCAGGCGTTCAGGTCGATCGCGGCGCCCAGCCCCTCGGGCAACACGCGCGGCAGGTTCTCGGTCAGACCGCCGCCGGTGATATGCGCAAGCCCGTGCACGCCGCCTTCGCGGATCGCCGCCAGCGCCGGCTTCACGTAAAGCCGTGTGGGCGTCAGCAACGCGGCGCCCAGGCCGCCGTCACCCCAGGGGCAATCGGCGTCCCAGCCCAGCCCCGAGACCTCGACCAGCCGGCGCACCAGCGAATAGCCGTTGGAATGCACGCCATCCGAGGCCAGGCCCAGCAGCACGTCGCCCTCGCTCACACTCTCGGGCAATGCTGCGCCGCGCTCCATCGCGCCCACGGCAAAACCCGCCAGGTCGAAATCGCCGTCCGGGTACATGCCGGGCATCTCGGCCGTCTCGCCGCCGATCAGAGCGCAGCCCGAGCGCGCGCAGCCCTCGGCGATGCCCTCGATCACCTGCGCCGCGCTTTCGGTGTCCAGCTTGCCGGTGGCGAAATAGTCCAGGAAGAACAGGGGCTCGGCGCCCTGGCAGACCAGGTCGTTGACGCACATGGCCACCAGGTCGATGCCGACCCCGTCCACATGGCCGGTGTCGATGGCGATGCGCAGCTTGGTCCCCACCCCGTCCGTCGCGGCCACCAGAACCGGATCGTCATATCCCGCCCCCTTGAGGTCGAACAGCGCGCCGAACCCGCCCAGTCCGCTCATCACGCCGGGGCGTGCCGTGCGCCTGGCCGCGGGCTTGATCCGGTCGACCAGGGCATTGCCCGCGTCGATATCCACACCCGCCTCGGCATAGGTCATGCCGTTCTTGCCCGTCGTCATGCCGAAACCCTCATCCGTGCGCCTGCGCGCGGGTTAGTGCAAAGCGCGCGGGCTTGCAACGTGTCACTTGACGCAGAGGGCGATCCTGCTAGGCATGTCGCGCTGGCGGGCCTGTAGCTCAACGGTTAGAGCAGAGCGCTCATAACGCTTTGGTTGCAGGTTCGAATCCTGCCGGGCCTACCAGTCATCCGCGACCGACGCGCCGCTCAGCGACCGATCACGATATCCGCGCAGAGCCCGCCCAGCCGCCCGCTTTCGCCCAGACGCAACGTGCCGCCATGCGCGCGGGCGATGTCGGCGACGATGGCCAGGCCCAGCCCCACGCCCGTGCCCTTGTCCTGGTTGCGCGCCGGGTCCAGCCGGACAAAGGGCTTGATCGCCTCGCCGCGCTGGTCCGCCGCGATCCCCGGCCCGTCATCCTCGACCCGGATCCGCAGGGATTTCGGCGTCAGCGACACCGAGACCTCGGCCCGCGTGCCATAGCGCATCGCGTTGGCGATCAGGTTCTCCGCAGCCCGGCGGATCGCCATCGGGCGCAGGGTCATCTCGCCCTGCCCCTCGCACTCCACCAGTTCGACATCCAGACCCGCCCGGCGCTGGTCATCCACCACCTCGCGCAGCAGTTCCGCCGGATCCAGGCTTTCGAACCCGCTCTCGGCGACACCGCGGGAAAACTCCAGGAAGGCGTCCAGAAGCCGTTGCATCTCGTCGACGTCGCGGCGCATCGGCGCGGCCTCCTCCTCGTCGAGTAGCGACAGGCTCAGCCTCAGCCGAGTGAGCGGCGTGCGCAGATCATGGCTGACGCCGGACAGCATCATCGTCCTCTGCTCGATCTGCCGCTCGATCCGGGCACGCATGTCCAGAAAGGCCTGGCCCGCCGCGCGCACCTCGGTCGCGCCCGAGGGCGTATAGTCAACCGTGCGGCCATGCCCGAAGGCCTGCGCCGCGCGGGCCAGCCGGGTAATCGGGCGCAACTGGTTGCGCATGTAGAGAAACGAGATGGCGGTCATCAGGATGCCGAAGAACAGCATCGTCACCAGAAGCTGATGCGGCGCTGCCGGCGTCAGCCGCCGCCGGTCGAAGATCAGTTCGATCGGCCCCAGCCGCGTGTCGAGGTAGAAGCGCGAGTTGCGGTTGTCCAGAAGCTCGATCGCCCTGAGTTCGGGGATCCGCGCCCGGATGGTCTCGGTCACGACCCCGCCGGTCAGGTCGAACCCGCGCAATATGTCCCCGTCGGGCACGTCGTCGGGCGCGGGAAAGCGCATCCGCGTGGCCAGCGCATCCAGCAGCGGGCGCATCTCGGCCAGAAGCTGCTGTTGCGTCTCGACCCGCTCGGCCCTGTCCACAACCAGGTCGATCTCGCGCGAAACCGCCAGCGTCATCTGCCGCGTCACGTCTTCGAGATGGCGCTGGAGGAACACGACCGAGGCGATGAGCAGCAATGTGACCACCGGCATCACCAGGATCAGGGCGGCCCGGCCATACAGGCTGCGCGGCATGTATCGTTTGAGCCAGGCAAATAACATGGGCTAAACCTAGCGGGCCGCAGGAACGAGAGAAAGAGCCGATGAACCAGAGCCTTGACGCCTTCGATCCGCCCGTGGGGCAGCCTGTGCGCCTGGAGCCGCGCCTGCGCCGGATTCTGGCGCCGAACCCGTCGCCGATGACCTTTCGCGGCACCAACACCTATCTCGTCGGCGACCGCGACCTGGCGGTGATCGACCCCGGCCCCGAGGACCCCGCGCATCTGGCGGCGATCCTGTCCGCGCTGGAGCCGGGTCAGAGCGTCTCTCATATCATCGTGACGCACAGCCATCTCGACCATTCGCCACTGGCGCGGCCCTTGGCGGCGCGAACCGGTGCGCAGGTGCTGGCCTTTGGCGGCCCCGAGGCCGGACGCAGCGCCGTGATGCGCAGGCTGGCGGCCACCGGGCTGAGCGGCGGCGGCGAAGGCGTCGACCTCGGCTTTGCCCCCGATGCCACGGTGGCGGACGGCGACGACATCGACGGTGACGGCTGGACGCTCGAGGTTCTGCACACGCCGGGACATCTGGGCAACCACATCGCCCTGGCCTGGGAGGGGGCCTGCTTTTCCGGCGATCACGTGATGGGCTGGGCCAGTTCCCTGGTCTCGCCGCCCGATGGAGACCTGACCGATTTCATGGCCTCCTGCCGCCGCCTGCGGGCGCGCGATTGGCGGGTGTTCCACCCCGGCCACGGCGCCCCGGTGACCGACGCTGCCGCCCGGCTCGACTGGCTGATCGGGCACCGCCTGAGTCGCGAGGCCGCCATCCTCGAGGCGCTGGCCGATGGCCCGGCGGACGCGGCCACGCTGACCGCGCGGATCTACACCGAGACCCCCGCCGCCCTCCTGCCCGCCGCCCGACGCAACGTCATCGCGCATCTAGTTGATCTTAAGATGAAAAACCGTGTTGTGCCAACCGATGACCTGACCGCCGACGCGCAGTTCCGGCGGCTGACCTGATACCCTTCCCCCAGCGGGCAGATTTTTTGCAATACCCTCTGGACCTCGCGAATCCGGATTGCTATATCGCCCTCACCGTTCCGGCGTAGCTCAGCGGTAGAGCAGTTGACTGTTAATCAATTGGTCGTAGGTTCGATCCCTACCGCCGGAGCCAAAATCCCTCAGATATAGGCGAAACGCCTTATTTCATTGGGTTTCCCACGAGGTGACCTCCGACCAGAGTCGGAGCCACCTGTGCACGTGCACAAATAGGTGCACAAACGCGTGCCCGAACCGGTGCACGGATCCCGACTCCCGGATGCCCTGGAACCCGTTTCGGAGCACCTGCCATGGCCGGAGTCGCACACACACCCCACCTCGAAAAACGCCCCTCGGGCTACTTCTTCCGGCGCCGTCTGCCGAAGGCCTGGGTCGAGATATCGAACCCTGGTCAAAGTTCGGCCATCTGTCTCAGCCTTCGGACCGACGTCCTCTCCGAAGCGACATGCCGCGTCCGCGCCCTCACGGCACTCACGGACCTGGCCGTCGCGCTGACGACGGAGAGACCGGTGAACCACCTGAGCGCCGAGCACGTGACATTGCTGACCGAGCTGGCACGCTGCCAGATCGCCGCCCACGAGGCCCTGCGAGCGTCGGCCGAGCCGCGTTCGGAAGCGGCGGCGAACTTTGCGGCGCAGGCCGAGCGCGCGACCCAGGACATGCTGCGCCGGGCTCTGGCGCTCGGTGATCGGTCACCGGTCACGGACCCCTTGCGCGAGATGGCGAGGCAGTTCGGCGTGACCCTCGACGAGACCAGCTCGGACTGGCGCGCGCTCGCGTTCGAGGCTCTGCGGGTCATGCTGGACGTGTCGCGCGAGCGGGAACGGCGCGAGGTGGGAACCTACGAGGAAGCGACCCCGATCTTCCGGTCGGTCATGGCAAGCCGGTCGGTCTCCCCAGCCGCCGGCTCGCCCGTGGTCCTGGCACAGGCGCCGGCCCCGGCCCTGGCCGTCCCGGCGGCGACCGCCCCGGCCGTGAGTCCCGTGGCTGTGCCGGCCATGCCGGCTGCCACCACGGCCGCCGAACCACAGTTGGCCTGTCCCGTTCAGAACCAGGTCGAGACTACCGGCGTCGCGCCCGAAACCGCAGCGCCCATTGTCGAGAACAATAGCTCCCATGCGCCCTCTTCCCAGGAACGCGCGCCCGTTCCCGCCGCCAAGGCGCAGGAGACGGCGCCGATGCGCTCCGCAATGTCACGGGAGGAGCCCCAGATCCTGATCGATCAATCGCTCCTCTCGGACGAAGCGCGCGCCGCCCTGGCGAAAGGGCCCAACATTGAGCTTCGCGAGGCCTTCGATCTCTATTTCGAACTCAAGGAGCTCGGATATGGAGATCTCTTCAAGGCCCGGCAGAAACGATTCCCGGACAAGGGTCGGAACTGGGTTCGGTCATCGAGGGGCAATGCCAGGAAAGCCCGCGATATCTGGGTCGATGTCTTGGGCAACCAACCGTTCCACCAGATCGACTGGACCGAGATCGACGGCGTCCTGAATGTCATTCGACGCATCCCCAAATACCACGGCAAGAAAAAGAACCTTCTCAATTTGAAGGGTTTCCGCGATCTCGTCGAGCGTGCCGACGAGCAGGAACTGGCAGCGGCGACGGCCGCGAGGGAAGAACTCGCCGCCAAGGGCATAGCCAAACCCGCGGATCTCGAACGCGCGGACGTCGATGCGAAGATCCCGCGGCTTCGTGTCGCCACCTTCCTCCGCCATGGCCGCATGGCAAACCGGGTTGGCAAGATGTTGGAAGCAATGAAGCTGATCGACGAGAATCCCTTCGAGATCTGTTCCTGGACCAACGACGAGGAGAAGGCGCTGAAGGCTAACGAGGACGACCGCTCGCGCATGCTCTGGGACGACAAGATCCAGAAGCTCTTCGCCTCTCCGGTCTACCAGGGACAATGCGAGGAGAAGGACTACCCGCTGTTCTGGGGCCCCCTCATCGCGCGCCTTGCCGGCTGTCGCGCCGAGGAAATCCTGCAACTCGCACCGGAGGATTTCGGCTCGGAGAACGGCATCGCGTATTTCACGGTGCGGAACGTGACCGGCAACCACGTGAAATCCACCGCTGGGGAACGTCGCATCGCCGTGCACCCGAAGCTCGTGGAGCTGGGTCTTCTCCAGTTTGTGGAGATGCGCCGGCGGCAGAAGCAATCGCGCCTGTTTCCGGACCTCAACCGCGGCAAGACCAAGGACACGTTCTCCGAGCTCTACAGCAAGACCTTCGGCTACTACCGCAAGACAAACGATTGCTACTGGCCCGGGCTCGACTTCCATGCGTTCCGCACGACCTTCCACAACGACCTCGGCAACCTGCTCTGTCCCGACATGGTGCGTCGGCGCATCATGGGGCACGAGAAACCGGTGGACGAGGGTGACGGATCCTACACGCGCGAGATCTGGGTGAAGACGCTCCACGAGGTCATCAGCCGGATCGACCTGGATATCTCGAGGATCAAGAGCCCGTTCGCCGCGTCCGAGTCCGCAGCTCCCGAGACCGTGCCAACCCAGATTCAGGGCGATCACGGCAATGTCGTCGGGTTTCGTCGCCGGCCGGCCTGAAATTCCGAGTCGGCACTGCCCACCGCGGAGTCATTCGACCTCACGAAGGCGTGATGCATCATGGAAGATAACGATCCGAAATTTTGACTCAGATCAACTGTTTCCCGCGAATCCGGGGCATAGGGGCGGCATTCCAACACCCACGGAGATACAGGAAATGCGCGATATCCTCGCCACCCGAATTGACACGGAAATGCCTCAGGAAACCACCACCTGGCAGTCACCTCGATCCCTTCTCGAGGCCGCCAATATCACTGAACAATCACGCGCCGTCCTCGACGGGGAACTGCAAATCCGCCTCGAGACGGCCTTCGAGCTCTTCATCGACGCAAGGTCGCTGGGATATCGGCCTGGTGCCCTGCGGCTCGATGCCGCTCGTGGTGAACACTGGCGCCGGATCAGCGGTGCGAATACGCAGAGTGCGAAGCGTGTATGGACGCGGGCTCTCGGGAATCCGTTCTTTTCCGATATCGAGCGGGAAGATATCATCCTCGCGTTGGAAAAGATCCGGAATTTGCCGAAATACCACGGGAAACGCTGCAGCAATGGCGCCAATCATGAAAGTGGGCTGGGAAAAGAAACTTCCGCTCCCGACCGCATCGGGATCTCGACATTCCTGAAGTTCGGGCGGACGGCACGCCAGGTTGGCGATCTGCTGGTCGAACTGAATCTCAAAGACGCGAACCCGTTCGAGATCTGTTACTGGTCGACGGCCGAGGAGGCCCGTCTGCGGCAGCAGGCGCGCCCATCCGGGACCCGTGACTGGTCTGAGGCAGTCAAGTGCTACCTGTCCTCGCCGATGTTCAAGGGTGCCATGAGGGACGCCGGGGATCCGCTGTTCTGGATCCCGCTCTTGATGCGTCTCGGGGGCCTGCGGCTCGACGAAGCCGTCCACGTCACGATCCAGGATCTGCAATATCGTGACGGTATGCCGGTCCTCTGCATCGATCGCGATGCGAAGGCCTCCAAGTCCTTCCGGGAGATCCCTGTCTCTCAGCGGCTTCAGGACCTTGGCTTCGTCGATCTGTTCGAGCTGCGGCGCGACCAGAAAGAGACACTGCTGTTCCCGCAACTTGCGGAAGTTCGGCCCGGGTCGGGCAGCGCGCGGTTCCGGAAGGATTTCATTCGCTACTGCGAGACGCACGGGATGGATGCTTCGACGCTCCACGCTCACGATTTCCGGAGAGCCTTGCATCATGCACTGCTCGAACAGGAATGCCCGGAGCACGTGGTCAGAAGCGCAATGGGTCAGATGTCGCGGGATACGTCGGGCAAGTTTCTCGACGACAGCCTGCTTCAAACCGTCCAGCAGGCGCTATCCGAGGCTGGCGCGGGCCTTCCGGATATCGTCGGACCGAACCGCTGAACCATAGCGAGGGGGAGGCCCGGGTACATGCCCCGGGCCTTCTGCATGATTCCGCATCATTCTCGTCTTCGGCAACTCCTTGGCGCGACGAGCCCCCTGCTCCGAAGACAGGCCAACGCGCGCAGGGTCTCATGTGCGGAAAGTCGCCGCGCAAATATGAAAGCGGTTGGATAGTGCGCATACCATCTTGCCGGCGCTTCGAGATAACCGAGCGTGCCGAGCGCTTCGAGCGCCGTCACCCGAACGACACCGCACTCGAAATACCACTCGGTTTCCTCGATGCCCGGTTCGACCCCAAATCGACCATTCCGGAGATCGAAAACACCTGCGACGAGAGTGAATGGCCTGAGATCGCGATGAACATGTTCACACCATGCCCAGGCCATGCCGAGGTCGTCGGCAATCCTGCCGCGGTCTCCGGTGAACGGGTCATTCCTACTCACCATGGGAGCTCTCGCCAAAGCCCGAGGCGATAGGAACGCGGCGACGCGCTGTCGTGCTGTCACCGCTGTGCATCAGCCCGCGAACCTGCGATTGACCACTCGCTCGCCACAGAGACGCGCGTCGAACATCCGCATCATCCGCGCGAGGTAAAGAAGCTTGTTGGACCAAAGCTCGATCGCTTCCCCGCGCTCCGAGAGAATCCGGCGCTTGTAGACTGCACCAGTTGCTCCGTAGTCAGGGTCATTCTTACCCTCGAACACGTCCTCGTAGCAGAGCGTCTCCGTCTCGCGTTCCGCCCGGAGAATATCCGCGAGCAGATCGACGGACTGCAGCGCACGCGGACCAGCGGGATCATCGCCAGAGATGTCGTTCAGCAGGCCGCGGATATGACGGTGCTGATGTGCATCTGCCGACAGAAGGTTGACGGGCAGGTCCTCGGCAAGAGCCCTGCAAGCAACGATTGTTCGCGCGGCAAGCTCTTCGATTGGCATCACATGGAGTTGTATGTCGTTCATCCAGTCTCTCCAGAAATCATTCTCTGGCGCCGCACCACACGGCGCCTTCAAGAGCCGGCCCAGAGGGCCGGCGGGAGAGATCAGGCCGCGTCGCGAGCTGGCCTCGCGGCCGCCGGCGTGTCCGCAGGCGCCGACGCGTCCGGCAGAGCACATAGAACCTCGGTCATCGCGTCCGCAAGACGGCAGATTCCGGTGACTACGAGATTGGCGGGATGGAGGTCGCAGAAGTGGCCAGGATCGGTCGCATCCGGATCGCCGACCAGCTCGAGGGTCAGCAACCCATGAAACCAGCGGATCTCGCGCCGCAGGTGGGGCCCGAGGTGGGACGCCTGTCGAAGCCGCGAGACCAGGCGCAGAAATCGGCGCTGCGCTGCCTGCCCGCCGAGCAGCAATGATGCCTCCGAGAGGCCTGCGAAGTGCTCGGCGACAAAGCTCCGTATTGACCTAAGGGCAATTGCACCTGCAGACCGGGAGGGGGTGATGTTGGGCATGGGTGAGTTCCTTCTGTCACGGACAGTCCGTGTCCGCTTCAAGCGCCCTGATTTCTCCTTTCTTCGGGGCGGGATGCGGGGCTCGACTCTCTTCGGTAGCAGCCAGGAGAGTGACAGTAGTATCGAACCCGTTCCTTCTGTGTTGGCGCGCGAGGCGCAGGCGGCGCGCCCTCACGCAGAGGGGCGCGCCGACCGAAGGCTCGTGCACGAATATCTTGCTGCGTATTGTCGCTCACGGATCCTGCGGGACTGCCAACCGAGACTATTCGTATCGCGTCTCGTGCTGCACCTTTCATGCCGATCAGCTCGGCCTCGTCGATCGCGGCCTCACCCGGATGGCCGCGATCGATCGGGGACGATCCGCTCTTCCAATTCTTCCGCGCTTGCTGTCAGGCAGACACCATGGCGAAGCTACAGATGCGTCGCGCGGTTCCGAGTCTTGTGATGGGCGGTTGTTTTTTCCGACTGCGCCGCAATGGCCTTTCGCGCCCTTTGCCAGATGGCTTCCCCCGCCGCTCCTTCGCACTCGGCACGATACGCCTTGCCGGCTCTTCGCGTGCCATGTCCCAGGTGGGTCGCAATGACATCGGCCGCGCGTACCGGGTCGTGACGACGCATGTAGTCCGCGGCAAGGGTCCTCAGATCATGCGAAGGGACACCAATCGCGGCCTTGGTCAGTTCGGTCGGAAGATTCCGGTAGGGCTGGCTGTGAACGAGCGACAACCAGTTGCAGCCGACAAGCTCCTGGTGGCGGATATGGACGAGGCGATCGGGCCGCCCGTCGAGGATCCACTCGTCGAGGATTTCGCAGATCTCGGGCCAGATCGCACCCGTTTCCGTCTCGGCCCGGGTCTTCTGCTGCTGCCATTCGGCGCGCCAGGTTCCGTCGACCTCACGGACGATCTGATGGCCGAAGCGCCAGGATACGAGATCGCCCTTCCGCGGCGGCTTGTGCATGATGACCGCGCAGACGACCGCCTGCTGCATGCAGCGGCGTCGCGCTGAGCTATGTGCCGGCAGGTCATGAGCGCGTTCCCTGAGTTCGCGGATCCTGTCGGCGACATGAGCATATCCGCCGCGTTCCGTGAGGCCCGCCAGCCGTTCATACTTGTTCTTCGCAGCCAGCTCGGCCTGATCCCGCAGATCGCGCGAGATGACCCGCATCGCAGTCAGGCTCTCTTGCGCGACGCCACATTTGGCGCCCAAGGCAATCAGGCCCTCGAGGTAGTTCGCGGCCGTGACGGGCTTCACGCGCCGTTCCGGGTCGGGGTGGAACAGGAAAGCATCCGACAGTTCGCACGCCGCGACGAAGCCATGCGCCTCGGACGCGAGACCTTCCGCGACGATCGTGGCGCACCGATCGATGCTGGCGATGTACCGCTGCCTGGTGCTGGCCTTGATAGGTGCGTCGTCGAGGTCTGGCTTCATCCGCCGCCACGTCTCGGGCCAGGCCGCGCCGATGGTCGTCTCAACGGTCGGCGCGACCTTCGCGGTCCGCTTCGGTCGCCGGGCATACCATTCCTCGCTGACGACCTTGGCCAAGGCAGTCGACACATGCGGCGCGTATCGCGAGAGCGCGCGCAGCAGACACCGAAATGTCGATTCCGAAGCGGCCGCGTCCCGGTATGCCTCGGTGGGCGGCATGGCGAGACTGCCCTTGCCTGCCCGGACCGCCGACCAGAAACGACCCATCACCTGCGCCGCACCCGGCTCGAGTTGCGGCGCGTCTTCCAGCATGGCACGGCGGATCGCGGCCGGCACATCTTTCAGTATCTCGTCGGGCCTGCTCTTCATGTCATGTTCTCCGTTGCATGCGCGAAAAAATATCCGGGTGCCGCTCAAGCAGAGCGGCGCGCACGGCCACGGCCGCCGCTTCACCGCTGTCCTTCCCGTAATGCCGTTTCGCGACTTGTTCCGTGTTCGCGAGAACCGAAGCGACGGTTCCGAACGCACCGGGTTTGACAGCGAGCAACAGCGTGGCAAGCGCGTGCCGGCACTGGTGCGGCGTCAGCCCGAGCCCGAGCTGGCGGTCGCCGAGATCCCACAACTCCAGGATCGATGCGACGGACATGCAACCACCGGGCAGGTTCAGGGCCGATTTCCGCAACCGTGGTGCGGCGGTGCCCGGAAAAAGGTAGGGCGAGTCATCGAGGCCGCGGAGCTTCATCAGCTTGGGCCGGTCGACCTTGTCCCACTGCCAGAGCACCTTGGCGTCGTCTCCGAGCACGTTGACGACCAAAGTTTCCCCGTTCTTGACCTCGCCTCCGGAAAACCGGATCTCGGCATGCTCCCGGTCCGCGATCCATGTCAGGTTGCGCGGGCATCCCGGTGTCGCCCGGCGACGGGTCATGAACAGGTTGGCCGGCCGCAGCGCCCGGCTGACCTGGATCGCGTAGGCAGCGGCGCAAGCCGACAGCCGGAGTGCACGATCCTTTGCAAAGTCGGTCGATGCCGCCGCGAGTTCCTTGGTCGAGATGTCGCCGAGCCGAGCGGGGGCGTTCACGAAGGCCGCCGCGAGATGCGGGGACTTTCGCAGACGGTTGCAGATGGCCTCCGCGTCTGCGGTCATTTCGATCGGCGACAACACGTAGTCCGCATGGAACAGCCGCACGAGGCGGATCCGCGCGAGGATCTCGGGATCGCGCAGACCGTGCCGCGCGATCGTCGTTAGGTTCGTGAACCGAGACCACAGCGTCGAGCTTTCGTCCGCATCCTTCAGCGTGGGAGACGCCGCGCTCCGCGCAATCTGCGCGGCGCAGGCCGCTTCCAGCGCGTCGGTGGTGAACGCGTCGCGCAACGTCCCGAGGCCCGCGAACCCGGTCTCCGGCGCATGGCTCTCGCGCAGGAGCCAGGTCGTGGCCTGCCGGTAGCCAGCCAGCGCGGTCTCGATGTTCTTGGGCAGCTTTTTCTTCTTGTCACCGACGCGCGCAGCGATCTCCGCATCGATCTCGATGGCCGACCGGCCAAGTCGCATCTGCTCCTTGGCCCATTCTCTCATGTCGGCTGGCTGGCGCAGGGTCTGGCGGAACACCTCCTCCGCATCTGCACGGAAATCGGCGGGCAGCGACTCCCAGGGAATGCGGCGCGCCCGGTCGGAGGCGGCCGGCACGACGAAATCCTGGCGTGGCAGCAGGCCCGCAAGCTCCGGCCAGCGATTGTGTCCGCGTCGCAGCTCGACAATGCGCTGCGCAAACTTCCGTAGCGACTTGCGACCATCCGGCGTCGCGTCGTGCCAGAGCCGGTCGAATTCTGCCTGGTCGAGGTCCGGCAAGGCAAGGCGAGCCCGTGCCCGAACCAGGAGAAACGGCCTGTGGGTGCTGGTGGTGAAAAGCGCGCCGCTGTCGACGAACCCCTCGTTCTCGACGATGAACTTGATGGCCTTGTCGTAGCTCGCGCGGGCGCCCGTGTCCGGGGTGTCATGTCCGTGCGCCACAAGAAATCGCTGTAGAGCGGAGCGGACACGGGAATTCCCGCGCTTGCGCGCCGTGTCGAGATTCTTCGAGCGGGAGACGGCCCCATAGGCGGATGCGGCGATCACCTTCTCGAAGTAGCCGAGGTCAGCCGGGACGAGATCCAACTCCTCTTCGGTAAGGTCGAGCCGGGTGGCGACCTTCTCGATCTCATAGATCGTGTCGCGGCTCTCGCCGGTCTCCTTCGCCCACTCCAGAAAGTTCGGGAACATCGGGGGGGCGGCGTTGGTCAATGTTCTGTCGTGTTTCATCTTTTCGATCTCCAGGGTTGGGGCCTCGCGGGCCGCCTTCACGCGGAAAGGCGGCTCGTGCGGCCCAGGCCACGGACCTCATTCGGTCCCTTCAGGAGATCGCGCCCGGCGCGGCGTCTCGCACAATCTGTCGTGATTTTCCCGCGTTTCGCAGGATCGCCCCCGAGCATAACGCCGATTTATGTTCGGGGACGGATGTGCGACGGGCGGAGCCATCCCGCTCGTGTCGGAATGGTCCCGGTCGCACTTGTGCGACGCGGACGGGGTGTCATTTCCACCAGCCGTGAGGAAGATCGACACCCCGCAGCTGCAGCCAATCGGTCACGTCATGCGGGTTGAAGCGGACGGCCCCGAAGACGTTGCGCGTGGGCATCCCGTCATCGATCCACCGCTCGACGGTGCGCACGCTGACCCGGAGGGCTCCGGCTATGACCTTCTTGCCAAGCAAATTGTCTTGGTAGCGTCGGATCAGCGCACGCTTCGGCATCGGTCCGTCCTCGCAAGCCCAGACATCCGGCCAAGCCATGCGATAGACGCGACCGATGCGGGTCGCTTCGATCTCACCCGCCCGGATCTTGCGCCGGACCGTGTCAGGTCGCAGGCCGAAATGGTTGGCAACTTCTTCAACTGACAGCATTTTTTCCTCATCAGGTTGTTCCTGAAGAGGAATTAGTCCCCGCGTTCTTTGTTCTGAAACGCACGGAGACAACCCCAATGGTGTCATGCGTCAATTAGAACGATCAATTGGCCGGCGACACCATTGCTGTCGCGCCAGTCCTCACGCAGCTGTGACCGAACGCATTTCTGCGAGACAACGCCTGCGCCCAGTTCCTCCGAAACGGAGGCAGCAGATGAAAGAAAACAAGACCCTGGAAGTGATGGGAACCGTCCCGCTATGGCACCGCCCCGCCGAAGCGCGCGAAAAGCTCGACCAGATCATCGGCGGGTTCGTTGCGGCGGCCACGTCCGTTTCGAAAACGCCTGAAAGGGAATGTGCAGCACTCGCCCTCAAGGTGACGGCTGGTCTCGGCAAGACGGCAACAACGCTTCGCCTGATCGCCCGCCATGGGGAGGCGCTGCTCGCGCGCGGTCACGTGCTCTTCTACGTCCCGACCCTCGATCTCGCGGAGCGGGCCCACAGCGAGTTCTTGAGACTGGCACCCGATATTCCGAGCCGTGTAATCCGCGGCCGTGAGGCCCTTCGCCCCCACGACAAATCAAAGCAAATGTGCGAAAATGCCGATCTGGCAAAAAAGATTGCCGGTTTCGTCCCGTCCGTGACGCAAGCACTGTGTCGCGGAGTGGATGCCGATGGAAATTTCGTCCAGTCGTCCTGCGCATCGGAGTGTCCGTATCTTGCGCAAAAAGATGTCAGCGGACCGCATGTCGTCTTCCTTTCGCACGCATATCTGACAGTGCACCCCCCGATCGACGACGACTTCCCGGTCGTGCTGCGGGTCGTGGATGAAAAGGTCTGGCCGACCCTGACACGGATATCCCACATTTCCGTCGAGGATTTCATGCGCGCTCCGCCCGCAGGTGTCGAGGAGGAGCTCCTCAATGCCCTATCCAGGGCCAAGGGCCTCGTGGTCGACGGTCTCCAACGAGATCTGCCGCTCTACGAACATCTACGGCGAGACGGACTCACAACCGACAGCATCAGCAGTCTCGCCGACATGGAGCGCAAGTCGCGGAAGCATCTGGAGCTCAGCCCGGCACAGGATATGGCGTCGAAGAAGTTCCGGATTACCACTTTTGATAGCAGGGCTTTCCTGGTCTCCCGGCGCCGGCAGCGCATCTTTTCGCTGTTGTCAGAAAAGGACGTCGGGCGCTGCAACATCCTGCGGCTGGCGGAGACTACCGTCGATGGCGCATCAAGGCAGTCGATCGAAATATTCACCACCGAGGACGTCCCCCGCGACGCGCCGATGCTGCTGCTCGATGCCGACGCAGACCGGGAGATGACAGAACGGGTTGTCCCGGGAGCGGAGGTGATCGCCATCGAGTCTCCCCCGGATGCGGACATAGTCCAGATCAAGGATCTTACACTCTCCAACACGTGGATGCTCGACGAAGAAAAGGGCGCGGGGCGGCGCGCTGCCGTGCTGAAAATAATCAAACGTGAAGTCAGCCGGGCCGCGGGAGCAGGCGTGCTCGTTGTCGCCACGAAAGCGGTTCTCGGGGCGCTCCATACAGACGCCTCCGGTGTCACTCCGACGGATGAGGCCGGGCTGAAACAACCGCTCCTCGGTGCAGTGCCTCGATGGTTCGGGCCGCGAACACAAGGGGTCAACGACTTCGAGGATTTCGCCGCAATCGTCGTGGTCGGTCGCTTGCAACCCCATATTTCCGATGTGGAAGCTTCCGCTCGTGCAATTTTCGGAAAGGATCTCCTTCCTATCGCCTCGCATGACGGTGGTCCCCTCCCGGCGCTGAAATCCTTCCACCTTATGAGCGACGGCTCAGATCCTCCGGCAAAATGCCACACGCACCCCGATCCCCGAGTCCACGCCGTCATCGCGCAGACACGCGAGTGCGGGACGCTGCAAGCGATCGCGCGACTGCGCCTCGTTGCCCCGGTGCGGAGCAAACGGGTCGTGATTCTGAGCAGCCTGCCTCTGCCAGGCTTTCCTGTCACCCGGCTTGTCGCGTTCGATCAACTCGCCCGCGGACTCGAACACGAGCCTGATCCGGCAGGCTTCATCCGGATGGAAGCGTCCCTGAGGGCGTTACGTCGGCGGCCTGTTTGCGGCACGCGCCTGTCGGCTGGCGGACTGGCCGCTGACCTTCCGCGCGATTTCAAGACAGACGAGGCAGCGAAGCGATTTCGACGCGGCAGGTCCACCGATCACCTCGTCGCGCTTTGCAGACGGGTTTCTAAAAGGAATGGCTGGCCGATCACTCTGATTGCCCTCCAAAAACCCGGAGGTGGCCATGAAATTCCGGCGATCATGCTCGCGCCACCGGAAAATGCGCTGCAACAGGCAAAGCGTCTGTGGCCAGATCTGCACGCGACATGCGGCGCATGATATCTGCCTCAGATTTTCTTTTTCGACGCGCCGGACGAACCAATATCCTTTTCAGCCACCAGCGGCGCCTTTGACAAACACCCTTTCGCAAAGACTTTGCGAAACCAACGAGGAAAGACAATGACCGAGAAGAAGACGGGCCGTCCGCCGAAGTACACCGAGGCGCAAGTTCTCGAAGGCATCGGGATCGTCGAGGAACACGGCGATACCCCGACCGGCGAGGCTGTGAAGAAAGCGATGTGTGTCCACCTCGACGTGCCGCCTGGGATCAACGCCCAGAGCCTCGACAAGGAGGTCCAGCGGCTTCTCGTGGAGCGGGAACGGCAGCAATCCGCGCGTCTGATCGAGGCCTTGCCTGAAACAAGCCGGAATGCAGTCCGAGAGATCAGCCAAGCCGTGGAGTCCGCGATCCTGCTGCACCTCGGCCGCGAACATGATGAACTCCGACGTATCAATGAACAGAAGGTCACGCAGAAGGACATGGACCTGGCGAACCAGCGTGCGCAAATCCGGGACCTGCTGATGAAGCTCGATGATCAGGCAGAAGAGATGGCGGGCCTCGAAGACGAGAAACGAATTCTGAATGACCAGCTCAATGCGGCAAAAGAACAGAATGCGGCGTTGAAGACGCATATCACCGAGCTGGAAAAGAAGGAAAATTTCAAGGAGGAAATGCTCGCTTTCATGAAGGACGCGCTGGCGCCGAAGACCGAAAAGGCATAGCGAAAGTTGGTCGCACCCGGCTCTTTCACCGAGGCTTTCGAAATCTCCCGTCTGCTACGTGTGTCGATGACTACACCTACGTGAGCAGGCGCTCGCGATGCCATGCGAGGGGACCGATATGGTCCGCGGCCAAGATCAGTTGCGGAACGTCGGCGAGACCCAGGGCCAGCGCGGCGGCCTCCGACAACTTGGGTGACGGAACCGCCCGGCCCTCTCCGTCGAAGCTGACCAGGAAGGCGTCGAACGCGGCGTCCCAGTGGGCGGCCAGCAGCAGGCCGTTGAAGACGTCGAGGCGCTGGCCGTCACTCTTGCACTCGGCCCAAGGGACGATGTGGCTGGCGCGCAGCAGGGCGCGGTCCGTGATGCCGGTCAGTGGGCAGCGGCCACCCCAATAGTCGTCGAGGGCCGCGCGGAAGGTGTTCTGGCCGACGCGGAGGCGAACCTGGGCCTCGCGGGTAGTGGCGCAGGTCGGGTCGAGGTCCTGGGAATCCGGGCCCGACCAGGTCTGTCCTTCACGCTTCAAGTCGGCCTCGAAGGCGGCCCCGGGAGCGTCCGGGAGGGCGCGGAACAGGTGCCAGGCGCGCAGGCAGGCGGCGCGGAGTTCGCCGAGGGTCTCGAACCGTAGATGGTCGGCCTCGGGGTTGCCCAGCTCCTCCTCGGCCAGCCGGCGGAGAACGCGGGGCGTGGTGCGCAGGGCGTAGCCGGGAGGCGCGATGGCCAGCGCGATCTGGCCGGGGGCGTTCTGCGAGCGGAGCGTCATCCAAGGTGGATCGTCGAGCGCGGCGGGGATCGTTCCTTCGGGTTGCAGCGTCCAGCCGCTGTCGTAGCCCGCCTTCTGGAGGATCAACCGCGCCGGGCCGGAGGGGGCGAGGTCGAAGCTCACGCGCCCTCACCGAGTCCAACGGCGCTCCAGTCGGCCGAGAGCCGATCCCAGGCTTCCAGCACCAGCCGTTCGGTGCGGTATTCGCCGTAGAGCCGCTCTTCCTTCTGCTTCAGCACTCGGAAGGTTTCTGAAGGGTAGTCGGAGCCCATGACGCTGGCCGGATCGAGGATGTAGCGCAGCTCGTCCCGCGTCAGGCCATAGGCGCGGGCGTAGAAGGCGTCGAGCTCGGCGCGGAGCAGCGCGCGGCGGCCCTCGTCCCAGGCGAAGGGCAGGCCGTCATGGCCGAGGTCGCGGGCGAAGGCGGCCAGCGCGTGCGAGGTGTAGGTGAGTTCGAGGACGCGAGGAACGATGAAGACGAGATGTGGTTCTGCGTAGAAGGTCGGCGGTAGAACAGGAAATTGCTTCAAATACCCATATGTTAGGTGAAGTCCTCCCACCTTTTGTCGAGCCACGAAATCCAATGTCAGTGATGACAAGTTGGCAAGTAACGCTGCCCATTTGCGCGGCTCTGCATTCACGAAGAAGAGTGGCAATACGTGGCCAGGAGCCACCCTCGGGATTGCCGCGGCGACGGTTGTTCTTTCCGTGCTTGAGCTTGTGATGTCGCGCCAACCCATCATCCAGTCGCGCCGCCAGCCCTTGGCGGCAAGCCTGGCAGCAACCTCCTCTGCCGACACCCAGTAGCGCGGCATCGGCTCCCAGTCCGGATTGGCCTTTTCTGTCGAGGTCGCGTCGCGAGCGCTGTCTCCGTCGTAGGTGGCCCAGCGGTGGTCCATCTGGTGGATCATCTTCGCCTCGTAGAGCGGCACCATCCGTTCTTCGGCGCGGGAAAGAGACAGGGAAATGGTATCGCTGCCGTCGAGGTCCATCGCCGCCTGCGCGGGCCGGGTGGCCCCGGGGCGCGAAGCATGGATGCGCGGGCGTGTCCAGTCGGCGCCGTCGCGCCGCCAGCCCTCATCTGTCAGTTGAGCGAAAGTATGGAATAGACCGGAATCGTTGGACATGTCGAATAAACGGGCAAAGCTAATGTCCCATGGGTTTCCATCGGCACGGTCTTCCTCGATCAGCACGGGCGCGGCGCCATAGATCTTCGCCGTAAGCTCGGCGTCTCGGCGCGAGCGGAACACAGGGGCGGTCTTGGTATTCGGATTGATCTCGATGATCTGTTCAGGGGTTAATTCGAAACGCCTCCTCGCGTCCAGAAAGTCTCTGGTGTCACGTGCATCAAATGAAAACTCGGCAGTGCCTGCATCCCATCCCATTGTTATAAGACAGAATGATTTCCGGTCATCCGTCTGCTTGAATACTTGCCTTACCTCGTAGAAGGAAAGCAGAGAGATCAGTCGTTCTTGGGTAACGATCTCCGAAAAGAACGATGCGGTATTATTATCCGTGGCAATTCCAGTTGGAACAATCAGACCTGCTCTACCCTGCCGGTTCACTCCGGATGCGAAAAGCTCGGAAAAAAGGGCGTAGGTGTTCACGTCACCCCGCCCAGTCAACGGATAGCGGCCGCCCTCGGCCCGAGCGAACTCACTCGCTGCCTCGGCGGTGCGCCGGGAATGTTCGAAGGCGAGGAAAAGCTGCTGCTCTGGTGTGCCCGGATCGGCCTCGGCCAGCGCCTTGATCATCCGCCGACGCGCCGCCGTATTAGGCGCCTGGGCGATATCGGGCGCGCGGGACGCGAAGAATTCCTGTTCCTGGAGCTTGATCCGCTCCCATGGCGGGTTGCCCAGCATCACGTCGAAGCCACCATGCGCCCAGATCGCGGGAAAGGCGATCGGCCAGTGCAGCACATGCGCCTCGGCCGCGGTGTCGGCCACGCCTTGCACCAGCACCGGATCGCCTTCGCGGGCCAGGATGCGACCGATATCCGCCGTGGTCGGCACCTGAACATTCGGCTTTTTCGGTAGCAGGAAGGCCGCCACCCAGGCATCGGCCGCCCGCCGAAGTCGTAGACGCTCGGCATCGGCACCCCGTGCCTCGAAGCTTGCTCTTAGCCGCTCGACCTCCTCCAGCGTGTCCTGGCTTGCGGCATGGAGCCGCTCGTCGAAGGCCACCAGCGCAGGCGGGAGGCCTCCGGGGCCATCGAGACCCAGATCGCCCTGGCCCTCGCGCTCGGCCTTGTTGCGCTTGCGCAGGTCCGAGGCGATGCCCTTGTCGTCGCCGGTTAGTGCCTTGTAGGCCGCATCGGGTATTCCCTCGGTCAGCAGGCGCAGGTCTGACAGACCCAGCAACGCGTCGCCATGCCGGATGTTGGCGTCGAGAAAGCCCAGGGGCCGCCCGGGCTCCACACTTTCGATCCAAAGCGCGACACGGGCGAGTTCGACGGCGAAGTCGTTGCGGTCCACTCCGAAGATGCAGCGCGCCACCACCTCGCGCAGCGCATGGCGGAACGCGGCGGGGTCGAAGGTCTCGCCCTCGGCCTCGGCGCGCGTCCGGGCCACAGCGTCCGCCATGCGCCGCGCCGCGGCGAGCAGGAAGTGGCCCGACCCGCAAGCCGGGTCGCAGACGGTCATGGTCAGGATACCCTCGGCGCCGGTCTCGCCGTTCGGCGTGCCGATGCCACGTCGGCGGTCTGCGATCACCGGGTCGAGCGCGCTGTCGAGCAGCGCCTGCACGAGGCTGTCGGGCGTGTAGTAGGATCCGGTGGTCTTGCGCTGGTTGCCCCGCGTCTCTGCCCCGCCGGCATAGTCCAGGAGCGTATGGTTCTCTGCGAGACGTGGCACGAGTTCGAGGAGAGATTCATAGACCGAGCCCAGTTCCTCGGTCTGCATGTCGCGCCAGTTGATCCGGGCAAGGGCATGGCCGTCGCGGATCCAGGCGAGGTGGAACAGCGCGTCGAGGAAATGGTGGTTGGGCAATGTGGCCGCGTCGAGGATCGGCGTCAGTCCTTCCCGGAACAGGCCGCCGAGGGCGGGAAGGCCCAGGAGCGGCTCGCCTTTCTGAAGCGCACGGAACAGCACCTTCACGCCTTCCCACGCGTCGTGATGCCTATCGCGACTGGCCCGCCTACGGGCACGCAGGGCGAGCCGTGAGAGGGCGTAGCCCTCGGAGTATGTCTCTCGCGCCTCGTCTGTGGCGTCGGGAGCGTGCAGGAGGCCACGATCTTCGGTGGTGAGGACGAAGATCAGCCGGTAGACGACCCGTAGGGCTTCGGCGTGGAGCGCCTCCGCCGGGTTTTCCTCGGCCTCGATCCGGGCCCGGGTGGCCGAGTCTGCCAGTGCACCAGCACCAAGGGCTCGAAGTGCCGCCTCGACGCCGTCACGCAGCCTGTCACGGGCGGCAACGCCCTGCTCGGCGGCGACTTTGCTCCAGCGCTCCAGGGGGCCTTCCACGGCCTCGCCGCGTCCGAAGCGGGTTCGGTGGATCAGCCGCCAGAGACCGGCAAAGGCGCCGAGATCGTCGGTATCGAGAATCGCGCCAAGGTCTGCCTCGAGAAACGCCGGACGACCGAGGCGAACGGAGTCGCGCATCAGCCGGATACGCTTGCCGTCGGTCACCAGCCCCCAAAGGGCGTCATCCGAAGCGTTGAGCGCATCCTGCAGGAGCAACGCGGGCGAGCGGAACCGTCCGGCCGCTCCGCCCTCATGCCGCGCGCGGTCAAGGCCCCCTTCCGGCGCGATGACCACCGGGACACGACCATCCCCTGTCAACAGGTCAACTGGAAAGTGGCGTTCGCCGACCATCAGAGGCCCGGTCTTCAAGTCGTCGAAGCCGAAGGCCCGAAGTATCGCACGGACCTGGGCGGTAGCGTCGGCCGGCGGCTCGTCATTGGCGGCGCGGGCCATGCGAAATGCCCGCTCGATTTCGTCGTTGAGGGTAAGTCCCTTCGGCACGCCATAGTCCGTCGCCGCCTGTTCGGTAGCCTGACCGCGGGAGATCTTCGCGATCATATCTGACGGGATCAGCCCTCCTTCCAGGATCAGGCCGGCGCCAATCTCGACGGGGCGGTGCATCGTCTCGTGGCGCATCAGCTCGCTTCCGGCAGGATTACGTGGAGGGCTATGAGGTCCGGCGGCAGCACCGGCTCGACAATCGTGCGACCCCGCGTGGAGGAGGCAACACGCAGACGGTCGTGATCCGCCGTCAACGTCTCGGCGCGAGACTGGGCGATTGCGGTGAGGGCGTCAGAGTCATTGATACGGGCACGGGCGCGCAGCACCTGGGTTCTCCGCACCGGCTCGGGCAAGGTCGCGCCGACCTCCTCGTCGAGCACCTTTAGCGCATCGAGGCCGATGGCGGCGTGCCCCGTGGCTGTGCCTTCCCACAGAACCGGCACAATTTCTTCGGCCAGGAGGAAGTCATCTGACGCGGCCGAAGCGCGTCGGATGCGGTGGCGGACCCGGAGAAGTGCCAGCGTTTGCATCACGGTGGCAGCTCGGCTGATCCAGGCGCCGGATCGCGATAGAGCGTCCGGGGCGTCTTCCAGGGCACCTTCAGAAAGGGCGTCGGACAGCGTTGCGACTATGGGATGCGTGCGATGCAACACCTCGACTCCTGGCTGGGCGACAGGGTCGAACGAAACTCGGGTTCGCCCTTGGATGCCCCGCGAGGAGAGAGCTTCGCGCACCATTTCGGGTAGCGCATCGACCGGGACGGATTTTCCGTCGAACGTGATGCCGACCCGGTCCAGGGCACGGCGTACGAACCGCCGAACATCCTCGGTATCGCCCAAAAGGTCGCGCACGCGCTGCCATTCCGGTATCACTTCTTCGGGCTTCAGGCGTCTTTGCGCAAAGCGTGCCCGGGATGCCTTTTCGTTCTCCTCCGCATCGCGCCAGAGTCGTTCGAGATCGGCCGCTGGATCAAGGTCGCGAAACAGGTCGCCCTGACGACCCGAGGCTGCGCCGGACTTCAATACCAGTGCATGCATCATTGCCTCGGACACCGTCCCGCGATCATCCAGCATGCTGACGGAGACATTCGTGGCTTTCCGGATGGCCGCAGCCTTTCTCAGGATGACGTCGAGAACAGCCCCGTCGATGGCCGAGTTGCTGCCATAGATCGTCAAGGAGCGCACCTGATCGGTCGGCTGCCCGAACCGATCGACCCGGCCTTCGCGCTGTTGGTGCCGCGTCGGATTCCAGGACAGATCGTAGTGCACGACAGCATCGAATAGGGTCTGGAGGTTGATACCCTCTGACAGGCAATCGGTTGCAACGAGTATTCGACGCTCCGCGTCCGCCATGCCTTCGACGCGAACCCTCCGCTCCGTGCCTGGAAGCCGGCCGGTGACGACCTCGATCGTCCGGTCCTTGAAGGACCTATCTTTCCTGAGCGCGCCGGCCACGGCCTCGGCTGTGGCAATGTAGCGGCAGAACACGACAGGCTGATGGCCCTGAGAACAGAGCTCCGCCAGTTCGCGCTTGAGGAGTGACAGCTTGGCGTCCTCCTGGGGTCTGGCTTCGAGATCTCGTGCCATCCGCAGAAGGTCGTCGAGGCCAGCCATGTCCTCTGCCGCTGTCCCCGGTTCCAGATCGTCATCCGTCAGCTGGCCCTCATCCTCGTCAAAGATCGCGGCTTCCAGATCAGAATCGTCGGTCGGGCCGCGCCGGGCCTCCAGCGTGGCAATCGCAGCGGCCGGCGAGGAACCGACACATCGCATCAGGGCCAGGGTAGCCCAGATCGCCAGCCGCCGCCGGCGCGCATCATGTCCGGATTTCGCGGCGCGCTCGGTGCACCACGCCAAGACGGCCTCGTGGAACGCCAGGTGTGAGGGCGTCAACTGAAACGCCCTCTCGCCGACATCATGCTTGGGAAAGGTCCGCTTCGCGCCGGGAACTTCCCAGCCTTCTTCCCTGACATCGATACGTCGCCTCTGGACGAAATGCTGGGCGAGCTCTTCCCGAGCTCGGGACAAGGCGCCATGAGAGAAGTCCGGGCGAAGCAACGCCAGAATGTCGTCGAAAGCTTCCGCGTCACCGGAATGCGGCGTCGCGGTGAGCAGAACCATGTGACGGTTCGGGTCCTTTGCGAGACCGTTCAACAGGACCTGCCTCTGGGTTGTGCCGCGTCCGCCGCCGACACAGGCATGCGCCTCGTCCACGATAACGAAATTCGGGCAGGACCTTGCGAAGTCAGCCCGGCGGCGGTCGGCCTTGATGTAGTCCAGGCTGACAACGGTGACCGGATGGGCGTCGAAAGGACTCTCGTCCAATGCGAGCCCGCGTTCGAGACGTGGCGCAGTCGTGGCGGTCACGGCGGTCGCATGCAGATCGAATTTTTCGCGCAGTTCATCGACCCATTGCTCGACCAGGTGCGGCGGACACAGCACGCAGGCTCGCGTTGCCTCGCCTCGGTCCCACATCTCCCGGAGGATTAGGCCGGCCTCGATGGTCTTACCGATGCCCACATCGTCGGCGATCAGCAGCCGGATCGGGTCGAGGCGCAGCGCCATGATCAACGGGACCAGCTGATAGGATCGCGGCTCGAACGCGATCCGACCGGAGGAGCGGAACGGGCCCGCGCCTCGGCGAAGGCTGAGGCGCAACGCGTCCGACAGCAAGCGCGCTTCCGAGGAAGTGCCCATACGCGATGCGTCCGGCGCCTTGAAGATTGCCGGCTCGGGCGGAACCGACTCGAGTGCCGGCAGAACTACCGTGGAATCGCTCTCCGTGCCCGATAGCGGTCGCAGGCGCAGGCGGTCGGGTCCCGATCCGGGCAGGACGACCCATTCCCTGCCGCGTGCACGGATCAGGCTGCCTGGGCTTGTAAGGGCGCTGGTAGCCGAAGTCATGAAGTCACCTTGTCGATATGCGCGAGTTCTTCCGGCATCTCATCGGGCGGCGCGGCCGCTCCGAGGATAATGTAACCTTCGTTCGACAGCTCGGCGGAAAGGCCTGCGTCCTCGGTCACGGCGGTGTAGAACTTGCTCCACGACGCCTGCGCGACCTTGCCGCCCCGTGCAATGGGGTCCACGTCCGGCGGTACGATTCCCCACCTGCGCGCCGCGTCTGCCCACGGCCCTTCCGAGGCCGGTGTGCGAACTGGACTCGTCTTTTCAATCGGCGCGACCACCTCGACCTTGGCCGATAGAAGGTCAGCCAAGAAACGCCGGACCTCGCTCCGCCTCCGGTCGATCAACTCATGATCAGGCTGGTTGAAATAGGTAAGGATGCAGCGATAGCAGCCCTCGACGCAGGGGGCGTCGTCGCGGTCACGCCATTCGCCGTCAGTCTCTTCCAGGTGCATGATCTCGAGACTGGCGCGGACCACCGCTTGCAGGTCCTCCTGGCGCGAGATCCGCGACAGCACACCCGCGCCACCTTCGGACGCCTCGTAGAATAGAAGCCCGTTGCGCGCATCCCGATCCGGAACGGGATCCACGGCAATTTCACCTTCCTCAAGACGGAAAACCCGCTCGAGGCCGCGGGCAAGGGCGCTCTGCAAGGTTGCGACGTCCTCGACCTCCAAGTGACGCAAGGGAACCAGAAGCATGGCATTCTTGCGATCCTCCACCATCGGCAGGACCGTCTGCTCGGGCTCGGCGCTTGGGCGTAAATCCGGGTCGGTATCATCACCGCCTGCCGAACCGCGCCAGCGACCACTATGGGTTCCGATCTTGAAACCGTAGAGGTCCTTGTCTCGACGTCGCCGCAGTCCCTTGTTGATCCTGGCAATACGGGTGCGCGGTCCGTAGGAGATCGCTGCCAGGTCTTTCCCTTCACCATCGCGCAACCGAACCCTTTGTGGTTCGCCCTGGAACGCAAAAGCGGTCTGTATATCGAAGCCCTGGCGCTGGCGCTCCTCGTCATTGGCGGAAATTCGTTCCGCCGGAGCGGCCTCGACATTCTCGACGCGAAATGCGCCGTCGAGGCGAATAGGATCGGCCAGTCCGGCCCCACATGCATCACAGCGCTCGGGAGCATCCGAACCTTGGATCGAGCCGCAGTTTGGGCAGAGAAGCAATACATCGGTGTTGAGGCCGACTCCGTCGCCAGCGCGCACTTGTGGAGGTAGCATGGCGCGCGTCACGCGGAACGACTGCCCTTCGTGATAGATCATGCTCCCCGGCCCGAACTCGGAAATTGCCAGGAAACGCGCCCTCGAGAGGAAATCGCCACGGCCACGTCGTTCGGCACCGGGAACGAAAGCCGTGAGCGGCAGGCGAGGAAAATTGTATCCAGGCAAGAAGCCTTCCGTTGCCAGATAGCGGTAGGTGAAGAAGTCCGAGGAGTTTGAATCCTTGCCGCTCTTGAGCAATTCGATCTGCCGTCGTGCGCTGTTATAAGATCGGTCCCCTTGCCGTCGTTCCTCGGCGCTTGCCTGGGTGCTCTTCGACAACCGGTAGCCGCGATCTCTCTGGTCTTCGGCGGCGCTCAACCGCCGTCTCCACGAGTCGAAAGCCCGGTCGAATCTCTCGAAGGCATCGCGCGCGGTGCTTTCTGCGAGATCATGTCCGAAGGGTCGGCCGGCAATCTGGCTGAGGACAGCCACCATGCGCTCTGCCGCACGAGGAGCGAGTTCGGGGACTGATAGAGCTGCCGCTACTTCATCTCGGAGTGGATACTTGCCGTCTCCTTGAGTGAGGTCCAGCACTTCGGCGATCGCCGGTGCAAGTTCCACTCCGGATTCCGCCAGCCAGATGGCGTGACAGTGGGATACGACGAGTTCCTCATTGCCGAGATCGAGAAGCGGCGGCTGCACCGTTCCCGCGACCATCTGGCCTGGATCGGCGAAATAATACTGATCATGGGGGCTCTGTGCGGCGCAATAGGTCGTGATCAGCGCCGCCTGTCCAGCGCGGCCTGCACGCCCTGCCCGCTGCGTGTAGTTGGCCGGCGTCGGCGGCACGTTTCTAAGGTGCACATGTTCGAGTGTGGAAATGTCGACCCCGAGCTCCATTGTTGGCGAGCAAATTAGCAGGGGAAGACGCCGGGAGGTTTCGTTGTCATGCGGCATCTCCTGCATTTGCTTCCGGTCGTCTTCTTCGAAACGGAACCGGCGCTCCCGGTGCTGGCGGAGGTCCTTGTCCACCTGTGCGGTGTGTTCCCTTGCCTCCAGGCCCCGCAGCGGTGCGCGCCTGGCCAACATGTTGTCGGCAACCCTTGTGTAGAGTTCGCGAAAATAGGGGTTCGGCGGAGCTTTTTCGCCTTCTTCGGCCACGGGCTCTCTCGCGGCGCAGAGCTTCAGGGCGCCGGGGTCAAGTTTCCAGCCCATGGGGCCAAAGGGCGTTCGCTGAGCCCGGACATAGGCGTAGTCGTCATGGGCCGTCGCCTGGAGAAGCGCTTCGATGACTTCGGTCACCTCACCCCGCCGCAGCCGACGACCCCAGAGGCGTTCATCGACGAGGGCCTTGCCCAGAGCCGACTGGGCGCTGCCGCGAAGCACGATGCCTTCATCCCGAAGCGAGATGTTTGCACGCGATGTGCCTTCGAGCATCAGCCACGCGGCTTCCCTTGGGCGTTCTTTCTCATGGATGGCCCAGGGCGCTTGGAGGTAGCGTCGCGACTCCTCGGCAATCTCCTCGAAGCGTTGCCGGTCCAGAGCTTCTACATCGATTGCGAGGCCGGTTCGCATGTGTTCCAGAAGGATCCGCAATGCCTTCAAGCGGATATCAGACGTCGTATCGCGCAACACCTCGGGAGCGCCGACGAAGATGGCGTCATCCTCGGCCAGTTCCGAAAGCATCGCGTATTCGACCCGAACAAGTTCGAGGTCCTCCAGATTGGGGTTCGTAAAGCGCCAGCCGCGGCGCTGATCCGTCCAGACGCGATGGGCAATGATCCGCGATAGCAGCACCTCAGCCTCAGTCGCTTTGCGTCCACGCACATCGTCCCGCAGCCATTCTTCGTGACTGTCTTCGTTCGACCAAGCATAACCCAGGGCCCTCCGGACGGCGTCTCCGAAATCGCGACCGGCCAACCCGCCGCTGCCAGCGTCGCGAACGGCCGCAAATACGGCTGCGCGCAGCTTCGTGACGAAGACGTGGTCGTTGAAATGACCTGCCTGCAAGGCCGCGTCTTGGCGGTTGTCGGTAAAGGTCAGAAGCTTGCCGCGGCCGGCTTCCGCAGCTTCCATTCCCTCGAGTGCTACCGAGTTAAGTATCGTTGTCGCCGAGGAGCGACCTTCGGCGGAGAGGCCCGACAGCCTGTTGCGATCCCGACCTTGCCCCGGCGGCGTGTCTCCGCAGCGCAGACACAGCGAGAATTTTCCCTTCATGAACCACATATCGATGCCGGAGCCTTCGACACCTTGGGAATCTACTGAAACCTGGAATGGAACGCGTTCGCGATAGGTTTTCTTGATACGGGTCGATCCGTTTGCCGTTTCCTCGAGCCAGGACGACGGAAGATCCTGATCTCCCTCAAAGGGCAGCCCTTCCGCGCGACATAGAAAGCCTGTCTCGTCATCATCGTTGAGCGGTTCCTCGTCGATCGAGCGAGGGACGTATCGACGTCCGGCACCATCCAGAAACGCGCGGACAGGGTGATAGTCCTGCCCGCACTTCCGGCAGAAACGAACCTCGAACAGCCGCGCTTCTGCCTTCGGGTCGGTTTTCTGCTTGTCGAACCGGATCGTCCGTCCATGCTCCGGACCCAAGGTCGCATACAGACTGTCCGGACCGGACAGATACTGGTGAAGCTTGTAGGCCAGGAAGCCGCGATCCGATGAGCCTTGCCGCAGGGTCTCGGGCATCGAGGCAACGGAAAGCGCGCGCTGAAGCGCGGCGACGCACTCGAGCACCGGCTCGCCTGACTCTTCCGCGAGCTGGGATGCCGCCTCACTGAGGGTGCGGGGCTTACGGCGTTGCGGTATCGGATCGTCCGTCAAGCCAATGCGAGTTTCGGCCCAGACGATGATCGGTTCGGTCTTCAGGCGGTCATCCGACAAATTCGCAAGCGGCGTGCGTATGGACTTCTTCAAGTCAGCTCGATCCACATGTCCTTCGGTGGCCCGGACCAGGGTCTCGCCAATCACGGCCTCAGGTTCAATTCGGTCACCGAAGATCATCGTCGCTGTATTCGCCACAACTGTTGCCGGGTCTTCCGCGACTGCATCCGAAGAGGCCATGGTGGCGGACGTTCCGATGCACCGAAGGTGGTCCGGCGACAGTCGATCTCGCAGACGACGAACCAGCATCGCTACGTCGGCACCCTGGCGCCCGCGATAGGTGTGTAGCTCGTCGAGAACGAGCCAATCGAGGCCGCGAGCGTTCGCCAGGACCTGGCGCCCTTTTCGATCGGCGCGGGTGAGCAGCAGCTCCAGCATCATGAAGTTGGTAAGCAGAATATCGGGGGGATTTGCGGCGATCCTCTCCCGGTCAGCTTCAGATTCTTGACCGGTGTATCTCTCGACGACAGGAGGATCGCCCAGACCGGAGTCACGCAGAAAACCGTTGATTTCCTCGAGCTGAGAATTCGCGAGTGCGTTCATCGGATAAATGATGATTGCGCGGGTGCGACGCTTCTCTCCTGCCGTACGCGCCCGAATGGCAGCGTCGATCAATGGAATAAAGAAACAGAGCGACTTGCCTGAACCCGTTCCGGTGGTGACGACGAAGCCCTTTCCGGACTGCGCCATGCCAAGCGCCAGGTCCTGGTGGACGTAGAGATCGATGGGGCTGCCATCTTTGCGGCGAAAGACCTTGGCTGTATCCGGAAGGACTGTACCGTCAGCAGCTCTCTCATCCACTGACGCACCAGGTCTAAACCGGGGATTCAGACTTATGAGCGGCTCGCGGACGTATCGGCGCTCGTTGTAGGCTTTATCGATTGCTGCTTGGAGATCTTCCGATCGAATATTTGCAAAGGAGCGGGAGAAATTCTCATATCGCTCGATCGACTTCTGGTTAAGTGAAAATACGTCCATCAGCCTTTACTCTTACCCCGCCCCGTCGGTCTCATCTTAGCCAAGTTGTTGCAGAAAAATGTAGGCTTTTCGAGGGCTTTGATGCGTATTAGAGGTGAGGTCCGCACCCGCCCTCGTCCCCGGCACTACGCAGTCCGTTTCATGCGCGATAGCACTGCGGGATGACCCCGGCGCTGAAGCGCGCCCTCCGGCACTGCAGCGCAATCGAGCCCGCTATCGGACACATGAAAACCGAGGGCCGGCTCGCCCGCAGCCTGCTGAAGGGTTCGCTCGGCAATGCCCTACACACGGCACTCTGCGGTTGCGGTCACAAAGTCCACCTGATCCTCGTCCCTCTGAGGGCTCTCATGGTTGAAATCCTGAGGCTCTTCTTCCGTGCCATCGCCGCTACCGCAGTGTTGGAGAGAATCTCACCTTTTCGGATCGCACCCGCAGCGTGATATTCTACACCGACTGAAAGAATGCGAGTCCCCTGACCGACCCCATTCTCAGCCTGTCAACGCAAGCCGCCTGATCATGACCTCAGGCCACCGTGGAAATTCGACCAGCTTGACGGACGTGACCGCCAGACGGCCTTCCCAGTAAGCTACGACCATCCGCACAATACTGTCCGCGAGGCTGACCCAAAGCGTCAACTTCCTCGAAATGAATGGCGAATGTTATAGGCTCGTCAAAAGTCGGGCCCGAAAGGCCGAGATGTTCACCTAACGATCGAATCACGCCGCCCGCGCCCCTGATGTTGCCTCGGACCAGCCCAGCCAGACGGTCGGGCGCATTTCCTCCTCGCCAAGGAAGGTGCGGATCGCGAAGACCTCCAACGCCGCCCCATGGCGAAAGGCGGGGCCCCAGGCGGGATCGGCGGGCATGACCTCGGTGCCACCGGCCCAGACGCCGCGCTGCGCCAGCAGGTAATCGTCCTCACGGTCGGTCAGGACGCCGCCCTGGGCCAGCCGCGTCAGCGCCCGCGCCATTGCCGCATCCATGTCGCCCAGCAGGCCGTCGAGCGGACAATCGGAACGCTCCACCCGGCGCTGCAACACGTGGCGCGTCGCGTGCACCGCGTCCATCTGGAACCCGATCGCGCGCTTGCCGCTGCGGACGTGAACGCGCGTCCAGGCGATGCGGTCTTCCCTGAAGCATGCCGCGCCGTCCTTGCGCAGATCCACCGTCATCACCGAGCGCAGCAAGATCACAAGCCCATCCGCCACAGTCCGCGCCGACACCACGCCACGCCGCCCGCGCAGCCGGGCCGCGAACCTCTGGCGGCTGCGGGGATTGGGCGCGATGCTGTGCAATTCCATCAGGATCCGCGCCATGTCGGCATTGTCCTGCGCCGCATCCACCAACGCCTGCCCCGCCAGGCCGCGCGCGAGCGAGCCGCGGGCATGTTCCAGATCCACTACACGCATTCCGATCTCTCCAGGTCTTGGATTCGTTGACAAATCGATAATGCCCGGCCAGCATGGCAAAAACTGTCACCGATTTCTTGCGCGACAAACCATTGAGGCAAAGAGGGTTTTCCACATGTCCTACGCCAAGGCCGCCGATTTGCTGCGGGTTGCCGAAATGGCCATGTCCCGCTTTGACGGGATCGCACTCCAGGATCTAACCGAGGAATTCGGCTGCGATCACCGCACCGCGCAGCGCATGATGCGATCCTTCGAGACCGTCTTTCCGCAAGTCGATATCCGCGAGGACGGGGACCGCCGCCGCCGCTGGCACCTGCCCCGGCACGACCCGCGCTGGCTGCAGGCACAGGGCATCCGCGACAGCGAACTCGCCGCGCTGGAACTGGCCATCAAACGCGCCGAACGCGACGGTGCCCCGGACGAGGCGAAGAGACTGCAAGTTCTGCGAGATCGCCTTCTGGCCGCCATGCCGTCCAGCCTGGCGCGCCGGGCCGAAGCCGACGCCGAGGCGCTGCTCGAAGCGCAGGGCTTTGCTTCTCGCCCCGGGCCGCGTGTCGTGTCGGACCTGAGCCTGCTGGGGGCGCTGACCGAGGCGCTGCGCGCGCCCTTCACCGTCGAGATAAGCTATACTTCGGCCGATGGCCGGACGTCCGACCGGTTGCTGGAACCTTATGGGTTGTTACTGGGCATCCGGCGCTATCTCGTCGCCCGGCCCGTCGCGGGCGACGGCAAGATGCGGCGCTTTCGACTCGACCGTATCGCCGAGGCGCGGATCACCGGCAAGAGTTTTGCCCGCGACCCGGCCTTCGACCTTGGCCAATTCGCATCGCAGGCTTTCGGTTCGTTCCATTCCGACGCCGAATATGGCCCCGTCGCCTGGCGGTTTTCACCAGAGGCCGCGTCCGTCGCACGGCAGTTCGTCTTTCACCCGTCGCAGGAGATGCTCGACGAATCGGACGGATCGTTGATCGTGCGGTTCGAAGCCTCAGGGCATCTCGAAATGGCCTGGCATCTCTACCAATGGGGGAATGACGTCGAAGTGCTGGCCCCCAAGGCGCTCCGCGACATGGTGGCCGGGCATCGCCGCGCCGATTTCCCGGCACTCCCCTGACCCTGACAGCTTTTGCCACCGTAAGCCGCGACCCTGTAGCAGACCACCGTTAACGATTCGAAAAGATACCTCATGCGCATCGATCCCCTGCTCACCCGCTCTCCGGAATCCGGCGCGTTGCGCCCCGTCACGAATGACCTGCTGGCCGAGGTCTACCTTTCGCCGCAACGGCCCGAACTGCGCCTTGGCGATCACCTCGGCCCCGGCGCGCCCTGGTCCGAGAGTTTCGAGGCGGCGCCCGAGGAAACCGCGCGGGCGGTCGAGGCAGGGCTCTTGGCCGTAGCCCATGCAACCCCGTATCTCGACCCTTCTTATCTTTCGCCTGAGGCGCTGCCCGAGGGCCGCGCCCGCAGCCACCTGGCCGCGCTGCGCGACCTCTGGCGCGACCTCGGCGCCCTGCCGGGCCAACTGGATACCTGGCGCCACGTGCTGAACGCCAAGGCCGGCGATGCGCTCGAGGCGCTGCCGCTGGCCACCCCCGATTGCCCCTTCGCCACCCCGGCCGAGGGCGCACTTGCGGGAACCTTGCGCGCGCATCACGGAGCTGCAGAGGCACCGCCGGCATCGTCCTCCGACAAGGAGGGCAGCGCGCTGCGGCACATTCAGGATCATCTCGGGCGGCGGTCGGACGAGATAGCGCCGGACGGTTCCATCGCATGCCACGGGCTGCGCGACCCGCGCGAGGAGACTGAGTTCGCTGCCGCCCTCGCCCAGTCCATGCTGGAGGCGGGCCGAGTGGAGAGTGCATCCGAGATCGGCCTTCTGGTGCCCGACGGGCCCGCCTATGCGCTGTCTTTGCGGGAAGCCTTTGACAGGGTCGGGCTACCTCTCTCCGGACTGCCGGAACAGGACGCGCGGCGCGATACAACCGGGGAGCTTCTTCCGCTGCTGCTGGTGCTCCTGCAAGGCCCGGCGCCGCGCACCGCGCTGGCCTCACTCTACGTCGCGCCGGGGATGCCCTGGTCGCCCGAGACCGGGCGCAGAATGGCGCGCGAGGTGATCGACCGGGGCAAATCGCGCACGGCGTCGGAACTGGACGGCCCGGCCCGTGACCTGCTGGATGCCCTGCGCCCCTGCGACACGCCCGAGCAATTGTTCGGGCGGCTTGGGGCCTTTGCACGCGCCGCACCCGGGGTGGAATTGGCCCCGCGTATCGCGCCCCTGAAGACGGTCACGGACAAAACCATCGACTGGCCCCTGCTGCGCCGCCTCGCCGCGCCGGGGCCGCAAGCCGCCGAGGGGCGGGACCGGTTCGTTGAAGGTGTCTCGTTCTTTACCGAAAGCGCCCTGCCCTGGCGTCCGGTCCGCCAGCTGATCGTGCTGGGCATGGCCGGCGGGCACTGGCCCCGTCTGCCGGGATCGACCCCGTTCTTCACCGAGGGCGAGATCGCGCTGATCCGCGACAGCGGCCTGTTGCTGGAAGGCCGCCGGCAGAAACTGGCGCGCGGACTGGAACTGTTCCGCCGCCAGCTGGGTGCGGCCACAGAGGGCGTGACGCTGCTGGTGCCCGCGATGGACATGCGCGGAGACCGCCTGACGCCCTCTACCGGGCTTGCCCTGATCGCGCATATGCTGGGGGCCGAAGAGCCTGCCGACCTGGTGCAGGACCTGCGGTCGGTCGCACCCGAGGACTGGCCCGTCGCAGCCACCCTTCCCGCCCTCGTCCCGCAGGGCGGCGCACCCGATCTGCCCGAGTGCGGCGTCCTGCACATCCAGCGCGGCCTGGGCACGCCGGACAAACCCGGCGTCGATCTGCTGCGCCTGCGCGAGACCGAGGATGGCCCGCTGCCGCATTCGCCGTCGCGGCTTGAGACCCTGCTGGTCAGCCCGCTCGGCTGGCTGCTGGACGAACTCGGCGCCAAGGACCGCGCCTGGGCGCCCGAGACCCTCGACGTGATGACTCTTGGCACGCTGATGCACCAGGTGCTGGAGGATGTCTATGCCGAGGGCGCGCCGGTGCCGGATGACGCCACGCTGACCACGACGGTCCCCGGCGTGCTCGAGAGCGCGATCCGCCGTCACGCGCGCTGGTTGACTGATGCCGCCTGGGCCACGGAACGGGCCAGCCTACTGCGCGAGGCGCAGGATATCTGCACCGCCTGGGCTGGTTTCCTGCGCGACACCGGGGCCAAGGTCCTGCACAACGAGATCGAATTGAAGGGCGATCACGGCGGCCTGCTGCTGCATGGCAAGGCGGACTGCCTGCTGAAGCTGCCCGACGGGCGGATCCTCGTGGTCGACCACAAGCGCTCCAGTGCGGGCGGTCGGCGCGAGCGCATGGCCAGGGGCTGGGACCTGCAGGTGGCGCTCTACCGCGCCATGCTGGAACGGCCCTCGGAGGACACCGCGCTGACCCGGCTGGTGGCCGAGGGCGCGCAGGTCGTCACCGCCTACCACATGCTGCGCGACGGCACCGTCCTGTCGGATGCCCATGGCGTCGATGTGCCAAGGGTCGAGACGGCCGGCGCGGATGCAGCCGTGAAAGCGATGGAACACCTTGCCAAGGTCCTCGCCGAGGTTGGCGCGGGCACAATCCGCCTTAACCGTGAAGGCGACGCCAAGACCTTCGATAAGGAGCGCGGCATCAAGGCCTATGCCCTGAAAAACCCGGTGGTGGCGGCCTTTTGCCTGCCGGAAACGCAAGAAGAGGAGGACGCGCAATGACCGATCTGTCCCTCGTGCCCGCTGGTGCTGGCGCCGGCAAGACCTACCACATCCAGAAGACGTTGGGGGAATGGGTCGAGACGGGCGAGGTGTCTCCGGGCCGCATCCTTGCCGTGACCTTCACCGAGGCGGCGGCGGCCGAGATGCGCGACCGGGTGCGCGGCGAATTGATGGCGCGCGGGCGACTCGAAGACGCGCTGGAGATCGACCGCGCCTACATGGGCACGATCCACGCCCTGGGACAGCGGTTGTTGACGGAACACGCCTTCGCTGCCGGACGCTCACCCGAAAGCCGGCTCTTGAGCGAGCCGGAACGCGATCTGCTGATCCGGCTGGAGATGACCCGCTGCACCGCCTTGCACCCCTTGATGCGGGACTTGGGGCGGTTCGGTTACGCTTGGGACTTCGCCACGGGGGCCAGCGCCGAGGACAACTTTCGGGCCGATGTTCTAAGGACAGTGGACCTGATTCGCGGCCTTGGCGCGCGCGGGCAGTCGCCGGATATCCTTGAACCGGCGTTGGACGCGCTGGCCGAGGGCTATGGCGCGGTTGCGCCGGACGGCGCGACGCTCACAGCGTCGCTGCAACGTGCCGTACAGGACCTTCTGGAGGCTTTCCCCGACAGCCTCGGCCCGCTTTTCGACGGCAACGGATCGGCGGTAAAGTCCTTCTCGGACAATCACCGCGACCTTCGGCTCGCGGCGCGGGACGGCGTGCTGGCGCGGGACTGGACGCTCTGGCAGAAACTGCGCGACCTGCGGCAGTCCAAACGTGGCGCACCGACCCCCGAAGGCTATGACGACCTCGCCGCCGTTGTCATGGAGGTCGCAAATGCCCTGCCACGCCATCCCGGCCCGCTGGCCGATGCGCAGGCGCACCTGAGCGCGCTCGTGACCGGCGCGCAGGAGGTGCTGGAGGCCTACGAGGAGGCCAAGCGCAAGGCCGGGCTGATCGATTACGCCGACATGATCGCCGAGGCCGAGACTCTGCTGCGCGCCTGCCCCGACATCCTCCAAGCCGTGCTGGGCGAAATCGATTGCGTGGTGATCGACGAATTCCAGGACACCAACCCGGTGCAGTTCGCCCTGCTCTGGCGGCTGGCGCGCGGGGCGAAACGCGCGCTCATCGTGGGCGACACCAAACAGTCGATCATGGGTTTCCAGGGTGCCGACCCGCGCCTGACCGAAGCTCTGCAGGCCGCCCATCCCGAGACTGTCACACCGCTCTATCGCAACTGGCGGTCCGATCCGAGGATCATGGCGATGGTCAACACCCTCGGCCCGACACTCTTCGACAACTACAATCCTCTGGCCCCACAGCGCGCCGAAACCGGCGAGACAGCGCTGGAGGTTCTGGACCTGCCGAAAGGCCGCAAGGACACCACGGCAGAGTGTATTGCGAACCGCGTGGCCGACATCCTGAAGGCAGAAACGCCTGTCTACGACAAGGCGCTGAAGACCATGCGCCCCGCCCGACCCAGCGACGTGGCCGTGCTGACTTATACACACCAGAAGGCCAGCGCGGCGGCTGCGGCTCTGGAGGCTCACGGCCTGCCGGTGCGCATCCAACAGGACGGCTGGCTAAGCTCGCTCGCAATGCGCGCCGCCCGCGCCGCCCTGGCCTTTGCCGCCGACCCAGAGGACAGCCACGCCGCGCTGACTTGGCTGACGCTCGGCCCGCCGCGCGTGCCGCTGGAGGATGCCTTGCACAACGCCGTCGATGGGGTGCTGGGCGCACATGTCTCTCTCGCCCCCCTGCACGCGCTCAATGACGGGATCGCCACCCGCCCGGTGGGCGAGACCCTGGCCGATGTGATGCGCGTGACCAGCCTGCGCGACTGGGCCGCCGGGCTGGCGCAGCCCGCGCAGGCGCTGGCCGACCTCGCCCGGCTCGAGGGTGAGGCGCAGGAGTTCGACATTATGGCGCACGACCTGCGCGCCGCCGCTGGTTTCCATGGCGCCGGGGTGCAGGTCTTTCTGGGTTGGATCGCATCCCAGACCGCCAGGGATTGGGACCGCCATCCCGACCCGGACGGCTGGTCCTCCTCGGGCATCGAAATCTGCACCTGGCACGCCGCCAAGGGCCGCGAATGGCCGATCACCGTGGTCGCCGGACTGGACCAGAAGATCGCCGAACGCCCGGGCACTCTGCGGGCCGAGTTCGATGGCTTCGACGATCTCGACAACGTGCTGGACCATGCCGGCCTGGGCTACCTGCCAGACTTCGCCGCGCCGGAATCGCAGGAGCCTTTCACCGAAGCCCGCCGCCCCGAGGATGAACGCGACGCGGCGCGCAAGCTTTACGTCGCGCTGACTCGGGCGCGCGACCGGCTGATCCTGGTGATGCCGCGCGAGAAGTCCAAGCCGCGCGACACTGCCGAACGCATGGTCGACCTGCTGCGCGACCGCGCCGGGTTCGAGACAGCCGATTGCACGCTGACCGTCGTGAGCCAGCCCTTTGCCTCGCGGGTTGCCGAAGGCATTCCCGACGAACCGGTTTCCTCAGGGGCCGCATCGGCCGAGACCCACACCCGCTTCGGCAAGGCACGCAGCCCTCTCGCCACCAAACGCACGCCCTGGCGGCGCAGCCCCTCGACCCTTGCCGAACCGGAGCCGGCCCATGCCGTCCTACTGGAAACGGTGCGCCTGGCCGAGGGCGTCACGGAGACCAGCACCGGCAGCGCGACCGAACGCGGCACCGCCTGGCATCTCGCCTTCCGCGTGCTGGCCGCCCGACCGGACCTGACCGACCGGATCTCCGCAGCTACCGGCCTTCCCGGCCATGCGATCACTCAGATCGCCGCTCAGGCGCAGGCATTGACCAGTTGGCTGGCAGACCGGGGATATGACAGGCTGCATTTCGAATTGCCGCTGCAGGAGACCGCCTTGGACGGTTCCGAAACCAACGCCATCCTCGACTGTCTTGCCGAGGGGCCGCAGGGCCTGATGATCGTCGACCACAAGTCCGGCACCTGCCCCGACCCCACCGAACGCTTTGCCACCTACCAGCCGCAACTGGCCGCCTATGCCGCTATGGTCCGCAGGCGCTGGCCGGACAAGCCGCTGCAGGGCGTCGCCATCCACTGGATGAGCGAGGGCACGCTAAGCGTTGCGACCGCCCCGATTATGGAACCGGCCTGATGTCCTTTCTCGCATGGATCGACTTCGACCAGGCCGACCGGGATCGCACCCGCCGGATCATGGACCTCTTCGGTCAGGAAGACACCCGAGACGAGCTTGGCCTCGGTTCGGTGCGCGATGCACTTGCGGACCTCATGTTCCCCGGCACATCGACGATCCAGACGCGGTTGCGCTACATGCTGTTCGTGCCCTGGATCTACCGGATGGCCGGAACGCACAAGGGCACGGCCGCCGCTCGGCGCGAGCTGGCGCGTGCCCTTGAGATCCGTCTGATCGAGGCACTTGTGCGCGGCGGCGAGACGCAGAACGTCATCGGCAGCGCAGCACGGGAAAAGCTGAAGCGTCTGCCCAGCGACGTCTACTGGGCGGGCCTGCTGACGCTCGGCATCCGGCGCTTCCAGGGCAGTCGCAATGCCTGTCTCGAGGCGACCCCGGGCGAAGCGCAAACGCTCTGGGCCAATGGATTGCCGCCCGCGCCAGACGATTTCCTGTCATCCCCGGACAGCACGGCGACCTTTCCGCTTTCGACGGAAGAGGCCGATTTCCTGCGGGACCGGCTGGCACAGGACGCGCCGCACAGCCTGTTCACGCTCTTGTCCCGCCAGGCGAGCGCCGCCGAGTGCGACATGATCTGGCAGCATCCCTCGCGCGCTGATTGGCCCAATCACATCAGGACGCTCGTCGGTCATGCCGAGCGGTTTTCTCGTCTGATGCACAGCGCCTCCCTGCTCTACAATCTAATGCTGTCGGAGAAGGCGGCGCAGATGCAGGGGGCGCATGAGAGCAGCTGGCATGATCGGGTCGAGACCTATTCCGCGATGCTCGACACGTGGAAAGCCGAGACCCCCCATGACCTGTTCACCGATTGGGACCTTCAGGATCTTTGGCTTTTGGCGCAGGACACAATCCACGATGTCAAACCACACAGCCGCAGGTTCATAGAAACATGGCGCGAGACCGTGCTGGAAACGGGCGGAGGCGTGCGCAACGATGCTACCGCCCGCGCCCTTGTCCGCGACCGCGAAACCCGTCTGAAAGGCGCGAAGTCCCGCTTCCGCAACGACAGCGCGCTGATGCGATGGAGCGGCGCGTCGGGGACAGCGCCGCTTAACTTCCGCTGGAAACCCGTCGTTACCAATCACGTCAGGGATCTTGTGGATGCAGAATAATGCTGCGCTCGATCCCGAAAACCGCGCGCTTTACGCCGAGATCCTGCGGGCGCCTGCGGGGTATGACCTCGATGCCGCGCTGGCGACGACCTATACGCTGGACTTTGAAACGGCCCTCGTTGTCCCGGCGACGCTGGCCTTTCACGCTGCCGAAAACAGGCAAGAGACATTGGACACGCCGCTTGCGCTGCTTGAAGGGTTGGAGCGCCTGTCGTCCCGCATCGCGATCTTCTGCGAGGCCGGTCGGATCAAGTCCGTCCCCAAGGGGGCCAACCGCCTGACTGCGCTGCTCGAAGATACCGTGACGGAGGTAACAGCCCCGCGCGACGGCGCCTTTCACCCCAAGCTATGGTTCCTGCGGTTCGTTCCCATCGGCGGCCATGGGCGGCCGCGCCTGCGGCTGGCCTTGCTGTCCCGCAACCTGACGACGGACGCCTCCTGGGACCTGTCCCTGTCTCTGGACGGCGTGGCGACAGCGAACGCACGCGACCAGAACGCACCGCTTGTCGAGCTTGTCAGTGCCTTGCCCGGCATGGCCTCCGGTCGGCCCGCCCCGGCGCCCGTCGCGTCGATGGTCGCTTCCCTCGCCAAGGATCTTGCACGCGCCGAATGGGACTACCCGAGGCACGTCAACAAGATCAGCTTTGCTGTGAACGGGCTGAGCGATCGGGTCTGGCGTCCGCAGGTTGGCCGCACACTGGGCATCATTTCGCCCTTTGTCACGGATGGCGCATTGTCGGCCCTGAGCCGGGGCGTAGACCCCGCCAATGCCTGCCTCCTCGGTCGGGCCGAGGAAATGGCGCTGCTTTCCCCGGAAACGCTGGCGCGGTTCGGAAAGCGCCTTGTCCTGGACGAAATGGCCGAAACCGAGGACGGCGAGGAAAGCGATGAGCCATTGCGTGGCCCAGTCCCCACCCGGGGCCTGCATGCCAAGGCCTTCATCACGGAACGCTACAAGAGCACCGAAATCACCATGGGATCGGGCAATGCCACTACGCCGGCCCTCATCAGCGGCAACAACGTCGAGGTCTTTGCAACCCTGACTGGCTACACCGATCATCTGGGCACGATGGAAGACCAGCTATCGCCGGAGCGCCTCGGCCGCTTCTTGCGCGAGTTCGTGCCGTTTGAGCCTGTCAATACCGCGAAGGAGGACGCCGCCGAGGCGCGCCTTGAAAAACTGCGACGTGACCTCGCCGGGTCGGGTCCGATCCTGCGGTGCGAAGAAGACGACGAGGGACGCATCCTCTTGCACCTCTCGGCGCAGACGGAAATCATTATCCCCGACGGGATCGGCCTGCGGATCTGGCCCGTCGTCGTGGGTATCGAACATGGTATCGGCCTGACGGCCCTTGATGCCCGGGAACATCTGCTTGGCAGGCTGCCGCTCAGGGATGTAACGCGCTGGATCGGAGTCAGGCTGGTGGATGAATTGACCGGCCTTGAGCAATATTTCACGCTTGGATCGGATCTCGTCGACCTGCCTGACGCCCGAACCGCCGAAATCCTGCGCGCACTGATCGAGAACCAGGATGCCTTCCTGCGATACATCCGCCTGTTGCTGGGCGACGTCTCCGAGGCCGCAAAGGCCCTGTTCGCCGCAGGCAAGGGCGGTACCCTGTCTGGAGTTTTCGGAACCGGCCGGGATGCACCCATCCTCGAGGACATGGTCCGTGCGCTGACGGGCGACGGGCGACAGTTGCGCGACATCGAACGGCTTGTCACGCGGCTCAGCGACCCGCAAACCGGCCGAAGCGAGATTATCCCGAATGAATTCCTGCACCTTTGGGAGACATTTCGCGCTGTGATGCCGAAGGACCAGCGCAATGACTGACCGGTTCGTGTCCGATGACGCGTTGCGCCCCCTCAAGGCGTTCCAGCGCAAGACCGTCGACTATGTCGCCAAGCGGCTGCTGAGCGACACCGACGCGGTGCGCCACTTCCTGGTTGCCGACGAGGTGGGGCTTGGCAAGACGATGGTGGCCCGTGGCGTGATTGCGCGAACGATCGAGGCGCTACAGGACAGCGTGCCGCGCATCGACATTGTGTATATCTGCTCGAACGGAGCAATCGCGAAACAGAACGTCGCGCGTCTGAACGTGATGGGCGGCGAACGCACGCGGGTCTTGCCGACCCGCCTCACCATGCTTGCCCTGGAACTGGCCAAGGCCGGCGGGATCAAGCGCGAGGGGGTCAACTTCTTCAGCTTGACACCAGGCACCTCGCTGGACCTGAAACAGGGCGGCGGCATGAAGCAGGAACGTGCGCTCATCCTGCGTCTGATCTGGAACATGCTGGACGATCGCCGCGCCGTGGCCAGGATGCTGCAAGGCTATGCCGGCGCGGCGGGATGGCGGCAGACGCGCGCCTGGATCGACCAGCAGCCGGTCGAGCCACAGATCGCGGCAAGGTTCGAGAATGCCGTCGCCGCCCGCCCCGATCTGCTGCAAGAGCTTGAAGCCTGCGCGCAATGCTACAAGGGGCTGCGTAGGAACGACACCGATCTGAACAGGCGCCGGGAAGGCATCGTCGGCCAGCTGCGCACCATTCTCGCTCGCGAAAGCGCAGAGGCTCTGGAGCCCGACCTGATCGTTCTTGACGAATTCCAGCGCTTCACCGAGCTTTTGCACGGCGAAGGCGAGGCTGCCGATCTTGCGCGTAAGCTCTTTGACGCCATCGACCCCGACGGCAACCAGTCCAAGGTCCTTCTGCTGTCGGCAACACCCTATCGGATGCTCTCCCTGCGTGACGACGAGGCCGACGCCGGCGATCATTACCGCGAGTTCCTGGACGTCCTGAGTTTTCTGTTCGGCCACCGGGGGCCATCGGTCCGCGCCGAGCTTGAGACGGAAATGCGCCGCTACCGGCTGGCCATGCAGGGCCTGCCCGCCAGTTTCGACGACGCCTGCGCGATCAAGACCGGGATCGAAGATACCCTGCGCAGCGTAATTGCCCGGACGGAACGCGTGGCCGAAACAGCGGACCGCGACGCCATGATGCGCGATGTCGATGTGCCTGTGACCGTGGAACCGGCCGACTTAATCGAAGCCCGCGCGGTGGCCCGTGTCGCCGATGCCGCGGATGCGCCCGGCACGGTGGAATACTGGAAATCGGCACCCTATCTGCTCAGCTTCCTGCGCGACTACAAGCTTGGACAGCGCCTCGATCACCTCAAGGATGCCCCGGGCAAGGCCTTGCTGGCCGCGATCCGGGACGCGGGGTCGGCCCAGATAAACATGGATTCCATCGAATCCTATCGCCCCATTCCAGAAAACAACGGCCGCATGCGCGCGCTGAAGGAGATCGCCTTTCGGGACGACATGGCCAAACGGCTCTGGATGCCGCCCAGCCTGCCCTATTTCGGGCCGCGCGTCACGGCGAGCAAGATGCTGATCTTTTCCCAATGGGCGATGGTGCCGGACGCCATCGCCGCGCTGCTCTCCTATGACAGCGAGCGGATGATGGGGATGGGACGGACCGGGCGGAGCTACACCGCGCGGCATCCGCAATTGCTGAACTTCCGGCGCAACAGGGATCGCCTGACGGGCTTGCGCGCCCTGCCCCTCGTCATTCCGTCTCCAACGCTTGCCTCCACGGTCGATCCGCTTGAAATCTTTCGATCCTCGGGGCCGCTGCCAGACGCGTCAGCCATGCGCAAACACGCCATCGATCGGCTGCAAGACTTGGCGTCATCGCTTGAGGGCCGCCTTCGTGCAGTTCAGCGTGGAGGCTTCACCGCTCATATGGGCGACGGCGAAACGGAAACAGACGACGAAAACCTTGAACGGGCGTTGACCTGGGACTGGGCCTGTGCCGCCGCGCTGGATGTCCGTTCGGAGACGTTCGCCACATGGCTGGCAACTGGCGACATTTTGACCGACATCGTGCGGGCGGACGGTCAGGACGCGTGGCACGATCACCTTAACGCGCTCAGCGCAGCGGCCCGAGCCGACACGTTGCATGGGCAACCGGACCGGGATCGCCTGGTGGACCACGTGGCGGACCTCGCCCTTGGCAGCCCAGCCACCTGCGCGCTGCGCGCCCTTCGGCGCGTGGTGCCCACCCTTGACCTGGACCATCCCGCTATGCTGAACGCGGCGACCCGGATCGGCATGGCCTTTCGGGGCCTTTTCAACCAGCCGGAGAGCCTGGCTCTGTTGCGGACCGGAACCGATGACGTCTACTGGCAAACGGTCCTCCATCATTGCGCAGAGCATGACCTGCAATCGGTTCTCGACGAATACCTGCACGTCCTGATGGAGGCCGAGGGGCTGATGGACGCCGAACCGGCCTATGCCGTTGCTGTTCTGGCGGAGACCGTCGATGACGCCCTGTCCCTCAAGCCCGCACAGATCGAAATCAAGCGCTATCGGGCGCACCGCGATCGCCTGGAGATCACCCCGGGTGTGCGGATGCGTGGCCGGTTTGCGACGCGCCTGCTGCAACAGGGCCAGGAGGACGGCGCGCAGCGGACAGACACGGTTCGCACCGCCTTCAACTCGCCGTTCCGGCCGTTTGTGTTGGCATCCACCTCCGTCGGGCAGGAAGGGCTCGACTTTCATCCCTATTGCCACAGGCTGGTGCATTGGAACCTGCCCTCGAACCCGGTGGACCTGGAACAGCGCGAAGGCCGTGTCCACCGCTACAAGAACCATGCTGTCAGGCTGAACCTTGCCGCGAGGTTCGAGCACACCCTCCGGAGCAGGGCGCCCGTAGGGGATCCGTGGCGCAGTATGTTTCATACGGCGCACGATCAAGCCGTTCGACCCGGAGACATGGAACCCTTCTGGCTCCTCGATGGCCCGACCGGCATCGAGCGCTTCGCACTTTCGCTCCCCTACAGCCGCGAAACCGCGCTCCTCGGGTGGCTCAAAAGGTCCGTTGCGCTGTATCGCCTGGCGTTCGGCCAGCCGCGCCAAGATGATCTGATCTCGTTCCTTGAAGGCTTGGACAGGTCAGTAGAACACATTGATCTGTCCGAACTACAAATTAGCCTGAGGCCAGTCTGAACGGTGCTCAGTAATCCATTTCAACTATATCGCACAGACGGCGTTCAACCCGCAGTTACCCTTTTTCCGACAGGACGCATGCCCTGGTGCCGTCAAGCGAAGGAGCCGAAAAGCGGGCATCCGGTCTTTAGAGGGGCTGGAAATTTCTGCATCCTGCCCACCCGGACAAATCACCCTAATCTGTCCCAATGTTGCAGAAGCCGAACATGGGCGAAGATACTCTCGAGAGCGAGAGCTTACGAGCTTGCAGGGTGTGAACGAACCCAATTAGGGTCGCGTCACTCGTCCTTGCAAATACGTGAAGTGTTCAGGAGTTCTAATTGCTAAACGAATTCGGCGAGCTGTCTGGCCTCTACCTTAAAGATGGTATCATAGCCCTGGCGGAAGCATTGACTTTGTCGGATAGTCGGCCTGGTCAGATTGCAGGCATCTTGGCATTGATGACCATTTTTCTCGCGGTGTGGTATCTAATTAGGACACGACGCCAACTGAATGCAGTTCAATTTCTGGACAAAAAAATCCGGACCTACCCGGACATTCGTTCCTTCGCGGAAGGTCACGACGAACTCATTCATGAACTACGGTCCAGTTTCCCGAAGAAAGGCCCGCGAGAAACCGTCTGGGAAGCCTTTGACGAATTCAACGAGACTGTCGTGCGAGATGACATCGATGGGCCGCCTACCATTCGAAACTCGATCCGGCCGGCCTCGTTCCTCAACGTCGAAGATCTCGGTTTCGGTCCCGGCTTCTTCCGAATCCTTCCCAACACCCTGGTCTCGGCCGGGCTGCTGCTGACTTTCCTGGGCCTCGTCGCGGCGCTGCACCAATTCTCGCAATCAATGGACGTCGGGGCCGACGGCATGGATGGAGCGATGCGGGATTTCATGCAGATCGCTTCGGCCAAGTTCGTCATGTCGTTGGTCGGCTTGTTCTGCTCGATCCTTTTCACCTTCCTCCTCAGGACCCGGCAGAACAAGCTTGATGCCGCCATTCATCGCCTTTGCATCGGGATCGAGCGGCGCCTCGTCTTCGTCAGTCTCGAGGACATCGGGTTTCGCCAGCTTCGCGCCGCGACCGAGCAGCGCGAGCACCTGCGCGAGATCGGCATGGGCATGGTCGCGGAGCTTCAGAAACCGCTGGAGGCCCTGCCAGACCGGATCACCGGCGCCATCGCCGACAAGATGGACCCGATCTTTGACCGCGTCACCTCGATGGGGACGAGCAGCGTGGAAGGTCTGGTCGGCAACCTGTCTGACCAGCTGTCGCACTCCGTCGGCAATGCCCTTACCCGCGCCAGCGAGTCGCTGGGCGAGGCGACGGACCGGATCGGCCTCATGGTTGATCGGATGAACACGACGAACGCGCAGGCCGGGGATGGGATGCGCGAAGCCCTCGATCAGATGGCGCGGGCCATCTCCGAGATGCGCAACGAGGTGGCGACGAGCGGTCGAACTGCCTCCGAAGCGATGAACGAGGGCGCAGACAGGCTCCTGTCGGTCATGAACGACACCCTGGAGGGCATCCGGGAGAACACCGGCGAGGGGGCCCAGGCCATGCGAACCGCGGCAGAGGAGATGCGCGCGGCCGCGGAAGGTTTCCGCGACACGCTGGCCAGCGCCAGCGAGGAAAGCAGCCAGGCTGCGCGGGAGCGGATGGCGCAAAGCAGCGCTGAGGCGGGTCATGCGATCGAGGGCGCCGGCAAGACGCTGCTCGAGAGCTTCAACCGGACGAGTGCCGATATTGCCAAGCTCGGCACCGACATGGGCAGCACCATCGGAGAGGAATTGCTGGGCCGGCTGGAAGTGATCGGCCTCCGCCTCGAGGCGATGGCCGAAGCGGTCCAGCGCGGGGCATCTGGCGCCCAGAGCGCGGCGCAGGGGCTGCACACCGGGGCTGACGCCATCCACGGCGCGTCCGAAGGGTTCCGCACCGCCAGCCAGAACCTCACGGCAGCAGCCGAACCGCTGCGCGCCTCCCACGAACGCATCGAGGCCACCCTGCGCCGGGTCGGGGATCTGGTCGGAACCGTGTCCGAGACCTTAATGCAGAATTCGGCTTCGGTCTCCGAGAACGCGGCGCATGTGCTGGAGACAGCCCAGACCGCGCTCGGTAACGAGCGCGAAGGCATCCGCCGCTCGCTCGAAGCCACCCACGCCGCCATGGCGCAGCTGTCCAGCGAGGCCGAGAAGCTTGACCAGATCGACGCGATGCTTGGCCGGGCCCTGACCGAATACAACGCCAAGCTGGAAGCCGCCCTCGGCACCGCGCAGGATCATGTGAAGGAGATGAGCGACACCCTCGACCCCGGCCTCCAGACGCTTAGAAGCGTGGTTGAGCAGGCCGAGGCGTTCCTGCCTGCGCAGGCACGGGGGCGTGCATGAGGGCGCAGGCGAAGCGGCTGCGCCACGAGGAGGAGGAAGAGAGCGCCTTCATCTCGATGACCGACATGACGGTCGGCTTCCTATTCATAATGATGATCCTGCTCGCCTTCTTTGCCAGCCAGATGCAGGAGCCCGACGCCGTCTCGCGGTCGGACTACGACCGGGTCATCGCGGAGCGGGACATGTGGCAGGAACGGGCCCAGAGTCGTGCCGAAGTCATCCTGCGGCTCGAGGCCGAGATCGAGGCGCTGAAGCAGCAACGCGAACGGCTGCAGGCTGAAGTCAACGACCTGAACACGGCGCTCGAGGTCCAGAGGGCGAAAGTGACCGAACTGACCTCGGAGCTTGAAGCGGCACGCACCCGGATCGCGGACCTCGAGGCGCGCATCCGAGAGCTTCTGCAACAGGTCGCCGAACGGGACGAGCAGATCGAGGACCTCCGCCGGCAGCTTGCGGAGCTGCAGAAGATCGACCCGTTGGAGGCCTACCTCGCGCAGGTGTCCCAGGCCCGACGCGAGGTCCTACAGCGTCTTCGCGACGCGATCAGGGCCGACTTCCCCGATCTTCAGGTCGAACTGAGCGAGGAATCCGACGCGCTACGGTTCCAGGGCGAAGGACTATTCGCCTCCGGCAGGTCCGACCTGGCCCGGGATCGGCGCGAGATCGTCGCCCGGCTGGCCCAGCGTCTGGACGAGGTGCTGCCCTGCTTCACGCTGGGCGAGGCCTCGCTTTTCGACCCGGACTGCAATCCCGGCTTTGTCATGATCGAGGCGGTCCAGATCGAAGGCCACACCGATGACGTCGGAACCGACCGGGTGAATCGCAACCTGTCCGCCGCCCGCGCGAACAGCACCTTCTTCGCCATGACGCAGGCCGCCGAGCAAGTCATGCAGCATCAGAACCTCAAGCGGCAGCCGGTGCTCTCGGTGGCCGCCTACGGGCCGGACCGCCCCGTTGCCTCGAACGAGACGCCCGAGGGCCGCGCCACCAATCGCCGGATCGACCTGCGGTTCATCATGGTGACCCCGCAGGATACGGACGGGATTGAGGTTATCCGCGAGGCGTTGGAGAGCGTCGAGGACCAACGATGACTGGCGCGGGCCCAACCTCGCCGGACAGCCGGCCGCGGGAGTCGACACGTGCGATGTTGAACCGAGGCCGACCCTTTCGGGTCCGGGCCCTCCCGTCCCTCAAACAGGTCAGCCGGTCGGTCGCGGAAATCCTGACCCGTTGGCCCGATGCCGTCCGCACGCCAGAGGACCGTGACCGAGAGAGATTGGCCAAGGAGATGTTGCGAAGGGTTTCGGAGTGGGACTGGACGAATATCACTACGCAGCGTGTCAATTCGGCGGCAGTAGCGGTCTTCGACGAAGAGCGACGGTCGCGCCAGGATCTCTTTCCCGTCCGGGAATTCTACCTCACAGAAATCGCGACGCGAGAGCCCGGCGCCTTTCTCGACGGGATGGTCGGCGTCTACATCGAAAGCTTCGCGCCGGGGCGGGATCACACACGGCACCTTGCCAAGGCGCTGGCTGAACGAAGCGACGACCTTGGCGCTCGACATCGCAAGCTCATGGCCGCCCTGCCCGAGCTGTTCCGCCCGGATGCCGTGCCCATTGCCCTGGCCCGCATCATGCGAGACGCTGACGACGCCTACGCGCACCTGAAGGCCATTGGCCTCCACAGCCCCCATACCTCGGGCCTTGCCAAGGCGGCGCAGAAGACTTTCGTCGAACGCCTCGCTCCCAACCTCGACAAAGCCGAGGCCCGTCGGAAGCTCTTCAACTGGCTGACTCCCGAAAACGGACCCGTTCTTCAGGCTGGCGCCGGTCCCGCCGTGGAAGCGCTGCTGGCCCCGTGGCGCGAACGCAACCCGCCTGACTCGCTGCGCAACGAACTGAGCGAGGCGATAATTAAGGCCTGGAATGATCCCCGCCTGCATGCGGGTGGCATCTGGTCGGGTTTCGACAACGGATTGCGCGCCGTTCTGCTGCGCTGGCTGACCCATCAGGACATGAAATTCTTCTGCGACATGGTCACCGCCACGCAGAATAGCCCCATGTGGCCGCCACGCCGGGACTTCTGGCTGAAGCTCTATCACGACAGGATGATCGACGAAGCCTGGGTCGCTTTTGGATCGGACGCTCGGCGCTATGCGCAGCAGAACCTTCTGCGCGGGGGCAAGACGGACATGAACCGCCGTTTCGGACGCCAACTGGATCGCGGAGGCAGCACCTCGCTGCTGATCATGCGCATCGGCAACAAGATCGTCGTGGACGGCTGCCACAGCTACAAGACCCACATCTTCCGCGCGGACGACCGAAGGGCTCCCAAGCTCTACGAGCGTGAATACTACTGCGACGACATCATGCGGGCTTCGCCCAACTCGAAACCGCACAATTCCATTCCCAGCTGGTCCCAGTGGGTTTTGCAGCATGTCTGAGACAAAACCCGTCCACAGCATCACGGGCGACGCCATCGAGATCCGCTTCCCGCCGGCAAAGCAGGGTCTGCTCTCCAAGTTGATGGCCAAGCAAGCGGCCCGGAGTTTTACCGCGCTGGCACCGGAAGACCGGGACCTGCTCTTTGCCATAGGCGACCTGCGGGCCTGGGGCGACACCCATCCGGATGAGGTGACTGTCGCACCGGATCACCTGCGCATCTCCCATGACGCGGCCGCCAGCCTGTCCGCCCCAGCGGCCGAAGCCCTTGGCCTGCCCCGCGCCATCGACCTTGTGCTGAAGACCGATGTGACCGGCGTGCTCGGCAGTGCGGACTTCCGGCTTCACTACGAATGGTCTCGCCATGGCCGACGGGAGCATCCAAGGCGCAGCGGTGCGATCCTGCAAACCGCCGATGGTCCGCGACGGCTGCCGCTCTGGATGAAGCGGGCGCTGGACCTTGCCGACACCTTCGATGCCACGCGTCCGGTTGAGGATCACTGGAGAGCCCTCGCCGAATTCCGCCGCGCGATCGAGCCGGAGGACGTGATCAACCCCGAGATGCCCGCCAATCGCGAGATGGCGCAGCTATCGATGACCGCCTTTCTGCGCGGTCTGGAGGTGCGAATCGCTGACCGGTTCTCGATCACCCCGGATGCCTCGATGGGACAGTTTGAGATCTTGCCCTATTCCTCCGAACGGCTGGATGGCGCCGGTATCAGCGACGACGAAATCTCTGAACGGGACGCGGAACTCGATGGCGAGGCGCTGGCCGTGTTCCAGCACCGCCTGCACGCGCGCGGGCCGCGGCCCGCATTCCAGCTGGGAAACAATTCCTATTTGGTAATCGACCGCGGCGCAGCGCCGGTGCTTGAAGAACTGGCCCGCGCCCAGAATGCCCCGCGCGCGGAACGGCAGGCCTTCATCAAGAACCCGCGCAGTTTCATCACCGAGGCGGTGAACCGGCACTTGCAGGACACAGGCGCCCTGGACGGGCTCGACCCCGCCGAGCAGGAGGAGATGGTCGAGGCGATCGCCGGGCCGGGGCTTGTGGAAACCCGAGAATATTCGGAGCGGGTGACGGGGGTGGTCATCTTCGAACGCCCCAAGGATCCGATCCAGGGCAGCGGCACCACGTGGCTGCCCGAGGCCTTCGCACAGCACCTTGTCGATGCGATCCAGGCCATGCCCGACGCGCAGTTGCGAAGCCTCCGGCAGCACATGGCCACCGTTCTCGAAACGGGTGGCGACACGCCGGCCGAGATCGATGGCGAAAGCGTCGAGGTCACCCCGGCCCGTCTGGCCGCCGTCGAGGGAGAAATCGAGCGGCGGGAAAGGCTGGAAGGCGCAGGCGAACCAGAGGAGGAACCCGAGCAGACTGCAGAAGCGGATGGCCCGATCATCCTCAACACGCTCGACAATTACGAAGACCTGTCCTGGGAGGCGCAATTCACCCCCCGGGTGCCCACTATCGCCCCCACCCTGCCAGGGGCGGTCCGCACGCCGCTTCACCAGCACCAGCTCGCAAGCTTCGACTGGGCACTGGCGGCTTGGCAGGCGGGCCTTCCCGGCGTCCTCAACGCCGACGAACAGGGTCTCGGCAAGACATTGCAAACCATCGCCTTCCTGACCTGGCTCAAGGAGCACATGAAGCAGCCCGCCGCGGCGAACCGCGGCCCGATCCTGATCGTCGCGCCGACCTCGCTGCTGCGGAACTGGGAGCAGGAGGTGGAGAGCCACGTGGAAGGACGCGGCTTCGGCACGCTCATCCGGCTCTACGGCGGCTCCCTCGGCTCCCAGAAGCGCAGCAACGCCCGGGGGACGGAAACCGAGACGGGCCTGCCGCAGCTCGACCTCGACTGGCTGGACGAGGCCTTCGAGGACGGACGCGCGCATCGCTACTGGCTTTTGACCACCTACACGACGTTGGCCAACTATCAGCACTCCCTCGGGAGTGTGCCGTTTTCGGCGATGGTTATGGACGAGATCCAGAACATCAAGAACCGCAACACCTTGGCCTCGCGGGCTGTCGAGGCGATGAACGCAGACTTCCGGCTCGGTCTGACCGGCACCCCGATTGAGAACGCGGCCATCGACCTCTGGACGATCATGGACCGCATCGCCCCCGGGTGCCTCGGCTCGGGGACAGAGTTCCGCGAGCGCTATGCCGTGCCGGATACCGAGACCATGACTGATCTCCATGCCCGCGTGTTCCGGCCGCGCGGGCAGAGGCCCCCTCTTGGTCTGCGCCGCCTGAAGGACGAGGTCGCCCGCGACTTGCCAAGGAAGCGGCGGTTCCTCCACCCGCGCCTGATGCCGAAGGTGCAGGCCGACGCCTACGATCTTGCGCAGGTGAAGCTGGCCAATGGCGGGCCCGGCGCTGCCCTCAAGATGCTGCACCATATCCGCTCGGTCTCGGTCCATCCCGGAGATACCGGGCCGACACCGCCGGACCAATTCATCGCGAAAAGCGCCCGGCTCGGGGCGGTCATCGACGTCTTGCACCGCATCCGTGAGGCGGGCGAACGGGTGCTGGTCTTCATTGAGCATCGCGACATGCAGTTCCGCTTTGCCGAGATCATGCGCCACATGTTCGGGCTCGACCGGATCGACGTGATCAACGGCGACACGCCGATCCCGCGACGGCAGGAGATCGTCAACCGCTTCCAGCGGCACCTTGCCGCTGATGGCGGCTTCGACATGCTGATCCTTGGCCCCAAGGCCGCGGGCACCGGCCTGACCCTGACGGCGGCGACCCACGTGATCCACCTGTCACGCTGGTGGAATCCGGCCGTGGAGGAACAGTGCAACGACCGCGTCCACCGCATCGGCCAGACGCGGCCGGTCTCTGTGCATATCCCGATGGCACTTCACCCTGAATTGGGGGCACAGAGCTTCGATGGCCTGCTTCAAAGCCTCATGCAGCGCAAGCGTCGGCTGGCTGAAAAGGCGCTCTGGCCGATGGGTGACAGCAAGTCCGATGTTACAGGCCTGACCGAGGCAGTAGCCTCGCAACAACGCGGTCAACATGGGGTGATATCCGAAATAATGGCCGAACAATTTCGGCGCGACGGTATCGCGCCCGTCTCCCCCCTCGCCGATGGCTCCTACGAGCTTCCGTGAGCAGGACATCAAGGAAGACCTCAGATGACCGTAACGCGCGGCCTGATCATCGCTGATCCTTGGATCGGGCATATACTCGACGGCCGGAAAGACTGGGAAATGCGTTCACAAGCGACGTCGGTTCGCGGCTGGTTCGGCCTCATCCGAAAGGGAAGTGGCACCGTCGTGGGGCTCGCCCGGCTCGTGGACTGCGGCAGGGCTCTGGATCAGGCCGAGATGATCGCAAATTTCGATCACCACCGCATCCCCGTTGACATGATCCGCCGTGGCGAAATCGCGAAGTGGGTTGTGCCCTGGAAGCTGGCGAACGTCATTTCGCTCGCGCGTCCCGTCCAGTACGAACACAAAGCCGGTGCTGTCACTTGGGTCACCCTCTCGCCTGACGTCAGCCAGAAACTTTCGGGCTACATCGCGCTCCAGGACCAGTCGAACGACATGCTGCCGCCCCCGAGCCGCTCGATAGACCACTCCAAGCCTCTGTCGACCGCCTCCGACCAGGCAGGCGATGCTGTTCGTCGCACCGCGGCAGGGGCTGGAAAGGCCTCACAATTGCCGGAGGGCAAGCACAAGGTTCTTGGGCAGAGCGTCCTGAGCGGCGGAAACATCCGCAACAACCACATTAAGCTGTCACCCCTCATGCATGCATTTCCTCGAGAGGTGATTGGGGGCTCCAACAAGGCGGAGGCCGCACCGCGCGATCTAACAATCGATTGGGGCGGCCCCGAAACTGCCAAGACAGACATCGACGGGACGAAGTCGATCTTTCGCGCCAGGGGATGGGTCCGACGTTTCTTCGCGACATCCGGAGCGAGAGAGAACGACGTTGTCATCTTCACCGAAACGGGTCCGTATCGTATCAGCGTGCGTCTCGAACGACGTAAGCCGGAGCTGTGAGCCGGCAAACGTCAGAGCAGACGCCCCTCTACGAGATCCGCGTAGGCCCATCTTGCCTGCGAGGCTTCGCGCAGAGCCACGCGGCCTCGCGGGTGCCGCGCAGTAATAAAAGAAGTTCAATTGCCCGCGTTCCCGCGACGTAGAGGTTCCGGGCTTCTTCAGCCATGGCCTGATCGACCTCGTCGCTGCCCATTGGGCACGCTGCGGAGGAAGGCATGACCATCACCTTGTCAAACTCGGGTCCCTTACCTCGATAGAAGGACGCGCACTGCCAGCGTCAGCGTGGCAGGAGGGGATCTGCGTGGCGCTCACCCTTTGGGCAGCGTTCGCCCGCGTCAACCGGTATCGGCTTCAAACCAAGGGTATGCTCGACGATTTCAAGGGCATCCCGTCGGCCATCTTGCAGGACCCCGAAACACTCGGTCGAATCGATGATCTTCATCAGCTGCTTCGGCGATAGTTCGATGCCGAGATAAACCGCTCTTCTGCCTATGGCCCATGTGGTGTCGATGACGCGTCCAGACGAGCGGCAGAGGTTCCAGGCATGTGGGAACGGAAGCGCACCCAATTCAACATCCCACCCGTATCCTTCGCAGTAGGGAAGTCCATGCGAAAGGCTCAACTGCCAAGCGTTTCGAAAGCACTGTCCTTGAGGCCCTCTCTTCATGTCTGGCGGAAGAGCACTGCCCACCCAACGCCTCCCGTTCCTTCGCAGGTAGCCTGCGAGAGGCAGAATTCCGTAGGGACCGGCAAAAGTCTGGTCGATTAGGTCGCAGTGAACAGTGCTCTTCATGTCGTGTCTCCTGTCTGATGCTCAGGAGATTGATCTCAGACCTCAAAATGAAAAATGCAGATCGGGGCTAATGCTCTTCCTCGGTGTATGGTGGACCTTGAGCCGCCGACCCTTGCTGCGCGCGTTCGTGAGTGGCTTCTTCAGGGAAACTGCGCCGCCACGACGAGCATCTCGACCGTAGGAACCGAGATGGGTCGAGCGGCGGACCGGCCGAACCCTATCTATCAATCGCCTGTTTGGCGGCTCATCGAGACGTCGACCCATGACTGGAAACCGTCGTTCTGTTCCTCTCAGCCGCTTGCGCGGCGGCGGTGTTCGGCCGGAGCGAAGAAAGAGATGAGACTGACTGGCGAACTGGCAATATATCACAACCTTGAAATCAACATATGAACGTCTCGCCGGCGACGGAGCTGGCGGACCTTGCCTTCGCCAAAAAATCTGAGCGGGCAAAGTGCATCCACAGTCTACCAATCCTCGCGGCGGTTAGTGCTTGATCTGGTGCCCGGAGTACGCCACGACTCCGGGCACATCTTGGAGTCTTTCCGGAACCGGTGCACTGCCGCGTCGGAAATTCCTTTGGAATCAAGGGGACTTGGCTGCGCGGAGGGGCCCCTACCGCCGGAGCCAAAGATTTCAAGGACTTAGCGATCATCCGCTAAGTCCTTTTTCTTTTCGAGTACAGAATAGACACAGTAAACACGGCTCGGATTGATTTCAGGGTATCGTGTAGCTAGAGGATAGGCGGTCGACCTTCCGATTGGATTCTCCTTCCAGGCTGGTTTTGTTACGGTATTTCCTGCCTCCTACGCGACCAGTTTTTGCTTCCACGGTGGGTGAGCCCAATCGGCAGTTTTGTCTTGGAGAATCGGAGCCGAACGCCCACACTGCACCCCAACATTAAGTGGGTATATCGAGGCGTGAAACAAAATGTGGAGCTGGGACCAAGGAAGGCTTGACTACTTCCAGTTTGACAACCTGAAGAAGATTGCTCGCTTCGCCTTGAAGCACGACCTCCGGTCAGAAGACCATGACGCGCTCGTTGGCGCTGTCGGGCTGCCCTTCTCGCCCAAGCAAGCGGCCTACAAGCCATGGCGCAACTACGCACGGACCTTCAAGAGCATGGGGCTGGTATACCAAAACGGTGCAGTTGCCGAGCCCACGGTCATCGCAACGCTCCTCGCAGACGACGGCAGCATTACGACAGACGAGTATTTCCACTTCCTCGCTGAATACACTTCATCACCGTCTCCGGCTCTCCAGGGCTGGGACAACACGGCTGATCTGCGATACCCACTAATCTTCGCACTCAAGTTTCTGCTGGCGAAGGCGGCTAAGGGATTGGAGCAAACAACCCTCTCGGAAATTGGTTCTGCCTACGATGCCAGCGGCTTCACCGGAGAGGAAGATGCAACGGCGTTTGAAGCGCTGGTCGTGTCCACGACTTAAGCTAATGGGATGAACTGCCTTCCCACCAACCCGCTGCTACCGTGGCGGGCATAGGTGGAGAGAGGAGCATCTGATGGACATCAAGGTTCTGGGCATTGACCTGGGCAAGACCGTTTGCAGTCTTGCCGGGCTGAATGAAGAGGGAGCGGTCGTGTTTCGCAAACGGCTCCAGCGGTATCGGCTGCTGGACTTTCTTGATACGCTTCCGCGCTGCGTCGTTGCAATGGAAGCCTGCGGCGGGGCGCATCACATCGGGCGATTTTGTCTTCAGAACGGGCATGAGCCTCGGCTGATGTCGCCACTCTATGTCCGTAAGCGCCTCGCCGATCCCCTCCTGCCGCTCTGAGGCTGTCTGTGCGAGTCCTGCTGTCGAGATTAGGCAGAGGACTGGACGGCAAAATGGACG
>NZ_FNYD01000020.1 GCF_900109035.1 Cribrihabitans marinus
AAGCACCGAAGCGCCAATGGTACTCGGGCTCAAGCCCCGGGAGAGTAGGTCATCGCCAAACCTAGTAAAAACTCCAATACCTCTCCTACGATGAACGAAATTGGCGCGGGATGGAGCAGTCCGGTAGCTCGTCAGGCTCATAACCTGAAGGTCGTAGGTTCAAATCCTACTCCCGCAACCACTTTTACCGAACAAGCCGCCTCCGGGCGGCTTTGTTCGTTCTGAGCCAACCCGATCATCGCCGTCAAAGCACCCTCCAGTTCAATGGTGACACTGTCATCGGCGTGCCGAACCGAAACCCGCTCGATCAGACCACGCACGATCTCCAAAGCCTCGGTCCGGATCTCCGGGTCGGACAACGTTCGCGCCAGTTCGGTCACTTTCTGGCGATAGAGCTCCGACAGGTTCGGGCTCAGCCGCACCGGAGAGGGCGGGGGTGCCGAAAGCTGCGCATTGAGGTCGATGATCCGGCCCTCCAACTCTTCGAGCTTCGCCTTGAGGCCCGGCGTCCGCAGCCCCTCGGCGATCGCATCGTAGAGCCCGTCGAGCTTGCGCGTGGCGGCCGCGCGCTCTGCGTTCAGACGAGACCGCACGGCCTCCTGCGCACCGGCCTCGGCGTTCGTGGCCTCACTGAAAGATTTGATGAAGGCGGCCACGGCCTCGGGGTGCATAAGCCGGGTGCGCAGCAGGTCCAGAACCGCCGCTTCCAGCACGCCGCGCTTGTAGGAGCGATGATGCTCGCAGGTGCCGAGCTTGCGGGCATTGGAACAGGCGACGTAGTCCTTGCCCACGGTTGCCATATTGCCACCGCAGGCGCCGCAGAACAAAAGCCCGGTAAGCAGGTGCGTCTTCCGGCGCTTCTCCCAGAACCGGCTGCGCTTGATGCCCTGAACTGCCGGCGAGGCATCAATCTCTCCTTGCCGCGCCTTCACCGCTTGCCAGAGTTCATCTTCAACAATGCGCAATTCGGGGACTTCCGTCGTGATCCAGTCCGACGATTCGTTCAACCGGGACACGCGCTTGCCGGTTTCCGGATCCTTCACGTAGCGCTGCCGGTTCCAGACCAGCCGCCCTATATAGAGTTCGTTGTTCAACAGTCCGGTGCCGCGCGTCCGGTGACCGCGAATCGCGGTGTCGCGCCAGAGCTTGCCGCGCGGGCCAGGAATGCCCTCCTCATTCAACTGTCGCGCGATGGCCTTGGGCGACTGGCCTTTCGCGAAATCACGCAAGATCCGGCGGATGGTCTCGGCTTCGCCCTCGTTGATGCGACGTTCTCCCGTCACAAGCTGACCGTCCGCACCGAGGCGACGGACCACGTCGTAACCATAACTGTTGCCACCCCCGGAGCGGCCTGCTTCGACGCGCCCGCGTAAGCCGCGCCGGGTCTTGGTCGCGAGGTCCTTGAGAAAGAGCTGATTCATGGTGCCCTTGAGACCGACTTGCAGCTCGCCGATCTCGCCCTCGGCCAGCGTCACGATCAGCACCCCGGCAAAACTCAGCCGCTTGTAAATCGCCGCGATGTCGGCCTGGTCTCTGCTCAAGCGGTCAAGGGCTTCGGCCAGAACTACGTCGATCCGCCCATCCTGCGCCGCGTCCAGCAGCGTTTGCAGCCCGGGCCGCAGCATCGAGGCTCCGGAGACCGCACGGTCGGAGAACCGCTCCGCTACCTCCCAGCCCTCGCGATCCGCGCGTTCCTGGCACAATCTCACCTGGTCCTCGATCGAGGCGTCGCGCTGCATCTGGCTGGAGAAACGCGCATAAATCGCAACTCGGGTCATCAGGCTTTCTCCTTCATCTTCGAGATCAGCGCGGCATAGTCCCGTCCGGCCTCGATGGTCTGGGCATGGATGTAATGACGTTCCGCCGTCCCGAAACTCGAATGTGCCAGAACCGGACGGACCAGGCGTGCGCTTTCGGACGACCGTCTCGCCAGAGTAGTTGCGGCTGCATCCCGGAATAAATGAACCGGAACACGCACCCCGGTCATCTTCTGGGTCTGCTCCGCAATTCTCGCGGAGAGGTATTCCATCCCCAAGGGTGCTCCTTTCTTGCCCACCCACAGAAAATCGTGCCGTTGCTGGCGCCTTTCCATGAGCGCCGGCCGTGCGTCGCCAATATAGCGGCGCAGAAGGGGGGCGACCATGTCGGGAACGTCGGCCTCCCATGGTTGACCTGACTTGGTCAGTTCCTCCGGCAGAGCTATGCTTATGGTCTCGGCCGCAACAATCAGCGATGTCCCGATTTGCAGACCAGCGAAGGCACGTCTGCGCATCGGCATCACGGCCAGCATGGCGATCATGGTCCCGTCCCGCAGTCGCTTCATCGCTTCGAGTGGAGTGCTGGCCGCCTCGGCTTGTTTGGTGGCGAGTTTGATTCCGGCTTGCAACAGGACGTCGCTGGATAGGATGCGTCCCATCTTGCGGTCCCGATCTCCTCGCCCTGCGGCACGCTTCAAGGCCGCTTTCAGGTTGCGTTGAGCGGACCAATCTTTCCCGGGACTTGCAGCGGACAGAATACGGAGAACGCCATCGACGAACATCAACCGGGTCATTGGTTTGGTGTGCGACAGATCGCGGAGCCATGCAGACAGGCGCTCCAGGGTGGCCCGTTCGGTCGGTGGCAATCCGCAGGCGTCAGCATCCATTATCGCCAGCCATCTCAGCCAGCGCCCGTAGCGCCGTTCGAGCGTATCGAGGGACGTGGCCCGAAGATGCGCGAGGGCACCGCGATCGTCGAGCGGTCCCCCCGTCTTCTGGAATTCGATCCACATGGCACGGTCCTGGGCCGGCCAATTCGGGAAGGGGAGAACAAGGCTCATCAGCGGCGACCTTTCTTGTGTTCGATGAGGTCGGCGAAAGCCCGCGTCGCAGAGCGCGCTTCGAGACCAGAATACATGTTGATCGTGTGGCTGACCGCGGAATGACCGAGCAAGCGGCGGGCCACCTCGTAGCCGCCGGGATTGGCGTCGAGCCAGTTCATGACCGCGAAATGCCGGAACAGATGGGCATTCATTTCCAAACCGGTTTCCTTGAGAATCCGCTTAAACAAGCGCGAAGAAAGGCCACCACTGCTCACAGGACCGTCGCCGCCGCGGCGGGGAAACAGCCAAGGTGTGGCCGGAGGGCAAAGCTCAGGGCAACGGACCTTGAGATGTGCGTCGATCATCCGGACGATGTCGTGAGGGAGCTCGAACTCGACCGGACGTTCATTCTTGGTCTCTTCATCTTCCAGCACCAGATAGACGTGCCCATCGCCCGGCCTCTGCAAGTTGCGTTCCAGATGGAGGCCGGCCAAATTCTTGATCCGGATCGGACAAATCAGAAGGATGGCAACAGCAAGAGCGTCTTCCCGTGCCAACAGAGCGGAGAAACGAGATGACTTCGGTATCGGCTGCGCGAAAATCCTCTGCGGCAGAAGCAGGAGACGTTGCTGGTCCTTCTCGTCCTGCAAGGCCCGGAGGCGATCCCGGTTCTTCCGGGTCATCCCCGTCTGAGGCTTCGTGGCGACCCGCGCGGCGAGATCCGCGAGACGGTCCCGAACATCATCAGGTGCCTTGAGGATCAGGGCCAGGTTGCGAAGCAGGGCGGCCGTCTCACTGATCAGTTTGGTGGTCTGGTTCCCGGTGCGCGAAAGCATCTGCCGCAATCCGCGTTCGGCCATGACCGGATCGACAAGCACGTGCAGCCCATTGATCCCTTCAGGGGCGACATCAGAGTGGACGAGTTCCGAGGCAAAGCGGATCAACTGCCGACGGTATTGGGCAATGGTCGCGGGGCGCAACGCCTTTGCGAAACCTCCTTCCGCCAGCGGATCAGGTGTTCCAAGCCGGCGCATTAGATCGTCGAGGTCTTCCTGAAAGCTCTGCGGAAAACTCGACAAATGCATCGAAATGACGGTCTGGCGGGAAGCGAGAGGCAACACGATGTCGGGCCATTCGGGGATACGGCGGCGCGCCAGGTTCCAGCCGTTGACGGCGGCGCGGAACGCAACGACCGGGGATCTGCTGATCTCGTTGCGCTCAAGGGCATCGTGATAGGCTGCAGCATGTTCCATGCGAACGTCGAGCGGCGCGACGTCAGTGGTATTGACAAAATGGACAAACCGGCAGAGCGCCGGTTGCAACGTCTTGTCTCCGGACGCTAGCACTGCCGTCCATAAGGCGCGCCATTCGTCGGAAAGGTCTTCGATCCGGTTGGAGCGGCGCTCCACCAAACCGTAATGCGCCAAGGCGGCGCGCGCGTCACTGACGGCATTCTGCCAGCTCTTCGCCGTCAGGCCGAGCCTTGCGTGCGCAATCTTGGCAAGACGCGGTTGGAGCCATCGACTGTCGCAAGGCACGTCTTCGGGAGGTAATCCCACCGCCTTCGATATGCGGCGCAAACCGGAGATCAGATCCCTGCGCCGCGAGTCCAAAAGGGTTTCATCCACGCGGAGCCTGGCGATAATCTCGGCAAACATCGGCGTTCCCGCTCGCACGAATGCCATGTCGAGTGGATAGGGTGCCTGGCTGGTCATCGGGTGCGTAATCCTTTGGTCAGGTGGGGTCTCGGGTGGACCGCAGTGGACATGAGTGCCGATTCGGGAACACCATAACCTTACAAGTCAGAAATTTACGGTTAGGGCGTCTTCCCGAGCTTGTTCCAAGCTATTGACATGAATGGACATTGATGGCCGCGTCGGGCTACCAGATCTGCGCCCGGCGATAGGCCGCGTGAGCAGCCGGATCGATGCGGATCAGACGGCCGCCGGGGCCGACGCGGGTGACGGCAAGAAGGCCGGTCGCAATCGCGCGACGCACGGTCTTCTCCGAACAATTGTCGAGTTCGGCGACGTCTTTGACTGTCAACAGGGGGCGGGTCTTGTCAGTCTTCTTTGGTGTCATTGGCTTGCTCTGTCGTTGCGTTCGACGCTCCTGCCTGCTCCCGGACCGTTTGGCGCGCCAGAACGCGCGCAAGCGCAACAGCCGCCTCGTTACAGCGGTCGGTCGCGTCACTAAAAGGGCTGCTAGGAGAAGCGTGCGTCATGCCACGACCATGCATGGCAAAGTGCGGGGAACGCGAAGTGTAGCGATTCAGAAAATTTGAATTGATCGCTACACTAGTCGTCGTTCAGCGCACGCTCTGGCAGAAATCCTGGTAGCGCTTGAGGTCGAGTTTTAGCGTCTCGCCGCTGATCCGCGTCGGTGGTTCCGTCATGCACTCGACGATCGCGTTGACGAAGTCGAAGAGGTCGCCGCCGCGCTCGCTACTGATCGGGTCGGTCGTGAACTTGAGCGGCAGGCTGCGTTCCGTCCAGAAGGTAAAGATCGTCCAGCACACTATCTCCTTGCGGAGATCACGCGCCTTGCGACGGTCAGGCTCGTCGCCATAGCTGATGCCATCATTCCGCTTCATGTTCTCTAGATATTGGCGGAAGTCCGAGATTGCCTCCACACCTTCCCGGAACGTGGCGAGGTGATACTCCGCTGGATTGGGCATGCCGGTATGTGCAAAAGGGTTTGAAAAGCGGAGTTCGTTGATAACCTGCTGCGCCTTGGCGATTGCCTCCTCGGCGCGCCTCAGATTGTTGATGGCCCTTTGTGCTACCCTCGCGCCACGGTCTTTCTTGGGTGCTACCAGCTCTGGCTGGGACAGATTTAATGGATCCGATTGGGCGACGGTGAGCTTCCGCGACAGTTCCAGAAGCGGGCCGTCCTTGAAACCATGTGCCGCGCCGAGGCGCTGGATCTGATCCATCGACAAGGCGCCCGACGACCGCGGGGCGCCGGTGCGAAGTTTCCAGGGAACAGGGTTGTGGGAAGCCATGGCCCAGACTTTTGGCGCAACTCAGCCCGGGCTTCAATGCCGGGATCGCATGCGCAGTGGTGATGAGCTTGGGATCATCCGGATAAGGCTCTGACGCGGCAGGGTAGCGGTCGAGAAATGAAACTCGATCGCTACACTTTGGCTATCGAAGCTTGGATTGAGACGGTCGGCGCACGCGACGAGGTCACCTTGTCGGCCCGAGCGCCCGGTTCATCCCAGCGTCTCTCCAGCGCATGCGGTCATTGCAAAAAAAGCACTGGCCACGGTTAGCCTGCTCACCGGTCACCAAGAGCTGGCCATGATCCGGGGACTACCCCACCCCGCGCCAAACCGACTCCTTCTGGGCTGGCGCAGAAACACGACAACGAAACCCACCGGCTGACGTTCCGGGCGCGATCGCCCACTTGCCAGATCGGGGACCGCCAAGCGCACGGCAGCCGAAGCGGGGCAGGTGAGAAGCCTGCGGGGAAGCGACTGGCCATCGAGAACCGGCATCGTGTGGATACGGATCAGGGAGCGAAGGGCCTTCCCCCGCATGACGGGGGGAAGGAGCGGGGGCCGGATATTGTCTGATGAAAGGTCGGCCGGTTCTGCCGAATTGGCCGACTCAGTTTGTCGAATTGCGTTTAGTAAGTCAGCCAGAAACCGGGAGCTCGGGACAGGCTGGAGCCAAGCTGACGTCATCAAAGGGCGGTGAGTCCCGTCTCTGTTTTCTGAATCCAATGGCTGAAATGCGCAGGAAGCGGGAGCTGCAATGTTGTGAGCGAAAGTCTGCCTTCGGAACGTGGATGGCCCAGACCGGACCTTCACTGGCCCGCAGAGTGCCGCACCGCAGCTTCCCCAGAACGGCCATTCGTTCATCGCGCAGCATTTTCATCGGTCCGATGGCGGCAGTGCCGTTCGCCGCACCTGCTCAGTGATCGCTGCACCCGCCCACGCGTCTCGCAGGAAGGGCGGACAGCCGACCTTGGCCGCAGAGGCGAGCCATCCAAGCTGTGAGGAAGGAAGCCGACATTCAGAACACCTCGAACGCGGGCTCGGCGCTGCACCGCCGCAGGGCAGGTCCGAGCTGATGCTGTGGTCCAAGGGTTCATACTTGCGATGAATCGAAGCCTTCGGATAGTCTTCGTAATAGCGCGTCAAAATCGCGAACAGATGCCAAACCAGGCAAGGGCCTTCGTCATGAAGAGCAAGACCATAGCGTTTCTTCTCAGCACATCTCTTGGCGTCGTGCCTGTCGAAGCATTGGCGCATGATCCTATCGCGCTCACCTCCACCGGCGGCAAGATCGTACACGGGCACACCTACGGCCCGGCAGTGAAATACGACAATGTCGTCATCCGCGGCGCGCAGGTGTTCAGCGGATGCCACGAGCAACTGACCTCAGCTGATGTGCTGGTTACCGACAACCGGATCGCGGAAATCGGCCCCGACCTGGAAGCGCCCGAAGACGCTTTCGAGATCAAGGCGGACGGCCACACGCTGATCCCGGGCTTGATCGATGCTCACTGGCATGGCGTCTACGCAGAAGCGACGATCCCGCAGATCCTGACGACTGGCGAAGGCTACTGGAACCTTGTCGCCGCGCGCGCTCAAGAGAACGCGCTCTACCGTGGCTTCACGACCGTCCGCGAAGCCGCAGGACCGATGTTCGACATCGCCCGGGCGACCGACGAAGGCCTGATTGTCGGTCCGCGAATCTTCCCATCCGGCCCGGCGATCTCGCAGACCTCCGGTCATATGGATTTCCGGTTCACGTACGATGTGCCCGCAACGCCCGACAAACTGCACAGCCTAGAGCTGAACAACGGCTTCTATATCGCCGATGGCGTGCCCGAGGTGATCAAGCGCGTGCGTGAGAACCTGATGCAGGGGGCCACACAGATCAAGTTGATGGCTGGCGGCGGCGTCACATCGTCTTACGACCCGATCCACACGATCCAGTACAGCGATGCCGAATTGGAGGCAGCGGTTGAGGCGGCGGAGAATTGGGGCACCTATGTCCTGACCCATGCGATCAGTGACGAGGCCGTCATCCACTCTCTCGACGCCGGCGTGAAGAGCATCGAGCACGGCCATATGGCAACGCGAGAAACGCTGGAACGCATCCGGGACGAAGAAGCATGGCTCAGCATGCAGCCATTCCTTGACGACGAGGATGCGCCGACCCTGAACGAAGCGCAGAGCGCCAAGTACAACGCCGTGGTCGTCGGCACCGACTTCGTATACCGCACCGCCAGGGAACTTGGCGTCAAGATTGCCTTTGGCACTGACACGCTGTTCAGTTCCGACCTCGCCATGCGGCAGGGCGCGCAATTGGCGAAGCTGCAAAGGTGGTTCACCCCCTTCGAGGCGTTGAAGATGGCGACCTGCGACAATGCCGAACTGCTCAAGCTGTCAGGCCCACTGACCCCCTATCCCGATGGACCTCTCGGTGTGATTGAAGAAGGCGCCTATGCCGACCTGATCATTGTGAAAGGCAACCCGCTGGAAGACCTCGATCTCGTCGGCGACCCCGAAGGCAACTTCGATCTGATCATGAAAGACGGCGTGATCTACAAAAATCAGATTGACCGATAGAAATCGCTTCCAGTCTGGCCGGGGCTACTCTCGGCTATTTCGTTCTCAAGTGAAAAAGCCTCGCACTCGAAAAATCATGCGGAACGCTTGGCAATGCGAAGATCGGCTTCGTCCACATCCTCCCAGTTCGGAGCCGGCGCAGCGAATGACGGTAGGGGATTCGGCGGTTGACGCCGCCCTCCAGTGACCGGTCTTGGGAAGTTCGCTGCTCTGGTGGAGTCGCGGCGCCGTAGTCGCGAAGGCCAGTGGCGGACTTCAGCAATCGCGCTCGCTGCGGCTGCATGAGTCCGGTCCGTCCGCACGGCCGACCTTCGACCTCCAAAAATGCTGCGCGATAACCGAATGTCCGATCTGGTGAAGCTGCGCCGCAGCGGTCGACCATCTCGCCAATGTCCGGTCAGGGCCGTGGGCGGCGGGGAGCGTCTCGCCGCGTGCGCAAAACCGATCAGGGACGCCTCAGTCAATCTGGGCTCGCAACGGTCATGCGGCAGCGCGGCAGGCTCGAGCTGCGGAATCGCCAGGCGGCGCAGCAGGTTTGCTATGCTCGGCCGTCGGCGTAGCGCCGAAGACGTGGCGGGCGTGGTGGATCGGAGGAACCACCATGCCGACAAAGAACCTACCAGCCATCCGGGCCTGCCGCCCCGCTTGGAACAAGGGCCGCATCGTCGGTCAGAAGCGTCCGCTCGAACCGAAGCATGTCTGGGCGATCCGGGTCCGCCTCGAGATCGCACAGCGAACCCGCGAGCTTGCGCTTTTCAATCTCGCCATCGACAGCAAGTTGCGGGGATGCGACTTGGTCAAGCTAATGGTCGCCGACGTCTATGCGGCCGGACAGGTCAAGCACCGCGCCTCGATCGTCCAGAGCAAAACCCGGCGGCCGGTCAGCTTCGAGATCACTGAGGGGACAAGAAAAGCCATCAGGACTTGGCTGGACGCCCCACTGATGGTCGGGTCGGAGCATCTCTGGCCGGGACGCTTTCACGAACGACGGCATATCTCGACAAGACAATACGCCCGCCTCGTGCGTGACTGGGTGACGTCGATCGGGCTCGAGCCAAGCGCCTATGGCACCCACTCCATGCGGCGGACAAAGGTGGCACAGATATATCGAAAGACTGGCAACCTTCGTGCGGTGCAGCTACTGCTCGGCCACACGAAGATGGATAGCACGGTGCGCTACCTCGGTGTCGAGCTCGAAGACGCGCTCGCCATTGCAGAGGCGGTGGAGCTCTGAGAAGCCGGGCCGGTCAACATGACCGGCCCAGAGCCGACCTTCGGGCTCAGCGCAGCAGATGGCCGGTCCCCAGCCAGAGACGACATCCAACCACCTATTCCAGTGCCGCAGCGCGGCCCAGCACTGGCGACATTTGCGCTACGTGCATTTCGCGGCTCTCACGGGTAGGAGACAGCCTCGCGAAAGCTGTCATCGTTATGCATCTCCCAATACGCAGCCATCATCTTTTCCGAGAATCCTCCAACACCCCCCGCCCCGACAGGTTTGTTGTCGATCCGAGTGACCGGCATGACGCCCCCTGCCGTTGAGGTGACGAAGACCTCGTCGGCCCCTTTCAGGTCCTCGACAGAGACATCCCGAGCATGGCATGGGATTCCCATTCCCGAACAGATGTCGAAAACGGTTTGGCGGGTTACTCCCAACAGGACGCTGGCAATTGGCGTTGAAACCTCGCCATCCCTGAACACGAAGATGTTGAAGCCAGGGCCTTCAGACACATTGCCCTTGCCATCGATCAGAACCGCCGTGTCCGCGCCCCGCGCATATGCAGCGTAGAGCCCTTTGACCATGTCCAGCCAATGGTAATTCTTGACCGTGGGGTCAACCGAGCCCGGCGGGATGCGCAGAACATCCGTCACCGCCAGATGCAGGCCATGCTCCATCTGGTCCTTGTTGGCCACGGACCCGAAGGGGATGGAAAAGGCGATGAAGCGGTTCTCGGCCTCTCTCGGGTCACGACTGAATGTTGGGGATGTGCCTCTCGTGCAGATGAACTCGACGTAGGCGCTCTTCAGCCCGGAGAGCGCCACGCAGTTGTGGAGGATCTCCCTTGTCTGCGCCTTGTCATACGGGATGGACAGGTTCAGTTCTTCCATGCCGCGAAAGAAGCGGTTCAGGTGGTCCTCGAGCCGGAAGAACGCGCCTGCCCAGACATGGACCACATCATAGGTCGCGTCCGAGTGAAGAAAACCGTAGTCCAGAACCGAGAGCTTCGCCTCCTTCATCGGCAGGTATTGACCATCCATGTAGGCCACCCCCGGCGGATAGGCGCGGTGGTCGATGTGCGTCTCGGAGAGTCCTGGCAATTTTCTCATGGTCTGGCTTTCGGTGAACAGGTTTGACCTCTTGGGTAAGATACGGGAAAAAGCTGGGCGAACTGTCCAAAAGCTCTTAAATTGGTGAGCAGAACGCATCAATTCCATCCGCACAGGCGAGCAAGTTGCCAAACTCCCTCGACGCAACCGACAAGAGACTTCTGAAGGTTCTTCAGCGCAACAACCGGCTGTCGGCTGATGATCTCGGGGAACGTATCGGCGTTTCGCGGTCTTCCGTTCAACGGCGCATGAAGCGGTTTCGCGATGAGGGGATTATCGAGGCGGATATTTCCGTGTTGTCACCGAAGGCGGTGGGCCGCCCCATGACCTTCATCGTCGAGGTTGAGCTTGAACGCGAACGCACGGATCTCCTCGATGAATTTCGCCGCTCCATGCTGGCTCTCGATGATGTGCAGCAATGCTACTACGTCACGGGGCATACCGACTTCATTCTAATCGTCACAGCCGCGGACATGGCGGCGTATGAGGAGTTCAGCCGACAGGTGTTCACCGACAATCCGAATATCCGGCGATTTCACTCGAACGTTGTTGTAAACCGGGTAAAGTCAGGGCTTCAGGTGCCGTTGTAGGATTTCGACAGCAACGCACGCCGCATCTGCACCGCATTGGACCCTGGGCACGAAAGCGAGCCCGAGGCTGTAGCGTGTTGTTTGGTCGGAAAAGCAACGTTTCTGGCCCAATGCCGCCGTCCGTCGATTGGTCAAGTTGCTGCGGTGCGGCCCGTCACCGCCGACATTCGCCGCAGTGCCGAAATCCCGACCCACTCGAACTCACACATCGCGGGACGAAGCGGGATTTCGCTGCACAAGGCTCCATAGTCCGGTGATGTCGCATCGCGACCGTCGTGCCCAGCACCTCGGGCGGTATACGGTCATTCGCCGTACGCACGCACCAGACGGCAGGCTTCAGCAGGAGCGGACATTCAGATGCGATCTGTCCGCCAAAGACTCACTCTTTTCCATCGGTGTGAAGAAGCGTCAGGCCTGATATCCCGAATTCAATATCTTGAGCGAACGGAACAGAGACAGAAACAATCGCGTTGATATCTGTATGCAAGGTCACGTCTTTTTTTGCAGTCTTGACTGAGACCACCAACGCATACCGCGTTCTTTGCTAACGCGTCCGCATGTCTGCGCGGTTCCGCTTGAGACGGATGGTCAGACATCCTGACCGGAAATGCCACTTCTTCTCTGCACGCACGCAGCATCCGTTCGGACAACGCCGATCCACCGCAAACCGGCCCTTGTCAACGAAACAAGAAGGCTCCAGGCGACAGTGAGGTTGTCGCCGGGAGATAACGGCTCAGTCTGCGCCGTGCGCGATGGTTTCGGGGGTAATAAGGCGCTTCTGCAGGGCATAGAGCAGGATGCCGATTCCCAGACCGATGGCGTCGGTGAACCAGCCGCCGGCGATCATGCTCAGGCCGCCGGCCGCTAGCGCCACACGGACGGCCGCACCGGCCCGGCCGACAAACCAGCCTTGGACCGCGCAGGACAGGAGGTAGACCCCGACAACCGCCGTCACAGCGATATGGGCGATCTCGAACCAATTGCCCTGCAGCAGCATCGCCGGCGAGAAGAAGAACATGTAGGGCACCACGAAAGCGGCGAGCCCGATCTTGAAGCTCTCGACCGAGGTCTTGACCGGGTCCGACCCGGACAGCGCCGCGCCGGCATAGGAGGCCAGCGCCACCGGCGGGGTGATCGCCGACATCACGGCGAAATAGAAGATGAAGAGATGCGCGACCAGTGGCTCGACGCCGAGGTTGACGACACCCGGCGCAATCACCGAGGCCGCCACCGCGTAGGCCGCCGTCGTGGGCATCCCCATGCCAAGCACGATGGAGACGACCATGGCGAAGAACAGCGCCAGGATCTGGCTCTGGTCCGCAAGCGCCAGCAGCACGGTCGAAAAGCGCGAGCCGATGCCAGTCAGGGCGATGACGCCCACGATGATCCCGGCAGTTGCACAGACGGCCACCAGCTGCAGCACCATACGCGCGCCGATGTCGAGCGCGTGAAACAGTTGCTTCGGCCCCATCCGGTGGGGGGTGAGCCAGGAAACAACTGCCGCTGTAATCATCGCCAGGGTTCCGCACCGGATCACCGAATATCCGGCGAACAGCGCAAAGATCAGCACGATGATGGGCGTCAGAAGATAGATCTGACGGATCAGCACGCCGAGCTTGGGCAGTTGTTCGCGCGGAAGACCCTTCAAGTTGGCCTTCTGCGCCGCCAGGTCGATCATGAAGTAGACCGAGAGGAAATAAAGCGCCGCCGGAATGATCGCGGCCGAGACGATCTCCATGTAAGGAATGCCGGTGATTTCGGCCATGATGAAGGCGCCTGCGCCCATGATCGGGGGCATGATTTGCCCGCCTGTCGATGCCGCGGCCTCGACCGAAGCGGCGGTCTGCGGCTTGTAGCCCACCTTTTTCATCATCGGGATGGTCAGTGATCCGGTGGCCACCACGTTGCCGGCAGAGGTGCCGTTGATCATGCCCATCAGGCCGGAGGCAAAGATCGCCACCTTGGCCGGGCCGCCGCGCTTGTGTCCGGCAGCGGCGAAGGCAAGGTTCACGAAGTACTCTCCAACCCGCGTGGTCTGCAAGAAGGCGGCGAAGATCACGAAGAGGATGATGTAGGTCGACGAGATCGCGATCGGTGCGCCAAGGATGCCGTTGTCGGTGAAGATGTAGGAGAAGAAGCGCTTGGCATCATATCCGCGGTGTTCGAAGATGCCCGGCAGCCAGGGTCCAAGGAAGGAATAGGCGACGAAGATCGAGGCGATGATCACCAGCGCCATGCCTGCAAGGCGGCGGGTCAGTTCGATGATCAGGATCACGCCGGTGATCGCCGCCCACATGTCGCCTGGCAGCGCCATCGGCATACCGGCGCGCAGTTGCAATTGGCGTGCGAAAAAGATCAAATAGGCGGTCGCGACCAGCGCGGCGGCGGCCAACAGGACGTCTCCGGCGGAAAATGCGCGGCGGTCGCGTTGCGGGTAGAGCCAGCCATGCAGGATGGCCAGCGCCGAGCCCGCGGCCAGCGGAATGCCGAAGGAGGACATGGCCCAGGCGGGGGGCAGCGCCACGCCCATGAGAGTGCCATTGATCCAGATCGCGGCAACGGCGATCAGCGCATAGCCGATGCCCGCAGCGGCAAGCCCCAGCAGGGCCAGCGACATCGGGTTGCGGTTTTCGCCCTCTGCGTCCTCGGACAGCGACACGGCGCCAAAAAGCAGAAAGCCTAGGAACAACCCGCCGCCGACATGGCTCAGGCGATAGGCCCAGGTCTCGAGCGGATAGACATTCATGACCAGCAGGTGAAAGACCGAGTAGGCGACACACATCGTGGCAATCGTAAAATTGCGCGTGCCGATGAAATCCCGCTGATTGCTGGCAAGCGGGTCTTCATCCACATGCGCCTTGGCGGTTTCCTGCTCGATCAGCGAAAGGTCCGGCTCGGCCTCGGGCCGGCCCTGATTGTCCTGTGTCTTAGTCATGATGGGTCACCCATGAAAGGGGTTGAATGGAGAGCACGGGCGAGAGACGAGGCTCGACCGCCCGTGCAGTGCAAACGCGGGACGCGCTTACTTGAGATCAGCGGGGATCTCGTAGCCGTTCTCTTCGAACCACTTCACGGCACCCGTATGGAACGGAACCACGGTGTTCTTGAGCACGTTCTCGGCCAGGGTTTCCTTGGCTGCGGCGTGGTTCTGGACCATGCGGTCGTGGTTTTCCATCGCCAGTTTGGTGATCTCGTAGGCCAGGCTTTCGGGCATGTCCTGATGCGCGATGGCAAAGTTCCACAGAGACACAGTCTGAAGCGGTTCCGGCTGATCCTCGTAGGTGTTGGCCGGAATGGTGAATTCCTGCATCGCGGGCGCAAGTTCCTTCATCTTCGCCAGGGTTTCCGGCCCCATCGACAGGAAGCGCACGTCGTTTTCCACGGCCAGCTGCGCATAGGCGCCGGTCGGCAGGCCCGCGGCGTAAACGAAGGCGTCGATCAGCCCGTCCTTGAGCTGGCCCGCAGTGTCCGAGCCGCCAGCATTGCTGATCGAAACGCTGTCGTCGGTGGCTTCGAAATAGCGTGTCCAGTAGGTGGCAGAGGTGCCGCCCGCAGGGCCGACGCCGACGCGCACGCCTTTCAAATCCTGGAAGTTCTGGATGTCCGACGAAGCCAGAACGGCGGCCTGAAGCGGCGTCTGGTACATCGGGAACAGCGCGCGCACGTTTGCATGCGGCACGCCGGGCATCAGCGGGCTTTCGCCGCGATAGGCCTCGTCGGCGGGCCCAAGCGTCACGAAACCCAGCTGGTGCTCGCCGGTTTCCACCAGCGTCACGTTCTGCACCGGGCCGCCGGTGATCTCGACACCTGCGTTCAGGTCCAGCTCTTCGCTGATCATGGCACCGAAACCCGAGCCATAGGTGAAGTAGGTTCCGCCCTGGCTGCCGGTGCCGATGGTGATGCTGTTGGGCCAGCCATCGCGATCCTGTGCGGCCACGGGCAGCGCAACCATGGCGCAAAGCGCGGCTACTGCGGAAATCGTATTGAATTTCATGGATCTTACTCCTCCGGTTGGGTCATTCGATGCGCCCCGCCTCTCGGAGTCGCAACAATGGGAGGATGATGTGGAAAACGGGTGCGTCCCGCTATGCGCCAAATTTTATATTCAATTACGCAATAATCAGGCGCTGGCTTCCAACTCCTTGAGATGGGCCTCCAGCACGGCCACAAAGGCATCGCGTGCAGGGTCGCGCGTGCCCCGGGCCCAGGCCGCTGCGAGGATCAATTTGGAGCGGGTCGTGCCCTCGGGCACCGACAACGGCACGAAGGTCACGCCGGGCACCTGAAGTCGCGAGGTCCAGCGCGGCACGATGGCCAACCCGGTTCCGGCGGCCACCAGATTGACGATGGTGTGCTTTTCCTCGGCCACCTGGGCGATGCGCGCGGTCAGCCCGGCATCGAGGAACAGCTTGATCGTCAGGTCGTGGGAATGCGGCCGCGAGCGGCGGTCGGGCACGATCAGTGGCTCATCTGCCAGATCGGCAATCTCGATGATGTCGTGGTCTGCCAGACTATGATGTTCCGGCAAGGCGACGACAGCGGTTTCGAAAAACAGCGTCTGGAAGTTGATCCTCTGGTCGCGGATATCCGGCGGACGGCAGAAGGCGATGTCGAGCGATCCGCTTAGCAGTTTCGGCAGAAGGCGAATGGTCTTCTGCTCGATCAGCTGGATTTCCAGGCCGGGCTGCTCCTGGCGCACCAGGCTCAGCAATTGCGGCATCAATCCCGCCGCCGCGCTGTCGATGGCACCGACCTTCAGCACCGGCGTCTCCGACTTGCGCACATTGCGCACCTTTTCCTCGAACTTCTCGGCCTGCGCCACCAGCGCGCGGGCCTCTTCAAGGATGCTGGCCCCGGCTTCGGTCAGCGAAACGCTGCGGGTGGTGCGCAGGAACAGGCGCGTTTCCAGCTTGTCCTCCAGCAGCCTGATCTGGCGGCTGAGCGAGGCCGGCAGCATGTCCAGAGACTGCGCGGCACGCCCAAAATGCAGGCTGTCCGCCACCGCAAGAAAACATCTGATCTGGTCGATATCCATGAGGCAAGCCCTGTGGGCATTATTTCAGTTATGTATATAATTCTGCGCAGATTGAGGGAAGCAGGTCCAGCACTGTAGCGTCAGTCTCAATTGCCGAGGCGATAGCGCCCCGGTACAGCCCATGACCAACCAGGAACGGACCCAAATCATGAAAACATACAAGATCGCATCCATTCCCGCCGACGGCATCGGCCCCGAGGTCATCGCCGCCGGGCTTCAGGCGCTCGAGTCGCTGGCCCGCCGTGATGGCGGTTTCCAGTTTGACGTGACTGAGTTCGACTGGAGCTCCGAGCGCTACAAGAAGACCGGCGCGCTGATGCCCGAGGACGGCGCGCAGCAGCTGAAGGATTTCGACGCGATCTTCTTTGGTGCCGTGGGCGCGCCGGACGTGCCCGACCACGTCACCCTCTGGGGCTTGCGCCTGCCGATCTGCCAAGGATTTGATCAATATGCCAACGTGCGGCCCACCAAGATCCTGCCGGGCATCAAGTCGCCGCTGGAAGGAGTCGGCCCCGGCGATCTGGACTGGGTGATCATCCGCGAGAATTCGGAAGGCGAATATTCCGGCGTCGGCGGCCGCGCCCACAAGGGCCTGCCCCTGGAAGTGGCCACCGAGGTATCGATCTTCACCCGCGTCGGCGTCGAGCGGATCATGCGCTATGCCTTCACGATGGCGCAGTCGCGGCCGCGCAAGCTGCTGACCGTGGTGACCAAGTCGAACGCGCAGCGTCACGGCATGGTGATGTGGGACGAGATCGCGGCGGAAGTGTCGAAGGATTTTCCCGACGTGACCTGGGACAAGATGCTGGTCGACGCCATGACCGTGCGCATGGTGAAGAACCCCAAGAGCCTCGACACCATCGTCGCCACCAACCTGCATGCCGACATCCTGTCGGACCTCGCCGGCGCGCTGGCCGGCAGCCTGGGCGTCGCCCCCACCGGCAATATCGACCCGGAGCGCCGCTACCCGTCGATGTTCGAACCTATCCACGGCTCGGCCTTCGACATCACCGGTAAGGGCATTGCCAACCCGGTCGCCACTTTCTGGACCGCAAGCCAGATGCTCGATCACCTGGGCGAGGCGGATGCCGCCGACCGGCTGATGCGCGCGGTAGAGAAGGTCTGCGCCGACGGTATTCTGACGCCGGACGTGGGTGGCACCGCCAATACCCAGCAGGTGACCGACGCGGTCTGCGACGCCATTCGCGGCGAAAACATCTGAAAGCTGGTTTCATGACGGTAGATGACGCACCGGCGCTCCTGCGCCGCATGATGGAGGCTGCCATCGCGGCAGCAGATCCGGCCACGGTGTTGGCGCGCCATCTGCCGGAAAAACCGAAAGGCCGCTGCATCGTCATCGGTGCCGGCAAATCCGCCGCTGCCATGGCCCTGGCCGTCGAACGGGCCTGGCCGGATGTCGACCTTTCGGGCGTGGTGGTCACGCGCTACGGTCATGGCGTGCCAACCCGGCGCATCACGGTGCGGGAAGCCTCCCATCCCGTGCCGGATGCTGCCGGGTTGGCGGCGGCGCAGGAGATCCTGCGCATCGCCAAAAGCGCAGGTCCAGATGACTTGGTGCTGGCTCTGATCTCTGGCGGCGGCTCCTCGCTGATGCCGCTGCCGGTGCCGCCGCTGACGCTGGAAGACAAGATCGTCGTCAACCGGCTGCTCCTGCGCTCTGGTCTGACCATCGAAGACATGAATCGCGTGCGCCGCCGCCTGTCGATGATCAAGGGCGGCGGTCTGGCGCTCGCCGCAGCGCCGGCCCGGCTGGTCACGTTGGCGATCTCGGACGTGCCGGGCGACGATTCGGCCGCCATCGCGTCCGGCCCCACCGTGCCCGACCCGACGGCGGGCGAAGACCTCACCCACCTCGCCGATCGCCTCCGCCCTGACTTGCCGCTGGCCGCGCGCGAGGTCCTGACGGCCGCGCCGGAACCCGCCGCGCGCTTCGACGCCGATTATCGCATGATTGCCACGCCGAAGACGTCGCTGGAGGCCGCGGCGGACGTGGCCCGTGCGGCTGGCATCAGGCCTGTCCTGTTGGGCGACGCATTGGAAGGTGAAGCCCGCGAATTGGGCATCGTCATGGCCGGCATTGCCAAATCCGTGGCGCAGCACGGGTTCCCCGCCCCTGCGCCTGCGGTCCTTCTCTCCGGCGGCGAAACCACGGTAAGCATCGGCGCTGCGAAGCCGGGCCGTGGCGGCCGCAACACCGAATTCCTGCTCAGCCTCGCCGTTGCCTCGCAGGGGCACAAACGTATCCACGCCGTTGCCGTCGATACCGACGGCATCGACGGCACCGAAGACGCAGCCGGCGCCCTGATCGGGCCGGACATGCTCAAACAGGCTACGGACTTGGGGCTGGACGCCAAGACCTTCCTTGCCGGGCATGACAGCTATTCCCTGTTCGACGCGACGGGCGACCTAATCCGCACCGGCCCCACGCTCACCAACGTGAACGACTTTCGCGCCGTAATGATCCTTTGAAAGGAACTTGAAATGATCCGCGACCGACGCGCCAAGATCGTCGCCACCATCGGCCCGGCCAGCGCCTCGCCCTTCATGCTGCGCAGCCTGTTTCTGAAGGGCGTCGATACCTTCCGGCTGAACTTCAGCCATGGCGAGCACGCCACCCATGCCGCGGAGATCTCGGCGATCCGCGCGCTGGAGGCAGAGGTTGGCGTGCCCATCGGCATCCTGCAGGATCTGCAAGGCCCGAAAATCCGGCTGGGGCGCATCGCCGGGGGCGCACGGATGCTCGACCGGCACGAAAAGGTCAGCTTCCTGCCTGCCGAGACCACGCCCGACGACACCTGCCTGCCGCTGCCGCATCCCGAGATCTTCGCTGCCATCGAACCCGGCCACAGGCTGTTCATCGACGACGGCCGGGTGCGCCTGAAGGTGACCGATAAGCGCGCCGACCGGATCGAGGCGGAGGTGCTGGAAGGCGGCAAGGTCAGCGACCGAAAAGGCGTGAACCTGCCCGATTGCGTGCTCGACCTGCCGGTGCTGACCGAAAAGGACCGTGCCGACCTGGACTTCGGCCTGTCGCAGGGCGTCGACTGGGTGGCGTTGTCCTTCGTGCAGAAAGCAAGCGACCTAGATGAGATCACCGGCATCATCGCCGGTCGCGCCGGGCTGGTTTCGAAGATCGAGAAACCCTCGGCGCTGCAGGACATCGAGGCTATCGTGGCCAGGTCCGACGCCATCATGATCGCCCGTGGCGACCTCGGCGTCGAAATTCCGCCCGAGGACGTGCCAGCAAAACAGAAAGAGATCATCGCGCTCTGCCGCCGCGCCTGCCGCCCGGTGATCGTCGCCACCCAGATGCTGGAATCGATGACCGCCAGCCCGGCGCCGACCCGCGCCGAAGCCTCGGACGTGGCCACGGCGATCTACGATGGCGCCGATGCAGTGATGCTGTCGGCCGAAAGCGCCACCGGCGACTACCCTTGCGAGGCGGTTGAGGTGATGGGCCGCATCATCCGCTCGACCGAAGGCCACGCGCTCTACGCCAGGGCCATGGCGGCGACCCGCGAAACCGCTGAAACCGACGCCGACGCCATCGCCGATACCGGCGCGACGCTGGCCTGCCGAATGGGCGCCACCTGCATCATGGCCTATTCCATGTCCGGCGCGACCGGCACGCGCATCGCCGCCCGTCGCCCGAAACTGCCGCTGATCGTGATGACCCGCGACACCCAGGTCTCGCGCCGCATGGCGCTGGTCTGGGGCGCTCGCTCGGTGCTGGAGGCCTCGGCCTCGGACTATGACAGCATGGTGCTGACGGCAAAGGAGGAATGCCGGAAACTACTGGCACCGAAGCTGGGCGATACGATGGTCGTGCTCTCCGGCGTGCCCTTCGGCCAGGTCGGCAGCACCAACAACATCCGCGTCGCGACCTTCCGCTGACCCCCAGGCAGGACATGAGCCCATGAGCACCATTACCCATATCTTCGCCCGCGAAATCCTCGACAGCCGGGGCAACCCCACTGTCGAGGTCGACGTCACGCTGGAGGACGGCACGCAAGGCCGCGCCGCCGTGCCCTCGGGCGCTTCGACCGGCGCCTACGAGGCCGTGGAAAAGCGCGACGGCGACAAGGCGCGTTATTCCGGCAAGGGCGTGCTGGAAGCGGTCGCCGCCGTGAACGGCGAGATCGCCGACGCGATCGCCGGCATGGACGCCACCGAACAGGTCGCCATCGACGCCGCCATGTGCGAACTCGACGGCACCGACAACAAGGGCCGCCTCGGCGCAAACGCCATTCTCGGCGTGTCGCTCGCGGTGGCCAAGGCGGCGGCGGAGTTCACCGCCCAGCCCCTCTATCGCTACGTCGGCGGGACCTCGGCGCGCATCCTGCCGGTGCCGATGATGAACATCATCAACGGCGGCGAACATGCCGACAACCCGATCGACATCCAGGAATTCATGATCATGCCGGTCGCTGCGGAGAACATCCGCGAAGCAGTGCGCATGGGCTCGGAAGTCTTCCATACGCTGAAACAGGAACTCAGCGCCAAGGGCCTTTCCACGGGCCTCGGCGACGAAGGCGGCTTCGCCCCGGAACTGGGTTCAACCCGCGACGCGCTGGATTTCATCCTGAAGTCGATCGAAAAGGCCGGCTACAAGCCGGGCGAGGACATCTACCTGGCGCTCGACTGCGCCGCGACCGAGTATTTCAAGAACGGCAAGTACGAACTGAAGGGCGAAGGCAAATCGCTAACGTCCGAGGAAAACGCCGACAACCTGGCGGCACTGGTGGCCAATTACCCGATCATCTCCATCGAAGACGGCATGAGCGAGGACGATTGGGACGGCTGGAAGATCCTGACTGACAAGCTGGGCGACAGGATACAGCTGGTGGGCGACGATCTGTTCGTCACCAACCCCAAGCGGCTGGCCGACGGCATCCAGCGCGGCGTGGCCAACTCGATGCTGGTAAAAGTCAACCAGATCGGTAGCTTGACGGAAACTATCAAAGCTGTCGATATGGCCCATCGCGCGCGTTATACCAACGTCATGTCGCATCGCTCGGGCGAAACCGAGGATGCCACGATTGCCGATCTGGCGGTGGCTACCAATTGCGGCCAGATCAAGACCGGGTCGCTGGCCCGTTCGGACCGGCTGGCGAAATACAACCAGCTGATCCGGATCGAGGAGGCGCTCGGCGAAACCGCGGAATACGCGGGACGGGGGATATTGCGTTGACGTCCCGGCGCGCTTGAAAACCAAAACGCGGCGGTATTCGTCGGGTTTGTCCCGCATTGCGTGAGTTCGACTAGGCTCCGATTTTGCGCCCGCGGCGAATGGCGGCTCTGGCGGGGCGCACCGCAATGATCACGTTCGCCGATTAGCGGCGGCTTTGTGCCGTCCCTTCGATGACCAAAGGCAGCAATGCGCGCTTCGCGCCAATTTGGGCCGACCGCAGCATTCGGGACTCTGGGCTCGAAGCTGCCTTGCGGCGGTGCAGGGAGAGGGCCGTTCCGGCGGCATTTTGAACGTCAACTTTCACATGAAGCCCCTGAAAATCTCACAGATGCGGAGAATGGCCGGTCTCCGCCCGACCTGCATGTTCTTCCTAGGCCGGCTGATTGCGAGACATGGATCCGCTTCGGGCTAGAAAGCCGTCATTTGACAGGACGCTCCGGGTAAGCCGATCCACTTGAGCGCTGGCGTTGCGCAGGGAGATGACGGCTCAAAATTGCGAACCGTGGTCGGCCATTCAATTGTAACCGGCCCTCGGCTCGCCGCCGACAACGTCGAAAGGCGCGCTCGCGAAGATAGTTCCCGTCCCTTGATGGCGGCCATCTGGTCCCCGATACTTTATGTTTCTATTTTGTTCTTGCTCCGGTAAGTTCTCGCGCAAGCGCAGCAGGGGAGAAGGTGCAGCATGAAGGCCGCAGAGTATCTGGAGACGCTCAACGAGAATCAACGCGCGGCGGTGGAGTTCGGTGTGGCGGGAGAGTTGCCCAGTCCGCCGCTTCTTGTCATTGCGGGCGCGGGTTCGGGCAAGACGAGTACGCTCGCGCACCGGGTTGCGCATCTGCTCGTCAATGGCGCTGAATGCTATAACTCAGCCAATAGGCATAAGCGGACACCCAGTTGGAGTGATGAAAATCAGGATGGCCGTTGGCGAGCTTTCACTCGCGAAGAACTTCTGGCTCGTGACAAGGCAAGTCTCGATCTGTTTTGGCTCCGAGACGCTTCGATGACTGATCTGGAAAGTCTTCCCGAGCCGGATGTACTGGCTGAGGAGATCATGGAGAACCTCCGGTCGGCTCTCGCGAACTTTGAAGCGGCCAGTTTGACTTGAGCTTCAAAATTCTCCCAAAAGATGCCGAGTTCCCGTGAAGATCAAGTATCGGCATTCTCGGCTTCTCAGCGGTGGAACGGAAGTGACGAATGAGTTACGACTTTGGTCTCTTTTTAATAATCGATTCAGTTCGGTTAAGGCCAAATCCCCCTCCCGCAACCAACGATTTCTGCAATAGCAAGTTGTCTAGCGCCTCGGCCTCCGAAAGGAAGTCGAGCTTTTGCTTTCCGGCTGCAAAGCGCAGGATCGCGCTCAGGTCGCCGGTAAGCGCTGTGAGCTAATGGGATGAACTGCCTTCCCACCAACCCGCTGCTACCGTGGCGGGCATAGGTGGAGAGAGGAGCATCTGATGGACATCAAGGTTCTGGGC